>CAXXXM010000002.1:0-2402500 GCA_963663265.2 Melioribacteraceae bacterium
GTTATCTCTGGCAACGACATCCTGACCATTGGCAACCGCCGGCCGCAGATTATCGGCGATGAGCTCAATGGATTTGATGGCACACGCATCCGTGACCGGAGTGGCAATGGTGGAGACGTAGGCCTCCACGGAATGGGTTAATGCATCCATTCCAGTGGCTGCGGTCAACGCCGGCGGCATCCCCATCATAAGCAACGGATCATTGATCGCAATGGCCGGTGTCACCCGCCAGTCCACAATGGCCATTTTGACCTTTCGACTGGTATCGGTGATGATGCAGAATCGGGTCATTTCGCTGGCTGTACCGGCGGTTGTGTTAATCGCGATAAACGGCGGCATGGCTTTGGTGGATTTATCAACCCCTTCAAAATCATGGATCTTACCGCCGTTGGTCGACACAATACCAATGCCTTTACCGCAGTCATGGGAGCTTCCGCCACCCAGCGTGATAATCATGTCACAACCGCTTTTTTTAAAAATCTCAACCCCTTCGGCAACATTTTTATCTGTTGGGTTGGGGACGGTTTCGTCATAAATCACTGCCTTTGCGCCCATTCCCTCTTCGATCAAATCACTGATCTGTTTAGTCAAACCGCAAGCGGTAATTCCCTTGTCGGCAACAATGAAAGGCTTTGAAACGCCAAGGCTTTTCATCTGATTGCAAAGTTCTTTGTGTGCACCAATACCCATCAGGGTAACTGTTGGAATAAAAAAACCATAAACTGCTTCTCTTCCTGCCATGTTATCGTCTCCCTTTGAATTTAACATCATGGCTGTAGGCCACCCATGATGAATCACAGAAAATTCCCGCGGCCCCTGCGAAAGAAGGGCTGGGGGAGGCACGCTATTAAAAATCAATTTTAAACGTCAAAATTGAGCGTGTTTTGTGTTTATCACGCCATATTTTTTTGATTGAGTTCGAATTCGCAGTTGTTAGAGATAGAGTTTGAGAATAGATTTAAGAGTACTGTTTATTCTTTTTTTTTTTCAACAATTTTTCAAAAATTTGCCAAGGGAAAATTTCATGCAAAAAGAACGATTGTCCTTTGTCCTTCTTTACAAAAACTTAACCGGGCGTCACAGCAACTTTTTTATATTTTAGCATGTTTTTCATGTTTCATCCGCTCAATGCTTAAAACGGCGTGTTCCTTGACATTGGCAATGTGGCGGGTCAGCACATCTTTTGCCCCTTCCAGGTTGCCTGCGGCAATATCATCATACAGCCGGACATGCTCGGCATCCACCCGCTCCATGGGAGTGACAAAAAGAACGTTGCCCCGGTATTTCAAATAAAGAAGATCAAACAGGTCTTTGAGACTGGCCACCTTTAACCGATTTCCGGACAGTTGTGCCAGCGTCATGTGAAATTCCATATCCTTGAGCAACCGGTCTTTCAAAAAAATATCCCGGACCGCTTCCAAATGATTGTCCAGGGCTTTTTTCAATTTTTTCAGTTTTGTTTTGGTCATCCCTGAAATGGTATCCGGCAAAAGAGAGACCTCAATGAGCTGCCTGAAATCATAAATCTCGATGACCTCTGAAAGGCTGATATTTTCCGTATAATATCCCCGGTTGGGTTCATGGCGGACCAGGCCCTGAATCTCAAGGCGCTTGAGGGCCTGGATCACCGGAGTGGTACTCATATTTAAGCGTTTGGCCAGGTCACAGTAGGAGATCTTCTGGCCCGGGATGATTTCGTTCAAAAAAAACATACGCCGGATGCCGTTGTAGGCTTCTAACGTGAAATCATCTTTGGATTTTTTACTTTTTGTTCCCATAATCCCCTTCATTATACCAACACCCGGGTAAAAGCAACGAAAATCAGGTGGTTATCATCTATATTTTCAACGATAAATTCATATATATTTATTTGTAAATACCTTGACAAATATAGCACTTACAAGTAAATTTTCAATTAATTTGATCACATATCTAATCAAATATATGATATGAAAAACAAGGAGAAAAAAAATGGCATTAGCATTCATGGAAGGCAATGACCCAAAAGCTTTCAACCGGTGTAGATGCAAGAAATGTAAGAAATATTGTTTTGCTACGTCCGGTTAATTCAATGATTGAATTTAAACAGATTGTTGGACGCGGGACACGATTATTTGAAGGTAAGGAATATTTTACAATATATGATTATGTAAAAGCATATCATCATTTTGCAGATCCGGAATGGGATGGTGAACCAATAGCAGAAAATTGTGAAGTATGCGGGCAACTACCTTGTATTTGCGAAAGAGAAAGACCTGAACCGCGAATATGTCCGGTTTGCGGGAAGGATCCTTGTGAATGTTTGAAGGAACCTCCGGGAATATGTTCGGTTTGCGGTCAAAGCCCATGTATCTGCAATAGAAAAGTAAAGATAAGATTAGCAGACGGAAAAGAAAGACAAATACAACACATGATTGATACAACGTTTTGGAGTCCTGACGGTGGGGTTATTTCAGCTAAAGAATTTATGGAAAAACTATTTGGCAAATTACCGGCATTATTCATCAATGAAGAAGAGTTAAGAAATATTTGGGGAAATCCAATTACAAGGTTAGAACTTTTACATAAATTAGATGAAGCAGGGTTTAACAAAAAAGATTTACTAACTTTGCAAAAATTAGTGAATTTAGAAAAGAGCGATTTGTTTGACGTTTTAGAATATGTTTACAATAGCAGAGCCAATACGTTAACACGCATTGAAAGAGCCGAAAAAGCAAAACCTAAAATATTTGCTATGCTTAATGAAAATCAAAGGGTTTTTATTGATTTTGTTTTGAGCAAGTACGTTGAATCGGGTGTTGATGAATTAATGGAAGAAAAACTTCCTTTGTTATTAGAGAGTAAATACCAAACTTATTCGGATGCAATGAATTATTTAGGTGAAGTAAAAGCTATTAACGAATTGTTTAGCGGATTTCAAAAGCATTTGTATTCGAGCGATGTAGCGTAATTCGGCAAGTGATATAAAATATTTTAATAAATAGAAAAGCCAATTCTAACGAATTGGCTTTTTACAATAATTATATATAACAATCTTTACAATTTCAAATCACTTAACGGAACTGCCGTATTACGCATACTGTGAACTTTATTTGCAACTGGGACTTCAACACTTGGTTTAACTGCTTTTTCAAATTCTTCTCTAAATCTTTGAATTGTAAATTTAACAGGCCAAGCAGCAGCATCGCCTAAAGCACAAACGGTGTTACCTTCAATGTTATTTGCAACGCTGATTAATAAATCCAAATCGGCAGTTGTTCCATTTCCGGCAGCAATACGTTTTAATGTTTTTAACATCCAACCAGTACCTTCACGACATGGTGTGCATTGTCCGCAGCTTTCATGGTAATAAAATGAAGCAATACGAGTTAAAATTTTAACTAAATCTGTATCTTCATCCATAACCATAACACCACCGGTACCAATTGCAGAACCAACAGCTTTTAATGATTCCGCATCCATTCTAACACCTTCAAGCTGATCCCCTCTTAAAGGAGGCATTGAAGAACCACCAGGGATAACACATTTAATTTTTTTATTATTTGGAACGCCACCGGCTACATCGTAAATTAATTCTGTTAATAAAATTCCGGTTGGTAATTCATAAACTCCAGGTTTATTTACATGTCCGCTAATTCCAAACAATAATGTACCCGGATGTTTTGGAGCACCAATAGCAGAAAACCATTCCCATCCTTTTTCAATAATTTTAGGAATATTGGTTATTGTTTCAACGTTGTTAATTGTGGTAGGCATTCCCCATAAACCTTTTTGGGCTGGGAAAGGAGGTTTAACTCTTGGATATCCCCTTTTTCCTTCAATTGAATTCATCAGAGATGATTCCTCACCACAAATATAAGCACCGGCACCTTTATGAATATAAATTTCGCAAGAGAAATTTGTACCGAATTTTTCTTTCATTGCTTCGCCAACATAACCGGCTTCATAAGCATCATCCAATGCTTTTTGCATTAATTTAATCCATTTATGATATTCACCACGGATATATAAATAACCGGCTTTAGCACCAATTGCATAGCAAGCAATTAAAATTCCTTCTATTAATTGATGAGGATTAAATTCAAATATTTGTCTATCCTTAAAAGAACCCGGCTCACTTTCATCGCCATTTATAGCCAAATATTTAATTTTGTCATTCCCTTTTGGCATAAATGACCATTTAAGACCGGTAGAAAAAGATGCACCACCTCTACCACGAAGACCGGATTTTTTAACAATATCAATAATATCATCAGATGATTTTGCAAAAGCATTTTTAACGGCATTGTAACCGCCATTAGCTAAATAAACATCTAATTTGTGAAAATCTTTTATATCGGGTAAAATTATTTTTTCCATTATTTGCATGCATCCAAAATTTCTAAAACTTTTTCTTTTGTTAAATTTTCATAAAAGTCTTCATTAATGGCAATCATTGGGGCATTACCGCAAGCACCCATGCATTCAACCTCTTCAAGTGAAAATTTACCGTCAGGGGTAACTTCCATATTATTGATTCCAAGCTTTTCTTTAACAGCTTCCCAAATTTCAGTAGAGCCACGAAGCATACACGAAACATTGGTACAAACTTGAACATGATATTTCCCCATAGGTTTTGTAAAATACATTGTATAAAAAGTAACAACGCTTAATACTTCAACTTTATCAATTCCCAGCACAGCTGCAATTTCTTCCATTACTTCTGTGGAAATATGTCCATTTTGCTCTTGAGCAATATAAACAGTATCCATAACCGCAGCAAGTGCAGTAGGATACTTTGTTCTTGCCTTTTCAATTCTTTTTAAATTTTCTTCAGTAAATTTGAAGGACATTACAAAAAACCTCGTAATATTAATTTTTATTTATCAGCTTCACCCATAACAGGGTCAAGGCTGCCAATTATTGCAACTACATCAGATATCATGTGCCCCTTAACTAAAAGAGGAATAACTTGCAAATTGCAAAATGATGGTGAATGTATTTTTAATTTCCATGGTTCCCCTGTTCCGTTACTTACTATATAAAAACCCAATTCACCTTTTGGGTTTTCAGCAGAAAAATAACTATCCCCAACAGGTGGATTCATTCCCTTATTAACTAACATAAAGTCATGAATAAGTTCTTCCATTCTACTATAAATTTCGCCTTTGCGTGGTAATACTTTTTTAGGATCATTAGCCATAACATCACCGGCAGGCATTTTTTCTATAATCTGTTTAACAATCTTTGCACTCTCATATACTTCATCTGCACGTATATAATAACGAGACAAACAATCCCCTTCAGTATAAGTGGGAATTTTAAAATCAATTTCATTATAAAATAAATATGGTTTTGCTCTGCGAATATCATATTCAACACCCGAAGCACGTAAACTTGGTCCTGTAACTCCATAAGCTATGGCATTTTCTTTGGATAAAATACCGATACCTTCAAGACGCTCAATAAATATTCTATTTGAATTTAGCAACTTAGCCATTTCATCCATTGCAGGATAAAATTCTTTCAAAAATTCTTTAATCATACTAATTGCAGTATCATCAACATCAGAAGCAACTCCACCTATACGAGTATAACTTGTTGTAAATCTTGCTCCGGCAATTCTATCAAATATAGACTGTATTTTTTCGCGTTCTCTAAAAGTCCACATTACCATAGTAACCGCACCAATATCCATTGCAAAAGTACCAATAGCAATTAAGTGTCCTGCTATACGTGAAAGTTCGGCAACAAGCATTCGTATATATTGTGCTCTTTTAGGTGCTTCAATACCGGCAAGTTTTTCAACAGCCAAAACATATGCAACATTATTGCACATAGTAGAAGTATAATCTAATCTATCTGTATGCGGAATAAATTCAATAAATGACATATTTTCAGCCATTTTTTCGTATCCGCGGTGTAAATAACCTAATTCAGGAACTCCACCAATAACTTTTTCACCATCAAGTTTTAATAAAACACGCAAAACACCATGTGTAGCGGGGTGCTGGGGTCCCATATTAAGTACCATTTCATTTTCCAAAACATCATCTAATTGATAATCTTTTGTTTCATTCATCAATGCTTGGTACAATCTTTCGTCGTTCAAGTTTGTAGTATATTTTTCCATATTAAGCTCCTTTTTCCGGTAATGGCAGCGAACCCGGAATTCCAAGAACAGGAAAATCTTTCCTTAATGGATGATATTCAAATTCTTCCGGCATATACATCCTTCTTAAATCAGGATGGTTTAAAAATTTAATACCATACATATCATAAGTTTCTCTTTCATACCAGTTGGCACTTTTCCAAACTGAAGCAACTGATTCGGTTTGAGGATACTCGCCATCAAGATTAAGCTTTAATCGCAAATGAGTATTAAGTTTATACGAATATAAGTTATACACTACTGTAAATCTATCTTTTCGTTTAGCCCAATCTATTGCGGTTACATCGCGGCAAGTAAGAAATTGAAGTTCGTTGTTATCATGTAGATATTTACAAACTTCTAAAAAATTCTCTTTTTTTAATATTAATGAAATATCGTTACGGAATTCCTCAATTGATACAATAGAATCCTTAAACTTTTCATTAGATAACAAATTATTTTGTAATATTTCTTTTAATTCCATAAGATCTATTTAATTACCATTTTTTTATCTTGGAAATCACGAGCTTTTGTTTTTTCAATTTTTTCTTGAATCGTCATAAGAGCATTCAATAAATTTTCGGGGCGAGGAGGACAACCGGCAGTATAAACATCAACCGGTAAAAATTGGTCTATACCCTGTACAACGGAGTATGACCTGTACATACCTCCGCTGGAAGTACAAGCACCCATAGCTATAACCCATTTAGGTTCTGCCATTTGATCGTAAATTCTTCTTACCACTTGAGCCATTTTATAAGTTACTGTACCGGCAACAATCATAAGATCACATTGACGAGGAGTAAAACGCATTACTTCGGAACCAAAGCGGGCTATATCGTATTTTGGATCAGCTGCTGCAATCATTTCTATTGCACAACAAGAAATACCCATAGGCATAGGCCATACCGAACTACTGCGTGCCCAGGCTACTATTGCGTCTACTGTTGTTGTTAAATATCCATCTGTCATTAATTTGGCTTCTAATCCCACTTTAAGCCTCCTTTCTTATATAAGTATAAAAATCCTAATTCCAATACTACTAAAAATATAAACATTGGCGTAAAAGCAAACATTCCATATTGTGAATATAACTCTCTAAACTGAACGCCCCAAGGATATACAAATATTACTTCAATATCAAAAATTATAAAAAGCATAGCAACTAAATAATATTTTATTGATATTCTTTCTTTTGTTGAACCAATAGGGTCTTTACCGCTTTCATACGGCATTTCTTTTATTTTATTTGGTCTATGTGGACCAAAAATTTTTGATGAGTATATAAGTGCCCCTGCTAAAACTACGGCAACTAATATTACTAAAAAAATCGGGATATACTCAATTAACATATTTTGTCCTTTTTTTTATCTTTCAAAATTATCTAAAATAGAACTTAAAGTCAATTTTACATTATATTCAAAACACAATTAATGTAACAACTTAAACCCATTAATAATTCAAAAAAAAAGAATCTTTTAATGGTTATTTTGATAGCCAAACAGTTGGGTTTTGATAGTTTCTATCGTTCCAAATTTCAAAATGTAAAATATTCCCTTCCAAACTTTCATTTACTGAACCGATTACAGTTCCTCTTTTTACTCTTTCACCTTCACTAACTGAAACATCACCGACATGACCATAAACGGTTCGATAATCATTTTTATGAGTAACAATAATAACGCTGCCAAAACCGGGAATCCAATCAATGGCAGAAACTATTCCATCAGCAACAATAGCAACAGAAGAATTTGCCGCAGTCTTTATATCAATTCCATAATTTAGCGTTACTGTCTTTAATTTTTTATTAATGTTTTCGCCAAATCTTCTTACAATTGTTCCACTTTTAACAGGCCAATTTAATTTACCCTTTAATGCTGCAAAACTTTCAAACGAATCGTAGTTATAATTTTTGTAGGTTTTTTCGGTTTCAACTTCTTCTTTCTTATCTGTACTCTTTTTGTTAGATTTTTCTTTTGATAATAACTTTTCTTCTTTTTCTTTAGTTTTTCTAACGCGTTCAGCTTCAATCAATTTAGAAATCATATTACGTATTAATATTTCAGCATTTCTTTTATCTTCTATTTCAGCATTCAAATGCTTTTTATCTTTTCTCAAATTTTTAATTAAATTGTTCTTTTCAGATTTTTTTTGAGTTAAAAGTTTTTGCTCGTTATTTTTTTCAATAACAAGTTTTTCTTTTTCTTTTAATTCTGACTTTCTGATTTTTTTTAATGAAATTAATAATTCTTTGTCTTTTCGTAATTTTTCAACGTTTTCTTTACTTTTTTTTGTAATAAAATTTAAGTATTTAATACGCATTAAGGCTTGGTTAACTGAACCGGCATCAAGCACATATTTCCAAAATTGATTACCGTTGTGCTTATACACCCAAACAATGTACTTTGAATAGTTATCAGTTAGTTTTTTTATGTTGGCTTCTGTTTCAGATATGCTTGAATTTATAGAATCAATTTGAACTTGCTTTAATCTCTCTTCTCTTCTTAACCCGTTAACAAGTTTACTTAACAATAAATTTTGCCGATTTAATTTATCTAAAGCTTTTAACGATTCTCGTTCTGTTTTACTTTTTTGTTTTAATTCGGATTCAAGAGAAGCTATTTCTTCTTTAATATTGGATAATTCATTCCGTTTACTATTAATATCAGTTTCACTTTGAGAATAAATATTAACAGTACTACAAAAAAAATAAATCTGGAATAATATTAAAGCAAATTTTACCATTCAATTATTTCTACATCTGACGGAATACTAACTTTTACTTCGTCAATTTCTTCATTAACAATAATGTTACGATATTCAATTTTTATTTTTTGACCCATTAACTTATTTTCTACCAAAACATTAAAAGGTAATGGTACATCTTCATACATTTTAAAATCAGAAAAAGTACTTTGAAGAGCTACTGTTTCGGGAAATTTTATAAATCTAAATTGTTTAATAGACAAATTTTTTGTACTAATATCATAAATAGCTTTTTCTTTTTTTAAAGAATCTGCATAAATCATGGCATAATTATCATCTTTAATATCATATGATGTCGGTTCAAGTCTAAGTTTCTCAGTTAAGTTTACTGAACCTGCAAAAGCATCAATTAAATTATCAAAAGATAAATCAACTTTAAAAATTCCCTTAATAACATTTTGACTAACAGCCCCTTGATAAGATTTGCTATTCATAACATCGTAAAAAACAAAGTCATTTTTAGTAACCAAAATATGAGCCAAGTCAATTCCCCAAGGTCCATAAATAGACACTTTAATAGTATCAGGTTTTTTTATTGTAATTTCAAAATTGCCCTTTGCAGTTAATTCTTTACTTTCAATATTAATTACACCGGTACCAACAAAAGTTTTTATTTTTCTTCTGTTAGCTTCAAGTTTTTTAACAAGTCTATCAGAAGGCAAGATTTGAACTTCAAGTTCCTGAACAGAAGGAGCACAACCCGCAAAAACTACAATTAATGTAAAAAAAAGAACTGACCACAATATTTTAACATTTCTCACAAATCACCTTTATCAATTTTTTCTTTCAAATTTTTTATTGAAGAATCAAGCTCAAAAGCTTTTTTCCAATATTCAACCGCTTTCTTTTTATTCCCCATTTTAGCATAAACATCACCTAAATGATCATGTACAACAGCATTTTTACCGTCTCTTTTTAATGATTTTTCAATATACTCTTTTGCCTTTGGATAATCTTTTAACATATAATATATCCAACCAATGGTATCCAAATATGAAGAGTTTTCAGGCTCTTTTTCAACCGCAATTTGGGACATTGCCAAGCATTTTTCTAAATGCAAACCTCTTTCAGAAAGAGAATATGCATAATTATTTAATAACAAAGCATCTGTAGAATCAAGTTGAACAGCTTTTTCATAAGCAGCATCACATTTTTCCCAGTCTTCATTTTTATCATAAATCATTCCTAACATTCCAAATACCTGTGCATTGCTTGAATCAATTTCAACTGCCTTTTTTAGAATAACTAATGCAGAATCAGTTTTGCCTAATTGATTTAGTGAAAAACCGTAGGCAGTAAGAACAGAAAGTTCATTCCCTCTAATATAATTTGCCTTTTCAAAATAAGGAATTGCTTTTGAATGCTCATTTTTTTGTGAATATGAATAAGCAAGTAATAAGTTTATAAAGAAGTTCTCCGGAAAGTTTTTAACTCCGGCTTCCAATTCTGTAATTGCTTCAGCATAAAATCTATTATCAAACATATACCCACATGCACTAACCAAAACTTGTTCGTTCCAAGCAGCAAGCTGAACAGCACTTTGATAATACTTTACAGCCAATGAATCAGAGTTCTCTTTTGCATAAATCGTAGCCATTAAAACTTTAACCTGCCATTGTGCCGTATCAGCATCCATAATTAGAAGCATTTCTTTCATATATTGAACCAAACTAGAATCTTCATCAGCCTGATCCATAAAACCGGATACAACTCTTAGTTTGTTTTCAAAAGTTATATCATCACTTTTTACTAAAATTAAATAGCTTTTTGCTCCTTCATCCCATTTACCCAATTGAACTAACGAATTAGCTTTATATTCAATTAAATTTAGGTCATTAGGAAATAATTCCAAAGTTTCATCTACAAGTGCAATTGCTTCATCAAAATTTTTGCTTTTAATATAGGCTTCAATTAAAAGTTTTTTTAATTCTAAATTAGTCGGATTTAATTTTACTAACTCCTCAACAGTAGAAATAGTTTTTTCAACATTTCCCATTCTTTCATTTAAATCGGCAATTTTAATTAGAACATTCCATTCAGGACCAATTAGTTCAACTACTTTTTCGTAAGTTTTTAATGCTTTTAATGGCTTAGATGGTTCATACAATTCTGCAATTGTAAATAATGCTTGATAATTTGTAGAATCCAAAGAAATTATTTTTTCAAAGGTCTCAATTGCCAGCTCAGTTTTACGAGATATTGTGTATAACTGCCCTTGTAATAAGTAAAAATCTAAATTCGAAGAATCAAGCTCAATAGCTTTATTTATATTTTGAATAGCTGTATTTATTTTATTAAGGCGTAAAAATTCTTTTGCCATGGCATAATAAATTCCGGCATTTGGGTCTAATTGCAAAGCATCTTGAAAATCAAGAACCGCTTCAGCACTATTCCCCTTAACACTCTGTATTAATCCATCAATATATGTTCGTATTGCAGCTTTTTTATCAGTTGATTTTATCTCTTGCAGGGCATTAATTAAAGCTTCTTCAAGCTTTTTTGTATCAACCGAAGAACAACCATAAATCAAATAAAATAAAGGAATTACAAATAATAGTTTTTTCATAATCAAAATTAATTTAAATTTAAAGATATAATTTCTAAAATATAATCACAAGGTAAAATACAACTAAAACAGTAAAATGTTTCATTACTAAACAGATTTAACTATATGGAAACTTTCGACTTAGCAATATCTTTTGTTTGGGAATATGATGTAGATTTTGTAAACAGAATTGAACAGATATTACAAGCCAAAGGGTTAAAAACATATGTAATAAGAAAACACAACATCGCTGAAACAATTGAAAAAGTTGCCGAAAAACGGTTAGCTTTTAATGTTTATCTTGATAGAGCCAGCGATGCGGATGATGAGTTTACTCCACTAACAAAGTTGTTAAGCCGGAAAAAAACTTATCTAATCAATCCTATTAAAAAAGTTATTAAATATATTAATAAAGCAACAATGCATGGAATTTTGCTTAGAAACAGAGTGCCTGTTCCTTTTACTTTAATTCTTCCACCTCTTCAAAAAAAAGCCGATTCCTTAATAAGCATTAAAGATATGGAACAGCTTGGGACTCCTTTTGTTGTTAAACCTGCTTTTTTTACAGGTGGAGGAGAAGGTGTTGTTATTAATGCAACTTCTTTATTTGATGTAATTAATCAGCGACGTAAAATTCCTAATGATAGTTATTTAATTCAAAAAAGAATATATCCCAAATATTTTGATGGGAAAAGGGCTTGGTTCAGAATTTTATGGGCTTTTGATATACCTATTCCAATGTGGTGGGATGACCAGACTGATATTTATAGAGTTTTATCTAATGAAGAGATTAAATATTATCATCTTCAAAGATTAAATATTATTACTAAAAAAATCTCTCGTATAAGTAAAATGGATTATTTTTCTACTGAAATTGCCGTTTGTGAAGATAATTCTTACTACGTTATTGATTACTTAAACGATCAATGTGATATGCGTTTTCAGTCAAAACACTTTGATGGTGTTCCGGATGTTAAAGTTGACGAGTTTATTGAACGGTTATATGTAAAGATTCATTATATCAAAAAAGCATATCATCTTCAATAGTATCAAGCATATTTAAATAACTTTCATATCTATCAATCGATATCTTCTCTTCGGTTACTAATTTTTCTATCATGCAACCGGGTTCATGGTTATGTGTGCAAGTATTAAATCTGCAATCTAAAAAGTAAGGATAAAAATCAGGGAAATAATGCCCCAAGTCTTCTTTTTTTATTCCATATGGGTCAATTTCTCTAATTCCGGGAGTATCAATTATAAAAGTTTTAGGTAATACTTCGTACATTCTAACCGATACAGTTGTATGTCTTCCTTTATTATTATAATCGCTCACATCTCCAATCCTTAAATCCAAATCAGGAAAAATAGCATTTAATAAAGATGATTTTCCTACTCCGGATTGACCCCAAAATATTGATGTTTTTCCTTTTAGAATTTTGCTTATTTTATCTATATTTTTGTTCTCTTCAACACTTGTAGTTATTACCGTATAGCCTATTTTTTTATATAATTTTACCCAAGGAGTAATAAAATTTTCATCATCTAAATCTATTTTATTAATAACAATAACAGGATTAATTTTGTTAGATTCTGCTACAACCAAAAACCTATCAATCACCCTATTATTAAATCTTGGTTGGTCGCAGCTTGCAATAATAAAAAAGTTATCAATATTTGAAGCAACTACTTGTTCTAACCTTTCACCTCTAAAAGTGGAACCCTTTATTTTTGGTGCTTTACGAGAAATATGATTTTTTCTTTCAGCAATACTTGTTATTACACCGGTATCAACATCACTCATTTCAAAATCCACACTATCGCCAACAGCAACAATATCCAAAACTGACTGTTTATTCCTTTTGAATTCGTATTCCTTTTTATATCTTCCTCTTAGCGAACATCGAATTTCTTTTTTATCTTCAGTTAAAACATAATAATCTTTGCTTTCAATTCTAATAACTTTAGCTTTGATATTGCCTCCTAAATTGTTTAAAATAAAAAAAAGCGTTTTATAAAATAAAACGCTTTTTTGAATCATTCAATAAAATAATTAAAATCTATAAGAAACTGTACATAAAATATTATCATATTGAATTTCTTGTTCATATCTTGAACCGCCGGTAGTGTAGCTATCACCATAATCACTCCACCAGCCATGAATGTATGCAACATCAATTGCAACCATCTGTTCAATTAAATAACCAAATCCAAAAGTAAAATATTTTTTATCAAATTTAGATTCATTATCGGCAACATAAGGAGATGGCATTAATATAAAACCACCTCTAAATCTTAAATTTTGAGGGATAAAAGAATATTCAGCTCCAATATTTATGTTGGCAACTCCTTTTAAGTCGCTTGCAATGTTTCTATTATTAGCTGCTTTAGATGTTGCATCTAAACCACTTGTATATTCTGTTTGACCATAATCAATAAAACTTATCTGTCCACTTAATAGCAAGTTTTTGAGAATTGGAATAGAACCGCCAATACCAAATTCAAAAGGTGTTGTTACTTCGTATTCAATTTCACTTTCCATAGCCTCAGGTATATATACTTTTGAATTACCAAAAACAGCATACGAATCTACAAAGTATTTTTCTTTTATTGTATAAACAGTTGGTAATTTAATATTTAGACCAATTCTTGCTCTGTTCTCTAAAACATACATCATTCCAAACTGAAAATTATAACCTGATAAATCCCAGTCAATTTGATCAAACAAGTTAAATGTTTCAAAGTCCTTAGTTGAAGCATCTCCCGGATTAGTTTCTAAAGAAGCACCATAAACATCATAAATATCATCTTCATAATAATCTTTTGTCTGCTTAAATGTACCGCTTTGAATATTAAAGGTTAATCCAACAAACAAGTTTCTGGCAACTTCCATTGCTCCGCCAATAGAATACTGGTTAATTGAACCACTTTGAATAATTTCAGCCGATTGATTTAGTTTCCCCTTAATTAAAGTTTCATCATGCAGCCATGAACCTCCAGAAAACACTCCATAGCTCAATCCTAAATCATAAGTAATATCATCATTTTTGGAAGTCAAATCTTGAATCATTGAAGTATTTCCGGAATTATATCCATCGTATTTAATAACTTTATTAAAATTAGCAATTTGGCTATAACCGGCAGCAAAAACTAAACTCCCCTGTACTGTTGGCAAAGGATAAACAAAACCTATTTGAGATAAGTTTGTTTTTGTTTTATCAAATTTAGTATTGCTATTCATAAACGATGTACTATTAGTAAAGCTGTTATACTCAATACCTGTACTTAATTCAAATCTTTTTACTAATCCTAATCCGGCAGGATTGTTAACTATTGCCGAAAAATCATCGCTTACACCAATATAACTGTTCCCCATTCCAAGTGCTCTTGCACCGGAACCAAGTTGAGTTTCAGCCAATCTAAGTGCATCAGAAACACCCTGTGCATTAATTAATAGGGGTAAAAAACAAAATAAAGCAAAAACCTTTTTAATTGTAAACATTAACGCCTCCCTGAATTATTATTTCTACTTCCGTCATTTCCCCTTGTATTTGACGTTCCACTTGAATTTGAATTAGTTGTGGTAGTATTAGTACTCTCTTCATTTTTTGTAGGTGGATTTGGTGTCGGTCCTGGATTAGGTATTGGTCTTGGTCCTGGGCCTGGTAAAGGAGGATAAGGATGAGGACGAGGACCTGGGTCACGGGGCTCATCAACAGTTGTTGTAGTAGTGGTATACTCAACATCGTATTTTACTTCATTATATACATTCGTAAAATCAACTTCAAACCACCAAGGCATGTTATAAAAATAAGCTATATCATTATATCTTAATTCTGTTGATTGGTCGGTTGAATCAGGTTCAATAAAAACTTCTTTTTTTACATAATAATTATAATTTTCCAATTCGTCTGTGGTATGACAGCTTTGGCAGTCGTTTTTATATGTAACCTCAACTATTTCAACCATATTGTTGTTGTCTTTATGAACAACATTAGGATGATTGTAAACAGTATAACAGCCACCAACCACGACACTAAAAATTAAAAACAACAATACATTAGTTTTCATTATTATCTCCTCCCACGGTTACCACTATTACCACTATTTCTACTTGAACCGCTGTTATTTCCACTACTTCTACTACCCCCATCATTTCTTACAGGAGGTGGAGTATAATTGTTACGAACAGGCGGTTGAGTATTTTGAACCTGCGGATTATCATTTTTGGTTTCACGCTTTCTATCAGTATTAGTATTAGTATTTGTGCGTGAAGTTGATCCTGTATTTGTACTTTGACCTGTATATCTTTGATATTCTCTATCGGTTTTATTATTGGTTTTTTTATTATTTGTGTTTGTGTTTTCTCTCTTTACATAAATAGTTCTTCTTTGACTATCATTAGAATCATTTTTACGTGTTTCAGTTCTATTGTTATTAGTAGTTATTTCTCTATCATTCCTATTTTGAGTATCTTTTCTTACATTAATTTTAGTTCTTTCAGTACCTGAATTGTCATTTCTATTATTTGTAACTTCTCTTGTACGAGTAGAAGTTACATCTGTTCTATCAACATTGGTTCTTTTAATTCTATTTGTAGAAATGTTTCTATCATTAAGTATATCACGTTCTCTGCTAACACGTTTATCATCATTTCTGGTAACAGTACCTTTATCATTTCTATTACGTGTATTAACTATATCTCTACTATTACCCGTAACTTCTTTAATTTCTTTGATTCTTCTGGTTCTTTCACCGGAATTTCTTCCACCATCATTATTTCTGGTATGACCCGGATGAGTTTTTGTAATAGTTCCACCCGAGTAATAACCGCCACCCCAATAAGGGTTGTAATAGTAAGGATCGTACCATGGATTATAAAAAGGATCCCAATAAGGATTCCAAAATGGATCCCAATAAGGCGAATAAACTATTGGTCTTGGGTACCACCAGTCCATAATAAAACCGTCAAAATAGTATGTAGGAGACCACCATGTTTGAATTCGCCAATAACTATTCCAATTATCCCAAAATGGATCAGCGGCATAACAACTTGCGGTACCATCAATATAAATATTTGTAACGGTTTTATCTTCAAAACCTTTATATTGTTTTGCCTCAGAATCAACATATTCATCATCATCATAGTAAACAGTATCGTAAACCACTCCTTCTTCGTCGCTATAAAGGTCGGAATTATTATTATCTGCATAATAATCTTGATACTCTTGCTCATAAGTATCATTAACCGCCATTTGCGTGTAGCACCCAGTCATTAAAAGACTAAGGGCAAATAAAATCAATATGTTTTTCATTTTACACCTCTAATACTTTTACTATACAAATTGCAAAAATCGTACCTAAAAAAACAGGGGAAAATATGGTATTTTTCCCCCATTTATAAACATTTTGTTATTAAAAGGATACAGATTTGTACAATAAACAATACAATTAAAACAATGCTTTAATGTATTCTACAAAAATTGCTCTATCGGCTTTAGAACCATTAACTTTTCTATTATCAGAAAGGTTCCTTAAATCTACACCAAAAGTAAATCCACTCCCTGTTGAAAAGCGAGCACCGACATTTAAGTATCCACTCCCTTCTCCATAAGCACCACTATTATTATCATTGATACCCAAATTATATTCGGCAATTAATGATACTTGGCTGCCAATTGTTTTTTCAAATCCAAAAGCAAAATTTAAATCTTTATCTCCATCTTTTCTTTCCAAAGAATAATTAACAGTACCAATAAGATTTAAATATCCAAGGAACTGAAAATTTCTTGAAACAGAAGCAAAAAAGCCCGGTGATTTAACATCAAATCTTGATTCAGAATCATGATAAATTCCCTTTCCTTGACTATCAAAACCAATTGTTACGGCAGGAGCTTCAGTACTTTCATCTAAAATCCTAAAACGAACATTTACTCCGGGAAGTTTATACCAATCTATTGTTCCTTCACCTATAACATTACCACCGCCATATGAAATACCAAAACTAAAGTTGTTAAATACCCCAACTTCAATTTTTGTAATTATAACTCCCATTGGCATGGCATCTAAGCTGACACCAACAAATCCTTTATCCATAACTCCGGTTGTAGGAACATCAATTAAGTAACGATATTCATAATTTGCGTCCTTGCCGGCAGTCCCTTGTGCAAATAAATTTACACATAACAGAACAAGAACTATTCCGGATAAAAAAACATTTTTCATAATTCCTCAATTAAATTTTTTAAAAATTAATTGTTAAAATTTCTTCAGCTATGCTGTATTTTGACATTATTTTTATAACTATCTTTTCGCTTTTTGTTGGAAATACTTCAATAAAACCATTTTCTATCTTACTAACAAACTTATTTCCTTCAATAATTTCAATTTTAGGCTCAGCTTTTCTAAAAGGGATATTCATTCCTAATGAATTCAATAATTTAAATTGAACTTCATAAACTCTTCTATTACCGACATCCTTTATCAGATTGATCTCAGCTTTAGTTTCGTAAATATTAAAATAAAAATAATGGACTACAATAATTAAAACTACTGTTAATATTATTCCTATTAATATTATCATTTTTTGCATCAATTAAAAAACAAATTATTGATTAATCTTAAATGATGTTCCTGTTTTTGTATCTTGCAAAACAATTCCAAGTTTATCCAATTCTTGTCTAATAGAATCAGCTAATTTATAATTTTTCTCTACTTTTGCATTTATTCGTAATTGAATAAGAAGTTCAATTAGTTTTTCGGTTAAACCACCATCAACAGCTTCTTTTTTAATAGGTGGAATTATTCCCAAAACATCTTCAGCAGTAGAATATAAAAAGTCTTTTATCTTTTGTAAAAAGGCTGAACTAATTTCATTGGTTTCATCAATTATCTTGTTTGCATCTCGTACAAAATCAAATATTACCGCTACGGCTTTAGGAGTGTTAAAATCATCGTCCATTGCTTCAACAAAAAGATTTTTATATTTATCAATATCAAAGTCTGGAACTGTTCCATTTTGATTTTTTTCAATAATTTCATTAAGTCTGCTAATAAAATTGGTGATTTTATCCAAACCTTTCTGGGCAGCATCCAAAAGCTCTGCTTTAAAGTTTAAAGGACTTCCATAATTCGACTGGCAGAAAAGCATTCTAATTGATTCAGCAGAATAAGTTTTTAAAATATCACGTGCTGTAAAAAAATTGCCGAGTGATTTTGACATTTTTTCATCGTTAATATTCAAAAATCCAAAATGGAGCCAATAATTAACAAATTTAGCATGATTTGCACATTCACTTTGAGCTATCTCATTTTCGTGATGTGGAAATATTAAATCATTTCCACCGGCGTGTATATCAATAGTTTTTCCAAGATGTTTTGTACTCATTGCTGAACATTCAATATGCCAGCCGGGTCTACCATTCCCCCATGGACTTTCCCAATAAGGTTCATTTGGTTTTACTTTTTTCCATAATGCAAAATCAAGTGGATTATTTTTTTCTTCATTAATTTCAATTCTTGCACCACTAATTAAATCATCAATGTTTTTTCCACTTAATTTACCATATTCGTTAAATTTATTAACATCAAAAAAAACATTTCCATCTTTATTGTAAGCAAAACCGTTTTCTTCAATTTTCGAAATAATTTCTATAATTTCAGCCATATGTTCAGTTGCTTTAGGATATATAGTAGCCGGTTTAACCTTCAGTTTTTTAATATCTTCAAAAAAGGCTTCGGAAAACTTTTTTGCAACTTCAGAAGCATCAACTCCTTCAGCATTTGCTTTTTTAATTATTTTATCATCAACATCAGTTAAATTCATTGCAAATTTAACATTGTAACCTTTATACTCTAAATACTTACGAATTATATCACTCATTAAAAAAGAACGGGCATTACCTATATGAAAATAATCATAAACGGTTGGACCGCAAACATACATAGTAACATTATTTCCATCTATTGGTTTAAACTCTTCTTTCTTTTTTGTTAATGTGTTATATAAATACATTATCGCTCCATAAAATAGCTTATTTTTAATATTTCAAACAGTAAGTTAATAAAAAAAATCAATTAATAAAATTATAAAACAAATACACTTAAACACATTTAGTTAATAAAGTTTTTAACTAAAATCAAATTGTATCAAATATGTTCTAAATTTACAAAAATAAAAAAACCCGGCAATAATAAACCGGGTTACACTAAAAAATTATATAAATTAATTAATACTTAGCTGCATCCGGTTGTATTACCACAAGTTTTACAATACAAACAAGTACCTTGTCTTACCATTGTATTGCTATGGCATACTTCGCAAATATCTCCGGTATAACCTTTACTGCGTGCATCATGGTACTCAGCTTTTTTCTTTGAATTATCCGAACTTGGATGATGCGAATTTCCATGACCATTACCTGAGTGTTTTAATGGTTCTTCCATTCTTGCTTTAACTTTATCAGTTTCCAATTCAATAGTTCTTACACTAATAACTTCTTCACTTTCAAAATCATCATCATCAAAATTATCAGGCTTACTTTTAGTTTTTGTTTCTAATTCTTCTTCTGAAACATGGGCTAAATCGTTTCTTCCCAAATATGTAACAGCAAGTTCACGGAAAATGTAATCAATAACAGAGGTAGCCATTTTAATTCTATCGTTACCAACAACCATTCCACTTGGTTCAAATTTTGTAAAAACAAAAGCTTCAACAAATTCTTCCAAAGGAACACCATGCTGCAAACCAAGTGAAATTGCAATAGCAAAGTTATTTAACAAACTTCTAAAAGCAGCCCCTTCTTTGTGCATATCTAAGAATATTTCACCAATTTGACCATTTTCGTATTCACCTGTACGGATGTATACTGTTTGTCCGTTAATTTTTGCTTTTTGAGTATAACCAACTCTTCTATCGGGTAATCTTCTTCTTTTTGCAATATATCTGTGAATAATTTTTTCTGCAATTTTTACTAAATCATTATTCTCTTTTAATTCCATAATTTCGTCAATTTCATCGGAACCGAGTGCATTTAACGGTTGAGATAGTTTTGAACCATCACGATATAATGCAGTTGCTTTTAATCCTAATTTCCATGATGATAAATAGCAGTCCTGTACCTCATCAATAGTAGCACTATTTTGAAGATTAATTGTTTTGGAAATTGCACCCGAAATAAATGGTTGTGCTGCTGCCATCATTAAAAGATGTGCTTTTGGACGAATAAATCGTTTCCCCTTTTTACCATTTTTGTTTGCACAATCGAATACAGCATAGTGTTCGGCCTTTAATGCAGGAGCACCTTCAACAGTCATTGTTCCGCAAACAAAATCATTTGCACTTGAAATCTCTTCTTTTGTAAAACCTAATTCTTGTAAAATATTAAAATTAAAATCATTTAATTGTTCTTTTTTCATACCAAGTGTTTTTACGCAAAACTCTTCGCCAAGTACAAATTTGTTAAATACATTCCCTATTTCAAAGGCACCTTGCAATTGTTTTTCAATATTCTGTAATACTGCATCAGTAAACCCTTTTGATTTAAGAGTTTCAGGATTAATATGAGGGCACCCCTTTAAGGTACCTTTACCAATAGCATACTTTTCTATAAGTTCAATCTCTTCATCTTTGTAACCAAGATTTCTTAATGCCGGTGGAATAGATTGATTAATAATTTTGAAATATCCACCACCAGCCAATTTTTTATATTTTACCAAAGAAAAATCAGGTTCAATTCCTGTTGTATCACAATCCATTACTAAGCCAATAGTACCCGTTGGTGCCAATACTGTTACTTGAGCATTTCTATAACCATATTTTTCACCAAGTTTTAAAGCTAAATCAGCATCTTCCCTTGCAGCAACCAACAAATCAGCAGGGCAATGGTCAGGGTCAATCCCCATAGGAGCAATGGTTAAGTTTTCAAATTCTTCTGCTTTATGGTTGTAAGCAGCTCTTTTATGATTTCTCATCACTTTAAGCATTACATCTTTGTTAGCCTCATAACGAGGGAAAGCCCCTAATTCTTTAGCCATTTCAGCACTTGCAGCATAAGCAGTAGAATGCATAATTGCTGTTATTGCACCCGTAATAGCAAGTCCTTCTTCGCTGTCATAAGGAACACCAATACGCATTAATAACGAGCCTAAATTAGCATAACCTAATCCAAGTGTTCTGTATTCATAACTTTTTTGTGCTATCTCTTTACTTGGATATTGAGCCATTAAAACAGAAATTTCTAAAGTCATTGTCCATAAATAAGAAGCATGTCTTAGTTCTTTAATTTTATATTTTTTGGTCTTATCATCATAAAATCTAACCAAGTTTAACGATGCTAAGTTACAAGCCGTGTCATCCAAAAACATATATTCGCTGCATGGGTTAGATGCACGTATTGCACCATCATTAGCACAAGTATGCCATTCATTAATTGTATCATGAAACTGTAATCCTGGGTCGGCACAAGACCAAGCAGCAAATGCTATATCATCCCAAATCTTTTTTGCAGCCACTACTTTAAATGGATTTGGTTCTCGTTTTTCATTTTTTGCTTTTTTAAGTTCTGTTCTCCAATATAAAGCCCAATTTTTATTATCTATAACAGCCTTCATATAATCATTAGTAACACGTAATGAATTATTGCTGTTTTGACCTGATACCGAGGCATAAGCTTCTGAGTTCCAATCAGTATCATAAACAGGAAATTCAATAGATTTATATCCAAGTTTAGCTAAATGAATTACTCTTTCAATAAAACCATCAGGAATAAAACTTTTTTTGGCTTCAAAAATGGCATGTTTCAATTTTTTATTTGTTAACTTGTTAAACCGATCGTTTTCAGGATGTTCGGCATAACAAGCACTCATTATATTATTTAAATGAGTATTACAAAGTTTTGAACCTGCAACAAGAGCGGCAACTTTTTGTTCTTCAATTACTTTCCAGCTGATATAATCTTCAACATCCGGATGATCGATATCAAGAGTAACCATTTTAGCAGCACGACGTGTAGTACCACCCGATTTTATTGCTCCGGCAGATCTATCACCTATTTTTAGAAAACTCATTAAACCTGAAGACTTTCCACCTCCACTTAAAGGTTCATTAACGCCTCTAATACCCGAGAAGTTTGAGCCTGTACCGGAACCATATTTGAATAAACGAGCTTCACGTACCCATAGATCCATTATACCACCATCGTTTACCAAATCGTCTCCGATCGATTGTATAAAGCATGCATGAGGCTGTGGATGCGTATATGCATCTTTTGAAGCTGTTAACTTTCCTGTTTGGAAATCAACAAAATAATGTCCTTGTGCAGGTCCATTTATTCCGTAAGCCCAATTTAACCCAGTATTAAACCATTGTGGACTGTTAGGGGCACACATCTGATAGGCAAGCATATAATACATTTCATCATAATAAGCTTTTGCATCATTTTCAGTATCAAAAAACTTTGCTTTCCAACCCCAATATGCCCAAGTACCTGCTAAACGGTGGAATACTTGTTGAGCGGTTGTTTCGGAAATAAATCTCTCATCTGCGGGTAATGTTGCCAAACGTTCTTTATCCGGCTCACTTGGTAGAAGCCATTCAGGTACACCTTCTTCATTTACTCTTTTTGAATAAACAGGCACGCCGGCTTTTCGCATATACTTGCTAACTAATATATCAGTAGCTACTTGAGACCAAAAATTCGGAACAGAAACGTTGTTCATTTTAAATACAACGCTTTGATCAGTATTTTTTATCTCAGAGATTCTTTCTTCGTACTGAATTTTGTAGTCGGGTTCTTTTCCTAATTCAGTAAACAATCTGAATATCTTCATCAATTCTCCCTAAATTTCTTATGAGTTTTAAACTCATATTTAGTAATAAAATGTATATATATAAAAAAATTTTAAGCTTAAAATATTTAATAAAATACTTCAAACTTAAAATAATAAAGTTTCAATTTTTCAAATAATTAAAATGCAGAAAAAAGAGTATAGTATTCCCTTTGGGTTAAAATTGGTTCAACCCATAAGAAAATTTTGAAAAAACTTTAATTTGATGAACAGTAAGTTAAGAGAAAAATATTTTTAAATCAAATTAAATTCTAAAGCAATTAATTTATTTAAACAAAAAAAATAATGCATTTAGTTTAAATAAATATTTTTTGAAAAGCTAATTAATTTTTATTTATTTTTTTGTAACTTGCAAATAAATATTTAACACACTATAAACATTTTGAGGTTTACATGAATTTTGAAAGATGTGCCGGAATTCTTCTGCACCCAACTTCTCTGCCTGGCAAATTTGGCATTGGTGATTTAGGTGGTGAAGCTTATAAATTTGTAGATTTTTTAGTTGCTGCCGGTCAAGTAATTTGGCAGGTATTTCCTTTAGGTCCAACTGGTTACGGCGATTCTCCTTATCAATGCTTTTCTGCTTTTGCTGGCAATCCCCTTTTAATCAGCCCTGAAAATTTAGCAGAAGAATCCTTATTAAGCCAAGATGATTTAAACTCTTATCCCGAGTTGGATCCTTCAACTATTGATTATGGAAGAATTATCGGCTTAAAACTTTTTTTATTACATAAAGCTTACGAAAACTTTAAATTAAAAAAAGATTTGTATTTAGAAGAATATAATATTTTTATAAACAACAATACTGAATGGCTTAATGATTACTCTTTGTTTATGGCGGCAAAAGACTATCATAAAGGAGTAACTTGGACAAGCTGGACACCAGAAATTGCCTTTAGAGAAGAAGGAAGTATTGAAAAATGGACTAATATGTTAGAAGATGAAATTAACTATTATAAGTTTATTCAATTTATTTTTTTCCGTCAATGGATGAGCCTAAAACAGTATGCAAACTTAAAAGGGATTAAGATTGTTGGCGACTTACCAATTTTTATTGCTTATGATAGTGCCGATTTATGGGCTAACAAAGAATTATTTACCGTTGACGAACATGGTAAACTTTTAACTTGTGCAGGTGTTCCACCTGATTATTTCAGTCCTACTGGGCAGTTATGGGGCAATCCTTTATATCGTTGGGATGTGATGGAAAAAGATAACTTTATGTGGTGGCAAAAAAGATTTAAAAAACTTTTTGCAATTGCCGATTATGTAAGAATTGACCACTTCCGCGGCTTTGACGCTTTTTACGAAATACCGGGTGACGCTTTAACTGCTCAAACAGGTAGATGGGTAAAAGCACCTGGAGAAAAATTATTTACTGTTATTAAAGAAGTTTTTGGCGACGTTCCTATTTGGGCTGAAGATTTAGGGATTATCACCAAATCTGTTGTTGATTTAAGAGATAAATTTGACTTTCCGGGAATGAAAATTTTACAATTTTCTTTTGGTAAAGATGGCGAAAAGAAATTTTTACCGCATAATTACATAAATAACTGTGTTGTTTTTACCGGCTCACATGATAATGACACTACAAAAGGATTTTTTGATAACGCAAAAGTTAAAACACCTGAAATTTATCACTGGGCACAAAACTATCTTAATTATTATGGCGATGATATTTGTAAACAACTTATTAAAGAAGCATACAAGTCAATTGCTAATTTTGTAATTATTCCAATGCAAGACTTATTGAATTTGGGAACCGAAGCAAGAATGAACTTTCCAGGAAAACTTGGCGGCAATTGGACTTGGAGATTTACTTGGGATAAAGTTAACAGCGATTTAGCTAATGAATTCAATTGGTTAGTTGAACTTTATGAAAGGAACCCAAGGACTAAAAAACCTGTTGAATATGCAGAGATAGAATCAGAGGATTATAAATAAATGTTAAATGCTTTAAAAAATTTGTTTTTGGGATGCGATAACCAAAAAAGTAACCAAGCCGATGAAATTGAAAAAATTCAAAACGATGAGTTACAAATTCAGTTAGCTACTTGTGCAATATTTTTAGAAATAGCTAATTCAGACGACGATTTTAGCCAAATTGAAAGGTCTAAAGTAATTGAAATAATGAAAAAAACGTTTAATATTAGCGAAGAAAACGTTAATGAATTAATTGAACATTCCGAAAAACTGATACAAAAAAGCGTTAGTTTATATGAATTTACTGAAATTATTGATAAAAACTTTAACCGCAATCAAAAATATAAAATTATTGAAAACATTTGGCGTATAATTTTAGCCGATAACGTTATTAACCAATACGAAGAATACTTTGTTAGAAAAGTAAGCAATAATTTAAATATGCCACATAGTGATTTGATTGCGGCAAAATTTGCAGTTAAAGAAGAACTTAAGAAGGCTACTTCTTAAGTTCTTTTTCCAATACATCTACAATTTCATTTGAAAGGGGTTCAACTTTGCTTGAATAACGAGCAACTATGTCCCCTTTTTTTGAAATAACAAACTTTTCAAAGTTCCATTTAATATCACCTTTACCGGTAACATTATTGTCAGTCAGTTTTTTATAAAGTTCACTTTTATCATCACCCAGCACTTTAACTTTATCAAAAAGTTTAAATGTTACATTAAAGTTTGCATCGCAAAATTCTTTAATTTCTTCGTTAGTACCCGGCTCCTGATTTCCAAAATCATTACATGGAAAAGCTAATATTTCAAACCCTTTTTCTTTGTATTTGGTATATAACTCTTGTAATCCTTTGTATTGTTTAGTAAATCCGCATTTGCTGGCAACGTTTACAAGTAACAAAGCTTTGCCTTCATAATCCTTTAAGTTTATAGATTTACCATCCATATCTTTAACTGTTAAATCATATATATTATTCATATTTGTTTTTCCGCTTGTTTGTGCAAAAATTAATGTTGAAGCCATTAACAGCATAAAAAATATATTCTTTATCATAATGTTTTCTCCTGTTTATTAATGTAAAAACAGAAGTAAGAGTTTGTTGGTTCCATAATTGGTGACTGGTGACTGGTGACTGGTAATTGGTGATTGGTATAAAAAACCATTCCGGCGGAATGGCTCTATTGGTAGAAAATTCCAAACAACAACACACAATCCCCACTCCGGAGCGAGTGGGTCAATAATTGTTACGTCGCATATTATATATATATTGTTTTATCCGCCAGAGCGAATCCGCTGGATTCGCATGATTTGTTGGAGGTTGTCTTTCCCGACGTAAAAAACACGTCGGGTTACAGCCAGATTTTCTCCTCTGGAGAAATAATTAAAAACCAGAGACTTGGCTAATAGCAATTGGGGATGTGTGATTGGTGATTGGTTAAAAAAGCCGAGGCTGTATCAAAAGTCCATTATTTCTGAGTTTATATAACACACTCACCTCGACTTGGCAAACGCCGTCAAGTAACCTATTCCCCGCTCTCGCATGCGAAAGAGAGGCAATATCCAATCTGGGATAATTCGCTTACAAGCACAATATTTGCAACACATTATCATAACACCTTATATTGTATGCTGATACGCCTTAACATTCCCCTTCTATTTTTAAGAGAAGGGGCTGGGGGATGAGTTTGTCAACATGCAAACGTGAGCATTATTAACAAATCGCATTATTCATTATAGACTTCATAATTAACTTTCCTCATACTTTTGATACAGCCTCGGTACTGGTTGTAAAAAAAACAAATCACCTAATAATCCCCACTCTGGAGCGAGTGGGTCTATTTTGTGGTTTGGATTCCTTGTTTTTTGATTAAAACTAACGATTTTAAAATCAAAAAACCGTTGAAAGTTTTTCCTTCAACGGCTCTTCAATCATTAAAAATTGAGACTTAAAAATTCAAAATTATTAAAACGGCTATTCAATCATTCAACCTTTAACCATCATAACTTAACCTTTTATTATCCTATTGTCTGAACTGCGATTTATGGGATTTAACAGATTTATGGGAATTAAAAACCAATATTTATTTAAAAAGAGAAAGCCGTTGAAAGTTTTTCCTTCAACGGCTCTTCAATCATTAATAATTATATAATTAATAATTAATAATTAAAATCCTATTTTGCCAAAATCATTTTTTTAACGTCAACAAAATTTCCAGCTTCCATTTTGTAGAAATAAACACCACTATTAAAATTAGCAGCATTAAATTCTCTTTCATAAGAACCGGCAGCTAAATTTTCATCTAATAAAGTTGAAACTAACTGACCAAGAACGTTATAAATTTTTATAGAAACCTGAGAATCATCAGCTAATTGGAAACTAATTTTAGTAGAAGGATTAAAAGGATTTGGGAAGTTTTGATTTAAACTAAATGAATTAGGAGAAACATATTCAACAACTATTTCATTAGAGTAAGTAAATGCACCATCAAAATCCAATTGTTTAATTCTGTAACAATATTTTCCTGGAGTTGATAACTTATCATTAAATGAATATGAATTTGTTTCGGTAGTTGTACCTGAGCCTTCAACAAATCCTAACTCGTCCCAGTTATTAACGTCATTAAAATATCTTCTTTCAACTTCAAAGCCGGAATTGTTTTTTTCTGTTGCAGTAATCCAGTTTACTGTTACAATATTTTGGCTGATACTTGCACTAAATGAAGTTAATTCAACAGGTACCGATTGAATATTGATTGCTCTTGGAAGAGTACCGTTAATTTTGTAATTTCTTAAATTACCATCCCCATTATAAGGAATGATTGTAAAATAGTATTCTTCTAAATTAACTAAGTTATTAAAAGTATAACTTACAGTATTGTTAACACTTACTACAGCCGTACCGTCACCTAATTCGGTATCATCAGCATACACTTCACCATCTATTGGTAAAAAGTAATCATCTTTATCGAAGGCAATAATAATATACCCAGAAGGAGCTTGAGTACCTGCAACTTGGTCCCAAGATAAAGTAATATTATACCCGTTAGAACTTGTTTGTATGTTAGTTACATGGTTTGTGGGTTCAGCCGCATAAACCGGACTAAGTTTAGTTAGAGTATTAAAATCAATATAATTTACATATTCCGGATGATCAGAAAAAGGATTTCTATTTTTCTGAACTGATTGAATATAATTGTTTCTTTCAACTTCTCTTTTTCGTGGAGGATCTTGTTTGTGCCATTGTAACAATAACTCAACAGGTTGAGGAGCTTCACTTAAACTTGGAAGTCTTGTATTATTTAACCAGCTAAATGTCCAATTGTTATTATTAACATCGTCATACTTTGTCGACATATACAACAAAGCTCGGGCTGCATCTCCTTTTTGAGGATCGCGAGGTTCATAAACTGTTTGATTTAAACTGTTTTTTCCTAATTTCCCTTCCATGAAAGTATAAGTAGGACTTGTAACAATTCCTAATGGATGATTACTTCTTCTTCCATTTGCATTGTTTTGATGGGTTGGAAATAAATGATGTTGGTCTGAATATTCGTTACCTGATTCCGAATCATATGTCGGCATCCAGCTATGGCACCATGTATGTTCACGGCTCATTGTACCCCATGAAAAAGTACCAGTATATATATGTTCGTAATTAGAATAAACGCAGAATACAGACTTTGTACCATTGCCATTATTAATAGCAGCAAAATTAGTAATGTTTGTTTCATCAAACTGAGCATATGATATTTTTGTATAAGGTGAACGTATTCTTGACTTCAAGTCAGTTACAAATGAAGAGCTATTTACATCAAGTGCATCATAATAATTTCCAGCTTGAGCAAATACTCCCTGGGCAAAGGATGTTGCTATAATAAGGAATAAAAATAGGTTAAGAATTTTTTTCATATAAAAACTACTCATATAATTTGATTTGTTTGTTATAATTAGCTAAATACATATTTCACTATGTAGCTTAGTAATATAACAAAAAATTTTTATATAAAAAATGATATTTTCAATAAACGAGGTTATTGTTTTATTAAGTTTTCAAGAGTATATAAACAACTTATGTAGGTAACGTTAGGATAGTTAGATAAAACATCCTCTTTCCCATCGGTAAAAGCCTGTCCTCCAACTATTATTTTAACTTCGGGGAATCTTTCGGATATCATCTCAATTTCTTTTAATAATCTAACAATATTAATATAAAAGTTAATTGAAATGGCAACAACTTCAGGATTGATTTCCTCAATAATGTTTAACAATTCGTTTGAAGGGGTATTTGCTCCTAAGTAAGTTGATTCCCACCCGTTAAGTTCAAAAATATCGGATACCATTCTTGCACCTAATTCGTGGAATTCTTTATCCGCACAAGTTACAACAACTCTTTTGCCATGTTTGGGCACGGCCTGAATATACTGATATATCTGATTAATTATAATCTCAGTTATTTTTGTTGCTCTATGTTCAATGGCAATATTTACTTTATCATTTTCCCACATCTGCCCTATTCTATACATTGAACGCTTAACAATTTGAGTGTAAATATCTTTTATATCAACTTTTTCATGCAATAAATTATTAATAACTTTAGAACATTCATCTTTGTTCCCTTCTATTAATGCAGAAAAATAATGTAAGTAGTATGCCTCTAAAATCATAATAACCTGTTTTATTTATAATTGACTAAACAGAATTATATTTACAAAAATTCCAATTAGTAAATAAATTCATTTATTTTTTTGGCAATACGATAACTTGTGTAAGCAAATATAGGGGCTGCAAAAACATCAATTGAATAATGAACGTGTTGCAAAAGGACTAAACCTCCAATTAATAGGGTAGATACCAGCATTAAGTTTTTAATTATGCCCTTATTTAAACATAAATACATTAAAAACATTGTGGCTGTATGTCCTGAAAAGAATAAGTCTTTTTTAAATGTAGCTCCAGTACTAAAAAAAGCTATAAAGGGGTCTTCTAATATAATAATGTCAACGGGAGGATTAAGTGGCAGCATAAACATACAAAATACTCTAAATGTTATCATTACTATGTAAGTTTGCATTGCCAATATAAATATTTTGGGATATTTAGATATTGCAATTAAGGTAACAGGTAAAGCACCGTACATAATAATAAAAGTAAACCATGTAACATCAATAGGTTTAAATAATGATAATATGGGATCATTAAAACTAAAACCAAATCGTTGTTCGTTGTATGCTAAAAACTGCGTAACTAAAAATAAAACAATTGCTAAAACTGATATAGTAATAATTGATGAATATCTAAATTTTATATTTTGTAATTCATGTTTCCAATTGTTTATGGTAATGCTAAAGTTTTTCATAATTTTATCGATTATATATTTAACGTAACTTATTTTTTGAAGGCACAATTTTTGCAATAAGTGTATAGAAGCCAAAAAAAATTAATAAAAAGCGAAACAATTTAATAAAAAAATGCGTCTAATTAAATAAGAAACAGGAAAATTATATAGATGAAAAGACTTTTACTACTAATAATATTAATTACAATTACAATAAATGCTCAAACATCTTATTCTGATATTATTTCACATCAAAATAAAGGTGTTGATGTTGCCATAAAATCAAATACTGACAATTTAAGTATATCCGGTAAAGAATCGGCTAATGGTTATACGGTGTACAAAATTTCTAATAATGTGTCTCCTAATCAGTACACTTTAGAACAAAATTACCCAAATCCTTTTAACCCAAGTACTAAAATTAAGTTTAGTATTCCAAAAGAATCTGATGTTAAATTAGTTGTTTATAACATGCTTGGTCAAACTGTAAGTACAATTTATGATGGTAGGTTAGAAGCTGGAACACACTATGTTGAGTTTAATGGCTCTTCAATTCCAAGCGGAATTTATTTTTATAGATTGGAAGCTGAAAATTTTGTAAAAATTAAGAAAATGACTCTTGTAAAATAAAAAAAATTACATTACACTTAACAAAAACCCCTTACAAAAGTTAAACATTGTAAGGGGTTTTTTATTTGTGAGTTCGTTCACAACGTGAACTATTTACAAAAGTATGTACCAAATTTATTCTTTTCTAATTCTTTATTAAAAACTTTTAATCCGGCAGCTTCACCTTTTTGAATTAAAGGCATTGGAACAAAATTGGTTATTAACAAATATATTTCACCTGCGTTTAGTGCGGCAGTTTCTTGCATAACTTTACCAACAGGGTGTAAACCATTTGCCAAATCTTCAATGGCATCGTAAGTTACCTTTATATTTTCGGGTTTTAACCATTCGGGGTTATTATCTCCTTCGTGATTAATTTTATCCGATAAACTAAACTGATCCAAATTTACAGTTTTTCTTAGCTTGTTAATAAATTCGCCTAAAGGAATTTTTCCAATTGCAGCAGCTTGTTTTAACGTTGTTACCTTAATTATATTACTACGCAAAACAGGATTTGTTAATGATTTGAAAGCCGGAATTAATTCAATTATTTTGCTTTCCAGATCCGGATATTTTTCAAAGACTTCAAGTAATAATGAATCAGGTACAACTTCAAATTTAACATTATCCATCATTTCTCCTTTTCATCATATGATAAAATTCTTCTTTCTCCTTCAATTGCCTTATATCCTGCAATATCTTGAGTAACCTCTAAAGTACCTAAATACTCTCCATTTTCATCACGCATTGCGTAATAAGCTATATGAACATATTTCCCACCAAAGTTAATCCAAAATGTTGCACTATCTTGTCTTTTACTCTTAAAGTCATCTATTATTTTGTTTACAATATGCACGCTTGAAGGTGGATGACAAAACTGTACTTGTCTGCCTAATATTGCTTTATTTCTATCAAAAATTCTTTCTTTTCCTTGCGAAAAATATCTTACTTTATCATCCTTGTCAACAAATGTCATATCAATTGGCAAAGTATTTAAAAATGATTCTAATTCCTTAAGTGTAAACGAACCGGTAGGAAGTTGGATTTTACCACTATCTTTAAATTTTATATCCTCATCATTAATGTCTGCTGGTTTCCATTCTACTGTTGGAGCAGCAATTGTGTATCCAATTTCACTACTTTGTTTATATATTTCATACCACTCAATGTCGTTTAATGTATCCATACACATTGGGAATAATATTTTTTCTTCTTTATAAATCATTTCTTGAATTGCAGCTACTGTCGGCTTAACTAATATTTCAACATATCCTTTTAATTCTGCAACTGTAATAGTGGTTAATTTGCTAAGTATACTTTGAACAGATTTTAAAAATCCTCGTATTTCATCATGTTTTCCCCACATAACCATTTGGGGACCTGTAATTTCATATTTTTCTAAATATGGAAATACTAAGTTCTCTTTTCTTGCATAGTGCTTTTCAACATCCATAAGAGTGTTAAATATCTGCTTAAATGTTAAAAGCTCTGAATCGGCATTAGCAGAATCTTCACGGTTTTCTAATTTAGAAGAAACATCATCAATTTTATTTAATTCTAAAAGAATCAGTCCATTTTCTTTCATAAATGTATCAACCGGATGACCGGCAGGAGCCGTTTTGGCATCGGATAAATCAATATTCCCTCTTAATGCTTGCGAATGTAAATCACAATATTTTAATACTTCTTCTGTCTTCATTCCTTCGGCAATCAATTCTTGTTCAGCCTGTACAACTTCGCCATAAGGAACACTACCCATTAATTCCGAAAGCTTTGCTTTTGCCTCTTCTACTCCAATCCCTTTGTTAATTGAACTAATTAAATTTTTTAATTCAGCTACTCTTTGTTTACTGTTGTTAATGAACTCACTCATTATATTTTCTCCAAAAGTTAATCAGATTTTAAATTCTGCTTTAAAATTAAAGAAATATTTTTCAAAAAGCAAGCAAAAAAGAATTTTTATTCTGATTTATTTTATTAGAAGAAGTTTTTTTGTTTGAACAAACCTACCCGATTCTATCCTGCATAAGTAGACACCTGCTGCTAAACTATTAGCATTAAACTGCATTTTGTAGTTACCGGCGGATTTGTATTCATTAACCAAAGTTGATACTTCCCTACCAAGGATATCAAATACTTTTACAACTGTAATATTGCCTTCCGGTAAAGTAAAACTGATGTTGGTTGCCGGATTAAAAGGATTTGGGTAAACATCCAACGAGTAATTGAAAGCAATAATTTCTTCGTTAACATCTGTGTACAAATTTGCTGCTCCAGGTGTTGGATTCATTTTATACCAATTGTCAGTTCCATCAGCGTATCTGCCAAAAGATATATCAGTTGATTGAGCACCAAACGTAATAGAATCCATAATAGAAGCACCATCGGATTCAACAATTCCTAAAAACTCCCCTGATTTGCTGAGTTTAAAACTTGCGTGAACACCTTGTTGGGTTAAATCTTCATCAAGCCAAACGACTAAAAAATCGTGCGGATTAATAAAATAGTCTTGGGTATTAGGAAACATCCATTTGGTTAAGTTTGTGGGATTATCTGTTAAAAATTTTCCTTTTAAGTTTACAATTTGGTCGGTTGTATTATATAGTTCAACAAAATCGTCATGTTCGCCACTTGGGTCAGTAACTGAATTTGCATTATCGGCTAAAAATTCATTTATAACAACAGATTTTTCTGTTGCTCCCTGAGTTTTTATTGATATAAAACCGTTTAACGGATAAGTTGTTGTTTGGTTTGCCTGATTGGCTAACACTACATTAACCTTAACAGTTTTATTATTTCCAAGTGGTGGAATTACAGCAATATATCTATCATAGTTATCAACATTCAAAGTGTTTTCAATTGGCGAATAAACAAGCGGATATTCAATATTAATATTTGATGTTGCATCTGTTACGGATATTTTTGTATTTGCAAATCCACCATTACAATATGCTGATACAACCATATAAACGGAATCAGTACCCGTTGGATATGTTGGATAATAATCAATTTTATATGCCATCGGTTCATTTGAAAAATGAATTAACTGTGGTTCCAAGTTTTGATTTCGTGAATTTACGAACTGTCTAATCCCATATTTTACATGATATTTTGAATAATTTGAGCTATACGAATTATTAAAATCATTCATTGTAAAACCATAATCTTTTGTTCTGAATGTATCAAGCAAGGCTGAATTTGTTATCATGCTTTTCATACTTTCCAAATTGCTATCCCATAACTCTAATTTGAACAAACGTTCTTTGTAAAATTCCAAAAAATGAGTGTAAAGGTCTTTATATTTGTTTATCTGCATTAACTTAGTAAGTAATGGAACTGGTCCACCTGAAACTAATGGAGGGCTGTAAGGACTTATTGCCGCCCAATCATTCCCCGCCCAATCAATTCCAAATGTATTGTCATAATCATAAGGAATAAATGTAAATTGTTTTGATGAAGGGTTATAATATAAATAGTAATTATTAGCTAAACTTTCGTAACTATCCCAACTACCAAGTAATATATTCCACGATAAATACTTTAAAAAACTTGATACATCTAAAATAGATTCCAAATTTGCTTGATAAGAAGTATTATTATTTGAATTAATTGCAACAATAAGAGATACTAATTTACTGAAATCATTTTCATCTTCGTTTGTTTTTAATTCATAAACAGGAGTACCACCATTATTAAGTTGTTTATATGTGTTTTGATTGGTTCCATGATATTCTAAATTGGCAGGATATAAACATTTCCATAAATTACCGGAATCATCGTCAAAATGCTTTTTAACAAACTCCTCGTCAATATGTTCAATATTCATATATAATCCATAAAAAGCACCATTTATATACAAATTAATATGACAAGTTCTACTGGCGGCAATTTCTGCTTTTTTATACATATCAAAAGAAATTTTACTACGCATTATTGAAGGATCGTTATGTTCGCCATTTAAATTTAGTTTTTCAATCCCATAAAATTTCCTTCCTTTAATAAATGTATTAAAAGAAATTTTAAATGATTTCTTTTCAGCTTCACGCGAAGTATTCCCTCTTAATCTAAAGCCTATAGAATCAATTGTTTCATCAATGTATTTATTTCTGAATCTAATTTTTGCAACATGTTCGGAATCACTATTTACATGTGTTAAAATATAGTGAAGTGTCTGTTCGGGAATTGTAATATCAACTCTCCCTAACATAGAATCGTCATATATTTTCCATGACTCATCTTCAGTTTGAGCAATTAAAATTGTGGAACAAAACAAAAAAGATAAAACAAAGATTCTATTAAATAAATGCATGATAACTCAAATTAAATTAGACTTTTTTCTTTTAACAAATTTTTTAACGCAGTAAATGCTTTCCCTCTATGACTTATTTTATTCTTTTCTTCAGTAGTAAGCTGGGCAAAAGTTTTATTAAAACCATCAGGAACAAAAATTGGATCGTAGCCAAAACCAAGTTCTCCAATTTTTTCATTAATCATTTTACCCTTTAATTCACCCGTTACCGTTAAATAATTTGTACCATCATAATATACTGCACAACTAACAAATGAAGCTAAATGAGGCTCTGGAAAACCTGCAAGTGCATTAATCATTTTTCTGTTGTTATCATCATATGTGCAATTTTCACCAGCGTACCGAGCAGAATAAACTCCCGGTTCTCCATTAAGTTGTTCTACACAAATGCCACTATCATCGGCAATAACCGGAACATTAAACTTGTTATAAACAGCAAAAGCTTTAATTTTGGCATTATCCTCAAATGTTTCACCATCTTCAATAATGTCTGGAAAATCCGGATAGTTACCCAAAAAATCGACTTCATACTCATTAAAAATGTTACTAACTTCTTTGTGTTTACCTCTGTTACCACTTGCAAAGAATATTTTCATTTATTTACTCGTTCACTCTATTTAATAATAAATTAAGTTCGTTTTTTGCATTAATATATATTTCATTTTTGTCGTATACTGTGGAGTCTCCATCTTTAACAACCCAATTGCCATCAATCATAACATGTTTAACAGTATCATGGGCAGCAGAATAAACTATATTTGAGTATAAGTTATAATCGTTATCTAACAAACATTGGTCTACTTGTTCTAAGTTTAATAATACTAAATCTGCTTTTTTACCAACTTCAATAGAACCTACTTCATTTTCTAAGTGTAATGCTTTAGCACCTTCAATTGTAGCAAGTTTAAAGGTTGTTTTTGCATCCATAACTGTACTGCCATGTATTGGTTTTTGAATTAGTGCTGCATGCCTCATTTCAACAAAAGCACTAAGATTATTATTACAAGGAGCACCATCAGCACCTAAACTAACTGAAATACCTTCTTTTAAGTAACGTGGAATATTTGCAATTCCAGAACCAAGTTTTAAATTAGATGATGGGCAATGAGAAACTCTTGTTTGACTTTTCTTTAACAAACCTATTTCTTTTTCGTTTAAATGAATGCAATGAGCTAAAACAGTTTTATCGTTTAAGGCACCAATTGAGTTAAAGAACTCAACATTTTCTGCTCCATACTTTTGTTTTACTGCTGCAATTTCATCTCTATTTTCAGATGAATGAGTGTGATATAATGAGCCATCTAATTCATTTACTAAAGCTACTGTATCTTTTAATAAATCGTAACTGCAAGAAAGGGCAAAACGAGGGGCATAAGCATATTTTACCCTATCTGTTTTTGTGTTATGATAATTTTTTGCTAATTCATTACTATAATCAATAGATCTTTTAGTAGTTTCTTTGAATTTTGGGACTAAATCGTTTTCATCAATCATACATTTACCGGAAAAACCTCGCATACCTGATGAAATCATTTCATCAAACACGGCTTCCATGTAATTAAGAGTACCCATATCTAATAAAGTTGTAGTTCCTTTTGTTTGAAGTTCATAAATTCCTAACTGTGCAGATGCTTTTAAAGAATTATAATTATGTGCATTTTCAAATAAGAAGATTCTATTTTTTAACCAATCAAGTAATTCCAAATCATCAGCCAACCCTCTAAACAAAGTTTGACAAAGATGAATATGTGTTTGAACAAAACCGGGTATTAAAGTCAAATTTTCATAACTATAAACTTGGGTATTCTCATCTTTAACAATTTGGTCAACCGGATAAATGCCGTTTATTTTGTTGTCAACAATTTCAACAGCATAGTTTCTTAAAACTTCATCGTTTTTATTAACAGTAATAATCTGTTTGGGGATAATAATAATTTTATTTGCTTTCATTCTTTTTTTCCTTCTCTTCAAATAGTTCGTCAAGTTTTTGTACAGCATAACGGAGGTGAGGAATAACAATTGAACCACCTACAACTAATGCAATATTAAAGGCTTCTTTAAACTCATCACGAGTTACATTTTCATCAACACATCTATCCAAATGATACAAAATACAATCATTGCATCTTAATACCATAGAAGCAACCAACCCCATTAACTCTTTCATTTTTACAGGGATAGCACCCTCCATATAAGCTTGAGTATCTAAAGCGAAAAATCGCTTAAATTCTAAGCCATTATCAAGAATTTTTTCATTCATATCTTTTCTATATTGGCGAAATTCATCAAGTGAATTATAGCTACTACTCATAGTTACCTCAATTATTTTAATTACTTATTATGTAATTTAAGTCTTTCAAATTCTTTTTTCAAATAAAGCCCTGTCATACTTCCTTTAATTTTCATAATTTCTTCCGGAGTACCCATACCTATAATTTGCCCCCCTTTTTCGCCCCCAATAGGACCTAAATCAATTATATAATCTGCAATTTTTATAACATCTAAATTATGTTCAACAACAATAACCGTATTCCCTTTTTCAACAAGTTTATTGAGAACCCCCATCAAAATATTAACATCTTCAAAATGTAAACCGGTAGTCGGTTCATCTAATATATATACTGTTTTACCGGTACTTATTTTACTTAGTTCAGTAGCTAATTTTACGCGTTGGGCTTCACCACCCGATAAAGTGGTTGCCTGTTGACCTAAACGAATATAGCCTAAACCAACTTCATTTATAGCCTTTATTTTCCGGTTAATTCTTGGTAAATCCTCAAAAAAAGTTAAAGCTTCTTCAACAGTCATTTCAAGTACTTCAGAAATATTTTTACCTTTATATAAAACTTCCAAGGTTTCGTTATTATACCTTTTACCACCGCATGTTTCACACTTTACATAAACATTAGGTAAAAAGTTCATTTCAATTTTCATTAAACCATCCCCTTGGCATTCTTCGCATCTGCCACCGGAAACATTAAAACTAAATCGACCTGGACCATAACCCCTTACTTTTGATTCAGGTAGTTGAGCATATAAGTCTCTAATAAATGTAAAAAGTCCGGTATAAGTAGCAGGATTAGAACGAGGAGTTCTACCTATTGGCGACTGGTCAATTTCTATAATTTTATCAATAAATTCAAGTCCTTCTATTTTATCATAAGAAAGTGGAACATCTTTCGTTTTATAAACATGTTTCATTAAAATTTTAACTAAGGTTTCATTTATTAAAGTAGATTTACCTGAACCACTTAACCCGGTAACGCAAATAAACGAACCTAATGGAAACTGAACATCAATATTTTTTAAATTATTTCCTTTTGCCCCAAAAATTTTAATAAAGCTGCCGTTCCCCTTTCTTCGTTTCTTTGGAGTTTCAACAACAAGTTCATCTCGTAAATATTTAAATGTTAAACTGTCAAGTTCATCTTTTTCATTAATCAACTTTTCAGTTAAACCAACATTCATAACTTTACCACCATGTTCCCCCGCACGAGGACCTAAATCAACAATAAAATCAGAACTTTCTATTGTTTCTCTATCATGTTCAACAACTAAAATGGTATTACCTAAATCGCGTAATTTTTTTAACGAGTTGATAAGCTTTTCATTATCACTTTGATGCAACCCAATACTTGGTTCATCTAAAACGTACAACACTCCTGCTAATTGTGTCCCAATTTGTGTTGCCAATCTAATACGCTGCGATTCTCCACCTGATAAAGTTTTTGCACTTCTATCTAACGATAAATAATCTAACCCAACATTTAATAAGAATCCTAATCGTTCCTGAATCTCTTTTAATATTGGACGAGCAATAAGCATATCTCTGTCACTAAATGTTAAATCATTAAAAAAGTCAGTTAACTTAAGTATTGAAAAATTACTTAATTCACTAATATTGTATCCATTTATTTTAACTGCAAGAGATTCTTTTTTTAATCGCTGACCATTACATGCTGAACATTTCATTGTACGCATAAATGATTCTGCCCAATCGCGTATCTTTTCCGATGTAGTATTATTATAATAATCCCAAACATAAGGAATTACTCCTCTATATCTAAGATTTAGCGAAGTTGTTGCTCCCGAAGCGAAAGAGTACTTAAATTTTGTTGACTTTTTACTTCCCAAAAGTATTAAATCCAAGTGTTCTTTTTGAATATCTTTTAACGGTGTTTTTAGGTCAAAACCTAATTGTTTTCCTATTATACTCAATTGCTCAAAGAAGTAGATTTCTCGCTTTTTACCATAAGGGGCAATTCCACCTTCTTCTATATTTAATTCATAATCAGGAATAATTAAATCAACATCAACTTCTTTTTTTTCACCTAAACCGTCACACTCAGTACAAGCACCATAAGAAGTGTTAAACGAAAAAGAATTTGGAGCCAACTCTTGAAAACCGATTTCACAATGGGCACAGGCAAATTTTCTACTGTAAACCGTATCTTCATCTTCATAATTTACAAAAAGATATCCTTCACCATAATTTAGAGCTACTTCAACAGATTCACGTAAACGTTGAATTGAACTTTCTTTTACATTTATTCTATCAATAACTATTTCAATATCATGTTTTTGGTAACGGCTTAATTTCATGTCTTCTATAATTTCAACAATTTTGCCATCTGTTCTAACACGAGTAAAGCCATCATCTAAAATTTGTGCAAAAAGCTCTTGATAGTGCCCTTTCCTTCCTTTAACAATTGGGGCTAAAATATTAACCTTTTTGTTATCAAATTTATTTAGAATCGATTCTATTATTTGATCCATGCTTTGTTTTTGAACCGGTCTACCGCATTCTGGGCAGTGAACTATTCCAACACGTGCATAAAGTAGACGCATAAAATCGTATATTTCCGTAACCGTACCTACCGTTGAACGCGGATTTCCTGAAGTTGATTTTTGTTCAATAGAAATGGCTGGACTTAATCCTTCTATTAAATCGACCTCCGGTTTTTCCATCTGATTTAAAAATTGGCGAGCATAAGCTGATAGAGATTCAATATATCTTCTTTGTCCTTCTGCATATATTGTATCAAATGCTAAAGAAGATTTCCCGGAACCCGATAATCCTGTAATAACTGTTAATGAATCCCTTGGAATGTCTAAATCTATATTTTTGAGATTATGTTCTCTTGCACCACGAATTACTATTTTATCTTCAAAATTCATAATACTATTCAAAAAGTTTAAACTTTAATTATACTATTAGAATGGTTTAAAATCAAATAAATTTTTAAATTAATATTTTTGACTTCAGACTTCAGACTTCAGACTTGAGAATTGAGAATTGAGACTTGTAACTTGTGACTTGGTCGTTGCAAAACACGGGAATTCCAAACATGGGGTGTCATCGGTCGTACCGTGACGCAATAATATAAATTGTATAGCCCTGGTAAAGGTTGACTTTTTTTGTTTTCTGAGTCAACGTATTTCAGGACTATAATAAGATAAAAAACTTAACATTTAGTTACTAAAAATATCATTTCTTTTGTAATAAACTTTCTGTATTTTTGTTAGTTAAATTATTATTAAACTTTGAGATTTATTTAAGAAGTGGAACAAAAAAAAGAAAGAATCGTTTTTATTGACTTAATGCGTGCATTAGCAGTATTATTGATGGTACAGGGGCATACCATTCACACTTTACTCGGAAACGAGTATAGAACTCTTGATTCTGTATTCTTCTATACTTGGCATACAATACGTGGGTTTACAGCTCCAATATTTATGTTTACTTCAGGTTTAGCCTTTACATATTTATTGCGTTCAAAAAATATAAGCTTTAAGGATAATCCAAGAATTCTAAAAGGATTAAAAAGAGTTGCGATGTTGCTTGGAATTGGATATTTATTAAGATTTCCAACTTATAATATATTTGATTTTTCTACTGTAACTGATAAACAATGGCTGACTTTTTATACAGTTGATGCTTTACATCTTATTGGTGTAGGATTGTTAATTGTGATTATTCTATCTGTACTTGGCGAAAAACTTAAACTTGCCGATAATATTACATATACATTTGGTGCATTATTTTTCTTTTTATTAGCACCTACATTTTTGAATAATGAGATGTTTGATAAATTACCGGGCTTTTTTGCATCATATTTTCAAGATAAAAACGGCTCGCTATTCCCACTCTTTCCATGGGCTGGATATGTTGTTTCAGGTGCAATTTTAGGAAGTTTTTTAGCTAATAACAAAGAATTTTGCAAAACCAAAGTATTTAGCTACAATTTAGTATTTATAGGTTCACTTTTTGTGTCTCTTTCGGCAATAATTGCTCAATTAAGTATGAACGGAGCAATTAAATATGCTCCTTGGGTTGAAATTATTAAACTTGTAACTTTACGCGTTGGAGTAGTAATTGCCTTATATGGGTTTGCCTCAATAATTGAGAAGAAAATTACTTACGTACCAAAAATTGTTCAATTGCTGGGCGGTAATACTTTATTAATTTATGTTGCACATTTAGTTATTCTTTACGGTTGTGCATGGTTCCCTGGGTTATATTCAATTGCAGGTGAAAGACTAAGTGCATTAGCTTCTGTTAGTGCTGCTCTCGGAATGATAACGTTGATGGTTTTATTAGTTATTCTAAATTACAGATACAAACTAAGTAAAAAACGTGTTGTTTAATATAGATTATGCGTAAATCAGAAAATACTAATCCTATCCAAAAAGAAGAAGAAGTAAAGCTTGATAATGTTTTGCGTCCACATAGTTTTGATGATTTTATGGGGCAAAAAAAGATTATTGAAAACTTTAAAGTCTTTATAGGTGCTGCTAAAAAAAGAGGTGAAGGATTAGACCATGTTTTACTAACAGGACCTCCCGGACTTGGTAAAACCACTTTAGCAAATATTATTGCTTCTGAAATGGAAACAAGTATTAAAATAACATCAGGTCCTGTTTTGGAAAAACCAGGTGACTTAGCCGGTATTCTTACTAACATGGAAGAGAATTCTGTTTTATTTATTGATGAAATACACCGTCTTACTCCCCTTGTGGAAGAATACTTATATTCCGCAATGGAGGATTTCAAAATTGATATTTTAATTGATTCAGGACCTAACGCACGTTCTGTTCAAATAAAATTGCCTCATTTTACTCTAACAGGAGCCACAACCAGAGCCGGCTTATTAACCGCTCCATTGAGAGACAGATTTGGAATAAAAGTAAGGTTAGATTATTATACCGATGAAATTTTGCAAAAAATTGTAAAACGTTCAGCCGGTATATTAGATATTCCTATTTATGAAGATGCTGCACTTGAAATTGCAAAACGTTCACGAGGAACTCCAAGAATTGCTAATAGATTACTAAAAAGAACACGCGACTTTGCCGATTATGAAGATAAAGAAGGAATTGATTTAGTTATTGCTAAAAAAGCTCTATCTGCATTAGATGTTGATGATTTTGGTTTGGATGAAATGGATAAAGATATTATTTTAACCATTATTGAAAAGTTTAATGGTGGACCAGTTGGATTAAATAATCTTTCTGTCTCAGTAAATGAAGATCCTGGAACCATTGAAGAAGTATACGAACCTTTTTTAATTCAACAAGGGTTTATTCAGCGTACCCCTCGCGGGCGTGAAGCAACAGATTTGGCTTACACTCATTTTGGCAAATCTCGCAAGAGTAAAAATTTACAAGATTCTCTTTTTTAACATTACGGAGTTAATTTGGTTAAATTAAATAATATTGTTTTTGGCAACAATAGTCATTTTGTATTAATGGCGGGACCATGTGTTGTTGAAAACAGAGATGTTACTCTTTATACAGCCGAAAAAATAAAAGAAATAACTACTGAACTTAACATCCCTTTTATTTTCAAATCAAGTTATAAAAAAGCTAACAGAACCAATGCAAATAGTTTTGTTGGTCTTGGCGATGAAGAAGCTTTAAGTATTTTACAAGAAATTAAAGATAAATTAGATTTACCAATAGTTACTGATATCCATTCTCCTGAAGAAGCTTCAAAAGCAGCTCAAGTTGCAGATGTATTACAAATTCCTGCTTTTTTATGCAGACAAACAGACTTGCTACAAGCAGCAGGTAAAACAGGAAAAATTATTAATATAAAAAAAGGGCAATTTCTTGCTCCAGAAGACATGAAGCATGCCGCTGAAAAAGTAGACCTTACAGGTAATTCAAATATATTGTTAACTGAAAGAGGTTCATCATTTGGTTACCATAATTTGGTAGTTGATATGAGATCGTTAGTTATAATGCGAAATTTAGGTTATCCGGTTGTTATGGATGCTACTCATTCAGTTCAAATGCCAAGTTCCGGAGATGTAACAGGTGGAAACCCTATGTTTATCCCCTATTTAGCTAAAGCTGCTGCTGCTGTTGGAATTGATGGTCTATTTTTAGAAGTACATCCAAATCCAGAAAAAGCATTAAGTGATGCAGCAAGTCAATTAAAATTAGATTTACTTAGAGACTTGCTTATAGAAGTAAAAAAAATTGATTCTGTTGTAAAAAACATAAATTAGAAAATGAGCAAATTAAACGAAAATGAAATAATTGAACAAGGAAGAAAAGTTGTTCAAATTGAAGGTGAATCAATTATTGAATTGATCGATAGAATTGATAACTCTTTTTATGAAGCTGTTAAATTAATATTTAATTCAAAAGGTAGAGTTGTTTTTACCGGAATGGGCAAATCAGGTTTAATTGCCCGTAAAATAGTAGCAACACTCAATTCAACCGGAACAGCTTCTATTTTTATGCACCCTACTGATGCCACTCATGGCGATTTAGGTATGGTTAGAAAAGAAGATATTGTGATTTTGATTTCTAAAAGCGGCTATACTGAAGAGTTGTACAAATTAGTTCCAATGTTTAAAAGAATTAATGTACCTCTAATTGCAATGACAGGCAATAAAAATTCAAAAATAGCACTCCTCTGCGATATAGTTTTAGACTGCGGTGTTAAAGAAGAAGCCTGTCCATACGATTTAGCTCCAACTGCTTCAACTACGGCAGCATTAGTTATTGGAGACGCTTTAGCAATTGTTCTTTTAGAAATGCGTGGATTTACTGCTGAAGATTTTGCACTTTTACATCCCGCCGGTTCTTTAGGAAAACGTCTTTCATTAAAAATTTCCGAAATAATGTATAAAGACGATGATGTCCCCATTGTACATGAAGATACTTCAATTAAAGATACAATTATTGTAATAACCTCTAAACGACTTGGTACTACTGCTGTTGTAGATAACAATGGCAATTTAACCGGTATTATTACTGATGGTGATTTACGTAGATTACTTGAAAAAACATTAGAAATAAAAGAATTAACTGCAAAAGACTTAATGTCTAAAAATCCAAAAACTATCAGCCAAGAATTTTTGGCATCATTTGCATTACAACAAATGGAAAAATTTAGTATTACATCACTTATTGTTACAAGTAATAAAAAACCAGTTGGAATTGTTCACTTACACGATTTGGTTAAACTTGGATTACAGACCCGATGAGGTTTCTACTAATTATTTTATGTTTATCTTCTTTATTAACAGCGTGTAAAGAAGAAAATTTAAAACCACAAGTTGATAAAAACTTTAATACCGATAGTTCTCCGGTTCAAGAAAGCTGGAATGCTAAAATCTTTTTTTCTGAAGAAGGAAAACTGAAAGCCGTATTACATGCAAAATATTTAAGAATGTATGATAAACCAAAAATCACCCTGCTTGACGATGTAAAAATTGATTTTTATGATAAAAACGAAGTTAAAACTACAACACTAACTTCCAAACATGGTAAGGTTGATGATATTACAAAAAACATGTATGCTATAAAAGATGTTGTTGCTGTAAATGATAGTGGCGTAACTTTAAGTACTCAAGAATTAATGTGGCGTAATTCCGATAGAAAAATAACATCCGATAAATACGTAACTCTAATTTCAAAAACGGAAGATATTAAAGGGTACGGATTTGAATCAGACCAATCACTAAAAAACTATACCATTTACAACATAACCTACTCTGCTGTTTTTTCCAATAACAATACGGAGACAAAAAAAGAGAATGAATAAATTTTTGGCTATTCTGTTTTTTATTTCTTCAATATTGACTGCTCAAAACCAACCTGTAGTTGTAATTGGTGACAGTTTAATTGGAAAAACTATTGAAGGCATTAGAATACGTGAAGTTGTTGGGCATGTTGTTATTACACAGGGAGATGTAAAAATTACTTGCGATAAAGCTATTCAAAATATTGACGAAAACAAAGCCGAATTAATTGGCAATGTTGTTGTTACTCAAGATACTATTACTATTACTACAAGCAATGGCTTTTATGAAGGGAACGATAGAATAGCGTATTCAAATGTTGGTGTTACCTTAGATGATACTCATATTAAATTAAAAGCAATTAACGGTTATTATTTTTTTAATGAAAAGCGTGCATATTTTTATAACAAAGTAAATCTTTATGATAAAGTCAACAATCTTGATTCCGATAAACTGACTTATTGGCATACAGATAACAGAGCAATTGCTGTTGGCTCAGTTGTTATAACTGATACAGCTTCGTCAATTAAATCGGATAGTTTAATTCATTTTAGAAATAGTAAAATATCTTTTGCCTATAATAATATTAAACTAAATAACACAAAAAATAATGTTACCATATTTGGCGAGTTTTTGGAAAACTATCCGGATTCAGGTTATAGCAAAGTAATTGGCGATCCCTTCTTGGTTCAGGTAGATACTGCTAAAAATGGTCAGCTTGATACATTATACATTTCTTCAATTATTTTAGAATCTTTTGAAGATTCAATTGAAACAACTCTTAAAGCTGTTGACTCAGTAAAAATATATAAACAAGGATTTGTTTCTAAAAACGATTTATCTTTGTATTACAAGAATAAAAGGATGCTTGAAACCTTTAAAATTAACGAAAATGCTGTACAACCTATTATGTGGTATGAAGAAAACCAAGTTACAGGCGACTCAATTTTTGTATATATTGAAGATAAAACATTAGACTATGTTGAAATAATAAATGAGGGATTGTTACTTTCAAAAGTTGAAAACCTTGAATTTAGATACAACCAGATTTCAGGTACAAATATAAAAATGTTTTTTAATGATACAACGCTTACCAACACCTTTGTTGAAGGTAATGTTTTAAGTATTTATTATACTTTTGAAGATACCATTCCAAAGGGATTGATAAAATCATCATCTGATAAAGCAAATTTAATTTTTGAAAACAAAAAAATTAGTGACGTAAAATTATATAGCTCGGCTATTAGTGAGTATCATCCTGAAAAACTAATTACTGATAAAGAAAAGGATTTTACTTTACCGTTATTTAGATTATATTCTGCTAAACCTGAAAAAAGTTACTTCATAAACAAATACAAAGAAAAACTAACAAAAAAATAATATGACGTTATTAACACTTCAAAGCAAAAACTTAAAAAAAGTTTATAAAAAACGTACAGTTGTAAACGATGTTTCTGTATCGGTTAAACAAGGAGAAGTTGTTGGTTTATTAGGACCTAATGGTGCAGGAAAGACTACAACCTTTTACATGATTGTTGGGATGATTACACCTAACCACGGAAAAGTTTATTTAGAGGATACTGAAATTACCAAAGAACCAATGTATAAACGAGCAAAAAAAGGGATAGGTTATTTACCGCAAGAAGCATCAGTTTTCCGCAGATTAAGTGTTGAAGATAATATTATGGCAGTTTTACAATTAATGGACTATTCTGCTGATGAAAGAAAAGATGAACTCGAAAGACTTTTAGAAGAGTTAAATATTGCCCACATACGAAAAAGTTTAGGCTTTCAACTAAGTGGTGGTGAAAGAAGAAGAACTGAAATTGCACGTGCCTTAGCCAGTAAACCAAGTTTTATTTTATTAGACGAACCCTTTGCTGGTGTTGATCCAATTGCTGTTGAAGATATTATGTCAATTGTTCACAATCTTAAACATAAAGGAATAGGAATTTTAATTACAGATCATAATGTACACGAAACTTTAAGTATTGTAGATAGAGCTTATATATTAATAAATGGACAGATATTTAAAGAAGGAACTGCTGATTATCTTGCTGAAGATGAAGATGTAAGAAAACTTTATTTAGGAGTTAACTTTAAGTTAGATAGATACGTCTAATGTATTAAATAAATTTGGTTAGTGATGAATAATAAAATTAAAATTATCTTGTCTTCTGTTTTACTAATTGTGTTTAGTATTATTATATTTAAATTTTTATACCCTGCTGTAAGCCCTCATTATAGTATTGCACCTAAAATTTCGAAAGATAGTGCCGTTGTTATTTCAATCAATGCACTTAAAAAACTTAACTTATATAATGATAATTTAGAAATTTCAACAAGTCTAAAATCAAACAATGAAATTATAAGGCAAATTCAATCACAACATGGTATTAAAAAAGCTAATCAATTACTAAGAGATTCATTAAATGGATACTTTTGGGAAATTAGAGTTGAAAATTTTAATGCACGTGAAGCAATGCTAAGCAAAAATCACGCTAAAGTATTACGTGCTGTTATTGGCGAAATTAAGTTTACCATATCAATGTCCGGTCAAATTGTTAACTATTCTTATAATAAACCGGATTCTATTACTGTTTCTCCAATTTCTTATATTGAATCTTATAAAATTGCAAATGATTTCCTTAAAAATTTTACCCCTTATAGCCATTTAACTCTTGATTCTGCAATTGTTCCCTCAGTCACCCAAACAAAACAATCGTTAGAATTAAGCCTTAATAACAAAGGAGTTCATAATGAAACTAAAATTGAAACCGAACCAGAAACTCATGCTGATTATAAATTTTCAGTCACAACAAAAAATGAATTAACCGGCAATAAAATCATTATTAACATAAGTACTTACGGAAATCTGTTAACAAAATACTCTGTTGATGAAGAAACCCCTAAACAGTTTTCTGAAAGCGATTCAATGATTACAGAAATTGGTTCAGCATTTATTTATTTTTTTATTGTTATTATATTAATTATTATTGCTTTTAAAAGATACAGAGCATATGAAATTGGTTTTAAATTTGGATTAATAGTTGGACTAATTTCCGGCTTAATAGTAGTTTCAGATATTTTAATTAATGCTCAAACATTTTCTTGGGAAATTTTACTCCCCATTACATTCAGTTTAGTTTTTATTACACTTGGAGTAATGATAGCTTGGGCTGTTAGCGAATCGATAACACGAGAAGTATGGAATGAGAAGCTATTTTCAGTTGATTTGTTTTATAACGGGTATTTTACTCATTCAAAAGTTGGGAAAGGTATTGTAAGAGGTACCGGTTTTGGATTTTTAGTTTTAGCAAGTTGGTTAATATTAGGTGCCCTTGTTAATAATTTGATGGCTTTAAGTATTTTACCTTTTAATGGTGACACATCTGAATTTACTTCAAATTTTCATTCATTATTTGTTTTTACAAAGGCTTTTAATCAAACCTTATTCCCTTCTGCTTTAATGTTTTTATTTCTTGCTTCAATAATAAAATTACGAACAAGAAAAAATATTTGGATAATATTAGCCGTTGGGGTTGTATTTGGGTTCATATCTACTGGAGCATTCCGCCCATTATATATCGGAATTCCAATAAATATAATTTTGGGCTGTATTTTAACTTATATCTTTATAAAGTATGATTATTTAACCGTTTTTATTTCAATCATGGTTTATTACTCCTTGAGCATTGCTGTTTCATATTTTTATATTGATACTAATGTTATTGGTTACTCACATATAATTTATCTTGGAATTATTTCTTTAATATATATTATTGGAATAAGTTCTTTATTCTCGAAACAATATGTTATTGATTTACAAGCAATTACTCCAAAATTTGCAAAACACATTTCGGAAAGACAAAGGTTACAAGGAGAGTTACAGGTTGCAAGAGATGTTCAAATGTCATTTTTACCTCAAAAAAGCCCTGTTTATGATGGAATTGATTTAGCTGCAAAGTGTATTCCCGCTTATGAAGTTGGTGGTGACTATTACGATTTTATTAAAATAGCAGATAATCGTTTTGGAATTGCAATTGGAGATGTATCCGGCAAAGGAACTAAAGCTGCATTTTACATGACCTTAACAAAAGGATTTTTAAAAGCTACTTCCCGCTTTTATGTTTCCCCTGCTGCAATTTTGAGTAACATGAACAACATGTTTTACGAAAATGTTGAACGAGGCAGCTTTATTAGCATGATATATGCTGATGTAGATATTACCAATAATACTCTTGTTATTGCAAGAGCGGGTCATAATCCTTTGTTATGTAAACGACATGATTCTGATGTAGTTGAAAGCTACAAACCAAATGGTATAGCTTTAGGCTTGGAAAAAGGTGACATTTTTGGTAAAACAATAACAGAAAAAGCTTTACAATTAAATACCGGAGATATTTTCCTCTTTTATACCGATGGAATAACTGAGGCAGAAAATAGTAAAAAAGAAGAATATGGCGAACATAGGTTAATTGATTTGTTAAAAACAATGGATGGACTTTCTGCCGAAGAAATTCTTAATGCAATTTTAGAAGATGTTCACAAATTTACAGGTAAAACCAGCCAACATGATGACATTACTTTAATTGTTATGAAAGTTAAATAGCGGCTTTAGAGACTTAAGACTTGAGACTTGAGACTTGAAAATTTGTGATTGGTAATTGGTAATTGGTATAAAAAGACATTCCAGCGGAATGGCTCTATTGGTAGAAAAAACACACGCACCCACCCAATCCCCACTCCTGAGTGATTGGGTTTGGTTATTGGATTAAAGATTAAACAAAACAGAAAAAAAAAGAAAATGTATTAATTAGATACATGAGACCCATCGGGTCGAAACATCAATAGAAAATTGTAAAAACAATATAATAAGCCCCATCGTGGGCGACACTATTTTGATGATTGTTTAGCAAACTCATCCTCCGGCTCTGGCGAGCCCTCTCCTTCTCTTTTTCAAAAGAAGGAGTGACGACTGTTGTAGTAATTTGTAATTATATATTTGGTTGCATTTTTGCGTACCCATCGAACGTTAAAAGCAAAGCCATTACATCGTAATGGCTCTGGTTGTAAAAAAACACCAAACACATATTCCCCACTCCAGAGTGAGTGGGACTGGTCTGTATTCGTAATATTGCACATATTATATATATCGTTTTATCTGCCAGAGCGAATCCGCTGGATTCGCATGGTTGTGTGGGGAGTCTTTTCCCGACGTAAAAACCACGTCGGGTTACAACCAGATTTTCTCCGCTGAAGAAATAAATTAAAACTTAATGCCAGAAACTTCTGGCGATAATTGTCTGAACGGGGATTATTGGAATTAAACAGATTTTTGGGATTAAAACCAATATTTATTTAAAAACAAAAATGCCGTTGAAAGGTTTATCTTCAACGGCTATACAATCATTCAACCTTTAACCTTCATAACTTAACCTTTCATTATCCTGTTGTCTGAACTGGGATTCATGGGATTTAATAGATTTTTGAGATTAAAGATTAAACCACTATATTTTACCACCTCATTATTTTTATGTAATGATTGCGAAGCAATCACACGTCGGTAACCTTGCAATACAATAATCCCCACGACTTCGGACGAAGTCGCACATGAGCGTACTGAAATTTCATATTTGTTTAGCAAACTCATCCTCCGGCTCTGGCGAGCCCACTCCTTCTCTTTTTCAAAAGAAGGAGTGACGACTGTTGTAGTAATTTGTAATTATATATTTGGTTGCATTTTTGCGTACCCATCGAACGTAAAAAGCAAAGCCATTACATCGTAATGGCTCTGGTTGTAAATAAACACCAAACACATATTCCCCACTCAATAGGAGTGGGACTGGTCTGTATTTGTAATATTGCACATATTATATATATCGTTTTATCTGCCAGAGCGAATCCGCTGGATTCGCATGGTTGTGTGGGGAGTCTTTTCCCGACGTAAAAACCACGTCGGGTTACAACCAGATTTTCTCAGCTGGAGAAATAAATTAAAACTTAATGCCAGAAACTTCTGGCGAAAATTGTCTGAACGGGGATTATTGGAATTAAACAGATTTTTGGGATTCAAACCAATATCTATTTAAATAGAAAATGCCGTTGAAAGGTTTATCTTCAACGGCTATACAATCATTAAAAATTCAAAATTAAGAATTAAAAATTAATAGAAACCGGCTATACAATCATTCATAGATATTATGTTTAAAAGGTAAAAAAAAGAGTCCTCTCTGCAAATTTTTGTAAATTGACAAATAAATTTAATTACTATCAATTAAAACAGTAGAGGACTCAAATGATTACTCGAATTTATGAAAAAGTAGAAGATTATGCAAGTGTAAATATTTATATCGGCATTGATGTACACTTAAAAAGCTACAAAGTATCAATATCAATAAACGGAGTAATAGTAAAAACATTCTCAATGGAGGCAAATCCTGAAAAATTAGTTGAGTACATATTAAAAAACTATCCCAAAAGCATATATCATTCAGTATATGAAGCTGGGTTTTCAGGTTTCAAATTACATAGAATATTGAAAGCAGCCGGAATACATAATATAGTAGTGAACCCGGCAGATGTGCCGACAAGCGATAAAGAAAAAAGAAGAAAAACAGATAAAGTAGATGCCTCAAAATTGGCAAGAGAATTAGCGAATAAGAATTTGCATAGTATTTGGATACCTACTGAACAACAAGAAGCCGTACGAGATTTAGTAAGAAGACGTGGTCAATTAATAACGATGCAAACACAAGAAAAGAATCAGATAAAAGGTTATTTACATAAGATTGGGGTAATAATACCACCAAATTTACGGAAAAGGAAATGGGGAGCAACCTTCATGAAATATTTAAGGGAATTACCATTGGAAATAAACGAACAAAGATTAATACTTGATTCGCTAATAAAGTCGTTAGAACTAACAAAACAACAAATAGAAGAATTAAAAGAAACAATAAAAAAAGTACTTTTAGAGAATAAAGAATCCAAAGACATCATAAAATATTTATTAACAATTCCCGGTATAGGTTTTAACATAGCAGCAGGCATATATGCGGAGATACTGGACATAAGCAGATTTGATACATTAAATCATTTAGCCTCATTTGCAGGTTTCACTCCGGCATGTCATTCATCGGGCGAAAGAGATGACCCGGGTCATTTAACGAAGCGACAAAACAAACGATTGCGGGTATTTATGATAGAAGCGGCATGGGTGGCAATAAGAAAGGATCCGGCATTGGGAAATTGCTTCGGTCGATTAAAGAAAGGACATAACGGACAAATTGCAGTAATAAGAATTGCAAAAAAATTACTAAATAGAATTTTATTTGTTTGGAGAAATCAGACGGAATATATCCCCTGTGTAATTAAATAAACATGAATAAATAATAAAACAAAATAATTTAATAATAATCGTTCTTAAATATACTTCAATAAAAATATTTTTTTCACGGTATCGACCGTTTTTGTGAATTTGCAACTTGACTTGTTTTTTATAGTTTGCGGCGATACCTTCTTAATTTAATGAGATATTTTGCAGCTACCAAACGAGTAGTCTGTTGATAACAGTTTGATTTAATTTTTATGAGGATAATTTAATTACGATATACATAATAATGAATTATTGTTTGTAGAGAAGGACAAAAAATAAAATATTCGTCAAGCAAAATACTTGTTTGTAAGCTGGGTAGGTAATCCCCTCAAACCGCTTTACCCATGCGCACTCTTTTGCGAAAACCAGAGTATTATTTATTTTTTCAGCTATTTCTCTTGACTTTTAACATAACAATTCACAATTATTAAGCCCACCTAACTATTTATCCTTATTATTCAGATACTTATTACTCTCACTAACAATAACCGGTGTTAAAATAAGCAAGGCAATTAGATTTGGAAGAGCCATTAAACCATTAAAAATATCAGCTACTCCCCAAACTAAATCCAAGTTAACTAATGCACCAACACCAACAAATAATGTAAAAACAACTCTATAAGGTTTAATAATTTTTTCACCAAACAAATATTCAATAGCCTTTTCCCCATAATAAGACCAACCAATTAAAGTAGAATATGCGAATAATGCCAATCCAATAGAAACAATGTACTCACCTATCGCCGAACCTAATCCTTTTGAAAATGCAATTGAAGAAAGCTCTGCACCGGTTTTACCATCACTCCATTCACCGGATAAAATAATTACTAAACCAGTCATTGAACAAACCACAATAGTATCAATAAAAGTTTGAGTCATTGATACAAGAGCTTGGTTAACAGGATTTTTTGTTTGTGCAGCAGCAGCAGCAATTGGAGAACTACCAAGACCGGATTCATTAGAGAACACTCCACGAGCAACACCCATTCTAATAGTCTGCATAACAGCAGAACCTGCAAATCCACCCATAGCGGCAGTTGGTGAAAAAGCAGAAACCAATATAAACTCAATAGTTTCAGGGATTCTATCAGCATGAATAATAAGAATTACCAATGCACCAACTACATAAAAAGTAAGCATAACCGGTACTAATACTCCGGTAACTTTTCCAATTGATTTAATTCCTCCTAATATCACAACCCCTGTTGCAACTGTAAGAACTATAGCAGTAGCAATTTTTGGTACCCCAAAAGTAGAAAACAAAGCATGAGCCACAGAATTTGATTGTACAGTATTACCAATACCAAATGTAGCGATAGCTGCAAAAATTGCAAATAGAACACCCATCCATCTCCAGCCAAGTCCGTTCTGGATATAATACATAGGACCCCCGCACATATTCCCATTACTATCTTTAACCCTAAACTTAACAGCTAATAAAGCTTCGGCATATTTAGTAACCAATCCAAATAATCCAGTAACCCACATCCAGAATAAAGCACCTGGACCACCAACAGCAATAGCAGTAGCAACTCCTGCAATATTTCCGGTTCCCACAGTTGCAGAAAGTGCAGTCATTAATGCTTGGAAATGTGAAATATCCCCACTTTCCTCACCGTCTTCTTTTCTCTTAATTAGTGCTAAATATAAAGCATGTTTTAACTTTGTAAATTGTAGCCCTTTTAGCCTTATTGTTAACCATATTCCTGTACCTACCAATAGAATAATGGTTGGCAATCCCCAAATAACATTACTAATTTCTACCACCGATTGCAAAACAAATTCGTACATAAATCATACTCCCATTTTGAAAACAACAAAGTTGCAATTTAGTTTATTTTCAAAAAAAAACGAAGTTTATTTTTAAATTTATCAGCAAAAATGAATATTCTTAAAATATTTTGGATGGTTATTCAGTAACTTTTACAACAACAATTGTAATATCATCATTTTGGTGAGCCCCATTTCTAAAAAAATTAATGGAGTTAATAATTGCGGACTGGATATGATAAGCTGACTCGGCAGAGTGTAATTTTATTGTGTTTTTTAAGTTATCAAAACCATATAATTCATTATTCAGATTCATTGCTTCAGAAATACCATCGGAATAAAAAATGAAAACATCATCTTTATATAAGGAGATAGTTACTTCTTCAATAGTGCTATCAAAAACGTTCCCCTTCTCCAAACCCACACCAATACCTTGAGGTTGATAAACTTGATAATTATAATTATTAACAGCTAAAATAGGTGGATGACCGGCACGACATATTTTTACTGTTTTTTCTTCTGAATCAAATAATGCTAATGAAACAGTAATAAACGAATGTTTATCAATTGCTTCGTACACAAGTTTATTCAATTCAACCAAAATATCCTTTGGAGTTCTATTTTCAGTGCAAAATAATCTAACCATTGTTTGAAGTTTAGACATATAAAAAGATGCAGAAAAACCCTTCCCTGAAACATCACCAACAATAACAAATGTTTTAGAGTTTGATACTTTAATTACATCATAATAATCCCCCCCCACATGCATAGCAGGAATCATTTTACCAGAGATATCCAATGACTTAATTAAAGGAATTCTTTTAGGGAGTAAACTCTCTTGTATTTTTCTTGCATTATCAATTTCCTTTTCAAGCTTAGTATTTTCAAGTTCAACATTATATAATCGAGCATTTTCAATAAACATTGCAATTTGATTAGCTGCCGCAATTAATAATTCAAAGTCAGAACCGGCAAATTGAGCACCGGAGTATTTTAACCCAAAAAGCAACAACCCAACAATCTTATTTTTACTGCGTAATGGAATTATAGAATAAATACTTTCTTTCATCAATAAATTATAATCTAATGGAAATACTTTTTCAAAATCTGTTTTTTCAATAACCGGTTGAGCTTTAATCAACTCTTTTTCTTTCAAAAATCGGCTCACGGAAAAATCAACACACCTCAATGTAAGGTTATTATTAATCCCACATCCAATATGATATTCATATTTTTTTGTTTTATCATTCCATAATAGAATACCAAAATGACTTAATTTAAGAGAATCAATAAAAGTTGAATTTGTAAAATTTAAAATATTTTCCAACCCAACAACTTCAGAAATTTCATTGCTAAACTTTAGCAACACTTTTCTAAAAGCAAATTGTTCAGGATAAATTTTTTGAGTAATTAATTCTTGAAATTTATCTTTTGTTGATTGAAACAACAAAGCAAATAGAATAAAGATAATACCTGCTATAATTCCTTGATACTGTGTTCCAATAGCGTTACTAATTAAAAATCCTATTACGTAAATAACAAAAAAATATGCAGAAGCTAAACTTAGTGTTGCTGTACCATAAATTATTGTATTCTTAAATACATCACTCATATCCATTAATGAATACTTAAATATTGAATATGCAAACGAAATGGGCACAATACCTATAATAATAATAGGCATAAAATATTCAGGGGAATTAAACTGAGCAACTTCTGTTGTATTAGCCGAAAAAGTAACAAAGTATATAATAGCCGCTACTCCAATTGCATAACTAACAAGAATGATAAAAATAGAATTTCTCTCTTTTTTAGATTCAAGTTTCAAATAATTTCTAAATAGTAATACTAAGCCTAATATCATACTGGAAACAACTAATACAAGCAGAGGATTTGCAACAAATGCAATATAAATATTATTCTGTCCCGGAGAGAAATATATAAATCCAAACCTTACAACTAAAGTATACACATACAATACAAGTGGAACAAGATTATAGTATTTTATGAACTTTTTATTCTTAACAAAATCAGATTCTTTGGGAAAAAACAAAAAGAATTTCACCCAAACAAAAGGAAGTAAAGTAGCACCTAAACTCCATACAAGATCAATAACAAGTCGTAAAATAGGATACTTAAATGTTGGATTAAGAGACATTGTACCCCACAAAAAATAGAAGCAGGAAAAGAACGAAAAATAAACTCCAATTTTATAAAATAAAATTTGAACTTTCCCTGTATTTTTCCCTAATAAAACAAGTGTACCAACAATTAACCAAATAATCGAAAAGAAAATTACTCCTAAACCCTGAAAATTAAGAAGCTTTTTAATTTTAACATTTTTTGTAAAAATCTGACCATCACGCTCAATTGTATACTCAGCAATGCCACCACGTTCAATTTTATTAAGTATTTCCATTGCATCCATACCGGTATTAACATTAATGCTGTTAATAGCTAAAAGTCTGTCCCCATCTCTAATCCCGGCATTCCAAGCCACCCCTTCGTATTTTACAAACTCTATATAAATTTCCACTTCTTTATTTGCATTAACTTTATCAGTCCACAAACATTCATCATTAGAAGAGGGCATAACATCATAAACAAAATAAAAATCTACTGTTAACAGAATTAACAGAAAAACCGAAAGGGTTAAAACAAGTTTATTCCTATGTAACAACAATAAATTTTTAATTTTTGACATTTAGATAACCTTAATTACTAAAATTGTTATATCATCTGATTGTTCAGCTTCACGAGTAAAAACTTTCACATCATCAATAATAGAGTTTAATATCTCATTTGCATTTTTACTTGTATTTAGTATAGCGGTCTGTTCCAACCTTTCTTCACTATATTCATTATTTACAGGATCCATTGCTTCGCTAATACCATCGGTATAAAGAACAATAACATCCCCTTTTTCAAGAGTAATTTTTTCAGAATCATAAGGGATAATAGTTTCCATAACGCCTAATATCATCCCCCCCCTTTTTAGCATCGTAATTTTACCATCTCTAATTAACAAAGGCGGATTATGACCTGCGTTTACATATTCTAATTCAAGAGTTTCATCATTAATAATACCCCAAAAAAAAGTAATAAAACTTCCCATCGTAGTATTTTCAGAAATCAAATCATTTATTAAATTAGACGCTTCAGGTAAAGGAATGTTCTGTTTACAGATTGACTTCAAAAAAGCCTGCATATTAGCCATCAAAAGTGCAGCTTGAACCCCCTTGCCAGAAACATCTGCAATTGCAAAAAGAGTTCGTTTTTTGTCTAATTTTACTAAATCGTAATAATCACCACCAACCATTCTTGCAGACTGTGTAAACGCTGCAATATCAAAATTATTAGTTTTTGGCATTTTACTTGGCAACAAGTTCCGCTGAATATTTCGTGCTATCTCAAGGTCTTTTTCATACCTCTGTTTTTCTAAAGTCTCCTTAAACAATCGTCCATTTTCAATTGATATAATAGCTAAACTACCAACAGAGGAAATGTATTCAACATCCGAAGAGGTAAATTCTTGCTGATTAAATCGTTTTCCTAAAACTATTAAACCTTTTGTTTCTCCTTTAATATTCATTGGAATTATTAACTCAACCCCATTTTCAATTAATACCAAATCTAATTCAGATGCTTTTAATGGAGCTTCCAATTTTTTATATTTTATATCAGCAATTGTATCTTTTATGTTGTCAAAAGTAAATTTTGAATCAATAACATTGATTTTGTTATCTTCAAAATATAATACTGCATATTTTGATACTAATAATTGCCCAATTATTGAATAAACTAATAATTTCCCAACTCTATTTATTTCTAAAATCCCGCTAAACTCTTTACTTAAATCGAACAAAGAACTTAGTTGATTTACTTTACTATCCAAATTTCTATTTGAAATTTTTAATTTTTCAACCGTTATTGAGTTTTCTAACGAAGCAGAAGCAATGTTTAATAATGTATTCAGAAACTCTAAGTCTTCTGAAGAATATGGAATTTTTGTAATTCTCTCTCCTAATAATAATAGACCTACTGTTCCATTGGAAGAATGAAGACACTTGCAAACACTAATTTTATTTGAATTAACAAAATCTTTCAATTCAACGTTTTTATCGCAATCTTCAATCCGAATAGAAGGAAAAGAGTTAAAAATTTCTTTTGTAAATCCTTTAACAAGTTTTATTTCTAAAAAACCAAATTCATCAGCTAAAGCAATTATTCCCTTTGTAGTATGGAATTTGCTAAAACAGGTTAAAATTAAATTATTTAACGTAAGATTAATATCTAAACTGGAGTTAATTAAGTTGCTAAAATCAACTAAAGCCGAAAGGTCTCTAAGAGCGGGGGTATTATTTATATTCATTTTATTATGATAGATATTTTACTAAAACGACCTGATTCCTGTTATCATTCAAGTTTTCGTAATTCACCTCATCCATAAGTTTTCTCATCAAAAAAACGCCTAAGCCACCCGATTTACGTTGCTGGTGATATAATTGCAAATCAGGCTCAGGAATTGCATTAGGATTAAAATGTATTCCGCTGTCAGTAATTACAACAGAAAATTTACCTTGAACAAACGATACAGAAATATTAATCTGCCCGCTAACTGAATATTTATAAGCATGTTTAATTACATTTGTGCAAGCCTCGTCAACAGCAAGTACAATTTTATTAATTGCTTCTTCCGTAAAACCTACATTTTTAGCATTACTCTTAATAAATTCTCTAATCAATGAAAGGTTTTCAGTTGTACTATTTACAGATAATTCATTTACCACAATTTCACTCTGCTTTTACTGTACCATCAATAACGTCAAATTTTTTTACAGCTTCATTTTCATCATTAAAAAACTCATACAACGATGGAAATCCGAGCAAATCGAAAATATTAAATACACTATCTTTCATATTTGCAAACTTAATATCTCCCATATTATCGCGCATAGTTTCAACATAAGCCATAAAAACGCCTAAGCCCGCACTACTTATATAGTTAAGATCATTAAAATTTACAACTACCTTAAATTGATTATTATCAACTAGTTTGGTAAATGCCGCTTCAAGATCAGGAGCAGTATGTGCATCTAAATATCCTTGCAGCTCCAAAATCTTTATATGTCCGGATTCGCGAACATTAACATTAAACTCCGCCATTAATAATCTCCAATTATTTGTTTCTAAAATTCCACTTAAAAATAACTAATGTTATATCATCGTGTTGCTTATAGTCTTGTGAAAACAAACTGATTTCTTTCATTATTTTATTAGCTATTTCATCAATCGGTTTATCACAATTTTCACGAATTACTTCTGTCAGACGCTCTATTCCAAAATCCTCAAATTTACTATTTTTCGATTCGGAAATACCGTCACTATACAGAACCAAAATATCGTCATTCTTAAGATAAAATTCCAATTCTTTTAAATTATTTATAAACTTTTCACCAAAATCTAACCCTAAACCAATCCCCTTTGGAGTTAATAAGTCAATTTTATTATGATTGCAATAAATTACAGGAGTATGCCCGGCTCTTACTAAGCTAACTTTACCTGTATTTAGCTCTATCGTTCCATAAATTGCAGTAATAAAAGTTTTTTTGTCAAGGCTATGCTTCAAAGTTTCATTTGCTTTAATAATTATTTCTCGAGGGTTTTGTAAAATTTTTGCAAGAGATTGAAATATCCCTTTAATCTCTGCCATTATAAACGCTGCGGAAATCCCTTTGCCCGATACATCTGCAACTACAAAACCTAATAAGTTTTCATTTATGTTAAAAAAATCATAATAGTCGCCACCGACTTCAAAAGCAGGTATAAATGTTGCCGCTGTTTCCAAATTATCAAATTTTGGAGTTGAATGAGGTAACAATTTGTATTGTACTTCGCGTGCAACATCAAGTTCTTTTTCCATTCTCTCTTTTTCAAGAGATTCTTTTATTAACTTTGCATTTTCTAATGCAACAGCCGCATAATCAGCATATGATGATATTGCCTTTTTATCATCATCATCAAAACTATAATTATCCTTTTTTGCTGCAAATAAAAAGCCGTTAGTTTTATTTTGTACTTTTAATGGAGCAAAAGCGATGGATTTATATTTTACAATTTTTGTATCATTTTGTATTTGAATTCTAAAATCTTCATGATGTAAAGTTTTTACTTCATTTAATTTCCCTTTGTTTTCTCTTAGCAGTATTTCAGATATTTTTTCTGCCTCAACTATACTTATATTGGTTACAGCACTAAGATTTAATTGATTGTTTTCATAAGTTAATAACCAAGCAGAATCAGAATTACATACTTTATTTGTAGTTGTTGTTACCGATTCAGCCAATTCTTTAAAATCAAATACCTGTGTCATTAAATTACTCAAATCCATCATTGAAGAAAGCTCTTCTGCTTTTCTATCAAACACTTCGGCTGTTGGCAAATGGAATAACGCTGTAAAAAATATCACTCCAAAATAAATAGCTCCATACAACATTACTATTTGGACAAAAAATGAAAGGGCTGGAGAAAATTTTACTAATTCTTCTGCCAAAAAACTATCAAATGAAAAAATGGAATTAAATATGAAAATTGTGAACAATATTACAGATAAAAACAATAAGTACAATTTTTGCTTCTTCTGTAAAAATGCTATCCATGCAACTTTAAGTGAATTAATAAAAATTAGTATTATTGTTACAACCCAAAAGGCATCGCGTATATAGCTTAATGAGGAATCCCATTTGTAAACTGTGTTAGCAAAAGACGTAACTACCATAAACACAACCATCGTATTAAAAATACTGCTGTTGTCTTTTTTCTGCCTTAAACTAAACAGTTCTTTTAACGTTGCAAAAATATATGAAGTGCTAAAAATTATCATGTAAACGACAAAAACAATAACAATATCCTTAAACAGTCCCTTTTGAGAACCACTAAGTACAGAATCTTCGCCAAATTTAGTAGATACAGATGAGAAGAAGAAAATTATTGCATTAAAAATGCCCATGTTTATTATAATTGGAATTGGATTTACTATTCTAACCTTAACAACTCCAACCAAATAAATTGTAATAGCTCCTAAAGTAATAAAAACTAAAAATTCATTTATTGTGATAAAAACAGATGAAGGTCTTATTGTAAAAAGTATCTTAAAAATAAAAAGTATTACACCGAAAAAAATAATATTCTCTAATTTTTTTGATGCATTTACATAAAAATTTATTGTCTGGTCAATAAAAGATTTCATTTTTTATCAGAAGATTTTTCAAGATTTTGTTTTTTTAGTTTTTGCAGTTCTATTTTCAGTTGACGCAATTCTTTTTTTACTTCTCGTAAGTCTTTACCACTATCTCCAATTGATGAAATTGCTAATACAGAAGATAACGAATCCATTTTAATTCCAAACTGAACCCAACTTTTAAGATTTTTTTCATCAATAACCTCTTGTGTAAGTCTATTAACAAAATCAAAATCTTCAATGTTAATATCAAAATTAATGGTTTCTTTATTGCTAAAATTATGTTCTTTTTGGTTAAGATTCAATTCCGGTACTTTTATTTTTTTATTATTTTTGGTAGAAATTTCAATATCTACCATATTTCCAACATTTTTTAAAACAGGCATAACAATTTTGGCAACAACACCTTCTATTTTTCCTGTTTGATAAATAATGGAGTCACTAATAACTCCAAAACTAAGATTATTGTATGTATCATTATTATTAAGGGTTACTTTAACTTTTTCTTTTTTACTATTTGGTCTTGAATGGTTATTTGCAAAATAGTTTGGATCAGCCAAATTTGAGTTAAATTCCACATTTAGTTTATAAACGCTATCTTTTGCAAAAAACAAATAAGAATTTTTAATCGGTTTATCAGAATTTAATTTTGCCTCCACAAAAATCTTTTGAACTTCGGGAGAGATATTTTGAATTTGATATAAATTTTCGAACTCGTCAAAATTCTTGATGTGTTGATTTTCAAGATAGGTAGAAATATCATAAATTAATGACTCACGTAATAAAACAATTTTAGGATCAACTGCTACAACTTGTTTATCGTTTGTTAAAATTGAAGCATAAACATTGTTTTTGTATGATAATAAAATAGAATCCAACCCTTTTTGCTGTCTATCAGTAAGTTGATAATGCTCAATAAACTTTTGATAGTTTTTTGTATCTTTGTTAAAAACCGCATTTTTAACCTGGAAATTAACTTCATTATTCTCAAGCTTAGCAATTTCTAATACTTTATTTTGATTTTTGTCTATCGGTAAGTTTTGATAAATAGCAAAATTGAATATATCCTCGTTTGTAATTTCAGTTTTCACAAACAAAGGCTGTAAATTATTAGTATAAAATTTTAATATTTTGTTTTCTATATGATCAACTTTAACAGAATTTTGTTTGAAAATAATCATCAATCCTATTGTAAGTAAAGATAAACCAATTATATTGCTCCATCTTTTAATATTATTACCCGAATTGTCAACACCTTTATTTTCAAAATTCTTATTGTTAATAGAGGTCATTATGATATGGTTCCAAAATAAATTTTAAAGTTTCACGTGCTCTAAAGATTCTACTTTTGATTGTACCAACTTCACACTCTAATTTTTCGCTTATTTCTTTATAACTTAGTCCTTCAATATCTCTAAGTATCAAAGGCAATTTAAGCTTTTCAGGCAATTTTTGAATTGCATCATTAACAAGAACAGGAATATCCATATCATGTTGAAAAGAACGTGAATGTGGTAAATCTTCTTCTTCTACAGTAACAAAAATACTTCGTACCTTTTTTTTACGTAAAAAATCTCTGCATTTATTAACTGTAATTCTATAAAGCCAAGTTGTAAACTTTGACTCATATCTAAAATCACGAATGTTATAAAAAACACTTATAAAAACATCCTGTGAAATATCATCAACAGGTTCGCTTTCACCCAAAGTAAGATAAACTAAATTTCTAACTTTTTCTTTGTGCTTAGTTACAAGCTTTGTAAATGCAGCATCTTTTCCATTATTAAACTCTCTAATAAGATCAAAATCTTCATTTTCAGAATTTTGGGCATTAGTATTTTTTGATTCCTGAAGAATGTCTTTGTTTTCCATATATTAAGACGCTTAAATTTTTTTTTGGTTCCAATACTAAATTACAAATAAACTTTCTTTTTTCATAATAATTATATAACTTAAGGCGAAATTTTAATAAAAATAAATTCTATTTATAAATAATTATTTTTATATTAATAGTAAAGAATTAAAAACTTTCGTAATATCATAGAGGAATCAATGAAAATTAAGACTGTAGAAAAGTACAATGCCATTGTTTTAGAATTAAAAGGCAATGTTATGGGTGGACCTGATTCACAAGATTTCAATAATGTAATTCACAAATTAGTTGAAGAAGGGAAAAAAAATGTAATTGTTGATTTAGCCGATGTTAAATTCATGAACAGTTCTGGTTTAGGAATGTTAATTACAGGATTTACGACGATGAAAAATAGTGGCGGTTTCTTAAAATTAGCAAACGCTACAGAAAAAATTAACAGCTTATTAATAATAACAAAGTTAATTACAATTTTCGAACACCATAATTCAGTTGATGAAGCTGTAAAAAGTTTCGAAGCATAATAAATTTTAATTTTTGCTATCTGAAGTTAAAACTAAATTAGTTGGTTCCTACTAACTTCAGGTAGCTTATTTTACCCTTCCCGGATAAATTTTAATTGGAGAATTTATGAGCGTTGCAATTCTTGTCGGCAGCCAATGGGGTGACGAAGGAAAAGGAAAGATTGTTGATATTTTAAGTGATAAATATAAAGTAGTTGCTCGCTATCAAGGCGGTGCTAATGCCGGTCATACAATAAAAATTGGCAGCCAACAATTTGTGCTGCATCTTATTCCTTCCGGTATCTTACGCGATGATGTTTTATGTGTTATTGGTAATGGTGTTGTAATTGACCCAAAAGCACTTTTAGATGAAATCAAATTCTTAAACGATAACAATATTTCTACAAAAGGAAGATTGTTCATCAGTCATAATGCACATTTAATTATGCCATACCATAAATTGTTAGATTCTATTAATGAAAGTGGAACTACAAAAATTGGTACCACAGGAAGAGGTATTGGTCCCTGTTATATTGATAAAGCTGCTCGTAAAGGGATAAGAATTGTTGATTTATTAAACAAAAAAGTTTTAGAAGAAAAAATACGTCAAAATATTACCGAAAAAAACGACTTGTTAAAGAAAGTATACAATAACGATGGACTTAATGTTGATGAAATAATTAAAGAATATTTATCATTTGATGCAGAGATTGACGAATATGTTAAAGATACTTCATCATTATTAAATACTTTGATTAAAGAAGGTAGAACAGTTCTGTTTGAAGGAGCACAAGGGGCTTTATTAGATGTTGATTTTGGAACTTACCCTTATGTTACTTCTTCAAATCCAACAAGTGGTGGAGCCTGCACCGGAACTGGTGTTCCTCCAACCAGAATTAACAAAGTTATTGGAATTGTTAAAGCTTATACTACTCGTGTTGGTAATGGTCCTTTCCCTACTGAATTACTTGATGAAACCGGTGACAACTTAAGAAATTGGGGAGCTGAATTTGGTGCTACTACTGGCCGCCCAAGAAGATGTGGATGGTTAGATGCTTTTTTATTAAGTTATTCTTGCCAAATTAATGGGATTATTGAAGCTGCAATTACTAAATTAGATGTTTTAAGTAATTTGGATGAGATTAAAGTTTGTGTCGGCTACAATCATAATGGACGTTTGTTAAAATATTTCCCAACAGATATAGACGTATTAAACAATGTTGATCCAATTTATAGAGCTTTCCCCGGTTGGAAAACTGACATCTCTAATGCTAAAGAATTTTCCCAATTACCTGCTGAAGCTCAAGAATACTTGTCTTTTATTAGCGAATTTTGCGGATTTAAAAATGTTATTATTTCTGTTGGTCCTGATAGAGAACAGACAATAATTATAAAATAAAAATTGATTATATGTTTTTTTTTGAAGCCGATAAACTTTTTATCGGCTTTTTCTATTTTAAAAACAAAAAGTATCTTTTTATTCTTCTAATATCGTTTGCATAACAATATTAATAAAAGCTTTTTAATTACATCTAATCTTCATACTTATTATATTTAAATATGATTTTTAATTAAATGAGGTACTATTTTGAGAAAACTGATTATTACTGTTATATTTTGGGCTTCGATACTTTATGGGCAGAATTTTAGTATTAAATATAATAACTTAGGTGATATTAATGGGCTGAAAATGTTTAATGATTCTGTTTATATTTTCGGCAAACTTACTCCGGCTGATGCCGAATTATATATTAATGGGGAAAAAATTCCTACTTTTGAAAAAGGTGGATTTATTGCATATACTAAGGTTGAAGTTACCAACGAAACAAACGATAAAGGTTTGACAAAGGGAATAATTAGAGCTAAGATAAAAAAGGAAAATGATTTTAAAGAGTTTGAAAATATTGTTTGGGTTAAACCACCCCGTAAAACAATGATTTTTAAGGATAAACCGGAAATAGACGAATTAACGTTAACCCCTAACGAAGATTACAATGTAAAAGAAGGAATGCAAATAAACATTGAGTTTTTTGGAACAGCAGGTTGCGATGCCTCATTTACTATTGAGGGAATTAACAAAACTTTTTCAATGGTTGAAACAACTTTTATTAATAATCACTTTTGGGGCGATGGTGCATTTGGTAAAGGTTTTACAACTGAAGGAGAAAAAATTGCGGGTTATTACACAGGTTGCTTTTTTGTTAATGAAAATATGAAAAATGCAAAAATTACTGTTAAACTAACTGTACAAAAAAATGGAAAACCCATAACAACAACTGCCGAAGCGAATGGGAAAATTAATTGCTATTCAAAAGATTATTATCAAATTGGTTTAGTTAAAGAAGATCCCAATTTGGTAATTGGAAGAAGCCAACCCGGCATGGGTTATGTTATGTTTTTACAGGAAGATATTAAACTTAAAATAATTGGATCTATTGGAAATTATTATCAAGCTGAATTAACTAATAATAAATCTATTTATGTTGGCAAAAGCAGCATAACCCTATTACCAGTCGGTACTCCTCCTGTTAAAAATTCCATTCAAGTAATTCGCACCGAAAATACTGGTGAATTTACCGAAGTTCAATTTGGATTTATTGATAGAGTACCTGTTGAAATCAGACAATCTAATTTTCCAAACAAATACGAACTATATTTTTTTAACACCTCAATTAATATTGATTGGATTAGATTTGATCCAAAAGATTCTTTGGTTAAAGAAATTAAACATTATCAAGAAAATGATGATTTAATGAAAGTTGAAATAGTTTTAAATGAAAAAGCTCATTGGGGGTATTATTCAGAATATGATGGAACTGACTTTAAACTTAGAATAAAACATCCTGTAACATTAACTTCAAATCCTTTAGAAGGAAAAATAATATCTATTGACCCGGGACATAGTCCGGAATCTGGAGCTGCTGGACCTTACGGAACTGTTGAAAAAATAGTTAATCATGAGTTATCAGTTAAATTAAAAAATCGACTTGAAAAAGAAGGGGCAAAAGTTTATTTAACACGTCCAAATGTTGAAGATAAATTAGATTTAAGAGATAGAAGAGAAAAAGTTGTTTCTTTTAAGCCGGATATTTCAATTAGTATGCACAATAATGCTGTCCCTCAAAACATGGATCCGACAATTTATAATGGATACTCAACTTATTATTATTATCCACAAGCTGCTCCTTTAGCTGAAATGATAAACAATGAATTTAGTAAACGCTTCGAATTTAGAAATCATGGATTATATTGCAACAATTTATATATGTGCAGAATTACTGAAACTATTGCTGTTCTTGTTGAACCATTCTTTATTATTAATCCTGATCAGGAATTATTACTTATGAGTGATGAATATCAAAATAAAGTTATAGATTCAATTACTGAAGCTTTCAAAAAATATTTTAAGGAATACAGCAAATGAAAATGAGCGGGGGTCCTGCATCGTTTTATATAAAACTTATGTTACTTTCAATGGCAATATTAATTGCTGTTGGTACTTTATTATATACACAAAACTTAGTAACTAAATTACAAAATAGAGAACGAGAGACTGTTGAGCTTTATGCAAAAAGTTTTGAATACATTGCTCAACTTGAGGACTCCCCAAGTGATTTAACATTTATATTTGAAAACATAATTCAACGAATTGATTTTCCACTTATTCTTACCGATTCAAATGACGAGGTAGATATTTCGGGCATTGGCGGGGGTATTAGAAATTTAGAGATTGATTCTACATTATCAAAAGATGATAAATTAAAGTTTATCAAAGCCAATATTGTTGAACTTCGCTCCATTCACGAACCATTGGTAATTAAATACCATGATTCCTTAGTACTTGGCAAAATTTATTATGGAGATTCTGATTTAGTTAAAAATTTACGCTATTATCCATATTTACAAATTTTAGTTGCAATTCTGTTTATTGCCTTAGCTTATTTTGGATTTAGTTATTTAAAAAGAAGTGAACAAAGCAACATTTGGGTTGGAATGTCAAAAGAAACAGCTCATCAATTAGGTACACCCATTTCTTCATTGATGGGTTGGACTGAATTAATCAAGATGAATTATCAAAATCCTGATAAAGTTTTAGATGCAACCGCTGAAATTGATAATGATTTAGCAAGATTAAATAAAATTGCTAATAGATTTTCTAAAATAGGTTCCAAACCGGAATTAAAAGCAGAAAATATTGAGGATGTTTTACAAAAAACCATCAATTATTTTAATAAACGCTTGCCTCAGACAAGAAAAAACGTTACTCTTTCTATTAAATGCCCACAAAAACTGATTGTGATGTTAAATAAAGAATTATTTGAATGGGTAATTGAAAACTTAATTAAAAATGCTTTAGATGCCATTGAATCAAAAGAAGGAAAAATTTCGTTTATTGTTGTTGATACTATAAAGTTTATTGATATTGAAGTAATTGACAATGGGAAAGGTATTGACTTAAAAAGACGTAAAGATATATTCCGCCCAGGTTATAGCACCAAACGACGCGGCTGGGGTTTAGGTTTAAGTCTTTCCAAAAGAATTGTTGAAGATTATCATCATGGCAAAATTTTTGTAAGTCACTCAATAATTAACTCCGGTACTACTTTTAAAATTTTATTACCAAAGTAATTAAGTGACAAGTAACATGTGACAAGTGACGCAAGAAGTCACAAGTGACGTGTTTGTTGCAAAACACAAAAACTTTGTCTGAACGAGGATTTGGGTGGATTTAATAGATTTTTGGGATTAAAAATTAAAATATTGGAAACTTGAGACTGGAAACTGGAAACTTGCTTGAGTGAATGGTGATTTGTAATTGGTAATTAGTATAAAAAAGCCATTACATCGTAATGGCACTGGTTGTAAAAAACGGACCACCTAACATTCCCCACTCCAGAGTGAGTGGGAATGGTTGTTAAATTTTAGATTAAAACACTTCAATTGCACCCAATTATTTTGCATTTTGATTGCAGAGCAATCACACGTCGTTAAGCACAAATCCCAAATACTCCCCAACTCCAGAGGAGTTGAATCTCTGTAACCACGTAAACAAAATATAATACGAGTTGCGGAGCTGCTCCATATTTATTTACGTATTAGATTATAATATTGAATCGGTGTCGCTCCTAACGGAGCTTTTATTAGCGGGAAGCTTGTTTTACTATTGAGGTTTCGACCCTAAAGGGTCTGGTGAGGTAAAGAATTTAATAATTTTGTATATTATACATTATCCCTTCATAATATATTGTAAAAATCAAAACAAGTGAATTGATTAAATTCGTCCCCCTTTTAATACTTATCAATAACTATTAACCTCATCTGCTTTTTGTCACTCGTCACTACGTCACCCGTTACTTTTTTGATTGCAGAGCAATCACACATCGTTAACCACAAACCCATATATTTCCCCACGACTTCAGACGAAGTCTATTTTTTTATTAATATTACCCCTGACTATTTTCAACAGCAAATTTTGTAAAAACTTTATTATAAAACATATCGCCCAAATAAAGTATTATTGCAAGCCAAATAAAAATTAGACCTGTTGTTTTGGCTTCTGTTAAAACTTCACCATACATTAATGTCCCAATAAAAAATATGATTGTTGGATAAATAAACTGCAACATACCAATAATTGTAAGATCTGTTTCTCGGGCACCGGCTATAAAAGCAATTAATGGCAAGGCAGTAATTATACCGGCTCCAATAAAGAATAGAAGAGTAACAAAATCAAAACTGCCATGCAAGCCGGTAGAAGGTTGAAAGAACATATAAATTAACGCCGGAAACGATAAAACAAAAGTTTCAAAAGCTAACCCTTGATGAGAATTTAATGGGGATTTTTTTCTTAAAAAGCTATAAGTGCCCCATGTAAAAGCTAAAAATAGAGCAATAAAAGGAACTTGCCCATAATATAAAATCATAACTAAGACACCCAAAAAGGCAATGCCAATAGCTATCCACTGTAGAATACGTAATTTTTCTTTAAGAAAGACAACTCCGTATAACATAATTACAAGCGGGCAAATAAAATAACCTAAACTTGTTTCAATTATAAAATTATTGTTTACAGCCCAAACATATCCAAACCAATTACTTCCTATTAGTAGAGCAGGAACTACCATTGTTGAAAGTTTATTTGCTTTGACATTTTTAATAAAACCTTTGAGTTCTTTTTTACTCAACAATACAAAGAGCAAAAAAACAAAAGCCCAAAAAATTCTGTTAGCAACAATTAAAGCAGGATCAATATGTTTCAACATCTTCCAATAAATAGGGTGTATTCCCCAAAACAAATATGCTCCAATAACTAAAAGCAAACCTTTATTTTTCAATTAACACCTTTAAAATTCCTTCTGCATCCAAACGATGCTTATATCTTCATTAAATTTTGTCCCAACATTTTTAAAGTCCCCTACTTTTTTAAAACCAAACTTTTCATGAAATTTTATACTTTGAATATTCTTATTTGATATATTTGCTAAATAATTAGTGACTCCAATTTTTTTTCCTTCTGCAATTAGTTCATTAAAAAGTTTAGTTCCTATCCCTTTTTGAGTATAGTCTTTAGAAATAAAATAAGTTAAAAGTCCCGTTTTCTTAAAATTTGGGAATGGTATAAAATTACTAATATAGCCATATCCAACAATTTTATTTTTATCTTCTACAACTAATAATACTTTTGCGTCTTCAATAATATGTTTATACATATTTAGTTCTAATTCAAACTCACAATATACCGAAAAACTATTTTTGGCATAATAGTTAAATATATCTAACATTTTTAACAAGTCGCTTTCCTTAAAAGTTCTTATGTTAATTTCACAATTCATGTCCACACCTTTAAATGTTAATCTGACCAATTAGATATAAAACTGCATTTCCACCTATTTTCACTCTATCCTCAATCAACTCGCATGTCAAATCGCCAGCTCTTTTTGATAATTGTTTGGCGGTCAGTTCAGTTTTACCAAGCCTATTTGCCCAAAAAGGAATTAATGTTGTATGAGCAGAACCAGTAACCGGATCCTCATTAATTCCAACAAAAGGAGCAAAAAAGCGAGAAACAAAGTCTGTTTCGGTTCCCTTTGCAGTAACCATTACTCCCCTAACTTTTGATTCAGCAATTTTAGCAAAGTTAGGTTCTAAAGATTCAATTTCTTTTTGATTGTTAAATAACAATAAATAATCAGTTTTACCTTTGTATGCTTCAATTGGTGTATGATTAAAAGCTTCTATTAACAGGTTAGGAATATCAATTTTTTGAATAGTATCAGCCGGAAAATTTAAAACGATTTTATCTTCAACTTTTTCAACTGTTAGTATTCCTCTTTTACGAGAATGAAAATTAATAATGTTATTTGGATAGTTAAGAATGTTAAAAACAACAAATGCAGAAGCCAATGTTGCATGTCCGCATAGTTCTACTTCAACAAGTGGAGTAAACCATCTAATTTCAAAGTACTCCCCTTTATTAACTACAAAAGCAGTTTCAGACAAATTGTTTTCAGCAGCAATACTTTTCATTAATTCATCAGCAATCCAATTTTCCAAAATTACAACTGCAGCAGGATTACCATGATATAATTTATCAGTAAAAGCATCAACTTGATATAATTTTACTTTTTCCATTTTTATCTCATTTAATTGTAAATATCTTTAATTGCATTGTACAATCTATTAAATCCCAAATAAATCTCTTTTTCGTTTAAATTTGCTACTGAAAGTCTAAAATATCGCTCAGTAGAATTTGTTAAAAAGAAATCTCTTCCAAGTGCTAAGCGAATTTTATTGGCTAAAAATATTTCGTTAAGTTCGTCATAACTAAAAGGAATATTTTTTAATTTAATCCAAATAGTAAATCCACCGTTTGGTTCAATCCATTCAACATTTTCAAATCTATTTAATTTTTGCAAATTGCTAATTGCAAGCATCATTCTTTTTCTATAAACTTTATGGATTTTTTTAATATGTACTTCATAAAATCCTTCTTTGCAAAACTCTGCCAAGGCAGCTTGAATTGGCTGGTTTCCACTCATATCGCTACACCGTTTTAATACAGCCAATCTATCAATACATTCTTTTGAAGCAGCAATCCACCCAACTCTTATTCCGGGAAACAGTATTTTTGAAAAACTGCCAACATAAATTACAATTTTGTTTTTATCCATAGATTTAATTGGAAGAGGAACTTTGCCAAAATATTTCATTTCTTCTTCAAAAGCATCTTCAACAATTGGTACTTGAAACTTTTCAAACAAAGCTATCAGTTTTTCTCTATATTCTTGATTAGCTGTAATACCTGTTGGGTTATGAAAATTAGGCATAGTATAATAAAAAGCCGGAGCCTCTTTTTGTAATTCAGACTGTAAAATATTTAAATCCGCACCTTCATTAGTCATTGGTATTGGAACAATTTTACAACCATAAAAAGTTAAAGTTGGAAACATCATTCCATAAGAAGGCGATTCAACAAAAACTCTATCACCCGGTTTAACCAATAATTTTATCAGCAAATCAATTGCATTTTGAGCTCCATTTGTAATTATTATTTCATCAACGTTGGTATTAATACCATGCAAAGTTAATCTATTGGAAATTATTCTTCGCAAAGGTAAATATCCACGTGATTCTCCATAATCAAACAAATCGCTTGGATTTGCCGTAAGTACTTCATTTAAAGCTTTTCTAAATCTTTCAGCAGGAAAATATCTTGAATCCGGATGAAGAAGACTAAAATCAATTCCATCAAATTTTTCAGTTTTACCTGAAAACGGATGCCCAATTTTACCAAACTGCTGAAATAATTTTTCTGCTTGAGGATTAATTTTATTCTTCCAACAAATACTTTCATTTTCACTTAATAATACTTCACTATTACACTCACGTTTCTGCCTTACATACGAATACGAACCCGATTTACTTTCAATATAACCTAACGCCCATAATTCTTGATAAGCTTTATAAATTGTTGTTCTATTAACATCTAAATGAGCAGCCAATTGGCGAGTTGGAGGAAGTTTATCACCAACTTTTAACGCCCCTATTTCAATTTTTTCTTTAATTTCGTTAATTAACTGTTTAAATAGTGGTATTTTGCTATTTTTATCCAGCTTAAATAATACCATACAAATCTCAAATTATTTATTTAAAAATAGATACATTTTGGATGTTCTGCAACATCCAATTATCATCTATTTTAAGCAGTCCAATTATGCAAATTAAAGGTAAGCCTGACGCAATTTTTCTTGATCTAAAATATTTGCCATATTAAACTCGCTTTCATCAACTCTTTCAACATCACCAAAGTATTGGTTTTCAACACTATCTTTTTCGGTAATAGAACTAATAACTTTAGAAGATAAAACAGCAAGTCTTTCAACTACAATATTATTTCCTCCTTCCACATCAATAACCCCCTCAATTAAATAAGGACCCATAGAAAGGGTCTGCTCGGCATAAACTTCATAAACTTTTGGAAAAATAACCGCTTCAAAAGTACCGGTTAAATCCTCAAGTGAAAGGAATTTCATAATTTTACTACTTTTTGTTTTAATACGTTTTGAAGTCATATACCAGCCAATCATTTTAACCTTTTTACCATTATGTTGCTGCATCTGTTCTGCTTTTACAATATCGGCTCTATTGACAACCTTTTCAAAAAAGTTTAGAGGATGACGACTTACCATAAATCCAAACAAATCGTATTCAATAGCACATATTTCTTCAATGCTGTATTCTAAATCAGTTTGCACTTCGTTTTCCAAAGCAAAAGATTCTTCCGCAAACAAATTGACATACTCTACATCCAAAACTTTTCTATGCTTCATATAAACATCAACCAAACGCATTAAAGTTGGACGAGTTTTGCCAAAGCACTCCATTGCACCGCATCTAATGAGCAAGCAAGCATCTTCGTAACCTGGTTTAATTCGCATTATAAAATCCATTAACGATTTATAATTACCGTTAGCTTCTCTTTCAGCAATCAGTTTATCAGCAGTTGTTTTACGCAACCCCTTAATTACCATTAAACCAAGGCGTATTATGTTATCGTTTCCAATATAATCGTATTTGCTATTGTTAACACATGGCAGCAAAACTTTAATACTCAATCGTTTGGCTTCTTGAATGTAAACAGCAGCCGAATAATAACCACCACCATTTGAAAGAACAGCAGCCAAAAACTCGGCAGGGAAATGAACTTTAAGATAAGCTACCTGGAACGATAAAAGAGCAAACGAAGCACTATGAGCTTTACAAAAGGCATAACCGGCAAACGATTCTATCTGCCGCCACAACTCGCGGGCAACATAATTGCTATATCCTTTTTTTTGGCACGACAAATAAAATCTGTCTTTCACTTTACCCATAGCATCATGCGAACGCATTTTTCCGCTCATTGCCCTTCTAAGTAAGTCGGCATCCTCTAAAGTTAAACCAACTACAAGATGGGCTACTTTAATAACATCTTCCTGATATACCATAACTCCGTATGTTTCACCTAATATCTGTTCTAATTGCGGTAATAAATACTTACGCCGTTTAGGGTCTTTATGTCTTAAAATAAATTCTTGCATCATACCGCTTTCTGAAACTCCGGGACGTATTATTGAACTTGCCGCAGTAAGCAGTTCAAATGTTTCGCACGATAATTTACGCAATAACGAACGCATTCCGGGTGATTCAATATAAAAACATCCTATTGTATTCCCTTCACGCATTATCTTTTTAACCCCTTCATCGTTAAACAACATTTGGTAATCATAAATATCAAAGTCTACCCCATCGGTATTACGTGGTAACTCCGGATAAACTACAGGAAGAAGATCTTTACTCCGCTTTGTTTCAGGGAGCTGATATTCCTGCATATTTAGTCCCATATGTGTTTTTTCGTCCATCAACTTATAACATTTTAGTATACATTTGTACACTAAATTTCACATATTTTTCCAACAAATGCAACTAAAAAAATATTTTTGTAAATGGATACAGATTTTTGTTTCATTCAAGCAATTATTTTTTTAAATTAAAATTTAAATTAATACCAATGAACCAAACAGACTATATTAGAGGATTTGAATGAAAAAAGTATTGGTGGTAGATGATAGTGCTGCTTTTTCGCTTATGCTTCAAAAGGCACTATTAATGCGGGGAGAGTTTCAGGTAGATACTGCAAAAAATGGACAAGAAGCGTTAGACCAAATAAAAATAGAACTTCCGGAACTAATAATGCTTGATATCGAAATGCCGATTATGGGCGGTATAGAGTTTTTAGAACATATTAGAAAAGACGAAACATTTAAGACAATTCCTGTAATAATTATGACATCTAACAAAAGCAAAGAGGTCATACAAAAAGCTGTATCACTTGGTGTTTCCGATTATGTATTAAAACCTACTAATATACAAGTTTTATACGAAAAAATTACCAAAGTAATTTAAGCAATTTATAATTTTTAGTTCTTATAATTGAAAAACGTTGAGTAAAAGTACTCAACGTTTTTTGTTTTAAAGATGAATATAAATTCCTAAGACTGATAGAATTTCAACTTATTCCTGGGCAGTCATGGTTGTGGATGTTGCAAAATTGAGGAATAATTTCTGGGCGGTGATGGTCTTACCATAACCGAATAGATTTTTATTAAAACAGCCAAAATAACCGTATTTTTTTGTATATATTATTGCGTCACGGTACGACCGATGACGCCCCAGAGCAGGTTTACTGAGTTTTGCAACAGCTACGGTTGTGGATGTTGCAAAATACAAACACATCGTCTGAACGGTGATTTTGAGGAATTAAAGGGATTCTTGGGATTCAAAAAACACTACAATTTGCCACTCAATTATTTTTGCGTAATGATTGCGGAGCAATCACATGTCGTTAACAGGGCAATGTAAAGGAAATTCGACTTCAGGGAAGTCGCACAAAACCATACCATTATTTACATTTCGTTTAGACCATATGGCACTTCTCTGAAGTGCTAACTTCTTTTCTTTTCACATGTTAACGACGTTTGACTTTTCCAAAGTCAAAGGTACTTTTAATTAATTTATTCAAAAATATTAATATTTAATCATCGAGTTTTACGCTTCTTGTCACTCGTTTCGCAGATGTTGCAAAATCGAGGAACAATTTCTGGGCGGTCATGGGCGAATATATTTTTATTAAAACAACTATATTTAAGCTATTTTTTGGTAAAAACAGCAGTGTCACGGTGAGACCGTGGATGTTTCATAATTGGGTATTGTTATCCACGGCGGTCATGGTCTTACCATGACCGAATATATTATATATATATTATTGCGTCACGGTACGACCGATGACGCCCGAGATTGGGGATTTTCGAGTTTTGCAACACCTACGAGACCGTGACACCCATGAACTTGATTTTCGAGTTTTGCAACATACATGGTCTTACCATGACCGAATGAATTTACTACAAAAATACCAGCGTTTTTTATAAAAGTTTGTGTCACGGTTCAGACCGTTACACCCGAGTTCAAAATACATTCATTAATAAATCAATACTTTACTTAGTCTTTTTATTGCTTAATAATTCATCAATTTTGTTAAACTTGTAACCCTTATTAATAAAATTAGTTAATATTTCATCTAAATGATTATACAGTTTGTCAGTTCTTCTTGGGTCGGTTCCAAAGTGCATTAATAAAATAAAACCATTCAGCCCGTTATCATTTTCATATTTATACAATTTTTTAAGTAATTCCTCGCTTGAATAATACTTGCTCCCTTCAACGGGAATAGTCCAATCTTGATTAATTCCGGTACCGGGAGTGATATTAACTACTTGAATGCCAATCTCTTCACTCCACTTACATATCTGTCCATTATGCCATTCATAAGGAGGCAGATAATACTTTGCATCTTCTTTATTAATACCAAATTTTGCCATTTCTTTGTAATTATCATCAATATCAGCAAACAACTCTTCTTTTGATACTAATGTTGAATCTCTATTCCCCCAATCGTTATATAAAATATGCTTGTTAGAGTGAGCACCAACATAATTACCATTATCTATTAATTTTTCTATCAACGGTTTATATTCTTCGTTTCTATAAAAATCACCTGTAAAGAAAAATGAAGCTTTTATATTATGTTTATTCAAAGCATTAATAATTACATCAGCACCATCGGCAAATTCATGAGCTGTAAATACTAAACTAATCTCTTTTTTAGCTTTATCACCACGAATGATTGCACCATTATTTACCGTATACTTTTCTTCACTCTTATATTGGTTCCCCAAATTTTGCATTTCACCCAAATAATAGGTCAAACTTGCTGTACCATCCATAGTTGGTTCGTTAGTTGAATAATCTCCAAAATCATCGTGATAAACAACCAGATCGGATTGGAAATCTTTATATTCATCACCATTAACAATTTGCAACCATTTAAGATTATTAAAAATAGCACCATAAACCGGTCCATCAACTAAGCCACCACTTAACTTATAATTATACAAATGAGCTAACGAAGAATGGGGATCTAATGGATATTTTCCATCATCCGGCAAGCCAATAACCATACTTACTCCCCATGGATTACACCCAAATAACCAGTCGCGTAATGATGTTTCCATTTCCAAAAACTTTGAATTATTTGATGACTTAAAGTATAATCTGCTTAATGTTATTGCTGCCGATACAAAATTATTTGAGCACCAAACAAACGGAATCCCAATAAAAAACGGATTATTAATTCCTCGTTCATAAATTTTAGTTAAGCCTTCTTCCATATTAGAATTAAATAATAAGGCATTCTCCTTGGATAGCTGGGCACCTAAATAATTGGATAAATTTACAAAAGGATAATACTGATAATGCTTAACAGTATCTTTACCCATCCATGGTGTAAAATGCTCTTCTTTTGAGTAGTTAACTGCATCAGCCAAATATTCAGAATTATTAGTCAATTTATATAACTGAATTGCTGCCAGCTGCATATCATCAACCCAATTTTCCTCTTCATAAAAATAAGGGGCTTTACCTGGAGCAGTTTGACAGTAACCGGGATATTTTTTTGCAAACTCGTAGGCAGAAACAGCTTTATTAAAAAGCTTTTCGGAAAATTCACTATCAAATTCCTTAAATAAAACAGCTCCTAAAGCAAACGTACTTGCATATTTTGCTACCGATGAAGAAACGCCGGTTGTCCTGTTTTTATAATTATAAACTCCTTGAATTTTGCCATTAATAAAATAAACAGGTCTTTCTAAACCTTTTCCATAATTAGCAGAATCCTTTGTTGGCAATCTAAAACCGGCATGATCTCTATCATCCGCAATCTGGTTATAATACTCCTCATCATTTGGGTTCATTTTCAACAACCAATCCAAACCCCATTTCGCTTCATCCAAAATATCAGGAATTTTGTTTTTACCTAACTGCCCATTTTTATTATATTCATCATTAAATGCAGCAGGATTTTCTTGATAAGCAAACATCATTTGGTAAGCGGTGGTTGCCGAAGTTGTTAAGTATTGAAGATAATCACTTGCATCGTGCCAGCCCCCCGTTACGTCTATATGTAAGGAATCTTGCTCTCCTTTGTAAATAATAAATCCATCATGAGTATGACACGAATCATTCAAAAACGGGTTAAACCCACATCTTTGCTGCCTTAAGTAATTTAACAAATAATCAGAACTTCCATTATAAACATCATTACCAATTTTAAAATCAGGGGATTTGTATTTACCCGCTTTTATATAATAAGTACCAATTTTGGTAAGAGTAGAAAAATCTAATCTGTAAGCTTGAGTAAATGCTGCATACTTACCATATTTTTTTACTTTAGAGGATGTTAAGACAACTTTATCATTAAAGGAATTAATCACTTCAAATTCATTAACATCTGTTTCAACTTTCAGCAACAGAACTGCATTTTTAATATCATTTGTTAAATAACCAATTTGGTTAATTCTAATCCAACCGTTTTCTTCAGAAAATATTTGAAGATTGAACATAAAAACTAAAATTAATACTAAACATTTTTTCATAATATCACAACTTTGTTAATAATCACTTTAAATTAATTACTCAAAAGTTTAATTTACAAAATAAAATAAATTTATGATAGAGCGATGTGTTATGAAAAGAAAAATTGTTATTCTTACAGAAGGTTACACTAATCCACATTTTGGAAAAACAGCAAGAAATTTAATTTATTATAAACCTGACGAAGTAGTTGCTTTATTTGATAGAAACTTAGTCGGTAAATATGCCTTTGAATTTTTAGGGGTTGGAAAAGACATTCCAATTATTGGAAACCTTGAAAGTGCCAAAGATGCAAACACTTTACTTATTGGAGTGGCTACTGGGGGAGGAAGAATTTCAGAAAGCTATATTGAAATTATCTTACAAGCAATTAAAAATGGTTGGAATATTATCTCCGGTTTACATGATTTTGTATCAGATATTGATATTTTGGTTGATGAAGCAAAAATTTCGGGCTCAAATATTTGGGACATACGTAAAAATTCATTTAATAAAGTTGTTAATCGAAAAGGAATTAATAATAATTGTTTAAGAATTCAAACTGTTGGAAACGATTGCAGTCTGGGCAAAATGGTCACCAGTATTGAAATAAATAAAAAACTTATTGAAAAAGGGTATAAAAGCAAATTTGTTGCAACAGGACAAACAGGAATTCTTATTGAAGGAGATGGATTACCAATTGATTGTATAAAAGGCGATTTTATTAATGGAGCGGCCGAACAGTTAGTTTTAGATAATCAAAATAATGACATAATGATTATTGAAGGACAAGGTAGTTTAATTCATCCCCGTTATTCGTCGGTTACACTTGGATTGTTACATGGAGCCTTACCCCATGCATTAATTATGTGCTACGAAATGGGAAGGAAAAACATTGTTGGCTTCGATAATATTTTAATTCCGGATTTGCAAGATGTGATAAACATTTATGAAAATATGGCAAATATTATGTTACCATGTAAAGTAATTGGAATAGCAATTAATGGTAGACATTTTACACAAGCGGAAGTTGATAAAGAAGCCGAAAGAATAACAACAAAATATAATCTGCCGGCGTGTGATGTAATAAAACATGGAGCAGATATTTTAGCTGATGCAATTATTAAAGAAAAATCAAAAAGCAATTAAGAAGAAATATGCCATATAAATAATAAAAATTGTAATTAAAGCAATCAAAACATAATTCATTGTTCTGATAGTTTTTTCTTTAAATGTTAATTCAGGTTCTTTAACAATTGTTTCTGTTTTTTCTTCCTCTTTTCGTTCAACCTCTTTTTCACAAACCCCATCGGCAAAAATCAATTCTTTAACTAATTTTCCGTTAGAATCATATAGCTTATTTGTACCATGCTTTCTCCCCTCAACATAATTAATTTCTTCTTTAATAATTCCATTTTCATAAAATAACTGAGTTAAACCTTCTTCTTTACCATCTTTATAATTTTTGGTTCCGTATAAAGCACCACTTTTATAAAAGAATTTATTATTACCATTAGGAGCCCCCTCAAAAAAATTCCATTCTTCTTTTATTCCGCCACTATCATAAAAAGTTCTGGTAATACCGCTACGTATATCATCTATACAATCTTCTTGAATTTTTAAGGTACCATTACTATAATAAATTTTTGTTGTTCCGTTTTTTTTCCCATCTTTATATTGCACCTCAGCTTTAAGCTGTCCATTTTCATAGTAATATTTTGCTAAACCACTTGGTACATTATCCTCATATAAAATTTCTTTTATTTTATTGCCACGCTCATCATACATAATGTAAGGACCGCTTTTACCACCTCTTTCATATGTAGTTACTTCAAGCAATTGTCCATTTTCGCTAAATATTTTTTCCTGCCAATGAATTTTACCTTCAACGTAATACTTTTGACTTTGCACTTTCCCATTTGCATGATAAGTTAAAGCCATGCCGCTCCGTTTTTCAAACTCTTCTTTATCAAAATACAAAACCTTAGGCGAGCCATCTGTTATATAGTTTATAATTTCAACAAGAACACCTTGTTCAGTATAAACTTTTTCTTTAAGCAGTTTTTTACCATCGGTAAAATATTTTTCGGACTTAATTTTACCATTTGGATAATAAATAATCTCCGGAAGATAATAATCCGATTCCTTTTCTAAATAATGATGAGTAAGATTTGGATAATCCATTTTTTCCACAGATAATTATTTGCAATATTTTTAAAGATAAATTAGAATATAATAATAATCAACTACTTTTTATGAGTTTTTGTTCTAAATTTACTTTATAAAAGCTGTTTACAAACTTAATTGAAAACAGCTTTTTATTAATTATTGTAATTATTAGTTATAAATAGATTAAATTAAAACAATCCTTCAACAGATAAATACCTTTCACCGGTATCGTAGTTAAAGGTTAAAATGGTTTTACCGGCAGGAATTTCGGCAAGTTTTTTATTAATTGCTGCTAAGCTTGCACCAGTAGAAATGCCAACTAAAGCACCTTCAAGTTTTGCACAGTTTGCAGCAAATTCGTAAGCATCGTTTTTGCTAACCGTTATTGCACCATCAAGCAAATCAACTTTTAGGTTTCTTGGAATAAATCCAGCTCCAATCCCTTGTAAAGGATGAGGATTAGGCATACCACCGCTTATTACGGGCGATAGTTCCGGTTCAACTGCAAATACTTGTATTGAAGGAAATTTTTCTTTTAACACTTGAGCCACCCCGCTAATATGACCACCGGTTCCAACACCTGTAATTAAATAATCAATTCCATCCGGAAAATCTTCAATAATTTCTTGTGCGGTATATTTAATATGAACATCATTATTATCTGGATTTTCAAACTGTTGAGGCATCCACGCATTATCTTTTTCTTTTAACAAATCATATGCTTTTGCAATTGCTCCTTTCATTCCTTTTTCGCGAGGGGTAAGTTCAAAAGATGCACCATAAGCAGCCATTAATTTTCTACGTTCAATTGACATAGATTCTGGCATAACCAATATTAACTTATAACCTTTTACAGCACAAACCATTGCCAAACCAACACCTGTATTTCCTGATGTAGGTTCAATAATTATAGTATCTTTGCTTATTTCTCCCCTTTTTTCTGCTTCTTCTATCATGTTTAATGCTATTCTATCTTTAATGCTTCCTCCCGGATTGCACTTTTCAAGCTTCATATAAACATTGTGGTTTGCAGGGAATAATTTATTTAATTTGAGTACAGGTGTTTTTCCAACAAGTTCCAAGATATTTGTTACTTTCATTTTTACTCCTTACTAAATGTTAAAGTCTAATAATTCGGCTGTAATTCCATTATTTTTAAAACCAACTTTACTTCTATTATAAACAATTGAGTTTGGTGGTACACTTTCAGTAACCCAAACGTTCCCACCTATTGTACTATTACTTCCAACAATCGTTTTACCCCCAAGAATTACAGCTTGAGAGTAAATTACTACTCCATCTTCAATGGTTGGATGACGTTTTGAATTTGCCAATCTTTTTTCAACACTTAATGCACCTAATGTAACTCCTTGATAAATTTTTACATTATTTCCAATTTTTGTAGTTTCACCAATTACAATTCCGGTTCCATGATCTATGCAAAAAGATTCGCCAATTTCAGCACCGGGATGAATATCAATACCCGTATTTTGATGTGCATACTCAGAAAGAATCCTTGGCAAAACAGGAACTTTTAACAAATAAAGTTCATGGGCAAAACGATAAATCGTAATAGCTAAAAATCCAGGATAAGCTAAAATCACTTCGTTAATACTGTATGCAGCGGGATCGCCTTTATAAATAGCTTCGGCATCAAGCTGGAGTTTTGAATATACTTCCGGAATTTTTTTAAAAAAGTGGTCTGATATTTCCTGTATTTCAAGTTTTTGTTCAAAAGCCAAAGAATTAAGCAAGTGCTTTAGCTCCATCTTAAGAAGGTTTAACTCCGCTTGTATTTCCGTTTCATCATAATATACTTTGTCCGAAAACTGAGGAAACAAAAGCTGTAAAAGCTCATCAATGTAATTTTGAGCTTCCTTTTTTAATGGCAAACCACATGTGTGTTTGCTTCTTGCTTTAAATAGTGTATTTGAAAATTCCATATTGTGAGATTATTTTATCTATATAAATTTACTTAATTAGTTAATTAAAAATATAACATTTCTAAAATTAAGTGCAATAATTAAAAGTTTTTTTTATCTTTATAGTTAGTTAATTTTATTTATGCTATTTAACTACTTTATTTATTATAACAGAGTTTAGTTAAATAAAGTTTTATTCAAATGAGGTAAAAAATGAGAATGATTATTAATAATCTGGCAGTATATGAATTTGGCAACAGAGAAATGCCCACAATTATATTTATTCATGGATTCCCTTTTGATTACAGGATGTGGGAAAATCAGATTAATTTTTTACAAAATGATTATCATATTATCGCTTATGATTGCAGGGGTTTAGGTCAAAGTTATGTTGGCGATGGTCAATATACTATGGAAGCTTATGTAAACGACCTGTTTTCTATTGTTACTGAATTAAATATTGAAAAACCAATTTTGTGTGGACTTTCAATGGGGGGGTATATTGCCTTTAGAGCCGTTGAAAGAGAAGAAGCAAAATTAGGTGGAGTTATTTTTTGCGATACAAAACCATACGCTGATGATGATACTGCTAAACTAAAACGTGCTAATGCCATTAATATGATTAATGTTGAAGGTTTAGAAAAATTTGTTGAATTTTTCATTCCAACTACTTTATGGGATGATACAATAAACAATAACCAATCCTTATACAAAACCTTATTATGGCGTTCAAAAAGCCATAATCCTCAAGGGGTTAAAGGAGCACAATATGCAATACTCAGTAGAACAAACACCGAGAATTATCTTAAAAAAATTAAAATCCCAACTTTGTTTATCTGCGGAGCATACGACAAATTAACAGCACCAATTGAAATGGAAAAATATCATAAAAAAGTAAAAAAATCAGAATTTGCTGAAATTCCAAATGCCGGACATTTATCGCCATTGGAAAATCCTGATTATGTAAATGGAATATTAAAAGATTTTTTAGATAGAAGAATAAAAAAGATATAAATTCTATTTGGTCTGCATTTTATAAACCCCATCCCAGTGTTGGGGTTTTGCTATTTTTAGAGTAACAATTCTTTCAAGTATTACTTTGGCAGGTGTATCGTTATATTTGGTATAAAACTGGCTCAATAATTCCTCAGCTTTATCCCACTGCCCAAGATAATAGTATTGCAAACCATTTTCATACTCAAATATTTTTTGTTTTATTTCAGTAACATTAATATTTATATCAGAGGTTTTACCAATTAATTCAAAAATAACTACGCTATTAGATTTCCCTTTAACCGCAACTTTATCAAGCTCTCTAACAATAAAATCATCATTAAGATACTTTCTGGTCGATTCTGAAATAACTATGTCAGTACCATATAACTTGTTAATAGCTTCCAAGCGAGAAGCTAAATTCATATTATCACCAATTCCGGTATAATCAAACAATTGTTCGCTCCCCATATTACCGCAAATCATTACACCGGAATTAAGCCCAAAGCGAGTTTTTGCACTTTTAAAATTTTCATTTGGCGAAGCTGCAATTATTTGCTGCGACATATTTTTCATTGCAAGTACACATTCACAAGCAACAACGGCATGATTTTCCAAATTAACAGGAACGCCAAATAAAGAAACAATAGCATCCCCAATATATTTATCTAACATTCCCCCTTTATCAATTACAACTTGAGTTAGTGCAGTCATATATCGTTTTAAGAAATCAGTAAGTTCACTTGGAGATATTTTTTCACTTATGTTAGTGAAGTTTTGAATATCGGAAAAAAGGGCTGTAACATTTTTAACTTCTCCTCCCATAGTTAATTTTTCGGGATGTTCCAACATTTCGTTAATAATTGAAGAAGATACATATTTTGCAAAGGTCTTTTTTATTTTTTGTTTTTCCTTAAATTCAGTTTGATACTTAAATACCAATACTGAAATAAAGGCTAAAACCTCAAACGATATTAAATAACTTTGATTCATAAGAATATTATATAATTCCAAAATAAAATTACATCCAATTAATATAATTGAGGCAATAACCGGAAAAAGAATAATATTCCAGATTAGATTAAATCTTTGAAATATTAAAAGTAAAAAGGTAATTACAAAAATCCAAAGCAAGTATCTTTGATAATCACTTAAATAACCAATAAAGTTATTTTGAATTGCATTATAAATAAAAGTTGCATGCAGCTCAATACCGGGGTAATTATCATCAATCGGAATAGTCTTTAAATCACGTAAACCAATAGCAGAACTACCTATCAACACAATTTTACCATCAAAAAATGATGGGTCAATTCGTTTACGAACAACATCGCTGAATGAAATATATCTAAACTGCTTTTTCTTTCCATAATAGTTCAATGTGGTTTTACCGGTTTCATCAATAGGAATTTTAAGTTTCAAATTTCCATTGCTGAATAAATTGGCGGTATTACTTTCAAAACCAACAGAATCAATTTTGTAATAATCCAACATACACTGCATACTAAAATTAACGACTAAATATTCCCCATATATAAAAAAAGTATCAAAATGACGTGTTGTTCCATCATCATCAGGCGAAATATGAGCAAACCCCAGTTTATAACTTGAATTAGCTAAAGAAGGGATTGGGAAAATTGGTAAGTTAAGCCTTTTAAATGCTGGGATATATTTTGTAGAATCGATTTTGAATTTAGTAAGATTTTCCGGTAATTCAACCTCTACAAATTCATTAACATTAAAATCATCAAATGCTCCAAGAACTGTATTATTGGCTCTTTTTAATGCAGCAGCAAACTCTTGTTCTGTATCAAGATTACTAATAACTTGTTCAAGTATAACAGAATCGATTTTAATTTTGCTTTTCAGATTTTCAACATATAAATTAACGATGTTTTTATTTAGTCTATCGTTTTCGGTAAAAAATATATCAAATGCTATGTAATTTGCCCCACCTGAAACTACATAATCAACAACTCTTCCATAATACTCAAGGGGCCAAGATGAGAACCGCCCTAATTTAGTGATACTCTTTTCATCAATATCAACAACAACAATATCATTAATTTTCTTATCTTCATACTGATTTACATTAAAATGCAAATCGTTAAAAAATAAGTCGGCTCGAGCCAAAAAAGACTTAATAAAAGGAATTTGTACGAATAATAAAAAGATTATTAGACATACAAAATAAAACTTTATGAACGGTAAAATTTTTTCCGTCTTCATTTAACTTATTTTTTGCTTTCTTTCATAATAGATAATAAATCGCTATCAGGAAAATCTTTTAAGAAAGCTTCTAAATGAGAATCGGCTTTATTTTTGTCTTTTAGTTCTGTATAAATTGTAACAAGACACGCTCGTGAAATTTCCGCCTGTTTACTTAAAGGATTTTGAAGAACAACTTTTTCAAAAATTTCAGCGGCACGTTCAAAGTTGTTATCTTTAAATGCTGCATATCCATCGTTAAAGTTGGATTCCTGCATGGGCTGCCAATAAAGAGAATCTTTTTCTTCAATGTTAACTTCAGTTCTTCTAACACCAGCTACACCTCTAACGTTAGAGTTCTCATTTTCAGTAAGGAGAATGCCAACTTTCTTTTTTACTCTATCAAGCCAGCCGGTTTGAACTTTAAGTCCCTTTAACAACTCTGCAACCTTAACCGTTTTTGGTCCACCCAATTCGGTAGTTTCTCCATTATCCCAAGTTATTTCAATTTCAGTATCATCAATAAGTTTAAGTACATGATTGCTTGCAATTTTTGAACTCATTTTTAATGCGTCCCAATTGTTTGTGCCCTCAATTGCAAACTGAGCTTGTCCAATTAAAAAACTAACTTTACCAACATTGGTCTGAGCATTCAAAAATGCAACACCCAATATCATTAAAGTAAACATAATAAATATTTTAGTTTTCATACTTTCCCCACTAATTAAATCTTTTTATCAATTCAGCATATTGATTAGCTACATCAGGGTTAATTTTTTCTGCTTTAGAAAAATACTCTTTAGCTTTAACTTGTTTTCCCATTGCTAAATATAACCTTGCCATATTTACAAGAAGTCCGGCATTGTTCTCGTCAATTAAAATTGCTCTTCCATAATACGACTCAGCTTTATCATAATTTTTTTGGATAAAATAAACATTCCCCAAATTAACAAGAGCCGGTAAATCTAATTTATCTTCAACAAGTACATTTAAAAATTGAATTTCAGCTTGCGAATATTTTCCATTTCGAGCATAATAGATACCCAATTTATCAGCAACATAAGTGTTCTTAGGATATTTTTTAAGTATCGCAAGTAATTCAACTTCAATATTTTGGGTAGTTGAGATAGAAAACTTAGCTATATTTTCACTAATTTTAGTTTTAATAGCTTCATAATTAGGAATAACATTAGTACCAAAAGAACCTCCGGGGTACTGAATTGGAGGATATGTAGCCATTGCATTTTTAACTTCAATAAGCTCTAACCGTTGATTATTTTTTAATGTTTCATTATAACGCTTAATAGCTTCATCCCAAGCTTCATTAAAGGAATTTTTACCAATAACAGTTGTTTCCAAAGGAATCCATATTTTCCCATTCTTAATAATAAGATTGCTTTCATTAATACCTGTTTCTAAAAGCTTCTCAGTAGTTAAGCCTGCATCAAATGCCATAAAAACATGTCCCGGCACATCAATTACCGCAGTCCCAATACCAATTGTTTCAAAGCAAGTACATAATAATGTAACAATGTCATCACAATCGCCAGACCTTCTATCCATTGTTTGAGCAGCAAATTGAACATAATCTATTACTCCAGATTCAGATACTGCTTGATATGAAGTATTTGGGTCTTGAACATAAGTTAAATTTAAGCCTCTTAGATATTCCCAAATTTCCATTGCCTGCAAAATTGGTTTGGGAATTGAAGGGTTTGACAAAGCTAAATCACTATACTTTGCAATTATATTGTTTGTAAGGTAGCTTCTCAAGTTCTCATCATTTGAGTAAATAAAACCAGCAATGTGTTTTTTGTCTTCCCACGAAATTGAATTTAATGAATTTAAAATTATAGTTCGTTTTTCAGTAATCTTCTTTTCTTGTTCTTTTTGTTTATAAGTAACAGTAAATGTTAAACTATAATCTTTTGAACCGTCCATTGATTTTTTAATTAACGATTCTTTCAACTTTAGATAGATTAAATTTTCCTTAAAATCGTTAGGTAATAGTAACGATACATTTATTACTGTCGGTTCTTCTAAAAGTTCAGTTGATGAAATTTCAATAGTAAGGTCATCAAAAGCTTCGTTTTTAGTATTAAATATGGTAATTGAACCTATTGGTTGGTTTTTATAATAGTTAAATAAAGTTGGAAATAAATCATCCAGTACAATTTTATCAATTTCAACCGGATTCCGTTTAGCGTTAAATTTATCGCGTGTAACTAAAGCTTTATCTAAAACAGCTTTAATTTCCTTGTTTTCAGGTAAAAGTTTGTTTGCATTAATTAATAATCGGCAAGCATAATCATATTTTTTTTGGTCAAGGTATACTTTACCCAAGCTAAATAAAACTTCAGGATTATTGGGTGCCAATTCATAAGCTTTTTCAAAAGCAGTAGTTGCCAACGGGGTTTTATTTGAAATTTCGAGGTCATTCCCCAAAGCTAAATAATAATCAGCCTGCATACTATCTAATTCAATTGCTTTGTTAAAGGACTCAATTGCAACCTTTTTATTTCTATTTTTAGAATGAGCCATCCCTAACAAATAAAAATACTTTGCTGTTTTTGGTTCAACCGTAATTGATTTTTCAATCTGCATTATTGCATCAGCATACTTTTCTTTAGCAATAAAGGCTTCAGTTAATGCAGCATTTAATTCTGCTCCGGCAACATTTGTATTTTGGGCTTGAGTATAAAGTAATATAGCATCATCTGTTTTTCCGGTCTTAAGTAACAATTTACCGGCTGCAATATAATATGATTCTTTGCCTGTTTTTAATGCTAAATCTTTATAAATCTGTAAAGCCTCGTCATCTTGATTATTACTTGAATATGATTCAGCCAAGCTGTTCAATATCTTTTCAGTATTTGGAAATTTTGTTAAAGCTTCTTTACAAATAGCTATTGTACTTGAATATTCTTTGTTTAAATAACTTAAACGTATAAGATTAAGATAAATATTTAGATTATCGGTGAACTTGTTTTTAGCATCAGTCAAAACTTTAATTCCTTCAGAAAACTTAAGTAGTGTTTTGTATGCGTTTGCTAATTCTACATAAGAATCCGGCTCGTCCGGCTTAATCTTAATTAAGTCTTGTATAGTATTAATAACCAATTCATAACTCTTATCAGCACGATATTTTTCAATTAAATCTCTATAAATTAAAGTTATACGAGTATTAACACCGGAAGGATTTAAACTTTTAAGTTGTTTTAATTTTTCAATTGCCTGTTGAGGTTGATAGTCTTTTAAAAAAAGAAGATAAGAAAATTCATCAATTACTTGTTCAGAATAAGGACTGACAAGTTCATCTTTTGAAACAGCAACAACTGAATATTCATAAACAAATTCAGTTGGAGTATTAATTACAAATTTTGGTTCATTTACTTTATTGAATAATTGGTAATCTTTATCATCGTTTCTTTTACGATAAACTCTATAATAAGCAGCTCGTTTTTCATCACCTTTCCAAACCAATTCTGCAAATCCATTTTCATTTACGTTTAAATGAATATTCAAAGGTGGTGCAGGAGGAATTAAAAGCTTATAAATTTTGCAAAAAGTTAAATCTTTAGCACCTAAATAAACAAGATTATTATTCATATCAACACTAAGGAAGTCAACTTTTTTCATCTGAGTTTTCCCTTCTCCACGAGAAAGGAAATTAGAAATTTTCTTAAAGTTATCAAATATATGTATAACGCCATAATTATCATCGTAAGCTAAAAGGATATTTTCATCAACAGTAGCAATATTTGAAATTTCATAATCAATAAGAAGTCCATTCATTACTAAAGTTTCTAACCTTCCTTTTTCTCTATTTAAATAATAAATACTCTTTTTATTTTCCAACAATACATAAAGAACATTTGTTTTACTCATTGTAATTTTAACAGGACGTTCGTTTGGTATAAGCACTTTAGACACGTACATCCCTTGGTCGTTATAAACATTTACTCTATTATTTTTGTAATCACAAACATAAACTTTACCATCTGAATCCACAGTAATACTATTAGGAGACTTTAACTGTCCATCATTACTTCCTGATTCACCAAAACGTGAAAGATAATCACCGGTCTTAGCATCAAAAACAAAAACGCCATCTTCGCTTTCATCAACAACGTATAATTTATTATTAAAAACAGTTAACGAAATAGGTTCAGAGATAGAAATATTTTTTTGTTTAGCAGATTGTGGAGTTAATCTAAAAACTTCTTCAGTTCCTCTATTAGCTAAAAGCGTATTATCAGGAAGAATAAAATAAAAAATATCATCGTTTATAAATAAAAACTTATAAGGCTTCATATTCGGAGAATCATTAAACTGAACATCAAGCTTAACTAAAGGAGTAATAATTTTAGTTCTTGGTTCTTGATAGCTGACATCAAAAGATTGAATTGAACTAAACTTTGGATCGTATACGTAAATTTTATCATCTTTATCCGATACATATTGATAAGCAATTTTATTAGGCTCCGAAAAAGTACCAACATTTCCGCTGCTGCCTTTTATTCCAACTTTTATTCCTGTTGCTTTACCGGTGCTATCATATTGAAAAACTGACCCTATTTCCTCATCAACCAAATAATATTCATTAAATTTATTAATTACAAAATCCTTTGGTTCAGTAACACCACGCAAAGGAATTTTTCGAATCATTGAAAAGTCAGTATCATAAACTTGAACACTTAAAATATCATCATTAAAAGAAAGGATATGAATTTTCCTATCAACTCCCAAAGAAAAATAAAGAGGATTTTTAATACTAATTCCCCCTCTAAACAATCCTTGCTCATTATATTTTAATAAAGAATTATTACCAGGATCTAAAACAAAAATGTTCCCAAAAGCATCTAATTCAAGCTGAATTGGAGAATCCATATTACCAAAGTCACCCCCTGAATTACTTAGTTCAGAAAGTTTTTCGCCATCATTATTAAGAATAAACACCTTTTTTAACCCTTTATCTAAAACAATAATTTTACCATCTTTTAGAACAGTTAAATCAACCGGGTTATCAAAAAGTTTAGCATTTGTTTCTTTTGGAATTCTCTTTACTAAATCACCATTTGTATTAAATACAAATATTTTTTTACTGTCGGAATCAATAACATAATAATTAAAAAATTCATCAACATAAATATTGGAAACATCTCCAATAGCAGCAGATTTTTCTTTTAGACTTAGCTTTTTATCAAATTTAATTTCGCTATTATTAACTAAAATTGAACTCATTAATGTTAGTAAAGAAAGTAAATAAGCCAACATTTTTCACTCTGCTATTATTCAAAAAATTTTTTATTTACAATTACTTAATAAAATAATGATTTTATTACTAATATTAAACATTATATATAATAAATAATTATAAAATAATTTATAATATTAATAGTTAAAAAGCAAAAAAAAAAGCTGCAAACAAGTTGCAGCTTAATTCTAAAAATCATATTTCAGAAAATGATTAAAGTTTATTTAATCAAGTTTATTTTTTTCACTTGGTTAAACTTGTTTTTTACATTCATTTCTACAAAATAAACGCCGCTTGTCATATTATATTTATTAGCATCTAAAATGATATTATATTTTCCGGCAGCTAATTTATCATTAACAAGATCAACTATTTTTTGACCTAAAACATTAAAGATTCCAATAGAAACCTGTCCCTCTTCTTTTAACGAAAATAATATATTTGTTGTTGGATTAAATGGGTTCGGATAATTCTGTTCCAATGCATAATCAAAATTATTAGTTACATTTACAGAAATAACTTGTGATAAGTTAATTGTACCATCATAATCAATCTGTTTTAATCTATAATAACAAGTTGAATTAATATTTCTTGTATCAACAAATCTATAATTATTTAATAATGTAGAGGTTCCATTTCCTTGAACAAAACCGATTTTTTCAAATTTAGAGCCATCGGTACTTGATTCCACTTCAAAACCATTATTGTTAGTTTCGGAAGCAGTAATCCAACTTAATTCAACATTATTATCAATTTGTTTTGCACTAAAGGAAGTAAGTTCAACAGGAACAACCATTCCAATACCAGTAAAAGATAAGTCATCAATAAACCAACCGACTTCCTGAATAGACGAATCACTACCAAAATCAAATCTAAAAACAACATTATCGCCTTGATTAACAATTCCGGCTAAATCGAATTGACAATTTACCCAAGTCGATGAAGAACTTGCAAAAGCACTTTGACCCCCTAATGGGTTCTCATAAGATGTTGAAATAACATCCGAATAACCACCAACTGGAGTAATTAAAGTAAAAGGGGCACCATTAATCGAGACCTTAACATTACCACCATCATAGCCTGATTCAAAACTGTACCAATGCCAAAAATCAAGTTTAGCATTATCATCAACAACTTGCATTGATGGAGTTTCTAATGAAGATAATAAAGGTCCACTTGAATAATTAGATGATAATTTAGTTCCCCATAATTTTGTACCACTATGCGGAGTTGGAGATGTACCGGAAGGTGTACCCCATTGCCAATCATTTGTACCGATTAAACTGCCATCTTCAGTATCAAAATTTGAAGAATAAAATACGATATTTTGAATTGAAAACGTATTATATCCCGTTGCAGGTGTTTTAATAATATTTGTTATAGCAGCAGAATCTTCTGCAACTATTCTATAATCCACAACATCGCCAACCGCAATAGACGATTGAGGAAATGGGAAATATGCTTCATAAGTATTTGTGTTTTCAACTTTAACTAAATCAAAATTTTGATAAGTAAGGTGATTAAGTTTATATTCTACATAAACTCTTTTAATTGCAATATTATCAGTAACATCAGCTTTCAATTTAGGAGGCCAGTTGAAATAACTTTGTGCCCCTAATGCATTGTGTAAAATAACAGGAGGAGTAGTATCTGCTCCAATTTTGAATTGGAAAGTTGAAACAGGTGCATTTAACGGCAAAACAGATGCAATATTAGTTGAATTTGAAGCTTTCAAATAATACTTTACAACTGTATTGTTACTATTTACCGGAATAACTGCTTCGTAAAATCCTGAAACACCTGAAGCAGAAAAAGCCACAGAATCATAACTTTTATTATCATTAGTAGAATAAAACAAGAATAATGAATTTGTAAGCAACGGTATTTCCGAACTGAATTGTGCAATTACTTTATGAACTCTATTTGGATTTTCAGTATCTGTTAATTGCGAATGCGATATTTGAACTCTAAAATAATTTACAGCAGCAAGAGCATCTAAAATTCCATATCCATACTGATTGTTTGGATTATCATGTAAAGAAGCTGTATTTCTCATTGCATCTCTAACCTGCATAGGAGTTAAAGTTGGCATAGCAGACAAAACTAAAGTAGCAACACCACCTGCTAAAGGACCACTAAAAGATGTACCATCGCTATATGTATACCCAGATACATTTGTTGGACTTGCAACTCTAACAGAAGAACCCATAGCCATAACATCGGGTTTAATTCTTCCATCAACAGTTGGACCAACGCTGCTAAAATAAACTCTTGAACCTGTTGAAGAAACTGCACCAACAGCAATAACACTATCACCATCGGCAGGAGCACCCAAAGTATTGTGTGAAGAATTATCACCTTCATTACCGGCAGAGTTAACAACACAAATACCGCGTGAAACTGCTAAATCGGCAGCAATAGTAATACGACAAGTATTTCCATTCATACTCTGCCATGTATAGCCTGTATATGGTGAATCAAAATCAATGTAACCTAATGAAGTAGAGGTTACATCAACACCAATACTATCCATCCATTCAATACCGGCAATCCAATTATCTTCTTCAATTGGAGTTTCACTTTCAGTATTTTCAGTTTTGGCTAAAATAAAAGAAGCTCCAAAAGCAGGTCCAATTAACTGCCCTTCCTTAAAGCCACCAATTGTAGAAAGTGTTTCTGTTCCATGTGTTCCATCTCCCATATCACTGCCATCATCTACATCAGCATCATTATTAACAAAATCATAAGCAGCAATAATGTTCATATTTGCAAATGCTTGGTGCGGAAGATTGTTAAAACCTGCATCCAAAACACCTACAATTATTCCCTGTCCGTTTATGCCTAAATCATGAACTGCGGGTACATTTATTTGCTGTAATTGAGTATATGAATCACCATAATCAAATGAATGCGTACCTTTCACATGATAACGTAAATTCGATTCGATTGAATTACTTTCAATTTTTTTTGTCGATTTGTATTTATCAACTAAATCCACATTTTTTACAAAATTTAATTTATTTAATAAACTTAATTGTTGAGCATCCACATAACAGCTAACAGAATTAAACCACCTTGATTTCTGTTTAATTACTATACCCAGATTAGTTAATTCATTAATATACAAGTTGTTAACAGGAACATCCAAGATATCAATTCCTTTTGAAAATGAATTCAACTTTGCTCTTCTTTCGACCGAGCGTTCGCTTAAAATTAAGTAAGGATTAGCAAAGAATTTATCAATACCATTCCCTTTATCGGCAAAGAAAACCCAAACTAAAACCTTATTATTATTTTCAAGGTTGCCTAATTTCTGAAAAACTCTGGAGCTAATTTTCTCTGTTTGTGCATTAACTAAAGTACAAATAATAAAAAACAGCACAAAAAACCTAAAAAATTTAACCATAAACATTCCCACTAACTAATTATTAAAAAATAAAAAATTTCACTTAACAATTTAATATAAAAATATAACAAAAAAGAACTTATTAAATAAATTCAATTACTTATAATTAAGGATTTTGTAAATAAATGTAAAAATCTGCTAAAAATTTTGGTTAAAATTTCGATAATATTATAAACAGTTCTTACAAATAGGAACAAGATACGGAGGCTGTTATGGAAATAAATAAAATAATTTCCGATTCAGGATCATTCGGAATTATGGGACCGGCTAAAAAGCACCCGGTAAATTCAGAAACCAGCCAAAGTCTATCAAACATTGATGCACGATTGCAGGAATCTGCAAGTGAAAAAATGATTAGGTTGGTTCTTGAAATGTCTGAGAACACTCAGTTGAAAGATTCAACTCAGTATCAAAATCTTGACAAGGGTTCTATCGTTGATAAATATGCATAATATCATCAACTTTTAGTTTCTGTTCCTATTTATTTTAAGCGGGAGTTAATCCCGCTTAATTAATTGATGGCATTTGATTTAAAATTAACCAGTACATTCCCAAATCCCTTACAGCCTCTACAAACTTATCAAAATCGACAGGTTTTACAATATAGCTGTTAACACCAAGGTTATAACTTTCAATTAAATCTTTTTCTTCTTTGGAAGAGGTTAAAACAACCACAGGAATAACTTTTGTAATAGGATTCTTTTTAATTTCTCTAAGCACCTCCAAACCATCAACTTTAGGAAGTTTTAGATCTAACAAAATTAGGCGAGGAACATCATTAATATTCCTGTTTGAGTAATCATTACGTGCAAATAAAAAATCCAGAGCAATCTCCCCATCAATAACATGTTCAACATTATTTGCAATTTTGTTCTTTTTTAATGCTCTTATAGCCAATTCGGCATCATTTGGGTTATCCTCAACTAATAAAATTTCAACAGCTGCTTTGCTATCCATTAATACTCCATTTTTAATTAAGAGGGAGTGAGAAATAAAACGTTGCACCCTTGTTTAATTCACCAACAGCACGTACTTCCCCACCATGTTTATCAATAATACGTTTTACTAAGGCAAGCCCAACTCCTGTTCCTTCAAATTCTTCAATTTTATGCAATCTCTGGAAAACACCAAACAGCTTATGAGAATACTCCTGGTTAAACCCTACTCCAGAATCTTTAATAAAATAAACAATTTGATTAGGTTCTTGATAACAACCAATTTCAATACTTCTATCTCCTTTAGGGAGTGTATATTTAATTGAATTGTTTATCAAATTAACCCATACTTGTTTTAAAAATGCCGGATCAGCATTTGCATTTACTAAATTTCCAATAAATACTTTGAATTTTGATTTTGTATCATCGGGAACGGTTTCATTAAAAATTTCGGTTACAAATTCAGTCATACTAATTTCTTGTTTTGTAATACTCGATTGTGTCACCCTTGAAAGAGCAAGCAGATCAGTAATAAGACAATCCATCTTTTTTGCATTTTGGCGTATAACTTCTAAAAACCTAAGACCTTCTTTATCTAAAGAATCTTTATATTCATCAACTAAAATACTCGAAAATCCATCAATTGCTCGTAAAGGAGATCGCAAATCATGTGAAACAGAATAAGTGAAAGCATGAAGCTCTTTATTAGCAATTTCAAGTTCGTTAGTTCTTTCTAAAACTTTTTGATCTAACATTCTATTTAACTCAACAATCTCTTTTTCAGCTTTTTTACTATCAGTAATATCTCTTCCGGTAGCAATAAAGCCGACTTCAATATCATCATCATTTTTAAGAACCTTACACCACCAGCCCAACAAACATACTTTACCATCATTCCTTACATGTTTATTTTCCAAATAATATAGATCATTAAAAGATGATTCTTCAATAAAAGAAGTATCAAATATATTATTCCCATCAAAAGAATAATGAGTTACAGGTTCGCCAACAATACTTTTGCCAAAGAATTCCAAGGCTGCTTTATTTGCCCAAGTAAAAGTTTTTCCTAAATCAACTTCAACAATTAAATCGGGTACTGATGCAAGTATTGCATCTTGCCTTGCTTGGATATCTTTCAATTTTATTTCTGAGTTTTTTGTATCAGTAACATCAATAGAAATTCCACCAATCAAATCCCCCTTGTTTTCAATTTTTATTGCAAATTTATGAGTTTCATAAAAATGTATTTTACCATCTTTATGAGGGACAAATTCATCAACTTTAACATATCCCGATTTTAGTGCATTTATATCATTTTCAATCATTTCTTTTCCAATCGCTTCTCCAAAAATCTCGATTGGATTTTTCCCATACCAAGCCGCTGCATCTAATTCATTTTCGAAATAATGATTTGCATAAATAACCTTACTCAATTGATCTTTAATAAAAACACCGGCAGGAAAATAATTCATAAACTGCCTAAATCTTTCCTCACTATCTTTTAGTTCACTCTGTATTTTATATGAATCTGTAATATCATCAGCATTTATCAAAGCAGCATAAACAACACCTTCTGAATTTCTAACAGGTTGACAACTCGTTCTAAACCATATTTTTTGATTATTAATTAATGATTCAGATTCTTCCACAATTCCTTCGCCGGTAGATATCACGCGTTGAATATTATTAAGATTTTTAAATGCTATCTCTTCCGGAAAAATATCCTTAATATTAACCCCAACAATTGACTTTTTGTCCAAGTTTAAATAGTTTGCAGCAATGGAATTTGAAAAAAGTATATTCCCCTCATAACTACATAAAACTAAAACAGAATCTGAACTTTCAAGAAAACTTTTATACTTTTCCTGATTTTCTAACAGATTCCTTTCTGTAATTTGTTTCTCCACTAATGTAGCAATTAATTTGGCAGCAGATTTAACTCTTTCTTTTGCATAATTAATAATAAAATCAGGCCTTGAAAGGCATCTGTCTGAAATTTCTTGCAATTCTTCAATACTAACAGAATATAACCCTGCTATTCTCGCCAACTCCTGCTTATCCTTTGGAGGATCAGAATAAGTAAGATTGATGCTGCCAATTATTTTTTCTTCAGAAAGAATTGGGACAGAAAAAACTTTAATCCCTCCATTGCAGCGAATATCCATAATACCATTGTTTTGAATAGAATTTTTGCAAGAATGTTTATAGCATGATTCATAACAAAGCCATTTTCCTGAGTTTGCTGCTTCTTCGTAGTCTTTTGCACCGGTAAGTTCAAAGGATTTTTTTACTAAAAATCTGCACCAATCAGAAATAAATACACCAAAACCCCAACTTCCATCATGTTCAAAAACTGACGAAGCAGAACTTGTTAACCCTAAATAATCATCTATAATTCCTTTTAATATCTCAATATTAATATTATTTTGTAAAACTTTCTCATTAGAGTCAAAAAACTCAGTATTAATATAAAATACTTTATCTAATTTGTCCTCTTCATATCCTTTTTTAGAAAGCATCCATTCAATTTTTTTTAATTCAAGTTCAGCAATTTTCCGTTCATGAATATTAGAAATAGTTCCAATTATTCTCAGTATACTATCTATATCATTCTTAAATATTTTTTTCCCCTTTATCAGTATCCATGTATAATCACCATATGAATTTTTCACTCGTGCTTCAACAGAGATTAAAGAGTCTGAAATGTTGGATGAAGTTCGAATTTGATTTTTAAACTTAACAAGATCATCACTAAAGATTAACTCTTTTAATTTTTCGCTATTTACCTTAAATTCATTAACGCCATATCCAAGCATAGTATAAGCTTGAGCACTCCAATAAATTTCATCTTTCTCAAAATCCCAATCCCAAACTCCATCAGTACTTGCATCCAATGCTAACCTTAATCTTTCCTCAGTTTTTTGTAAAAGATTTTTAATTTTATTGCTCTCTGTTACATCTCTAATTACGCCATATACTTTATGAAGTTCTTTATCATAGCGAGCAGTAGAGTGAACATCTAAAATTTTCCCATCATTTTTTCTCTTAATCTTAAAATCAATATCGTATGGGAAATTATGAGTTATTAAATTTATTAAAGCTGCATCCAATGAAGCACGAAATTCTTTTAGAGGGAATTCTTGAATTTCATCAAGTGTTAATTTAGTTTTATCAGTACCATAGATTTTTATTGCACCTTCAGATGCACAAACACTTTTTGTACGAAGGTCTAATTCCCAATTACCGGAACCGGCAATTATTTCTGTACGCTTTAGCCTTTCCTCGTTAACAACAAGCTCGTTATAGTTTGAAAGTTTAGTATTTAAATGATGAACATTTTTGGAATCATAAATATTTTTTACAAAAAAGAATAAACCAACAATTGATAAAACAGAAAGAAAAAGCAAATAATAAATTTTAGTGTAAAAATCACCATATACTTCTGATACATCAATTCTTGCTAAAAGATAATAACTACTTTTTGGAATTGCTCTTAGTACTGCATAATATTTTACACCACTTTCATCAGTCCGCTCAAATAATGTAATAATTTCATCAGTAGAAATTAAGTTTTTCAGCTCCTCAATATCATCAAATTCTTTTTCAAGCCCTATCCCTTTTAGTTTTTTTGTGTCATGTTGATAACAGAGTTTCTTTTTTGAGTAATCCGTTTTATCAAAATGACCAAGATTATTTATATTTTTAGTATTATTTAGATGTGTATTTTTATTTTTAAGAAGGTATATTTCGCCTGTTTCAGTAGGAAAATTCAAGTTCAACATGTTGGGAAATAATGATGTTTCAGGATCGAGCATTATACAAATAATACCTAAATACTTGCCCTCCCGGGCATTTTCAAAAACAGGCAAAGTTAATAAAAACAATGATTTTTTCTCTGAACTATCATAATACAAATCTTTCCAAAAAAAAGATTTTGCACGCACAGAAGATTTCACTTGCTTTTCAATAGCTTCATCGTAATTAGGGTCAACTCTTTCCGGTATTGTTTTTAATGGAATATAATTTGAATCAAATACTATTAATCTATGGATTTTGAAAACGTCAACTATATTTTTTAAATACTTGCTGATTATATAATCAGAGGTTTTATTACGATTTTTGAGATAAAAACTGAGATTAGCATAAAGCTTCTCGTTGTTTCTTATTCGTTTAACTATATTAAAATGTTCTTGTTTATATATTTCGAATTCTTTTACGCTAAGGCTTAAAGAAGAATTAAGCTTGGCTTTTGTTTCGAGTTTTATAAAAGAATAATAATTATAATAATATGAAATGCCTGTATAAATAATAAAAACACAAATAATAGATGCAACAAAAATAAGCAAACCATTAATCTTCTTATTTTTGTCATTAGAATTCGCTATTTTCATTGGCACGGATTGAATCCCCCTTAATAAATTGAAAACAAATGTTTTCTAACAGTTTATTTAATTAAATATAATAAAAAATGTTCAATTAATTAAAATAAAAAATATTTTCTAAAGTAGATAATTTTTATCCACTTTCGAAAATATTTTATTATATTGCAAAAAAAATGGAAATATTTATGCAGATTACTATTGCAGGTGAATACGCCATTAGAGCGATGCTTTTTTTGGCAACAAAGCAGTTTGGCTCGTTAAGTCAAACAGCAGCAATAGCAGAGGAAGGTGATATACCAAAACCATTTTTAAGAAAGATTTTATCAACACTCACAAAAGCTGGATTAATTGAATCATTTAGAGGAATTAACGGAGGAATAAAGTTATCAAGACCGGCAAAAAATATTTCGTTATTACAAATAATTGAAGCTATAGATGGGAAACTATTTTTCAACAAGTGTTTTTTTGAGCCAGATTTTTGCCATAGAACAAAATGGTGTGCTGTACATGCTGTTTGGAGTGAAGCACAAATTGAGGTAAGAAAAATACTAAATAGAAATTCTTTAGAAGATTTAGTAAAAAATAATAAATTAAATATGTGCAAAGTTAATAATTCACAAATTAGTAAAACTAATTAGGAGAAAAAAGATGTTAGATCCTGTACTATTGGGCCGTATTCAGTTTGCTATGACAGTAGGATTCCATTTTCTCTTCCCCCCTATTTCAATTGGATTGGCGTGGTTAATTTTTATAATTGAAACACTTGGCTGGAGAAGAAAGGAAGAAGCTTACGTTAAACTTGGCAAATTTTTTGGAAAATTATTTGGGCTTGTATTTGGAGTTGGGGTTGCAACAGGTATAGTTATGGAATTTCAGTTTGGTACTAACTGGGCTGAATATTCTAAATTTGTAGGTGATATTTTCGGGGCTCCTTTAGCCGCAGAAGGTATATTTGCATTTTTCTTAGAATCTACATTTTTAGGTTTATTTTTATTTGGTAGAAACAAAGTATCTAAAGGGGTTCATTGGTTTTCATCATTAATGGTTGCTTTTGGTGCAACTCTTTCTGCTTTCTGGATAATTGTTGCAAATTCTTGGCAGCAAACTCCTACTGGCTTTATATTAAAAAACACAAAAACTGGAGAAATAATTTCCAAAGAAACATTATTAACTTTAGATAATTTGGTTCTAAAAAATGTTAGGGCTGAATTAGTTGACTTTTGGGGGGCTGTTTTTAACCCAAGTTCTTTAATTAGATATTTCCATACTGTTGATGCAGCTTTAATTTCTGGGGCATTCTTTATGGCTGGAATTTCGGCTTATCTAATTCTAAAGAAAAAAGATGTAGAATTAATGAAAAAATCATTGGTTATTTCAATCATTTTTGGATTAATTGTTTCGTTATTAGAAGTATTTCCATTTGGTCACGAACATGGACGACAAGTAGCTCAAACTCAACCGGAAAAATTTGCTGCTATTCAAGGACTATACACTACACAAGACGGTGCACCGGTTGTTTTATTTGCTTTTCCAACTACTACTCCACCTGAACTAAAAGCCAAAATTGAAATACCGGGTATTTTAAGTTGGCTTGCTTTTGGTGATGTTAATGCAACAATAAAAGGGATAAATGAATTTCCTAAAGAAAACATTCCTCCATTATTTATTACATTTGTTTCTTACCACAACATGGTTGCTTTAGGAATGTATTTTATTTTAATTATGGGAATTGGTGTTTATAAAATCAAGAAAAAAACATTGTTGGATAGTCCAAAATATCTTAAAATTTTAGTTTGGTCAATCCCTCTTCCTTTAATTGCATGTCAATTAGGATGGATTGCGGCTGAAGTTGGCAGACAACCTTGGATAGTTTGGCATTTAATGAAAACAAATGATGCAATATCCTTTAATGTTTCTGCCGGCGAAGTATTGTTTTCAATTATTTTATTTGCAATAATTGATGCGTTTTTATTGGCATTTTTAATTTACTTCCTAAAGAAAGAAATTGATAGAGGACCAAATTATATAAAATCTAAGGAGGTTGCAGCATGATTGATTTAAACACAATATGGTTCCTTTTAGTAGGTGTATTAGTTATTGGATACGCTATACTTGATGGCTTTGATTTAGGAGTTGGAGTACTCCATTTTTTTGCCAAAAATGATAAAGAAAAAAGAACAAACTTAAATGCTATTGGTCCTGTTTGGGATGGAAACGAAGTTTGGTTATTAACCGGTGGCGGTGCATTATTTGCTGCATTCCCTGCTGTTTACGCTACTGTATTTAGTGGCTTTTATTTGGCTTTTATTTTAGTCCTTTTTGGTTTAATAGCACGTGCCGTTTCTTTTGAATTCAGAAAGCATTCTGACGATGATAAAATGAAAAAAATATGGGACTCGGCTTTTATTTTTGGAAGCTTTTTACCCGGCTTGTTATATGGTGTTGCTTTTGGAAATGTATTACATGGATTACCAATAGCAGATAATATGGAATATACAGGAAACTTTTTCGCTTTATTGAATCCGTTTTCGTTGTTAGTTGGATTAGTGGGACTAATAATGTTCGTTATGCATGGTGCGATTTATATGACAATGAAAGCCGATAACGAGCAAAGAGAAAAAATGTTTTCATATGCTTCTAAAACATATTACCCTTTTGTTGTTTTATATATTTTAGCTACAATATACGCTTTTGTAAGTTTACCTTATTTATTCGAAAAATCTTTTTCTAATCCACTATTCTACATTTTAACTTTAGTTTTAGTTATTTCGATAGTATATATTCCTATTGGTTTGAAAGCAAAAAAAAGCGGACTTACATTTATCGCTTCTTCAGTAATGATTGCCATGATGTTATTAAACTCAGCAATTTCATTATTCCCTCGTTTGGCACCATCAAGCATTGATTTGGAAAACTTCAGCTTGACTATTTATAATGCTTCATCATCACAAAACACTTTGATGGTAATGTTGATTATGGCTCTTATTGGAATGCCGATAGTTATTGGATATACAATTTATATTTATAGAGTATTTAAAGGGAAAGTTGTTTTAGGACACGATGGGTATTAATATAACTCTTAAGCTGCCAATTATAAGTTGGCAGCTATTTATTCCCCTATATACAAAGCAATTATTCACCATCTCCATAAACTTTCTGAATTAACCAGTTTAAATATAGATAACTTCCCTCATTATTTTTCTCGTAAAAACACTAAAAACAACGCTTTAACATCCAGTTAATTGCAATTATTTTTAATTTCTCTTTAAAATTTATAGAATATACTTGAAAAAAGGATTTTATAGTATTATACTAATTTCCAGATAAAATTAATACAGTTAGGTGAACAATGAAAACAACCAAAAGTATTCTTTTTATTCTTTTTCTTGATATGACTTTAATCTTCGGACAATCTACAGGTGATTACAGAACAGTAGATAGTGGTAATTGGACACAACTAAATGTTTGGGAGTACTTTAACGGCACATCATGGATTACTCCTTCAGTTTCACCTACAAGTAGTTCCGAAAGTATTACAATTAGAAGCGGACACACAATAACCTTACCAAATTCTACTTATATTATACTTGATCAAGTTATTGTAGAATCAAGTGCCGAATTAGTAATTCCCGATGGAACAAGTATAACTGTAAATGATGGAACCGGAGACGACTTTGTTGTTAATGGCAAGTTAAGCTTGGGTGGATCATTACATGGAACCGGGAAAGTGATAATTAACGGGACCTTTGAATGGTATTATAGTACTTTTAGTGACTGGTCTTCTTATGCTGGTATCTCTAATAAAGATATCAATATCAGCACATCTGGAGAAATGAGTTTAACAGGTACTTCACAAAAATGGATGTATGCAGGTATTATTAAAAATAGCGGTACTATCACCCTACCTGATGGAACCGGTTTTCTTCACGGAATTGAAAATGCTGAATTGCATAATCTATCTACTGGAGTAATTGATATTGCTCTTGATGGAAAAATCTATACTAGTGGTGTGAGTGGTTTTTATAATTATGGTTTCAGAGTTTATAACTACGGTACAATAAAAAAAAGTGCAGGCAGTGGAACAGCTCTTCTTGAAAAGTTATTCTTTTTCAACTATGGAACTGCACTCATTCAAAGTGGAACGTTAGATGTCTATTCATATAACAATAGTCCGGGACATACAGGTACTTTTACCCTTAGTATGGGAACAACATTAATATTTAGAGGAAACGGAGCTCAACATCTTGCAGATAATGCATTAATTAATGGAACCGGCACAGTACAAATAACAACAGGATCTCTAAATTTTGCCGGTAATACAACCGGGGCAATATTTGATACTAATATTGATGTTCAGCTTTCAGGAGGAGAACTTGGTGGAGGGACAAATAAAGGGACAGTAAAGGGTTCAATGAATTGGAGCGGCGGTACAATATCCGGAGCTTTAACAATCCCTGAAGGAGTTGAATTACTATTAACCGGTTCTGCAACTAAGTCCTTAAATAATTCTAAAATTTACAATTACGGGACCATTAAATGGCAGGATGGCGGTTTTAATCCAACCAATTATGGAGAACTTTATAACGAAAGTAGTGGGATTTTTGAGATTCAATGTGATCAAACATTAGATCAGTATAATTACTATGGTTATACTGGCAGAATCAACAATTACGGCACAATCAATAAAACTACAACAAGCGGTGTTACAACAATTTCAAGAGGATTTATAAATAATCATGGTTCAATTGCTGCTACTTCTGGAGATATAGTTTTGGTTTCAAATGCTGGAATAAATAATTATGGCAGTATTGAAGTAAGCGAAGGAAAACTTTTTTCGATGATTGCTACTGGCACTTATTTAAACATAAATAGTGGAAGTATTCTTGATATTATAGGAACTCTTGAATTCCGTGGGGCAAATATCACAACTAACAATACCGAAATAATTTTAGGCGGGGCATCTTCTCAAATTTTGGATGAAAGCAGCAATAATGCTTTAGCAAACTTTGCTACAAATAGTTCAACCGGAAAATTCACATTAAAAAATGGCAGAAATTTTTCTACTAATGCAGCTACTTTTACAAATAATGGAATTCTCGATTGTGGTACAAATATTTTTTCAGGATCGGGGAATTTTACTAATGGTTCAGGAGCAACTTTAAAAATTGGGTCTCCTGATGGAATTACTCAAAGCGGAAGTTCAGGGAATATTCAAAGTTCAGGAACCAGAACTTATTCAAATTCAGCTAATTATATTTATAATGGTACTGCTGCTCAAATTACAGGGAGTGGTCTCCCCAATCAAGTAAATGACCTTACACTCGATAATTCAAATGGATTAACACTTTCCGCAAGTGTTTCTGTTGCAGGAACTTTGTACTTAAATTCAGGGAATATTTTTACAGATATTAATCAATTAGTTTTAGGTACCAGCACTTCATCTTTAGGTACTCTAAACAGAACAACGGGTTCAATAATTGGCACTTTCTCAAGATGGTTTGCTGCATCTACAGTAGAAAACGTCGTATTTCCAGTAGGGACTGCTACAAACTATCGACCAGTCAATATTAGTTTTACGGCTGCTCCAACTACCGGAGGGAACATAGGTGCAAGATTTGTTTCTTCAAATCCGGGAACTGCCGGTCTCCCTTTGAACGATGGAGGTGAATCGATACAAAATATTGGGATACAAGGATATTGGGAAGTTTTTAATTGGAATGGCTTAGCGGGAGGAACTTATGATATGGATTTAACCGGTGACGGTTTTACAGGAATAACCGACTACACAGCCCTACATTTGTTAAGACGAGATGATGAGTGGAGCAATTGGGATGTTGCAGGTTCTCATGCAGCATGCACAGGCTCAAATGGTTGTCCAACAGTCCATAGAATAGGATTAACTTCTTTTTCTGAATTTGGAATTGGCTCTACTTCTGCAAATCCTCTCCCGGTTGAATTAATCTCATTCGATGCTGTTATACTAAACAATCAGGTTACTTTAACTTGGAAAACCGCAACAGAAATTAATAGTTATAAATTTGAAATTGAAAGAGCAAAAACACAAAACAATAAACAGTTAACTAAACCCATATATGAAACTATTGGCTTTATACAAGCAGCAGGTAATAGCCAAACTGTAAGGGAGTATAGTTTTACTGATTGTTCTGTTTCTACCGGTTCTTACATTTATAGACTAAAACAAATAGATATTGATGGTAATTTTGAATATTCAAATTCAATTAATGTTGAGAACAATTCTTTACCAACAACTTTTAACTTATTCCAAAATTATCCAAATCCTTTTAATCCCTCAACAACTTTGCAATTTTCGCTGCCGGAAAAAGCTCATGTTAGTCTAATAATTTATGATATTTTGGGAAATAAAATTTTAACGATTGTTGATGATAATTTTGAAGTAGGAACGCATAAAAAGTTATTTAATGGAAAAAACCTTGCAAGCGGTAATTATGTTTATCACTTAACTGCACAAACAGTTTCCGGTTCTACTTATAATATTGCAAAAATGATGACATTACTAAAATAAAAAACATTTATTTGGCTGTCTTATCAATAAATTTGTTACAATCATACTTATAGTATTGATAAGGCAGCAAATAAAACTATTGTATTATTACTTAACTTTACAATAATTTTTATATTTGTAATAATATTAAGATTGGATTAGAATTTTTATTGAATTACCCTCTTTTTAGATTTTCAATTTCTTTTTTCAAAGTGTTAATTATTTCATTTTTCCAAATAATCAACTCCTCCATCAAAGCATATCTGGCATTTCTTAACAGAAGCTGCTTATAATTTGCAACAGATAAACTTCTTTGGGTTTCCTCGTTGTTGCTATTGTCATCAGAAAAAAAGTCTTCAATATCAACACTTATTTCGTAAATACACTCACTCACTTTTTCAAGAAGACTGTTTATGTATTCTACTCTGTTATCAAGCGATTCCATATTCAGGATCTTTTGCCTAACTGAATTAATATCAAATTCGTTGATTTCTTGAAGTGTACTTTCATCAAATTTAAATGTATTTTTCAATTGCAACTCCATCCACTAATAGAACCAATTAATTAAATCAATTTACAAAATAAATAAATTTTTTATATAATTAAATTTAAATTGTAAATAATTTTATAATTAATTTTGCCGAATTACTTTGAGAAGCTGTTCTTCATTAATACTTGTCGGAAATCCTGAACTCGACCAGTGATTTGTACACCCGCAATAATCTAATAAAATGCATTGTGATGGAATTTCAAGTGCTTTAAGCTCTAATCCCCCTTGCATCAAATTAAGCGGACAAGCAACACCAATTACGCCAACTTCTGTTGTGTTTGCCCATTTTTTTAACCATTGTGTAAAATTTGAAGAATGTGGAATAATATAAGTTTCGCAGTTAAGCTTTTTTATACTACTTTTTATTTTGTTTATTCTACATGTTGCAGAACATCCTGTACAAACTAAATCCAAATCCTTTTTTATTGCTTTACATTTTTCAGCAGTTTTTTCTCGCATACAAGCCGGCAGTAACAACGCCTTTTTACTTGTTTTAAGATATTTTTCCTTAAAAGCCCTATTTAGTAACTCTGCACCTGTCATACTTAAGTGATACTCAACCTCTTTTCTTCCACAAAATAAGTAATCTTCTTTCCATTTGTAAGAGTTTATATTTTTCTTTATAAATCCATTAACATTTTTGGTAAATACAGAAAGTTCGTCATTTGCAACTTTAATAAAGTCTTTACTGAATATCATTATTTTTGAAAATATTCTAAATTGTTCATTAGAATTTTTTGAATTTAAATATTCTGCAATTAATTTTGTTCTTTTTACTTCTTCTCTAAATTCATTAGTAGATTCTAACCAAAGATTTAATAACTCAATTCTTTTTAATGCACTTAAATTATTAGAACTTTTTGATTTGCCTACCAAGTAAATTGTTGCTAAAATACCCCTAAGTTTATCGCTGATTTCTTTCGTATAGCCATTATATGCTCTAAGCTTTATTAAATTGGAAAAAAGCATCGCCTTAATTCTATTTATTCTTAATGCATATGGATAATATAATTTGTAAATTACACCTAAGAATAAAATATCATAAATATATTCATAATCAGAACGGATTTTCTCAATTTTGTTTTTATTTAGAAAATCTTTGTAGTCAGCTAATAATTCAATAAAATCATCAGAAAGATTACACAACAAATTATTTACAAACAGTTCAATGGTTAAATAATAATCTCTATTAGTTACTTCTTTTTCTAAATTATATGTTAAATAGTTCATGCTAACTCTGTTTTATTCTTGCTTATTGAGTCGAACCAAATTTGTAAAAGTTCAGTAAATAATGCCAAATTTGCGTTAAATCACAAAGTTAGAAGTTATATCAACAATTAAAATATATTACCCTCTTGATTTTAATTATAAAATAATTTATTAATTAATATATAATTTATGAGGTTTTATATGGCACCATTATACAATAACGGTATACCGGAAAAAGAAAGAAGAGGGATGATTTTTGTGGAAGGCGGTATGTTTAATATGGGTAGCCAGGAAGGAGAATCAGATGAGATGCCAATTCATAGTGTATTTGTAAACAGTTTTTGGTTAGATAAATTTCCTGTTACGGTAAAAGAGTATCATCTATATTGTGGTTCTGTGGGGATAGAATTTCCAATTCAACCTGATTGGGATTACAATGAAGACTTACCGGTAGTAAATGTAACTTGGGAAGAAGCTCTTGGATACTCAAAATGGGTTGGTAAAAGATTACCTACTGAAGCAGAATGGGAATATGCAGCAAACGGTGGAATTTACTCAAAAAAAACAATCTATAGTGGAAGTAACAATATAGACGAAATTGGCTGGTATGCAAAAAATTGTGATTCAACTTGCAAAATTGGTTTAAAGAAGCCTAACGAATTGGGAATTTATGATTTATCAGGAAACGTTTGGGAATGGTGTAACGATTGGTATGATGAAGAATATTACCATGAAAGAACGGAAAATAATCCTAAAGGTCCTGTTAATGGAAATCAAAGGGTTTTAAGGGGAGGTTCTTATTTTAACGATAGTTATTTTTTACGAATCACAAACCGACATCGTTTTGCTCAAAACCGAAAAAATAGTATGATTGGTTTTAGATGTGCAAAAAATTTATAAAACTTACATAAACTAAAAAAAAAGCCGATGATTACTCATCGGCTTTTTTTTTAGAAAGTGTATTACTTCAATAATACAAATTTTTTGCTATTTACAAAATGCTTACCATCTGTCATAGATGTTGCTGTCATTCTATAAATATAAACACCACTTGCTAATCTATAATTGTTAGCAGATAAATCAAATGTATAATAACCAGCTTTAACTTCAGTATTTAATAAAGTAGCAACTTTTTGACCTGTAATATCATACAATTCAAAAGATACTTTACTGTCAACTGGTATGCTGTAATTAATACGTGTAGATGGGTTAAATGGGTTTGGATAGTTTTGTGATAATTGGAATGAAGCAGGAATGCCTAATTCAACTTCAACAATGTTACTATATTCAAACGTACCATCAAAATCAACCATTTTTAATCTGTAAGAATAATTACCGGCATTTCCTACTTTATCGGTAAACACATATTCTCTTGGTTCTGTTGATGTACCGGCAGCTTGTACCGTACCAATAGCTTCCCAGTTACTGTTTGATTTTCTTTCAATTATATAAGCTTGACTGTTAACTTCAGTAGCTGTAATCCAGCTTAAAGTAACTTCACTTTCGCTAACAATTGCTGCAAAAGATGTTAATTCAACCGGAACAGAACTTGTTGTTACATAACAACCAATACCGTTATTTGTTGATAATACATAAATATAAGCAGTACCATCGCCATTTATTTTTATAGCAATATCACCGCTTCCATTTGTATTGGAGTTTGAACCTAATGAAGGAGTTACTTCCCAAACTGTTCCTGAATGAATCTCTGTTTTAGGTAATTTTACTATTTTGCAATTTTCATTGCCGGAACCATATTGGAATGCAGCAACAAATTCATATTCGCCAACTTCACCAAGATATCTAACAGCGTTAGAACCTGAAGCTAAAATAGTAGTTGATAAAGTATCAATAAAAGTACCATCGGCTGTATATTTTTTCAATTTAAAGCCGGTAGCTTTCCAGTAGAAATCACCATTTGGTAATGGTCCAACAGAAGCACTTATAGGTGTACCGGTTTGGTTATCACTTAAACTGATGATTGTAGGTTCTGTAACAAATGAACCGCCTGACATTGTCCATTTTAATATTTTTTGAATACCACTTGTTGCAGAAGCGGCATAGATAGTAGCTGTACCGGCACTATAATCACCAGTAACTGTTATTTTGTCACCAAAACGTGCAGCTAACGTACCTGTATAACTAATTATATTAACCGGAGCTGCGGCTTCATTATCCCACATATAAATCTTAAATGCTGATGTTGTATTGTTTAATATTAAGTTAGCAGCAATTATTTTACCATCTGTTGTTGTACCAATATCATTTAATGCGTAAGTACCACCACTTATACCGGTAACATCTAAAGCACCAACATCTTCACCTGTAAGAGCATTTAATACTTTTACAAACGTTCCACCATTACGTGATACAACAAACAAATGGTCAACATTTTTGCCTGTTGCTGGAATTGAACCATAAGCCAATCCTCTTTCAAAATGAGAAGTTGAAAACCATGTTGGCAAATTATTTTCTGCTTTACTTCTCTGCCATACAGTATTGTACTGAGGAGGAGTATAAGGAATACCTACAACACGTAACATCCAAGCACGTTCTGTAGAAGAAACAACTAAAGCAGACCATGCTGTATCGGCTTCACCAATAAAGCTATGTCCAGTAGTAAAACCGGAATTATGTGCAGCCATTGGGTATTGAACTGCTGATGAGAATGAAATACCAACCCAGAAAGTAGTTCCTTCTAAGAAAGTAGGAGCATTGTTTCCTAATGGTAATGTTACATACATTCCGTTTACTGATTGATAGTTTTCGCCAGCAAATTTCTTTTGATAAATCAATGTTCCGGGTGCTAAACTATCTGTGCCTGCTGCCCATACTTTTACTGTAATAGAATCAGTATCTGTTTCTGTACGATAGAATGCATCAATATTTGCTAATTTTAAGTTTTCAGTTGCATTAAATCTAACAGCAGCTGTTAATGATATGTTATTTGCTCCAAAACCAATAAAAGTGTTTGGAATATTTGCACCATTATCATATTTAATTCTTACTTGTTGATCCGGATAAACTAAAGTATTGAATAATGTACCTCCATTGTTTGCAACTGCAATAGTATCACCATCAGATACTAAACCAACAACAGTACTAAAAGTACCACGTGCAGTTGGAGTTGCTGTAAATCCTAAACTATCAACTTCATTAAATGCTACACCAGGACGAGAAATTGGGGTACCCGGTACAGAATTAAATGCATAATTAAATGTATAAGGATTTGACAAAGTTCCCATATTTTTTACTTTTGCATAAAAGTTTAATGGAGTATAACCTTCTGTAAATGCATTTGCTCCATAGTATGCTGTTAAACCAGTAGAAGCGTCATCAGAACTAAATGAAGGTTCATAAACATTTGATGTTGATGAGATTACAACAGGCAAATCTTTTAAATCAATTTTTATTTCAGTAGAAGCACCTTTTGTTTCTTCCATCCCTTTGAATGGAGAAGGTACTGCACCAACTTGTACTAAATTAGTAATTGCATAATCATGTTCATATACCATTCCTATTTCAACGGCATCTAAACTCAAAGATAACATATCTGCTTCACTATTACAATGGAAGCCCATAAAATAAACTCCACTTGTTGGAACTGTGAAGTATACTATATTTTGAAGATAAGAAGTATTTATTATTGTATCATGTTGTGCTAAAACAGACGTAATAGCAGCAGCATCTTGATCAGTATCTAAAACTACTCTCATTTTTTCAATATATGATACAGATCCTGCTCTGTAATAGTAAGAAACATAATAGTTTTTTCCGGCTTCTAAATTTAAACCTGCACTATATAAATAATCATCACCGGGAAGTGTTGAACTATATGGATAATATGCTTTTTTAGTGCCAGAATAAACAGAAGTAGTCGCACTAACCCATGTTACACCAGCATTTAAATCTTGAACTTTCCATCCGCTCGGAGGGAAAGAATCCCCTTCAAATCCTTCAAAAACAGGAAAACTTGAAAGTACTAACGGAGTAACTGTTAATACTCCTGATGGTGCTGTAGTAGCATTCCAAAATCCTCCATTTCCACCAAACTTTTCCGGTCCACCTTGATATACAAATTTGCTTGCATAATAATAAGTTCCGATTGGTAGATTAGCACCAATACTTGCCATAAATTCGTCATTATTTCCATTATCAACATTAAATGTTGCTTCAACCCAGTTAGTCCATGTTGAAGGATCGGTATCTGTTGAACTATAACCAATCCAGCATTGCAAATCAGGAGTAGCTCCGGTAGTTGAAGTAACGCCATTAATCCATGCTTGTGCATAAACAGTTACTGAATTTCCTGCAACCATTGTATGAGTAGTTGGCCATTGTAGGTTACACCAATCAACTGTTGCAGTAGGAATTGCTTCAATAGTTAATTTATCAAAAAATATGTTATAACCATAGTCGCTTATTCCTTTTATAAAAATATGTCTTCCTGAACCTAACGTTGTAGCAGGCAATGCGAATGTATATTCATACCATCCAGCAGTTGCAACAACAGGTTCTTTTGTTTTGTTTCTATGAATTGTACCCAAAAGTTCAGCATTGGCAAGACTATCAATTGAATAATAGACTTCAATTTTATCTGAAAAACCATTTGCATCTCTGTACATCCAGAATTTTAATTGGTAACTTTGAGCATCGAAAGTAAGAGATGGAGAAGTTAATACTGAATTTGCACCAACTGAAAAATCATAAGAATTATAACGCACCATTGCACCACCATCTTGTGGAGAACAAGTTGGATTTGTGCCTGATGTTACCTTTTCAAATAAACTTGAAGATGAACTATATTGCGTCCAACCTGTGGGTAAAAATGTTCCTTCCCAACTTTGTACATAAGGGTAAGTATTAATAACAGTATCTTTAGCTCCTAATGGATTTTCAGATACAACTACATATTTATTATCTCTCGGTATTTTTTGCACTCTCGAATCTTGTGCAAATATGCTAAAAGAAAAAACAAATAGGTAGGTTAATAAAAGCGGTAAACCAAATTTCCTCATATTTTGTGCCTCATATATGTTTGTGAATGATAACATTTATTAAAATAGTTCCCTATTCTTAAAATAGCAAGTTAATTTTACTAATGTTACAAATAATTATGCACTATTTTTGAGTAAATATTAATTTAATAAAGTATTTTAGCAAAATAATTTAAATTATTAAAAAGATTATGCTTGCTTAATAAATTAACTCTCAATATTTTGTAACAAACATTTTTTAACCAACAAAAGGAATGATCTATGAGAACAATAGTTTCCCTACCTGGAGATGGAATAGGAAAAGTAGTTACTCCTGAAGCAATAAGAGTATTGGATGCAGTTGGATTTAAAGCTAATTATGTTCATGGTGATATTGGTTGGGACTTTTGGATTACTGAAGGTGACCCATTGCCTAAACGCACAATTGATTTGTTAGAAGAACACAAAATTGGTTTATTTGGTGCAATTACAAGTAAACCAAAAGAAGCCGCAGCAAAAGAATTGGCACCTGAGTTACAAGGAAAGGGATATGTTTATTATAGCCCAATTGTAGCATTAAGGCAGCATTTTAATTTGGATATTTGTATTCGCCCATGCCAATCATTTAAAGGAAATCCTCTTAACTTTATTAGAAAAGGATTTAATGATGTTATTGAAGAACCTATGGTAGATACAGTTATTTTTAGACAAAATACCGAAGGGTTGTATAGTGGAGTTGAATGGACAAATCCTCCTAAAGTTGTTAGAGATGCATTGGAAACTCACGCTAAAATGGCTTTTTATAAAGATGTTCCGGGCGAAGACTTGGCAGTTTCAACAAGAATATTTTCACGTGCAGCTTGTCAAAGGATTTTACGTGCAGGTTTTGAATATGCAAAACAATATGGTTATAAAAATTTAACCGTGTGTGAAAAACCGAACGTTATACGCGAAACAAGCGGTATGATGTTAAAAGAAGCGAAATTAATGAGTAAAGAATACCCTGGTATTGATTTATGGGATACTAACATAGATGCTCAAATGATGTGGTTGACTAAAAATCCTGAAAACTACGGAATAATTGTTGCCGGTAATATGTTTGGAGATATTATTAGTGATGGTTTTGCTGGTTTAGTTGGTGGATTAGGATTTGCTTGTAGTGCTAATATTGGTAAAGATGTTGCTGTATTTGAACCTACACACGGCTCTGCTCCTAAATATGAAACACTTAACCCTTCTATTGTTAACCCTATTGCAATGATTTTAAGTGCTTGCATGATGCTTGATCACATTGGTGAACATGGTTATTCTGAAAGAATTAAATCTGCAATTTCTAAAGTTATTGAAGAAGGAAAAGTTAAAACCTACGACATGCTAAAACTTAAAGGCGGACCCGGTGTTTTTGAACAGGGTGCCTGCACAACACAAGAAATGACTGATGCAATTATTGCTAAATTATAAATTTTATTAATCCCCGTATGTTTACGGGGATTTTTTTATCCATAAATATTGAGAGTGCATTATGAGAGAAAAAGTTTTAAAGATTTGGCCCGAAATTAATTGGATTAAAAACGAAGAACTTAAAGAAAAAGTTTTGAGTTGTTGGATTTATGCTATTGAAAATAGTGTGTTAACTCCTGAAGATTTAGAAGTTATTCCCTTTTCATTATTAATTAAAGATTGTAATGTTTCATTTATGAACCATAAAAGAACCTGCGTTCAACTTGCTGTTGAAATGGCAAAAATAATGCAGACTAATTTTAGAGATGAAATTAAAATTGATATGGACATGCTTATTGCAGGGGCAATATTAATTGATGTGGGTAAATTAATTGAATACGAAATAATTGATGGAAAACTTTCTACATCTAAAGCAGGAAAATTAGTCCGCCATCCTTTTAGCGGAATAGCAATTGCTGATAGATTTAATTTACCTCCTGAAGTTTTACATATGATTGGAACTCATTCAAAAGAAGGCGATTTGGGAAAACGTACTGTTGAATCTATTATTATTCATCATGCGGATTTTGTAAGTTTTGACCCTTTTAGACCTGAAGTAACTATTAAGTTATAGGAGATTTTATGTCACAAAATTTGATTGAAAAAATTGCTCAAAAATACGCTGTTGGATTAGATGATGGTCAATTTGTTCATAGTGGAGATTTTATTTCCATTAGACCTGCTCATATTATGACACATGATAATACCGGTGCGGTAATTCCTAAATTTAAAAGTATTGGTGCAAAAAAGCTGGCTAATCCTCGCCAAGTTGTTCATACATTAGATCATAACATTCAAGATAAAAGCGAAAAAAATTTAGAAAAATACAAAAAAATTGAAGAGTTTTCTAAAAACATGGGAGCAGACTTTTACCCAGCCGGACGAGGAATTGGTCACCAGATTATGTGCGAAGAAGGTTATGCTTTCCCCGGTAAAATGGCAGTAGCTTCCGATAGCCATTCTAATATGTATGGTGGGTTGGGCTGTTTGGGTACTCCTATTGTAAGAACTGATGCCGCAGCTATTTGGGCAACCGGCAGAACTTGGTGGCAAATTCCACCAACTGCAAAAGTAAATTTAAATGGCTCTCTTAAAGAAGGTGTTTCAGGAAAAGATTTAATTATTGCCCTTTGTGGTTATTTTAACAACGACGAAGTATTAAATTATGGAATTGAGTTTTCTGGTGATGGCGTAAAAAATCTTTCTATTGAGCAACGATTAACTATTGCAAATATGACTACTGAATGGGGAGCTTTAGTTGGATTATTCCCTATTGATGAAGTTACTATTAATTGGTTAAAAAATAGAAAAGTTGTTATTGAAAAAAGAGGACTTGCAGGTGTTAACTCCGATGTTGATGGAAATGGAGTACACCCAAGAATAAATGATAAAACAATATTAGAGTTAGAAAATAATTTAGAATTTTTTAAAAGCGATGTTGATGCTTATTATTCAAAAGTAATTGATATTGATTTATCATCCATTCAACCTTATGTTTCGGGACCTAATACTGTAAAAAAGATGTCTAAAGTTTCTGTTATTGAAAAAGAAAGAATTAAAATTCATAAAGCATATTTAGTATCTTGCGTTAACAGCAGAGTTGATGACATTGCCGAAGCTGCAAAAGTATTAAGTGGAAAAAAAATAAACAATGATGTGAAATTTTATGTTTCGGCTGCGTCTAATGAAGTACAAGCAGAATCTGAAAAACGTGGTGATTGGCAAATATTGTTAGATGCAGGTGCAATTCAATTACCTCCGGGCTGCGGACCTTGTATAGGGTTAGGAACTGGATTACTTGAAGCCGGAGAAGTTGGAATTTCTGCAACCAACCGTAACTTTAAAGGACGAATGGGCGACCCAACTGCTCTTGCTTATTTAGCCTCCCCTGCTGTTGTTGCTGCAAGTGCATTAAACGGATATATTTCGGCTCCAACCGATTTTTCCGATATTGCTATTAAAGCAAAAATTGAAGAAGTAAAAGTTTCGGCCGCAAAAAGTGAAAAAGTAAAAATTGTTGATGGATTTCCTGAATTTGTTGAAGGCAACTTAATTTATTGTTATCAAGATAATTTAAATACCGATGGAATTTATCCGGGCAAATATACTTACAACGACGATTTTACTCCGGCAGAACAAGCAAGCGTTGTAATGGAAAACTACGATCCGGAATTTAGAAATATTGTAAATAAAGGAGATATTTTAGTTGGTGGTTATAACTTTGGTACAGGCAGCTCACGCGAACAAGCCGCAACCGCACTAAAGTATAAAGGAATTCCTTTAGTTATTGCTGGGTCGTTAAGCGAAACCTATAAACGCAATGCCCTTAACAATGGATTTTTGGTTTTAGAAGTCCCTGAACTGGTTAACGATCTAAAAACCATTTATGGAAATGATAAACTGACAATAAAATCAGAAAATAAAATAAATGTTAATTTTAAAGATTCTACAATTTCTTTTAATAACAAATTGTATTATATTAGTCCCGTAGGCAAGGCCGCCCAGGAATTAGTAGTTTCGGGTGGTTTGGAAGAATGGGTTAAAAAGAATTTGGAATAAATGCATCATTAAGGTGCTAACATAAACAAATAGATAAGAGGTGGAAGATGATATTCAGACATGAATTTACGACACCGCGCAACCTCTACGAAAAACTTGTTAGAGATTATGAACATCTCGACATGGTTGTTAGTGGAGATACTTTTTTTAATTTTGTTAGTACTGCTTGTTATTTGCACGAGTGGCTTAAAAATGCCCCTCAAAGTGAAGTTCTTACTCGTTTTGTCAGCAGAGTTTCACGCGATTCAAACTTTAAGCTTTGTAAAGATATTTTAGCTTTTAAAGTAACATTTACTGTTATTATTGAAGCTCCGGAAATTCCTGAGGATACTGACTTTGAACATATCAGAACTCCGGAATCGTATGACTTAGCTGCTTATCAAAACGATACCAAGAAATTTTTAATTATCGTTGGAGCTGAACAAATTGATGTATTTAAGTTTAAGGAAGAAGTTATCAATCTTTTTAACCTTTATTTTAAGGTTAAATAATATTTAATTGCATGTAATTATTGTTTGTGGAAATATTTTTTAACGGTCATGATTTTCTATGACCGTTTTTTTTTATGTTCTTGCTACTTGATGAATTGGTAAAAAGTGACGAGTAACAAGTAACGCGTGACGAAAACCAGTAGCTTGATGATTGGTGAATTGTAAATGGTAATTGGGAATTGGCAACCAACTGTCTGAACAGGGATTTGGGGGGATTTTATTGATTTTTGGGATTATAAAATAATAAAAATCGTTTTACATTTATTTTATTAATAAAAATCATTAACAATTGCAGTTAAATTATATTGGTAGTTAACCGGGAACCGGTGACATTATTGTAGCAAATCGAACCCCCACAAAACAAAAAACCGGGAACCGGTGACATTATTTTCCGATTTCCATACATTTATTGATTCGTGATTGATTGTCTGAACTAGGATTTTGAGGGATTAAACAGATTTTGGGGATTAAGGATTAATCACTTATAAAAACAGAAGAGCTAATATTTAGATAAATAAGAGGCTGTATCAAAAGTCCATTATTTCTGAGTTTATATAACACACTCACCTTGACTTGGCAAACGCCGCCAAGTAACCGATTCCCCGCTCTCGCATGTGAAAGAGGGGCAATATCCAATCTGGGATAATTCGCTTACAAGCACAATATTTGCAACACATTATCTTAACACCTTATATTGTATGCTGATACGCCTTAACATTCCCCTTCTATTTTTAAGAGAAGGGGTTGGGGGATGAGTTTGTCAACATGCAAACGTGAGCATTATTAACAAATCGCATTATTCATTATATACTTCATAATTAACTATCCTCATACTTTTGATACAGCCTCGGAATGTTAATAGTACCACAAAATAAAAAGCAATAAAAGCTGGCGGAGCCAGCGACATGTTCTTGGTGTTTGTTTAGCAAACTCATCCTCCGGCTCTGGCAAGCCCCCTCCTTCTCTTTTTTCAAAAAGAAGGAGTGACTACTGTTATAATAATTTGTTATTATAAATTTGGTTGCATTTTTGTGTACCCATTGAACGCAAAAAGCAAAGCCATTACAACGTAATGGCACTGGTTGTAAAAAATGCAACCCAAAACAAATCCCACTCCAGAGTGAGTGGGGCTATTTTGTCTGAACGGGGATTTGGGGGGATTAAAATGATTTTTGGGATTAAACACCTTCCATGCCGTAATGATTGCGGAGCAATCACATGTCGTTAACCACTAAGCCCATACATTCCCAACGACTTCGGATGAAGTCGAACATGAACGTACTGAAATTTGCGGTTGTTTAGCAAACTCATCCTCCGGCTCTGGCGAGCCCCCTCCTTCTCTTAAAAAAGAAGGAGTGACGACTGTAATAATGATACGTAATTACAAATTTGGTTGAATAAATTTGCCCCCATTATTTCACCGGTGCCCGGTTCTTGTATGTTTGTTTTCTGTGAATGCTACAAAAATGTCACCGGTTCCCGGTTAAAAACCTAGAACTTGTGATTGGATTAAAAAGCCATTACATCGTAATGGCTCTGGTTGTAAAAAAACACATCCCCAAACAAATCCCCACTCCAGAGTGAGTGGGGCTATTTTGTCTGAACGGGGATTTGGGGGGATTAAAATGATTTTTGGGATTAAACACCTTCCATGCCGTAATGATTGCGGAGCAATCACATGTCGTTAACCACTAAGCCCATACATTCCCAACGACTTCGGATGAAGTCGAACATGAACGTACTGAAATTTGCGGTTGTTTAGCAGACTCATCCTCCGGCTCTAGCGAGCCCTCTCCTTCTCTTTTTTCAAAAATAAGGAGTGACTACTGTTGAGGAATGTTGTAATTATAAATTTGGTTGCATTTTTGTGTACCCATCGCACGCTAAAAGCAAAGCCATTACATCGTAATGGCTCTGGTTGTAAAAAAACACATCCCCAAACAAATCCCCACTCCAGAGTGAGTGGGGCTAATTCAGTGATTAAACTTACTTTTGAAATTGTAATATAAACTTTAGATTATTTACACTTGTTCATTAATTAACTTTTTTGCTTCCTTAATATCAATTCTTGCATGATAACCATGTTTTTCAAGCAAAAATAACAAATTTGCTCCATTTAACAATGTTATTGGTTTTCCTTTTGCAAAATCATACGCATCTGAACCATAATCAGCAGTAGTAACTAAAATTCCTTTTGTAGCACCTTCATTCATCAATGTACCATATAAATCACGAACAGCCGATACTCCAACCGTATTTGTGTATCTTTTTGCTTGAATAACAATTTTACCTCCTCGAATAGGATCAGGATCAAATGCAACAGCATCTACACCTCCATCCCGACTCGCTTGAGTAATCTTAACCTCCCCACCAGATGATTTAAATTCCTTTTCAAAAATTTCTCTTATTAAGTGTTCAAAATCTTCCCAATTCATCGAGGCTAAATTCTGGGAGTTGTCTACATTATCTAAAACTTCATTATTTGTTATAAATCTTTTATCTTCTTTACTAATGTTTATTAACGGTTGAATAGGTGTTAAATTACACAATTTACTTGCTGCGACCCCTTTTAAATTCTTAAAACATACCTTAGGATCAACATTTCTTAAGTCAATTTCTAAAAATTCCTTCTTATTAGTTTGGATAGATAATATGCAATTATTCTCTTCTTTACCTGTTGCTTTATTAATTGCTCTTACCCAACCATTAAATACAACCATATTTATAGCAGAAATAGTATCAGCTTCATATATTTCACGAATAGATCTTAAAGCAATTTGATATAATACAACATCATATATTTTACTAATTTGTATCTCAGATAAGAAAGTTTCTTTAAAGTCATCCTTTAGTGCAAAATATTTTACTTCTTTTATTTTTGGTAACATTTCAATTTGAGGTAATTGGTACTCAATAATTAATAAACCGTTCGATGGATTATATTCTAAAAATAGTTCCTTACAAAAATCAAATGGATATTCCGAATTAATTAATACTAACTCACAATAACTAATAATGGCTTCAGAATTCCCGTTATAATAATCATTCTTAAATTTTTGAATAGAGAATCTATGAGCTTCTTGTTTACACTTATAGTCACTCAAACGTTGCTTATAACTTTCCATATCATCATGAAACTTAGCCAAAATCAGACTCTCTTCTTTTTTTACAACGCTCAATTCTTCTTCATATTTTGTAAGATTTGACTGGTTCTGATCATCAATAAGTGTATTATTAGATTCCCATTGATGAAGATCATCTAAGTATAATTGTTCCGCCTTGTTTACTTTTTTCCCCTTTAGGAAAGGAAATATTTTATCGAAAAATGATTCATTAATTTTATATTCAATGTCATCTTTCATTGGTTTCCTTAAATACGGAATTATATCTGGTCTAATTGGATATACTAATATTTTTAATTGACTATCAAGAGAACTTTCTGGATTTATTTCTGGAAATTCAGCTAAATTAGCCATTAAGTCCCAATCAATTTGATAATCTATAAATTTAGATTTTTTTAATAACTTTTCTAAGTTGTCAATTTTGCTTTTAGCATATATTGTTTTTTCATTAGCAATCAAACATTGTTCTTCTTTCCAAGTATAATTCGACAACCCATATTGCATTTTATTCCATTGACAAACCCAATTATTAACAACATTTTGTGTTTTCGATTCAAGTGCTTTAATACTTAAAGCATATAGTTTTTTACGCTCATTTAACCCATGATGAAATATATCTACCGAATAACCTAAAAATCTCTCATATGAATTATACTCAATAATAGCATCATTAATCACCAATAAATCATCATTCATCATTCCCTCTGATTATTTTTATGGCAAATTAATAATTTACAAACTTTTAAGCAAATTAATTATAAAACCACATTTATTGGCAAAATCTTGTTCAGTTCCATTATTTTCTAATGTAAAATCAGCCCAGCCTTTTTTTTCATCATCAGTAAGTTGATTATCAATACGCTTTTTTATTTCTTCAGCAGTCAAACCACTACGTTCTGAAACCCGTTTAATTTTGTTTTCATCAGTTGCAGTAATTAAAACAACATAATCAAACATTTCATCAATTTCGATTTCATAAATTAATGCAGATTCAACAAAAACTAAATCATCGGTTTTTAAGTGCTCATCCATCAATTTGTTTATTCTACTAAGCGTGGGAGGATGTAAAATACTGTTAATTTTTAATAATTGTTCAGGATTAGAAAATACCTGCTCCGCCAAATACTTTTTATTGGGAGCATTGTCAATAAAGGAACTTGCTCCAAATACTTCAATTATTTCCTTTTTTACATTAGAATCATTAGCTAAAATGTCTTTTGAAATTTCATCGGCTAAGATTACTTTGTAGCCCAAGTTTTTAGCAACCTCACAAAACTTACTTTTTCCGCTGCCAATTCCACCTGTTATTCCTATGCGTATTTTTTTCATATCTTAACCCTTTTTATAATTATAACACTTTAACTAAACGTTTTATATTATTAAATAATAACAAGTTATGCCATGTCATATAAATTGATTAATTAGAACTTTCAATTAACTTGTTATTTAAAATAAAAAAAGGGTGATAAAAACCACCCTTTAATTTATAATATATATATTATTTTGCGTAAGAAATCTTTCTAACTTCTCTGATAACTGTAACTTTAATTTGTCCCGGATATTCCATCTCTTCTTGAATCTTTTGAGCAATGTCATAAGCCAATTGATCAGCAACAACATCATCAATTTTATCAGGTTCAACAACAACACGAATTTCTCTACCGGCTTGAATAGCATAAGTTTTAGCAACACCTTCAAACGATTTAGCTAATGTTTCAAGGTTTTCTAATCTTTTAACATAACTTTCAAGTGGTTCCCTGCGTGCTCCCGGGCGTGCTCCGCTAATAGCATCAGCAGCTTGAACTAATGCAGATATAGGATGCTCCATTTCAATATCTTCGTGGTGACTTCCAACTGCGTTTATTACTATTGGATGCTCCTTATATTTCTTAGTTAACTCGTAACCAAGTAATGCGTGAGGACCTTCAACAGCTTTATCAAGTGTTTTACCAATATCGTGCAATAAACCTGCTTTTTTAGCTATTGTTGGATCTAAACCAACTTCGCTTGCCAATACACCGGTTAAGTAAGCAACTTCAATACTATGCTGTAATAGATTTTGTCCGTAGCTTGAACGGTACTTCATTTTTCCAACATGTTTTACTAATTCCGGATGCATTCCGTGTAAACCAAGCTGAATTAATGTATTTTCACCTTCGCGTTGAATTTCTTCTTCAAGTTCAGTTTGAACTTTTTGAACCATCTCTTCAATGCGTGCCGGATGAATTCTTCCATCAGAAATTAATCTTTCTAATGAGATTCTTGCTATTTCACGTCTAAATTGGTCAAATGCAGAAAGAATAACAGCTTCAGGAGTATCATCTACAATAACATCAACACCTGTTGCCGCTTCAAAAGCACGAATATTTCTCCCTTCTCTACCAATAATTCTACCTTTCATTTCATCGTTTTGAATCTGTACAACAGAAACAGTAGATTCAACAGAATGATCAACCGCAGTTCTTTGAATTGCTTGGATAACAATTTTTTGAGCTTCTTTTTTAGCTTCTAATTTGTAATAATCGCGTATGTCTTTTAACTGTTGGGCAGCATCTGTTTTTGCTTTGTTAACCATGTTATCCATTAACATTTTGCGTGCTTCATCAGCAGTTAACGATGCAATTTTTTCTAAACGAGCATTTTCGTCTAAAATTAATTTATCTAAGTCAGTATGTTTTTTAGTTAATTCTTCTTTCTTAGCTAATAATTCTTTCTCAATTTTTTGATTTTCTTTCTCTTTTTGAGATGCAGTTTCAAATTTCTTTTCTGCTGCTTCTTCTCGTTTTTCAACAACTTTTTCAGAATTTGCTAACTTTTGTTTTCTTTGGTTAATTTCAGTATCAAATTCTTGTTTCTTTTTTAACCACTCGTCTTTTACTTCAAGTAATTTTTCTTTCTTTATGTTTTTAGCTTCTTTTTCACCATCTTCAATAATCTGTTTAGCTCTTTCTTCAGCATTTTTAATTTTATTTATACCTATTTTCGAACTAAGAAACCAACCTAAAAAAAAGAATAATACTATTGAAAAAACAAGTATTATCATCACCAAAATAGGATCCATTTTTCTCCTCCATAAAAGCATTATATATTAGCCGTACCACCAATATTTTCTAAAAGAACCTGTTTTTTAACAATGTGGGAATCTGCCCAGTACTTTTTACTTCTTAGTTGCTAAAAGCAAACCCGTTAGGGATTAAGCCTGTAAACATACCGTAAGTCAAAAACCCATATCTTATTATTTTAATAGTTCCTTATAAAATATAGCGTGGTACGGTTCAAAATTTTTACGAAGTTTCAGGAGTGTTATTAGATTCTGTGAGAAGAAGCTTAATTTTCTTTATTTTATCAATTGCTTGAACCTTGAACTCTCTATATTTATTCTTTTCAATGAACAAATCATATGCTATATTCAATGCAGCAATTATCGCTATTGTTTCTCTTGGTTGATCTGCTAAATCTTTTTTAGTATCATCCATTATTGTATTAACGTATTTAGCTAATTCAAGTGCTATTTCTTCATTTTCTACAAGAAGAGAATAATCTTTATCAAATATTTTAACTTGAAGCTTCTTTTTCTCAGTCATTTTTAACCTGAACTATCGTACAGTCACTTTGTTTAAGAACTTAAGTGGTTGTCCACTTTTTTTATCAAATCTTCAATCTTTTTCTTCAGTTTCCCCTTTTCTTCAACATTACTGAACAAATCTCCCATAAACTGTCCGCTCACGTAATCACCAGATTGTAATTTTGTCTCTAATTCGTCTACTCGACTTTTTAGAATCATATTGTCTTTTTCTAATTCAGTCAATTTAGATTTATTTTCATCTTTAAACTGCTTCAGTTCATCATGCTTTCTCTTAAAAAAATATACCTGCTTTTCTAAGGCAGAAAGCTCATCAAAAAAGGAATCGTATTTGGTCGGTTCAGCCAATTTTATTTATCCTCTTAATTCAGCATTTAAATTTGATTTAACATAATTAATTGTTTTCCAAAAATCTTTTTCTACTTCTTCTTCAGTTAATGTCCTTTCTTCATTATAATACTCTAACTGAAATGCTAAGCTTCGTTTGTTTTCGCCTAAACTTTCGCTTTCAAATATATCAAACAACTTAACATCTTTCAAAAGTTTCGAACTACCTTTAAATATTGATTCTATAATTGTAATATATTCAATATTTTTATCTACTACAAATGCAAAATCGCGGAAAACCGACGGAAATTTAATTAATTCTTTAAAAGAACGTTCTTTTTGTTTAATTTGTTTCAAAAAGTCTAAGTTAATTTCAAAATTATATACGTCTTGGTCAATTTCAAATAGATTTAATACCTCTTTCTTTATCTTTCCACCAATTCCGTATACTACATCATTTTTCTTTAATCTAAATCCGTATTCCCACAATAATTCGTTGGTAAAATAATACGAATCATTTTTTAAACTATCAAGTGAATATTTTGCAAAAATTGATTTTACATAACCTTTTAAATCATAAAAATCATAATTTTTGTCTTTTCCATACCATACTGAGTCTTCACTTTTTCCGGTAATTACTAAATTCACTTTATCCGTTTCTGTAAAATCAGAAAAATCTTTTATTTCGTTTTCATGTAATCTTTCAAAAACATGACCTACTTCATAAAGCTTTAAGTTTTTTTCTCTAACTTTTAAGTTACGTGCTACTGTTAATAACGCACCGGGCAACAAAGAAGTTCTCAAATGAGACATTTCAAAACTTTGTGGGTTTAACATTTTTATTGGATTGCCAAATTTTTTGGCAGTTGCTTCGTTTAGCAATGAATTTGTTACTATTTCGTAAAAGCCATATCCACACAAAAAGCTTCTTAATGAATCGTTATAAGCAGATTGATCTACTCTTTCATCAAGAATTACGCTAATTTTTTGAATTGTTGGAATGTTATCGTAACCGTAAATTCTTCCAACTTCTTCAATTAAATCTATTTCTCTTTCAACATCCGGTCTAAAAGTAGGAATTTCAACTGTAACTGCAGTTTCATTATGTTCTAAAACAATAAATCCCAATTTAGAAAGGATATTATCAACAGTTTCTTTTTCAACTTTAAAACCTAAAATTTTTGCAACTCTTTCGTATCTCAATGAAGCAGTTTTAGGTTTAATCTCATTAGGATAAACATCAATAGTCCCTTCTAAAATTTCACCACCTGCAATCTGTTGAATCAATTGAGCTGCCCTTTCAGCAGCATATACTGTAATATTTGGATTACAACCTCTTTCAAATCTATATGATGCATCAGTTGATAATGCTAATTTTTTTGCTGTTTTTCTTACCGATGATGGATTAAAATATGCACTTTCTATTAAAATGTTTTTTGTATTAACAGTAACTTCTGAATTTTCGCCACCCATTACGCCTGCTATTGCAACAGGTTTAGCTGCATCGCAAATCAATAAGTCTTCAGGTAATAAGTTGCGTTCTTTTGAATCCAAAGTAACAAACTTTTTAATATCCCCTGCTTTTTTAACAACTATTGTGTTTTCAGCTAACATATCTAAGTCAAATGAATGTAGCGGTTGACCTATTTCGTATAAAATGAAATTAGTAACATCAACAACATTATTAATTGGACGTAATCCAATTGCTGTTAATTTTGACTTTAACCATTCCGGTGATTCCTTAATTTCTACCCCTTTAACAACTTTTGCAACATAACGAGGACATGCTGCAAAATCTTCAACAATAACCTTAGCTGCATTATTAACGTTATTAGAGCTTGAATTAAGCTCTACTTTAGGCATTTTGAATTCTAAGTTGTATAAAGCAGCTAAATCGCGTGCAACCCCAAAATGACTTAAGGCATCTGAACGATTTGGAGTAATTGATATTTCAATAATAACATCATCAATTCCCAATGCTTTAGCAATTGGAATACCTAATTCAGTATTTGGGTCTAAAACCATAATACCGGAGTGATCATCACTTAAGCCAAGTTCATCTTCGGCACAAATCATTCCAATTGATTCTTCGCCACGGATTTTTGCTTTTTTAATTACAAATTCACCATTAGGAATTACAGCACCTAATTTGGCAAAAGCAACTTTTTGACCTGCATCAACATTTGGAGCACCACATACAATGTTATAATCTTCTGTGCCATCTGTAACTATACATAGGCTTAATTTGTCTGCATTAGGGTGTTTTTTTCTTTCTTTAACGTATCCAACAACAATATTATTATATTTAGAGCCGTTATCAACCATTTCCTCAACTTCCAAACCGCATTTGGAAAGTTTTTCTGCTATATCGGCAGCAGGAATGCTATTAATATCTATATAATCATTTAACCATTTAAGCGATACTTTCAATTTTCTTTCTCCTGATTAAAATTGCTTAAGAAAGCGAAGATCATTATCAAATAAAGTTCTAATATCGGAAATTCCGTATTTTCTTAATGCCATACGTTCAACCCCCATACCAAAAGCATAACCGGTATATTCTTCGGGATCGATACCAACATTAATTAATACGTTAGGATCTACCATTCCACATCCTAAAATTTCCAACCAACGCCCTTCTTTACCTTTTGGCTGCCACCAAATATCCATTTCGGCACTTGGTTCAGTAAATGGGAAAAAGCTTGGACGGAATCTATATACTAAATCTTGACCGTATAATTGTTTAGCAAAATATACTAAAGTTCCTTTAAGTTCGGTAAAAGTAACATCTTTATCAACATAAAGACCTTCAACTTGATGGAATAAGCAATAGCTTTTTGCACTTAAAGCTTCGTTTCTATACACCTTACCGGGCATTATTGCACGCAAAGGTGGTTTTTTAGATTGCATTAAACGAACCTGAACAGGTGAAGTGTGCGTACGTAATAGGAAATCTTCGTTAATAAAGAATGTATCTTGCATATCCCGTGCAGGGTGATCAGCAGGAAAATTTAACATTTCAAAGTTGTTATGATCGGATTCCAATTCAGGACCTTCATAAATAGAAAAGCCTAAACTTTTGAAGATTGTTTTAATTTCATCTAAAGTTTGAACTAAAATATGCTTTGAGCCAAAATCTTTTTTATATTCGGGTAGTGTTAAATCGATACTGGGACCACTTGCCTGCTGAGTGGCTTCGAGAGAGGTTTTTAGTTCTTCAAACTGCTGATTGCTTTTATTTTTAAGCAAATTTAATGATTTACCAACTTCTCTTTTAACTTCAGGAGCTACCTCCTTAAAATCTTCAAAAAGCTGAGAAATTATTCCTTTTCTGCTTAAGTATTTAATTCGAAATTCTTCTAATTCTTTAAGGTTTTTAACTTTTTTTATTTCACCATCAAATTCATTTTCGGCTTGTGTAATTCTTTCGCGCATTCTAATCTCACAGATATTTAAAATAAATATACCCCTAAACTTAATAAAAAAATTACAAAAAGTTTAGGGGTAAATAAAAATTAGTTCATTACAAATTTTACTATATCTGCAAAAGCTTTTGGATTTTCAGTAGCTAAATTAGCAAGAACTTTACGGTTAATTTCTAAACCTTTCTTATTTAAAGCGTTAATTAACTTTGAATAAGTAGTTCCGTTATCTCTTGCAGCAGCGTTAATTCTAACAATCCATAGCTGTCTGTATATACGTTTTTTGGTTTTACGGTCTCTATAAGCGTGTTGAAGACCTTTGTCTACATGGTGCTTGGCAACGGTGAGTACGTTGCTACGGGCGCCCCAATAGCCCTTCGCCATTTTAAGTAGCTTTTTTCTTCTCTGTTTGGAGGCTACTTTGTTTTTTGATCTAGGCATTAATGTTTCCTTTTAAAGATTATTGAATCATTATTTTTACTCTACGTGCATCAGCTTCGCTAACTAATGTAGATTGACGTAAATTTCTTTTTCTTTTTCTTGTCTTTTTGGTCAATATATGAGCACTATATGCTTTATTTCTTTTTACTTTGCCGGAGCCTGTTAACCTGAAGGTTTTAGCTGCTCCTCTGTTGCTTTTCATCTTTGGCATTTAATAATCCTCTATTTTTTCTTCTTAGTTTTCTGCGGAGCAAGTATTATGTGCATTATTTTTCCTTCAAACTTTATATCTTGCTCTACTTTGGCATTATCTTTTACTACTTCTATAAATTCTTTTAATAGCTCTTCACCATGTGAAGTATAAGCTAATTCTCTTCCTTTAAAAATAACAGAAACTTTAACCTTGTCACCATCTTCTAAAAAGTTAATTGCGTGACGAGCTTTAAATTGAAAATCGTGTGTATCGGTATTAGGATGTAGTCTAATCTCTTTTAAAACAGTAACATGCTGTTTCTTCTTTTGTAACTTTTCTTTCTTTTGAAGTTCATAAGTGAACTTACCAAAATCAATAATTTTACAAACAGGAGGAACTGCCTGCGGTGCAATTTCTACCAAATCAAGTTGTCTTTCTTCAGCTTTCATTAAAGCTTCTCGAACTGTTACAACCCCTAATTGACCACCATCTGCGTCAATTAATCTTATCTGAGGGGCTTTAATTTCCTGATTTACGCGATATTTAATTTGACTAATTTACTACCTCACTAATTGTTATTTAACTTATTTTCTATCTGATATTTTATATCTTTAATAAATTCTTCTAAAGTAACAGCTCCTTTATCCCCTTCTTTATGCTTGCGGATTGAAACTGTATTGCTTGTTGCTTCTTTTTCACCTAATACTAACATGTAAGGAACCTTTTGAGTTTCCCAATCACGTATTTTGTAACCAATTTTTTCATTTCGTTTATCAAAAGTAATACGAATATTTGATTTTTCCAACTCTTTAACAACTTTTTCTGCATATTCAAAGTAATTTTGTGAAATTGGAACAACTGCTACCTGAATTGGAGCTAACCATATTGGGAATGAACCACCATGATGTTCTAATAATACGCCAAAGAATCTTTCTAACGAACCTAATAATGCTCTGTGAACCATAAATGGTTGATGTTCTTTTCCATCTTCACCAATGTAGCTCATTTTAAAGCGTTCAGGCAAATTAAAATCAAACTGTATTGTGCTCATCTGCCATTCACGGTTGATAGCATCTTTAATTTTGATATCAATCTTAGGACCGTAAAAAGCTCCACCACCTTCATCCATTTCGTAAGGCAAGTTTTCACGGTTCAAAGCATTAATTAAAGAATTAGTTGCTTTATCCCATAAGCTATCTTCACCTACTGCTTTTTCAGGACGTGTAGCTACATAAAATTTCAAATTTTCAAAACCGAATGAACGCCACATGTATAATGAAAATCTTATTACTTCAATAATTTCATCTTCAATCTGTTCTTGAGTACAGAATATGTGAGCATCATCCTGCGTAAAGCCTCTTACACGTAACAAACCATGTAATACGCCACTTTTTTCATAACGATAAACTGTTCCTAATTCAGCCCATCTTAATGGTAAATCTCTGTAACTACGTTTTTGAGATTGATACATCAAAATGTGGAACGGACAGTTCATTGGTTTTATATAATAGTTTTGATCGTCAATATTAATGGGAGCATACATGTTTTCATTATATGTAACAAGATGTCCACTTGTTTCCCACAACCAGCTTTTACCGATGTGTGGAGAATAAACAATATCATATCCATTATCAAAGTGAGCTTGTTTCCAGAAAGATTCAATTTCGTGGCGAACGCGTGCTCCCTTTGGATGCCAATATACTAAACCTGCTCCCGCTTCATCATGAATGCTGAACAAGTCTAATTGTTTACCTAATTTTCTATGATCACGTTTTTTAGCTTCTTCTAAAAATGTTAAATAATCATCCAACATTTTTTTCTTTGGAAATGAAATTCCATAAATACGCTGCATGCGTTTATTTTTTTCATCACCACGCCAGTAAGAACCTGAAACGCTTAATAATTTAACAAACTTAATTTTACCTGCTGAAGGTAAATGAGGTCCTAAACATAAATCGGTAAAGTTACCTTCTTGATAAATGCTTATAGTATCTTTTACTTCATCAAGACCTTCAATAAGTTCTAATTTATATTCATCTCCTTTTTCGGTAAAGAATTTTGTAGCTTCAGCTTTACTTAATTCTTTACGACAAAATGATTGATCTTCTTTAGCAAGTTCCATCATTTTGTTTTCAATTTTAACTAAGTCTTCTTCAGTTAAAGGAGTGTTAATATCTATATCATAATAAAAACCATTTTCAATAGCAGGACCAACTCCAAACTTTGCTTCAGTAAATAAAGCAGTAATAGCATGAGCCATTAAGTGCGAAGTTGAATGCCAATAAGTTTCTTTTCCTTCAGGACTATCAAAGGTAAATAATTGAATTGTGCTATCTGAATTTATAGGTTGGTTTAGATCTACTTTTTTATCATTAACTTTGGCAACCAAAGCTTCTTCGGCAAGGCGTGACGAAATGGATTTAGCAACATCATATGCTGAAACCCCACATTCAAATTCCTTTACGCTATTATCCGGAAATTGTACTTTTATTGTTTCCATATCCACTCATATTTAAAAAAAAACGGAGCGTACTCCGATTGATGTGGGTTCTAGAGGATTCGAACCTCTGGCCTTCTGTACGTCAAACAGACGCTCTAACCAGCTGAGCTAAGAACCCGAGAGTAATTAGCTCATTAATTTTTAGTACCGAGGGCCGGACTCGAACCGGCACGGGTGTGACCACCCACAGGATTTTAAGTCCTGTGCGTCTACCAATTCCGCCACCCCGGCAAAAATTGAGACTCAAATATAACACTTTTTTAATCTAAGTGCAAATACTTTTTCTCTCTTTTCAAAAACTTTTTTAAGAACAAAAATTTAGACTGTTAAAATAATAAATGTGGAATATATATGCAAGTTTTTTTTAAAAAATACTTCGTATTTTTAAAAAAAGTGATTGGTAATTGGTGATTCGTGATTGGAAGACAAACATAGTGAATAGTAATTCGTGGTTAGTGATCAGGAAAACTCAAAGTAGTGAACAGTAAAAAATGGTAATTAGTAATTGGAACAACACAAACCGATAATTAATGATTAGCGAACAGTGATTTGTTGTTAGTTGCAAAATATTTTATCACTGACAATATAACTGCTTTTATAAAATTATATTAAACTTTTTCTTTAACTGATTTAATCAATTTAACAAGCATTTTACTAATTGAATTGAGTTCTGTATTCAACTGTTCAAATTCTTCTTGTTTTATAAAACCAAGATTTTTTGAAATCAATAATTGAGTATCTAATTCACTTGCTGAACCAAGAGAAATATATAAAAACTGAACCAACTCTTTTGAATGGCTTCGTGCAGCTCCCTCAGCGATATTAGAAGGAATAGAAACCGCTGATCTTCTAATTTGATTAGTTAAACCATATATTTCAGAGGAAGGAAATTTTTGAGTTATTTTATAGATCTCACTTACAAATTCAATACTTTTCTGCCAAACCATTAAATCCTTATGAGATTGCATCACTCCTCCATTCTTTTTGGTTTAAAATAGTAATATAGCAAAATAATCTTTAAATCACCAATCACCAATCACCATGATGCTTTTCGTAAATCCCAAAAACTTCTCTTTAACAATTTTGGAGTTTGGAAATAGCTTTTTTGCTTTACTTACTGATAACAAAGGCTTTTCCACCAATAATTACAGTCGAGTACTTCCAGCGGAGACCTATAAACATTTTAAGTGATTTTGGTAAATACTGAAAGAATGGAAATAAAAAATGTTGTTCTATTGGAAAGTGCTAATAAGGAGTTTGGATAAAGTATGATTTCCCTACTCTCTGTACTTCATCTGCAAATTGTTTTTGTTTTTCTAAATTGCCCACATGCTCTATTACAGAATTAGAAAAAACAATATCATAGCTTTTATCTTTGAAAGGCAACATACAGCCATCAGCTACAACGTATAAGTGCTTGGGTGATTTCTCTCCAAAGGTAATATTAAGCACGGAAACATTATTTTCGAAACGGAATTTTCCCAAATAACATGAGTCCCTCCAACATCTAAAATCTTTTTACCTGCCGGATTAAGATTATTAACAAAAACTTCAAAACGTTTAGCACGCAAATTAGCACTTAAAGAATTTGGATTTTGATCATCAGCCGATTGCTTAAACTTCAAGAAAGGATTCATATTTATTCCAAATAAACGATTACCAAAAATAAGGAATATTTTTCAATTACGTAAACTATGTTGATTTTTTTCCTTCGCCCTATTGCCGTCAACCTGTCTTCTTTTACCTACTACCTCATACCTCTTCCCTTCAGCCTTTTACCTTTTTCCCATTCCCTTTCCCCTGCCTTTCACCTTTTAAAACGAAAAAAGCTGTAATTGCTTACAGCTTTGTGGGCCTGCACGGAATCGAACCGCGGACCCTCTGATTATGAGTCAGATGCTCTAACCGACTGAGCTACAGGCCCCTAATAATTTAGATTTTAAAAATACAAATATTTTAATGCTTTTGCAATAGTAAAATTTGAAAATATCATTGATTTATTATAAAAAACACTAACATTGAAATTGGAAAAACAAAAGAAGAATAAAATATATATTTTGATGATTTTGGATATAGAACACTTAAAATTTTAAACCATAAATAACAGACATATCCAAGGAACAAACTCTCACTTAAAAAATCCGCTTCTTTAAAACTCCAAGTAGATTTTATAATAAATAAAAATGAGATAATAACAATAAGTGTTAAATCCAAGCCATTAAGGAATATTTTTGCTTTTGGTAAAAACCGATCTTTTGTAAGTAAAAATGTTATTATAAATACCGAAATTAGCCCAAAAAACAACATAAACACAGTTTTATCTTGCAACAAAGAAAGATGTACAGGCAAAATAATTTTATTAACTTCAACAATATTTAGTATAAAAAATATTGCTGCATTAAAAAAGAAATAAATTTCGTTTATAATATGCGACTTGCGATTATGCCAAATTGCCATTCCCAAAATTGCAAATCCAAAGCCTAATAAAAACTTTAATTCTAAATCAGAAAAAGAATTATGAGTATTAATAGCTAAAATAAATAATAATAAAATAAAAAATGTAGATATATATAAAAATGATTTTTTATATATATTATTATAACTTATTGGAAATACAAAATTACTTTTAGCATCATTCTTAAATTTATTAAATACTGAAACAGTAGCTAATATTTTCTTCACTGAGAGTAACAAAATAACCATTACAAAAAAAATTAAAGTAATAACAACTGAGTTCCCTTTGTAATAGAAAATAGCCAAGGTTAAAAAAGCTAATGAAATAAATTGAATTGTAAAAACTGTTGTTTTGTGCTTTACATTATTATGAAAAATAATGTGATGTAAGTGATTGTTATCCGGTAAAAAAGGATTCTTTTTGTCAAATAAACGATGAAAAATAACTTTTAACGTATCAATTATTGGAACTGCCAATATAAAAATCGGGAATGTTAAATCCAAGTGTTTATTTGTACTATTTATACTTAAACTAAGGGTTAAAAATACAAGCGAAAAACCTAAAAATAAAGACCCAGTATCCCCTAAAAATATTCTGGCAGGAAATGCATTGTATTTTAGAAACCCTAACACAGAACCGGCTAATATTATTGAAGCCATAAATACAAAATAATTATTGCTAATGCTTGCAACTGCACTAATAAATATTAAAACTAACAGAGAAAATCCGGAAACTAAACCATCCATTCCATCCATAAGGTTAATAGAATTGATAGTACCAAGCATAAACAAAAACAAAATTGGCAAACTTAAACCATACGGAATGTTAACCCCAAACATAAACATAGTATTATATTTAGGCAGAATAAACGACATTAAAAATATAACACTTATTGTTTGAAGAACCACTTTAACATACCATTTAAGCCCAATCATGTCATCAACAATGCCACAAAAAACAATAAACAGATAACCAATTATTACAAACCTAATATTGTTTAAATCACCATAAAAACTAAACAATACAATAGAGAATACACTAAAAATTACTAAACCACCCATCCGAGGAATAGTTCCTTTGTGTATTTTCCTCTTATTAGGTATATCAACTATCCCGTTTTTAGTTAATAATTCAATTAAATACGGAGTAGAAAATATTGTTAATATAAAACTTATAAGAAATATTAGTAAAAATATCATCAGTATAAACCGAAACTTAATCCAATATTTAAGTAATTTTTGTCAATATAACCATATTCGGTTTGAAATCGGTTTGTATTTTTGAAAAGATGTTGATATTCCAAAAAGAACTGCAATGGATGAAAAGGTGTATATTTTAATTGAAGTTCAAAGGCTTCATAAATACTTTTAGTACCATATAAAAATGGTGGATTTGGAAGCGTATATTGTTCATCAACAGTCTCCTTTTTTCCTTTCCTAATGTAATCATACATTATTTTAGCAGAAAGTTTATCAAAGAATAATTGTTCATATTCAACATGAAATTGTTCTGTGTTACTACCAATCCAATGCCCCAACTGATATCCAGAACTATAATAGGTTTGAGCCGGATTAAAATTATTATATACAAATGGGTTTATTCTTGTATATTCAATAGAAAACTTATTATTATTAACAAGAATATTATTTTTTTGCAACCCTATTGTAAAACCTAAATGCTTGGTACCGCCATTATCACCTGAAAGCACTTTACCAAGTTGTAGTTCATCAATAAATAGGGTACTGTATATTTCGCTTGAATACTGAGGAATTGAGTATTTTATATCTCCGAATATTTGGGCATTATCACCATTATCACCATTAGATAAGTAGTGATCTGACAACCTATAAAAATTAATCGGTAAAATATATAACAACTCAATATTATCACTATAAACCATTGATTCACCTAAAGTAACTTCTAAGTTTTTCCATGGCAAAACAGTTATATAATGAAGAGCTAAATATTTTTTTCTGCTATCATAAGTTTTGCTATAAGACTTAACAATTGCTCCAGTATATTTAATTGTATTTGAATCAACCAACCCCGAATTTAACCAAGCGTGTATATATTTAAACTTTAACCATTTTGTCGGTTGATAATCTAAGCTAATAAATGGAAAAGAAGGGGCTTTATTTGACATAATAAGCTGTCCATCATGTCCACTTCCAATAGAAAAATAATCTTTACCAACAGCAATTTTGCCATTACTCCATTCATAGTTCATATTGATTATTAATTCACTATAATCACCCAATACAACCTGATGTATACCTGTTTCTCTTGAAAACCTTCTAAATTTTAACGGACTATTCCATTTTTCATGATTATCATAAAACAAAAATTTGTAATTTATGTTTTTAAAAGCTTTTCCGTATAAATTAATACCATTACCTGTGTGAAAAATAGTATTGTCTTCAGAAATCCTATAATTACCAATGAGAACTGGATTAATTATAATACTAAATTCACTATCATAATAAGAGAAAAGATATAATGAATCATTATTAAATTTAATCCAAAAGTCTTCATGATTATTATATTGATTTTGTTGAGAAAAAATCGGGTTATGAAAACTCGTCAATGTTAAAATTATTGGAAGCAAAAACCAATTAACATTGCTAATAAATTTACACATTAAATATTCTTTTATAACTATCAGTGATTAATTCCCATGTATATCTTTTGTTTGCAATTTGCTCAAGCTGTACGCCTATTTCTGTACTAATCATTTTGCTATTATTAATTATTCTATGCAATTCTTGCGATGATTTAAAAAACAATGCTTTTTCTTCCGTAGTATATCTATTTGTTTCAACATCAAACGAGATTATCGGTTTTCCAAAAAACATTGCCTCTATAAGTGATGGTGCAGATCCACATTCTGAATGAGTATGAATATAACAATAAGCAGCTGTTCTAAGTGTATTTAAAACCTCAATATCGTAAATAGCATCTAATAAAAGTATATTAGCGTAACCCTTGTACATATCTTTAAGATCTTTACCATATTCAGAAACATTCCAATTAGAAATTATTACAAGTTTTTTGTCTTTAATAGAAGAAAAAGCTTCTAATAAAAGATGAATATTATTATCCTTTTGAGCACGTGCTATACTTAAAAAATACCCATTATTAGATAAAGAATATTTATCTAAAATAACAGTATTAACTATTTTGGTAATATGATTCCCACCATAAGCAATTAATTCAGATTGTTTTTTATAAACCTCTAACACATAATCAATAAAAACCTGATTATCAGCTACAATAAAATCCGAATAATTAACTCCGATTTTTTCAGCAAATTTCAAATAAGACAATACAAATTTATTCCATTTAGATCGTTTCCATTCAAACCCGCCAAAATTAAAAGCTATTTTCATTCCCGATAACTTTACTATTGGGAAAATTAATGTACCAGATGCTCCAAGCACCAAACTAAATTTACAAATAAATTGGGCATGTAATAATGAAACCATGTCATAAATTATACTTTGCCAACCATTTGCCTTAAATGGCATATAAATAAGATTAGCCCCAAATAACATTTTAACACGTTTATTTTTTTCTGTTTTAGGACAATATACAAAAAATTCATAATCATCTGCTAGATACTTAACCAGATAGTTAGTTAAAGTTTCAAAACCACCGTACTTAGCAGGTAAACCATTTGTGCCAATGATTGCAATTTTTTTTTTCAATCTAAATAACCTAAGTAATAATCGTTGATATATTCTCGTAAAGCAATTTTCCAATCTTTCATTACATTAATTTTACGTAAATCTAATTTTTTATTAACTAATCTTTCGCATGGTGGACGATCTGCGAAATACTCTTTAGCAAAATAAGAGGAATCAACTTCAGATATTTTTACAGTATCAGTTAAATTCAAAATTTTTATTAGCTCTTCAGCAACTTCAATTCTACTAGTTTGCCCACCACACACCATATTGTATAGACCCCACAACTCTTTCTCAATTAATATTTTCACGTTTTTTGCGAAATCGTGAGTATACGTTGGTGTACCATCTTTATCATTAACAATAAAAAGTTCTGTTTTCCCATCTTTTAACTGTTTCATAATTTTTTGGATAAACTTTTTATCCTTATTTGGACCTGCACCCATCATCCAACCCGCTCGACAAACTAAATACCTTTTTGCATTTTCAATAACAAAACGCTCACCCATATACTTTGATCGAGCATATACTCCAAGTGGATTTGGAATATCCCAATCATCATAAAATGACTTGTTACCGTCAAAAATGCCGGCAGTACTAATATACAACACCGGTATATTTAATTCATTTGCGATATATACTGCATTCTCAACAGCTTGAGTATTTGTAATATAAGTATCATCTTCATTTAATTCACAGTATTCCAAATCAGTATAAGCCCCTAAATGAAATAGGAAGTCAGGATTAAAGTTTTCCACATCTTTCTTGTAAGCGTTATAGTCTCTAAAATCTAAAAATTCCAACCATTTTTCGTTGACATCTTTATCTGTACATTTCAAGATATAATCAGAACTGAATTTTTTATAAAATGCTTCTCCAAGCATTCCCCCACATCCCGCAATATAAACTTTTTTCATAATAGTCCTTTCAATTTTCTATTTTTTATCAATTTGCCAGGTATTCCTCCGAAAATCGAATAAGGAGGAACATCTTTATTTACAACACAACCAGCAGCAACAATACTATTCATGCCAATTGTCACGCCATCTAAAATTACAACCCTAGTCCCAATCCAAACTCCATCTTCAATTTTAACTCCTATACGAGATTCGCCTTGTAGATTTATGGGTAATTCTGTGTCAGAAAAGTTGTGGTTTTCCGAAAATATTGAAACATTTGGGCCCATAATAACATTATTACCAATTTCAACCAAACCTCTTACTTGGATAAAACAATTTTGTGCAATACCAACATTGTTTCCTATAATTAATCCCTCACCGAGAGATCTAATGACACCTGTACACTCAATAATAGAATTACTACCTAAAGAAAAATTATCTCCAATAATAATACCTCTCTTTGACAATGCCATAATGTGTATATTGTCGGCTAAGTTAAATGTTTTTCCAACAGAGATATACTTTGAAAATATAAGTTTAGTTTTTGCTCCTACAAACACTATACCTTTTGACTTTTTCAAAAACAATCGGTGATAAGTTCCTCTAATAACAGATAATAATTTTACCCAAATAATATGAATAAAATCTATATTTTTTTGTGAAACATCAATTTTATAATTTTCTCGGCCCAAACGAGTAATAATCTTGGACATTATTTACTTCAAAATTTAACTTCCAATTTGTTTTAATAGTTCAGTATAATTATAATAATATGTATTTTCTTTTCCTAATAGGTATTCTTGGTCTGTCAAGTGAAAATTTTTGAAGCTTTCAGTCTTAAGAAGTTCAATGACATCGTCAATACTATCAACATATTTGCAATACTCCCCAAATACGCTATAGCTATTAGTGTATTTTTTCAATAATCTGGGATAATTTATTAAAAATACAGGAATTTTAAAACCTAACCCATTAATAAGTGCGGCACTAAAATGCCCAACAATTATTTTGGCAGATGATATTTGTTCGTTAAGTGGTATTTTTTTATCGAATTTGATGTTGTATTCATTCAAATATGAATATTTCTCCATATTTTCTGCCGGATGTAATCTAATATCAAAATCATAACCGTTATTCTTAGCAATTTCTATCAAATGGATAATGAATTTTTTTTCTTCTTCATATGTAATGTTTGTTAAATTCAATTTAACAAAAGGCTGATGAATATAAAGTAATTTGTTTTTTGTTTTATTAGATAATATTTTCTTTTCAGTATCATCCACAAAAATAGGAAATCCAGCAATACATACGTTTTCATTTTCAACCCCAATTGTATTTTTATGATGAAACAAATTACTTTTAGAAAAGAAAAAATACTTATTAAATTTCAAATACCTAAATTTTCTTAATACAAGTATTTTTATAAAGTCATTAAATAATAAAAATTTTCTTTTTACAAATGAAAAAATAACAACTCTATATACAAAACGAAACAATCTTAAAATATTAAACATTCGCTTAACAATTGGAGAACTACCTGGTCTATTTCCGAAAATAAGACCATGATCATGCAAAATTGTTTTATAACCGCTCATTTTACATATATAATTTACTATAAAATCAAAATATGACTGATAAGTAAAAAAAATCACATTTATTGGATCAAAGCATTTGATTGTAGACATAATTGAGAAAATAGAACTATCACTTATATCAATAGATATTATTCTGTCATCATCAAAAACAAAATTATCACAATTGCACCGATCCTTTGAACTTTTTGATGAATGAAAAACAATAACGGTAAATTCATTCCTCAAGTACTTATTTATATTTTTCAATGTATAATCATACATCGACAAATTATACATTACAAATATAATGTTTCTCTTCATTATTTATGCAAGTAAAGGATTTATTTTTGATTTGTGAATTACAAAAAAGAAAAGAACAATTGTTAATATATAAAAATTAGCATTTTGTCCAAACTCCGGAAGCAAAACAGTACCGGTTAAAAATCCATATAGTAAAAATAGTAATAAACTCAAAAGGAAGAAATAAAGTTTAGCAATTAAAAGTTGCTTAAACATATAAATCACGGCAATAACAAAAAATAATACACCTAAGTATCCATAATTATATAATATAGATAAACCCAAAGAATGGGGGCTCGAAACGCGCCCATCATAAAGACCGGCAATAAAAATATTATTCTTAAAAGTACAATAACCAGCTCCTGTAATTTGATTCCACCAGCTTAAATTCGAAAAAAAGGAGATAGTATTATCCCAAATTCTATACCTAGCCAAAGCAGTATCCTGATTTTGAAATGTACTAATAGCATCTGCACCCTTACTTAAATCAAGTCTTGAAAGGATAAGAGAATCAGCAAAAAGTAAAACAATTATAACGAAAATACTGATATATAAAATTTTCACAGTAGATTTCCCTTTTAATAATAGGATGCTCAACAATACACCAGCCACTCCCAAAAGAATACCGCTCCTTGACATAGTAGTCAGTAAAAAAAAGAATAATACCAGACTTTCCTTGTAGAACTTATTCGCAATATAAAGAGGAATAAGAAAAACAAAAATACTGGCAATAACATTTCCTCCTCCCAAAGCTTTAAACCCTACACCAGCAGCTCTTAAAGCAGGACTTGTATAAGCTTCAACAATATTATAACCAACTAACATTACTGCAAGTAAAGATAAAAAATAACCAACTACAATAGAATAAAAAAAATATTTTAAAATATCTTTAAATAATATTTCAGAGTCAATCAAAAGAGAATATAGCATATACATTAAAACCACACCTCTAATAATTCCAACTAAATACATATGATAATTTGTGGTTTTTACAATATTCAACAATAAATAAACTATCAAAATATAGAGAATTCTTTTTTGTGGGTGAAACTTTGTTCGAGCAATCATATATGCAATGAATAAAACGAAGTCACCAATCGAAAAAAAAATAACTTGGGGAATAGTCCCTTTCCCAAATCCAGAATAAAAAGCAAACGAAACAGAATTTACCGAAAAGATAGTGAGAAGAATAATTTTTATCACATTTTTTTTTAAAGAAACGTTTAAGAATAATGCGATCAATAACATTACAAATGAATATATAATTAATATGGGAATAGAGCTATTTTCAATCATTTATTGACAACTTAATAAAATATTTAAGCAAGAATGAATTTATTAAAGAAATTTGTTGAAAAGAATTTGAAAAATAAATGTAATAGAGATTATCAACATATATAATTTAGAAAAATACCTATTAGACGAGTATTTATATGATAGTAATAAAATAAACAAGTTAAAAATCACAATTGACAATCCACTACCAACAAAACCCATATATTTTATCAAAGGGAAACTAATAATAGCTAATAAAATTAGACTTAAACTACTAATGATTCCAATAATTTTTTCTTTTTTTTCTGTTAAAAGTCCTTGGTTAAGGTATGAACCAATTGATGATAAGGAATAACTTAAAGCAATAAAAGGTATTATTTCAATAACCGCTTCACTAACTACTGATCCCTTTATTTTAATATGTTTAATCAAGCCAAATGCAATAACAACAAATGTAGAATACATTGTTGAGACAAGTATATTAGCATCAGTAATTCTTTTTAAATAATGAAAAGAGATAGTTTTATTCTCTTTCATATTTTCGAAAAATATTGGGATAAAGGCAAGATTTATCCCACGGGCAATAAATGGGATAATTTGTAATAAAGTAAATCCAAGTAAGAAATGACCAACAAAACTAAGCCCTAATTCATGCTCAATAAAATATCTTATTATGTAGAAACTACCAAAGCTACTAATTGTCAAAGCCGAAAGGAAAAAACCAAGAATTGAATTTTGTTTAAAGGATTGGATCTTTATAGGAAAAAACTGAGCCCAATTGGATTCAAATATTCTAATTAATTCAACAAATACAAGGAGACTTAAAACTACTAAACTTATTATATATGAAGAAATAACATCTGATAAGATAAAATAAATAGTTATAAATATTACAATTCTACCTATTTCAAAAAAAAGATTATAATATATATAATTTTTTTTCTCTTTCACTAGTCTGTAATAATTAAAAACCATTATTCTAATTGGCAAAAATAGAATAGTTGAAACTAATAAATAATCATAAAGTATATATTTAACACTAATGATTCTAAAATTAAAAAAGGAAATTAATATTATAAAAACTATTACAAGGAAAATATTATAAAATCCAGTTATAAAAACTGAATCAAAAAAATATTTTTTCTTTTCAAATTCAGTTTTATATTCATAAAAGTATCTTTGTTGAACTATATTTTGCCCATATGTAAACAATACAGGGAAAAAATCCTCATAAATTTTAATTATTCCAATAACACCAAATAGAGTAGGCGAAAGTATCCAAGAAAGGAATAAAGTAAAAAACCATTTAACTAACTTAATAGCTGCTTCAAGAGAAACATATATTTTCGAATCACGGACAATTTCACTTCTAATGTCATTCACAAAAATCACCTATAATACTGAATTAACTCTAAACGTTGAATTCTAAATTTAGAATTTCTTTTCCCGGATTCATTTTAAAGTTAATATCTTCAGCAATTTTCAATATTTGTGCTTTATTTTGTAATAGGTTATTTGTAATTTCATCAATAGTTTCTTTTGAAAGAGATAGTTGTTTATATTTTTTATTAATATCTGTTTGCAAATTTTGGAATTTATAAAAATGCATTATTTCTACTAAATCCACAAAATCATTTTTGAAATATCTATATATTGACGATATCAAAGAATAATCTTCAAAATAGTCAACTGTTAAACGCTCACCATCTTTGAAAACATTGTTGGAAATTGCAATCTCCAAAACTCTAAAAATATCAGTTTGATTAACAAAAGGTCCCCATATTTCAGTATCTTCTTTAACATTAATCTGATTAATAATGCTCACAACATCAGTTTTTAATAAATACGGAGACAATCCAATTGGGAGTCCTTTTGTAAATATATAATCATATTTCTTAGTTCTAAAAGCATCTAAAATCACTTCGGAAATCTGTACTGAAAACAAGGGATTATCAGCAGTAATACTTAAAAATGCATCATACCCAAAATATTTGGCTGCATCCTCTAAACGCTTAAGAACATTGTTTTCAGAACCGGCAAAAAACTCAATATTATTTTGAACAGCAAATTTATATAAAGGAGCATCTTGAGGATTTGTCGACGTACATAGAACAACGCCATCAATTCCTGAGATTTTTTTTGTTCTTTCGATTACTCTTTGGATAATTTGCTTCCCGTCCAAATCGAGTAATATTTTATTTTTTAATCTGGTACTTTTTAATCTTGCTGTAATAAAAAATCCGAGTTTCATTTCTGTCCATTCTCCATAAAATCATTTGAATTTAAAATCGAATTTCTGGGTATATCTCTACTAAATCGCATCCCAATTTTTTCAATAACGTCTAACTGAGATAAGTCTGAAATTTCGCCGGTTCTAACAAACCTAAACGAATTATTAAAACACTCTTCGCCCTTAACAACATCTTTGTTTAAAACTGCAGCCTTTTTCATTTGACCAAACTTCGAGTATTTTTTTTCACCCTCATTTAACTCAAGGAATCCACTACCATTACATTGAGAAAGCAATACGATTTTTTCTTTAAGCTCATTAAACATATCAATACTGATAGCAGCCGAATAATCGACCCTTTCCTGCCCATAAAGAGTTGTTACGTGTTTTTCAACAAAATCCATCCCAACAGAAGCACCCATTAATGTTATTAATAAATTATCTTGATGATTCCAACTTGTATGATCTGCATATCCATGCTTAAAGTTTGGATAAAGGTTAACAATTTTTCTTATTTTATTCAGATTAATATCTTCATATTTTGTGGGATAATTTTGGAAACCATGCATAAGAATTATATTCTGAGTTTTTAACCTTTCAATTGCTTTTTCAATTTCATATAAATTAGAACCTCCTACTCCTAACATTAAAGTTGTATTAGAGTTTATGTTGCTTCGTAAAGAATCCAATAAATTTATATCATTCAAACAAACAGAGTGTATTTCAACTACTTCTGGTTCAAACTTCATTCCAAAATCAACTGCTTTTATATCATTAAATAAAAGTAATGGTTTCGAATTATTTAGGACCTGTAATATTACTTCTTTCCATTGCTCACTAGTCAATAGCATATTCTTTAGCAGAGAATATCCGGGATGACTTTTATCCATGTATTCATCAAAATCAAGAGTAATATGTAGTTTTATATAATCAGGAGAGCATTTACTATTTAATTCATTAATAAGATTAATTAAAAAATCAAAATTCCCTTCATGATGCCAAGCTGTTTCTGCAATAAGTTTCATTAAACTTCGGTTCCCTTAATAAATTCCCATTAATAATGTTTCTATCAATTTTAGCACTTTAGAGTTTGAGTTTATCAATGGCTTTTTTATATTCAATCCATTCACCAACATCAATCCAAGAGTTTTCACTTATTGGATAGATTTTAATTTTGCAATTTAGTTTGTTTGCTTTTTCTATAAGATGTGTAATATGAAAGAACTCGTCTGAAGGAATTAAATTCAATAACCGAGGATTAATTATATACATCCCAGTATTGACTAGGAAATCATATTCTGGTTTTTCCTTAATAACAGATAAGGTACCACCATTTTCAATTTCACAAACACCATATGGAATGCTATAATGCTTTAAAGATGCAACAATTGTAATGTCATTGTTTTGTTCTGTATGATAATCACAAATCTCTTTATAATTTGCGTCAATAATAATATCACAATTAGTCAAAATAAAATCTTTCTCTAATACATTTTCAAGCTGCTTAACAGATCCTACGGTACCAAGTGGTTTATTTTCAAATATGTAATTTATTTTAATATTTTTATAATCAACTTCGTCGAAATATGATTTGATAATCTTCGCTTTATGATTCACAGATAAATAGAACTCTTGGACACCATACTCCATAAATTTTTCAATAATAATTTCAAGAATCGTTTTTTCTCCAATTGGAATCAATGGCTTTGGAAGAACTTTAGTGAAAGGATCCAATCTAGTACCCTTACCTCCAGCCATAATTACAACAGGAATTGAGAAACCTAATGAATTATTCTTTGAAACACTATCATGAATCGAGTCATCAAAAGAAAGAACTTCTACAATATTAGAATTTTTATCTAAAACTGGGACATAATTAATTTTCTTTTTCATAACTTCATTTTTAAGGTTGCTAATATCATAGTTTTGTTCTACTTTAAAAGTACCTTTAAAAGCTACTTGTTCAATGTTAGCACTTAAATCCCCATCTGATAAAATCCACCTTCGAATATCTCCATCAGTAATAGACCCTAATAGCTCTTTCTGTTCATTCACAACAAATAAAATTTTTTCTCGATTTGAATCTAAAATTTTCAGAGCTTCTTTAATCTTAGCATTCCGATTAACAAGAAGTTGATCAAACGCGTATAATTTATTCATAAGTAATATCAAAAAAAGTTTTGTTTTTAATACTTTCCAGTTTAGTCGCTGATAATATTTTCATTATTTTATTTGAAGTAGAGCCATCACCGTAAAAATGGAAATTACCAATTTTCGATCTATCAAAGGATAAACCATTGGCAATTGCCACTTTAATTGAATCAAAATTAGGATCACATTGGATAATTGTTTTAGGGAAATATCTTCCAATTTGCCTTGACCCTATATTAACTGTAGGGACTTTATAAAAAGGGGCTTCAATTATTCCGCTTGAAGAATTCCCGACAACAAGAGTAGCATACTTCATTGCAGAAAGATATTTGAGCTGGCCTAAAGAATCTATAAGTATTGCTCTATCTGGGTTAATTTTGACATAATTTTCTAAAAGATTAATTATTTTTCTCCCTTCATTATCAGCATTAGGCTTTGTAATTAACAATTTATACTCAGCGAAAAAGTCAAATGCTTTCAAAAGATTATTTGTTAAATACTCTGAAGACAAACCCGTTCTTGTTTCAGGATGTATAGTTACTAAAAAGAATTTGGTTGATAATTGAAAGTTGATCTCTGAACCGAGTTCTTCTAAAGAAAGATGTTTAACATTCTTAATATTATCCAATCCAAGAGCACCTACATTGAATACATTTTCCGGATTCTCTCCTAATTGAATAATTCTTTTTCTATAAATCTCACTTGAAGCAAAATGAAGATTAGACATTTTTGTAATTGAATGTCTAAATGCATCATCATATGCACCAAATGTAAGTTCACCACCATGAATGTGAGCAACTGGAATTTTTAGTAAATTAGCAGCTATAACAACAGATAGCAGTTCAAAACGATCTCCAAGCCCAATTACAAGATCAGGCTTCAATTTATTTAAAGCTTCACTATATGATATTAATCCAAGTCCAACACTTTTTGCTATTCCAATTGCTGAATCAGAAGATAGAATCACTTCTATTTCACAAACTTCATCAAAAGGCGACATGTCAATTTCTTTTGCAGTACATCCAAATTCTGGAGATAAATGCATCCCACTTACAATTGCTTGTAAAGAGAAGTTTTTTGAGTTTTTATTTAGAACCTCAATCAGTGGTTTTAACAAACCATATTCAGCACGAGAACCAGTAAATATACATACTTTCATAAAGATATTACTTCACCTTCATCATAATTTCGATTAGCATTTTTCCCGATTAATTCATCCCATTTCATTGGAGAAAGCCCTGTGCCAGGCCTTTTTATTCCGATGTTCTTTTCGGTAAAAGCTTCTCCTTTAATGATTTTATTTATTGATATTATACTTTTTCTTGCAATTTCTATATTTTTAATTTCCGATGGTGAAGGTTTTTTGATTCCACTTCCTAAAGCTATTTCGACATTTCTGATAGCACTTATCATTTTCTTTAATTCATCAGGTTCCAATGATGCCTTATGATCAGGTCCTTCCATATTTCTGTCTAATGTAAAATGTTTTTCTATAATTTTAGCACCAAGTGCAACAGCAGCAATCGGAATTTCAAAACCTTTTGTATGATCTGAATAACCAATATTTACTTTAAAAGCTTTTTTTATTGTTTTAATTGCATTTAAATTCACTTCTGAAAAAGGGGCAGGATATTCAGTAGTGCAATGTAAAACTGTAATATTTTCAACATGTGTACCATATTTAACAAGTATATCCAGTGCATCTTCAATTTCACCTAAATCAGCCATCCCTGTTGATAAAATAATTTGCTTGTTAAGTTTAGCAATCTCTCTTAAATAAGGCAAATTTGTAATCTCACCAGAAGGTATCTTAAATATTTCCAAACCAAAACCATTTAACAAATTAATGCTTTCTATATCAAATGGAGACGATAAAAATTTTATACCAGCTTCATGACAATTTTCTATCAAAAAAAGATGATCCCTAGGTGATAGTTCCAATTTTTTTATCATTTCATATTGTGATTCATCATTCCGAGTATTCAATTTTTGATACTCAGCTTTTGGTGTATTTTTCGATACAAGCTTATCAACATTAAAAGATTGAAATTTTATTGCATCTGCTCCACAATGAGCAGCAGAATAAATCATTTCTTTTGCAAGTTCCAAATTACCATTATGATTAACGCCTGCTTCAGCGATTATAAAAACTTTATTCATTTAATTTTTCTTAAAGGGTTTCCAATATATGTACCAGGTTCCGTAATGTTTTTAATAATAACTGAACCCGCTCCAATTACAACGTCATTGCATATATTAATATTTTGAATTATTATAGCTCCAGCTCCCACCAACACATTAGTCCCAACACTCACTCCTCCACTAATTGTAACACCAGGAGCTATATGTGAATATTTACCTATGATACAATCATGTTCAATTGTTGAATTAGTATTTATTATACAAAATTCCTGTATTTCCGTACTACAATTTATAATTACACCATCAAAAATCTGGCTACCTTTACCAACGTTGACTTCTTCATTAATAATTGCATTTAACGAAATAATAGGTGGCCAATAGAAACATTTTTTTTTTATTTTTTCGATAATTTTACGTCTTCTATCCGAGGAGTCAACCTTTCCAATTCCAATACAAAGCCCTAAATTTGAATTGGATGAGTCATCAATAAAAACATCATCGTTTCCTATGTAGTCGACACCCAATATTGACCCATTATTTTCAATATCAACATAACCAAGAATATTAAACTCTCTGTTTTTTTTCAAGATATTAATTATTACCTTAGCGTGACCGCCACCACCCACAATGATAATATCTTTCACTTTAAACTCGATAACCACTTGGTAAATTAACGATTCTATCTTCAAGATATTCTGAGCTTTCCAAGTTTTCTTTATGACAGTCTTTAAAAGGCTCAAGTTTTGACATTAGCCGCCAAATTGGTCTAGCAATAACTTTGTTATCATTACAAAAATCTAAAAACCTATTTCGTTCGGAACGATTTTCAAGAACAATTGCATTTAGCCAATAATTGGACTTACAATTGATCGGCTCAGAATAGAATTTAATATTATTTTTTCTACAAAAAGATTCATATAACAATGCTGTTTCTCGTTTATTATCTAGAATAACATTAAGATATTCCATTTGAGCTACACCTATTGCAGCATTAACATTTGTCATTCTATAATTATAGGCAACAACATCATGCACATATTCATACTTATCAACAATTTTGCCAGTTGTTGTAATATGTTTAGCTTTTTTTGCAAGACTTTCGTCATTAGTTATAATCATCCCACCACCACCAGTAGTAATTGTTTTATTACCATTATAACTAAGAATTCCGACTATCCCAAATGTTCCCGTATGTCGATCTTTAAAATAGCTTCCTAAAGATTCAGCAGCATCTTCAACAACATGTAAATTATACTTGTTTGCAATTGATACAATTTCATCAATTTTGCAAGAATGCCCAAATGTATGCATTGGGATAATTGTTTTTATTTTTTTCCCAGAAATCTTATTAATACAATGCGTTCCGTTCCAAAAAGTATTGGCTTCCAAAAAATCAGACAATTTTGAGGGGGATAACCCCATTGTATCTAAATCAACATCAATAAAAATAGGTTCAGCACCTACATGCTTAATTGCATTTGCAGTCGCAACAAATGTCAATGGTTGAGTAATCACTTCATCTCCGTTCTCAACTCCAACAATTTGTAAAGCTATTTGTAAAGCAGCTGTTCCATTAACAACAGCTACTGCATATTTAGCACCAGTAAATTCAGCGGTCATTTCTTCAAATAGATTAACAAATCTACCCACATAAGATACATATGTAGAATCAATACATTCATTCAAATATTTTTTTTCATTTCCATGAAAAACCGGAGCATGCAACTGAATTGGGTTTTGATTTGGATATAACTCTCTAATATAATTAATTAATTCATTATACATTGTATATATCAGCTTTATATAGTTTTAAATTATCTTTTATCCAATTTATTGTTTCAATTAAACCTTTATCAAGATTATAATCTGGAAACCAAGATGTTTTTTCCATAATTTTAGAGTTATTGCAGAATAGCCTTTCAACTTCACTATTAGTAGGTCGAATTCGTTGCTGATCACTATTAATTTTTATTTCAATTCCTAATAGATTTGAAATCTTATTTACTAAATCACCAATACTAATTTCGTGTTTCATTCCGATATTCGTAATTTCGCCAAATAAACCTTCAGAATTATGAATAGCTAAAAATCCTTTACATGTATCTTTGACAAAAGTTAAATCTCTTGTAGGAGTTAAATTTCCAAGTTGTAATTCAGTTTTTCCATTAAGAATCTGAGTAATAACGGTAGGGATTATTGCCCTAGCTGATTGACGTGGTCCATAAGTATTAAATGGACGAACAATTTTAACTGGGAGATTAAAAGAACGATAATAGCTTATCGCTAATTGGTCTGCAGCAATTTTTGTCGCAGAGTATGGTGATTGACCTACCATAGGATGATTTTCATCAATTGGCACATGTTGAGCTGTCCCATAAGTTTCGCTAGTGGAAGTTACTAAAATCTTTCCAGTATTTAATTCTTTAGCAGCTTGAAGAATATTATATGTCCCAGTAATGTTTGTTTCAATATATGCTTTTGGAGAAACATATGAATATGGAATTCCTATCAAAGCAGCAAGATGAAATACTGATGAACAACCTTTAACTGCACTATTAACAGAATCATAGTCTCTAATATCTCCGGAAACAACTTCAATTTCCTTTTTAACAAGACTATCCTCTAACCAGCCCCAGTTATTTTTAGAATTATATCTAAAAAAAGCTTTTACTTCATAACCACTATTTACTAATAATTCAACTAAATGCGAGCCGATAAAGCCACCAGCTCCAGTAACTAACACTTTTTTCATAAAACTCTCATATTTAAAACAGATTATCTTTTCCAGAAACTTTTATTTCATCTAAGCAAAGCAACCATTTCAATCCATAATTTTTAAACAAACAGCCATTTTCACTTTTTTTATTATAATACTCGTCAACTTTATATTGGAAGATAGCTTCTTTACTTAAAACTAAGTAGCCATGGGCAAAACCTTTTGGAATAAAAAATTGTTTATTGTTTTCTTCAGAAAGAATTATTGAATAATGTTTGCCATAAGTTGGGCTATCTTTACGAATATCAAGTGCAACATCTTGAACTTCGCCTTTTATTACACGAACAAGTTTGCTTTGTGCATATGGTTCTTCTTGATAATGCATTCCACGTAAAACACCATAAGTTGAATATGCTTCATTTTCTTGAACAAATTTAATATTTGGAATATATTTGTTAAATTCATTTTCTCTAAAACTTTCAAAAAAATGACCTCGCTCATCTTTAATAATCTTTGGTTGAATAATCCAAAGTCCTTTTATTTCTTCAACTTCTGTAAAAATCATTTATTCCCTAAAAGTAAGTTACGAATAACGCGTGACTTAAAAAACAGTAACTTGTGACATGCAACCCCCTACGGCTGTAACGCGTGCCAAGTGACTCGAAACGTTTATTTTATAATTGGTTTATTATTCTGATTTCTATTTTCATAATTCTGCCATTTGCCTCGTGCCTTCTTTCTTTGTTCTTTTATCTAAACTCTTTTCCAAGCTTCCAGTATCTTGTTTCAAGGTTCTGGCTTGATACAGCTCCGCCAGGTAAGTCCCTTTGGGCAGGACCGCAACTAGTGACATCCTTCGGAGTAATGAGTGACTTGTGACAAAATCTTTAAAGCTTGTCTCGCGTTACTTGTTACGTGTTACTCTATTTTTTACTTGTTACACGTTACTTCAAAAAGCCACTATTTCAAAAACAAAAAAAATTAACTTACTAAAATACACAATTAAATATTAATTAAAATGTAAAAAACACATTATAATTAAATACCCACTTGTTTATTTTATTTTTAATCCATTTTATAATAAAACTTTACCGCCAAAAACTTAGAATCAAAAAATAGCACTTTTTCAAGAAACATCAAAGTTTTTTTTGTAGGATGTGAAAAATACTTTGCTGGAAAAAGTAGTGACGTGTAACGTGTAACAAAATCTTTAAAAACTTATTAATTCAAGCGGTAACTTGAAACTTGAGACTTGTAACTTGGTTTATATAAAAACTTGTCTCTCGTTACTTGTCACTTGTCACTTTTCCTTGTCACTTTTCCTTGTCACTTTTCCTTGTCACGTGTTACTTGTCACTCGTCACATTAAAAACTTTTTTGATATACCCCTTAATACGTCTAAAAGCTTCTTTTAATGCAAAAAAGCTGAGCAATGTTAAAAATGGAGTGTTTTTGTTTCCTAATTTTATTATTAAGTCATATACAAAAAGGTAGTTATATGCATTAAAAAGTCTTATGTAGTGCCCATTTTTAATAAAAAATGGAATAATTTTTTTCTTGTGCAGAAGTCTTGTTGATGCATAAAACTTTTCGTTAATTATATTATTACTTTTAGCTGTAATATTATTTGTGTGAATTCGATAAAGAAGTATAAATTCATCTAATAAATAAAACTTTTCTTTAGCTTCTGCAATTTTTATCCAAAGTGGAATATCTTCCATAAATGGGTATTCTTCGTCAAATCCACCAAGTTGTAATATAAAACTGCGATTCATTATGTTTGCAGGAGCATGTATGCCCGCACCTGTATAAACCATCTTATATTGTTCTTTTATATCTTTACTGAAAAATACGCTTGGTGTATGCTCGCTTAATCTTTTATCTTTAAGCATTTTCATTTTGCCGAAAATGATTTTTGCACCACTATTGTTTTGAGAGAATTTTATTAAATCGTATATACAATTATTTAATAAAATATCATCTCCGGCAATAAACTTTACCCACTCTCCTTTTGCCGCATATAAACCTCTATTGCAGTTTGCGGCTATCCCTGTATTCTTTTCTGTTTCCATTATGGCAGCATTAACAAATCTATCTTTGTTTTGCGAAATCCAGTCTTTACATATTTCAATTGTATTATCAGTTGATTTATCATCAGTAACTATTAATTCAAGATTTTTATAAGTCTGATTTTTTGCACTCTCTAAAGTTTCGATAACAAATTGTGCAGAATTATATGTTACAACAACTATACTTACTAAAAGTTCAGATTGTAAATCTGTATAAATATTATTTACCAAAGAGCATTTTCCTAAAGAATATGATAAATAAAACTAAATAAAGGAAATAATTAAATGAATATGCAATAACTGTACCTTGTAGACCCCAAAATTTCATAAACAAATAAACTAAGCCAAAATACCCAACTCCAAATACTAATTCAGTTGTAATGAAAATTTTTGTTAGTGATTTTGCCAACATTAAATATGCTAACAACCAACTAGCAATCTTAAATACATCACCCAACAACTGAAAAAAAAATAAGCCTTCCATTTCTTTGAATTCCGCCGAAAACAATATACTAACAATAAAGCCACGTAATAGATAGACCATTAATGCACTTAATACTGTTACCGGCAGTAGAAATTTATAGCCTTTAAATATTTCTTTTCGTAATTCAATTTTATCTTTAATTTCTGAAAGTCTTGGTAAATAATAATAACCCAAAGTGGTTGTAATGATAGATAAGTAAATATCGCTAATTTTTACAACTCCCTGCCACAACCCGGCTTCTTGCATTGATAAATTATGTATTATATATGTTCTAACTGCAAGTTGTATATAAGTAACAGCAAAAATACTTGTAAAAGACATTGCAGTAAATTTTGAAAGTTTACGTAAACTTTCCCAAGTTATTTTTGATGTAAAATTTTTTACATTAAACCAATTGGATGAATAAACAAATCCAAATGTAACAAATGAAATTAGTGTAGTACTAAGTATTAATCCTAATAATGCACCCCATATTCCATAAGCAATAACCAAAATAATTGCAATTGCCAACCCAACCAAAGAGGAAATAATATTTACATAAACAATCTTTTTAAATTCTTTATATCCATTTAATACAGAAATAAAAAAACCATTGAGTGTAAATAAAACCAGAGTGACTGCGAAAATGTAAAAAAGACTTTTATATTTATCGGTTTGTAAAATTGAATTACCAAAATAATCAGCACCAACAAAAACTACAAAAGCAACAATTAACGTTGTTAATAAAGTAGTTTTTAAACCGGTACTTAAAATTTCTTTCTGTTTTTCTTCCTCTCCCCTATACTCTGCTAAGTATTTTGTAACCCCAACATTAAAACCACCTGTTGCAAATTGAGTTGCCATCCCAATAAAATTATTAAACTGACCTAATAAGGCAATGCCGCTGGGTCCTAAATATACCGCAACTACTTTATTACTTACTAAACCGGTCCCCATCCTAATGATTGTAGCAATACCATTCCACAGACTTGTTTGGAATAAATCACCTTTAGAAAATTGAATTAACCTATTAATAAATTTTTTCATTAATTAGAACTTATTAATGGCATTAACTACATATTCAACTTCGTTATCAGTCATAACAGGACTTATTGGCAAACTTAAAACTTGCTCGTGAATTTTTTCAGAAATTGGAAAACTAAGATTATTCCACTCTTTATAAGCTTGTTGTTTATGTGGTGGAACAGGATAATGTATTATTGTTTGGATTCCATTATTAGTTAAATATGTTTGAAAATCATTTCTATTTTCTGTACGAATTACAAATAAATGCCAAATATGCTGTAAATAATTGTGAATTGTGAATTGTGAATTGTTAGCTATTAATTCTGGATTTTGAATTTTAAATTGTGAATTGTTAGTTAAATCCGCTAATGGTAAAATTATTTTAGGATTATTAATATTGTTACAATAAAATTCAGCAATTTCACGTCTTTTTTGATTTTCTGAATCCAAATAGTTTAATTTTATACTTAGTATTGCAGCTTGTAATTCATCTAATCTTGAATTATATCCTTTATATAAATTGTAATATTTTTTATGTGAGCCGTAATTATGTAAGGCACGTATTGTTTGAGCAAGAGTATCGTCATTAGTGGTAATGGCACCACCATCACCAAGTGCACCTAAATTTTTACCAGGATAAAAGCTAAATCCCGAAGCATCGCCTAAGCTGCCTGTTCTTTTTCCATTCAGCAAAGCACCTTGTGCTTGTGCACTATCTTCAATAACAACCAAATTATATTTTTTTGCAATTTTATTAATTTCATCCATTGGTGCTACTTTACCATATAAATGTACAGGTAAAATTGCTTTTGTTTTATTTGTTATTTTTTCTTCAATTTTAGTCGGATCAATATTGTACGTATTTATATCCGGTTCAACTAAAATTGGAATTAAGTTATTATGGGATATTGAAAGTATAGTTGCTATATAAGTATTAGAAGGTACTATTACTTCGTCACCTTCATTTATTAATCCCAATTCTTTGTAGGCTTTAAGTATTAATATTAGTGCATCTAAACCGTTTGCTACACCAATACAATGTTTAACTCCACAAAAATTTGCAAAGTTATTTTCAAAATTTTCAACTTCTTTGCCTAATATATACCAACCGGAATCAATAACTTTATCAAAAACGTTTTGTATTTCTTGGTTATAATTTTGATTTATTTTTTTTAAATCTAAAAATGGAATCATATTTCTTTTCTCATTAATAACAACGTATCTGTTTCATTTTCAATACTAAAACCCAGTTTATCATACAACTTGAAAGCTCTATTATTATCTTTCAACACTTTTAACCAAATACTGTTAAGCTTTTTTTGTTTACCAATTTCAATAAGTTTTAATAATATCTCTGTACCAATCCCCTTACCCCAGTAATTTTTATTGCCTATGTATCCCCAGTATTCACAATCAGTAATTGTTATGTTTTTTAATCCACAAGCCCCTATTGGAATCCCCTCAAATAAAATTCCCCAAATCAGATAATCCTTTTTGCTGTCAATAGAATTAAACCATTTTTTTTGTGATTCTGAGTCAAATATCGGTGTATCCGTTAGTTTTCTAATTTCATCATCGTTTAACCAAGTCCATGAATATTCAAGGAATTCTGATGTATATTTTGTAAGTTCAATACTCATAAAATATCTCGTGATAATGTAAATTTACTATCAATATCACATCCAATGCTTTCTTTGAAATCGCATAAGCCATAGTTAGGGATTGAGTTTTCAGTTGAGGTACCTATATCAACTATTTTTATATTACTTGATTTATAAAACTTAAATAATTCAAATGAAAGGAAATTCATGGTTTTTAAACGAGAATATTCCGGTTTATCACCCCAATAAATAATTTGTACAATATCAGGTGCAACATAAAAAACCATTGCAGCTGCAATGGAACCTAATTCATAATGTTTGCACAAAAAGAAATCGGCTTTAATTAATTGAACAGTATTAAAAACATCATTCCAACTCATACGAAGTGGGAAACCGCGATGTGAACGGTTATATTCTATTACTTGATATGCTTCTTTTTTTTCATCAATACTATTACACAACAAAAAAGACAAATTATTGTTCAAAGAAATTTTAAGAGATTTCCGAGCGTTTGACCAAATATCTGTCGAATATGAATCATTAATCTTTTTTGTTTTGAAATAGTAATTTAAATCAGCATCAACTAATTTAAAATTTTTACGAAACAGCACATTTAATTGCTTATTTATAAAGATTGGTGAATAAATACTTGGAGGAAGTTTAAAAACTATTTTTTTATAACCATTAGTTTTTGACCAATCAACAAGCAAATCAACTGCACTTTCTAAATATTCAATTTTAACATTTCGGGAAATAAATACAAAACCACCAAACGGAGCAGAAAATGGAGATAATAAAACATTATCCCATGAACCTAAAATAAGTCCAAGTCTAATTTTTTTTTCCTTAAATAAAAAGAAATGAATTTCATCAGCTTTCTCTTTATTTAAATGTGCAAATTCCCCTTTACTGTAAACAATATATGTCTCAACAATATTTTCTAAGAATTCCTTCAGCTCAACTTTTATGATTTCCAATCAAGAAACTCGCTATAATGTCGTATATAATCATCAGCTTTATATATTTCTGAAGCCATTACCAAACAAACAGATCCGGATGAAAAGCTTTGTTCAGCCGCCCAAATTCCAGGAGGAATATGTAATCCAACATCAGGTCTATTTAAGTTTACAGTACGTTTATTAATACCATCATCAAGAAACACATCAAAACTTCCACTTACAGCCACCAAAAGTTGATGACACTCTTTGTGGGCATGAGCCCCTCTATCTTCACCACCTGGTATATCATATATATAAAATACTCTTTTAAGGTTAAAAGGAATATTTGTATCATTCTCAATTGGAGTAATGTTTCCGGCACGGTTTTTAATTTTAGGGAAGTGGATTATCCCGCAATCATAAATTGATGTTAATTTACTATCTACTTTGTTGAGCATGCAATAAACTCTGAAAAATTTCTAATATAATCTTCCTCGTTATACTTTTCACTTGCTAACACCAGACATAGTGCGTTAGTCGAAAAGTTTTCTAATCTTCTCCAGTACATTTTTGGTAAATATAACCCATAATACGAACGATTAAGGGAATACTTTTTTTCTTCTTTACCATCATTAAGTATTACATCAAAACTACCTGAAAGAGCTATAACAAACTCATTTAATGTTTTGTAGGCATGACCACCACGAATTTCTCCACCCGGTACGTCATAAATCCAATAAACACGTTTTATTTCAAAAGGTATATGATTTAGCCCTTCAATAAAAGACAAATTTCCGCGATTATCTTCAATTTTGGGAAGATTTATAATTTTTGCTATATCAGTTTCCACTATTTCACTAAAAGGTTTGTTAAAAATCACTTATTTAGAATTGTTTTCCATTCGTTATTATATCCATATTTTTCAATAAAAGAAGATAATAAATTATTATCAATCAGTTCGCCTGAGCAGTTAAGCATATTTTTAATATCTTCAATGTGTTTATGTGAGTTCCCTTCTTTGTAGAATTCTATTTTTTTTATTATTACATATTCAATAGGAGCAACAGGGACTTCCTTCGGAGTGACAAGTAACGCGTGACATGTGACTTTAAAGATAGTGACGCGTGACGAGTAACTTGTGACAAAATCCTTAAAAACTTGTCACTCGTTACTTGTTACATGTTACGCTTCTTAGATTAGGTGACTGCATACATGAATATTTCTTTTACTTTTTTTGTAATTTCTTCGTCCGAAAGTTCCGGATTAAAGTGTTTTATGGCTGCAAATTTAAGTTCCCAAGCACTATAATATAATCGTAATGATTGTTCTAATCGTTTTTGGTAAATTGGATCTGTTAAAACATTTTGTTCAACAGAAGTATCTACTTTATTCTTATTTTGTGTTTGTTCCATACTATTTTAGATAACAGATTTAAGAAAACAGACGACAGGAAACAGACAGAAGAACGAAGGGGAAAATAGTGACGAGTGACCCGCCTTCGGCTGTGACATGTGACTTTAAAGATAGTGACGAGTGACGAGTAACTTGTGACAAAATCCTTAAAAACTTGTTAATTAAATAGTGACTTGAAACTTGAGACTTGTGACTTGGTTTATATAAAAACTTGTCACGCGTTACATGTCACTTGTCACTCTTTTTTGTTACTCTTCACTTCATTCGTTACTTATTACTCTATTTATTTCTTTGGTTATTCTATCAAGATATTTGACTAAATTTGCTTTGTGGGTAAATATTAAATTTAGTTTTGCGGAATTTATTTCTGGATTATCTTCGTATTCGTGTGCAATTTCATTACGAATTTCTCTTAATTCAATCCACAAATCGTAGTTTTCTATTATTCCTAATTGCTCTAATCTGTTGAATATATCAATAAAGGATTTGTTTGTTGTTACTTCTCCTAACGATTCTAAAACTAATCTAAATAATTTATTCCCAATTGTATCTTGTAAATTTGCAAATCGATATAAGTACTGATCAATATAAACTATTTGTTCTTCATTTAATTCAGCGTAGCTTTCTGCTGTAAGCGGCATAAATTCGCTCATTTTTGCATAAGCGTTTTCAAGTCGTAGTTTATGCTTTTCAGCAAGTTGAATTTGTTGGTTTAATATTTGTTTTAATTTCATAGCAGAATTCAGATATTAGATTACAGATTTCAGAATTTAGAGAACAGAATTCAGAAAACTGATGACAGGAAACAGGCAGAAGAACGATGGGGAAAAAATAGTGACTTGAAACTTGAGACTTGTGATTTGGTTTATATAAAAACTTGTCTCTCGTTACTTGTCACTTGTCACTTATTTACAGTTGTATACCTTCTGTTTTTGCGACCTCGTAAATTGGTAAATTGGTTGTAAAGTTATTTATTACAACGTCTATTTTTTGATCACCTAATTCTTTTTTTAATGCCACTAAATACTTTATTTTTCTTTGTATTATTTCTTCTTTTATGTCTGTTTCAATATATAAATCTATGTCACCACCTTTTTTGGTGTCATCCACTCGTGAACCAAAAAGATAAATTTTTATATCATCATTAAAACATAACTTTGCAGATGATTTTATAAAATCTATTTGTTGTTGTTTTAATCTCATAAACGATGAAAAAGTGACATGTGACTTGTGACAAAACCTTAAAAAACTTGTTACGCGTTACATGTCACTTGTCACTTGTAACTCTGGAAGTTACATTTTAGAAAGTTCTTCGGCTCTGGCAGCGGCGTTTTTAATTGCTGTTTTAATTGTTTCTTCAAGCGTATTTTGATTAAATACTTTTAATGCAGCTTCGGTTGTTCCACCTTTTGATGCAACTTTTGCAATTAATTGAGTTAATTCCATATTGGAATTATTAAATACATGATAAGCACCAAGCATAGTTTCTTTTACTAAAAGTTCACTTAAACCTTCGTCTAATCCTAATTGAATTCCTGCGTTAATCATGGAATTAATAAAGTAATAAAAATATGCTGGTCCGCTACCGCTTAATGCAGTAACTCCATCAATTAACTCTTCTTTGCTTAACAATACTACTCTGCCTGTAGTGCTTAATAAATTATCAACAGTTGATAATTGATGTATATTAACATCATTATTGGGTACAAAACAAGTTATACCACTCCCATATTGGGCTGGCATATTTGGCATTGCACGTACTATTATTTTGTGACCAAGCTCTTCACTTAATCTTTGGAGTTTAATTCCGGCAAGGATTGAGATAATTAAAGTTTCGGGCTTTATTTTCCCTTTTAACTTTGAAGCGACTGTGGAAAAATCTTGCGGTTTAACGGAAAGAATTATAACATCAGCATTTAATACGTTATCACCTAACTGATCGGTAGCACCCGAAAAACCAAGTGATTTAATTCTATTTATTCCATCGTGATTTTTTGCAACTAATGTTAAGTCCTTTCCAACTACTTTGTTGTAGCTTAAAAAAGATTTAGCATAAGTAAGCCCCATGTTCCCACACCCAATAATGGCTACTTTCATTACTAAACTACTTTTTTCTGTATTCTAAAATTTTCAATATTCTATGACAAGGTAGCTATTTTCAATTTTTCGATTTTTGAAATCCTCAATCAAAATAGGTACAGCTCCGCCAGGTAAGTTACATATTAGAACGAATTCTAAATTGAAATTTAATTTACAATTTTACTATTATATTTACAAATACAAAATTGTGAAGTAAAAATAACATAAATAGCTGTGATTTAGATCACGATCGTTGGTAGTACCTCCGATTTAACAACTATTTAATAGTTTCAATAAACGATTTAAATTTGGCAATTGATGAACCAATAACCTGGTGCATATCGTAATATCTAAATTCTGCCATACGCCCTATAAATAGAACTCCCTCTTCATTTTTAGCTAAGTTCTCATATTTATTATATTGAACATCAGATTCAGTATTACGAATTGGGTAATAAGGTTCATTTCTGCTATCTGTAAAATCTGAGTATTCTTCAAATGCAACCGAAACATCAAACTGCTTATCCGGTGTAAACCATTTATGTTCGCTTATTCGTGTAAATAGTACTTTCAAATCGCAATAGTTTAGCTGAGAAGTTCCAATAATCTCTTTCCCTCTAATTTCCTTAAATGCAACTGTTCTATATGGAAGATAGCCAAATTGGTAATTAAAATATTCATCAAGCGAACCAGAATAAACCAAATACTTATAATTATTTCTCCATGAAGATTTATATTCATCATAATCTGTTGAAAGTTTAATAGTTATTTTATCATGATGGAGCATCCTATTAAATATTTCGGTATATCCATCTATAGGAATTCCTTGATAGGTATCGTTAAAATAGTTATCATTATAATTAAATCTAATTGGTAAACGCTTTGCCGTAGATACAGCAATTAGTTTTGGATCAGTTCCCCATTGTTTGATAGTGTAGTTTTTAAAAAATGCTTCATACAGTTCCACACCCAATGAAGTAGTTACAAATTCTTCAAAATTTGTGATTTGAGCATTATTTACTCGTATACTATTAATAAATTGTTCGGCTTCAATTGGATTAAAAGCTCTATTAAACAATTGATTTATTGTATGTAAGTTTACCGGAAGAGAATACACAGAATTATTATAGACAGCTTTTACTCGATGTATATAATTATTAAACTCAGTAAATTTATTAATAAAATCCCATATTTCTTTTGAGTTAGTATGAAATATATGAGGTCCATATTTATGGATATCTATTTTTGTTTCCTCATCTTTATACGAGTAACAATTTCCACCAATATGATTTCGTTTATCAATTATTTCTACAGAATAACCAGCTTCGGCAGCAAAATGAGCAAATACTGATCCGGCGAAACCAGCTCCAATTATTAAAAAATCAGCTTTGTATGAATTCATGAAATTTTCCTACTGTCGAAATTTATGATATTGGGAAAGACAATAATTATACAATCATTATAAGCGTTAACAGAAAAATAATATACTATATAACTAAAATGTCATGGTTTTGACCGTGTATGTTGCAAAACTCAAAAATCCCGTTCTTGGGTGTCATCGGTCGTACCGTGACACAAACTTTTATCAAAAAACAGAGTTATTTGCTTTTTTTACAGTAAATTCAATCGGTCATGGTAAGACCGTAGGTGTTGCAAAACTCGAAAATCAAGTTCATGGGTGTCACGGTCTCACCGTGACACTACTGTTTTTACCAAAAAATAGCTTAAATATAGCTGTTTTAATACAAATTTTATTCGGTCATGGTAAGACCATGACCGCCATGAATATCTATCCCCAATTATGAAACGCCCTCGACCATGACCGCCCAGGAATTATTCCTCAATTATAAAACATCTTCAACCATGACACTAAATCTAATCTTTTGTGTATTGCAAAATACTGAGAACTAATAGTACTTAAGCTAAAAACTCTTTAATACAATCAACAACAAATGTGATTTGTTCTTCGCTTAACTCTGGATAAATTGGAAGAGCAAGAGAAGTATCAGCAGCAAAATCAGCATTTGTAAAATCGATAGTTGAATAAATAGGATTATCCATTAAATAATTAAAACATTCTTGTTTATGGAATGGAACTGGATAATATATTTCACAACCAATACTGTTCTTACGTAAATGAGCAATTAATTCATCTCGTTTTTCAACACGGATTACAAATTGATTGTAAATATGATAATTAACTAATTCTTTACCATCGTCACCAACAACACCTTTATAAATGGACTTAGGAATTAAAACTTTATTTTTATCATCAAAAGTTAATTTTCCTTCACATTCAGCTAATCCAGCTTCAATCATAAGTTTTTTATACAGCGACGCATTAACTCTGCGTTTTTCACTCCAATTATTTAAGTGAGGAAGTTTGATACTCAAAACAGCAGCTTGAATCGCATCCAATCTAAAGTTACCGCCAATCATTTTATGATAGTACTTAGGATGTCCACCATGCACACGCATAATTTTTAATTTTTCAGCAAGTTTTTCATCCATAGTTGTAACCACACCGCCATCACCAAAACCACCCAAGTTTTTGCTTGGGAAGAATGAAAAACAACCAATATCACCAATTGTACCAACTTGTCTACCATCTTTGTATTGAACGCCAATAGCTTGGGCACCATCTTCAACAACTTTCAAATTATGTTTTTTAGCAAATTCCATAATTGGTTCCATATCAGCACTTTGTCCATATAAATGAACCGGAATAATAACCTTTGTTTTTTCGGTAACAACTTTTTCTAATTGATTAAAATCAATATTAAAAGTAGTAGGATCAGAATCAACAAAAATAGGGACAGCATTTAAACGAGCAACAACACCCGCAGTAGCAAAAAAGGAATAAGTAGGTACAATAATTTCATCACCCGGTTTAATGTCCAACGCCATTAAAGCAAGTAATAATGCATCAGTACCAGAAGAAACCCCAATAGCATATTTTGCACCAGTGTAATTGCAGATGTCTTTTTCTAATTTTTCAACATCTGGACCTAAAATAAAATATTGTGATTCGGCAACTCTAATTAAAGCCTCATCAACCTCAGTTTTAATTGTTTTGTACTGAGCTTTTAAATCTAATAAAGGAACGTTCATATCTAATTCTCAATTTTTAATTTTTAATTCTTAATTATTTTTAAAATAAAGCTTTTTAATCAAAAAACAACTTTAATAAAATTAAAGAAAAAGTCCATTGATCATAAAATCTTAATTATAAAACTATACTTTTTCAATTTAATTTGTAAACTCAAATTTATAAGTTCGCAATTTTTAATCTGACAATATTTTGTTATTTTATTTAGAAAATGTTATAAAACTTCATCAATAAATAACAGTAAATTATTGTTCAATATCTTTACTTAACGATTTAATGATTGCGGTTAGTAACCTAATTATTTCATTAATATCATTTATGTATTCTGTAAAATCTATATCTAAAAACTTACCATATTGAATTAATTCTATCCAATATTTTGTTTCTCGAGCTTCTTTAGATGCAATAGTCATCTTGTTAATAAAATCTTTTCTTGAAGCAGCGGCAGTTGCTTCATTAATATTTGCACCTATTGATGTACCTGATTTTAATAATTGTTTAGATAAAACATATTCGTTACTTTGAATCAATTTTTTATACAGATCAATAATTTTCAATGCAAACTTAAAACTTTTATCTAAAACAATATTTTCTTTCATTTCAAATAATACTTAAATAATAAAACACTTAATGATTTTTTTAATTAAGAATTGAGAATTCAAAATTAAGAATTACATTCAAAAACTTTTCCTTCAGTAAATTGGTATTTTTTATTTGATTTTTCGCAAAAGGCGAAACCATTTTCATCAAACTTTAATTTTTTACCGGCTTCGCTTACCCAGCCAACAATACGAGCCGGATTACCAACAACTAATGCAAAGTCTGGAATGTTTTTAGTTACAACCGAACCGGCACCAACAAATGCAAAACGTCCAATAGTATGACCGCAAACAATTGTTGAATTTGCTCCAAGTGATGCACCTTCTTTAACTAAAGTCTTTATATAAAACTCTTTTCCAACTTGAGGATATTTACAACGAGGATCCAAAATATTAGTAAATACCATTGAAGGTCCACAAAAAACATAATCTTCTAATGTAACGCCTTCATAAACCGAAACGTTGTTTTGTATTTTTACATAATTGCCAATTTCTACATCATTAGCAACATTAACATTTTGTCCCAACACGCATTTTTTGCCAATTTTAGAACCTTTTTGAACATGTGAAAAATGCCATATTTTGGTACCTTCACCAATTTCAACACCATCATCAACAACGGCATGTTCATTAACATAATAGTTTTTTTCTTCCATAATTAAGCACCGTTAATTATTATTATTTTTTAAACTAATTGCTGCTTGAACTAAAATTTCCAAAACTTCAACAGCATGTTCTCCATTTGTGCGAGGTTCAAAATTTTCAATAACAGACGAATAAAAATGTTTTTGCTCTTCTACCAAAGGCATTGTCTTAGCAAATTCTACAACCTCATAATCTTGATCAAACTTTTCTAACCCTGAATTAGTCCTTTTAAATCCCTTATGGAAATACTTCAATTTTTCATCTTTTAATGTATCATCAAATACAAACATTCCGGTTTCACCAATAACAACTAAACGTTGCTCTTTGAAAGGGTGCAGCCAGCTTACAAAAATATGGGCAGATATATTATTGGGATATTTTAAATAAGTAATTGTAGTATCTTCAATGTTTTTTTGAATAAATGTATCCCCTTTGGCATCAATTAATATTGGTTTATCCCCAACTAAATATTGAATAATAGAAATATCATGGGGGGCAAAACTCCATAAGATGTTTTCTTCTTGCCTAATTGCACCCAGATTTAGACGATTGCTATATATATATTGTAGTTTACCAATTTTGCCGGAACAAATTAATTCTTTTAGTTTCAAAACGGCAGGATGATATAACAAAACATGACCAACCATTATTTTAACATTTTGTTTTTTAGCTAAAGCAACTAATTCCTTAGCTTCATCCAGATATAATGTAATAGGTTTTTCAATCAACACATTTTTATTATTTAAAATACATTTTTTTGCAACGTCATAGTGTGTTTCTGCCGGAGTAGCAATAATTACACTTTTTATTGAAGTATTATCTAAAACAGAATTTAGACTTTCAGTATAATTAATTTCTTTAGAAATCTCTTCTAATTTAGATATAATCGCAGTATTAGAATCACAAACTGTAATACAGTTTTTTGGCAATAAAGAAGCTGCAGTTTTCACATGATTCATTCCCCATCTTCCAGCTCCTATAACACACACTTGAAAATTTTCAAACATATTTATTATGCCTTAAAAATATTTTCGGATTTTACACCACGCTTAGCAAAAGCGTTACGGGTATCAACTATTAATTGTGCATTATCAGCAATAAATTTGTAATCATAATCATCATGATCTGTGCTTAATAATATTACATCATATTTTGCAATATTATCTTGTGTAAGTTCAACAGAATTCATATCATAATTATACTTCCTTGTTTTAGGCAATACAGGAATATATGAATCACTATAATCCACTTCCGCACCTTTCTCTCTTAATATTTCAATTAATTTTAATGATGGAGATTCTCTCATATCATCAATATTTTTTTTATAAGCAGCCCCAAGAATTAAGACTTTTGAACCATTAAGTGTTTTTTTAACAGTATTTAAAAATTCCATTGTTCTTTCAACAACATAATATGGTTGATATGTATTAATTTCGCCTGCTAATTCTATAAACTTTGTGTTAATTTCATATTCTCTTGCTTTCCAAGTTAAATAAAATGGATCAATAGGAATACAATGACCACCTAAACCAGGTCCCGGATAAAAAGCATTAAATCCAAAAGGTTTGGTTTTAGCTGCTTCAATAACTTCCCATACATCTAAATCCATTCTATCAAATACCATCTTAAGTTCATTTACTAAAGCTATGTTTATTGAACGATAAATATTTTCAAGCAATTTAGTAGCCTCTGCTGCCCTTGTTGAAGAAACAGGTACAGTTTTTACAATAACTGCACTATATAAAGCATTTGCAACTTCCAAGCAATTTTCAGTTACACCACCTACAACTTTAGGAATAGTAGCAGTAGTAAAGTTTGGATTATTAGGGTCTTCTCTTTCAGGCGAAAAAGCTAAATAAAAATCCACACCTGCTATTAGAATTTCCGCATCAGTTTTTCCTTGTGTAAATTGTGCTTTTTCGCATAATGGAAGAAGTACTTCATCTGTTGTACCCGGGTAAGTAGAGGATTCAAGAACAACAATCTGCCCTTTTCTTAAATACTTTGCTATAATTTTTCCACTATTTTCTATATAGCTAATATCCGGCTCTCTATGTTCATCAAGGGGAGTTGGCACACAAATAATAATGGCATCAACCTCGGGTAACCTGCTAAAATCGCTTGTTGCTTCAAATTTCTTTTTATCAACTGATTTTTTTATTCTTTCTGAACTTATATGCTTTATATATGATTTCCCACTGTTAAGAACTGGTATTTTTGTACTATCAATATCAAAACCCAATACAAAAAAATCCTTTTCCGCAAATTCTAATCCTAATGGTAAACCAACATAGCCTAATCCAATTATTCCTATTACGGCTTTTTTTTCTTTAATCTTTGCTATCAACTCCATATAATTCCCTTTGTTTTAGATTGATATAAATAAAATTTTGGAATATAGAACAGCTTAATAAATTTTTATAATACTCTTACTAAATCTCGTTTGTTAATCTAAGAATAAATGAATCTTTCTTTTTATCTTTATCAGAGTTTTTCTTAAACAATTCATCCAAGCCAATAACATTACCCACCTCTTCTTTAGAGTAAACTTCATTACGATATTTTTCTAAAAAAGAGGAAAAATTACTTAAACTTGCATTATTATTAACAATATTAGTATTAGTTTTTTCAATTCCTAAAGCTTGCTTTAACATCTGTTTTTTCAATTCTTTATTCAAAGCAAACTTACTATTGTCTAAATTAGGTTTTCCAAACTCAATGCTCGTACTTGAAGATGAGTTAATTTCTCGCAACCCTTGAAGAGAACCGGAAAGAGTATTTTGTTTATTTGCTTCTTCTCGTTCAGAAAAACTTAAATGCTCATTATCAGAGATAAAATTATCATCAAACAAAAATAATGCATCGGCAAAAATTTTATCGTTTTGGTTTTGTGCTTCAACGGCACGCATATCCGAACAGAACACTTCATTAAAATCACTATTTTTTAATCCATTAGCCAAAGTAGTATAACCAACTTGTTGAATCTTAAATCTAAAATCTTTTAAGTTTAAATCAAATTTAAGATTTTTTAAATCTTTAATAGCAAATATTGGATCAAGGTAGATTAGTTCTGTACCGGATTGGGAATTAATAAAATACCCATATTTAGTACTGTAAGCATCCAGACTGCTTACATTAGTAAGCAGTCTGTAAACAATAACATTTTTTGGGGTAGGTTCATTGAGAAAATCGCAAACATCAAAATAGTTAATTTTATATGCTCGCTTAATTTTATCTTTTTTAAAAATAATTCTAAAATTGTTATCAAAATCAAAAACGTTTTCAGAATAAATCAATACGTCATTACGTTTAACATCAAGAGTTTCTAATAACATAGAACTTCCATTATTATACCCACTTGATTAATCCTAACTCAAAAGGATTAATTAATAATGGGTGTTTAGGTAAAATGCGAATTGTAAAACCAAAATTACCTGTACTTGAACAAGGGATTTCACCTTTATACAAATAAACATTAGTTCCTTCAATTTCATTAACACAATTCATACTAACAGCAGAGTTGGCATATGGTTTATTTTGGTCATCAACCTTTCCAAAATAAATCTGAACTTCAACATCTTTTGGTGTTAAGTCTCCTAATACTACTTCAGCTGAAACAGAATATTTATGGCCAACAGCAATTTCCGAAGGGTTATCTTCTTTTTTGATTGAGTTAATATGAATATTACCCCAGTTTTCGTTTAACTTCTTTTTCCAAGTGGTAATTTCTTTAGCATTTTGCATATCGTCAGCCATCAAGTATTTCCATTTCTCGTTGGCTTTGAAATAAAATTTATGTGCATATTCACTTACCATTCGAGTAGTGTTATAAACCGGTCCTAAATTCCGCATGGATGATTTCATCATTCCAATCCATTTGCGAGGAAGTTTATCTTCACCACGTTGGTAAAATGTTGGAACAATTTCTTTTTCCAAAGTTTCGTAAATTAATCTTGATTCTAATTCATCTTGATATTCAAGATTGTCATATTCTTCCCCGCTTCCAATTTTCCAACCTAAATCAGGATTATAACCTTCATCCCACCAACCATCAAGGACACTAAAGTTTAATCCACCATTGGCAATAATTTTCATTCCGGAAGTACCACTTGCTTCCAAAGGTCTTCTTGGGTTATTCAACCAAATATCACACCCTTCAACCATATAGCGGGCAATATTCATATCGTAGTTTTCCAAGAATACAATTTTCTTTCTTAAATGTTCTTCTTTGGCAACTTGAACTAAATCCTGAATTAATCGCTTCCCTTCTTCGTCACGAGGGTGAGCTTTTCCAGCAATTATTATCTGTACAGGAAAATCTTTATTACACAAGATATCAGCCAAACGATCTAAATCGCGTGTAATAAGAGTACCGCGTTTATAAGTAGCAAAACGACGTGCAAATCCTATTGTTAAAGCAGAAGCATTTAACACTTCTTTAGCTCTTTCAATGTCACCTTTTGAACCGCCGCGTGAGATTATTTGTTTTCTTAATCTTGCTCTTGCAAAAGCAACTAACCTTTCTCTTCTGCGTTCGTGAGTACGCCACAATTCCTCATCAGGAATCTCATTTACTCTTTCCCAATCCTCAGGATCAGTTGGATTCTGTAAGAATTTGTCACCTAAATAACGATATAATAACTCATGCATGTCATTTGAAAGATGAGTTCTAATATGAATACCATTTGTTACATAATCAATAGGAATTTCATCAAAAGGAATATCTTTAAAACCAGCAACCCACATTTTTTTTGATACCTTTCCATGTAGTCTGCTAACTCCATTAACATAACCCGACATATTCATTGCCAAATGAGCCATATTAAAGTTAGCCGGTTCCTTGTCTTTTATAATTGTACCTAACTTATAAAAATCTTTATCGCTAATTTTCAACTTATTTCTATAGTAATCACCGAAATATTTTTCTACTAATTCATTAGCAAATACATCAATACCTGCCGGAACTGGAGTATGAGTTGTAAAAACATTTGAATAGAAACCAATTTCTTTTGCTTCATCAAATGTTAAACCTTTATCCTCAATAAGAAGACGAATTTTTTCCAATGCCATAAACGCACTATGCCCTTCGTTCATGTGGCAGACAATCGGGTGAATTCCTAAAGCAGTCAATGCTCTAATTCCACCAACACCCAACAAAGCTTCTTGTTGAATTCTTGTTTCGTTATTTCCACCATAAAGTGAGCGAGTTATTTTACGATCTTCTTCGCTATTTTCCTCTACGTTAGTATCTAATAAGTATAAAGGAACTCTTCCAACATCAATTTTCCAGATTTGAAAATAAACATCTCTACCAGGAAAAACTAATGAAAGTTTTATTGCTTTATTATCTTCATCAGTCATTAACGTCATAGGTTCATTATAAAAGTCGGTCAATTCATATCTTTCTTGCTGCCAACCATCTGCAGTAAGATACTGTTGAAAATAACCTTCTTTGTAACATAATCCAACCCCAATTAAAGGTATGCCTAAATCGCTTGCCGCTTTTAGATGATCTCCAGATAATATACCTAAACCGCCAGAATAGATTTGCAAACAATCAGTTAAACCAAACTCAGCACTAAAATAAGCAATATATGGTTTGTCATTCGCATTAACATTCTTTTGGTACCATGTTAATTCTTGAAGATATACACTTAACTGCACATAAATCCTATTCATATGCGAGATAAATCCATCATCTTTAGCTAATTCTTCTAATCTTTCCTGACTAATTTTGCCCAACAAAATTACAGGGTTGTGATGAGAATCTTCCCAAAGTTTTCTATCCATTCTACGGAATAATTTTATTGCATCTTGGTTCCATGACCAATATACATTATACACTATTTCTCGCAATGGTTCTAATACTTTGGGTAAAGATGGAATTACGTTAAATGTTCCAACAAAATTTATCATTCTGGCTCCAAATTAATTAAAAAAACTGTAGGCATTTTTATTTCATGCCAATTGCAACTAATAAAGTTATCAAAACTAATTAAAAATAACAAAAAAAAAAATGTATTTTTATACATTTGCAATTAATTTATCATTAAAAAAGGAACTATTTAACTATTTATTTTTAAAAATGATAATCAATTTTCTTAGCTTTTTAGATATTATGTTATTTTTTAACTAAATTTACACTTAAAAAATATCAAATATGACTTATTTTATATCAGCAATTCTCGGCTATTTATTAGGTTCTATTCCTACCGCTTATTTATTATTAAAAAAATCGCATTCAATTGATATTACAGAAATGGGTTCTAAAAATGTTGGTGCAATGAATGCTTATGATGTTACAAATTCTAAGAAAAACGGAATTATTGTTTTTTTTATTGATTTTACTAAAGGATTAGCAGCATTTTTAGTGGCAAAATATTTAATTGAAGATTCATACTCGTTAATAGCAACAACAGTTGCCTTTGCAGTTTTGGGGCATTGCTTTTCTATTTGGATTAAATTTAAAGGTGGACGCGGATTAGCTGTGGCTGCAGGTGGATTACTTATTTTAGCTCCTTCTGTTTTTGTTGTATGGATTGTAATTTGGGTTATTTCTTATTTTTACAAGAGAAATATCCATTTTGCAAATTTTATTGCATCAATTTTTGCCGCAATAAATTCTTTTACATCAGCAAAAGTTCTTTCAAAATACACCTATCCAACAGCTGAAAATCATTTATATTTCAGCTTGTCAATTTCTATTATTATGGTACTTATATTAGTAAAGCACTATAATCCCATTAAAGAGTATTTTTCATCGAGCAAAACAATATCAGGGAATAACAATGAATAATTTAAAAGTTTTAGTCTTATCATTTATGTTTACGTTTTTATTTTCTTCAGCATTGTTTGCCTTAATTATTACAGGCACTCAGTCTACAACAAATCAGTTTGTTTCCGATTCTGTTTCTATAAATAAAAATGATGACAATAATGTTAAAATCACAAACGCCAGACACAATATAATTACGGAAACCGTTAAAGATATTAGTCCGGCTGTAGTTGGAATAAACGTAACAGAAATTAGACAATACAGGGATCCATTTGCAAATGACCCAATGTTCAGAATGTTTTTTGGCGATAGAACATACAATAGGAAAGTACAAGGCTTGGGTTCTGGATATATTGTATCCCCTGACGGTTATATAGTTACTAATGATCACGTAGCAGGTAATGGTTCGGAAATAATTGTTACAATGACAAACGGCAAACAGTATAATGCCAAAATAATTGGCACAGATCCCGGCTCGGATATCTGCTTATTAAAAATCGACGAGACCAATCTTCCCTATATTAAATTTGGTAATTCTGATGAAATTATGATTGGAGAATGGGTAATTGCACTTGGTAATCCGTTTGGATTATTTGATATTAATGATAAGCCAACTGTAACAGTTGGAGTTATTAGTGCAACCGGTATGAATTTAAGCTCGGTTGATAACAGATATTATATTAATATGATTCAAACCGATGCTGCCATAAATGGTGGAAATAGCGGTGGTCCTCTTGTAAATAGTATTGGTGAATTAATTGGAATGAATACTTTAATCTACACACCGGGAGGTACCGGAGGCAGCGTTGGTGTAGGTTTTGCCATACCAGTAAATAAAATAAAACGAATTACTGATATATTAAAATCAAATGGAGTTGTTGATAGAGATTTTTGGACAGGCTTAAAAATCCAGACTATTGATAATGATATTGCAAAATACTTTAACTTAACAAGTACAAAAGGGGTAATAATAACTTATGTGGCAAAAAACTCGCCTGCTGCAAAAGCCGGTTTAGTTGTTGGAGATATTTTAATTACTATTGATAGATTTAGAATAAACGATGATAATAGCTTAATTAGTATTTTGCACGAATATCAAACTAACGATTCTGTTACATTAAAAATTTTGAGAAATAACGAAGAAATTTTAAAAACAATGAAATTGGAAAGGAAAAAATGATTCAACGTTACACACTTCCCGAAATGGGAAAAATTTGGTCAGATGAATTTAAGTATTCAACTTGGTTAAAAATTGAAATCTTGGCTTGCGAAGCAAGATGCAATATGGGAGATGTTCCTCAAGAAGATTTAGCTGTAATTAAAGAAAAAGCTAATTTCAATATTGAGAGAGTTTTAGAAATTGAAGAAACTACAAAACATGATGTTATTGCTTTTTTAACAAATGTTGCCGAATACGTTGGACCTGCTTCCAGACATATTCATTATGGAATGACTTCTTCAGATGTTTTGGATACAGCTTTATCAGTTCAAATGAAAGCTGCAGGTGAATTGCTATTAGATGACCTTAAAAAACTAAAAGAAGTTTTAAAAGCCAAAGCCATAACTTGTAAAGAATATATTTGTGTTGGAAGAACACATGGTATACATGCAGAACCAACAACATTTGGTTTAAAACTTGCCGGCTGGTACGAAGAAACAAAACGAAATATTGTTAGGTTAGAATCTGCTATAAAAACAATAAGTGTTGGGAAAATTTCAGGTGCTGTTGGTACTTTTGAACACCTCTCACCAATTGTTGAAGAATATGTTTGTAATAATTTAGGATTAGCAGCTGCCCCAATTTCAACACAGGTTCTTCAAAGAGATAGACACGCAGAATTTTTGTCCACATTAGCCATTATTGGTGCAACATTGGAAAAAATTGCAATAGAAATAAGACATTTACAAAGAACTGAAGTTTATGAAGCAGAAGAATTTTTCTCAAAAGGACAAAAAGGCTCGTCAGCAATGCCTCACAAACGTAATCCAATTGTAAGTGAAAGAATAGTTGGTATGGCACGTATTTTACGTTCTAATGCTATGGCTGCTTTGGAAAATGTTGCTTTATGGCACGAAAGAGATATCTCTCACTCTTCAGTTGAAAGAGTTATTGTTCCAGATAGCTGTATTGGATTAGATTATGCTTTAAATTTGGCAATTAAATTGATTGACAATCTTTTAGTTTATCCCCAAAACATGATTGACAATTTAAATATTACCAGAGGTTTGTTGTTTTCACAGAAATTACTTTTGTTACTTGTTGAAAAAGGATTGACAAGAGAAGAAGCATATTTAGTAATCCAAAGAAACGCTATGAAAGTTTGGGCAGACAAAAATAAAGACCTTAAGACTGAATTATTAGGCGATGAGAGAATTATTGAAGTTTTAAGCAATGATGAAGTTGAATCAATTTTTAGTTATGATTCTATGTTAAAAAATGTGGATACTATTTTTAATAGAACTATAAATAAAGATTAAACAACAATATCAATTGCCGAAGGTTTTGGTTCATCCGAACTCAACTTTCCTTTTTTATTATAGGTGCCGTATTTAAGCTGAGCTAATTCGGCACTTTTATCAAGACTAATATCATTAGAAGCATCTTCCCTCAATTCACTTCTTGCTTCAGCTTCCATTTGAGTGGCTTTTGCTGCTATAATTTTATCTTGAACAGATGGCTCAGTTGGCGCTAAAGCAGCACGCCGTATCTGTTGTGCTTTTTTAATTGTTGCTTCTGGATTGCCATGGACTTCCGCTACATCTATTTGAACATCTCCCGAAACAGCATATCGTTTACCATCCGGTCCAACTTCAAATTCATATCTTGGACCAACAGTAAAAATTCCTGAAGCAGCTCGTTTATGAGCTTCTTCGTGCTTTTTTACTTCCGCGTCACGTTCTTTTAATCTTTGTATTTCAGCCTGTTCTTTTTCATCAGGCTTTGCAGTAGAATTCTGGGAAATAAGAACAGTTGTGACAGCATCCATGCTTGTTTTAGTATTTACGGTTAACATTTTTTTACACCGTTTACATTATTATATTCCATTACACCATCATTATCGGATAAAAAGGTTGTAAAGTTTAGCTAAAAAGTATTTTTTTATAAATTTTTTGACATAATAAATTCATCAACTATTTTATTCCCAATACTAAAGGAGTTAAATTTAGTCCCCTCAATAAGATAACCCATTTTTTTATAAAGTTTTATTGCATTATCATTATACGTGAATACAGATAAATCAATCCGCTTAACCCCCTTTTTTATTGATTCAGCTTCTAATTGAGAAATTAAAAGAAATCCTAAATGTCTTCCGGTAAAACCTTTTAAAATACCTATATTAAAATGAATTGTATGTCTATTTCTATCAAAAGCACCCAATACTCCTTCAATATAACCAACCAATCTATCTTCAATTCTACAAACAAGCAGAATACTGTTTTCCAAACTTTTTATTAATTCATTTTTGAACACTTCATAATTGTTAGTCCTTTCTCCCGGTTTGTAAGCCCTAAAATCAGATTCTTTATCTAATTCTGTAACTAACTTAAAGTACTCCAAATAATCAGTCTCGTTAATTTTTGTAATAAAACAATTATCAGTAATAAAATTAGACATAAGGTCACCTATTTTTGAATTAATTCAAAATCTAAATTGTTAACAATATTAATTAAAAACTAAAAATTATGAAAAACAATGGAAAATTCTAAATCTTTGCAATATCATGATAAACTTTTTGACCATTTTGGATACAATTTTAATTTTGTTGCTGAACTCTTGGATAAGTATTTTATAAATAAAAAAGATGTTTCAACTTTTTGGCAAAATTATTTTGATAAATTAACACAAGATGAAAGTTCTCAGATTAAACAAACAAATAATTCTTCTAACGATACTATAACTAAAACTTCAACTCCAATTAATTATTCAATATCATCCGAAGATCAAATAGTTAACATTTCCGGCTCGGCTGCCAAATTAATAGAAAACATGAACAGCAGCTTATCAATTCCAACTGCTGTTAGTTTGCGAACTCTTCCTGTAAAACTGTTAGAAGAAAATAGAATTATTATTAATAAAAATATTGCGTACTTAAATTTACCCAAACTTTCTTATACACACTTTGTGGCTTATGCCATTGTTAAAGCAGTTAATAAATTTCCTGCTTTGAATAATTCCTTTTCTTTTGTTGAAAACAAACCCGCATTAATAAAAAAATCCGATATTAACATTGGGATAGCAGTAGATTTACAAAAGAAAGATGGTTCAAGAGCTTTAATTGTGCCAAACATAAAAAAAGCTCAAAACATGAATTTTAAACAATTTGTTGAAGCTTATAATCAGCTTGTTCAAAAGGCAAAAACAAATAAAATTGAACCTTCCGATTTTCAAAATACTACAATTTCAATAACAAATCCGGGTGGAATTGGCACGGTATCTTCTTCTCCCCGGCTTATGACAGGGCAAGGCTGCATAATAGCATTAGGAGCAATTGATTACCCCTCTGAATTTAAGGCAATGGATTCAGCAGGTTTAGCAGCTTTTGGTATTGGAAAAGTAATGAATATAACAAATACTTATGATCATAGAATTATACAAGGTGCCGAATCAGGTGAGTTTTTAAAAGAAATTGAAAACTTGTTGATGGGAAAAAACAATTTTTATCAAAATTTATTTAATGATTTGGGAATACCTCAAAAACCTGCCGGCTGGGGCATAGATTCTCTTTCTCAAGTTCATAAAAATATTAAGGATAAAGAACGAATTGAAAAACAAGTTCGACTATTTCAAATTATCAATATGTTCCGAGTCCGTGGACATTTATTAGCAGATTTAAATCCATTAAAATATTCTCCCAAATATACAGAAGAATTAGACCCTAATTTTTATGGTTTTACAATTTGGGATTTTGATAGATACTTTTTAACTGATAATATATTTGGTATGGAATCAGGAACGTTACGAGAAATTTTAGATCTATTACATCAAACATATTGTGAAAAAATAGGTATTGAATACATGCATATTCAAAATCCGGAAGAAAAAGTTTGGTTGCAAAGTAAAATGGAACCGATTAGAAATAAGCCTAATTTCAACCGAGATGAGAAAATCAGAATATTTGAAAAACTAACCTTAGCTGAAACTTTTGAGCATTTTTTACATACTAAGTTTATTGGACATAAACGATTTTCTCTTGAAGGTTCCGAAACAATAATTCCGGTTTTAGATAAGTTGTTCGGTTTAGCAGCAAAATCAGATATTAGTGAAGTGTTTTTAGGGACAGCACATAGAGGCAGACTTAATATACTTTCTAACTTAATAGGCAAACCATATGAAAATATATTTAGCGAATTTGAAGATAATTTAGATCCTGATTCACCTCAAGGAACGGGAGATGTTAAATACCACTTAGGAGCTTCCGGCGTTTACAAAACTATTAACAATAAAAATATAACTGTTTCCTTAGCATCCAACCCAAGCCATTTAGAGTTTGTAAATCCTGTTGTTGAAGGAATAACAAGAGCCAAGCTTGCCAGAACCGGAAATATTTTCTCAAATAAAGTTATCCCTGTTTTAATACATGGTGATGCTGCATTTGCCGGACAAGGAATTGTATCAGAAACATTAAATCTTTCGCAGTTAAAGGGATATAGAACCGGTGGAACAATTCATGTTATTATAAATAATCAAATAGGGTTTACTACTACTCCCGAAGAAGCTCGTTCTTCGCCTTATGCAACTGATGTTGCTAAAATGGTACAAGCTCCAATTTTTCATGTTAATGGTGATGATCCTGAATCAGCATTATGGGTAACCCAATTAGCATTTGAGTATAGAGAGCGATTTAATAAAGACGTAGTAATTGATTTGATTGGTTATAGAAGACATGGACACAATGAAGGAGATGACCCGGTTTTTACTCAACCGATAATGTATAAGCTAATTAAAACTCACCCATCAGTAAAAAAGATTTATCAAGAAAAATTAGTAAGTGAAGGATTTCTATCTAATGATGAAATAAAAGAATTTGATAATTCACTTTATCAAAAGTTAGAAAACTCGTTGGTAACAGCTAAAGAGTTAAAAGTTAAAATGAAAAATGATAAACCTTTAGCATTTACAGAAGAATTTAATAAAAATTTTATTCGCCCAAACGAAACGGCAGTTTCATTTGCAGAGCTTTCAGAAGTTGTAAAAACCATTACAACATTACCTGATAACTTTACAATTAATCCCAAACTAAAAAAACATATCGATAAAATGAAAGAATTTTTAACCGGTAGGTCTTTTATTGATTGGGCATTTGCTGAATCTTTAGCTTTTGGTTCATTATTAAAAGATGGTTTTTCTATCAGATTAAGTGGTCAAGATAGTGCCAGAGGAACATTCAGTCAAAGACACCTTGTTCTTACTGACTTTAATTCAGGAGAAGAGATTTTCCCGCATACAAAATTATGTTCAAAAGAGAATCAAATTGAAGCTTTGGATAGTTTACTTTCAGAAAATGCAGTATTAGGATTTGAGTATGGTTATAGTATTGCTGACCCTTTAACCCTTGTAATGTGGGAAGCTCAATTTGGTGACTTTGCAAATGGTGCCCAAGTAATTATTGATAACTTTATTGTAAGCTCTGAAGTAAAATGGAATCTTCCAAGCAATATTGTTTTATTGTTACCTCATGGACAAGAAGGTCAAGGCCCGGAACATAGTAGTGCCCGAATTGAAAGATTTTTAACTCTTTGTGCTCAAAACAATATATATGTTACAAACCCTACTACTCCAGCTCAATATTTTCATTTGTTACGTCGACAAATGATTAATTTAGATGAAAAACCACTTGTTATTTTTACACCAAAGAGTTTATTGCGATTACCTACTGCTCGTTCATTAACTAAAGATTTTACAAATGGTAAGTTTTATACTGTTTTAGATGACAAAACAATAGTTAACAATAACTCAATAGAAAATATCATTTTTACAAGTGGTAAAGTTTATTACGATTTGGCAAAATATAGAGAGCAGAATAACATAATAAATACAGCAATAATCAGATTAGAACAATATTACCCTTTCCCTGAAAAAGAGTTAGCCGATACAATAAATAAATATCCAAATGCTTCAAAAGCCCATTGGGTACAAGAAGAACCTCAAAACATGGGTGCTTGGAATTTTGTTAATAATCGCCTTAAAGCATTATTACAAAAAAATATATTATTCAATTATGTTGGACGTGTTGAAAGTCCAAGCCCTGCTTCCGGCTCTTCCAAACATTTTTTAATGGTTCAAGAAGATTTAATTAAAAGAGCATTTGAATAAATAGTAATAGTAAATGTAGTCATACATATAAAACATGTATGACTACTAATTTTTATTTTCCGTTATGATAGTATATTAGATTTGTCCCTTTAGGGTATCCGCACAACTCTGCAATTGTTTCACATTTAACTTTGAATAAAAAGTAAACAGGACGTTTTGCATTATACAACGTTTCGTAATTACCTTGTCCCTTTGAAATTACTATATCAAAAGAATTGTAATATTCTAAAAACTCCGGTGTCCCCTGCTCTAATGCAGTACCGGAAATAATACTTCCACTTTCAATTACTTTACATAGTTTAGTAATACCTAAACTTTCAGCATCAGCCAATGTAATGTCATTATAAATATAATCGCTGCGTACGGCAAATACTACTTTTTTATTATGAAGTTGTTGTATTAATAATTTATCAAATAAGGCTTCTGAATAATTATCCCCAACGTAAAGAATAGTTTCTGCTTTTTCCAAATCATTTTTGAATCTATTAAAATCTTTAGTATTAAACCAAACGGATTGCACTTCAGAGGCTTCTTTTTTTAGATTAAAATTTGGATTAGCTGCCATATCAATTGTATTGCCCAAAATTGCAATTCTAACAGCCATTTCTAAGGGGTCGTCAGCGGTTTTAATAATATCTGCAAGATAGTCAATATATTTTTCAGCTTCACTTCTGTTTTTTGCTTTTATGGTTTCGTAAATATTTTGAACGTCAATATACTTTTTTAATACATCAACCATAATTTTAGAAAAATGTGGTGCGGTTGATATATCTTTATTTTGTAAAATCAAATCCATTGTTTCGTAAATAATTTTTTGTTGTAAATCAACATCAGTAATTCCAAGCATCTTACTTTGTGTTAACGACTGATTAACAATACAAGGAATACAGCCGGGCGATATCAGCATATAAAAAAAACTCCATTAATTAATTATTTTGTAAAAGAACTTGTTCATCAACAATGCTTTTATTGTTACTATTATTTTTGACTAAGTGTTCAATTTTATTAAAATCTATCCCTTTTGTCAATGCCATTAATTTTAATTCTTTTTCGTTATATGGTAGATTATGATTTAAAATTTCTAATTTACTAATAAAATCATTTTCATAATAATTCTTGGCTTCATTATTTAATAATACCACTAAACCATTATTAAGTTTATTATTCAACAACTTTTTAGTTTCCTCAGCCCTGTTAATATCAATACTATCATTTAACGAAGTAATTGTGAAATATACTTTTTCAATTCTTAACGTGGAAATGAAATCACATAAATTTTCAATATCAACCGGATTATCATTAATATTTTGAACAATTTTTGTGTTAATATAAATTTTATTACCATAATTATTGGATAATTTTTTAATACCTTCCAACACATGTTCAAGGGATAATCTTTTATGTGGTCTGTTTAATTTGTTCCATACTTCTTCATTAACAGTATCAATTCTTAGATTTAAAATATCAGCATGCATCAAATTTTCTTTAACATTATCATTCCAAATTAAAGATGAATTTGTAAATACAATAATTTTGTATCCAAAACTACGAACAATATCAATCAATCTGGCTAAATTTGTATCTGTGGTTGGTTCACCATTCGGCATAAACGCAATGTAATTAATTTTCACATTTGCTTTTTCTAATTTATCAATTTTATTTTTTACCAAAAAGAATAATTGATAAGGATTTAATTCCGAATTAATTACTGTTGAACAACACTCCGGACCATTAGTATTGCAGTATAAACAATTGTAGGTACACGATTTACATAAAACATTGTTTATAAGCAAAATATTTCCATACTTATTGGTTGGAAAAGGACCAATTACTACTCTATTTCTACAATCCGGGTTATTTACAATATTATCTTCTAATTTGGAAGAGTATTTAAGCATGCTGTTTCTAATACTTAAATTTATCTTTTTAATAATTCCAAGTTGCATTTTGTCACCTTTAACTTATATAAATAAATTAAAGCCAATAACTATACCAAACAATAACTTCTTTAATAATAACAAGTTAGGTTTTTACAAAACATTGCAAACATTGCACAAATGCAACACTATTGCACTCATATTGCATAAAATCGCAATAGTATATGAAATTTGTTTAAGTTTAAAACAAAAAAACCTGAATTTGAATTTATCCAAATACAGGTTTTATTATTAAACAAAAAAATCTTACTTAACTAAAAGCATGCCTTTTGTTGTGATTGAATTTTCTGTCTGCAATTGATAATATAATACTCCACTTGCTAAATTTTTAAAACTTGCTGCATCAAAAATATACTCGTGAGTACCACCACTTAATTCTTCATTTACTAAAGTAGCAACTAATTGACCCAATACATTAAAAATCCTTAGCGAAACTTTAGAAGAATTTGCAAGACTAAATCTTATGGTAGTAGTTGGATTAAATGGATTAGGAAAATTTTGATATAAATTAAAATCCTTTGCTACTATTTCATCTTTTACATCAGAAATTTCACCAATATACATTATTTTAAATGCATCAGCAATGATATTTCCATTTGCATTATCATCCACCTTTATTTCAATATTACCAGGATTTTTAATTTGAATGTTTGTTAAATAATTCCAATTAGCCCCATCAATCTTTTGTGATTTTTCAATAACTGAAGTTGTTCCGTTATTTACAATACTAAAACGAGTGTTTGAAGCATTATCTGTATCTGCCGGCCACCAACCAAATACCGAATATTCCCCCTTAGGTAATTCTTCGCTTGTATAAGTGACAACTTTTGTTCCTGTACCGGCACTTGCAGCTAAAAAATTACTGCTGTAATACTGTACACCCCAGTCGTAAGTTTCCCAATCTCCTTCTCTAACTGCATTATTATCATCTAAAATTTGATTCTTAGGATACGATAGCTCCAACAAGTCTGAAATAGCGTAAAGAGTTTTATATCCCAATTCATGTAAATTTTCGTTGGTAACTTCAATATCAGATGAATAATAATCATAAGGTGTTTCATAAGTTAATGCAACAGGTGTTTCACCATAATTAGCCCACAACCAACCTTCCGGATAAACAGGACGTAAAGTTGATTCAAAAATATCTCCTTGTTGGAAATATTCATTATTTGAAGTATTTAAATATGCCAGCTGATATTGCCTTCTATAAAAGAAAGGACTTGTGGAGGCAGCTGTGTGTACATAAAACGTACAATATGGTGATGCTATTGAATGTAAATTTAGTGCAATGTTAATAACTTTTGTTGAACATACTGCCGACATTGCTGCTTTTAATAATTTTACTTCTGTTGTTGTTTGAGCTTCCGGCTTATCCCAATTTGATTCTAAGTCAACTCCATCATAATTTGTTCTGGAACGCCCATAAAAAACTCCATCAGGATTGGTAATTGGTACCAAATGAAACTCAATATGTTTTCTCAAATTATCCGCAAATTCATCATCCTCTAAAAGCCTATTTACAATACCTTCAAAATGATATGAAGAAGGCGTTTCACCCGGATGTGTTCTTGCATGAATCCAAACCACAAATTTTTCGTCAATCGGAACAAAAGGATCAGTAATTGTAAATTCTCGTAAAGGTAAATTTCTATCAGTATAACCAATTATTTTTTCTGTAAAATAACTACTGTTTGACCATTCCACTATTTTTGAATTTAACTTGGTTAATTTATATGGAGTATAATAAGAAACCCAAACAGTATCATGCTCAAAGGTTTTTTGAAAAACATTTTCTTGTGGAGATTCTTCAATTGAAAAACGATTATATACATCATCATCATAACTATACATTGCCCTAACAACATCGCTATTAGCAACATTAACCCGAATAAATCTGTTTTTTACACCACTTATTTTAAAGTAAAACCAGCGTCCTCCTATATCCTCGTAAGTTGTTACAGTATAATTAGTTGAATCAGTAGTTGTAACAGTTTTTAAGTTCCCGCTTTCTATGGTTCCATCAAATTTAACCTGAGCATAAGTAAAACTAACAAAACACATAAAACATAAAGTCAAAAGATATTTCATTAAATCCTCATATTATTTAATTTAGGACACAAATTACAAAAAATAAATATCCAATCAAACTTGGGATACAATAATTACCTTTTTTCACCATTTTGTAACATATCGCCCAAAAACGATTATTTGAAGAGTGATTTACAAACAAGAAAAAGCCGAAAACATCTAAATGACCTCTACTTACTAAAAACTAATTCCAGAGTTAATTCAACAATTATCTAAGGCTTGGTTAAGTAATTTTTCAATTTGAATGGATGCATTATTTAGTTTTTCATTATTTAACTGTTTTATAAGGGGAGAGGGGTTCATAATAGAAACTTCAACTTTGCCATTAAAGTGTTCTTGAACTATAATACTACAAGGCAGTAAAACACCCAATTTATCCTCTTCAAGCAATGCTTCGTATGCAAATTTGGGATTACAAGCACCTAAAATTTTGTAGTTTCTAAAATCAACATTAATTTTACTCTTTAATGTAGCTTTCACATCAATTTCAGTTAAAACACCAAAACCCACTTTTAATAATTCTTCTCTAATTTTGGATTCTGCATCTTCAAAATTTAAGTTAACTTCTTTGTTAATGTAATATTCCATAAAGTCTCCTTTTATTTATAAGATGCAGAATTCCAAAATAAGATTCACTATCTTATTTTATAAATTCTTCCAAGAAATCATAAGTTAAACGAACACCAAAACCGGTATTATATTTATTAGTATAACTTTTTATATTATACTTGATTGCAGGTCCGGCAATATCTAAGTGTGCCCAACTCATATCTTCATCAACAAAGTTTTCTAAAAACTTAGCAGCAGTAATGGCACTTCCCCATCTTATACCTAAGTTTTTAACATCAGCCAAATCACTTTCAAGTGGTTTTTTATATTCATCCCACATAGGAAATTGCCATAATCTTTCGCCGGTCTTTTTTGATGAACATAATAAATTTTCAGCTAACTTGTCGTCATTTGTAAATACACCCGCAGCAGATTCGCCAAGAGCCACTACACAGGCACCGGTTAATGTAGCATAATCTAATACAAGGTCTGGTTTTTGTTTACAAGCATAAGTCAAAGCATCTGAAAGAATAATTCTTCCTTCTGCATCCGTATCAATAACTTCAATAGTTTTACCTGAATAAGTTTTTATAATATCACCCGGTTTAAATGAATTGCCTGAAATTACATTTTCAACCGCTGGTACAACTCCAAGAATATGAATTGGTAATTTATTTAATGCTGCTGCTTTTATTACACCAAGCACTACACCGGCACCAGCCATATCCCCTTTCATATCTAACATACCACCGGCGGTTTTAATACATAAACCACCTGCATCATACGTAACACCTTTTCCAACTAAAGCAATTTTACCTTTTGATTTGGCTTTTGGTTTATATTCTAATACCATCATTAAAGGAGGGTTTGTACTCCCTTTCCCTACTGTAACAACTCCATTCATCCCAAGCTTTTCAAGTTGTTCTTTTGTAAAAACTTTTACCGTAACACCTTCTTTAACTAATTCGCTTTTTGCCTGTTTTAATAATTCTTGAGGAGTTAAAACATCAGCTATTTCGTTTGTTAGATCTCTACTAAAATAAACAGCCTTCATTAAATTTTCTGTCCGTTTGATTAGTGCAGAAGATATCTTTTTATTTTCGGTTATTAAATAAACATTAAGTTTTTTAATCTCCTTTTTATCAGTTTTATACTTGTCAAATTTATAATTTCCTAATAATAAACCTTCAATAAAAGTCGAATAATAATATTCCTCATTTTTGAAGTATTCTTTTACAATTTCAAAATCAGGAATATTTATATATAAATTTTTTACCGGTTCTTTTTCAAATTTTATTATTAACGAACTAACAAAATCTCTGAACAAATCATTATCAAATTTTTTAATTACTTTATATTTCTTAAAAACTGTCAAATAAGGATTGTCATCAATTCCTTGTAAAAAAAGCTCTTTGGAGTCGTTCTCTAAAAATTTGCCGGAAAGAGCTGAATTAATTTTGATATTGTTATTTACTAAATAATCTTGGAAATTTTGTTTTAAGTTATCATCATCTAATAAAAAATTAACTATTATCCCTTTTTCATCAATTTTATTTAATTCACTTGTGTTTTTAATATTCAAGTTGAACATTTTTACTCCATATACTTATTAATATAATTCTCTGCTTTATATACAATTTCAGCAATAAAATCGTTCATTTTCTGATTAACAAAACGAATACCGGAAGCGTTTATATGTCCACCACCTCCATATTCTTTTGCTAAAAGATTAACCGGTATTATCCCTTTAGAACGAATGCTTACTTTAAAACCATCTTCAAGTTCTAAAAACAAAATGCCAACTAATATACCCTTAATGGACAGGTTATAATTTACAAAACCATCTACTTCGGATTCTTCAACATTTAGACGTTTTAACATTTCAGAAGTTATTACCATATAACATACGTTTTTTGAGTCATTAATTTGCAGATTACTAAGAACTTCACCAAGCAATTTAGTTTTGCCATAACTTGAGTTATCATAAATTAAATCATGTAGTTTATAAGGTACTACTCCCAAATCCAAAAATTCGGCAATAATTCTGTGAGTATGCGATGTAGTTCTATCATATCTAAAAGAACCGGTATCAGTCATAATTGCTGCATACAAAACATTTGCAATATTTAAATCTACTAAACAAATATTTGTTTCTTTAATAAAATTATAAATTATTTCACCAGTTGAACAGCTTTTTGTGTTGATATACATATTTTCTGTAAAGTTTTCAGGATATTCATGATGATCAATACAAATTTTTATACTTTTACTTTCTCTAATTGGAACTTCCATTCCTTTAGTACGAGACACAGTATTAAGATCAACAAATAAAACTACATCAACTTCCTTAATAACAATATCATGAGTATCAGAATTATACTTTTCAATATTTATTCCCTCTCCCATAAATAACAAGTTTTCAGGAATATTACTATAATTAATAATTCTAACGTTTTTATTATAATTTTGTAGAATGTGGTACATTGCTATTTCACTTCCCAAGGCATCGGCATCAGGATTTACATGCGTTGTAATTACAAATGAATTGTATTTTAATAATAAATCTTTTAATTCTTGAAATGTCATAAAATTCTCTATAAGTTTCCCGTTGATTCAGATTATAATGAAATTAATTTGAATTTTAAAAATGCTTTAATATCAAATTAATTTCAATAGTTAAAATTTTTTTTAATATATATAGATATTTAATATAATTTTCATATTTTAATAATAGGTATTATTAGTTGAGGATAGGATGAAAAATTTATTATTCATTTTGGCTGTTTTTTGCTTTGTTGCAATTAATTATGCACAAGAAATAGAATTTGAAAATGTTGAGTTTACAAAAGTTGCAGAAGGATTAAATTTTCCGGAAGGAATTATATACGATTATAACAATAATATTTATTTTAGCAGCGTTTATGGCGGGTGGATTGGTAAAGTTACAAATGACAAGTTAGATACTTTAACAAGTTTCCCCACTAAACCTTACGATATTACTAAAACAAATGGTTTAGCTATTAATAGTGACGGAACTATTTACGGTTGCGAACATGGAAAAGGTTCAATATTCACATATTCAATTGACGGCAAATGCGATTCTTTTATTATTGGTTATAATGGTAAAAAATTTAATCGCCCTAATGATATCTGTTTTACCCCGCAAGGGAATATATATTTTACTGATCCAAATGCTTACGATGTTAACAAATTAGACGGCGTTGTTTATTTTATTGATGTTAAGAAAAAAGAAGTTAAACCTGCTTTTGAAGGTTTGGGTTTTCCAAATGGAATAGCAGTTGGACCATGCAAAAAGTTTTTGTTTGTTTGTGAATCAGCAAAACAAAGAGTTTTAAGATTTAAAATAAATGAAGACAATACATTGAGCGATAGCACTGTTGTTGTCAATCTACCCGGTGGCGACCCTGATGGAATTGCATTTGATACCGAAGGGAATCTTTACATTGCACACTTTGGAGCTAATGAAATAGTAGTAGTAAATCCAAAAAATGAAATTATTCGTAGAATAAAAACTCCCGGCAAAAAACCAAGCAACATAGAGTTTGCCGGTAAAGACTTAAAAACGATCTATATTACAGAAGACGAAACAAACTCAATATATAAATTCAATAATAATATTTCAGGATTCAAACTCTTCTCCTCCCCAAATTAGGATATACAATACATTTTTTGCATAAATAACTAAATAAAAAAAACGATTTAGAGTGTCTCTATGAGTATTAGTTTAATTGCAAGATCAATCAAACCGTCCCCTACCTTAGCATTGAATGAAAAAGCCGCAATATTAAGAGAAAAAGGAGATCCGGTTATTCACCTTGGCGGCGGTGAACCAAAATCGAAAGCACCTTTAGATGCTATTATGGCAGCAGTTGCAAATTTAAATTCCGGCGAAGTTAGATATGCACCTGCAGATGGAATACCTGATTTAAAAAAAGCAATAATCCACTATACTGAGGAAAATTACAATTGTAAAGTGTCGCCCCAAAATGTTATTGCTTCAAGTGGCGCGAAGCAGGCATTAATGGTTGCATTACAAACAATATTAAATCCTCAAGAAGAAGTAATATTCCCCGCTCCTTATTGGGTTAGTTATCCTGACATGATTCGCTTATGCGGTGGAATTCCTGTACCTGTTTTACCAGAAGATGGAACATTTTATCCATCATTAAGAGATATTGAACAAAGAGTTGGTTCTTATACCAAAGCAGTAATTATTAATAGTCCTAATAATCCTTCCGGTGCAATGTATGGTGAGGAATTTATTAAAGATATTGTAGACTTTTGCGAAAAGAAAGGACTCTATTTAATAATGGATGATATTTATCATAAGTTAGTTTTTGATGGTAAAAAATGGGTTAATCCATTAAAATTTGTCCATAATTTCCCTAATGATTCAAAAGTTATTATAATTAATGGCGTTTCAAAAGTATATGCTATGACCGGATTTAGAATTGGCTGGGCAATAGCCAGTAAAACTTTAATTGAAGTTATGAGCAATATACAAGGACACCAGACAAGTGGTCCATCGGTTGTGTTGCAGAAAGCCGCCGTAGGTGCCTTAAATGGTGTACAATCGTGTATTGAAAACTTACGTATAACTCTTCAAAACAATCGTAATGTGATGATTGACTTGTTAAAATCATTTAATGATGTAAAAGTATATGTTCCTGATGGAACATTTTATACGTTTGCTGACTTTAGTGCATATGAAAAAAGCTCGCAAAAACTTTCTAACTTTTTAATTGATAAAGTTCAAGTATTAACTGTACCGGGCGTTGAATTTGGCTTGGAAGGTTTTTTACGTTTAAGCTATTGTGGAGCAATTAAAGATATTACTGAAGGAATAGAAAGAATGAAATGGGCTTTAGACCCTAACTCACCAAACGAATTGTATATTGGCGATCATAAATTAGTGAGGGATTGGTCATGAGTAAATACTTAGAATTTAACACACCTGCTTCCAAAGAAGCAATGGAACTTGCAAGTGATTTTAGACTAAAAAATCAGGGGCTAAATTACTTGGATAGAGTATTTTGGAATTTATCTGAAGAATCGCTTTATGAAGAAATTATTTTTAGAAACGAAGGGAAAATTACCAAACACGGGGCTTTGCTTGTTAAAACAGGAAAACATACTGCACGGGCTGCTGCTGATAAATTTATTGTTAAAGAAGAAAGCAGCGAAAATAAAATATGGTGGGGAGTTTATAACAGACCTATTGCATTAGAAAAATATGATGTTATGTTTTCTCGCTTACAGGCTTGGGCTCAAGGTGAAGAGTTATTTGTTCAAGACTGTTATGCAGGAGCTGACCCAGAATATAAAATGCCCGTACGTATTATTACCGAAAAAGCATGGCACAGTTTATTTGCCCGTAATATGTTTATTACAACTGAAGATAAAGATACCTTAAAACGATTTATGCCCGACTTTACTATTATTGCAGTCCCCGGTTTTAAATCCGACCCTATTGTAGATGGAACAAGAAGTGATACTGCCATTGTTATTAATTTTGCTCAACGGACTGCAATTATTGCAAATTCATTGTATGGTGGCGAAATTAAAAAATCCGTATTTACTGTACTTAATTATTTACTCACATTCCAAGATGTATTACCTATGCATTGCTCTGCCAATGTTGGTAAAAACGGAGATGTAGCTTTGTTTTTTGGTTTAAGCGGTACCGGCAAAACAACATTATCTGCTGATCCTAATCGACTTTTAATTGGTGATGATGAACACGGCTGGAGTAATGAAGGTGTTTTTAATTTTGAAGGGGGTTGTTATGCTAAAGTAATACGACTTTCGCAAGAACATGAACCTCAAATTTATGAAACAACACGCAGATTTGGAACAATATTAGAAAATGTAGTTTTTGACCCTGTTTCAAGAAGAATTGATTTGGATGATGATATAATTACTGAAAATACTCGAGCGTCATATCCAATAGAGTTTATTCCGAATGTTGTGGAAAGCGGCTTTACAAAAACACACCCTAAAAATGTTATCTTTTTAACCTGCGATGCTTCTGGCGTAATGCCGCCAATTGCAAAACTTAGTCCGGAACAAGCCCAATACCATTTTATAAGCGGCTATACTTCCAAAATTGCCGGTACGGAAATTGGATTAGGAATTGAACCGCAAATTACATTTAGTGCTTGTTTTGGAGCTCCCTTTATGGTTCGCCATCCATACGAATACGCTCAAATGCTTAAAGAAAGAATGTTAAAACATAATGTAAATGTTTGGCTTGTCAATACAGGCTGGGTTGGGGGTAGATTTGGAGTTGGTAAACGTATAAGCATTAAACACACGCGTAATCTACTTAATGCTGCTTTAGACGGCAAACTTGATAATGTTGAATATCGAACCGATAAATTGTTTGGGTACCAAGTTCCCCTATCATGTCCCGACGTACCTAACGACGTTTTAGAGCCTTCAAATTCTTGGGGCGATAAAAATGATTACTGGAAAAAATATGACGCTTTAGCTGCCCGATTTATCGAAAACTTTAAGTTGTTTGCATCCAATGTTTCGGAAGAAGTTAAAAATGCGGGACCGAAACGAAAAAATAATTCTTAATTTTTAATTTATAATTTTTGATAAAACGTTGAGCAACAATCGCTCAACGTTTTTATTTTGAATATAACAAATGGGATATATAAAATTGGCTAATCGCGAAGACAGCGAACACTATAACCTGAAGTCTTATAAAAGGAATTAATGCTAATGTAAATGCTTGTTGTGCCTAAAGACATTCTGTAAGCATGGAGTAAAGATTCGTTACCAAGGCCCACCTCCGTACACCAAAAAGCAGTAAATGTTGGAGAAGAGGTGCTAAAGTAAGGACTGGTGTAGTTACGACCACCTTTAAGTAAAGCTGAAAAGCCGCTTGTGTTTGTTCCAACTCCGTCTCCTGTACCTTCTCCAACAGCTTTTAACGCATTACTATTATCTACCGCTACGTAAGTCTGCAATGTTGTTAATTCTGTTCGTGATGGGATATGCCAACCGGAAGGACAAATGCCTTGTATATTTCCACTAAAAGCCGGATTAGGTGCTGTTGTGTTTGTTGCCCCATTTGTATATGCTACTGCTTCAGCCCATTGATATAATCCTCCATAATTAGTACAATTACTCGCTAAATTATTATAACAGTATTTTTCAATTGTTGAATTATCCGTTTGATTGAGAGAACCATCAATACTTGTCCCTATATTCAAATTTTCTTTCAACCAGCATTGAGTACCAACTTGAATTGTGTTATATATTTGTCCCCCATACTCAATTGTAGGTGTATCTTTACATGGGGCATTAAAATATAGGATTACATTATTTGTTAATGTTTTGTATTCATAAGTTCCATCATCATTTTTTATAATTAGTTGCTGACTAAAAAGAGAAGAAAAAGCGAATAAAAACAGTAATAAGCTAAAAAGTTTCATATAATACTCATAAGTTATTTTATTAACATCATTTTAATTGATTTGTTGAAATTAAGACAGTTAATTCTACAAATATAAATTCCACTTGATAAAAAAGAGCCATCAAATGTAACGTTATAAGTTCCTGCTTCTTTTACCTCATTAGTAAGTGCAGCGATTTCATTGCCGAGAATATCATATACATTAATTTTTACAAAACCACTCTTTGGTAGTGAATATTTAATAATTGTTTTGGGATTAAATGGATTTGGATAATTTTGTTCTAATGAAAATTTAGTCGTTTGTAAACCTGTGGTATTCCAAATTTCTAATGTAATTATTTGCGAATATCTAAAATTTCCATCTGTATCAATTTGTTTTAATCTGTATTGAATTTTACCGCATTGTACGGAATTATCGGTAAATAAGTAATCTTTTTGCAAATTGGAATTTCCGCACCCTTCAATAAAACCGATTTTAACAAAATTTGTCGTTTCCCAATTATCATATAATATTGAGCGTTCTATTTCGAATCCATAATTATTTATTTCCGTTGCCGTTACCCATTTAAGAACTATTTCATCCCCATCTACTAAAGCGATAAAAGATAATAACTCAACCGGAAGTAGTTCACCACCTCCGTTAGTGCTAAATTTTCCATATTTAAAAATTGAAATTTCTTTTGTAATTGTTGAATTATCATTCAAGTGAAAAGTGGCATCAGTTCCCAAAAATGTTATTTTGCTGATACTGCTTAATGGTGTAGAACTCATTGGATCACCATTCCCATAATAGAGATCAAAATAAGCTTGGGAAAAGATTTGAGCGTTAAGTAAGAATAAAAAAAACATAAATTTCATAAAGAGATCCATTTTTTAGAATCAACCTAATAATATTTTATTGAGAAAAATAGAAATGATTACCAAACATAATACAAAGTTTGTTTCCCTAATTTCATTTTTTTGATAAACTTAAAAATTTCAAACTATGTTAATACTAAATAAGAATCAGTAATAGTACGACAGGAATAAATATTTAGTTATTGGAATGATTTAACAAACGATAAAACGTAAAGTTATCAGCTATTATAATTAAGGATTAAATTCCTATTATAAATTGTTGGAAAATTATTTTATTAGTATGATAATTGTAAATATTGATAGAGTAAATTTAATTTAAAGTAGCAAAATAAATATGTTAGAAAACTCACTATTTTAAGTGAGTTTTTACACTTTTTAGAGGAAACGAAGTGTGAATTTTTATTTTATTAAATAGTCTCTATATTTTACAGCAAACTTCAACAAATTTTTTGCTCCATCAAGATTCAATTTTTTTGAAATAATTACTCTTTGATTTTCAACGGTTCTTTTTGAAATGAACATTTTTTCGGAAATTTCATCATTGGAATTAAGTTCCGAGATATATTTCAAAATTTCTTTTTCATTAAATGTCAATTTGGCAATTTTCTCAATACTTTCATCAACTTCTGTTGTAACAAATTTATCAAGTAGAATATAAGTCAACTTTGAACTGATAAAAATTCCCCCGTTTAATACATTTTTCACAGCAGAAACTATATCTAAAACAGTATCTTCTTTTAATACATAACCTTTTACACCTGCATCAATAGCTTTTAAAAATATTTTCCTTTCATTATGCATCGTTAAAAGAATTATTTTTGTATTAGATTTTTCAATCTTTAATTTTTCGACAATTTCTATTCCGTTCAAACCGGGCATTTGCCAATCGAGAATAGCAATATCGGGTTTAAGTTTAAGAATTAAATCAATCGTTTCAATACCATCGCCAGATTCAGCCAATATTTGCAAATCATCGGCTTTTTCCAATTCAATTCGGACACCTGCACGAAACAATGGATGATCATCAGCAATAATTAAAGTGTTTCTCTTATTCATTAACGCTCTTACAATTAGTAATTGGATAATTCATTTTAATTTTTGTACCGTTTTCGTTTGAAGAAATTTCAAGATGTGAATTTAACATTTTTGCCCTTTCAGAAACACTTGTTAGTCCAGTCCCATATTTTTGTTCAGAAATTTGAAATCCAGTACCATTATCTCTAATTTCCAATGTTATAAAATCGTTCTCTGCAACTACTTTCAAGAAAACTTGATCAGCTTGTGAGTGTTTTACAATGTTATTTAAACATTCTTGTATTATTCTAAAAAAATTAATATAATCGTTTTTAGGAATGATTTTATTTATCTTATCATCAACCTCGTGAATAATATTAATCTCGGATAGCTCACAAATTTTTTCTGTCATCGTTTCTATTGCAACACTTAAACCAAGCTGATCTAAATACAAAGGGCGTAAATTATAAGTAATATTTCTTATTTCGGTTATGGTCTCATCTGATAAATCATTTATTTTATGAATGAGCGTTTTTTCATCTATAGATTCATTGCTTTTAATTTTTGATAAAGCTAAATTTTTTATCAAAATTAATTTTTGACCAATACTGTCATGTAGTTCCAAAGCAATTCTATTTCGCTCATTTTCCTGTGATTCAATAAGTTTTGCCGCAAATAAAGAGCGTTCTTCATTTTCACGTTTAAGAGATATAAATTCAATCTCCTTCATTCTTTCCGTTTCTTTTTTTGCTTCAAGATAATGCGAAATAGCAAACCATATTATAGAGGAAGAGAATAATAATGTTCCAATATTCAATATGTTAGTGTTTAATCTGATCTCTAAATTAATAAAATTAAGTACCGTTTGTATTAAAACTGTGCTCATTATTAATAACATTCCACATAAAATAATTTTACTCTGTTTTTTCCCGATTTTATAGCTCAATGAAACAACTATAATACCAATTATTAGGAAGATCATATTCAAAAATAGGACTAATTTTAATGTATCATAAATATATGTTTGCCAAAATAAAATAATCAGAAGTGAAACAATGAAGATTATTCCTTTAACTTTCCAGATATAATCTATAATTTTATTGAGCTTCTTATCAACAACAATAGAAAGTAAAAAAAAGAACGTAATGCCTGTTAATTGAAGCGAAATTTTGTCTAAATAAAAATAAGTAACCCACGAGTTTAGTGCTATTTGATACATGGTTGTATTTAACGCAATGAAAACACCTATTGAAAGAAGAAAGATAAACAAACCAAATATTATTTTTTTCCGTTCAAGGAAAATAAAAATCAATAAAGATATGATTGCCAGGACAAAGACAAAAGCACTAATTATCAAACCTGCAATACTTTTTATAAAAATAATTTTTATTATTTCCTTAGGTTTTCCAATGGTTATTTGCGGTAAAAGGAAATTTTTACCGGTATAATTAGAAAATTTAATAAATACGATATCACCTACATATAATGGGGGTAAATTAATAATATTCGGATACCATGAGTTGGACTGTCTAATCCAATCATTAGCATTATTTAATTCATAGACTTTCTTGTTGTTAATATAAATTTCATAATATTTTGCATTTCTATCAATATATAGTGCATTCTCAAAAGAGTTTTTTGAATTAATCTTTGTTCTAATCCAAATATATTTATTTTTTTCGGCTTTAAAGATTAAATTCTTAGATATTAATTCTCGCCAATCCTTATTTTTTATGGTTGAATCAATAGACTTTAATGTATTGGTTGAATATTCCCATTTGAAATTCTGCTGGTTAAAAGTTGAATAATTACCAACAACTTTTGTTGAAGTAAAAATTAGTATAATAAAGATGATTTGTTTCAATTTTTTACTTATTTATTAACATTAATATTTTCACCAAATTAATTAGATATTTACTTCTTCAATTAATATCTTTATTCTTATCACGCAAACAATGTCAAAAAAAATGGAGTAAAATCGAAAAGTAATTTGGAATAACATTTAAGAACTCGACAATCTACAATTATAAATCCACACCAACAATTCTTTTACTACCGGCAGTCGTGTTTTAATTACCTTAATAAGGGAAAATTAAAGAATTATCTAAAATAACGCAAGTTGATAGTATACAATTTCATATTTAATAGCTTTATTATTTGGGGCAAAAGTTAATATAATGAACTCTATATAATTTTTCCATTCCTTAAATATTTGAGAGATTTAATTTTATAATGTAATTGGCAATCTGTATAATGTGTTTTGTTATTAAGTTATGGGTCAACCTTATCTCGAGAACGTTTCATAATTGAGGAATAATTCCTGTGTGGTCATGGGCGTGGAAGTTGCTAAACACAAAAACATTGTCTGAACAGTATTTCTTTGGATTTATAAGATTTTTGAGATTAAAGATTAAACCACTTTATTTTGCCACTCCATTATTTTTGCGTTATGATTGCGGAGCAATCACATGTCGTTAACCACAAATCCAAATAAATCCCCACGACTTCGGACGAAGTCGCACCTATTATAAAATGAGACTTGAGACTTGGTTATTATTTGTCTTAACAGAGATTATTGCGATTAAAGATTAAACAAATCCAAAGAAGCAGAAAGTGTATTATTAGATATATAAGCCCCAGCGTGGGCGACATGTTCTTTTTGTTTTACAAATACTTATTTTTTATATATTCCCCAACATTTCAACAACCATGGTTCTCATCATTTTTTGTGTCGCACCTAACGCTGCTTTGTTTTTTGTGGTTGTAATTTTACTATTAATGTTTCAACCCTAACGGGTCTGGTTAGATGTAGATATTAGCAATTTTGTTTTTATTGACATTTTTATTTCATAGTATTTTGGATAAAACGAAACACATTAATTGATTAAACTTACCATATTTTTACTATTCACTATTTGTTATTCACTGTTAGCTGCTTTTCTCCTCATTAAATGAATATTTATGCAGGTTTTTCTTATAATAAATATAACTTAACAATTATTTAACAAAAAAAAATTAAATTGATAAATTTTTCTCTTTACTTATTCGAGAAAAATTTCTTAATTTAACATGTTGATTTTATGAAGTTATTCAGGTTATTAAAACAACAAAAAATTAATAACCTACTGGCGCAAAAGATACCTTCATGTAACAAAACCCAACTGAGCAGACTAATTTTTGCAACAAAAATTACAAGGGACACATTTGTCTTTTATATAGATATCTGGTCGGCAAAGTTTGTTTGAAGGTAAAAATTAAGTAATTATGTCTTAAAAAATAAAGTGAGAATTAACAATGAAGAAGTATTTTGAATTAAAAACTCCCGCTTTGAACATTGCCGAAGAATTAGCAAGCGATTTCAAATTAAAAGATCAAGGTATAAACTATACATACCGCGAATACTGGAACTTAACTGAAGAAGCATTATACGAAGAAATTATCTTTCGCGGAGAAGGAAAAATTTCTAAAAACGGTGCAATGGTTGTAGAAACCGGAAAACATACAGCAAGAGCTGCTTCTGATAAATTTGTTGTAAAAGAAGCAAGCACAGAAGATAAAATTTGGTGGGGAAATAACAACCGCCCAATTTCAGAAGAAAAATACAACGTAATGTATGAAAGATTGTTAGCAAGATTACAAGGCGAAGAACTTTTCATTCAAGATTGTTATGTTGGTGCACATCCTGATTATCAAATGCCAATCCGAATTATTACTGAAAATGCTTGGCAGAGTTTGTTTGCAAGAAACATGTTTATAACAACAAACGAAAAAGAACAATTAAAAAAATTCAAACCAGACTTTACAGTTATATGTGTACCTGGATTTAAAGTAGATCCTAATATCGACGGTTCAAAAAGTGAAACAGCAATTGTATTAAACTTTGCTACAAAAACAGCAATAATTGCCAACACTTTATATGGTGGCGAAATTAAAAAATCAGTATTTACTGTATTAAACTTCTTATTAACTTTCAAAGATGTATTACCTATGCACTGTTCAGCTAATGTTGGACCTGATGGCGATACAGCATTATTCTTTGGCTTAAGTGGTACAGGTAAAACGACATTATCAGCTGATCCAAAAAGAAATCTTATTGGAGATGATGAACATGGCTGGAGTAAAGATGGTATCTTCAATTTTGAAGGTGGTTGTTATGCAAAAGTAATTAGACTTTCACAAGAAAGTGAACCACAAATTTATGCTACAACAGGTAAATTTGGAACAATTTTAGAAAACGTTGTTTGCGATCCTTTAACACGCGAAATTAATTTAGATGACGATACATTAACTGAAAATACACGTGCTTCATACCCAATTGAAGCAATTGATAACGTAATTTTAGAAGGTTATAAAGATACACATCCTAAAAATGTTATTTTCTTAACTTGTGATGCTTTTGGTGTGTTACCTCCAATCGCAAAATTAAGTCCGGAACAAGCTCAATACCACTTTATCAGCGGTTATACTTCAAAGATTGCCGGTACTGAAATTGGTCTTGGTAAAGAACCACAAATGGCTTTTAGTGCATGCTTTGGTGCTCCTTTTATGGTTCGCCACCCATTTGAATATGCAAAAATGTTAAAAGAAAGAATTATTTCACACGATTCAAATGTATGGTTAGTTAATACAGGTTGGATTGGTGGTAAATTTGGTGTTGGTAAACGTATCAGCATTAAACATACACGTAACTTATTAAATGCAGCTTTAGAAGGCAAATTAGATAACGTTGAATATCGTAAAGATAAAATTTTCGGTTTTGACGTTCCTGTAACTTGCCCAGAAGTTCCTGCTGAAGTTTTAGATCCTGCTGCAGCTTGGAGTGATCAGAATGAATATTGGGAAAAATATGATGCTTTAGCTTCTAAATTCATTGAAAACTTCAAAAATTATGAATCAGGTGTTTCTGTTGAAGTTACTAATGCAGGTCCAAAAAGACTTGAAAAATAATTCTAATTAGTATTTACTTTTTTAGTATTATTTAATATATTAAACCACTTGCAAGTGTTGCAAGTGGTTTTTTTTTATTTATTGGAGGTTTTCAATGTCTGATTGCGAATGTGTTTCTGCTTGCCCCTTTTTTAATGACAAAATGAAAGAAAAACCTGTTATGGCTCAAATGTATAAATCAAAATACTGTTTGGGTGGTAAAAAAGAAGAATGTGCCAGATATATTGTTAGAGGAGCCATTGGAAAAGAAAATGTGCCCTTAGATTTGTACCCTAATCAAATAGAAAGTGCAAAAACTATTATTGCACAATTTAAGAAGGGTTAAATGTTAAGGGACAGTATTTATTCTGCCCCTTTTTTGTTTTATAGCGGCTTAATTGAATTTAATACAAATGCTCTCTGCTCAAAAGCTGCTTCATGAAATAAAAACCAATTATTATTAGTACCAACAAAATACTGATATGTAAATTTATTATCATTAAAATCTTTCGATTTCCAATTATAATAAACACCACTTAATGCACTCCTTCTCCATTCTTCCTTGCTATACGAAAAGGCAATATCAGGAAAATATTTATATGCTGCTACCAATGAATCATTGTAAGAGTCATCATCTTTATCAGCTTTTAAATAATTTAACAATTCATTTGAAAAATCATCCCATATGTTTGTAGCATTAGTACAATCAATTAGATTATTGTAAATAGCTTTGGCTGAATCTAAAAAGAAACTTGGATTATCTCTATTTGCAAACCTTCCGTCTGCAAATTTTGTATTCCATGTTAAATTTGTTAAATCAGGATAAACATCAGCTTCAGCATGTCCAACATCAGGTAATAAATTTCTAATCCACTGCTTGCTATCATTTTTTTCTTTTCCAGCTATAATTTTATTAATCTCATCAATATCGTTTTCACTACCATGCCTGCCGGAAAAATTGGAATGTGCCCATGTATCGGCGTATGAATGTATTATTACGCCTAATTTAATTAGATTTTTAACACTTTTATCATTTTGCCATGCAGTTTTTGCGGAATCAATTAGTTTATTGGCTAATTTACCATCAGATTGTACAACATAATCAAAATTACCCTCCCCTAAATATTTTTCAGGTGGTAAAAAGTGAAATGACATATAAATGTACATCTGTGCATTTATATCCATACAATTAATATACGATAATCCTTCGTGAGCAGTACAAATTGGGTTGAACATTTCTCCACTAATTCTTTTGCTCTTAAATGAATTAGTAAATTGTAATTTATCAAGATTATTAACTTTAATTTCTTTATGTTCAACCGCATCATCAACATATTGCGAAGCATACGCAATAGTTTGAGCATCGGAAGGGCTAAAACCGGCTTTTTCAGCTAATATTTTAACTACAAAATAATGAAATGAAATATTCATATTTTAACTCATTTAATGTTCTAATTTATTTGTTTTCTTTCTTTAGTTCTTGGTGATTTCTATATAAGAAACTACCTTGACTAAGTCCCATCAAAAAGACCAATTCTTCCGGAATGTTCCATACCACCCCCTCTACTAAACTTTTATAAACAAAAAGGATTATTGTTAATAATGTCCAAAACAAATATTGTGCTTTAGCGATTGATGGAAATAATTTTCCATTAATTTCAATTGATACCAAACTTTTAATATCACTAACATTAGCATCTATATTATTACTCATTACATCTCTTTTGGTAATTTCGGCTTTTTGTTGAGATTGAGTATATCCAAATGCACTTGTAAAAATAGATAACCCTATAAGCGAAATAAGAGTAATTGGTATTTCGGGAATTTCCTGCCGAGTTAGACCATATGCCAATATTATATATCCCGCTGATATTGTCCACAATCCTAATTGAGTGAGCGAAAGTGACGATTTACACCCAAATACAGTAAACAATTGGAAAAACGATTTTCCAGATAGTTTTATTAATATATAAATTATAGCAACAAGTAAAATACATAACATAAAGGATGTCAATAAAGCACCTATTTGATTAGCTATATAAATACTATTATCAGCAATAATCAACTTTGAAGTTGAGGAGTTTGAATCCTTAATAGCACTATTGTATGTAACTCTTAAAATTGGTACGAATCGGCAGGCGGCTTTATAAAATGGAATTTCAAGCTTTTTTATTGAAAAAATAAATAAAGTGCCGGTTTTTGCAATATCTTTTTCTTCAATTCTTATATTTCGTATTTGATTTTCCGCAGAATATTTGGGCTTGAAGCAAAATGTGGAATCTGAACTTCCAAATAAATCATTTTTAACAGAGTTTATTAATAAAAGTTCAATTTTGTCAACATTGTTTAACAACAAATCCGGTACAAAAACAGTAAATGGAGCTGAATAAAACTGCCCATCATTAATAATTAACGAATATTCAGCATTTTGGCTTTCACTTATTATATTTATAGAAAACAAAAACCATATAATCAGGAGATACTTCTTCATATTACCTCCTAAAAGTAAACTTTTAAAAATAATAAAAGTTACCACATATTATATCTAATTACAAGTAGGGATAAATATTTATTCAGCTAAATATATAAAATTTAACTATTTTTAAGATATAAATTTGAGGAATTATGCCAATAATTACGATAAATAAAAACAACATTTCAACAGAGCATGTTTGCTGTGCCATTGGTAACGACAAAGAGAATACAAAGCGAGCAAATACAAAAAAAGAGTGGTTAAAAGAAAGGTTTGATGAAGGATTAGTATTCAAAAGGCTTGATGACAGAGGGAAAATGTTTATTGAATATATGCCGATTGAAAAAGTGTGGAAACCCATTATTGGACATAACTTAACAGTAATTAACTGTCTTTGGGTTTCCGGAAAATTTAAAGGGCATGGTTATTCAAAAGAATTATTAGAAGAGTGCATAACGGATTCTAAAAAATTGAATAAAGATGGAATTACTGTTATTACAAGTACAAAAACAAAAGCATTTTTAACTGATAAAAAATTTTTTGAACATTTTGGTTTTAAAAGTGTTGATAAAGCATTTCCATATTTTGAGCTATTACTATTACCTTTAAATGATGTTTTAAATATTCCAAAATTTACAGAAGCAGCAAGGTTAGGTACTATTGATGATAAAGAAGGATTTGTATTTACATTTTCAAATCAATGCCCATTTACAGAAGAGTATGCAAATTTGTTAAATAATAAAATTAAATCAATGGGGCAAAAATCACAAATAATAAAAATTAATAGTAACGAAGAGGCTAAATCCTTTGGTTCTCCATTCGGCACCTATGGACTATTCTTTAATGGCAAATTTGTATCCCATGAATTAATGCCTGAAGCAAAATTTGAAAAATTCATAAACAGTTTATTACAAAACCAAAAGAATTGAGGTATAGTTTGTTAGCAGATAGAATAAATGCAATTTCAGAATCACCAACAATAAAATTAACTGCAATAGTAAAAAAACTTCAAGCCGAAGGGAATAAAATTATTGAATTAAATATTGGGGAGCCTGATTTACCAACTCCTGATTTTATAAAGAATTCCGGGATTGAAGCTATTAATGCTAACAAAACAAAATATACCATAAATGCAGGTATTGTTGAATTAAGACAAGAGATTTGTAATAAACTGAAAAATGAAAATGGATTAGATTATACTGTAAATGAAATTATTGTAAGTACCGGAGCTAAACAAGCAATATTTAACGCAATAATGAGCATAGTTAATCCGGGAGATGAAGCAATTATTCCCTCCCCTTGTTATGTTTCATATCCGGATATAGTAAGAATAGCAGGTGGAATTCCTGTTTTTGTAGAAGGCAACCCCAATAACCAATTAAAAGCAACTGCTGTTGATATTGAAAAGGCTATTACACCAAAAACTAAAGTATTAATTTTGTGTAATCCTAATAATCCAACTGGAGCGGTATTTACTAAACAAGAACTTTGCGAAATAGCTGAAGTTGTACTTAAACATAATTTATATGTAGTAATAGATGAAATTTATGAAAAGTTAATATATGGTGGGAAAAAATTTGTTAGTTTTCCTTCAGTAAATCCGGCATTAAAAAAGAATACTATTCTTATCAACGGAGCATCAAAATCGTACGCAATGACAGGATGGCGTATTGGATTTGCAGCTGCACCAATAGAAATTGTAACCGCAATGAATAAGTTGCAAAGTCATGCTACTTCAAATGCTTCAACTGTTTCGCAATATGCTGCATTAGAAGCATATAGAGGCGAATCTAATTCAATGGATTATTTAGTTAAAGAGTTTGAAGAAAGAAGGAATTTATTATTTAACGAATTGAAAAAAAACACAAAAATTGATTTATTCTTATCAGATGGAGCATTCTATTTATTTCCTAATGTTAGTGGTTATTTTAATACAACAGATGGAAAGTTTATAATAAATAATTCAACTGATTTTTGTCAATATATTTTAGAAACTGCAAAAGTTGCAATTGTACCAGGGATTGCTTTTGGAATTGAAGGGTATGTAAGAATTGCATATACAGTTAATAAAGAAACAATAAAAAAAGCCGCTGAATTAATTCAAACGGCTTTATCAAAACTATATTATATTTGAGTTTAGGGATTCAAATATGATTCAAGAACTTTAGTAATCTTATCTTTCTGCATATATTCGTTAGTCCATAATTCATACGATTTTGCACCTTGTTCAACAAACATTTTTAATCCATTAATAGTTTTAGCACCATGTTTTTCTGCAATTCTTAAAAACTTTGTTTTAATTGGATTATAGACAATATCAAAAACTAATTGTTCGTTGTGAAAAGAATCAGCAATAGTAGTTGGTGCATCATCAATTTCAGGGAACATACCTATTGAAGTTGTATTAATAATTAATTTACTATCATTTAAAATAGGAACAATATCGGGAGGAATGAGCTCATAAGATTTAATTGTATTATAAATCATTTTTGTTGCAAAATACTCTTTCATTGATTCAGCAATCTGTTCAGTACGATTTATAATATTAATATATTCTGGCTTAAAATAGCGTATTAAAGTATAAATAACACTACGAGCAGCTCCACCGGCACCCAAAACAGTAACTCTTCCAGCCGAAATTTCATCTTTAAAAGGTAACAGTGTCTCGTATACACCGGTTACATCAGTATTAAAACCTTGCAGCTTACCATTTTCAACAACAACAGTATTAACAGCACCAATAATACTTGCTTCTTCAGAAATTTGAGTTAATAAAGGTAAAATTCTTTCTTTATGAGGCAATGTAACGTTAAAGCCTCTTATTCCAAGAGCAACTAATCCTTTTATAGCATCTCGTAAACTTTCGGATGGAACATCAAATGGTAAGTACACATAATCCAAACCAGATAATTCAAAGGAAGTATTGTGCATCAAAGGAGAAAAGGAATGTTTAATTGGATGACCAAGAATTCCAATAATTTTTGTATTATGTGTAAATTTATTGTTAAAATCCATATTCTAATATTTACTTTTTATCAAAAAATTGTTTATATAAATCTAAAGATTTAAGACCTTTAAAATCTCTATCAATATCATTTCTAAATTCAGGTGAATATTTAAGGGCAATTTTCAAATTTTCCAAAGCTTCTTGAGGAGCTTGGTTTTTGAATAATACTTTTGCCTTTTCGTAATAAGCCTTTGCAAAATCGGGATTTCTAAGTAATGTTTCATCAAAAAAGTTAATAGCTTTACTATTTTCACCAAAAACAGAAGAAATTATACCAAGTTTATACCAAGTTTCATAAGAAGTATCACCATTATGAATTGCAGAAGCAAAACTAACAGCAGCATCTTTAAATCTACCTAATTTATATTCAACATCCCCTTTTTCAACATGTGCTTCAATTAATTCATTTTCAAAATGAATTGCTTTTTTGAATTCCGTTAAAGCTTTATAGTATTTTTCCTGCATAAAATAAATATGACCTTTATTATAGTAAGCTTCAGCATATGTAATATCAAGCTCAATAGTTTTATCATAATATTTTATAGCTTCAGTAATTCTGCCTAAGTCCTCAACACTTTGAGCCAAACTAAAATAACCTGTTTCGTCATAAGGATCAATTTCAACAACTTTTCTAAAAGATTTTTCAGCGGCTTTAAAATTTGCAAGTTTAGCATAACAAACACCTAAGTTAAACCACCCGTTAGAAAAGTTTTCAAAAACTTCAACTGAACGCTTAAAGCATTCAATTGCTTTTTCATACTCTTCTAATCTGATAAATAAAATCCCTTTATTATAAGAAGTATTATAATTATCAATTTCAAGTACATCTAACCGTTCGTATATTTTTAATGCTTCATCAAATTTTTCTAAATGTTCATAAGCAAATGCAATTTCAAACAGGGCTTCAGTATACTCTTCATCAAGCTCAAAAGCTCTATTAAAGTAGTTTATTGCTTCTTCAAACTGTTCCATCTTAGCATATAATGAACCTAAATTAAAGTATATTTCTTCATTATACGGCTCAATAACTTGTGCTGTTCTTAAGGTTGTAATTGCTTCACCAAATAAGTCTAAGTTTTCTTCCGCAATTGCTTTATTTAAAAGAGTTTCAATATCATTTGGATTAAAAGATATTGCTTTATTAAAACAAATATATGCTTCTTCAAAATTAAAAAGATTATTGCAGAATATTCCTTTATACTGCCAAAATTCGGCACTAAAAGGCAATACTTCTAAAACTGCATTAGATAATTTCAATCCATCTTCGTTATAACCGGAATCGGCACACATTAAAACAGTTTCTTCAATAAAATCAATGTATAAGTAAGTCAAACTATCTTCAACATACTCTTTTGCCGACTTAATTTTATTTAATATTTCTTCCTCGTTGTTGAAATCTTCAGGTGAATCAAAAAGATAATCATTGGAAGGCTGCATTAAAACTCCATTTTTAGGTTAAAAACTAAAATTTCCTTCAACTAAAATCAAATAATTTTCAGTTAAAGAATTGTTACTTTTAGAGTACCCATTAAATCTATTTATAAAAACAAATAAATATTCTTAATAAAATAAAAATTATCAAATTGAATTATAACGAAATTTTTTGTTAAAAGAAAACTATTTTGTAATCTCCTTTTATCTTTTATTTTTACGTAATAAATATTTTGAATTAGGATAAATTATGACTATTGATGAACTAAAATTTGAAGCTGCAAAAGAAGCTGTTAGAGATGTAAAGTCTGATTCTATAATAGGTTTAGGTACCGGCTCAACAGCTAATTTTGCTATTAAACTTATTGCTCAAAAGTATATAGACGGTGAAATACGAAATATTAGGTGTGTTTCAAGTTCAAAAAATTCTGAAATATTAGCAAAAGAATTAGGGTTACCTGTTACAAATTTTGATGAAGTTCAACAAATTGATGTTACAATTGATGGTGCTGATGAAGTTGATAAAAACCTTAATTTAATTAAAGGTGGTGGTGGTGCGTTATTACGCGAAAAAATATTAGCTCAAGCCAGTAAATCTGAAATTATTATTGTTGATTCAAGTAAAACTTCTAAACTTTTAGGCGAAAAATGGGCTCTTCCTGTTGAAGTTATTCGTTTTTCTTACAAAAATGAAATAAAATATATCGAATCATTAGGTGCAACTGTTACTTTAAGATTAAAAAACGATATTCCTTTTATTACTGACGAAGGAAACTATATAATCGATTGTAACTTTGGAGTAATTCCCTCTCCTGAGATATTAGCCGACTTATTAAATAAACGAGCAGGAATTGTGGAGCACGGGCTATTTATTAATTTGTGTACAAAGTTAATAATTGCCAACGAGGATGGAATAGTTGTTAAAAGCAACTAAGTAATAAAGTTAATGTTAATGGCTAAGAGTTAAGTGTTAAATGGAAAGAAACTTCCAAAAAGTAATATCGTAAAATTATTGGGAGCATGGAACATTATCTATATTTGCGGGAGCACGCGATAGCTGATTTAATATATAACATTATCCTCATTAATATAAAAAAATCAACTCGTAAAACCAATAGTGCAAAGTTATCGTTTCAAAACAAATGGGAGCACGTTAGCGGAGCACGCTTTAAGATTTAATAACATAAAAAATCCCGCCAATAACAGCGGGATTTACTAATTTAAGAATAGGGTTGATATGTCAAAGGATAAAACTCATTTTATTAAACACATTTTACGAACAACACTTACATTACCTGAATTTAACCTGTAAAAATAAACACCACTTGAAAGTGAATTAGCATTCCAGGTTGATTTATAATTTCCGGGAGAAACATAATCTTCAACTAATGTTTCAATTTCTTTCCCTAAAATATCATACACTTTTAGGCTTACAAAGCTTGCCTCAGGAATTGAATACTCAATAGTTGTAGCAGGATTAAATGGGTTTGGATAATTTTGCTGTAAAACAAAATTATCAGGTAATTTATTGTTTACTGTTTCTGTTTCAACACTATTTACTCCACCATCAGAAGTATAAATAATCCCATAGCCTGAAATATTTCCCCACCCAATTAAATCACTCGAAAATGAAATCATTGACAGATTGTAATTAGAACTTAGACTCCAGTGTGCACCTCCATCAACTGTTTTATAAGTTCCCATATAGTTGCTTAAATATCCTGTATACCTGTTAGTAAAAGTAATACCTGCAATTCCGTAAGGAGAAACATATAACTTAGAAAGCGTAGAGCCGGCATCACTACTTAAAAATAGAGTATCATTCTTATTAACAATTAGAGTATTTTCATCAAAACAAAATACACGATGATACTCCCCATCTGTTTTGCTTGCGTTTACTACATCCCAAAGCAATCCACCATTTAAGGTTTTTAGAACTACATTGTATCCCCAATGAGTACCATAAGTCCCTTTACCAACTGCATAACCAACATTCTCATTTATAAAGGATACATCGTACAAATGCGAAACAGTTTGACTATTTTGTGGACCCCAAGTTTCTCCGCCATCTAAAGTTTTAATTATAGTTCCATTTGTACCAACCATCCAACCGTAGGTAGAATTAACAAACTGCATTGCTAAAATATTTTGACTAATGTTAATATTCTGGTTTTCCCAAGTATAACCACCATCGGTAGTACGCAAAACATTTGGTACTAAGTTATAACCACCAACTAACCAACCATTAAGCCCATCCTTAAAACTAATATCATAAATGTTTTTCATTCTATCATCTAAAAAGAATTTCCACTTTTTTCCATCTTCAGTAAAAGCTAAACCGCCCCTTTGAACTGCAAAAACCTTATTTAATCCCTTTATAGCCTTTAAGGTTTCGATGGCTTTATTTGGAGTTTTTTGAGTCCAGTTATTTCCACCATCTTCAGTTTTTGCAATACCTTCGGCAGAAGCAAACCAGCCAAGATTAGAAGAGAAAAAGAATATTTTATCACAAAGATATATTTCAAAATCAGCAAGAAGATTCCAAGTATCGCCACTATTTACGCTTTTAAATAGTTTTCCAGCTCCCATAGCAAAACAATTACTGGATTGTATTGATACAGAAGATAGAGCACCTGAACCGGTAACAACTATTGATTCCCAATTAGCACCACCATTAGTAGTTTTTAAGATGCTTCCATAACTCGCAGCTAATCCAAAATTTTCATCTCTAAAGGCAACATCACGAACAGACACACTATTTCCAATAGTTTGATTTGTCCATGTAGCTCCACCATCCGATGTAAATAACATGGTTCCCAAATTTCCACCAACCCAGCCTTTTGAAGAATTAGCAAAGAAAACAGAATTTAACGGATAACTATAATCTTCTCTTATCCAAGTTTCTCCTCCATCAAAAGTTTTTATCAACACACCAACCTGATCAGCACCATTAACATTACCAATCATTCCCACACAAAAACCATGTTGATAATCTGTAAAAAAAACATCGGTAAGATTTAACAATTGCGAGGGGAACAGATTTATGCTTGGTTCCACAATTTTCCAACTCGAGCCTCCATTTGTTGTTTTAATTATGTTCTTTCCTTGAACAGCCCAACCGATTGAAGTATTCAAAAAATAGATAGCTCCTCCTCCGGTTGTATAATTAAGATCCGTACCGGTATAAAGTCCTTCCCAAGAATCTCCCCCATCCTCACTTTTGTAAATAGATAATCCGGTACCCAGAGCATAACCTACATTTGTGCTTAAAAATTGGATATCACTAAAAATACCGCCACTTTGAAAATACCACCCCTCCTGACAATTGATGTTTATTGTAAATAAAAAAATGACTATTAATAGTAATGTTTTTTTCATAGTATCTCCAAGCATATTTTTAATAATAATGGGTTTTATTCTTTCATCTTTTTATGAATATATTAAATAATTGTTCAATTCACAAAATTATTAACCCTTAAAGCGTATTTTTTTGTCTTTTTTAAGTATTTTTCTTTTTATTCCCCACAAAAACCTATATTTTTTTTTAAAAAAAAGCATAATCGTTATTTTCCCCGACTAAATTAATAAACAATTCATTCAACAAATTTTGGAACTACATAATTTTTTATCGTGTATAATAAAAGTAATTTTTAACAATACTGACAGAAATTATGAACATAACAGTAAACAACATTTCGAAAAATTATGGAAATCAAAAAGCAGTTGATAGTATTTCTTTTGAAGTAAAAAAAGGAGAAATATTAGGGTTTTTAGGTCCTAACGGTGCCGGAAAAACCACAACTATGAAAATGATAACATGCTTTTTAGCCCCTTCAGAAGGAGATATTTTAGTAGGGGAAGATTCTGTACTTAAAGATCAAGAAAAAATTAAAAAGAAATTAGGGTACCTTCCTGAAAATAATCCCCTCTATTATGATATGCCGGTAGTAGAATATTTAGAATTTGCTGCTGAACTTCAAGAAGTGCCAAAAGAAAAAATTCACGAACAAGTAGCAAAAATGATTAAAGTTTGCGGTTTGAATGTTGAAAAACATAAAAAAATTGGTGAACTATCAAAAGGATTTAGGCAGCGTGTAGGTCTTGCACAAGCCATGATTCATGATCCGGAAATATTAATTTTAGACGAACCGACAACCGGTTTAGACCCTAATCAAATTGTTGAAATACGAAAACTAATTAGAGATTTAGGGCGTGAAAAAACCGTTATTTTAAGCACACATATTTTACCCGAAGTTGAAGCAACTTGCGATAGAATTTTAATTATTAACAATGGCAAAATTGTTGCTGATGGTACTCCTGAATCATTACGAAAAAAATCAGAAGGACAAGAAGTTGTGAAGGTTCAAATTTTAGAAGCTGAGAATAAAGATGAAATAATTATGACACTTCAACAAATTGACTCTATTCAAATGGTTGACCCCCTATTAAATGAAGAGTTTTCATTTATTGTTACTTCAAAAGAAGGTGAACATGTTAGAAAAGAAATTTTCAAAATGTGTGTAGAAAAGAATTGGATACTTAATCAATTAACTCCTATTGAAACATCATTAGAAGATATTTTTAGAAATTTAACTTTGAACTAACTATGAAAAAAATTTGGATAATTGCTAAACGGGAACTAAACAGCTTTTTTGATTCACTAATAGCTTATATACTATTAATTGTATTTTTAGGATTAAGCGGGTTTTTTACATGGCTGTACGGTTCAGATATTTTTTTAATTGGCCAAGCTACAATGCAGCCTTTCTTTTCGGTTGCTTATTGGACATTGTTTTTCTTTATTCCGGCTTTAACAATGCGTATGGTTGCAGAAGAAAAAAAGACCGGTACAATTGAAATGCTGCTTACAAAAGCAGTTACAGATAAGCAAGTAATATATGGAAAATTTTTAGCCGGATTTGTTTTGATTTTAATTGCCTTACTTTTAACTCTTCCCTACTATTTTACTATTATGTCTATTGGCTCTATTGATCATGGGGCTGTATGGACAGGCTATTTAGGAACGTTATTAATGAGCATGGCTTATTTGAGTATTGGTATTTTTGCTAGCAGCATTACAAATAATCAAATAGTAGCATTTTTAACATCATTATTTATTGGTGTTTTTTTCTTAATAATTTTTGAAGTTTTGTCCGGCAGTTTTACCGGTATTGCAGGTGGTATATTTAGCTATTTAAGTATATCAACACATTATGAATCAATATCGAGAGGTGTAATTGATTCAAAGGATTTAATTTATTTCTGTTCAATTACTTTTTTCTGCTTGTTACTTGCAGAAACATCTTTATCAAAAAGAAATATTGCGGGTTAGGCTATGTTAAATAAAAGAAAAATTCAGATTACATTATTAATAATTTTTGGAATAATTGTTTTAGTTAACATAATTGCAAATTATTTTTTCTTAAGATTGGATTTTACTGAAGATCAAAGATATAGTTTAAGCAATGCAACCAAAAATATTATAAAAGAGATAAAAGATCCTGTAACTATTACAGCTTATTTTTCAGAAAATCTTCCACCTAACATTGAACAAGTTAGACAAGAATTTAAAGACTTATTAATAGAATACTCTCAACTTTCTGATGGAAATATAGTATATCAGTTTGTAAACCCTAATGAAAACGAACAGAAAGAAGCGGAAGCACAACAAAATGGCATTTCTCCGGTTATGATTAATGTAAGAGAAAGAGACCAAATGAAACAACAGCGAGCTTATTTAGGTGCTGTTTTACAATGCGGAACTAACAAAGATGTTATTCCGATAATTCAGCCGGGTGCTGCTATGGAATATTCACTTTCTACAAGCTTAAAGAAATTAACTGTTATAGATAAACCTACCATTGCATTTTTACAAAATGACGGTGAAACTTCTTTATCTGCTATGCAGGAAGTTTATCAAACTTTATCAATTACATACTCCGTTACAACTGTTACGGTTGACAGTGCAAATGGAATACCGGACGAGTATAAAACTGTTGCAATTGTAGCTCCAAAAGATACAGTTAAACAGAATGTATTGGATTATTTAGATAAATTTTTAGCACGCGGTGGAAATTTACTTATTGCACTTAATGCTGTTGATGGAAATTTAAATCAAGGAAGCGGAATCGCCTTACATACAGGCTTTGAAGATTGGTTAAAAAATAAAGGGATTTATATTGAACCATCTTTTATTTTAGACATTACTTGTGGAAGCATTTTAGTACAACAACAACAAGGAATGTTTACAATGCAAACTCCTGTTAAATTCCCTTATTTACCGGTTATATCAAAATTTGAAGATCATCCCATTGTTAAAGGTTTAGAAGCTGTTATCTTACCATTTGCAAGTCCAATTTCAATTATTGGAAACAACAAATCAGTTAAAATTACTCCTATTGCTTTTTCATCTGACAAGTCGGATATACAAAAACCTCCGGTTATGTATGATATCAATAAACAATGGACAACAAACGATTTTAATAAAAGCTCTATTCCGGTTGCTGTTACCGTAGAGGGCAAAATTAGTGGCGACGTAAAATCTAAATTAGTAGTATTTGGAGACGGTGATTTTGCAATTAACGGCGAAGGACAATCTGCCCAAAGATTGCAGCCTGATAACTTAAATTTGTTTGTAAATGCAGTTGACTGGCTTTCAGATGATACAGGTTTGATTGAATTAAGAACCAAAGGTGTTACAGCAAGACCTATTGACCAGACTTTAGAAGATTCTACAAAAACAATCTTAAAGTATTTTAACTTCTTATTCCCAATAATTATTATTGTTATTTATGGTTTTGTAAGATTTCAAAATAAAAGAAAAATAAGAAATCAGTTAATGCAAACAGATTACATATAATTTTCACATAGTACTTCTAATTAAATAGTATTACTCCTCGACTGTGCCATCAGTCGAGGAGGATTAAAGCAAAAATAGGTTAGATAATATTATGATTACCAACATATCCACAAGAACATTATTATCAGTATTCGCAGTTTTATTAATAGGAGTAATCTTATTAATACTAATTCCTCGTAATGAACGTACATTTAAAAGCGAATTAGTTTCAATTGATACATCTAAAGTTAGTGAAGTATTAATTTTTCCTCATTCAAAAGGACATAAAGAAATAAAGTTATATAAAAATAATAAGGATTGGTATATAAAACTTCCCAACGGAGATGCTGAAAAAATTCAGCAAGAAAAAATCAGCCAAGTTTTTAATCAACTTATTTCAATCAAACCCCAGAAACTTGTAACCAAAGACAAAAAGAAATACAAAGATTTAATGGTTGATTCATCAGGAACTATTGTAAAAGTTTATGAAGGAAAAGAGTTATCGTTAGATATTATTATTGGTCGTTTTGCATTCCAACAACCAAAAACCGTTACTACCAATGTACGTTTAAACAATGATAACGAAGTATACGCAACTGAAGGATTTTTAGAAACAACATTTGGCAATATTGATTATAACTTTTTTAGGGATAAAACCATATTAAGATATGATATGAACGGTTTTACAAAACTATCCTTTATTTACCCGGCAGATTCATCTTTCCAAGCAAAAAAATATGATAACATTTGGAAAATTGAAGATAAAGAAGTTAATAACGAAAAGATTAAAAAGTACTTAGCAACTTTATCAAATCTTCAAGGAATTGAAATTGTTGATAAAAACTTAATAGATTTTAATAACATGACAAAACTTGTACTAAACATCGAAACAGATAAAGCAGGCAAATATACGCTAACAGGTTATTATAACGACAAAGACTACATAATATCTTCTTCATTTAACGAAGGAAAATATTTTAGATCCCAAGATCTTGTTCAGAGAATATTTATTGGACAGAAAAACCTTTTTTAGTAAGGTTAAGTGTTAAAGGTTGAAGGCTAAATACATCCCCCAAACAAATCCCCACTCCAGAGTGAGTGAGGATAAATTGTTTAATATTGTCTGAACGGGGATTTTGATGGATTTTATTGATTTTTGGGATTAATCTTTTATGATTTTTTCGTCACTTGTCACATCGTCACTCGTTACTATTTTTTGATTGCAGAGCAATCACACGTCGTTAACCACGCAATGCATCTATCCCCACTACTTCAGACGAAGTCGCACATTTTATGAACCAACTTCAACACGTTAAAACAAAAGCAATTGAATGTTTGTGTCGCACCTAACGGAGCTTTTTGTGAAGGGAGGCTTGTATTACTATTAATGTTCCAACCCTAACGGGTCTGGTTAGATGAAGAAATGAGAAATTTTGTTTTTTTATGCATTTTATTTTTCAATATATCACATAAAGCGAAACAAGATTAATGATTAAACATAAGAGCCATCGGGACGAAACATCAAAAAAAAAGATGTAACAAACAAAATATCAAGCCCCAGCGTAGTCGACACCTTTTTGGCAATTGGCGATTATTGATTAGTTTAAACAGCCATTCCATCTGAAAGGCTCTATTGGTAGAAAAAAAATACATCCCCCAAACAAATCCCCACTCCAGAGTGAGTGAGTATAAATTGTTTAATATTGTCTGAATGGGGATTTTGAGGGATTTTATTGATTTTTGGGATTAATTTTTTATGAATTTTTCGTCACTTGTCACATCGTCACTTGTTACTTTTTTTGATTGCGGAGCTATCACACGTCGTTAACTTCAAATCCAAATAATTCTTCACAACTTCAGACGAAGTCGCACATTTGATGAACCAACTTCAACACGTTAAAACAAATGCAGTTGAATGTTTGTGTCGCACCTAACGGAGCTTTTTGTGAAAGGAGGCTTGTATTACTATTAATGTTCCAACCCTAACGGGTCTGGTTAAATGAAGAAATGAGATATTTTGTTTTTTTTATGCATTTTTATTTTTCAATATATCACATAAAGCGAAACAAGATTAATGATTAAACATAAGACCCATCGGGTCGAAACATCAATAGAAAAATGTGATAAACAAAATATCAAGCCCCAGCGTGGGCGACACCTTTTTGGTGAACACTAATTCGTAATTAGTACAAAAAGCCATTCCAGCGGAATGGCTCTGTTTGTAGAAATAATACGCACACACATATAATCCCCACTCCAGCGGAGTGGGTCTGTTGGCAGAACAGCACACAAAAAAGAAACATTATACATTATAAAAACCATTGGAATTAATCCAATAATATTATAAATTTACTGTTCATAAACTTATTTAATGAGGAAATATGAGTTTAAGAATTAAAACTTTAGTTTTATTACCTATTCTAATAATAGTTGGTTGTACAACAACCAAAACCAGCCTGCAAGATATTGAGGTTAATAGCGGTATGTTAAATATTCCCATAAGAGTTGTTGAAAATAAAAGTGGAGGCGATGTAGATATTCATTTGAATGTATTAAAAAATAATACCCCCAACACTTCTGCCAAAGCAAGCGGACATTCACTTGTCAATTCCTTAGGAATATTTGAAGTTGAAAAAGTTGAAGGCGAAAAATATTACATTGAACATGCCGGTATAAACGTTAATGAATACGAAGGTAAAAACGTTAACTGGAATACCCCTGAATATTCGATATCGGGAGATTTAGATATTGCATTATCAAATCATTTTGTTTTAGCCGGAGGCTTTAATTATCATAAAATTAAAGACTTTGACTATTGGACACATAATATTTCTATTGGTATGTTTAATGAAAAAGCAACATGGGCTTACCGATTTGATGTTGGACTGATGTTTAACGAATCCGCATATTCTGTTAATTATGTAGAAATAGAAGATAAAGATATTAGCGGAGATCAAACAAGAAAAGTATATTTTTATAATCACCATACAAAAGAGACTTATACTAATGCATATCTAAGTTTTACATTAAATACGAGACGTGAAGATTTTCCAATTAATTTCTTTTTTAATTACACTATTGGTTGGCAAACAATCTTTAATTTTGAACCACCAATTAATTTTACAAGCGATGCCGGAAGTTTTGACATGAACAGAACTGGACATTCGTTATCAATAGGTATTCATAAAAATATTGATAATACGCTTAGAGTATTAGGTGGATTTAGATATTTAACTTATACAAATGATGGTGGTAATTTAAATTTTTCTAATGCTTTTTTGCAGGTTGATTTTTTACTATCTTCAATTATTGGAGAAATATGATAATTTGTAATTCTGAATGGTGAATTTGATGACAAAAGCCATTCCGAAAGAATGGCTTAATCTGTTACAATTTTAGCCCTTTAAATATTTATTAATTTCTGCTACTATTTTATCAGTTGCACCAATGTTACTTGTAACATATTCACCCGCAATTTTACCTAACGAATTACAATACTCAGAATCCGAAAGAAGTTGCTTAAGTATTTTATAAGCTTCAGCCTTATCCTTAATTAATAATCCTGCACCTTTTTTAACTAATGTCTGTGCTTCCTGGCTTGTTTGAATTTTTGGTCCAAACATAACAGGAATTCCATAAACAGCCGGTTCTAAAACATTGTGTATTCCCTGTTTAAAACTACCACCTACGTAAGCTATATCAGCATAAAAATAGAGGGTTAATAAAATTCCAATAGAATCAATAATAATTATTTGTTCGCCAGCATAATTATTCATAAGAGAAAAACGGATATGGTTTACCTGATTGCCAATAAAATTTTCAGTTCGTTCCAAATGCTCGATAGTTGGTTCATGTGGAACAACAATTAAAACAATATCTTTTTCTACTTGAGTAAGTTTTAAAAATGCAGGCAGCATAACATCCTCATCAGCTTCCCACGAACTACCCAATACAATTATTTTTTTACCATCAAACATTCCATCTTTAAATAATTTTTTATCTTTTGCTTGAAGGCTTTTTTGATATACTCTATCAAACCGTGTATCACCTACTGCTTCAATTTTTGCACCAAGCACTTTAAAATCTTCAAAACTTTTTCTATCACTTTCAGAAACAGTTAAAATTTTGGTAATAGCAGAATACAAGTCAATATGAAAATTCTTAGCAAACGGAAGCTTTCTTTTAGAATCTACACGCATAGTGGCATCTACAATAAAAGATGGGATATTTTGTTTTTTTAATTCCCATATTGTATTGGGCCAAATATCATAACGCATAAAAACAGCTAAATTCGGCTTTAACACTTTAATAAAAGTCTTCATATTCCAAATTGTATCAAAAGGAATATAAGTTATGGCATCAGCATAAGAATACTTCAAAGAATTCTTGTAACCGGAAGGGGAAAAGAACGTAACAAAAATACTTATTTTTTCATTTTGTTTTAATTTTTCAATAATAGGTTTAGCTTGTTCAAATTCACCCATTGAAGAAGAATGGAACCAAATTATTTTATTCCCCTTTTTAAGTTTCAGTACTTTTTCTGGGAGGGTATAAAACAATTGCTTTCTATCTTTTACTGCTTCATCTACTTTTTTATTAAAAAGCCTTATTATTTGGAAAAAAAGATAAAGAAGGGGAAGAATAAAATAATTATAGACTAAATAATTAATAATTTTCATAGTGTGTTATAAAACTCTTGTAATTTATTAAATACCATTTTAGGTTTTATAGTGTTGCCGCAGTTAAAATGTTTTTTAGGGCAATCGCCCCTGCCAATATGACTACAAGGACGACACTTAATATCATTGTTTTCAATTATCATACTTTTTGCATTATAAGGAGCAAAACCCAACTCTTTGACAGTAGAAGTAAAGATAACAATAACAGGAATTTGCAAACCGGTTGCTGCATGCATCAACCCGCTATCGTTACCAATAATAAGTTGGCAGCGACGCATATTATTCCCCATAGTTATCAGTTCGTTACACGTACTTAAATTTTCAACTAAAGTATTATCGCCGGCTAACTTTCCGCACATTTCTTGGTCGTATTCCCCACCAAATAATAAAACTTTATAACCTTCTTTAGTTAACAAATTTATTAACTCTTTATAATTATCAAAACCCCACCGTTTAGTAAAATGGCGTGCACCCGGACAAATCCCAACAGTATTAAGGTCAGGAATAACAAGTTTTTTTGAATCTAAAAACAAATCTATTCCCGATTTATCTAATTTTAATCCGGGTATAGCATCAGCGTAAATATTTACAACAGATTTGTTCTCTTTTAACAAATTAATTTTGAATTTAACCAACAAAAACTTTTTTAAGGTAGGTTTTTTTATACAATATGCTTTTAAACCTTTTGTCAAAACTTTACTTCGTAAATTATTGTGAAGGTCAAAAATATAATCGTAATTTTTCGATTTTATAGTTTCTTTAAGTTGATTAAGATTATCAGTCTTATTAAATAATAAAATATCGTTTATATATGGATTATATAAAATTGTCTCTTTATTTTCAGCTTTTACTAAATAATCAATATTACAAGTTGGGTATAACTTTTTTAACGAACGTAAAATAGGCGTAGTTAAAAGAATATCCCCTAACGAGCTAAAACGAATAATTAATATTTTTTTATTATTTAGATTTAACAATTAATTTTCCGCCAAAAATTAAAAAGGAAAACTGAAATATAACATTTTTATATTAAAACTGTTGTTACAATAAGTTATAAACTTTTCAAAAAAAAAAGCACACCCAACAAAAGATGTGCTTTAATTTATATATATAAAACTTACATTTTATCAGGTGCAGAAACAGACAAAATACTCAATCCGTTTTTAATAACTTGTTGAACTGCCAAAACCAACGAAATACGAGCTTCAGCCAATTTTTGTTCGCTTCCAATAATTCTATGTGCTGCATAAAATCTATGGAATAGAGCAGCTAAATCTTCAAGATAATTTGATATTTTATTTGGTTCAAAATTAATTGCTGCATATTCAACTTCATCACTAAATTGATGTAGTTTTTTCAACAAGTCTTGTTCTTCATCAGTATTTAATAACTCCAAGTTATCAACAGAACTTTTTAGTTCTTGTTGAGAAGTCATTCTAATAATTGAAGATATTCTTGCATGTGCGTATTGCAGATAAAAAACAGGATTTTCATCAGTCTGCTTTTTAGCAAGTTCAATATCAAAATTTAGATGAGTTTTTAAATCGCGCATAATAAAGAAATATCTAACAGCATCCTTACCTGCTTCATCAATTAATTCATCCAAAGTAATAAAATTAGCTTTTCTTGTACTCATTTTAACTATTTGCCCATCAGCAACAACAGTCACAAATTGATGAATTAAGACTCTAATTTTGTCAACATCGTACCCTAATGATTTTAATGCAGCCAAAACATCAGGATATGTTGCATTATGGTCACTTCCAAATAGATCAACAATTAAATCATATCCACGTTCAAATTTAGTTATGTGATACGCAATATCTGGCAATCTATAAGTAGGTTCACCGGTTGATTTTATTATAACTTTATCTTGTTCGTTTCCAAGTTCAGAAAGTTTTAACCAAGTAGCTCCTTCTTTTTCGTAAGAAAGATTTTTTTCTTTAAATGCTGCCAAAACTTCATCTATTCTTTTTTCAGTATATAAATCGTTTTCGTTAAAAAACGATTTCATTTTAATACCAATATTGCCAAGTGTTTTTTTAATATCATCAAATATTATTCTTTCAGCATAATCCTTAAAAATTCCTTCCGGTGATTCCTCTCTTAAGTTATCTCCCTTTTCATCTAAAACTACTTGTGCAATATCTTTTATATATTCCCCCTGGTAGTGGTCTTCAGGAAATTCAAGTACATCGCCAAGTAATTCTAAGTATCTTAATTTAACAGAATTGCCAAGTACACGCATTTGTCTACCGGCATTGTTAAAATAATATTCACGGATAACATCGTAACCAACGGCTTCAAGCATATTAGCAAAAGTATCGCCAACAACAGCGTTTCGGCCATGTCCTATTGTTAATGGTCCGGTTGGGTTTGCCGAAACAAATTCAACCATCGCTTTTTTACCGCTGTATTTATTACTTCGTCCAAAAGTTTCTTTTTGGTCAAAAACAACTGAAATAATTTTTGCAATATATTTTGGAGTAAAGAAAAAATTAATAAATCCAGGACCTTCAATTTTAATTTCTTTAATAATTTCTTTATCAATAATGGTATTTAATTCATTACATATTTCATTAGCAATATCGCGTGGATTTTTTTTAGCCTTTTTAGACATACGCATAGCAATATTTGTAGAATAATCGCCTTGTATGCGGTTGTTAGGAACGTTAAAAATAACAGGTTCATCCTTTAGATATTCTAATTTTTCAGAAAGGTTTATAAATAAATCTTCAAGATATTTTTTCAATGCAGCACCCAATAAAAAGATAGGATTATAAACTATTTGTCTTCAATAACTCTAACAGGAGCATCTCCCCAGAGTTTTTCTAAGTTGTAAAAAGAACGTGCATCTCTTAAAAAGATATGTACAACTACATCAACGTAATCAAGCAAGACCCAATTAAGACTTGAAAAGCCTTCTTTGTTGTGACACTTGATTCCTTCTTCTATCAGTTTATCTTCTATTCCATCAGCAATTGCTTTAACCTGAGTATCAGAATCAGCACTTGCAATTATAAAATAATCAGTAAAAGAAGTAACTTTTTGCAAATCGAGCACTTTAATATCGTAACCTTTTTTTGCAAGAATTAACTCACCTATTCTGTTTACTAAAATTTCGCTATCCAAATTTTCTTCCTATTTTAGTGGATTTAAAACATAACAATCTTTACCAATAATAACCGTAACATCAACAAAGTACTGGTCATTTTGGTTTTGTGTAACATTAACTTTACTAACACCAAGAATTTTTGCGGTTTTTTCAGCGTTTGCAATATTTCCCATTCTATCAATAACGGTAGTTTTAGGCATATCAAAAGAAGAGTAATTTCTAACGTTAACAACATCAAAACCGTTGTTTCTTAAGTAGTCAGTAAATCTATCTGCTACTCCGGCTATTCCGCAGCCGTTTAATACCTCAACTTGAATAATTTCACTTGGTGGAGTGCTTTTTTCATTTTTTGCAACAAAATCATTTCCATTAATTTTAATAAAAATGGAATATATAAGATATATTACTATTGCTGCTAAAAAGAAAATAATAATATTTAAAGCAATATTAGTAGTACTTGCTTTAAAACCAATATTACCGCTTTGGTCTTTATTTGTTTCTGAACCCTTTACCAAATTCAATTCAAATTAGTTATTAAGAAATTATCTATCAAAAAAGTAGTCATTGTCATAAAATGATGAAAAACGATTAAACCCATAAGGGTTATAATAATTATAAGGAGACTGTGAAAAACGAACCATAAACTTGAAATCTTCAGAAGGTTGATATGTAATTTGAGCTTTGCTTAAATAAATTCCATTTATCTGACTTGAAAATTCTTTTCCAAAAGAACTATAAGGAGAATTTACCAAACTGGCATCAACTTGAATATCTAACTTATCTGAAAATTTATACATCATACTATTAGTATAAACACCCATACTAACTGAGTTATTCCCAAATGTTGCATAACTTAAACTTATAGAGTGTTTCATTGAAAAGTTGTTTGGATTAAACAAACCTAAAAAGTTTTGCGAAGGAGTATTATTTAAAATACTTCCTTTAATATCAACTTTTGTATTTTGGTCTTTAAATTGAGCGTTAATCGTTAAAAACGAAAAACATAATATTACTAAAATTAAATGTTTCATATTTGACCTTTAGGTTTATATAAAATTTATACAAAATATAAATTAAATATGTTTCCTTTACAATAAAACACTCCAAATTAATTATTTAAGTTTTACGATCATTTCAATTTCAACAGGAGCGTTTAATGGTAAAACATTAACACCAACAGCACTACGTGCGTGTTTGCCTGCATCACCAAAAATTTTACCTAATAAATCTGATGCTCCATTAGCAACTTTTGGCTGGTCTGTAAAATCTGCTGGGCAGTTAACAAAAGCAGTTAATTTTACAATCTCTTCAATTGCATCTAAACTACCAGTAATAGCTTTAACAGCACCTAAACAGTTAATTATTGAAGCTTCAGCAGCTTTTTGAGCTTCTTCCAAAGTTACTTCAGCTCCTACTTTTCCAGTATAAAGCAATTTTCCGGCAACAATAGGAACTTGACCAGATGTATAAACATATTTTTCAACTACTTTTGCAGGTATATAAGATGCAAGTGGTTTTACCGGTTCCGGTATCGTAACGCCTAATTCTTCAGCTTTCTTATCAAAACTCATAATATCTCCATAAATAAAATAATTTTATTGACATAACAAATATAAATGATTTTACAATAATAATAAATTTATATTTCATTAAACTTTTATAACCATTATTTTTACTATATATTTTTAATGTTTTATAGGATTTTTTAATGACAGGCGATAAATTTCAAGAACTTGTTGATATAATGCGAAAGCTTAGACAAGAGTGTCCGTGGGATAAAGAACAAACCAATGATTCAATAAAAGCTGCAACTTTAGAAGAAGCTTACGAAGCTGTTGAGGCTATTGATAAAAAAAATTATAATGAATTAAAATCCGAGCTGGGAGATTTGTTGTTACATATAGTTTTTCATTCAGCTATTGCAGAAGATAACAACCAATTTAACATAAACGATGTAATTGATGCTATTTCGCAAAAACTGATTCGTAGACATCCTCATGTATTTTCGGATACAGTTGTTAACAGCAACGATGATATTACCCGTAACTGGGAATACATAAAACTTAAAGAAGGCAGAAAATCGGTTTTAGAGGGGGTTCCTAAAGCTTTATCGGGTTTATATAGAGCGTATCGAATTCAAGAGAAAGTTGCCAAGGTAGGGTTCGATTGGAGCGATAAAAAGGATGTTTGGAATAAAGTTAAAGAAGAATTAGAAGAACTTTTAGAAGCAGAAGAATTAGGCGATATTGACAAAATTGAAGAAGAAATGGGTGACTTGTTTTTTGCTTTAACTAATTACGCCCGCTTTATTAAAGTTAATCCGGAAAACGCAATTAGAAGAACTAACGATAAGTTTATTCGTAGATTTCAATATATTGAAAAACGGTTAAATGAAATTGGTAAAGATATTACCCAATCTAACTTAGAAGAGATGGATAAATATTGGGAAGAAGCGAAGGGGCAAGTTTAAGTGTTAAAGGCTAAAGTTTAAGTGGCAAGATTGAATTGAATTGGCTGAACTTTGACATAAAAATCATCAGGCTTATTAGAAATTACAAAATATTATTTGAAATAGTCTACAAATACTGTAATCTTATTGTACTTAATAAATGTGTTATATTATAAACAAAAGGTGATAGCCATGTGTGAAAATGATGATGATATTTACGAAATGCAAGAATATCTTAGACTTTGTAAAAGAGAAGATTTAGCCGAAATACTTGAAGGCTCAACTTCCGATTTATGGGTTTCAGAAAATTTTGGGCATAGTTATTTTTCATATTTAAGTGAATTTAAAATATTTTCACCTATTGAAAATTTTCGTAAAATAAACGAGTTATCTAAAGAAGATAAAAAAGAACTAATAGATTCAGTCACTATGATTTATCCTCCTATTCCCGATTCTCCGGAAATTGAAAAAGTATCATTTTATCCTCAATTATTAAATACAGATCGAGATGAAAGCATGATACTTGGGAGCAATTCATTTGACTTTCGTCATAAGCAATTTAAAGAACTTAACGATTTGTATATAGATGGAGATTATGAAAATCTTGTTAAAAACGTTATAAATTATCTTAAAACGTTGTGCAAACTTGTAATAGAAAGATATTATCCAAATCCTGACGATTTTGAAGATAATCTTTTTGAATTATATAAAATAGTATCTAAACTTCTTTATATGGCTCCAAACGATTATGAAGATAATAATTCAAGAAATATTGTTAGTCCTTTTACTAATATAGTCCAGGCATTGTCTGAATTTGATTCAACTTCTATTAATTCCGACACTATTGAACCAAGGATTGCTACAATTATTTATAATTTCGCCGATGCAATATCAGATTATATTATCGATAGTTTTGATAAGCAGAATAACATACATTTATAAGAAAGCAATAACAAAGGCGGTCATTGTCGTGGATGTTTCATAATTGGGTATTGTTATCCACGGCGGTCATGGTCTTACCATGACCGAATATATTATATATATATTATTGCGTCACCGTACGACCGATGACGCCCGAGATTGGGTTGGCTGTGTTTTTCAACGCCTTCTACCATGACGCTCGAGAGCTGATTTTCCGAGTTATACAACAAACACGTCACTCGTCACTCGTCACTCGTCACTCGTCACATTGTCACTCGTCACATTGTCACTCGTTGCTCGTCACTTAACCATTCCCATTCTTAAAATTGTCGTAAGCTTCGATAATGTCTTTAACAAGTTTGTGGCGAACTACATCACCTTTGTTAAAGTAAATAAAACCAACACCATCAACATTAGATAAAATTTCTTGAATTTGGACTAAGCCGCTTGTAACTTTATCAGGTAAGTCAATCTGAGTAATGTCCCCTGTTATAATAGCTTTGGAATTGGGTCCTAAGCGGGTTAAAAACATTTTCATCTGCATACCTGTTGCATTTTGTGCCTCATCCAAAATAACGTAAGCGTTATTTAATGTACGACCACGCATATATGCAAGTGGAACTATTTCTAATATTCCCTTATCAATATAATTAGCTAATTGTTCTGATGGGAGCATATCTTGTAAAGCATCGTACAAAGGACGTAAGTAAGGATCAATTTTTTCTTGTAAATCCCCTGGTAAAAAGCCTAAACTTTCCCCAGCCTCAACAGCAGGACGAGCCAAAACTATTTTTTTTACTAATCCTTTTTTTAATGCAGAAACAGCAAAAGCAACAGCTAAAAAAGTTTTTCCTGTTCCGGCTGGTCCAATAGCAAAACAGATATCGTTTTCCATAACTGTTTTGAAGTATTCAATTTGAGTTGGTGTTTTAGCCCGAATTACATCTTTTTTAGTATATAAAACTATATTGTCATATTCTTGAACAGCGGGAGCTTTCCCCTCTTCAGTTAAATCTAAAATAGTTTCAACATCAGCTAACCTAAGTTTACCTGTGGTATTTAATACAAAAACCATTTCTTTAAGAATTCTTTCAGAAAGATCAACATAAGCGGCTTCACCTTTAATATAAACGTTTTCACCCCTAAAGGTTAAAGAAGTATTCAATCTGTTTTCAATCGGTCGTATGTTGCTATCATTAACACCAAGTAACAACAACATATCTACATTATCAATTTTTAATATTTTTTCTACTTGCAATTTATAACCCTATAAAAATAAAAAGCCCATATTAAAGAAATTAATAAGGGCTTAAAAATCAAACATAATAAGAACTATTAGTTTTCAGCAGTCTGTTTTGGAGGAGCTGGTTTGTAGTTCTTTTTAATTTTATCATATTTAGCTTTTTCTTCTTCAGTTAAATTAGGAATTTTGAAGATTTGTTTTGGATAAATCAAATTAGGATTTTTAATTTGATCTTTGTTAGCCTGATAAATTTTTGGCCATGCAAAAGCGTTTGCATAGTGTTCAGGTTTTTTAGCAATATTCCAAAGACAATCACCTTTAATAACTGTATAATCAATTTCAGTTGGAGCTTCAACCCAAGCTTCTAATTTTCTTGGTAATTCAACATGAACTTTGTTATAGAATTCTGGAAGAGCACTAATTTTGCTTTTCTGCAATTCAGTTAATTCAGCAACTCTATCATTTTTAGGACCTTCTTGATTTGCTATTTTTGTGCTTAAACCATTAACTTGAGCTTTATAGTTTTCAACGTCAGTTTTTGTAGCACCAATAATTGCATAAAGTTCATCCATACAGTTTTCGTATGTTTGTAAAGCTAAATTTTTAGCTTTTAAATCTTTAATTTCGTTTTGTAAGCCGGTAGCTTCGTTAGTTAAAGTAGTTTTCTTTTCTGTTAAACTATTAACTTCGTTCTGCCATTCTTCTTCAGTCATTTCGCGTGTTTGAGCAACTAAATTAACAGAAACGAATAAAATTACCAATAATAAACTTTTAAGTATTTTCATTTTTTTCTCCTGTTAATTTCCAATTTTTTCTAAATTAGCTTTTGTTTCAGCTTTTTCTTTTTCGCACTGATCCAACTTAGAATTCTTTTCAGCTATTTCTCTTTCTAATTTAGTTTTTTCGCTTTTCAAAGAATTATTAGATTTTTCCATTTCTTTTACTTCGGCTCTTAACTCATCTAATTGTGCGAATTGTTCTTCAGATACACCACCACATCCAACTACTAATCCAGAAAGGAATAAGAAGATTACCCCTGTTTGGATAAATTTTCTTATTTTAGTCATTCAGACCTCCGATATTATTAAATAATTATGGGTTATAATATAATAAAAAATAAATTAAATATAAAAAAAATAAAACTTTATGTGAATTAAAACACATTTTTTTCAACAAAACTAAAAAAATTGGTACCTGCAACAATAATATGATCAAAAACTTCTATTCCAATGATTTTGCCTGTTTCTTTCAATCTTTTTGTAATATACTTATCATCATCACTTGGAGAGACATTTCCACTTGGATGATTATGCAGAACAATAATTGACACGGCATTGCTTTCAATGGCAATTTTAAATACTTCACGAGGATGAATTATAACACTATTTAAAATACCGACAGAAATTTTTTGGTAATTTGTAATTTTATTTGCCGCATTAAGGCATACGACCCAAAAAGTTTCTTGCTGTTCATCTTTAAGAAGAGGAATAAAATACTCAGCCACAATACTTGGATCAATAACCTTTTTATTTAAAAGAACATTGTTGCTTTTACAAGACCTTCTTCCCAATTCAAAAGCTGCTAATAATGTTGCCGCTTTATCTTTTCCTATTCCATTAATAGCCACAAACGAATCCAATGTTTTGGTGGCCATACTACCAATACCATTAAACTTTTTAATAATATCCTGTGCTAAAGAAATTACATTTTGCCCTTTCTTACCTGTTCGTAAAAGTATAGCTATAAGTTCTGCATCACTTAAACTATCAGCTCCTTTTTGAATCAGTTTTTCTCTTGGTCTATCATCAATAGGAAGTTCTTTAACCTTGTAAATAATTTCCTCATCAATAGTTATAACATTTTATTTTATAATCAGTTCCCGACTTGCAACTGATTTGAAATTTTTTCTTTATTTGCGAGTGCTATTTGATTTTGAGGATCAACAACTAATGCCTTTTCAAAATAACCTAAAGCTTCATCATATTTATTTAGTTTAATTAAAACTAAACCTAATTGAGCATTTGCTTCGCTATCGTTTGAGTTAATTTCTAAAAGAGTGTTAAGACATTTTTCAGCTTCAGCAAACTCACCCATTTGATAATTAATTTTTGCCGACCAAATTAATAAACGAGCATCGTTACCTTTTAATTTTAGGGCTTTTTTAATTGAATCATTAGCATGGAAGTACATTTCTTTAAAGTAGTAAATTTTGGCGGCTGTAAACCATATATCCAAATTATCTTTACTAAATTCTTTGGCTTTTTCAATATACTGAATTGCTTCATTCAATAAGTTTTGCATTAAAGAAATATTTGCCAAATACAGATAAGCTTCAATTGTATACTCAGTAGTTTCATTTAATCTAATAAATTCGCTAAAATTAATTTTGGCAACATTAAGTTCATGCAATCCATAATTAGCAAGACCTAACAAGAAGTAAGATTCAGAACGAATTTCTCCACTTAAGAGACCTATGTTTTGAATTGCATCGCTATAAAAACCAGCCTTAATCATTAATTCACCAAGGAATAAACGAACTTCATCGTCATTGTTGTCAACTTCTTGAAGAAATTCACTTAATAACTTAACGGAAGATTTTGTTTTACCCATTTTATCATAAACCGCAGCAACCCTAATATGGGCTAATTTTCCCATCTCTTTATCATCCAAAAGCTGTTCATATATTTGCAACGAATGTAGAAGTTTTCCATCTTTCTCCATAGTCAAAGCATTGCTGTACATATATTCTTTCTGGTTCATATCATTCCCACTCGATGGTTGAAGGAGGTTTAGAGCTTATATCATATACAACTCTATTAACTCCCTTAACTCCCCTTATTATTTTGTTTGAAATTCTGTCTAATATGTCATAATCAAATTTATACCAATCAGCAGTCATTCCGTCAGTTGAAGTAACTGCCCGTAGGGCAATTACGTTTTCATAAGTTCTGTTATCCCCCATTACTCCTACTGATTGAATAGGAAGATATACAGCAAATGCCTGCCAAATTTCGTTATAAATTCCAGAAGTTTTTAATTCATTAATATAAACATCATCAGCTTCGCGAAGCATTTCAAGCTTTTCAAAGGTAATATCCCCTATTACTCTTACAGCTAATCCCGGACCCGGGAAAGGATGTTTAAATACAAACTCGTCACTTATGCCAAGTTCTACCCCTATTTTACGAACCTCATCTTTAAATAATTCTCGAAACGGTTCAATAAGTTTAAGGTTCATCTTTTCAGGTAAGCCACCAACATTATGATGAGTTTTAATTGTAACTGAGGAACCTTTTACCGGCATGGATTCAATTACATCTGGATATAAAGTACCTTGAACCAAATATTCAACATTACCAATTTTTTTGGCTTCTCGTTCAAAAATTTCAATAAATGTATTACCAATAATTTTACGTTTTTTTTCCGGTTCAACAACATCTTTTAATTTGGATAAAAACTCTTCAGAAGCATCAACATGAATAATATTAAGGTTATGCTGTTGTTTAAATTGTTCAACAAATTGTCTGCTTTCGTTTTTTCGCATCATGCCTGTATCAACATGAACACAAACTAAATTTTCATGAACAGCTTTGTTAACCAATATTGCTGCTACTGTTGAATCCACTCCACCACTTAAAGCACAAATAACTTTTTTGTTACCAACCTTCTCTTTTATTCTTTCTACATTTTCAGTAATAAAATTTTGTGCATTCCAATTACCTGTACAACCGCAAATTGAATAAACAAAGTTTTTAATTATTTGCAAACCTTCAATAGTATGAGCAACCTCAGGATGAAATTGAAGACCATAAATTTTTTCAGCTTTAATTTTTAATGCCGCAATTGGAGAATCATTAGTACTTCCAATAATTTCAATACTTTCAGGAACTGAAGTTATATAATCACCATGGCTCATCCAAACAGAACTTGTTAGAGAAACACCTTTAAATAATTCATTTGGAGCAACTATATTAAAAAGTGTTTTACCATATTCTCTTTGTTGGGCAGGTTCAACTTGTCCTCCAAACATTGAAGTAATAAGCTGAATACCGTAACAAACACCAAGAACCGGAACCCCAAGTTCAAATATTCTTTTATCAACAGTTAACGAGTCATCTTCATATACGCTCATAGGACCGCCTGAAAGAATAATTCCAGCCGGGTTTAACTCTTTTATCTTTTCAAAATCAAAGCTATTCGGATGGATTTCAGAATATACGCTAATCTCCCTAATTCTACGAGCAATTAACTGAGTATACTGAGAACCAAAATCTAAAATTAAAATAGTTTCTTTATTATTCATTACTATTAATATTATCCTAATAAAGCTTTATAATCATCAGCACTTAAAAGTTCATCTACTTCAGCCGGATTTGAAATTTCAATTTTTACAATCCAACCTTCACCATAAGGATCGGAATTAACTAATTGAGGTTCATTTTCTAAAGCAGGGTTAATTTCTAATAATTTACCACTAACAGGAGCAAACATATCGCTAACTGTTTTTACCGCTTCAATTGTTCCAAAAACTTCACCTTTAACTAAATCATTGTCAGAGGATTCGATACTAATAAAAACTATATCTCCCAATTCACCTTGAGCAAAATCAGTTACACCAATATATCCAATATTACCTTCAACTTTTAACCATTCATGGTCATTTGTATACTTTAAATTTTCTAAAACGTTCATTTTATTCCTCGCTTATTTATTTAATAATTTATCTATAAAGGAAGTGTCATAATCTGCATTAATAAAATATTCATTTTCTAACACTTTTTGATGAAAAGGAATAGTTGTTTTTATCCCTTCAATTTTAAACTCATCAAAAGCACGCTTTGCTCTTATAATTGCATGTTGCCTGTCAGTTCCCCATACAATCATTTTGGCAATTAAAGAATCATAATACGGAGGTATAACATAATCAACATAAACATGAGAGTCAATTCTAACGCCAAATCCACCTGGGAAATGAAGATATTCTATTTTCCCCGGTGAAGGTCTAAATCCATTTTCAGAATCTTCGGCATTTATTCTAAATTCAAAACTATGCCCAATAGGTTCTTTTGGAACAGCACTTACCTGTTCTCCTGCAGCAACTAAAATTTGTTGTTTGATTAAATCAATATTGTTAACCATTTCAGTAACAGGATGCTCAACTTGAATTCTCGTATTCATTTCAATAAAAAAGAAATTTTTATGTTTATCAACTAAAAATTCAACTGTCCCGGCACCCTCATAATTAACAGATGAAGCTCCTAAAATAGCAGCATCACTCATTTTTTTTCTTAAAACAGAATCAACAATTGGAGATGGCGATTCTTCTATAAGTTTTTGATGTCTTCTTTGAATAGAACAATCACGTTCACCATAAGAATAAACATTGCCCTGTTGGTCACCAATAATCTGTATTTCAACATGGCGTGGATTTTCAATAAATTTTTCCATGTAGAGTTCAGGATTTCCAAAACATGCTTCTGCTTCGGTACTTGCAAGTTGAAAAGCGTTATCAAAGTCCTTCTCTTCATGAACAATTCTCATTCCTTTACCACCACCGCCTGCAGAAGCTTTAACCATAACCGGATAACCTATTTCAGCAGCTATACGCTTTGCTTCTTTAATATCAGTTACGGCTCCGTCAGTACCAGGAACAACAGGTACACCACACGCTTTCATGGTAGACTTAGCTAATGCTTTATCTCCCATTTTATTTATCATTTCTGGCGAAGGTCCAATAAATTTTATATTGGAATTTGCACATATTTCAGAAAAATCAGCATTTTCAGCTAAAAAGCCATATCCGGGATGTATTGCATCCGCACCGGTAATTATTGCAGCAGAGATGATATTTGGAACTTTTAAATAACTGTTTTTACTTTGAGGTGGTCCAATACATACTGCTTCATCGGCAAAAACAACATGCAAAGAATCTTTGTCAGCTTCAGAATAAACCGCTACGGTTTTAATACCAAGTTCTTTACACGTTCGTATTATCCGTAAAGCAATTTCGCCTCTATTGGCAATAAGAATTTTTTTAAACATAATAACCTATTATTCCACTTTAATTACGAATAACGGCTGGTTATATTCAACAGGAGAAGCATTTTCGAGCATTATCCTATCAACAATTCCATCAATATCACTTTCAATTTCGTTCATTAATTTCATTGCTTCAACAATACATAAAACTTGTCCTTTTGATATCCTATCCCCAACTTTAACAAAAGCAGGAGAATCAGGAGAAGGCGAACAATAAAATGTGCCAACAATAGGAGACTTAATTTCGTGTGTATTACTGTTTTTAGATTCAACAACAGGTGTTGCTTTCTGCGTTTGAGATTGTATTTCTGTATTAGCTGAAGAAGCTGCCGTATAATTGGCAAACGGAATTTGCGGTGCAACAACCTTAGTTTCTTTATCCTTAGAGATTCTTATTTTTAAATCTCCTTCTTGCACAGAAAATTCCGTTATATTACTCTCTTCAACTAATTTTATTAGTTTTCGGATTGTATTTATGTCCATAATGTCTTTTGTTTAGTTTTTAACTCTTTCTACGTACCCACCGATACGAGTATCAACTTTTAGAACATCCCCTTCATTAACAAATAAGGGAACATTTATCATGGCACCTGTTTCTAATTTAGCAGGTTTCATTACGTTTGTAGCGGTATCGCCACGGAAACCCGGTTCAGTTTCAATAACAGCTAAATTAACAAAAATTGGTATATCGCCACTAATAATTGCTTCGTTATCATCAAGTAAAAGCTCTATTTCAAACCCTTCTTTTAAATACTTCGAACCATCACCAAACTGAGTTTCTTCAACTGAGAGTTGGTCATAAGTTTCGTTATCCATAAGAACAAGAGAAGTTCCTTCGCGGTATAAAAACTGATATTTTCTTCTTTCAACTCTAACTATATCAATTGATTCACCTGAACGAAATGTGTTATCTAAAACTTTACCTGTACGTAAATTTTTAAGCATTGTTCTAACAAATGCTCCACCTTTACCAGGTTTAACATGTTGAAATTCAACTACGGTATAAAGATCACTTTTGAATTTAATTATAAGACCATTTCTGAAATCTGAGGTATCCGCCATTTACTGGTTTCCATTTTTTGTTTTTGTTACTATTTACTCTTTTTAATAAGTGCTTATTCTTTAACTAAAGCAGCATATTTTTCAATTTCTCTCATTACGTCAGAAGTTTTATATTCTTCTTTAATTTTATCTAATAATTCTTTTGCTTCTTCTTTATTATTCAATTTAATATAAATAATAGCAGCTTCGTATAAGTATTGTGGATTTGAAGCATTTTCACTTGATACAAATGCAGCTTCTTTAAATTTATCAGCAGCTTTTTCTAATTCGTTTTTGCTTTCATAATAACCGGCAACACCCGCAATTGCAGCAGCTTTATACATAACATCACTACCTGAATAATCGTCATAAGCTTTATAAGCTTGTTCAAGTTTGCCTAAATAAAAATATGAATTGGCTAAATAAACTTTTGCAATTTCACCATATTCAGTACTTCCATAATTATCAACAATCTGTTTGAAACCAATAATGTTAGTTCCTTTTTTACCTTCAATTGCTTCTTGAAAATTTCCTGTTTCAAACAAAGCTACGGTTCTTGCTAATTCAATTGATGCTTTATTATTATCGCTATTGGTTTTTACTATATACAAGTAAATTAATACTGCTAAAACCACAACAGAACCTGCGGCTATAAGAATCGGTTTCATATTATCTTCATAAAACTTAACAGCTTGATAGTAAAAAGTTACTAATGAATCTTCTTTAAGCTGTTTTTTTGTAATTTTTTTCTTTTGTGCTAACAAGCTTACTCCGCTGATTATTTTTAAACATTACTTCAAAAAATTTTAATTTTTAATTTAATAAATTTTATTTATGTATCCTAATGTGATTTGAAAATATCCAAGCTTTATTTTCTTTAAAAACTTCAACTCTGTAAACACCTGGTTCAGTAACAATAAAATCCGCATCAATATTCTCAACTTCTGCTAAAAGAGTGCCATTATGAATCAATTTAATTAGACAGCTGTCGTTTGGAAGAAGAACACGTAACTTAGCTTTTTTAATCAACCTAAAGCTATCTCCCATTTGATAAGTTTTATTACCATCTTCGGCAAAAAATCTAAATCCTTTGGCATCACCATAATAATAATTTGAAATATAACACTTACCATCGGCAAGAGCAGAATATAGTATTTTTTTGTTAACGTTTAGTTGGTCAGGTTCTTTGTATAGTTTGGTTTCAGTTATAATATGAGTACGCACAGATTTAAATAAAACTTTGTATGGGAAAACTTCAACCTCAAAAAAACCGAGCAAATTTACTTTATGAGCATGAGCATCAACACCACCAATGCCAACTACTTTTCTATCAATACTAAGTTTATCCCATTTATTAAGTGCTTCTTCAGTAGGACCAACAATAGAGCGTAAAGGATGAATAAAATAATTGTACTTATTTTCTTCGGTTAATCCTTCCATCCATTCTGACATATGATTCCAGATTTCAATACCGGTAAAATTATCTATACTCCAGTCAGTCCATGGATACGGGGGATGTTCTTCCATAGAAGATCTTTTTTCAAATGGATGAGCTAAAAAACCAATCCCCCCAGCTTCTTCAACTCGTTTTACATATTCCTTTGCAGGTAGACGAGTTGAAAAAACTTCATCAATTCCAAATGCCAAATAATGATTTTTATTCTCTTTATCATTAATTTCGGTTCCAACAAGCAACAAAGTATTATCGTACCAACCTTCATACTCTTCTTTAAGTGCCCTAAGTGTATTATGATCTGTTAAAAAGACATAATCCAGCCCAGCTTCAATAGCAGCTTCTGTTATGTCTTTTATTTCTCCAGAACCATCGGAGAAAACAGAATGAACATGAATTGCACCAGCATATTCAAACATTTAATCAATCTTCTTGTTAAAGTTAAACTTCATAAAGAGTTGAATATTCTGTAGTTTGCTCTTTAATTATATCGCTTAATTTTGTCATTAAAATTTCAACTCTTTCACTTTGAACGTCGTCAAAACTTTCATAAGCTTCATAATTATCAAAAAAATAAATTTCTTCAAAAGTGTTCTTTTTGTTTTTGTGCTCAAACACTTTATATTCAGAAAGACTTTCAGATTTAATTAGATTTTTTAATTCTCTAACTACATCAAGGTATTCTTCTCTTCTTTCAGGTAAAATATCATATTTGATTGAAAAAATTACTTTTCCCATTATTTCCTCGTATTTATAAGTAAATGTAACCTGCAAATATTTCTTTTGCCGGTCCTATAAGTGCAACATTATTAAAAACATTATTATTTATCTCAAATTCTACGGTTAAGGTTTCACCGCTGTAAGTAATTACTTTTACCGGCGAGCTTAATCCATATTTAAGATTTGCAATAAGTGCAGATGCAGTTGAGCCGGTTCCGCAAGCATGAGTTTCATCCTCAACACCGCGTTCATAAGTTCTAATATCGATAATACCATTTTTAATTTGAATAAAATTCACGTTTACACCTGCTGGAGCAAAATAATCACAAAATCTTATTGCTCGCCCCAATTCAGCTACGGGAACTTCACTTAAATCTGAATATGTTTTATTATCAGAACATCTAATTAAGTCTTCAACTTTAATTACCATATGAGCACTACCTGTATTGATAGTTGACCCTTTAACTTTATGTCCGCCAACTTCAATTTCATGCGATAATACCAAATCATATGGCGGTTGCAAATAAAACTTAACCGAACCATCTTCAAAAACTTCACCTTCATAAAGAACACTATTGCAGCTAAATTTAGTTCTTTTAGAACTAAATTTATTTGATACAAAAGCATATTTAATTGAGCAACGTGAACCGTTACCACATAAAGTGCCTAATGAACCATCTGAGTTGTAATACTCTAACTCATAATCATTATTTTCGCTTGGCTTGATGTATAAAATACCATCACTACCAATTCCATTTCGCCTATCACATATCTTTTTGATAGTGTCAGAACTTATTTTAAAATTTTTATTTAATTCTGCATCAATCAAAACAAAATCATTTCCAGCCCCACTATACTTCACAAAATCTACTCTAATCATAAGTCACTATAAAAATAATGGAATATTAAACAATTATAATAAAGAAAAATTCTATTAATAAAAACTATTATTTAAATAAAATTTTATTATAGCATTAAAAATTTAATTTCGAGTAAAAATATAAGGAATAAATAAATAAGTCCCTATTAATTTCACATTATCAAAAATAACATAGACCACTAAAACTCATCATCTTCATCAAAAAACATATCATCATCTTCGTCATCAAAGCTAAAATCATCTTTTATAGCATTAGAATCAGGTTCACTTTCAAAATCCTCGCTAAACCCTTCTTCGCTATCTTCAGCAGCAAAATAGCTGTTATTTGAATATTCTTTGTAATAATCACCTTCAATACCGCCCATTTTATCCATAACCCTGTCTAAAACCTCATTAACAAGGTCTGCCTTAAAATCTTCATCATTAAGTTGGTCAGCAACCTTAAATTTTTCCATACCGGTTGCGGATTCTTCCCAAAGGTTTTTTATTGATTCGGAATCAAGTTTATTTAATCTATTTTCAATTTTACCTTCTATAATTGCTAATTGCTCTTTTTTCCATGCACCGGCATCCCCAAGCTGATCAACAAAATTATCCCATACACTTTGGGTTTCACCTTTCATTTTTTCTTTTTGTAAATCGCTTACTACGTTTGTTACTAATTTTTTGATTGTTAAATCCACTACTACACCTTACTTCATTAATGTTTTAAAAATTAACATTATAAATATTTATTTTTTTTAATATTTTTCAAATACTTTTTTTATCAATACAGATAATTTATTTCTTGCATTTTTTGTATTGTTTTATAATGAAAAATGTTTCGTAAAAATAAAAACTTTTTTTTATTCTTTAGTAAATTTAAAATCTTCTAATTTTCCTTCCATTGGAACGAACAAATACCTAACATTTCCATCCATGTCGGATTCGAAATGGATTTTCATATATTCAAATACATATTCATTTTCAATTTCAAAAATATCATACATAACATGTTTTAAATTAAAAGAAAAAGTATTATAATTAAAACTCAACGTCTCCCCTTTTAACTTAACCTCAAATTTTCCATAAGGAGTGTTGGAATAAGTACCTATATAATCGGATAAATTATGCGAGGGTTTAGTGTTTTTTACAATATTTTTTTCTGTTTCTTCTTTTGCCTTTAGTGATTGTTCTTCATTACGAGCTTTTTCATCTAAAAATCTTTTATTCCAATCAACCGGTTCATTACCATTAATAACATCATAAATAAATAAGGTAGAAGCCATTGTAAAATTTTTTGCACCATCAAGATTTGCAATAATTATAACCCCAACTTTTTGATTAGGCATAAAAGAAGTTAATGTCGAAACACCGTCTAAAGCCCCTGCATGTCTTAAAAATAAATCCCCTTGATATGCAGTAACATACCATCCAATTCCGTAGTTTAAGTAATCTAATTCCGGGTAATCGATTGAAGAGTTTACAACAGTTACAGGCTTTTGTAAAAATGCAAGTGTAGAAGGTTTAACAATCTGTTTACCATTATATGTACCTTTATTAAGCTGCATTATTAACCAATGCGACATATCCATAACTGTAGAGTTGATTGAACCGGCAGCTCCAATATTGTCAGCATTATAAAAATCTATATGTAATAATTCCCCTCTTTCCATTCTATATCTGCTTGCAACATCTGTAAATTTTGATAAATCGTGTATGGAGCATGAAGAGTTTTTCATTTCTAATGGCTCAAAAATATTATTTTGCACAACATTTTCCCAAGTATCACCCGAAACTCTTTCAATTAATTCTCCAGCAGCAACGTACATTAAATTATTATACTGAAAATATGAACGAAATGATTTGCTTAATGAAATATATCGCATTAGTTTGACTAAGTCTTTACGGGTATTTTTTGAACCATACCATAAAAAATCATTAGCAGGGTAACCTGTCCTATGTGAAAACAAATCAAGTGCAGTTAGTTCCGATGTAATATAAGGATCGCTTAATATAAAATCCGGCATATAATAATTAACAGTTTTTTTCCAGTCAAATTTTCCTTGATCTGCCAATATTCCTAATGCACATCCTGAAATAGCTTTTGAACAAGAGGCAATCCCATATATTGTATTTGGAGTTGCTTCTCTTTTACTTTCTAAATCCGCATAACCATATCCTTTTGAATATAATAAGATTGAATCTTTAACAATAGCAATGGAGCAGCCGGGAATATTCCAAACTTTCATTAATTCATTAATTTTGGAATCAATTTTTGTAAAATCGTAATTTTGTGCATTATAACTTACCGATAGGAATAAAAACCCAATTAATAATAATTTACTTAACTTTTTCATCACCAGCCTTTGGAATTATTGTAACAAATATTTTATAAATTTACAAAAAATATTGTAAATTAACGAATAATGAAAAACTTTTATTTACATTTTTGATTCATAGATGCAATATCACAATGGGGATGATTATGAATGATTTGTTTGAAAACTTGGCAATTTGTATTGAAAAAGGAAAAATTGATATAAATTCCAAACACCCTGCTGAATTAACTGGTCAGCCCGGAGTAGTGGAATATACAAAACTGGCATTAGAACAAAATATTAATGTAAACACTATTTTGCAAAAGGGACTTATTGTTGGAATGCAAAGAATTGGTGAACGATTTAGTAAAGGAACAGCTTATATCCCTGACTTGATGATATCATCAAAAGCAATGAACGAAGCAAGCAAATTATTAAAACCTTACTTTGATAGAGGGGAAGCCCAGATCAAGGGGAAATTTATTATTGGAACAGTACAAGGCGATCACCATGACATTGGTAAAAATATAATTAAAATGGCTCTTGAAGGGAATGGATATCAAGTAATTGATTTAGGCACAAATATTACCACCGAAAAGTTTGCTCAAACATATAAAGAAAATATTGGAACTCCAATTGGAATGAGTGCATTATTGACAACGACAATGCAAAATATGGAAAAATCTGTTAAAACATTAAAAGAACAATTCCCTGAAATAAAAATATTTGTTGGTGGTGCTCCTGTTACAGAAGCATTCAGCAATAAAATTGGTGCCGATGGTTATTACCCATCCCCTTACGAATTAATAAATGCAATGGAAAAGTAAATGGATTTTGATAAAAGTTATAGTTTTAATTTATGCTTTGATGAATTAAATTTAACAAAAGACATTATTGCCGAATCAATTGGATATCCTAATGGTACCATTCCTCACTCGGTTATAGATATTATTGAGCATCAAATATTAAAGGCAAAAAGTTTTTGTTCTATTAAAGCCGGTTATTTGGTTTGCATGAATTACACATTTTCTTACTCTAAAGACAAATTTACTCTTAATGGAAAAACATTTAATACCGGTAAAATAATTGGTTCACAATTAAAAAATAGTGAAAACGTAATACTATTTGCCGCTTCTGCGGGTAATTATTTTGAAGTGGAATCTAAAAAAGAATTTGATTGTGGTAACTCGTTAGAAGGATTAATAATTGATACAATTGGAAGTGAACTTGTAGAAAAAGCAGGTGCATGGATTGAACAAAAATTAAGGGACTTTTTTACAAACGAGGGAATTAATTTAACAAACAGATACAGCCCTGGTTATTGCGATTGGAACGTTGAGGAACAATTTAAATTGTTTTCATTTTTACCAAACAATTTTTGCGAAATAAGCTTAACTGAAACCGCAATGATGATTCCTCTTAAATCTATTAGTGGTGTTATGGGGTATGGTAAAAATGTTAAAAACACAGAATATCCTTGTAATGCGTGCGGAATGGAATATTGCTATAAAAGAAAAGTAACGAGTAAAGAAATTAAGTGACGAGTGACGTAGGTGTTGCAAAAGTCGAAAATCAAGTTCATGGGTGTCACGGTCTCACCGTGACACTACTGTTTTTACAAAAAAATAGCTTAAATATAGCTGTTTTAATACAAATTTTATTCGGTCACGGTAAGACCGTGACCGCCATGAATATCTATCCCCAATTATGCAACGCCCTCGTGACAAGTGACGTGTGACGAAGGGAAAAGATTTGTTACAAGATGCTAAAACCATCGTCTGAACGGAGATTCTTGGGATAAAAATGATTTTTGGGATTAAAGATTAAACACTTAAAAAAAACAGAAGAGCTAATATTTAGATAAATGAGACCCAGCGGGTCGAAATGTTAATAGCAACTCGTAAAAAACAAATAATAAGCCCCAGAGTGGGCGACATATTATTTAATAAAGGTTATTTATTCTGCAAAACAAAAAACCATCGTCTGAACCCGGATTCTTGAAATTAAAAATTAAACCGATGATGGTAATTTTTGGACTATTTTTTGATAGTATTTAAATTAAATTATATTTATTTTTAAGAAAACTAAATTAAGTGAAAGATATGATTAAGAGACTATTTTATATTGCTGTTATTTTAACGGGCTTAAACACAAACTTTTTTGCCCAAGAATTAGATTGCAAAGTTATTGTTAATTACGAACAACTTGATAACGCCTCAAAAGAACGGGTTGCTAACTTTGCATCTATAATAGAAAATTATATGAATACTACAAAATTTACCGGTTCTGCTTGGAACTGGGATAAAATAAAGTGTTCACTTAACATATTTTTTACCGGTTCATCAGACGAAATAAAGTATGCAGCACAAGCCGTTGTAAATAGTCAAAGAAAAATTGAAGGTACTGATAAGTATACACTTATGTTGAATATTTTAGACAACAACTGGAAATTTGAATTTGATAAAAATCAATCTATGTACTTTAATACTACTAATTTTGACGGATTGACTTCATTTTTGGATTTTTACGCTTATATAATAATTGGATTTGATAGCGATACTTATGACATATTTGGCGGTTCCGATTATTTTCAACGAGCTTATGATATATGCAATTTAGGATCAACTGCCTCTAAATACTCCGAAGGCTGGCAGACTGAAAGCACATCATATAACAGAAACGGTTTAGTTGAAAATTTATTTAATGCCCGTTATCAACAATTTAGACAAGATTTTTATTTGTACCATTATAATGGTTTAGATATTTTTGCAAAACAACCAGATAAAGCTGTAAAAAACATGTCTTTATTAATTAGCAATCTATTTGAAATTAAAGATAAAATTGATAGAAGAAGTCCATTATTAAAAGTATTTTTTGACGCAAAGTATAACGAAATTATTGAATACATGAAAAAGAATCCTGACAATTCAATCTTCAAAAAACTTCAAGCTGTTGACCCGGGTCACGTTTCCAAATACTTAGAAGCAGAGAAAGAATAAAAAGTCAATTTTTAATCAAAAAACAGAATGCATTCTATTACATCTAATGATATTTACTAAATGAGGATATATTTTGTTGCAACGATTTTTATCGGCACAAGCGAACACTTATAATACTGCGTTAAATGAGATAAAAAATGGTAAAAAGCAATCACATTGGATGTGGTTTATATTTCCCCAACTAAAAGGACTTGGACTTAGTTCAACATCAAAGTTTTATGCCATTTCAGATTTAAAAGAAGCCGAAGCATATTTAAATCACCCCATACTTGGAAATAGATTAATAGAAATTACCGAAGTTTTACTCAAACTCGAAAACAAATCCGCTCGTGAAATTTTCGGTTCACCTGATGATAAAAAACTACTTTCTTGTATGACTTTATTCAGGATGGTCGACAACTCACCTTCGGTTTTTCATGAAGTGTTGAACAAATACTTTAATGGGAAACTCGACAAAAGAACTCTTCAACTACTAAGTAAACTTTAATCCTTAAATATTTTTCTGAGGATAAAGGCAAATTGTAAAATCTCGTCAACAAAAGGAATTGGGTCTGGAATTATTAAATTTAAAACAAATAAAACAACTTGAACCTTCAATGGGGAGGCAATTGTAATTAAAAAAATTATCATCATAAGAAGAATTGTCATCTTAACTCCTAAACTTTTCCTTAATCTCCCAATAAATGCTTAAACCAAATATCAAAAAAGTGATTGCATCAGTAAATTTCCAAAGAGTCTTCCCAAGATAAAATGGTAATATCGGATTAAAGACAATAACAATTATTCCGAAAACCCACATCATAGGTGTAATTACCCCGTTTTTCTTATATTCATTATAAACACAATAAATAGATGCTGCCATTACTACAATTCTTACCACCTTGTAAAAATCAACAGGGAATGTAAATAATGAAAAAATTAAAAATATTGCAGCAATAATTTTTACAGTTATACAAGTGTTTTTTATTACCCGTATATTATTTTTATTCTCAGGACTATTTATCATCATTAATTTTGAACTCTAAGAAGAATTGAATTCGTCTACTAGCTTCTTTATTTTCTTTTGTACTGTCTGTTGAGTTAGGGATAAAATCGTATTGTGAATAACCAGATATAGATAATGTCCGGCTAGGCATATTTTCTCCACCTTGTCTAAAAGCGTCCCTAATTTTTATTTCATCTAAAATTCTAACTACTGTTACAGCTCTATTTGCTGATAAATTCCAATTTCCAAATGGATCATAATTTATTGGACTACTATCCGTATGTCCTTCAACAATTAATCTTGCAAGCTTACCATATTCAGCATATTTAGCAATTACTTTACCAACTTTAATAATGAAGTCTTTACTTGCTGAGGATTTAAATTCTGATTTACCATTATCAAATAAGAATGTTTCTTTAAAACTAATAATTTGATTTTTATCATCATTAATAATGGAACTAATAATTGAAGAATCTTTACCTAAACCATTTTTTAATTCAATCACAAATTCATTTTGAGTATGTTTAATTTTTTGTAGTTTGTAGGCATCAGTTAAAAAAAAAGTAATCTGTTGTAATATAAGATATATAATTAATATAAATATAATTGATATTCCTAAATCGGAAAAAGTTGGCCAATAATTGAATTCCTTATTAAATTCTTCTTTCATCATCCCTCCTTCTTAAATAACTTTTCCCACACTTTAACAAACCAATTTTTTCGCATCTTTATGATATTGTAATTGATACTGCTTAATAATTGTTCTTGTCGACTAATTGCATCTATTAATAAAGAATCATTTCCCGAACTTTTTTTGCTACTATTTTCAGCAATTCTCATTGTATCTATTTTCTTGTCCAAAGTATTAAGCACTTGCTCAAACTTACTAATAATTAACATAAAACCTTGATTAATTATTTCTTCTTGAGCTTTTTTATTCTCTTCAGCCAACTTTTGATAATTCTCTAAGATAACATTAAAATTGCTTTGAACCATAACTTGAATATTAGTAATGGCATTAACGCTAACGTCATTTATACTATCATAATTTTTTTGATAGGTCGCTTCTAAACTATTCAAACTCTGTTGTATAGCTAAATTATTTTTATCGACATTTTCGGCTATTTGTTTAAAATATGATTCCGCATTTTTGTTGAAATCATTTAATAATGCAATCTGAACTTCTTTCACGTTTTTTAATGATACGTCAAGTTGTGCCATATTATTAACAGACAACTTGTTTACTTCATTCATGCTTTTTGATAGTGTATCAAAATTTGTGTTCAGTAGAGTAATGGTATCGTTAATTTTATTTATTACTTTATTAAAATCGTTACTTAATTCGCTATTTTTATTAATAACGGTACTTACATCTGAATGCTGTAATTTTAATTGTTCAATCATGTTGGTCAAATTTTGTACAATTAGTTCGGTTTTATCAACAATTTTTGTTGAACCATCACCAATAGATGCAGCAATATTTTTATAGGTGCTTATTGCTCCCAATATCTCTTCTTGAAATACTTTAATATTCTTAAAAGGTTCTATTACTTCCAATAATGATTTTTTCAGCGTGGCTGAAAAAGCTATTAAATTTTCATTTTGAGAACTAACTGCTTTGCTGGCAATAACAAGCTTTTCGGCAATTTCGTTATTAAGTTTTAAATTTTGTTTTAATAATTCCGAGTAATTAATTTCTTTTTCTTCTTCTTCAAAAAAAAGTTTACGAATATCTGTTAAAAAATAACCGTTAATTTCATCCAATATATTAAAATATAATTTTTTAGATCTATTTAATTTATATATCACAATTACAGATCCAGATATACCCATAATTGTTGTTGAAAAGGCAGTATTTATACCTGATAATACATCAATCAAACTATGCTGTAATACTTTTATATCTTCAACTGTTAAAGCACCACTGATAACCGATAGAGACATAGCTAAACCAGCTATTGTGCCTAGAAGCCCAAGCGAAATAAGTATATTTGAAATAAAAAAGGGAATATGATAAGAGGGTAATCCGTTGGATTTATTTACACTATTAATACTTTCTAAATCAACTTTTACATTACTCGTTTTTTGAGAATATAAAGAATTAAATCTATTATAACTTACACCTGAAATTTTTTGATTATTAATTTTCTCAATAACAACTTCCAAATTTTTATCGATTAAATGTTCTTTAATAATTCTTACAAATGCTAAATGATTTTTTTCCTCGGCTTTCAACTTATAATTTGCAAAAACTATTCGAAAAAATCCAAAAACAGTTAATGTAATGATACTTATATTAATTGAAGTTGAAAGCCAACCACTGAAGAAAAAATTACTAATGCTGAATGCTTCACAAAATATTACATTATCTACCATATAACCTTCCATTATTATATTTCTACTTTTATTTTGTCTATATTATTAATTCTAAGATTAAATACACCTCTATTCACTACATCGCTTTTTAAACACGAAATCTGGAGATGTGATGATGGTTTTATTAAAATCGGATACTCCTTAAAATTACTTTTATTTATATTAATTTTAACATTATCCATATCTTCTATTCCATAAATACATAAAGGCTCAGAATTACTAATATTTTGAATATTTGCAACAATAGAATCTTGTGTTTTCTTTTTCGGGTATGATATTTTAACATACTCCCTTTCACAATAAAACATACCAAACATGAAGCGTAGAAAAAGTAAGACTTTATTATTTGTATTTGTTAAAAACTCTACACCAATAGTGTAATCATATCTTGCTGATTTTTTTTGAAAAGCTGAATAGATATAATACTCAAACTTGTTTTTGCTAATTTGTTTAACTTCACTTATTTTAATCTTTGTTCTTTCATCTATTACAGTCAATACATTTTCTTGCTTTGAAAGAATTATTTGATTTCCACCGTTAATTTCAATTTTTTTATACTCAAAATCCACTATTTCAATACATTCATCTTCAAAAACAATGGTGTCTGTTATTCTCTTTCTATATGGATAATAAAGAAAATATTCTCCTAAAATACTTCCCGCAGTATTCTCAAAATAAACACCTATACGATTAAGTATTATTTGATAGCTTCTAATTTGTTGAGCCTCATTTATAAAATAAATTGGAATCACAATTTTTCTTTCTTTATTATTCTTAAATATCTGAGTATCAATCTCTAATTTATAGTTTATTAAATTTGTTTGTTTTGTACTCATTATTTGAGCTTTATGACTTATATATTCATTAGGAATTTCAATTTGAGCTTTCCCTATTCCTATTGTCTGAAATTTAATATTTGCTTCAACTTTTTGTAAGAATATTTGTTCTTGATTGATATTTATTTCCGCAAATATTTTTTCAATGGTCAAACTATTGTATAGTATACTAAACTTTACCGGTATTTCTAAAACTTGGGCACCTTTTGCATCAACAACTATAATAACATGTGATAAATTCTTACTCTCATAAAATGCGGAATAATTAAACATTAAATAATAATTCATTCGCTCATTAATAGTTTTTGTATCAATTATTTCCACAAATTTTGGGAATAACAATTTAACTTTTAAGTGATCCTTCATCGTAATTCGAAATAATTTATCTTGCCCTTTTTCTTTACCCTGTTGAAAAACATTGTAATTATTATCTATCAAAAAAATATTATTATTAAATTGGTTGATAAAATTGCCTTTGTTATCTTGAAACATAAAATATTTATCAGAGCTATCAAATGTGGAAAAAAACCTGTTTAATGTAGGCATTTCCATTATTTTAGAACAGCCCGTTTTGTTAATAATTTTAACATAATCAGCCGTATTTGAATTAATATATACAATATTCTCATTTCCCTGTTCGGGAATAAAGATTTCCAAATTCTCGTTTTTACAAAAGTATACATTATGTTTACGTTTGATTTTCAAATCTAACGTTTTGGTTTTTTTTATTTTATTATCATAATTTATTTTTCCACTTTCATGAATGGCAAAATGCACCTTTTGCTTTAATGGAAGCCCAACATTAGTTTTAATAAGAAAAGAAAAACTATAATAACTTTCTTGTAATTCTGTAAAATCAAGTATTACAGAAAGCGGTGTTATGCTTTCACTTTTAATTTCAGTATTTGTTACTTCTAATATTTTAATTTCTGTATCATTAAAATTTTCATCTATTAAAACATTGGTTACAAAATAATTAATTGTGGTTGCATTTATTATATTAACAGTAAACATTTGTTCTTTTGGAAATAAAGCCCCATAATGCTTTTCACTTTCTTCAACAATTAATGCATTTTGAAATATTTTTATTCCCTTAGGAAAACCATAATACTCAGTTTCAGCTACTTCCTTTTCCCCAAAAGGATCGTATAACCTTTCATATTCTTTTATTATTTCATTTCTAATCATTTTTTAGTCCAGAAAATATTTTTTCACAACTGAAATCGGTCTCGCAAAACCAATATTATCAGCTCCTTGTATTTTTGATGTAATAACACCTAACACTTGCCCCATTTCAGGATCAATTAACGGACCTCCGCTGTTTCCCGAATTAACTGCGGCATCAATTTGATACCAGCCCATTTCACCTTGCTGCATTCTTCTAACAGAACTTACAATTCCCTTTGTTAAAGTTAGCTCATTACCCAATGCACTGCCTAACGGGAACCCCATAACCATTATCGGTTTACCTATCTTAACATCTTCGTTAATACCAAGTTCTATTGGTTTTACTTCATCTGGTTTCTCGGCATTTAATAAAGCTATATCTAAATCTTCATTACTTTTATTTACCTTTGCTAAAGTATAATTACCGTTAAAATATGTTATCATTACTGCATCGCTACCATGTATTACATGTTCGTTGGTTAAAATATCACCGCTGTTACTAATCACAAAACCTGTACCACTTTGTTTTGCATAAAACATATTATCATCATAATCCACAGATCCTCCTTCAATATAAACTACAGCTTTTGCCCATTCTCCAATTTCACCTTCTGGTAAATCAATTGCACCTCTTTCCTGCTTGTTAAATTTCCCTTTTCCTTTTTTTTCTGATGCATATTTTTCTTTATATTTATCTTCATTATAGTTTACCTTTCTATTTTTACTTCCAATTAAAATAAGGATTATTATAAAAACGAAAACACTCACTACTCCGATAATTATTAATTCCCTATTATCTTTTTTTGGTGTCTTGTAAACATCTCCCTTTGGCTTTTCATCCCACTTTTTAGTGGGGATTATATTTTTCTTTGGTATATATTTTGGTAATTTCATTCTAATCTTTTTTATTTATTTTGAAATAATAATAACCAAGATTGGATACTACATTAACTATTTTTGATTCGTTTTCTGACTTACCGCTTTTTAATATACCTATTGCAAAACTAAGTAAGTTATAGATATAAGATGAACTCTCTTCAATGAAAATATCGTTTGAAATTATTTCATCTTCTGAGATACTGTTATTTAGCAAATCCTTAAATGTTTGGGTTTGGTTTATTAAATCGTTATGATTGATAAGTTTACTAAATAACTGCTCTTCTTCATTATTTATATACCAATACAAAAACTCCATAATTACTTCGTCTTTTGTATTTGCTGTTAAATTGCTGTACTGAGCACGTATATTTTTTTCTTGTTCTTTAGATTTAATTTCTTTGTCACTTATTGTTTTTTCAAGTTCAGTATTCTTATTTCCTAAAGTTTCTATTGTATTAATTTTTTCATTAAGTTCGACTTTCTTCATTTCTAATTCATTTCTTAACTGAGTGTTTTCAGCTTCAAATTTTGAGAGTTTGCTTTTCAAATTATAGAATTGTTCATCTTTTGCTTTACTTACATTTTCTATATCTTCATATTTTTTATTAATTTCTTCATATTTCTTTTTAAATGTGTTTGATTCATATTCAGCATCTCTTTTTTCTTTCTCAAGTTTTTGCATTTCGGCTTTTAAGCTTTTTTCTAATTCATTTTGCCCATACTTAGACTGAGAAACTTTTTCCAATGCAGCTTTTGTATTTGTTAATTCTTCTTTTAATTTATAATTGTCAACTTTTAATTTTTGTATTTCGGCATTATTATCCTTTACAGCCGGTTTTGGTGTTTCTTTTTGGTAATTGTACGATTCCTGACTTATTCCCCGACTTGGGTAATATGTTTTTTTTTCTATATTTTCACGTTCGTTTGTATCTTTTAAATGACCCTTTGTAGTGCTATGTGTTTCTCTAACTTGGTTATTGTCATTTATTATTTGTATCATATTTGAATCATTTGTTATAACTTTTACAAATATGTGATAAATAACTTCATCCAGCCCGCAAATCTCAATAGTTTCAGGCGGTTTTTCGTGTATTGAATTAAAAAAGTTTTCGTCAACTTGAAAAATTCTTTGTTTACTCGTAAATTCTTCTGTAAATGAAAAATCAGAACCATAATTACTAAGTAAATTAAATTTTTTGTTGTTTATTTTTATTACTTTTATTTTGCCTGTTTTATCAGTTATTGTACAATTGTATGTCCCTTCATCTACAATTTTTATTTCTAAATCCCTATTTTTCATTTCGGGTAGTGCCATATTATTTCCCTGTCGTAATAAAGTTTGGTTTTTACAATTGTAATTTCTCAATAAAAAAATCATTCTATAGATTTAATGAAACATAAACTTCACTTTTAAAAACGAACTGTTTACTTTTTTTGTGAATTATTCCACCATAAACCAATTTAACAATTGTCCCGTTCGGCTTATCGGATTTTACACTTAATACATCCTTATGCTTAAAACTGTTAAAACTAATTCTACCTTCAACAAAGTTGCTGTAATTTAGTTCGGGATCATATTCATAACCTACATTTTTGAGTATTTGATTTAAGTCATAAAAAGCATCCTTAATATTGTTATTACTTATTAATGCAAGTTCAACAGAACGAAAATCAGTATAAAATCTGTTAAAATTAAATTCCTCATCATTTAATGATTCATTATTTATAAATTTATTAAATGTCATATTAAAGGAGATATTCAAATTATATATATTGATAATTTTTCTTAAATCACCTAAATATCCATATTTTATTTTATATCTTTTATAAAGTATCAACTCTAATTTTCTTGAAGAATATACTTTTTCTTTATCATTTTTATTTTGCTCAAGACGATTAATATAATAATTAAAAAACACTTCCTTATACAATTAAAAACCCTCATATTTTGAATTTTTATTATTATTACTTACTGTAACAAGTGTTTTTAGTTCTTCAATAGCACAAATTACCTGCGAGAAATTTATCTCGGGCATTATTATTTTAGTAGGTAATTCGGATAATAACTGGTTAATTTCAGAAATACTTTCAATCACTTTATCTTCATTTACGTTAGGTTTTTGGTAATTGTTAAAAGTCTCATAAATCTCCTTCATTAACTCTTTTATCTTTTCAATATGTGTGGTACCGGCACTTTTATTAATAAATTGAAGATCAAGTAGTTGATCATTTGTATCTTTAATTACATTTAATTTGCTCATAATATTTGATAACTGCAACTCGATAGAATCAAAGCCAATCGGCTTAATAGGCAATTCTTTATTATGGTCATTTTGCAATCCAGACTTTCTATGTCCTGTATTTTCATTAGAGTAATTAGTATTAGGTTGCATATTTTTATTGTATATGTTACTTGAGTGGTCTTTTCTTTTTTTAAGTATAATTACTAATACAATTAAATTTAATATTAAAATTATTCCAAGTAAAATATTAGGAATAGATAATAGCTTAATTTTTTCGCTATTTTGTTTCGTATCGGTAATCTTAAAAAAAGTGTCATTAATAAATTCTTTATTAATTGACTCCTCTTTTTTGTAATTCATTAGAACTAAATTTTTTTGAACCAAGCCACCTTGTTGAATTTTTTTTATCAGTTCATTAATATTTTCACTAATACTTAATTTATCATAAACACCAGTATTTTTAATGAAAATTTCAGCCGATTTGTTAATTGCATCTGATTCAAATTTCCAGTTTCCATCGATAAGGTCAAGTTTGTACTGTTGGAAATTATCATTTGAATAAACCGATATTTTAATCTTATTATCACTTTCATCCTGAATAATTATAGCATTTTCTTGAGCATAAATAATCTTACTTAGAATAACAAGAAGGTAAACAACAATATTAATTTTCATATCACACCATATAAATTAAATTTGGAAGACTTATACTTTCTTTTTTTAATATCTCTTGTTTATCATTAAAAAGATAACACACACCTGAATAATTAAACGAAAAATCATATTTCAAATAATATTGTTCTTCTTTTGTAGAATTATTGGCTCTAATATTAAAATTAGCCAATTCCACAAGAAGTGAATTATAACTTTTGGAATAAATCTTAAATATAAATTCCGAATGGTTTACAGGCACACTGAAAGAAAGATAAGACGAAACTGGTATTTCAGTATTTTCGTGTAGCAAAGTTTTCCATTCTCCATGTATAAAAACTCCCATACAAGAGTTGAATTCATATTTTAATTCTTCCTCATTATCTAAATGTTTAATAATTAGATTAAAATAATCATTAAGAGTTAAATTAGAATTAATAATTTGTTTAATTTTATATCTTTTTTTTGAGTACTCATGATTTTTCGAATCATATTTTTCATATTTATCCATCAACAAAGTAAATATAAATTCACGAAGAAAAACAATTTTACAATTTTTGGGATTTTCTTTGTCAGTTGGTGTGTTATATAGTTTATCAAAAATACTTGTTAATATCCACTCTGGGAAATTATTAGGCAAGATCACAAACATTGTTTCAATATTATTTGAATTTATTTTTTGATAAAAAGAATCGATAAATTTATATGCAATTTCTTGATTTTTTAATAACGTTAGTTTATTGTGAATATTGCGAAAATAGTACCCCTTTTCATTATCATTTTTAGTAAAACAAATACTATTAAAATTCATATCAATAAAAAAATCGCCCCATGTTTCTTCTATTCTTTTGTTTTTTGTCGAAACAGTTATTGATTTAATATTTTCTTCTAACAAACTAATTACTTTATGCATTAACAACCTTGTTTTCTATTTCGACAAAGTTCTTATCATATTTTACAAAATGTATGCTATCATTTGTATCAATATAAACAGAAAAAGCTTCATTTTGATTAAATGAAACGTGCACATTCAGATATTCAACATCATTACCATATATTGTCTTCGAATAAACACGTAACGGAGCTGATACATTTTCATTAAACTTTTTATAAAATACTGCATGAGTTTTGCAATTACTTTTTATAATAGTTGTTAGTTCACCATTGTTAATTTTAATTGAACCTTCTTCAATTTTCGTAGTATTAACAAACACATCATACGTTAAAATATTTTGAATGTTTATATTTTTATTAGCAAAAAGTTTATAAGCCCCCTGAGCAACAACACTTTTAAGTTTCTCACTATTTAATCTTGTTTCAATTTTAGTATTATCAAAATTGCAGTAACAATCATCGGGCAAAAAGTTATATTTTAATTTAAATTCGGACTCATCTATTTCCCCTTTATAGTAATAAAAAACATCTTTTACCAAGGGAAATTGTGAAGCTTTACCAGTTAATACTAAAGTAATATTCTTTTTATTATCTAAATTCATAATCGATGATATAATAGAGGTAGTGGCAGCAATACATATTTTAATTTTATCATATACTTGAGTGAATATTGCTTTTCTAAAGTCATTAAAATTAAATTCTCCAGAATCCGTTTCACTAAATATTTCTTTTAGATTAAAAGCCGGAATTTCATCAGATTGAATTTTCCATGTTTCAGGGTTGTTAAAAACGCCCTCGGTACATATATACACAAGGTTTGCTTTAATTTCTTCATCCCATATATTTCTTTTTATTTTTTCGGAAAATTCCCAAAGGTAGCCAATATTGAAATTTATTTTTATAATAGATTCCATATTCCATTTGTTTGGTTTAGCATCATAAACATTTACAAAAGGGATGATTACATTTTTTCTTAAATATGCCAATTCAATTATTGATTCTATAATAATTCTATTAATATCATCACCACCAATTTGGTAGCCTCTAAATTTTTTAGGGACTATATAATAGTTTACTATTTCTTCATCCGTAAGTGGATCAAGATCTATATTACTTGAAATATTTGCATATACAATATCTGTTGTTCCACCACCAAAATCATATACTAAAACCGAACTGTTTTCTTGTGCAAAATTTTCCAATACACCCATAGCAGCAGAAGTTGCTTCATCATAAAATTCTATTTTAGAATAATTTGGTTGATATTTGCGTACTACTTCTTTAACAATTTTTTTAAACACTTTAAGGGACTTATTTTCCAACTTTGTAGGATGTGTAAAAACAAAATTATAATAATTAATACTAGATTTTATTATTAAGTTTTTTATTAATTTATCGATGTAATCTTTGGCTATTGATTCAAAACTTTTTTCAATCGGCTGTGAATTATCAAACATTAATAAAGCATTAATATTTTTGCCAATAGCAGTTTTAATACTGTAAAAAGCATTTCTTTCCCCTTGTTCAAAAAGAAGCTTTTTAGCAATTAACCCAATAGAGTATTCATCTTTCGATTTATATACTATGCAACTTGGAATAGATTCCTTATCATGTTCATAACTATTCTCATAAGCTGCTTCATTTAATTCAATAATTTTCGGTTCAAGATTTCTATCTTTTACTACGACACAACTATTTGTTGTACCAAAATCGATCGCAACAGTAGAACCTGCAACAATATCCCTTTCAACTAATTCTACCGTAAAATTGAAAGTTTTTTCTTTATCAAATAGTTCGCCTAATATTTTTTCTTTATATCTAATAACAAATGTGGCAGAAAATGAACGGCTGCTGTCCAAAGCATTTATGAGTAATACCATTTCAGTGAGGTTTTTACTATTAAAACTTAGATCAACAAATTCCGGTTTATTTTCAATATATATAGCCTCAATTAAAATAGTATTAAAATTAGAATACTTTAGTTTTAATTTAATTTCATTATTAATTCCTTTTAAGGCTCTTAATGACTGGCCTCCTTCGAGTTCTTGAATTGATATTTTACAGTAATCTCTTGGTATTAAAGTACATGCTTGCTTAATTTCTTCTTTTCTATTTAATAGTTTGAAAGAAATTTGGGTACTAATGGGAGAGTTAATAATTAGATTTTCTTCAATTTTAAAGGAATAACAATACTTTTTACTCGGTACAATGATTGTATTATCTATTGATGCATTATTTTCAAGTTGAAATTCTTTATTATCAATTTTTATTTTTTTATCAACAATACAAATTTTTGAATTTAAAAGTTTAAAGTAAAGTTTCCCTTCCCATTTATTATCTAAACCTTCTAATTTATTTAATTCACATTCTTTTTCAAGAATTTCAAATCTTGGTCTAGGGAGTAATGCAATTTCATATCTATAATTGTTATTGGAAGCAATTGTGTTTGAACTAAGAATTAATTTTGCAATTTTACCAACATCTATGTTTGTATCTCTATTAATAATTAACTTTGGCTTTATTTTTAATTCTATTTCTTTCTTTTCCGAGAACTCATTAAGAACAATACTTTGTTGATTAAATTCGTACCAATTTTCTATTTTATTTTGATGAGAAAAATCTATCACATAATCTTCATTATTAGAATCAATACTATTTTTAAATAATTCTATTAATTCATCAATTTCAATTCTATGATCAGGATTTATTTTAAGACACCCTCCAATTATATGTTGCCATCTTTCAGGAATCTCTTGAAAATCAAGTTCAAAGAATTGTTTCCTTATATTTTCGATATATTCTGCTTCAGACTTAAAATAAAACGGTAATTTACCTATTAACAAATATGATAAAAGAATACCAAAAGACCATATATCAGACTTATAGCTTAAGTTTTCTTTATTTTTTATTAATTCAGGAGCAAGCTGAAAAACATTTAGATCTTTAAATTCATTATATACTGCTTTAATATTAAGGTATTCTACTTCATCAAGAAGATTTATAAACGCAGGCATAGTAAAAACAAGCCTATCATCTTTTATAAATGAATTAAAAAAAGAAAAATAAGAGAAAACAGAATTTTGATCTTTTAACTCTTTAATAAATAAAAGTAAATTTAATAATTTTGGAATGTAGTAGTTTTCTTCATACAAATTATTAATTATTAGATTATCTTCATCCCAACCAAGTTTTTTTGAAAGAGATTCTTTAAAAAAATCATATTTATAAACAGTTATTAAAAGATACTTAGCATTAAATTTCTCGGTATATGAACTTTTGAATTTGATTAAATATTCATCATAATTTGAGTTGTTATTGTAATCATTAATAATGTTTTTATAATTATCCAAGTTCGTTTTGTATCTAGAATCATTATCAACATCAATTATGTGCAAATAATAATTTTTTCCGAAATAATCAGTTGCTCTATAATACTCGCCAAAATGATCTTCTCCTATTATCTCTTTTATTGTGTATTCCGTTGAAAGAATATCATCAATTTTAAATAACATACCCCTATTCCTCAATTTTTATATTATCAATACTCAATTTATGGATTCCGTAATTTTCAACTTGAAACTTTAACACAAATTCATCATCTTCATCAATATATCTAAGAACATCATTTTCTTTAAATAAAGGAGTAACGCGGAAGCCCTTAATTGGACTTCCGCACCATCCGCAAAAACTTTCGCCGGGTAGTATCTCCCACCCACTATTACACTGATAACACAATACAGCCTTTACTTTTTCAGTTGTTGCCATTTTGTCCCTTAAATTCGGTTATTGTTGCCTCGTCAAAAGTAGTTTCATCATTATTAGCAGGGGCGTTAAAATGTTTTATGTTTGTAGCACCTGCAAAGTTACCATCTCCATCATTAGTTTGGTTAGGATATTTTTTTGCAGCATATTCTTGATAAAATTTTTGTTCACTAATATAAAAATTACTTAAAGGGCTATTCCCTTTTTTCTCCAATTCAGATAAGTATTGGTCTACTCTATCGTCAAATCCTTGTCTTCCTAATTTTTCAATTAAATTATTAAATTTTTGATTAAATTGGTCTCTTGCTTCGTTTATTGAAGTTAATTGGTTAATAAAATAATTTGGGTCATTAATCGGATAGTACAGCTTGACTTTTTTATTGTTACGGTTATAATACTCATAAATTAAAAAATATCCCTTATTTGGGTCATTCCCTTCTGCAATAAATAAATCTCTCTTGAATAAATCACAAGCTACTTTCAGTAAATTATCTTTTTTAATGGCTTCCTTTAAATCTTCAATAGTGATATCAAATTTAGTAGGATTTTTGTCAATGTGCATACCAAAGCTATCAGGGGAACTACTATGTTTAATATACTGATTTTTTAATATACTAAATACATCAAATTCATTTATGGCTACCATCCCATCTTCTTGATAAAAATAAACAATATGTTTTAGGTCTTCGGCAATTTCTCTATCAAATTTTATTTGAAATCCTTTCAAGTTTTCCATTAAGCTTTTTCTAGACTTTGCTATTCCACCGGCAATTAAAGTTGGTTGAGTAGGAATTGTAATAGGTTGATAGTTTTTTCTATCAGGTTGAAATAATGGAACCGAAAGCTGTGCTATATTTATTTGAACATTCATAGGCGTAGTTTCAGTATTTAACAGATCAAATTCATGCAACCGCATATTTTGAAAAACAAGTCTTTGAATTTTTATTATTAAATCACCCAATATTTGTTTTTCTGATTTATCTGGATTTCTAAATAAGTCGGACAATTCAGCCGCATTACCAATGGTAGCAAATTGTTGTTTAATCAACAAGTTATCAAATTTATTGGTATAAAATTCAACATCCGAATTAAAATCACCGGTTTGATAAACATATTTTAGAGCAGCAAACTCAGAACTCGGCAAAAATCCTTCTTGTTTAGAATTAGCTTCATCTTTCAAATTATCAATTTTCTTTTGAATGAAAATTATTTCTTCTAACAAACTGCTTTTTAGCTCATTTAGTATTTGCGTAAAACACTTGGCGACAAAATAATCCACAATATATGTAAATAAGTAGTCAAAACGTTCATTTAATCTTGCAAATATTCTTTCTTCATGCTGTTTTAGAATTTTATCTTTGGAAAAAGCCCAAGCAGTTGATTTCCGTTTTTCTTCATTTGCTAAAGCCTCAAAATATTCATCTATATTTAGATCACTAATAGTTACATCACCTTCATGCAATTCAGTAGAATTTGCAGAAATGTCAAAAATTCTTTTTGTCAAAATATCAATTGATTCGTGTAATTCAATTAAATTTGCAATACTTCTTGTGTTTTTATCACCCGGATAACTATTTAGCAAAGTATTAATTTTGGATTTAAATATTTTAATGCCTTCATCTATTGCGATATTTTTTACATTATGTAAATTATTATTTAAAATACAATAATAATAGCCATCATTGCTAAACCGTTTTATTAAAGCAGGAGTATTTTCTTCAGGATAATTAGCTAAAATTTGTTCATATGGTGCACTGTGTTGTTCATGTATGTTTTTAACCCCAGCCAATATTGTTTGAATATCACTATAGATATTCACATCAACACCATTATGATTGTATTTTACAATTGTTTTACGTATTACGGAATCTAATTTATTAAATAAAATATCAGCTTCGCGATTTGCTAAATTAATATTTTTTGTTTTTGCATCTCCAGACCAATAATTTGCAAATTCCAAAATTTTGTTTATCGCTATATAACCGGCAATTTTATTTTTGGGAAACCACAAGGCAGATGAACCCGGTACAAAGAATCGTTTACCATAATGCGGAAACACTTCTGATTTGCAACCGGTACCTAATTTTGCTTCATAATCAATTTTAATTTGTTCTTTTTCGTTACCAGCTCCAGCAATAATATCAAAAAATATAGATAAACCGACAAGTCTATTCAAATTATTTACGTCAACATCCCCTGCCGGACTAATAACGGCCGCAGGGTCTCCGTTTTTATTTGTTGTTGTTAAAAGTGAAACAAAATTAAAAGGTTGTCTGCCTTTACTTACTTTGAAATTATTTGGTAATTGATAATCATAATTATTAAAATATTGCATATAATAATCTAATTCAACAAGAGCAGCATGGTTATTTGCGGCTCTTGCAATTTGACCGGGATCTCCTGCAATATTATTATCCATTGTGGAAAAAACACCATAAATTGTTGCAGCGGGGAATTGATTTGCTAAATAAAATCCTAAGTCAATAAACATTCCGCTGCAAGTTCCGCCAACAAGTGTACCAACCACATAAATATTAAAGGGTGCAGTTTGTACTAAAGACACACTATCAACGGGTAAGCCTTTTATTGTATAATAATCTCTCATTATTTTAGTAGTTTCTCTTACTGAATCGGCAGCAACAATTTTACCATAAGCATTAAAGATTCCATTAGTGGTAACATTATTCCAATTACGCCACAAACAAAGTCGCCCTGCCTGTCTTATGTTCCCTGCTCCTGCATTAAATTTTTTCCCCGGTATATTGGTAATCATCGGATTTAACCATTTGGCAATTTCTTTATCATAGTGTAAAGATTCAGAATTTACTAACTGAGATAAAACTTGATGCTCGGCATCATTTAAATATGCTTTAGCAATTTGAATTTTTTCAAAGTCATTAATAAAATTCGTGTTTTCTAATGTAAAAGGTTCATCCACTTCCGAAGTACTTATATGTAAAAACCTTACAAGAGGTAAACCTGCATACGTGAATTCTTCGAAAAATAATTCTCTAACAGTATTTATCATTGCTAAACCGGAAGTACCAACTCCGATTATTAATGTAGGTGTAATAGTCATCTTATCTCCTAATAAATATTTGGTAATAAACTCATTAATTGATCAATCTCTTTTTTAATGCTTACAAAAATAAAAATATCGATTACTACAAAAGCAAAAAATACCCAAATATAATATAGAATATCATACCATGTCATACCTGCATCATAAGTAAAATAGAAAGATAAAATAAATAGGACAAGATTTATGACTCCATGGATAGATGCCCCAGTCTGATAACCTACAAGGGTAGTCCTTTCCAATCTACAGGATTTTGATATACCACCCAATATTCCCCCTAACCAGATTATAACAATAAATGCTATCGCATCAATTGTAATAATGGTAGAGTAATATGCAATTAAATATTCTAACATAATTTCACCCTATTTAATTTTTAAATTTGAATTTATTGTTTTTATTAGAAAAACTTTGGTTTAATAATTGCATTTCTAATTCAGTTTGATGAATATCATAAATATAGAATTTATCACCGATTTTTAGTTCTGTTGTTTTTTTGGATTTTCTATCTTCCAATGAAAACAACTGTTTTTCAGCATTAATAAGTACGAGCACAAAATCAGGACAATGATTTGAACTACTATGAAAATTAGTAGTCGGTTTATCAGAAGAGTTTGTAAATGTTATTTCTCCCCCCCTCTTGATTTCATAATTTTTTTCCATTTTAGTTCGATTATTTCGAATAGTAAATCTTACGATAATATTTTTGGGTCTTTTAGATAAATATTTCCATACAAAAAATCCTACTAAACCAAATCCTAAACCTACTAATAAATACAGCCAAAAACTTGATGATTCTTTTAGTATTTCAATATCAATTCCTCCCTTCACCAATTCTTGATAATGTAACTTTTTACCATCATTAAACCGAGCATACATAAAAAGTTTATACTTTGGTTGTTTATCAATGTTAAAATCATTTGGCAACTCAAATTCAACCGAATCAATGGCGATTGGGAACTCATTAAATTTTAATATTTTTGTAAAAACAGGTTTTTTAATTTCTTTGTTAAGATCGTTACAATTATAAAAGTCTAATCTAATTTCAATGTTCTTTAGCTTATCGCTTAGATCAGAACTATTTGCCACTAAATCAAAATTTTGTTTATCACTCTTTACAAAAACTAAACCTTCCTTTATCTTTTTGTCATCTTTAAAATAATTTAAATCTACTTTTTTTAATCCTAAAGATTTGGTTTTATCATAAAAACTCAAATACTCCTGGTAATCTGCTTTGCGTTTCGAAATCCTTAGCCATATACCCAAATTTTTATGATCAAGAAAATGGTAACCTGCAAGTGTTGTTAAATGGATATCATTTCTTAATTCCAACAAATTTTGTTGAAGCACCTTATCATCGGGAGGAAATTGAATTCCAATATTCTTATTATCATCAGTAATTACAATCCACAATGCTGTAGAATCTTCCAGAGATTTTTTATAGAATTCATATTCAGCTTTTGAAATATATGTATTCGGTTCACACAATTGAGATATATTTTTCGGCAAATATTGTTCAATCAAACTTCTGGAAATATTATTACCTAAATTAAGGTTATTAATGTTTGAACCAACGGTTTGAAAAATAACATAATCATCTTTGTTTATTATTGGAAATTCTAAATCAACTGTTGGATGTTTTAAAATATCAATATCAATCATATTATCAAATTGATTAATGTTACTACTCTCAAAAAGCAAAGTTAATAGAGTATTATTGATTGCCTGTAATTCAATATCCGTTAATTGTCCGCGTAACTTCATACTTGCAGAAAAATCATAACTAATAATAATACTTTTCCCAAAGCCCCAATATGTGCCGTAAAAAACAAAAAACAGTAAAATAATTTTTTTCATATATTAACTTACCTTATTTAAATGAATACCTGTGTCTGTAATCAAAGCAATTATTCCGTCAAAAAAAGTAATATTGCTTAATGGTAATATATTTTCAGCCATATTATAGGATATATTTATAGAAGAGATATATTGCAATGTTTTCATGTCGGCAACATAAACAGTTTTCTTTGTTTCTTCAAATGAGTATATTTTATTGTCGTAAAGGAAGAAATTGTCAATGTTTATTGTAAATCCATCAGAATTTGCTTTAGCATTTATTCTATTCGCAACCCCATATTCATTAATTTTTATAAAAAAGTTATCCCCAAAATTGCTTTTAAGCGTAATACGAAAACCATCATTTAACAAAAACCTTTCAGAATATGCAAACCCACTAATATCAACTTTTTCAGTTTTTTCTTCATTTTTGTCTAGATTAAAACATCGTAAATAATTAATATTCGGATTATCTTTTCTTGTAAATAAGTAGTAAAGGTTATTTTTTAATATTATTGGATAGCTGATTTTTTCAAGATCATCTGCTTCTGAACTAAACAAAGGAGATAATTCATTTAGATAACCCGTATCAATTTTATAAATACCGCCTCTCTTAGATACAGCAATTATATCATCCTTAAATTGTAATAAAGGGAGAAGTTCTTTTTGTTTTATTTCAATTTCATGAGGTTTTTTTTCCCCTTTATAATTTGAAATATCACAGATAAAAACCTTTTGCTTTGTTGTAAAAGCCAATAGCCTCTGCTCATTATTAAAAATCACTAAAGGATTTTGAATTTTTTCATTAATATCATAATTAGTATATTGGAAATAATGTTCCCTTATTTCGCCTATTCTTGATAGTCCATACCTATAAATTTTATTTTTGAGAACTACATTAAAGAAAAGACCGTCCCACACAGGATCAGAAGCATCTCGTATAAATCCATCCTCCAATGGAGATGTTTCATATGATTTTGCCCCATGAATACAATCATATAAAACAAACGAGTGTCTTATAGAATCAGGGGCAATTAAAACACCTCCTGCCCCACAAAGTGAAGGAATCTTAAAAGGTTCAACATCACTAGATTGTTGAAGTTTAATTTTTTTTGGAATTTCGGAATTAACTAATAGCTTTCGTTCTGATAAAGGAAGGTAATTATCTCTAAAACCGTTAGCACCACTAATATAATAACAATTATATCTGGTTAGCTTTTTACCTTCATCAATTGAATACCTTGCAAGCACAGGAGAAGAGTCCCCCCCTTCACGTAATACCATAAAATCACTCAAACAAGTTTAGAACTAAATTAATTAGAAATAAAACTTTACCACTTATTTAAGTTATGGACTTTTTGTAAATTTTGCAAACACTATTTTGCGAAAAAGTATATTTTTTCCAAAATTAATAGAACAATTTGTTTTTATTGACCAATTTACAAAATAAAATAGTGTTGTTACTATTTTTTTTTCGTTTTGTGTGAATAGTTCTGATATTATCCCCAATTCAATAATGTATTAGTTATATATAGTTATATCAGTTAATTATAAGCTCAAGGGTGGGTATAAAGTGTTTATTTTTGGTATATGGAAAGTAAATTGGAATAATTATTAAAGCTACAACCAACATTATTAATACGGTCATGGTAAGACCATGACCGCCAAGGGAATATTCCTCATTTTTGTAAATTCTCTTCTCCGACATCCAAGAGAAATTTTACTTTATTCAAGAATATCATTAATCAGAATACTCTGATAATTTTTATTTCACATCAATTTCGTAAATTCTATATTTTTTATAAAGAGTACCATTCATTGTTTCGGCACCTTTATTCATCATTTCGTTGTCTTCCAAAATCCAGCTTGCTTCCCCATGGTACCAGCCATGATCGGCGGCTTTATGGACAATATAATTATAAAAAGAAGCGTCCAATCCTTTCTTTTGAAATTCAGGGACAAGTCCTAATATAATAATACGTACCCACTTAATCGCTTTTTTACCAAATAATAAATGGAAAATACCTGTCGGGAATAATTTCCCGTTCATTTTTTTGAAAACATAATTATAATCAGGCAGTACTAAAGCAAAACCGACTGTTTTACCTTCAACTTCACCAAAAATAACTAAATCAGGTTCAACAAGTTGTTTTAAGTCATCAGCCAAAGCATCCATTTCGGCATCTGTTAAAGGAACAAAGCCCCAGTTAACTTCCCAAGCTTTATTATACACATACTTTACTTTTTCAATTTCAGATTTAAAATTTTTCATGTCCAAAGTTCTAAGAGTCATTTTACTGCGTTCCATAGCAATTTTGGCAACACGTCCAATTTTATCATTTTTTAACATTTCATCGTGCGAAATATCGTAAGCATATAAATCTTTGGCTTTAGCAAATCCATAATTATCGCATAAGTCCAAATAATATTTTGGATTATAAGGCATTAAAATTCTTGGTTGGTCATCAAAACCTTCAATTAACATACCGTTATCATCGTTAACAGATGGGTTATAAGGTCCACGCATTTTATCAAAGCCTTTGCTTTTTAACCATTCCTTAGCAGCGTCAAAAAGTTTATTTGCAGCTTCTTGGTTATTCAAACATTCAAAAAATCCAAAAAAGCCAACTTTATCGTTATGTGTAGAATTATGCAAATCGTTTTTAATAGCAGCAATTCTGCCAACAATTTCATTTCCTTGATATGCTAAAAACAACTGCATATCACCATGTTGAAAGAACGGATTTTTTTCTCTACTTAATATTTTATATCTATCCATTAATAATGGAGGTACCCAATAAGGATTTCCTTCATACACTTTCCATTGAAATTTTACAAATTTTTTAATATCTGCTTTATTTTCAATAGGAACAATTTTAATATTACTCATAATTACTCCCTATCTTATAGATACATTTAAAAACAAGAAGGTTGAATCAATCTGTTAAAAGTAAAGCTACTAAAACACCAATTGATACAACCTCCAAAAAATTATTATAAATAAAGATTAGATAAGACCTATTTCTTTACCAATTTTTTTGAATGCGTTAATAATAAAATCTAAATGTTCATCTTCGTGTGTAGCCATGTAAGAAGTTCTCATCATCTGTCTACCTTCAGGCACACCAGGCGAAATAAATACGTTAACAAAAACGCCTTCGTCATATAATCTACGCCACATTTGGAAAGCAAGAGGATCGTTACCAACAATAACAGGCACAATACCGGTACGACCATCAATAACATTAAATCCGGCAGCACTTAATTCTGTTCTAACTTTATTTGCATTGCTAATAAGTTTTGTTACTCTTTCAGGTTCATCTTCAAGAACTTCCAAAGCAGCCAAAGCAGCAGCAACAGAAGATGGAGTTGGAGAAGCACTAAAAATTAAAGCAGCAGCATGATGTTTTAAATAATCAATAACTTTTGCCTTACCTGTAACAAAACCACCTAATGAAGCGAATGTTTTACTAAATGTACCCATAGTCATATCAACTTCATCAACTTTATCAAATTCACTTGCTGTACCTCTACCACCTTTACCAATAACACCAACTGAATGAGCATCGTCAATTAAAGTACGTGCATTGTATTCTTTAGCTAATTCAAGCAACCTTGGTAAATCAACAATTTCGCCACCGGTACTAAAAACACCATCACTAACAATAAGTTTTCCGGCTTCTTTAGGTACTTTTTGCAAAACTCTTTCTAAATCAGCCATATCATTATGTTTATAACGCAATAACTCGGCAGTAGCACCACGTGCCATTAAGTTACCTGCAACAATACAAGCATGATTGTCCTTGTCAGAGATAACATATTCACCCCTGTTTACAAGTGTAGGAATAATTCCTTGAGCGGTTTGATATCCTGTACTATATAATAAAACAGCTTCAACACCAAAAAACTTAGCTAATTTTTCTTCAAGTTCAATATGTAAATCAATAGTACCGGTAAGATATCTTGACCCTGAGCAACCTGTTCCATATTTTTTTATTGCATTAATTGCTGCTTCTTTAACTTTTGGATGAGCTGTCAATCCTAAATAATTGTTAGAACCAGCCATTACTTTACGCTGCCCTTCAATCATTACAACAGGTCCTTCATTTTCTTCTATAGCACGAAAATAAGGGTAATAGCCCGTAGCTTTAATTTCATCAGCTCTTGTAAATTCGAAGCATTTTGCAAATAAATCCAAATTATTCCTCCAACATCTATTATTATTTTTTATTTCTTTTCTAAAATTTATTAATTCGTTATTTTTAAACATTAAAAAATATAGTTTAATACCTTAAAAATCAATTATTAATTGCATAAAATATTATGAATAATGAAATTATATCAGTAGTTACGGGTGGTACGGGCTTTGTTGGCAGCCATTTAGTCGATTTATTATTGGCAAAAGGACACAAAGTTAAATGCATAATTCGTAAAACCAGCAACTTACGCTGGCTGAAAGATAAAAATGTTGAACTGATTGACAGCGGTTTGTATGATAAATCCAAACTAAAGGAAATACTAAAAGATGCTGACTATTTATATCATGTAGCAGGTATAGTTAAAGCAAAAAACTGGGAAGATTACTATAACGGAAATGTATTACCAACTAAAAATCTTTTAGAAGCACTTAAAGAATGCAATACAAAAATTAAACGTGTTATTATTGTTAGCAGTCTAACAGCAACAGGTCCTTCAAAAATTGGTAACCCTAATACAGAAGAATCCCCAATGAACCCTATTACTCGTTATGGCAAAAGTAAAATGGAAGAAGAAAAATTAGTTAAAACATTTATGTCTTCAATTCCTATTACTATTGTAAGACCTCCTGCTGTATACGGCATTAGAGATACTGAAATATATTTAATATTTAAGACTTACAAAGGTGGATTATTACCATTAATTGGTTTTAACAACAAAGAAGTAAGTATTGTAAATGTTAAGGATTTAGTAAGAGGAATTTATTTAGCATCAACAAGTGATAAAGCTGCCGGAGAAATATATTTTATTGGTTCAAAAGATTACTACAATTGGAACGAAATGGGTAATTGCATTTCAAAAGGAATGGGACGCAAAGCATTAACATTACGCTTACCTCATTTTTTAGTTTACACAGTTGGTGCATTTGCCGAATTCTTTTCATGGTTTAGCAGCAAAGCAGCTACATTTAATTTTGAAAAAGCAAGAGATTTTGTTCAAGAAGCTCAAACCTGTGATAGTTCAAAAGCTAAAAGAGATTTTGGTTACGAATCCGAAATTCCATTATGTGAAGGGATGAAAGAAACCATTGAATGGTATAAAGAACAAAAATGGTTATAGCTAATTTTTGTTTTTGAATATAATAGATGAGAATAACAATTCTTACAATCTGAATTACCAAACGATTTTATAGGATGAAGAAGGTGAAAACCTTCTTCAACTTTTTTACGCATTTCACATTCAATTTCTTTCCCCATGTCGAGCAAATAATAAACATTTGAAACATTACATTTGGAATTGGTTGTTAATAAATCAATATGCCAATGAATAATTTTATCTTTTTTAATATGTCTATTAATTCTACTTATAAGATTCTTTTGTGCAGAGCCGAAATAATAATAATACCCAGTATGTAATAATAAATTAAACTTTTTAGAATTTAAAAACAGTTCATCTTTTAGGTATATTTCTAAAATATATACACCTGAATTAGTTGTTTTGGGCACCTTCTTTAATCCAGGTTTTAATTCCACGTAACTGAGTTTCGGTAATTGCAGTAGTTGGTGTGCCTAATGGAGGCATAATGGGTGGAACCTGTCCGGAAACTCGTAACACTAAAATACTGTTTGTAGGATCGCCGGGTATAACATTTGGATATGTTCTTACTTCAGTCCAACTTGTTAACATATAACTTGTTTCAATACCATCGGCGTGACAGCCGGAGAAATTGCATTTATATTCAAATATTGGTTGAATATCTGCTACAAAACTCACTTTAGATTCAGGAATTGAACGTTCGTCAATATCAACATTATTATTTACAACATCCTTACAAGCAATAATAGTTATAGTAAAAATTACAAAAAACAAATATATTTTTTTCATATCCAAATACTTTTAGTTATTTAATTCATTTCCAGTCATATATCTTAACAGTAAATCTTGATTAGCTTCTCCCCTTGTAAACTCTTTAACCATTTTTCCATTCCGCATAACTATAATGCGAGATGATAAATTAATTACTTCGGGAAGTTCTGAAGAGATTAAAACAATTCCCATTCCTGTTTGAGCAAGCTCATCAATTATATTATGAATTGCGGTTTTGGACCCAATATCAATTCCACGAGTGGGTTCGTCCACAATAAGCAATTTCGAATTGTGAGCAATCCATTTAGCAAGAACAATTTTTTGTTGATTTCCACCACTCAAATTTTCAACAGCAGAATCAACAGAATCAGTTTTAACACTTACTTTGGAAAAATAGTTATTTACTATTTCTTGTTCAAGTCCTTTATTCAGAACCCCAAGTTTACTAAATTGATTAAGATTAGGGAGCGAAAAATTTTCTTTACAACTTAAACCTAACGCCAAACCTTGTAATTTTCTATCTTCGGGGACAAGAACAATGCCATTTTCTAAAGAATTATCAACATTATTTAAACTTAGCTTATTACCATCAATAGTAACGTTACCCGTTACATTGTTATCCAATCCAAATATAGCAACGGCTATTTCACTTCTACCGGCACCAACTAAACCGGCAAATCCCAAAATCTCTCCGGCGTGAAGTTCAAAGGAAATATCTTCAAACTTTCCTTTTGATGATAAGTTTTCTACTTTCAGAATAACATCTGTTTTAACAGTATCTAAGTAACTTGGAAAGTATTCTTCAATTTTTCGTCCAATCATTTTTTCAATTAATTGAGCTTTAGTAACTTCACTTATTTTACAAGTATCAACATACTCACCATCGCGTAAAACAGCAACTTTATTGCAAATTTCAAAAATTTCATCCATTCTATGCGAAACATAAATTAGGGTAATATTTTGTTCCTTCAGCTTTTTAATCAATTTGAATAAACTAACAACTTCTTTTTCAGAAAGAGAACTTGTAGGTTCATCGAAAATAATTATATCAGAGCCGGTTGCAATAGCATTTGCAATTTGAATCATTTGATTTTGAGCAGTAGAAAGGTTTTTCATCAGCTCGTTAGGATTAATATCTAATTCAATTTGCTTTAACAATTGTTCGGCATTTAACAGCATTTTTTCATTATCAATTTTAATACCCCATCTTAAGGGATACTTTCCCAACATTAAATTTTCCGCTATTGATAAATCAGGGCAAAAAGAAAGTTCTTGATGAACCATGCTGATACCATTATTAAAAGCATCGCGTGGTGAATTTATTTGAATTATTTTGCCATTAATAATAGTTTCGCCGGAATCAGCTTTATGAATTCCGGCAAGTATTTTTCCTAATGTTGACTTACCTGCACCGTTTTCGCCCATCAAGGCAAAACAGTCTCCTTTACAAATTGATAAAGAAACATTTTTTAATGCAACTACACCACCAAAGGTTTTAGTAATATTTTTTAATTCTATGTAGTTATTTGTTGCCAATTAGTTGGATCCTATCCATTTTGCCCAATTTTTTCTAAATTCAGCACTATTATTTTTATCAACAACAGTCAATTGGTCAATAATAATTGGATTATCAAGTTTTGTTTTATTAATGATTCTATCCAATAAAATTTCAACAGATTTATATCCCCAATTATAGCAATTTTGAGCCATTAATACTTGAACATGTCCGCTTTCCAAATAATCAAGTTCTGGTGGTAAAGCATCAACAGCAACAACTTTAACTTTACCGGCATCCCATTTTAAAGCATTTTTTGTGAATAAATGCCAGCCACCTGCACAAGCCCAGCCATTAATAGTTGGATTAAGTGTTTGAGCCCTGTTTATTGTTTCAGCAGCTTGTTCAGGAGTTTCCGCATGATAAAAAATTCCGTTATTAATTAATTTGATATCAGGATAGTTTTTTAATTCTTCTAAAATTCCTTTTACTCTATTTTGGATATTAGGGGCACTTTGGTTGCCAGCTAAAATTGCAATATTACCTTTGTTGTTCATTTGAGCAGCCAAGTTTTTCATGACCATTTGACCACATATAAAATCATCAGTCCCAAAATAAGCAAATCTTTTGCTTTTAGGAGCGTCACTATCAAAACACATAACTTCCGAGCCTAATCCAACTGCTTTATCAATTGTAGAGGTTAAAATATTTGCATCACTACATGAAACTGCAATACCGGCTGCCCCGCTTCTTGCAAGCTGTTCAATGGCTTCAGCTTGTTTTTGAGGATTTTCGTCTGTTGGGGTTTGCCAGTTAATTTTTACTTCAACTCCATATTTTTTACCTAATTCTATTGCAGCATCTTTAGCCCCTGTATAAGCAGCTTGAAATACCGGATTAGTTTGGTTTTTTGCAATAAGTCCAATTGATATAGTTTTTTTGTTATCCTTTTTTCCACAATTTGTGAGTAATAACAACATACCAATTAAAGCAATTGGCATAATTATTAAAGAAAATTTTGTTCTTAATTTCATAAAATCCCCAATTACATAAAATAATTTATTAAACAACTTTTTTTCTACTTTTGAATGAACTACTTAATCTATCAACAGCAACAGCGGCAATAATTGCCAAGCCAATAATAATTTTACTGTATTCTTTGGATACATAAACAGTTATTATTCCAAAATCAATTTCTTTAAGAATATCAATACCGTTTTCAATTAACTTAATAATAAGAGCACCTAAAACAGCACCAATGGCAGTACCTTTACCACCAAGTAAACTTGCTCCACCAACAACTGCAGCGGCAATAACAGTTAATTCATATCCTTCACCGGTGGCAGTATTTGCACTACCATAATAACCGGCAGAAATCATTCCAGCTAAGCCTGCCGCCAATCCATTTAATACAAAAACTCTAATTTTTACCCAATTAACATTAATGCCGCTAAAACGTGCAGCCTCTTCATTACCTCCAACAGCGTATATTTCTCTTCCCCATTTGGTTGAATTTAAGTAAAATGCAGCAGCTATTGCAAACAGCAGCATTAAAATCATGGGAATGGGTTGCAATTTTGCCCAAGCAAAAGGACCATAATTCATTTCGTGAGAAATAAAATTTTGGGTAAAAGAAGTAGGCAATGTTTTACCAAAGCCGGGTAAAGATTTTTCGGTTATAGTAACTAATGCAATTCCTCTTAATATACTCATAGTGCCCAAAGTTACAATAAATGGATGAATTTTCAATCCTACTACTAACGATCCATTTATAAATCCAAAAAACATACCTATACCAAGAGCAACAACAAATGCTAAAGGGATAACATACCAAGCACTTGCAGTTTCAGGAAGGTTTTGCAAAACAGCTACTGTTCCCAATGCGGAAATACCAAAAACCGAACCTATTGAAATATCAATACCGCCGGAAATAATTACAAACGTTGCACCTATTGCCATTATTGCCATCCATGACATTGGAGTAAAAACGTTTGGAATTAAATTATCTATCCTAAAAAAATTATTTACATATTCACCGGAAACAAAAATAGTATCACTTGCAAAAGTTAAAAAAGTCATTATAAGAATTACAACAACAACTAAACCAGTTTCCTGTCGGCTTTTTTTAATAAAAGAGAAATCAAACCGCATTATTAAATTCCTTAACAATATTGGCTATAACTTTTATATGTTCTGGTGTGGTACCACAACATCCGCCAATAATATTTGCACCGGCGTTTATCATTTGATAAACTATTGGTTTTATCATTTCAGGTGTTTCAGGAAAAACCAAGTTACCATCAGCCACTTCAGGAAATCCTGCATTTGCTTGAACCAATATTGGAATTTCAGAATTTAGAGCCCTTATCTCTTTAATAATCTCCAGCATTTCACCAAATCCGTTACCGCAGTTGCTGCCAACAATATCAACACCCATTGGAATAACTTTATTAATATAATCAGCAATTCCAACGCCCATCATAGTTCTAAATTCCCCAGTTTCTTTTTTTTCAAAAGTAAAAGTACAAATTAATTCAAGTTTAGTATTTTCTTTAACAGCTTTAATTGCACATTCTGCTTCTTGCAAGTCATAAAAAGTTTCCACACAAACAGCATCGGCACCACTTTCTTCAAAAGCAATTGCTTGCTGTTTAAAGGCTTTGTATAATTCTTCTACTGTTACTTCATCATTAATAATTAGCTTTCCGGTTGGTCCTATTGAAGCAATTACATAATTATCATCACCGGCAGCTTTTCGGGAAATTTCAACAGCCGATTTATTAATTTGCTCTGTTTTCTCTTGTAGGTTGAAGTCTCTAAGTTTTATAAAGCTGGCACCAAAAGAATTAGTTTCAACTAAGTTACTTCCCGCATCAATATAACTCTTTGCAATTTCGTAAATTTCTTTTGGATGAGATAAATTCCATTCGTCCGGTGAGTTATCGTATGAAAGTCCTTTGTTTAACAACAATGTACCCCAAGCCCCATCAGAAACCAAGATTTTCCCCGATTTAATTAAGTCAACAATTTTTGGTTTCATTATATATCACAATTTATTTATTAAGAATTAGTTATTCCTGTTTACTGTTTTTAATCTCCTCAACCTTTTTCTTGTCATTTCTTCCGCCTGCATAATCACCCAACTGTTCCCGGCAAAATGCTCTATTAATATAGGCAGCAACATCTAAAGAATCTAACTCAATAACTTTGGAAAAATCATCAATTGCACTTTTATATTCGTTAATTGCTTTTAATTCAAGTCCTCTGTTAAAATAAGCATCTATAAAGTTTGGTTTCAAATCTATTGCAACAGAAAAATCTTCGATTACGCCAACAACATCCCTCAGATTTTTTTTTGCTAATGCCCTATTGTAAAAAGCAGCGGCGTATTTACTGTCTAACTCAATAGCCTTGTTAAAATCGCTAATTGCACTATCATAATCTTCAACTTTCCTTTTGGCAACACCTCTGTTATTATAAGCTGGAGCATAATCCGGCTTCAATTCTATTACTTTTGCAAAATCAGCTATTGCACCAGCGTTATTTCCTAAATTTTGACGTGCAATTCCTCTATTGTAATAGGCAGAAACATTTTTATCGTCTTTTTCAATTACTTTTGAATAATCACCAATAGCACCTTTCAGGTCACCTAAATCAAATTTCTTAAACGCATTCTCAAAATAATCTTTAATACTTAATATTGGGGCATCATATATCTTCTGCTCAAGAGACTTATACACAATATCAATTGCGTCATTTATTGCTTTTTTATACTCTTCTGTGCGATTTTCAGAAGGAGATAGTAGTTCCATGAACTCGGCGTATTTCTTTGATGGTGTTTCTTCACTCGATTCTATTTTTTTTAGTCTTTTAATAAATAGCTTTTCCGGATCATCAGTTTTTAAAAATCCTCTTGCTCTACCGCTCAAAACAAACTTAAGACTGTCAACAGGAAATTTTATAAATTCATCGAGAAGTTGTGAAGATAAGCTAATATTAATTTTACCATATTTGATAGGTTTTTCTAATAACACATTGTATGACGTGTTATTATTAGTAGTACTTTCCATTAATTGCTCGTAAGTTAATTTATGTAAAGAATTTTAGAATTGTAAATCTAAAACTAAAACGTTTAAATTTAACAAATAATTATCGTAATAAACAAGAAAAAATGTAGTGATTTAAATCAAAATATCATTTTTACTTTTACCAAAATTATTTTTTAATTTTCGCTTATTATTGAACATAGCCGATAATTTAATTATTTTAAATAATAAATTAAAATGATGTGGGGATGTAAAATGTCTAAAAAAGCTTTTATTAATGGTAAAATTTATACTGCAAACGAAAAACAACTATGGGCTGAAGCCATAATAGTTAATAACAATATTATTGAATATGTTGGGTCAAATATCGATGTTATGGAATTATTTTCAGATGTTGAAAGCGTAATAGACTTAAAAGGGAAACTTGTTGTACCCGGCTTTATTGATTCCCACGCCCATATTATTATGGGTGGATTTTATTTATTAAGCGTTGACTTAACAAAAGTTGTTTCTGTTAGTGAATTTATAAACAAATTAAAAAACTATACAATAAGTAATCCCGGCAAAATGATTGTTGGCGGTAATTGGAATCACCAGAATTGGGATATTAAAGAGATGCCCAACAAAGAAATGATTGATGAATTTACACAAGATATTCCTGTATTTATTCATCGTATGGATTATCATTCCGCTTTAGCAAATTCATTTGCCCTAAAACTTGCCGGAATAACAAAGGATACACCTAATCCTGATGGTGGTACTATTGTAAAAGACCCGATAACCGGTGAACCAACAGGCATGCTTAAAGATAAAGCTATGGATTTGGTAGCAAATAAATTACCTGAACGGAGCGAGGAAGAATATGAAAAAGCATGTTTAACCGCATTAGAAGAAGCTAAACGTTTAGGCGTTACATCAATACATGATATTGCATATAAAAACGATTTTAAAACATTTCAAAAATTATTAAAAAAGAATAAAATCACTACTCGAATTTATACTCGATTACCAATTGAAAAATGTTATGATTTAATTAATGCTGAAATAGAGAATCCTTTTGGAAACGAACTTCTTAAAATTGGTTCGCTAAAAGCATTTGCTGATGGATCGCTTGGAAGTTATACAGCACTATTTTTTGAACCCTACGCTGATGATGAAGAAAGTTTTGGTTTAGCAATGGACACTTTAAGCAACGGTAAAATTAAAGAGTGGGCTTTGGCAGGCGATAAAGCAAATTTACAATTGAGCATACATGCAATTGGTGATAAGGCAAACTCAATGATTCTTGATATTGCTGAGGATTTAACAAAAGAAAATGGTAAAAAAGATAGACGTTTTAGAATTGAACATGCCCAACATTTACATCCAAAAGATATAAAAAGATTTAAGGAATTAAATATTGTTGCTTCGATGCAGCCTTATCACTTATATGACGATGGTTGCTGGGCAGTAACAAAAATTGGAGAAGACCGATTAAAACTTACCTATGCATTCAAAACACTTATTAATGAAGGAGTTAAGGTTTGTTTTGGCAGCGATTGGCCTGTTGTAACAATGGATCCAATATTAGGAATTTATACCGCTATTACACGTCACACAATGGACGAGAAAAATCCAAATGGATTGATACCGGAAGAAAAACTAACAGTTAAAGAAGCGGTTGACTGCTATACAATAAATGCTGCTTATGCCTCTTATGAAGAAAATATAAAAGGTTCTCTTTCAAAAGGTAAACTTGCAGATTTTGTAGTTTTAAGCGATGATATTTTTACAATTGAACCTGCAAGAATTAAAGATGTAAAAGTTTCCAAAACCATTTTTAACGGCGAAATTATTTACTCAGCTTAATTTCCATTTTTTGTAGAAGTATAAATATACCGGTAGTCCGGTAATTATTAAACCTATACAAGCGTATACACCATATAATGGGTATGCTAAAAATGTTCCATAAATTAAATAAAGCTGAATAACTAAAGAAAGTATACCCATTACTTTCCACATTGGAGCAATATAACTTGGTTTGTAATCGCTCCTTTTGCGTAAAAAGAATATTGTTCCATAAACAAGGGTATTTTGCAACACATAAGATAGAGTAAAATACCCTAACATGTTTTCAATATCGCCTAATAAAAACAATACAACTGCCAATCCGGCTTGAATCATAATTGAGTAATGAGGAGTTAGATATTTAGGATGAAGTTTTCCAAATGAAGCAAAAAACATTTTATCTTTTGCCATTGCATATTCTAAACGAGGTTGAACCATAATACTTGCATTCAGTACACCAATCATAGAAACAAAGGCTACAACTGCAAATAAGGTTGCAGCAAACTCTTTTGAATAAGAAAGAAAAGCAAAAGGATTAACAAAATCACCATTGGCTTTAATCAATTCATCAAAAGGAACAATCATACTTGTGCCAATAGAAATTAATGTATAAGCAATCATAACAAATATAACGGAACCAATTAAAGCAACAGGAAGAGTTTTTTGAGGATTTTTAACTTCTCCTGCCATGTATAAAATATTGCCAAATCCTGCATATGACCAAGAAGTTGCAGAAATACCAGCTGTAATAATTAAAAATATATTTGTGGAACCATTTTCCAAAATTTTATTAGAAACAAACAAACTATCATTAGAGTACATTGCAAACCCAATAACAACAACTGCAAATAATGGAAGAAGTTTTGCAATTGTTAAAAATACTTGAACATTGCCCCCCGATTGAACGCTGCGATAATGAATATATGCCAAGCCTAAAATCAATAATGATGCAAAAACTCGAGCGGCAAATACATTTTCCAAAATTGGGGCAAATATTGTTAGAACAGAAGCAGCACTTAATGCAACAATTGTTAGAGTTGGAGTATCGCTTGTTAAAAATGCAGTCCAAGTATAAATAAAGGCTAAAAAAGGAGAACCGGCTTTTTGCAGATAATAATACCCAAAACCTTGGTCAGGATAAGCCGAACCCATTTCAGCTAAAATTAATATAGGTGGTATCCACATTATTCCACCAAGCAACCAAATAATAGTACTTAAAAATGGGTCACCGGCAATTTTTGCAATAATAGGTAAACTAATAAATACACCCGAACCAATAACAGTACCAATTATGATAGAAGTAGTTTGTAAAAGGTTAAGTTCGCGTTTTGGTTTTAATTCGCTATTCTGTTCTTCCATAGTTATTTTATTTATTATTAAATAGATGAACTAATTTTAACATTTCAAGATAATTACCAATAGATACATAATCAGGAATAGAATTGGAAGAACCAACTGCCCATGAACATGTACCGGCAAAGTTATTAATATATGAGGATACTAAGGATTTAATCTCATCATTATTCCCCCTTGCCAAAGTATCAACTTCAATACCACCACAAAATGCAACTTTTTCTGAATACTTATCTCTGATTTCAGTAAACTCCATTGATTTTGGCTCAATTGGATGCAAAGCAGTTACACCGGACATAATTATATCATCCATTACATCCCAAAGTTTTCCATCAGAATGATAAATAAAGGGAATATTTTTAGTTTTGGCGTAATTACCAATTTTAGTTAAACAGGGGAAAAAATACTTCCGCAAAAAGCCCGGATCAATCATTAATCCGGTGGCATATGCTATATCATCGCTATACCATAAAGCTCCAACGGAATCAAACTGAACCATATTTTCAAACATTCCAATTACCAAATCACTTACTTTATTAAAAATTGCTTCAACTAAATCAGGTTGCTCAAAAGTAGCAAATGCAAAAGTTTCAAAGCCCATTAATTCCCATACCAATGTAAAGATGTCGCCATATTGACCAATCACTCCCATTCCCTCCGGCAATAATTTGCAGACTTGTTCAAAACGAGAGTAATCTATTGCAGATGCATGAGGCCAGTTATACTTTTCAAACTCTTCCCAGTTAGTAATTAAACCGGTTCCTTCAGTAGCCCAAGCTCTATCAGGTGCATTTTTGTATTCGTCATTAGCATTTCTATCGGTCACCTGTTTATTGGGAAACTTAATAATCGGTTGAATTTTTACAAAATCATACCCCATATTAAACATAAACTCAATATCATCGGCAAGTGTTAATATTGGACGACCTAATATTTCCTTTTTTATTATGGGATGAACTCCAAGTTCAATGAGAGGAAGAATTGATTTATTCTTGTTAAATAAAGTATTTTGTAGATTACTAAAGTCATGTTTATGTTCAAATTTAATCATATTGTTCATCCCTTAATAAATACTAATCTTTTCCTAATCGTGCAAGTTCAACCATTAAATTGATATGTATTTTATCAATTGTTGAAGCTCCCCCTGTATAGTTATTTGCAATAAACGAAAAGATGATTGTACGCCCTTTTAAGTCTTTTATATAACCTGAATGCGAACGTACTCTTGTAATTAATCCGGATTTAATATGACCATTAAATGCAAGCTCGGTACCTTTTCCATAATTAACATAATAACTAATATCATTTGGGTCGCCCGTAACACCAAGTGATTTATAAAACGAATTAAACGATTTACTCTTATATTCTAATCCCAAAACTTCAGTCATCATTTTAGTGGTTATAGTATTAGTACGTGCTAAACCACATCCATCATATAAATGAAGTCCATCAATATCAATACCGTTTGAACTAAAATACTCTTCAAGGGCTTCAACTCCTTTTTCTATACTCCCTTCTTTTTTTTGTTTAAGACCAATAGCACGAAGAAGCATTTCAGTATAAAGGTTAAAACTTCTTTTATTAACGATGTAAACAATATCTTTAACCTTTGGAGAAAGAGTTGTTGTAATTAAATTTTGTTCTTTATACTCAATTTTGTTTTCCAACTTTTGAGGTTTGTTTTTAACTTTAATATTCGATTCAATTAAAGCTTTGGAAAACGCTTGAGCCGCAAAAAGTGCAGGATCCGGAATGGAACCTTTAATAGAAAATTCTTTTACTCCCATTGGGATTGTACCACGCAATACAGCATTAAACTGAAATGGGGCACTATAAATGTAGCCATTATCTCCCGAACCTTCTTTTCCGGTTTTCATATAGTTAGAGAAAGTTAACCCATCAATATTTGGTTCTGTACGAATTACCATTGCTTCAGAACCGACATTTTTACCCGGCTTAAAAAAGACTTTATACAAATTATCATTAATGGTTAAGGCATGAGAACCTGCTCCATAATAATTACCCATATCGCCATAATCCCAGCTATCAGAAATTGGATTCCCCTCAAACAACAAATCATCAGCAATTATAGAACCTTCAACTCTATTTATACCTTTCTCTTTTACAGCTTTAACCCAACTCTGCAACAATTTTTCTAATGGCATATTACCATCAACTAAATCAGACCCAAGTGTAGGATCGCCACCACCAACAATATAAATGTTCCCCTTAAGAATACTCCCTTTAATTATTTGCCCATCAAAGTATAGCCTGGTCTTAAACCTGTAATCTTCACCAAGAATTTCTAATGCAGCAGAAGAAGTAAATACTTTTAATCCGGATGCAGGTGCAAGACTATAATTTTCGTTTTGAGCTATAATTACTTGGTCATTATCTGCATATTTGGCAAATAAAGACCACTGAGCATTTTTTAATGTTTTTGTCTGCATTGCATCGGTAATTATCTGCTTAAAACTATTTTGAGCAAATAAAGAAGTAGTTAATACAATAATTAATAATAACGTCTTAACTTTCATACTACCCCCTTATTTAGTTATTTTCAAATAATTAATAACACCTTTCATAAACTCGGCACGGTCTTTTTCACCCAATATGGTTTCAAATGGAAATCCCATAGAAATTACACCATATTCATTTTTATAACCAATACCGGCAGAAAATTGATTATCATTATATCTAAATAATGTTTTGCTATCCTTAGTTGGATTAATTGCATCGGGAGCTTCAACCTGATAAATTTTATCGTTTAATTCGGTATTAAACTTTACAGTTTTCAAATTACAATTAAAACTATTATTTATTTCAACTACTCCATTTTTTGAAGCCCATCCTGTTGCAATAACATATTTTAATTTATCTTTGGCAAACTTCATATCTAAAGAATCAGCAGATTTAACTCTAAACATATCAGTACCTAAATAAGAACCTGACACAAATAAATTACCACCATTAGCAAGATAGTTTTCAAGTTTCGTTTGGAGTTCTTTTGTAAATGTTCTAAACATTACACCGTTCTTTTTTCTTTCATACTCTTTTTGATATACAGTTTCTTTTTGTTCGCCAAAAACTAAATCAACAAATTGATAATTTGTTAAATCAACTTTACCATTTTTAATAGATTCGTTGCTTGTTGACACAAAAGATATTCCATTATCGCGTAAAGCTTTTCCGTGAGTATAAACAAAATCGAAAGTATTACCGGCAATTACTTTTGTTTCATAATCGGCACTACTTGCACCATGACCCGGTTCATCATTTGTAATGAACTCTGATTTAGGATTAAAGTCATTTTGGAAACCTGTAAAACCTAAATCAATTTTATCCGGCACCCCTGCATCTAAATGATTTAAGAAACCACTAAAGTTTTCTTCTTCAATACTGCTTGCTGCACATATTCTATCAAAACTATTTACAATAACAGCATTTTCTTTTGATTCAGATTTACAAATTGATAATATTTCTGAAGGAAAACTTTCTCCACCATCATTAACAGCAGTTATTTTGAAACTATATATTTTGTTTTTTTCTAAATTTTCAAAAGTAAAACTGTTAGTTTTGGTGTAAACTCCATTATCAAAACCACCATCATTAATTCTTGTATAAACAACATAGCCTGTTGGTTTAGCCGTTGATTCAAGTTTATCAACTGTTTCTGTCCATGTTAATTTTGCATTATTTTCATTTTCAAACACAACTGAAAAGTCATCAACAGGTAATGGTTGAACAACATAATCTAAATTATTTTGAACAGATAAAAACTTTAACATTCCCTTATAAATTGCACGACTAACAGTAAATCTAAACTTTGGGTCAAGCATAAATTTCATATCAAGAAAATTTTGATGTGATAATAATTCCAATAAAATAGCAGGAACATTTGGTTTCTGAGCTTCAGTATATTGTGCTTCACGCAAAGCACGTCTTGACCAAGCAATATCAAAATCAGCCCTAACATCATCGACAATTTGAGATTGAATAAGATCGGATAAATCTCTACATGCTAATCTTGAAATACCATTTGGAAAAGTAGGCTTATTATCAGCTCCAATTAAGCTATAAATTGCCAACGAGCCTACAACAGTATCATTGTGAGTAATACCGGCATCTGTATGGAAAGCCATTGAAAGGTCAATTGGAATACTTAATCCTTTTACATTCATATTTTTAAAAGGACCAAAAGGAGCACCAAATAAATAGTTTGTATACTCTGGTCTACTTTTATAATCATCATTGTAATCATTCTTATTTTCATTTAAATTATAAACCAAAGTATCAGGCATACCGGAATATTGCAAAAAGTACTTAGCACCTTCAACAAATTTAGGACGACCACTTGTGCTTCCTTCTCTAACAACCAATCCCATTCCACCACCAAACCGAACAGCATCGGCAGATACTATTTGTTCTGCTTCTTTTGAGCGATTTATAAGTTCAACATAATTATCTTCATTTGCATTAAATTTGAACTTACCAATATATAACCAAGTACTTCCACCAATTTTTTGATTTACTTCAAAGTAAGTTTCTCCACCTGCATGTTTAACACAATAAGTAGCATCACTAACATTGTTTTCGCTTGCAGTATAAGAGATATAAACAGCATATTCACCTGTCTCTTTAATTTCAGGAATCCACTTTACAGAAGCTGAAACTCTTGTATCTGAAAGAATATATCTTGATGTTCCGGATAAAAATGGATTAAAATTTACCTCATAAGGTTGATTCCCAACTGCAAAACCTTTTTCGCTTGTTGTTTTCCATTGGTTATCTTTATCAGCTGCTTTCTCTATATAGTGTTTAGTTTTCACGTCTGCTTTTGTATCATTATCAACAACAATTTCATTTGTTTGGTAATCTCTTTCGCGAGGAATAAATACCGTAGCACCTGCATTTTCAAGCATAGGTGCAATGTAGGGTATAACAAAAGAAAGAGGAACTAAATCTTCAACTGTTTGAAACAATCTTGGTCTTTGCCATTCCCATCTCCCGGCATCAGTTGAATAATACCAGCCGTGGCTATGCCACAAACTTATGTTTCTGTTATATAATCCTTTTGTAATTTTATAGGGTTTGTCAATATTTTCGATTATAGGAGTTGTTCTTTTTATTGTATAATCTTGGATTCTATTTTTATCGAATGAGTTAGTATTTCTGTAAAAATTTGGAATTAAATCTTCAATTTTAATACCCATTGTATAAATCGAAAACTTATAATCTTTGTATTGTTCACCAAAATACTGTTTAATGCTTTTGTAATATTCTTCAACATTTGCAGTTCTAAATGGAAGATAAGAAAAATCTTTTGTTAAATATAAACTAAAATATTTATTATTATCATCTACAATTAAAGTGTCAATTTTAGTTGATTTTGGGAAATTGAGGTTATATTTTTTTTCCTTAAAATCCGTTTTGAATGTATTAATATCTTTAATAACTGTTACTGTTGTATCTTTTAATTCTTTTGTATCAGTAGTTTCAACCAATTTTTCGGAAGAGCTACAAGAAGATATCAATAATAAAATAAACAATACACTTAATACCTTATAAAATCTTGTCATAATTCACCTAAGTTATTACAAATAAAATAAATTTAACAAAATAATATAAATAAAAATTGGGATTAATTTATAATTAATCCCAATTTTATGAGAATAGAATTTATTTTAGAAGGGTCATTTTGATTGTTTTAGAAGTGTTATTATATCTAATATTACAAAAATAGATACCGGCAGATAATGTAGTATTATTTTCAGATTTTCCATTCCAAGTAATATGATGCTTGCCGGCAGATTGAAATTGATTTATCAATTCAACAACTTTTTGACCAAGTGAATTAAAAATATTTATTGTAACCAGTCCGCTACTTGGAATAGAATAAGAAATTTCAGTAGAAGGATTAAATGGATTAGGATAGTTATTAAATAAAGTAAAATCTTTAATAACAGAAATTCCAGATTCGTCCATTGTGGTAACTAATGTAGTATCAATTGAAAACTTAAAAGCACCAATATTTGAATATGTATCAGCACCATCAATATTTGTACTATCAGCAATTTTTAAAAAATAATAAGCCTTTTCATCAGCATAATACTTAAGAATTCTTACATCTTGTTCAACTGAATCACTATATGCAATATAGTTGCTTTCAGCTATATCACTCCCACTTGCATCGTTTGATTTATATAACCAAAGGAAAGGGGTAAAATTAAAATCACCAATTCTTTTAGTATTGATAGTAATTTCAGTTCCGGCTTCAATTTGAAACTTTAGCCATTTCTTTTCACCTTCCTTTCTAATTAAATCTAAATCACAATTGTAATTAGGCTCTATAAGTTTAGCATTTTGTATAGTGCCATTAACATTTTCGTAAGATTTATCGGTAATATTTATTATTACCCCTTCAAGAACGGTTAAGTTATAAGGAATTTCTATTGGTAATAGATACCATCCATTATAAGTACCACCCCACCCCATATTAAGGTGAAAATAACCATCAGTATTATAACCATCCACATTAAAATTATGCCCCGCATCATTTGATGGAGTAACAGTTGCCAAATGACAAACTAAAGAATCAATTATATTAATTGCCATATTTTCATAAACATTATCACGTTCAGAGGTTAATAGCCTTGAGTTGGTAAAATTAAACTTTTGATAAGCAGCAAATGCTTGGTCTACCGCAAACGTACCAGAAGCACTTGAAGTAAAAACTTGTTTTGCAGCAACCGCACATGCAAATATTAAAGCCGCTTTATCTGTATTAGTAACTGTTAAATTATTATCATAATGATATTGTAATGAATCCAAATACAAATTTAAACTTGGAAAAGAAGGAAATCCAATTGTTTTAGAATCATCATCTATCCAATAATTCCTACCGGCATAATTATGGTAATAATCGTCAGCATCTGTAAACTTTACTCCATTTGTAGTTTTAATATAATTTAATATTTGCCCCATAGCAATTGCCGGACAGCCTGCCAAACTTCTCCCTCCGCTAACAGGATCAAGCGGTATCATGTTATTATATGGTGCTGTTTGTGTCCATTTTGATTCCAACCAACCACCCGTTGATGTTGTTCCTTGAGGAGGGAATTGCATATAATCATTATCAATTTGAGAATGGAATTTTTCGAGTAAAATTTTCTCTCTTTCAGATTTGTAATTTTCTATAATTTTAGTATCAGCAAATTCGCTATTTTTAATTCTATTTTTAATATCACATTTAATAAAATTAATAAAAGGATTTTCATTCGTTATATTACAGTCAAGCGAGTAACTTAAAATAACAGGCAGACTTTCATTATTTGTTATTATCATATACCCTTGAGGGGCAAGATGAACTAAATAAAAGGATTCTTGATTTGAAATTGAAATATTTTCAGTTTTAGAAACTGAATAATTAATGGCAGAAAGTTGCTTGAGTTTGTTATTACTTATTGAAATAATATCGGTATAATTAATTGGTGCAGCATGTCCAATTATACTGCAAAACAAGAAAAAGAAAACAAGTATTATTTTTTTCATAAATAGACCACCCTAATTAATGCTATTTAGACGAATCTACTCTTGAATAGTTTCTTTTTCAATAACCGGAAATGAAAAAAAGAATTTACTCCCTTTTCCAGCTTCGCTTTCAACCCAAATATCGCCATTATGTTTAGTTATAATCTCTTTGCATAAGATTAAACCGATTCCTGTCCCTTTTTCCTTTTTTGTACCATCTGTTGTTATTTGAACATCAAGCCTAAATAATTTTTCAATATTCTTTTTGCTTAAACCAACACCATTATCAGAAACACAAAAAACAGTAAAACTATTCTCCTCTTTGGCTGTAACATTTATTTCCGTGTTTTCATAACTAAACTTAATAGCATTGGATATTAAATTTCTAAGCACAAGTTGAAACATATTTGAATCAGCATAAACTTCTAATTCAGGATTAATTTCTTTTTTTATTGTTATTCTCTTAAATAGAGCATTTTGTTTAAGCAAATCTAAAACATAGGTTACTTCAATATTACAATTCAAATGGTTTTTAATCAATGGTAATCTATTCGATTGAATACGCGACCATTCTAATAAATCCTCAAGTAAACTACTCTGCATTGAAATTGATTTATGTAATTCAAGATAAAATTCACGTAATTCTTTTTGCGTAAAAGACTCATTATCATCTAAAAGGATTTCAATCATTCCTTTAACGCCACCAAGAGGACCTCTCAAATCATGCGAAATAATGGAAAAGAATTTATCTTTTTGAGCATTAACATTTTTTAATTCATCAGCGTACTCTTTTAATTTGAGTTCTGCATTTTTACGTGCAGTAATATCACGCAACGCTCCCTCAATTCCAATCGGCTGCCCATTAATATCAAAAATAAAATGTGCATTTACAGATGTTATTCTTTCATTATTTTTATCATCAATTAAAACAATTTCATGGTCTTCAACTTCTTTTTTTTCTTTTAACAAAGATATCAGTATTGCCCTATCATTGGGATCTTTATATACAATTGAAACATTTTTTCCAATAAGATATTCTCTTGTAAAATTTGTATACTTAGTAATTGAAGGACTAATATCCAAGATGTAACCATATAAGTCGGTTTGGTAAAAGATATCTTGTACATTTTCAAAAATAGTTCGGTATTTCTTTTCGCTTAGTTTTAATGCTTCAGTAGCATTGCGTAATAAAGTAACATCAATCATACTTGTTAGCCAGCAGGGTTCCTCATTAATAACAATGTCTGTCATAGAAAACTGACCAATAATAACTTCACCGGATTTTGTACTTACCTTTAATTCAACATTACTAACATTCAACCCTGAAAGTAATTGAAGTTTAATTTTTTGAAATTCTCTATTATTAGCAAATATCTTTAATTCATCTGATGTACGGGTTAAAACTTCTTCTGGACTGTACCCAATTACTTTACTAAAAGCCTCATTAATTTCAATAAATGTACCATCAGTTTTTTTGGAAATAGCCATTACAACGGGGCTAAGATTAAACGCTTTTGAAAACTTTTCTTGTGATAATCGTAATGACGAAACATCTTTTGCTACTCCAAAAATAGCAGGTTGATTATCCCATTCACCCTTAATAACACGTGTTTCAACTTGAATACGTTTTCCACTTTTCGTTTCTACCGGTAGTGGGCAAAATTCAATTTTTCCACTAATCATATCTTTAATAATACCCCGTGCTTCATCGTAAAATTCAGCAGGGTGAACCGATAAAACCAATTTACCAATCAATTCATCCGATGTATATCCAAGTCGTTTACACGTTGTATTATTAACATGTAAAATATTGCCTTTCATATCCAAAACAAATAGCATATCTTGAATTGTATTAAAAAACAAATCAAAATTGTTTCGTGCTTTTATTAATTCCTTTTGTAAACTTATGTTTTCGGAAATATCCACTATACTTTCAATCAAATAAGTCTTATTGTTAAACTCGTGTTTTGTAACTGATTTATAGATTGGAATAGTATCTTTATTTGCTGTAACTAATACACACTCTGCTTTATCAATATTTTTATTGTAATCTATAATAGGACAACTGTTAGTACTATTAGGACATATAAACTGTTGACATGGACTTCCAATAATATTTTCCTTTTTATCACCTATCATTTTTGTAGCCACAGGGTTAATATCAAAAATGGTGTGAGTTTCTGCATCAATTATAACAACTCCAACTGTTAACGTGTTTAAAATTGATTGAAGCCATGAGTGACTTTCCTTTAATTCCAATTCCGAAACATTTTGTGAATTAGTATTTCTAATAAAACCAATTACACATTCTTTGTTATCAATAAGAAAAGTTCTTAAATCTATTTCCGTACTTATTGTTGAGCCATCTTTCCGTTTTTGCAGACTTTCAAAGATTAAAAATTCAACTGATTTTAGCAAATCAAACTTTGCAACAGCATTATCCCGAAGTTCATGGGGAAATAACAATTCTATTTTTCCACCTAACAACTCCGTTTCTGAATAACCATAATACATACATGCATCTGAATTTACTTCTATAATTGTTCTATCATAATCAAAAATAATAATGGCTGTATTAGCATAATTCATTAAAAAATCAAATATCTTTTTATTTTGATTTTCTGAAAATAATGATTTTGAGTGGGCATTAGTTAAAATATAAGAAATTACAAACAAAAGGAAGGAACCTAAAATAAAGATAATTAGAATTGCAAAAGAATGATCATCTTCAACATCATCCATAAAATTATTTAACGCAGCAACTTTTAATACCCAGCTCCTTCCTCCCATATAGATACGAGTTGTTGTCTCTAACGATGATTTAGAATTGGAATTTTTGATAGAAGAAAACATTAAATTATTTATGTTATTCTCATCCTCATCAAAAAGCTGAAACACTATTTTATCTTTTTTTGTAAAAATACCATTTAACAAATCTTTAATTCTAATAGGTGCAAAAATCCAACCTATAATATTTTCCTCTCTTTCTTTTATATTGCTATGAGGTTTTTTATTATTATAAATTGGCATGTACATTAAAAAACTTGAAGAATTATTAGTATTCTCATCTTGTTGAAGAATAACCTTTCCACTAACAACAAGTTTATTAGTTTGTGCCGCTAAAATTAAAGCTTCTCTTCGTGTGGAATCTGCATACATGTCATATCCAAAAGCACGGATATTATTATTTGTAAATGGTTCTAAATAGATGATTGGAGTATATATTTTGCGGTCCCCTTTTGGGAATACCGAATAATTGGGAAATCCTTCAGCTTTTATTCCCTTTATATGATTTTCAAGTTCTTCATACTTTACTATTTTAGAGTAACCAATCCCCAGAACTGAAGAATAATTATCTTTAAGATTTAATGCTTTAATAAAAAAGTGAAATTCATCTCGAGTTACTTCTTCAGAATTGATAAAAAAAGCGGCAACAAAATTCAACAAATTTTCGTGAGTAATAATTTTCTGTTCAATTCTTAAACCTATTTCTTTAACCTTAAATTCTAATTGGTTATTTGCTTTTTCTTTAACATTTATCATATTAAGAACCCAAATGTATAAAGATAAGCTTAAAGATAAAAATAAAACCACAAATGGAATTAGTTTACTATTATCTACAATTTGCTTTTTTATTTTCTCTAAAATAGTATTCATAAAATTAAGTATTTAAATTAAAAATCAACTAAACCTAATTCTGTTATTGCTTTAAGAATTTTTTTTCTTTCAATAGGCTTCACAAGATAAGAAGTACATCCTCCCTTATAATAAGCTTCAATAACTTCATGTGCAGTATCAAGGGCAGTAACCATAATAATTTTTGTTTCGTCTTTAGGAGCAATATTTAATTCTTTCTCTTTCTCTCTAATTATTTTTAATGCTTCTTTACCATCCATTTCAGGCATCATGATATCAAGGCAAATTAAATCGTATGGTTTTTGTTCGTTCATTGCAATTTCAAAAGCATGAACAGCTTCAAGTCCATTAACAGCAACGTCACATTGCCCATACGGCAAAAGCATCTTTTGAAGAACAAGCCTGCTAGTAAAATCATCTTCAACTACTAAAGTTTTCATATTTTATCCATTAATTTTTTATTGTTTCAACTTCAATAACAAAATGGAAGCAGCTACCTGCTCCATAATCACTTTCAAACCAAACTTTGCCATTCATTTGTTCAACCATTCGTTTAACTAATGATAAACCCAATCCACTTCCTGAGTACCTTCTCGTTTTCGAACTATCTATTTGCGAAAATGTTTCAAATATCTTGTTATGCTTTTCCTTTTTAATCCCAATACCCGTATCTTTAACCGAAAAATGAATAAATATTTTATTTGTTTTATTATCAATTATATCCGGTAAATTATCAGAGTTAATAGTTAAATTAATTTTCCCTTCCTCTGTAAACTTATTTGCATTATTAAGAAGGTTTGACAGCACTTGTTGAATTTTCATACTGTCACTTTTAATTCTTAATGGTAGATTGTCACTAAAATTACATGAAAAATCTATTCCCCGTTTTTTACATTGCATATAATAGGGGGCAACAATTTCATCTACAACATGTCTTAATTCAAATTCAGTAATAATCAAAGTATCTTTATTGTGTTCAATTTTTGAATAATTTAATAAATTGTTAAGTAGATTTAATAAAGTGTGTGAGGATTGTTTTATTAAACCTAAATATTCCGATTGTTCTGTATCTAAGTTTGTCTCTAATAAAATATCAGTTAAACCCATTATACCATTAAGAGGTGTTCTGATTTCATGGCTCATGTTGGAAATAAAAGTAGTTTTGGCTAAACTTGCTGCTTCTGAAATATTCCGAGCATTAATTAACTCTTCCTCAATTTGTTTTCTATGAGAAATATCAAAACACACACCTATAAACCCATCGTAATTAGTATTAATATCTTCAAATGGTTCGCCAATACAAACTACCCAGCTATAATTTCCCGAACTGTTCTGTAATCGAAATTCTGTTTCAATCCTCTTTTGTAATTTTATACAACTATTAAAAATAGTAATAAAAGCATCCCGCTCAGAAGGGTGAATTAATTGGTACCATCCGGTAAAAATTTGCTCTTCAATACTTACACCGGTAAAATCAAGCCAGTGTGCATTAAAATAATTAAACAAACCTTCTTTATTAGCCCGCCAAATTAAAACCGGAAATTTTTCGAAAAAACTCAAATAAAAATCTTTTGCTTTAATTGCTGCTAATTGTGCCTCTCTGTGGCTTGAAATATCACGAATTGTAATTACCTTTCCAATTACTCTTCCACGATCATTAATAATATCAGAAGAAGATTCTTCAACAGGATATTGTTTCCCTTCTGCGTTAACTAAAACTTTGTTAATTAATAACTGAGAATTTTTATTTGATTTACCTGCCGAATAAAATAAAATTGCTTCAATTGACAAATCCGGTATTATATTTACAACTGTATTAAAATCATGGTTCAAGATATCTTCACTTTTGAGAGCAAGCATTTTTTCAGCTATATTATTAATAAAGGTAATGGAGTTATTTCCATCTACGGCAATAACTGCATCACCTATACTGTTTAATGTTGACTTAAACCATAGCTCATTTTCTCGAAGTTTAACTTCCATACTTTTTTTGTTAAGAGCTATTTCAATTGTCCCCTTAATATCTCTTACCTCAAAAGGCTTGGAAATATATCCATACGGGGTTGAACCTTTTGCTCTTTGTATCGACCTATCATCCGACAAAGCACTTAAGAAAATGACAGGAATATCATATTGTTTTTTTACTATTAAAGCTAAATCAATACCATCAATATCTCCTTCAATCATTATATCCATAAGAATTAAATCGGGAGTTTCTTTTTCTAATATTGATAAAGTTGTTTCCCCTGAAGAAGCAACACCACAGACAACATAGCCAAGAGTTTTAAGCATGTATAAAAGAACAGTTGCAGAACTCTTGTTATCCTCAACAATTAATATTTTACCTTTATTTTCCATATAGTTTTACTATTCAAAATTTAATATTATACCAAACATTTAGCCAAGATATGAGTTGGAATGTCATATAATGGAAGAGATTTATCAACACCACCATGTTTTACGGCTTCATTTGGCATACCATAAACCACGCAAGTTTTTTCATCTTGAGCAATATTATAAGCACCTGCATCTTTCATTTCTTTCATCCCTTTTGCACCATCATCTCCCATCCCCGTCATAATAACTCCAATGGCATTTTTCCCGGCATACCTTGCGGCAGAACGAAATAGCACATCAACTGATGGACGATGTCTACTAACAAGGGGACCATCTTTTACCTCCACGTGGTATTTTGTCCCGTTACGTTTTAGCAACATGTGATGATTACCAGGAGCAATTAAAGCCCTGCCTCTCATTACAGTATCACCATTTTCTGCTTCTTTAACATTAATTTTACAATAAGAATCTAATCTTTTTGCAAAAGCTGTTGTAAAATGCTCAGGCATATGTTGAACAATTACAATACCGGGTGAATCAACAGGAAAAGCCTCTAAAAACAATTTTAAAGCTTCAGTACCTCCAGTCGATGCACCAACTACAATCACTTTTTCAGTAGTTTCAATCATTGTATTTGAAGTTGCTTTTGCAATAACAGCATCAGCCGATAACTTAGGCTGAACTGTTGGCATTATAATTCTTTTTTTTACATTTACCATTGATGCTGCTTTTACAACATCGCAAATATATATTTTGGATTCCTCAAAAAACTGTTTGGTACCTAACTTAGGCTTAGTGATAATTTCAACCGCACCATACTCAAACGCTTTTAAACTGGTCTCAGAACCAGAATCGGTTAAGCCAGAACATATAACAACAGGTACAGGTTGCTGTTCCATAATTTTCTTTAAAAATGTTAAACCGTCCATCTTTGGCATTTCTAAATCCAAAGTTATCACATCGGGCAATTGCTTTTCTATCTTTTGAGCAGCTACAAATGGATCTGAAGCAGTCCCCATTACTTCAATCATAGGATCGCTTGATAATATATCTGCCAAAGTTTGTCTAACAATTGCAGAATCATCAACAATTAATACAGTAATTTTTCTTCCCATATTATGTGACTTTCCTATATATTGTTGGTGCAACTCGTTCTAATGGCAAATTCATTCCTAATATTGTTTCTGAATGCCCAATAAACAAATACCCTCCATCAGACATTCTTTTTGTTATATTAATTAATGCTTTCTCTTGTGTTTGTTTATCAAAATAAATCAATACGTTTCTACAAAAAACAACATCCATTTTTACAGGGAATAAGTAATTTTCATCTATCAAATTTACCCGTGCAAAGTTGATATTCATTCTTAATTCCGGAATAAACCTAACTAAATCTTTTGTTTGGTCTTTGCTTTTCAATAAATATTTATATTTCATTTCTTTAGGAATTACTTTAACAATATCCATTTTAAAAATTCCCATTTTGGCTATTTCAAGTGCATCAGTTGAAATATCAGTAGCATAAATTGAGTAGCTAAAGTTTGAATCCACATTTTTATACTCTTCCAAAATCATGGCTATTGTGTAAGGTTCCTCACCGGTTGAGCAAGCCGAACTCCATACATTTACTTGTAACTTATTAGTAAATACATCACGTTCCGGATAATGATTAAGAACTTTGTTTACTAAATATTCAAAATGAACCGGTTCTCTAAAAAAATCCGTCTTGTTTGTTGTCATTTCATTAATTAAAAAAACCAACTCGGTAGTCATTCCTTCTTTAGAAAATAAGAAAGAGAAATATTCATCATATGAACCAAAGCCCAAATAAGTCATTCTTTTTGAGACTTTTCTTTGGACAGTAATCTTTTTATCAGCGGTTAGATTTATTCCACAGTTATTATAAATCAACAAAACTAACTGACTATATTCTTTTGAAGACAACTCGTCATTTAAAGTCATTTAGTCTTTTCTTCAAGTTTCACATTGTTATTCTCAACATCTTGAACCATAACCAACTCTTCACTTGTAAAAACTTTATCAATATTAAGTATCATAATAAACTTATCTTCACGTTTTCCCATCCCCTTAAGAAATTCCTCTTTAAATTTCGTGCCAAATTTAGGAGCTGCTTCAATTTGTTCCGGTTCTAATTCAAAGACTTCTTGAACAGAATCGGCTAAAGCACCGAGCACTACAATTTCGTCATCCATATTAATTTCAAGCACAATAATACAAGTATTTACCTGTGTTTCTGTTTTGCTCATTCCAAACTTCAAACGCAAATCAATTACAGGTACAACGCTTCCCCTTAAATTAATTACTCCTCGCATATAATCTGGGGTTTTAGGAATTTTTGTTATTGTAGTAAGGTCTAAAACCTCTCTTACTTTAGACACATCAACAGCAAATAATTCCCCATCAAGAGTAAAAGTTAGATATGTTTTTGTATCTTCAATTTCTTGTTTACTCATGATAAATCTCCGTTAAATATTAAAATTTGTTATTTAATTTCTCACACTCAAACTGAGTGTGAGAATTATAATTTTTAGAATTTTACAAATTCAGAATCTTGCTCATCATTTAGATTTTTCATATTAAGTTTGTAACCGGAGTTTTGTGGAATGCTCTTTTCTTGCTTTACAAAACTCTTTTTAGAAGAATTAGTTGATGAAGCAGATATCTTTTTTTGTGAGTTGTTACTAAAAGAATAATTAGAATTACCTGTATTGAAAAACCCCATTATATTTTGCAATTGTTCTGCTTGTGTAGTTAAATTATTAGCGGTTGACGATAACTGTTCACTTGCAGCAGCATTTTGTTGTATTACTAAATCAAGCTGTTGAATTGCTTGATTTATCTGATTTGCACCTGCATTTTGTTCGTTACTTGCGGCAGTAATCTCTTGAACTAATTCAGCAGTCTTTGAAATATCAGGGACTAATTTGTTTAATAATTCTCCGGCATTTTCAGCAACTTCAACACTATCGGCAGACAATTTATTAATTTCGGCAGCAGCAGTTTGACTACGCTCGGCAAGTTTTCTAACTTCCGAAGCAACTACTGCAAACCCTTTACCATGCTCACCGGCACGTGCAGCTTCTATGGCAGCATTCAATGCAAGCAAATTTGTCTGACGAGCTATTTCTTCAATAATGGAAATTTTATTTGCTATTTCTTTCATTGCATAAACAGTTTTGCCAACTGCTTCACCCCCAATCTTGGCATTTTCTGCAGACTGAAGTGCAATTTTTTCTGTTTGAAAAGCATTATCAGCATTCTGCTTAATATTTGAAGTCATTTGTTCCATTGATGCAGATGCTTCTTCTGCCGAGGCTGCTTGCTTGTTTGCTCCTTCAGAAATTTGGTCGGAACTTACTGCAAGTTCCTGACTTCCTAATGTTACATTTTCTGCAGTTTCTTTAACATTCTGAACAACTTCAGTTAATCCTTTAATCATGGACGCAAGTGCTTGCATCAATTTATCATTATTAGACCTTTGGTTAGCGGATACCAAAAGATTTCCGTTAGCAATCTTTTCAGCAACTGATGTAATTTCTTCCATTGCAGAGATTAAAAGATTTAAATTGTTTTTTATTTCGTTAAAATCGCCATTATAATTATCAGTTATTTTATTAGGAATATCTCCTTTTGCAATTCTATCAACATATTCCGCTGCAACATTTAATGGACCTATTACAGAATCCAAAGTATCATTTACACCTTGAACAATTGCTCTAAAATCACCTTGATGTTTTGTTGCATCTGCCCTTGTTGCCAACTTTCCTTCAACTGCTGCTTTGGAAAGGATCTTTGAATCTGTTACTAACAGGTTGACAGCATCAATAGCAGTATTAAGATTGTTTTTTATTTCATTAAAATCGCCATTGTAATTATCAACTATTTTATTAGGAATATCTCCTTTTGCAATTCTATCAATATATTCAGCAGCAACATTTAACGGACCTATTACAGCATCTAAAGTATCATTTACTCCTTGAACAATTGCTCTAAAATCACCTTGATGTTTTGTTGCATCTGCCCTTGTTGCCAACTTTCCTTCAACTGCTGCTTTAGAAAGTGTCTTTGAATCGGCGACCAACAAACTAATAGCATCAATAGCTGTATTAAGGTTGTTTTTTATCTCATTAAAATCGCCATTGTAATTATCGGTAATTTTATTAGGGATATCTCCTTTTGCAATTCTATCAACATATTCTGCTGCAACATTTAACGGACCTATTACAGAATCCAAAGTATCATTTACACCTTGAACAATCGCTCTAAAATCACCTTGATGTTTTGTTACATCTGCCCTTGTTGCCAACTTTCCTTCAACCGCTGCTTTAGCAAGTACCTTTGAGTCTGAAACTAAAAGACTGACAGCATCAATAGCAGTATTAAGATTGTTTTTTATCTCATTAAAATCGCCATTATAATTATCGCTAATTTTATTTGGTATATCTCCCTTAGCAATTCTATCAATATATTCAGCAGCTACATTTAATGGGCCTATTACAGCATCTAAAATATTATTTATACCTTTTATTATTTTTTGATAACCACCATTAAACTTTTCAGAATTTCCACGCTTGTTTAAATTACCATTTACTGCTTGTTTTGTAAGTTCTTCAGTTTCACTAACAATATCTTCCAGAACGTTTACAACTTTTGTAAGGCTGATACCTAAAACATCTTTTTCACTACGAACAGTTACAACAACATTACTTTCCCCATTAGCGATTTTATCAGCAATTTTTACTTGTTCTTTAATACTATCAATCATCTTCCTAAAAGTCCCAACCAAATTACCCATTTCATCAGTACTTTTTTGCTCTAAATGAATATCAACATCTCCAATGGCTACTTTTTCAGCAGTTTCGGTTAATAATACAAGAGGTTTACCAATAATTCTTGCAAGAAAAACACCAATTAAAACCGAGAGAATAAATGCAGCAATAATAAATATTATTAACATCATTTTAGTATCTCCGGCAGCCGCTTCAGATTGAATAAACAAAGTTTCTGCAAAAGACGCATTCATATCAACTAATTCTCGTAAGGCTTTCCGAGCAACAGCTAATTCTTCACGAGCAACCCCATTTAGTATTTTTTCGGCAGCCTCACGCTTTCCTTCATAAACTAAACTAATTGCCTCTTCTCTTTGTTTTTGATATAGGCTCCATTTCTCTTTAAAAGTATTAAGCAACACAAATTCTTCTTTTGTTAAATTGCCTTTAGCATAAACAGAGATAAAAGAATCAACCTTAGCTGTTTCTTTTCTTAATGGCGACAAATACTTTTCGAAATTATTACGATCTTTTTCTATTACTAAATTACGAACCTCAGTTCTTGTGATTAGCAAAGAAGCATTTGCATAACCCAAATCTCTAATAGGAACAAGTTTTTCTAAATATGAAACTTTTAAATTGTTTTCAATGCTTTCAACACTTGTATATCCCACTATACCAACAATTGCTGTAATTACAGCTACAACAACAAAACTAAGCTGAAGCTTAATACTAATTTTAAGATTATAGAACCAATTCATATGTTTATTTCCTTATATAATTAAGAATGAGAAAAGTCTTTCATAATTATTCAGTACAAGCATAGGATCTTAAATTAAAATTTAACAAAGTCCGAATCGTTTGTGTCTATACCACTTTTTAAGTTCAACTTAAACCCTTTATTCTTAATTTCTTTATCTGGAAGCATTTTTAAATCAGCCTTAGTTTTAAGTTGAGTTTTTTTAGTATCATAATATTTATCATTACCAGTATTAAAAAAGCTGATAACATTCTGCAATTGTTCAGCCTGTAGAGTTAGATCATTAGCAGTAACAGATAATTTTTCTGCAGAAGAAGCATTTTGTTGAATCACCATATCTAATTGTTGAATTGCTTGATTAATTTGGTTAGCCCCAGCATTTTGCTCGTTACTTGCAGCAGTAATCTCCTGTACAAGCTCAGCAGTTTTTGTGATATCCGGAACTAATTTGTTTAATAACTCTCCGGCATTTTCTGCAACTTCTACGCTATTAGCCGATAACTTATTAATTTCAGCAGCAGCGGTTTGACTACGTTCAGCAAGTTTACGTACTTCAGAAGCTACAACTGCAAAACCTTTTCCATGCTCACCGGCACGAGCAGCTTCAATAGCAGCATTTAAGGCAAGTAAGTTTGTTTGACGTGCAATCTCTTCAATAATTGATATTTTGCTTGCAATATCTTTCATTGCCACAACAGTTTTAGCAACAGCTTCACCACCTATTTTTGCGTTTTCAGCAGAGTGTAGTGCAATTTTTTCCGTTTGGAAAGCATTTTCCGCATTTTGCTTAATATTTGAAGTCATTTGTTCCATTGAAGCAGAAGCTTCTTCTGCTGAAGCAGCTTGTTTATTTGCACCTTCAGAAATATGTTCGGCACTTCCGGCAAGTTCTTGAGAACCAGAAGTTACATTTTCAGCAGTATTTTTAACGTTTTCTACAATATCAGTTAAACCCTTAATCATCGATTTAAGAGCTTTCATAAGTTTATCGGTATTTGAACGTTCAGTTGCTGTTACCATTAAGTTACCGGCCGCAATTGCTTCAGTTACTGATGTTACTTCATTCATTGCTTCAATCAACATGTTAATATTTGTTTTTATCTCATTAAAATCACCATAATAATGATCAGTAATTTTGTTAGGAACATCCCCTTTTGCTATTCTGTCAATATACTCTGCTGCAACATTTAATGGACCTATTACTGCATCAAGTGTATCATTTATTCCTTGAATAATTTGTTTAAAATCTCCCTGATGTTTTGTTGCATCAGCCCTTATTGCCAATTTTCCTTCAAGAGCTCCTTTTACTAAAACTTTAGTATCAGTAACTAATAAAGTTATTGCATCTATTGCAGTATTAAAATTATTCTTTATCTCGTTGAAATCACCTTTATAATTATCAGTAATTTTATTAGGAATATCTCCTTTAGCAATTCTATCAATGTATTCTGCCGAAACATTTAAAGGACCTATTACTGAATCAAGAGTATCATTAACACCTTGAATAATTACCCTAAAATCTCCTTGGTGTTTAGTTGCATCAGCACGTGCAGCAAGTTTTCCTTCAACGGCAGAATCAGCTAAATACTTTGCATCTCTTACTAATAAGTTAACGGCATCAATAGCTGTATTTAGATTATTCTTTATTTCATTAAAATCACCTTTATAGTTATCGCTAATTTTATTTGGAATATCACCTTTTGCAATTCGGTCAATATATTCTGCTGCTACATTTAAAGGACCAATTACAGCATCCAAAGTTTCATTAATACCGGAAATAATTAATTTATACCCGCCTTTAAATTTTTCAGTATTCCCTCTAATACTTAATTGTCCGTTAACACTTGCATTTGTAAGAATTTGAGTTTCAGAAACCACATCATCAAGTGTAGAAACAACTTTTTTTAAGCTTAAACCTAATACATCTTTGTCAGAACGAACTTTTACCTGAACACTATTATCACCTTCAGCTATTTTGTTTGCTATATCAACTTGTTCCTTAGTACTTTCAACCATGTCTTTAAACATACCCATCATATTGCCAATTTCGTCAGTACTTAACTGAGTAACATTAACGTCAACATCCCCTTTTGCCATCTTAGCAGAAATATCTGCCAGAATATTAATTGGTTTACTAATAATGTTAGCAAGAAAAACACCAATAAAAATAGAAAAAGCAAAGGCAGCTATAATAATTATAATTAAGTAATTAATTGAAGAAGATGCCTGTTCTTGAGTTTTAACGTTTAATTGTTTTGAAATATCATCGTTAATATGAATCATATCAGATAATGTTTGTCTTACACCTGCTTGTAAAGTTAATAATTCTCCTCCCCAGGCAACTTCAGCTTCTTTCATTTTACCTTGAATTATATAATTTATTCCTTCATTTCGGAACCCTAAATATTTACTCCAATAATCCTTAAATTTTCGCAAGTTTTCTTTTTGCTCATCATTTAAATTAGTTTTTTCATATTTTGCAATTAGTGAATCAATTTGAACAGTTTCTCTATTGATGGAATTTACTAATTTTTGTCTTTCTTCAAACGAGTTAGCAGTTAACAACATCCTTGAAGTAGTTCGAGTGCTAAAAAAAGCAGTATTAGCAAAACCCAAATCTTTAATAGGGATTAAACGTTGATTATACATTTCAATTTGAGCATCCCAAATTGACGTAATACCATTATAACCTACATAACCTACAATTGCAGCCAAAACCGCAACCACTGCAAAACTTACCTGTAATTTTTTTCCGATTTTCCAATTATAAAACCATTGCATAAAAACTCCCCAACTTTATAAATTAATGGTTGTCATATTTATTAAACTATTTTTAATTAATTTCATAGGATCTTCCGTAATAGGTTTGCCATGTCCAGGATAAATAATTTTTATTTCTAATTTTGCAAGTCTTTCCATTGTATTAATATATTCTTCAGTATGAGAACCATCCGAACTATTAATCCTTAGGCATGTATCACCGGAAAATAAAACTTTTTCTTTTTTATTATATAAACAAATAGAATCCGAAGAGTGCCCGGGTGTAAATAATACTTCAAAGTATTCATCGCCAATTAATAAAGTTTCGCCATCAACTAATAGACGTTCTAATCTTTCAATTTTACTTGCAGCAAATAACTTTGAATTATATTTATCAATTACAAAATTTACACCACCGGCATGGTCGAAATGAGTATGAGTAAGAATAATATTATTAACTTTAACTTTACCCACTCCAGTATATGTATTTTCAATTTCGTTAACAATATACCCGTCAGTACCTGTATCAATTAGAGTATTAAGATCAGTTAACTTATTCCATGAACCTAATACAAAATAAGAATTTCCACAATACAAATTTGGATTAGATTTAAGAATAATAATCTTCATACCTAAACCCCAACTTTCCTATACAATTGAGCATCCGGAACAACTTGAGTAAACAAGTGTGAAATTTCTTCAGGCATTTTTTGAGTATGCTCAGTAGCAAAAAGACCATTTGTATCGAGTGATTTATGAAACATTCTAATAACTTCAATCCTTTCTTGAGGTTGGAAATGTAATAAAACGTTTTTACACAATATTAAACTAAAACCTTGTCCAATACTTTGCAATGTTAATAAATCATGTTTTTGAAATTGAATCCTATCTTGAATCAAGTTTACAACTTTAACTGCACCAGGTTTTTCAGATGAGGGTTCAAAATACTTATTAAAAATGTCTTTTGGGATACGTTTAGTTTCTTCGTCCGAATAGACTCCTTTTTTAATAATTGTTCCAAATTGGTCGGTTTCGTCAATATCCGTTGCATTAATAATTAAATTTTTAAAAGAAAAGTGTCCCATATTTTCTGCTAATATCATAGCTAAAGTATACGGTTCCGGACCCATTGCACAGCCGGCATCCCATATTTTTATTCTACTCCTACCGGTAACTTCCGGCACTAAAACTTTTGCAGCATGTTCAAGTGTATATGTATCTCTAAAAAAAAATGTAAATGCCATAAATTATATAACCCTTATAATTCTTTTGATAATAAAACTTCTGTTTCCACTAATTTAGCAATATCAAGAATTAGTGCAACTGTACCATCCCCCAAAATTGTAGCACCGGAAACCCCTTCAACATTTTTGTAAACTTTTCCTAAATTTTTAAGAACTGTTTGGTGCTGACCAATAACTTTATCTACAACAAAACCAACTCGCATATTATTGAACGAAGCAATAACAACCTGTTCTATTTCCGGGCGTTCACCTGTAAAATCAAATCGCTCTCGTAAATTTAAATAGGGTACTATCTCACCACGGATGTTAACAAAATGCCGTCCATGAGCATCATCAATATCTTGCTGCATTAACTCAATGCATTCTTCAACACTTGAAAGAGGAAGTACATAATTGTTATCGGCAACCTGAACAAGAAGACCATCAATAATTGCAAGAGTTAAAGGAAGTTTTAATGTAATTGTAGTACCAACTGATTTTTTACTTACAACATCAATACTACCTCTCAATGATTCAATTGCTTTTTTAACCACGTCCATTCCAACGCCTCTGCCAGAAACATTTGTAACTTGTTTTGCAGTAGAAAAACCGGGAGCAAAAATCAAAGCATATAATTCAGATTCTGTTAATTCAGCCCCTTCATTAATAACTCCATTTTGTATTGCCTTTTTCCGGATTGCTTCTTGATCTAAGCCTGCACCATCATCACTAATTTTAATTAATACATTACCACCGGATTGACTTGCAGAAAGAAGAATTTCTCCAACTTTTGGTTTTCCAATTTTTTCTCTAATTTCAGGCTCTTCAATTCCATGGTCAATCGAATTTCTAATTATATGTACAAGAGGATCGTTTAATTTCTCAATTACCGTTTTATCTAATTCTGTATCTGCTCCTTCAATATTAAGGTTCACTTCTTTTTTTAATTCCGTTGATAAGTCTCTTACCAGTCTATTAAATTTACTGAACGTTGTACCTATTGTAAGCATTCTTATATTTAAAGCACTATCTCTAAGTGACCATGTAATTCTTTCAACTTCTTCAGAAACACTAACAATGTTGGAATCGTTACTTTTAGCTGCCAACTGGGTTAAACGGGCTTGCAATGTAACAAGCTCGCCAACTAAATTTACTAATTCATCAAGCTTATCGGAACTTACTCTTATACTTTGTACTTTTTCGGCTTCGTGATGTTTTTCTATAACAGATTTTTGTTTAGTTATTGTTGATGTTTTTCCGCTATAAAAGTTATGCTCAAAATTATTTACAAAAGTTGAAATATTAAAATTTGGTTGTACAACATTATGTTCAAAACAATTAATAAATTCTTGGCGTTTTTGAGGATTAACTAACGAAGTTACTTTTTCGAGATCTTCAATAGTAATTATTGCCGAATCTTCAACAAAAATAAAAACATCCTTAACAGAGTCGTAACCTTTAGATGTAAATAATAAAATTTTCCATTCTGCATAACAGGATTCTGCACTAATATTTTCCATATTTAAGGAATCCTCAAAAGTACAAAATGGAATAACATCGCCAAGTTCATTTAATTCTGAAATTAAAGAGAGTGGGTTTGTACCATTTTGAAGAATCTCTTTTTCCGGTTTAAAATATATATAGTACAACTTTAGTTTTTTAGCAACCTTTACTTCTTCATCTAATTTGGGAGATAGAACTATTTCGATTTCTTCATTTTTTTTGTTTTTGTGAGAATTTAGAATTTCTCTAAAAGCACTTAAGATTTCAGTTGTAATAGTGGTATCAATTTCATTTTTATTATCAACACTAATCAGCATAACAGAAATTTGGTCTATCGCCTTAAGAGTTAAATCGATAATTCTTTTGTTAACAAACATTTCTTCATTGCGAATCAAATCATAGACAGATTCAATATCATGTGTAAACATAGCAATGTCATCATATCCAAACATACCGGACGAGCCTTTTATAGTATGTAAAGCCCTAAAGACTTTAGCAATAATCTCTTTATCGTTAGGAACGGTTTCTAATTCTAACAGCGATTTCTCAAGTTCTGATAATAATTCAGAAGCTTCCTCTATAAACGCCTGCCGATGTATGTCAATCATCCAATCACCTTTTTAACCACAGCTAAAAGCTGGTCTTGTTTAAATGGTTTAACAATCCAACCGGTTGCACCGGCTTGTTTACCTTCCATTTTCTTTTCTGTTTGCGATTCTGTAGTAAGCATAACAATTGGTACAAATTTTAAAGCCGGCATTCCCCTAACTTTTTTAATAAGTTCAATACCATCCATGTTAGGCATATTTAAATCAGTAATAATTAAATTAACACTTTTAGAATTTATTTTATTTAGTGCATCTTTCCCATCACAAGCTTCAATAACATCATAACCAGCTTCCCTTAATGTAAAACTTACCATCTGTCTTACACTTGTTGAATCATCAACAGTTAAAATCGTTTTATTCATTATCTTCCTCACTAAATGTAAATTGTTCATTTTCAACGCCCAAAAAACCTATATGCGTTAAACCAACCTGCTTAACAATTGTATCAAACTTGAGGGATCTTTCGTTGTCCAAGAATACCTTTTTCCCATCCTTTAATGAGGTTTTATGAAGTGCAATCAATAATTGTATATAAGTCAAATCAAAATCTGAAGCATTAGTGTGAGATATTATCAAACTATTAACGGTTTTATAGTTTTCATAAAGAACGTCTTTTATTTCGTTAATATTCTGTATAGTTAGCACTCCATTCAACTCTAAGTTTAAACTATCATCTTTTTTTTCTATATTAAATTCAAACATAAAAAGACCTTAAAATAATTCTACATTATCACCCAAATCATCATTGTTTATTTGTTGCTGTATTACCTTTTTATCAACTTTCTTTTTACCATTTTTTGCCGAAAGGAAATTTTTATGTATTTCGCGTTCACTATGCATGGTATACTTGTTTAGTAAAGCAGTATGATTTAATGTTTTTTTATGTTCATTACCGTACTGCAAAGAAAAATCATTAACCAATTTATCAATATCTTCAATAATCAAGTTAATATTATTCTTAATTTTATTGTGGAATTCTATTTTATTAATATTACTTTTAATTTCTGCTAATAACGATTGAATATCAGAATTTAGAGTAAAAAACAGCTTTTTGGTATCATTTTCAACCAGAATAATATCATTAACCATATTTTCAATCTTGCTATTTGTACTAATAGTTTTAGTGTCATTATCGAGCAGCTCATCTGAATTGTTTAGGTCAATACGCAAGGTTTGTGAAATTTCGTTAACAATATTCAATTTTTTTGTAATGGAACCTGTCTGAAGTTTAGCTTCAATTGAAAGTCTTTGAATTGACTCAGCTAATATTCCAAGTGCTGAACCTTCATTTCCTACATGAGCGGCTTTAATAATAGCATTTAAGGCAATTATTTCTATCTCATCTCCAATATTTTCAATTTCAATTACAAATTTTGCTAAATCTTCAACTACATCAACTACCGAATTTATTGAATCATATAATTTCTTTTCAACAATTGCGTTCTTTTTTAATTCATCTGAAATGGTAAAAAGTTCTTTTTTTACTAACTCTAAAAAATTTTCTTTGCTATTACTTTTTGCAAATAATTTTTCAGCTTCAAATAAAATACTTCCAATGCTATCTTTAACTTCAATTAAACTATTTATTATTTCTTCAACTGCACTCATAAATTCGTTTAATGAATTAACTAATTGAACAGCTTGCAATTCGCACAAATCAATTACAGAGCCCAATTCGCTAATAAAAGCCGATTCATCAATAGGAGAGTTTATACTTTCAATTTTGTTAATTGCATCATCAAATGCCATATTAACATGTTCCATCTGTTGACGAGTAATATCATGGAATTGTATTGATACAACAATATTTCCAATGCTTTGCGTTATTTCTTCGTTACTATTTAAAATGTTAGAAATGTGGTTTGAATTTCCCGCATATTGGTTTTTGAATCCTATTACCGAGTGTTCAGCAGAATTGAGAACAACCGTTGACTGATTAATTTGTTCAGTTTCAAGTTTATCTAATTCAATAGTTGTTTTGTTAATTTCTGAAGCTAAAAAATTAGCTTTAGTGGAAATATTTTTTGCTTTAGTATCAATTACATCAGAAAGTCTATCAACGTTTTGCACTAATGCTGAAAAACCTTTATCATCAGTACCTAATCGAGCAATTTCTATTTTAGTAGAAATACCTAAGACTTTCAAATGCTTTACTATTTTTTTAAATCCATCAATTTCATCGATAATGACCATAATTTTGTCTAAAATAGAAACCAATTCGTTTTTATCGTTTTTAATTTCTACAATTGACTTTGAAAAATGGTCTTTTAGTTCTACTAAAAGGGAGTTCAATTGAACTACTCCATTATCTAAAACTTTTTTTGCAACAGATTCAGCCGCTTCAGAAGCTATTTCAGAAATGCTTTTGGAATTTGAAAGGTATGATTGTAATTTTTGCCCAATATCAATAAATTCTTGTTCAGTATTTTTATTATTCTTTTCAATCTGGGCTTTAAAATAATTAAGTTTTTCAACTATTTTACGCAAACTAAGTGTACCTTTAATTTCGTTGTCAGGAGTAAACATCATAATAATACCCATTATTATAGGGTTGCGAAATTTGTTATTTTACACAACTTTAGTTTGTAAATCACCAACTAAGGGCAATCCAACTTCAATCTTAGTATAGTCGTCTATTTCATTGTCAATATTAACGTATCCATTGTATAAGTTAGTTATTTTTTTGATTAGGGTCAAGCCAAGACCTGCTCCTTCGCGATTTTTTTCTTGAAAATTTACGAGTGTAAAGGCATCAATTTTTTCAAATTTTTCAAACTTGTTGATATTAATTCCAGAACCTTTATTAATAACTTGTATTATATAATATCTGCCTTTACACTCAACACTTACATTGATAGGTGTTCCCTCAATAGAAAATTTTAGTGCATTATCTAATAATTCCGTCAAAATTAAACTAAACAATTCAGGCTTAAATTCAATTTTACCTGTTTGTAAATCGATTATTACATCACTGTTTCTCTCATACTCAGAAGCCTTGTTTTCAATTACTTTTTTTATCTTTTGAGGGTCTACTTCAAAAACTTTTACTTGAGGTGCATTAATTTTATTTTCGGCAAGAAGTTCAGCATACAGTAAAAACTTTTCAATTTTGTAGTTTAAACTTTTCCCTGATTTATTAATGTTGTTTGCAAGTTTAATTATTTCTTCTTCAGAAAGATTCTTAAAAGTATTAACTATTATTTCAGAAAAACCGATTATACTTACTAATGGAGTACGTAATTCGTGTGCAACATTTTTTATTAAATTATTCTTGAAATCTTGAATAAAGGAAAATTGGGTTTCTTTCTTTTTAAGGCGTGATGTTATTGTTCGTAAGACATCATCAATTCGAAATGGTTTTGTAATATAATCATCCGCCCCCAAAGCCATCCCTGTCCTTATGTCCTGCACTTCAACCTTTGCTGTTAGAAAGACAAATGGAATTAAAGAAGTTATTGGATTATCTTGTAATTTGTTTAACAATTCTAATCCATCCATTTGCGGCATTCTAATGTCGCTGATGATTATGTCCGGCTCCCCAACCAATGCCACCTTATAACCTTCGTACCCATTTGAAGCCAAAAGTGTTTTATAACCATTAAATTCTAATATGTCCTGCAAATTCGATTGTAAGTCTAAATCATCCTCAACTATTAATACAGTTTTTCTTTCAGAAGTCATAATTAAGCTGCAAATAATTTTTAACTTACAATTACTAATGTAAAAATATGATATTGGGGCATAAAAACCCCATAATATTGTGTAAGCGGGTTAAAAAGTGTGTGAAAGGGATTTTTTTAGTGTAAACATCAGTTGAATATTCTTAACTTGGTGGCAAGGCGTTTACTAACTGTAAATTCTTTTACTTCATTGTATAATTTTATTTTATATGTACTATTAAACCATTTTTCTATTTTTTCTATTTGGTCTATACAAATTATTGTACTTCTGTTAACTTTAAAAAAGTTGTTTTCTGGAAGTTTCAGCTCCCATTCTTTTAATGGTTTATGGAGTAATACATTTTTGCCATTTGAAAGATACAGTATAGTATATTGATTATCTGCCTCAATAAACTTTATATCCGAAACTTTAATAAATCCAATATCTTCTTTTTGTTTAATAAATATTTTACCATCAAGTTGAAGTTTTTCAACTTCATTTGAATCAGTTTTTTTTCCAGAGTTTTCTTCATTTATTAAAGCAAATTTTTTCAGTCTTCCCTCAATAGCAGAAAGAACCTCATCTCTTCTATATGGTTTTAACAAATAATCATCGGCACCCAACTCCATAGCCAAACGAACATGCTCTCTTTCCACTCGAGCAGATAGAAAAATTATTGGTATTTTTTTTGTACTTTCATGCTGCTGTAATATTTTTAACAAGTCATAGCCACTTCTTCCTTTCATAACTATATCACTAAGAATTAAGTCAGGAGTGTGCAGCAAAGCTAATTCTTCAGCCGAAAAACCGTTATCAGCTGATATAACATCATAATCTTCTTCCGAAAGTAATGTAACAAGGTTCTCTCTTAGAGGACCTTCATCTTCAACAATTAATATTTTTTTACTCATAAAACACTATTTAATTGGAATAATTACCGTTATTTTAGTCCCTTTATTCTCCCCGCTTTCAACAAAAACTTCGCCATTGTGCAACTCAACGTACCTTTTCACAATAGACATTCCTAAACCAGTACCGGTAATCTGATTAACATTATTTCCACGATGGAAAGGTTCAAATAAATAAGGCATATCTTCTTGTGATATCCCTATTCCATTATCTTTTACTTCAATTGTCAACTTTTTGGTATCTGAACTTACTTTAAAAGTAACAACCTCTCCAATAGAAGAATATTTTACTGCATTAGAAAGTAAATTTACAAAAATTGAATTTAATAATCTATCATCTAATAAGAATTTTTTGTCTGCTGCTAAATATTCATATACAATAGTGTGTGTTTTTCCATATTGAACACGTGCATCTTCAATTATCCTATTACAAAAGTCCTCCAAATTTAGTTCAATCGGATTAAATGAAATTTTTCCGGATTCAACCCTGCTGACAGAGAGAACGTCGTTAATTAAATCCGTCATGTGTTCAATTGTTCCTTTAATTCTTGCAATATGTTCTTTTAATTTCTTTTCATCCCATCTATAACCATATGATTCTAAAAGTTCAGTAGATGACAACATTGTTGCAAGAGGAGTTCTAAACTCGTGCGATGCTGTAGAAATAAATCGTGTTTTTAATTCACTAAAATTTTTCTCTTTTTGTAATGTCTCTTCTAATACTGCTTCAATTGCTTTTTCTTTTTCAATCTCTTCTTTTAATTGAACATTTGCTCTAAACAACTCTTTAGTTTTTAAAGCAACCATTCTTTCCAAATTATCTTTATAGTTATTTAATTCGTTCTCAATTGCTTTTCGTGCTGTTATATCTCTAATAATAGATAATACACAGTTTTCTCCTTCAAGCTCAATAACAACTGCCGAAATTAAGCCTACCAATATTGAACCATCCTTTCGCTTAAATTCTGCTTCTTTGTTTTTTACTGAACCTTCATGTTCAATTAGATAAAAGAATTCTTTTTTATCGCTCTTTGAATTCCAAATTTTAACTTTTTCTGAGGTGGTTCCAATTATTTCATCAAAACCATAACCTAAATTTTTAGTAAACCCAATATTTACATCAATAAAAGAATAATCACTTAATCTAACAATACTAATAGCATCCGGTGAAGTATAAAAAGCTTTGGAATATTTATTTTTTAATTCTATTAATTCTTTTTGAGTTTGCATGCTTTTGGTAACATCTGTATCCGCCCCTCTAAATCCTATTATATTTCTATCAGCATCAAAAATGGCAGAGCCGGTTGTTTCAATAAGAATAATTGTACCATCTTTATGTTTATTAGGGTTAACAGAACGAAACAGCCTACCTTCCAAGTTGATAGTTTCTTGTACTGCTTTAACCATTTCATCTCTTGATTCATCTGGAAAGAAGTCGTAATAATACATTTTTCCAACAACTTCATCAACTGAATAACCGGTTAGTTTTTCAACTGAAGCAGTACTGAAAGTATAAAGCCCATCTGCATTAACTTCCCATATCCAGTCATTTGTATTTTCGGCAACTTGTCTAAATCTATCTTCACTCACTCTTAATGCAGTCTCAATATTTTTTCTTTCTGTAATATCTTCAAATACTGTTGCAAAATAATCTTTTACATTACTAAATGCCGAAACCCTGAAGTATTTGTTTAACGCAATTGAATACCGTTCAAATTCTACTGATTGACACTGAAGTGAAACCTTGCCATAGTCTTCAATCCATGTTGCTTCAATATTAGGGAGAATGTCCGTAGCTTTTTTACCTAAAATATCTGCACTTTTAAGACCTGTTATCCTTTCAAAAGCCGGATTGACTTCTAAGAAAATATAGTCAATTGGTTTTCCATCTTCATCGTATATAATTTTATGAAAACCAAAACCTTCCTGCATTCCTTCAAATAACGAGCGATATTTTTCTTCACTTTCTTTTATTAAGTTTTCTGCAAGTTTCTTTTCAGTTATATCCTCAATAGACGATACAACCCCTTCAAACTCAAATTTTTCATTTAATAATGGAGAAGCATTTATACTTAAAAAGCGTACTGTATCTTTACTTTGTTTGTATAAAACATTAACATCGCGAATAGGTAAAAGCTTAGTAATAACTTTATTAAAGGGATTTTCATGTAATTCAATTTTTCTCCCGCTTTCATCACAAAATCCTAACTTTGGATTAGTAAATTGTAATTTTTCATCTATGTCAAACCTACAATTAAATATTTTTTCAGCCGACATATTCCCAAATTCTATTTCGTTAAATTTATTTATATACATAACGCCAACAGGAATTGTTGTCAAAATCCATTGTAATAGATTTTTTTCTTTTTGAAGAGCTTCTTCTGCTTTTCTTTGTTCGGTAATATTAACCGAAAAACAAATAATTCCCGCAACTTCTCCCTTTTCATTAAACCAAGGAACTTTGTCTGAACGATAATATAATTCTTTTCCTTTTACAATAAATTTTTCCAATATACCAAATTTTGGTTTTTTGGTTGCAAGAATTTCTAAATCGTCCATATAGTATTTTTTATAACTATTCGGAAAAATTACACTTGCGGACTGCCCTGTAATTTGGTCAATCGTAAACTCAGTTGTAGCTTCGGCTGCTTTATTTACCCTGAGATAATTATTATTTTTATCCTTAAAGAAAATAGCAATTGGTGAAAGGTCTATGATAGTTTTTAAATCTTCTTTTTCTTTATCTAATAAAATTTGTAATTGAGTTTCTTTAGTTAAATCTGTTAATACTCCTGTTATAACTATTTCGCCTTTTTTATTTACAACAGAACGAGTAGAAATTTTACAGTAACTAATTTGGTTATCCTTTTTAACCAACCGCAGATTAATGTTTTTTGTTTCCTTAGAAAACATCACACCATTATTAGAAAACATTGTTTTATAATCTTCTTCATAAACATAATTTTTAAAACTTGTATTTATCATTTCATTGTGATTATAGAGAAGGATATGACTAATAACCGGACTAATATAACTGATAATTCCATTCTCTTTTACAGTAAATAAAACATCATTAATATTTTCAACTAAATTTTGGTATTTTTCTTTATTGCTTAAAATTTCAGCTTCATTTTTTTTCCTTTCAGTTATATCGCGTATAATTGCTTGATAAAATATTTTAGAATCTATTTCAATTTTTCTAATACTAACTTCAACCGGAAAACGAACTTTGTCTTTCCTTTTATTTACAGACTCAAATACAATTCCATTTTTTATATCATCTGAATTTTGATATTCCTTAATAAGCTGTTCAATACTTTCATCCCAAAGGTCTCGAATATTCAACAATTGCATTTCAAAATGATCATATCCATATAGTTGAGAAGCTCGTTCATTATATTCAACAATATAAGTTTTATCATTAAATAACATTATACAATCGCTTGCATTTTTTAGTAATGTTTCATAACGTATTTGATAAGCTTGTTTATCCACTAATAAATTATAAGCTTCTTCAATACGCAAATTTTTATGATGTCGCAGCAATAAGTAAGCCGTAAATATTGCACTAAAAATTAAAAACAAACTGAATATGATTAAATAAATTGCAATGTATTTTTTGTATTCAAAATACGAGGATAAATTAACTTTTGTCATCAACGCCCAAGATGTATACCCCAGTCTAACTATTTTTGAGTAAACATATTCGTTATCCTTATCGTAACCTTCATATTCCCCCCAAAGAATTTGTAAATTATAATTAGCAAGAAACGGAATATTTGTTTTCCGTTTTACAAGATACGGAAGGTTTACTGAATTTAAACCTGCTTCATATACCATTCCCGGAGAATTGTAATCCTGCAAGTAAAAAGCTGTATGATAAAATCTTTCTCCACTCGTAAAATCTGCCAAAATTCTTTTTAAACTTTGATTTAAGTCTAATAAAAACACCATGTATCCATAGTGTTCAAATTTATCTTTATCAATATAAAAAACTCCAAATACTATTTCTAAATAACCATCATCTTTTGTAAATATAAATTCAGTCCTCCTCATATTCATAAAAGTTGACTTAGATGAAAGAATTTTTTCTATTCGAGTTTGAGTATCTTTTGCTTCTTTTATATCTTTTATTCTTTGAGCATATCTATTTTGTTTTAATTCTTTTGTTAAATCCTTTACCTGCTCAGAAACCACATTATTCTTGTTGTTTCTTTCATTAAAATTATATAAAACATTGTAATTTGTATCAATTATCATTACACCGGAAAAATAGTAATCTGTTATTAGACCTTTTAAGAAATAATTCAAATCACTATCTTCGGCAATAGAACGTTTATTTAAATAAGCTTGATAAATCTGGTTTTGGACCAATTGATTTTTTGCAATCTGGTAGGGTAGTTGACTTGTATTTTGATACCAAGAAGACAACTCTTTGGTTCTAAATGTTGAAACCGAATTTAATTCAGTAACAATCTCTTTATGAAGTGATTCAGTAAAATTCAAATATATGTAAATATTTGCAATAACAACAGTTAATACAAATATAATTAAACTTATAACCGTATATCTTAACCAAGGATCCTTCTGTTTCAAACTAACTCCTAAACATCAATACTTGAAGATTTTTTTAAGCAAAATTTTTGCTAATTTAAAATATAATATTTTTATATTTTATTCTACTATTATTTAATATTGTTTTGGAATAATTTTTAACAATTATGAAGAAGAGTAAAATTATTTAAGAAAGAATCAACGATTTACATTTTAGAAGAAAGAGCCGTTGAAAAGCAAAAATTAAAACGTTGGCTTAGAAGTCAATAAAGTTTGAGTATTAATAAAATACCCGGATACTTAAATAAAGTATCCGGGGGTATTATCTATTTTAACTGATATGTTAAAGTTTCTTTTACCTTTTCTGGATTTAATAATCCCCTATCACCAAATTTTAACCATCCTCTTTTTAAGAATCTATCTGAAATCTCAAGTACAGTATCAGAAGTTAAATCATAATCAGCCAATCTGGTTTTTATGTCTAACGAGTTAAAGAATTTTTCTGTCTTTTCAATTGCAGCATTAATTCTTTCTTCTTCTGTACCTTCAGTAATTCCAAGAACTCTTTCCCCATATTGTAAAAGTTTTTCTTTTTTTTCAGTTTTAAATACTTTCCAATATCCCGGTAACACAATAGCAAGAGTTCTACCATGGTCAATTTCATGCAATGCTGTAAGTTCATGCCCAATCATGTGAATACCCCAATCTTGTACTTGAGACATCCCAATTAATCCATTTAAAGCCATTGTTGCACACCACATTAAATTACTCATGGCTTCGTAATCGGCTGGATTTTCATATACCTTAGGAGCAACCTCAATAAGACTAAGTAAAATTGCTTCTGCAAATCTATCTTGTAATGGGGCACCATTAGGAATTGTTAAGTATTGTTCAATAACATGTATATATGCATCAACTATACCGTTTGCAACTTGCCTTTTTGGTAAAGTACCAGCTGCGTCCGGAAGTAAAAATGAAAATTGAGGATATGAATGAACGGACATAAATGCAAGCTTTTCATTTGTTGAATTACGTGTTACAACCGAACCCATATTCATTTCTGAGCCTGTCGCCGGTAAAGTTAAAACCACTCCTAAAGGAAGTGACTTCTCAACTTTTCCTCCTTTTTCAAGTATATCCCAAGGATCACCATTATTGTATAAGGCGGCAGCAGCAATAAACTTTGTTGCATCAATAACAGAACCACCACCAACAGCTAATAAAAAATTAATCCCCTTTTCTTTTATTAACTCAACTGCTTTTATGCAAGTTTCATAGCGTGGATTAGGTTCAATTCCACTAAACTCAAACACCTCAAAACCTTTTAGGGTTTCGAGTACTTGACTATAAACACCATTTTTATGGATACTTCCCCCACCGTAAATAATAAGTACTTTATCATTTGGGGGGATTAAACCATTTAATTTACTTAATTGTCCTTTCCCAAAAAATACTTTTACCGGATTATAATATTCAAAGTTTTTCATATATTCTCCTTATTGTTTTTTAAAATCTGCATTCTTTTTGTATCATATCGTTCTCCCGAAACTAAATCTCCTAAGCCATCAAGAATTTTAATTTCTTCATTGGTTAATATAATTTTAACAGAATTTATATTTTCTAACAGATATTTTTGACGTTTCGTTCCTGGAATTGGTATTATGTCTCTCCCTTTATTTAGCAGCCAAGCCAATGCAATTTGAGCAGGTTTTACTTTTTTGTAATCTGCAATTTCTTCAACCACTTTAACTATTTCCAAATTTTTTGTTAGATTATCTCCAACAAATCGTGGAGACATTCTTCTAAAATCATTGTTCTCCAAGTTATTAATATCTTTAATTGCACCGGTTAAAAATCCTCTTCCAAGTGGACTATATGCAACAAAGCTTATTCCTAATTCTCTACATTTTTCTAAGATGTTTTCTTCAACATCTCTCGTCCATAATGAATATTCCGTTTGTAAAGCTGAAATTGGATGAACTTTATTAGCTCTTTCTAAAAGTTCTGCCGAAACTTCAGAGAGACCAAGATATCTAACTTTACCTTCTTTTACTAATTCAGACATTGCTCCAACAGATTCTTCAATAGGAGTGTTGATATCGGGTCTGTGCATATAGTACAAATCAATTACATCAGTCTTTAGCCTTTTCAAACTTTCCTCAGCACATCGTTTAACATATTCAGGTTTGCCATTAACAGTAATATCAATAGTGTTTGGGTCTCTTACAATTCCAAACTTGGTAGCTAAAACAACTTCTTTTCGTTTTCCCTTTATTGCTTTACCAACAAGAATTTCGTTATCTCCCCTGCCATACATGTCAGCAGTATCAAGAAAATTAATCCCGTTGTCAAGTGCAAGATGTATTGTCGAAATTGATTCATTTTCATCAGCAGAACCATAAAATTCACTCATACCCATTGTTCCTAATCCAATAGAAGATACTTCTAAATCGCTATTTCCAATTTTCCTTTTTTCCATTGATCACTCCTCTGAATGATTATTCATTCATTTTTTTTGTAAAAAAAAGCATTAACTTTTAATTGCATCCCAACAAGTTTGGAATGTTAAATCTATATTTTCATGTGAAAATTCAAAATCACCACTAAAGTGTTGCCTAACTAAAGCAGCCAGAGGTGCAAAAACCTGTGCATGAAGAACCGTATTGGGAATATCTTTAATAACTTTATCTTTTTTAGCACGTTCAAAAACATCCAAAACTGGCGAATAGATACGAAGTCCCTCTTCTTTAGTTAACTTATCAATATAAGGCGAGTTTGTAAACTGCTGAAAAAACAAAAAAGGTTCTTTGTTTTCAAGCATAAATTGAATGTAATTTTTATAAATTAATTCTAATGCAACTCGTATTGGCAAATTTCTATTGTATCCTTCTACTACCGCAGCTGTAAGTTGTTCTTTAAGATTGAGGTACAGCTCGTTTAGTAAAGTATGTTTATCTTTAAAATAGATATAAATTGTTCCAGCGGCAATCCCAGCGTCTTTTGCAATTAAGCTTATAGGGGTAGCATCAAAACCATTTTGAGTAATCAACTTTACAGTTGATCTAAAAATTATATCTTTTTTATCACAACATTCATTTTTCATACTACTAAAATATATGAATGTTCATTCATTGTCAAGGAAAAAGAGAAACAAGACTAATCTGTATTAAAAAAGAACACATTCTCAATTTAAGACATGGAAATCATTAAAAACAGTACAAAAAAGACTATTTTTCCAACTTATCCATGGCATAAAAATTGATTGAGAAGCACAACTAAACAACTAACACAAAATAGGAGGTCAAATGAAAAGCCCTTTATACCGGTTTATTAAGGTATTAACATTGGGTTTTATATTCTTTTTCTCAATATCCAATAGTTTTGCTCAAAACACAATTTTTACAAATCAAATTCCAACTCATTTTGGAAATGATAGTGACTATGAGCTTGGCACTAAATTCATTTCATCAGAATTTACTAATATTAAGGCAATCAGATTTTACAAAGCTCCAAGTGAAACAGGCACTCACACCGGTCACATTTGGAGTGAAACAGGTAACCTTATTGCCTCAGTAGACTTTATTAATGAAACTGAAAGCGGCTGGCAGGTTGCTTATTTAGCTGCTCCTCTTTTTATCAATCCAAATGAAGTTTATGTAGTATCAGTAAATTGCAATTCCATTTACCCAATTGAACAACATGCCTTAACAACTTCAATTACTAATGGGATATTATCTACTGTTGCAGATAACAATAATGGAGTTTTTAATGTAACACCGGGCTCATTCCCTACTGGAACATTTCATAACTCAAACTACTTTGTTGATGTTATATCCTCCGGTGCATTAAACTCAATTTTTACAACAGAAACGCCAACACGTGCTGAGACAGATGGTCCATACGAAATGGGTATTCAATTTACAGTTTCACAAAATGCAAAATTGGAATATATCAGATATTATCGTTCGGCAAATGAAACCGGTGCTCATGTTGGACATTTATGGAATTCAACTACAAATGCATTGATAGCAACTGCTACTTTTGAAAATGAAACTGCAGTAGGCTGGCAATATGCAAAATTATTAACTGATGTATTTTTAGAACCAGGAATTACTTATGTTGCTTCAGTTAATTCAAATTCAGAGTATTCTGCTTCAGATGCTAATGCTTTGAATGCTTCAGTAACTAATGGAGTATTAACTACAATTCCTATTGTTAATGGATTGTATGGTAATCCAAATAATATTCCAAATAATACTTATCAATCTACAAATTATTTTCGCGATGTATTAGTTGAACCATACAGCACTCCAGCAGTTCCTACATTAACTTATCCTTTGGTAAATTCTTATACAGTTGGAATTGAACCAACTTTTAGCTGGGCTTTAAGTAACGATGCAGACTCATATACTTTCCAATTGGCAACAGATATCAATTTTAATAACTTAGTTGTTAATGTTTCTAACTTAACAACAAATTATTATTCTGTAACAGGACTTTCAAATTCTACAATTTATTATTGGAGAGTAAAAGCAAAAAAATATAATTTAGAAAGCATTTTCACATCTGCTTATAAATTTACTACTGTTGCTACACAACAAATTTCTTTATCTTGGCCCATAAATGGTGTTCAGGTTTATACACAAACTCCTAATTTAGTATGGTATTTACCGGCAGGTGGAACAAATTATTCTTACTCTGTATTATACTCTACAGACCAAACATTTACAACTTATTCAATAATTAATAATGTTACAACAAATCAATTCACTTTAAGTGGATTAGTTCCCGGTGTTACATATTATTGGAAAGTTAAATTAATTTCGGCATTAGGTGAAGTAGTATGTTATTCAGCCGCCCAAAGTTTTAAGACTTATGGAACCGCTGTAAAACCGGTACCTTCTTGGCCTATTGGTGGAAATACTGTTTACACACTACAACAAAACTTGATGTGGTATCTAAACGATGCAAGCTTTGGTTTAACTTATGAAGTTGAACTTGTTGAAGGTGGCGTAGCTAATCTAACAGGAGTAGCAGATTACACTACAACAAATAAATTTGTTACTGTTTCATTAGTTCAAGGGAAACAATACTCATGGGCAGTAAGGTCTAAATCAGGATTAAATTATTCTACTTGGGCAACTGCAACCTTTAAGGTTATTTCAATACCTTCAGTTGTGGTACCAACTATTAGTTACCCAAAAAGTTCAACTGTTGTGTATACGTTAAGTCCAAAGTTATATTGGTATATTACATCAAATACTCCAGGCTTAAAATACGAAGTTGAATATGTTGAAGGAAGTGGAACAGCATTTTCAGATAATCCTGATTTAGCAAATATTACCGGTTTAAACACTCAGTTAACTAATTTAGAAGCTGGCAAAACATACAAATGGCAAGTTAGGTCTACTGATGGAACAAACTATTCTGCATGGTCTTCAGCAGGAACATTTAAAACTGCTGCTACCTTAGCACCTGTTCCAACAAAACCTATTGCTTCGTGGCCTATTAATAATGCTTCGGTTTATGCTGAAGAAACACAATTAAGTTGGTACTTAAATTCAAATTCAACCGGTTTAACATACGATGTTGAATTAAGAGATGGTACATTAACTGGCGTTCCTACCGATTCTAATATTGGAATTAACTATACAAGCTCAGGTACTTTGCAACCAAATACTACATATTATTGGGCTGTAAGGTCAAAAATCGGTATGATTACATCCGACTGGTCAACTACCCAAAAGTTCAAAACAGTTGGGTCAACCGTAGTTGCTACTATTCCAAAACTATCGTGGCCTATTGGTGGAACTACTGTTTATTCTAATACTCAATTACTTTCATGGTATTTAAATTCAGCAAGTGCCGGTTTAACTTATGAATTAAAATATTCTACTGAACAAGATATGAGCTTTGCAACAGTTGTACCAAACATTGGTGAAACACAGTATTTACTTACTAATTTACAACCGGGTACACCTTATTATTGGCAAGTTCGTTCATTTGACGGAACTGTATATTCAAATTTCTCTACTAAAGGACATTTTGTAACTCATGCAGGAATATCTCCTGTTATGCCAATTGCCGGAAGTCCTATTGAAGGAGTTCAAATTGAAAATAACGCTCCGGTTTTATCTTGGTTCTTGTTAACACCTGGTGAAATTTCCGGTTATGAAATTGAATATTCAACTTCAAACGACATGTCATCAGCCAATACTATTCTGACAAATGAATCTGAAATAGCTTTAGCTAATTTGGATCCTGTAACTGAATATTTCTGGAGAGTTCGTTCAAAAACAACAGATGGAACTTATTCAGCATATTCAAACACTACTTCTTTTATTACAAATTCAGTTACAAGTGTAAACGAAGGTGATATTATTGTTTCTGATTATAATCTTAAACAGAACTATCCTAATCCTTTTAATCCTTCCACTACAATTGAATTTAGTTTAAAAGAAAGCGGATTGTATACTTTAGAAGTTTATAATATTTTAGGTCAAAAAATTGCTACTCTAATTAATGGTAATTACAATGCAGGTGCTTACAAAGTTAATTTTAATGGTACTAACTTATCATCCGGCATGTATATTTACAAATTATCAGGTAACAATATCAATTTGACCAAGAAGATGATGATGATTAAATAGTATCAAATGTTTTAATAACATACTTTAATTAAGTAAAAAAGGTTGCCATAAAAGGCAACCTTTTTTTATATTGTACATTAAAAAATAAAGTTTATGTTAGTTTCACCCATAGGATATATACAATCCGACAATAAATATAGATATGAAACCCCAAGGCAGGGAGTTTTGGCTGGGGATAATATCTCGATTATTAAACTAAATTCTAAAAATAATTTTGAACAGGCATTAATTGGTTTAGAAGGTTTTGATAGAATTTGGGTAATATATTTATTCCATTTGAATCCCAATTGGAAACCTATGGTTACTCCCCCACGCCATACCAGAAAAAAAGTTGGAGTATTTGCAACACGTTCACCACATCGACCAAGCCAAATTGGTTTAAGTTGTGTAAAATTAGAAAAAATAGACGGATTAAACTTATATATTTCTGAGTCTGATATTTTAAACGGTTCACCTGTGTTGGATATAAAACCTTACCTCCCCTACTCCGATTCATTCCCCGATGTTAAAACAGGATGGGTTGTATCCGGTTTAGAAGAAAAACATGAAATAGAGTTTATGGATTTAGCTTTAGCTCAAATGAATTGGCTAATGGAAAATGCTAACATAAATTTAAAAAGCTTTGCTAAACTTCAATTAGAATTTAACCCAACCGACACATCAAGAAAAAGAATTTCAAAGATTGAGACTGAAACTTCTGTTCAATATACACTTGCATACCGTACATGGCGTATTAATTTTTATTCTTTCCCGGACAAAAAACATGTTGTTATCAATTCAGTAAGTTCCGGCTATACAAATGATGAATTATTAGACACAAAAAACGATAAATACGAAGATAAGAGTTTGCATCTTTTATATTGTTCAAATTTTAGCACAATAATTTCATAAAAATCTAATTTTTAAAAATTCCTCATATTAAATTATTGTTAATTTTTTCGATTATGAAATTATTCTAACAATTTTTTGCAAGGAGTGAAAAGATGAAAAAGATTTTTACAATTTTATTTTTATTTATAGCAATATCAGGATATTGTCAAGTTAAATGGAGTGGAGATGCAAGGATTAGACCACGTTATGATATTAATGATAAAACAGCCGGTGGTGGTAATAAAACAACTGACATGTATTATATGTACCGTGCTCGTTTACGGGTAAAAGCAGATATAGGTGAAAACTGGGCTTTTAACACAATGATTTCACATAATGGAGCTTATTTTTATAGCAAATTTGGTTCAGCAGACTTTCCGGAAATATTAGGGACAACACAAACATCAACCAAAACTTCAAGTAGAGAAAGCAGCAAAAGAGCAACCCTTTCGTTCATGGAATTATACTTTGGAAAAGAATCAAAAGACTATGGATTTATTGTTGGATTGTTCCCACTTAATTCAATAAATCAGCCTATTTATGATATTCACTATTATCCAATTAAAACCGTTGATATTCCTCATGCAATATTCAATTCAGATGCTGCCTTTGGCTTACGCGGTTATTACCAAACTACAGTTGGAAAATTTGGAATAAAATTATTGGTTGAAGATGCAAAAGGTAAAGAGGAAGAAAATCCATCAGGTAAAATTTTAACTGATATCAACGACCAATATTCATTAGAATTAAATTACACTAATAATTTTGCTGATTTTATTATTAATCCACAAGTTTTGTTATCAATTTCATCGGAAAAAGATTCCGCTTGTACACCTAACTCATTTGGGTTAAATATAACATCGCCCAAGCTTTCTACATTAACACTTAGCGGCTCGGCAATTTATACATTTCAAAACAATGATAAATTAAAACCTTTACAAGAACCAGGATTTTATGTATCTAAATACAACGGTTATTTCCTTCGATTAAAATTAGCAGGTAAATTAGGCTTTGGTAATTTGACAGCTTGGGTTGACTATGCAAAAATTACTGAGGATTTAACATTAAAGGATAACAATTATAATTTTTATTATACATGGATTGCTTATGAAATGCCTATCTATAAATCAGAAAGTGGATCAGTTTCAATTACACCGGAATTAAGATATGCATATTTTGAGAAGAACGAGAAAAAAACAAGCGACAGATTAAAATTAGAAGTCAATTTTGATATTAAATTTTAGGAGCAAGGATGAAACTATCGTATAAGGATTTGTCAATTAAGACAAAATTATTGCTATTAGTTGGGGCTGCTTTTATCCCCTTGATTATTCTATTACAATTTTACGTATTACCCGCTGTTGAAGAAAAATGGTACGAAAACAAACGTATAGCCACAAAAGATGTTGTTGATGCAGTATTTAATACTATGGAAATGTATAATTCTGCTGCCAATGCCGGAGAGATGACTATTGATGAAGCCAAAGCATTTGCTGCAAAAACAATTTCAGCTCAAAGATATGATACTGATAATTACTTTTTTGTTTTTGATCAAAATTATATATTAAAAGTACATCCCCTTCGCCCAAAGAACATTGGGAAAGATATGTCTTCAAGTGAAGATGCAAATGGAATGAAATTGTATGTAGAATTTAAAAATATTTGTTCAACATCCGGCGAAGGTTTTGTTGAGTATTACCAATTAAAACCTGGTGTTGATATCCCCCAACATAAAATTTCGTATATTAAAGAATTTAAACCTTGGGGATGGTATATTGCAAGTGGTGTTTATTTAGAAAAAGTTGCAGAAGATGTTAGCGATTTTAGAACAACCATTTACACCTCTTTAATTATTGCTTTGCTTTTATCTTCACTAATTGGATGGTATGTATCAAACAAAATAACCCGTCCAATATTACTTTTAGGGTCTGTAGCCGAAAAAGCTACGAATGGCGATTATAATCAAACTGCAAATGTTGATAGCGAAGATGAAATCGGGAAACTAAGCCGTGCATTTAATAATATGTTGTTTAATATTAAAACGGCAATTGACGAATCTAACCACCAAAAAGAAATTGCTGAAAAATCCGCAAATGAAGCAAATACTTTAAGTATTATTTCTAAAGAGCAAAAAGAATACCTACAAACCAATGTAGATAATTTGCTAATTGAACTTGAAAAATTTGCAAGTGGTGATTTGACTGTAAAAATAAAATTTTCTGATAAAAACGACGAAATTTCAAAATTGCTTTCAGCTTTTAACTATGTAGTTAATAATTTTAGAGATATGTTATTAAAGGTTAAAGAATCAGTTGAAGCCACTTCAAGTGCAAGCACACAAATTTCATCAAGTATTGAAGAACTTTCTTCCGGTGCCCAAGAACAATCTGCTCAAACATCGGAAGTGGCTTCTGCTGTTGAAGAGATGACAAAAACAATTATGGAAAATGCTCATCATACCAAATTAGTTGCAGAAAAAACTAATACTACAGCCAACCATGCAAAATCCGGTGTTAAAAAAGTTGACGAAACAAAAACCGGTATGGATTTAATTGTAAAATCCTCAAATCAAACAGGTACAATAATCGCTTCTTTGGCTCAAAAAACAGATCAAATTGGCCAAATTACACAAGTTATTAATGATATTGCCGATCAAACAAATCTTTTAGCATTAAATGCCGCTATTGAAGCCGCACGTGCCGGTGAACAAGGGCGTGGCTTTGCTGTCGTTGCCGATGAAGTTAAAAAACTTGCTGAAAGAACTACTAAAGCTACAAAAGAGATTGCCGAAACTATTAAGGCAATACAAACCGGAGTTCATGATGCTAATTTATCTATGGTTGCAGCAAACAAGACTGTAAAAGAGGGATTACGTTTAACTGATGAAGTAGCTGAATCGCTTAAATTAATTGTTACTGAAACTATTTCTGTAAGTGACTTAGCTACTCAAGTTTCTGCTGCCACTGAAGAACAATCAAGTGCTGCTGAACAAATTAGTAGAAGTATTGATGGAATTAATTCTATTACTCAAGAAAGTGCTAATGGGATACGCCAAATTGCTATTGCTACTGACGATTTGAGTAAACTTACCGAAAACTTAAATAATTTAACTTTACAATTTAAGTTGTTTGAAAATGAGGTTAGAAACTTTACAACTAACAGCCATAATACTCATAAACGTTTAAATTAATTTTTAAAAGATTATATTTAATTAATTTTTTATCCCCACTCGATTTGTGGGGATTTTTTTTACTTAATTATGTACATAATTTTCTATTGACAAATAATCCCCGATTACTTAAATTAATTAATTAATTAAATTAAAAATTTGGTAAAAAGGGGTATTTATGAAAAAAACATTTCTATTAGTTTTATTCTTATCACAAATTATTTTTGCTCAATCCACTCAATTATTCAAAGATTATGGAATTAAAACTTATTCAAGTTATAATTTATATTTAGATGCACAAGATTTTTTCGCATTTAACAGAACTAATTACTTAGATGATGGTGCACACAACACCAGTTATAATTCTCATTTTGGAGTTTTTGGAAATTATTTAATTCAAAGTGATTTTTCAGAACACGTTGTTAATGGAAACGGCAGAATAAACTATAATTTTTCATCACATGCTGATTATGCCGGTGAAAATGTTAATGAATATACTCAAGGCTCTCTGTATTTATATACACAATCAAAGCAATACTTTAATGATAAATACGGATTGTTTGGTTTTTTAACTTCCAATATTAATCTTTTGTATAACTTTAAAGACGAAACAAATCAAAATAGCGAAGCTGTTTCTTTGGGCGTTGGATATGGAAGAATTGTTAATGTTAAATTTGTTGCACAAGCTTACATAATAAATGACGAATTAGACGCAAATCTATCTGAAACAGAACTCTTCAATTTAGCAGAAGTTCTTGAAAAAAAAGATAAAGGTTATTATTCCTTGAAATACAAGGATAATGCATATGTACAGTTTTATAACGATATCAGCACGATAACAAAAAAACCACAATATTTAGGAAAAATTATTCAGATAATTTCTTCCTCAATATATAAAACCAGCGAAAGAGCAATTGGATATGAATTTAAAGTTGGAACCACACTTTCATTTTTTGATAAAAACCGATTTGGTGATTTTACAAATACCAATGATATTTTTGCATCAATAGAATACGCTTATCCAATAGATTTTAATAAACAATTTATTGCTACTGTAACTTATATTAAAAACATGCACGATAAACCTTTAAATGCCCCACATTTTACATCTTTTCTATATTTTTCAGTTGATCATAATTATCGTTGGTCATCGGTTATTACAGCCGGTTACGAGTGTATTTACCCTAAAGATGAAATACCATTAGAAAATTACTCTTTTTCTCTGCAAAGTTCATTAGTCGTAATTAACTCGTTATCTGCATATGTTAATGCCACATATTCCAAAGAGAATTTTTATTCATCAGGGAATAATTATTCCGCTATTGGATATCCCAGAAGTAAATTTGAAGGGATGAGTACTCATTTTGGATTAAGGTACTATATTTTTTAGAAAATATTAATTTTAACAAAACTCAATTTGTGTAATATTCTACGCAAATTGAGTTTTTATGTGATACAGATCAAAATATTCCCACAAAACAGAACATATCCAACAATACTCCCTTTTTTATTTTTATGGTTCTATAATTTTTTTTATCTTTGTAAAAAATCATAATTCATTACACAAAAAGAAAAAATAAATACTAAACATAAATACTTTGCTTTGTTACAAACAAAGTCTTTTTTAAAAACTAACAAGAGGAAAAAAAATGAGAAAACTAATTTTGCTAGGATTTATTGTAATTAGTGTTGCTTTTTACAACTGTGGAGGTGATAACAGCAGCAATGTAGAAATGAAAAGTAATGAATTACTTGGCGAAATTCCTTCAATGGTAAAAGATGCCACTATTAAAATTGATGAATTGGAATCTGAACTTGAAAAGGTTGAGACACAAGAAGATTATATGAAATTAGCAACAGAATTAAAAACTTACAAGGAAGAATTTAAAGACAAAATTGCAAAAAAAGTTAGCGAATCGAATATCTGTCACAAAGATACTCCATTTGAAAACTTGGACTATGCTGATTTTACCATTTCAAATGTAAAAATAGACACAGTATATAATAATGGAAGAGTTCAATTTGAATTTTTATTAAAGATTAAAGAAACAGTTAAAGAACAAAGATATACACCATTTATATATTTCAAAGCTGTAGATAAAGCCGGACAAGATATTCCAAAAGCAATAACAGTTGCAGCTGGAAGCAGATTGAGCATTAAACCTGGAGATGATATTTCAGCCAGAGGTGTTCTTGATGCTGACTTATTAGAAGACTTTACTAAAATTAAAATTATCACCAAAGAAGAGTACGATAAAAAGAAATAAGACCGTATTTTTTTTACACTAAAAAGGCTAAGTTTATTAACTTAGCCTTTTTTATTAATTGTCAATCTGAGGAGAAGAGAAAGGTTATTTTTCCTTTAAATATAAGGATATTGTATTTGGGCAGTTCTATAACTATTTCAGCATAATTACAAAAAAATATTTAAGAAAAATTATTCAGATAATTTCCTCAACTGCATATAAACAAACAGAAATGCTAATGGATAGAAATTTAAAGTTTGAACGACCCTATCATTTTTCTCGTAAATTTCATTAATGACATTTCTATTTTGCTGAAACAGTGACATTTCTATTTTGCTATTACATTTGATTTTTTTAATGTGTTTTCTTCTTGTATGTAGGACTTTATATGCTTATATTCTTTTTAAGAAGGAGATAATAATACAAAGCAACAAAGAATTAGTCAATATAAAGATTTTGTTTTGTTTTTTCAAAGCAAAATTAATTTATAAATAAAATGAGGTAAAATAATGAAAATACTAATTTTCTTAGGATTAATCGTAATCAGTGTTGTTTTTTGTAATTGCGGCGGGGATAGTAATGTCGATGTAGAAATGAAAGACAATGAATTATTTGGTGAACTCCCTTCAATGATAAAAGAAGGCGAATTAAAAATTGCAGAATTAAAGGAAAATCTTAGCAATGCAGAGTCTCAAGATGATTACATGAAATTAAATGTTGAATTAAAAAAATTCAAGAAAGAGTTTGAAGCTGAACTTGCTGAAAAAGTTAAAGATTCAAAAATTTGTGGCAAAACTATTGAATTTGAGAACTTAGATTATCCTGATTTTACTATTGAAAAGGCTATTCTTGATACTGTTTATTCCAATGGTGCATTTAATTTTGGCTTTGTATTAAAGATGAAAGAAGATTCCAAAATGAAAAGATATAATCAAATTGTATACTTCAAGGCAGTTGATAAAGCCGGTAAGGATATTCCAAAAGGAATATCAGTCGCAGCAAGTTTGCGATCTAATAATGAACCAGATTTAGAAAAAGTTGCTAAAGGAAGTATTAATGGTAGTTTATTAGAAGACTTTGCCAAAATTAAAATTATTACAAAAGAAGAGTACGATAAGAAATAGCACCTTTAAATACATTTTTACAATAAAAAAGGCTAAGTTTATTAACTTAGCCTTTTTTATTATTACTTCTAATATTCTCAACATAAAATATTATCTCAAGAAATAATTTATAAATAATAAAGTTTTACTTGACAAATTAAAATAAAATCTGTAAATTAGATAAAGTATTAATTAAGAATTATTCTTATTTAGGAATTTTTATAAATGCAAGCACTTTCAGAACTAATAAATAAAAACGGTTTAAAAGTAACGCCACAGAGATTAGCAATATTAGATGCTATAATATCTTTACATAATCACCCTACTGCTGAAAATATTTGTGATTATATAAAAATAAGCCATCCAAATATTGCAATGGGGACAGTTTACAATGTTTTAGATTCGTTTGTAGAAAAAGGAATAATTGAAAAGGTAGTAACAGCCCACGATGTTATGCGATACGATTTTGTTTCAGAAAAACATCACCACTTATATTGTTCTGAATCCAACAGAATTGAAGATTTTTATGATGATGAATTAACTAATATTTTAGAAAATTATTTTAATAGAAAGAATATTCCAAATTTTAAAGTAAAAGATATTAAATTGCAGATAATTGGAAATTTTGACAAGTGAAAGCTAAATATTATCTAATGAAAGAGTGAATTACCGCTATTAAATATATAGGAGAACGAACAAGATGAAAGAAAAGAGCATTGAATTATTAAACAAATCTGTTGCAGACGAATTAACAGCAGTTCACCAGTATATGTATTTTCACTTCCATTGTGATGACCAAGGTTTTGATTTATTAGCAAATTTATTTAGAAGAACCGCTATTGAAGAAATGATGCACGTTGAACAGCTTGCTGAAAGAATTTTGTTTTTAAAAGGCGATGTTGAAATGAAAGCAAGTGAAGAAGTTAAAAAAGTGCATAATGTAAAAGAAATGTTGGACATGGCAGCAGAAATGGAAAAACAGAGTGCCCATGATTACAATGTTTTTGCAAATGAATGTGCTCAAAATGCTGATTCAGTAACAAAAAAATTATTTGAAGCTTTAGTTGCTGATGAAGAAAGACATTTTGACCAATATGATGTTGAATTAGAAAATTTACAAAAGTTTGGAGATAATTATCTCGCATTACAATCGATTGAAAGAAGCAAAACAATTGCATCGGGAAAACCCGGACAACAATAATTAATTTTAACAATTAACAAATTATATAGGTGAAATAATGGAAAACAACGAAGTATTTGCAATGCCACGTATTGGAGAAAAAGCTCCAGAATTTAAAGCTGTAACAACTCAAGGTGAAATTAACTTCCCTGCTGACTATACCGGAAGTTGGGTAATTTTATTTAGCCATCCTGCTGATTTTACTCCTGTATGTACATCAGAATTTATGACATTTGCTACATTAGAAGAAAAATTTGCAGAATTAAACTGTAAATTAGTTGGTCTTTCTGTAGATGGTTTATACAGCCACATCGCTTGGTTAAGAACAATAAAAGAAAAAATCAATTACAAAGGAATGAAAGATGTTGAAGTTAAGTTTCCTTTAATTGAAGATATTACGATGGAAGTAGCTAAAAAATATGGTATGATTCAACCTGGCGAAAGTAATACTAAAGCAGTTAGAGCCGTTTTTGTAATTGATCCTAAAGGAATAATCCGTACTGTTATTTATTATCCATTAAGTTTAGGTCGTAATTTCGATGAATTATTAAGAGTAGTTCAAGCATTAAAAACTGCTGATGCTTTTTCAATTGCAACTCCTGCAGATTGGAGACCGGGCGATGCTGTCATTGTTCCTACTGCCGGTTCTTGTGGTACTGCAAAAGAACGTATGGAAAGCAAAGATGAAATGACTTGTCATGACTGGTTCTTCTGTACAAAAGAATTGAGCAAAGAAAAAGTATTAGAAGCCATTATTAAAAAGTAAAATTTATCAGGGGGCTTTTGCCCCCTTTTTTATTCAACTTTATAAACTGTCATTGTATTTAATTCATCATTAACAATATATAGCAAACTGTTTTTTTCATCTAAAGCGATTCCTTCATATTTGTCAAAAGGAACAGTAAATTTTTTAATTACTCCTTTTGTTGCTGACCACCAAAAAACAACTTTACTTTCATCACTTACAAAAACATAACAGTCTTGTTCGGTTGAATAAGTAACATCCGATAAATCCTCTGTCAATGTTAACGTGTCTATTGAAGCTACTGAAAAATCAGAATTTAGGGTAAGCATGGCAGTAGGATTTTGTTCATTAATGATTACAAAATTTCCGGCTCCGTTTTTTGTAATACCTTCAAAACCATGGTTCTCATCACCTGCAAAACTTAATGTATAAGTAGCTAAAACATTCCCTTCTAAATCTATTTTAACAAGTTTTCTCAACTTTTCTTCAACAACCCATAATGAAGAATCAGCTTCTTGATAATAAATCCCTTCAATATCATCTCCTTCATAACTTAGTGTGGTAACAATTTCTCCTGAAGTATTTATCTGATATACTTTTTGAGCTCTCCCACCAGCAACCCATAAATTTTTACCGGTAGAATCAATTGCTATCCCGGATGGTTCATCAATTGTTAACAAAATATTTGAAACTTGTACTAATACTGGATTATATTCAGATTCGGTACTTGATTCACATCCATAAATAATAACAACTAAAATAAAAATCACAAAAGCATTTTTCATTGGCTCCCCCAAATAATTTAAACGCGTTCTTCATCAAAAAACAAGTTAACATTTTTTGCATTATCTAATTGCAAAATATTTGAAATAAACTCATTTGGCTTCGTACTCCTTTTAAAAGATACATAATAAGAGTATTCAGCTTCTGAAGTGTTTCCAATAGATTTAATATTAATAACACTATACTTATTACAATATTTATCAAGTAAAGATGTCAACTTATTTTCAGATTTCAAATCAAGTAAACCAACAAACTGTAACAAGTATTGATCATTTCTGAAAGTAAAAATATTTGTCTTATTAAATGCAAAAAGAATTATGCCAATTATTAGAGAACCAATAATTGCAAGTTTATGGTAACCAACCCCAACCGACATACCTACTGCTAACCCAAAAAATATATATACAATATCAAGTGTATCCTTTATTGCGGTACGGAATCGAATAATTGACATAGCACCTACGAGTCCAAAAGCTCGAGCCAAATTATTCCCAATAACCATTATTACTAAAGTAGTAATAAGCGATAAGAACATAATAGAGTTAACAAAAGAATCACTAAACCCAGGACCTTTATAACTAAATCGATATATAATTGTAATAAAAAAACTACAAGCTAAACTGAGCAGCAAATTAACAATAATTTCAGCAACAGTAGGTGCAAACACATTAACGGAGTGAAGGTTTTCAATCATAACATTTTCATTTTATTTGTTGTTTATGTTTATCAAAACAAATAGCATATTTTGATACAGAAGTTCTTTGAAGATTATATTTATTTATCACCCTTGGAACCCAAGCAGGAATAACCATATAAAACTTTACTTCCAAGACAAAAAAATTATCCATACATGAAACTAAATTATCATCATAAAACAAGCCGGAAAAAGATCGTTCTACAGAACTACGTAAATTTTTATCAAAAGTAATTCGTAACGAACTATTAAATTTGCACTGATAAGCTTCCCTTTCATAAACAATTAATAATAGAGGGGATAGTTTACGTTTAGAATAGCTAAACATAAATTTATCAATACTCTTTTTATTTTTAGGTTCACGTTCGTTAGAGTCAAATACCGAACCATCATAAAAATCGCCAAATAATTTTCCCAACTTATTATAATAAACTAATCCCCTATCTTTCGAAATGATATTTTCATCTTTATGTTTTATTTCAATGAAAACCTTTGAATCGTCTGTCAAATAATTATACCCACGTATTCTATATTTTTTTCTATTTCGGCTACCATCTATTTTTTCATTATAGCATTTAAAGTCATAACTGTCACAATAAATACTTCTGCAGATATACTCTTTATTTTCCATTTTTTCGGCAAAAGAATCATATTCCATAAAAGGAAGCATATCATTTCTCAGCGAATCCATCTTATCAATGGGAACCAAATATTTATATTCTAATCTTGCATTCATTCTAATTTGTAATATAGTTTTTAATTAATCCAAATAAGTTTATTTTACTTATTTCCATCGAACTTTCGCACACCATTCCGGGGATTAAAAATAAATCATCATTTTTTACTAAAACAGCTGCAAAAACAACTTGTTCATAATGAAGTACTTTAACTTCTTTGCTAATAGAAAGAATTGTACCATAATATTCTTTATTTGCATTATTAATTATAATTTTCAATTCATCCCCTTCATTAATTTGGTTCAAGAAATTAAGTTTAATGGGAAATTTTAACACTACTTGTTCATTATTAATAACAGTCAATAGTGTATCTGGGGCAAAAGAACGTATCACCTCACCACTAATAGGGGAAGTAATTAATAGATTGTTTTTATGAGTTTCTAATTGGGCAATATTATTTTTGTGTGATTTTATTTTTTCTTCTAAGTAGTTAATGGTTTGAGGTTTGGCTCCGGATTTTCGTGAGTCTAATATAGATTGATTTATTTCAATTTCGGTTTGGAGCTGAAATATTTTGGCTTTTTCGTTTAAGAATTCTTCCTCCGAAACAAATCCTTTTTCATGAAGTTTTTCAATTCTATCGAAATTAATTTTTTCTTGCTCTAATTGTAATTTTGATAATTTTATTCTTTTTTCATATTCTTCTACAAGTGGAGTTTTTTCTCCTGCTTTGTTTTCCTCAAGTTCTGCTTCGGCTAATTTTAGCTCCCCATTCAATGAAATGATTTTTTCATTTAAATAGCTTGAACAAGTTGCCCCAATAGTATCCCCTTTTTTAATGAATCGATTTTTCAGTAGTTTCGTATCAAAACAAAAAGACATTGTTTCCCCACGTTGGAACTGAGAGATATTATAGTTGGTATTTAACCCACTAAAATAATCTACAACAGAACTTGTAATTTGTCCATTTGTTCCTTTACAAACCACCCATTTTGTTACAGGAAATACTTCACAATAAGTATTAATTGAATTAGGAAATTCGACATTGCCAAAACCCATAGCTAATATTAGAATAACCAGAAAGAAAGCTGAGTATAGATAATACAAATTTCCTTTCTTCTTAATAGTCATCTTCGCTTCCATCTTTTAATATAAAAAAACCTAAAACAAATTTTAGCCTAATGGTTTAAATTAGACATTAAAATATTATTTTAGGTTTAAAGTACTAAACTATTTTCTAATTTTATTTGATCAAGATCATCTTTTTTACCGCAGTGTGATTTCCAGCACATAATTTATAGAAATAAACCCCACTACTAAGAGAAATATTCAAAGACTTAGGGTTAAAGTTAACAACATGCTCCCCTGCTGATTGATTTTCATCAACTAAAGTAGCAATTTCATTACCCAATACATCGTAAACATTAAGTTTAACGTTTTGATTAGACTCAATTGAATATTTAATTGTTGTTTCAGGATTAAACGGATTAGGATAATTTTGTTCCAAGCCAAACTCATTAGGTTGGTTATTTTCCTCATCAACAGCAACAGTAACAAGGTCAACTTTCATACTTGCCAAATTAAATCCACCATTAAAAAAGTTAAATTGTAATGTATGTGCTCCTTGAATTAAAGGAATATTTTGAACTACAACATCACGCCAAGTTGTCCACCCACCGGTAGCAGGAATATCCACTAAACTTCCAATATTTTGATTATCCAAACGCATTAAAATTTTACCATTTGCTGCATTTGCTGCAACTCTAAAAGTAACTTTGTATAATCCTGTTGCTGCAATATTTACAGTAAAATTAATATACTCACCTGTTTCTATCCAGCCAACATTATAACCATTTGATTGTGCGTCTGTACATTTTTCAATATCAACGCCATCATTTCTATAAGCATAACCGGAATTCCAAACACCACCATTATTATTGTTTTGAAAGTCGTTATCTTTGTATGCAAACAAATTTTGACCATAGTCATAATTTGGAGCATATAACATTCCAGGAAGTTGATTTAAACCAAAAGGCAACGTTGTAGTTGTTGTAACTTGTCTAAACATTGCATCAATTACACCTTCATTTACAATACAATTTTCAAACTTTAATGCTTCGGCAAATTTATTTAAGGCATTAACTGTATATTCAACAGTTGGTTTTGAAGCATTACCACTCCAATATCTTAATAAATAATCATATTCAGCCGGTTTTTTAACATACATTAAACTGTTGCCACCTTCAACTTTTTTAATTGTCCACCATGCCCAGCCAATGTTATTAGTCTCCATCAATTTTATGCAGTCTGTAAACCATTGATTAGAATTTTCACCGGATTCACCTAACCACAAAGGACAATTGGTTGAGTTTCGTATATTAACTAAATATCCAATAGTCCCATAATCAGTAGTATTCCAATATTTGTGAAAACTATAAGCCATATTCTCATCCCAAGCAGGAGTTAATTCCCCAAAACTTGTAGCATACCAATTTCCTTCAATAAATAGTATATGGTTTTGGTCAACAAGTCTAATCTCATTAGTAATTTGAACAAATAAATCACGCAAAGGCTGGTTACCTACTGAGCCAAAATCGTATGCAGTCTCATTTATTAAATCATATCCACCAATCCAGGGTTCATTTGCATAACGTGTTGCAATTGTTTTCCACAAATAAATAGTACGTAATTTAGCAACTTCGTCTTCCCACAAAGGAGGATAGGCTGGATTGTAATCAGCAATATTATCTCTACTTTGACCTCCGGGGGCTGCATGTAAATCTAAAATTAAATAAATTTCACTTTCTTTACACCATTGTAATAAACTATCTATTATTGCAAATCCTTCCTCACTATACGAAAATGGTTGATCTAATGGAGTTAATAAGTTATAATGCATAGGAAGTCGAATTGAGTTAAAACCCCATTCTTTCATTTTTTGAACATCTTTTCTTGTTACAAAGTTTTTTCTATAAAGTTGAAAGAATTCATTCGTTTTTTGTTCACCAATTAAATCTTGAATTTTTTGTCTAAACTGCCATGCTGCATTAGCAAAAGAAGATGTTTGAAGCATGTAGCCTTCCGGCACAAGCCAACCACCTAAACCCATTCCTCGCAACATAATAGGGGTTCCATTCCCATCAACAATATTTTTGCCGGAACGCTTTAAAAAACCTTCTGAATAAATATCTGAAAAAGCTATAATTCCAATTATTAAGAATAATACAAGTTTTGTAGTAACCTTTTTAAGCATATATCAATTTTCCATCTTTTATTAATTCTAACATTCATTAATACACATCAAAAATCAATCCAAAATTAAAAATGGGTATTTAAGCAAGTATTATTAAATAAATGAATTATTAAATAAACTTTATTATTATTATAATAAAAAGAGGTTATTTATTTAATAAGAATGTAAAGTTAGTTATATTTAACTAAAAGAAATATTAAGAAAGGTAGAAATGAAACTATTTAACATTGAAAAACCAATAATCGGAATGATTCATGTAGATGCACTTCCGGGAACACCAAAATATAAAGGTAACATTAAAGCAATTATTGAAAAAGCTGTTAAAGAAGCCGAAACTTATATAAGTTTAGGAATTCCTGTTTTGATGATAGAAAACATGCACGACGTACCTTATTTGAATAGAAAAGTAGGAAGTGAAATTGTAGCGGCAATGAGCATAATTATGTACGAGCTAAAAAACAATTTTACAGTTCCTTTAGGAATACAAATACTTGCCGGTGCAAACAAAGAAGCAATTAGCGCAGCTTATGCATCTGGAAGCGATTTTATTCGTGCTGAAGGATTTGTTTTTGCTCATGTTGCAGATGAAGGAACATTTAACTCTGATGCAGGAGAATTATTACGTTATCGTAAACAAATTGGTGCCGATAATGTTATGGTTTTTACTGATATAAAAAAGAAACATAGCAGTCACTCAATTACTGCTGATACAGATATTGCAGAAACTGCTAAAGCTGCTGAATTTTTCCTAAGCGACGGAGTTATTGTTACAGGCAGCAGTACAGGTGCAGAACCAAGCATTAAAGAACTTGAGCAAGTTAAAGCTAAGGTTTCAATTCCTGTTTTAGCCGGTTCCGGAATTACTGCCGAAAATATTGCCAACTACAAAAATTACTGTGATGCCTTTATAATTGGTTCTTATTTCAAAGAAGAAGGCAAGTGGCAAAATCCATTGGATAAAGCAAGAATCACAAAATTTATAAATGCTTTTGAGAAAGTGTGAAAGTAAAATAGAATATTTTTGGTTTCAATTTCAGAGTATTTTTACAAAAAGTAATAGTTTTTTCATAATAACCGAGTTTTGTAATGGTTTTTTTGCAAAAAAGCCAATTTGTAATCGTTTTAAAACAAAAATAATGCTTTTAAAATTGGTGAGGTTGGTTATAATTATTAAGTATTCAAAGTTAAGTTATTAATATATAAAACTATAAAGAGTATTTAGCAAAATATTTACCTAATAATTAAGCGAGGCTGTATCAAAAGTATGAGGATAGATAGTTATGAGGTCTATAATGAATTATACAATTTATTAACAATACCCACGTTTGCATGTTGACAAACTCATCCCCCAGCCCCTTCTCTTGAAAATAGAAGGGGAATGTGTAGCCGTATCGGCATATAATATAATGTGTTATGATAATGTGTTACTATTATTTTGCTTGCAATCGAATTATCGCAGATAAAATATTTCCTCTCTTTCGCTGGCGAGAGAAGGAGATCGGTTTACTTAGCGGTGTTTGCTAAGTCGAGGTGAGTGTGTTGTCTAAAAGCAGTATTAAAAGACTTTTGATACAGCCTCGCTTAATCATTCCTAAAAAAGTGTTTTTAGGAAAATGTATTATTCGTTTGATTTTTTCTTTTTTCGAGTATTGAATCTATATTTTTCAAGTTCTTCATTAATCCAATCAAGTACAAACCTTTCACTATCAAAATCTCCACCTGCCCAGTCTACAACTTCCTCATATTCTTCATGATTTGGATTTTTCAAAATTCCAAGAAATTCTTTGTACCCCCAAGGTCCACCAACATCTTCGGGGGGACAAGCTCTTTTTCCGGCAAGACAGCGTACAGGAGATTTTGGATCAGGCACCATATCAATACAGTCTATAAGCTCAATTAAATGCACCCAGTTATCTCCAAAATCATAAGTATATTTAAATTTTTCCCCTTTAGCAGAAACAAGATCTCCAAGTTTATATTTCTTGCTTTTGAGACCTTCTTCAGGTGATTCAGGCTCTTCAGTATATATTGTACCATTAATTTCAAATTCATAAAGGTGATAATTAGCCCACCCCATAACGTCTTGTATAACTTCATGTAGGCGATCTAAACTAATGCTTGCAGGAACAAAAAACTCCCGCCAAATTATAGGTTTAATCTCAAGTAGTTGAATCTTAAGTAAATAATATTTTTCATCCATAATAATTCCCCAAAATAAAATAAATTACTGCTTAGTATACTAAATTTTATAAAAATAATCGAGATCTATTTTATATTTTATAATTATGTTCTCCTAACCATTTCAGTTTGTTTCACCTATAAAAAACGCTCGGGTTAACGAGCGTTTAAGTAAAATTAAAATATAAACCAAAATATTACTTGGTTAACACCATCTTTTTAGTTATAGTATTTTTCCCTGCATATTTTATTGAATAAAAATATACTCCACTACTCAAATTGCTTGCATTAAAGTTAACTGAATGACTTCCTGATTGAACATATCCATTTACTAAAGTATTAACCTCCCTTCCTAAAACATCAAATACTTTTAGTTCCACCATTCCACCTTCCGGAATTGAATATTCAATAGTTGTATTTGGATTAAATGGATTTGGGTAGTTTTGAGATAAAGAAATTGTTGTAGGTTGATTAAGTTTTTCTTCTTCAACAGAAGTAATTAATGATTGCTCCCCATAAACAACTCCATTTATTCTTGCTGCTGCAAGATTATATCTAAGATAATAATCTGGATCTTCTTTTTTTAAGTGTGAGGCATAAGTTAGTCCCAATCCTTCAACACGATAACAAATAGCTTCCGTATTACTTTTTAGATAAAAGACTTGTGTAGGTGCAGTTAATCCAAATGTTGTTGTTTGATGAATTCTTGAGCAAATAAATGTGTCAGCAATACCAAAGTTATTAAAGTATACATCAGAGGTTACTGAAGCATCTAAATGCTCCTTCTTAATTTCTTTAATTGAACCATTTGTTTGTTTAACGGCTTGAATTAAAAATCCGGTAACTGAATCAATTCTTTCATACGAAGCAACTCCATCATAAAGCACTTTTGAATACTTCAATCCGTTTGAAAGTAGTGTATCATTTTTAACTTCAATGATTATTTTTTGATATCCCCTATTAGAGTTTTTATGGTAAACCCACATATTAGAATTGACAAGTGGATTAAAAGCAAATGGATTTTCAACATTAGCAGATAATTCATTATATCCATCAACTGGGAAAGAACTTTCTTGAGGAAAAACATTTATATCTTTCGCGGTTATTTTGTAATAAATTTTATATCCATTAGATATAAGATCGTTACGATAATCAACACAAGCCACATATCTTATAGTAGTTGATTGAGTTAGTTCAATTTTATCACATCGAATTGTATCCACCCCGTTACAATAAAAATAATCCATTTTAACAGAGTCAATAAAACTACAAGCTTTAACAGTATAAGGGAATGCATAATAGGACAAACTTTCTTCGCAAGAATAAGGATGAGATACTTCAATATAAATACTTAACTTGTTCTCCTTATTAACCGTAAAATAAGGCTCCTTAAAAGTTGGCGTTATATTAAGTTGCTTTGATTTACCGATGCTTGCATTAGCGTTGTACACTCCCACTAAAAAATAATTCTCAACATATTGACATGCTTGAGGCAAATATTCAGATGTAAAACCAAAATAGTTTAAACCAAAATTATTTGAGAAGAGTGTTTTAGTTTTATTACCACTACTATCAGCAATATAACCTTTAAGATAAACAACTGAATCCATAATATTCATCGAACCTATATAGGATTGCTTATTTGAATTATCAGGGTAATATTGCAAATGCGATAGATTAAAATCACAATAAATTTCTTCATTTCCCAAATCATCTATCAATGTATAAGCAATAGAATGCTCTCCATCATACCTAATCCATTTATTTAGGAAGTAATAATATTCTTTTCCGCTAACAAGTTTTGATTCTTTAATTTCAATAACCTTAATCCCCTTATAGTTATGGCTTGATGCAAATATAGTTGCCTTAATATTTCCAGCAAATACCCATTTACTACCTATTGCTAAAGGTAAATAGCAAGAATCTGCTTTGTTTTGCTGTGAATATATGTTTGAGCTAACAGCCATGCTTATTATACAAACTAAAAAAAAGACCTTCTTTACCATTATTAACCTCATAATTAAAATTATTTTTACAACTAAAACTTATACAAAATTAAACATTACTTCTTAAATTAAATATGATAAAGGACACAATCACTAACACTACAATCCCACACATGATTTGCATCACAATATACTTGTGATTTTGGAATTATAATATTCTATTTTCGGCAGCAATGGAATGATTGCTTTGCGTATTATTTCGTCAACAACATCTTCTTTGTAATAGTATTTTTACCAGCATATTTTATTGAATAAAAATATACTCCACTACTCAAATTGCTTGCATTAAAATTTACCGAATGATTGCCTGCTTCAACATTACCATTAATTAAAGTTTTTACTTCTCTACCTAAAACATCAAATACTTTTAATTCAACATTACCACTTTCAGGGATTGAATACTGAATTGTAGTATTTGGATTGAATGGATTTGGGTAGTTTTGAGAAAGTGAAAATGCTTCAACCGTTGGTTTTAATTCATCTTCAAATTGTATAATTAAAGTTGAATCCCCAAAAACAACACCGTTAATTTTAGCAGCCTCTATTTTGTAATCTATAAAAAAAGGTATTCCATCAAATTTTTCTAACATGTATAAATATGTTAAACCTATATTTACATTTAATTTAAAAATGGCTTGAGGATATTTTCCCTTTGTGTATGTTCTCTCGTTTGTTTCAATTCCAAAAAGCATTGAATTTATATTATTAGAATAAGTAATTGAATCTTGCATTTTTATATTATTGCTATAAAAAGTCGAATGGAGTGGTAGTGTTAAAATCCATTTAGGTACTTCATCTATTTCTCCATTATTTATATTACTAACACTATAAACTATTCCGGCTGCAGAATCTAATCTTTCAAATGATTTTTCCCCATTAAAATTAAATATTTTATATTTCAATCCATTAGAAAGAACTGTATCGCCATCAATAGATAGTTTAACTAATTCATTAATTCCTATCGCATCATTTTTCTTTCTGTAAATCCATAAATTATTATTTTCAAATGGATAAAACGCAAATGTCTTACCAAAATCGATTTCCATTTCAGTATAACCGGATTTCGGATAGTATGAATAGATTGGAACTGGCGATTTATCTTTAGCAACTATTTTATATTTGAATTTATAGCCTTTGGCTAAAAGTTCTAACGGAAATTCAAAGTTAGTTTTAAACTTTGTTTCAGTACTATCACTAAGTAATATTTGAGGGAAACTGATAGTATCATTCCCTTTATAACAGAAATAGTCAATGTAAGCCGTATTAATAAAACTTACTCCTTGGGCAATGTGAAGAGAACCATTATAATTGTGTATTGTTTCTATTGAGTACTTATGATCAATTTCAACATAAAAATCTATTTTTCCTTGTGCTGATAATTTAAATTTAGGATTAGAAATTATCGCATGAGCTGAATCTTGAAAACTTATTCCAAGAGTAGAATCGGCTGAATAAAATCCAATAAGATGGCTATTAGTTATTACACCAACTGAATTAGGACCAACTCCTGCAATTTTTTGATACGCAAGTCCATAATTATTTACAAAAGCATAGTTAGTTAATATACCATGATATAATAGTGTACCCACTTCAACTCCAGTTCCGGGATAATTCTCTCCCAGTATATCAACTTCATATAACCTGGTTTGGCCTTCTCCCAAAGAACCTGAATATGTTTGACCTGAAGTTGCCTTAAAATCCATATATAATACTTCATTAGAAATTAGAGTATAAGCTTTTTTTTCTTCTTTATCGTACCTAACCCAACTATTATTGAAAAAATAATAAGTTTTATTATTAACAACTTTGCTTTTTGTAATTTCAATAATTGAAAGTCCTTTGTTAGGAACGTCAAATGTGTTTCCAAAATAAATGGGATGATACACCATATTATCTTCGAAATAAACCCACTTATTCCCAACAGCCAACGGCATATAACATGTATCTAATTGATTTGGCTGTGAATAAATATTTAGAGGAACAAGAAAAGATAAAAGATATAAACCAAAAACTGACCACTTCTTTGACATTTTTACTCCTCTAAATATTTATTAAAATTAACAAAACTTTAAATAATTTATAAACTATTTAATACATTTATTTAGTTAACAACATCTTCTTTGTAATAGTATTTTTACCAGCATATTTAATTGAATAAAAATATACTCCACTACTCAAATTGCTTGCATTAAAGTTTACTGAATGATTGCCTACTTCAACAAAACCATTTATTAATGTTTTTACTTCCCTTCCTAAAACATCAAATACTTTTAGTTCCACCATTCCACTTTCAGGAATTGAGTATTCAATAGTCGTGTTTGGATTGAAAGGATTTGGGTAGTTTTGAGATAAAGAAAAAGTTATTGGTTGATTAATATTTTTATCTTCAACAGAAGTTATTAATGAGTGATTCCCATAAACTATACCATTTATTCTTGCTGCAGAAAGCTTGTATTGCAAGACATAGTTAGGATCTGTTTTTTTGTAATGTTTCATCATTGTCAATCCTAATCCTTCAACCCGTGTATACCACCCAATCGAATAGCCCTTAAGATAAAAGAGTTTTGTAGGAGTAGTAAGCCCCCAAAATGTAGTTGGATTATTTCTTGAGCAGATGAATGAATCTGCAATACCAAAATTATTAAAATAAACATCAGAACTGGCAGAAACAGCTAAGTTCTCTAATACATTTTCTTTAATAGAGCCATCTGTTTGTTTTATAGCTTGAATTAATAATCCAGTAGCAGAATCAATTCTTTCATAATTAACAACTCCATCATACAGAACCTTAAAATAATTAATTCCATTCGAAAGTAGAGTGTCATCTTTAACTTCAATTGTTATATATTTTGCAACACCATTTCCACTTTTAAAGTATACCCATACATTAGATTTTGCTAAAGGGTAAAGCTTATAAGGATCCTCTTTATGAATTGACATTTCAAGATATCCATCATTCGGATAAATTGTCCGGTGTGGTATTGCATTTTTATCTTTGGCAAAAAATTTATAGTATAATTTATATCCATCAGAAACGAGATCTTCTCTATAATTAATATTACCTGCATATCTTATTGCTGATGATCGTTTTAGATTAACTTTGCCTCGCTCAACAGTATCAACTCCATTAAAATAAAAATATTCCATATCAACAGAATCAATAAAGCAACTTGGTGAGGTTTTATACGGAAATTCAAAGTAATTTACGCTATCTTCATCTGAATATGGGTGGTCAACTACAATATAAATACTAAGTTTGCCTTCTCGATTTGCAGAGAAGAAAGGCTCTGAAAAAGTTGGAGCTATATTAATTTGCTTGGATATTCCTAAATTTGGATCTGCCATGTAGACTCCAACAAGAGAATACGCTTCTTTATAGTAAGATGCTTGTGCAAAATTTGTGGAGGAATATCCCATATAGCTCAATCCAAAACGGCTTGAAAAAAGGAAAGAACTATGATTACCAAGACTGTCAGCTATAAAACCTCTAAGGTAAACAACTGTATCCAAAATACTCGTTATTTTAGTAAAGCCAACTTGATATGGATTCCCAGGATAAACCTGTGCATTAGCATAATTAAAAGCACAAAAGACACTCTCAGTCCCCAAATCATCCTTCAATGAATAAGCAACAAGATGTTCATTATCATATCGAATCCATTTATTTAAGAAGTGGAAATATTCTTTTCCGTTGACAATTTTTGATTCTTTAATCTCAATAATCTTAAGTCCTTTTAGCTCATGAACTGACGCATAATTTACGGCTCGTATGTCGCCGGAAAACACCCATTTATTCCCTATAGCCAAAGGCATATAACAAGAATCAGATGGAGTAGCCTGTGAGTATGCTTTTGTACAAAAAACTATACTTAACAACATCAAAACTAAAAATAAAACCTTCTTTTCCATTGTTGCTCCAAAATTATATTAGACAATTGTTTATTCATATAAAGATTAAAACGCTTCTCTAATATAGTCTTCTTACTTCAATATAATATGTTTTTAATCACAATCGAATAGAATTAAATAACAATTATGATTCTCATCACTTGAAATTTAATCCAAATAAAATAAAGTTTCAATTATCATTACTCTATTTAGTTAACACCATCTTCTTTGTTATTGTATTTTTACCAGCATATTTAATTGAGTAAAAATATACTCCACTACTCAAGTTACTTGCATTAAAGTTTACTGAATGATTGCCTACTTCAACAAAACCATTTATTAATGTTTTTACTTCCCTTCCTAAAACATCATATACTTTTAGTTCTACCATTCCACTTTCAGGAATTGAATACTGAATTGTAGTATTTGGATTAAATGGATTTGGGTAGTTTTGAGAAAGAGCAAATGTTGCAGGTTGAGAAATATTTTCTTCTTTAACATCTACAAACAATGTAGTATCACCATAAGAAATACCATTAATTCTTGTAGCCTTTAGTTCATAAATACCATGAGTTATTGCACTGCCATTTTCATAAACATTTGCATAAGTAAGTCCTAATCCTTCCTTAAGTGTATATGTATTATTTGTGTACTGTTGTTGACAATATGTTTTGCAGCTACTATTTAATCCCAAAAGTGTGTTATTACTAATGCTTGAACAAATAAAAATGCTCTGTATCCCAAAATTGTTAATGGATGCAGTACTATTAATTGAAGCGGCTAAAAATTCTTTTTTATGTTCACTTACAGTTTTATTGTTAGCATTATCAACTTGGTATACAAACCCTGTTGTAGAATCAATTCTTTGATAAAACGATTGTCCATCAAATAAAACTTTATAATATCTCAAACCATTTGATAGTATTGTATCCCCCTCAACCGCCATTGTTAAATACTTTGTAGCGGCATTAATTGGAGTGGTTTTTTTATAAATCCACATATTATTTTTTGCTAACGGATATAAAGCAAGTGGCTTGTCTAAGTTGTAATTCATTTCCAGGTAACCTTCAGCAGGGTATGTAGTATAATGAGGAAATATATTAATATCTTTGGCAGTTATTTTATAAAATATTTGATAACCATCAGCAATTAAATCATCACGCCAATCAATCTTTTTGGTAAATTTAATTTCCGTACTTTCATCTAACACAATTCTATCCCCTCTTATTGTATCTATCCCCTTACAATAGAAATAATCCATATAAACTGAATCTATAAAACAACAACCGTATGCAGTAAATGGAGTACCATTATATCTGTGAATTGTCTCTGAAGAATATTTGTGTTTAACTTCCACATAAATATTTAAATCATTTATACTTGTAATTGTAAAGGACGGCTCAGAAATAACAGGTGTGGAATTATCTTGTTTTGAAATTCCCAAACTCGGATCAGCATTATAAACACCAACTAAGTAACACTTAGTACAATACCCTGAAGCACCATGTCCTCCAGAAACATAATGATAACTTAACCCAATATTGTTAGAATAAAGATATTTAACCGAATTTTCATCGAAATAATTTGAATAGTAATATCCCTTCAAGTTAAACAATGAATCCATTATGGTCATTGTATCGACAATACATTTTTTTAAGATTGGTAGTTGAGATAACCCCGGATATGCCTGCCCATCAATATATCTAAAATCACAATATAATTGCTCGTTGCCCAAAGTATCTGATAACGAATAAGAGGCTAAACTATCTTTGTCATAACGTACCCATCTATCAATATAATAAAAGTATTCTTTACCATTTACTATTTTTGATTGAGTTATTTCTATAATTTCAATACCTCGACAATACACATGAGTACCGGAAAATGATTCTGTTGTGGATGAAGTAAAAATCCACTTACTACCTATTGCTAAAGGCATATAACAAGTGTCTAATTGAAAAGGCTGGGAATAAATATATGGAGAAAAAAGAATAGATAAAATAAACAAACCAAAAACTGACCACTTCTTTAACATTTTTGCACCCCTAAATATTTATTAAAATTAACAAAACTTTAAATAATTTATAAACTATTTAATACATTTATTTAGTTAACAACATCTTCTTTGTAATAGTATTTTTACCAGCATATTTAATTGAGTAAAAATATACACCACTACTCAAATTGCTTGCATTAAAGTTTACTGAATGATTGCCTACTTCAACAAAACCATTTATTAATGTTTTTATTTCCCTTCCTAAAACATCAAATACTTTTAGTTCTACTAATCCACCTTCAGGAATTGAATATTCTATTGTAGTGTTTGGATTGAAAGGATTAGGGTAGTTTTGAGATAAAGAAAAAGTTTCAGGTTGTTTAATATTTTCATCTTTAACATCTACAAACAATGTTGTATCACCATAAGAAATACCATTTATTCTTGCAGCCTTTAGTTCATAAATACCATGAGTTATTGCACTGCCATTTTCATAAACATTTGCATAAGTAAGTCCTAATCCTTCCTTAAGTGTATATGTATTATTTGTGTACTGTTGTTGACAATATGTTTTGCAGCTACTATTTAATCCCAAAAGTGTGTTATTACTAATACTTGAACAAATAAAAATGCTCTGTATCCCAAAATTGTTAATGGATGCAGTACTATTAATTGAAGCGGCTAAAAATTCTTTTTTATGTTCACTTACAGTTTTATTGTTCGCATTATCAACTTGGTATACAAACCCTGTTGTAGAATCAATTCTTTGATAAAACGATTGTCCATCAAATAAAACTTTATAATATCTCAAACCATTTGATAATATTGTATCCCCTTTTACTGCCATTGTTAAATATTCATTGGTTCCATAAAACGGCATTGTTTTTTTATAAATCCACATGTCATTTGGGGCTAATGGGTAAAGAGTAAGAGGTTTGTCTAAGTTGTAATTCATTTCCAAGTAACCTTGAGCAGGGTATGTGGTATAGTGTGGAAATATATTAATATCTTTGGCAGTTATTTTATAAAATATTTGATAACCATCAGCAATTAAATCATCACGCCAATCAATCTCTTTGGTAAATTTAATTTCTGTACTTTCATCTAACACAACTCTATCCCCTCTTATTGTATCTATACCCTTACAATAGAAATAATCCATATAAACTGAATCTATGAAACAGCAACCGTATGCTGTATATGGAGTACCATGATATCTTGGAATTGTTTCAGCGGAATATTTGTGTTTAACTTCAACATAAATATTTAAATCATTTATGCTTGTAATTGTAAAGGATGGATCAGAAATAACAGGTACGGAATTATCTTGTTTTGAAATTCCCAAACTCGGATCAGCATTATAAACACCAACTAAGTAATACTTAGTATAATACCCTGAAGCACCCTGCCCAGAAGAAGTGTAATAATAACTTAACCCTAAATTATTTGCGTAAAGATACGAAACATATTGCCCCGCAATATAAGCATGGTAAAAATATCCTTTTACATAACAAAGAGAATCTAGAACACTAATTGTATCAACAATACATTTTTTTACATTAGGTGGTTCTGCATAACCAGGATAAGCCTGATTATGCAGGTATCTAAAATCACAATATAATTTTTCATTACCTAAAGTATCAGTTAAAGAATAAGCCGTAAGGCTATCTTTATCATAACGTACCCATCTATCAATAAAATAAAAATATTCTTTACCATTTACAATTTTTGATTGAGTTATTTCAATAATTTTAACACCTTGACTATACACATAAGTACCGGCAAATGATTCTGTTGTGGATGAAGTAAAAATCCACTTACTACCTATTGCTAAAGGCATATAACAAGTGTCTAATTGAAAAGGCTGGGAATAAATATATGGAGAAAAAAGAAAAGATAAAGCAAACAAACCAAAAACTGACCACTTCTTTGACATTTTTGCACCTCTAAAAAATAAATATATTATTTCCTCATTAATATACAAAAGTAAACAACAAATTTGTATAATGTTTTAATGAGTTTATATATAAATTTTAGTATTTATGCATTTTTTTTGTTAATAAACCAAAAAATAAAGCAAAAATATTCATTTTTTTAATAACCCTGCTAAAACAATTTCTTTAAGCATAGTATCATCCCCTTGTTGAACACATAATATACTTGCTTGAATAAAAGGGTTTTCATCACCAGAATACTTATAAGCCGAATAATCAATATAATTATACCCATTATAAACGGCAATTAAATCAAAAAACATACGTGTTATTCTACCATTAAACTCCCAAAACGGATGAATGGCAATTATCTCACCCATATAAAAAGCTATTCGCTCAGCAAAGCTTTCAGGCGATGAATTTTTATAATTTTTTAAGTAGTTTTCTTCTTTAAGTTTAATGAATAATTCATCAATGTGTTGGTGAATAAATTTAGCCTTACAAAATACAGTATTCCCTTTACTTACATCTTGGTTTCTAAACTCACCGGCAAAATAGTACATTCTTTGAAAAGCGGTTTTATGTAGGTTAATAAAATATTTCTGGTCAAATTTAGTTGTTTTGGTAAGTAGTTTATTAAAAACATAATATGCTTTTAATAAAAGAGCTTTATCATAAACTTGAAGTATGGAAGTGTTTTTTATCCCCTTTTTATTTCTCGGAACGTCGGTTCCGGGATAATAAATTAAGTATTCCTTGGGATATAAGTATTTAGACATTATTTTTCAAAAACAAAAGCTTTTGCTTGTTTAATAACTTGCCTATCATTAGATGGTTTACAACCTTCAATTTCCATAGACTGATTAACAGCAACAAGAATGTTTTTGAGAGAAGAAAAAGAGTTGAACCCTTTGCTCGATTTTCCCTGTTTAGAATTTCTGTTTTTCATAAATTTTAACTATCTCAGAATTATTAATTCCGCAACACTAATTAAGTGGTGGAGGTGGCGGGAGTCGAACCCGCGTCCGAAATTATACACCAGTGAACTTCTACACACATAGTCTATCTATTTTTGTTTCGCCTTTGTAACCTCGGTAGACAGAGTTTACTCGGGCTATCTTGATTAATTTAATTTGGTATACTCAAGATCTCTACCAAACTATTGTGCCTAAACGGCGTTTGTAATAACCCGGCACAAGTAGTTAATACAAACGGCTGTTAATTAAAATTAAGCAGCTAAAGCGAAATTATATTCGTCATTTCATTTTTTTTACCGGCGTTTAACGTGTCTCCAGTAAACACGGTGCGCTATTCAAAGATCTATTAACCCCGTCGAAGCCAATTTCACCCCCAATTATATTTTATGGGAGTTCCATTAACAATATTTTTACAAGAACAAAAGTTAATTTATAGTACAAATATACTAAATTATTATGCAAAAATCAATATTTAAGCAACTCAATATTAGTTATACACATTAAGCTAAATTATGTTCCTATAAGTTTTTATCCCAATTTACATCTGGTACATTATTAACATAATTATCAAATCTTGCCATAACAAAAAATAAATCGGAAAGTCGGTTTAAATAAATCACAACATTGTAATTTATTTCTTCACTTTTGCTTAAAGTAATAACATTACGTTCAGCTCTGCGACAAATTGTACGGCATAAATTTAACAGAGCGGCACATTTAGTACCACCCGGCAAAATAAACTGTCTCAACTCCGGTATTTTGGTGCTAAAGTAGTCGATATCTTTTTCCGATTCTGAAATATACTTTTCGTCAACTCTATCTATGTGTAAACTCTTTTCAAATGGAGTTGCTAAATCTGCTCCAACTGTAAAAAGCCTGTTTTGTATTCTTTTTAATACAACAAGAATCTCCTCATAAACCACTTCAGTTATTGTTAAACCAATCATCGAGTTAAGTTCGTCAATAGTTCCATAAGAAGAAATTCTTAAATCATCTTTCCAAACTCTTTGACCACCAAACAATGAGGTTTGTCCTTTATCCCCTGTTTTTGTATATATTTTCATATTTTATTGGTATCTCTGTAATAACAGCTTTTGTTACCACCTTATTATTAATAATTACATCGTATTTATTGCCTATTTCAGCATAATCTTTTTTAACAAATCCTAACGCAGCATATTTTCCATACTGTTCTGATTTAACAAGACTTGTAATATATCCAATTTCCTTTTTATCTTCGTTAAAGATATTAAGTTCTTCGGTAACTTCGCTAAAATCGGCATCAGCCTCAAAAAGAATTGCAGTTAAATACCTTTGAACTTTATCGTAAGTATCCAACCTTGCAATAACTTCCTGCCCAATATAACAACCTTTATGGAAATCAACTTCGTGCAATAATTTTAATTCATGCGGATTGGTTCTAAAACTAATTTCGTTAGGTGTTGCAGGAATTCCATTTTCTACTCTAAAAATATTATAAGCATCTTCGCCAACAAATTGCAAATCATAAAAGCTTTTATTATCTAAAATAAAATCGTGAATAGCTTTAATGTCGTCGGATTCAAAAATCAACCAATATTTGTTGTATCTTTCATTTTCTTTAAGTCTTAATAAATAAAACTCTAAGTCTTCTATTTTATATCTGAGCACATTATTATCGCTCAATGAAGCAAAGGAATCATCTAATAGAAGATTCAAAAACGATTCAGTTTGTTTACCTATTAATTCAAGAATTACCATCTTATCGGTAACATCATCAACTAAAATATCTTCATTAATAATATATCTTTCAAACCAAATTCTTAATTTTTTATCAGGAATAAAACCACCTACCAACAAATTATGGTCTGGAAATTTTATTAGAGTAGTTCTATCAATCAGCCTGCCTTTTTCATTAGTAAACAAAGTATTAAGATGTTCAAAATCCTTTATTTTTCCAACTGAATTGGTCGATATCCTATTAATGTAATCAATAACTTCAGCACCGGTTAAATTAAGTTTTGCATGTAAGTAACATATTTTAACTCCCACGCCATTTTTGAGTGCTAAATATTCATCTTTAACAGAAGAAAAGCTTTTAATTATATTTCCTTCAACATTACTATTTGAGTAGTTTTCAATAATTGGATCTAAGTTAATCATTAAAATTCCTTATTTTTTAGTAGTGTCTAAACCATCGTTTGTTAACCGGACTTATATACAAACGCTTTAACGTATCCCATAAAAACGGAATTGAATCAATAATAGATATTTTATGCTCGGTTTCGCTAAATCTATATTCGTAATAGTCTGGGTATTTATCTTTATTTAAATTTGCCATAGTTCTTTTGTGTAACAATCCTTCATAAGTTTCCATAAGGTGAGGAGGATTTTTTAATCCATCAACCATGTAAAAATTATAACTTCGATTTCCACTTATAATCCCATCCATATAGTTTAAAGTTATATACATACAGTTTTTTGGTCTCCAATTATTAAGCGTTATTTTGTTAAAACCACCATGAATTGGAACTTCGCTTTCCCATACAACATTAAAACTACCATCACCATTACATTCAAAAAGTGTTAACCAAAAAAAAGCAGTACCAAGTTTTGTACTATCAAGATTTATAAACGAAGAAGAATATCCTGTAACATTTTTAGTTTCAATAAATCTTTCACCCGGTTTTGATTTTGCAACAACGCCAAATATATACGTAGCATTAGATTGTTTATAATAAACAACTGCCGACTTAGGAACATTTGTTGTATATGTTTGATCAAAATCCACCAAATAAGTCCCAGCAGGATAATTATTTAGGATAAACTCTTTTAAGGACAACGTATCGCAAGGTGTTCTATTTGCAGCTTGCTGCTGCTCAACAGACAAGTTATAGCTTCTAATCTCAGATTCCTTAGATGCCGAGTTTGTAGCATCTCCATCACTTTTACTGTCATCGCCGGAACATCCCACAATCAGTAAACTTGCAAATAAAAATAAAACCATTACATATTTCATTTCTCACCTCTTGAGAAAAAACATTTTAATTTTAATTAAAATGCAAACCAAAAAAAATAATATTTATTCTGGCAAACTATACCCAGCCGATAACCAGGCTGGGTAAATAACAGCTAACAAACGTACTTATTTTAAAACAAACTAAATAAAATTTAGTTTCACATTTTTAATTTCGAAAATTCATCTAAAAAATATGCCGAACTATATAAACCATATTCAAAATTTTTAATTAGAAAGTGCTCGTTTGGTGAATGGATATCATCAGTATCCAATCCTAATCCCATTAAAATTGTTGGGGCTTTTAATTGCTTTACAAATTCAACAACAATAGGAATGGACCCACCTTCACGAGTAAATACAGTTTTTTTATTGAAAGCTTTTTCAACAGCTTTTGAAGCAGCAACAACAACAGGATTATCCATTGGAATTACAACAGGAAATCCGCCATGCATTGCAGTAACTTTAACCTTTACAGATTTTGGAGCCAACGATTCTACAAATTTCTTAAATTCTTTAGCAATTTTATCGGGATTTTGATTTGGAACTAAACGCATACTAATTTTGGCAGTTGCCTTACTTGGTAAAACTGTTTTTGCACCAACTCCGGTAAATCCACCATAAATGCCATTGCAATCAAGTGTTGGGCGTGCCCAAATTCTTTCTAATGTTGAAAAACCTTTTTCACCTTTTAATTCTTTAACACCAAACTCTTTTGCAAACTTTTTATCATTAAACTTTAAGTTTTCAATATTTACTTTTTCGGCTTTTGTTAATTTTAATACATCTTTGTAAAAATTAGGAATTGTAACTTTACCATTTTTATCTTGCAACCGAGTAATAATTTTAGCAAGTTCATTAATTGGATTGGCAATAGCTCCACCAAAAGAACCACTATGCAAATCTCTATTAGCTGCTGTAACTTCAACTTCCATATAACACAAACCACGCAATCCGTAATTTATGGTTGGAATATCTTTATCATATAAACTTGTATCACTAATTAGAATAGCATCACATTTTAATAATGCACTATTTTCTTTTAAGAACGTGTATAGGTTAGTACTACCTATTTCTTCTTCACCTTCAAAAATAAATTTAACATTTACAGGGGGCTTACCTTCAGCTTTAATATAACTTTCAACAGATTTTATGTGAACAAAATTCTGTCCTTTATTATCATTTGCACCACGTGCATAAATTTTGCCATCAATTATTTCAGGTTCAAATGGGTTGGTTCGCCATTCTTCAATAGGATCAACAGGTTGAACATCATAATGTCCATAAATTAAAACGGTAGGAAGTTTTTTATCAATAATCAATTCTCCATATACAACCGGATGTCCTTTTGTTGGATAAATTTTAGTTTTTGGAATACCAATTTTCTTTAATTGATTTTCAACAAATTCCGCACATCTTAAAATATCGCCCTTACTTTCTTCTAACGTGCTTATACTTGGAATTCTTAAATAATCTTTTAATTCTTCTAAAAATTTTTCCTTATTCTCATTAATATAGTTTAGTACTTGTTCCATAACAACCTCACATTCTAATATTTTACATAAACTATTAATTTAATTTTAAATTTTATATCAATCAATAGTTTTAAAATTTAAATGTACATCTTAATAAATTATTAATCAACTTTAGAACTCAATTTGTTAAAATTTAAAGGAATTTCATACGCTAAGTGTTTTTAACAATTAACATTATATAACAAATATCAATTATTTTTATTAACTTTGTAATTTAATTTTCAAGATATCAATGATAATTTACCGATATATATTAAAAAATCATATTTCCCCATTTATTTTTTCAAATGTTACATTAATAGCTGTTTTTTTATTACAGTTTTTAATGAAATTTGCCGATAAACTTGTTGGAAAAGGACTAAGCACTTGGGTAATTGTTCAGTTAATTGCTTATAATTTAGCATGGATGGTTGTGTTAGTTGTTCCTATGTCGGTTTTAGTTGCTACTTTAATGGCATTTGGTAGTATGGCTCAAAATAACGAAATAGCCATATTAAAAGCATCCGGAATGAGTCTATATAAGATGCTTATTGCTCCTCTTTTAGGAAGTCTATTAATTGCTTATTCTTTAGTATTATTTAACAATCATGTTTACCCAAATGCAAACCATCAGGCAAGAATATTAGGGAATGATATTTCTCGCAAACGCCCAACTCTTTCTTTAGTTCCTGGAATTTTTAGTCAAGAAGTTCAAAATTATGCAATTTTATCAAGGAAAATTGACCCGGTAACCAACGAATTAATTGATGTGACAATTTACGACTATTCAAAAGTTTCTACTGTTAATATTGTTACTGCTCAAAAAGGTAAAATTTATTTTTCAAAAGACCAAAAGCGTTTAATACTGGATTTACAAAAGGGTGAAATTCATGAAAGCAATGTAACAGATTACAAGCCCTATCGTAAATTATTATTTAATAAACACAAAATTGCTATGGATGCTTCACAGTTTACATTTCAACAATCATCAGAAAATATGTCGCGAGGTGAAAGAGAAATGGGAGCTCCGGAAATGGTAGTTATTGTTGATAGCTTGCAAGCCATTGACAATAGATTCCATGAAGACCTAAATAAAAAATTCAATCGTGCTTTTAGGAACGATTCTATCTATTCTGCCTTTAAAAATCCTTTCAATAAAAACTTGCGTGGAATTTATTACCGGGTCGGTGATAGAATTAGAGCCGTTCAAAGCAGTTCTAATGTTACTATTAAACAAATTTTCTACAATAAAAAAAACATGAATGCATTTTGGGTTGAAATACATAAAAAATATTCCCTTCCTGTGGCATGTATTGTATTTATTTTGATAGGTGCACCATTAGGAACTATGCTTAGAAAAGGAGGATTTGGCGTTGCAGCAGGAGTTAGTTTAGTCTTCTTTTTAATCTACTGGGCTTTTTTAATTGGAGGGGAAAAACTTGCAGATAGAAATCTTCTTTCTCCTTTTTGGGGAATGTGGGGTGCTAATTTTGTTTTAGGATTTTTAGGGTTGTATTTGACTTACAGAAGTGCCAAAGAGAATATTACAATTAATTTCGATTTTGTTACAAAGCTAATTCCTAAACGTTTCCGACAATCTGAAGAAGAAAATGAAAATAATTGATAAATATTTAATAAAACAATTTTTACAAACAATATTATTTGGGCTTTTTGCTTTCACTATTCTTTTCGTATTGATAGATATGATGGAAAAGCTTGATGATTTTATTGATCAAAGCGTTCCCAACTATATTATTCTGCAATACTACTTTGTTTTTATACCCGAAATTATCCGATTAATGATTCCGGTTGCGGTTTTACTTTCGGCATTATTTACCGCCGGAAAACTTTCTAACTTAAATGAACTTACTGCTATTAAATCTGCGGGTGTTAGTTTATATAGATTTATGCTTCCATTTATTATCACTTCATTTTTTATTTCAATATTTTCAATTTATTTTGGTGGTTATTTGGTTCCCCTTGCAAATAAACACTTAACATATATTGAACAAAATTACATGAATAAAGGAGTTTATAGAGCTGGCAGTAATATTTATTTTCAGGATACACAGACAAGAATTGTTTCAATTAATTTTTTTGATGTTGTTAATAATTTAGCCCATAGAGTTAGTATTCAAGAGTTTGACAAGGAAGATATTAATAAAATGGTTTCTCGTATTGATGCAATTCGCATGAAATTTAATGTTAAAGATACTTCGTGGACTTTAGAAGATGGAGTAATGAGAAGTTTTAATAGAGACGATGAAACTGCTTTTAAGTTTAATGACAAAAAACTAAAATACTTAAATTTTTCTCCTGAAGATGTAATTAAAAAGCAAAGAAAACCAGAAGAAATGACTTTACCCGAGCTTAAACAGCAGGCAATTGAAGAAGCAAAAACCGGTAATGATAATACTCGTAGTTGGATTGATTATCATTCTCGTATTGCTTTTGCTTTTTCAAGTATTGTTGTTGTATTATTTGGATTGCCAATCTCTTCAAACAAAAGAAAAGGTGGAGTAGCTCTTCAGTTTGGAGTAAATCTTCTAATTACGTTTATTTATTTAGTATTTATGAAAATAAGTCAAGCTTTTGGTAAAAATGGTGTTATGAATCCCCTTTTAACTGCATGGTTTGCAAATATTGTATTTTTAATTGCCGCACTAATTAACATTTGGAAAAATAGAAAGTAGATTGTTTAGGTAAAAGGAATTAGGCAGAAGGTACAAGCAAAAACATAAAAATAGCCAAGCAAGTGGCGACATAATGCAGATAGCAGAAATTAGAAAACAGATTTCAGACGACAGAAAATAGTTAACAGATTATAGATAAAAAAAAGTCAACCAGCATGTTTTGTATGCTGGTTGACATTCAATCATTGAGCATTCAAAATTCAACATTCAAAATTAAAAGATTTATGTCGCCACGTGCGTGGCTTTTCTCCTCTTTTTCTCTTTTGTGCTACAACTATTTTCCCACTTTGTGGGAAGTCAGAATTCAGACATCAGAAGTCAGTAATCAGATGTTTGATTCCAGGCAACATATCTTTAGGTAGAGGTGAAAAATGGCAATATGAACAAGCAAAAGCATTAAAAATTCCAATTACAATAAATTCCTAAAGCGACGACTCATTTATAACAAACAATACATCCTGCATAACCATAGCCACGCCAGTGGCGACATAATTGTAGAGGCGACATAATTCTGAGGGTAGATGTCAGAGGACAGAAAACAGAAAATAGATATTAGGTTGAAGGATATAGGCAGAAGGTACAAGCAAAAACATTAAAAATTCCAATTATAATAAATTCCTAAAGCGATGACACATTTATAACAAACAATACAACCTGCATAACCATAGCCACGCCAGTGGCGACATAATTGTAGAGGCGACATAATTCTGAGAGCAGATGTCAATTAGAAAATAGATATTAGGTTGAAGAAAATAGGAAATAGGTACAAGCAAAAACATTAAAATTTCCAATTATAATAAATTCCTAAAGCGACGACACATTTATAACAAACAATACATCCTGCATAACCATAGCCACGCCAGTGGCGACATAATTGTAGAGGCGACATAATTCTGAGGGTAGATGTCAGAGGACAGAAAACAGAAAATAGATATTAGGTTGAAGGATATAGGCAGAAGGTACAAGCAAAAACATTAAAAATTCCAATTATAATAAATTCCTAAAGCGATGACACATTTATAACAAACAAGACAACCTGCATAACCATAGCCACGCCAGTGGCGACATAATTGTAGAGGCGACATAATTCTGAGGGCAGATGTCAATTAGAAAATAGATATTAGGTTGAAGGATATAGGCAGAAGGTACAAGCAAAAACATTAAAAATTCCAATTATAATAAATTCCTAAAGCGACGACACATTTATAACAAACAATACATCCTTTATAACCATAGCCACGCCAGTGGCTTAATAATTATAGCACCAAATTACCCCCACACAAAAAAGCCACGCCAGTGGCGACATAGTTGTAGCACGCTAGTGGCGATATAATTGTAGAGGCGACATAATTCTGAGGGCAGATGTCAATTAGAAAATAGATATTAGGTTGAAAAAAATAGGAAATAGGTACAAGCAAAAACATTAAAAATTCCAATTATAATAATTTCCTAAAGCGACGACTCATTTATAACAAACAATACATCCTGCATAACCATAGCCACGCCAGTGGCTTAATAATTATAGCACCAAATTACCCCCACACAAAAAAGCCACGCCAGTGGCGACATAGTTGTAGCACGCCAGTGGCGATATAATTGTAGAGGCGACATAATGCAGATAGCAGAAATTAGATTTCAGAGGATAGAAAATAGTTAACATATTATTGAAAAAATAACGTCAACCAGCATGTTTTATATGCTGGTTGACATTCAATCATTGAGAATTAAAAATTGAGAATTAAAAATTTCTCAATCATTTAACATTCAACCTTTAACACTTAACCTTATTTAACGTACATCATTTTCTTAACTTGGTTGAAAACTTCGCCTGTTGCTGATTTTACATTTAAGTTATAGAAATAAATACCACTTGTTAATCCTTGTGCATTAAAGTTAATTTTATAGGAACCGGCTGTTTGTTGACCATTTACCAATTCTTTAACTTCTTGTCCAAGTACGTTGGTTACTACCAATTTAACGGCTCCATCAACAGGCATTGAATAGCTAATTACTGTTGAAGGGTTAAATGGGTTTGGATAATTTTGATTTAATGTAAAGTTTGTTGGCATTGCTGAACCTTCAACTTTAACTACTTTTGAATATGTAAATGTTCCATCATAATCAATTTGTTTTAGTCTGTAATAATATGTTTCGTTTTCTGAAATTGCATTATCCATATATGAATATTCATGTCGTTCAGTTGATGTTCCATTTCCAATTACAGTTGCAACTGCTGACCAGTTACTTGTTTCTGATTTTCTTTCAACAACAAATCTATCGTTATTTGTTTCTGTTGCTGTTGCCCATGATAAGCAAATTGAATTATCAACTTTTGACGCTTCAAATAAAGTTAATTCAACAGGAACTGCAACACCACCTCCAACAAAAATTCCATCTACTTCAGCTTCACCTTCAAAAGCACCAATCAAACGTGAAGAACCTGTAACAATATCAACAACTCTTAATTCGCCTGTACTTAAAGCATCATTATAGGCAGCAAAATATAACATTCCTGTTTCGTAATCAAACTCAAGAGACTGAGCATAATTGGCATTAAAGCCTAAAGGACCAATTACTGAAAAAGTTGCAGTAGCAATATTATACTTACCAAAAACGTCAGTATTAAGTTCAACCCCATAAATATTACCATCACCATTACATGCAATACCAATAATAGTAGTACTTGGAATAGTAGCAATTACATTATGAGTAAGTGTTTGCAAATCTATCTCTGCAATATAAGAATTATCTGCATCGTCAGAAGCTGTACCATATAGTTTTTGAGTAACAGGATCATAAGTCATACCTAACCAGTTAGCACCAGTAGGTGGAGCAAGAGTACCTATGTTGGTTAATAAACCAGTTGAAGTATCAAAACTTACTACCATACTTGATGTATAAAAAATGCCATAACCATTTGCTGCTCCAACATTTGCAGATCCACTAAGGAAATCATCTCCTGCAATTACATTAATTCTTGAGAAAGTTCCCGGGTTTATGGATTCAAAACGTGCGGTTCCTGATGAGAGTGAAGGAGAATAAGCTTGATATCCATATATTGTAACTGATTCTTGAATTGATAATGCCTGAGATAGAACATCGTTTATTGAATTTTCATCACCGGTTAAATTAGTTGTACAAGTAACTTCATATTCACCAACTCCTAAAGTAACATTATCAAATGTAACTTCTTGAGTTGCACCACCGGCTAAGTTAGTAACTTGCATTGTAGAGGTATAATTTGTACCAATTGTTAATGTAACCCCAAACGAGTTAGAATTTGAGCCAAAATTTTTAATTGTTGCTTTAGGTGTAAGAGTTCCTGGTGCAGCAGCTGATGGAAGACCTATTTCCAATACTCCAGCATCATTTAATGGTGGTGTTCCAAACTTAACATCATCAATATAAACACCATTTCCATCAGTATCGGTATGCTTAAAAGCTATATAAATAGTCTGACCAACATATGCAGCCAAACTATATGTTTTTTGAGCATATGTAGTTGTTAATGCGTTTACATCAATATTTTCTAATTCATCTGTAAAACTTGCTGTTGAATTATTGGTTGTTGAAACGCGAATTGATAAATAATCGGGGGGATAATTTGAGGATAAATTTTTTCTTACATAGAATGATATTTCACCACCGGCACCTACTGTAATTCCCGGAGTAATTAACCAATCCTCACCACCAGTTTGTTCATAAGAAACAAAAGCAGCAGCAACTCCGGAATTTGGATAAGTAGTTGAACGGTTCCATACTTTTGCACCTAATACGCTTTCTGAAGTCCATCCTGTTGGAGGGAAAGTGTCTAATTCAAATCCTTCTTCAACATAACCTTTAGCTTTGCTTTGCCAAAAAGTGCTGCCGGTTAATGTTGGAACAATTGTTCTTTCAATAAATTGATTACGTGGTGCTAATTTTGTGGAAGTTTTTGGTTGTTCTTTTTGTTGTGCAGATAATAGCATACAGGATAAGCAGAGCAAGAAAACAACTTTAGTAAAAGATGTAAATCTAATCATACGAGCCTCTCATTAGTTGTTGAATTAAGTACCTTTAATATTATTTAATTTATTAATTAGATACTAAATAACCTTTTTACTAATATTGCTATTAAATTAAATATCGCAACCCATATACACCATATATACTAAAACATGAGTTATTATTATTTCATAAAAATAATTTCTCATTAACATGCTTTATGTAACTTATTACAATCTATCAAAAAAGTCAACTAAATTATTAAAAAAAGGGGGCATTACAAATCAAACAATTAAGATTTTAACTCATATAACAAACAACAGAAATTAGATTTTAGATTTTTGAAAAAAAAATAATATAGAGTGTAGGAACAAGAACAAACATTAAAAAAAGTCAATCATTTAGAAATAAAAATTCAAAATTATAAACTTTATGTCGCCACTTGCGTGGCTTTTCTCCTCTTTTTCTCTTTTGTGCTACAACTATTTTCCCACTTTGTGGGAAGTCAGAATTCAGACATCAGAAGTCAGTAATCAGATGTTTGATTCCAGGCAACAGATCTTTAGGTAGAGGTGAAAAATGGTAATAGGTACAAGCAAAAACATTAAAAAATCCAATTATAATAAATTCCTAAAGCGACGACACCTATAACAAAAAATACATCCTTTATAACCATAGCCACGCCAGTGGCGACATAATTCAGAAGGCAGATGTCAGAGGACAGAAAACAGAAAATAGATATTAGGTTGAAGAAAATAGGAAATAGGTTCAAGGAAAAACATTCAAAATTATCGGTATAAAAAAGTCTTTAAGCGACGACTCATTTATAACAAACAATACATCCTGCATAACCATAGCCACGCCAGTGGCGATATAATTATAGCGACCGATAAAACCCATACAAAAAAAAGCCACGCCAGTGGCGACATAATTGTAGTAGAGGCAACATAATGCAGATAGCAAAAATTAGAAATTAGATTTCAGAGGACAGAAATTAGTTAACATATTATTGAAAAAATAACGTCAACCAGCATGTTTTATATGCTGGTTGGCATTCAATCATTGAGAATTAAAAATTGAGAATTAAAAATTTCTCAATCATTTAACATTCAACCTTATTTTACAAACATCATTTTCTTAACTTGGTTGAAAACTTCGCCTGTTGCTGATTTTACATTTAAGTTATAGAAATAAATACCACTTGTTAATCCTTGTGCATTAAAGTTAATTTTATAGGAACCGGCTGTTTGTTGACCATTTACCAATTCTTTAACTTCTTGTCCAAGTACGTTGGTTACTACCAATTTAACGGCTCCATCAACAGGCATTGAATAGCTAATTACTGTTGAAGGGTTAAATGGGTTTGGATAATTTTGATTTAAGGTAAAGTCTGTTGGTAATGATGTACTTTCCACTTTAACTACTTTTGAATATGCAAATGTTCCATCATAATCAACTTGTTTTAATCTATAATAATATGTTTCGTTTTCTGAAATTGCATTATCCATATATGAATATTCATGTCTTTCAGTTGATGTTCCATTTCCAATTGCAGTTGCAACTGCTGACCAGTTACTTGTTTCTGATTTCCTTTCAACAACAAATCTATCGTTATTTGTTTCTGTTGCTGTTGCCCATGATAAGCAAATTGAATTATCAACTTTTGATGCTTCAAATGAAGTTAATTCAACTGGAACAACTGGACTACTTGATGCAAACAAACCATCAACTTCAGCTCCATCTTCAAATACAGCAACTAAAGTAGCAATACCAGTATTAATATCTACTATTCTTAATTCACCTAAACTATTTCCACCATTATATGCTGCGTAGAATAATTTACCAGAAGCATAATCGAATTCCATTGATTGAGAATAATTAGCATTAAACCCTATGGAACCAACTAATTCAAATGTATTTGTAGCAATAACATATTTACCCAATACATCAGAAATTAGATCAACACCATAAATATTTCCATCACCATTAGAAGCAATTGCAATAACAGCAAAACCTGGCAAGGTAGCCAAAGTTGTATAAGTAAGTGTTTGCATATTAATTTCGGCTAAAATTGTACCACTATTATCAGCAGCACATCCATAAATTTTTTCTGTAACGGGATCGTAAGTTAACCCTAACCAATTAGCACCAGTAGGAGGAGTTAAAACACCTACATTTGTTAAAGTACCGGTAGTTGTATCCCACAATACAACTTGACTAGAACTATAATATACCGAATATATTACTCCATTACCAGTATTGGCACTACCACTTAAGAAATCCGTACCACTAATTGAATTGGTTCTTGTAAATAAACCAGGATTAGTAGATTCAAAACGAACAGTTCCACTTGCATAACCATACAAAGTTCTTGCATCAGCAACAAAAAGGGTAGAGATAATTGAATCGTTTGATGTTACTTCATCATTGGTCAAAGAAGTATAACATTCAACCGCATATTCACCAGCTTCTAAAGTTACTTGATTAAAAGTAACTTCAGTTGAAGTTCCACCAGCTAAATTACTTACTTGTTTAGTTGATGAATATATATTACCAATATTTAAGGTAATATCAAATGAATTTGCAGCTGTACCATAATTTTTTACAGTAACTTTTGGGGTCAACGCACCAGGTGAAACTAAACCGTTAAAATCCAACGAAACCATACCTGCATCGTTTGCAGGGGGAACACCAATAACTACGTCATCAATCGAGCAACCGTTACCATCAGTATTAACATGTTTAAATGCTATGTAAATCGTTTGACCTACAAATGCCGATAAACTGTAAGATAATTGTTGATAAGCGGTTGTTAAACTATTAACGTTTAGACCTACAAGTTGAGATGTAAAGCTTGCCACAGCATTATCCGTAGTTGAAACAAGCACATACAACGAGTCAGGGGGATAATTACTTGCGTATGATTTTTTAGCATAAAAAGAAAAGTCCATATTGGCAACCACAGGAATACTCGGCGTAATTAACCAATCTTCACCACCAGTTGATTCATAATCGCTATTAGCACAAGCAACACCCGAATTAGGTCCTGTAGTACTTCTAACCCATTTCTTAGCACCCAATACATCTGTTAAAGTCCAACCCTGTGGTGGGAAAGTTGTTTGTTCAAAACCTTCTTCCAAATAGGAAGATTTCACATCGTAACTACTACCTGTTAAAGATATAGTTTTTGTTTTCTCCACGTGATTTTTTTCAGTAGCCAAACCGGTAGAAACTTGCTCTTTTTCTTTTTGTTGAGCAACAACCAGCATGTTAACCAAACATAACATTAAAACAACTTTAAACATAAAGTTTAATTTACTCATACGAGCCTCTCATTAATTAAAAAAATACCATATATTTACAAATATCCAGAAAAACAAATCATTATTCATGGACATCTCATATATTGGTATTTCAATAATAAATGTCCATTGATTTAAGGCTTAATCCTCATTATAATCTTAGGATTTACTAATTCTTTCCTCGCATCGTTAACAATCCATTTTCCGGATTTGCTCGAAACATATGATAAACCATTAATAAAATCAAGGCATATTTGGTTGAGTACTAAATTTTTCTTCCCCACTCCTCGTAAAGCCCAATTAACAGCCTTTTTAACAAAATTCCTTTCATCATCCAGATGTTTTTCAACTAATGGGAGGAATGAAACAAATTTTTCATTTTCCCAATCTTTTCTGTGAACAGCAGCACAGGCAATTAAAACAAAACCAGCCCGTTTTACAAACTCTTCTTCTCTTTCAACCCATTCAAAAATCTTCTTTTCACAAAAAGATGTGTAGACAAACAAATTATTACAAGTCAAATCACAAACATCCCAACTGTCAAAGTCTAAAACTTTCCTTTCAAGGTCTTCTTCAGTTAATTTATCATTTTCATCTACTAACGAAGAAAGAATCCTTGCTTCATGTATGCCTGAATTCCAAAGTTCATCAGCTAACTGATGATTTTTTGGAAGAGTTTTTGCAATTTCTTTGATAATTTTAACAGTTACACCGTATGCATTTTCTACATTAATACCGAACCTGCTCATTCCAGCCATATTATCTTTTGACTGCTTTGATTTAAGAATAGTTAAAATTTCTTTACAACTTTTTAACTCTTTAATTACTTTCATTTATTCAACTCAAATTTGTAAAGTCTATGTAATGGATCACTAACCAAATATAAATATTTATTGTTTTTATCAATTGTAATTCCTTCAATTTGTTCATGAGGTACTTTAAACTTTTGAATTGGATTACCATTTAAATCACATTTTACAACCATGTGGCTCTCATCGCTTGTAATCCACAATACGTTTTCTTTTGGTTCGAAAAATATATCGGATAAATCTTTAGAAAATTTTAATTTTATTGATTTTTCTATTTCTAATTTTTCATTTAATATAATTAACTGACATGGTTTTTTTTCATTAACTATATAATATTGTTTATTATTAGAATTATACGCAATCCCTTCAAAACCGGAATTCTTTTCTCCGGGAAAGTTCACTTTATGTCTTCTTAATTCATTACCGTTAATATCAACAAAAAGTAATTCGCGTTTGGCTTCTTGTACAACACATAAAGTCTTTTCGTCAATTACAGTAATCCCTTCAAGATCGCGTGCAGAAGTTTTTATCTCCTTAATCAATTTTCCATCAAAAGAGATATTTGAAATAGTACCATTATTATCACTAACAGTCCATAATGATTTGTTATTGTATGAAATAACAAGCCCTGAAGGTTCTGCCGTCCTTAAATTGTATTCCTGAATGAGTTTTATATTTTTTTGTTTATCTTCACTTTTATTTTCGGAACAAGCTCCATAAAACAACATAAATATAATTGACAAAATCATTACATAAGTTTTTTTCATGTCATTCCACCGGATAAATTTCTAAATACACATCGCCACTCATAACCCAACCTCTATTGGTATTAATGCAATCTAATAATCGTATAAAGTACTTAACATTATTATAATTAAAAACAATATTAACTAAAGCATAAGTATTATTTGTATATTTAGAAAGCCTGTATTCCACTTTTTCAAATTCAACTTTTTTAAATACAATATTCTTTTCTTTAGCCTGATTTTTAACCGATGCAAAATAGCCTTCAATGGTTTTTGCCAATTCCGGAGTTTCTTCGTCATACTTTCTCAAATAAGCATTCTTTTTAACTTCCGAAAAATTAGTACTATCTAACAAAGCTACTCTATCATCAAAAGTAATAATATATTTCTTAAACTCATCAAAATTATCATTAACAAACGCATTAAAAATTGTTTGCCCAAGATGTTCAACAGAATCATTCCCCTTATAGCTTGGCGAACAATTGGTTGTAATAACAAATATTGCCAACAAAAATAATTTTTTAAACATATAATCCCTTTAATAAATAAACAATTATACAAATTTACTCATAGTCTTTCTATTTTTCAATCTAATTAGCAGGATAAAAAAAAGTCCTCCAGTTTTCGGCATAGGAGGACTTATAAAAATAAAATGCAACAGTAATTATTTATTCAATGAATCAACTACTGCAATTGCTGCCATATTAATAATATCATCAACACTTGCACCTTTTTGTAATACATGAACCGATTTATTCATTCCCATTAATATAGGACCAATAACAGTAGAATCTGTTAATCTTTGAAACAACTTATAAGCAATATTTCCGGAGCTAAGGTTTGGAAACACTAATACATTAGCAGCACCTTTTAACGAGCTAAATGGGAAATCTTCTTCAAGAATTGAAGGTACAACTGCTGTATCTGCCTGCATTTCACCATCAATAACAATATCCGGGCGAAGCTTTTTCACAATTCTAACTGCTTCTTTAACTTTTTCGGTTTCTGGATGAACAACACTTCCAAAATTACTAAAGGATAGCATTGCAATTTTTGGTTCGATATCAAAAGTTTTAATAGTGTCGGCAACAGTAATTGCAATTTTTGATAATGTATCAGCATCAGGTGAAATATTAACAGTTGCATCGGCAAAGAAAAATATTCTTCGTTTGATTATTACAATATACAGACCACATACAATATCCCCTTCATTTTTAACTCCAACACATTGTAATGCTGGCTTAATGGTTTGAGGATAATGGGAAGTTAAACCACCAATTAAAGTATCAGCTTCACCTAAAGCTACTAACATTGAACCATAATAATTGGACTGCTTTACTAACTCTTCAGCTTCTTTTAGAGTAACCCCCTTTCTGTTTCGCTTTTTATACAACTCAATTGCATAAAAAGAATGATTAGGACACTTTTTGGGGTCTCTCACCTCATACTCCTGATAATTAAAATGTAGTTCTTCAATTTTTTTCTTAATTATCTCTTTATTACCAAGTAAAATAGGTCGTCCTATTTTTTCAACAGCAACTACATGAGCAGCCCTAATAATTTTTTCTTCTTCGCCTTCAATAAATACTATTTTTTTATTTGTGTCCTTTGCTTTATGAGCAATTAAACGCATCAATTCTTGAGAATACCCCAGCCTTTCTTTTAATTCTTCTTCATAAACTTTCCAATCGGAAATTTCAATTTTAGCTACTCCTGTATCCATTGCCGCCTTAGCCACAGCCGGAGCAACAGTCCACAATACACGAGGGTCAAAAGGTTTAGGAATGATATATTCACGTCCAAATGAAAACTCTTTGCCACCATAAGCACTAATTACCACATCAGGGACTTTTTCTTTAGCTAACTGAGCTAATGCTTTTACAGCCGCCAATTTCATCTCCTCATTTATTGAAGAAGCCCTAACATCCAAAGCACCTCTAAATATAAAAGGGAACCCTAATACGTTATTTACTTGGTTGGGATAATCACTTCTACCTGTTGCCATTATTAAATCACTTCGTACTTCTTTTGCAACTTCGTACTTAATTTCAGGATCAGGATTTGCCATTGCAAATACAATAGGATTATCAGCCATTTCTTTAATCATATCAGGAGTCAGCAAGTCAGCAGAAGATAAACCAACAAAAACGTCCGCACCAGTTAAGGCTGCTTTTAAATCAGCATAAATATTATCGATAGCAAAATACGCCTTGTATTTATTAAGGTCTGTTCTTTGCTTATGAATTAATCCTTTGGTATCAAACATACAAATATTTTCATGTTTAATCCCGGCAATTTCATATAGTTTGCTGCAAGCAATACCGGCTGCCCCAGCACCAACCACAACCAGTCGAATATCTTCTAACTTTTTCCCAACAATTTCACAAGCATTAATAAGTGCGGCACATGATATAATAGCTGTTCCGTGCTGGTCATCATGAAATACCGGAATATTCATGGTTTTTTTTAGCTCCTCTTCAACAATAAAACATTCCGGAGCTTTAATATCTTCTAAGTTTATTCCTCCGAATGTCGGCTCTAAAAGCTGAACAGTTTTTATAATTTCATTTGGGTCTAAAGTTTTTAGTTCGATATCAAAAACATCAATGTCAGCAAATCTCTTAAATAAAACACCTTTTCCTTCCATAACGGGTTTACCGGCATGAGGTCCAATATTACCTAAACCGAGAACGGCAGTACCGTTAGAAACAACCGCTACCAAATTACCTTTGGCAGTATATTTGAATACATCATTGTCATTTGCAGCTATTTCTCTGCAAGGCTCAGCAACACCGGGAGTATAGGCTAATGATAAATCACGTGAAGTAAAACAGGGCTTGCTTGGAACAACTTCAATCTTTCCCCGCCTTCCTTCAGAGTGGTACTTTAATGCATCATCTTTTCTAATGCTCATTTTTAGTTCCCCACTAATTTATTATTTAAAGAAGATTTCGCTTTTAAAAACAAAAAAGCCGTCATTTTACATTTGACGGCTTCATTTTATAAATTTTAGATTGCCATAATTTCTTTTTCTTTGTGAACAATTAAATCATCTATTTTTTTAATTGCGTCGTTAGTTGCCTTTTGCACATCATCTTCAAACCGTTTTCTATCATCCTCGGTTATTTTTTTATCTTTTTCCGATTTCTTTAAGTGTTCGTTTGCGTCTCTACGGATATTACGAATTGCTATTTTAAAATCTTCACCAAACTTTTTAACCAATTTAACCATATCCTTTCGTCTTTCTTCAGTTAAAGGAGGGATAGGGACTTTAATATTAGTACCATCACTTCTTGGATTAAGACCTAAATCAGAAGCCATAATAGCTCTTTCAATAGCAGCAACTACCCCTTTATCCCAAGGAGTAATAGAAAGTGTATGAATATCCAAAACAGAAACGTTTGCCAATTGATTAATATGAGTTGATGTACCATAATAATCAACCTTAATTCCATCAAGTAATGCAGTTGTAGCTTTGCCGGTTCTAATTTTAGATATTTCAGCTGCAAAAGCTTCAATTGATTTTCCCATTTTTTCTTTGGCATCTTTTACTGCTTGTTCCATAAAAATTCCTCTATATTTGTTATCAAATACTACTTAATTTCCAACTTGAGTTCCAATATTTTCACCTGTTAATAATTTTAACAAGTTGTTTTCAATATCCATATTAAAAACCATAATAGGAAGATCGTTTTCTTTACACAAACTTATAGCGGTTAAATCCATTACTCTCAAATTATTATGTAAAATATCTGCATATGTAATTTGATTAAAAAACAAGGCATCGGGATTTTTTTCAGGGTCGCTATCATAAACGCCATCAACCCGTGTCCCTTTTAATATTGCATTAGCATCAATTTCAACAGCACGTAGTGAAGCAGCAGTATCTGTACTAAAATAGGGATGACCGGTACCGGCACCAAAAATCACAATTCTTCCTTTTTCCAAATGTCTGATAGCTCTTCTTCTTATAACTGGTTCAGCAATTTCTTCCATTTTTATGGCACTCATTAAGCGAGTAAACATTCCTTCTTTTTCTAATGCATTTTGTAAAGCAAGAGAGTTAATCATTGTTGCAAGCATTCCCATTTGGTCGCCTGTTACTCTATCAATCCCTTGTTCACTTGCATTTAAACCTCTGTAAATATTACCGCCACCAATTACAATTCCAATTTCAACTCCTAAGGAGTGTACTTTTTTAATTTCTCGAGCGTAAAATTCTAAAACATTGGGATCTATTCCGTTCCCCTTTGAACCCATTAACGATTCACCACTTAACTTTAACAATATTCTTTTAAACTTCAATTCGGGCATAAATTGTTATCCAATATTTTTATAAGTTAGAAAATAAGATAATATATTTTAAATATAAAAAAAATTAGTTTTTTGAATTTAACTTATTAAAAAATCAAATTCGATAAACTAATTTTAATAATTGCGGGAAAAGCAAAAAAAAAGGTCTTACTTAGTAAGACCTTTTAAATATTTATTTTTTTTCATCGCTCAAATGGAAACGATAGAATTTAATAAGTTTAGCTGAAGTTGAATATTTTTTATTATATTCAGCAACTAAATCACTAATTTTCTTCGAATTGTCTTTAACGTAAACTTGTTCAAATAAACAGTTATCTTCGTAATATTTGGTTAATTTACCTGTAGCAATTCTTTCCAAAATATTTTCTGGTTTACCTTCTTTACGAGCGAGGTCTTTATAAATTTCAATTTCTTTTTCTAAAACTTCAGTAGGAACTTCTTCGCGATACAAGAAAGAAGGATTCATAGAAGCAACCTGCATTGCAATATTTTTTAATACAGCAACAAGTTCATCAGTATCTCCTTCACCTTTATTATCAGCACGAACTAAAACACCAAGTTTTGAGCCGTGATGTAAATAATCAGTAATAATGCCGTTTTCAGATTTTTCAATAACAAATCTTGAAACTTCAATTTTTTCACCAATTTTTCCAATTAAATCTGATAATTCGGTAGCAAGATTTTTACCATCGTTAGTAAGAGACATTAACTCAGCAACATCAGCAGGGTTAAATTTAACAATTGTATCAAGAACAAAGTCAGCGAAGTTTAAGAAATCAGGACTTTTACCAACAAAGTCAGTTTCACAGTTAACTTCAGCCATGTAAGCTGTTTTACCATCGTCTGTAAGCTTTGTTAATACAATACCTTCATTAGCAGATCTTTCTGCACGTTTAGCAGCAACAGCCGCACCTTTTTTTCTTAAAATCTCGATTGCTTTTTCAAAATTGCCATCAGCTTCAGTTAAAGCTTTTTTGCAATCCATCATACCAGCACTGGTTTTCTTTCTTAGTTCATTTACATCACTTGCACTAATTGCCATTTTTATATCCTTTATTTTATTCTCAATTTCCTTTACGGTGTAAAACTATTCTGCTGATTCAGTAGTTGGAGCAGCTTCAGAAGATACTTCTTTCACTTCTGCAGTAACTTCTCTATCTGGTCTTTTTTTATAGTCACCGTGTCTTTTTTTCTTGTCTTCAAAACGAACTTTTCTTACTCTTGGTTTACCAAACTGTGAGTTATCATCTTCAGATTCGTTTTCTTTTGCATTACGTTCTCTATCAGCAGCTTCTTCAGCTCTTAATTCTTTGGCTTTTTCATTACCTTCAACAATTGCATCAGCCATAACCTTAACAATCATTTCGATAGCACGAGTAGCATCATCATTAGCAGGAATGATATAATCAGCTTCATCTGGGTCGCAGTTAGTATCAACAATAGCAAAAACAGGAATATTTAATCTTTGTGCTTCTTTAACGGCAATAGATTCTTTTTTAATATCAACTATAAATAGAGCACCAGGTAGTTTACCTAATGTTTCAACACCATCAAGAACAGAACGCAATTTTTCTCTTTCTCTTGATATAACTAATCTTTCTTTTTTGGTAATTTTTTCAAATGTACCGTCACTTTCCATCTTTTCAATGGTTTGCAATCTTTTAATACTTTTACGAATAGTTTGGAAGTTTGTTAACATTCCACCTAACCATCTTTCGCTTACCCAGTTGCTTTCACTTCTTTTAGCTTCAGCAACAATAGCGTTTTTAGCTTGTTTTTTTGTTCCTACAAATAAAATTCTTTTGTTTTGTGAAACGATATTGCATAAAGCTGCAGCAGCATTATCAATAGCTTCAACAGTTTTACGTAAATCAATGATATGAATCCCATTTTTTTCCATAAAAATATATGGTTTCATTTTAGGATTCCAACGGCGGGTAAGGTGACCAAAATGTGCACCTGATTCAACAAGGTCAGTCAATTGAACTCTTGGCATTTTTTCTCCTGTTTAACATCTATTCTCTTCCACTTTGCATTCATCCCATTTTTAAGGTAGGGACACAGGCTGCAAATCTGAGAATATGATAAATTAATAAATAAAAATTATCTTTTACTAAATTGAAATCTTTTTCTTGCTTTAGGCTGACCATATTTTTTACGTTCAACCATACGAGGATCTCTTCTTAATAAACCAGCTGATTTAAGAGCAGGTCTATATTCTGCATTAACAAATAATAAAGCTCTTGAAATAGCTAATCTTATTGCTTCTGATTGTCCTGAAGTTCCACCGCCATTAGTGTTAACATAAACATCAAATTTACCGGTTGTTTCAGTAAGAATAAATGGTAACATTACATCATCTCTATGGAATTTGATTGGGAAATACTTATCAAATTCACGATCATTAATAGTAATTTTGCCTGATCCGGTTCTTAAAAATACTCTTGCAACAGCGTTTTTTCTTCTTCCGACAAATAATTTATCAGCCATTAATTATTCCTCTTAAATACTTTTTGTTTCAGGTTGTTGAGCTGCATGTGGATGTACATTTCCAGCATAAACCTTTAAATTCTTAATTATCTTATCACCTAATTTGGTTTTTGGCAACATGCCGCGTACTGCGTTTTTGATTGCAAATTCCGGTTTAGTTTCTTTTAAATCGCTGAATTTAGCAAATCGACCACCACCAGGATAGCCAGTATACGAGAAGTATGTTTTATATAATTCACGCTTCCCTGTCATTCTAACTTTATCTGCGTTAATTACAATTACAAAATCTCCCGCATCCATATTAGGTGTGAATGCCGATTTATGTTTACCGCGAATTAGGCGTGCAACTTCTGTTGCCAAACGACCTAAAACCATTCCATTTGCATCAACAACATACCACTTTTTATCTGCTTCTTCGGCTTTTACAAACCGTGTTAGTCTTTGTTGTTTCAACTTTTTCCTCCAATAAACACATTTTTATACAATAGCTTACAAATATATTAGTTAGAAGTTTAAATGTCAAGTTTTTACTTGATAAAACTTCAAAAACAAATCTATTGTAACTATTTATTTTATAATTATTTAATTTTTAATCTTTTTTTTATTCGTCGCCTGTCATTCCTGGCATTTCATAACTTGGCATAGTCATTTTGCTGTAACCGGCTGGAATTTCAAACATACTGTCTGCTACACTTTGTTTTTCTATTTTTACTACTTCCACTTTCCCATTACCTGTTCCAATTTTATCCTTTATTATTATTTGTAATGGGAAAAAACCATCAACAAAATATTTGTTGCTTATTTGTGACTGCTCCATTGGATTTGCGGCAAACATAAAAAAACCTAATTCATCTGTTGCCCAAATTTCTAATATCGATTCTTCTTCTTTAAAAATATATAATTCGCATTCATATCCTAAAATAGTCTTTTTTTGTCCTGTGCGAGCAGCAGCAAATTCATTTTCATCTTCTTTATTTCCTAAAGGTTCATCTATCTCATTTGGAAATTCCATATACATATTTGCTTGGGGCATTAACATAACCGAACGGTCTTTGTTAATTAGCATTACTGATGTTCCTTCCCCACCTTTTATCTCAACTCTAAACTTGTCTTTCTTAATATAATAATCCATATCAATTTTGAGCAACTGTTCAGACTCTTCATCGGCAAACTCCGATATGAATTTAACATATCCTTCAAATGATTTCGGTTGCGAAATTATTTGACTAAAACAAAGTAAACTAAATAATACAAAATACAACAGCCCTTTTTTCATTATATCACCTTATTTAATTTTAATTATAAATGTAAGACAAAAATTTGTCTAATTCAATAAATTAAAATACTACTCACCCATTTTTGTATAATCGGCAGGCAGCAAAAACAAGCTATCTTCTAATTTTCGTTTCTCTATATTTTTTAAAACAAACGAACCTTTTTCTATGTTATTTTTATCCGAAAGTCTAACTTCCAAAGGGACAACTCCTTCAGGGAATTGAATTTTATCTATTTTTTGCTCTGACAAAAGTGGAATCAAAAATTTTGTTTTCCCAAAGCTACTGCACCATAACTCAAACACATCGTTTTGGTTGGAATATATATAAAGATTACAATCATACCCAAAAATTTTTTTTGTTTGTTTTGTTTTGCTATCCAATATTGTTTGAAATTGCTCCTGAATTTTTGTGCTATCATAATCCAGTGGTAACTTTGTATATATTTTATTAGAAGGAATCAGCATAAAAGCATTTTCATTTTCAAAAAGAAAAATCAGCTTACCGTTTGGTGCTTCAAATTCTATTCTAATTACATTTTTTTTAATATAAAAATCCATTTCCAAATTAATTGGCTTTTTAGAAATGTCATCTACCATATTAACTTGATACTTCAAAAACCCCTCAAATGATTCAGGTTCAGCCCAAGTTGTTACAAAAGACAGATAAAACAATACAAGAATAATTAATTTCTTCATTAAATCTCCAATTTTATAATTAAATCTTTAATCAAAACCATTACAATTTTTAACACAACTATTATTTACTAAAAAACAAAAATGAGAAAATTATGAATAAATAAAAAGTTTAAGAACAATAACAACAAAAATAAATGCAATAAATTTATTCACTTTTTGCTACACTTATTAATAATATTGTTTAAGTTAGTGTTAATTGTCTATATGATTTATTTAAAATACCTTAAAAGTTTTGTATCTTTGCTGTTTAAATTTATAATTTGGAGAAAAAGTGAAATTTTTAATAACAGGCGGAAGTGGATTTTTAGGAATAAACCTAATACGACATCTATTAACGTTTGGCCATGAAATTACTTCTCTTGATTTAGTAGAGTTTGATTATCCTGATTGTAAAGATAATATAAACGGAGTTGTAGGCGATATACGCGATGAAAAGATGGTTGACAAGTTAATGAACGGAGTTGATTATGTTGTTCATTGTGCTGCGGCTCTACCATTATATCCCCCAGATGATATTTACACAACAGATGTAGTAGGAACAAGAATACTTATTAATACTGCAATTAAGCATAATGTTAAAAGATTCGTTCATATTTCTTCAACTGCTGTTTATGGCATTCCTGATCATCACCCGCTATATGAGACTGATAAATTGGATGGTGTTGGTCCTTACGGAAAAGCAAAAATACTTGCCGAAGAAGAATGCTTGAAGGGACGCGAAAAAGGTTTATGTACAACTATTATTCGCCCAAAATCATTTGTTGGTCCTGAAAGACTTGGTGTATTTGCTCTGTTTTATGACTGGGCAAAAGATGGTTGTAGTTTTCCAATGATAGGAAGCGGCTTTAATAAATATCAACTTTTAGACGTTGAAGACTTATGTGTTGTAATTAACAATTGCTTTTTATTAGATGAAAAAGCTGTTGACGATGTTTTTAATATAGGTGCAAAAGAATACACAACAATGCGAGAAGATTACCAAGCCGTACTTGATGAAGCGGGATTTGGTAAAAAGATAGTAGGGCTTCCCGAGATGCCAATAATTTGGACTTTAAGAATACTCGAAGCATTAAAACTTTCCCCTCTTTATAAATGGGTGTACGAAACAGCTTCCAAAGATTCATTTGTATCTATTGAAAAAGCCGAAAATTTGTTAAACTACAAACCCAAATATTCAAACAAAGATGCTCTTATACGAAACTATAAGTGGTATTTAGCAAATCTCGAGACTTTTAAAGATGCCTCAGGAATTTCACATAGAGTTCCTTGGAAACAAGGTATATTAAAAGTTGCTAAAATGTTTTTTAAGTAAAATATAAATAAAATAAACGGAGAAAAAAATGGCTGAGAAAAAAGATTATCTCAAAACCACAATTAAACACTTTGATATCAAAGAACACAATGTTGTTCCAATTGTAGAAGCTATGGAAAGAATGGCTTTTTCATCACGCGACCTAAATCGTGCTTCTCAAATTTATGATATGATGTTAAAAGATAAAGATACATCTGTTATCTTAACTCTTGCAGGAAGTATCTTTAGTGCCGGCTTAAAAAAAATTGTATATGATATGGTAATGAACAACATGGTTGATGCAATTGTATCTACAGGTGCATTAATGGTTGATCAAGATTTCTTTGAAGCACTCGGATTTAAACACTACTTAGGTACTCCATTCAGCGATGATAATGAATTACGTGATTTACACATCGATAGAATTTATGATACATATATTGATGAAGATGAATTAAGAATTTGCGACGAAACAACACAAAAGATTTTTGATTCAATGGAACCAAAAGCTTATTCATCACGCGAATACTTAAAAGAATTCGGTAAATATTTAGATGAAAACGGCGGTCCAAAAGTTGAAGATTCAATAATTTACGCTTGCTATAAAAAGAATGTTCCCATCTTTGTTCCAGCTTTTTCAGATTGTTCTGCCGGTTTTGGTTTTATTGTTCACCAAACAAACAATCCTGAAAAACATTGTTCAGTTGATTCAGCAAAAGACTTCTTAGAATTAACAAAAATTAAATTAGCCGCAAAAGAAACAGGTATATTTATGGTAGGTGGCGGTGTTCCTAAAAACTTTACTCAGGACATAGTTGTTGCTGCTGATATTTTAACTGAAGATGCTCCAATGCACAAATATGCTGTTCAAATAACAGTAGCTGACGTTCGTGACGGTGCTTTATCTTCTTCTACTTTAAAAGAAGCAAGCAGCTGGGGAAAAGTAGAAACCACATTTGAACAAATGGTTTATGCTGAAGCAACTTTAGCTTTACCTTTAATTGCCGGTTATGCTTACCATAAAGGTTCTTGGAAAGATAGAGAAGCAAAAGAATACGCAAAACTATTTTAAAATTTTGAATTCTTAATTCTTAATTCTTAATTTTTAATTATTGATAAAAAGTTGAGCAGAATACGCTCAACTTTTTTTATATGTTCATTAGTTACTATTTCAACAGAACCATTTTTTTTATATCGGTAAAGACTGGCATGTTTCCTTTTCCAATAACTTCTAATCTATACAAATAAATACCACTCGCAAATAAACTCATGTCCAAAGAGGTTTGATTATACCCCTTATCCTTTTCACCTGCAATTACTGTTTTAATTAATTTACCTGTAATATCATACAATTTTATTTTTACATCGCCCGGGTCTCTTAAGTTATAACCAATCGTTGTAGTTGGGTTAAATGGATTTGGAAAATTTTGGTATAATTCAAAATTGTAGTTTAGAGATATATCTACATTATCTAAACCTGTGATTGAAACACCTAAAGCATCGCTTGGGATACTTTCATTCCCCATGCTGTCAACTGCTGTAATTCTATAAAATTTTTGTTTACTTAAAGAAGAGACTGGAAAGGTAAGAGTGTTGATGGTTGATTCAGAAAATAAGTTTAAATTATTTACTGCAAAATCAGGACGATTTCCTCTATAAATTTTAAATTTGTCAAAGTCGCTTGCTTCACAACTATCCCAATTCAACTTTACACTATTAATTGAACTTAAATATTCAGATATTATAGTCGTGATCCTTTTGGGAGGCAAATCATTATAATTATAACTTATTCCTAATGGTCCTCCGAACATTCCCATATCACTCCTAGTGCCATCTACATCTAAAACCGATGGTTCACCACTATCTATTGCTGGAGAATATTTCTGCAATAAGAAGTTGTTTATATTTTGTAAAGCTGCAACCGTGTCATTTACAAACATCGGGTCTCGTAAAACGTCGTGTGATCCAGCGTATACATGCAGATAAGGGGAATTGGATATTTTATAATATAAATTATAATCAACTTTAACTATGTAATTAGTTGAAGAATGAATACCCCATTTCCCGTCCACAACGATATTGTTTTTGAAATGCCGTTCCTTTTTCCAGTTCCCTAAAGATGCAGCATAATAAACATTTTTATAAAAGGTATTATTACAAATTGTTGTAGTATCTTTTATTCCATCAGAGTGTGATTCTAATAAAATTGGGATCCAGAACTTTGAAAAAAAATTATTTCTAATATCAATTTTATCGTCAGAAAGAAACTCAATTCCTAATTGTTCAGAGCCCTCAAATTCTTTTATAAAAACAGAATTATATACATACAAATTGCTAATACCGTTTTGTTCAGTTGCAGCACAAATTAGAGGGCGTGTAGTACTTACATATGGGACAAAGAAATTACAATTATCAATTATTAACTCATTATCTTCATATCTCTTTAAAAAAACGGCTGAATTAACATAATGAAAGCTTGTATTAAAAATTGAACAATTTCCCGAAACATCAAGTGCACAAAAAATGGAATCAAAAATACAGTCTGAAACATTGGTTGTCCCATGTTTTACTTGAATGCCAATCTTTCCTGTAGTAAAACCTCCATTATACTTAAAAGTTAAATTTTTCAACAAGAGGTTAGAATTATTAAACCACCAAAGTGTATTAGCATCATAAACACCATTCATTCCGGAAACATCAATAAGGCTTGCTTCAGCTGACAGCCCGATAATTGCTATATTTTTATTTTCAAATGCAACAGTTTCTTTATAGATACCTCTATCAAGGTAGATTGTATCTCCTGAACTGCAATAATTCATGCATGTCTGAATATCATTACAACCTGTTTCCCAAGTAGTATAAGGAGGTATAGCAGATCCCTTATGACTTACAAATCTGGTTTCAGAAAATAATAATCCATGAACAACTAATTGAATTAAAAACACTCTTAATAAAATCAAACTGAATTTTTCAATTTTGCCCAAAGTAAATCTCCTCCGATTGTTGATTATTTAAGTTTTTCAAATTTAACTATTTTATTTTTCCTTTGCAAAAAACAAATTCATATTTTATTATTGCTGACAACAAGGTTTTATATGATTAAAAATTGAATCTTTGTTGTTAACAATTACTGAACGAAACTCTAATATTTTAGAATTACTAACGGTTCAAGATCAAATGATTCTGCCAAAAGTAAAAACTGGATTAATATTCATTAAACAACAAAAAAGCCTTTCTATCGAAAATTCACTTATTGCAAAAAATAGCGTTGGGGATAATTATTTTCGCATCAATAAATTGTAACTATTTTGTTTCTTTTATTAATTTATTCCTTAATGCGAATTCTCTGGATCCGTGGTGGTATGAGTTCTTCTTTTCCCAGACGTTAAAACCACGTCTGAGTTAACGACTTTTGACTTCCCTTTAGTCAATTATCAAGCAAAATATTCTTTTTAATAATTCAAACATTAGTACAATTTTCATTTTGATTGCAGAGCAATCACATGTCCTTAACCAATAGACTCGCTCATTCCACAAACAACTCCAGTGAAGTTGAATCTCTGTAAACACACTAACAAATAAAACCAGAGCTGCGAAGCTGCTCCATATATCATTTTTGTCCCTTTCCAAGTTCGATTCTGCTGGGTTTGCGTGTGGGGTATTCACCTATCCCGACGTAAAAGACACGTCGGGTTACAGGCAGCATTTCTCCTCCGAAAAAATTATTTAAATCAGAAACTTGGGGACTAATTGTCAGAACGGTGATTCATGAGATTTAATTGATTTATGTGATTGTAGATTAAACGAAATAGGAAAAGCAGAAAATGCATTATTAGATATATAAGACCCAGCGGGTCGAAATGTCAATAGCAAATCGAAAAAAAACAAATATTAGCCCCAGAGTGGGCGACATGTTCTTTTTGTTTTAAAAATATTTATTTTTTATACATTCCCCGTTTTTTCAACAACAATGTTTCTCGTCATTTTTTGTGTCGCACCTAACGGAGCTTTTTGTTTTTTTGGCTTTCATTTTACTATTGAGGTTTCAACCCTAATGGGTCTGATTAGATGAAGATATGAGCGATTTTGTTTTTATTAACATTTATCTATTTCTAAAAATAAAATATATCATAAATGTTGGACTATTTATATAAATCTGGAAGCTATTAGCTGTTTACTGTTACCTGATTTTAGTCAATTGTCACTCGTTTCGAAGGTGTTGCAAAATTCAAAAATCATGTTAATGGGGGTCACGGTTCAGACCATGACACCCGAGTTCGGGGATTTACGCGTTTTGCAACAACTACGACCAGTACCGCCCAGATAAACATTCCTTAACTAAGATGCTCCCTACTCTTTTTAGGCAAAAAAAAAGGCTGCTAAAATTAGCAGCCTTAAAAGGATGAGCTTTAAATTTTATATTAAATTCTCCATCTTGTACCGAATGCCATAGAAATTTTTGTAGCATCATTAGCTTGCATTAAGCTGCCAAAGTTATATGCTGCAAAACTGAATTCAAATGAATTCCAATCTACACCTGTACCAAATGACCATGAAACTGATTTATCAACACCACCGGCTGAAAAACCTGTTCTTATAGGGAAAATTTTCCAAGGTCTCCATTCAAAACCAAGTGCAAATCTTGGTTTAGTACTGTTACGTGCAACATCATTAAAGCCTTGATGATAATCAAAAGCAATTAACAAAGTACCAGGGAAGTTTTTGATATATGGAGCTTTATCCAATTGGTAAGTTGCACCAATGTGTAAAGCGGTAGGCAGACTTGTTGAATATTCACCTACATATCTACCTTCACCGGTAAACACTTCAGCAAGAGAATCTCTTGTGCTTTGATCAGTAATATCATCAATAACTAAAGCATTGTTTGAAGTAAACTCGGCAACTTTTTTATCCCAAGTTACACTCCCAATACCAGTTATTGATAAACCGAAAGACCAAACATCATCTAACTGAGCTGCAAATCCTAAATCAATACCAAAACCACCACCGGCTGGTTTAGGAAAAAAGCCCATATTATCTTCAACATCAGTTGAATCAAAGTCATAATTAACACCAAAATCTTCAGAAAATGCAGTATAAGCAAGCACATTTCCGGATGCAGTAAGCACACCATCAGAACCTGTAGAAATATAAGATTCGGTTCTTTCAGTACGAGCCATAGCATAACCGGTAATAAAGTTAAATGTAATACCGGCTGAAATTTTCTTAAAGATATTTTGTTTTAATTCTGGAATTTCACGTGCATAGGAAAGGCTATATGTACGTAAATACTGCATGTTTAATTCCATATCGCCAAAATTATAAACCGAACCTTCGGGATTACCTTCTAAAGCGATATCCGAAATTTGTGCTGGCAAATGAGCATACAATCCAAAGTTATCAGACATTTTAAAACCAACAGTACCAATTTTTGGGTTTAGATTAACAACAACATTCAAATAATCAATACTAAAATCTGATTGAATTGTACCGCCATCAGCAAATAATTTTTTAAGTCTATCTTTATCAGCTTGTGTTAAATAACGACCAACTGTTTCGCCATTTTCTTCAACACCACCAAAAAAGTAGTTGTAATCGCTAATAGAAATGAAATCTGTTCCACCTAAAAATGTTACGTTAGGAACAGGAAGAACAGTTGCAAATTCAACTTTATTTTCCGGAGAAAAAACTAAATTTGCAGGGTTTTTACCAACTGCATAAATACCACGTGCATGGGCAGTATATGTATTACCCATACCTGCTGATACAGGTCCTAAAATACCAACCGAACCACCTTGTGCAAATATTGTAGAGCTAATAAACAATGCAAATATCACTAAAATTTTATTAAAATTTTTCATACGTTATTCCTCCCTTAATCCTTTTCTGTATCAACTTTGTAATTAACGGAACCATGGAGTTTGTACTTAATAAAATCTTTAGCTCTTATTTTTACAAAATTATCACCCCATGTTGTACTTGTACTGCCGGTAGTTCTAATACCAACTTCTGCAATAACGTATTTTGCTTGCGAAAACCAATCAATTTGTTGATTAGTTAATTTAAGTGTAATTGATTTAATTGCCGGATCTGAAGATAATCCCGTTGTTGGATTTATACTTGAAGGAGGAACATCAATTGATGTTGCACCATCAGAAGTTGTAACAGTAAATAATGGTCTGTAATTTGCATCAACAAATTGAGCAGATCCTATTAAACCCATTGGAACATGGTTTTCAATTTCTAATGTTACACTTGCTGAATTAGCATTTGTAATTTCATCGCGGTTAGCATCACTCATTTCAATTGCTAATGTATCCTTATAAGTAGCATTTTTTGCTTTTATTCTTAAAGGAGCATTTATATTAGTAACAACCTTAAATGAATCTTGATCTGAAATTATTTGGTCTTTACCAGGAATACTTGCAATAGAAAATTGACTTCCCAGTCTTATTACTTTTGGCAAATGTAATAAGAAATCAGTAATATTTGTATTACTTCTATCATATTCTCTTGCAAAAGTTTCTTCGGTTGATAATGAATCTCTTAAATAATTTTTATTGCCAAATTGTAAAGTTAATGGGTCAAATAACGAACCATTTAAGTGTTCGTCATACCCTACTAAAGTTAATGAATCCATTATAACTCTAATATTATCCATTTCACCAAAAATGTCAGCACTTAAACTAACTTTAACATTTTCAAAGTCAAGAGCATCTTTAAAGTTTGTAATTTCATTACCAAAACCTGTTGAAAACTGTTGGAATGTATACGGAAGTTTTGTTCTTTTAATCTTTCCTTCCATTCTCGAAAGTGTAATAGCATCAGATTTAATTTTAGAAACAAAACTGATATCAAAAGCACCGCTTGCACTTGCTATACCTACAAAGAAGAATCCAGGACCGGCTTGAAATGTATAATTAGATAAATCATTGAGACCTGTAACAATATTAAGTTCTTGATATGCATAATCTTTCAAAGGAATATCAACTGTTTTATCAGAATTTGCAACCATAGTTCCAGTTATTTTTAATAAAGAACCATCTGTTTTCTTTTTGAATCCCGGTAAAATTAATTGATAATCAACAGGGAATGTAGAAGTGTTAGATAAAGTCACGGAAAATGAACCGCTTTTAAATTCGGCTTTAAGAAGGTGGTATTCTTTATCCGGATTGTAAATAATAGAACTTTTCACAGAACCACTTGAAGGGGTACCGCTTAAGTTCAATGTATCCGGCACTAATTGTATACCGAGACGTAAAGAGTCGGTAATTGCAGCTTTTGTTTCCAAATTACTAACATAAATAAAATAAAGGCTGTCTTCGGCACTATTTATGCCAATATTTGGATTATCACGAGTATCCAATATTTCGTACAAAGCCAATTGTTTGTTAACAAGAGGCACGGTTAGCTCTACATCCCATGTTGGCATTACAGGCTCTTTTGGTGAATCGAAACAACCTGTAACAAATGGAATCAGAAAAAGTAAAAACAAGATTATTTTACTGTAAGTTTTTTTCATATTAACCTCATCCTTGATTAAAAAAAAGACCGTATATTACTACGGTCTAATTTTAATGTAATTTTAATTAAAATGCAACTTGAATTATTTAATTAAAGTCATCTTCTTTGTTAAAGACATATTATTCTGCTTTAATTCATAAACATAAACGCCAGAAGGTAAGTTAGTAGCATCAAAACTAACTTCGTATACACCGGCTTCTTTATTTGTAGAAACTAATGTTTTAACTTCTTGACCAAGCATATTATATACTTTTAATGTAACTAATCCGGCAGCAGTTACGCTATATCTGATTTTTGTAGATGGGTTAAATGGGTTTGGATAGTTTTGGAATAAATCAAATGAAGTAGGAGCAACAGGTAAAGTTTCTTCAACACCAAGAATTACAGAACCTCTTCCACCACCAAATTTTGAGAAGTGTGAAAGATAAAGTCTAACAGAATCACCTTCAGTATTAAAATTTAAACCATTAGACATAAATATGTCATTAACGTAATATCCAAAACCTAAATCATCAAAAGTTAAACTTAATAAAGAGAACAATGAATTTAATGAAGCACTTTTTGGTATTTTTAGATATGCATTTTTCCCTTCATTAAAATGGTAAAACTCGTTTATTTGTGTTACGCCTGAAGTTTCACCAACAACAACAACACCTAAAAACATAAATAAATTAGGATTTAAATATTGACCAGCAACATTAGGATTAAAATCCAACAAGTTAATACCAATTGTAATATTTTCGTTTAATGCACCTGAATCAATCCCAAATCTTGTACCAACCAAAGCATCATATAAACTCTGCCAATTAGCTAAATCAGCAGGTAAAGTAGCAGCACCCATAACAAAACTTTGACCGGTTTGAAATGAGCCTGATTCACTTTGAATAGTATATACATTTAATGTAACGGGGTTATATACGTTTACTTGATAAGTTACAGTATATTCCGTTGCAAAAACATTTATAGCAAACAAAGCCATAAAAAAAATAGTTAGATATTTCTTCATTCGTTCCTCCAAATAATTATGATTTATTTATATAGTATTATTATCAGAATTTAACAAAAGCTCAAAAAGATGTTCTACTTCACCACAATAACGAAATGACTTAAAGCAAATATAACAAATTATTTCAAAGGTGTATGTGATCTACGTCAAATACTTTATAAATTGCGTCTTTTATTCCGGTAACAAAGTACATATCCATCTTCCCCTTCCCTTTTGCATCAACTTTACCACGATATTCACAAGTAAAATAATCTTTTATTAACATATAAGTAAATGCAGAAATATTTACTTTTCCGGGTTCACCGGAACTTTCCATTCTACTTGCAATATTTACAGTATCACCCCAAATATCGTAAGTAAACTTTTTAGTACCAACAACACCGGCAATTACCTGACCGGAATGAACACCTGCCCTCATTTCCCATTTAAGAGCAGCCGTATCATTTCTTTTATTAATAAATTCCTGCATTTTTAGGGCGGCAAAAATCACTCTAACTGCATGGTCTTCAGATTCAGTTGGCAAACCACCGGCAGCCATATATGAATCGCCTATGGTTTTTAGCTTTTCTAAACCACATTCTCCAACTATCTTATCAAAACCTAAAAATATTTCATTAAGTTCATCAACAAGTTTATCAGCAGGTAAAATTGAAGCCGTAAAAGTAAAAGCTTTAAAATCTGTAAATAAAATTGAAGCACTTTTAAATTCGCGCGGCATAACCGTTCCATGCGATTTTAATTCTTGTACTAAACTAAAAGGAAGAATATTTAATAAAAGTTCATCCGATTTATCTTTTTCAATTTCCAAATCTTTTGTTCTTTCTTTAACCATATTTGCCAATTCAATGTTACGCTTTTTCACTTGTTCGGTTTTCATCATGTAAAAACCGTACATAGATGTAATGCCAAAGAAAATAAATATTGTTATCGCCCACCAAGTCTGCCATATAGGAGGATTTATTTCAAAAGTAAAAGCTGCTGCTTTTTTATTCCATACACCATCGGCATTTCGTGAAATGACTTCAAATGTGTATTTCCCAGGTGGTAAATATGGGTATTGAGCATAAGATTCGTTACTTTCAATCCATGTTGCTTCCAAACCTATGAGACGATGTTTATATACAAATTTTTCACGTGCAGTAAATCCAACTGAAATAAATTCAAATCGTAAATTATTTTCTTTATACGAAAACTCCATTTCATTTGTTGGAACCAAATTGGTAATTTGATCTTCATTAACAACTCTAAGATTTTTCAAATAAATTGGTGAAGGAGCTAATATTGGTTGATCATTTAAGTTAAAAAATGTTACCCCTTTTTGAGTACCAAAATAAAGATTATTGTTATTATCCTTATAAACAGCTCCCATATTCATTTCGCTGCTTGCCAAACCATCTTTAGAAGTATAAATCTTAAATGCGTCTTTACCAAGCGTTGTAAAGTTTTTATAATCAAATTTAACTAAACCTTGATTAGTTCCGATATATAAAAAATCATTGTTTTCAATAACAAAGTAACATGTATTACTTGGCATTCCATCTTTAATTGTTACTGCAGTAAATATCTTTCCATCATATTTAACAATTCCGGCATCTTCAGTAGCAAACCATAAGTTACCCATTTTATCTTGGGTTATATATTGAATGGCATCACTAAATAATCCATTTGATGAATTAAATTGCTGCAATCTTCTTCCATCAAATTTAAAAGCACCTTTTGCATCAGTTGCAAACCAGATGTTGCCATTAGCATCTTCCGAAATTTTATTTATCCAAACTTCACCAAAAGCAGTTTTAAACTCATCGCTCGAAAAAATGCTTTTTATGTTATTATCATAAAGACTAATTCCACCTTCACAACCAAACCAAATATTATTTTTACTATCGTGAAATAAACTTATTACTGCACTACTAACCAACCCATCTTTATTGGTTAATGTTTCAAAAGATTTATGGTTATATTTCATTACCCCGCCTAACGAAGCAATCCAAATATTTCCATCATTATCACCTATTATAGAAGGTACGGCATCATTAATAAGACCATTCTTTTTATTAAATACTTTGCTTCCATTTGCACTAATTACAGTAACACCTAAACCGTAATGCCCAAAATACAAATCGTTATTGTAGTCTTTATATATTGCAAAAACATTCTCTTCTGCTAAACCATCTCTTTTATCATAAATTCTAAATTTTTCAATTGCTAATTTGCAAATTCCTCCATCTCTCGTTCCAAACCACAAATCACCTCGGGAATCCTGTTCGCTGCAAAGAATTATATCGCTTGCCAATCCATTATCAACGGAATAACGTGTAAATTTAGTTCTATCATACGTAATTAAACCATTTCCATCAGTTCCAAACCATAAAACATTTGAATTATCTTCAATAATTGAACGAATTTTACTTGGATAAAATTTAGACCGTTTTAAAACATTAACATATTTTTTCCCATCAAAGTAAAATACTGAAGAAGTTGTCCCAATCCATATGCCAGACCTGCTATCTTGGAAAATGGCAAACACGCTTTCATTTTGTAATTCTGATGCATTTTTCTCAATTATTATTTGTCCATCTACAATTTTAATTATTCCGTTACCAATAGTGCCAATCCAAATAACACCCGAATCATCTTTCATACAGCTTCTTAACGAATCAGTAGGAAGTCCATTTTCTTTTGATAAATACGAAAATCCATTTTTTTCATATTTTATCAGCCCATCGGAGGCAGTAATAAACCATAGCACCCCATTTCGATCCTCACAGATATCGTAAATACGAGTAATACTATTATCTTTTCCAATCAAATAGTTTTTTAAGTTTTTACCATCATACTTAGTAATTCCGTTGTTTGTTGCAAACCACTTATTCCCTTTACTATCTTCAAAAACTTTTCTAACATGGTTATCAGACAATCCATCTTGTTTGCCAAAATTCTGAAATGATACTCCATCATACTTAGAAACTCCCCCTTCGCAAGCAATCCACATAAACCCTTGTTTATCTTGCATAATGGATTCAATTGAATTTTGAATTAATCCGTCATCGATTGTTAGGTTTTTAAAAGAGAGTGCCTGCCCAGACAAATGGGAATAAGAAAAAACATAAATAAATAATAATATAAGCTTTTTGCCAAGTTTCATATATTAATTATATAGTTCAACAAATCTTAAACTTTTAAATTTACAATATTTATTAACAAAAACAAATTTTATATACAATACTTAATATTTTGTTAATAATTTATAAAAGTCGTTAGACGATTCAACAATGGTTTTTCTTTTATCTCCCATTTTTGAAACAATCCGATATGCGGTTGTTACAAAATGCAAAAACATTGTCTGAACGGTGATTTTGAGTGATTAAAATGATTTTTTTGGATTAAATATTCGACTACTATATTTTCCCACCCCATTATTTTACGTAATTATTGCGGAATAATCACATGTAGGTAACCATGCTGAATCAACTATCCCCACAACTTCGGATGAAGTCGCACAAATCAAAGCTATCAAATATTGGTCAACGGCCATGGTAAGACCGTGGATGTTGCAAAACTCGAAAATCCAATTCTGGGGTGTCACGGTCTAAACCGTGACACAAACTTTTATCAAAAACGCTGGCGTTTTTACAGTAAATTCTTCGGCCATGGTGAGACCATGATCGACCAGATAAAGTGACAAGTGACTTGTGACAAAAAGCAGTAAATAGCTAATATTGAACGGTTCTTTTTAAACACAAAAGCCGTTAAACGTTTTTTGTTTAACGGCATTCAACAATTTAACCTTCAACACTTAAACTTTAACCTTATTCAAGAATTACCCTTCAACACTTAAATTTTAACCTTTTTAAAACATTACGTCTATTAATTAACTCTTATATCTTTATCAGGGCTAATAAAACCATTAAAAGGATTTTGAGGTGCCTCAATTTTAATTTCGCCAAAGCGGGCTTCAAATTTATCAATATTATCTTTTAATGCCATCATAAAAGTTTTAGCATGTTGTGGAGTTGTAATAATACGTGCATGTACTTTTGCTTTTGGCACACCTGGAACAATTCGGGTAAAATCAATGATAAACTCTGAATTAGAATGAGTAATAATTGCCAAATTAGAATATATTCCCTCCGCCTCTTTTTCACCTAATTCAATATTTATTTGTTGCGGTTTCATTTCGTTTTCGTTCTTCATATCCTCTCTCCAAAAAAAATACCCACAACTTACTTAATAAATTGTGGGTATATATTAAAAAACATTTATTTACTAACGTAATTTATCGGCTTTATCAAAAGCTTCTTGGCTTTCTTTTTCCATTCCCATATTAGCATAAACTTTACCTAATAACTCCCATAATTCAGCATCATCAGGAGAAAGAGCGGTTGATTTTTGTAATTGAGGAATAGCTAATTTGAATTTTTCCATAAAATCTTGAGATTCTTTACCTTCAGCTTCAGCGTTCTCACGCATTGTAACACCCCAGTTTACATAAGCACGAGCCACATAATAAATAGCTTCTTTAAATTCTGGGTCAATTTCAATAGCAGCTTTTAATTCATTAACAGATTTTTCGTATTCATTAGATTTTAGTAACAAAATTCCAAAAGTAAATCTGTAATATTTATTAGTAGGATCTTTTTTAGCTAATAATTCCAAAGAAGCAGTAGCTTCTTTTTCTCTGTTAGCTTTAATATAAGCATCAGCTAATAATGTAAAAATTTCACCTTCATCAGGGAATTTGGTTTTACCTTCTTCTAAAACAGTAATAGTTTTATTAAAATAATTCATACCATTAACACTATCAGAAACAGCTTTACTGTTTTCATAAGTGCTCATAGATTCTAAACCTTTTCTAAAATATAAATTGCCTAAACGTACATATGTAGAAGCAATAGGTTTAATTGAATTTAATTTTTCCAATACTTTTGTAGCTTCTTCGTATTCGCCTGCATTCATTAACGCACCTGATAAAACATTATATGTTTCAGCAGAATCCGGTTCGCACATAATTGCCAATTTTAAAGTTTCAACAGCTTTCATAAAATAAATTTTTGCTGTATCAGGGCTTGTCATTTTAATTCCTCTGTTATAATAATTGTTAACAGCCTCGTTAAATTTATTTCCCCAAGTAACTAATTTGTTATTTTTAATTTCTTTTTCGTGGGTATTGCCTAAACTTAAAGATTTGTCGTAGTTCTCAATCATTTTGGCTACATCACCTTTGCTTCTGTTAACTTCACCTAACAAGAAATAAGCATATTCGTTGTTTGGGTCTTGTTGTAAATGCTCTTGCAATTTTTTTTCAGCTTCATTGTAATCTTGTCTGTTAATTGCTACTAAGGCAGATTCAATTTTAGGAGGGTTACATTTTGCCGCAACCAAAACCATTAAAGCTAAAACGCTTAAAAAGCTAATAATAAAACGATTCATCGATTCTCCGATTTAAATAATTCAAATAATTTGCATTACAAAAAATAAAGATTTTCTTTTGCATTAGCAAGAAGATAAATTAATCCATTTTTATCAATAAACTATTTTTTGCTATAAAACTTCCGTGCTTCTTCTATTTTTTCTTGATAGAAGTCACTAATTTGCAACGATTTAGTAAAATACTCTTCCATTTTGACTAAACTATCTTGTTCAGCTTTAATGTATCCAAGCAAATAATAAGCTTCTGCACAATTTGGATTAATATTTATTTCTTTATATATATATTTTTCGGCATTTGGTAAATCTTTTTTATCTATGTAAAATTTCGCCGGTACAATAAAATTTGAAGAGCAGGAAAATCCACCCAACACTAATAACAAAAGAGCTGACAGTAAAATAGTCTTCTTCATAAAATCTCAATAATTTAAGTTTTAAATTTATCTAATCACTCGGTCATAAACAATAAAACTTAAAATAATATTTACATTTCTATATGCATGGTGTGTTGATTTTAGGAATTAAAAAGAATATCTTTATAGTTAAAAGAGGAAAATACTATGAAGACAGAAGAAATAATTAAGTTAGTACCAAAAGTTCAATTACACGACCATTTAGATGGTGGGTTACGCCCACAGACTGTAATTGAATTAGCACAAGATATTAAGTATAAAAAATTACCTACAACCGATGCTGAAGAACTTGGTGTTTGGTTTCACAGAGGTGCAAATAAAGGAAATTTAGTTGAATATTTGCAAGGATTTGAACATACCTGTGCGGTGATGTCAACTAAAGAAGCCTTAGAAAGAGTTGCCTTTGAAACCATTGAAGATATGTATAACGATGGTGTATGTTATATTGAAACAAGATTTGCTCCGGTTTTTCACACAAATAAAAATTTATATCATGACGATGTAATTAATGCAGTTTTAGCAGGCTTAGAAAGAGGTAAAAAAACTTATGGTGTTGGCTATGGTTTAATTTTATGCGGCATGCGTAATATGCAAAACACTCTTGAAATTGCTGAACTTGCTGTTAATTATAGAAATCAAGGTGTTGTTGGTTTTGATTTAGCCGGTGAAGAAGGTGGTTATCCCCCTAAAAAACATATTGATGCTTTTTCTTTTATTAAACGAGAAAACTTTAATATTACTATTCACGCCGGCGAAGCATTTGGTAAAGAATCGATTTGGCAGGCAATACAAATTTGCGGTGCTCATAGAATTGGACATGCTACCCGTTTGACAGAAGATTTTGTGTTTGACAAAGATGGCAATGTTGTTGCTTTAGGTCCTTTAGCTCAATACATCTTAGATAAACGTGTTCCATTGGAAATTTGCTTACTTAGCAACGTCCATACCGGTGCAGTTGACAAATTAGAAAATCACCCATTTAAAAAACTTTATAAACTCGGATATAGAGTATTCTTAAATACCGATGACCGCCTTATGAGTAATACTACTTTAAGTCAGGAATATTTAATAGCTGCTACTCAATTTGACATCAATTTTGATGATATTGAAAAATTAAACATTAATGCTATGAAATCTTCCTTTTTACCTCATAGAGATAGATTGCATTATATTTATGATATTATTAAACCGGGATATCAAAAAATTAGAGAAAAATTGTTATCACTTAAGGTATAATTATGGCTAAACCACTTTTTAAAAATTATAATTACTCATTCGACAAAAACGAAGCAAAGATATTAATTAATTTTTGTAATCAAGCATTAAAATTAGTTCAAGGAGATCCTAAATACGCATTAGATGTTAAAGCATTTAATTCCATGATTGAAAAGCTTTCAACTGATTCATCTAATGTAAAACTAACAAAAGAAGAAAAAACAAAACTTGTTATGTTATTAAAAGAAAATGTTAAACAGTACGATGTTCAAATTAAAAAAAGCTGGTTTTTTAAACGCTGGCTGTTAAAAACCATGTTGGTTCAATATAACAATATTATTAACAAACATTTTAGTGAATAATATGAGTATAAAAAATATCAAAGCCCCTACCGGAAACACTCTTTCGTGTAAGGGTTGGATTCAAGAAGCTGCTTTAAGAATGTTGATGAACAACTTAGATTCTGAAGTTGCTGAAAATCCTGATGAATTAATTGTTTACGGTGGTTATGGAAAGGCTGCACGTAATTGGGAAAGTTTTGATGCTATTGTTGAATCATTAAAAAGCCTTGAAGATGATGAAACTTTATTAGTTCAATCCGGAAAACCTGTTGGAATTTTTAAAACACATACTAATGCACCTAAAGTTATTATTTCTAACTCCATGTTAGTTCCCGACTGGGGAACATGGGATGAATTTAGAAAATTGGATGCACTTGGTTTAACAATGTATGGACAAATGACTGCAGGAAGCTGGATTTATATTGGAACTCAAGGGATTTTACAAGGTACTTACGAAACTTTTGCAGAATGTGCAAGAAGACATTTTGACGGCACACTATCAGGTAAGTTTTTACTAACTGCCGGAATTGGTGGAATGGGTGGTGCTCAGCCGTTAGCAGCTACTATGAATGGTGCTGCATTTTTAGGTATTGATGTTGATAAAAAAAGAATTCAAAAAAGATTAGATACAAAGTATATTGATGTAATGACTGAAAGCTTAGATGAAGCTTTAAGCATTGTATTAAAAGCTAAAAACGAAAAACAAGCCATTTCTGTTGGGCTTGTGGGGAATGCCGGAGAAATATTACCGGAGATACTGAAGAGAGGAATTATTCCCGATGTATTAACTGACCAAACTTCTGCACATGATACGCTTAATGGATATATTCCAATGGGCTTTAGTTTTGAAGACGCTTTAGACCTTAGAAAAAATAATCCTCAACTGTATATTCAAAAAGCTAAAGAAACAATTGTTACACATCTTAAAGCTATGTTGGAATTCCAAAAAAAAGGTGCAATCACTTTCGACTATGGGAATAATATTAGAGGTGAAGCCAAAGAGAATGGCGTATTAAATGCTTTTGACATTCCAGGATTTGTACCGGAATACATACGTCCATTATTTTGTGATGGTAAAGGTCCATTTAGATGGGCTGCTTTATCAGGTGACCCAAACGATATTTACGAAACAGATAAAGCCGTACTTGAAGCATTCCCCGAAGATGAAGCCCTTGCCCGCTGGATAACAATGGCTCAGGAAAAAGTACATTTTCAAGGTCTCCCCGCTCGTATCTGCTGGTTAGGTTATGGCGATAGAGCCAAACTGGGGAAAATATTTAATAAATTAGTTGCTGATGGTAAAGTTAAAGCCCCAATAGTTATTGGTCGTGATCATTTAGATTGCGGTTCTGTTGCATCTCCATACAGAGAAACAGAAGGTATGAAAGATGGAAGCGATGCAATTGCTGATTGGCCTATTTTAAATGCATTATTAAATGCAATTGGTGGTGCAAGCTGGGTATCTGTTCATCACGGTGGTGGTGTTGGTATTGGTAAATCAATTCACGCCGGAATGGTTGTTGTAGCTGATGGTACCCCTGAAGCTGAGCAAAGGCTTGAGCGAGTTCTAACTTATGACCCAGGTATGGGTATTGTTAGACATGTTGACGCTGGTTATGAACGAGCCATTGTAAATGCAAAGAAGTTTGGTGTTAAAATTCCTTTGCTAAAATAATTTTATAACAAGTGGGAGTAGTATATTATGAAAATTTTAATAGCCGACAAATTTCCGGAAGTTTACATTCAAAAACTTAGAGATAATAATATTGAAGTAATTTACGAACCTAAATTAGGTGAAAACGATATAATTAAATATGTACACGATGTTGATACTATTATTGTTCGTTCTACTAAAGTTAATGCTGATGCAATTTTAAATTCAACAAGTTTAAATTTAATTATTCGTGCCGGTGCGGGTTTTAATAATATTGACATAAAAGCTGCAAATAAAAAAGGTGTATATGTTGCTAACTGTCCAGGCAAAAACTCAATTGCTGTTGCTGAGTTAGCAATGGGTTTAATTATTGCTTTAGATAGAAAAATTGCAGATAATGTTAAAGATTTTAACAATGGTATTTGGAATAAAGATGTATTTTCCAAAGCTGAAGGTTTAGCCGGAAAAACTTTAGCAATAATTGGTTATGGTAATATTGGAAAAGAATTGGCTAAACGTGCCGCTGCTTTTGGTATTAAAGTTTATGCTAAAGATGTTGTTCCTATTACTGACGAAAATGTTATCGTTTTTGAAGATTTTGCTGAAATATTACCCAAAGCTGATATTATATCCTTACATTTACCTGCTAATGCTCAAACTAAAGGTTTGTTCGACGATAAAATGTTTGGTTATTTAAAACCCGGTACAATTTTTATTAATACGTCACGTGCAGAAGTTGTAAACGAAGATGCTTTAATTAAAGCAATTAAAGATAAAGGTCTTAAAGTTGGTTTGGATGTTTTTAATGGTGAACCTGAAGGGAAAGCCGGTGATGTTAAATCTCATCTGCAAAGTTTACCTAATGTTTATGTTACTCACCATATTGGTGCGTCAACCGAACAAGCACAAAATGCCGTTGCTGACGAAACCGTTAAAATAGCTTTAACTTATCTTCAAACCGGTACAATTTTACATTGGGTTAATCATGCTAAATCAGCGGTTACTCCTTACCAGTTAACTGTAAAACATTATGATAAACCGGGCGTGCTTGCTTCTGTTTTAGATGTTCTTAAACAAGGGGATATTAATATTGAAGAAATGGAAAATATTATTTTTGATGATAGATTGGTTGCATGTTGTACTTTGAAATTAAAAAGTCCTGCAACTGATGGCATGTTAAGAATTATTCAACATAATATTAACGTTATCTCGGCATTACACACAAAAGCGATTTAAAAATTGTAAATTGTGAATTTATTGAAAAAACGTTGAGCGTTTTATGCTCAACGTTTTTTGTTTTAATAATACTATTTCATTAGAACAAGTTTTTTTGAACTAACATAATTCCCTGCTTCAAGTCTGTATATATAAACACCACTCGAAAGTCCACTTCCATTAAAGTTAGTAGAATATGTTCCGGCATTTTTATATTCTTCAACCAACACTGCAACTTCCCTTCCCAAAACATCATATACTTTTAATGAAACGTTACCAGCATTTGGTATTTGATAACTTATTGTTGTTGAGGGATTAAATGGATTAGGATAGTTTTGAGAAAGTGAATAATTCATTTCTTCAATACTGTTAGAATTATTTTCTTCTACTTCAACTACTCCGCCTTCTTTATATACTGAAATACCACCAGTATTAAAGCCGGAAGAATAAGCACTAATCCAAAGATTTCCGTTCGCCTCCAATACCAAATCTGTAATACTATCATCAGTTAAACCGGAGTTACTTGTTTTAAATACAGTCCAATTAACATCATCAAATTTTGCCAAACCGTTACTAGAACCTATCCATTTATTCCCTTGTTGATCGATTTCAATTGCAGTCAAATAGTAGTGCGGAATACCAGAATTTGATTGGTCATAAATCTGCCATGTTGAACCATCATATTTTAATAACCCTATTGAAGAAGTAACCCATTTATTACCAAAATCATCTATTTTGATATCTGTAAAATCAGCAATACTCTGAGCAGAATAATACACAGTCCAATTTGATCCGTCAAAACTCGCCAACCCTGAATTTGTTACCACCCACTTAATATTATTTTCAATAACAACTTTTCTTACATGCCAACCAGGTAATTGTGAGTTTGAAGGAGTATAAGTTATCCAAGTGTTTCCATTGTATTTGGTTAAACCACCTTGAGAACCTATCCATAAAATACCAAGTTCATCAGAGGTAACAGATAGAATTCCATTTGAAGGGATATTACAATTTGATGTATTAAATACTGTCCAATTTCCATTTTCTACACAAACTAAACCTCCATTGGTAGAAATCCACAATTTTCCGTCTGTATCCTTATATGCTGAATTTACATAATTACTTGGAAGCGTTGAATTACCTGAATTAAAAAGAGTCCAACTACTTCCATCATATTTTATAAGCCCGGCATTTGAACATATCCATTTTATACCCAAATCATCAATATAAATTGAGTTTATCCGATTAGTAACTAAACTCGAACTTAAATTTACCCTATTTATAAATCCATTATCGTATAAAGCCAATCCACCATTAGACCCAATATAAACATTATTGTTTTCAGTAACAGCGAACGCCATAATTTCATTACCCGGTATTCCTGGGTACGCATATCTCCCAAAAAACTTCCAGGTAGAATCATTGTACATTCCAATACATGTTCCCATTGAATCAAAAGTATTATATATCCCAACCCATTTGTTCCCTTGGTTATCAATAACAATACTTCTCACAGGTTCCGTCATATTAAACGATTCCCAAGTTTCGATGTCATATTTCAGTACTAATTTCCCGGCTCCAACCCACAAAGTATTGCTGTCTTCTACAGCAATTGTATAAACTTGTAACCCATTTATAGGCGAATTTGAAGAATCAAATATCGTCCATGTATCTCCTTTTATTCTAATTAAACTTCCGTAGACTCCAATCCATTTTGTACCCGATTCATCAATAAAAATAGAATACACTTCATCATTTGTAAGTTGAGAATTGGATTGAGTTAAGGTTGTCCAAGTAGTTCCATCAAATATTCCAATTCCAGAAAAAGTAGTAACCCAAATAGTACCGTTTGGTTCAAATGCAAAACCGGTTATCCAATTTGAAGGAAGTCCTGAATTTTGTGTTGTAAAAGTTGTCCAGTTATTACCGTCATATTTTGCTAACCCACTTCCTGTGCCAACCCATAAATTACCAAAGTTATCAAATTTAACAAACTTTATATTATTTGAAGGTAAACCTGAATTTGACGTATTAAAAAGTTCCTCAAAACCTGTTGTTAAGTCTCTTTTAGTAACTCCGTTTGCTGCACCTATATATAAGTAATTATCATTAATACATAAGCTTTTAACGTAATTACCACATGCATATTGAATCCATTCAGGAGTATCTGCAAAATTAGCAGTTACAAATAATAAAGTTAAAGTTGCAAAAAGTGCTAATCTAATTCTTTTCATATTTCCCTCTATTTAATTAAAATCATTTTTTTTGTGTCAATCAAATTACCGGCTTGAATTTGATATAAATATACACCACTTGATAAGTTTTTAGCATTAAAATTTATTGAATAACTACCGGCTTGTTTATATTCGTTTACTAATGTAGCAATCTCTTTACCTAAAATATCATATACTTTTAAAGTTACATTTTGAGCTGATGGTAAACTAAAAGATATAGTTGTACTTGGGTTAAATGGATTAGGAAAATTTTGAGCTAAAGAAAATGAACCGGGTGTTATTTCTTCTTGGCTTTCAACTGAAACAATTTCATTACGCTTAATTCTATACATACCGGAATTAAGATTAGCATACAAATAATTATTTGTAATACCCAATCTACCACTTGTAGAAGTTGGCAATCCTTCTCCTGTTTTTATCCACGTTTCACCATCATCAGCAGAGTAGTAAACACCACTATTAATTAGCAAATAAATTTTATCCTCATAAATCATAAAATCATAAATCATTTTATAAAGAGAATCGGTAGCTGAGAGTTGCCAAGTAGCTCCATAGTCAGACGAACGATATAGTCCGGGTATAGTACCAGAAATAAAGAATTTATTATGTAAAATTTTAATCCAAGTAATATCTTTAAACGAATATGTAGAAAACCAACTATCCCCAAAATTACTTGAAACTCGCCTTTCCATAGTACTTGACATTACTATCAAATCATCTTCTGCCGCTAATTCTGTTCTCGGATTATAAGTAAAGTCTCCCGGACTAAGCCTTCCCCACGTGTACATATTATTCTTAGAAAACTGCAATCCACTAGAATAAGAAGCTACTAACCACCCACTTGAGGTTTTTATCATTCTTTGAACGTCAAATAAATATGAACTTATTTTTGTCCAGTTGTTGCCTTCATCATCTGATTTATAAATACCATCATATCCACCCATATATAAAGTTGTGTTATCTACCAAAATATCAACCGGATCATGTTCTCCCATACCAAGACTATCCCATTGTTCCGAATTTTCCCTCAGACGAAATAAGCCATCTACCTCGTTTGATGAAGCTCTGGCATATAAAATATTCCCTCCGCATGAGAAAAATCCGACAAACAGTTTTTTTGAAACATAGTTTACACTCCAACTTTGTCCCAAATCTGTTGATATATATAATCCTTGCTTTTCTGTCCCGGCTATTACAACATTCCCCTTCCCATTTATAGTAGTAAAATTATACTTGCCAACAGAAGTTAACCTCTGCCAAGTATCTCCATTATCATAGGAAACAAACACTCCTCCATTTGAACTTCCAAATAAAACATTATCTTTACTATAAAATCTTGTAAAATAGTTATCGGGAGGTGCAGCCGAAGCAATTCTCCATGAAGCGGCATCGTTATCAGAGATATACAAACCGCCCCAAGTACTTGCAAATAACCTATTGCCAATCCTTTGTAATGTAATTATAGATAAATTTCCCAAACCGACATTAGCCAAGTTACAAGTTGAGCCATCCAGCGAACACTTAATTATCCCATTACTTATAGTACCAATAAATGCATACTCATTCGACAATGCAACATCTGCCACATTATAATGCCCTGTTGAAGGACTAAATTCTAACCAATTATTTCCATGATCTTTTGTAACAGAGATTTTAAAAACTGGACTACCGTTTAATAAATAATTCGAGACAAGGCATACCGTATTTCCAAATGCTTCAAGTGATCGAGAGCCAGAAACATCTCCGGCAACAGAAATATATTCCCATGTAGCTCCTAAATCATTTGACTTATATAAAGCATTTTCGGCTAACCTAAATAGAGTTGTACCGTCATATGCAAATTCATAATTATTTCCATAATTAGAATATATATGAGCATCCCACGTACCACCAAAATTAGATGATTTTGCCCAGCCCTTATTGATACCTACAAATAACAAAGAGTCTGCAAATACCATATCATATGTTTTATACTGTAAATTCGGGAGATACAAATCCGGTGCCTTTTCCCATTGTGCAAATAAATTTATAAAACAAAAAAACATTACCAAAAACACTTTAATCATTTTCACACCTTCTCCTTTAATAATGTCAAACAAAAGATAATTAATTCAACACTACATTGCAATAGACTGTGCTTTTCATCACTTGGCATATTGCTCCAAAACACAAAAGCCGACAGATGTCGGCTTTTCAATAACTTCTGAACTTTAAAACTATTTTATTAGTACTAATTTCTTTGTGCTAACATAATTCCCAGCTTCAAGTCTGTATATATAAATACCGCTAGCAAGTCCATTACCATTAAAATTGGTGGTATATGTCCCCGCAGTTTTATATTCTTCAATTAATGTTGCAACCTCCCTTCCTAAAATATCATAAACTTTCAACGACACATTACCGGCATTTGGTATTTGATAATTTATTGTTGTTGAAGGGTTGAAAGGATTGGGATAGTTTTGTTCTAACAAATAGTTAGAAACAAAAGGCAAATTTTCCTCATTATCTATACCTACAATTCCGTTATTATTAAATTCAGAAAGACCAGCTGATTCATATCCAATCCAAATATTATCATTCCTATCAAAATCAAAACATCTAACAGAATAACTTTGTATTTCGGAATTTAGATTATTATAGGCTTCCCAGTCAGTTCCATTAAATTTATAAATTCCTCCAACCTTATTTGAGAGAGAATATGCAGCTACCCAAACATTATTCGAGGAGTCAAAACTTATATTCTTGATTGTGTTCCCATCTATTCCTGAATTGTAAGTATTGTATAAGGTACTATTTTGCCCATCATAAAATAAAAGTCCATTATTTGAACCCAACCACAAATTATTGTTAATATCAAATCTTACAATTGAAGGAGCATAGGTTAAATTATTAATAACAACTCTTTCCCAATTTTCATTAACAAATTTATAAAGTCCACCTCCACCACTTGCCCAAACGTTTTTTTCCTTATCTACTTCAATATCATAAATAGAATTATTAGAAAATGCCGAATTATTTTTATCATAAATTGTCCAATTTGTTCCATCAAACATTTTAATGCCATTAAAGTATGTAGCAACCCATACTTTTAATTCTTCGTCAACTTTGATATCCTGAATCATCTCGCCATATACAAGGTTAGAATTAGTGGAATTATAAATTGTCCAATTTGTTCCATCATATTTTGCAACCTCACCATGCAGAGTCGCTAACCAAACATTATTATAGAAATCAACATCAACACATCCAATTAGATTATAATTTAAACCTGAATTATTAGGATTAAAATCTTTCCAATTATTTCCGCTTACTCTTACTAATCCCTCTTCTGTTCCTATCCATTTTACATTGTTTTTATCAATTTTAATTTTAGAGATATGTTTATCATTTAGGCCAACAGTGTTCCATTCTGTATTTTTGTAATTGCTAATTCCTTTGTAACCACCCACCCAAATTTCATTTTCTGATGTTTCTGCTATTGCACAAATTGAAGAACTTGACAAGCCAGCGTTTTCCATATTGTAATTAACCCACAAATTACCATCATATTTTGATACTCCATACACACTCCCAGCCCAAATATTATTATTTCTATCAACGAGCAGAATTACAACATCATTTATACCAAATTCACTTCCCGGTATAATAAAGTGCGTCCAAACGTTTCCATCATACTTGTCTACACCTTCTGAAGTCGCAAACCAAACTATACCATTCTCATCTGCTACAATACTTCTAACTAAGTTAGCTCCCAGTCCCGAATTTTGTTTATTAAAAACAGTCCAAGTAGTCCCTTTAATCCTAACAACTCCATTTTCAGTCGCAATCCAATAATTTTCGTTAATATCCTTGCATATTGATAGTACTTTATTGTTGGGGAGCATAGAATTATCTTGATTATATGACTGGAAATTTGTTCCATCAAAAACACAGAACCCGTCGTAATAAGTCCCAATCCATAAATCACCATTATTATCTTTAACTATTGTAGAAATTGAATTTGAGGGGATTTCAGAATTATCAGTGTTATATTGTGTAAATGATGACCCATCAAAATATATTAATCCGCCCAAATGAGTTCCAATCCACAATGTTTCGTTATTATCAACAGCAAGAGTATAGGCAAATACATCCGGGAAAATAGAGTTAAAGTTACTTACATTTTCCTTCTCAAAAGTTTCTTTGTTAATTTTAATCAGTTTCCCTAATAGTGTTGCATAAACAAAATCGCCTTTTGCATATAAATAATTAACATTATCATAACACGAGAAATGTTTCCAGTTTTCAGATTGTGCAAATATAAAACTGCTAAAAAATAATAGAATAATTATCTTCCCTTTCATACAACCTCCAATTAAAAAGTTTATTTTATTCATTTTTCATTTAAGCACGTGAAATATTATTTTATCGAGAAAATAAGGATTAATTTTTACTATTCCAAATTGAAGGTGATTAACAACACAAATAATCTTGATATAAAACACAAGTAACAAAAATAATATACTTCTCCCTCTAAAAAATATATACAACACTATAATTTCAGATTGTCTATTTAAAACTAAAAAAGCTCGATAAACGAGCTTTTTGTAAATTTCTATGATACAAAAATATTATACGTAATTTACATCCACCATATTTTCTACTACACCATGATAATAAGGTAACTTTAGCATTTCTTCAAGTCCAAAGGTTTCACTATCGGTAAGTTCATAATATACTGTATCTAAGTTTTGTTTAATAAATTCTTGTTTTTCAAGTGATAAGCCTAATTTTTCAAAAAAGTTAGGCAATACATCTTCTAATTTAATATTGGCTTCTTCTATGTCCAAACATAACTCTGCTAAAAACGTTTCATCCTTAGCAGCAAGCACAAAATTTACATAAGGAAAAGTCATAAGTTCGCTCATCTCTTCTGCAAAACTCATTCCCTTGTTAAAATATTCATCATCGTAATTTTTATCGCCGACTACAATAATGTTAGTTTCAGATAAATCAGGAGCTTTAGTCTCTAATGTAATTTTTATTTCTGAAGAAAACTTTTCAGGATAAATTATTCGTGGTAATATAATTTCATTAGAAGTAACGTCACCATATAACCCGATTTTACTAATCCCCTTTTTGCTTGGGGCATAAAATATTTGAGCATTAGAAAGCATTCCATTACAAGATATTCCATAATGCTTAGAAACAAAAAGATTAGGGTGAGCTAATAAGTCGCATGAAGGAATTAAAGCTACTTCCACATTTTCACCCACTAATTCTTTTCCAACTAAGGCAGATTGAGTAAATGAAATGTCCTGATTATATTTATCAGGAATAAGTGTAGCAAATAACTTTGCTAAAAAAATATTTGGTAATTTAATTTTCATAATAATATAAAAACAAAAAGCCGCAAACGCGGCCCTTTATTGCTTAAAGATGGGCAAAAATTATCTAAGATTTTTATCTTTAATACGAGCAGCTTTACCTGATAATCCACGTAAATAGTAGAGTTTAGCTCTGCGTACTTTACCTTCTTTAATAACTTCAATTTTAGCAATCTTAGGAGTGCTGTAAGGGAAAATTCTTTCAACACCAACACCGCTAGAGATTTTTCTAACAGTAAAAGATTTGCTTGCACCGCCGCCACGAATGGCAATAACATCACCTTCAAAAGGCTGAATTCTTTCTTTATCGCCTTCAATTACTCTTACATGAACTCTTACTCTGTCACCTGCTTTAAAAGCTGGGTGGTCAGTTCTGAGCTGATCGGCTACAATTTCGTTTAATAAGTCCATAATTTACTCCAATCTATTTTTGTTTTTCCACTTCTCAGTTAGAATAAGCGACTGTTCGCTTTTCCATTTTTTTATTTCTTTTTCGTTACCGGAAAGTAGAACATCCGGAACTTTCATATTTCTATAAACAGCAGGTCGAGTGTAATAAGGGGCTTCAATTACATCTCCATCCATAAATGAATCTAAAAGCGCAGACTCGCTATCATTTAGAACACCGGGAATCAATCTAACAATTGAATCAACAATAATTAACGCAAGTAGTTCACCGCCACTTAAAATAAAATTCCCTATCGAAACTTCATCAGTAGCAAAATGCTCACGTACTCTATCATCAATTCCTTTATAATGTCCTGCAACAATTATAATATTATTAGCTAACGAAAACTTATTAGCTAATTTTTGATTGTATTTATCTCCTGATGGCATAGTAAAAATAATATGTTCATATTTATTTTTACTCATCAAAGATTCAATACATTCAAATAGCGGCTCTGGTTTTAATAGCATACCAGGACCACCGGCAAAAGGTTTGTCATCAATTAGTTTATGCTTATCAAAAGCATAGTCACGCAAATTATGAACAAATATTTCCACTTTTTTTTTATCTTGTGCACGTTTGATTATGCTGGTTTCCAAAGGACTTTTTAATAAATCCGGAACAGCAGAAATAATATCAATTCTCATCATATTCAAATATATCAGCCTGTTCAGTTAAATAAAGTATTTTATTTTTAGCATCAAAGCTATCAATATAAACCTTAACTGCAGGAATTAATACCTCTTTATTATCAGAATTTTTAATAACGTACACATCGTTTGCAGGCAAACAAAGTACATCTTCAATCATCCCAAAGAACATACCACTTCTAATAACTTGGCTTCCTATTAAGTCATGAATAAAGTATTCATAAGTTTTAAGTTTAACAGAATTATTCGGTTTAACAAATAACTTTGAACCCACCAAAAAATGCAAATCTTCAGATTTGTTAAAATTAACAAATTTCACATGAAATACATTTTGAGATAGTTTAACATCATCAATAAGAAACTCTTTTAATTGACCGAAAACGTTAATATAAACGTTTTTTAATTTAAAAAACCGTTCGGGAAAATCCGAATGGGATTTTAATGTAACATATCCTTCAAACTTTGAAAGAGCGAATACTTCGGCAACTAAAAAAAAATCTGTAACTTCTGACAATTTGTTTTATTCTAATCCAAAACTTTTAAAATTGATCGTTTACCGTCTTTTGCAGCAACAGCAGTAAGTAAAACTCTCATAGCTTGAGCAGTTTTTCCTTGTTTGCCAATAACTTTACCAACATCTTCAGGACCAACTTTTAAAGTAAGTTCAACAGTTTTATCATCCGGATAAACATCGGTAACACTAACGCTATCGGGTGAATCAACTAAATGCTTAGCAATAAATTCTACAAATTCTTTCATAAGAATACCTTAATTAAATTAGAATGGGGCACAGTTCAAGTGACAAAACCCAAAAGCTAACTTAGTTTTGTTCAGTTTCGGAAGCAGCACCCTTTACTTCCTTATTATCTTCAACTTCTTTAGTTTCTTTTTTAACTGGTTCTTTTACTACTTCTTTATGAGTAGCTTTCCATTCTTCCATTTTAGCAGCTATTTCTTCTTCTTTCAAACCTCTTTTTTTAAGGTCTAAGAAATACAAAATACCTTTTTTGGATAATAAACTTTTTACTGTTGCAGTTGGTTGGGCACCACAGCCAATCCAATAAATTGCTCTTTCTTCATTTATTTCAATTGTTGGTGGTTCCATTCTTGGATTATAGTTACCTATTGCTTCAATAAATTTACCATCTCGAGGGGAACGAGCATCTGCAGCAACAACTTTATATATTGGTTGTCTTTTTTTCCCCATTCTTCTTAATCTTAGCTTAACTGCCAAATTATTATTACCTCCAAGTAATTAATGTACTATCTTCTTTTGTTTTTATGTTTTGATTTATTTTTTTTGTTCTTATTGCCGAAATTTCCTAACATCTTTTTTCCACCTTGCGATTGAATCATTCGCATCATGTTTTTCATTTCGTCAAATTGTTTAACAAGCCTATTCACATCTTGAATAGTGTTTCCCGAACCAATGGAAATTCTTTTTCTTCTACTTCCATTCAATACTTTCGGGTTTTTCCTCTCTTCTCTTGTCATTGATTGAATAATTGATTCAACCTTAACAAGCTCTTTGTCATCTATTTCGGTATCTTTAATTGCACTACCGAGACCTGGAATCATTGATAAGAGAGATTTCAACGACCCCATTTTTTTTATCATTTTAATTTGCTTTAAAAAATCATCAAAATCAAACTTATTGTCAAGTAATTTTTTTTGCAAATCTTCTGCTTCAGTCTGATCAAACTGCTGTTGAGCTTTTTCAACAAGCGAAATAATATCACCTTTCCCTAAAATACGAGAAGCCATCCTATCGGGATGGAAAATTTCGATTGTTTCAAGTTTTTCACCTAAACTAATAAACTTAATCGGTTTATTAACTACGGCTTTAATTGAAAGGGCACAACCGCCTCTTGAATCGCCATCTAATTTAGTAAGAACTATTCCGTTAAAATCAACTCTATCATGAAAAGCTTTGGCAGAGTTTACGGCATCTTGTCCTGTCATAGAGTCAACAACAAATAAGGTTTCAGTTGGTTTTGTTCTTTCTTTAATCTTTGTTACTTCAAGCATTAAAGTTTCATCAACATGCAACCTACCGGCTGTATCAATAATAACAGTATCTAAACCATTTTCTTTGGCATAAGCTAAAGAATCTTCAGCAATTTTAACTGCATCCTTAAGACCATCAATAGTAAAAACCGGAACATTAATTCTTGCTCCAAGTTGTTTTAATTGGTCAATAGCAGCAGGTCTATAAATATCTGCCGCAGTTAATAATACTTTTCTTTTTCTATTAGATAAGTATTTTGCTAATTTACCTGCAAATGTAGTTTTTCCACTACCCTGTAAACCTACTAACAGAATAACGGTTAAACCCGATGCATTAAGGGTTAATTCACTTTGCGAACCTCCCATTAAAACAGTTAATTCATCATAAATAATCTTTGTTATTAACTGCCCTGGAGATACAGAAGTTAAAACTTCTGTGCCAAGTGCTTTTTCCTTAACATCGTCAATAAATTTTTTAGCAACTTTGTAATTTACATCGGCATCTAAAAGAACCACGCGGATTTCTCTTAGAGTATCGGCTATATTACTTTCAGTAAGTTTACCTTGACCGGTAACTTTCTTAAGTGCTTTTTCTATTTTATGAGTAAGATCTTCAAACATATCGCAAACTTACAAATTTAATCAATTTTTTCCTAAATATCAATAATAAATTTAATTCTCTTTAAGTGCGTTGGCTCCGGTAACAATTTCAGAAATTTCAGTAGTAATTGCTGCCTGACGAGCTTTGTTATATGTTACTCTCAAAGATCTTATAATTTCTTTAGCGTTTTCGGTTGCCATATCCATGGCAGTCATCCTTGCACCTAATTCAGCTGCATACGATTCAAGTAAAATCTTCCAAATTTTAACATTTAATGCACGAGGAATTAAGGTGTTTATTATTTCAATTCTTCCCGGTTCATAAATAAATTCAGTATTTTCTACTTTTCCTTCGGCTGCATGGTTTTCTATTGGTAATATTTGTTCAAGTGTAAGTTTTTGCTGCATAACTGATTTAAATTCATTATAAACCGCATAAACTTTATCATACTCGCCTGACAAAAATTTTGATTTTACTTGGTTCATTATTTGAACCGCACAATCAAATTTTAATCCGGTAAATACTCCTACGTATGTATTATTAACCTTAACATCTTGTTTGTTAAAATAATCGAAGCTTTTTTTTCCTATACAATATACTTCAACATTACCATTATTTAATTGTTCTTTTAATTCACTTTTTATAAATTCTTCGGCTTTACGTATAACGTTCATATTAAAACTGCCACACATACCTCTATCAGAAGTAACAACAATAACAGCAGCTTTTTTAACTTCTCTTTCTTCAAAAAACGGATTTGAATAGTTTTTTTCTGCAACGAGTAAATTATTTAATACTTCGTATACTTTCCTTGAGTAAGGACGTGCATTAATAACATTTTCTTGAGCACGACGCAACCTTGCAGCTGCAACCATTTTCATAGCTTTTGTTATTTGTTGTGTGCTGGTAACACCAACTATACGTCTTTTTATATCCCGTAATGTAGCCATATAAGATTAATTTCTATTCACTAATTTTAAATTTTGTAATAAACTCGGTAACAGCAGATTTCATTTTTTCTATCAATTCATCTGAAAGCACTTTTTTAGCTCTTATTTCTTCAAAAATTTCAGGATATTTTAAATCTACATGCTCCAAAAATTCTTTTTCAAATCGTTTAACATCTTTAACAGGAATTGAAGCAAAATAATCATTGGTACCAACAAACACACTAACTACCTGTTTTTCTACTGGAACGGGTTCATATTGACCTTGCTTCAAGAATTCAAGAAGTCTTTCACCTTTTGATAAAGTTTTTTGTGTAGACTTATCCAAATCGGATCCAAATTTAGCAAATGCTTCCAATTCTCTAAATTGTGCCAAATCTATTTTAAGTGTACCGGCAACTTTTTTCATAGCTTTAATTTGAGCATTACCACCCACACGAGATACGCTGATACCAATATTAATAGCAGGACGCATACCGGCGTTAAACAAATTTGACTCAAGGTAAATCTGTCCATCAGTAATAGAAATAACGTTAGTAGGAATGTAGGCAGAAACGTCACCTTGTTGAGTTTCAATAATTGGCAGAGCAGTCAAGCTGCCACCACCTAATTCAGGGCTTAATTTTGAAGCACGCTCTAATAAACGTGAATGCAAATAAAAAACATCGCCAGGGTATGCTTCACGTCCCGGAGGTCTTCTTAATAACAACGAAAGTTCACGATAAGCAACGGCTTGTTTTGATAAGTCATCATAAACACAAAGTGCATGTTCACCTTTATCTCTAAAATACTCACCAATTGTTGCTCCGGCATAAGGGGCAATATATTGTAAAGGTGCAGGAACACTTGCAGGAGCTGAAACTACGGTTGTAAATTCCATTGCTCCATGTTCTTCTAATTTAGCAACAACTTGTGCAATAGTGGAATTTTTTTGTCCAACTGCAACATAAACGCAATAAACAGGTTGAATACCGTATTTTTTTGCTTCTTCCGAATGTGTATATTTTTGATTTATAATAGCATCAATTGCAACAGCAGTTTTACCTGTCTGTCTGTCTCCAATTATTAATTCTCTTTGTCCACGCCCAATTGGTATCATAGCATCAATAGCAGTAATACCGGTTTGTAAAGGTTCTTTTACCGGACTTCTATCAATTACACCAAGTGCTTTTCTTTCAATAGGCATGTATTTTTCAAAGTCAATAGGTCCTTTGCCGTCGAGTGGTTCGCCAAGCGGAGTTACAACACGACCAAGCATTTTGGGACCAACAGGAAAAGAAGCAACTCTTCCGGTTCTTTTTACCTGGTCACCTTCTTTAACTAAAGAACTTTCACCAAAAAGAACGCAGCCTACACTATCTTCTTCAAGGTTAAGAACCATACCAATAACGCCATTAGGAAATTCAACCAATTCGGTAGACATAGCTTTATTTAAACCATAAACACGTGCTATACCATCACCAACTTGTAATACTGTTCCTACTTCGTATATATCTATTTCATTTTCAAAGCCCGAAAGTTGTTTACGTAATATTTCGGTTACTTCGTCGGGTCTTACTTCTGCCATTTTAATTTCCCTAAATGTCTTTTAATTAAGTATAAAATCCCCTTGAGTTAACTTTTTCTTCAATAAATCCAAACTATGTTTTATTGATGCATCATAAACGGTATTTTCATGTTCTGCTATAAATCCGCCTATAATTTTTTCATCAATTTGTAAATTTATTGATACTTTTTTATTGGTTAAATTTTCAAGAGTTGATTTTAATTTTCCTTTCAGTTCTTCAGATAAATCAAATGCAACTTTTACTTTAATATCTGACAAACCCAATTTATGATTTTTTATTTCAATAAATCGTTTAAAGATATTTAATAGCAAAGTTTCTCTATTTTTTTTAATTACAAATTTTATAAATTCTAAAGTTTTGTCGCTCACATTATTTTTAAACAATGCTTCAATAATTTGAAGTTTTTTTTCTTGTTTAATAATGGGGCTGTTAATAGCAACTTTTAGCTCTTTAACTGTTAAAAAACACTTAAGAACCAATTCTACATCAGCAGCTATAACATCAAACTGTTTTGTATCATTTGCAACGGCTAATAGAGCACTTGCATATCGTGAAGAAACGTTAAAATCACTCATAATTAATTTTTCGATAATTCATCAATATACCGATTTACAATTTCGGTATGTTTTTCTTTATTTAAATCTTCTTTTATTATTTTTTCAGCAGCTTGAATTGCTATTTCAGCAACCTGCTCTTTCAATTTAACAAAAGACTCTTGTTGCTTCCTTTCAATTTCCTGTTTGGCTTCATCAATCATTTTTTTAGCATCTGCTTTACTCTTCTCTTCAATTTGAGATTTCAGCTTTTCAGCATACTCACGAGCTTCAGCAATCACTTTTTGAGCATCTTCATCATATTTAGCCATATCGGCTTTATTTTTAAGAATAAGCTCTTCAGCTTCTTTACGTGCTATTTCTGCTTTTTCTAAGGAATCCGAGATAGTCTTTTCTCTTTCATTCAGACTATTTAAAATCGGTTTCCATGCTACTTTTTTCAAAATTAAAAGCAGAATGAGAAATGTAACAGTAGTCCAGATTATTAATCCGGGATTAACATCTAACGGGCTACCCGGAGCTTCACCACCGGAAAATAAAAGTGCAAGAATTAATTTACCTGCCATGTTTCATCCTATAAGGAATTAAAATTATTTTAAAGCTAAAAGAATACAAATAACTAAAGCAAACAAAGAAATACCTTCAATAAGAGCTGCAGCAATAATCATTGAAGTTCTGATATCACCGGCTGCTTCTGGTTGTCTACCACTTGCTTCCATAGCTGAACTTGCTAATTTACCAATTCCATATGCACCACCAATAACGGTAAGAGCTGCACTAAAACCTGCTGCCAAATATGCGTAATCCATTTATTTCCTCCGACTTTAATATATTAAATTATTTTTAATGTTCTTGATGAACTGCCATTCCTATAAATAAAGAAGACAGCATTGTAAAAATATAAGCCTGTAACACTGCTACTAAAATTTCTAAGAAAAAGATAAACAAAGCAAATGCAATTGAAACAGGTGCTACAAAATATGTATGTAAAATAAAAATTAATCCTATTAACGAATAAATAACAATGTGACCTGCTGTCATATTTGCAAAAAGACGAATTGCCAATGCAAAAGGTTTAGTAAACAAGCCAAGTATTTCAACAACTGCCATTATTGGCAATAACCAAAATGGAATTCCATGTGGAACTAATCCCTTAAAATAGCCAAAAAATCCATTTTTCATTATCCCACCAATTTGGGTAAAGAAAAACGAAATTACAGCCAAAGTTGCCGTTACTGCAATATTACTTGTTGCAGTTGCTCCATAAGGTATCAGACCTAAAAAATTACAAACAAAAATAAAAAAGAAAACTGTAAGAAGATATGGTAGAAATTTTTCGTATCCTTTACCAATTGTTGGTTTTACAACATCATCTCTTACAAATAGTATTAAAGTTTCAACTGCATTGGTTAAACCTTTGGGAACATATGATTTTTTATATGATGCAGCAACTTTTCTAAAAATTATAATCATAATAATTGCCGCAATCCACATAAATACAAGATGTTTTGTAATTGATAAATCAATTCCAAACAAGTGTATTTCTGGCAGATGAATAGTAAAGAAAGGAGAAAAATCTAAAGTTTTTGCATCCAATATATGGTGCATTATCCAGCCGGTATCTTGTGTTTTGGCTGCGGCATGTTGAAGTGTATCCTGTTGTAGTTTACCTACAGTATCTATTACCGATTCAATATTTGATATAAACATTTATTCGTTCTTCTTATTAATCTTTTTCGTGTAGTAAAAAACTTCATAACCTAATAATAAAAAATATAAAATAAAAAAAGTAAATATAAATTGATATTTCTCAATATTCAAGGTTTTTAATATAATAAAAAATAGTAAAAGTAAAAATAGAATTCTTACTCCCATACCACCTAAAACATTAAATAAAAATATTTTATTGTTTTTTTCGAAAGATTTGTCAAATAAAACTATGGCGGCAATAGTATTTACAAAATTAAGGATAATTGCTGATAGAGCACTTATAAAACCGGTATAAGAAATTATATTAAATATTCCCATTATCAGCACAACAACAATCAAAATTAGCGAAAAACCAAAAAAAATTTTATTACTTTTTATCATTCTTACTCTTATTATTCAAATTAATTACTGTAATTATAAAATTATAAACTCCGGCAAATCCACCTATTATGGCAAAAGCAATTGTTAAAATAGGATATATATCAAAATACCCATCTAAGTATTTACCCAAAAACAACATTAAAACAATAGTTGCGGCTAATTGCGTTCCCAAACCTAAATAAGGACCTACTTCCCTCATAGTTTTGTGGTAACTATTGTTTTTTTGGGTCATGATTGTTCAACGCTCTGAGAAATCATAGAACTTTTCCCTTCAAATAAAGCTCCTTCTTGAACTACCAATACTTTTGCATTAAGATCCCCTTTAAGAACCGCCTTACTCTCTAAAATCAGTTTTTCAGCACAATTAATAATACCATCAAGCTTTCCGCTAAGAGTAACATTTTTAGCTTTAACTTCACCAATAATTTGGGCTGTTTCACCTACTGTTAAGTTACCATCAATTGTAACATCACCAATTACTTTACCATCAACTCGAACATTTCCGTTTGAATAAAACTTCCCCTCTAATCTTACACCATCACTTAAAATACTAACATCGTTAGCTAAATTATGTTCTTTTTTTAACGACATTTTCTCTCCTAATTAATAATTAATGTCTGTGGGTCAACAACTTTTCCATCTTCCCAAATCTCAAAGTGAAGATGTGCACCTGATGTATTGTAACCCGAATTACCACTTAAGGCAATAATTTCTCCTTGCTCTACAATATCTCTCTGCTTTTTTATATTTACCGATAAATGTTTATAAATACTAATATATTTTTCGTTATGTTGAATTATAATTGTATAACCATCATCGCTGGTATAATCTGCAAAAATTATTAATCCGTTTGAAGCAGCAAATACCGGTGAGCCGCTTTTTACTCCATAATCAATACCATTATGTCCGTGCAAAGGATCAAAATTTGTTATTACGTATCCTTTTACCGGATGTCTAAAATATACTTCATTTTTATTTTGTATATATGTGTAAAATTTTTCAACCATCATAAATAATGATGTTAAGACACTCCCTTCTTTGCGTTTTATTTTTTGGGGAGGATTTATTTTTTTTAGACTATCATATATTTCGGTCTTTTCCTTTTTGGTTAAAGATTTTGCAGAATCATCTTTCCCTAAAATAATGGCATATTTTAGTTTTCTTTCTGTTGATGCAAAATGTTCAACCTCATTTCGTAAAAAACGAATTTTTGACTCAAGTTCGTTTATTCTAATTGACTGTTCAAGAATCTCATCATTTTCAATTACAAAAACGTACTCTTTTAATGGAGTGACAGCCAAAATAATTATTAAGATAATCCATGAAATAGCAGTAAACAACCCAAAATACGCTAAAGCACTAAATAAAGAGAACTTATATCTCTTAGTGAGCAATATTGGTAAATGCGGAGTAATATATATTGCAGAATCTTTAAGTTCTTTAAGGCTTATCTTTTTCATTGTACGGTTCTTTCCAAAATTTTTTTAATTTCATCAATAACAATATTAGGATAAAGCTTTTCAGCACATTCATAATTATTTTTAGGGCATTTCCCATAACCGTGAATTCCACAAGGTTTACAAGCTAAATCATCAACACTCAAATAACTGCTTTTTGTAGAATATGGATAAAATCCAAATTTCGGTACAGTAGAACAAAAAAGAGTAATTACATTACTATTTGCAGCCATAGCAAAATGAGTGGGGGCACTATCATTACAAATAACCATTTTACTATTCTTAAATATTTCAATTGTTTCAAGTATTGAAAATTTTCCGGCTGTATTCAATACATTTGTCGTAAATTCTTTTTTAATTCTTTCGCATGCTGCAAATTCTTTTTCACTTCCAATTAATACTACTTTTAATCCAATACTAACAATATATTTAATTATTTCTATATAATACTTCTCAAGATACTTTTTTGTTTCCCACACAGAACCGGGGGCAACACAAATATATTCCGAACTAATACTTTCTTTTATAAAATTTGCAATTAATGTTTTAGATTTTTGGGGAATATTAAGTTTTGGCAAAACCTTCCAATTATCTCCTTCAACAGGATAATCAATCAACCTAAAATTCCTTATCACTTCATGTTCATTTAAATTATATTCAACAATGTTTTTGTATGCATATAATAACGATGAATTATTAAACCCGGTTGATTCAAATACTTGTGAAAGTAAAACAATAATTGCTGTTCTTAGCGAGCGATGAGGAGAGAATAATTTAGTATACTTTTTATCTCTTAATACTTTACCAAGCTTAAATAACTTTATCAGCCCTTTATCTTTCCCTCTTTTATCATAGATAATAAGTTCATCGACAAATGGTGAATTGGCAAAAATAATTTCAGTAGAGGGAATTGTTAAAACCGATAACTTACTCTTTGGATAAAGTTCCTTAAGTTTTTCAAGCATTGGCAAAGTTAAAACAGCATCGCCAATAAAAGATGTTTGAATTACAAGTATGTTTTCAGCAGCCACTTAGTACTTCCAAATATTATGCATCCAAAACCACTGTTCAGGATATAAATTAATATATTTTTCTAATATTTCCATATACTTTTGGTTAATTTCTTTAATCCCCTCTTCAATAGTTGAATAATTTTCAGGAAGAGGAATTTCTTCAAAAATGCAATTGTATTTATAATCTGGTCGCCTGCACATCAAACAGATAATTAAGGCAGCCTTTAATTTAAGAGCTATTGCCGCAGTACCTGGATATGTAGAGGTGCTTTGTCCAAATAAATTCACTCTTATACCACCTTCTTTTGGACCTCTCTGGTCGCCGACAACGCCTACAATTCCATTGTTAGAAATTGCTTTATATATTTCTCTAACATTTGTGCCTAATAAACTCACAGTATTACCAAACGATCTTCGCATATTATCCATCCACTCAGAAACATAAGTATTTCGCTGTGGTTTAGCTAAAACTGTTATTGGAAAGTTTATTTGCGAGCCTACACTGGCAGCACCCAACTCCCAATTTCCAAAGTGTGCAGTTAATAAGAATACTCCATTCTCTTTTTTATGGGCATTAAGTAATGATTCAATGTTAATTAGACTAACTAATTCGTGCAACTCTTCACGAGTAAGTTTTGGAATAAACATTGCCTCTAAAAAGGTTAATGCAAAGCTATAATAATTTTTAAATGCTATTTCTTTAAGCTTTTTTCTATCAAAATATGGGAAGGCTATCTTCAAATTTTTAAATACAACATCCCTACGTATTCTTAAAATATAAAAGAAAATGAAAGCAATAATTTTAGCGAATACTCTTATTTTTTCAAGACCAATAGCCTGAACAATTTTTACAATAAACTTGAATATGGTAAATTCAAATTTGTTTTTATCTTTAACCATTTTTAATTTGTTATAATTCTTCTCTGCCAGGTATCGTCACGTATCTCACCTCTTTTTGTTGAAGAAAGAAGTTCATAATCGTTATATCCTGTCAAATCACCAAAAATAAATGTTACCCCGCCTTCAATTGAATTATAATACCATATTTCGTAAGGTTTCATGTTTGTTTCATTTGGATACATATCTACTTGATCAGGCTCACCATACATTAAATATACTCTCCCCCTATCAGTTTTATAACCCGGTCTATTGAATGTTCCATACTTTGAATTACTTTTTTCAACTCGTGCAAAATATTGGTCTTTAAATTCAAATTTTTCAGTCTCCGGCTCCAAATCCCTGCTTCTCCAAAAGCGAAATACAAAATCTCTTTTTGAATTTAATGAATCTAATTTTTTATATTGTTCAATTTCTCGTTCAGTAGCAATATATTTCGATTTATCAAAAACATCATCACACTCTTCTTCTGAATATACTCCAAATTCGCTGCTTAAAAAAGAATAATTTGCAACTTCGGTTTTAGTTGTATCTGTATAATTTGGATTATAATAAAAGAATTTTTTATTTGAATAAATAACACGCTTGTTGGCTGTATCAGCTAATGATAACACCAAGTTATAATTATCAGTTGGATATTTTATCATATTAATTAAGCCAACCTCAACCTGAGATGAATTTTTTCTACTTATTTGTTTAACCTTTCTGTTAATTTCTCTTCCTTTACTATTAAAAAGAATTCTATTTAATTGTAAAGCATCGGTTGTATCACCTAAATTTATGTTATACATTTCTGCATAATAATATAATATTGGAGCGGTTGAACTATATAATATTGTTGGATTGGGGATAATTTCTATAGTGTTTTTATAAAATATTGATTCCTTATTTACATTTTCAGTTTTTATATTTTTTGCAAGTTCTATATTGCTTACTGCTAAATCACCTGTCATAAATGGTTTAACTAAAAGTTTTTCTAATATATACTTTGATTTTGTTGAATCTATATCATCCCTTCCAAACATACTTACTATATAATGTCCTTTAGGAATAATAAAGCCTATTTTGCTTACTAATAACTTGTTTTCAGGATCAATAGACTGTCCAACAACGTTAGCAACTCTATACTCTTTTTGAACAATAGGATTATTGTTTAGAGAGTCTAACACAATAACTCTAATTCGAGCAGCAGTAAAGTTTAATGTATCTTTTGTTTGAACTGTTAAATCTCTTTGGTCAAAAGAATAATAAAATTCAACAAAATTTGACGTAGAATCATATGCAAACTGAGCATAATCAAAATCAAAATTAAACTTCTTTTGTGCGTTGGTATTTACAAAAGAAACAATACAAATAAAAAGGGTTAATAAATATTTCATTATATATTTAATCTCATAAATTTTTTTTAATAAGTTAAATTACATTAAATCAACAATATATACAATTTTAATTAGAACGTTTTGTTCCATTAAAAGAACATTTCGACCCGCTGGGGCTTATTATTTTTTTGGGGATCGATTTGCTATTAACATTTCGACCCTCTGGGTCTCATATATCTAAATATTGGCTCTTCTGTTTTTTAATTCTTTTGTCTCGGGTGTCACAATTATTACACTACTTATTATCAAAAAACATATAATATTTCTAAATTTCATGACAAGTTTTTTCGGTCATGGTGCGACCATGACCGCCCAGAAAAAGCCAGTTCTGGGGTGTCACGGTCGTACCGTGACACTACTCTTTTTTATCAAAAAACAGTTTAATTTTGCTATTCATCACAGTAAATTAATTCTGCAGTTCTTTTATTCCATGACTGAAGTCATGGGCAAGACAAAAAAAATGATTTTGCATAAAACCCCGCACAAGTACGGGGACAGAAATTCTTTTTATTCCGCGTTACTTTCTTTTACGCATCACGCTTCACGTCTATTCGCTGTTCGCTGCTTTTCGTTACTTGTCACTCGTTACTTGTCACTTCTTTTTCGTATCATTCATTAAAAGAACATGTCGCCCCGCTTGGGCTTATTATTTTTTGGGGATCGATTTGCTATTAACATTTCGACCCTCTGGGGCTCATATATCTAAATATTGGCTCTTCTGTTTTTTATTAATGATTTAATCTTTATTCGCATAAATCATTTTAATCACATAAATCTCCGTTCAGACAATGTTTTTGTATTTTGCAGCAACTTCGTTACGCGTCACTTTCTTTTACGCATCACGCTTCACGTCTATTCGCTGTTCGCTGCTTTTCGTCACTTGTCACTCGTTACTTGTCACTTCTTTTTCGTATCATTCATTAAAAGAACATGTCGCCCCGCTGGGGCTTATTATTTTTTTGGGGATCGATTTGCTATTAACATTTCGACCCTCTGGGTCTCATATATCTAAATATTGGCTCTTCTGTTTTTATTAATGATTTAATCTTTAATCTCCTAAATCAATTAAATCACATAAATCTCTGTTCAGACAATGTTTTTGTATTTTGCAGCAACTTCGTTACGCGTTACTTTCTTTCGTCACTTGTTACGCGTTACTTGTCACTTCTTTTTCGTATCATTTATTAAAAGAACATGTCGCCCCGCTGGGGCTTATTATTTTTTGGGGGATCGATTTGCTATTAACATTTCGACCCTCTGGGTCTCATATATCTAAATATTGGCTCTTCTGTTTTTATTAATGATTTAATCTTTAATCTCCTAAATCAATTAAATCACATAAATCTCTGTTCAGACAATGTTTTTGTATTTTGCAGCAACTTCGTTACGCGTTACTTTCTTTCGTCACTTGTTACGCGTTACTTGTCACTTCTTTTTCGTATCATTTATTAAAAGAACATGTCGCCCCGCTGGGGCTTATTATTTTTGGGGGATCGATTTGCTATTAACATTTCGACCCTCTGGGGCTCATATATCTAAATATTGGCTCTTCTGTTTTTTAATTCTTTTGTCTCGGGTGTCACAATTATTACACTACTTATTATCAAAAAACATATAATATTTCTAAATTTCATGACAAGTTTTTTCGGTCATGGTGCGACCATGACCGCCCAGAAAAAGCCAGTTCTGGGGTGTCACGGTCGTACCGTGACACTACTCTTTTTTATCAAAAAACAGTTTAATTTTGCTATTCATCACAGTAAATTAATTCTGCAGTTCTTTTATTCCATGACTGAAGTCATGGGCAAGACAAAAAAAATGATTTTGCATAAAACCCCGCACAAGTACGGGGACAGAAATTCTTTTTATTCCGCGTTACTTTCTTTCGTCACTTGTTACGCGTTACTCGTCACTTCCTTTCGTTACTTGTCACTTCCATTCCGTCACGTGTCACTTTCTTAATAGTCTTTCGCCTGTTTAATTCTATTCATATAATTAGCATCTCTCAATTCACCTCTTTTATTAGAATGAATTAATTGAAATTGAGAATAACCGCTTAAATCACAAAAAACGAATTCCACACCACCTTCAATAGAATTGTAATACCAAACCTGATATGGTTTTGAATCAACTTCGTTAGGTCTATTTTCAATTTCATCCGGTTCGCCATAAGTAATATAAACTCTACCTCTATCAGTTAAAGCACCATTTTTTTGAAATTCGGTAAACCGAGATTTGGCATATTCAACCCTTTTCATAAAGCTATTTTTATATTCATTTTCGGGAGTGCTGATATCATCATCACGTCTCTGCCAAAATTTAAACATAAAATCACGTTTAGCTTGAAGTGAATCGCAATTTCCATATTGTTCTTTTTCGGACTGAGAAGCAATATACTTACATGCTTCAAACAATTCATCAAGTTCTTCGTTTTCCATAGCACCAAATTCACTTGTTAAAACATCGCTTCCTTTGGCGGAATACTTAGTTGAATCAATGACTCCTTTATTGACTAAATAAAACTTTTTATTAGAAGTAATTCCTACATTTTTACTTGTATCAACTAAATTCATAACTAAAGAGTAAATACCGGATGGATATTTCATTAAATTTAACTGCCCAACTTCAACAATAGATTCGTTATTACCTGTAATTGCTCTAACCTTTCTATTAACAACTCTGCCAAGTCCATCAACAACTAAACGCTCGAGCATTAAGTTTTTATTATAACGGTCATCTGCTAAATTATAAAGTTCGCAATAATAAAACAACACAGGGACATTTTCACCGTAAATACTAACCGGATTAGGAATAATTTCATAACTATTTTTGTAAAAATAAGAATTAGGATCTGCTCCATCACGTTTAATATTTGAAGCAAGTTCAATATCGCTAATCATAAAATTGTTACTAAAATACGGGATAATAGTTAAATCTTCAACAATAGTTTTATTATTGTCTTTAAAATAACCATCAGTTACAGTAATACTAAGTTTATATTTCCCCTTGTTCAAAGTATAATTTACTTTTCCTATTAAATTTTGGTTTTGGAACGAATCTGCAGCCGGGAATGAATTAATTACCTGAAAAGTATTTTCAATCTCAGTTTTTTGGTTTAATGAATCATAAACATTTACATTAATATAAGCAGAAACAAAAATTGAATCATTTTTAACTACATGAGCTAAAGTTGCTTGATTAATGTTATAATAGAGTTCTACATAAGTCGCAGTAGAATCGAAACTAAAGCAAGCATAATCAAAATCAAAATTTAATTTGTTTTGTGCAAAAGTAACCCCATAGATCAAAAATAAGATAAAAATAACTCTTTTCATAAATATCCTCTTTTTTAAAAAATAAGCACCTATTACAATTAGTAATAGGTGCTTACAAAACTAAGAAATTTCTTTATTACAACATAGATAATTTAATGGTAAAAATATGATTTGGTTCTGGAAAATCTTTAACATCTCTAAAAGCGTAATCCAAATTAAAACCAATATTACCAGCTAATTTATACTGAACACCGGCACCTAATGAAACGCCATAAGTATTGTCACTTGTGTTTTCCATTAATAAATCGTAACCGGCACGAACAAAGAACATGTTATTAAATGCATATTCTAAACCGAATAACATTTGGTCTTCATATGAGTTGTTACTTCTAAAAGTACCACCTACCAAAACATTATTTTCAGCATTTATGTCGTATTTATAAGCTAAGCTTAACATGAAATACGAAGGAATTTCAAACTCTTCCGTAACCGGTTCATACAAACCGCTTTTAGTATTAGGATTTGCTCCCGGAATAGTAGTTTTAACCTGTAAATCAGAGCCTGAATATTTCATATTGGCACCAATATTCATAACAGCTACACCAAGTGTAAAATTAGGGTTAAACCTATATTGAACACCAATATCAAGAGCAAAACCATTAGCGGAAGTATTCATAATACCTTCGTGAATAAGTTTCAAATTAGCACCGGCAGAAACTCTATCGGTAATAATTTTTGAATATGTAAGTCCTACTACGTAATAGTCCGGTGAATAAGTACTTCCTGTACCATCAGGTTCATCAACAGTAGTAACATCAATGTTACCAAAATCGATAGCTTTGAACGAAAAACCAAAACTACCTAAAGAACCTAAATTAGCACCTGCGGCAAAATAAGATATATTAATATCAGCAATATAACTCATATAAGAAAACATAGCTTCTGAAGTACCGGAAGGATCCAAACCAGCTGGGTTGTAATAAATAGATTCAACTCCCAACGTATTTGAAACAAAGGCACCACTTGTAGCAATGCTTCTAGCACCAACAGGTATTAATAATTGATCAGCACCAGTTGTACCTTTTCTGGAAACATCACCTGCATAAGCAGCAGAGATGCAAAGTAGAATAAGGATAACCGTTAACAACTTTTTCATTTTTAATTCTCCCTATAAAATTTTTATTATAGGAAAAGCGAAAGTTCGCTTTTCCATTAATATTTCTGCAATACTTTTTGTGGTTGAATAATAGCAAATTTTAATATCTTTTCACCAAATTTAGGAGAAGATATTATAGCAATATACATACCTGATGCAACTCTTAAACTGTTTTCGTTTTTCAGATCCCAACGCATAAATGGTGATCTGGTTCCACCTAATTTATCGCTTTCGGTTAAGGTTCTAATTAACAAACCTGATAACGAGTAGATTTTAATTGTTACCTGTTCCGGTAAATTTGTAAATGTTACAAATGGATCATCTGCATTTTCGTTATTGTAAGATGTTGCAGTATTATATGCAAACAATGGATTAGGGAATACATTTACCTTATTAAATATATCTTTTTGTTCTGCGTCTGTTAATTCACCACCAGCTGCAGTTGTAAACGCAAATACGTCTTTATTTGTATAAGGATAATTACTAAAACTAACGCTGAATTTATCACCTAACTGGAAGAAAGAATTTGAATTTTTTCTTTGTAAGTTGATAGTGTACATCGCATTATAGAATTGAGATTTTGCAATAGCTTTTTCATTAGCAGACAATGTTTGATCTGCATCAGGAACTGTAAAGCCGTTAACAATATCACCCCATACTTCTGTACCACCAAAATCACCACCGGTAATATATTTCTGACTTCCGGTTGGATCATAAGGTGAATTAAATACAACTATAACTTCTCTTGTTGTATTGAGATCTGAACCTGGGTCCCAAACACCATCAGGTGTACCATTAAATCTCGATTCAGCTGACCTTTCAATAAAAGCACAAGCTAATTGAACCGGCTCGGTATTTCCGTAACGTTCATCGTACAACCAAGCTGTAAAAGGAACATCAACAAAACCTTGGCCAAATTTACCAATTTCTGCACGACCGCCTTTTCCATCGTCAACAGTATCGGCAGCAGTAACACCTTGTGCATAAATAAAGGAATTATATCTTTTAACAAATGTATTACCAATAAATCCATTAAGGAATCTATAAGCTTTACCATTACCATCAAATCTGATTTCAACTCTTCTTACATCATCAATTTTTATAACATTAGATAATTTTCCAGGCCAGAATGGGTTAGTAATTTCATCAACACCAGAAAGGTCTTTTCCCATATAGTATGCACCGGTATAAAATGTACGTGCAAAATCCGTACACCACAAAGTATCATTCTGTTTAGGAGTATAAGTTTCTTGTTGTTCCGCAGATGTCATAAATACAGGTTTACTTTCTTTTACTTTCAAAATAAAACCATCGTATACTTTACCGGAATAATCTTCAAAATCGTAATTGAATGTTTTACTTGAATCTATGTAGGTTTCACCTGTGTTTGAATTCTTCAGTCTATAATAAACATCGTAAGTAGATGATGCAGAATCTTTAAAGAATTCAACCTTATAAGTTTCACCTGAAAGTTGATTTTTATTAATTACTACGTAATCAATTTTCCCGTTAGCTGCACCTGACTCTTGAATACCGGCATCACCCTTTTCTTGTGGTGAGTACATATTATCGCCATATTCAACAGTTAATAATGCTGTTTCAAATTCTTCTAAAGCTCCGGTTGTAGGATCTAAATAATCACCTTCAGGACCATAAGTATTTGAAGATTTGTTTACTATAACACGATGGTTCAATGTGTAATCACCAATTACAAAGTAGTATGGTTTACCTTTAATTAAAGGTTGATTAGTAAAAGGATCAGTAGTAATTCTAACTCTAATTCTGCCTTTTTCAGGGTCGCCGTAAACAACAGGATCAATTAAGTTATCTGCTTTAGCTTTTTGTAATTCAACACCGCCATTACTTTGTTTTACATAAATGTTATCAATAAAATTATCCATTGAAAAATGAGCAATTTCAACTTCATTTTCAGTTGCACCAATTGTTGTAGCTTTAACGTTAGTACGATACATATTTACATAAAAACCTTGTAATCTTCTGTCGATATCCAACACGTCATCAACAGCATTATATTTAACTAATGGAGCAGTATCAAAAGTTAAATCAATAAAACCATCACCTGTTACAATATCGTAATCAACAGAAGGAGGAGGTGGTGGTGAAGGGAAATTATTATCAAATACCAATTGAGCAGTAACATCATATTCTTTTGCAACATTTACACTTTGAATAGCGTTAGCACCACGTCCTAAAACATAAACAACAAAAATATCCACAGGTTGATCTTTCTTTAATGTAAAAGGACCTGTGTTAGACATTTGACGTTGATCTATTGGGCTTGTATTTAACCAACCTTTACGTGTAACAGGGTCACCTGAATACATATAACGTGAACGAATTAAAGATGTATCGGCACCTAAAGTTCCTCCGTTACCAAAAGTCCATGTACTAATAAAAAGTGAATCACCAAGTTTACCTTTACCACCTAACATATAGTTTCTTAACTCAAACTGATTGTCAGGGTCACCGTGTGTTTGGTGCGACTGCATATATTGAGTAAAAGAAGTTAAAGGTAAGTTTGTAGCACCAGGAATTTTTTTAATTCCTTTAATTCTACCACCAACATTAAAAGCAGTATCAATTGCAACGTCGGTACCTTCTGTATAGATACCATCTCCATCAACGTCTTGGAAAGAAACACCCGGTTTATAAACAACAGGACCTTGGAAAAAGTCCATTAAAAAACAAGGAGGAGCATCACCATATGTCGGATCGGATCCATCATTGTAAACATAGCCGGCACTTAATGTAGTATCGCAGCCAACTAAATCGTCATTAGGATCACCTAAGTCAGGGTCAACGCATGCTGAAAAATAAACATCATCAAATTGATCTGCTTTAGTACCTTTGTTAACAATTCTATAACGAACAAACATCATGTTTCCAACCACACCTTTGGATGCAAATCCAAATACTGTTTGATGTATTTCGATTCCTTTAGGAGGAACTGATGTAAATCTTTTTAATGCAGCGGCAATACCGTCGTTATAAACACACCAAGCTGTCCAATCACCAATAAGGTCTGGTCTATCTTCGTTTGCATCCCAAGAACCGTTACCATTAAGATCAACAGGATTATAGGTGCCATCTCCATCGCCATCATAAAAATCTGCACCAATAGCAACTGCATCTTTCCATTCCTGCCATGATTCACCAAAAGCTCTATCTTGTACTCTTACAATATATACTTTGTTTTTTGAATCATTCTGATCGCTCCCTACTGGTCCAGGTTGATAATCTTCAATACGGGAAGCAGATAAAACACCATTACCCCATAAAGTACCATTATCATAACCTGATAGATAGAAACCACCTGAAAATACAAATACTACATTAGCAAATGTTCCACCGGCACCAATTTCATCACCAGGATCAACATCAGCAATAACTCCTTTGTTATCTAAAGGAATTCTTAAGTTGTTGATATTAAAAATTGTAAATTCAGCAACTTCGTTAGGCTTATTCAATCTTTTAGTTCCACCTTTCTGAACATCTGAAGTCCAGCCTATGGATACAATTCCTAATAACAAGGAAAAGAAGATTAAATTTTTTATAATTTTTTTAGTTTTCATTTTTCCGCCGTTAATTTTTTCATTGAAATACCTGATTTTATAAGCTTAAGTTTGAAAAATTAACTTTAAATCCTAATTTTATCAATCTTGGAATACCATAATTTGTAGGATCTTGTTCCAATGCATGATAATCAGAAACATAGTTTTCACCACCGGTAATAGCTTTTTTTCTTCCTTCTTCAGTTAATAAATAACCTGATGTAGAAGCACTTCCGGTACTACGATATACACTAATTACGTTATCTGCATCTAATAAGTTTTCAACCCAAACATACGGAGTTAAGAAAATGTTATTACCAATTTTGAATGTTTTTTCTAATTTAACATCAATTCTTGTGGTTCCAGGTCCATAAGCTGAGTTTACATAACCTTTATTATCTCCCCAGTTTGAAGAAGCACCCGGAGTTAAATCCTGTGATTCGAGTGGAGTATAAGGACGACCACTATTAAAAGAAATAATAGCATCCAAAGAAGTCATTTCTAACCAACCAAGTTCACCTTCAGGAGCGTAAAAACCAAAGTTAATAACGCCGGTATGTCTTTGATCGAAATCAAGAGGAGCAATAACTTTTGGAGTTTCACCATTAGGATTTCTAAAAGCAGCTGTTGTTGCAGAACTTGTTGAAGAACCGGTACCTTCAGCCAATGAATATGTATAATCAACACTTAAATTAAAATAACTTAACTTTGATAAGGTTAAAGACATTACAATACCTTTTACGGTACCAAAATCTGAGTTATATGGTCTATAATAACGTGATACTTGACCACCTTCACTTCTTCTAAAAAATACAGTAGAATTGTTAATCAACCCTTTTGTATTTTTATAAAAAGCTGTTAAATTTAAAGCACCAAAGTTATCACCAAGAACTTGTCTAAAACCTAATTCATATTGAGTTGTTTCTTCACTATCAACATGACCTGTATTTACACCCAAATTATCATCTTTAACTAATGAATTTAATGATGAGATAGATGTAACAACATCCTGTAATGTAGGAGGTTGAATAAATTTACCATATTGAGCATGGAATACTGTTGAAGAAGTAACAGGGAAACCAAGACCAATACGAGGAGAAATAAATACTTCAGGATCCTTTGAAACAAAATCAGCAGCGTCAAATTCGTAAGGATCGCCATAAACATATGGTAAAGATTCATCACGTAATATTTGTTCTTTAGAATCAAAATAATCAACGCGAACACCAAGATTTAAAACTAAATCGCTTAATTCAAATCTATCCTGAACATAAGCATAAATTAACAATGGATGTTTAGGTTTTGCAGATGTTTGATAACTTCTACCATCATAAGTAGTATAACCATCTTCATCAGCAGTTTCTTTTCCGGTGATATTATAGCCGAAATAGAAAGGAGATTGAACAGCAATTCTTTCTTCAAGAGACTTTGTTGTATTATCGATTGCAATAGCAACAGGTGCTAAACCATAATATCTTAAAGTATTATATTGGAAACCACCACCAACTTCAAGTAAGTGATTATCAATCTGAGCTGTAAAATCGATATCAGTATTAAATGTTGCATTACGCATTTTAATGTAACCATTGTTAACACGACCGGCACCATAAAATAACTGAATAGCGTCTAAATTAACACGGCTGCCTTGAATGGTTAAATAAGGAGCATTGTAAGAAGTATCACCATATGCTTCAATATTATCAAACCAAACACCGTCACCTTGTTCATAATCGTAAACTTTATAACCCATACTTAAATTCCAGAATGAACTTGAAGATAAGTTATGGCTTAAACGAGCTGCAAAAGAATAGTTCCCTGTTTCATAACGTGGGTTATGTTCGGAAGCATTTTTTGCATATGAATGAGTATAATTTCTGTAAGTACGTGTATTTATATTTGCACTAAGTCTTAATGTAAAAGGATCGAAATTGTGCAAAGTTTTACCTGTAAATCTCCAAACACCAGCAGAATTGTTTGGTAATGTACTTGTATTAATTCCAGCAGTAGGAATTACAAGGTCAATTGCATGAGGATCAGCATCTAAAAACCAACCACGTTCTCCCGAAAAGAAAAATGTATGATTTTTATTACCAGGAATAATTGGACCATCAATAGTAGCTGTATAAAGGTTATATCCATAATCATCAGTAAAAGACGATGATAAAACATCACCAAAAATATTATAAGTAGGTGAACCAGATTTAGTTGTAACGTTGATGATACCTGACTGAGCTTGACCATATTTTGCTTCATAACCACCAATTTGGAAAGAAAGCTGATCGATAGCAGCATTACTTATTTGGGAATAGTTAGAACCCGAATAAGCATCGTTCTGCGGTACACCATCAACAATGTATAAAACTTCACCACCACGACCACCACGTACGTTGATAGTTGCGTTACCATCTGCACCACCACTACCTTCGGCAATTACTACACCTGCTTGTAATGATGCTAAATTTGATACACCTTTTACTGGTAATTTTTGGATTTGTTTTGAATCGATTACTTTTACTGTGTTAGTTGATTTTTCTTCGAAAAATTTCTTATCAGTAATCACAATTTCATCCATTGCTAATCCGGCATTTAAGCTTTGATTTAGCTCATAAGTAATACCGGCAACTATACGAACGTTTTTTACTATCTTTGAACTATAACCAACAAAACTTATTTGAACATCATAAGTTCCAGGTGTAATGTTAAGGATAAAGTAATTTCCGTTTAAGTCTGCTGCAGCACCTTGTGAGGTGTTTACAAGCATAACATTTGCACCCGGTAATGGTTCGTTTGTTTCGGCATCTAATATTGTACCTGCCAATTTACCAGAACCAGCTTGTGCAAATAAGCTGCCGGAAGATAAGATTAAAATGAATAAAATTAGTGAAAAAGTACTCAACTTTTTCATAGCGACTCCGGTTTTAAAAGAGAAAATAACTTATTTGTAAATATTATTTATTTTGCAATTAGGAAATGATTTCTTTATTAAATGAAAATTGGGTTCTCTTTTATTCAAAGAGAACCCACTTTCAAAAAAGTATTTAACTTACTTCATTAACATCATTTTCTTTACATTCTGGAAATTTCCAGCTTGCATTTTGTAAATATACATACCAGAAGCTAAAGAAGCAGCATCAAAATTTACACTATGTGAACCGGCAGTTACTGATTCATTAACCAATGTTGCAACTTCTTTACCTAATACATCATAAACCTTCAATGTAACAAAACCACTTTCAGGAACTGAATATTTTATGGTTGTTGTTGGGTTGAATGGATTTGGGAAGTTTTGGTCTAATGTAAAATTATAATTTGCAGAAATTTCTTCTTCAACACCTACAAAAGTTAAAGGAACTGCAGCAATAAAAATATCAGCTGCAACACCAGGATCAGCGATAGGACCTGTGTTACCTGTTTCATAATAGTACATGCTGTAAGCAACTACATTATTTTCATCAACTGTTTTTACATAAGGAGCTAAGTGTGAACCGTTTTCGTTCATATTAGCTGTTTCTGTTAAATTAATTGGATCGCTCCAATCTTCATCAATTTTACGACCTGTAATAAAGATATCGCACAATGAATCACCAGGAGTTCCTGAAGTTACATATTGAGCAACAAAAATATCACGTTCTTTATTTGTAGCTAAATAAACAGAAGGACCCATTTGACCTAATGCCATACCTTCTTGTTGAGTGAATGTTGAATCTAATAAAGCATCACCTTCAGCAATAATTTTTGCATCCCAACCGGTTTCAGTTTCAATAAATTCAACAATTGCATTGTAACCAAATTCGTCTGTTACATCGCCATCTTCATAATCATAATCAGTTAAGGATGTTACTAAGTGAACCATACCATTTTTATCAACATTGATATCACCTTGGTATCCAATGAATTCATCACCTTTTTTATAATCCCACAAATAATCATATTTTTCTGTTGCAGGAATAATAGTCCAATCAACTGTTTTAAAAGTTGACCATGTTGCACCATTATCAGTTGATTTGCTGTAACCAATACCCCATGTATTTGGACCAGTTGCAAATCTTGCTGTATCATAAGAACCGATCATACCATAATATTCAACACCATTGTAAGAAACACCACCTAAAGTTGCTGTTCCATTATCCAAAAATACTTCTGAAAGCCATTCTGGAACTTCATTAGTTGTAATTGTTGACCAATCAGTTGTGCTGAATAATTTTGTACCTGCATTTCCATCTACGCCATAATCGGAAGCCCAGAAATAATACTCTGAATTATCAGCAGCCCAGCAAGGAACTTGTGAACTGTAAGCTGGAGGACCTTGATCTTCAGCAGCATAATCTGCTGTATACAAATCTGATGAAACGCCATAACCGAGGTATCCAAAAGCAGATGGAGTTAATTGTGGCCATGAAAATAAAGCAGAAACACTTTCCAAATCTGTACCATGTGTTGGATTTGCTAATGCCATACTTGGATAACGACCATTATTTGGTGTGTTACCATTTTGAACTGAAGTTGTACTTCTTGTCCATGTAGCACCGTCATCAGTAGAAATATTCCACCAAATTTCTCCACTTCCTAAAGCGTAAGTGGTTCTTCCTCTATGAACAACTGCCAAAACACCTGAGTATGGTTCATAAGCAACTACGTTTAAAGCTCCAATTGCAGGGCTATAACCGTTTTGCATATCATCCACAAACACATAGTTTGCAGCAGTTTTAGGAGTTACGTGCTGAATGTTTGAATTTGAAGCATCAGACACTACTTCCTGATCAAATTTTACGGGTGCTTTTACTTTTGCGTCTTGTGCTGATAGCAGCATCGGCATTAAAGTGAATGCAATAACTAAAGTAACATATTTTTTAAACATGTTTACTCCCTATTTAATTGATAGATGTTGTTAATTAATAATAAACTTTTACTACTACTCAAACGTCTTAAAAGTAAGAAAAATGTTTTTACTTTCAATAGATACACAACAAAATAATATTTTTAACTTGTTAAGTCAAGTGACAATTTTATATTGGACTTAAAAAAATGTCATTCTATAAAAAAAATAAGGCTTAATAAACAATTAAATTTATTTTTTGTCAATAAAAATAATTATCAATTCCATATTTTTTATACATCATTGGTAACTTATTTACCCTTTATTTTTGCAATCATTTCTCATAACTAAGAAACTTTTGCATAAATTTATTAAATAAGTGGATTAATATAAGCATTTTTGAATATTTATGCACGTTTTTTAAAATTATTTTTTGGGAAGAAATTTATACCCAAAATTTATTATTAATCATTTCCAATTTCCCTTATTTATTTAGGCACCATTCTTATATATTAAGGTGATTTTAATAATAACATTTATTTTTTTAGGTTTGCTTTTTTTGTGATTGGGAAAAAGTAACAAGTAACAAGTAACGCGTGACGAAAACCAAGAACTTGTGACCAGAGACTTGAAACTGGAGACTTGAAACTTGTGACTGGAAACTTGAAAAAACTTGAAACTTGAGACTTGAAACTGGAGACTTGGGACTTGAAACTGGAGACTTGGGACTGGAGACTTGAGACTGGAAACTTGAAACTTGAGACTTGTAATTATTAATTGGTGATTGGTGTTTGCTAATTGGTGATTGGTATAAAACGCCATTCCGGCGGAATGGCTCTATTGGTAGAAAACATCAACACGGTTATATATCCCCACTCCAGAGCGAGTGGGTCGATATTATTATTTACTTACATTTTTAAATATAACGTCCTGTATATTCGCATTACCTTTATTTTCCTCAACTCCAGCGGAGTTGAATCTCTGTAACCATACAAACATAATATAACAAGAGCTGCGGAGCTGCTCAATATATCTTTATTTATAACCCATGCCAGAGCGAATCCGCTGGATTCGCTGTTGTGCTGGGTGTTCGCCTGCCCCGACGTAAAAAACACGTCGGGTTACAAACAGCTTTCTCCTCTGGAGAAATTTATTAAAAATGAAGACTTGAAACCAGAGACTTGAGACTTGGTTTATATTGTCTGAACGGGGATTATTGGGATTAAACTGATTTTTGGAATTAAAGATTAAACATACCTCATAAAAGCTATTAATCTATTATTAGATATATAAGTCCCGGCGGGACGAAATGTTAATAGCAAGTCGTAAAAAACAAATATTAAGCCCCAGAGTGGGCGACATGTTCTTTTAATTCTTTATACATTCCCCAATATTCTACAACAACGTTTCTCGTAACTTTTTGTGTCGCACCTAACGGAGCTTTATTGCTTTTTATTGTTTTCATTTTACTATTGAGGTTTCAACCCTACGGGTCTGGTTAGATGACGTTTTGAGTTATTTTGTTTTTGTTAACATTTATCTATTTCTGAAAACACTATATATTGCATAAATGTTGAATCATTTATACAAATCTGTTACCTATTATCTGTTTACTGTTACCTGCTTTAAACACTCGTCACTTTCTTTCCATCACTTGTCACACCGTCACTCGTCACTTTCTTGATTGCGGAGCAATCACATGTCGTTAACCATAAAAATATATATACCCCACAACTTCGGATGAAGTCGCACCAATTAAAAGCTGTGACTTGGTTAATAATTGTACAAAGATATTTACAATAATTTTATTTACAATTAATGAACAATACTTTTTATGGGTAGTTAACCGGGAACCGGTGACATAATTGTAGCAAAACGATCCCCCGAAATACAAAAAAACCGGGAACCGGTGACATAAATTTTCGTTATATGTAAACATTTTCAACAAACAAAACTAATTATATTTAGAAATAATTATTCAGAATGTAATATTTTTATTTGAAACTCATCCTCTGGCGAGCCTCTTCTTCTCTTAAAAAAAGAGAAGGAGTGACGACTGTTATGGTAATTTGTAATTATATTTGGTTGCATTTTTATATCCTCATTATGTCACCGGTTCCCGGTTGAAAAACTAAAGATTCGTAAATTAAAGATTGGTAATTGGTGCTTGGTATATAAAGCCATTCCGGCGGAATGGCTCTATTGGTAGAAAACATTTGTACGTGAATATATCCCCACTCCAGAGTGAATGGGTCGATTTAATTTACATATATTTGTTAACATAACGTCTTGTATATTCGCATTACCTTTATTTTCCTCAACTCCAGCGGAGTTGAATCTCTGTAACCATACAAGTATAATATAACAAGAGCTGCGGAGCTGCTCAATATATCTTTATTTATAACCCATGCCAGAGCGAATCCGCTGGATTCGCTGTTGTGCGGGGTGTTCGCCTGCCCCGACGTAAAAAACACGTCGGGTTACAAACAGCTTTCTCCTCTGGAGAAATTTGTTAAAAATGAAGACTTGAAACCAGAGACTTGAGACTTGGTTTATAATTGTCTGAACGGGGATTATTGGGATTAAACGGATTTTTAGGATTAAAGATTAAACAAACCTCATAAAAGTAGAAAATGTATTATTAGATATATAAGTCCCGGCGGGACGAAATGTTAATAGCAAGTCGTAAAAAACAAATATTAAGCTCCAGAGGAGCGACATGTTCTCTAATTCTTTATACATTCCCCAATACTCAATAACAACGTTTCTTGTAACTTTTTGTGTCGCACCTAACGGAGCTTTATTGCTTTTTATTGTTTTCATTTTACTATTGAGGTTTCAACCCTACGGGTCTGGTTAGATGACGTTTTGAGTTATTTTGTTTTTGTTAACATTTATCTATTTCTGAAAACACTATATATTGCATAAATGTTGAATCATTTATACAAATCTGTTACCTATTAGCTGTTAACTGCTTTTTCGTCACTCGTCACATCGTCACTCGTCACTTTTCTTGATTGCGGAGCAATCACATGTCGGTAACCACAAACCTATAATATTCTCCACGACTTCGGACGAAGTCGAACCAATTAAAAGCTGAAACTTGAGACTGGAGACTTGAAACTTGGGAATTGTTAATTGGTGCTTGGTATATAAAGCCATTCCGCGGAATGGCTCTATTGGTAGAAAACATATGTACGTGAATATATCCCCACTCCAGAGTGGGTGGGTCGATATTGTTTTTTTTGATCAACTTTGTTTTTGAGATTAATAAACTAACGATTATAAACGCAAAAAACCTTAGAAAGATTTATCTTCAGCGGTTATTTAATAATTCACCATTTACAATTTACAGATATTATGTTTAAAAGGTAAAAAAAAGAGTCCTCTCTGCAAATTTTTGTAAATTGACAAATAAATTTAATTACTATCAATTAAAACAGTAGAGGACTCAAATGATTACTCGAATTTATGAAAAAGTAGAAGATTATGCAAGTGTAAATATTTATATCGGCATTGATGTACACTTAAAAAGCTACAAAGTATCAATATCAATAAACGGAGTAATAGTAAAAACATTCTCAATGGAGGCAAATCCTGAAAAATTAGTTGAGTACATATTAAAAAACTATCCCAAAAGCATATATCATTCAGTATATGAAGCTGGGTTTTCAGGTTTCAAATTACATAGAATATTGAAAGCAGCCGGAATACATAATATAGTAGTGAACCCGGCAGATGTGCCGACAAGCGATAAAGAAAAAAGAAGAAAAACAGATAAAGTAGATGCCTCAAAATTGGCAAGAGAATTAGCGAATAAGAATTTGCATAGTATTTGGATACCTACTGAACAACAAGAAGCCGTACGAGATTTAGTAAGAAGACGTGGTCAATTAATAACGATGCAAACACAAGAAAAGAATCAGATAAAAGGTTATTTACATAAGATTGGGGTAATAATACCACCAAATTTACGGAAAAGGAAATGGGGAGCAACCTTCATGAAATATTTAAGGGAATTACCATTGGAAATAAACGAACAAAGATTAATACTTGATTCGCTAATAAAGTCGTTAGAACTAACAAAACAACAAATAGAAGAATTAAAAGAAACAATAAAAAAAGTACTTTTAGAGAATAAAGAATCCAAAGACATCATAAAATATTTATTAACAATTCCCGGTATAGGTTTTAACATAGCAGCAGGCATATATGCGGAGATACTGGACATAAGCAGATTTGATACATTAAATCATTTAGCCTCATTTGCAGGTTTCACTCCGGCATGTCATTCATCGGGCGAAAGAGATGACCCGGGTCATTTAACGAAGCGACAAAACAAACGATTGCGGGTATTTATGATAGAAGCGGCATGGGTGGCAATAAGAAAGGATCCGGCATTGGGAAATTGCTTCGGTCGATTAAAGAAAGGACATAACGGACAAATTGCAGTAATAAGAATTGCAAAAAAATTACTAAATAGAATTTTATTTGTTTGGAGAAATCAGACGGAATATATCCCCTGTGTAATTAAATAAACATGAATAAATAATAAAACAAAATAATTTAATAATAATCGTTCTTAAATATACTTCAATAAAAATATTTTTTTCACGGTATCGACCGTTTTTGTGAATTTGCAACTTGACTTGTTTTTTATAGTTTGCGGCGATACCTTCTTAATTTAATGAGATATTTTGCAGCTACCAAACGAGTAGTCTGTTGATAACAGTTTGATTTAATTTTTATGAGGATAATTTAATTACGATATACATAATAATGAATTATTGTTTGTAGAGAAGGACAAAAAATAAAATATTCGTCAAGCAAAATACTTGTTTGTAAGCTGGGTAGGTAATCCCCTCAAACCGCTTTACCCATGCGCACTCTTTTGCGAAAACCAGAGTATTATTTATTTTTTCAGCTATTTCTCTTGACTTTTAACATAACAATTCACAATTAATAAAGTATCGCTCAAAAAAAAAGCCCTACTAAATTAGCAGGGCTTTTTTTTGTTGTTTACATCTATTTAAGCTAAAAGTTTATCAATTTTCTGTTCAAAAACGGCTTTAGATTGAGCACCAATAATGGTATCAACAACCTGTCCACCTTTTAAGAACAATACTGTTGGGATACTTCTCACTCCGTATGTAACGGCAGTATTTTGATTAGTATCAACATCCAATTTACCAACTTTAACTTTACCTTCATAAGCAGATGCCAATTCTTCAATAATTGGGGCAATCATGCGGCATGGACCACACCAAACAGCCCAAAAATCAACAACAACAGGCATATCACAATCTAAAGCTTCTGCTTTAAAGTTGTCATCTGTAAAAGTAAATGGTTTCATTTTTTAACTCCTTTAGTTATTTAAATATTTTACCATTCTTTTTATTTGCATCATGAGCAATAATACCAAGCTGAATTTCGTTAGTACCTTCAAAAATTCTATTGATTCTACTATCTCTATAAAATCTTTCAACAGGCAATTCTTTTGAATAACCCATTCCACCATGAATCTGAACAGCAAAATCAGCAATTTTATCTAATGATTCAGAACAATAATATTTAACCATTGCAGATTTAGTAGCAACGTCTTTCTTTGCATCATAATCAATGGCGGTTCTGTATACAATAGACTCCATATTAAATACCATAACAGACATCTGGGCAATCATATGTTGAATTGCTTGGAAATTGCTAAGTGTCTGATCAAACTGTTTGCGTTGTTTTGCATAAGAGATTGACAATTCCAACAATTCTTTTGCAGCACCTAAACAGGCGGCACCTAAACCTAATCTACCGGCATCCAATGTTTTCATGGCAATTAAAAATCCACGACCATCTGTACCTAATAAATTTTCTTTTGGAATTCTTACATTATCAAAAGTAAGAGCATTAGTAGTACTTCCTTTAATACCCATCTTCTTTTCAGCGGGTCCTGCACTAAAACCAGGCGTGTTAGATTCAACAATAAAAGCACTAATCCCTTTTTCAGTACGAGCAAAAACAGATAAAATATCTGCAATTGCACCATTAGTAATCCATAGTTTTTCGCCATTAATTACCCACTCGTCACCTTCAAGCACAGCTTTTGTTTTAAGGTTAAACGAGTCTGATCCGGCTTGAGCTTCAGTTAAACAGAAAGCACCAATTGCTTCACCACTTGCAAGTCGTGTTAAATATTTTTTCTTTTGTTCTTCAGTTCCACCAATATAGATAGCATTAGAACCAATTGATTGATGAGCTCCAATAAAAGTAGCAGTACTCATACAACCGCGGGCAATTTCTTCTTGCATTAAACAATACCCAACTTCACCAAATCCGCCGCCGCCATATTCTTCAGGAAAAGAAATGCCAAGGGCACCTAATTCAGCTAATTTACTAATTAAATCAGCAGGGATTTTTTCTTCACTATCAATTTTTGAAGCGATAGGTTTAATTTCTTTATTAACAAAGTCTTTAAACATATCTCGTAACATATTTTGTTCTTCGGTAAATTCAAATTTTACCATTCTTAATAATCCTCTATAAATTTATTTAATTGGTTGACTTACTTTATCACCTATGTAGTTAACAATAAATTCACCACCATCAACCCCAATTACATTTCCACTAATCCAATCAGCACGAGGGTCACAAAGTAAAACAATTGCATTACCAATATCTTCAGGAGTAGTTAATCTACCACCGGGATTTTTTAATTTAGCGGAAGCCATCATTTTTTCATTTAATGGAATTTTTCTTAAAGCAGGAGTATCTGTAACACCGGCCATAAGAGCGTTAGCAGTAATTCTCATACAACCAAGTTCAACGGCTAACTGACGGATGTGAGCTTCCATAGCAGCCTTAGCAGCAGAAACAGCACCGTAATTAGGAATTACAGTTTGTGAACCGGCAGAAGTTAAGCCAAAAATTCTTCCACCTTCAGCAAAAATATCTCTTTGAATTAACCCTTGAGTCCAATAAACCAAGCTATGAGCCATAACATCTAATGTCATAACCATTTGAGCTTGCGAAACACAATCGTTTGGATTTTTTGCAACATAAGGTCTCAAAGAACCAAATGCCAATGAATGGATAAGAACATTAACTTTACCTTGTTCTTTACCGGCAAACATTTCGGTTAATTCATCCAAAACATCGTTTCTTCGTAACTGATCGGCAGCGTTTATATTATAAAATAAAGCTTTTTGTCCAAGCTTTTCAATTTTTTTCACCAATGCTTGTACTGTGGGCATTGTGGCAAGTCTATCTAAGTGAACACCAATGATGTTATATCCATTTTTAGCTAATGCCAATGCGCTTGCACCTCCAAAACCGCTGGAAGCACCTAAAACTAAAGCCCATTTTTTTTCCATATAGCACCTTTTTTATTATTTATGAATTTAAACTTTAAACTTACAAAAGTAATTACTTAAATCAAATAGTTTAAGAAGTAGAAAACCGTATAGTATCTTCGCCTAAAAGCTCTAATAATTCTTTAATACAGTTATCGCTAATATCAACTGAATGAAAGGTATAAAAATCTCGTCTCTTATCACCCTGTTTCAGAGAAACATAAACTCTAACATTCCCTTCATAACGTTCTAAAATAGATTTTAGTTCTTCAATTGTTTTTTCGTTGTGAACGTTATCATCAAAATAAAGAATAATTTTTTTTGTAAACTTAAACCGAGCATCTTGTAAAGAATGAACTTCTTCAACATGAAGTTTTATCCCATCCCCGCTCGATTCAACTTTGCCTTTAACTAAAACAGTATTTTCTTCTTCAATATATTTACCATAAACTTCGTATATTTTGGAAAACATTAAACATTCACACGACCCTGAAAAATCATCTAATTTGAAAAAAGCCATCTGCTTGTTCGATTTATCAATTTTAGTTTTTACATCGGTAATAACACCGCAAGCAAAAACAACCGAACCTTCTGTAAATGTTTCCGGTTCACCCAAACTACCGGCAGCAAAAGAACTATACTCAGCAGCATAATTAGAGAGTGGATGACTGGTTAAATAAAATCCAAGTACTTCTCTTTCTTTTGCCAAACTTTTTTTTAAGTCCCACTCTGCAACATTTGGTAATTCAGGATCAGTTGCAACAACTTCATCTTCTCCAAACAAACTAAACATATTATCATTTTTCTGGTTGTTTGCTCGTTGTGCATATTCTAAAGCATCTTCAACCACAGCTAAATTCTGTGCTCTTGTTCCTACTGTTGAATCAAATGCACCTGCATATACTAATCCTTCAAATACTCTTTTATTTACAATACGAGTATCAACATTACAAGCGAAATCATATATCCCTTTAAAATCCCTTCCAAGTTTTTCTTTTGCCCTTTGAATTTCTTCAACAGCACCAACCCCAACATTTTTTATTGCTGCCAGTCCAAAAACAATGGCTCCATTTTCAACAACAAAATAAACAGAAGGTTTATTAACATCAGGAGGCAAAACTTTTACTTTTAGTTTTCGACAATCTTCAAGTAATATTGCAACTTTTTCTGCTTTACCATATTCTTTTGTTAGGTTGGCTGCTAAAAACTCAGGTAAATAGTGTGCTTTTAGATAAGCAGTTTGATATGCAACAATACTGTAAGCAACAGCATGACTTTTATTAAAACCGTAGTTTGCAAATTTATCTATATCATCAAAAATATTCTCTGCTACTTTAGGAGGAATATTATTTTTTTGCGATTCCTCCATAAATTTTGTTTTTTGTTTAAGCATGGTTGCAGTATCTTTTTTACCCATTGCTCTTCGCAACAAGTCAGCATCTGCAAGGCTCATACCGGCAACTTTATTTGCAATTTGTATTACTTGTTCTTGATAAACAATAATACCGTATGTTTCTTTAAGTATAGGCTCTAATAATGGGTGGAGATATTCAACTGGTTCTTTTCCATGCTTACGAGCAATAAATGAATTAATATACTCCATTGGACCAGGACGGTACAATGCGTTCATCGCACTTAAATCCTTAATGGAATTGGGCATTAATTTTTTAAGATACTCGCGCATGGGTCCACTTTCAAACTGAAATACTGCAGTTGTCTGCCCATTAGCAAATAAGTCGTACGTCTTTTTATCATCAAGGGGAATATTATCAATATCTATTGTTACCCCTCGTGTTTCTTTAATATAATCTATTGCAGTACGTATAATAGTAAGTGTACTTAAACCCAAAAAGTCCATTTTTAATAAACCGGCTTTATCCAATTCGTTTTTATCGAACTGAGTAACCAGCATATTATCTTCATCAGATTTAATTAATGGCACATAATTGCTAACATCTGAAGGAGCAATTACAACCCCCGCAGCATGGCGTGAAGAGTTTCGGTTTAAGTTTTCTAAAATTTTGCCATATTTAACTAAATCTTTAATCTGTGGATCGTCAGAATCTTTAACCCACTTTAATTCGGGAACGGTATCAATGGCTTGCTGAATTGTATATACTTTACCAAACTTTGTTGGAATCCATTTATTAATGCTATTTACAACAGGAATAGGTATACGCAAAACGCGAGCAACGTCTTTTAGCACTGCCTTTGAGGAAAGTTTATTAAATGCGATAATCTGACTAACAGAATTTGCTCCATACTTCTGTTTTACATACTCAATTATATCCCCACGCTGGTCGTCAGCAAAATCAACATCTATATCAGGCATTGATTTTCGCGATGGGTTTAGAAATCTTTCAAAAAGCAAATCGTAATCTAAAGGATTAACTTCTGTAATACCAAGTGCAAAAGCCACCAAACTTCCGGCAGCACTACCACGCCCGGGTCCAACAGGAATGCCCATAGATTTTGCAGCATTAATAAAATCTTGCACAATAAGAAAATAACCGGGGAAACCCATTTTAACAATAACATCTATTTCAAAGCGTAATCTTTCTTCAATTTCAGGAGTAATTGTTTTAAATCTTTTGTGCATACCTTGAACTGCAATTTCCTCAAAGTATTCATCGTAATTTGTAGTTTTAGATTCCGGCGGAATAGGAAATTTTGGATACTTAAAACCTTCAAAATCTAATTTTAAATTTATCTTTTCTTCAATTTCTAATGTATTTTCAACTGCCCCTTTATAATTTTTAAAGAGGTCTTTCATTTGCTTTTGAGATTTAAAATATATCTCATCAGTTTTATAACGTAAAACTCTATAATCCGTATCAGGATTTTTATCAGCAAATAACAACATTATATTATGAGCAATTGCATGTTCTTTTTCAATGTAATGAATATCATTAGTGGCAATAAGCTTAATACCCAATTCAGTTGAAAGTTTTGGCATTCCTGCTAAAATCGGTTTTTCAACTTCTAAACCATGGTCTTGAATTTCAAGATAAAAATCATCTTGAAATATTTCATGATAGGTAATAGCCATCTGCTTAGCTTTTTCATAATCACCGGCAATTAAAAACGAAGAGATTGGTCCTGCAGGGCAGGCAGTCGTACATATTAATCCTTCACTATATTTTCTAAGAACTTCTAAATCTATTCTCGGTTTATAATAAAAACCTTCAACATGACCAATTGTACACAGTTTTAGTAAATTATCATAACCGGTTCTATTTTTAGCAAGTAATACTAAGTGAAAATAATTACGTGATTGTTTTCTTCCGCCATCTTGTGTCCCTTTATCAAACCGGCTACCGGAAGCAGCTACATAGGCTTCCATACCAATTATCGGTTTAATACCGGCATAAGTTGCTTCTCTATAAAACTCCGAAACTCCATACATAACTCCGTGATCTGTTAATGCAAGAGCATGCATGTTATCTTTTTTGGCTGCTTCAATTAAAGAAGGGATTGAACAGGCGGCATCTTGTAGGCTGTAATGTGAATGGTTATGTAAATGAACGAAATCTCCCATATTTCACCAACTATTTCCTTCCGGAATGACCAAAACCGCCTTTTCCGCGTTTTGTTTCAGTCAATTCTTCCGTTAATTCAAATTTTGCTTGTGTTACCTTAGCCAAAACCAACTGTGCAATTCTATCACCTCTATGTATAATAAAATCGTTAGAATTAAAATTAAATAGTATAATTTTAATTTCTCCTCGATAATCGGAATCTATTGTGCCGGGGGCATTTAATATACCAATACCATGTTTTGCTGCCAAACCACTTCTTCCTCTTACTTGTATTTCGTAACCTTCTGGAATTTCAACTGATAAATTTGTGGGAACAAGTGCAAAACTACCACTTTTAATTACAAATTCGTCGCTTATTGCTGCCCTTATATCCATTCCGGCACTTCCGGATGTTTCGTACTCAGGGATTGGGATATCTATATATTCGTTTGATACTCTTTTTACTTTTACTAAAATTTTTTTCATAAATAACTACTTTTTCCTTAAAACTAATCTTTTTAAAATATTAAAATCGTTTATTTTTATCACTCTTAAAGTGAAAAGCATCAAAATAAAAATCACTAAGAATATTATTTTATATAAAAATAAAAGCTGATTATTATAATAAAGATAAAAATAAACTGCACCACTTGCAAAAATCAAACCCATCATTCGACTTATTTTGCCAATTTCATAGTTGATTTTATAAAACTTTTGTGTTACAAAATACAAACTTATACTCATTGCCATATAACTAAATAAAGTTGCATAAGCAGCTCCAACAAGACTGTATTTTGGTATTAACACTAAATTTGTTACAACATTTATTACAGCCCCCAATAAAGTTACATATGGTAGATATTTCGTTTTTTCTTCAATATAAATACCGGCATTAAAGTTAACATACATTCCGTGAAAGATATATCCCAATAAAATAATAGGAACAATCACTAAACCACCCCAAAACGATGGGGCTATTATTGAACTATGACTTCCTATTTTTAGTTTTGCAAAGTCGTCAACAAATAGAGTTACAAAAATCCAAATAATACTTGCAACCAAAACAAATAATGTTAAAACTTTTGCAAAAACTTCTTTTGCGTCTTTTTCTTTAGCATGTGTTAAAAAGAAAGGCTGCCAAGCATATTGAAACATATTTACATATAACATCATAAATATGCCAAGTTTGTAGTTAGCAGTATAAACACCAACAGTTGCATCGTTTGTAATTGCTGTCAAAATTGGTCTATCTATAACTTGTACTACCGTAGCAGAAAGACTTGCAGGAAGATATGGAATTCCAAACTTGATCATCTTTCGCAAGTAATCTTTATTTATTGTTAAATTTAAACTTCTAAGAATATCGGGTAAAAGTAATACAAAAGATAAAATTGAAGCAATTAAGTTACTTAAAAATATTGCTTCAATATCATACTTAAGATAAACTATAAATAGAATTATTAACAACACATTAACAATTACAAAAAGCATTTTAATGGTAACAAATTTTACTGCTTTTCTTTTTAAGCGTAAGTCTGCAAATGGAACTAAGGTTAAAGTATCAAAAGCCAATATAGCAACAACATAATAAACCAAATGTTCGTATTTTGCAGGTACCTGCATTAAAAAAACAAAAGGGGTTTTAAAAATAAAAATTATTGCAGAAATTAATGCCGTAGTACCTAAAATAAACCAATATGCTGTTGAAAACACAGTTTTTTTATCCTTTTGTTCAACAACCGAAGAATATTTAAGAAATGCCGAGTCCATTCCGTATATGTATACAATATTAAAAAACGCTATATAAGCGTAAATATTAGAATAAATACCAAAATCGGCTTCGGTAAGATAATGTGTATAAAAAGGTACTAAAATAAACGCTAAAAATCTGCCAATAATTGTACTGATACCGTACAAAGCAGTATCTTTAAACAATTCCTTTATTTTTTCCAACATTAAAATTATTCCTTAAAGAAAGGAGCCAATGCGTCAGTATAAATTTGAGGAGGACGTGTAGCTTTTTTTGTATTAATATTTATAAAAATATGTTCTGTAAATCCTTCTGCAATAAGTTCTTGGGTTTCAACTCTTCTAATTACGTAATCAATCCTTACTTTTGGGCTGTATAAAACATGTAATGCCGCTTCAATTTCTAACAAATCGTCATAACGAGCAGCATTTTTATATTTAACACCGGCTTCAATTAATGGGAGTTGATATCCTGTTTTTTCAATTTCAGAATAAGGTAGACCCACACTTCTTAAAAGTTCAGTTCTTCCAACTTCAAAATACTCTAAATATTTTCCATTGTAAACAAATTGCATTTTATCCGTATCGGCATATCTAACACGTAACACAAATTTATTAGCTAACATATAAAATTTCTCAATTATTCTTCAAATACGCCAATATTGGCAAACTTTTCTATTCTATTAAAAACTAACCTTTCAGGTTTAATTTTACAAAGTTTATTTAATTCTTCAAGCAAAACTTTTTTTAATGTTGATGCCATAAGAGCAGCATCTTTATGGGCACCACCTAATGGTTCAGGAACTATTCTATCAATAATCCCCTGCTGTAATAAATCTTTAGGCGTTAATTTTAGAGCTTCGGCAGCTTGTTCTTTATATTCCCAGCTACGCCATAAAATTGATGAACACGATTCAGGACTAATAACTGAATACCATGTATTTTCGAGCATCAAAATTCTATCACCAACAGCAATACCTAAAGCTCCACCACTTGCACCCTCGCCAATAATAACAACAATAACCGGCACTTTTAGTTTACTCATTTCTAAAAGATTTTTAGCAATTGCTTCTGCTTGTCCATTTTGTTCAGCTTCAAGACCCGGAAAAGCCCCCGGAGTATCAATTAATGTAATAATAGGTTTATTATATTTTTCGGCAAGTTTCATTAGACGCAAAGCTTTTCTATATCCTTCTGGATTAGGCATTCCAAAATTACGATATAAATTAGATTTAGTATCTCTTCCTTTTTGATGACCAATAATCATAACTTTATGTTCATCAATTGAAGCAAATCCGCCCACAATTGCCTTGTCATCTTTGTATAAACGATCACCATGCAATTCAACAAAATCGTTGGTTATTGAGTAGATATAATCGAGTGTGTAAGGTCTTTCAGGATGACGAGCCAACTGAACAATCTGCCATCTTGTCAAATTGCTGTAAATGTTTTTTTTAAGCTTTATTACTTTTTGTTCAAGACTTTTAATTTCGTCAGAAATATCAAGATTGTTTTGATATTTCTTCATTTCTTCAATTTTATTTTCAAGCTCAACTATTGGTTTTTCAAATTCCAAAACAGTTTTTGCCATTGTATCTCCTAATTAAATAAATACTTTTGATAAGGTTTTACCAATAATCTCAATATCTAACCAAATATTTTGATTTTTGGCATAATACAAATCTAATTTGTTCATCTCAACAGAATCAGTTTGGTCAAATAAATCTGTATACCACAACCCTGTTAAACCCGGTTTTCCCAAATATAAACCAGAATAAAATTGAGCGGCTTTCGGTCCAACAAAACTTTTTTTACCACTCAAAACTTTAGGTACTTCAAGTACCATTTCAACAAATTTTGAATTTGAATTAGCAATTTTACTTAAAATATACATTAATGGATACAAAAATATTAAAACAAAAATTCCAAATGTATAATCAAAAGCAGATTTTGTTAATTTATGTGTTATAGAAGATATATTATAATGTACTTTAAGAAGTGGAACATCTTTAAGTACAGTTATGGACGACTTGCCAACTAAATAATCGTGTTCTTCGCCGGAAACTAAAAAATCCACATTTAGATCGCGGCATGAAGATACAACAGAAAATATGTTTTCAAAACTTATATCATCAGATGAAAAAATTACTTTTTCAATCTTATTTTCTAAAATTGTTTTTTTTATATTTTCAAGAGAACAAATAATAGGAATTTCTGCTCGATTTTCACCAACCTCTTTTTGATTTATAGTTGCTAAACCAGAAATAGTATTAAGCAGCATTGGGTTAGATTTTAGCTTTGAAGCAATATTTACAGCCTTTAGGCTTGTTCCAACAACAATTGTTTTTACATTTTTGTTTTCACCAACACCAATCTTAAAAAAGACTTTAAGTATTATTCTATAAATTGCAAATGTAAATAATGATAGCAAAAATGTAATTAATACTACGGCACGACTAATGGCAAACTGCTTAAAAAAGAAAGTTAAAAACGTAATAGTAAATAAACCGACAGTTAATCCAATAAAACTTCTTAAAATTTGCAAAGAATTCTTTTTGTAAACACCTGAAAGAGCTGATATTAGGACTTGAATTATGCCGGGGACAATATAAATAAGGGGCTTATACATTTCAGGAAAGCCATTCCATCGTTCATTCATATATATATGCTCGGCTAAATATACGCCGGCAGAATAGAACACCCCATCTAACAGAATAGAAATAAAAACGGTTTTGTAAATATTAAGAATTGCTAACAACTTTCTAAAAAAAATAGCCGATTGTAAAATGATTTGAACAAACCACGATGAAGAAAGATTTTTTTTAACAAAAATCTGCATTGCATCATAAAACACTTTTGTTTCATCAATAGAACTTCGTTTAGTGCTTTCACCTTTATAATGAATTATTTCAGTTTCATGATTATAATAAACTTTATAACCAGCTTTTTGAACACGATAACACAAATCTAAATCTTCGCCATACATAAAAAAAGTAGAATCAAAACCACCAACTTTTTTATATACGTCATATTTCCACATCATAAACGAGCCGCTTATTGCATCAACTTCATAAGTTTGATTTTCATCTAAATAAGTAAGATTGTATTTAGCAAAAAGTTTACTATTAGGAAATAATGAACTTAAACCCGAAACTTTGGTAAAAGATGCCCAAGGACCCGGAAAACTTCTGCGACATGCAAGCTGTAAAGTACCATTTGGATTTAATACTTTACATCCAACCATACCCGCATCTTTTGTGCTTTTCAAAAATTTAATTAAAGTTGAAAATGTATCTTCCCTAACAATAGTATCGGGATTAATTAACACAATATATTCCCCTTTAGCTATCTCTAAAGCCTGATTATTTGCCGCACCAAAACCAACATTCTTTTGGTTGGCTATTAACATAACTTCGGGGAATTTTTCTTGAATTGTTTCAACACTTCCATCTTGTGAAGCATTATCAACAACTATAATTTCGTTAGAATAGTTTATTAGTGCTTTTTTTAAAGAAGAAAGTAAATTTAAAATAAATTCCTTAACATTATAATTTACAATAATGATTGAAATATCAAGCATAATATAAATTACCTAAGAATACCAAGCATGCTGTAAAATCTCAGTTTCCAAACCATAAAAATTGCTTCATAAACAATTTTTTTGCTCATTTTAGATTTACCTTGAACTCTATCGGTAAAAATAATAGGAACTTCTGCAATTCTTGCTCCTTTTTTCCAAGCTTTAAAATTCATCTCTATTTGAAATGAATAACCGTTGGAAGTAATTTTGGACAAATTGATTGAAGCTAAAACTTTTCTTTTAAAACACTTAAATCCACCTGTTCCATCGTGAATAGGTAATCCAGTAATAACACGAGTATAAATATTTGCAAAGTAGCTTAAAAGAAGCCGCTGCATAGGCCAATTTATAACATTAACCCCTGTTTTATATCTTGAGCCAATTATTAAATCATACTCGTCAACTTTCTCAAAAAACTTTTTAATATCTCGTGGGTCGTGCGAATAATCGGCATCCATTTGAACAGCATATTCATAATTATTTTCCAGCATATACTTAAATCCTGCAACGTATGCAGTACCTAAACCCATTTTTTTTTCGCGTAATAGAAGATGGACTCTTTTATCTTTTTCCATTAATGACTTAATATATTTGGCAGTCCCATCGGGAGAATTATCATCAACCACCAATATATTAACATTGGGATATAACTCTAATATATCGTGAGTTAAGCTTTTAATATTCTCCATTTCGTTATAAGTTGGAATAATAATTAATGTACTGTTCATAATAATCCTTTCAATTATAGGTTACTCATAATGCCCTTTTCCAAACATAACAACAAAAACGGTTCGGAAAATTATTTTCAAATCCATTCTTAAAGACATATTTTCGATATAAAACAAATCGTATTTCAATTTCATTTTAACATCTTCAATCGTTTCATCATATTTATGTTTAACTTGAGCCCAGCCGGTTAACCCGGGGCGGACAGCAAGTCTTCTTTTATAAAGAGGTATTTCTTTAGACAATTTTTCAACAAAAAAGGGTCTTTCCGGTCTTGGGCCAACTAAACTCATTTCCCCTTTTAATATATTAATAATCTGTGGAATTTCATCAATTCTTACTTTTCTAATAAATTTTCCAACCTTAGTAATACGAGCGTCCCCTTTTGTAGACCACATAGGACCTGTATTTTTTTCTGCATCCTGCACCATACTTCTAAACTTATAAACCTTAAAAGGTTTCCCATTTAAGCCGGAACGTTCTTGTTTATAAAAAACCGGACCTTTACTTTCAAGTTTAATAGCAATTGAAGTAACAATAGTAATTGGTAATGTAATCAAAAATATTAAAATTGCAAAAGTATAATCAATTATTCGTTTAACTTTCATTTCCCATTCCGGCATTAGTTCAGGCATTATATTAATTAATGGAAATCCATAAATCTGAGACGTTCGTGCCTGCCCGCTTATAATTTCGTATAAGTCCGGAACTATTTTAATATTTACATTGGTATCTTGGCATTTGTTAATAATGTCAATTACAGTATCTTCCATATTTTTATCTAAAGCAATAATAATTTCTTTAGGTTTTGTTTGTAAAATAATATTCTGCAAATTATCAACTATACCAATTACCTTTACATTTTTGTATTCTTTGTCTAAATTTTCTTGTTTTACTGCAACATAACCAACAACATCCAAACCTAAACCTTTATGGTCTGAAATTACATCATGAATTTCAGCAGATTTTTTATTGAATCCAACTAAAAGTGCACTTCTTCTTCCAACTCCCGAAATAAGTAAGTGTCTTTGAATGCTTCTAACTAAAATTCTTCCAAAACCAACAAAACCGACAAATATACCCCAATAAATAAAAATAAGGAACCTATTACTTGAAGAAATATTATTTACAAAGTCATCATATAAAATCAAAAAGAAAAGGACAAAAATACCAATTAAAGAAGACTTAAAAAGTTTGGAAAGTTCATCAAACCTTGAAGTTGCAAACCAAGTTCTATACATACCGATAAATAAAAATAGCACCATCCAATAGATATAAAGAATAGCAACTAAAAGGAAAAATTGAGGTTCTTTTAACAACAAAGTTAAATGGTATTCAACTCTGTAAGCTAAAAAGAACAAAAAAGCGAGGTTAATGGTCAAAAAATCAACAATAAGTAATAATGTTTTTTCTAACTTAGTATTCAATTGAAAGCCTATATTAATCTTAATTTTTAATTTTTTCAACAATAGTTTCAGCAATTGCTAATGAAGCAGTTGCCGCCGGAGAAGGAGCGTTACAAACATGTAAAATATTTTTATTTTCAACAAAATAAAAATCATCCAGTAAATTACCTTTACTATCACAGGCTTGTGCTCTTATTCCTGCTCCTCCAACAAATAAATCATCCTCATTTATACAAGGTATCAATTTTTGTAATGCTTTTACAAACGCCTTTTTACTAAAAGAACGATAAAACTCTGCTAAACCCTTATACCAATATTTATATATAACTTTTCTAAAACCTTTCCATGCAAAGATATTAAATACATCCTTTAAACTAAAGTCACTTTTTTTATAACCTTCTTTTTTTAATGCTAAAACTGCATTTGGGCCTGCTTCTACCTTGCCATCAATCATTCTTGTAAAATGTACACCTAAAAATGGAAAAGCCGGATCAGGAACAGGGTAAATCAAGTTGTTAACTAACTTCCTTTTTTCATCAACTAAAGTATAATATTCCCCTCTAAAAGGGATAATCTGCAAATCAAGACCTTTATTGGTTATTTTTGCAACAGTATCAGAATGTAAACCACAACAAGTAATCAATCTTTTACATGAAAACGGAGTTTGATTAGTTACAACTTTAATTTCATCTTCGTTTTGAAGAATATTAACTACTTTACTATTAAAAACGAATTTTCCGCCTTTACTTTCAATAAATTCTTTATATTTTTTTGCAACTTCTTTATAATCAATTATTCCTGTTGAAGGGACTAATAAAGCCTTTACCCCTTCAACATTAGGTTCGTAACTTTTTATCTCCGCCTCTTCAATCCACTTTAGGTCTGTTAAACCGTTTTTAATTCCTTTTTCGTAAATTGAATTAAGAATTGGAATTTCAACTTCATTTACTGCAACAATAAGTTTGCCGCAAATATCGTATTTAACATTATGTTTATCACAGAAATCAATTAAAAGTTTATATCCTTTACGACAGTTTATTGCTTTAAGACTATTAGGTTTATAATAAATTCCTGAATGAATTACTCCGCTGTTATTTCCGGTTTGATGTTTGGCAATAGAATTTTCTTTCTCTAAAATTAAGAGACTACAATTTGGGTACGACTCAAAGAGTTTAACTCCTGTTGCCAACCCCACAATTCCGGCACCTACAATTATAAAATCAAACATTTTATCTTTTTGTTGATTCCCAAACAACAGAGTGCTGATGTTTTAAAAATTTATTAAATCCTTTAATAATAGCAATATTTGCCATAACAAAAAAGTAAGGTAACGAAAATAAGAAAAACCTAACTTTTATTTTTGTAAAGAAATAGCCAATTGCAGCTAAAATATAAAACAAACTTTGCAAATAAAAAATGATTTGCGTCAATTCATTAAAATTATAGACAAATCCATTTGCAATAAATAACAAAATCAAATTAAACGGGAGAAGCCAACGTGATATTTTATGCGAAAAGAAGGCATAAAATATTAATAAACCTCTTTTAATAAGAGGAGTTAAAAAGAAAGATAAGGTTTGAAAATTTGTAGCTGAAAACCTTACTTTTCTGTTAAATTCTGTTTTAACATCTTTTCCAACAGATTCAACCGCAATAGCATCACCGGCATAAACAAAATTATATCCTTTTGCAATTACGGAAAGAGATATAAATAAATCATCAGTAACCGCCTGTTTAATAGGAATTTCGGTAAACAATTCTTTTTTAATTGCAAAAATTCCACCATTAGCGGCAAACAGCAAGCCAAGTTTGCTTTCAGATTCTTTAATAATTGTTTCAAAAGCCCAATATTTTGATTCTTCAACACTTTCAGATTTTTCAACTTCGTCGTCGGTTAAAACTAATTTACCGCAAACACCACCAATTTTAGGTGAATTGAAGTTTTTAACAAGGTTTTTTAAAGAATCTTTTTTAAATACAGTATTTGCGTCACTAAAAACCACTATATCGTTTGAAGCAAATTTTATTAAATCATTTAAAATAGTAGCTTTTCCCCTTCTCTCCGTAAATAGATGAATTTTCAACCATTTGTATTTTTCTAAACTTTCAGTAAGTATTGTATTGGTTTTATCGCCTGAACAATCAGACCCAATAATAACCTCAATTTTTGAATGGTCATAATCCAAATCTGCTAAATTTTGTAACCGTTCTTTAATAACTTTTTCTTCGTTGTAAGCAGCAATTAATATTGAAACCTTTGGCAATTCGGATAACAAATCTTTTTTCTTGGGAATAAATAACCCAATAACATAAATAATAACAGGATATAGAATAAAACTGTTAATTGGAATAAATAAAAGCACCAAGAACAATATGTATAAAAATTCAGCCATTGAAGTTTATTTCTGTTTTTGGGTTTCTGATTCAACTATTAAATTAGAAATATTTTCAGCAATAGAATACCACGAATATTTTTCAGCAACTAATCTTCTTTCTTTGTTATGTTCCTCACAATTATTTTCAACTGCTATTGGAATTAACTCTAAAAACTCATTCTCATCCTTAGCAATATAAACAGCTTTTCCAAATTTAGCAACCTCCGGTAAATTAGTAGAGATTACTGGAATACCCATTGAAATATATTCAAGATATTTTAACGGATTACATGCTAATGTTAATTCATTAACAATAAATGGAATTATTCCAACCGTAAATTTTGATGCTCTTTTAGGAAGTTCATTATAAGGAATTTCACCAACATACTCTAAATTTGGTATATTAAATAAATCTTCAACACTAACAGAATGCCTGCCAATGATTTCAAATTTATAATTTGGATATTTTTTAGCAGCCTTAATAATTAAATTAATATCAATCCATTCACTTACCAAGCCAAAGAAACCAATAATTGGAGTATTATTAATAGATGATTCAGCATACTTAAAATGGTCAATATTAACTCCTTGAGGTAAAAAGTAACTTCTACCGGTTTTTGGAACTCGTGTTTTCACTAAAATTTCAGAAACAGAAAAACACGTATCTGATTTTTCTAAAAGTTCTTTTTCAAGTTGTTCAATTATTTTATATGCACCGTCAAATTGAGTGTAATCATCCAAACAAAAATAGTGGGCAGATGTATCACCTATTTCACCAATAACATCACCAACAATAGGCTGAGATGTTACAATAATTGGTTTATCTTTACCCAACTTAGCTAAAGCATTATTGATTTCAGTAACAATTTTATTTTTATTAATATTTCTAACAAATGAAATATTGTGAAATGGGAGTACAAAGGGATGTAAAATTGTAATATTTTGATCTAAAATTACAACTTCCTTTTTAACAAATATATTTTTTACTTTTTCAAAAATTCTTTTTAAATCTAAAATACTAAATTTCGGTTTACGTAACCCTAAAGAACCTATCCAGATAAGTTTGTTATACTTAATTAATTCCTTCATTATATGTTGCAAAGTTGATGGGTATCTTCCCCAGTCATCTCCAAAAACAACAAAAACTCTATCTTTAATCATTAAAACTTATCCGAATGTAATAAAATATCTGTAATTTGTTTAGCAGAGGTACCATCGCCAAATGGGTTTGTGCAACTAAAATAATTATAATTATTTTTTAAGTTTTCTTCTATTTCAAAGAATTTTTCTTTTATTAATTTATCATCGCTACCAACCAAAAAGGCATAACCTGCTTTAATTGCTTCATTTCTTTCAGTAACATCGCGCAAAACAATAATTGGTTTTTCAAAAACAAATCCTTCTTCTTGAACCCCACCCGAATCTGTCATAATAAATTTACACTTACTCATTAAATAAATAAACTTAAAATAATCCTGTGGGGGAATTAATTTAATATTTTCAACACCGGTTAAAATTTCTTTAACAGAATTTTGGACATTAGGATTTAAATGAACAGGATAAATAAAATTATATTCTTTTCTTAACAGTGCTAAATCTCTAATTGATTTAAGTACATTATTAAACTCTTCGCCAAATTTTTCTCTTCTATGCAAAGTAACCAAAATAAAAGGTTTAGTATTAAAATCTTCGCCAACAATATTAATAAATTCCTTATTAGTTTCTTCTCCCATTGAAGAATTATTTAACTGTTCTTTTACTTCAATCAATGCATCAATAACAGTATTTCCTGTTACAAAAACATTGTTTTTATCAAAGCCTTCTTTTATCAAGTTATCTTTTGAATCATCAGTAGGAGCAAAATTAAAATTACTTAATACCGAAATAAACCTTCTATTTGCTTCTTCAGGATAAGGGCTGTAAATATTATAACTTCGTAAACCTGCTTCAACGTGTGCTATTTTAATTTTCATATAGAAAGCAGCTAAGGCAGAAATAAAGGCAGTTGTAGTGTCACCTTGAACCATAATTAAATCGGGCTTATGATTGGCAAAAACTTCACGAAGTTTTAACAAACTGTTAGCAGAAATATCGTACAAATCTTGATTTTGTTTCATTAAATCCAAATCGTAATCAATTTGAATTTTAAAAATATCAAGAACTTGTTTAAGCATTTCCCTATGCTGTCCGGTAGAACAAACTAAAGTTTCAAACTGTTTTTCATTTTTCAATGCCTTAATTACAGGAGCTAATTTAATTGCCTCTGGTCGTGTACCAAAGATAACCATTATTTTTTTCATAAAATCCGACAGAATTTATTAAATGTAAATAAACTTTAAATATAAGGAAATTTTGGATAATTACATAAAATGGAAAACCAGAAACAATAAATTTAAATAATTACTTAAAACGATTTTTGGGATAAATAAGAAGTAACTTTAAATAATTATATGCTTTTTTTATTAAATTGGAATTAAAAGTAACAACACCTGATATAAAATAAATTGGAATTCTAATAACAATTCCCAAGTAATGAATTGCAATAATTAACCCAAATTCAACACCCTTAAAATGTTTTTGAAACAACTGAATTCTTCCAATACTAAGGTTTTTAATACTAAACCAAGGCATATTGGCAGTTGTAGCACCGCCTAAATGGATTATTGCAGTTCCCGGATAGTAAATAACGTCACCAACCTGATCATTAAATCTTTTACATAGATCGTTTTCTTCACCATAGAAGAAAAATCTATCATCAAAACCATTTAAATTAGAGATATATTTTTTTTCACCAAAAATAAAAGCCCCTTTTACTACACCAACTTTAATTGGGTTTTCGATGTTTTTATAGTTTAGATGAAACCGATTTACGTATTTACTCTTTTTTAAAATCAAATATAAAAAAGAGATATCACCAAACACATTTAAAACAGTTTCAAATTCAGTAATTGATTCTTGATGAGTATTATCGGCATTTAAAAGTTTACAACCAATAAGAGCTGGTCTTTTTAGCGACTTATAATAATTAATTACCTTTTTTAATGAGTCTTCTATAAGCAAGGTATCATTGTTAAGAAACAATATATATTCCCCTTTAGCTATATTCAGACCTTGATTGTTAGCATAAGAAAAACCTTTATTTTTTGAGTTCTTTAATATAATAACATTGGGGAATTCTTTGTTAATGTCCTGAATATTTCCTATTGTTGAGTTATTATCAATCACTATTATTTCAAAATCAGTTGTACAAAACTTATAAATTGTTTCAATGCAATTTAGAGTTAAGTCAACTCTATTATAATTTACTAAAATAATTGATACCATAGTTTTAACAAGAATTAATTAAAAAATTTAAGTTTATGTACAATCTTATTCCCAATCTCTTCTTTATTAATTGCCTTAAAGAAATATAATATTTCTTCACTATTAAAAAACTTTGTAAAAACAACTAACCCTAATATCAAAGGTAAACTTGAAAATAGATATAAGATTAATGATAATGAGGAAATAGCATAAATTGATAGAGGAAACAATAATGAAAAGAAAAGCAAATTTTTGTTCAACAGAAAAACTTTATTATTACTTTTATATAAATAAAAAGTAGTTAAAATGTAGCCAATAACACCAACAATCAGTTTAGACAACGCCACACCATTATAAAAATAAACCGGAATTAAAAATAAGCTAAAGATTATATGTAAAACAAATACAATTAAGGCATAATAAAAGTTTAATGATTGTTTATTCCATGCAATCATTAAATTTGTAATAAAAAAACTATAAAAAACAAAAACATCTGCAAATAATAATGTAGCAGCGGTAATACCTGCTTTTATATATTCTTCACCAAACAGCAAGTTAACAATCTCAGAATTCTTAAAGTAAAACACAACAGTTAAAACTAATGCAAATAAAAAGAACAATTTTAGAGAAAAACTAATTAATAAATTAAATTTTTGAGGTTCAGACTTTCCATTAGAAAAAAGTGGAAAAAGTGTAGTAATGATAGCAGTTGGAAAAACTAACAAAGGACCAACAAGCCTAAAAGCTATTGAATAAATTCCTGCATCATAATAGCTCGAAAACCATTTAAGCATAATTACATCCATTTGCTGAAAAACCGTATCAAGAATAATTGCACCAAATATTGGTGCAGCTTCTATTAACAACCAAACACTATTTCCTATTCTAAAATTGAACTTAAATTTCATTATTTTTTTTAAGGCAAACAAACTAAGAACAAATCCCGGTAAATTTGATAAAGTGTACAAAATAACAAAAAAAGTCAATTTATCTTCAGCAAAAGAAAGGAAAGGTATTCCTAACATCAAAACAAAATTATCAATATTAGTGAACAACATTGGGACATGCATTTTTAAATTAACCTTAAAAGGTAAATCTAACATTTCTCTAATACAAACAAATTTTGCTGAGACTATTGAACCAATTAATAGTATGTTAATCAAAAACATTTCATAAAGAGAACTATGCAATGCTAATTGTACAATGTTAAAGGCTAATACTGCAATAATAAACGCAATCAACCTTAGCGTAATTGCAGTATTTAATAAAGAATAGTCATCTTTTTTCTTTGAAAGTTCACGGAAAACAATAGGAATTAATCCCAGGTCAATTACTTTGGAAATAATTACCGCAAGTGCCAACATATAACCAAACCGTCCAAAACCTTCAACACCAATACTTCTAGCGGCAATTGTAATTGCAACAAAATTAAGGACTAAATTAACAATTTGCCCAATAGTAATAGAGAAAACGTTTGTAATTGCTCTTGTAGAATTATTCCCCATAAACAAACATATTCCCTATAGCAAATCGATTAATTAATTTTTTTTTGTTTGTTATAATAATGAGTGCTGATTTTCTCCACAAAAGGATTAAAAAAGGCAATTCCAAGCACAGTAACCCATAATATTCCCATCCTTGTTATCATAACCAAAACAGTAAACGATACAATAACATTTAATGTTGTAAGCATAACCAAATTACCCATTTTTAGAGTTTCATGAAACCTAAACCAATAAAATGTTACTAACATCCCTAATAAATATGGTACAATAAACAAACCCGGATAACTAAAATCAGCATTAATTTCTCGCAAATAAGTAGCCTGATTAGTCCACATTGGAATATAATAACCCTTTCCAAATATTTTTGGTGCTTCAATAGCCCCAGTTTTAGCTACAAAGTTATAAACAGTAAAAAAAGTATTTTCACCAAACCTTAGATTTTCTTCTTCAGTAATAAAATATCGATTTAACACAGCAGGGTTGGAGCTGAAATACATATACATCGAAGGGCTGATAAATAGTGACTTCTTGAATTTGTTTAATGTACGAGAAGAGGCATTAAAATTTTCAACAATTCCTCTATTTGACTTAACAATAGAAACAGCCGCAATTGCAATTCCAGCAATAACAATCGCAGCAATTATCAAACTTCGTGAATTCACTTTGCTCTTAATTAGGTTACGTCCCATAGCATGACGCATAGTAAAAAAAACCAAGAAAAAAAGTAAAAATCCAAATAAAATATTTGCTCTCCCAACAGTAGCAATATCCTTTAAAACAACCGCAACCATAGGTAAAACAAAAAAACTATGAAATTTTTCATAATAAGCAGTATAAATTGCTACATAAAAAACACCAATATAGGCGAAAGCATGCATATATGGTAAAGAACCTGAAAAACCACCAGACACACGCATACTATAAATAGTATTCATGTTTAGTAATACACCCCCAATGCTTCCAAATTTTTGAATTAATTCCCACCAGTGAAAAAAAGCTGCAAAAAGTCCCAATATTGAACAAAACCAAACAAAAAGCCTGAGAGACTTCCCACCATCAAGCAATATCGGAAAGGAAACAGTAATTTTTCTCTTGAAAATTTTGTTATCTTTGTTTTTAGCAGACCGAGCCATAAATACAGTAATAATTCCAAGAAAAAACGAAACAAAAGACAAAAACATAATAACCCATGTTATTCCTTTTAATTCAGGATATTCCATCAAATGCAAATCATATAAAATAACAAAGAGTGACCAACTAAATGTGTAAATAGTTAATGGGTTAATAAATTTTTCATAAATAAATTTATTAAAAAATAAAACTAACACACAAATAGTTATTGTAAAAAGAGTTACCATTAAATTTTTAATCTAAATATTTTTACAACAGAACTATAGTATTTCTTTTCAGTTAATAGAAGAGGATTCTTACATTCAACCATGTTATAAATCTTTTCAGCTCTAAAAGCAAAAATTATAGAAAAGAACAACACAATAAAAGTACAGGCAGAAATAATGTAGGCTTTTTTAGGACCATATTTAATCTGTGGTGGGACAGCCGGATCAACAAATAACAAGGTCGGAACGCTCTTATTTTCTTCAACTCTCGCTTGTTCATACATCGGAAGCATTACTTCAAGAATTTTACTTTGAATTTCAACATTTCTATATAATCTTAAATATTGAATCATTAAATCAGGGATACCATTAAAAGCAAATAAAACGTTAGATTCAGAAGAAAGCGACTTTGAATTTTTTAATTCTTTAACTTTGCCTTTTAATAAATTTATTTGAGATTGGAGCCCCATTACTTGAGGAGAATTTTCTCCAAATTGCATTTTTAATAAATCCATTGAAATCTCTTTTTGTACCAATTCAGATTCAATTTCTGCTGCTGCTTTTACAGATACTTCCAATTGTTCAGGAACGGCAAAAATTCCATATTTTTTTTGGAATCGATACAAACTATCTTCAACATTTTTCAAGTCGACTAAATTTTTATTGTATCTTTGTTCAATAAAAAGTCTATTATTACGAGCTGCTTCAGTATTAATCACTCTGTTTAGACTATCAGCTAAAGATACAAAATAATTAGCCATATCAGCACATTTTTGAGGACTTTGGTTGATAACAATAATCTGTATAAAGCCAAATTCATTTGGCTCAAAAACCAAGTCTTCAGCAAAAGCTTTTATTGCTTTATCCATATTTTTATCATCAATTTCATAGTACTCCATTAAGCTGTACTTATTAATAACTTTTTCTAAAGCTCCACGAGAATTAAGAAATCCCAGCAACATATCCTCAGAGGTATTTGATGTCCCAAATAATTTAGCACCAATAGAAGACGATGATTTTCCTCCACCTAATAAACTTGTTAAACCACTTAACCCCATTGAGCTTTCAGGAGGGATTGTTACTACTGCCATAGACTTATAAGTAATTGGCAAAGAAAATGAAATAATTGTACTAACAGCAATTGTAATAAATAAAGCAATAAATATTATTCTTTTCCATTTAAATAAAATATACATATAATCAGAGAACTGCACTTTTTGTTCTTTATTTTCTTCCATTTGATTTCCTAATTTTACTTTCCAAGTTGAACAATTAGTAAGGCAATAGTTGCAACAGCACCAATAACTGCGGAAACTGCTGTTATTCTATTTAAATAATAGTCAAAAGTACGAGGTATTTCTTTTGGTATCCAAATAAAATCACCGGGTTCAATTGTATATTTTGTATCTTCTTCAATCAATTTCCAACCACGCGATTTACCTTTAACAAGATAAATTTCTTCTTTTGCTGTTTTTCCAATACCACCGGCTAAATTAATGTAATAATCAACCCCATTATCAGCTGAGTAATTAATATAACCCGGAAATTGAACTTGACCAAAAACATAAACCAATTCAACTTTTTCAGGAATAAAGATATAATCCCCATCTTTAACAATAAAATTAGACACCTCAGAATTTGGATCATTTAACTTTGTAAAATCTAAAACCGCATTACCGCGTGCAAAACGTAACTTATTGTCTGTTAAAAAAGAGATAGAATCTTCTTCTGATATATCAGCCATACGCTGCATCATAAGGCGTTCAAATTCTTCCGAAAAAACCGGACTTTTGAATACGTTAGCACCTCTAATTAATTCGGCTCTGTTTAAGTCAGCATTTGAAGTAAAACCACCTACTTTTTCTATTAATTCTCTTAAAGTAGTTGTACTTTTAGAAATGGGTATTTCACCTGGCATGTTCACTTCGCCTTTAATAGAAACTTTATAATCTTTTCTACCGGTCTCTTCTGCTACTACTACAATTCTATCCCCAATTTTTAATTCGGGATTTTCTGTAATTTTATAATTTTGAACTTCTTCTTTTGAGCCATCATAACTCAATCGAACAATTTTAAACTCATTTACATTTTCATAAGCGGGATTAATCCCATGTGCAAACATCAATGCATCTGAAAATTTATCGCCTGTAACATACTGAAATATTGTTTGTTTATTAACAGCTCCTCCAATTGTAACAAATCCAATTTTTGGATCGTAATCGGGGAAAATTAATACATCTTCGTGCATTAAATATGGGTTAAAAGCAAAATCACCTGTTAATCTGAATTTTTCTAAATCAATATTAATTTCAGAACCATTTTTACGTTTTAGTTTGATATTTCTATTAGCAATTTTTTCAAAATCATTCATGAGTTGTAGTTTTTCCTCAGGTTCTTTCGCCATTGCTAATTTTTCGGCTTTTGCCTCATTTAATAAACGGCTAACAAACTGGTCAACTCTTTCCCCCGGAACTGATGGGAATGTACCGGTAACAATAAAAGTTCCACCAATTGTAACGCTCATTGCACTACTCAGAGAATTCAAGCTATTAGAAGAAGACTTAAAACTTGATTCGGTTTGTGCAAATAGTCCAACTGCACTTAAAAATAATAAAACAAATAGTTTACGCAACATTCTATTCCTATTATTTAGATTAATAATTTTTACCATATAAATTTTTATAATAATCTTGATATGAACCGGAAATTATCCTTTTCCACCAAGCTTCATTTTCCAAATACCATTCAACTGTTTTAACAATTGCTTGTTCAAAAGAAAATTCTGGTTTCCAACCAATGATTGTTTTCGTTTTTGTTGCATCAATAGCATAACGCCTATCGTGCCCTAAACGATCTTTAACATACTCTATTAAATCTTCACTTTTGCCTAAAATGCCTAATATCAATTTAATAATTTGGATATTTTGCATTTCATTTTCTGCACCAACATTATAAACTTCTCCCGGAATACCTTTTTCTAAAACCATTTGAATTGCTCTGTTATGGTCAACAACATAAATCCAATCTCTTACGTTTTTGCCATCACCATAAACAGGGAGCTTTTTATCATGTAATGCATTGATAATCATTAAAGGAATAAGCTTTTCCGGAAATTGATACGAGCCATAATTATTAGAACAACGAGTAATTACAATTGGCATTCCGTATGTATGATAAAATGATAAAGCCATCATATCCGCAGATGCTTTACTTGATGAGTAAGGACTATTTGGAGAAATAGGAGTTGATTCAGTAAACAAACCTGTTTCTCCTAAACTTCCATAAACTTCATCCGTTGATACTTGTAAAAACTTTTCAACTTCATGACGTTTTGCAGCTTCAAGTAAAACGTTTGTGCCCATAACGTTTGTTTTAAAAAAGACTTCCGACCCAAGAATTGATCTATCAACGTGCGATTCTGCAGCAAAGTTAATAACAAAGTTAAATTTATACTTTGCAAAAAGGTATTCAACCAATTCATGATTTGCAATATCCCCTTTTACAAAGGTATAATTTTTATTGTTTTCAATTTTTGTTAAATTTTCTAAATTACCGGCATAAGTTAATTTATCCAAATTAACTATATTATATTCTTCACTTTCATTTAAAATGTAATTTAAATAATTACTACCTATAAAACCGGCTCCTCCGGTAACTAAAATATTTTTCATAATTTCTCCTTAAAATGCAAAAAAACCGACAAAAACACCTGCTTCAATAAAAAACGAATTTGCAGATAACTTATTTGGGATGTTAGATATATTCCTATCATTATCTGCTTTCCAATCTCCATCTATTTCCACCAAATAACCGCCACCAAAACGTGCGGCAATAAATCTATTTAAAGGTATGTCAATATTCAATGTTGGTGTAATTGTATAGAATGAGTTTGTAATTTTTTTATGTTGATTCTCACCAGACTGCCAAACATCTTCCCAATTGTAATCAGTTTTATTTTTATAAAAATCAATTTCAACACTTCCTCCGCCTAAAATACAACCGACAGACACTGCAATTTTATGAATAAATGGAAGTGTATATTCCATAGTTAACCCACCGGCACCAATGGAATAATCAACCTGATTATTAAATCCGTTTACAACTTTGGACACACTCTTTTTACCACCAAAGCCCATTCCACCAATTCTAAAATTATTCCAAAACATAACATAAATATAACCGGAACCACCATAAGTCATCATTCCAGAATTATTAAATTCAGGCAATCCTATTTTTTTTATCTGCTCGTTAATTGGATCAAAATTTGGCATAATCCAAACCGGAGAAAAGCCACCCGCGGCTCCAAATTTGGAAATAACACCTACGGATTCTGATTCTTGGGCACGTGTTATATTAACAAATATTAATGCAACAATTAATACAAAAAAAAACTTTTTTACCATTTTTATGTGAACTTAGAATTTAATTGACAAAATAAATCAAGTTATCAAAATACAATTTAAAATAAAAAAAATCAGTAGTAAAATTCATATCAAAATATAACGGGCTATCAATTCCCTAATATCTTTTTTCACACCTAATTATACCTCGTCGCAAATAAGGTGCTTTTTGATTAGGATCATCATAAAAAATAATATAATTATTAGAAGGGCTTACTTCAAAATTAAAACTCTTTAAAATTGCCGTTAATTGTTTTTCATCATCCTGCTTATGATAAGTACAAACAGCAATTTTAATACTTTGAAGATTATTAATAAGCTTGTTGGCACCTTCAATTATCTTTCTTTCCACCCCTTCAACATCAATTTTAATAAATACACTATCTTTAAGTTCAGAGATGTAATCATCTAACATTACACATTTTTCGTCATTTACATTTGAAACAAATTTATTAATTATTACAACCTTATCTTTCCATTTTTCAAATGTAGCTTCAAGAGGCTTGTTCCAAGAATTATCAGCCTCAAATAAAAATACTTTATCAAAATTATCTATATTCATAAGAGCAAAATTACCTTCAGCAGCTCCAACATCAAATAGTGTTTTCATTCCATTTAGATTAAATTCATTAGTTAAATATCTGTGTGGAGATTCAATATCTTGTTCAACTAACAAACTTACAACATATTGTTTAATATACTCAATACTCCATTCTTTTTTAAAGAATAGTTTTTCATCATCAAAAATAACATAAAACAATTCTTTTTTATTATCGTATTGAGGATTTATTGCGTCCACAGAATACTTTTTTGTGTATTCATATGGGAAATATTGCAATCTATTGCTTTTTAGATATTCTATTACTTGCAATTGTTCAGAAGTGATATCTTTAGAAGGAATGGAAGAATAATAATTAAGAATTTTATTCTTAAGTTTTCCAAATTTAACATCATCTCTTTTTCTATTTATATAATTTCTCAACCTTAATGGCACAATAATATACCAGATTTGTTTAATCAAACTCATAAATCATTAAATTCCAACAAATTGTAAAAACGTTTTATCAAAACCAAGGAGTAATTATTGACAAAAAATAATTTAGATAGCAATATAGTAAAATACTAATTTAATCCTTAATAAAAATTTAAATACTGAAATAGAAAGAAATGTTAGCTTCGTTCTAATTGGTCAGATTTGCCAACTTTATTATGAAGCTAATTATTACAAAATATTGACCTTCAAAACTGTTGAATCTAATAAGTAGCTATGCAACATAAAGTTATGATTTATATTTTCATTTGAAAAAATCAAATATTTACTGTTTTTTTGATATTATACAAGCTCCTGTAATACTTAAAATATCATTTTCTTTTTGCTTAAATTTTTCACTTAGTATAATTTTATTTGAATTGAGTAGTTCATTCAAATTACTATTAAAATCAACACCTAAATTTAACACTTCATGATTAAATGCATTATACAAATCAAGGAAATCATCATGCCGTAACCTATTCATATACATATATTTATTACCAGCATATAAATTCCAAACAAAATCGGAATACTGCAAAAAATTTATCAAATTTATGGAGTTATCCGAATGAGCAAAATGGTCACTATAATCTATCTCATGGATAAATAATCCATTTTCTTTAACTATTCTATTTCCTTCATTAAATATTTTAATAATAACTTCCTTAGGTATATGTTCAAGAACTGTATATGAAGTGTGAAAATCAATAGAATCTTTTGGCAAATTAGTATTTGCAGCATCGCAAGGAGCAAGATATTCAATAGAAAAGAAGTCGAGTACTTTTTTCAATGATAATTGTTTTTCGTCTTGAACAAATTTTTTAAATAACTCCCACCTTTCGTTTTGTATCAAACCATTAAAAAGTTCAACAACTATTTTTTCGTTATTAATAAGATATCTAACATTTTGCAACACCAAGTCTTCAACTAAATATGGATTCAAATCAACTGTGATAGTTTTTTTTGAACCAGCCAGCCAATAACACATTGGAAACATAACAATTCTTCCTGTTCCAAGTTCAAAGAACGTTTTATCAACAGGCGAATGATTAAACTCTATTATAAGATCTAAGATTTTTTTTGCAGCCTTCAGATAATATAAATGATTTATGTTTTGCAAACCGCCAAATTTACTTTGGAGCAGAAAATATAATTTATAAGAAAGATTAGATGGTAGAAAAGCTATAGCATTTTGTATTAGAGCTTTTGTTTTCCAATTCAAATTAATTTCCCTTTTAAGAATAGTAATTTCGAATTAATTAAATCGAAATATAGTAAAATAGCGACTTATAATTAACATAAAAAGTTATGATAATTTGATAATTAATAAGCTAACGAATTAAACACATCTTTTTTATAATTACTCTATTAATAGTTTGGAACCAATAAAAATACACTCCACTTGCCAATTGTTTAGGATTCCAATTAATTAAGTGTTCACCCTGAGAAAGTTTTTCATTTATTAATTCATCAACTTCCTGCCCTAAGATATTAAATACTTTCAAAGATACTTGTTCATCATTTGACAATTCAAATTTTATTGTTGTACTTTTACTAAAAGGATTTGGATAGTTTTGATATAAACAAAAAATCGAATCCTTTATAACAATAGTAGTATCATGTGGTAATGGATTTTCAGATAACTTTGCTATAAAGTGGTTCCCTGTTACTGAAAAATCATCGAATAACGATGTAGAAGTAGCATTACCAAAAAGATAAGAGTCATTGTTATTATCATTACTTAAATATAAAGGAACACCAGCCTTAAATAATTTATGCCACAATTTTTTCCCATTTTGGTTGAATTTTATAACAGCATTATTTTGTGTAGCATCATTAATAATTAAAGAATCATTTAAGTATACAATATCTTTATATTTTAGGTAAATGTATGAATTATTTTCATTATCAATAGAAAATCCATTAATGTAATCATTGTCAGATGTTTTAACTTCGTTAACATAAATCTGATTAAATGTACTATCCAGCAAAAGTATTTTATTAAAAACGTGTACTTGAGAATCTATTATAGTCTTAAACAGCAGACAAAAAATAAGATTTTTGCTTATTTTCAAATCTGAACATACGCCATATGAAGCAAGAATATCATTAAGATTTTGTTTAAGTTCAAAATGGGATGAAAATCTTAAAATTAAACTAAACCGGTACATATTACGAACAACTAATTTATAACCATTCAAAAGGACAAAAATATCACCATCAGAATTTACCTGTATTGAAGATAACTGATATCCATACAAATGGGGATAATATTCTGTATATTCTTTAGCCCAAATTATTTCGCCATTTAAATCATACCTAATCAAGGCAATTGAAATTTGATCATTAACTCCATGCAAAATAAATTCACCAAGATTTAAGGTCCCAGCAAATCTGCCGACAATCACTATACTATTATTATCATCAATTATTATTTTACATTCTTTTGTAAATATTGGAGATGCTTTGTACCAAACAACTTCACCCGAACTGTTTAATTTCATTAAAAAAGTATTAATATTTGTTCCCGATCCAACAATTTCTACATCTGAAAAAGTAAAAGTTTTTGTAAAATTGCCTGCAATATAAACATTTCCTAAAGAATCAATACACACATCATTAATTTCATTTGATCCGGTACCTTTTCCATGTTTTGCCCATAACAATTCTCCATTTCCCTTGTATTTACTCACAATAAAATCAGGTCCCGCCGAACATGCAAATTGATAATCACCAACATTAAAATATCCAACAAAATTAGTAGTCAGATAAATATTTTTATCTTTATCAATACTAAGTTTATTATTAATTTGGTCATTTAATTCTCCTGCCATATCTTTAACCCAGTGAAACTCTTGTCCAGACATAATATTTATATTAATAAGAAGCAAGAAGAAGGAAAGTGCCAATTTTAAATAGTATAATCGTTTCATGAAGTATGCAGATAAATATTATAATGAAAAACTTAATTAAAATTAGACTAATAATAATTAACAAACAAGTAAATAATTTGAGGTGTGATTTAAGGCAAGTTAAAATATAAAACTCCCTTAAACTTAAACTGTAGACCACAACAGAATAAGAGGAAAGGGAGTTTATTTATAAATGAAAATTAATCCATCATACGTTTTAAGAATGTGCGGTCTTCTTCATCATCTAAGTGAAAATCTTGTTCACCATAATCAGAAGTTTCTTCTTCAGCAGGATAATATTCAACTTTGAAGCCGCTCGATTTTAATGGCTCACCGCTTTGATTTCTTAAGAAAGCAGGGACATTTAGATCATCTTGGTTAACATTAATATAAGATATGTTTTCTGCACCAACAACTTTTGTAACAGGAATATCTGAAGCATTTTTAGTTGCTGCAGTTTCAACAACTTTTGGAGTTACCACATTATTTGTAGTAGCAGAAGGTGTAACTTCGTTTTGATTAGTAAATCCGGTAGCAATAACTGTATAAGATACTGCTTCGTTCATTTCTTCTTTACATACCCAACCGAAAATAATATCAGCATCATCACCGGCAGCTTTGTAAATAACCTCGTTACCTTGTTCAATTTCATCCATAGTTAAGCTGCTGCTACTGGTAACGTTAAGCAACAATTTTTTGGCACCACGAATATCCAATCCTTCTAATAATGGAGAAGAAATTGAATTCTGAGCAGCTTGTATAGCTCTGTTATCACCATCAGCAAGACCAATACCCATTAATGCTGATCCACCATTAGCCATTACAGATTTAACATCAGCAAAGTCAACATTAATAATACCTGTCATAGTAATAATATCGGCAATACCACGTGTAGCTTGATATAAAACTTCGTTTGGTTTTTCAAATGCATCGCGTGCTGTTGTTCCTTTATCTATTAAACTAATTAATCTATAATTAGGAATAACAATCATACTATCAACATATTGACTTAATTCATGAATACCTTTTTCGGCATTCATCATTCTTTTTTTACCTTCCCATTTAAATGGTTTGGTAACAATACCTACCACTAAAATGCCAAGGTTGCGAGCAATAGACGCAATTAACGGAGCAGCACCGGTACCGGTACCACCGCCCATTCCGGCAGCAATAAATACCATATTTGAACCGTCAAGCACTTTTGCAATTTTTTCTCTGTCTTCTTCAAGAGCTTTTTTACCTGTATCAGGATCCGCTCCGGCACCTAAGCCTTTTGTAATATTAACCCCAATCTGCACTTTATGATTGGCAGAACTTAATATAAGAGCTTGTGCATCTGTGTTAACTGCAACGTATTCAACACCGCTTAATCCTTTTTTGTTCATATAATCAAGTGCATTACAACCTCCACCTCCAACACCAACAACTTTCAAAATTGGTGATAAACTATTTTCTTTTTCTCTGTCGAGAGTAACAAAGTGTTGCATTTAGCCTCCCTAATGTGGTCTATAATTCATTTATAAATTTCTTAAACTTTCCATATAATGATTGCAAACCTTTTGGCATTCCGTTTGCAAGTTTTTCTTTTTGTTCTTTTAATGAAAACTTAGAAGTTTTTTCTTCTTCAACTTCAGGTTCTTCAACTTTATTTTCTGTTTTAATTTTATCTTCAAAATTAACAAATTGAACCGGTTTATTGGTTGTACCCGGAATAGGTTTAATTAAACCGGCAACAGTAGCAAATTCCGGCTTTTCAATTTCACGTGATAACCCTATGCCTAAATCTAATGGCACTCCTATTCTTGCTGGAAGTCCAAAAACTTGAGCAGCTAATTCGTCGCAACCTTTTAGCAATGCTCCACCACCGGTAATAACAACACCCGCTATAAGACGATTTTTAAGTTTTTTATCACGTAATTCTTTATCAATAATTTGGAACAATTCTTTCATTCTTGCGTTAATAATTTGTGTAAGTAATGTAACAGGAATTTTAACATTACCACGTCCACCAACACGTTTAATATAAATATCTTCTTCTTTAATTATGGCTTCTTCAATAGCATAACCATGTTCAATTTTTAATTTTTCGGCATCGCTGCTAACTAAACCTAAGGTTTCTCTAATATCGTTAGTAACTTGATTACCGGCAATACCAATTACGCTTGTATCTCTAATACTTTTATTATGAAATACAGCTATATCAGTTGTACCACCGCCAATATCAATTAAACAAACACCTAAATCTTTTTCGTTTTCTTCTAATACCGATAAACTTGAAGCTATTGGCTGCAACATATAATCTTTAACAACAAAACCGGCTCTTTCAACAGAACGCTTAATATTATTTAAAGCAGCAATAGAAGCCAAAACAACATGACTTAATGCTTCTAACTTTGTCCCTGTAATTCCAATTGGATCGTCAAAACCTGTGTGACCATCAATTATGTACTCTTCAGGAATAATATGTAAAATTTTCCTATCTTGAGGAAATGGAACACTTCTAATATCAGCTTTTAATCTATCGATATCTTCAATGGTAATTTCATGTTCCGAATTACTGATTGTTACATAGTTTCTATGTCTCAAACTTTTAATATGCTCACCGGCAACACCAACATATAATTCTTTGATTTCAATACCGGCTCTATTCATTGCTTGATCCATAGCAATTTTTACAGCAGCAGCTGTTTTATTAATGTTAGCCACTAAACCCTTATTCAAACCTTCAGATGGGGCAACACCAAAGCCAAGAATGTTAACTCTGTTTTCTTCAATTTCAGCAATTACTGCACAAACTTTTGTTGTTCCAAGGTCTAAGCCTGCAATTATATTTCTACTCATAATTTTTTATCCTCCGCATCACTTACCGGAACATTAAGCTGCATGTAAATATTTTTATCAAATCTCAAATCCACATGGCTGATAGCACTGCTGTATAAATTTTCTCTAACCGAATTGTAAAAATTATCAAAGTATACTACTCGTTTAATAACATCTTCTCTACCAACATAAACTAAATAGTCAAATACTGAAAAAACTAAACTAATCGACTTACCATTATTCAAATCAATTTCCGATAATTTATTGTATAAGTCTTCATTAATAATTTTAAAAGAAGATACTATTTTAAGACCATTGATTAAATCATCAGTCTTTGTTAAATGGTAAAATGGTTTATATTTTTTATCGTCCAAAGAATTAGTTATTATTGGATAATCTAATTGACGCGTAAATGGCAGCTGAGGTACAAGTTCTAAATTTTCAGTTACCATATATTGTTTATTTCCCGTATAGTATAATGCATTAAAATTTTTTTCAATTAAGTCTATTACTACTTTATCATTTCCTTCAAATTCAACATCTGCATCTTTTATGTATGGGTGCTTAATTATTCTGTCTTTAATTATTGTTAAATTTAAATACTTATAATCATCAATATGATCAAAATTTGCGTACTTAAAATACTGTTCTTTGGTTAGATGATCGGCACCTTTTATCTCAATGTGCTTCACAATAAACACACTACGATTTTCTAAATTAAATGTCAAATATAACAATATTCCTAATAAAAATAATAGAAATATTACACTAAAAACCTTTTTATATTTATTTTTTTTTGTTGACATTTTATTTTTTAATCATATTAACAAATTCTTCACCATACTTCCAAATATCTCCCGCACCAAGGGTTATAATTATATCCCCTTCTTTATAAATTTTTTGTAAAAATGACGGGATATTCTTTTTATCCTCAACATAATAAACTTCCTTATGTCCAAAACTTTTAGCCGCATTGGCAATTAATTCACCTGTTACCCCTTCAATAGGTTTTTCTCTGGCTGGGTAAACATCTGTACAAATAAAAATATCCGAATTAAGAAACGACCTTCCAAATTCAGCATAAAAATCTTTTGTACGTGAATATAAATGTGGTTGAAATATTGCTATCAATCTATTTTTCCAACCTGCTCTAATTGCACTTAAAGTTGCATTTGTTTCTGTTGGATGATGTCCATAATCATCAATAACCAAAACCTCTTTGTTGTACTTTGTTTCAAAGCGTCTATAAACACCAGTAAATGAAGCTAATGCATTTTTAATCACTTCAAAACTAACACCTAATTCCTTAGCAATACATACTGCTACAAGAGAATTTTTTATTACATGCATACCGGGAAGTTTTAAATTTATTCTTCCCAACTCTTCACCTTTGTAAATTACTGTATATGCCGATTCGTATTGGTTATGAGTAATATCAACCGCTTTAATATCGGCTTGCGATGTGGTTCCGTATGTAATAATTTTCTTATTTATGAGTGGAATAATATCTTGCAATGCAGGTTCATCCATACATAAAACAACGAACCCAAAAAATGGCACTTTATTGGCAAATTCAATAAATGCCGATTTAATATCATCTAAATCTTTATAGGTATCTAAATGTTCTCTTTCCAAAGTTGTAATAGCGGCAATACTTGGTGTTAATTTTAAGAATGTTCTATCAAATTCATCCGCTTCAACAACAATGTACTCGCTGTTGCCAAGACGTGCATTTGTACCGCCTAAGCTACTTAATTTACCACCTACAATAATGGTTGGATCAATACCGGCTTCAGTTAAAACCAACCCCACCATTGATGTGGTTGTAGTTTTTCCGTGTGTTCCTGCTATACCAATACCATATTTCATACGCATACATTCTGCAAGCATTTCGGCACGTTTAATAACAGGAATTTTTTTTGCTATTGCAGCACTAACTTCCGGATTTTCAATATTTACAGCAGATGAATAAACTACTACATCAGCTCCTTCAATATTTTCTGCTTTATGTCCAATACAAATGTCAATCCCTAAGTTTTTAAGCCTCTCCGTATTATCTGAAGCGTTCATATCTGAACCCGAAACAGTAAATCCTTGGTTCAATAAAATTTCAGCAATACCACTCATTCCAATTCCGCCAATACCTACAAAATGAACTCTATCTATAACTTTATGTATCATATTATAACCTGTTTTTATTTTTTGCTAATTCCACAACTTCAGCTCCAATATTTTTAGCAGCTTCAGGTTTTGCAAAAAGTTTTATGTTTTCTTTAAAATTATTTAGTTTGTTTGAATCGAATATTACTTCTTTTACTTTATCAAAAAGTATAGATTCAACCTCATTATCTCTTATAACTAACGCCCCATTTTTATCTGCAATAGACTTTGCATTTTTATATTGGTGATCATCAGTCACATTTGGAGAAGGAACAAAAATTGTTGGCAACCCTAAATGTGCAATTTCAGCAATTGTTGTGGCTCCGGCTCGAGCAACTATTAAATCAGCCGAGCTATAAACTTTTCCCATATCATCAACAAATGCCATCACTTTTACTGAATTGTTATTATATTTTTGCAAACTATCAAAATATCTGTCACCACATTGCCATATAATCTGAATATCCAAAGCTTTAAATTCAGTTAAGAACTTTTCTACTGCTTTATTTATACTACCAGCCCCTAAACTACCACCCAATACAACTAAAGTTTTTTTATTACAATCTAAACCAAAGTTTGTAACAGCGTCCATTTTATCAGTAAGTTTCACATTAAGTCTTAATGGGTTCCCAAGTAATGATAATTTTTCAGGAAAGCGAAAATATTTTTTTGAATCTTCAAACGATATAAAGATTTTTTCAGCTTTCTTTTCTAATAATCTGTTAGTAACACCGGGATAACTATTCTGTTCCATCAATACAACTTTTGCACCTGTTAATGCACCAGCCCAGACAATTGGACCAGAGACGTAAGCACCTGCACCAATAACTACATCAGGCTTATACTTAAAACAGATTGACAATGATTTAAAGATAGAACTTATAAGTTTAAACCCAAACTTAATAGTTTCAAAATTTATTTTACGAGGGAACCCGCTAATATTAACCGATTCAAATTTATATCCTAAAGAAGGAATAACTTTAGATTCGATTTTTTTTGCAGTTCCAACAAATAAAATATCAGCATCGGGCAAGTTTAATTTAACTTGCTCAGCAACAGCAATAAGCGGATATAAATGACCACCTGTTCCGCCACCTGCAAAAATAAAACTATATTTTTTATCAACTGAGTATTTCATTTGGAGCTACTACGTCCCTTGATTTAATAAATTTTAATGCTATATTAATTACAATACCAATTGCTATACAAAATGTTAATATTGAAGTACCACCAAAGCTAATGAATGGTAATGTAATACCTGTAACTGGAACAGCACCCGATACCACCGCCGCATTAACCAATGCGTTAAGCGTAATTGAGAGTGTAATTCCAAATCCAAGCATTTTGCCAAACATATCAGGGCATTTATAAGATATTAATACCCCCAATGCAAATAAAGCTAAATATGCTAACAATACTATAACAGTACCAACAAAACCAAACTGTTCGCCTAAAATTGCGTAAATAAAATCACCATAAGCTTCAGGTAAAAACAAATCACTTTGTCTTGATTGACCAAGTCCTTTTCCGGTTAAGCCACCACTACCCAAAGCAACTTTTGATTGATATGACTGCAAGTTTACTGATTGTGTTTGTTCTTTTGCCAAACCTAAAAACGAATAAATTCTTTCTCTTGAGTGAGTAAACGACATCAACAGAACAAGACCGATTGCACCAACTATCATTGAGGTAATAATTAAATGTTTATATCTTGCACCGGCAACATATAACATTGCGAAACCGGTTACCATAATTAAAATACTTGTACTTAGGTTTGGTTGAATTACTATCAAGCCGACAACTAAAAACAACCAAGTTATTACATGTATATATCCATTCTTAAAATCTCTAATTAACTCACCTTTTCTTTCAATAAGATTAGCAAGGTGAATAATAATTATAAGCTTAGCAAACTCAGCCGGTTGGAAAGTAACAAAACCCAAGTTTAACCAACGTGATGCTCCTTTTTTTGCAATACCCATCACAAGTGTTAAAAACAGCAAAAAGACAATTGACATCAGCAAAAGTTTGCTCCACTTCTTAAAATATTCGTAGGGCATATATGCAAATGCAAACATTAAGAAAAGTGCAGCACCTACTTTAGCAACATGACTGAATAACATACCATAGTTTTTACTCATTCCGCTGCTGGCACCCAACACCAAAACTACACCAAGCATAACTAAAGTAATTACTAATGTCATTAATGTTCTGTAAACTGCTTTCATAATCTTCTTTTTACTTCTTATAATTTATTTACAATATTCTTAAATACTTCACCGCGATGTTCATAGCTATTAAACATATCGAACGAAGCACAAGCAGGAGAAAGAAGTACTATATCATTTTCTTCAGCTTCTCTTTTTGCACTTGTTAAACAATCTTCCAATGTATCTTTCTTTTCAGTTGGAACAACATCACAGAAAAAGTTATATACTTTATCTGCCGATGAACCAATTGCATATATTTTTTTTACGTTATTTAATACGGGAGTTTTAATCTGATTGTAATCGTTCCCTTTATCTTTTCCACCTAAAATTAAATAAATAGGATTTTTGAAACTTCTAAGGGCATACCAAACAGCATCAACATTTGTAGCTTTACTATCATTAATGTAACGAACACCATTAATTTCTCTCACAAATTCCAACCTATGCTCAACTCCGGGAAATGTTGCAAAAGCATCAACTATTTTTGCATTATCAACTTTTAATAATTTTAGAACGGCTAATACAGATAACGAGTTATATAAATTATGCTCTCCTTTAATACTTAAATCGCTTACTTTACAAACTTGTTCAGTAATACCATTATTAACAAAATAAAGAATTCCATCAACTGAATATGCACCAAAGTTTACAGCTTGTTTAATAGAAAAACTAACTTTATTTACATTAGTATTGTAAGAATCAAATTCATTTATTTTTTCATCATCACAATTAAAAATGTAATAATCCTCTTCATTCTGATTTTTCGTAATCAATAATTTGGAAGCTGCATATTTACCGTAATCGTAATCATATCTATCTAAATGATCAGGAGTAATATTTATTAAAATGGAATAATTTGGTTTAAATGTATCGATATAATCCAGCTGGAAACTGGAAATTTCAAGAGCTACATATTCATTTTCCTTTACATCTTCAACAACTTCGCTAAAAGCTAAGCCAATATTACCGCCAACATGAGCTTTAATTCCACATTTATTAAGTGCATAGTGGCATAAGGAAGTTGTAGTTGTTTTTCCATTTGTGCCTGTAATGGCAATTATTTTACCTTTACAAAACCACGATGCAAATTCAATTTCGCTTATAATTTTTATTCCCCTACTTTTTGCTTCTTCCAAAACAGGAGATTTAGTAGGTACCCCTGGACTTGTAATTATAAAATCGCAATCAAATACTTTATCGGAGTGTTCACCAAACTCAAAATTTATACCTGAATCAGTTAATTGATTTTTTGCGTTTTCAAGTTTCTCTACTGAACCTTTATCGCTTACAAAGGGAACTGCTCCATATTTTTTTGCTAATTTAGCAGCACCAATACCGCTTCTTACGGCACCTAAAATTGTAATTTTTTTGTTTTGTATATTCATTATCGTATCTTAAATGAAGCTAAGCTAATTAATGTTAAAACAATAGTAATTATGTAAAATCTTATAACAATTTTTGGTTCCTGCCATCCAACCATTTCAAAATGATGATGTATTGGAGCCATTTTAAAAACTCGTTTACCTTCTCCAAATCTCTTTTTTGTGTACTTAAAGTATAATCTTTGGATAATTACAGAAACAGTTTCCATAAAATATATACCCCCCAATAAAGGAAGTAAAAGCTCTTTTTTAATCAATATAGCTATTACTCCTAAAGCTCCACCTAAAGCTAAAGAACCTGTATCGCCCATAAATACTTGAGCTGGATAAAAATTAAACCACAAAAAACCCAAACCGGCACCAATTAAGGCAGCAATGTAAACTGTTAATTCCCCTGACCCTGGTAAAAACATTATGTTCAAATAATCGGAATAAATAACGTTTCCTGTAACATAGCTGATTACAGCTAATGCTAACATTACAATCAACATTGTACCCATTGCCAATCCATCTAAACCATCTGTTAAGTTTACAGCGTTGGATGTAGCGGTAATAATAAAAATAACAGCTGGAATATAAAAGTAAGAGAAATCAAAATTTAAATTCTTAAAAAACGGCAATGTTGTTTCTGTTGTATAATTACTAAACTCCGGCATATAATAAATTGCCAATCCTACAACCAATCCTATTAATACTTGACCTAATAATTTGTAGCGTGCTATTAACCCATTAGGAAACTTTCGTACTACTTTTAAATAATCATCATAAAAGCCTACAATACTCAACCAAATGGTAACAAGCAATGTAAGAATTATATACGAACTACTAATATCGCCCCATAATAAAACGGGAATAACAACAGAAAGGATAATTATAACTCCACCCATTGTTGGTGTTCCTGCTTTAGATTTATGCGATTTTGGACCTTCTTCTTTTATTGTTTCACCAATCTGCTTTTTACGCAAAAAATTGATTATTTTAGGACCAAAATAAAATGCAATAAACATTGCTGTAATGGCAGCAAGTATAGATCTAAAAGATAAATACTTAAAAACATCAAATCCCGGAGGAGAATATTTTTTGTTAATATAGTCAAATAGGTAGTATAACATTTAATTTCCCCGCTCTAATAATAATTTTACGAATTCTTCCATCTTCATCCCTCTTGAACCTTTTACAAGCACCACAGAATTTGCCACATCTATTTTCTTAACTAAAGAAGCTAATTCCTCTCTTTCAGTAAAATAGCTGCATTCTATATTGGAAGATTTTAATTCTTCATAAATATATTTTGTAAAGCTGCCAAGTAATAAAACTTTATTTAGATCACTATTTTTTATTGCATCTGCTACATCTATATGTAATTGTTTTGCATTATCTCCTAATTCAAACATATCACCCAATATGGCAATTTTTGTATTGTGTGTAGTAATTTTTGAAAGCATAAAAAGAGCAGCTTTCATTGAATCAGGATTTGCATTATATGTATCGTCAACCACCAAATAATCTTTCACTTCATTAACTTGTAATCTACCTTTAACTGATTTAAGATTACAAATTCCCTTTATTAAATCTTCAATGCTTAATCCAACATAATTAGCAATTGCAGATGCAGCCAACACATTTTTTGCACTCGTTAAACCGTAAACAGGAAGATTACATTCAACAGTATTGTTAGAAAATGATATTGATAAATTAATTCTCCCTTTTTCATCATAGCCGTTAATTTTGCCTTCAACATCGGCATCATGTTCAAATGAATAAGTGATTTTTTTTCTTATTTCATCAACTTTTTGCACCAACAAATTATCATCTAAATTAAAAAATACAGCACCATTATTTTCGACTGTCTCTTCAAACAGAGCATACTTTTCGTTCAAAACCCCATCTCTATCTTTTAAATATTCTAAATGCGAATCGCCAATATTTGTTATTACAGCTAAATCCGGATTAGCAATTTTTGCAGTATAGCTAATTTCATTATAGTGATTTGTTCCATGTTCTAATATTAAAATATCTGTATCTGAATCAGCATTTAATATTGTTAAGGGAACACCTATGTGATTATTATTATTACTTTCTGTCTTTACAACATTATATTTTGTTGATAATATTGTTGCCAAATATTCTTTTGTAGAAGTTTTTCCATTACTTCCGGTAATAGAAATTACTTTTGCAGTAAGTTTATTACGCCAAACATTTGCAATTTTACCAAGTGCTATTGTTGTATCTTCGTAAGAAAAAACCGCTGCATCTAATTTGCTATATAAATGAGCTTTGTTTTTTTCAACAACAACACCGGTTGCCCCTGCATTTACAACAGAATCAATAAAATCGTGTCCATCAAACTTTTCACCTTTAATAGCAACAAACAAAGAATTATTAACAACTTTTCTTGAATCTATTACAACCGATTCAAAATATTGATTATTCCCCTTAATAAGTTCTGTATTGGGAATTGATAATAAGTCGTTAATATTTAATTTAATTTTTTCCATTCGTTAAAATATTCCAATACTTTTTCTTTGTCTGAAAAATGACTTCTTACTCCATTTACTTCAATGTAAGTTTCATGACCTTTACCGGCAACTAAAATTATTGCATTATCTTCAGAATTTAAAACAGCTTCTTTTATTGCCTCACCTCTATCTACAATAACCTTGTAGTTTTTCGATTTAATACCGGCAACAACATCTTTAACAATACTTTTTGGATTTTCAGTTCTTGGATTATCGCTTGTAACAATTGCCATTGTACTTAATCGTGCTGCAATTTCTCCCATTATTGGACGTTTAGTTTTATCTCTATCACCACCACATCCAAAAACAGTATATACAGGATGATTTTCTTTATTAATACTTTGTATTGCCAACAATGCTTGTTCTAAACTTTCAGGAGTATGCGAATAATCAACAATTGCTTTTTTATTCCCCTCGTAGTACACTTCAAATCTCCCTGGTACTTGAGGAGTGGCTTTAATTCTTTTAGCAACAGTAACAGGCTTAATTTCTGCCAAAATACCAACAACAAAAGCAGCACAACTATTATAGGCATTAAACGCTCCAATAAGCGGAGTTGATATTTTATAATCTACTTCTTTATAAGTAACAATAAAATTTGTACCATTTAAAGAATAATTAATACTGCTCATTCTAAAATCGGCATCTTTGTTTGTGCCATAGGTAACAACTTTTGCTTTAGTATTTTTTATCAACTTTTTGTATACTTTATCATCACAATTAACAATTGCAAATGCTGATTCTTTTAATCCATCAAAAAGTTTCTTTTTTGCTTTAATGTAATTATCAACTGTTAAATGAAAATCTAAATGATCGTGTGCCAAATTAGTAAAAATAGCAAAATCAAAATCCAAACAATCTGCTCTATGAAGTTCTAATGAATGTGAAGAAACTTCCATTACAGCAGATGTGCATTTATTTTGCAGCATTTCAACAAATAATGCATTTAAGTCATGCGATTCAGGAGTAGTTAATTTACTTTCAATTTCGCGGGCACCTGTGGAAATATTAATTGTGCCTATTAATCCACAATTCTTTCCTCCCAAAACAGACTTAACATAATTGCTTGTTGTTGTTTTACCTTTTGTTCCGGTAATACCAACAAGTTTTAGTCTTGTTGTAGGATGATTATATAAAGCAGCAGCAGCTTTTGCTAAAGTACTTCTAACATCAGCAACCAAAATTTTAACACAGCCGGAATGAATAAATTGTTGTTCCGGTACAATATTGTTATCTTCAAGAACAACAGCAGCAGCACCGGAATTAATAACATTAATAATAAATTTATGTCCATCTGTTTTAAAACCTTTAACAGCAAAAAAGATAGTATCTTTTTTAATGTTGCGGGAATCGATTGAAAGGTTAGTTACGTCCTTTACTTCGGCTTCACCGGTAACTTGAATCGCTTGGATACTATTTAACAACTCAGCTAAATTCATTTTAATCTAATTTTCTGTTTTTTGGTTGAACACATTGAATATTACAAATACTGCTTGAACTGATTTTTGATCCGGCAGAAATGCTTTGACTTACTACTTTTCCGGTTCCACTTACCTTATATTTAATTCCCAATTGCGAAAGCTTTTGTATAGCATCGCGCATTGAAAGATTTACTAAATTTGGCATTCCATCTGATAATTTTAATCGTGTTTTTGTTTCTTTTTTTGTTTTTGTTTCTTTTAAATCGCTATAAGATGATTGATTTCCCTTAACATCCACAAGTTCTTTATGGAGTTCTTTTTTAATTACAGAAGCACTTTTAATGCTATAATCAGGCTTAAACGAATTATCTGCATTAATTATTCTTTCTGCAACTCCACGGAAAATAGGACCGGCAACTGTTCCACCATATTTTTGTTTTGAAGGGGATGAAACCATCACATAACAAACAAGTTTTGGATTATCAACAGGGAAAAATCCAACAAAAGATGTATAATATTTACTCTTTGAATATGAACCTTTATCAAGAATTTGCGTAGTACCGGTTTTTCCACCAATTGAAACTTTTTCAATTTTCACTGTTTTACCTGTACCGTTTTCAACAACACCAAGCATAAAGTTTTTAATTTTATCAGATGTTTTTTTGCTAATTATATCTCTTAATTTTGTCGGTTTAAATTCTTTTACATTATGTTCGGAATCAACAATTTTGCTTATTATATAAGGTTGATAAAGGGTTCCACCATTTACCAAAGCACAATAAGCAGATGCTAATTGGATTGGAGTAACACTTAACTGATAACCATAAGCCATTACCATTTTGGTTTCTCTTTGAAATTGGCTTGGCTTATATAAAGTACCGCTCGATTCGCTTGGCATTCCAATTAAAGTTGGATTTCCAAATCCAAAATCTCGCATATATTTATAAAACATGTCGGAATCAATTCTATCACTTAAAATTGCCATTCCAACGTTACTCGAGTTTTCAATAATCTGTTTTATGCTTAAAGCTGAATATTCGTGAGTATCATTCACTCTATGTGAGTATTTTGTATATCTACCATTATGCGTATTAACATACTCGTGGTCTCTAACTAATTTTTCTTCTAAAAGAATACTCATTACTATTGGCTTTATTGTTGAGCCGGGTTCGTAAGGGTCTGTTAAAGCTCTGTTTTTTCTTGAGTTGTTATCAAAATCATTATACTGTTGAGGATTAAAATATGGATAGTTAGCCATTGCAAGCACTTCACCGGTATTAGGATCCATAATTATACCTACTGCCGATTCACCGCCATATTCTGCAATTCCTTTATTTACTTCTTCTTCAAGAATTTTTTGGAAGTTTTTATTAATTGTTAAATATACTGTACTACCGGAAACTGCATTTTCACTTAAATCGCTATTTAAGGCAACAACTCTGCCATAAACATCACATTCAAGCGTTAACAAACCATCTTTACCACGTAACTCTTTATTCAATTCTTTTTCTAATCCTTCGGCACCTCTAAATTTTCTATCAACATAACCAAGTATGTGTGATGCAGTTACACCGTAAGGATATTCACGTGTGTAATCTTCTTGTTTAATAAAACCACTAATGGTAAAATCAGTTAACAAAATTGCTTTTTCGTTTGGAACTTTCTTTTCTAATAAAATATTTCCAACCCCGTTAGCAATTGCTTTTCTGTATTCTTCTTTTGGTCTGCCAAATATTTTAGCAAATGTATTTATTAAAGTATCTCTATCTCTATTACGCAGCATTCTTTTATCAATATAAAAAGACTTTTCATCTTTTGTATAAGCTAAAACATCCCCATTTCTATCTTTAATAATACCACGTTCAGCTTTGGAAATAAATGTCTTTTTCTGCTGTCTTTCAGCCATATAAACATATTTTTCATGTAATGTTATTTGCACCTTATACAAGTGTTTAACAATATACATTGAAAACAACAAAATGAAAACAGCCAATATGCCAAGTCGCCACTTATTCATATAAACTGTTTATCCTCTTTTCAATACTTTTAATATGATGCTTATCAATAACAATTTCAAAAACTCCTTCATTATTATATTCAAGTCCTAATGTATCAATTGAATATTTTACAATTCTATCTTCAGCAGAAAGCTGCTGAATAAAAACAACTTTTTCATTAATTTTGTTTTGAACCAAACTTAATGAATCTTCCAATTCGATTTTTGTTTTGGTTAATCTTCTATTTTCAATAGAATAAACAACATTCAACGAAAATAAGCCAGCAATAATAATTGCATAGATAAATAACTTAATTAAAAAATTATTTTTCATATTTTTTCAGCAACTCTTAACTTGGCACTGCGTGAACGCTTATTAAATTTGATTTCAGCATCAGCCGGTATTACTGGTTTCCGTGTAACCAGTTTTAAGGTCTGTTTTTTGTTACAAATACAGATGGGAATATCATGAGGACAAACACAACTTAAAGCAGCATACTTAAAAACCTCTTTAACAATTCTATCTTCCAACGAATGATAAGATATTACTGCTATTCTTCCTTCCGGTTTTAAAAGTTCAATTGCTTTTTCTAAAAACAGTTTTAAGTCTTCAAGTTCGTTATTAACATAAATTCTTAATGCTTGAAAAACTCTGGATAATGAACTTGCAGACTTTTCTTTGTAAACTACTTTTTCAACAATTTCTCTAAGTTGCTTTGTGGTTTTAATAGGAGATAATTCTCGTTCTTCAACTATTAGTTTAGCAATATAATTAGATTTTCTTTCTTCACCATACGTAAAAAGAATACTTGCAATCTCTTTTTGTGTTAAAGAATTTAATACATCGGCTGCACTAATTCCAACATTCTTATTCATTCGTAAATCTAAATAAGTATCTTCGCGATATGTAAATCCCGAAGTTTTATTATCTAACTGATACGAAGAAACTCCTAAATCAACAAGAATCCCATCAAATTTGTCAATGAACTCAATTTTAGATATTTTATCAATTTCTGTAAAATTGGCATTAAATGGTTTAAATCTTTTATCTTCTTTAAATTTATCTTCACAAAATCTAATAGCATCAATATCTTTATCTGTACATACAACTTTTGCATTTGGGCCGAGCTTAGATAGCAATAACTCGGTGTGACCTCCAAAGCCTAAAGTACCATCAAAATAGCACCCATTTACATCTTTAACTATATAAAGAACACTCTGTTCTAATAAAACCGGTATATGATTACTCATCGCGTTTTCTACTCATTACCTTTGCAGCAATTTCTGCATACGACATATTAACTGCTTTTTTGCTTGCTTCAAAAATTTCAGGATTCCAAATTTCAATATGCTTAACAGTACCTAATATTAAAACGTCACGTTCAATACCGGCAAATTCTATTAAAGTTTTAGGAAGTACTAACCTTGATTGGTTATCTAAATTATCTTCTGAACAGAGTTCTACAAACAATCTTAAAAAGTTTGAAGCATCTGTATCAAAGTCATCTAAGTTTTCTAAGCGGGGTTCAATTTCTTTCGTCCATATATCTTTTGGATAAAGATAAATGCATTGAGCAAGACCTCTAATCATTACGAACGTCTCCCGTGCTTCCGGGGATAATGTCTTCCGGAATCTTGCAGGGATGCTGATTCTGTTCTTTGCGTCTATGGAATAATTGAAACTACCTAAAAACATATACTTTCCTTGGGTTTTTTTGGGAAAATTCAACACTTTCTCCCACTAAGGTGTAAAATAAATGTTTTTCGTGTCCAAAGTCAAGTTAATTTCATAAAAAAAATACTTTATTTTTGCCCTGTTTAGCAATTTATCAAAAACATTTAAACTATCCTCAGCATGCTTTAACTTAACTTGTTTAATTAAAATATGTTTACCGATAGTAGTTAAATATTTTTTTAATAAATATCACTAACTTTAGGCTTTATAAAAGCATTAGGCGGTTAAGAATACCCATCCCAAACATTTTATAAATTCAACTTGCTTTCATTATTCCAAAGAACGCTAAAAACATTAATATTTTTTTACGAAGTATATGTTTTTAGTTTTTATAACCAAAAATTAACAATTATTAAACAAAACGTTAATTTCCATAATTAATATAAATTTTGGGTAAATGAAGGTCAACAGAAATTTACCATAAATGAAATATTAATTATTAAAGTCATTTTTCTTTTATTATAAAAGTAAAAACATTAAATTTAAGAGGACTTTTATTATCATTACGAGGATATAACATGAGATTTTACAAATTGACAATATTTTTATCATTTTTACTACTTTTTATGAACATGAAGGCAGAAAATATGAAATATTCAATAATTCCAACTCCTAAAATGTTTTCTGTTGAGGATGGCATTTTTTCGTTTCCTAAAACCTCATCAGTTAAATTAATTGGTGAAGATAAAACTCAATTAGGGTTTTCTGTCGAAAAACTTAATAACACTCTTAAAAATAACGGAATTCAAGCAACAATAAACGAAAACAATGCAAATGTTACATTTGAAATTGTAAAAGAATCTGATTTAAAAGATGTTCCAACTCAATTTGTAAACGAAGCTTATAAATTGATTATTGACAAAAATGGAATAAATATTAACGCTGTTACATACAAAGGAATTTATTACGGAGTTACAAGTTTAATTCAATTATTTGAACGTTCAAACAACGCAATTCCCTTCTGCACTATTTTAGATTATCCTGATATGCAGATAAGAGGTGTTTCAGATGATATTAGCAGAGGTCAAGTTTCTACGTTGGATAACTTCAAAAAGATTATTGAAAATATTGCTCGTTATAAAATGAACACTTACATGCCTTACATGGAAGATGTTTTACAATTAGAAAGTTTTCCAACAATAGGTGTAAACAGAGGTGCTTTAACAAATAATGAAGTTAAAGAATTAATTAGTTTTGCCGCTAAAAATTTTGTTGAAATAGTTCCCATTTATCAAACATTAGGTCACTACGAAAACATTTTATTACAAAAAGAATTTTTGAAATATGCTGAATTTCCGGGTGCTGCATCACTTGACGTTAGCAATCCTGCCACATATACATTTTTAGAAACAATGCTTAAAGAAGTATTTGAATTATTCCCTTCTGTTAATATTAACATTGGTGCAGATGAAAGCTACGATGTTGGGTTAGGCAACAGCAAATCATTAGTAGACAAATCAAGTTTAGCAAAAGTACATTTAGAGCATTATAAAAAAGTTTATGCTATTTGTAAAAAATACAACAAAAATGTATGGATGTATAGCGATATTCTTTTACATCACCCTGAAATTTTAGATGAACTTCCTAAAGATATAGTAGCAGTAGATTGGCATTACAGACCTGATGCAGAATACCCATCAACCGAAACATTTGATAAAGCAGGTTTTAAATATATTGTTTCCCCTTCTGTTTGGAATTTCCTTTCCCCATTTCCAACTAATTTTAATGCTTTGCCAAATATTGAATATATTACCAAAGATGGCATTAAAAATAATTCTATTGGTATGATTAACTCAAACTGGGGAGATTATGGTGCAGAAACAATTAAAGAATTAATTTATTATGGATACGCTTATTCGGCTGCTTGTGCTTGGAATATTAACGATTCCGAGTTAACCGATTTTACAAAAAACTATTTTACAGATTTCTTTAATACAAGTGATTCGCAAATTGATGAATTTTACACTTTATTTAGCACCCAACTAAATCAATTTTTATGGCACGATGTATTTAGACACCCTGCATTACCATTTAAAACTCCGGTTTGGTGGGAATCATCAGCAAATAGAACTACAAAAAACAGCTGGACATTAAATATATTACCCACTCTAAAAGGTAATATTGCTAATGCAAAAATAGTAGCTAAACGCAATGCTGATCATATTGAAATTTTACAATATATGGTAAACCTTAATGAATGGTTTGTATTAAAAACTCAAACACAACAACTTATTAACGATTTATTAAACAATAATTCCTCAGAAAACAAACTTTGTATTAATTTAATAGATAAAAACATTGAAACTATTAAAAAATTACGAGATGAATATAAATCAATTTGGTTAAGATATTATAAACCTGAAAACTTAAATATGATTGAAGATAAGTATAATAGACTTATTGCATATTTTGAAGAAACAAAAACAAACATAAAAAACAATACATTACACTCCCCTGTGATTGAAAGTAAATGGATTTATCTTTCAACTGAAAAAGACAATTTAGTTAGAAATGCAAAATTCAAAAAATCATTTGATATTAACAGCAAAGTAAAATCAGCAAAATTACAATTGCTTGGGGATACTTATGTTAAACTGTACATCAATGGTGAATTTATTGATGAAATTTACGCTCGCCGTTCTTTGTCTTTATTAGTTGACTATGGACGCATTCTTTATGTTGATATTACAAAATATCTAAAAAACGGTGAAAACACAATTGAAGTTGTTGCTCAAAACTTTAACAATAAGGGGAATGCCGGATTCAATTTATTTGCAAATATTATTACTGAAGATGGTCAATATGAACTAAGCAGTAACGAAACATGGTGGGGAAAAGATTTATCTAATGATAATAGTTCATGGCAGCAAGCTTTAACAAAAGACTATAATTATATTGTTACCGAACCAAATTTTGAAACTGATAGGACAAGTTGGATTGAAAGATAATAAACAAAAATTATTTTATAAAAAGTACTTAATAGCAGTCGGCTTTTTATCAGCCCTGCTATTAATTTCATTTGGGTTTGAATTAGTTCAATATCTATTTATTAAATCATTTATAAATGATTTTTTTTCAACTGAATTTTATTATTTATGGTTTTCAGTTAATATTGTTGAAATTACAAACAACATATTAATTGCATTACCTATTTCTATTTTACCTTTAATAATGTGTATTGGAATTATTGAAACAACCAATTTAAATTTTATTAATAAAAAGGTTAATGAATTGGCTTTGTTAGTTTTTAATTTAATTTTATTAACTTATATGTTATTAAAGGTAATATTAGGTGCAATACTGCCTTTGGTTATTAGTGATTTTACAAATGATATATCGGTTGTATTACAATATTACACAACAAGTAATTCATTAAAATATTTAAATGTGCTTTTTGTAGTGTTTGTATTTATTATCTATTTTAATAGATTAACAATACGGCTTACAAAAAAAGTACAAGAAAAGAAACGAGGTACAAGTGGAAAAACTAACAAATAAAATAGTATTTATTACTGGGGCAACTTCCGGTATTGGTAAAGCATGTGCTTTTTCTTTTGCCGAACAAGGTGCAAATTTAATTTTATGTGCAAGAAGATTTGAATTATTAAAAGAAGTTGAAAAGGAAATTATTGAAAAATTTGGCGTTAAAATTTATTCATTTAAATTGGATGTTAGGAATCATAACGATGTTATTAAAACCATTTCTGAATTTCCTGCTGAATGGAAAGAGATTGATATATTAATTAATAATGCCGGCTTGGGTAGAAATTTTAGTCCTTTATATTTAGATAATATGGATGGATGGGAAGAAATGATTGATACAAACGTTAAAGGTGTTTTATATGTAACTCGCGAAGTTATTCCTTTAATGATTAAACATGGTACCGGACATATAATTAATTTAGGCTCAATTGCAGGACATGAAGCATATCCAAACGGAGCAGTTTATTGTGCAACAAAATTTGCTGTTGCTGCAATTACTAAATCAATGCGAGCTGAATTGGTTGATAAAAATATTAGAGTTAGTACAGTTGACCCGGGAATGGTTGAAACAAACTTTAGCAATTTACGTTTTTACGGTGATATTCAAAAGGCTAAAAATGTTTATAGAGGAGTTGATCCTTTAGTTGCCGAAGATATTGCAGATGCAATTATGTTTTGTGCAACACGCAAAGCCCGTGTAAACATTAACGAAATGATTATTATGCCAAGTGTTCAGGCAAGTTCATCGGTTACATATAGAAGAACGGAATAGAAATTTTTAATTTTGAATTCTTAATTTTTAATTATTGAATAAAAACGTTGAGAAAAACCACTCAACGTTTTTTATTTTTAAATAATTGTCTAAAGTATAATTTTGGGGAGTTATAATGAATCACGATATTAAAGATTAAACAAACATGAAAAAGCAGAAAATGTATTATTGGACACATAAGACCCAGCGGGTCGAAATGTTAATAGGAAATCGCGAAAAACAAATATATAAAAAGTCCGGCAGTATTGCCGGACGACATGTTCTTTTTTATTTAATAAATAACAAACACATTATACATTCCCCAATTTTCTTACAACATTGTTACTTGTTATTTTTTGTGTCGCACCTAACGGAGCTTGATTTGGGGGTGTTTCTATTTTACTATTGAAGTTCCAACCCTAAAGGGTTTGATTAGATGAAGACTTAAATAATTTCGTTTTGTATACACTTTTTAATTTCATTACATGCTATAAAAACAACTTATTTTAATTGATTAAACGTATCATAACTATTCACTATTAGCTATTCGCTGGTTTTTGTCACTCATTGTGTCGCACCTAACGGAGCTTGATTTGGGGGTGTTTCTATTTTACTATTGAAGTTCCAACTCTAAAGGGTTTGATTAGATGAAGACTTAAATAATTTCGTTTTGTATACACTTTTTAATTTCATTACATGCTATAAAAACAACTTATTTTAATTGATTAAACGTATCATAACTATTCACTATTAGCTATTCGCTGGTTTTTGTCACTCATTGTGTCGCACCTAACGGAGCTTGATTTGGGGGTGTTTCTATTTTACTATTGAAGTTCCAACCCTAAAGGGTTTGATTAGATGAAGACTTAAATAATTTCGTTTTGTATACACTTTTTAATTTCATTACATGCTATAAATAACAAGTTCTTTTAATTGATTAAACGTATCATAACTATTCACTATTAGCTATTCGCTGGTTTTTGTCACTTGTCACACCGTCACTCGTTACTGTTTTTTGATTGCGGAGCAATCACACGTCGTTAACCATGCGTAGCTAACTATCCCCACGACTTCGGATGAAGTCGCACAAAATAAAACCTAAAACTTGGTCGATATTTGTCTGAACCGCATTTTAAGGATTATTAACTATACTCATTAAAAATAATTAAGCCGTTGAAAGGTTTATCTTCAACGGCTATTCAATCATTAAAAATTAAAAATTCAAACTTAAAAATTAATAGAAAAATGCTATTCAATCATTAAAAATTGAGAATTAAAACTTAAAAATCATTAAAACGGCATTCAACAATTTAACCTTCAACATTTAAAACTTAACCTTATAGGAACATTATGCTATTTACTGTTTTTCTTTAAACTAAAACGGTGTTGTAAGCTTATATTATAGTAAATAATTAACTTGCAGCTTTGGTAGTGGTTGATTCAGTTTTTGTTTCCGATTTAGTTTCAGTTTTAGGCTCTACATGAGCATTAGCAGAAACAGAAGTACTTTTTTTACTTGAACTGTTATCTTTCTTTTTGTAATCAGTTTCATAAAAACCGGTACCTTTAAAGATAATACCCGCACCACTTCCAATAAGTCTTTTTACAGTTCCCTTGCAATTTGGGCATTCAGTAAGCGGTTCATCGCTCATTTTCTGAAACTTTTCAAATAAAAAACCGCAATCTTTACATTTGTATTCGTAAGTCGGCATTACTAACTCCAAAAAATTAACGTGTAAACTTAACTTTTTTTTTAATTATTTGAAACCTTTATATATTTAAATAATAATTTTTCACTACATTTAGTATTAATAATTTTTAAAAAATACTATGAAAAAACTTTACTTAATTTTTACATTTATCTTATTTTCTTTGTTCCTTTCCGGTTGTTTGAACTACGAACAGATTACTACCCTAAAAATTGATGGTTCCGGAGAGATGTATATTCACTATTGGTTTAAAGTTCAATCCCAACACGATTCTATAGTAATGGCTAAAGTTGGAATCTTTTCACCTGATTCTATCCGAAAGGAATATTCATCCAAACATTTGAATCTTGAAAATATTGAAGTTTATACCGATTCAACCGATAGCACAATGCACGCAAAAATTGAATTAACTTTTGCAAAATTTGATTCGTTAAATAGTGCATCAGCTTTTAAGGATGTAAACTTTACATTCAAAAGAATCGATAAAAACACAATGGTATTTTCACAATTCATACCTCCTTTAGCAACCGGTTTTGGTGTTAACGGTCAATTATTTAAGATTTCGTATGTTTATTACATCCCTGGCGAAATATTAAGCCATAATGCGATGAGCCGTTCAAACAACAAGCTGACTTGGGATTATAACTTAACCGAAATTGGTCCTGGCAAAACAATTTCTGCCACATTTAGACCTTTTAAGTTAAAAGAAACTCCTATTTGGATTTATTACGCTGCTTTAACAGTAATATGTGTTGTTATATTTTATTTGTTTAAGAAGAAGAAATAAGTTTATTAGACAACAAAAAAAAAGCCCGCATTTTGTGCGGGCTTTTTTATTTCTATCAAGTAAATCTAAAATCGCGTAAAATGTTAAGTCAATTAACAAATATAACTATTAATACCTAAATGAATCTTGAGCAAATAAGTTTATTGTTCCACCGTTGTAGTTCATTAATTTAATAGTTGTCTCTGATTTTTGATCAGCACTTTGAGGAGTAATAACAACAAAATCCATTGTAGTAGTACCAACATTATTGTGATCAATCCAAGTTCCACTATTTATATAAACACATTTTTCGCCCTTATAGTTATTAGAAGCAATAATTTTTGCATCATGTGAATGACCAAACACTACAATTTTTTTATCAGAAAAAGCATTCATAAAATATTGGGTTACAGCTTGGTTATCTGTTTCACTTGAAGAGTTTGATTTTGCAAATGCCTGATCAGTAGGAATTTCAACAGCAACTTTATTTATTGCTTGTCTTTCTTTCCATGTATCTTGAATACCTTTATATAATTTCATATCAATAAAACCACCAGGAGTAGTTTGGAAAGGAATGAAATCATTAATAGAATAATTACCTGTAAAACCACCTATATTGGTAACAATAATTTTTTCATCAAGTTTGTTTTCAACAGGGAACTGTGTCATCCAATCTTGCCACATATTCCAATAATAATAAGCTAAATATTGGCTTTGATCACCATTTGCATTTGGGGTTACAACAGGAAGAGCTTCGCCAGGAGTAGAACAATGTTGTACAACGTGTTGAACTGCAAGTCTGGTTAAAAAATATCCTGGAGGTAAAATAGAACCCGGAATTAAATCTTTATTTGATATTGGGTCAGGGGCACAGAAAATATTATAACGATGTCCATGTTCAACTGCTAAAACAGGAAAACTTGCAGGTGAGTAAGTACCTAAACCTTGAACTTCATCACGAGCTTGACTGATACCAGGTAAAACTAATTCAACATTTTCTTTAGTAATGGTTAAATCATGATTTCCGGGTACATAAGTTACTAAAACATTGCCGGCTTTAATAATTTTATTAAATGCATCAAATACCCCCTTATTGGTAGCTGCAATACGCTGCATATAATCTTTTTGATCTTTGCCTTGGTATGTATCTGATGATGCAGGAACAAACCATTCATCAAACAAATCTCCAGCAATAATAAGTTCTTTAACATTTTTTGAATCATGTATTTGATTCAAGAATTTTTCTAAAGCAGGAAGATTTTTATTACATTCAGCAAATGCAAGATTTGGACCAAGGTGGATATCACTAATTACAACAATTAAATTTCTTTCGGTATTTCCTGTATTAAACGGATCAATTTCAGTATTTGATGAGGTAACTGGATCGTCTTTTTCGCAGGATGTAGCTATTCCCACAATAAAAAACAGCATTAAAAATAAACATAGGTTTTTAAATTTAGACATAAGGTCTCCATAATTAGAAAAATTTTTAGTCAATCATTATTTTTATGTGTTAAATAATACACATTATTATCGAAAATTTTAATGAAAAGTTTATCAAAAAAAAACCCTGATTAATTAATAATAATTACTATTTTTTAGTGAAAAAAACGATTTTTTGGATATTCATAAACAGACATAATATCTTATATTTTTTTATTAAGCGATGAATTAAATAATGAAATAATTCTGTAAATATTCATTTAAATTTTTACTTTTTATAACCTAATCGCCCTAAATTCGGTTGTACAAGTATCTAATTTTACTTTCATATAAATCGGGGTGTATCTAATTCCTTCTAACATTAAATCTTCTGTAAAGGAATAATCAATTCCGTTTAATTCAAAAAAATAGTTTAGCATATAACTTTTGCTCATTAAATATTTACTCCAATAACCAAGTACCGCTTCTCCAAAATTGTACCATATACTATCAATTTTTATAGTTGCAATTTTAAAAAAGCCATAATGTTGTAAATAAAAGCTTTTTAAAATTTCTTTACTTATATATTTTCCATTGATACTTGTTGGAGTTCCTAAGCTACTACCTGTATTACTAATTTCAAAATAGGTTATTTTATCCCGCATTCCTTCAATTCTAAAATCTATAACTTTTGTCTGTTCAACAACAATACTGCTTTTATCTTTACTAAAAAACGGATAAAATATAGCTTTATTACTGCTGGTTAGACCTGTTATACATCCAAAAGTAAAAGCCAAATACTTAATTAACTGCCCATAAGTATTTATTCCATTTGAAATAAAACTTCCATTATAATCACCAAATAAGTGTTCTTCAACATAAATTTGGTTAAAAGCTTCTTGTAATAATATTGGCGGATTAACATTATCATTTACAGCAGCAAAAATCCAATTTTGTGCTATTTCTGTTACAATGTCATTTTTTACTATTTTATATACTCTTTCAATAAAATCCGTAATTAAAATTGGAGTGCTCTGTAAACTAATTCCAACTGCCTGATAATTTATTTCTCCATTTTTCCACGTTTCAGTCTCGTTTAACAAATAAGATTCAGGCTTAAAACTACATTCTAATATCTTATCTTTTTTTGAATAACTGACAGATAAAGGGTCAATTGAACCAATAAAAAGTTCAATATCATTTATTTTAACGTTAATAATTACATTAGCAAGATTCACATATTCCGATAAAACCAAATCGGTAATAATACCATCTATATCATAAAAACTAAGTGGAAAGTTTGTTAGTGCAAAGCCTGAAAGCAGCTCATCATCAAGTTCGTAAATAATCTCTTTGGCTCCAATTATTTCCAATCCATGTTGTTCAAATGCTGAAAACTCTTTAATAAAATCAGCTTTACTGCCATATATAATTGATAAATTAATTTTAATACTGCTTCCATTAATTAAACAGCTTTCAAAAACAAAAGAATATTCTGTATTTAATTCCAATGTTATCATTTATATCTATCCATACTTTTTTCTACTTTGTTAATTACAGCTTTTAAATCATATCCGGTTTGTTTAAATTCAACCTTAGGCATAATTAAGTTAACATCAATTGAATTTGAAGTCCCGTAAAAGGCTTTATTATTGGGCAAACTTTTGTTAGTATAAATTGCAGGCATTGCTAAATCATCACCAAACAAACCACCACCAAAAAAAGGGATTTCACCACTTATTACTCTATCAAATCCCGAAAATAGCGTACGGAATATTATTGATTTTAACACAACTTCGGTAAATGTTTTTAATAAATTTTGAGCTAAAGAATTCACTTTTTCAAGAGGCATTATGCTTGCAGTTATTGATGATGCAAATGAATAACCGGCTGATATATAACCACGTCTAACTGATTTTTCTACAATATCATTATTTGAAAAACCGATATTGCTATTTTGCACATTATCATAGATTGGCACACTTTCAACTGGTGAACTATTTACATTAAGTTTTCCTGTATACCCCATATTATTAAAAGGAATTTCTTTAATTGTATATTGATTAAGTTCTTCTTCTAATGATTTTAATTTTTCATTAAGCAGTATTCTTTCGCGTATACTGTTATTACCCAATTGCATTACTTGCGATAAACTTTGATATTTATTCTTTATTTCATCGTCACTTAAAATTAAATTGCTCTTTAGATTATTTATATCATAATTTAGTAATGATATAGTTTCAGAAATATCTTTTGCCAATCGATTAATACTTACCGGAGTTGTAGAATCTTCAGTAAATTGTTTAATCCAGTCGGTAATTGCATTTATTTTACTTAAATCTAAACCGGATATATCATTTTGTATTTCGGTAAAGGTATTCCCCGTTAAAATACTAAGTTGTTTTAGTTTTTCATTTAATTCATCAATATCAGCTTGTACATATTTTTTGTTTTCGTTCATTTTAGTTCCGATTTTTAATTGTTGAAATTAAATGGAGTTTTTGATTTAATATTTCTCTTCTTTTTTCATATTCAAAAACAAACACTCTTTTTAAGTTTGTTTTGGTTATTATTAGTGCTTCATTAAAATTATTTCCACTTAAAAAGGATAAATAATTTTCTTTATAATCCGAAATATCAGAGGTGAAAACTTTTTCGTTTTCACCATAAACCAAGTTTCTGTATTCCTTTTCAACAACAGCTTCATGTTTTTTTAATTCGTCAAAAGCTGTTGTCATACTGCTAAAAAATCGTTTCTTCCTTTAATAATATCCTCTTTAATAATTTTTTTAATATCGCTTAACTTGCCCCGCTTAAAATCAAAGGTTTTAACTTCAATTTGTTTGTTTATCGGTTCAAGTACAATACTAAGTATCCCGTTTATATCTAAGTTAATGTCTGATACGGCATTGAGCGAACTGACCAATAATTCATCTTCTTCCCATGTTAAATCGCCATAATTTTTCAGCTTAAACTTTTCATTATTTATTTCATATATTTGTTTGTTTTCCATTTTAACTCCAACTGTTTGTTGCAATATTTGTAAGTTTGTTATTGTGTAAAGCATCAATAATGCTCTTAAATATATCAGGGAATAACATTTCAAGTTTATTTTTAACTAAATGTGTAATAATATTACTCCCTTTTTGTTGTTGTAAATGAGTATAGCCTTTATTGACTGAATCAACTCTGTTTTGAAGATATAATTCCGGTGTTTTATTTTGAACAGATAAACATAACGCCATAAGCCATCTTTCATATAATAAGTACAAATCAAGTTTAATGTCAGGATAGTTTTGGTTAATAAAATCAATTAAATCTTTAGCCTTACCGCAATAATATTTAATAAATTGGATGTCAGTTCCTCCCACAATTCCGGTATTAAAACCATAATTTAAACTAATTTCTCTATTAATAAATATTTCATCGGCAAAACCGGATGTTTCAAGGTCGCTAATATATTGTGCGAATAGTTCAGAATATTCCCCTTGCGAAAATCCTTCGTAAGATTGTAAAATAATACCCGCATTGGAATTAATTTGGTTAAACAAAAACACATCCGGTTCAATATAAACAAAAGGCTCTGTCTGTAAATCCATAGCATATATTTTGGGATATAAAAACAAATTTTTATTAACATTTGGCGATGTATTAAAATTTAACATAACTTCATCAAATGGAAGTTTTAATATGTCATACAAAAGTTCTTTCCCTTTATCATCCGTTACTAAAATTACTTTTGTAAAATGTTTTTTTGCAAGCGAAACAGATAATCCCCAGCTAAAGAAAAAATTAGTATAGTTAACTGCCAATTTATCTTCAAACAAAAAGGATTTACTGTTAAAAGAATATACAGCATTCATTTTATTCCCCTATAATAAGTTTTCAATTCCAATTGTATCAATACCGGGATTAATAGTAATTTGTAATGATTCTGTTTCCCAAGGTTCAGCCAAATTTCCATAAGGATTTCCATCAATTACATCCCTTATTTTATTAACATGCTTTGACCCAGAAATTACTATTGGAGATTTATTTTCACCAATTGAAAATTCACCGCCAATATTTAATCTTACATTTTTTATGTATATGTTTAATGGGTATAAATTCAAGGTACATGTTTTGTTAATTAGTTTTTCATATTCATATAACGAATAAAACTGTAAAGCTTTAATTTCAAAACTAAAATCGTAACCTACTTGAATTGTTGATTTATTTATCAACGTAATTTTATCAGGGGGAAATTTTAATTTAATACTCCCTTCATCAACAAAACCGGCATCTACCGATTCTTGTCCGTCTTCAACAATAATTATAATTTTTTCAAGAGCTTTAGATAATATTCTTTTCTCTTTACTTCCAATATTTGCATTTATTAAACTCATAAATATTACTCCTCTATTTTGTTAATTTGTAAACTATACCAAAGCCTATTCCATAATCAATGTTTTTGTTATTTATTATTCCTCCCGCAAAAATTCCCAATCCAAAATTCTTAAAAAATCCACGTTCATTTTCTTTAATAATATTAGTTACTGTTTCTTTTTCAAACGTGTCGTAACTAATGTTTTTAATTTTATAATTAGTTTCAAAATATGCATAACTGCTGATTGGTTTGTCGCTTATTAATTTAGTATTAAGTTCAACTATTCCCCTCTGTCTTCCTAAAGAATCACTTATATTAATAGATGTATCGGTTTCTGCCATATATTGGTAATGTATTAAAGTATCAATATTATTTAACGTATCAATTAACACATTGTTGTACTTGTTAATTAGTTTAATTACCGGTTTTGTTTTTATTGTTCCTTTTGAAGCTGTTATGTTACATTTAACACATGTTTCTTTTTTAACAACAGTTTTAGTTACCACATTATTTTTACTAAAAGCCGTTAACCAATAAACAAAAGAACTAACAAGCAGAAGAACAACAATTACTGCTGCAATTTTTACTTTATTCATACAGCCCTATTCCCCAAGTTTTTGCTGTAACAAATTAAGATTTAATGCCGGTGAAATATCTGTTTTATCTGCCCTTACATTACAATGCGAAATAATACCACAAAATTTTTTAAGCAGATTAATATCATAATTTAAGTGTGTACATACTTTAGCAGGAATATTAAACTTGATAGTCAATAACTTTAATAATTGCACTAACGAATCGAATTGTTTATTAGAATACTTAGCCCAATAATTATTATTACGCCAATTAAACTCATATACTTCACCCACGTATTTATTTTTGTTATTAAACCAATAAAAGTCATTTTCTAATTTGGTTAAACAGCCTTCATTTACTAATTCAATTCCAATACTATTAATGTTATGTATTTTTGATATTTTCCCTCCTAAATGATATGACCAATATTTAGGATCAAAATATTCATAAACAGTACCATCCTTATCAATTACATATGCAACAGCAACTTTTACTCCATCTTGGCTCCACCAGTTAAATACGCTGCTTTCGGTTGCTGATACAGTATGATGTAATACAATATGTGTTTTTGTTTTCATACCATATTTTTCATATTCTAATTTATTATATTCTGTATTTGGCAAAGGTTTTTTAATTATTTTCATTTTATTTATCTCCAATTACCTTTAATTTTACAGGCACATTAAATGTTATGGCAAAATTTCTGTTATAGATATTATCATCATCAAGCTGTTCTGCCGATAAAGGAATAATACATTCGTTTTCTTGCGATTCTATTAGTTTTAGACCGGATAAAGAACTAATCACAAAGTCTATATAAAACAAAACCGTTTCTGTACAACTTGATTTAAAAACCCCTAATGCAGTTACAATTATGTTACGAGGTAATGTTATAATATTTTTATTGTTAAAAATATTTTTACCATAACTTTCTCCCCTATAAACCAAAAAGAGGGTACCGTTTACATTTAGATTTTTATAATCAGTAGTTTTGACAATTTCCACGCTAAACCTTTTTTCAATTGGAAGTTCGCTTAAACTTTTTTGCAGACTATTTTTTATTGTAGTTAGTGTTTCTTCAATGCTCATATTAAAATTTCCCCAACAAATTACCTGTAAATAATTTATCATTTTCTGTTTTGTTTGTAATATATTCAGCATTTATACTTTCAGCAGAAATTTGAATTAAATGGCGTTTCCCTTCAGCAATATCCTTTAATTGGGAAATACGCATTTGATAAAGGGAAAGAATGGAATCAGGAATCGCTTGATTTAATCTTCGCTTATACAAATAATAAATGGTTAAATCTTTACAAATTATATTTAATATTGCCGGCGTATCTGCTTGAGGAAACTCTTCCATATTGGTTAAGAAAAAATTCATTTCTATTTCAGCATTTCGTATTTGTTTTAATACCCTATCCAAATAAATACTTTCAGGCATAAACAAATTAATTTCATCAGGATTTATATTTTCATCATTTACCAATTCTTTAATAATTGGAAGCGACATATCTTTAACTAAATCTTCAATTGTACAATACATAATTTCAGTCTCGCTTAATAAGTGAAGGGGTTCCCCCCTTCTATTAACAGATTAACCAATTACAATTCCTTTTAATACCGCAACTGCACGTGTGTTAAGCAAACATAAATCGGCATCTAATTCAACATTATCAGTATAATGATTTCCAACTAAACCCAAATCATCAATATTTAATCCGTTGCTTGTGCCAATTGTTAAGTCTTTCTTTTCACCAAATCTAACTGCATAAATTGAAGTAGCATTAGAATATTCGCCAATTGTTTCGTTAGCCGGAATTATCAAATTCCCTGCTGCATTATAACCACCGGTTCTAATAGGAATGCCTCCAAAGAAAGGGATTAACAATCCAAAATCGTTTTTCTGCCAGTTTATGTATTCTGCTGCAATAGTAGTTAAACGTGTCCAAGCATCTTCATTCATATATAATACTTGAGCACCTCCATCAACTTTAGAAATAAGTTTACGCAATGATTCAATAAATTTTTGTTGCGATAATTTTGCGTCATTGCTATTCCCCATTTCAATTAACAAACCTTCATCCGCTCCATAAATAACCTGCGAACCGGGAATAATTGTATTTAAGCCATTCCACGATTTATTATTTAAGTTAGCATTTCCATTAAAAAACTCATGTTGAAAGTTTTTACCAAACTCTTCAGCAAAGTTTATTAATTGACGTGCTCGTTCGGAAGGAATATCACCGGCTCTTCTTTCGTGTGCCTTATCAATTTCAACTTTATCGCCAAATATTTTAAGGTTAACACTTCCAAATTGAGGATTAACTGTATTGCCTGCCCAGTTATCATTTAAGGCTCTAAATTGTCCCCCTGCTGCTGTTGCCTTTTTACGCGGCATATCGCTGTTTCCAACAATTTTATAAAACTCGGCATATTCTAAAATTGATGAATACTTTGTCATGCTGTTAATAAATGAGTTTGTTTTAACATCATTTTTTGATACTTCATTAAGTTTCATATTTTTACTCCTGTTATTTATAGGTTTCGGCTAATAATTCTAATGTTGTTTGTTTTGTGGTAATTTGTTGTTTTGTTATTATTTCTGAAAACTCAATCCTTCTATCTAATTGATTAAGTGTTTTAATTATAACTGCCTCTGCTGTTGAACCAAATTCTGAAAAGTCATTTAAGTTTTCTGCTTCTTTTTGTAATGCTGCTATTTTATTCTTTTCAACCGGTGATATTTTTCCGTCAAATACCAATTGTTCCAACTTATTACAAAATGATTTTTCATTATTTATTTCATCACCAACTATATCTTTATTTGAATTGTACTTTTTACCATTATCTTCATTCCCAATTGACATCTTTTCAATTTGTTTATTAATAAGCTCCAATTCTGCTTGAATTCTTAAAATATCTTGGCTTTCTTCTATTTCCTCCTCAATTGAATCAATTTCCAATCCATTAAATGAATAGATACTGCATTCCTCCGGTTCTGAAAAGTTATACTCTCCTAAATTTTTTACAGCAGCTTTTACCCCCTTTGGTAAAAATCCAAAATGATTTATTGAACCATCATTATTTATTGAAATACTCCTTTCCGGAAAATCACCATTGTTTACTAATTCTTTAAATGTATCAGCTACAATACTTGGCAATGCAAATAATGTATCGTTAACTCTTTGTACCTTATCAACATATCCTACAATTGGCAGGTTAGTTTTGGGATGACCAATAACAATAGGACGCTTATTATTTATCATTAAGCTGTTATAATTAGTTACAATTTTGTCCAACTCGTCATTTGTCCATTCTTTTTCTCTTCCTAACGAATCGGTCTGTTTACCTGACTTGAAAAATGGGATCCATTTCATATTGTTTCTCCAGTTTGTTAAAATTTACGGTGTAAAGCTAAGTTGATTAAATTACTTGCTCAAAGGAATCGTTCAGGGAATTAATTGCGGATTAGTTCCATAACAGTTTCAATAAATCATTCATGGAATAATTCACTAAACCGTTCCATGAATAAGTTACAAGACAATAACTAAATGAATCCATAATTTTACCCTCATAATTTAGTGAGGTTAGTAATGGAAGAAACTATAATAAAAACGGCGTTAACAAATGGTGGGATATCAGCTATCCTTTTTGTTATTTGGTTTTTTACAGTTAAGTATTTTGCCAAACAGCATGAAGATACTATTAAATCAAATCAAGTATTAATTGATAAAACTCTTGAACAAAACAGAGAGCAATTTTTTAAGGCTTTAGTTCAAAACCAAGATCAGCATAATACTGCACTATTACAAAATCAAAACACATTAGATAAACTGTTTTTAGTAATTCAAGAGGATATAAAATACAAATCCTTGTTAAATGATACTTTGGTTAAACTTGAAAGCAAAATTGAAAAACAATTTGAAAATTTTTGAGAGAAAATAAATGAATGATATAGAAAGAATTGAAGCGATGGAGTTTTATGTTGAAGTTGGATTAGGCATTAATACTATTTATCAATTGTTTGAACGTAAAATTAAATTACGCACATTATACCAATGGCGTAAAGAAGATGATTGGGATAACTTAAGAGTTAAATATAAACTCCACGACATTCCATTAAAAGAAGAATTATATCAGCTTGTAAAAACTGCTATTGCACAGGCTAAATTAAATCCAACTCCCCCGCAAATATCAGCAGTCTCTAAAGTTTTATGGGCTTTATTAACCGCTGTAAAAGAAATTAAGGGGAATGATATATTAAATGATAATTCAAACAATACTAATACAATTACTAAATCAACTATTGAAAAAATTGAAAAAGAGATACTTGGTATATAATGAAAACTTATTTTTTGAAATATCAACAAGATTGGTTGAACGATAATTCACAAATTAAAATATGGGAAAAATCAAGACGTATTGGTGCAACTTACGTTCAATCGTACGAAGATGTACGCGATTGCTTATTTGGAAAGGTTCCCGCTGTTTGGTTTTCAAGTGCAGACGAATCGGCAGCTAAAGAGTATATTTTGTACTGTGAAAAATGGGCAAAATTATTTAATGCAGCTTCAAACGACTTAAATGAAAGCGTAATTGAAAGCGGAAACAATGTTAAAACATTGCAGATTAAATTTAGCAACGGGAGTAGAATTACAGCTTTAACAAGTAATCCCAAAGCTTTTCGTTCCAAAGGTGGGAAAGTAGTTCTTGATGAATTTGCACACCACGAAAACCAACAGGAACTTTGGAAAGCTGCAAAACCTACCGCTGTGTGGGGATATCCTATACGAATAATTTCCACCCATAATGGAAAAAATTCATTGTTTTATAAATTTGTAAACAACATTAAACATAATAAACTTGAATGGTCATTACATAACACTTCAATTTTTGAGGCTGTAAATGATGGATTAACTGATAAAATATTCAATAAAGTTACAACCGAACAAGAAAAACAAAAATGGATTAATCAACAAAAAGATGATTGTTTTGATGAGGTTACTTGGTTAGAAGAATTTTGCTGTCAGCCCATTGATGAATCGACCGCATTTTTAAGTTACGATGTAATTAAAAACTGTATTGGACAAGTTGATAATTATTCAACCAAGAATGGACAAATTTTTTGCGGGTTTGATATTGGCAGAAGAAACGACCTTTCAGTAATAAGCACCATAATTAAATACAATAGTAAGTTTATACTAAAAGACTTAAAAATATTTGAAAAAACTCCCTTTAGTAAACAAAAAGAATTTTTAGTAAATGGAATAAACAGCTTAAACATTTCAAAAACAGCTATTGATGAAAGCGGTATTGGAATGCAGCTTGCGGAAGAACTTGTAAATATTTTTGGAGGACATAGAGTATTACCGGTTTATTTTACAGCAAGATTAAAAGAAGAGCTTGCTTTTAACATGCTTACCATTTTTCAAGATAAAGCTATAATAATTCCAGACGATAAAGAATTAATTGAAGATTTACATTCGGTTAAAAAGATTAGTAATAATTCCACTAATATTCATTTTGATGTGGATAGAACAAACATAAAGGGGCATGCAGATAGATTTTGGTCAATAGCTTTAGCCCTGTTCGTTGCAAAAAATAATGTATACGATGATATTATTATTTCATCAGTTAACAACAGAAAAACATTTACAAACTTAAATAAATATTAAGGTAGATTATGAACAGAATATTAAAATATTTTTTTAAACAAAAAAGCTTGCCGCTAAATAAAGAAATAATTATTAGGTCTAATAATAACAATTATCACAATTGGGCAAAACTACTCCCCGATCCTGATCCGGTTTTAAACAAATTAGGCAAATCGAACGAGGCTTTAAAAGAATTACTTTCTGATTCGCATTTAAGCTCTTGTATTACACGTAGAAAGATGGGAGTAAAGTCTTTAGAATGGCAGATTATTAAATCGGAAGGCACTACCGAAGATGAATTAAATTTAGTAAAATATGCTTTGGAGTTTTTGAGCGAAAACAGATGTAAAATTAAAGACTTAATAAGCAGTTCATTAAACCCAATATTATGGGGCTTTTCTGTTTTTGAAATTATTTGGACTTATCATAATAATTATTGGATTCCAAAAGCAGTAATTGAAAAACCAAGAGAATGTTTTAGCTTTGACGAAAATAATAATTTAATTTATAGAAATAATAATTCTTATGTAAATCTTGATGAAGATAAATATAAACACAAATTTATACTGTTACAAAACGAACCTTCGTTTGAAAATCCTTATGGTGAAAAAGCTTTATCAAAATGTTTTTGGCCCATTACATTTAAGAAAGGTGGATTGAAGTTTTGGTCAATGTTTGTTGAAAAATATGGAATGCCGTTTATATTAGCAAAACAGCCACGTAACTTATCCTCTGTTGATTCACAAAACTTACTTGTAAAATTAGAAAACATGGTTCAAGATGCAATTGCAGTTATTCCAGATGATTCATCAGTAGAATTTAAAGAAGCAAAAGGTTTAAGCAGCAGCGAAGTATACGAGAAGTTTATTACACATCAAAACAACGCAATTAGTAAAGCAATATTAACGAATGTGTTTTCTACCGAATATCAATCAACCGGAGGATACGCAACAGCTAAATCGGGAATTGAAACCGAAAAATTGCTGGCAAAAGAAGATAAAGATTTTCCAGAACAGTTATTTAACACATTAATTAAATATATTATTGAACTTAACACCGGAAATAAATATTACCCCCAATTTAAGTTATATGAAGTTGATGAATCCAAAAAAGAATTTGCCGAAAGAGATAACTTATTAGCCAATAATATTAAATTTAATAAACAATATTACCACAGAGTTTATAATATTCCCTTAAATGAATTTGAGTTGATAAATGAAATGCAAAATCCTTAATAGTAAATTTCAATTCAAAAAGATTAAAGTTATTGATAATCTTAATGACAGCATAAGGTTTAGCAATAAAGTGTTAATAAAGTCTATACACCACTATATGCTTTACGATTCTTTTAGATTAACAAAGATAAAAACAAAAGGGAATTATTTTAGAAGGGGGAAAAAGTGACAAGTGACGGATTGACAAGTGACGAAAAACAGTAATCAGCTAACAGCTAATAGTGAATAGCAAAACCATGATGTGTGATGCGTAAAAGAACGTGAAGCGTGATGAGGAAAAGAAAGTGACAAGAAACGAGTGACGAGTGACAAAAGCGTAAAGACAAATGAGGAATATATAGAATTTCTATCCCCGTACTTCAGTGCGGGGTTTTATGCAAAATCAGTTTATTTCTCGCCCATGACTTCAGTCATGGGGATTATAAATAAAATTAATGATGTAATTAGGTTTTTTGTTGTTGCAAAATATAAATCCATTGTCTGAACGGAGATTCTTGGGATTTATAAGATTTATGGGATTTACGATTAAAACACTACAATTTACCCCTCAATTATTTTCGTGTTATGATTGCGGAACAATCACACGTCGTTAACCTCATAACTCAAATAGTGGTTCGACTTCAGGGAAGTCGCACAAAACCATACCTTCATTTTACATTTCGTGTAGAACATATGGCACTTCTCTGAAGTGCTAACTTTTTTCTTTTCACATGTTAACTACGTTTGCCTTTTCCAAAGTCAAAGTTACTTTGAATTTTTATTCCCCATGACTAAAGTCATGGGCAAGAGAATAAAATATTGCATAAAACCCCGTAATGAATTACGGGGACAGAAATACTAATATTTCCACATCAAGCTTCACGTTTCTCGTCACTTGTTTCGGGGGCAAGAGAATAAAATACTGCATAAAACCCCGTAATGAATTACGGGGACAGAAATACTAATATTTCCACATCAAGCTTCACGTTTCTCGTCATTTGCTTCATAGGCAAGAGAATAAAATATTGCATAAAACCCCGTAATGAATTACGGGGACAGATATGTTAATATTTCCACATCAAGCTTCACGTTTCTCGTCACTTGTTTCATGAGCAAGAGAATAAAATATTGCATAAAACCCCGTAATGAAGAGACTGTGTTAAAATTGGGGATAATAAAAAGCAAAAAAAGCCAATAGAATATCAGCAAAAAGTTGCATAAGTCATTATAAATACGTAAGTTAGCAATAACAAATAACGGATAATATGGCAATTATACAAGGTACACCAAGAGATGCAATACGAATAAGTTATTGTCTGGAAGATGAAATTGAAGAAAACAATCCAGTAAGAATAATAGATTTAGTAGTTGACATAGTATATGGAATTCATCCAGAAATCTTTGATTCAATAGACAATAAGAATTTAGAAGCAGGTAGAGGAAAATATTCATCGCGAGTAATGTCAAAATTACTATTGTATTCATATTCGCAAAGAATAAAAGGATCAAGGAAAATAGAAGAAGAATGCCATAGGAATATAGAAATAAAATGGTTAATAAATGAATTAAGCCCAGATCATTGGACAATATCGAATTTCAGAAAAAACAATGGTGATTTATTAAAAGAAATAAAACAAAAATTAACAGCCATATTAAAAAGCAATTCATATATAAGTGGGAAAGAGATAGTAATAGATGGAAGTAAAATAAAATCATATGCGGGGAAAAATTATTGTAACAAACAAGAAATAAAAAATTGGATTAAGAAAAATACAAATGAGTTAGAAAAATATATTCAAGAATTAGAAGAAATCGATACAAAAGAAGATAAAAACGAGTCAAGACAGTTGGAGTTAGAAGAGGAAATAAAAAAGTTAAAACAGGAGTTGTCATTAAAGAACGAAGAGTTAAATAAGTATTCTGATAAGAAGTCAAAATGGGGCGTAAAAGGAGACAAGGAATCACAGGTAGTAAAGAGTCGCGATGGTTATATACCCGGATATAATGTACAAGTATCAACAGATAATCATTTTATAGTAGAAAATGTAGTAACAACATCAGCCTCAGACAATGCCTCGTTAATATCGACAATAGAAAAAACAGAAGAAGCAGTACAAAGCGAAGTAGAAACAGTAGTTGCAGATAAAGGCTATTATAGTTATAAAAATATAAGAGAATTAGAAGCAAAGGAAATAACATCATATATATCTATTCCGAGACAAAAAAATGAAGAGATAGAGTTTAAGAAAGCTGATGATGAAAATAAATATATATGCTCACAAGGACAGGAATTAATACTAACGAGAACCAATGTAGCGAAAAAGAATTACATGGCAAATTTGTATATTGGTGTAAATTGTAACGGATGTTCCATAAAAATGAAATGCACAAAATCAGAAAAAGGAAGATATTTATATATTAATTGCGAACAATCAGTCATAGAACAGTTAAATCAAAGATTGACCACACCTGAAGGGAAAAAGAAGGTAAAGGAGCGAAAAGAAAAAATTGAACATGTATTTGGCACATTAAAAGTTTGGATGGGGAAAATACCACTTCATTTGCGAGGTATGGAGAAAGTAAGTATAGAAATGAATATATGGCAAATCGTATATAATTTAAGGCGACTTATTGGGATAGAAGGGGTTGCTAAAGTCAAGAAGCTATTTACAGAAGTTCTTCAAAATAATAAAAAATTAGAGTTAAAAAGCACGTAAAACAGGTGCTTTTTATTAATTTTTTGAAGAATTGTGCAATTTAAAACTATAGGCAATATTTATTTCGAATATTACCCGTAAATATCAGGTATTAAAGAATTATGAGCTTAATTTTAACACAGTCTCTGAATTACGGGGACAGATATATTAATATTTCCACATCAAGCTTCATGTTTCTCGTCACTTGTTTCGTGGATGTTGTAAAACACAAACAAATTACCTGAACGGGGATTTATTTGATTTGCAAAATCAACGATCATGGTAAGACCGTAGGTGTTGCAAAACTCGAAAATCCCCAATCTCGAGCGTCATCGGTCGTACCGTGATGCAATAATATATATATATAATATATTCGGTCATGGTAAGACCATGACCGCCGTGGATAACAATACCCAATTATGAAACATCCACGACCGTGACACCCATGAACTTGACTTTCGAGTTTTGTAACACCAACGACCATAACCGCCCAGAATACATTCCTCGATGATATTACATCATAAACCGCCAGAATACATTCCCCCACCATACACTCCTTTCTTTTTAAAACAAAAAAGCTGTTGAAAGAAAACTTCCAACAGCTTTTTTATCAAAACAACTTATAAATTATTTTTCGTCGTCAACTACTTCGTAAGCAGCATCTTGAACGTCTTTATCTGCTTTCTTTTCATCTGTTTGTTGACCACCTTGTTGCTGTTGTTGACCTGCATTTGGATTACCCGCATTAGGATCAGCACCAGGATTTTGAGGTCCGGCTTGTTGATAAACTTGCTGTGAAATTTCATTCCATAATTTTGTTAAACTTTCAGTAGCAGCTTTAATTGTATCAGTATTGTTTGTAGCAATAGCATCTTCCAATTTTTTAACTTCGCTTTCCATTCTGTTTAACATTTCAGGAGCCATTTTATCCTTTAATTCTTCCATTTGTTTTTTAGTCTGGAATAATAAAGTATCGGCATTGTTTTTAACTTCAACAGTTTCTTTTTTACGTTTATCTTCAGCCGCATTTTCTTTAGCGGCATTTTTCATTTTTTCAATTTCATCTTTTGATAAACCACTTGAAGAAGTAATTCTAATACTTTGTTCTTTATTAGTAGCTTTATCTTTAGCTAAAACGTGTAAAATACCGTTAGCATCAATATCAAAAGTTACTTCAACCTGAGGAACACCACGCGGTGCAGGTGGAATACCGTCCAAGTGGAAACGACCTAAAGTTCTGTTATCAGCAGCCATTGGTCTTTCACCTTGTAAAACGTTAATTTCAACAGAAGGCTGGTTATCAGCAGCAGTACTAAAAACTTCACTCTTTTTAGTTGGAATTGTAGTGTTAGCTGTAATTAAAGTTGTCATTACACCACCAAGAGTTTCAATGCCTAACGAAAGTGGAGTAACATCAAGTAATAATACGTCTTTTACATCACCGGCTAAAACGCCACCTTGAATAGCAGCACCAACAGCAACAACTTCATCAGGGTTAACGCCTTTATGAGGTTCTTTTTGGAACACTCTTTTTACAACTTCTTGAACTTTTGGAATTCTTGTTGAACCACCAACTAAAATAACTTCATCAATCTGACTGATTGAAACACCTGCATCTTTAATTGCTTTTTGGCAAGGAATAACAGTTCTTTCAATTAAATGGTCAATTAGCTGTTCAAATTTTGAACGTGATAAACTTATGTTTAAGTGCTTAGGACCATCTTGAGTTGCGGTAATAAATGGTAAATTAATATCAGTTTGTAACGATGAGGAAAGTTCTATTTTCGCTTTTTCGGCAGCATCTTTTAATCTCTGCAAAGCCATAGGATCGTTTCTTAAATCAATCCCTTCTTGAGTTTTAAATTCATCAGCCAAAAAGTCAATTAATCTGCTATCAATATCATCACCACCTAAGTGAGTATCGCCGTTTGTTGATTTAACTTCAAAAACACCGTCACCTAACTGTAAAATACTGATATCAAAAGTACCACCACCAAAATCGTAAACAGCTACAATTTCTTCTTTATTCTTTTTATCCAAACCATAAGCTAAAGCAGCAGCAGTAGGTTCGTTTATAATACGTCTTACTTTTAATCCTGCAATTTCTCCGGCATCTTTAGTTGCTTGTCTTTGTGCATCGTTAAAGTAAGCAGGAACAGTAATAACAGCTTCATCAACTGTTGTACCTAAATGGTCTTCAGCGGTTTTTTTCATTTTCTGTAAAACCATTGCACTAATTTCAGGTGGTGAATATAATCTATCGCCAACATTTACGCGTGCTGTTTTGTTGTCACCTTCAACAACTTTGTAAGGCACTTCATCAATTTCACCTTTTACTTCGTCAATTCTTCTACCCATAAATCTTTTTATAGAAAAGATTGTATTTTGTGGGTTTGTTACTGCTTGTCTTTTTGCAGGCTGACCTACTAATCTTTCTCCCGTTTTTGTAAAAGCAACAACTGAAGGAGTAGTTCTTCCACCTTCACTATTAGGTATTACTACAGGCTCGTTACCTTCCATTACGGCAACGCATGAGTTTGTAGTACCTAAATCAATTCCTATAATTTTGCTCATTTTATTCTCCTATTAAGCATATTTTTTATTTAATCGTTATAATATAAGCAAAATATATGCCATAAAGAGCATTAAAGATAACTTATTTTAATTAAATGATTTATGATATTGATAGGACACGCAAAGGAGTGTGACGTTATGTCATACTTTACGGCAACTGCTGGTTCAAAATGGCAAAGTCACACATATATGCCAATTTGACACATGTTTAGATCTTAATTATTTTATAATTTTTATAACCATGATAACTTTCAAAAGCCGCAGTTTTTACCACAGTTGCAATTGGAACCGCCAACAACATTCCAACTACACCTAAAAACTGATTACCAATAATTATTAAAATTATTATTACCAGAGGATGTAAATCGGTTGATTTAGAAAATATATTTGGCTGAACAAAGCCGTTATCAAAAGTATAAATAAGTAAAAATGTAAAAGTAATACTTGGCAGCATAGAAAAATCACCAAATTGCAAAAGCGAAATTAATATTGCCGGAAGACCACCAATAAGAGGTCCAAAATAAGGGATTAAATGACCTAACCCTGCAACAAAACCAATAGATATTGAATTCTCAACCCCAATTATGGAAAGACATATTGCAACTAATGAACCAACAAATATTGCATCTAAAATCCAGCCTCTAACAAATCTTCCTAACTGCTCCCCTATTTTTATTAAGACCAAATATGCCATTTCAAAATATCTATTTGGCATTATATTGATTATCCCTTTGAAAATTTGATTTGTATCTTTAAGGATAAAAAACGTCATAAAAGGGATAATTACAATAAAGGCTATAACAGAAAAAATATTTGTTAAAATAACACTTAAATTGTTGATAATATCATAAACAAGTTTTGTAAGAAACTCAGTTATATTTTTGTTTATATCTATATTTTTAACAAAAGGGATATAGTGTTTTAGAAAATCTTGAATTTGAGCAACCATAATGGTTACTTTTTCTTGACTAAGATTTTTTGAAATAGTATCTAATTGGCTCAATAATTTTGGCAGTAAAAACGAAAAAGCCAATGTAATAATACCGCCTGCTAATAAAAAGACAATCAAAACAGCCCAACTTCGCTTAACTCCAAACAACTCTAAATTGTTTACAATTGGATTAAATATCAGAGCAATTAGAGTTGAAATAGATAATAAAATTAACAAATCTAAAAATACTACAAGTCCATAAAAAACTGCCACAATGGAAAGAGTAATTAAAGTTATTTTATAAATGCTTTTAAGATTAACTTCTTTCAATTTTCACCAAAAAAGATTTTTGAATTAACAAACAAAATAATACTAAATAGTAATAAATTAGCAAGGAATTTACAAAAAATAAACATATAATTTTACTATATTTGCATATGTTAATCAAAATTTATAGGTTAGAAAATGGCTGAATTAGAATTAATAGCAAATATTAAAGCAAAAGCTGCTGCAAGAAAAAAAACGATAGTATTACCCGAATCACAAGATGAACGTGTGTTAAAAGCTGCTGCACAATTAGTTAGCGAGAAAGTATGTAGCGTAGTTATTTTAGGCTCTGAAGAAAAGATTAGAACCGATGCAGAAAAATTAGGAGTTAATTTACAAGGCGTAAGAATTATTGATCATGTAAAATCTGAAAAATTAAGCGATTTTGCAAACATTTTTTACAACATGCGTAAGCACAAAGGAATGACAATTGAAAAAGCCCACGAAATAATGAAAAACGAATTATTTTTTGGTGCAATGATGGTAAAAGAAGGTTTAGTAGATGGATTTGTTTCCGGTTCTGCTTCTCCAACAGCCGATGTAATGCGTGCTGCTATTCAATGCGTTGGAATGCCTGAAGGTATTTCAATTGTATCAAGCTTTTTCTTAATGGTATTTCCTGAAAAAGTTATTAGTTTTGGTGACTGTGCTGTTGTTCCTAATCCTAACGCTGAACAATTGGCAGATATAGCTATAACTACTGCAGACAACCATAAAAAATTAACAGGTGAAGAACCTTACGTTGCAATGCTTTCATTTTCAACAAAAGGAAGTGCTCAACACGAATTAGCTGATAAAGTTATTGAAGCTACTAAAATAGCACAAGCAAAGCGTCCTGACTTAAATATTGATGGCGAAATGCAATTTGATGCTGCAACAGTTGAAGCAATTGGAAAGAAAAAAGCTCCTGACAGCAAAGTTGCCGGACATGCTAATGTTTTAATTTTCCCTGATTTACAAGCTGGAAACATTGGTTACAAAATTGCACAACGATTAGGTGGTGCTGAAGCAGTAGGTCCTGTTGTACAAGGTGTTAAAAAACCTGTATTTGACCTTTCACGTGGCTGCAGCGTTGATGATATTGTAAGCACATCTGCTATTGCTGCTTTAATGTCTTAATTTTTTAAACTAAGGGGCTATTATGCCCCTTTTTTTTAAACAAATTTTATTCTGGTATTTAACTCATTATATACAAACAACTTAGTTTCAAATGAATATATTAATTGTTGAAGATAATACAGCAAGTAGATCGTTATTAAGAAATATAATAAAGCATCATCGCGAAGCAAATATAGTTACTTGCTCAAACGGTAAAGAAGCTGTGGATGAACTGGCTAAAGGAACTTTTGAATTGGTATTAACCGATTGGATGATGCCTCATATGAATGGGCTTGAATTAATTTCATACATTCGCGAAAATATTAAGCCTGCCCCAATTATTTTAATGATTACTGCCCTTGCATCACGCGATGCACTAAATAAAGCAATATCTGCCGGAGCGGATGACTATATAACCAAACCGTATTCAAACAAGGACATTCTGTTTAGAATTGAAAATGCCATTTTAAAGAATAAAAACCGTTTAATTCAAATACCTCCTCAACAAACCTTTGCAAAACCTTCAAGGTTAAGTTCGTACTTTGGCGTTGCTGTTGCTGCAAGTACGGGGGGACCTCAAGCATTAATTAAGTTTTTCAGCCTTTTACAACCTACTGAAAAAGCGGCTTTTTTTGTAGTATTACATGCCCCTGTTTGGATGTTAGTTTCTTTTGCTGAAAGATTACAAAAAGAAACAAAAATGAAGGTTAATTTGGGTGAAGAAGGAATGAATACGAAACCGGGAGAAATATATTTAGCACCTGGCGACTATCATATGATATTACAACAAACCACAAAAAATATTATTCTTGCTGATACTCCACCTGAAAATTTTGTTAAACCGGCGGCAGATCCACTATTTAAAAGCGTAGCAGAAAATTTTGGCAACAAATCTGTTGGTGTTGTTTTAACCGGAATGGGTCAAGATGGCAGCATAGGAGCCGGATATATTAATGCGGCAGGGGGAATAATAATGGTTGAAAATCCTCAGACTGCTCTATTAAATTCTATGCCAAAATCAGTTGTGGATTTACGCTTGGCAAAAGTAATTGCCAAACTTGAAGAACTGCCTTTAATGCTAAACTCGTATTTAAACAAAATTTAACGACTTAGTTTTTTTTCAAATCCTTCTACCAAATTATTAAAATCTGTAAGAAGATTTATAATTTGCTCCATATCTACATTTTCGCAAGCATGCAGTAATTTATCTCCCCACTGAACAAATAACTTCAAATTATTTTTTTCTCCAATTGCTACAACTTCATTAGCAAATTGTTCAATATTATTAATAATAAACGTACTTTTAAGAGTAGGAATTTTAGATAAATACTTTGTTTTTAATACAAACAAAATTGCCGAGTATTCCTCTATTTCACTTTCAGAAACATTTACTGCATTCCAATTGCTTGAACCAAAATCCACCATCTCGTTATTTTTACTACTACCAGTTACACTATACTTAAGGTGTCTAACTAACTCATTTACCAAAACTGTTTTGCCAATTGGTTTTTTTAGATATCCATTAAATCCGCTTTCTTTAATTAATTGTTCGGTTTCAGATGCAACTGCGGCAGTTAAAGCAATTACAGGAGTCCATTTCAGCTTTTCATCTGCCTTAATAATTTTACATGCATCACTTCCATTCATTTTTGGCATTTTCAAATCCATCAACACCAATTCAGGATTTTGTTCTTTCATAACTTTTATTGCCTCTTCACCATCGGCAGCTTCAATTGGAATTAGATTAAACTGATTTAAATAAGCACGTAATAATTTTCTATTTATTTCAGCATCGTCAACAATAAGCACAGTCTGAAGGTTAAATCTAATATTATCCGCCTGCTCATCCTTTTTGTTTAGAAACTCTGCGGTAACTTTTCTTTCAAACGGTACATTTGGGATAGTAAAATAAAAAGAACTGCCATAGTTTAATTTGGAACTTAACTGTAAACTACCGTTCATCATCTCAACTAATTTTTTGGTAATAGGTAGACCAAGCCCTGTACCTCCATATTTTCGAGTAGATTCACCATCAAGTTGATAAAAGTTTTCAAATATTATTTCTTTAACTTCATCTGCAATACCAATACCTGTATCAGATACTTGAAAAACAACATCAACTAAATTATTTTCTAAGTTAATTTTCCCCTTCTTTATTTCAATACTTACTTTACCACTTTTAGTAAACTTAATAGCATTATCAATTAGATTTACTAAGACTTGTTTAATTCTGACAGAATCAAGTTTAAGAACTTTTGGCAATTCATCATCAACAACAGCATTAAGTTGTAATTTTTTTTCTTTAGCCTTTGGACCAAACAATCCGTTTAATTCGGTAATAATATCATTAATATTTATAGGTTCTGTAACAAGTTTTAATGTACCGGCTTCAATTTTTGAAAGGTCAATAATATCGCTAATCAAGTTTAGCAAAATTTTTCCACTTATATCAATCGACTTAACATAACCCAACAGTTTTTCATCCGAAAGATTATTTTTTAATAATTCCGAAAATCCCAATACAGCATTTAATGGAGTACGTAATTCATGAGAAATGTTAGCTAAAAACAAACTTTTTGCCTTATTTGCCGTTTCAGCAGATTTACTTGCATTTTCATATTTTCCAAGTACTTCTTTGTTGTTTTCTACTTCTTTTGATAACCTTTTGTTAGATTCAGTCAGCTCGTATGTTTTTTGATTTATTAATTCTTCTAATTCTTCTTTATGTTTTTTGTTATTACTAATTTGAATATTTACAACTATCCATACAATACTAACCCCTACAACACATAAAATAAATATAAAGCCCCACGACTTGTAAAAAGGAGTAAGCACATTTATCTTCAAGATAAGTCCATGTGTATTCCAAAAACCATCATTATTAGCAGCTATTACTTCAAGTACATATTGCCCCGGAGCAAGGTTAGTAAAGGTAACATCTCTTTTTTTACCAAGCTCAATCCAATTATCATTAAAGCCTGTTAATTTATATTTATACTTGTTTTTATTGGTTTGATAGTAGTTCAAGGCGGCAAATTCCAATGAAAACAACGTTTCATCAGAGTTGATGGTTATTTCTTTTACAAAAGCAAAATCTTTGTCTAATTTTTTTTCTTTGTTAAATACCTTAAAAGAAGTTAATATAACAGAGGGAATTATCTCGTTCTTTTTTAATTCTCTCGGATTAAAATAAGTTAATCCGCTAATTCCACCAAAGTATAACAATCCATCTACGCCCTTATAACAAGCATTTCTATTAAATTCATTCCCCTGTAATCCATCAGCAACATCATAATTAACAAATGTTTCGGAATCAATATTAAACTTACTTAATCCAATATTTGTACTCAGCCATAAATTATTATTACTATCCTCCAAAATGCAATAAACAACATTATTTGATAACCCATCTTTGGAGGTATAAACTTTTACTTCTCCTGTTTTTTTATTAAGCCTATTTAAACCACCGCCCCAAGTTCCTATCCACAGGATTCCATTTGAATCCTCGTGTATAGCAGTAATTCTATTACTACTAAGAGAATTGTAATTTTTTGCTTCTGCTTTATATTTAACAAACCTTTTCCTTTTTTCATCAAAGTAAGATAAACCATCCATATCCGAACCTAACCAAAGAACACCATCTCTATCGAAAAGTAAATTTCTGATACCTCCGCCTTGAATACCCTCAAGGTTATCTTGAGAATGGTGGAAAATCTCAATTTTCTTCAGATCTGGACTTATTACTGCAAGTCCATAATATGAACCGAGATATATAGTTCCATCTTTTTTAAATCTAACGTTATAACTTTGCATTAGATCCATTTTAATCTTTAAGCTATCAACAGGAAATTGAATAAGTTCAAACTTTTGATTTAAATAATCAACTTTATAGAGTCCCTGTCCTTCTGAACAAACCCAAAAATATCTTTCAGGGTTTTTAATATCGGGTGTGATACTATATACAAAAAGAGTTGGAAGGTAATTAAACGATTTTGCTTTTGTAATATCTCCGTCGTAAACTTTAGAGTAAAGCCTTGATTCCAAATTGTCTTTATCAATAAAAGCTAAACCACCATATCCCCCCACCCATATTGAACCTAAATCAGTTTGATAAATAGCACGCAAACTACTAAATGGGAGTCCTTTATTTGAATTTCTGCTTTTCAGTATTGTATAAAAGTTTTTTACATCTGGCGAAAGATGATAAATACCTGTTCCATTTGTACCCAACCACAACATACCATACTTATCAAAATAAATGATTTTAAAATTTGCTACTTGTTCAATAATTGAATTTGTATTATTATAAGAAAATAGTTGTTTTGTTTTAATGTTATATTGGAATACGCCACTCCCTTCGGTACCAAACCAAATTTCATCTTTATTATTTTTATTTTGACCAAGGCATCGAATATATGCACCGACTTCATCATTAGGAGTATCTTTAAATAAAGGCTTGCAAACTTTTAATTTAGAATCGCATAAATAAATAAAATTGTTAAATGTGCTAAGTGCAATATTTCCATCAACAAGTTTTATCATAGAAAGGATTTCATTATCGAGTAATTCTTTCCCGTTTTCTTCATCAATGGGTATATATCTTTCAATTTTATGTTTGCTTGGAGTAATTCTATTAATACCGGTGGAACTTGTCGCAATCCAAAACTCATCGTTTTCAACTTGAATAATTTTACTTATACCATTGTTTATAACAATTTTACCTTTTTCATTAACAGTAATGTAACTTTGGTATTGATAGTTTTGTGGATTAATACTCAAAATCATCCCACTACGTGTACCAACCCATATTGTGCCCGAGTTGTCAAAGAGCAAAGTAGAAATTATCTTATCACCTGGGTTAACTGAGGGTGTTTTAATTCTTTCAAAAATATTTTTATTTCTATGATATTTATATAATCCATCTAAGGTACCTATCCACAAATTATTATAATTATCCTCAACAATACTTGTAATACTATTATTCCCAATTGAATTTGGATCATTTGGTTCTCTTCTGTAAATAGTATAATTATACCCATCAAATTTATTTAGACCATCGTCTGTACCAAACCACATTAAATCTTTACTATCTTGAAATATTGCTAATACTGAGTTTTGTGATAAACCCTTATCCACAACTAAATGCTCAACATTATAAAATTCTGCCTGTGCTAAATAATCTGCACCCATACAAAATAATAGTATCACAAATAGTCGTTTCATAAAGTATTCCTTGTTATTTAATTAACATCATTTTTTTACTATTTAAATAATTTCCTACGTGTAATGTATAAATATATATACCACTAGCTAAATAAGACGCATCAAACTTAGCAGAATGAGTACCAGCTTGGACCTCTTTATCAATCAAGGTTGCAACTTCATTTCCTAAAATATCATAAACTTTTAATTTAACTTTTTGTAAACTGGGTATAGAAAACGAAATAGTAGTATTGGGGTTAAATGGATTTGGATAATTCTGAAACAAATTATAATCTAATGCCAAAGGTAATTCTTCATGAATTGACGTTATAGGATACACCTGATTTATTGTAAAATCAACCCAAAACACACCGGCACAATTTGTAATCGACTTAAATAATGTATCACCTAATTTTTTAACCGGATCAGAATAAACCGACCACCAAACTCGATCTTTTGGATAACCGAATTGAAAAGCAACTTTGTTAGGCTTAAATTTATTTCCCCACGACTTAAACTCGCTTAAAAAATAACTCATCGAACCAAAATCTTGGCTGTCATCAACAAACAATATATTTCCTCTGTAAGTCGGAGGCATCCATGTTGGCGAATAATGCTTTAAGAATAGCGAATAATTTGGATTGATTGATTTAACTTTATTTTCCCATCGCTTTGCAACAACATCAGTAACTTTACCACCACCACTATATAAGTGGGCATTATACCACTCCACATCTACACCAAATCCAATTACACAAGGATGATTTTTATATTTGTTAAGAACAATATGAATTAAAGTATCAACACTTGCTCCGCCTGGTTCAACTTGCAACCATACTTTTACTCCGGTTGTATCGAAATGTTTTAAGTATGATTCATTTTGATCGTAACTTAAAAAGCTTATGTTAGAATAGTACCCGCCCGGGTTTGGAAAATTTACTTGAGTTTCGCCATTATCAATATATAAACTTACAATCCAAATACCAGTTTTTTCAGCATCAGTAAATTTTGACGCTATAAAATTTCCTGCACGCTCCCAATACTTGGCGTTTGGGAACTGATTATTAGGGTAACTTTGTAAAATTCTTGAAGCTCTAAAACCGGCAAATTTTGTTGGGGTTTGCGAATAACAAGTAGAACTAATTATTAAAACAATCAGAAAGATTAATTGAATATATTTTTTCATAATTAAAACTCTATTGTATTTCCTTTTATCTTATAGTCAACATTATTATCAAACTTATTATAAAAAATAAAATCAGGATTAACTAATCTTACAAATTTAACTTCTGCTATTGAATTTATATTCACAAATAAATCCGCTAATCCATTAGTACCCTTTTGGCTGCTCCAAAAAACAGCATTAGTATCTTTATCACTATCAACATACCAACCTAAAAAAACAACCGAATGTCCATTTCCACTTTTCCAAGAAATATTCATAAAATCACCGGGTCTTGCATCTTTTGGTTCAATAACTTCACCCATTTTTGAATATTGAACTAATGCAAAATGGTTACCATAACCATCAGCATTCCAATTTCCCCAAAACTTTACTTTATCTTCTCTTCTACTATTATCAAGTTCCTGCATACGCATTGCTTCGTAATTTTCATTAGACAAGGTTTTATTTGAATCTTTATAAATTAAATTTAAAGCTTCAATAAATGCTGCGTAAGAAGAACCACTACAATAACTTGTTGTACGTGGTGCCTTAAGTAAAGGCTTACCAAACAAAGATAAGTCATACCCAATTGGAGATTCGGGAGGATCGGCTTTTAATCCAATAAAATATCCACCCCCGTCAGGAAATTTTGATTGAATTGAGTCAATCGCTTCTAAGATATACTTATTATAACCACAAGCGTATTTACCAAATATTTCGTTATGCTGTGTATGATGTTTACCCAATCTTAAGTCCGTACTATCTAAGAACAACCATTCCCCTTTATTACATAAGTTTACGCTCTCATTTTGTCCTTTAACAATCAACGCAGTAAACAAAAATAAAACAACTCCAAAATACTTAATCTTCATTTTATTATTCTCCCATTACCTTAATTAGCACTCGTTTTCTTCTTTTTCCATCAAACTCGGCATAATAAACCTGCTGCCATGGACCAAAATCCAACTTTCCTTCTGTAACCGGAACAATAACTTCATGATGTACTAACAAGCTTTTTAGATGTGCGTCACCATTTGTTTCGCCTGTGTTATGATGATTATAATTAATGTTAAATGGAGCAATTTTTTCTAACCATTCATCAATATCTTGTATCAAGCCATATTCAGCGTCATTAACATATACACCCGCTGTTATATGCATTGCAGAAACTAAAATCATTCCTTCTTTAATTCCACTTTTAACCAAAGCTTTTTCAACTTCAGAAGTAATATTTATATACTCTCTTTTTTTTGAAGTGTTAAACCATAAATGTTCGGTGTAAAATTTCATAAAATTTCCCTGTTTTACTTTTTCTCAACATACATTTTTTCCGAAAGATAATAATAATCGTCAGTCATATCTTTTAATCTTTCGGCAAGACTTCTAACAATTTTTTTAATAATATCAGGATTATTTTTAATTAAGCTATCAAGATCAGCTTTATAAACAACTAATTTTACATCAGTAGTTGCTCGGATAGTAGCTGTTCGAGGTAAACCTAAAATAACGCTCATTTCGCCAATTATTGTCCCCATTCTATCAAACTCTTTTATCAAAATATTCCCCTTATATATACCAACTTTCCCTTCCATAAGTATATATAATTCATCATTATTCTCTTTTTCTTGTGTAATAATCATTCCCTTTTTAAAGACTCTCTGCATAACCACCTCAATTTTGAGTAAATTTTAGAAGAAAAGACTTAATAAAAATATTTATATCACCATCCATAACAGCTTGAGTATTAGAAGTTTCCTCATCAGTTCGGTGGTCTTTAACCATATTGTAAGGATGAAAAACGTAAGAACGGATTTGGCTGCCCCATTCAATTTTCATTTTGCTTTTTTCAACTTCTTCAAGCTCGGCAGTTTGTTTTTCAAGTTCAATTTGATATAATTTAGACTTTAACAAACGCATTGCATTAAGTTTGTTTTGCCCTTGAGATCTTTCACTTTGGCATGCGGCAACAACACCAGTTGGAAGATGGGTTAAACGAACCGCTGTTTCAACTTTGTTCACATTCTGTCCGCCTTTTCCACCCGAACGGTATGTATCAACTCTAATATCTGCCATGTTAATATCAATTTCAATAGTATCATCTACTTCAGGAATTACAAAAACTGAAGCAAACGAAGTATGTCTGCGTTTATTGGAATCGAAAGGTGAAATTCGAACTAACCTATGAACTCCGTTTTCAGCTTTTAAATAACCATAAGCATATTGACCTGTTACTTCAATGGTTACACTCTTTATTCCTGCACCATCGCCATCTAAAATATCTAAAATTGCCATTTTAAATGAATTTTGCTCACCCCAGCGTAAATACATACGCATTAACATTTCTGCCCAATCTTGAGCTTCTGTTCCACCGGCACCGGAGTGAATTGTTAAAATACAATTTTTATCATCATCCTTACCGCTTAACATACTCTTAAACTCTAAATCACCTATCATTCTTTCTAACGATGATAATTCATTATCAATATCAACTTCTAACGAACTATCTTGCTCGGCTTCAGCAAGTTCAATAAAATCGTTAGTTTCATTAATTTTTGTATCTAATTCATTCCATAAAAGTACCCAGTCTTCAAGACTTTTAATTTCAAGCAATATTTTTTGAGCACCTTTTTGGTCGTTCCAAAAGCCGGGTAATTCTGTTTTGTTTTTCAGTTCTATTATTTGAAGTTCTTTATTAGGTAATTTAAAGATAACCTCGTAAATTCTCTGATCTTTCTTTATATCCACCTAACAATTTTATTTTTTCTTCAAACATTACTACTCCATCTATATTTTTTTAATAATCTACTAAAATTTACTATAAATATTTTCACTTAATTTCACTAAATCATTTTTAGATTTAATATTAATCCAGTTAATTCTTTTATCAGCATTAAACCATGTCATTTGTCTTTTAGCATATCTTCTTGTATTTCTTTTAATTAGCTCAACTGCTCTTTCCAAAGATATAAAATTATCGATAAATTCCAATATTTCTTTATATCCAACTGTATTAAAAGAATTATAATCTCTGCAATATCCTTTGGATAATAAACTTTTAACTTCTTCAACCAGTCCGTCGTGTATCATTTTATCAACTCTTTCTTCAATCATTTTATAAAGAGTTTCTCTATCCCAATTTAATCCATAAATTTCAAAATCTAAATCAATAGTTCGTGTGTGTTCTTTTTGCCACTCACCAATGGTTTTTCCTGTTAAATAAAAAACTTCAAGAGCACGCATTATTCTTTTCCAGTTTTGAGGTAGAAGTTTTTCAGCAGAAATTGGATCAACAATTTTTAATTGTTCCAATAATTGATCGGCACCATAGTTTTCAATTGTGTCTTTAAATCTTTTTCTTAAAACTTCATCTGTTGGAACATCATCAAAAATTCCATCGGTAACCGCTTTAACATATAAACCTGAGCCACCAACAATAATTGGAATTTTGCCAACATTGTAAAGTTCATCAATTTTTGATAATACCTCTTTTTCATATCGACTTACATTGTAATCTTCTTTAGGCTCTAAATAATCAATAAAATGATGTTTTATTTCGGACAGTTCGTCTTTTGTTGGTTTGGCAGTCCCAACATCAAAATATTTATAAATCTGCCTGCTATCTGCAGAGATAATATCGGTATTAAACATTTTAGCAAGATTAATTCCAACAAAAGTTTTACCGCTACCTGTTGGACCTGCAATAACAATTACTTTTCTTCCCATCCATCAAAGCCAATTAATGGAACAAACTTAAAATTAGGTACTTTTCTAAGTTTATAATCTTTATCATTTACCTTAGTAATAATATGCATAATTTGATTTTGTTTATCACCAACCGGAATAATCAACTTGCCACCAACATTTAACTGTTTAACAAGCGATTTAGTAATATTTGGGGCACCGGCAGTAACAATAATACCATCATAAGGGGCATATTCATTCCAGCCAATACTTCCATCACCCCATTTTGAGGCAATTCTAATATCCAATTTATCAAACAATTTTGACACTTCAGTATATAAATCACGCTGCCTTTCAATTGTAAAAACTTTCATTCCCAATTCGTATAAAATAGCAGCTTGATAACCCGAACCCGTACCAATTTCCAAAACTTTATCCCCCTGGTTTAGATTCAATGCTTCTGTCATAAATGCAACTGTATAAGGTTGCGATATTGTCTGACCACATCCAATAGGCAATGCTGTATCTTCGTAAGCATGACTTTTCATAGCATCAATGCAAAACTCAGCCCTATCTACTCTTTTCATTGCCTCTAATACTTTTTCGTTTTTAATCCCTTTTTCGCGTAATCTTTCAATCAATAATTCTTTGTAATATTCGCTCATAATTCCAAATATTTTGTAAATTTAAACCTTAAAGATATAATTTATTTTATTAAATTAAGAAGTGTTTTACAAATAAATAGGAAATTTATGATTGAAGCTCTTTTAGGTGCATTTATTATTATGTGCATGCGTATTTGTGACGTAACCGTTGGGACGTTCAGAATTATTTTAGTTAATCAAGGCAAAAAGTATTTTGCAGCATTAACTGGATTTTTTGAAGTTTTAATCTGGATTTTTGCTATGAGACATATTGTACAGCATATGGATCAAACAATAAATCTTTTTGGTTATTCAATTGGGTTTGCCATTGGAAATATATTAGGGATAACCGTAGAAGAAAAAATTGCACTTGGATTTGTTCAGCTAAATATAATTTCTAAATACGCTACTGATAAAATTGCAGATACATTACGCCTTTCTAATTTTGGAGTTACATTAATTCCGGGAGAAGGAGGTAGAGGTGGAGTTGCAATATTATTAATAATAATTCGTAGAAGAGACTTTAAAAAAGTAATGCAAATAATTGAATCGATAGATAACGAAGCCTTTGTAACTGTACATCATTCCCGCCCGTATAGAGGTTTTATACATGGTTCAAGAAAATAATTAATTCTTTTTTATTTTTTAGTTGATTTAATAAAATATTGATATTATATTAGTAATCCTAAATATAACATTTATGTTATGCGGGAATAGCTCAGTGGTAGAGCGCAACCTTGCCAAGGTTGATGTCGCGGGTTCGAGCCCCGTTTCCCGCTCTCCAAAATCCACGCTATAGTGGATTTTTTGTTATACGGCGGTGTGGCCAAGTGGCTAAGGCGAAGGTCTGCAAAACCTTTATTCATCGGTTCGAATCCGATCGCCGCCTCTCAAAAAAAAGCCTGACGTTTAAGTCAGGCTTTTTTGGTTTTAAACAAGAACATAGAAACTTGAGACCAAAGACTTGAGACTGGATTAAGAAACGCGTGACAAAGTAACAAGAATGAACGACCAAAATATCTTTATATCAAGCAAAAAGCCGTTGAAAGCCTTTTTTCTTCAACGGCTATTCAATCCACCACAGGCGGATAAAATTAAAAATTGAGAATTAAACATTAAAAATTATTAAAACGGCTATTCAATCATTAAAAATTGAGAATTAAACATTAAAAATTATTAAAACGGCTATTCAATCATTAAAAATTAAGAATTAAACATTCAAAATTATTAAAACGGCTATTCAATTATTCCTCGCCTATAAACAATTAAACATTCATAAGCCCCTAAATAAATACTACTGGCAAGTGAGTAGTTTTGTCCGGTCATTGCGTTGGTATAGTTACCCCCTTTTAATTCTTCAGGCAATTTGATTAGATGTTACAGGCTCAGAATCTTTGCTGCACGATACAGATGTAAGAATTATAATAGAAAAAGTTATTTGCTTTATTAACTTCATCAATTACTCATTTACTAATTATTAGAACTTAATTTGTTAAATAATTTGTTTATATTTAAAATAGTTATTAACTGCAACAATTCAAAAATTAACATGAAAAAAGCGTTTCAGATATTTGCAAAAATTTTAGCCTTCCCATTTATTGTTATTGTAAGATTTTATCAACTTGCCATTTCTCCATTATTACCACCAATGTGCCGTTTTACCCCAACATGTTCTACATATACTTTACAAGCATTAAAGAAATATGGGTTTTTTAAAGGAGGATATTTAGGACTAAAAAGAATACTTCGCTGCCATCCTTGGGGAGGGAGCGGTTACGACCCTTTGCCATAATTCACTTAAAATAAAAGGATATGATTTAACACTTATACTAATTTTCAAAACAACTTGTATTAACAAAATAAATACTAATTTTTAATTAATCCGCTTTACAATAATTTTCATTTGAATGCAATCAATGGATTCTTCAATTTTAATTGAATAATCTGTTTTATAAATATAATTTAACCTTGTTTGAATATTTTCTATATTTAAAAATTTAACAAATCGTCTTTTATTCTTAATTACCTTGTAAAATTCTCCTCTTAAAATTGATTCAACTTTAATTTTGGAATCAAACATGTCAATACAAATGTCAATGTCAACCGGAAAAACGTTATACTCGCATTCTAAAACATTAACCAACAACGCATAAATAAAAAACTTTGAAATCTTTTCATTTGCTATTTGCAAATCAAAATTAATTACAAAATCCAAATTTTTTCCTAATCTTCTTTTTTCTATCGATAAGTACTTATTCATTAAATCGACTTCATCTTTAATTTTGCAATACTCACTATCATCGTCATAATAACTTTGATATATACTAATAAATGAATCCATTTTGTTTAACGCTAACAGCATATCGTGTTTTACTAATTCTTGGACTGAATAAAGTGATTTGCTAATTAAGCTTACAGCCAAATTATTTTTTACAAAAGAATTATCATAATTCTTTTTTAAGTGCTCAATATCTTTTTTTAATAATTCGTTTTTATAATAAAATTTAATTCCAAAATAAAAGCAGCTCCATATAAAAAAATAGACCGTAAAAATAGTTATATCTGTTATTAAAGAATTAGAAAAAAGGAGCACATAAAGCAGATTCCACAAAAATCCCAAGCCAATAGAGCAAACCAGAATAAACGGTATATATAACCAGATTCCTTTTTTAATAATTTTAACCTTTTTATAAATTACTCTTAAAACAAAGCTTAATAAGGAACCCACCACTACAACAAACAAAACATTTATAATTGAAAAAGTATCTTTTTGAAATAAAGCAACAATAAAAAAAACAATACCAAAGAAACACCACTGGGCAACATTAAAAAGTAAAAATCTTCTCCCTTTATTTTTCATAATAATTCCAAATCATTGATTCTTAATACAATTGAGAATTTATTTTCATCTGATATAAATTCATAGCAATAATGATATTGTAAATTACTATTTATTATTCTTGCTAACCCTGGATATAGAAATTCCTTAAACGAAAACATTTTATCAAGCCTATTCGCTTCTAATGAAAAAGATATCAAGAAAGTACTCTCTTCATTTTGCAAATCAATATCAAGATTAATATTTTGGTAATTATTTTCTAACGCATAGTTTAGTATATTTCCAATTATATAGTGAAATGGTACAGAACAAAACAATTTCTCATCAAATATTTTGTGTTTGCGAATCCTACAAGCAAATCTCCCCTCAAAAAACCTTTCCAAAATTTTTACATATGAAACTACTTGTTTATAATTATTGCTTACCAATTTCTCATTATTTGATTTATAAACAAATCCGGCAAACATTGTAATAAATTCTTTAGCTTTATGAAGGTCAATATTTACTGTTGATAGTACTGATTTTAATGTAGTAAAAATTAAAGTTGGTTCATATTTACAAATACGGAAATTTGTATTCAAAGTTCTGATATTGTTTTCTACACGTTTGAGTTCAACAGTTAACTTTTTATTTTCCAAATACTTTCTTATCAAAAAGTATAAAGCAGTCCAAATAAAAAGTTCGTAAGTAAACAAAAACAAAACATTATTATTTGAAATTCTTATTAAAAAACTGTTTTTAGTTTTATAAAACAATTCTGTTGTATTTATTACTGTTAATAACCATAAAATTGTACTTATTATTGTGATAATAGAAATTGAAGATAAAATTACCAAAATATCTTTTTCCATCAGCTTTGTAGTTTTAATTATATAACGTAACAGAATTGTAAAGAGGAAGCCGGTAAAGCAATACCAGAATGAGAATGCAAAATCTTGCCCCAAACCATAAATACTAAATAAATTAGTATTTATTTCTCTTAAATTATAAACAAACACTAATCCCCAGCCCAATAATTGAAGCAAATAAAAATTGAATACTCTCTTATTTCTTATTTTAAGTTTCATAGAGTTTTCTTTTCTTAATTTTAGTGTAAGTAATTTTAAGATACATAAAAAAAATAATAATGCAAATAGTTTTGTGCAGAAATTAAATGTTGCTTTTATTCTTATTCGGCTAAATCCTCATAATATTTTATTTGGCATGTTTGAAGAAATAATATAGAGGCAAGAGATAAGAAAAGAAATATATCATAAAGAGAAGCTGAAAAACTTATTCCCAATTCAAGTAAATAGACCCAAGTGGAGTCCTGAAAATCAAACAATTGTTCAAAAAACACAAAAAACCATCCAGTTGTATTACTAAAAAAGACTCCAAAACAAACAGCACTTATTACAATTAGTGGAAGGCTTTTATGTATATTTAATAATCTAATCACAAGAAACTTAAAAGCAATCATCATTGGAATACCAAAAAAAACTCTAACAGGAATAAGCATACCAATTTTCGTATCAGATGTTTCTATTCCAGTAAACCAATCATGTCTTACCAAATAATAACCAATAAATCCATACGATATCCAAAATATTAGCACAAACAATATATAATATTCGTCTGCGAAATATTTATTGACAATACTTTGATTATTCATATTTGTAGATATTATTTTATTTTTGTAGTTTTTAACCAACACATCTATCAAAAACCAAGTAAAAAACATTATGAATAAACCAAATAAATTCACCGTCCGAAAAGCATAGAAGGTATGTTTTGCATAATCTAATTTTACAAATTGGAGCAAATATAAAATTGATCCCAAAATAGAAAATATTAGAGTATAACTTAAAGCTAAAACGGCTATACAAACTAAATTTTCGCTGTATTTCTTTGGCACTAATTTTTTGTTATAGTTTGTAAACTTGTAACATGTTGTTAATACAAATCCAATAATGGTAGATAGAGGGCTTACAAAATATGTCAAGTTTTCACTGTCGTAAGAACTAAAATAAAAGCCTTCAGCTGATCCACATTCATTTAAATAAAACAAGCCCCACCAAATTAATTGAAACACAAAAAAACCGATAATATTTTTATTATTTTTTGTTGAGTTTAACAATTCGTACCCTGGATTATTGTTAATATTTTAATGAATTGATTTTATTAAAACATAAGCCGATACTTAATATAAGAAAATAATTGGACTTTTCAATTTAGATAATGTAATTGAACAATTAAATAAATCCCTTACTTTTAAATAATAATTTATTTAACTTTATATTTTATTTTAGAACAAGTTAGAAGAATTTTATCGGAGAATTTAAATGATAAGCAAAGAATTATTAGATATATTATGTTGTCCCCTTTCACATGCCGATTTAGTACTTGATGACAACACATTAGTTTCAACTGATGAAAAAACACGCAGAAGATACAAAATTGATGAAGATATTCCAATTATGCTAATTGATGAATCGGAAGAACTTGATATGGATACTTGGAAAAAGATTATGGTAAAACATAACATTATTAAAGAATGATAATTAAGACTGATCCAGATTCGATACAATCTTATTTAGTTGATGCCGCAAATATTAAGGGAGATTGCACGGCTGTTTATATCCCTAAAAATGCAGAAGAGATTCAGCAAATTGTTTTGGAATGTAACAAAACAAAAACAACAATAACAGTTTCAGGTAATGGCACATCTCTAACAGGTGCAAGGGTACCAAAAGGTGGAATTGTAATATCAACGGAAAAGCTAAATAGAACAATTGAAATAAACTGTAACGAAAAGTACGCAATTGTTGAACCCGGTGTTATTTTGAGCGATTTTAAGGATACAGTTGAAAGTATGGGGTTATTTTATCCCGCCGACCCAACCGAACAAAACTGTTTTATCGGCTCTACAGTTGCCACAAATGCAAGCGGTGCCAGAACCTTTAAATTTGGTTCAACGCGAAATTTTGTTGAGCAGTTAAAAATAATTTTACCTAATGGTGAAAAGTTTTCTATAAGCAGAGGTAAAGTTTTTGCAAATAAAAATCACTTTGAGTTTTATATTAATAATACTTTAGCCTCGTTTGATATACCGGATTTGGAATATTGTGTTTCAAAAAATGCTGCGGGCTATTATTGCAAAGCTAATATGGATTTAATTGATCTGTTTATTGGTTCTGAAGGCACACTTGGAATTATTTACGAAATCAAGTTCAAATTATTAGATTTGCCACAAAATTTCTTTTCAACAGTTATATTTTTTGAAAAAACAAACAAGGCACTTAGTTTTGTTGATAGTTTAATAAACATCTCAAAAAAAAGAGGTCAACTCTCCCCTTCTGCTATTGAATATTTTGATAAGAAATCTTTAGAGTTTTTGCAAAATGAGTATCCGCAAATTCCAAATTCAGTTGAAGCTGCTTTGTGGCTTGAACAGGATACTTATTACAATTATGATGAAGTGGTTGACTCATACATTCAGTTATTCGAAACAAATAATATAAACCTTGAAACTGCCTGGATAGCTGAAAACAAAGAAGACAGAAAAAAATTCCAACAATTTAGACATGCAATATCATCAAAGGTAAGTGAATATATATCTAAACATAATTTAACAAAAGTTGGTACTGACTTAGCGGTTCCACAAGACTGTTTTATAGGATTTTACAACAAAGCAATTGACTTAGTAGAAAAAAATAATATTAATTATGTTGCTTATGGACATTTTGGCAACTCTCACTTGCACCTTAATATGCTGCCAACAAATAATGAACAATTAGCAATTGCAAAAGAAGTTTACATGCAATTATGTATTTTTGCATTAGACTATGATGGAACAATTTCTGCTGAACATGGTATAGGTAAATTAAAACACGACTATTTAATTTTAATGTTTGGTGAAAAAATTATTGAACAATTTGCGAAAATAAAAAAAACTTTTGACCCCAATTTAATTATGGGTATTGGTAACATTTTTGATTCAAAATATTTTTAATTATGACTAAAATATATTTCTTATTCTCAATTTGTTTTATTTTGTGTTTTATAAACATTAATGCTCAAAATGGCAATTTAAACAATAAATTTAGACTTGCCCAAAGCTACGAACAAGCCAATATTTTTGATAAAGCAAAAAATATTTACTTTGAACTTTATAATACCAAGCCGTCAAATTATTTCTATTTTGATGGTTTAAATAGATGTTATATAAATTTAAAAGAATATGACAACTCTGCAAAAATTATTAAAGAAATGTTAACCAGAAATAAAAATGATATCAACTTATCCGGTTTACTTGGCTCAACATATTATTTAATGAATAAACAAGAAGAAGCATTCAAAATTTGGAATGATGCATTAACAAAACAAGGCGATGATATAAACGCTTACAGAATTATTGCAAATTATGCCATTCAAAACCGAGCCTTTGATGAAGCAATTAATATATTGCAAAAAGGGAGCGATATTTCTTCTGATAAAACAAGTTTTGCTTTAGAATTGGCAAACCTTTACTCAATTACTATGAAATATGGCGAAGCTACAAAACAGTTTTGTAATATTTTATTAAAACAGCCAAATCAAGTAAGTATTATTAAGGGCAGAATAAGTTCTTTCCTTATGCAATTTGAAGCATTTAATCAATCAATAAAAGTTATTAACGAATATATTGATGATAACGACGAAAATCCCGTATTTTACGACTTGGCTGCTTATGTATATCAACAAAATAACGATTACAAATCGGCATATCAAAATGTATTAATTTGGGATAAACTTTCTAATTCAAATGGCTCGCAAATTTTTAATTTTGCTCAATCAGCATTAAATGAATCAGAATTTGAATATGCTGTTATTGGGTATAATACCATAATAAACAATTACAGCACTACACCATTTGCTGGAGCTGCTAAATTAGGCTATGCAAGAGCTTTATTGTTAGAATTAGATTATAGATATCACAATAACAATAATAATTGGAAAGATTTTTCAACTATTGATACAATCGGTTCAGGCGAATATTCAAAAGTTATTAATACTTATATTGAAATAATTAATGAATATAAAGCTGATCAAGAAATAAACAACGAAGCAATGTTTAACATTGGCAACATTTATAAAAACCGATTAAACGATAAAGATTCTGCAATTAAATATTTTACCGAACTAACTAATAAACATCCTTATACTAACTATGCCGGCAAAGCTTTTTTTGAATTAGCGGATATCGAAATTCAAAACGATAATTTACAAAAAGCTAAAGAGCATTTGAATAAGATAAAGATTTTTAAGCGAGTTTCTTCTGACGAATTAAAACAAACAGATTTATTACTGGCAAAAATAACTTTTTGGCAAGGCGATATTGAAAACTGTATAAAGCAACTAACTGAAGTATCAAAAGATTTGAATCAAAATGCAGCTAACGATGCTTTAAGTCTGTTAGTTACAATTAATGCTATACGTGCAGATTCTTTATTATTGTTAAAATATGCTCAAGCCGAAATGTTTGCCAACCAAAAAAAGTTTAAAGCTGCAGCAGATATTTTCATAGAATTGAGCAAAAATGAGGATTTATTCTTTCTAAAAGATTTATCCTTATATAGTTACGCCAAAATGTTAATTGCCATAAACGATTATACAACATCGGTAAAAATTTTAGAAAATTTAAGCAATAATGAAAATATGAACATCTTTGCTGATAAATCATTATATTTGTTAGCTAATTTATATTATTTTGGGTTATCTGATAAAGATAACGCAAAAATATGTTTTCAAAGACTATTAGAGAAATTTCCAAACTCCTTATTAGTTGATAAATCACGTAACTTTTTAATTAATTATAAATAATACTATTTATGAGCAATAATAATAACAACAAAAGCAAAACAATAAAATGTTCATTCTGCAGTAGAGAAGCTTCTGAAGTTTCAAGTATGATTGCCGGTCCTGATGTGTATATCTGCGATATTTGCGTTAAAACCAGCGTTGATATCTTAAAAAACAACTTAGCCGCTTATTCAACCAAAGCTTCTAAAGGAAGAGATACTCTTACTCCCGAACAACTTAAAAAGAATTTAGATGAATTTGTAATTGGTCAAGATAAAGCAAAAAAAATACTTTCTGTTGCTGTTTACAATCATTATAAACGTGTTAACTCACAAACATCATTAATTGATTTAGATGACGTTGAGATAGAAAAAAGCAATATTTTGTTAATGGGACCTACCGGTGTTGGTAAAACATTATTAGCTCAAACATTAGCAAAAATTTTAGATGTTCCTTTTGCAATTGCAGACGCTACTACATTAACCGAAGCCGGTTATGTTGGTGATGATGTTGAAACCGTACTTGTTAGACTTTTACAAGCTTCAAATTATGACTTGGAAAGAGCACAAAAAGGAATTGTATATATTGATGAAATTGATAAAATAGCTCGTAAAAGCGAAAGCACTTCAATTACTCGCGATGTTTCTGGTGAAGGCGTTCAACAGGCATTATTAAAAATTCTTGAAGGTACTGTTGCCGGTGTTCCTCCAAAAGGTGGCAGAAAACATCCCGAACAAAGTTTAATAAACATTAATACCAAAAATATATTGTTCATTGTTGGCGGGGCGTTTGATGGTATTGAACCAATTATCGCTTCACGAATTAATAAAAATTCAATGGGATTTACATCCGAAATTGATGCAAAAAAAGTTGATAAAGAAAAATTAATGCAAATGGCTCAGCCTGAAGATTTATTAAAATATGGATTAATTCCTGAATTAATCGGCAGACTTCCTGTTATTGCACCTTTGCATGCATTAAATAACGAAGCATTTAAAAATATATTAACACAACCTAAAAATGCCATTATTAAGCAATATCAAAAATTGTTCAAAATGGAAGGTGTTGATTTACAATTTGATTCTTTTGCTTTAGAAGAAATTGTTAAACAGGCAATTGCCCGCAAAACAGGTGCCCGTGCATTAAGAAGTATTGTTGAAGATTTATTACTTGATATTATGTACGAATTACCCAATATGGATAATGTTACAAAATGCTTGATTACTAAAGATGTAGTTGTAGATAAAGCAAAACCGCTTTATTTTTACGAAGATAGAAAAACAGCTTGATACACAAAAAAGCCCCGAAATTTTTCGGGGCTTTTTTTAGATTATAAATTTAACGTCTCTTCAATATTATCAAGTCGTTTTTCCGCTGCCCTAAAATAAATTTCGTTTTTTTCTATACCAATAAAATTTCGTTTTAATTTTTTCGCAACAACAACCGTTGTTCCACTTCCTAAAAAAGGATCTAAAACAATATCTCCTTCATTACTTGAAGCTATTATTATCCGTCTTAAAAGTTCTTCCGGTTTTTGGGTTGGATGTAAAGCTCTCCCATTTTCGCCTTTAATTCTCTCAACACCTTGAGATATTGGAATAGCCCAAACATCTCTCATCTGTTTTAAAGAACCATCGAGTTGTCTTTCGGGGTTAATAACCTTAAGTTCTTCGTAATTAAAAATCCAATTTTTACCTTTTACTGCCCAAATAATAAACTCAGTTGAATGAGTAAAAATACGTTTTGTTAAACTCGGCATAGCATTTGTTTTTTGCCAAGTAATTACATTATTGATTTTAAAATTATTTGCTTTTAGTGCAGAAATTATTTCGGAAATATTATGGAAAGTACAAGAGATATAAATTGAACCATTCTCTTTAAGTACTCTTTTGCATTTTTTTATCCACGAGACTGTAAAAGAATAGTATTGTTCATCGCTCATTTTATCCCAATCTTCGTTCACCATATACCAATCCCCGCCCGTTTTATTCCCCTTCAAAGAAAGTCCGTTGCCGGATAAATTATAAGGCGGATCGGCAAATACTAATGAAACTGAGTTTTCATCAATTAGCTTTTCTAACACATTTTCGCAATTATCTAAATAAATTGAATTAATTTTCATTTTTATTCCCTAACAAGTTCGAGCCCCAATCACTTATATGCACTGGGATTTTTTCAAACCAAGTGGTAACTGAATTTTCATTTTTTGCTGCACCAATAATACTTTTGAACAATTCTTTAATCTGTATATGAGACAATTTAATGTTCTTACTCTTTAATTCAACAAGCTTTTCTAATAAACAAATAAAATCGTTGATAGTCAAAGGAATAATATTTTGTGGAGAACCTTCATATTCATATTTAACTGCAAACCAAAAAGTATTTAATGTATCTCTGTGAAGAGTTGGTGCAATAAATATGCAATAAGTTTCTTTATTATTCTCATTCTCAAAATCACGTAAATGTCTCATTACAGGCTGCCCTTCATTAAACCACTGGTCTCTGCTTTTCAGCATAGTTACTTCACAGATAGCATTAAAAGTATCATAATAGCACTCAATATCTGGTTTGTTTGCAGGTGCAAAATAAATAGGCTCATAATCATCACCAACAGGATAATTTGGGATTATCCTTAAAGCATCATTTGAGCATACATTCCATAAGATACTAATTTTTCAAGTTCCAACGATTTGTTAGGATGTTTATTTATTTCTTTTAAGCTTTTAATATATTCAATCAACTGGTCTATCGATTGAGAAACTTTATATAAAATTTTACTCTGTACATCTTTTCTAATTGAGCGAAGATAATCAATATACTTTTCAAGCACATGGTTAGTTTCTTCAGTAACAGGTTTTATTTGTATACCTTCAATTTCATATTCTTGAACTAATTTCTCAATTTCATCTTTTATTTGAGTAATAATCTCTTTTTGTTGATTTGTTTTTTGCCATGGTAATTCGGGCTTGTTAAAATCTTGTAAAAACAAATTGTAGGTCTGTAGATTTGGGAACTGTAAACTTTGACCAGAAAAATTTTTCAGCAGTTCATTAATCTCAATAATTCGTCTTGGTTCAACATCAATATAATAACCGTTTCCCCTTAAATAAAAGTATCGTGTTAATCGAAAATATCTTAAGATATTATCTCCATAATCTCTTAAATTACGAACCATTTTTTTAATTTCTTTATCATTTTCCAGACTAAAAAAATCTTTCACATGTTGTAAATAACAGTTCTCAAGAAATTGTCTCTTTTCCGTACCTTTGTACTTTTTAGCTTTTGTTCTAATTTCTGAAATACTTTCTGCAGTACTATCAATAGTTGAATAGTTTATCAATGTTGGGACATAATAATTAAACTCTTCTTTAGTTAAACCCTTAAATTCAATTCCTTGAACAGCAAATAGCTCTTTAAGTTTTGAAAAAAGTTTTAAAGTTCCAATAAATGGTATAATATCATATCCATCCTCTATTTTATAATCTTTGCTTTGCGGATTTGGAATTTGCCATTTTAGAAAACAATGAAAAAACACATTTCCCAGATCATAATTATCAGCAATAAGTCTATTAGCAACTTCATTAATAACTATTCTTGAATCAACAATAGATACAAAACCAAGCTTTTTTAATGGATTTATGGATTGTCTACCTCGCATTGCTGAATCTTCATAGTTTTTTAGATTAAATATTTCCTCAGCCTTTTCGTAAGATATCGGTTTACTAACATTAGTTATTAAATCAGCATCTTGTTTGCTTAAACTATTAAGAAATTGATTACTTCCAAAACCATATAGTCTATTCTGTATGAGTAGAATTTGAAATTTCTTTTGTGAGTTTATATCCCAAATTTAACCTTCCAATTGTTTTAGTATCTTCAAAAAACTAATAAATCTATCAGGATTTCTAAGAGTTGTTGAAATTGACCATGCTTTTTTCATCTTACCTCACAACTTTGCACAAAAATAATCTTTCTTTAACTTCTGATAACTTCGATTTTCCAGTAGAAAATGCTTTATAATCTTTTTCAAATATTTTAACTTCACCTCTTCTTTCTAATTGTCCAATAATATCTCTATCAGAAATTAGTGCATTAGAACGTGAGTGCAATTTTTTACCATTATCGTTGTAAGAAACCAGAATATATTTACAACTCAGTTTATTAATTAAATCACTAAAAGCTGAAAATGCTTCTTTGTTACAATATTTGCTTTTAGTATTACTTAAATCCATTTTTTTCGATATACCAAACACCTTTGGTTTATGCCACATCACTAAATTTTCAAGAAGGTGATATGCACTATTATACTGTCTTGAATTATATGGTGGATCTAAATAAACAACATCAGAATAAATACTTTCAGCTAAGGAATTTGCGTCTTGCTTAAAAGCAATATTATTTATATTCTTTGAGGATTCAATTTTAGGAATTAAAAGTTTAAATTTATCCTTATATTGATCAACTTTTCTGTAAGCATCATAATGACCAACTGTGTTGGCAATTTTATCAATGGCATAAACCAAAGATGTTAAAAAAATATTTTTTTCATTTGTATCTTCAGATATATTATCGATTTCATTTCTAATATTACCAATTTTTTTTGCAACAATATAGCTAAAGTAAGTATTGCCGTAAGTATCTGAAAAATAGTTATCACATGATGTTTCAAGACTATTTAAGTATTCTATTTTTTGCTTTATCAACCTGTAATTGGGTTCGGTAGTTGTTAAAAAACAAGCCAATCCAGTATAATTGCTATTCAAAATATCGTTAGCAATTATTTTAACATTTTCATCGTTAAAAGCATTAGCAACAGAACCAGTTCCAGCAAAAATATCGCAAAATGAACTTATAGTTCCTATTTCACTATTAACAATGTTTTTTATAAAAGGGATTAGTTTTGTTTTATTGCCCAAATATCTTCTGTTATTTATCTCAAAGAATTCATCTTTTGATAAAACAAGATCATCATTGGGATCAAATAAGTTATATAATTTATCTTGAAACGTCATTTTTTATTTCTGATCAATTTTTATTAATAAATTTAGTAATTGATGTTTTTCGTTATTATCTAAGTTGTTAAAAACTTCATCCATTTTTTTGTTAAAGTTTGGAAAAATTTGATTAACTCTTTTTTCACCTTCTTCTGTTAACTCTGCCAAAATTACTCGTCTATCTTTTTTAGAGCTGCTGCGTTTTATCAACTTTTCTTTTTCTAAATTATCAACAATACAGGTAATATTTGCACCGGTAACTTTTAGTTCTTCACCAATAACTTTTAAGGGGATGGCTCCTTTTCGCTTAACAACTTCCAAAACTGTAATTTGTGGGATTGTAAGTTTACTTTCTTTCAGACTATTAGATTTAATTTTTTTCACTTTATCATAAACAGCATTTAATTTTTCAATAAGAACAAAATTTAAATCATCGTTATATAATTCTTCCATTACCTTATCCCTTAATAATAATAACTTTTTAATCTTTGTCTTAGTTCTTTATAATCCGGATGTATTTTAGAAACTAAATTCCAAAATTTGTGCGAATGGTTCATTTCTACTGTATGACATAGTTCATGAACAATTACATAATCAATTACTTCAGGATCGCATTTCATAAGCTTATAGTTTAACGAAATAACTTTTTTACTTGTACAACTTCCCCATCTTGAAAGAAGTTTTCTTATTTTAACTTGCGAAAATTTAAACTTATGTATTTCCGATAGTTCAATTATTCTATTTATTAAGTACTTATTAGCTTCTTTTCTTAAAAAAACATCATACTTTTTTTCGTTAAGTTTAGGCTCTTGGTCAAAAAGACCTGAACCTTCCGGAACAGAAAAAAGTGCGGGATACTCTTTCATTGTAACAATTTTACCAAAAAAATAAAATCTATTTTGTAATGTATTATTTTTCTTATGAACTTGCTCAATCCAATTTATGTTATCTTTAATTATTGAATCTGCAATATCAAAACTGCGTCTTTTGGGAATTACAAGCTCAATTCCTCTAACAGGATGCATTTGTAATTTTGTATGTTTTGCAGTAGCACTTTTTCTTACTGATACGGTAATCTGTTTATCTTTTATTACTATTGTTCTTATATTCAATTTTAACTATTTTAGTTTTTAGCTTTTCTAATTATAATAAATATTAGTCAAAAATATTAATTATTTTTTTGTAAGCAAATTAATTTATTAACCACTTTAATATAATGTATAATTTTTCTGAAATACTCAAAAATATTGAAAATTCTGTTAACATTAATAAAACAAACAAGTTATACACAAGCTTCATTTTTAATATTAACCGTATTGATTTTCTTTCAATTATAAATAAATTAAATTCCGATTATTTTTATTGGAATAATTTTGAAAAAAATACTAATTTTTTAGCAATTGGTAAAACCCAAATAGAAATCACTTCCAACAAAAAAGACTTGGTATCTTCTAATAAAGTTCTCGAAAAAATTGTAGACTTAATTGAATTTACTTATTCAAATAGTGGTATTCCGTTAGTATGCGGTGGAATTAAGTTTTCAAATGATTCTTCTGAATTATGGAATGACTTTTCTGAAGTTGACTTTTTTGTACCTCAAATTTTATTAGTATCCATAAAAAATGAAAGTTTTTGTGTTATTAACACTAATTTGAATGAATTAGAAGACACTAAAAATTTATTACGACAAATTGATATTTCTGAATCGAATGATATTACCAATAAAATTTCCGGCAAGTTAGTTAATGACGAATCAATTGAAAATTGGTCAGCTAAAATTGATTCTGCATTAAATAAAATTGCTCAACATGAAATAACCAAAGTTGTTATTTCACGTAAAAAAGAGGTTAAATTAACCAACAGCGATTTAATAGACTGCAAAACAAATTTTCTGCGATTGTTAGGTAAAAACCATAAAGATTGTTCTATTTTTGGATACAAAAAAAACAATTCTTTCTTTTTTGGAGCTTCTCCGGAAAATTTTTTATCTTTACATAATAATTATCTTGAAACAGACGCTTTAGCCGGTTCTTCGCAAAAAAGCAATGGTGTTTTGTTGATGGATGATGATTTGCTTGACGATAAAAAAAATCGTGACGAACATAACCAAGTCTTAGAATATATAATAAATGGCTTAAACAGCTTAACTATTAATTTACACTATGACAAAATTCCTAAAGTAAAAAACTTTAAGTATATTCAACATTTATGGACACCTATAAATGCTGTATTAAAAAAAGGAAAAACAGTACTTGATATAATAAATTCAATATTTCCAACTCCTGCTGTTTGTGGTTATCCAAAAGAGAAATCGTTTAACATTATTAATGAGATTGAGCAAGAAGATAGAGGAATGTACTCCGGTTTAGTAGGTTGGTTTAATCTTGCTGGTGATGCCGAGTTTTACGTAGCTTTACGCTCTGCATTATTAAAAAATTGTACACTTACTGCTTATGCAGGTTGTGGAATTGTAGATGGTTCTGATTCTGTTAAAGAATTTTATGAAACTGAAAATAAATTTACTCCAATAATAGATTTAATTAAAATTGAACATTAATATAAATAAAAACTTTTTTTTAAGTACTGTTTTTATAAACAGACTAAGTGTTTTAGGGGTTAAGGATGCTTTAATATCACCCGGTTCACGTAACACCCCATTAGTATGTGCATTGGCGGAGAAAAAAGAGATTCGCAAAACAATTATTTTAGATGAAAGAAGCAGCGGATTTTTTGCCTTAGGTGTTGCAAAAGCCACTAACTCGCCGGTTTTAATTGTAACAACTTCAGGTACTGCTGTTGCAGAGTTATATCCGGCAATAATTGAGGCATATCAAAGTAGAGTTCCGCTGATAATATGTACAGCCGATAGACCGGCTGAATTACACAACTGCGGTGCCAATCAAACAATCAACCAAGAAAATATTTTTAGCAATCATATTCGCAATTTTTATAATTTTTCCAATTTTGATGAATCAGAAAGTTCCATTGAAGAATTAATTGCTAAAACAACAGAAGCTTTTTTTATTGCTTCTAAATTTGATATTGGACCGGTTCATATAAATTTCCCTTTTGCAAAACCTCTTGAACCCGATAGCTATACAACTACTATTGATAAGGATTATTACAATAGAATCTTACACAAACTACACATTATCGATTATCCGGAGAAAAAAGAATACGATATTGTTACTGCAAAAATTAATTCCTTTCTTGATAAGCTTAAAGAAAAAAGGAAAGGGATAATAATTGTTGGACCTGGAAACTACTCTGATGAGTTCTATAATAATTGTTACGTGTTAGCCCAAAAATTAAATTTTCCAATTTTTGCTGATGGTTTATCTTCATTTCGTTTTACCCATAACGATTATGAAAACTTATTATTAAATAATTACCCTATCTTCATTTCCAATTACGTAGACGATGATTCGTTTGAATTTGATATAATTATTCAGTTTGGAAGAACTCCAACTTCCAAATATCTTTTAGAGTTTTTCGAAAAGTCCAATACATATAAAATTCTTGTAAACGAACATGGTGAATTATTTGACCCTTCTAAAACTTCCAACTTAATTCTTCATGTACCTGAAGAAAGCTTTATATCACAGGTTGTTGATTATTTAGAATTAGTTGAACTTAGTACAAATAAACAATGGCTGAATAGATTAAAAGAAGTAAACACTTTTATTGAAGAAATAAAACTTAATTTCTTTAATACTGTTGATTTTCCATTTGAAGGAAAAATAATATTAGAAGTATTAAAAGCACTCCCTATTGCAAGCAATGTCATTTTTGCCAACAGCATGCCTCCGCGTGACATTGATTATTATGCAGGACAGTTAAATAAAAACCTTGTTATTTATAGTAATCGCGGTGCAAGCGGAATTGATGGAAATACTGCTACCGCTGCCGGAATTGCTTATTCTTCTAACAAACAAAGCGTATTGATTACAGGTGATTTGTCGTTTTTACATGATATCGGTAGTTTAACATGCCTCAAATTAAATAATATTCCACTTACTATTATATTAATCAATAACAATGGCGGTGGAATCTTTAATATGCTTCCTATTGCAAACAATAGTAAAGTGTTTGAACCTTATTTCTTAACGCCTCATAATTTAATCCTGGGAGATATTGTTGCCGCTTATGGTGGCGAGCATATTATTATTAACAATTGGGATGATCTGCATGAGCAATTAAAATCCCAACATGTAAAGAATAATTTTAAGGTTTTAGAAATATTTACCAACTCAACAAGTTCAGCATTAATACGTAATACTTACAAAACTAAAATAATAAATGAACTTAAAAAGCACTTTAGTTAATACAAATGTTGATAACATAAGATGGAATTTACTTACTCCTGAGAATGATAATTCTAATTTAACTCCTATCTTTTTTTTACATGGGTTTGCCGGACAAGCCGATGATTGGAGTTTTTTGTTTAAAAAAGTATTAGACCTAAACTTTTATCCAATTGCTATCGATTTAATTGGACATGGCAAAAGTGATAAACCTGATGATAAAAATTTGTATACCGAAGAAAGCCTAATTTTGCAGTTACATAATGTAATCCATAAAATCTGTTTGGGTAAATTTATTTTATGTGGATATTCATTAGGTGGAAGACTTGCACTTTCTTATGCAAGTACATATAACTTAAACATTAAAGCATTAATATTGGAAAGTGCAACTCCGGGAATTAATGAACCTCAATCACAAATAGAAAGAGTTAATAACGACAAATTATTGGCAAAAAAAATAAAAGATGAAGGGGTGGAAAAGTTTTTTGAGTTTTGGTACAATATTCCCCTTTTTCAATCATTAAAACTACAAAATGAAATTGTTTTAAGTAACCTTATAAAAAAACGTACAAACAATTCAGTAATTGGATTAAGTAATATGATGGTTGGATTTAGTCAAGGAAATATGAGTTCAAAATGGAAGTTATTGCATAATATTAATTCAAAAACACTTTTATTAAGCGGCAGCTTGGATTCGAAATTTACAAATATAAATAGTCAAATGAACGAGTTACTTAAGTATTCCACTTATTATATTATTGACAAAGCCGGACACATCCCCCACTTAGAAAATCCTTCATTATTTGAAAATTATTTATTAAATTTCCTTGAAACTATAAAATAAATTAAATTGTTTTTCTTAAAAAGAGGTTTTATGCAAGATTGGATTGTTGCAAAAGAATATAAAGATATTACTTATCATAAAAAAGATGGAATTGCCAGAATAGCATTTAACAGACCGGAAGTAAGAAATGCTTTTAGACCCGATACTGTTAAAGAATTATACGATGCCTTTAATGAAGTTAGAGAAGACCAAAGTGTTGGAGTTATTTTGTTAACAGGAAACGGTCCGGCAAAAGATGGTAAATATGCTTTTTGTTCCGGTGGAGATCAAAAAATTAGAGGTGACAAAGGATATATTGGAAAAGATGGCGTTCCAAGATTAAATATTCTTGATGTTCAAAAACAAATTCGTTCAATTCCAAAACCTGTAATTGCATTAGTTGCCGGTTATGCTATTGGTGGTGGTCATGTTTTACACGTTGTATGTGATTTGACTATTGCAGCAGATAATGCCGTTTTTGGTCAAACAGGACCTAAAGTTGGCAGCTTTGATGGCGGCTTTGGTGCAAGTTATTTAGCAAGACTTGTTGGACAGAAAAAAGCACGCGAAATTTGGTATTTATGCAGACAATACAATGCCCAAGAAGCTTTGGAAATGGGATTAGTTAATAAAGTTGTTCCGGTTGATCAACTTGAACAAGAAGGAATAGATTGGGCAAAAGATATATTGCAACACAGCCCCTTATCAATTAGATTGCTTAAATCTGCTTTTAACGCCGAACTTGACGGACAAGCCGGTATTCAAGAACTTGCAGGTAATGCAACATTATTATATTATATGAGCGATGAAGCCCAAGAAGGGCGTAATGCATATAACGAAAAACGTAAACCAGATTTCTCTAAATTTCCAAGAGTACCATAGAAATTATGTCAAATAGTGCAGTAAAAGATATTTCAAAATTTGAAAGCTGGATTTTAGCAAGCAGACCTAAAACTTTACCGGCAGCAATTGCTCCCGTTTTAGTTGGAACTGCTTTAGCAATACAAGTTGGTAAATTTAACTTGTTTGCCTTTTTAACAGCTTTAGTTTGCTCAGTTCTTATTCAAATAGGAACTAATTTTGTTAACGATTTATATGACTTTTTATCCGGTAAAGATGGCGAAACCCGATTAGGTCCTCAAAGAGCTTTAGCAAGCGGTTTGATAACAATTAACGAAATGAAGTTTGCAATTTATTTTACATTTATTACAACATTTATTTTAGGAATGTATTTAGTATATATTGCCGGCTGGGTAATTTTTTTAGTTGGTGTTCTTTCAATTTTTGCCGGTATAGCTTATACAGCGGGACCTTACCCTTTAGCTTATAATGGACTTGGGGATATATTTGTTTTTATATTTTTTGGCTTTGTTGGTACTGTTGGAACATATTTTGCTCAAACACTTGAACTAAGCGGTTTAGCAATTTGGGCTTCAATTCCTGTTGGGGCTTTAATTACAAATATATTAGTCGTAAATAACTATCGTGATATTGATGAAGATAAAGTTTCCGGTAAAAATACTTTGGCAGTTAAATTTGGACGGACTTTTACCCGTATTCAATATTTAACTTTTATGATTTTATCTTATGCTATTCTTATTGTTGTTTATTTTACTTATAAACAAAGTATTACTATTTTCCTTCCGCTTGTATCATTACCATTAGCAATAAAGCTTATTAGAATGATATTTGTATTAAAAGGAACAGACTTAAACAAAACTTTAGAACTTACTGCAAAACTTTCAGCATTGTATGGATTATTATTTGCTATTGGAATTTTATTGTAATTAAGATGAATCAAATTATAGAATATATTAAAAAGAATTCAAAGGGGAATATTAATTCCCCTTTTATTATTTCTGAGAATAAAACAATTAGTTATTCAGAGTTTTATAATGAATTAGAAATAAGAAAAGAGAAGTATAAATTTTTAAGTGGTTTACCCACTAAAAATATTGGCATTCAGTACGAAAATTCAGTTGAGTTTATTTATACTTTTTTTGTTTTAATAAGCCAAAAATTAACTCCCGTTTTATTTAACACCAGATTAACTACAAATGAATCGTTAAATCTTATTGAGTATTCCGACTGTTCATATATATTTAGTAATTCTGATACAAATTTTCAAATCGGCAATTTAAATAATTATGAACCAATCGATAATTCATTAATTGTATTTACATCCGGTACAACTGATGTTGCAAAAGGAGTAATTCAATCCGAAAATAGTTTGATTAATTCTGCTATTAAGTTTAGTAATTATTTTAATTCAACTTCGGAAGAATTATATATTGCTTCACTCCCTTTTTTTCATATTGGGGGATTAATGTTAATAATAAGGGCTGTTATTAATGGAGCAGCTATTTATATTCCCAATTCGTTAAAAGTTTCTGATTTATTAAAAGCGTTAAATTTACAAAGATATTGTTACTTATCGGTAGTACCTACACAACTGAAAGATTTGTTAAACAATAACATTTCTTCAAAATACTTAAAAGCAGTCATTGTTGGAGGTGCTTCAACACCCATTAACTTAACGATGGAAGCCTTAAATAAGGGTATTCCTTTGTATAAAGTATATGGCTCATCAGAAACATGCAGTATGGTATCTATTGCAGATACTGTTGAATTAAAAGAATTTCCAATGTGTTCGGGCAGAGCATTTAATGATAACTATTTAAATATAAGCAATGATGGTGAAGTAATAGTAAAAAGCAACACTCTGTTTACAAAGTATTACAAACAAAAAGAAGAAACGAACAAAAAACTTATTGGCGGCAATTATTATACTGGAGACTTTGGATATTTAAGTAATGGTCTTTTATTTCTGCAAAACAGAAGAGAAGACTTAATTATTTCAGGCGGTGAAAATATTAATCCGGTTGAAATAGAAAATTTAATTCTGCAAATTGAAGGTATTAAAGAAGTTTCTGTAATTGGCAAAAAAGATGAAAAATGGGGACATGTACCAGTCGCTTTTATCGTTTCTGAAAATGTTACCGAACAACAAATAAAGGAATATATTAAAAATAAAATTGCACAGTTTAAACAACCAAAGCATTATTACTTTTTAGATTCTCTACCCCTTAACCATGTTGGAAAGATAGATAAGAAGAAATTAACCTATAACACAGAATCATAAGTATATTGAATATCTGTTATTTCTTTTATATAAGGCTCCCCAATTGCTTCAAACTTCTCAGGGTAAAACACTACCAAGTTCGATCCATTTTTGTTAAGCGAACTTTTATACTCAATACCATCGTAGCCCAGATACTTAACATATTCACACAGGTATTGAGTTGGAATATAATCTAAGTCTTCATCAAACCTTCTTAGAGGTTTTGATAATTCAGCTCTAAGTTTAGTAATAAAAGGCAGGTGTTGCAAAAAGACACTTAATTCTTGTGCCTCTGCCAGTTGGAAAGGATCAAAGATATCAATTTCATTCAGATTTATAATTTTTAATGATTCTGAATTTTTAAACTTTAAAATCGTAACGAAATCATATAACAAAGCCCTTACTTCATATAATGTTGTTTCTTCATCCATTGTTAAGTATAAATATGATATTCCTTTTGGGTTTGCACGCCCTGGGACAGTTTTGTTTTTGGGGGGATTTTTCATCTTATCAATTTTATACCCATTTTCTGGAGAAATTCTACCTCGATAAAAAATACTATCAATAATAATAGGTTTAACATGCCTTTCAAGTGCATTACTCAAAAGAGCTAAATCGATTGAGTTACTAAGATGAAAGCGATTAGTATATTTAATTTCTTCAGAAAAACCATCCCAGATATTTATTAATTGCTCAACGGAATGATCTCCCTTTTGTAAATAATCTAAGCATACGTTACTTTTTAGTAATTTTTCTATATATTCTCTATCATCATCAAAAATGGCATTAAGCATGTTCCTAACATTTACTGAATCCTCATTGGAGAATATTTTTCCACTAAAATCTTTTATAATTTGTATATCAATTTTGTCAAATTCTGTATTTCCATTATCACAAGATATATATGCTTCTAATAAAGCAAGAAATTGATTTTTCAATCCCATTGCCTCTATTACTCTAATATTTTGTGCACCACAAAAGTCACAATCAGCAATTTCTTGAGAGTTCTTTTTAATAATCCCCTGTAAGTAATTACTCGTAAAACAATTCTCACATACTTTCATTTTCCAAAACCCTGCCCATAAGTTCTAAATGATTTAAAATTGATAGTTTTTTAATGTAACCTAAACCTGGGAAACGTCCTTTATTGTAAAGATCTTCGAATTGGCAAAAAGCTTTTGTTTTGGCAATCCCCTTTTGATTACCCCACACAACTAATATTTCGAGTGCTTCAGAAAATTTCCCAGCAGTATTAGAAGCATCTTCGTTAGTATTTGATACAGAATGGAAAATTCTAATTTGACCATTTTCTTCATAAGTCAAATGAATTACAACAGAATAGGGCAAAAAACCACCCTCACTAAAATTATCTCCAACCGTAAGGTAATCAGAAAACCCATCAAAGCCATCACTTTTAAAATATTTATATTCCTCAGAGAAGAATTCATCCGTACTTTCAGCATATTCAGAATTCACTTTTCTTCGATTAAACCCATCATTTAAAGTAATTAATCCTTTTTTATATTTTCGATTATATCTTGGGTTTGTTTTTGTTAAATCAACAATATTATAGACGACGTTTGGATTTATATTAATTTCATTAATAACATTCAAATTATCGCTTAAATAATTATGAATGAGTGTGACTTTAGCTTTATATGAACTAATCGTTGCCATAAATTTTGGGACATTTTCATAATCATCATCCGAATTAAGCAAATATGCAAATTGGAATTTATCATTAGGAAAATTATTTGATGTTACAAAATCCAAAATTTGATCAACTGAATTTTCAACTTTTGCAAAACTACCAACCTTTGGGTTAAGAATAATATTAAAATTTACATTTTTATCAACAAGTGTATCACAAGCTTTTTTAAGGCTTGCCGTATTATTAGTAACTGGTTCAATTATTGGAGACAAATATTTGATTGAATTATCATCTTCAGCTATTTCCCTCAAAGCTAATAATTCAAATGTTTTACCCCTCAGATATGGAAAATACATTACAATACCTCCTTTAATAAATTGAATAATTTGCCTTCTGTATGCTTGGTTAATTTTTGGGTGTACACTAATAATTTAATAGACACAGGAAGCGAACTATAAATAGTGTAATCAATTTTATTCCTTTGCTTTAATATATTAAAAACTTTATTGTGGAATTCATTAATATTTATTTTTTTACAAAGTTCTAAACACTCCCCAAAGAATTTAGTATTAGGAACATCTGGGATAAATCCATAAACTTCATAAATAATTTGTGAATATTCACTTTTTCTTAATAATTTAAATAAATACTTGTAATCCCAATTAGAGTTATCAAATGAAGCTTTTTTGTGAGGAATCACGCTTCCATTGTTTTTAAATTCATATATCCCATAGCATGTAGATTGATATTGATTCATAATTTGAGATATATTTTTTTCTCCAGCAACAATATTAACTTTGCCTGCTATTTTAGAGTACTCGAATAGCTGTGAATCAAGTCTATTTAAATTATCTAAGTCAGATTTAATTTCGAATACCTTAACTTCTCCATTAACAAACACCAAATCTGCAATTGACTTCCCGATTCTAAACTCATCAAAAGTTACTGATTCTTCAAATATTTCACGATTTTTTAATAAAGTATTAATTACTGTATTTTTAATTATATATTCGTTAGGGTAATTATAAAGCAACTCATTATATACATAAGAAAAGAAATTACTTAAAGATAAATTGTGACCATCCATACCAATCAGATTTCTAAACTTCTCATGCTTTTTAGTAAAAAAAGAAAAATCATTCGATTCAAGCAAATTACGAAACTTTGCATAGCCAAATACTGCGGACAAGCTACGGTAAGATTCTATGTTTGCTTTATTATTCATTGTTAACCTAATAATTACAAATTAATCTTATAATATAATAAGAAATATCTTTAAAATAAAAAAGGGTAACCAAAGTTACCCTATAAAAGATTTATTCAGAAAATTTTATTTCTTTTCTTCTGGTCCACCAATACCAAGTAATTCAACTTCAAAAATTAAAGTTGCACCCGGTTCAATCATTTGACCAGCACCACGATTTCCATAACCTAAAGCAGAAGGAATATATACTTCCCATTTATCACCAACTTTCATAAGTTGTAAAGCTTCTGTCCAACCAGGGATTACACCGTTTAATGGGAAAGTAACAGGTTCGCCATTTTTATATGAGCTATCAAATTCTTGACCATTAATTAAAGTACCTCTGTAATGAACTGTAACTTTATCAGTAGCTTTTGGTGAAGGACCTGTACCTGCTTTAACAACTTTATATTGTAATCCGCTTGGTAATGTAACTACACCAGTTTTTTTTGAGTTTTCTGCTAAAAATTTATCTTCAATTTCTTTGTTTTTCTTTGCAGAATTTTCAGCTTTTGCTTGTTGTTTTTCCATCATTTGTTGTTGAAGATTTGTGAAGATTTGTTTTAATTCGTCTTGTGTAAAAATTCCACCTGTACCGGCTGAATCTAATAAACCATCACTAATTCCTTTTGACAATTTTTCAACATCGATTTCGATACCTTGTTTATTAAAATTTGACCCGATATCATATCCAATTGCATAGCTAACAGAATCTTTAGATGTTTTCAAGTCTTTTTTTTCTATTTTGCTTTGGCATGCAACTGTACTAATTAAAAATACAGCTAAAATTACTGAAAATAGGTATTTCATTTTTTCTCCAATAGATAATAATTATTTTTTTATAACTTTTAAACTTAACATAACATTTTTTGATTTGCAATTAAATTATAACGCAATTTACTTTATAAACTGGTAACTTAATAATGTTTCACTAAATTTAAAATTTCGAGTTTTTGCCACAATTTGGTTGTCATTAACACATAATGACAACCATAATCAGATTTTATTTTATCAAGGAATGAATCTACACAAGCCCCCGCCTTCGGTAGCAATCCAAAGAACATTGTTTGCATCAACTTGTACCCCTTTAATAAGACTTGAAGTCAACTTATATGTTGCAGCCTTATATATTGTTGAAACGAATTGAGCATCAACTTGCACAAGCCCATCATCGGTTCCTAACCAAACAAATTGCTCCAAATTACCGCAAATTGAGCGTACTGCTCTGCTGCTCAATTTACCAGAATAATTATTTAATGTATTATTTTGATAATACGCTAATCCGCCTGAAGCCGTAAGAGTAGGAAGATAACCAACCCAAGCAATATTATTTTTATCAACCTTTATAGTTGTAACATAAATTCCCAAAGGACTATCTATTTTCATAAAATAATCCCCGCTTTTAAGGATTAGACCTTCCTGCACTGTACCTACATAAACTATTCCATTTGACGAAACACCAACTGCTGAAATAGAATTTGAAGTTATGTCGCTATTTGAAGTGTTGTATGTTGTGAATTTTTCATTTGAAAATTTCACCAACCCGCTATAGGTTGCTATCCAAACTTCATTATTTCCAACTGCTATATCTCTAATTGTATTATTTGGCAAATCCGAATTTTCTCTTGTATATAATTTCAATCCGGATGAATTATATCTGAGTAACCCTTGCTCTGTTCCAATCCATACATTTCCCGCATCATCAGAATCAAGACAAATAATATTATCAGATGGCAAAATTGAATTACTTGTAGTTAAATACGACCATTCAACTCTATTAAAAATTCCTATACCTGCATTTCCTGTACCAACAAAAATTCTTTGATTTTTATCTATTGCAATACAAGATAGATTATTAGAAGGAATCTCTGAATTTGTTATTTTATAATCTAACCAAACAGTAGTATCTTGTAATGAATATGTAATGTTTGTTTTTTTGTTGCTATATACCGAAGCAGAAATTTCACAATCTCTGTATCCCGGCGTTGAGTATCTTATATTATACTTACCGGCTAATATGCGAGAAATTTCGGCTGGAGTAGTTAATGTAGTTAGCGAATCATCGATATAAATGTTACAACCAACCGGAACTGATGCCAATGATAAACTTCCATACATTGTTGACATAGCAGAATAATCAACATAAAGGTTTTTTCTTTCCCCTTCAACAAGCTCAAAGTTAAATGTATAATCATTAAAATAATCTCGTTTAAGAATTACCTCAGTAGCTCCATATTCAACATATGTTAAGCTATCGGGAGTAACTTTGCCCGTATTTTTGCCATTCAAATAAATTTTTGCACCTGTAGGATAGGATGAGACATAAACATATCCTTTTTGTGGCTCTTCCATTGGTGGAGTTATTGATACATCTTTATCACAACCAAAAACAATAACTACTAACAATAAAAAAATGTAAGTCTTTTTCATAATTCTCAACTAATAATAAACAATTGTATAACCAAAAGTATTTATAAATTCTTCTGTTAAAGAAATATTAATTCCTTGCTCTAAATATGATCCAAAAATACCATAACCATTTGTAATGTTTGAATAATCAGATTCATCCAGTTTTACAGAAAACTCTCCATAATTTGAAGTAGCTGTAGAATAATAGGCTGATAAATTCATATCCAGAACGAGCAAATCAAATCTGGCTAATGCTGCTATTGAATAATTCCACTTTTCAGTATCACCTGCAGATATATCTTCAAATGCTTTTCTGAAAGCATCTCCTTTATAATGGACATAAGGATTTTTACTTGCAGGAGGATAGATTGGCGTAGACACTCCATTTCTTGTTTCGTATTCAACCGGAATTGTAATTATACCTTGCGACTTAACTCCATTTACTGTTTTGTAATATGTAAAAGTTAATCTTGGTATGTATACTGTATTATTATTATTGGTTTTCCAATAATAACTATATGATGCCAACTTATTTTCTTCAATTAATAAACTGCAGGAAAGTTTTTCTAACTCAACTGTTTTAGGTGACGTGGTTACACCTGTTAACTTTCTACCATTCGGCAGTTGAATATAAATCTCATAATCAGTATTGTTATCAGGCTGAAAGTTTGGGGCGTAATATACTGATTTTTTTGCATTGTACCTTACTGAATCAAAATACTCTAAAGTAGTATCTCTAAATTGAATAAACTCAGACCCATAATAGACTTTCACATCTGCTCCATGCACAAAAGGATCCGTTGTATATGAATAAGGATTACTTTCATCAGGAAGATAACTTTTAGTTAACGTAACAAATTGAGTCGTTGAATCACATCTTAATAAACAATTAACCGCATACGACTCTCTGTATTCACCATTAGGATTAAGTTCATTTTCACACGAGCTAACAATTACCGCAGAAGAACCAATCAAAAGACCAAATAATATTTTTTTTAATTTTCCAATATTCATTTCTTTACCATTTCACCTTTATACTTAATTAAGCCACCCCCACCTGTTGCTATCCAAATAACTCCCCTACTATCACGTACAATATCTTTTACAGTATTATTCATTATACCTGAATTAGATTTGTTAAATACTGTAAAATTAGAGCCATCTTTTCTATATAGTCCACTATCTGTACAAATCCAAACAATACCCTTTTGATCTACATATATTTGATACATAATATTATAGCTAAACGGGTTTGGATATAATGTCCAAAAATTACTATCAAAGCTGCTTAAACCTTTGGGTAATGTAAGTTCATCGCTTAACTTCATCGAAGCATGGGCTAACCATAAATCACCATTAGGAGCAAGAGCTGAATACAATACTCTATCTGATAAAAAATTATTACCAGGGACATCGTCATATGACATATGATGAAATACAGTATCCTTTAAATAATATACCCCATAATAATTTGTTCCAATCCATTTATTATTATCAGCATCAATTTCAAGAGTTGAAATGCCACTCCATGGGTAAGAAATATTTACAGAATCATACGCATAAATTCTCCAGTCGTCATTTTTATCAAAACGCACTAATCCACCACCTGTTGCAATCCATACATAATTTGAGTTTTTTTCGCATTTAACATCGTTTATGTAATCAGTTGGAATAGGAGAATTCCATTTTCTATAAGCATTCCAATTAAACCCATCAAAGCGAGCTAATCCACCGGCAGTAGCCATCCACAAGTTATTTTCTGTATCTGTATCCATTGAAAACACAACACCGCTCGGAATTGGAAATATTGGAGGAGCATAAGTTGTTACTGATTTTTCATCAAATTTAACTAACCCCATTCCATCCATTCCTAACCATTTTACATTGTATTTATCAATTTTAATACAATTGATATAGTCTTGTGGTAAACCCATATTACTAACGTTGTAGTCAACCCAAATGGAAGTATCTTGTAAAGCCTTATTTGCTCTAACTGCAACATTACTTCTTACAATTACTTCAACTTCAGCATCTCTATGTTCAGCATACGAATATCTAACTTTATGAACACCCGGTAAGAGTTTATTAGTATAAGCAGGTGTTACAATACTTGTTAAAGAGTCATCAATATAAACTTTTGCATTTGCTGGAACGGAAGTACAATAAATAGTCCCTAACATTGATTGATTTTTTGAATAATCTATATAAGTTTGTTCAACTTTTTCTTCAAATATATTTGCTGTAAAATTTGTATCCTTAAAATATTCCATTCGTAATTTTATTTGGTACTCACCAAAATCTAAAAACTTAAGTGTATCAGGTGTTCTTTTACCTGTATATTTTCCATTCTTAAAAATCATGGCTCCTTGTGGATAAGAGTTTACATACAAAAATGCTTTTGCTGGTTCTTCTTCTTCAGGCGATACACTAATATCTTGTTCACAACTAATAACAAATAACGCAAATAATAGTATAAAATAATAATAAGTTTTTTTCATAATTAATTGCCCTCATTATACATTACACTATAACCAAATTGTTCAATATATTCATCATTAAAGTATATATCTTTTTCTTGGACATAATACGAGCCAAACAATCCAAAACCTCCATCAATATTAGAAAAATCAGATTGTTCTAAACTTACGCTGTACTCTCCTGCTTGCTGGTTTGTTGAACTATAATAAAATGTTAAGTTTTTATCATAAATCTTCAATTTAAACTTTGCAAACTTTCCTATTGCATAATCGTTTGAATTTGCAGCTCCTTTTGCCAAATTCATAATTGCACGCGATAGAGCTGCTTTTTCATAACTAATAGAGTTTTGTTTTTGATGAATCGGATAAATTGGAGTATAAACCGTATTTTTTTCATAATACGAAATTGGGACTTCAACTTCTCCTTCAGCTTTAAAAACCCCATCATATTTTTTATAATAGATAAATACTAATTTGGGGACTACAAAACAAGTTGCATCTGACGGTTCCCAATCATAACTAATTAAATCACTTTCCCCCTGGGGCAAAAAAGGGTTATAATTTCTATTAAAGGCAACAGTATCAGGAGTAGTTGTTGAACTAAAAAGTCTTTTCCCATTTGGCAATAAAATCTCTATATCAATTTTTTTATTTAACGGGAAATTAAAATTCTTCAAATAATAACACTCTTTTGGAGAAGAAAAAGTAACATTATTATATTCGGTAAAAACCGAATCTCTAAAAAATCCATAGTTATTATCCCAATACATTGATATTTCAGCTCCTTTAAGGAACTCAGAGCCGGCTGATATTGTGCTTGTACTTTTTCCAATAGTTGCAAACTGTTTTAAGTCATCGTTACATAAAACGCTATAAAACACATAACGAGCTTTAAACTCTTCGTTTGGAGAAACATTATCTTCACACGAAGAAAAAATAAATGAAATAAATACAAGTATTAACAATCTCAAATTTTTCATATTTCAACTTTTATTGTAGCTGATGGTAAAAATGGAAGCATATTAACTCGTTCACCAGTATCTCGCTTAAAGTAGAAAATGTTTTTTCTATCATAAACATTTATAATACTCAAATCTAAATAAACATTTGCAAACGAAAAGCTGAACTTTTTAGATAATGATATATCCATTCTATGGTAATCCGGCAGTCTGCCAACATTTTTATCACCCAAAATAGCATAAGGGATATAAGAACTTGAAAATATCCAATTTGAATAAAAATCATTAACATATAATTTATCGTAATAACCTATTAACTTTGTGAATGGTAATCCTGTATTGTAGCTCCAAATAATATTAGCCACCCAGTCATTACCAAAATTATAATCCAATATTATATTTAGATTATGCCTTGAATCATATTTTGGATAAAATCTCCACCCATCCAAAGTATTATATGAATAGCTTAATGAGTATGAAGTTGTAAAAGAAAAAGGCATATCAGTATACTTTAATAAAACTTCCATTCCATAAGCTTCTCCTTCACCACTTACTAAATCAGGGTCATCATTAAAAACTTTATTTTCGTTTATTAATGGCAGGTTTTCAACTCTTTTGTAATATCCCTCTAATTGCAAATTTAATTTACTTGTTAAATCAATTTCGGCTCCACCTGTATAATGTGTAGAACGTGCCGGATCAAGGTATTCAGGCGTAATTATCCAAGGTTCAAAAAGCGATATCACTTCTTTTTCATCAGAAATGGTAGTAACTTCTTGTTGATATATTCCCCATGCTGCTTTCAAAGCAATTTGTGGATTTAAGCGTAAAGTTGCACTTACTCTTGGTTCAAGGGAAAACTCACCACCTGGAGTAAACGAAGCAGTATTAACTCGAGTACCAATATCTATCCCCAAGTTTTCATAACGCAGATATTTATATTTTAGATACAAACTTACATTGCCACCAAAATCGGATACATCAGAAAGGGCACCGGTTTGATTTTCTAATAAAAGTTTTGTGTTAAGAGTTTTTAATGCCATTCCCAAACTTAATTCATCCTTGCTTTCAAAAATATAAGTCATATCAAAAGAAAAAGTATTGTCCGTTACATCATTTTTCCTTTGTTTTGTGTTGCTAAAATTTGGAATAACTTCGCCATTAAATTTACTTATACTTAAACTCAATTTACTAAATAATGGACTATCATAAACTTGATACCAATCAAATCCGAATATGTTATTATTCCAATTAAAATCTTCTTTGGTTGGATTGTCATTTTCTAATTTATCACCACTAATAAATCCATAAAAGACGAACTTACCATTTTCAATAAACGGATTTTTGGTGTTGACTTTAAATGAAAAGTCATAAAAATTAATAGGAATACTTTGATCATTTAAGAATTTTTTAAGTATTTGATTAGAATAACTTTTTCGACCCGTAGCAATAAAAGACCCTCCTTCTGTAAAAGGTCCTTCAAGTAATAATTTTCCTGTCATTAAACTTGAACTTGCTTTTCCGGAAATTCTATTTTTATTTCCATCTTTTGTTAATACTTTTAAAACAGAAGAAACACGTCCACCATATTCACTTGCAAATCCTCCTTTAAAAAACTCAACATTGTTTATCATTTCAGGATCAATAACACTAAATAAACCTAAAGCATGAAAAGGGTTGTATACTGTTGCACCATTTAACAAAACCAAATTTTGATTACTTGCTCCACCTCTAACATAATAACGGGCAGATACGTCACCGGTTGATTTTACACCCGGGATATATTGCAAAGAACGAAACACATCGGTTTCAACTCCTTTGGGTAATCTTTCAAGCTCTTTAACTGATATCCGCTGTAAACCTAAATTTGTTGAATTCTTTTCTGTTTTATATGATTCCCCAATTTTTTCAATTGCCTGCATCTCAAAATTGGATGATTTTAATTTTACGTCAACTTGAGTAATTTTATTTGGTTGGATTACAACTTTTAATTCCTTGGATTCATACCCAACATACGAAAAAACAACAGTATAAGTTTTATTTCCGGGGATTCCTGTAATAAAATAATAACCGTTTGCGTCAGAAGAACTGCCGGACTTTGTTTCTTTAATATATACATTTCCAAAGGCTAATGCTTCTCCGTTATTTTCATCCGTTAAAAATCCTCTTAATGTACCAGATTTTTGACCATACAATGAAATTCCTTGAAACAGCACAATAATCCCAATTACAAAACAACGTATAAGTTTACTCATTTTTACCCTAACTAAGTTTTTTTACTTTCGTAACTTACAAAAAATAATTTTAGATTTTATTTATCAATGCTCATTTTATAAAAAAAATATGCAAAAGTATACTACATGAATATGCGGTTTTTAAATATTTATGCAACTTTTTTAAAATGTTTTCGTCTTAAAATAATTATACTTAATTAAGTGATTCACTTAATTACACATGCTAAAGTAACAGTACGAACAAATGGCTAATAATAGCCACTTTCCCCTTAAAATTTTCCAATATTTTTTTGCAAAATTGCTTAAATTTTGATTGTTTTTAAGTTTAATTCAAATGGTATGAATTTTGAGACTTATTTATTAATAATTGGAATTTTTAAATGAGAAAGTTAGAATCATACGTTTTTGTTTTGTTGTTATTGTTCGGTTTTGGATGTAGTACTAAAGATAATCCCGTAACAACAACAAGCGAAATTACTCAAAAAATTACCGGAAAAGTGATTTCGGCTAAAACCGGCGAAGCAATTCCTCAAGTATTAATTACTACTTCAAATTCTTCCTCCTCTGTAACAACAGGTATTGATGGGATTTATATAATTGATAAAATCAATCCCGGTTCGTACACAATTACCGCAACAAAGGAAGGATTCTATCAAGAAACAATTTCTGTTCGCGTTGATACCGGCAAAGCTGCTGTTGGTGATTTTGTTTTATCTGAACAGAAATTCGGTAAGATAACTGGAAAAATTATTGATGTTGTAAGTAACCAAGGAATATTTGGAGTAACGGTTACAACTGATCCTGTATCGAGTGTAGTTGGTACAGATGCAAATGGTAATTTTGAAATTGATGACGTTTTAATTTTGCGTACTCAGAATTATACATTGAAAGCTGAAAAAGGGAGTGCTTACGATGCAGTCACCAAAACTATAAAGTTTGGAGATAGCCTACAGGTAATTGCCAATTTAACCATGGAGCCCATCTATGGTTCAATAGAAGGAATAGTTACTGATTCAAAAACCAACTTACCGGTAAGCGGAGTAAACATAACCACAAATCCTCCAACAAGTTCTGTTCTAACCGATTCAGCCGGTTATTATAAAATTGAACAAGTTGTTAGATTAAGCGGCAGCAGTAAATACAATATCATTGCTGTTAAAAACGGTTATAAAAAGAATACTGATATTAACATTGTTGTTTATGGTGGAAGAACAACTCGTGGCGATATTGTTATTGAACCATTATAAAACGAGAATTAATTGAAAAAAATAATTTTGCTATTTTTAATATTTATAAGTATTCCTAACTTTGCACAAAAGAAAGGAATTCCAATTATTTCTGATATTCTTCATTATTTTACTACTCCTATTGATGATGATTCATTAAAATTTTTCCAGTTAAATTTTTTTAATAAACGAATTGGGAAAGTAATAAGTGGAGTATATTTTGAAGCCGGAACCGGAAATGATAATTTAAAGGCAGATTTAATTAATAAAATTGCTAAATATCCTTTTTATTCCTCATCCCCAGATTATTCCAACACTATTTTGGGTGGCTCAATAATAATAAATCCTTTTCAGCTTAATTTTGGAATGTATAACGGTAGTCAAAACTTAGATGAAATGAAACTAAACTTCGCCCTGCCTCCTGCAACGCCTGATGCTAATAAAATAATAAATGAAATTAAGTTTAATAATTATTCTGCTTCATTTAATTATATTCCTTTTACCCTGTTTTGGGGATATGCCTTCCCTTCGGTAGGGATTCGATATACTTTGGGTTCCTATACCTATAATTATAATGATTTTTCCTTGAAAGAAAATTTTAATGGTCTTGGTATTGATGCACAATTCACATTTAAATTTAAGAATTTGTTTGCTAACATTAGTTATTCAAAGTATTTAATTAACAGCAAATATTTTAATGACGGTTTATACATTAAGGGGGGAATATGTTTTTAAAATCCAAAACATTATTAATTCTCTCTTTTATTATTTTTGCAATTTCTATTAATGCTCAAAATAGATTTACAGTTAACAAAACTATTGAATACCGTAATTCAGATTTGTCAAAATCATCTTATTATAAAATGGTTAGTCTTCCTGGAGATACTTCCATTGCCGTATCAAATGTTTTAACAGGAAATTCTCAGAATGATTGGATGGCTTTTTACGATAAAGGCGAAGGTTATTTTATTCCCTATACAAATGAAACAAAAAGTGATTTTACTTTTTCTGCTGGAAACGCATTTTGGATAATCAGTAAATATGACATTAAAGTTGGTCCTTATACTGTATCTAACGTTAAACTAAATGCAGATAGTTGTTTTGAAATAACTTTACATACTGGATGGAATTTAATTTCTAATCCATTTAATAAATCAATAAATTGGAGTGCCGTTAGAACGAAAAATAATATTCAAAACGATTTGATTTTTTATTTTAAAGATGGTTATTATGATAATAGCTCTGTTAAGATGGAGCCGTATTTAGGGTATTATTATTATAACAAAAAAGGATTGGATAAACTTTTAATACCTTATTCAAATTCGGCTTTAAGTAAAGAAAATAATTTCAATAATTTAGTTATTAGTTTATCAAATAATACAAAAACAAGTACAGCTTATATTATTACTGATAATATTTTTTCTTTCGATTACGATAGTTACGATCAAATAGCTCCTAATAATAATTTTGTAAACTTTGGAATAAATATTATAAACAATAATTTTACCGGTATTGAAAAGAACTTGTCAATTGAAGCAATTCCAAGCATAAATAATATAGCTATTCCTATTGAAATAATTAACAAAGAAAGTGAACCCGCTTATTTAACAATTGAAAACAACTTAAATAACAATTTATTTTTTGCTTTAATTAATTCTTCTACGGGTAATTTATTGTATCCTGTTAATAATCAGTTTTTAATAGAAGATAATACATCTATATCATACTTATTATTAGTCGGTGATAATAATTATATAGCAGAATACATTAATAATATTCCACATAGTTTCATATTACAACAAAATTATCCTAATCCTTTTAATCCCACTACAAATATTAGTTTTAGTATTCCTGCAAACACATTTGTAACTTTAAAAATTTACGATGTTTTAGGAAGAGAAATTACAACGTTGGTTAATGATATTTTATCAGCCGGGAACTACACAAATTCATTTAATGCAGAAAATTTAAGCAGCGGAATATATTTTTATAAATTAGAAGCCGGCGGCTTTATTCAAACAAAAAAGATGGTTTTAATTCGTTAATATTATCTGATTATATGTGGCTTATATAAAATCAAGCTATTTCTGAAATTACGTTGTGGATTGTTTTGCTGTTTTAATACAAAATTAATTCGGTCATGGTAATACCATGACCGCCAAGGATATCTTTTCCCAATTATGCAACACCCACATCACCTGTTACAAATACAACACTTCCAATCACAAACAGCCGTTGAAAGCTTTTTCTTCAACGGCTAATCAATCATTAAAAATTAAGAATTAAACATTCAAAATTATTAAAGCGGCTAATCAATAATTAAAAATTGAGAATTAAAACTTAAAAATTATTAAAACGGCATTCAACAATTTAACCTTCAACACTTAAATTTTAACCTTTTTTTTAATCTTCACACATTACGCTTGTTCGCTTCTTTCGTCACTTTGTCACGCGTTACTTGTCACTTTTACTTGCTAATCTTTCCATTAAGCAATTCTTCTCTAATTCTATCAGCACCGGCAACGTTATGTAAAATTTCTAAAATACCTTGCGAAGTAACACCAACACATCTGTTAGTTTGTTCGTCGTATAAAAAGTCACCAGCCAAACTTTCAATATTTCCGTCAAAAGCAATTCCAATTATTTCTCCATTTTTATTAATAATTGGACTACCGGAACTTCCACCTGTAATATCATTAGTACTTACAAAATTAAAATATGTGGATAAATTCATTTTACTTGAAGCATTAACCCATCTTTCAGGTAAGTCCCATGGGTATTTTTTGTTGTGTGAATAATACCTATCATACATTCCATAAAATGTAGTAAATGGCGGAGCAATTGTTCCATTATATTCGTAACTTTTAACTAAACCATCATTTATTCTTAACGTGAATGTTGCATCTGGCGGAATTCTTGAACCGTAAACTGCATGTAATGCTTCACCCAATTGAATTTCCAATTCATTTTCAGTTGCCATAATTTCCATAAACTTCTTTTGATATTTTTCTAAGTCTTCTCTTGTATTAATAATATAATTTAGTACTGGATCTGTAGACTTTAAGATTGCATTATACCCTTCTAAAAACAACTTTTTAATTTTTTCTTTATCCAACACAATTGTATTAGCCAATAGATTTTTTGCGGCTTCTTCGCCATCAAAGTTTTTCATTAACATTTTTACAAATTCATTATCAGCACCCAAGTTTAACTTTATTAAATCTAATTGGATTGCTAATTTTTTCATTTCTAAAGTTGTTGTATAAGGATGAAATTGTTTTTTAATGCCTCTACGAGTTTTTGTATTGTCAAAAACTTTTTCCAAATCTTTATCTAATTTAGCTTTTAATGAGTCTGTTAAATTTGTAATATCCTTCTTTTTCATCACCAAAGCTAATTCATAAATTTTTGCTGCAGTTGAAAACAATTCAGTATTTAGCATTCTCGAAGAAAGCAAATAAGCTGCTCGTTTATTCTCAAACTTTCTCATTTCATCTTGAAGTCCAGAAATACTTTCCCAAAGATGTCCATATTTTTCATTAAGATTATTATCTTTTTGAATTAGAGATTTAAATTCATTTTCAAATTTAGTTTTTCTAACAAGCAAATAAGGATTTTTAAGTGAGTTATATTCCCCAATATAAACCTTTGCAGAATTTGAAATAGCACCCATTTCTTCCAATAATGCAGCTTCATCTGCTGGATATAAATCTATTAGTTCGTAATACACCTTCATTAGTTTTTCAAAAGTATATGCAGTATTACGAGAGCTAACTTCGCTCATAAATTTAATTTGGTCTACTGTTTTAAGGCGTTGTGTTTTCCCTGGATTTCCAACAACAAAAATCGGTTCATCTAATTGAGGACCTTCTTTACTCCATTTAAAATAATTATCTATTTTAGCAGGATTTCCACTTTCATCGTATACTCTTAAAAACGCAAAATCAGCATCATATCTTGGGTATGTAAAGTTATCATGATCTCCGCCATACAAACCTGTACTGCTTTCATTAAAATAAACAGCTCTTACATCATTATAACGTTTGTAGCCATAAACCGAATATTTGGCTCCACTATAAAAAGGAACCACAACACAATTTAATTCAGTCTCTTTATCATAATTTTTTTTAATCTCAGCCAACAAGTCTGCTTTTGATTTCCCTGAATCATTATTTTTTTCTTTATCACGCAATTCTTCAGTAATATCTTTCATATAAACCAATTGGTCAACATAAACACCCGATACTTTTCTTTCATCTTGTAAAGTTGGTGCATAAAAACCATTTTTTGCAATATCTTCATTTTCTTTTTGGATTCTATCTTCAACAAAGTCAATACAATGATGGTTTGTCATAATCAACCCATCTTCCGATACAAACGAAGAAGAACACCATGAAGCAAATTTTAATGAAGATAATCTAACTTTTTCTAACCATTCATCTGTTATTTTTAAGTTATATCTATTTTGCATGTAATCCTTTGGGAAATTGTCAAAAGTCCAAAGTTTCCCCATATCGTATTTACCAACAGATGACGTATCATATACAGCACTTTGTGCATTAATACTACTTAAACTACTTAGTAATAAAACACTAATTAAAATTAAATTTTTAATTCTCATTATTTTACCTGATTATTTTATTTGTTTTCAAAATTTACAAAAAAAATCCCAAAATATGTATTTGGGATTACATTAAAATTAAATATTATAGTTAACTAAATAAACAAACCCGGATAAGAATAAGATTCAACCCTTCGTTCGTCTTCTAAAGTACCGCTGCATTTGGAGCATTTTTTAACATAAAACACTTCAGGATAGTCCATAGAGCTTATTTTAAGTAAACCCACAATCGACTGGCAGTTTTCGCATTGTACTATATGATGTGTATCTGCTTTTTTTCTGCATGCAGGACATAAAAGTCCAGTCTCTCCTATAATTTCTCGCGGTTCAAATTCAAATACTACGTTACATTTTGAATTATTACACTTTGCAAACCTCTTAGATTTAGTAGATTTTTTATTTATAATAACCTCCAAATTTTTTCTTTAAAAATAAATTACTATTTTTAAATATTCTATGCAAAAAATTATACTTTATTTGTTTTTGACTAAAAATTATTAATATAAAGGAGAAATTATGGAAAAAATTCCAGGTTTTAAAGCTTATGACATTAGAGGCAAGGTTCCCGGTGAACTAAATAACGAACTTGCTTATAAAATAGGAAGAGCTATTTCAAAATATTTATCACCAAAATCTGTTGTTATTGGAAGAGATGTAAGAAAATCATCGCCCGAATTAGCTGAATTTTTAGCTAAAGGATTTACTGATTGTGGTGTTAATGTTTTTGATTTAGGTATGTGTGGAACCGAAATGATTTATTTTGGAACTCCGCATTTAGATGCCGAATGTGGTGTAATGATTACTGCAAGCCATAACCCACCTGAATATAACGGATTAAAATTTGTTAAAAAAGGTTCTGTTCCTATGGGTTACGATTCCGGATTATCCGAAATTGAGCAAATGATTCTAAAAAATGATTTATGCGAAATATCAGATAAAAAAGGAACTGTTACACAACTTGATATAATGAAAGAATTTATTGAACGTGTCAATACTTTTTACGATAAAAATAAATTAAAACCATTAAAAGTAGTTGTTAACGCCGGCAATGGCTGTGTTGGTCCTGCACTTGATGCACTTGAACCATCGTTACCAATTACAATGATTAAAAAATTCCATAATCCTGATTCCAATTTCCCGAATGGTGTTCCAAATCCATTATTACCTGAAAACAGACAAGCAACAATTGACGAAATCAACGAACACAAAGCTGATTTAGGAGTTGCTTGGGATGGTGATTATGATAGATGTTTCTTTTTTGACGAAAAAGGAAATTTCATTGAAGGTTATTATATAGTTGCATTATTGGCAAAATCTATATTAAAAGCATTCCCAAATGAAAAAATTGTTCACGATCCACGTTTAACATGGAATACAATTGAAGAAGTTAAAAACGCAAATGGTATTGCAGTTGAATCAAAAAGCGGTCATGCTTTTATGAAACAAAAAATGCGTGAAGTAAATGCAATATATGGTGGCGAGATGTCTGCTCATCATTATTTTAGAGACAATTATTATTCAGATAGCGGTTTAATTCCGTTTTTATTAGTAGTGCAACTAATGAGTGAAACAGGGAAAAAACTTTCTGAATTAGTAGACGAAATGATTGCTGCTTATCCTTGCAGCGGTGAAATAAATTCTTCTGTTACAGATTCAGCATCAAAATTAGCTTTAATCAAAGAAAAGTATTCCGATGGAATTATAAGTGAAGTTGATGGAATTAGTGTAGCTTATGACACTTGGCGTTTTAACGTTAGAACAAGTAATACTGAACCTTTAATAAGATTAAATGTTGAAACCAAAGGCAATTATAAATTAATGGAAGAAAAAACAGAAGAATTATTAAAACTTATTAGAAGTTAATAGAACTTTTTATTACTTAATTCGTCTAAATTAAATACTAATAAATAGGAGTTTTTATGGCTGCTGAAAAAGATAAAACAATTGATGTTGATAAATTACTTAAAAATAAGTTAAAATCGTTAAGTGTTGCCGATCTGGAAAATGGAATTGCAAAAGTAGTTTCTGAAATAGTTGGCGAAGATTACAAATGTACTATTGGCGAAGTTAAATACACATTATTTAGCGGTGCCGATTTTCATGTAAAAATTGAATTAACTTATAATCCGCAAGAATAGTTTTAAGTAATTTACAAGCTTGGTTTAAACCGAGCAAAAAATTAACTCATTATTTTTAAGCCTACGGCTTTGGATAGTGAGTTTTTTATTTTAAACAACACTTAAATGAAAAAGCCACTCAACTTTTTTTGTTAAGCGGCTTTCAATAAGTAAACTTTTAAACTTTAACAGCTAATATTGTTCTTTATTTCATCAACATTAATTTTTTTGAACTTATAAAATTTCCTGCTTTAATTTGATAAATGTACATACCACTTGCAAGATTTCCTGCATTAAATTGTACATTATATTTACCTTTTGATTTATATTCGTCAACTAATGTAGTTACTTCTTTTCCTAATATATCAAAAACCTTTAATGTTACATTACAATTATCAGGGACTTGAAATGATATTATTGTAGATGGATTAAACGGATTTGGATAGTTTTGCAGTAAAATATAATCCGGTGTTGTTACAATATTAAAATTATTTTCTACACCGCTTATAATGCCGCCCTCTTTGAATACAGCTAGCCCATGTTCAGTTCCAATCCATAAATTTTCCTTTTTATCAAGAACAGTTTGAACAACCCAATTATCTGGCAAATACGAGTTTGCTGTATTAAAAACAGTCCAATTTATTCCATCAAATTTAGTAAAACCTCTATCAGTTCCAATCCATTTATTTCCTCTACTATCTATTGTAATAGAACTAATATTATTATCCGGTAAACCTGAATTTGAATTATTATAAACAGTCCAACTTATTCCATCAAATTTTGCCAAACCATTGTAGGTTCCAATCCATTTATTTCCCTCGCTATCTATTGTTATAGAACGAATTCTATTATCTGGTAAACCCGAATTTGATTTATCAAAAACAGTCCAAATTTCACCATCAAATACAACTAAATTCTCATACGTCCCTAACCATTTATTTCCTTCATTATCGATGGCTATAACATAAAAATACTCATCCCAGATCCCTACTACACTATTCATTTTATAAACAGTCCAATTTACTCCATCAAATTTAACCAAACCTCTATAAATCCCAAACCATTTGTTTCCTTCATTATCTATTACGACTGAAAGAAATACCTCATTTGGGATACCAGAATTTGCTGAAGTATAAATAGTCCAATTTACTCCATCAAATTTAGAAATAGTACGCTCCGTAATAATCCATTTATTTCCTTCATTATCTGCTACAACATTACTAATATAATTAGACGGCAAATCCGAATTTGTTGTATTATAGACTGTCCAATCTACCCCATCAAGTTTTGCTAAACCTTCATAAGTCACAATCCATTTATTGCTTTCATTATCTATTGCTAATGAATTAATATGCAGATCAGGTAAACCCGAAAAAGAAACCATAAAAGTATTCCAATTAATTCCGTCAAATTTTGTCAAGCCATCATAGGTCCCAATCCAGTTGTTCCCCTCGTTATCAGTAGTCATACAATAAACCGCATCACTGGATAATCCGGAGTTCGATGAATTATAACTTGTCCAATTAATTCCATCAAATTTTATCAAGCCATTATCCTGCGTCGCAATCCATTTATTCCCTTCATTATCTATTGCTATCTCATTTAAATTCCGATTCAACAGAATTGAGTTTAAGTAATTATAATACGTCCAGTTTATTCCATCAAATTTTACCACTTCACCAAACCTTACACTCCAAATATTTCCCTCATTATCTACTGTCAGTTGTTGGAACTCATGATTAAAAGAATCAGGATGATAATACGTCCAATTCGTTCCATCAAATTTAATTAAAGTTCCATACATCCCAGTCCATTTATTACCTTCGTTATCTATTACTATACTATAAATCATACCACCGGGCAACCCAGAGTTTGATGAATTATACACAGTCCATTCTTTTCCATCAAGCTTAACTAAACCACCACTCAAGTCTGCAATCCATTTATTTCCTTCATTATCAATAGCTATCGATTGAACAGAATTGTTTGGTAAGTCAGAGTTTGATTCATCATAAACAGTCCAATTTGTTCCATCAAATTTAGCTAAGCCGCTATTCGTCCCAATCCATTTATTTCCTTCGTTATCTATTGCAATCGTGTTAACATGATCTGCCGGTAAACCAGAGTTAAACTTATTGTAAAAGGTTTTTTCACCGGTAATTCTATTAAATTTCAACAATCCGTCTGTTGCTCCAACCCAAACAAAATCATTTTCAGTGGTAGTACACAAAATAAAGCTTTTTGAGCCATATACTAACCACTCATGGTTTTGTGCATAATTAAAACTAACAAGTACGAAAAACATCAAAGTTATAACAAAAAGTTTTTTCATAAACTCCCTCAAAATATCAGATTATAAGTTTCAGTTTAATTTACTTCAATAATAGATGAATAACTATAAAGTTAATACATACTTGTATAAATGTCAAACAATTAGATGTAGAATAATTTTGTACTAAAGAAACACTTATGGATTACTAAAATACCCATCGGGTCAAAAGATTGATAGACAAAAGTTGTATAAGCTGCAATCAAAAGTACAGTAGATACTACTATGCAATTATATTAAAATTAAACCTTCCAAATTTTACCACATCCTTCAATTATCATCTTAGGAAATAAACGCAACCCTAATCACTTTTTGATTTGAAGTGGTATCGATACAATATTCAAAATGCATCACTAAACAAATACCATTTATGAATCCTCATTCATTTTTCTCTTGACAATTTGTTACAAACTTTTTAATTTTACAAATGATATTTGAATCATTATTCATTATTAGAGAAAGAAATAAATGAGAACGAAAGAAGGTAACAAAGAAAAAGACATATTAGAAGCAGCAATAAAAGAATTTGCTGTAAGCGGATATCACAAATCAAAAATATCAAAAATTGCTGAAATTGCCGGAATAGCTACCGGAAGTGTTTATATGTATTATAAAAGCAAGGAAGAGATATTACATAAAATATTTAATGATATTTGGGAAAATTTGTATAACGAATTAAAAAAATTAACCGAAAACCCAACAATTCCTCCAACAGAAAAAATCGATTCAATGATTGATTTAATTTTAGATGAATTTACGCAAAACCCTGAATTGGCTTTGGTAATTGTAAACGAACAAAATAATTTCCAAAACAAATCTCTCCCCAATTTCACTCAATATTACGAAAAATTTTTGGATTTGGCAACTGATGTAATAAAGGAAGGGATTGAGAATAAAACATTTAGTGAAAATATTGATTTATTTGTTTTCCGCTATTATATACTTGGTGCAACAAGAAACATTCTTAGTCATTGGGCAATTAATCCAAAACAATTTCAATTAAATAAAATTAGACAAGGAATAAAATATTTTACAAAAAACGGGATCATTGAACATAAATAATTTTACACAAAAACTATTTATGATTCATTATTCTATTTATGGAGTTGATAAATGAAAGTAAACACTAAATATTATTTCCTGCTTTTGTTCTTTTTTTTAGTCTCGCAGTTTAAAGCCCAAGAGTTAAATGTACGCGATGCAGTTGCTCTTGCTCTTGAAAACAACGAAAAGATAAAACAATATAAAGAAAGATTAGAGCAGAAAGAATATGAAAAAATGGCATCGTGGGGTAATTTTCTTCCAACTATAAATTTAGAAGGAAGTTATACTCATTTAAATAAAGAAATGCAGATTGATTTAGGTGCAATTAGAGATGGTATGATTCAACTTCAAGCAAACACACAAGTTGAATTAGCTAATATATATAGCTTATTGCAAACTCAAACTCAGCTATCTCAACAACAACGTTTAGGCTTGTTTTCTCAATATTCTGCTCAACTTGATGGGTTATTACCTGAATTTGTGCAAACATTCAAAAAACAAAACTACTACCAAGCAGCATTTGTTGGAGTTCAACCATTATTTTTGGGTGGAAAACTATTAGCCGCAAAAGATTTTGCAACAGCAGAAGAAAAAGCTGCTGAAATTGAATTAAAGAAAACTCAAAATGAAGTTGTAAGTGAAGTTTTAGTAAATTGCTTTAACTATTTGTTAGTAAAACAAGTTGTTGAAACCAGAAAAAATGTTTTGGCAGGAATGCAAAATCACGAAAAGGATGCACAAAAACTTTTTGATGAAGGATTAATTGCAAACTATCATTTATTACGTGCAAAAGTTGCAGTTTCAGAAGCTGAACGGAATCTATCGGACGATGAAAACAATTTAGATTTAGCAATGATTGCCTTAAAAAGCAGCTTAGGAATTAGCGATAGTGCAAATATTACAATTACTGATTCTTTACATTTTTTTGATTCAAGTGTTGATCTTGAATCATGCTTAAGCAATGCTGAATATAATCAACCTCTATTACAATTAATTGAACAGAAAAAAATTGCAGCTAATCAAAAATACAAAGTAGAAAGATCAAACTTTTTGCCTCAGTTGGCTGCCTTTGGTAAGTACGAATTATATCCAGAATACTTATCAAGTCTTGAACCAAGATGGGCTATTGGTGTTCAATTAAAGTTTAATATTTTTAATGGGTTCAAAAATTATACAAAACTTCAATCAGCAATTCATTTAGAAAAAGAAGTTGATTTTATTGGCGAAAATGCAAAACGTCAAATTAATTTATGGGTTAATAAAGCTTTCAAAGATGTTGTAAATTATAAAACAAAATATCAAAAACTTGAAGCATCAATGAACCTTGCAAACGAAAACTTGCGTATGAACGAAAAACGATTTGATACAGGTATGGGTACTTCATTAGAAGTAATTGATGCCCGCTTATCGTTAGAAAAAATTGAAATTGATAGACTGGTTTCTATTAACCAGTATTATAAATCATTAACAGAATTAAATTTAGCAACAGGAAATCCTCTAAACGTTCTTAATGTTTGGGAAAATCGGGAGAATTAAAAAAATGAAAATTAAAAAAAGTTATGTTATCCTTTCAATACCAGCAATAATAATAATTGCAGCTTTAATTTTTATTGTTACAACTTCAGTTGAAGATAACGAAACAATTGTTACCGGCATTATTGAAACAACAGAAATTGATGTAGCTTCAAAAATTCCCGGTCGTATAGATTCGGTATTTTTTGACAAAGGTGACTTTGTAAAAAAAGGAGATATAATTGCTACTTTAGAAAGTAAAGAATTAAACGCAAAAGTTGAACAAGCAAAAGGAGTTATGGAAGCAGCTCGCAGCAAAATGGAAATGGTTAGAAATGGTGCTCGCAGCGAAGAAAAAGCTCAAGTAACAAACCTTTACAATCAAGCAAAAGAACAATACGATTATGCTGAAAAAACTTGGAAACGTTTTCAAGCATTATATAAAGATGGTGTAATTTCATCACAAGAAAACGATGGAATGGAATTTAAATATAAATCTGCAAAAGAACAGATGGATGCTGCTAAAGCTAAATATGATATGGTTATGAAAGGGGCTCGTTACGAAGAAATTAACGCTGTTGAATCATTATTCCACCAAGCAGAAAATGGTTATAACGAAGTGATGGCATATTACCAAGAATTACAAATCAAAGCCCCAGTTAGTGGTGAAATCTCTAATAGAGTTTCTGATCCGGGTGAAGTTATTGCAAGCGGATATCCATTGTTTACAATTATTCAGCCTGAAGAATCATATGTGTTAATTCAAGTAAGAGAAGACAACTTAAATACTTTTAAAAAAGGTACTACTTTTACTGGAAAAATTCCTGCTTTAGATAATAAAGAAGCTGAATTTACTGTAACATATATTTCCCCAATGGCTGACTTTGCTACTTGGAGACCAACAAACCAAAAAGGTGATTTTGATTTAAAAACATTTGAAATTCACTTAAAAAGTAATGAGTCAATTCCTGATTTAAGACCAGGTATGTCTGTTTGTTTAACTGTTCCTAAAAAGAAATAATAAAACGAAATGAAATTTAATTCTCCCATATTAAAAATTGCAAAACGAGAATACCACCGCATTGTGGAAAGAAAAACATTGTTTGTTTTGTCAATTGTTTTACCTGTATTTATTTTTTTAATTTTTACAATGTTATACAAAAATGAAATTGTAAGAGATTTGCCAATGGGTATCCTGGACATGGATAACTCTTCAACTTCAAAAATGATTACTCGTTTTATAGAATCTTCTTCATATATGAAAATTGAAAATTACTACAATAGTATTGAAGAAGTTAAACAAGCAATGCGTGAAGGTAAAATTCAAGGTGCTGTTGCATATCCTCCCAAAATGGAAAAAGATTTAAAGTTTGGCAAACCAACTAATGTTACTATTTATAAAAATACTGCTAACATTGTTGTTGGAAATCTTATTTTAAGAGACGCTTCTACTATTGTTAAAACTGTTTCAGGTGGGGCATTGCTTAAAAAGTTTAAATCGAAAGGGTTACATCCTGAACAAGCTTATAATATTGTTAACCCAATTAAAATTGAAACCAAATCACTTTATAATGCACATTACAGTTATTTGCATTATTTAGTACCTGGTTTATTAGCATGCTTGCTTCAAATGGTTATTATGCTTAGTGGAGTTTTAATTATCAGTTCTGAATTTGTACATAATACATTTGATGAACTTGCTGATTTATCTGAACATAAAGTGTTTAATATTATTGTTGGTAAATCTATTCCACACTTATTCTTTCATCTAATTTCGGCAATCTTGATAATTGGGGTTTTATTCCCCATTTATAACATTAAAATAATTGGCAATCCGTTAAGTTTGATGATTGTTTTTATGTTATTTGTAATGGCATCTTTTTATATGTCCTTTTTAATTTCAAGCCTATTTCATGACCAATTGTTTGCTACTGAATTAGCATTAATGTTAAATACCCCTGCATTTTTGTTTAGTGGTTTTACATTTCCACTAACTTCAATGCCTTTATTACATAATATTTTTGCAAATATTATTCCATTTACTCATTTCTTGTATGCTTTTTTAATGGTATACCAAATGGGTACACCGCTGCTTTATGCTTCAAAATACTTATTAGTATTAATGGTTTTTATAGTTGTATCGTTAGTTTTAACATCAATTATATTAAGGAAACATTTGAACAAACTTACAACAAAAATGGCGGTAAACTAAATGGAAGAAATTAAAAAAGTTTTTGATGTAATTAAAAGAGAAATATTAAATATTACACATGATGTTAATATAACTTCGGTTATTTTACTTGCCCCGTTATTTTATGCTTTTTTCTATTCATCAGTATATATAAATAAAATTGAAACCGATTTACCAATTGGTATTGTGGATTACGACAATTCATATTCATCACAAAAATTGTGTACCGATTTGAATATCAATCAAGTTGTTGAAATTGTAACAAGAGCTGCAAGCTATGAAGAAGCAAAAAAAATGCTTGAACATTCTGAGATTCAGGGTTTTGTAGTAATTCCAAAAGGCTATGAATCTGATCTCAAGCAATATAAAGGAACAAAAATAAAACTTTTTCTTAATACAACACGATTTTTAGTTTCTAACGATTTGAATAAAGCTATTAACGAAGTGATTTTGCAAAAAGCCGTTGAATATAGGCAGGCATTTTATAAAAAACAAGGATACAGTTTAGAACAAGCCAAGCAATTAAGCGACCCTGTTCAATTAGATATGCGTCCTTTATATAATACTACTGAAAGTTATGGCGATTTTATTCTACCCGGTTTATTAGCATTAATTCTACACCAAACATTATTAATTGGTTTGGCTGAAAGTATTGCAAAAGAACGGGAAGAAAATAGTTTAAAAGAATGGTATAAAACTGCCGGTTATAGCACTTATACTGCTATCATTGGAAAAACCGCATTTTACTTTGTGCTGTTTTGTGCATATGCATTTTTCTTTTACACCATAAATTACAGCATGTTTTCTCTCAATATAGTTGGCAGTTACAATGTTTTAGCATTCATAACCGTTCTTTATATTTTGGCTGTAATTTTTATGTCGGTTTTTATCGCTTCATTTTTTGAAAGAAAAATAATTTCTTTGCAAGTGTTTGCATTTACTTCAATACCATTCTTTTTAATATCAGGTTATAGTTATCCATTACAAGCAATGCCTGTATGGATGCAAATATTATCATCGCTATTGCCAAGTACGGTCTATTTAAATGCACAAGTTAGACTAACTCAAATGGGTGCTTCAGTTACCCAAATTTTACCCGAAATTATTCAACTTTTTGTATTTGTTGTAATCAGCTTTGCAGCAGTATTTTTTAGATTACGTTTCTTATTTAACAAAAAACAGACTCAAAATAACTAATTAGAGGTTGTTATGAAAACGAAAATGATATTTATAGTTTTAGTAACTTTGTTTACTGTTGATTTTAATATAGCTCAAGTAAAAAACCTTTCTCTTGGATTTGTAGGTTCTTATTTTGACAATGTAGATAATTCCAACAAATTTACAGACGCAAAAGACCCATACGCCTATGGTATAGTTGCCGGTTATCAGGTTAGTAAAAAACTTATAACTGCGTTAACTTTAGAGTATTCAAAATCTGATATTGAAGATAATTTAGGGACTCAAAAAGATTTTAGAGCACATCTTTCAGCATATATTCTTCCTTTTGCAATTGATAGATTTCACCCCTACATATCAGCGGGTGTAGTTTTTACCAATAGAAAATCAGATTTAACATCATCAATTTCAAAAACTAAGAACTTTTTTAATGGAAGAATTGGTGTAGGAATAGATTATTCGTTGATTTCAAATTTAAGTTTTAATGTTGATTTGGGCTTTTATAATGACGGGTTTAATTTTGTCGGAGTAAGCAGTAGTGCCGGATTAAGATATGGACTAAATCTTAATTAAAACATATACAAAACACCCATGGAAATCATGGATGTGGATGTTTCATAATTGAAGAAAAATATCCATGGCGGTCATGGTCAAGAATGTTTCATAATTGAGGAATAATTCCTCGGCGGTCATGGTCTTACTATGACCGAATATATTTACTGTAAAAAGACCAGTATTTTTGATAAAAATTAGTGTCACGGTTCAGACCGTGACACCCAAGTTCGGGGATTTACGAGTTTTGCAACATCCATGAGACCGTGACACCCGAGAAAAGATTGTTCATATTTGTTAAATGTTCTTAATAGTCTAAAATTACAAAAGAATATGTCGCTCACTCCGTGAGCTATGTTTTGGAAGGGAATCGCTTTTCTATCAACATTCCACCCCGCAAGCGGGGTTGATTAGATGATTTTTTTTTGATTTTCGGCTTTATAAATTTATTCTTTTAAATCAGGTTTGTTCTTTGATTAAATATTGTTACAAAAAAACGATACATGTTTAACTATAAATACAAGTCCCCGAGGGACGAAATGTTAATAGTACGATGTAAAAAAATAATTAAAAGCTCCGGCGGAGCGACATGTTTTTTTGGCAAACGACAAACAATAATACAAAATCTATTAAATAATTTCCCCCTAATAATTAGACGGCAGGATTTTTCGCATTACTCCCCCTGCCGTTTAATATTTTAAATCACCCCTATTTCTCTATTTTTTACATTTTCACTCAATTTAATCCATATTTCATTTTTTTAATCTATATTTTTTATTAAATTGAAAGTTTAAAAAATATATACGAGAAATGTATGGATTCAAATAAACGCCCGGCTTGGGATGAATACTTTTTAAAACTTGCAATGCTTGTTTCTGAACGGGCAACTTGTCCCCGTATGCATTGCGGCTGTGTACTTGTTAGAGATAAAAGAATTCTTTCAACCGGTTATAACGGGTCAATTCCCGGTGATGACCATTGTGATGATGTGGGATGTTATGTTGTTGACAACCATTGCATCAGAACTATTCATGCCGAAATGAATGCGTTATTACAATGTTCAATTCATGGTATTAGTACAAAAGGGGCAACTGCCTACGTTACTAATATGCCGTGTACAAATTGTGCAAAAGCTTTAATTGCAGCAGGAATTGTTGAAATTGTAATTTTTTCCGACTATCATGATACACAGGCAGAAAGATTTTTGAGTGTTGCTAATGTTAAAGTTAGAAGACTTAAAATGCCTGAAACGACAATTCATTATGATTTAGATAATTATTCATCAGCAAAAAAAATTTAGTAATTACTTTTAGGTTACCATGTTATTTACAAAAAAATTTTTACAGCATTATTATAAACCTGATAATTTTTTCAACCGCGATTTAAGTTGGATTGAGTTTAACAGAAGAGTTATGGATGAGGCTTTTAATCCTAAACTCCCATTATTAGATAAAGTAAAGTTTATCTCTATTTTCTTTTCTAACCTTGATGAATTTTATATGATTCGTGTTTCAGGATTAAAAGAACAGATTTCTGCAAACATTATTGAACCAACAATTGATGGTTTAACTCCTTTTGCCGAAATCAAACTGATTGACAAAGAAGTTAAAGCAATGGTAAATAAGGTATATGATTACTGGAATAACGAACTTGTACCGGAATTAAAAAAGAACAATATACAAATACTCGATTTTAAGGAAATTTCATCTGAAGAAAAGGTAGTATTAAATCAATATTTTTATGATGAAATTTATCCTATTTTAACTCCCTTAGCTTTTGACCCGGGAAGACCATTCCCATATATTTCTAACCTTAGTATCAGCTTTGCAATTTTGGTTAAAAAACCGGGCGGTGAAAAACATTTTGCACGAGTAAAAATACCAAGCATTATCCCAAGATTATTAAAACTTGATAATATTGTAAAGCAAAAAAATGGCTGCAAAACAACCCCCTGTTTTAAATATGTGTGGGTTGGTGATTTAATTAAAGAAAATTTGTACATGCTGTTCCCCGGTTATGAAGTTGTTCACGCACATAGATTTAGAATAATACGTGATACTGATTTAGAAATTCAGGAAGACGAAGCAGACGACTTATTAGAAGTAATTGAAGAAAATATACGTCAGCGTAAATTTGGTACTGTTGTAAGATTGGAAGTTGAAAAAGACATGCCGGCATTTATGTTGGAAACTCTTTTAGAAAACTTGCAGATAACAGAAAAAGAGATTCAAATTATTGATGGTGCATTAGGTTTAAGTGATGTAATGAGTTTGTATGATTTACCATTACACCACCTTAAAGAAAAAGCATTTCACCCGGTAACTTATAATGAATTTGAAGAAGAAAGTTTTTTTAATATCATAAAACGAAAAGATGTGTTTTTTCAGCATCCATACGATTCATTCTCTCCGGTTGTTGATTTTATCAAAGATGCTTCAAAAGACCCGGATGTTTTGGCTATTAAACAAACACTTTACCGCGTAGGCTCCAATTCTCCTGTTGTTAAGGCATTAATTGAAGCTGCCGAAAGGAAAAAACAAGTTGCAGTTTTAGTTGAACTCAAAGCTCGTTTTGACGAGGAAAATAATATTTTTTGGGCTAAAGAACTTGAAAAAGCAGGGGTGCATGTTGTTTATGGCTTAGTTGGCTTGAAAACTCATTGCAAAATGACCCTTATTGTACGTAAAGAAGCCGATGGTGTTCAACGTTATGTTCATTTAGGAACCGGTAATTACAATCCTTCTACAGCAAGAATTTACACTGATTTAGGATTATTTACTTGCGATAAAGATATTTGTGCAGATGTTACTGAAGTATTTAATTATTTAACAGGGTATTCTGCCCAGCAAGAGTTCAGAAAACTATTTGTTGCTCCAATAAATATTAGAGCAAAGCTTTTAAAACTGATTGAACGTGAAATATTAAATGTTAACAAAGGACATAAAGGGCATATTATTCTTAAGATGAATTCTTTAGTTGATCCTACTTTTATCGCTGCTTTATATGCTGCTTCTCAAAGAGGTGTTAAAGTTGATTTAATTATTCGAGGAATCTGCTGCTTAGTCCCTCAAATACCCGGATTAAGCGAAAATATCAGGGTTATAAGTATTGTGGGAAGATTCTTAGAGCATAGTAGAATCTTTTATTTCTTTAATAATGGGGAAGAAGATGTTTATGCCGGAAGTGCTGATTTAATGCCTCGTAACTTAGATAGACGCGTTGAAGTTGTCTTCCCAATTAAAAATGTTGAATTAAAAAATAATATTATCAACAAAATTCTCTTAAAATCTCTTAAAGATAATCAAAAAGCTCGTGTTTTGTTACCAACAGGTAACTACGTTACAAATCATCCTGTTTTTAACGAAGAAATTTTTTCCTTGCAAGAGTTTTCGATGAATCAAGCTTCAAGCGATCCTGTAAAAGCAAAAAAACACGAAAACAATAAAAAATGATTTTATGAGTAAAATTTTTTATGCTGTAATTTTAACAATATTATTATTAAATAAAAGTTTTGCACAAGCTGATTTATCCAACACCAGCATTTGGAACGATTTTTATGAAGATGGCACCATTTTTCTTAAAGATGGTGCTTCTTATTTTACCTATCCTTTACACGCCTCAAAAAACGATTGGCTTTTATTTACAGGATTAACTGCTGCCACTTACGGTATGATTCATACCGACGAGTGGGTTAAAGACCACGTTGGAAGAAAAACTACTTTAACCCTTAATCATGATTTTTGGGATGTTCCGACTACATATGGAATTGTGGCTTATTCAAATATTGCTGCCCTTTCTACCTATACAGTTGGATTATTAACAAGAGAAAAAGAAGTACGAAAAATTGGAAGGATGCTCTTTCAAAGCTTATCATATTCAGGTATAACTGAAATGGGTTTAAGAATGCTGGTAGAACGTACACGCCCCTATTATAATAAAGGACAATGGGATTTCAGGATGTTTACAACCAACAACGAGTTCCAATCTTTCCCCAGCGGACATACATGTGTTGCCTTTGCTTTTTCAACTGTTTTAGCAGAATACTTTGATACAATATACTCAAGAATTGGATTTTACGGTTTTGCAGGATTAACTGCATTTGCTCGTGTTTATAATAATCAACACTATTTAAGCGATGTTTTTTTTGGTGCTTTGGTTGGCATTTCCGGAGGATTACATACAGTAGCACAAGAAAAAAAACGCAACAATCCCAATTACCAAGAAAGCAGATTAGAACTTATCCCCTCTTTTGACAAAATAAGCCTTGTTTATTGGCTGAATTGATATTTCTGAAACTTAACGAATATAAAAACATATATTCTAAACAAGTAACATTTTATTAAAATTTTTGCTTTATTTGAATTATATTTTCAAAAAAAATGGTATAAAAGAATAATTTATGGATTTATTAGCAAACGAATATGCTGTCTTTTTCCTAATTGTTGCATTAGGACTGATATTGGGGAATATCAAAATAAAGGGCATATCACTTGAATCATCGGGAGTTATCTTTGTCGCTTTGGCATTTGGACACTACGGCTTTAAAACACCACAGTTGCTTCAAAACATTGGGCTGGTACTGTTTATATATTCAGTCGGTATTGCTGCTGGACCCGGTTTTTTTAAATCTTTTAAAGAACAAGGGTTACAATTTATTGCACTTGCCGCAGTAGTTGTTTTTAGTGCCGGTGGACTTGCATTAGGTTTGGCAAAATTAACAGAAACAGATACAAGATTAGCTGTTGGTCTATTTACTGGGGCACTTACAAGCACCCCCGGTTTAGCAACTGCTATTGAAGCATCTAAATCACCGTTAGCTTCTATTGGGTACGGTATTTCGTATCCCTTTGGAGTGTTAGGTGTTATTTTGTTTGTTCGTTTAATTAATAAAGTTGTTAGAATAAACATTGCTGATTCTGAAAAAGAATATGAAAACGGATTAAAAGCTGAAAATCCTAACATATTCAACAAAAATTACAAGGTTACAAATCCTAATATTTTTAACAAAACACTTGGCGATTTACAAATACGTGCCATGACAGATACAAACATATCACGCGTATTTCATAACGGAGTTACAAGCACGCCGGTTCCTTCTACAATCTTATACGAAGGTGATATTATAAAAGCTGTTGGCTCGCTTGATGGTTTAGAGAAAGTAAAAATTTTAATTGGTGAAGAAACTGATACTAAAATTCCACTAAGTAAAGATTATACTGTAACAAGCATATTAGTTTCCAATTCGCAAATTGCAAATAAAACGTTAGCAGATATTCACTTATTTGCACATCATGAGGCAACCGCTACACGTATTAGAAGAGCCGGTATTGATATTACTCCAAAAGCTACTACTAAATTACAATTGGGTGATAAAGTTATGATTGCTTGCCCAAAAAACAATTTAGAAGATGTTGAACTTTTATTTGGACACACAAGCCGTCCTTTCCAATTAGACTTACTCCCCATTTCAATGGGTATTATATTTGGGTTGTTATTAGGACAGATAACCATTCCATTAGCCGGATTAAACTTAAGTCTTGGTGTAACAGGCGGGGTTTTATTCTCCTCATTATTACTTAGTAAAATAGGAAGAACCGGTCCAATATTATGGAACATTGCAGGTGAAGTAAATGCCTTTTTAAGAAAGATAGGATTAGTTTTCTTTTTAGTTGGCGTTGGCACTAATGCAGGCGAACAACTTTTCAGTACAATTTCAAATAATGGTATTGAATTATTTTATATGGGAGCAATTATTACAATAGTTCCAATGATTATAGCTGCACTTTTTGCTCGCTTAGTATTAAAGATGAATTTTTTGTTATTCTTGGGTGCATTAACAGGTGGTATGACAAGTACCCCTGCTTTAAGTGCAATTGACTCAATGACAGAATCGGAAGCACCTAAAATTGGTTATGCAACAATCTATCCTTTTGCCTTAGTGTTTATGATTATTTGCAGCCAATTATTGTGTTTGTTTTAGATATTTTTATTAAACAAAACACGCTTATTCAAATCTAATAAAAATAACTTTAGTGTATAAAAAAGCCGAACAACGTTTTTTGTTGTTCGGCATACAATAATTCAAAATTAAGAATTAAAAATTGAGAATTAATTATCCTATTTCATTAACATTAATTTCTTTGAACTTACAAAATCTCCGGCTTTAATTTGATAAATATACATTCCACTTGCAAGGTGTTTTGCATTAAACTGCACATCATATTTACCTTTTGATTTGTATTCATCAACTAAGGTTGTAACTTTTATTAAAACAGATTAAGTATTATTTAATCCGGTAAATGCCCATGTATTATTCTGGTTTTGCGGCCTCTATTTTCAGTTGCTGTAATAAATATATCCTTTTCGAATATAACAGGCGAACCCCATAGGGTTAATTCTCCATTAGTGAAACGGAAAACATACTCAAAATTTGTTCCGTTAAAATGAACTAGCCCATCACGCATAAAGAAAAATATATCCTTTTCATTCCTTCCGCATGCATAATTAAGAGAATTATCATATTCAAGTTTTAATACTTCCACAAACTTATCATTTTCATATTTCATCAATCTGTTACCTATCATAAAGTAAAGCTGACTCCCAATAAATTCTATACCACATAAGCCTATATTACGTTCTTTGTCCTGAAATATTTCACTTATCTCATTTTTATAATATTTGAATATTTTTACTGTATCATTATTATCGAAATGGACTGTTAGGCCTGCAATATAAAGTGCACCGTTTTGTCCTCGCATTGTATAATATTGAAAAGAAGAATTATTCCGATATACCTCTTTCCACTCATTTCCATCATATTGTAAAATAAAACTACGCGAGCCTTTATTGCCATTTGCAAAAAATGCATATCCAAGAGCATAAATATTATTTTCACTTTCGCCCCACAAGGCTTGAATCGTCATACTATTAAATTGGGGTGCAACACTATTATTTTTATAATATAACTGCCATTGTGCACCATTATAATGATAAATCTCTCCACCATCTCCTCCAATCCATATATTGGAAGAATTAAAGCCAAACATGCAATTCGGCGTCCAGTAAAAATTTATATCTGTATACATACTCCACTTGTATCCATCATAATGCCATAGATCCGAATGAGGCTCATAAATAGAATACCCTGCTGCCCAAACATCTGTTGGGGAGCTACCCCAAATTGAATTAATAATTCCACCCGGTGTATTCAATGTATCAACAGTCCACACATAATCTCTTCTACCAGGTTCAACTTCTTTAACTATTATTGGGTCAGTAACGCTATTTTTGCACCCTATTATTGCAAATATAATTGAAACTAAAAGTAATATGTAGTTGCCTTTGTTCTTTGCTTTCATAAATTCTCTTAAAATGTTTGTTTAATGCTATTTTATTTATTTTCACAATAATACCTGATAAAACATTATAATAGTGTTTTTACAAATTTTATTATAAACAGATATCCAATGAAATGTTAAAATGTAAGGGGTAAAATTAACCCAATTACAAAACCCTGTAAAACTCATATTCCTCATACTTATCCTAATTATATTTAAAATATAAAATATGAAAAGGATAAATAATTGTTCCCCAACCATCCCTTTTCATGCGTGGCAAATTAAAAAATACACAGCAGAATATCAAGGGGATAATTAAGTAACAAGAAACGTGTAACGAGTGACGAAAAATAGAGACTTGAGACTTGAAACTGGGAATAAATAGTGATGCGTGACGGAAAATTGAGACTTGAGACTTGAAACTGGAGACTTGGTTGTTGAAAAAAATCAATACATCTTCTTAACGATGATTTTGATGATTGAAGATTAAACCACATATTAAAACAGAAGAGCCTATATTTAGATAAATAAGACCCAGCGGGTCGGAATGTTAATAGCAAACCGAGCCACACAAAATAACAAGCCCCAGCGGGGCGACATGTTCTTTTTGTTTTAAAATCCTTTAATCTTCATATATTCCCCATTTTTGCAACAACCTTACAATTTGTCATTTTTTGTGTCGCTCCTAACGGAGCTTGATTTTTGGGCGTTTCCATTTTACTATTACTGTTTCAACCCTACGGGTCTGGTTAGATGAAGATGTAAGTGATTTTGTTTTTATATACATTTTTTCATTTCTAAAAATATTATTTTTTGCAGAAAGGTAGAATTATCTTAACTCTTATTGCTTTCACATTCACTATTAGCTGCTACCTGCTTTTCGTCACTTGCTACGTAGGTGTTGCAAAACTCGAAAATCAAGTTCATGGGTGTCACGGTCTCACCGTGATACTACTGTTTTATCCAAAAAATAGCTTACATATAGCTGTTTTAATACAAAATTTATTCGGTCATGGTACGACCGTGGATGTTTCATAGTTGAGGAATTATTTCTGGGCGGTCATGGTCCCACCATGACCGAATGAATTTACTGTAAAAACAGCGGCGTTTTTGATAAAAGTTTGTGTCACGGTTCAGACCGTGACACCCGAGATTGGGGATTTAAGAGTTTTGCAACACCTACGACCATGACCGCCATGAACATCTATCCCCAATTATGAAACGCCCTCGTTACTCGTCACTTTTTACTATTCACTATTAGCTGTTGACTATTAACTGCCTTTTGTCACACGTTGGTACCTAAAAAAACCCCATCACATAAATTATGATGGGGTTTAATTTTTACAAACCTTTGCCTTCTACCTGCTCCCTTCTTCCTATTCCCTATTTTCTATTCAATAATACAAAAACTTCTAAATTTGCTGAACCCGGAAACATATCAACAGGCATAATTACCGATGGTTGGTAACCAACACTTGCCCATTTTACTAATTCATCAGGAATATTATCAACACCACAGAAAACGTGTAAAACTTTTTCTGGATTACGTGAAGCAACAGCTTGAACAACTCTATCTTCAGTTCCAATTTTAGGAGGATCTAAAATAAATATTTCATCGTATCTAAAACTACGAGGAATATATTTATCAATATTTGCGTTTGTTACTCTTGCGGCAACAAAACGAGCATTCTTTTTATTGGCAAATTCAACATTCTCTTTAGCAGATTTTACTGCATTAGTATCAGCTTCCATTCCATATACATCGGCATAAAAATCCGACAAATATTGCGAAAACAATCCATAACCGGAGTATAAATCAATCAACACTTGTTCTTTTTTTGGCTGCAACAAGTTTTTAACTTTTTCCAACATTGTTGGAACAATACTTTCGTTTACTTGAGAAAATGAAGTTGGTAAAAACGAATATTTATTACCATTAAAATTCACTAATATTTTATCAGGTCCAAAAATATTCTTAAAACTTACAGCTACATCCGGGCGGCTGCTTTCTAAATAATAATCGGATTTAGTTGGATCTAAATACATAAAAACAGATTTAACTTTTGGCTGTACTTTTTTAATATCTTCACCTAAAAGCTTAACTTTACGTACAATATCAGCATTCATTTGATGGACATTAAAAATAATTGTAAAATCCGTATATGTACCTCTAATTATCACATAATTTAACCCTTTGCCTATTAATGTATAAGCAGGAGTGTTAATTTTTTCGGCAATATAAAAATAAATATCTTTGTGTTCTGCTGGTTCTAATAAAGATACACTAACCAAATTATTGTAATTAATTACTTTTTCTTCAGAAAAAACTAAAGAGAATTTGTTTTTATCAGAATGTATTTTCCTTTTAGTGGTAGTTCTATAATTACGTGCTTTAACCGAAGGAGTTATTTTATCAATTCTTGCATTAATATTGTTCTTTTTAAGAAAATCTTTAAAAGCAATATCTTTTAACTTTAACTCATGTTCATATTCAAGTAACGCTAACGGCTCAATTTGAAGGAAATTTTTATTTTCATAAATATGTTTAGGAATTTGACGTTTAACAAAATCAGCAAAAAACTTTAAATCAGGGATAACTTGTTGATTAGATTCTTTGTTTTTTATATTAGGCTTATTACCATGCTTATGTTCTTTTGCCTTAATAAATGATAGTTTATTCCCTTCGTGTTTGGGTTTCTGTTGTTTCTGATCTTTTTGTTGAACAGGTTTTTGTTCCTTTTTGATTTCAGACTTATGTTCTTGCTTAACAACAGGTTTATGCTCGCCTTTATGTTCAAAAACACGTTCAGATCTCTGTTCTTGTTTTTGTTCATTGTTTAAGGCGATATTTTCACTATCGTGTTTCTTTGCAATTTTATTATTTTGATTATGATACGGCTTATTAGGCTTTTTTTTATCAAAAAATTTCTTTTTCCCCTGCTCGCCATCTTTTTTTCTAAATTCTTTATTAACTTCGGCTTGGTTATTGCTTTCTTTTTGTATATTTAAATTTTTGTTTTCAACATTTTTTATTTCTTCTTTAGGTTTTGTATTTTTATTCTTATTATAGAAAAATTTCTTTTTGTTCACGTTGTTGTTCATATTTAGTTTAAAATTATAATTGCAAAATAAAAAAATAAAATTGAAATTGTAAACTGTATATAATAAAAAAGCTATTTTATTTGTTAATAAACCTAAAATCCAAAGATTTTATGCAAAATGAACTAATATTTTTTTATTTTTGAATATTAAAAACAAAAAATTTATAAATGAAGATACCTGAATTAATATCCACAAGAAAACCTACTTACAAAGATTATCTTTATAATTTTTTTGCTACATTAACCGGCTTAGGCGTTTTTACCATTAAATTTGTAAAAGAAGTATTTATACCACCGTATGAAATTAAAGAAATTCGTAAACATATGGATGAATTAGGCGTAAAAACTTTTCCTATTGTAAGTATAACCGGTATTGTAATAGGTCTTGTTTTGGGCTTACAAAGTTATCCTGTATTACAAAGATTTGGAGCAACCGATTTTTTACCTGCAATGGTATCAATATCAGCGGTACGCGAGTTAGCTCCTGTAATTACAGCATTAATTTTTGCAGGTAGAGTAAGTTCCGGCATTGGTGCAGAACTTGGCTCTATGCGTGTTACAGAACAAATTGATGCAATGGAAGTATCAGGAGTTAATCCTTTTAACTTTCTTGTTGTTACCCGCATTTTTGCAACTACAATGATTTTACCAATTTTAACAGTATATGTAATTTTGCTTTCAATTTTAGGAGGTTATGGTTCGGTTATTATTACTGAAAACATGAACTTCTTATATTACTTAAATTCAGTTGTAGACGCAATTCAATTTGGTGATTTAATACCGGGTGTTGCAAAAACCTTCTTTTTTGGATACATTGTAGGATTAGTAGGTTGTTATAAAGGATATACTACTACCGGTGGAACCGAAGGTGTTGGTAAAGCGTCTACTACATCTGTAGTTCTTTCTTCTTTACTTATTTTAATAATGGATACAGTTTTAGTAAAAGTTACTTTATGGTTATGGCCGACAGTGTCTTAGTAAGAATTGAAAATTTATCAAAGTCTTTTGGTTCTGCCAAAATTCTTGATAATGTATCGTTAAATGTTAACAAAGGTGAAAACTTAGTTGTGTTTGGACAAAGTGGAACCGGTAAAAGCGTTTTACTAAAATGTATTATTGGGTTGCTTACACCTGATAATGGTCAAATATTTATTGAAGATAACGAAATTCATTCGTTAACTGTAAATAAACTTAATGAAGTAAGAAAAAAGATAGGCTTTTTATTCCAAAGTGCTGCTCTTTATGATTCAATGACTGTAAGAGAAAATTTATCGTTTCCATTAAAAAAGATATTTTTTATGTCACAAAAAGAGTGCGATATAAAAGTTGAAAAAACATTAGAATTGGTATCACTTGCACATGCAATAGATAAAATGCCTTCTGAACTATCTGGAGGTATGCGTAAAAGAATTGGTTTAGCTCGTTCAATTATTACTGATCCTCAGTTAATGTTATATGACGAACCAACTACAGGATTAGACCCAATTACAACAAAAGAAATTAGTAAATTAATTTTGGATTTACAAAAACAGCTTAAAATGACATCTATTGTTGTTACACACGATTTAATTTGTGCTAAAATTATTGCCGATAGAGCAATATTTTTACGAGATGGAAAAATTGCTTTTCAAGGCAATATTGATGAATTAACTGTTTCCCAAGATAAATTTTTACAAAACTTTTTTAGCTTAGAAGCTTTAAAGTAAAATTTTAGGAGAACTTAATGCTTAAGAATTTAGAAGGTGCGCGATTAGGATTATTCATTTTTCTTGGTTCCGTATTTTTGATAATCTTTATATTTTTTATTGGTAATAAAAATTCAATGTTTGTTAAAAGTATTCATATAAAAACTTACTTTTCCGCGGTTGAAGGTTTAAAACCAGGGGCACCTGTAAGATTAAGCGGTTATGATATTGGTAGCGTTAGTGGTTTAACTCTCGCTTCTGATGGTTCCGGAAAAGTTGAAGTTACTATGTTAATTGAAAAAGATTTACAGCATTTTATTCGTTTAGATAGCGAAGCGTCTGTTGAAACCGAAGGATTGGTTGGCAAAAAAATAATTACGGTAACTCCCGGCTCCGAAAAAAGTGCAATGGTGCAAGATGGAAGTTATATTAAATCTAAAGCCCCTTTAAATATTTCGCAAATTATTGAAGAAACTCAAGCAATAATGGCTTATGTTAAAGATATTACTAAAGATTTTTCCGGAATAGTTGCCAAAATTAACAACGGAGAAGGTTCAATTGGTAAATTAGTAAATAACGATGAACTTTATAACACAACAGTAAGTGTTACTAAATCCGCCGATAGAAGTTTAAATGCAATTACAGATAGATTAAACCAAGTTTCGGACGTTATTGTTGATGTTGGTGTTGGCTTAAAAAAAATCATGGTTAAAGTTGATACTACTATGGCAGGTGTTGAAGGTATTATTGCCGATATTAAAAATGGGAAAGGAACAATTGGTGGTTTGATTGAAGACCGTACTGCTCTTGATTCAATTCAAGTAATGATCAACAATCTTATTCATACAACAGAAGCAGCACGTGTTGGAACAGCTGCCTTTGCCGAAAACATGGAAGCACTTAAACGTAATTGGCTATTTAAAGCTTATTTTGAAGAACGTGGTTATTGGAATAAAGAAGATTATCAAAAATCTTTAGATGCCAAACTTAACGAAATTGAAAATCAGCATAAAAAATTAGATGAAAAGTTCATCGAATTAAAAAAATTAGAAGAAACCATAATTAAATTAAAGGGTTCTTCAAACTAAAACTTATAAAGTTTGAAATGTCAAAAGATAAATATATTGTAATAAAAGGGGCAAAGGAACATAATTTAAAAAATGTAAGCCTTGAGTTCCCGCGTAATCAGTTGGTAGTTTTTACCGGTGTAAGCGGCAGCGGTAAATCGTCATTAGTTTTTGATACTATTTATGCTGAGGGGCAAAGACGATATGTTGAAAGTTTAAGTTCTTATGCTCGTCAATTTTTGGAGCGAATTAATAAACCGGATGTTGAATCTATAACCGGTATTAGCCCCGCTGTTGCTATTGAACAAAAAAACAGCACCAGAAATCCTCGTTCAACAGTTGGAACTACAACTGAAATATACGACTATTTAAGACTTCTTTATGCAAGGATTGGAAAAACAATTTGCTTTGTTTGCGGTAACGAAGTAATAAAAGATTCAGTTAAAACTGTTTCTGACTGGATTGAAAATCAACCTATCTCTGACAAGTATTTACTCGGCTTTCCTCTTGTAAATCATGAAAACCGTTCAATTGCTGAAGAATTTGATCTATTAAAGAAACGTGGATTTTATCGTTTTTTTATTAAAGAAAATTTTTATGATTTTTCTGAAAATGAAAAAATGCCAAATTGCGAAAAAGGCGATGTATATGTTGTTGTTGACAGATTCAAAATTAAAAAAGATAAAGTTAGAGAACAACTTGCTGATTCAATTGAAGTTACTTTCAAAGAAGGTGAAGGTAGATTAGTTGTTGTTAATATCTCAACAAATTCTATAAAAAGATTTAATAAATTTTATGAGTGTTGTAATATTAAATATGAAGAGCCGGAACCCAGATTCTTCTCTTTTAACAACCCTTTTGGTGCCTGCCCTGTTTGCCAAGGCTTTGGAACCGTTTTAGGTTACGACCCCAACTTAATTATTCCTAATCCTCATTTAAGTATTAGTGCCGGTGCAATTGCTCCTTGGCGTACGCCTAAGTTTAGACATAATTTAGAATTATTATTACTCTCTGCTCCTAAAGTGAATTTACCTACTACTGTTCCTTTTAGTTATCTTACCCAAGAACAAGTGGATTTAGTTTTTAATGGGTTTGGTAAATATCATGGAATAAATAGTTTTTTCAAATCTTTGGAAAAAGATAGTTACAAGCTGCATATAAAAATTTTGATAAATAAATATCAAGGCGTTACTCGTTGTTCAGCTTGTAAAGGCTCGCGTTTAAGAAGAGAAGCATTGCAAGTTAAAATTAATGATAACTCAATTTATCAAGTTGTTAGTATGCCGATTGAAAAAGCATTAAGCTTTTTTACTGAATTAAACTTAACAGAATTTGAACATTCAATTGCTGAAAGAATTCTAAAAGAGATTATTAAGAGATTAACTTTTTTGAACGATGTTGGATTGGGCTATTTAACATTAGATAGATTAAGTAACACTCTTTCAGGTGGTGAATCGCAAAGAATTAATTTAGCCACTTCACTCGGCTCTGCTTTAATGGGGACATTGTATGTGCTTGATGAGCCAAGTATTGGACTTCATCCCCGCGACAACGAAAAACTGATAAAAATCATTAAATCTCTTAAAAATTTAGGAAATACTGTTTTAGTTGTTGAGCATGATAGTGCAATAATGAAACAGGCTGATTTAATAATTGATATGGGACCTAAAGCCGGCTCTCAAGGTGGCGAATTAATTCACATTGGTGATTATCCTTCTTTACTTAAAAACGAAAGGTCTTTAACGGGAAAATATTTAGCAGGTACTATTAGTATCCCCATACCAAAATACGAACCTCGCCCCAATTCATGGCAAATCAATATTAAAGGGGCAACAGAAAACAATCTAAAAAATTTTGACGTTGATATTCCACTAAACCATTTTGTAGTAATCACCGGTGTAAGCGGTTCGGGGAAAAGTACTTTAGTACATGATATTATCTATGGAGGAATATTAAAAGAATTAGGGGGGAATCCTCCCAAAATAGGAAAATTTGAGTCTATTCAAGGAAGTCACCTTTTACAAAACATTGAAATTGTTGACCAAACTCCCATTGGTAAAAGCCCTCGCTCTAATCCTATTAGTTACGTAAAAGGTTTTGACGAAATAAGAGAACTATTTGCATCAACTCCACTTGCCCGCTCACGAGGATATACTCCCGGTTATTTTTCGTTCAACGTACCCGGTGGAAGATGCGAAACTTGTAATGGAGAAGGTTCTGTTAAAGTTGAAATGCAGTTTTTAGCAGATTTATATTTAGTTTGCGATGATTGTAAAGGAACTCGTTTTAAAAAAGAAATTCGGGATGTTACATATAATAACAAAAGCATTGTTGATGTTTTAAATATGACAGTTGACGAGGCTTTACGATTTTTCCATTTAAATAATAAGATTGTAAAATACTTAAAAGTACTTTACGATGTAGGACTTGGTTATATAAAATTAGGACAACCTTCCAATACTTTATCAGGTGGAGAAGCACAAAGAATTAAACTTGCTGCCAATTTAATAAATATAAATAAAGCAGGACATACTCTATTCATTTTTGATGAACCTACAACCGGCTTACATTTTGATGATATTAACAAACTATTAAAATCATTTCAAATGCTTATTGATAATGACCAATCAATTATTATAATTGAACATAATTTAGATATTATTAAATGTGCAGAACATATAATTGATTTAGGACCTGATGCCGGAGAAAAAGGCGGCGAAGTTATTTGCACAGGAACAGTTAAGGATATTATTAACAATCCTAATTCTTATACAGGAAAGTTCCTTAAACTTCACTTGGAAGAAGAAGGAACTTTGTCAGAATTTTTATAATCTATACTGCTTTTGATATTACGTCTTGCATATTTAAAGTTAGAATTTTATCTGTATCCAGTAAAATTCTAACTTTATCATCAAACTTAACCATAGCTGAAAGATAATTATTGTATTGACTTAAAACGAATGCCGGAGGTTCTTCTATATCCTTTGCTTTTACATCAATAATTTCCGTTACAGAGTCTACAACTATTCCAAATCGTAAATTTTTGCCTTTAATATTCAGTTCCATAATTATTATATAGTTTTTATCTGTGTATTCAATTGAATCCAGATTTAATATCACACGCAAATCCACAACAGGAATTAATGCCCCTCTGAAGTTAATTATCCCCTTAACAAAAGGAGGAGCTTTAGGAATAGTTCTAATATTACTTAACCTGCTTATTTCAATTATTTTTAGAATTTCAATACCGTAAAGATGTTTACCTAAATTAAACATCAAGTATTTGCCTTCTTTGTTTAATAATGTTTTTTCTGTATGACCATCGTTTTTTGAAAGATTACGTGACAAAATGCTCATTATATGCTTTTCGTCATTATTCAATTTTGATTGTTTTTGTGAAGCAACATCATTTGCATATGCTGCTTTAGCAAACCTAAGATCAACAAATTCCTTAACATTTATTTTATTGCCAATCCCCATAACATCATGCATATAATCTTGAATTCTTTCAAGGTCTTCAATATTTGGATATAAATCGTCAGTTGTAATGCCAAGAGGATCAGTTAAAACATTCTTTAACAAGGCGGTTTTTAATCCCAATGATTTATCCGGATCCAAAAAGTTAACCGCAATTTCAGCAGCCAAGCCCGGTTTTGTTTTAATTAATTTACCGGCTTGAACCAGCATATTTGAAAATTCAAATACCGCTTCAGAGTATTTATCAATAATCTCTTGTTGAAAAGTAACAATACAGCAAGGATGATTTTCCCACAATTCACTTGATAAAAATTGTTGTTCTGCAATTCCGGTAGCAATTGCCTTTGTCCCTATTGGCTCAGCAACTAAATAACCAGCTGCATTATTGTTTCCATTAATAAATTCAGGCATTTTAATAGGAGGTGCAACTTCAAAACTAACATCAACATCATCTTTTCCAATTACACCCGGCTTTAGCCCAATACCTGTAAAGAACATATGAGCAAGCATATTATGAATTGACATTGTATGAGGAATATAAAAAGATTTGCCTTTGTAAAATTCAACACTTGCTTCTCCACTTTCACCACTTTTATTACGTACAAAAATGGAACCATTTTTATGAGCAAACATTATTAATTTAATTGGCACGCCATAACTAAACAAGTCCATTGCTATTGGAGCTAAAACACATGCCCCATCAACAGTTCCTTCTTCTAAAGCTTTTGCAACAGGGTTCCAACTGGAAAGGCACTCTGTTTCCAATTCAAAATGTTTTGGAATCCACTCCCCTTTTTGAATCATATGCTTTAACACACCTAAAACTAAATGGTCGGTAATTTGTATATGAGCAACTTTAAGTTTTACTTTTCCATTTACTACTTTATTTTTTTGTTGTTCTTCTCTATTAATCTCTATTTTTTCTTCCTTTATACCAAATGCTTCATCTATTTTTACCCCAAGTTCGGCAGCATTAAATGGTTTTGAAATAAAAGCACTAACACCCGCTTCACTCGCTTTGGCAGCTTCTTTTTTTTCGCCTCGTCCGGTTGCCATAATAAATGGAAGATTTTTTGTTGTTTCATTTCCCCTAATCCAAAGCAAAAGTTCATACCCATCTTTATTAGGCATGTTCCAATCGCTTATAACTAAACTGACATCATTCGGTTTACTCAAAATAGCTATTGCTGCATTTCCATCTTCTGCTTCACTTATGTTTTCATAACCTAAAGCATTAAGAGTTTTGCGTTCCATTTTACGCATTACACCTGCATCTTCTACAAGAAGAATTTTGATTTCTTTTGTCAGTTTCATAAAATACCTTTTTATTTACAATTATGAAATTATTATCGATTTAATTACATACTTTTTTAGTTTAAAAGTAAAAATATCACTTACATATCAATTTTGTGCCACTCTTTTATAAGATACTGTATTTGATGTCCAATATGCTTTGCCGTTAATCCACTCAACAAAGTATGAACCAAAATTTATAATTTCCAACCAGCCATTTTCAAAGGAATAGTCATGTTCATCGGTTTTATTTTCAAACATCGAATTATATAGCCTATTTTCACTAATTGTGCATATTGCAGTTGAATCGTTAAAATTTAATGTAAAATTGACTTCTCCGCAAACGTATTGGGGCGTATTGTCTCGTTGATATTCAATTCCGTAAATTGTGGTTTTCCATTCTCCGCTAAAATCTGTTGTTGATGAGTTTTGTTTTTCAACCTTCATAGTTTTTCTTAGTTGTAAATCACCACCCGCAAAAGATACAATTGCAGGTTTATAGTATGACAAAATGCCTCTGTGTAATGGATCATCACTATACATACAATATAACATTTTAACATTACTAAAGGTTAAAATACTATCATTAAGCATGTAGTTTCCTTGAACAACGTATTCGGCTTTTTGAGAAATCGAATTAGAATACCATGTTTTTATTGAGTCAACAAATGTTCCATCTTCATAAAAAATAATACCACCAGAATAATCAGAATGCCATTGACCTATTAAATTACCTAACATGGTATATTTAATTGGCTGGGGTGATGACGTTTCATCACAACCAATCATAATCAGGGAAAAGATTAGAACCCCAAACATTTTAATACTATAATACTTCCTCATCCTTCTCTCACTTTTTATTATTTATATTTACAATTTCTATTTTTAATTTAATGTAGTTTACAAAAATAACAAAGTTAAATTATTATAAAATGCAAATTTATTACCCAATAATTTTAAGCAAAGTTAATAAAGCGTTAATGTTCCAAGTCATTGTCTGAATGGGGATTCTTGAGATTTTTAAGATTGTTGGGATTAAAGATTAAAAAGCTGGAGACTTGAGACCAGAAACTTGAAACTTGGTTAATAATTGTTTGAAAGGGTATTTGGAGGATTAAAGATAAAACAACTATAACTTGACACGCGATTATTTTTGCGTAATGATTGCGGAGCAATCACACGTCGGTAACCTTACCGGGCAATCTATCCCCATGACTTCGGACGAAGTCGCATTTATTAATAATAGTGACTTGAGACTTAGTCGTTGCAAAATACATTACCATTGTCTGAATGGGGATTCATTGGAATAAATTATTTTTTGAGATTAAAACACTAATTAAAAACAGAAGAGCCAATATTTAGATAAATAAGACCCAGCGGGTCGAAACATCAATAGAAAATCGCAAAAACAAAATATCAAGCCCCAGCGTGGGCGACACCATTTTTTTAAGGGGGCTCCAACTTTTCTTACATCCATTTGTACTCATCATGTCCCAGGTTCCCGGTTCAGGCATGTTTGTTTTTTGTGCTGGGTACAAATATTTCCATCGGTTCCCTATTGAAAACCAAAAACTATGTAATTGGTTATTTGTAATTGTGTTAAAGCCATTCCAGCCGAATGGCTCTGTTTGTAAAAAGTAGCACCCTTCAAATAATCTCCACTCCAGCGGAGTGGTTCTGGTTTTTGAATTAAAGATTAAACAAATCCGAAAAAGCAGAAAATGTATTATTGGATAAATAAGACCCAGCAGGTCGGAATGTTAATAATAATACAAATTAAAAAGCAATAAAAGCTGGCGGAGCCAGCGACATGTTTTTGGTGATTATTTAACAAACTCTGTATAGTCCTGTAAAAGGTTGACTCGAAAACAATAAAAATCAACCTATTTCAGCACTATACACTCTTCAAATAGTATGGATTTAATCCTAAATTATCTTTATTTTTAAACTTTATTTATAGGAAAAAAGATGCAAAACGAAAAATACGAAGTTGTAATAGGACTTGAAGTTCATGCTCAAATGAAAACTGATTCTAAGTTATTTTGTGGCTGTTCAACTAAGTTTGGAATGCCCCCAAATACTAACGTATGCCCCATCTGTTTAGGGCATCCCGGCGTACTACCAGTTTTAAACAAAAAGGTTGTTGAATATGCTGTTTTATTAGGACTTGCAACTAATTGTACTATAAATAAAAAATCTATTTTTGCACGTAAGAACTATTTTTACCCTGATTTACCAAAAGCTTATCAAATTTCGCAATATGAAAAGCCTATTTGCGAGTTTGGATTTCTTGATGTTCTTCCACAAGATGGTAAAACCAGGAAAATTGGAATTACAAGAATACACATGGAAGAAGATGCCGGCAAATCTATTCACGATCAAGGTTATACAACCTTAGTTGATGTAAACAGATGTGGTGTTCCTTTGCTTGAAATTGTTAGTGAACCTGATATTAGAAGTGCAGAAGAAGCCGTTTTATACTTAACAAAACTTCGCCAAATTGTGACTTATCTTGATATATGCGATGGTAATATGGAAGAAGGTTCATTAAGATGCGATGCGAATATTTCGATTAGAACTTGGGGCACAAAAGAACTTGGCACTAAAACCGAAATTAAAAACATGAATTCTTTTAAAAACGTTGAAAAAGCCATAAACTTTGAAATTGAAAGACAGATTAATGTTATTGAAGATGGTGGAAGAATTATTCAAGAAACTTTATTGTGGAATGCAGATAAAAACTTTGCAGCTTCAATGCGAAGCAAGGAAGAAGCACACGATTATAGATATTTTCCAGACCCTGATTTGGTTCCGGTTGTTTTAACTGATGAAGATATCCTAAAGTTAGAAAAATCTTTACCATTATTAGCAGATAAAAGAAAAACTCTTCTTGTTGATAAATACTCACTTCCCGAGTATGATGCCTCTGTTTTAACCAGCGAAAAACCATTGGCTGATTATTTTGAAGAAACTGCTAAAGCATGTACTGATTATAAAGCCATAAGCAATTGGATAATGGGTGATATTTCTAAGCACTTAAATGAAACAAAAACAAACATTACCGATTTTAAATTATCCCCTGAAAATTTAGGATTGTTAATCAACTTAGTTGCTAAAAATGTAATCAACAATAAAATTGCTAAAGATATTTTACCTGAGTTAATCGAAAAGAACCTAAATCCCGAAATTCTTGTTAAAGAAAAGAACTTAGTTCAAATTAGTGACTCATCTGCTCTTGATGGAATTGTTGACAAGGTTTTACAAAATAATAGTGCCGAAGTTGAAAAATACTTATCCGGCAAAGAAAGTGTAATTGGCTTTTTGGTGGGTCAAATTATGCGGGAAAGTAAAGGGAAAGCAAATCCTCAGATGGTAAACTCAGCTTTAAAACAAAAATTAGACGCAATGAAAGGATAAAATGGATTCACATATTATAAACCCCAAAATTGTTGATTATTTGGAAGTACATCGTAAAACAGTAAGTCCTTTGCAAAAAGAGATGGAAGAATTTGCACAAGAAAATAAAATTCCCATTCTTGACTGGAAATCAATTGAACTTTTAGAATTAATTGTCGAAATTAAACAACCAAAAACTATTTTGGAAATTGGAACTGCTATTGCATATTCTTCAATTAAAATTGCTTCAAAAATGCATCAAAACGCAACTTTGGACACAATTGAAAAAAGCAAAAACAATCTTCCTTTGGCTCAAAACTTTATTGATAAAGCCGGACTTACAGATAAAATTAACATTATTTTTGGCTCTGCCGAGGATGTCCTTGCTCATTCAACAAAAATATACGATCTTATTTTTCTTGATGCCGATAAAATTTATTACGAACAGCTAATGAATCTTTCTGTTGATAGATTAGAAATGGGAGGAATACTTTTTGTGGACAATTTATTATGGAAAGGATATGTTGCCGAGGAGAACATTCCTAATAATCTTATTAACTCCACAAACATTGTAAAAGATTTTAATATAAAGTTTTTAAATCATCCACAATTGGATGCTAAAATTTATCCTATTGGTGATGGAATTGGAATTGCGGTGAAAAAATGAATTATACCGAACTAAATTCCGAAGAGTTTTTGACTAAACTTCAGGGGTTTTCCGACAACAGAATAAAAAACATCGAGGATTTAACACGCATATTTGATATTATAATTAAATATGGCTTGCAAAATCAATTTGAAAAGTTGCTGTTTTCAGCAAAAAGTATTGTTGGATTATTAAGAATAATAAGAAATAAAGATAATAACTTCTCTGATGCGTATTTCAGCACTTTAAAATCAGAACTTCAAACAAATACCGAATCAGTTATTACCAAACTGCAAGAAATTTCACAAAAAGGTGGGAACTTTATTAACCAGATTTTTACTGATAAATATTACGTTTTAACACAAGAAAACATTCAGAATTTATACAGCTTATGCGAAGACATGAATCATGTTAAAATGTATTTAAATGATTTGATAAGAAAAAAACACAACTAAGACCCGCAAATTTTACGGGTCAAAGCCTGCTTTTAATCTTGAATTGGTTTTCTCAAAGTCTGAGAATATTTTTCTGCAACCTCATTAACTGATTTGCTCGAAATCAAATTATAGATTCTATTTCTTAATTCAGCCCACTCTTCGTGTAAAGGACAAGGTGCCTCGTCGGAACACTCTTTTAATCCTGTAACACATTTAAGATTAATAATTGGACCTTCAACTCTTTCAACAATTTCAAGAATAGAACTATTTCTTGCTAAATCAGTAATTTTAAAACCGCCGCCGCGTCCTTTGAAAGAATCCACATAACCATATTTAGCCATTCGTTGAAGAATTTTTGCTAAATAGTGAGCCGGTATCTCTTCTGATTTTGCAATTTCAGATGACATAATCAAGCTTTCTTTTGGTTGTCGTGCTAAAAACAGTATGGCTCTTATGGCATACTCACCTGTTTTTGTATAAATCATCTTTAACCCTCTTAAAATAGGTTAATTAAACATAAAATAATTATAAAGGAGCTTTTTATCTTATATTAAAATAAGTAAATAGGAACCTTTTGTCAAGTTTTAGAATTCATAAATACAATCTTGTAAAGAAAAATTAAGACGATAATTTACAAAATCTCCAGTATTTGCAATATAAAAAACATTTCACTCTTTTAGTAGTTCAATACTGCTAAAATTTCCATTTTTTCTTATTAATAATCTACTTGGGAAAATCTCTTCTACATCTTGATTATGGGTAACAACAAATATTTGTTTAAAATCGTTTGCAATTGCTTGTAATGTATTAACAAGTTCTTCTCTCCTACTTTGGTCTTGACTTCCGAAAACTTCATCTAAAGCTAAAAAGCCCATATTCATTCTCCCTGATAACGCGGCAATTCTTTTAGATATTGCAATCCTTAAGCATATACTTGCTAAATCTTTTTCGCCCCCCGATAATGTTTCTATTGGTACTTTTATATCATCGCGAATTACTGTAAACTCAAAATCTTCGTTTATTTTAAGGTCTGTATATCTCCCTTTTGTTATCTGAAAAAACAACTTGTTTGCTAAATTTGAAATCTCCGGCAGTTCTGTTGATGTAAGTTTGCTTTTAAAGTCTTTAATAAACTGAACAAGTTTTTCTTTTATTCTGTAATTCTTTTTTTTGGTTTCAACTTCTATAACAAGCTCGTCGTTCTTCCTAATTATAGTTTCTATATTAATTTTTTCATTTTTAACTTTTATCAGTTCTTTTTCAATGCTGTTAAGTTTATCCTTAATTTCTTCAACTATTTTTTCTTTTTCATCTCTTTGGGCTTGTAAATTGATATATTCTTGGTCGTTATATCCAATTGAAGATAACTGATTTTGCAAACTTTTTTCATCATTTATTAAAGCAGTTAAATATTCCTCATTTTCTGTTTTTTTTGCTATGTTGTTAGGAATTTCCAAGATTCTTGTTTCTATTTTTACGGCTTTTTGATATAATATTTTAAGACTTTCTTTATTTTCATAAACGGTTTTTAGGTTCTCGTCGTTAAATGAAACATCCTTGAATTTTTCAAATTCAATTTTCCCCTTTTCCATCTCTTGTAATAAATCTGCAATTTCAACTTTTAGTTTTTCTATGTCCTTTAGTAAATTTTTCTTGTCCCTAAGCTTGTTGCTTAGTCTTAATAATTCAGCAGCTAAATCTTTTTGATTGTTTTTGTTTTTAATAATTTCATTTTCAATTACATTCAAAGAAATATTTTTTTCTTCAATAAGTAGTGATGATTTTTGGATTTCCTGCTCGTACGATTTAACTAAATCGGTATAATAAATTTCATCCAACGGTCTGTTACATTCAGGACAATTAGAATTTATTCCAATTTTTTCTAATTTAATTTTTCTTCCCGATTTTTCTTTAACATTCTGTTTAAGTGTGTTAATATGCGAAGTTATTTCTATTTTAATTTTTTCATTTGCCGCAAGTAATTTTTCTAAATCATTCCCATATATTTTGTTTTTTTCCAATTGGTTATCAATATCGGAATATTTGTTTAATTCGTTTTCTAAAGCTTTTTGCTCTTCATCTTTTTTATTTTTTGAATTAAACTTTTCGGTTAATCTATTTTTCAAATTAACCTTTTCCGTATACACAGCTTTAATTTTTAACAGCTCTTCGTATTCTTTTTCTAATTCTAAATACTTATGTTTGTTTGGCAATAATTCGGTTAATTCTTCTTTTTCTTTGTTTAATAATTCAAGCTGCTGAGCAATATTATTAATATTTTCGGTAACTGATTTAACACTATTTTTATTAACGGCAAGTTTTTTTTCATACTCGTTATATTTATCTCTTTTAATAGACATTTCCACAAGAGATTTTTTAATAGTATCATACAAATCTTTGGCTGTGTTTAATTCATTTTTAACTTTTTCTAAATTTTCCTCATTGACAATTATTAGTTTTTCAGCTTCCTCTTTATTATTATTTAATTCCTCAAGTTTAGAATTAGAAAGTACTTGTTTTTCATAATTTTCAACTTCAATTCTGTTTACTTTAAGTTCTTCTTTTATTCTCTCTTCTAATTTATCAAGTTTTTCAAGTCCAAGCATTTTTCTTAACTGTTTCTGTCTTTCTCCAATCTTTAAATCCATTAAAGCGGTAACTTCTTTTTGCTCGGAAAAATAAGAGTTTTTAAAATTTGCTGCATCAATTTTTAATACTTTGGTGATTTTTTTATTAACTTCAGAGACACCAATTATATCCGGTACATCATTATCATTAATAAACAACTCTGCTTTAGCAGTTAAATTTTTACCTCTGTATTCTCTTACAACTTTATAATTTATATTATCATCAGTAAACGATAAACTTACAACAATGCTTTCTTTTGCGTCTGCATGGTCGTTTTTCATTTTGTCATTTGTAAGATTAAACTTACCATATAGTGCAAAATATATCCCTTCAAATATTGAAGATTTTCCGGCACCGTTTTTACCTACCAGTCCTAATAATCCGTCAGGAAAAGTTATTTCACTTTTTTTATATTGTTTAAAATTTTCTAAATATAGTTTATTTATCCTCATCTGATTCTTCCTCCTCAATTTTATCAATTATTTCACCGGTTAACTTGCTAACCAATGTATACTCGTCATCATCTTGAAAACTTTTTCTTAATTCCTCATTCAAAAAACTTCTTAAATCAAACGATTCTTTATCGGCAACAAATATTGAATCTGAATCTTTAACACTTTTTACAATTTTAAAATACAATGCTTCTTTCACCAATTCATCAATATCTTCTCTACGAATATCATATACTTTAATTTGATCAATTTCGTTAAGGTATATGTTAAAAACTCCCCCTTTTATATCAAGCCCCTTTAAACTCTCCTTAATCTCTTCAATAATTTCATTTTTTGTTTTTTTATAACATTCTTTTACTTTAATGTTTTTAATTAGCCTAATATTTAATTTATGTGCTTGTACACTAATCTTATTATCCCACGTACATTCTAAAAACAATTTATCATAATCGTTTTCTTTATCGCTCATTCTTTCTGTTGAACCGGAATAATAAACATTACCGAAACTTTTAAGATGTTTATACTTATGCCAATGACCAAGAGCAACATAATCAAAAACTTCAAGTTTTTCTATCTGCTCAATTGGAAATGTTCTTTCCCCGTATTCATCCATTAAATAATTTGGCATAGATACATGGGTAACAAATATATTTGGTTTCCCATTATTTAATGCTTCAATTTTAGATACTTCTTCTTTGTACTTTTCTTCACTATTAATGTGAGGAAGTAAATGTAGGTTAACCAAGTCTGTTTCATAAACTGAATATTTTTCATCAAAAAATATCCTGCAATTTGTTAGGATTGTAAAAATATTATGTATTGGTATTGAATATATTGTTTTTGGAAAATCGTGGTTCCCTGCAATAATATAAATTGGAATATTGTTGTCTTCTAATCGTTTTAACTGCTCTGCTAAAAAAACTACCGCCCTGTTTGTTGGCGATGATCGATGGAAAATGTCACCTGAATGGATTAAAAAATCAATTTTACAATCAATTGCGTAATCTATTACCTGTTTAAAGGAGTTATAAACATCCTCTTCTCGTATATTAAGTTTTTCATTTTCATCTAATAAATCTAAATCCGAAAACCCTAAATGAGTATCACTAAAATGAATAAATTTGAATGCCATTTTTGCCACCAATTATTTTTTGAAATTTCCTTGCTAAATTTTGCACAACTTTTAAATATAAATATTAAAAGATATAAATTTTGAACTTATTCCTCAAATTACTTGTAAAATTATTATAAAAACGTTAATTTATAAAATGAATATATAAAATAAGACAACATAACTTAATTTATTCTAATTTTGCTCTTTTATATGGAAATTAAAGAAATTTCATTAGCTAAAACTGAAAACAAAATAATTTGTTATCATTGTGGAGAAGAGTGTAAATCTACGGATATTTCCATAAATGACAAGTATTTTTGCTGTAATGGTTGCAAAACCGTGTACGAATTACTTGAGCAAAATGACTTATGCAATTTTTACGATATCGAGGGGAGTAAAGGAGTTTCACAAAACAACCAATCCAAAAGAAATTTTGATTTTTTGGATAATGATGTTATCAAAGAAAAACTTATTCTATTCAAGAACGATAAATTTTCATCTGCTAATTTCCATATTCCCCAAATGCACTGCTCGTCTTGCATTTGGATTTTGGAGAATTTAAATAAATTGAACAAAGGAATAATTTTTTCGGAAGTTGATTTTCTAAAAAAGACTTGTTCAGTTAGATTTAAGGAATCCGAAATATCACTCAAAAAAGTAGTGGAATTACTCGATTCTTTAGGTTATACTCCTCTTTTTAACTTAGAAGAGAGCAGCAAAGACGATGTTTCCAGCTATAAATCTTTATATTACAAACTTGGAGTAGCTGGATTTTGTTTTGGTAATATTATGCTTTTAAGTTTCCCCGAATATTTCTCATTGAATGATTTTCAAACCGACGACTTAAAAATTGTTTTTGCCTATCTAAATTTTGTTTTATCAATCCCCGTTTTTTTATATAGTAGTGCCGAGTACTATGTTTCTGCAATAAAAGGTTTGCGAAAAAAAATTATCAATATAGATTTTCCTATTAGCTTAGGAGTTTTAGTACTTTTTTTACGTAGTTCATACGATTTATTTATGGGATTAGGTCCCGGGTTTTTCGATTCAATGGCAGGATTAGTTTTTCTTTTGTTATTAGGCAAGCTATTCCAAAATAAAACATATGACACATTAAATTTTGAGCGTAACTATAAGTCATACTTTCCCCTTGCAAGTACAAAAATTGCAGATGGCAAAGAATTTCCGGTACCAATTGAATTATTAAAAATTAAAGACCAAATTTTAATACATAATGGCGAACTTATTCCCGCCGATGCAGTATTAATGAAAGGAAAAGCAAATATTGATTACAGTTTTGTAACAGGCGAATCAACACCGGTTACGCAAAATGTAGGAGATATTTTATATGCGGGGGGCAAACAAATAGGAAGCAGCATTGTTGTAGAAATTGTAAGAGAAATCAGCCAAAGTTATTTAACACAACTTTGGAATCATAAGTCGTTTTCAAGTAAGTTTAACAGTCAAATAACAAATCTTACTAATAAAGTTAGCAAACACTTTACAATTTTTATTTTAGGCATAGCAACGGTTTCTGCTGCATTTCATTACTATAATATTAATATTGCATTAAACATTTTCACAGCCGTGTTAATTGTTGCTTGTCCTTGTGCATTAGCATTAGCAGCTCCATTTACTTTAGGAAATACTCTTAGAATTTTTGGCAAAAATAAGTTTTATTTAAAAAACACCGATGTTATTGAAGAAATGGCAAAAATAACATCAATTGTTTTTGATAAAACCGGAACTTTAACCAACAGCTCTAAATTTGAAACAAATTATTCGGGGGAACAATTAACTGAGTATGAAAAAGCATTAGTTAAATCTACTGTCAAAAGTTCCTACCATCCATTTAGCCAGTCTATCTTATCAGCTCTAAAAGATGTTCCTGAAATGGAAATTGTAGATTTTGAAGAGCTTACCGGATATGGGATTACTGCAAAAATTGATGATATAGTAATTAAAGTCGGCTCTGCTAAACATGTTGGACTATTAGAAAACCAGCCTAATAATAAATCCAAAGTGTTTATTGCGTTTAACAACAAAATTAAAGGGCATTTTTACTTTAAAAATTATTATAGAACCGGAATTAACGAACTTGCTGCACAATTAATGAAAAAATATAAACTTTATGTTTTATCCGGTGATAATGATTCTGAAAGAGAAAATCTCGAGAATATTTTTTCTAAAAGTATAACTTTGCAATTTAACCAAACCCCTTTTGATAAACTTCAATTTATTGAAAATATTCAAAACCAGAAAGAATATGTGTTGATGATTGGAGACGGATTAAATGATGCCGGAGGGTTAAAACAGAGTAATGTTGGAATTACAGTATCTGAAGATATAAATAATTTTTATCCCTCATGTGACGGTATTTTAGGTGCCGATAAGTTTAACAAATTGAACGAATTTATTAAGTTTTCCATTTACAGTAAAAGAATAATAATTATTAGTTTTATAATATCTTTCTTTTACAACTTAGTTGGTCTAAGTTTTGCAGTTACTGGGGCTTTATCGCCTCTAATTGCTGCTGTACTTATGCCGGTAAGTTCTATTTCCGTAGTTGTATTTACAACTGTTGCAGTAAATTTTTATGCTAAACAAAAAGGATTTATTTAATGTCAGTAATTTTACTTTTAATAGGTTTTAGTCTATTTGTGGCTCTTATTTTTTTAGCTGCTTTTGTTTGGGCGGTTAAAACCGGACAGTTTGACGATAAATATACCCCTTCTGTTAGAATACTATTTGATGATTCAAAAAAAGAAAAACCCAAAAACAAATAAATATTAGTTCCTAAATTTAGAAGGAGCCGGAGAATGAATGTAGAAAAATTCAGTTATGACAATCAAATTGTAAAACAATTTTCAATTGCCACAATGATATGGGGGTTAGTTGGAATGCTTGTAGGTTTAATAATTGCATTTCAATTAGTCTTTCCAGAACTAAATTTCAAATTATCTTACGTTACTTTTGGGCGTATTCGTCCGCTTCATACCAATGCAGTAATTTTTGCTTTTGTTGGTAATGCAATTTTTGCAGGAGTTTATTACTCTTTGCAGCGTTTATTAAAAGCCAGAATGTATAACGATTTATTAAGTAAGATACATTTTTGGGGATGGCAGCTTATTATTGTTGCAGCTGCAATTACATTACCATTAGGATTTACCTCAAGCAAAGAATATGCAGAATTAGAATGGCCGATTGATATTGCAATTACTCTTATTTGGGTTGTTTTTGGTATAAATATGATTGGAACAATAATCAAAAGACGCGAAAAACATATGTATGTTGCAATTTGGTTTTATATTGCAACATTTGTTACAGTTGCGGTTTTGCATGTTGTTAACTCATTTGAATTGCCGGTCTCTTTATTTAAAAGCTACTCAATTTATGCAGGCGTGCAAGATGCTTTAGTTCAATGGTGGTATGGGCATAATGCTGTTGCTTTTTTCCTTACCACACCTTACTTAGGATTAATGTACTATTATTTACCAAAAGCAGCTAACCGCCCTGTTTATTCTTATAGACTCTCAATATTACACTTTTGGGCTTTAATATTTATTTATATTTGGGCTGGACCTCACCATTTATTATATTCTGCTCTTCCAAACTGGGCTCAATCATTAGGAACAGCATTTTCTATTATGTTAATTGCCCCATCATGGGGTGGAATGTTAAATGGTTTATTAACCTTACGTGGAGCTTGGGATAAAGTTAGAGACGAACCTATACTTAAATTTATGGTTGTTGCTGTTACTGCTTACGGTATGGCTACTTTTGAAGGACCTATGCTTTCATTAAAAAACTTTAATGCGTTAATGCACTTTACTGATTGGATTATTGCTCACGTGCATATAGGTGCATTAGGCTGGAACGGCTTTTTGACTTTTGGTATGTTATATTGGTTGGTACCAAAAATGTACGGAACTACTTTGTATTCTAAAAAGTTAGCAAATGTACACTTTTGGCATGGTACACTCGGTATTGTAATTTATGCATCTTCACTATATTGGGCTGCTCTGACTCAATCATTAATGTGGAAACAATTTACACCACTCGGCTTATTACAATATCCAAACTTTTTAGAAACTGTTACCCAAATTATTCCTATGTACGCTTTGCGTGGTATTGGCGGACTTTTATACTATGCTGGGGTTATTATAATGGTTTACAATTTAATTATGACAGCCAAACAAGGCAAATTTATTAAAAATGAAGATGCTGAAGCTGTTCCATATAAAGACATGCACGAAAAAATTAAACCCGGAATGATTCATAGATGGTTAGAAAAACGACCTATTCAATTTACAATATTGGCTACTGTTGCTATTTTAATTGGCGGAGTTATTGAGTTTATTCCAACATTTTTAGTTAAGTCCAATATTCCTACTATATCAAGTGTAAAACCTTATTCTCCATTGGAATTACAAGGAAGAGACATTTATATACGCGAAGGTTGTTTGGGATGTCACTCCCAAATGGTTAGACCTTTTAGAAGTGAAACTGAAAGATATGGCGAATATTCCAAAGCCGGTGAGTATGTTTACGACCATCCATTTTTATGGGGTTCAAAACGTACCGGACCTGACTTACATAGAGTAGGTGGTAAGTACTCCAACTTATGGCATTTTTTGCATATGGAAAATCCTTCTTCAATGTCTCCGGGTTCTATTATGCCATATTACCCCTGGTTGTTTACTGATAAACTTGATTTATCTTCAACCGAAAGCAAAATTTCAGCTCTAAGGCAGCTTGGCGTTCCTTATCCTAAAGGTTACGAAAAAATTGCTAATGAGGAATTAATTAATCAAGCCAATTTAATTGCTGAAGATTTAGCTAAAAATGGTGCAGTTACCGAAGCCGATAAAGAGATTGTTGCCCTTATTGCTTATTTACAAAGGCTTGGTACTGATATTAAAGGAAATAAAAAATAGGTGAATTATGTTTTCTAAATATTTTAGTAATGCACAAAACATTTCAACTTTTGGAATTGTATCATTTTTATTGTTTTTCTCTTTTTTTATTTTAGTTTTGGTTTGGTTAGTTACTACTAAAAAAAGTTATTTTAATAAAATGAAAAATTTACCTTTTGAAGATGATGATTTATCTAACATTAATCACGAGAATAAACTATGAAATTATATAAAATTTATACTCTAATAGTTTTCTTTTTTTCATCAAATGTAATTTTTGGTGCAACCGATGAATCGTTAAGTGCCGTAATAAAAATAATGTTTTGGTTGACTGTTTTAATGGCATTGTTTATAGCGTGGTTAATATTTGTTTATAGCGAAAAGAATGATTATAACGGGGATTTATTTCTTAAACCAATTATAGGATTTAAGAATTATGCAACACGAATGGCTCCTCTCGATAAAGAAAGCGAAATTCTTTTAGATCATGATTTTGATGGCATTAAAGAATTGGACAACAGGGTTCCACCTTGGTTTAATTTTCTATTTTATGGAACTATGCTTTTTGCCGCAGTTTATTTAATAAATTATCATGTCATCGGAAGTGGACAAGTTCAAGAAGATGAATATAATTCTGAAATGGCAGCTGCACAATTAGAAAGGACTATATTAGTTAAATCAGGTGTATTCTTAAATGCCGAAACTGTTACTTTAAAAACCGATCCTGCCGTACTTAACGAAGGAAAAGAGTTATACACTAAAAATTGCGTGTCTTGTCATGGTAATGATGGTGGTGGAATTGTTGGACCTAATCTTACTGATGATTATTGGATTCATGGTGGAGGAATTAAAAACGTTTTTACCGTTATTAGCGAAGGCGTTCCTGCAAAAGGAATGATAAGTTGGAAAACTCAATTAACTCCAACTCAAATTCAATCTGTTTCAAGTTTTGTTATAAGTATGCATGGAACTAATCCTGCTAATGGAAAACCGGCTGAAGGTAATAAATATGTTGAAGCCGACTCAACTAATTCAAACATATAAAAATGGAACAAGAACAAAACAGTGAATTTAGAGATCACCTTGCCACCGTAACAAATACGGGCAAAAGGAAGTGGGTATATCCTAAAAAACCTTCCGGCAAGTTTTATAATGCTCGTACAATTGTATCGGTTCTTTTGTTAGCATTATTATTTGGTATCCCATTTATTAAAATTAATGGGCAGCCATTTATTCTTTTGAACTTTTTGGATAGAAATTTTATCCTTTTTGGTATTCCATTTGGACCACATGATTTCCATTTGTTTGGCTTAGCAATGATTACTATTATAGTTTCAGTATTTTTATTTACTGTTGTTTTTGGTAGAATATTTTGTGGTTGGCTTTGCCCCCAAACAATTTTTATGGAAATGGTTTTTAGGAAAATTGAGTATTTAATTGAAGGTGATGCTAATAAACAACGTCAATTGGATAATTCTCCATTAACTAAAGAAAAGTTTTTTAAGAAAAGTCTAAAACATATAATATTTTATTCAATAGCATTTATTATATCAAACTTTTTTCTTTCGTATATAATTTCAATGGACTCGTTGATAAAAATCATTACAGATCCTCCATCTCAACATGCAACCGGATTAATGCTAATGATTTTGTTTGCCGGAGTTTTTTATTTTGTTTTTTCAAGATTCCGCGAGCAAGTATGCACAATGGTTTGCCCCTATGGCAGATTACAAGGGGTTATGCTTGACCAAAATAGTGTTGTTATTGCCTATGATAATTTACGAGGTGAACCAAGAGGAAAAATTAAACGTGACGAACAACGGACTAATGGCGATTGCATAGATTGTAAACTTTGTGTTGATGTTTGCCCTACAGGTATTGATATTCGAAATGGAACACAGTTGGAATGTGTAAACTGTACCGCCTGTATTGATGCCTGCGATACCGTTATGGAAAAAATAAAAAAACCAAAAGGTTTAATAAGATATGCTTCAAAAAACGAGATTTTAACAGGTAAAAGAAATATTTTTACTCCACGTGCTATTGGATATACAATTGTTTTATTAATTTTGGTAAGTTTAATTTCATCTTTATTAATTAATAGGACTGAATTAGAATTAACAATTTTGCGAACACCGGGACTATTATATCAAGAGCAGCCAAATAACAAAATAAGTAATCTATACGATTTAAAAATTGTTAATAAAACTTTTAATAGTTTTACAACATCATTAAAATTGTTGGATATTAAAGGCGAAATTAAAATAATAGGAAGTGATTTAAAAGTAAAACCTCATGGTTTAGCTGAAGCAAAATTTTTAGTTATTATAGATAAATCAATGCTTAAAAAACTTAATACTCCTATTAAAATTGCAGTAGAAAAAGACAACAAAATTGTTGATATAATTAACACATCATTTTTAGGAAAATTTGTAAATAAGGAAGTAAAAAATTGAAAATTTCTTGGGGTAGTAAAATTACTTTTGTTTATATTGCCTTTGTGGCGTTTGTTGTTATTGCTGTTTTATTTGCATTTAGACAAGATGTAAATTTAGTAACAGATAATTACTATGAAAAAGAGCTTGTTTATCAAAATCAAATTGACAAAGAAAAAAATGCTGAATCACTTACTGAAAAACCGACAATAGAATTTAATAACAAAGTGTTACAAATTAAATTTCCAAAATCGTTTAACCATAAGGATATAACAGGACAAATACACCTATATCGCCCAGCAGATTCCAAGCATGATATAGTTTTACCTCTTGGAATTGATTCAACTTACTATCAATTAATTGGATTAGAAAAAGTTGAAAACGGTTTATGGAAAGTAAAACTTGATTGGCAATATCATACAATTGGATATTTTAAAGAATTTGTAATTATGGTGGAATAATATGGATTTACTCCCTTCATTTTTAATTGGACTTGTTGGAAGTCTGCATTGTATTGGCATGTGCGGACCAATTGTTTTAGCTTTACCGACAAATACTAAGTCATCTCTTACATTAATTGTTGGAAGAACTTTGTATAATATTGGTAGAATATTAACCTATTCGCTTATGGGTGCATTTGCAGGATTATTTGCAAATCAGTTTTTACTGGCTGGATTGCAAAAATATGTATCTATTATATTAGGTATAGTTATAGTTGTTTATTTAATTCTACCGAATAAATTTAAATCAAATTTGGCAAATAACTTAATATACAAAAACGTATCAGCCTTACTCAAAAAGTTTTACTCTACATTAAATGTGAAAGGTTCATATACAGCCTACTTTATTTTTGGGTTGGTAAATGGTCTTTTACCTTGTGGCTTGGTTTATGTTGCATTAATTGGTTCATTTAGTGCAGGAAGTTTTTTGCATGGATTTTTATTTATGTTTGCTTTTGGTGTAGGGACTTTTCCTGTTATGTTTTTAACATCGTTATTAGGCAAGTTCATTTCACTTAATTTAAGAAGAAAAGTTACAAAACTTGTCCCTTATCTAACATTTTTATTAGCTGTTATTTTCATTTTGCGTGGTCTAAATTTAGGAATTCCATTTATTAGTCCTAACCTTGATAAAATGGAAAAAAAGATTGAAAAGAACATTGAACAAAAAATGGAGAAAAAACAGGAAGTTAAAAGCGATTGTTGTAGTTAATACCTTAATTTTTATCTTTTTTTGTCGATAATATATTAACAATTGGATTTAGAAATGCAAAATATTCAATTTTCAACTTCAAATGTAAATTCTACTAATTTATTTAGTAAGTCCACAAATAAAGTTGACAAAACAACGACTAATACCAATAAAAGCGACTCAATAGATATTTCTGCTTCTTCTCGTGCTTTTAAAAAAATAGATGATTTTTTAAATCTTGGCAAACCTGACCGTCTAAATACAGATGATTTAAATCCAGAAGAAGAAAAAGAATTTCTTAAAATGCTTTCATCTCTATTAAAACAAGGAGTTGTTGGTTACGAAGTTTTAGAAGTAAACGGCAAACCTGAAAAACATTTTATTGTAAATCAAATTGGGGATCAAAGAATTAAAGGGGCTAAATTATATACAAAGAATGATTATTATAGAAATAGATAAACAACTATAACATTAAATTTACTAAAGACCCTGCTCGGGTACGCAATGAAGGGTTAAACATCGACTGCAATTTATAACTTAAATCATCAATTTTTGAATTAGCTGCAACTTTATTTAAGTGTTCTGTTGGCATAGTTATAATATAACCACTATTTACCTTTTTCTTTTGAACTTCTGAAACACTATAATCTTCTTCATCAATATTAAATTCTGACTTTCCGGTTTCATTACTTTCTTTAGTTTTATCTGTATTTGTATTACTTTCTTTAAGTCGAGCAATTGGTGATTTATAAGAATATTGCTTTGATACTTGAGAAATGAGTTCGGCAGAATTTGAATTTACAACACTATTATCAACAGTTGTTTTTCCTTTTTCAGTATTATCAGCAACCGGTACAGTAAATTGACCAACACCAGTCCCCTCTTCAAGGTTTACTCCTTGAACCGGTACTTGAACGTAAGCTGTTACTGAACTAATTGGACTAATAATCATTTTAAACCTATTAACTTGTTACAATCTTACAAAATTATTTTTCAATTTGCAAGAGGGGAAATTTGATTTTTTTATAAATTGATTTAAATCACAATAGTATAACAATTTGATTTTTTAGTAAGTTCATAAACTAAAAGCACCTAAATATGTTACAAAATAATGACTTATAAAAGATTGTGCCTACACCGAACTGCTCCGCAGTTTTTATTATTGATAATGCTTTCATATTCCCCATTATTAATTTGCAAACACATTCTAATTACAATGTGTTTTTCGCTTTGGAAAAGCGAATCTATTGGTAGAAAATCAAATGTGAAATGTTGTTTTCCACTCCGGAGTGAGTGGGCTAATTAAATTGTTTATTAAAAAAAGATTTTTTTTTTACTTTAAATTTATTATCTTCAATTGTTATCAATTGCTTATTATTTAATAAGAACAATTATGCGAACTAAACTAACCATCTTTTTTGCTTTATTAACAATAAATTTGTTTTCGCAAACAGAGTTATTTTTTAATACAAACAACTCATTACTTTCATCCAATAACATTAGTTCAATTAAACAAGATTTTTCAAATGCTTATTGGATTGTTACTGCACCAGAATTTAATAATAGTATGCAAATTTCACATGGAGGTTTACATAAATTTTATAATAACACTTGGGAAACATATGATAGTTTAGCTAATTTATCTCTATTTGATATTGTCAATGATGTTGAGATTGACAAAGATAACAAAATATTAGTTGGAACTTCAAATGGCTTAATCATAAAAGATAGTCAATCTACTACTCTTTATAATATTACAAATTCGCCTTTGCCCAATAACAATATTTTCACAATAACAGTTGATTCAAACAATAAATATTATCTTGGTATTCCAAACTATGGTGTTACAGTTTTTGAAAATAATACTTGGACAAATTATAACTACCAAAATTCATTTAATGGCATTGAAGACTTAAATTTTATATTTGTTGATAAATCAAACAATGTTTGGATTGGTACTGATTATTTTGGATTATATATGTTTGATGGTTCAACTTGGCAACAAAAATTCAACAATACTTTTGATGGCAAAGCCTGTACTATAATGGGGATTGATGAGGATAGTACTGGAATCAAACACATTACTCTGCAAACTTCAGAGGGTAAACATTACATCGCCTCCGGTGCTGATTATCCGTTTAATATCGTCGAAATAAATGATCCAGAACATCCTTTTTCATTTTGGGCATACAATTCCATAAAAACAGATTATAAAAATAATATTTATGCCGGCACATCAAATGGATTGTTTGTTAATAAAGCAAATAATTGGACTGTCTTGGATTCATCTGATTTTAATGTTAGCGGCAATTATTATACTAGTTTATTTGTTGACAAAAACAACAATAAGATTTTTTGTGTAGGTCATTTTTTACAAAATAAAACTGGGTTATTATTTTATAACGAAGATGGTGTTACATTTACTAAAATGAATGAAAAAGCACCTAATGGATTATCATTTACATTATCTCAGAATTATCCAAATCCATTTAATCCGAGTACAACAATTAACTTTACATTACCAAAAGCTGAGCATACAACCATCAAAATTTATGATACTTTGGGAAGAGAATTGGCAACATTATATAATGAAGAATTAAATTCCGGAACATATTCCAAAAATTGGAATGCAAGTAATTTTAGCAGCGGAGTTTATTTTTGTAAAATAAATGCAGGTAATTATCGGAAAACAATTAAAATGCTTCTTACAAAATAGCTTCAATTTGATTTTTTAAGATTTCGTATTTTAATGAATAATTTGTATTTGGGTATTTATTATTGTTGCGTGTTTGTAAATTCCGCATTTACCATTTTCATTTTGTTGTAGTTCAACGCCGGAGGCGTTGAATCTCTGTAACCAACGCCATATCACAACGAATCGAGCTACGGCGTAGCTCCATCTCAATTTATTTTTTATATGGAACTGCTCTGCAGTTCTTTTCGTATTTTTTAGTTTTGTTACAGCGATTAAACTGCTCCGCAGTTTTTACAACGTTTTCGTATATTTTTATGTTAACTTATCTTTACCCCCAACACAGGTGATGTTGGCTATTTTTAAAACATGTCTATTATGATAAAGATAACTGCAAAGCAGTTCTGTGTTTGTAGAAAATGTTACAAAATAAATTTAAGAACTACAGCGTAGTTCTGTGTTCTTTTGATTTGAATAAATTTATTTCCAATACCAAAGGACGCAAACAACGCCGGAGGCGTTGAATCTCTGCGACCTGCTAATCATCAAACACTATTTAAAACAATGGGTGTTATAAAAAACTATAATACCCATTAAAATATAAACTATCTAATATATTAAATAACCTTTATTTTGTTTCCCACTTATTGGCAACAATTGTATTAATAATTTGTTGTCCTCTATGTCCAAATATTGGATGGTTAACTTCTGCCAATTCATCAGCTAATTCAATAGCCTTTTTAGCAGGAGCTACTCCGGTTTCTTTTGAGCCGTTTAACACTCTTAATGTAGTTTGATATACTGAATATTCCCAATCTTTATTTAAGTGTTGTTCAAATAATGGGTCGTTATCAACATAACCGTATTGTTCGTTTGCACAATTAACGATACCCATTCTGTTTGTTAAGAAATCAGGAACATAAATTATTCCTCTTTCTTTCAACAATACATCATCTCTATCGCTATCTTCTAATTGGTTATTAGCAGCACCACATACAACTTTAGCTTTTAAATTTGAAATTACATCAGGATTAATAATTGCACCGGTAGCACAAGGAGCAACCACATCGCATTCTTCAAACAAAATAGAGTTATCACCAATTTCAGAAACTTCGGCTTCAAGATTTTTACCATCTAATTCTTTTACAAGTTTTTCAACAGTATTAACATTAATATCGCTTGCAATAACTTTTTCAACTCCTTTTTCAAACAAATATTTTATTACAGGTCCACCAACATTACCCATACCTTGAACTGCAATAACTTTTCCACTAAAATCCGTACCTAAAAAGTTTAAGGCAGCTTCCATACCGGCAACAACACCTCTTGCAGTAGCATCCGATGGGTTACCGCTTCCGCCAACTTCAGCAGGGGCACAAGTTAAAAAACGAGTAGTTTTAAATACGTTTGCCATATCGCAGGTATTAGTACCAACATCTTCAGCCGTAATATAACATCCTTGCAAAGAAGTTACAAAACGTCCATATTCCTGAAACAAATACTCACGCATTATTTTATCATTAAATTCAAATTCGGGATTACGTAAAATAATTCCTTTACCACCCCCCCACCATAAACCGGCAAGCGAGTTTTTACGCGTCATTCCACATGAAAGACGTAAGCCATCATGAAAAAAATCACCAAGCGTAAAATAATCCCAAAAACGTAATCCACCTGCTGCCTGTCCTCTGTTTGTTTTATGAACAAAAGCTCCAAACAATGTGTCATACTTATCCGCTAATTGAAAAAACAATCCTTCGTGTTTTACATAATCTCTTTTGTCGTTACCAATTACTTCTGCAATAGGTTGTAATATTTCATGGGATGCAACAACTTTCCCTGTCTTTTCATCAGTTATAAAATAGAATCTTTTAATCCCTTCTTTCTTTAAGAAATTAACAAATTCACTCGGTTTTTCTTTTAAAAAATCAACCACAGTACTCATAATTTTGATACCTCATTTAAATAAAACTAATGGTTACTTAAATATACTTATTGCTTAAAATAATAAAAATTTTAACAATCAAAAAAACTTAATTTAAATATTTAGAAATTCATTCCATACTTTATATAGTTCAAATGTAGCGTTTATATCTCGCCCGCAATAGTGTGCAATTTCTTTAATTTTGCCTGCCTGATATAAATTCTTCACTTCCATCCCATTTTCAATATCGTTTTTTGGAGAAGGAATGCCAAAGGATTTACAATAAAAATCAAGATTAAACTTTTTAATTGTATTTTTATAGCTAAACTGTTCTAATAAATCAACATGCGTAATTTTATGTTTTCTTAGGTTTGTTAAATCAATAGAAGGTTTAACTTTTAGAATTGCAGAACGGAGCATTAAAAATGGCAAATCAAAGTTTTTTCCGTTGAATGTTATTATAGTGTCTGCTTTGCTTATGTAATTCCAAAAAACTGTTAATAACTCTTCTTCAGAAAATGATTTATACTTAACGGTTTTTTCTTCATTTTCATATTCACTACTTTGCTCATCAAGATACAAAACACTTGATTTCCCACTTTCAACATTTAACAGCCCCAATGCTACTAAATTAGCAGTAAATGGATATAAACTTAAATATCTTATTGCCTCGTCCTTCTTTTCTTGTCTGGTTAATTCATCTTTTTCTTTTTCGGCGTATCTTATAATAAATTCTTGTTGCGATTCGCTTAAAGTATCAAAATTGTAACCAACAGTTTCTATATCCAGAATCACTTTCATTTTATCATTTCCACTTCATATTCAAAGTTTTTTACAGCATCATAAAATTCTTGAGGAAGTGGATTAGAAACATGTGTTGATTTATTAATATGAACAAAAACTCCACCACCTTTTGCAATAATTTCTTTAGTTTTTTTATTTTCAACAAGATGTTGAAAGCCAAAACTCGATTTTTTTATAAAACTTACCCTTGTATAAATTGCAAGTTCATCATTCAGAAAAGCACTTTTCATGTAATCACAATTATTATGTGCCATAATAAAAAAAGAATCCCCTTCAAGAATTGTTTTAAGATTATATTTTGCTTTAATTGTATTTAGATAATCAATGCGTGCGTCTTCAAAATAGCTGAAATAAACAGCATTATTACAAACGCCTAATAAATCAACTTCTCTAAATCTTACAATTTCTGTAATTGAATGTTTATAGTTTTTTATTTCCATAATCCTTTCCAGTTTGGTTTTTTACTGTTTTCATTAATTACACGTGTAATAATTTTTTATTGCTTGTTCAATATCTTCATACGAAGCATTAATGTGTGTTACAGCTCTTACATAGCCTGGTTTCCCTTCAGATAATATCAAACCCAACTTGTAACATTCCTCAATGAATTGAGCAACGCTAAAATCGTGCACCTTAAATATTACTATATTTGTATGAACATCATCATAATTAATAACAAATTCATTGTTTTCAGATAGAAATTTTGCCAATATTTTTGCTTTGTTATGATCTTCTCCCAATCTTGGTAAATTATGATTTAAGGCATACAAACCGGCAGCAGCTAATACTCCCACTTGACGCATTCCACCACCAATAGCTTTTCTAATTCTAAAGGCTTTTTCCATTAACTCTTTTGTACCCATAATTACTGTACCCACAGGGGCACCCAATCCTTTAGATAAGCAAGCAGAAATAGTATTAAAATATTTACCATATTCTGCAAATGATATTTTTGTTTCGGTTACTGCGTGCCATATTCTTGCACCATCCATGTGAAAATAAAGATTATTATCTTCAGCTAATTTATGTAATGCTTGAATAGTACTTAATGGAAATATTGTTCCACCTGCTCTGTTATGAGTATTTTCAATTTCAATTACTTTTGTAACAGGCATATAATAAGCACTAACAGGACGAATACATTCAACGGCTTGCTCGGGATAAAATACTCCCTTTTCTCCTTTTATTGGATATAGCTGAATACCGCTTAATCTTGCAGGTGTGCCTGATTCATAATGAAAGATGTGTGCATCAGCCTCGCAAATAACTTCATCACCGGGATTAGTTAAAACATTCAAACATATTTGATTCCCCATAGTACCGCTTGGAACAAACAAAGCGGCTTCTTTTCCAAACATTTCGGCAACTTTTTTTTCTAACTTAATTACAGTTGGGTCTTCTCTGTAAACATCATCACCAACTTCTGCTTCATACATTGCTCTTCTCATCCCTTCGGATGGTACTGTAACCGTATCACTTCTTAAATCAATAAATTTCATTTTCTTTCTTAATCTTATATTTTTAATAATTTTTTAAGTTTCAAACTAATAAACATTACAATAACCATTAACGAAACAAATATAGAAATTGCAATAATTATATTTGGATATTTCGTGTAAAAAGTCAATTCTTTTGATAAACCTATTTCACCTACAATAACATCTTGAGTATACATTGAACTCTTCTTTAGTGTTTCACCTAATGAATTAATAATACAACTTATTCCTCCATTTGCAGCTCTTACTACGTATCGTCTGTTTTCAACTGCCCTTATTAAACTAATCGACTTATGTTGATATGGACCAGAAGAATTTCCATACCACGAATCATTAGTTACAACTGCAATAAATTCAGCTCCTTTTTTTACAAAGGAAGATACAAATTGAGAATAAATTGATTCAATACATACCACAGTTCCAACGCTAACTGAATCATTTTTATTAGCTAATGGGGTTTTAAATACAACTGTATCTTTTCCAACATTCCAACTTGATATTCCCACTTCCCACTTAATTAAATCACCAATAAATGGAATATCTTCTGCATATGGAACCTTCTCACCAAACGGAACCAACATTATTTTTCCATAATAATCTATTTTATTATAGTGGGGAGAAAATTTTAAAACAGAATTAAATGATGTATAACTAACATCTTTATTTAAAGTTGGCTTAGAATTTTTGGGGAAATTATCTTTACCATAAAAATAAATTAAATGGGGCATACCGGTAAAAATAGTTACATTATTAGAATCGGTAAAATCCATAATCTGTTTAACAAACTTATAATGTTGACCATCAAGCAAATAAATAGGCAATGCTGTTTCAGGGTAAAACAACAATTCCGCACCTTCTTTTGTTGCCTTTTTAGATAAATCGAAATACATATTTAATTGTGTTTGCACACTTCCTGCTTTCCATTTATCCCAAGGATTTAAGTTTGGTTGAATCAGCCCAACTTTAACTTTTTTTTCACATGGTTTATATGTAATTATTTTACTTGCACCATAACCAACCGGTATCAAAATTAAAAGAGACCCTGCAACCAATGTTTTATAATTAAGCTTTTTATTAACGTTAAAACTTTTGTAACATAAATATAAAACGATATTAGTATATAAAATAATTAAACTTAATCCATGTACCCCAATAATATCTGCAATTTGAATATAAGAAGTAAAATATGCAACTGAATTACCTAATGTTAACCAAGGGAATCTGAATTCAGTTATAGTATATGCATATTCATACGCCACCCAAAACAACGGGAATAACAAAAGAGCAATGTTTTTGTTAAAAACCTTTTTTGCATAGTAATATATTGTTGAAGGAATAAAAAATAATAATGGATTAAAAAATATTAAAACTCCACCGGAAATCATTAAAAAAGGATCGGCTTCTTTCGACCAGCTTCCAACCCAATAAAGCGTAATAATGTTTGTTATTAAACCAAACATATATGTTAGTTTATTTATTGAAAGTAATGTTTCTCTTTTTTCAAGTTCCAACAAAAAAGGGATAAAGGCAAAAAATATAAAAAACGGAAAAGGTATTGGAGGGAAAGAGAATCCTAAAAGGGCACCGGCTAATATTCCACCCCAAACTTTGTAAGTACTTCTATCTTCAGTACTTATTTTTAATCTCTTAAATATTTTCATTTGTTTTTTTATTCTTAATAAAATATCTAACCACAAAAAACAGGACTATTATAGCAGTAATAATTAAAGCAACCGTAGAGTACGCAGAAAAGAATTTGTCAATAAGTCTTATGTTATTACCAAGCAAATAACCTACATATATTATAATAAAATTCCATAAAAAAGCACTAATTGCAGAAGCTAAGAAAGTATAACCGATTGGAAGTCTATGTACTCCGGCAAAAAAACTTATTACCGAACGTGTACCCGGTAAAAATCTATTAGCCACAATTAAATAAAACCCATACTTCTTAAACCACGTATCGGTTTTAACCAAATCGGAATTATGAATAAATTTCAGTTTTCCACTTCTTAAAATTCTATCACCAAAAAAATGCCCAATGTAATACATTAAAACAAATCCCAATGCACTAAATACGCTTGTTCCAACCAATATGGGTATAAACTGAACTCCGCTTGAAGCAATAAGACTTGAACCTAATATTACAACCATATCGCTTGGAGATGGAGGAAATACATTTTCTATAAATGAAAAAAAGAGCAAAACAAAATAAATATAAGTTGTATCTAACTGACTAACATATTGCAAAATTGATTCAAGCATAATCAGTCCTTACTCAATAAAACAACTGAATAGGCTTCTGCACCTTCTTCTCTACCAACGAACCCCATTTTTTCCGGAGTTGTGGCTTTAATTGATACCTGGTCTATATTACATTCCAATATTGCTGCAATAGTTTTAACCATTTCATCAACAAATGGAGCTATTTTTGGTTTTTGCAAAATAATTGTACAATCCAAGTTTCCCAATTTATAACCTTTTTCTTTAATTAAAACGTAAACCTGTTTTAAAAAGTTTTTACTATCATAATTTTTATAGCTATTATCAGTATCCGGAAAATGCTTCCCAATATCACCCAAAGCTAAGGCTCCTAATAAAGCATCACAAATTGCATGTAATAAAATATCAGCGTCAGAGTGTCCAAAAAATCCTTTTGTAAATGGAATTTCAACACCTCCTAAAAACATTTTTCTACCTTCTTTTAGTTGGTGAACATCATAACCAAAACCAATTCTAAAATTTGTCAAAAATACCTCACTTCAAAACTTTTAAATTCATGTTTAGGTTCTTCCCAATCAATTGTAACTTTAGTAACACGGGAATAACTTGGACCAATTTTAATTCTTTTAAATAATTCCTCAATTTTATATCTTTCCCCTTCAACAATAGTTAAAACTTCGCCCGTATATAAATTTTTAACGTATCCAGCCAAATCCAAGCTTTTTGCATGCTGGTTCACGTAATATCTAAAGCCAACACCTTGTACTAACCCGTTGGCAATTATTTCAGCTCTGTAAATTTTGTTTTCCATTTATATTAAAAAACGAATCATAAATTTCTGAAACTATTAATCCTGCAAAAATTAAACAGCAACCTATAATACCAATAAATGAAATTCTTTCATCTAATATAATAAAAGCAAAAATAGCAGCAAAAATTGGTTCAAAAGAATATATTATTCCTGCTTTTGCCGGTGATACAGCTTTTTGAAATTTAGTTTGTAAAACCGTATTAATTAAAGTTGCAAATATAGATGTATATAATATAGCAACAATCAAATTAGCAGATAAATTAAATTTGTATGAAGTAATTCCTATACCGTTAAATATTACAGCCGAAACAACACTTAAAACAGCAGTAATAAATAATTGCATAAATACTAAAAACTTATAATCATACTTTTTTGTAAAAACATCCAAAAACACTACATGTAAGGCAAATATTACCGCACAAACAAGCGTTAAAAAATCTCCAACATTAAAATTATTACCCAAATCCTCAAAAAATGCGATTAACGATTCTCCTCCGCTTGATAGCAGCAAAATACCCACAAATACAAGCATGCTGCCTATTATTGCCCCTTTAGTCGGTTTTCGTTTGATGATTAAGAGTTGAAAAAAAGGAATCATAACAACAAGCGAACCTGTTAAAAATCCAGATTTTGTTGCAGTTGTATATTGTAATCCAAAAGTTTGTATAACAAATGAAAGGAACAACAAAACCCCTAAAAACATGGCTGGTAATAAAGCTTGTTTTGTTATTGTTTTTCTGCTTTTATAAATAATAGGAATAAATAAAATTGCCGCAATCGAAAACCGAGCCCCAACAAACAATAACGGAGATGCATCATTTAAAGCTTCTTTAATAATTACAAATGTTGCACCCCATAACAAGGTAACCAATAATAACGCTGCTTCCCCTGTTAGCTTACTGTTTGACAATTTCATATCATTCTTCGCTATTGCTGGAATATCCAAATGATTTTAAGGCTTTCGGATCTTTTCTCCAGTTAGATTTTTCTTTAACTCGTAATTCCAAATAAACTTCTTTCCCTACAAATTCCTCAATGGCTTCTCGCGAAAGTGTACTAAGTTTTTTAATAGCTTCCCCTTTTTTGCCAATAATAATTACTTTTTGGGTATCGCGTTCAATTAATATCGTAGCAGCTATATAATCTTTTTTCCCCTTTCTTTCTTTATATTCCTCAACCACAACTTCACTTGAATAAGGGATTTCATCTCTATAAATTTCAAATATTTTTTCACGAATAATTTCGGAAACAAAAAATCTTTCATTTTCATCTGAAAGTTGATCGTCAGGATAAAACTTCACCCCTTCGGGCATCAGCTCAACCAATTTCTCCTTTAATTTGTCAACGTTTGTTCCATATAACGAAGAGATAGGAATAACAAAATCAAACATCTTTGATTCTTCATGTTTTTTAACATATTCATCAACTAATATTGAATTTGCCACATCAATTTTGTTAATAGCTAAAATTCTTTTTTGATTAGGATTTTTTTGCGACTTTTTGAAAGTCTCTGTTTCAAACAGTTTTTCACCAATTGGATCGTCACTAATATCTAATAAGTATAATAATACATCGGCATCATAAACGGCAGTATTTATAACTTCTAACATTTTATCTTGCAATAAATAACTTGGTTTTAATATTCCCGGTGTATCCAAGAAAATTATTTGATATTTTTCTTCGCTCAAAATACCGACAATTCTTTTACGTGTAGTTTGTGGTTTGGAAGAAATAATTGAAAGTTTTTGTCCTAATATTGCATTCAACAAAGTTGACTTACCCGCATTAGGATTGCCGATAATTGTAACATATCCGGCTTTTGTATTCATAAAATTTCCTATCTTTTTATTTGTTTTAATAATTTTTCAATAACACTTAAAGCGTAATCAATCTCTTCTACCTTATTTTGATACCCAAAAGATATTCTAAATGTTCCCTGTGCTTCTTCAACTGATTTGCCAATGCCAAGTAAAACATGAGATGATTTTACAGAACCTGATGAACAGGCGGCACCACTTGATACAGCCACACCATTAATATCAAGGAAAACTAAAATAGATTCTAAATCATTTTTATAAATTTTATTATTCAACGTAATACTTGATATATATGGGGAAGAGTTTTGATTATTGTTAACAACAATTCCATTACTATCTAATTGATTTAAACCTTCAATAAACCGTTTTTTTAATTCACTTACATGATTATAATAAAAATCACGATTAGCACTAAAAATTCTAACCGCTTCTGCAAAACCAATAATTCCGGCAACATTTTCAGTTCCACCTCTCCTATTTCTTTCTTGACCTCCACCCAACAATAACGATTCCATTGGAGTTCCGGTTTTTACATAAGCAAAACCGATCCCTTTTGGACCATTTATTTTATGTGCGGAGCCGGATATTGCATCAATACTTAAACTTTTTACATCTATTTTATATTTACAGAAACTTTGAACAGAATCGGAATGCGTTAAAATACCATTTTTTTTTGCAATTGCAGTTAACTTGGAAATATCGGTAACCGAACCAATTTCATTATTAACATTCATGAATGAAGAAAAAAGAACATCTTTTAATTCTTCATTTTGAAGTTTATCAAAATTTACACTTCCATCACTTTGGAGAGGGGCATAATTAATAATATATTCACCACTATAAGAATTAATAGTATCCAAAACCGCATGATGTTCAATTGATGAAGTTAATAATTTTCTTTTATCACTTTCTCGTGAAGCAGAATTTACAATCCCTTTAATTACAAAATTATCAGATTCAGTTCCGCCACTTAAAAAAAATATTTCACTTGGCTTAGCATTAATTTCATTTGCAATAATTTCTCTTGCTTCTTCAACTGCAACGCGAATTTTAGTACCATAGGAATGAACAGAAGAAGGATTTCCATACCAGTCTTTAAGGTATGGAATCATTGCTTCTAAAACTTTGGGATGTAATGGAGTTGTAGCGGCATTATCTAAATAGACCTGCATACTTTTCTTTTTTCTTGTTTTAATTAAAGAGACTATCGTAAACTAACATCACCAAAGCTAATTTTTTCAATTTTATCATTAACTTTTAGTAATAAATGACCTTCATTATTAATATCTTCAAAAATGCCATAAGTTTCTTTTTCTCTATCAACAATTTTTACCTTTTCACCAATCATTTTACAACGAGAACGCCAATCCTCTAAAACTTGTTTTGGATTAATTGATAAAATATCTAAAATCTCTTCTAAGTTATTTAATACTTCACTTAACAATCTTTCTCTAACAATAGTTTTTTTTGATTCTTTTTTAAGTGAAGTTGGAATAATATTGTATTTATTAGGAAAGGTAACCTGGTTTGCATTAATACCAATACCAATTACAATTTTACTTATTTTGTTGTTTTGCGAAACAGATTCACACAAAATTCCACAAACTTTTTTACCATTGATAAGAATATCATTAGGCCACTTTAACTCTACTTTTAATTGGTATAAGTTTTCAATTGATTGGGCAACAGCAACACCAACAGCAAGGCTTATTAAATTAGAATACTCATTAATAAAAGTATCTTTTAATAAAACTGAAAAAGTTAGATTTTGTTCCGGTACTGTATCCCACACTCTACCTTGTCTCCCTTTCCCTTTTGTTTGGTTTTCAACCAATAATAAAGTGCCTTCTTTATCAAACTGAGGGTCAGTTAACAAAACAGTATTTGAAGAATCAGCTTCTTCACAATAAACAAAATTTCTTCCTAAGATTTCTGTATCTAACTTAATATCAAAATCTTCAATTTTAAACAAAATAAACCTCTAAAATTATAATAAAACGAATGTAAAAATAAAACTTTTTAAGCACTTTTCAAAAGAAGAGATAAACTAAAAATCAAAGCCTAATTTCTTAAAAACGCATGATTCTTTTCGCTTCTTAAAAAAAGATTTTGAATTGGAGTGACAATTCGCTGAGCCTGTTCGATTGAATAAGCAGTAAAAGCCGGACAGCGATAAACAGGAGCAAGCGAACGAATTGCTTGACAAAGAATTTTTGCCAAATTATTAGTTTCGTAATGAATTCCAGCAGGTAAAAAAAAGACCAAATCAATAGCAGAAGATTCTGCTAATTCAAGTAATTCTTCATATTTTAAATTAAAAATTGTTGATTCAGGCGAATACTTGTTAATTTTCACTCGTTGTTCAAATTCAAGTTTCATCCTTTCGGTAATCAACATTACTGCTGTTGCATTTGGAATTTTTAATTCTATCATCGCTTTTCGCTTTTTTAATTAATAATCGGAAAAAAATTTAAATAGTTAAGTTTTTTCTTAAAATTAATATATTGACCAATAGGCGGAAATAAATCCTGAAACATATTTATAACTTGAATCATCTCTTGATGAACTTCCCAAGGTTAATTTGGCTTGGAGTATCAGTTTTTCTGTCGGCTTATACTCACCTGCTGCATAACCTTCCATAATAACAAAATCACTTTCAGGAACGTAACCTAATCTTCCACCAATGTTTAACGTATATTCTTTATCTTTGTCTAACAAATAATCTCCCCACAAAGCGTGCGATGAAAAATTATTTGGCGAATAATATATTGACGATGTATATCTATAATTAGAGAAGAAATACTCATAACCGGCATAAAAATCTTTATCAAACTCTTTGCCTAATCTAATCTGAATATCATTCCCCTCGTTATTTCCATAATCAGGATCGTTTTGATATACTTTTATATATTGAAAATAACCACTGACAACTATTTTGTTAGGATGTGTATATTTACCATTTATCCTATAATGGTCTGCATCATATCTAACATTAACCAAGTTCGAAGAATAGAGCAGCAATGCGGCATCTGTTCTAAGATATGTGCCTTGTAAAGAAAGCCTATCTTTAATATCGTAATTAATAAATACATCTGTTTCATTTTTGGATGCTAATCCAACAGAATTTACAATTCCGTAACTACCACCTATATTAATTCGCTCGGATAACTTAGCAAAAACATGCCCCTTAAAGACATTAAATGTTCGAGTATCGGTATCACTTCGTACTTGATTTTGGAAGAAAGAAACTCCTAACGAAACAATTGTTGCAGTAGCAAACTCAAGTCGTCCACCATATTTATAAAGTTTAAAACCTAAGTTATCATTATAAAATGCAGCAGAAGGAGCAAACCCAACCGCTGTTGGAAAACTTGCTAATAAGCCTCCTATACTGGAACTTGCAACCCAGCTTTTACGCATATCTAATAATGCAACTTGTGTTGAATCTAAATTCTTTGCTCGCAATGAATCATAAACAGTTCTTGCAGAATCAAAAGCACCCACTTTTGCATAAGCATCGCCTAAATATAAATTAGCTTCAAAATCTTCCGGCTCTTCTATTACAACATCCTTAAATGATTGTAGAGCATTAATTGAATCGCCCATTACAAATTGTACTTTAGCTTTCTGCATTGCTATATCATATTCATAGCCATTATTTGTTAACAAATCAGAATATATATCTAAGGCTTCAGTATATTGTTTTGCACAAAAATAAACATCACCCATTTCTTTTCTAATTTGGTCATTTGGACCGGCAGCATCAAGATACTCCTGATAAAATGGAAGTGCATCAACGCAATTTCCATCCATCACTTGTTTACGTCCATCTTCTAAAATTAAATAAAGTCTTTCCTGTTCTGCTCTTTCTTTGTGTAACTGTATATCATCTTTCAAACGTGAAACATCTGGATTTGCCGGAGCAAGTGTTTCAGCTTTATCGGCATAACTTTGTGCACCATCAAAATCTTTTTGAAAAAGTTTTATTGAACCCATACTTACAAGAGCTTCAAAGTTTTCAGGTTCTTTTGTTAAAACATTATTTAAATACTCTTCCGCTTTTTCAATTTCTCTTCCCGTCCAAACATATAATTGTGCTTCAAATAATTGATAATCCAGATTTTCAGGTTCGGCTGTTAATACCTCATCCATAACTATGATAGCTTGATCAAAATCCTGGCTCCAGGCTAATATTTTTGCATACCGATATTTTAATTCAGGATCATTATCATCAGGATTTGCAGCAAAATATCCTTCAAGTACTGATATTGCACTATCATAATCTTGTAAATATTCATAATATTTAGATATTTCTTTTACAGAAGCTTTATCCTTAGGATTTTTTTCTATTTTAGCATTAAATTTATCTATTTGTTCATGATAGTTTTTATCACGATAATTCATAACGTAATCATATTTTTCCTGAAATCTTGGGTCATCAGGAGAATTTAAATCAATATATAACAAATGTTGATAAGCCTCTTCAATTCGTTTGGCTTTAATCAATTCATCAATCAACTTAAATCTTGTATCCAAATCATCCGGTTTTTGTTTTAATGCTCTGGAATACTTATCTATGGCATATTCCTGTTGCTCAAATGATTTTGGATCCTCTTTTGTTACATAGCCTTCTTTTCTTGCTAAATCCAAGCCATCTTGAGCTTCTTTGAAGAAAGGCTTAAAACTTAAAGCTGTTTCAAATGCTTTTTCTGCCGGTTTCGATTTTCCAAGCCATAACAAAAAGTAACCGTATCTACTCCATAATCGCCAATCTTCAGGATATCTTTCAACATACTCTTTTAATATTTTTTCCCCTTTTGTCAAATTCCCAGTTTGAGTTAGTATTTCTGTATATCTTATAATTTCATCTGGTGAAGCATTATTATCACGTTTTAAGTATTCATCATACCATGTTTCTGCGTCCGTCCATTTTTCAAGCCAGCGATAGCAAATTCCAATGCCCAAATAATTACTTGCTTTATTTGCATCAATTGCTATTTCTCTTTTATATCCAACTATCCTCTTTTCCAAAATTGGATACCATATCTTTATTATTCTATTAAGATTTTTTTGTATCTCTTGATTATTCGGTTCCAATTTAGAAGCACGTCTAAAATCCAATACCGCATACTCATATTGTGATCGTTTTTCAAAACATAATCCCCGTGTGTTATATCCATCAGCTTTACGAGGATTTGCTGTAATATACTTATTCAGCAAGTCTATTGCCTCTCCGTATCTACCCGATTTCATGTGAGCAAGGGCAAGATTTTTGTAATCGTTTTCTCTTTTTTGGGCAAACGAAACAATACTTAAAAACATTATCATCAACAATAAGAAACTTTTTATATTTTTCATTTTCATTCGTTTTTATTTAATATGCAAATTTAAGTAAATTACTACAAATATAATAATTAATACAACTTATATAAATATAATTATTCAGATATTTTATGCTGAATTAAAATAACCGCTATTTTTTTGTTTTTTTATTGAAAATAGCAACTAACATAAAAAAATGATAATATGTGATCTTAAGCATTTTTATTTGTATGCGAAACTGTTATTTTAATACTAACATAAAAGGAGGCATGTATGAAAAAGATATTACCATTTTTACTTATTGCTTTTATTGTTAATTCTCTTATTATTGGGCAAGGAATAAAACGTATAACAAGTTTGTATGGCTTTGAATCAAACGACCAAACAACTCATCTGATTTACGGTACAGATGAAGGTTACAACCCCACAGGAAACGTTTTACTTGAGGTTTCATTTTCAACTCCCACAACTTATAATAATTTATTATATCCATTAAAAGTAGGAAATTCTTGGACTTATAAGAACAATCATATAGATTATAGTATAATAAATAATGAATCATATATTGACTATACCAAAATAACAGTAGTTGCAGAGGAATATATTGACAGCATAAAATATTTTAAAATATCGGATAATTCGTATCAACGAGTTGACCCTGAAACAGGTATAGTTTATAATCGATATTATGGAACGGGATATGACGAGCAACAAATATTATTTGATTTATCTTGGGCAAATGGTGATAACCCAGATGTAGTTGATTGGAAAGGAACTATTTTAAATATTCAAGAAACCGATACTACAATTTTTTCGCAATATAGGTACAAAAAAACTTACAATTATGGATCAATGTATTACGAAAGTGAATCATTAGTTGAAGGAATTGGAATTGTAAATAAAGAATTTTCGTACGACTTTGGACATACAACAGTTTCATTAATGGGCTGTGTAATTGACGGTGTTGTATATGGAGATACCACATTTGTTGGCGTTGATGATGAAATTACTAATAATTTTAATTATTCATTAAGCCAAAATTATCCCAATCCATTTAATCCGACAACTAAAATAAATTTCAGCATTCCTAAAACTGAAAATGTTACACTTAAAGTATACGACATACTTGGTAAAGAAGTTGCAACTTTAATTAATGGTGAATTATCAGCAGGTAATCATTCCTTTCAATTTTTCGGTGAAAATTTGAGTAGTGGTTTATACATTTATCAGCTAAAAACAGACAATTATTTTGCTGTCAAGAAAATGCTACTTATTAAATAATTATTAATTATAGAATTATTAATTATGTACCGCTAAACAAAAATATTTAGTGGTTAATATTTATAATACTTATGCAAATTAACGTTTATGGGATTAATTATGCGAACCCATTTTTTCAAATTACTTATTCTTGTATTTATGTTTAGTTTAAATTCCTTATCTGCACAAGTAAGTTTTGGAGCAAACTTGCTTTTAGGAATTCCAAACAAAATAACACAGACAGGATATGGGTTAGAAGGTTTTTTGGAATTCAATTTAGCAGAAGAAATAAGTGCAAGAATGACAGGCGGAATTCATTACACAAACTTTGAAAAAGAAGGCATTTACGACAACAGGTTATCACAAAATAAAATTTACGGATTAATTATTTATCACCCATATAAAAATGGTATTGATAAAATAGATGGAATGGAACCCTATTTTGGGTTGGGCTTGGGTTATGTTTCTTCGTCTTACAGTTCAATACATAATGCACAAACAATTAATGGGGGTTATATGTACAATATAAATATTGATGATGCATTAGAGTATGTTAGTGTAATTGGAATTGATATTAGACCATTAGCCAAATTCCATGTTAAAGCCGAAATGAATTATATATATTTACGTCCTAATTATACTTACATTTTTGAAAGTGTTTCACCAACTTTTAGAAATGACTTGGTTCATGATAAAATTGACTTATCATATATAGCAGGCAAATTAATGTTTGTTATTGAATTGTAGTTGGTTCTTTTCCTATGCAAAACAACAAAACTTGCATGGGAAAAGAACCAAAACTATATAAAAAAAAACCCCTTACAAGCATTAAGTTTATAAGGGATTTTTATTAAATATTAATGAAGATTAAATGGCATCTAAACCAATGTAACCTTCTAAGTTTTTAAGATAAGCACTTGATTTAAAGTATTTAAGTTTTTCTTCAAGCAAGTGTATTTTATTTCTTACATCAGCAGCTTCATCATCAGTAATATTAACTGCTTTATCAAGTAGATTATTTAAATAATGAATATTTTTTTGAGCAAGTGCAATATCATTTAATTGTTTATTTAACAATCTATCCTTATACCATTCACTTTTAATCAAATATTCATAGGTAAACATATCTCTAATTTCTTTATCTTCAATAAATTTACCTTCATACTCGCCATAAGCCATAATATTTAACAAAGCTTTTAATGGTGGACATGCAGCATCAATACTACCATCTAAAAAGTATTGTTCTGCTACTCGTTTTTGAGCTTCTGTAATATTATTAACACCATCAACAAAAACTTCCAAGTCTTGTATTTCAGGTCTTAACATCTCATCATTAAAAACCGCATCAGGATTTTCAAAAACTCTTCCAAAGAAAGTACTTACAAATTTCTTAGTAATTCTATATCCTAATCTGCTTGCTAAAACTTTTTGACCATTATGTTCAAAATCGTTAATTTTTTCCAAGTACAAATGTTCTAATAAAAATTTATGATCCCGTTCTTCAGATTTTAATCGGCTCCAAATTTCAGGAATTAATAAACTTACGTCATGATCAACTCTGTAATTTGGACCAACATAACCGGCTGCCGAAGTATAACCATCGTAACCAGTTAAAATATACGAAACAAGAGCATTATTTAAATCTTTAATTGGAAGCAAAGCGTTAAAAGGACCTTTAGTTAAAGCTCCTTCTGAGCCGGCACCCGTTGTAGAAGGTGATTTTCCTGTTAGGCTGCAAACAAAATCCATAAATAATTCCGGCAATTCTTGGAAATGAATTGGATTGTATACCGCTAATGGTCTAACACCTTTTTCAGGTGGATTATTTCTTCTACCAGCCAAAACAGAGTTAACAGGTAAATATACTGGTTTATCAGCAGGCACTTTTCTATATAAACGAGTACTTACTTCGGCAAGATATTTATCTCTATGTTTTATTAAATCCGGTCTATTTTGTAAATATCTCATATTTTTAGAAGGTTTCCCTTCAAAAATTCTTGGGTGCGATGAAGATACAAAATAATCACATTCAGGACTTTTTGAAAAATCCTCAATTAATTTTTTAATTGGAGGTGTATACTTATCAAATTCAATTGCATCCATCATTATGGTTTTAGCATCGTCTAACGTTAATGGTTCAAAATTTGAGATAAATGAATTTGGTGTTGCCAAATCAGCTTCTGCTTGTTTATCAAAACCTCTATGAATTGCTTCATCAGGTCTTTGGAACAATCTATATTCACAGTTTTCTGTAAATTTAACCGATAAATTATTAAACTCTTTTCCTAAATAGTCTAATTTACTTGTTGGTATTGTAATTGAGGCAGTAATATCATCTTCCATTTGAATTTTATCAGCAGCAATAAAATCTTGACGTAATTTAAATGTCCGCCATGAATTATCTTTTTGCAAACCAACTCTTAAATAACTTGCTACAAGTTTTCTATTTTCAAATTTTAATTCATTTCCATATTTTCCATCAATAATATCAACTGAAAAATATTGTCTCCAATTATTACCCCATTCCGGTTTATAAAAACGCTTTACTAAATATACAAGTCCTTTAATGTAATGTGGAATAGAACCTACCCATGCATTATATTCATCAGTATATTTTTGGGAAGGTGTTAACAGTTTAATAACAGAGCCAAGTGACCTTTTTGAACTTAATATTGGACGGCTTTCGTATGATTCAACTGATTTTACTTTATGTCTATCACTAAAATCTCTATTAATAATTTCTTCTACTATCTTAAAATCATTTTCATAATCTGCAATAAAGAATGGTCCATAAATAATTGCATCATTTATAGATTTAGAAATTTCCGATTTTCCACCACCGGATACAGTACTTGGTTTATGACAGAAAACACCTTCTGCAACTGTTCCAACCAAACGCCAAGCAGGTATTGATGGATTCTTTTCCATTCTAATTTTATAACCGGCAGGCATTACATATGTAATATCAGGGTGAAAATGAACTGAATATTCTTTTCCATCTTTTTCCCATGATACTTTTTGTTTAATTAGGTTAAAGGAAGAATTTTCCGGAACGTAATAAATATCCCTATATTTTTTATCTATTGCATAACCATCTTTTGTTGGCTCCATTATAGATGAATACATGCTAATCATTTGTTCAAAAGTATGGTTATCTGTACTAATTTGATTATCGTCATTAAATTCATCCCCCAATTTGTAACTTGGGAAAGCAATTGCTCCACCGGCATGTTCTTCTTCAACATTTCCAAAAAGATTTGCAACATATCCAATTTGTGTTTTTACTTCTTTTTTTGAATAACCAAAATAATTATCTGCTATTAACGTAACGATCACACCTTCTTCTGTTCGTGCTGTTATTTTAAATGCAGAACCATCATTATATTTTTCGTTTTCATCTTTCCAACACATTCCGTCCCTTTTTTGACGTTCTGTTGCTTTATCATAATGAGGTAAACCAAGACTTTTTTTGGTTAATTCTGTTAAGTGAGGCGCTAATATAATACAACCTGTATGACCTGACCAACCTTCAATATCTAAAGCAGAATCATTTTCCGGTAAATATGGATCACCTGCATTTCCAAAAATAGATTCAACAAAATCCAAATTACTTATTAAATTTCCCGGTGCAAAAAATCGTATTTCCATCCTTTTTTCTTTGCTTATTCCCGGTACTTCCGGACTAACAACCGGCTTTAACAATAACGAAACAAAAACCTCTGCATTCTCCTTTTGAGTTGATGTATATGGAATTTTTAATAACTCTTTAGGAGGATTTAACGCTGACAATAAAAGCGTTGCAAATGCTTTTTTTGGTACTGCTTTTTTATCATAAGGGATTGCCATTCCACCTTCAACTACATGGAATACGCCAACTGTTGTTCTTCTATCCGACTTTGGATTATGCAAAACCCCTTGTTTAACTCTATATGAACTAATTATATCAGAAAGGAATATATCTTTATCCGGTGGCAATGATAACTTACGAGCTATACCGTGACTATCAAGTGTAAATGTATTTGAAGGAAGCCTTAAATTGATTTTTTCTTTATACTCTCTTAAATATGTATCTATAAAATCTTGGATTCTTTGATCTGCTGGACAAAGATAATTTGATAAAAGGCGATTTTTTTCTCTAAAGTTTCTTATTAAATCATTTGCCAAATCAAAAGTCTTATTGTCTTCTTCGTCAACATATACCGGTTGACCAAGTGCTGCCAACTTTAGGTTTATGTATTGTTTTAATCGCTTAGATTTTATGTTTTCATTTGTACCCTGCGGGGTTAATCCGAATGATTTTCTTAAATCCATTTATATTCCTCATTTAATTAATTTTTCAACGTAAAGATAAAATAATAAGATATTACTTTCTATTATTTTTGCATTAATTTTTATGTAATCACTTCGCTTAATAATACCTAAGCGTTCTTTTAATAATTAAACGATAAATCCTGATTTTTGGTTCAAAAGCACCAATTTGACTGATATTATCGAATTTTTGGTATTATTTTAAACCTTACCCAGCGTTCATAGTTCCAAAAATACCAAAAATATCTTTAGAAGATTTGAAAGATTTGAAACTTGAAACCAGAGACTTGAGACTTGGTTAATAATTGTCTGAACGGGGATTCTTGGGATTTTGATGATTTTTGGGATTAAAGATTAAAAATAATTAAGAATATCTATTTTACTATCTTGGCAGTTAACCGGGAACCGGTGACATAATAACGTGGTTGCTCCAAAATTGGGAATATAATTAGAATGAAAAACTAATTCGTTTTATATTTCACCACATGCGTGGCTTATTCTTCCGTTTCAATTATATTGCTATAATTATTTAGCCCGCTTTCGCGGGTAAAACCAAATTCGTAATTTTACTATTTTGCAACATCCACATCTTGTCACTTGCTACTGCTTTTTGTCACATTGTCACTCGTCACTTTTTTTCGTCACTTGTCACAACGTCACTTGTCACTTTCTTTTCGTCACTTGTCACAACGTCACTCGTCACTTTCTTTTCGTCACTCGTCACTTTCTTTTCGTCACTTGTCACACCGTCACTCGTCACTCGTTACTGTTTTTTGTCACTCGTCACGAGGGCGTTGCATAATTGGGGATAGATATTCATGGCGGTCATGGTCTTACCATGACCGAATAAAATTTGTATTAAAACAGCTATATTTAAGCTATTTTTTGGTAAAAACAGTAGTGTCACGGTGAGACCGTGACACCCATGAACTTGATTTTCGACTTTTGCAACACCTACGTCACTCGTCACACCGTCACTCGTCACTTTCTTTTCGTCACTCGTCACACCGTCACTCGTCACTTTCTTTTCGTCACTTGTCACACCATCACTCGTCACTGCTTTTTGTCACTCGTCACTTTTTTTGATTGCAAGCAATCATATGGCGGTAACCACGTAACACAACACTCCCCACTCCAGAGCGAGTAATCTATTTTGCAAAACTAAAATAAAAAAAGCCCATTCTACATAAGCAAATGTTTATATAAAATGAGCTTGTCAGAATATGTATATGTACCCTTAAACTAATTAAATCGGAGTTTAGCCTCTTAAAACCAACCCCATCCATTCGTTCATAGTACGTTTTTCAACAACTGTAAAACCTAATTTTTCGTATGCAGCAAGAATATCTTCTTCATCAACAATTAGAAGACCGGATAAAATAACAATTCCGCCAAGTTTAACTTTTTGAAGAATTAATTCATTAATATCCAATAAAATCGGTTTATTGATATTTGCCAAAATTAAATCGAAATTTTCTTCTTTAATATCTTTTAGTTCACCCAAAACAACTTCAATTTTATCTTGAACTCCATTTAATAATGTATTTTCATTTCCATTTAAATGGCACCATTCGTCATTATCCAAAGCCACAGCAGAATCGGCACCCAACAATACAGATGCAATTGCTAAAACTGCTGTACCACTTCCAACATCAAGAACTCTACCATTTGCAACATTGTATTTATCAAGCAAACTAAGCACTAATTTAGTTGTTTCATGTTCCCCTGTTCCAAATGACATTTTAGGATCAATTGTAATTACTATTTCATCTCCTGTTTTTTCATACTCTTTGGTAGATGGTCTAATTACAATTTTATCCGAAACTTTTATAATGTTAAGATTCTTTTCCCATTCTTCATTCCAATTTTGCTCTTCGTGTTCTTCAGCTTCAATTGAATAACTTTCAATAAACTTATCGGCAACAAGTTTATTTAATAGTTCTTCAACATCACTTTTGTTTATTGAAGACTTTTCACCTGCAAAAACAGTGGCAAAAGTATCGTTATCTAAAAATCCACCTATTTCAAGTTCCCATAAAAATCCGCTTAATGTTTCAGGATCGTATGGAGTTGTATAAATATTGAATTGTTTGTATTTTTTCATTAATTACTCATTTATATTATATAAAATTTCGCAAACTTTATCTTGATATCCTCTAACTGTTCGTGCACTTCCAACAAAATTTTGGGTCATAATAGAAAACGAGATTAAATCCCCATTCTTTGCTTTCATATAACCTGTTAATGTACTAACACCCGATAGAGTTCCTGTTTTTGCATGTACGTTATTTAATACTATTTCGTTTTTCATTCTACTCTTTAAAGTACCGTCCACTCCACCAATTGGGAAAGAATTATATAAAATCTCGTACAAATTAGAATCTTTTTTATAAATATATCTAACAACGTTTTCTAATAATTCTGCACTAATCAAATTATAATGAGAAATACCAGAACCATCTACCATGCTATAATTATTTGGGTTTAATCCTGTTAATGTAACAAGACTGTCAACTAATTTAATACCATTTTCAGCGGTTGCAGGTTTACCGTAATATTTCAATGCCATTGCTCTTAAAGTCATTTCAGCACTTAAATTGTCACTTGTTTTATTTAAATTTACAATAACTTCACCAAAAGGACGTTCAAAAGAATAAATTAATTTAGCATCTTCCGGCATTGTATTTATTTGATATTCCTTATTAACCTTTATCCCTTGTCTTAATAATTCATCAACAGCTAACGACATAAAATAACCGGTCGAGTTATAAACATTAATCTTATCTGTATCAGGTGTTGCAGTAACAAGCAAATTGCCAACAGCAGTAAAATTATCAGCTCTATGCAACCAATCTCTTGTAACCTTAAAGCGTTCTCCTTTTTGTTCAGTTGTTACAGCATTATTTTCTAATGTGTAAAATGTAGATTGAGGAATTCCTTCTACAATTGGTTTACTACCTAATTCACCTGGTTGATAAGCAATTTTTATGCAAGCATCGTTAATAATTAATGGTGTTAAATGAGGAAAATCACTTGAAGGATCATCATCCCACATCCAGCCGGCTCCCCAATCGTAATCGTCCATTGCCGAAACATCACCATAGATTTTCCCTTCAATTTTATTAACACCCATCTCTTTAATTTTTGAAACAACAAACGCCAAATCGGCAGATGTAAAATCCGGGTCACAACCGCCAACAAAATACAAGTCGCCTGTACAAACAGAATCTTTAATTTCACCCGTGTAATAAACTGAAGTTTTGAATGTATAATCTTCGCCTAAAAACAACAAACCGGCTGCTGTTGTCATAACTTTTTCATTAGAAGCCGGACGTAACAACAATCTTTCATTTGCTTTATAAATCTGAACATCTTCTGATAAATTATGTGCTTGAACAGAGATAATACAAGTTTTGAAATAATCATCCATCAAAAGAGAATCTAACTGCTGCTTAACATAAGTATACGAATCTTGTGCATAAATAGAAACAAATTGAACAAACATAATAAAATACAAAGCTAACTTCTTCATAATTACTCTCTTTTTATTGTTAACAACACACCATTAAACTATTCAAACTTTGGAAATATTTTTTATTAAAAATATCCTCTCAACCTAAAATCGACACCTATTTCTTCAGTTACAAATTTTTGAGCAATTTCACTATCAACTTCATTCAATCCAACAATAGACATAACTACATGAGTATAGTTTTTAGCTTTTTTTGCAAAATCAATCATTTCTGCATGCAAAGATTTATCAACACGCATAAGTTTTGCATACTGTTCAGGATCAACTGAATTAAGACTTATTGAAACTACATCAATAACCCCTTCAAGTTCGGGAGTAATATCACGTTTATTAATAAAATTTCCATGTCCGTCGGTATTCATTCTGGTTTTACCACCATTAGACTTAACATACTTTGCAACTTCTTTAACAACATCCCATCTAATAGTAGGTTCACCATATCCACAAAAAACTATTGAATCATATTTTGTTGGATCACCAATTTCATCAATATATTTTTGGGCATCCGGTTCCATCGATTTCGGCATTTTTAAATTATAACCGGAAATTACAGCTTCTCCTTTTCTATCACAAAAGACACAATCGGCATTACATCTGTTTGTTACATTAACATATAAAGATTTATTAATTTTGTAAGTAAAAGATACTTCCGGCATATTTCCAATTCCATATAATTTGAAAGCATTTATTGAAGTTGTTCTTGCAACATCATCAATTGTAGTTCCATGAATATCTGCAATAGCTTGAGCCACTAACTTAACATTAGCAGGTTCATTTCGCTGTCCCCTATAAGGAACAGGGGTCATAAATGGTGAATCAGTCTCTAAAAGAAGATTTTCTAATTCAATACCCTTAACAACTTTTCTTAAATTATCCGCTTTTGCATGAGTAATATTTCCGGTAAAAGAAATATAATGGTGCATTTCAATTAATTCTTTTGCATCATCTAACGAACCGGCAAAGCAGTGAAATTGTGCACGCAATCCTTTTCCGTTATATCTTCGCATTATATCCATCATATCGTCATCCGCTTCTCTGCTATGAATAATAACAGGAAGTTTAAGTTCCAAAGCCAAATCTAACTGATCAGTAAAGGCTTTTATTTGATCTTCTTTCGGTGAAAAATCGTAATAATAATCAAGCCCAATTTCGCCAATTGCCACAACTTTTGGATTTAACGCAATTTGTTTAATTGTTTCAATTAATGTTCCATCCCACCCTTTAGTATCGTGCGGATGCACACCGGCAGAAGAATATATAAATGGGTATTTTTTATCCAACTCTAAAGCTTGTAATGATGATGCAATATCCGTTCCGGGAACAAGAATATACTCAACTCCAACACTTAAGGCATTTTTAATTACCTGGTCAACTTCTCCATTAAAATTAGGATAAAACAAATGACAATGAGTATCTATAAACATAATAATCCTTTTTTTATTTAACTTCACCTATTACAACTGCAGGTTCATTAAGTCCTTTTGAAATCTCTAAAACCTTATCAACATTTTCCTTTGAAACAATTGCAATTAAACCAATTCCAATGTTAAAAGCATTCCGCATCTCTTCATCGCTCACATTTCCGGTTTGTTGAATCAACTTAAATATTGGCAACATTTCCCAAGCATTCCAATCAATACTTAAAGTCATGTTTTTTGGAGTAACTCTTTTTGTATTTCCAATAATTCCACCACCGGTAATATGCGAAAACGCTTTAATTGAAACATTTTCTTTTAATTCAGTAATTAATTTTAGATACGATTTATGAACAGTTAAAAGTTCTTCGCCAATCGATTTTTCAAATAAGTCAACTTTATCATGGACACTAAATTTATCAAGTAATACTTTACGTGCAAGAGAATAACCATTTGTGTGTAAACCGGTAGACTTAAAACCAATAAGAATATCACCCGGTAAAACATCTTTTCCATCAATCACTTTATTTTTATCAACCATTCCAACAATAGTACCCGAAATATCATATTCGTCGGTGCTATAAAAGCCGGGCATTTCGGCAGTTTCGCCACCAATTAAAGAGACACCATTTTCAATACAAGCAATTGAAAAACCTTTAATAATTTGTTCAGCTACATCAGGATAAAGCTTTCCAACAGCTAAATAATCCATAAAATAAAGTGGCTTAGCTCCGCAAACTGCAATATCATTTACACAATGATTAACTAAATCTTGACCAACTGTATCGTGTTTGTTCATTAAAAAAGCAATTTTTAACTTTGTACCAACGCCATCAACGCTGGAAACCATTACAGGCTTTTCATAACCCGTAAAATCCAACTCATAAAACGCACCAAAATGACCTATACCTGATAATACGTTTTTTGTAAATGTAGATTTTGCCAAAACTTTAATTCTTTCAACAGTTTCATCGCCTGCTTTTATATCCACTCCCGCAGCTTTGTAAGTGTTTTCCAATTCAGCCTCTTGTTTGATTTTTTTGATATTTAAAGATAACCTTATTCTCTTAAAAAATGAAACTATACATGTAAAAAAGTTGTAATAATAGTATAAATTCAAAAATTAATGAAACCTTTTTTATATATCAATTAAGTTATTTTTTTGGTATATTTTAAAGTTATAATATAATTTTTAAAGAATTTAGCGAAAGTGGAAAACTACAACTTAAACGAGCGTGAAAAATCTATTCTACGCAATGTTATCCACCAATTCATATTGACAGCAAATCCTGTTGGTTCAAGAAACATTGCAAAGAAATATGATTTAGGTTTATCTCCGGCTACCATACGAAATATAATGGCAGACTTGGAGGATACCGGCTTTTTGGGGCATCCTCATACAAGTGCGGGAAGAATACCAACCGACAAAGGGTATAGACTTTATGTAGACTCGTTAATGGAAATTTCCGATTTGGCTGCCGAGCATAAAAAAAGAATTGAAACCGAATTTAATAGAGCATTAAGTGATACTGAAGAATTACTTAGACTTTCATCTATGCTTCTTAGTGATATAACCAATCAATTAGCTTGTGTCACTTTCCCTAAATTTGAATCTGCCGTGTTAGAAAAAATCCAGATTGTACAGCTTTCTTCTACTCGTATTTTAGTTGTTTTAAGTATTAAATCCGGTATGGTTAAGACTATTACAATGGAGTTAAATTTTGAAACAAATTCACAATACTTAGATGCAATCACACAAATACTTAACGAAAGATTAACTTCGTTAACATTTACAGAAATTAAAAATACTTTTAGAGAAAGAATTAAAGATATCACAAATTCCGACCATCAACCGATTATTAGGTTCTTTTTGGATTCTGTTGATAAAATTTTTTCTGATACAAATTATTCAGATAAAGCATTTATTACCGGTGCAAAAAATATTGTAAAACAACCTGAATTTGAGGATGTTGAAAATTATCAAAGTATTATCGAAATAATTGAAAATAAAGATATTATTATTCATATAATGGATAGCAAACGTATTAATAATAATCAGTTTTCAATTTCAATCGGTTCAGAAAACCAAGTGGAAATTTTACAAAACTATAGTTTTATTGTAAAAGATTACAAAGTTGGAAACACAAGTGGAATATTAGGTATAATTGGACCTAAAAGAATGGAATATTCAAAATCTATTGCTGCAATTGTTTATATTGCCGAGATTTTGTCTTCTGAATTAAAAAGAATGTAAAAAAATATAAAAGGCAAATTTATGAGTAACAATAACGAACAGAATCCTGTTGCTGAAAATATCGAGGATAACAAAATTCCAATTGATATTGTAGATTCATCAGTACAAAATAGCGAATCAAACCAAGAACCATTGGATGGAGAAGAAATGAAAAAAGAAAAAAGAACTTCAAACGAAAATAGTGAAATAACAGAAAAAATAAAAGCTCTTGAAGACGAATTAAAAAACTTACATACCAAAAACAAAGACTTAGAAGCTGAAGTATCAGAATTAAAAGATAAACGACTACGTACATTAGCTGAATTTGAAAACTACAAAAGACGCTCTCAAAACGAACTTTCTAATTTTTTCAAATATGCTTCCGAAGGTATTATTAAAAAGGTACTTCCTGTATATGACGATTTACAACGCTCATTATTACATGCAGACGATGCACAAAACCATGAATCGTTCTTAAATGGTATCAAAATGGTATATGATAAATTTACAAAAATTCTTGAAGATGAAGGAGTAAAAAAAATTGAGGCTAAGGGGAGGCAATTCGATTTTAACTTTCATGAAGCTTTACTTCAGCAAAATAATGCTCAAGTTCCAAACAATACTGTTCTGGAAGAAATAGAAGCCGGATACATGTATAAAGAAAAAGTATTACGACATGCAAAGGTTATTGTTTCCGTAGCTCCTGTATCCGAAGAAGTCAATAACAGCTCTGAAGCATCTGAATAAAAAATTGTTTTACAAAAGGAATTAAAATGAGTAAGAGAGACTATTACGAAGTACTTGGTGTTGAAAAACAAGCTTCAAAAGAAGATTTAAAAAAAGCATATAGAAAAGCAGCGATGCAATATCATCCTGATAGAAATCCGGGAGATAAAGAAGCAGAGGAAAAATTTAAAGAAGCCGCAGAAGCGTACGAGGTATTAAGCAACGACGATAAACGTGCAAAATACGATAAATTTGGACATAATGGCTTACGCGGCGGACAAGATTTCCACGGATATAGCGATATTAACGACATTTTTAGTAACTTTTCTGATATTTTTGGCTCTGCTTTTGGTGGAGGTGGTGGAGGCGGTTCTATTTTTGACGATATTTTTGGCGGTGGTGGTGGAGGTTCTTCTCGTTCACGCCAAAAAACCGGTGGAGCACCCGGTTCGGATTTAAAAATTTCATTAAAATTAAGTATGGAAGAAATTGCTTCCGGAACAATCAAAAAAATCAAAATCAAACGTTATATTACTTGTCCAACTTGTTCAGGCTCAGGGGCAAAAGATGGATCATCTTTTAAAACTTGCTCCGTTTGTAATGGTGCCGGTGAAGTTAGACAAGTTTCGCGTTCATTTTTTGGACAGTTTGTTAATATTGCTCCATGTAGCAATTGCAGCGGTACAGGGAAGGTAATTTCAGATCCTTGTAGAAAATGTTCCGGCGATGGTAGAATAATGGATGAATCTACAATCAAAATAAATGTTCCTGCCGGTGTTGTTGATAGCAGTTATATGACTTTACGCGGTGAAGGCAACGCAGGTAAAAATGGCGGTCATGCCGGTGATATTATTGTTATTTTTAAAGAAGAACATCACGAGTTCTTTACTCGTGATGGCGATAATATAATTTACGAACTTTATATTAGTTATCCTGAAGCTGTTTTAGGCACAGAAGTAGAAATTCCTACTTTAACCGGACGTGCAAAACTAAAAATTGAAGCAGGCATCCAACCCGGCAAATTCTTAAAAATGCGTGATAAGGGTATTCAACACCTTAATGCTCATGGTGCCGGAGACCAACTTGTGAGAGTAAATATTTTTGTACCTCAAAAAGTTGATAATAAAGAGAAAGAATTGTTAAAAGAATTACAAAAAATGCCAAATATTAAGGTTCCAACTAAATAACGGTTGATTTTGAAGAAGAAGAGTATTAAAAGTATCTATTCTAAACTGGGGCTTTCAAAACCCGAAGGAAATATGATACTTTTTTTATCCTTGTTTTTTATTTTTGGCATTATCATTTTGTTAGTTGAGAATATAAAAATTAGTAAAAATACGTCTTTTGACTACTCAAAAGATGATAGTATCTTTTATTCTGCAACAAACAGACGTTCTATAAAAAATAATTCAGAAAAAAGTATTGATTCTAATCAAGAACTTTTTAATTTTAGTGGTAATAAAAATAAAATTAGTTCTTTTAAAAAGAGTGACAAAAAATTAGCAATTGTTAACCTAAATTACGCTACAATGGCTGAACTCAAAAAGTATCCAGGTATTGGGGATGTAACTGCCAGAAAAATAATTGAGTACAGAAAAAAGGTTGGCAAATTAAAAACTGTTTCGGAACTTGTTATAAATAATATTATCAGCCGAAACAAATATGAAATAATTAAGGAATTTATAATAGTAGATTAATAAAAAATAGCTAATTTCCGGAGGAAAAATGTATCCAAAAAATGAACCATGGTATATTCATGCGGTTCTATATGTTGTTATACTAGTACTAGTGTATATACTTGTTCAAGTAGCAATTATTCAACCAGAAGAAGTTGTAGCACGTGAAAAATATTATAAGTATGAATCAAGAGCGAGAATGGCTAACTTGAGAGAAGCTGAAATTTTATTTCAAAAGAAAAATGGTTACTATACTGATAATTTAGATAGTTTAATTACTTTCTTAAAAACCGAACAGATTGTAGTTGATTTAATGACAAAACCAGATTCAATTACAAAGAAAATTAAAAATCCATTTAAAGAATTGACAAGTGCTGCTTTCTCTCCTAAAGTTGCTGATTCGTTAAGACGTTCACCAAAATCTTTCAGTTTGTTTAAGATTGCTGTTGATACATCTGAAGTTGCAGACACTGTAATTGATAGAAGTGGTAGAGTTGTTCGTATTGACAAACACCAAACCAGAGGTACTCGTTATGTAATTGAATGCCCTGATGGTTATGGTAAAATTGGTGACTTATTCAGCGATGCTCTTAAAAATACAGCAAGTTGGGAATAATCCAATAGATGTTGCTCTTTCAAAATAATGCAGGTTTTAATATAACCAAATCAAAACTTCAGTTAGTTGAAGTTAACTATACTGAAAATGATTTCTATTTGGAGAATGTAGATGAAGAATATTTTTCCGATTTTATCGATTCCTCTGTTAAGGAAACAAAATTCATCTCCATTCTTCAAAGTGCATTTAATTCTTTAGTTTTAAGAAATCCATTAAAAAGTAACTTTGTCTCTTTTTCACTTCCTTACGATTTTTTTAAAATCGTTACCATTCCTTTCGATAATACTCTAATTGAAGCAGACTTAAAAGAATATGTTGAATGGGAGTTCTCTGTTTTATTCCCCCACTCCTATCAAAAAGAATACACTTTAAGATATGCAAAAGTTGATAATTCTGATTTGTTAAAAAAAAACAAATTAATTATTTATGCAGTAGAAAAAAGAATTCTAAAATTGCTTCACAAATTTTCTATAAAAAATAATTTTACTATCAAATTTGTTGATAATGTTCATCTTTCAGCTAATTCAATTATACTTTCAGATTCCGAGTTTAACAAATTACAAAACTCTGTTTCTATTTATCTAACCGATGATTCTGTTAACTTTATGCTTTTAGAAGGTGCAAGCCCTGTTTATCTTCAGTCGTTCCATTACTCAAACATAAACGACTTGATTACTGCTTTTTCTGATGGGTTTAATGCTTTGCAGAAGATAAACATAGATTCGGGATTATTCCACAAAGCTTATATTTTTACTGATTCTGTATCTGACGCTATAATTGAACAAGTTAAAACAAAGTTAAATGTTAATCTGTTAAGATTAAATCCTTTTGAACAAATCCTTCAAAACCCAACAATTAAAGAGAACCAACTAACACAAAAAAAATTATTGCTGTTTTCTTCTTGTTTGGGAACAGTCTTGAGAATTGAATAATGCGAATAATAGCAGGAGAATTTAAGGGAAGGACAATTAAATTCCCAAACTCAAAAGCAGTAAGACCTACAACCGATAAAGTAAAAGAATCCCTGTTTAACCATCTTTATAACGAAATAGATTTTGAAGATATTTCCGTTTGCGATATATATGCCGGTTCAGGTGCACTTGGCTTAGAAACATTAAGTCGTGGTGCAGGGTCAATCCATTTTGTAGAAAATAATTTTCAAGTTGGAAAAGTTTTACAAGAAAATATAGATTCACTTGGTGTAGGCGAGTATTGTTACGTATATAAAATGGAAGCAATTAAATTTTCGAGATTAGCACAACATCAAAGTTACGATTTGATTTTAGCCGACCCACCATTTTTTAAATATGATGTTTATAATGTATTTAGTAATATTGTTGAAAATGGTTTTGTTAAACCAGGTGGTATGATTATTATTGAACGATCAATTCAAACATTAGATAAAGATATTAGTAATTTCAAAACCGAACCATTCAAAAGAATTGGTGATAGTTGCATTTTTAAATTCACATTTTAATAAGAAAAATTAGTTATGAAAAGAGTTATTTATCCGGGCACTTTTGATCCTGTTACAAACGGACACGTTGATATAGTTAATAGAGCAGTTGATTTGTTTGACGAAGTTATTGTTACAATTGCACGCAACCCTGCCAAAACCTGCTTGTTTTCGATTGAAGACAGGTTATACATGCTTAAAGAATGTTTCAAAAACGATCCGCGTGTTGTTGTTGATGCCTTTGAAGGTTTAACTGTTGAGCATGCAAAAGCCGTTGGTGCAATAGGAATTATAAGAGGTTTACGAGCTATTAGTGACTTTGAATACGAATTTCAAATGGCGTTAATGAATAGAAAACTTTCCGGTGGTATTAAAACTATTTTTTTGATGCCCCATGAAAAGTACACATATTTAAACTCCACAATAATAAGAAATCTTTCACAATTTGGCGGCGATGTCAGTGCCTTTGTACCGCCAATTGTAAAAGAAATGCTTGATAAAAAAAGTGGTAAATAAATTATTTAATAGCAATTATTAACATTTCGAAATCATCAGGAGTTAACTTGTCTTCTCGACTAAAAGCTCCTAATTTGGCACCAAAAATTTCAGTTTTTCTAAAGCCGATACTTTTTGTAAGCCAAGTTATTTCCGAAGGGACGTAAAACCTCTCATTTGTAATAATGCTTTTCTTTTCTCCGGAATCAGTAGTGAAATCCATTTGTGACGATTCTCTAAATGTCAACAAATCAAAAGTCAATTTTCCGGTATCAATTCCAGCCTTATTCCCTTCATAAAAGTCTTTCACATTATGATATAATGGATACAAACCATTAAGAGTAGTAAAAATCAACTTTCCTGTTGGAGCCAAAGAATTATAAATGTTAATTAAGATTTGATAATTTAGTTCATCAGTTTCCATAAGTGAAAACGAACCTTCACACAACATTAATACAACATCATACTTCTCATAAAAATCAAAGTTTGTTGCATTCCCTACTTCAAATGTAACATCAACACCTGCTTTTTCTGCATTTTTGCGTGCATAATTTATCTGCTGTTCAGATAAATCGAACCCATAAACAGAATAGCCTCTTTTTGCTAATTCAATTGAATGTCTACCGGTTCCACAACCAACATCTAATATTTTAAGACTTTTGTTGTAGTTTATTTCTTTTTCAATGAAATCAACTTCACCAATTGTTCCTTTTGTAAACACTTCATTTTCATATTGTTTTGCAAAATCAGCAAACAGTTCCTCATACCATTGTTTTTTCATTTTAACCTATAATCATATATATTATATCATCTTCAATATTATTCTTCATTTTATTCAAGCTTTTAGACGTGCTGAATCTGACTTTGTTTCCCTCAACAAGTTTGGCAATAGCACCTTCATATACGGAAAATCTAAAGAAATATTCGCCGGATTCCCCTTTAATCCATCCTATTCTTTTATCTACCATCACTTTCTTTACTTTCCCCTCTTTCAAAAATTTACGCCAATACTCTTTTAATTCCTCAGCAATGGACTTTGAAGTGAATTCGGTAATTTTATCTTTATATTTTTCATTGATTTGCATTAAATGATCAGGTAATTTCCACCCTTTTTCTGTACGGAACAACAATTCCAACAAATTATGCTTTTCTGCTAATTCATTATCTCCTTTTAACCGTAAAATATCAGCTAATATTTTAAATAAGTCGAGACGCAGTAATATTTCCCCTTTAACAAGTGCTGCATCAATTGCATGCTTAAATGCTTCATCTATTCTATTCAATTTTAATAATTCAGCAGCATATTCCTTAAAAATAAACCATTCTTTTTTTCTTAAAAGAACTTCTTCTAATAGCTTAAGCCCCTCTTCAGTTTCCCCAAGTTTTAGTTTTGAAAGAGCGATTCTTCGTTTCAGCCATACTTCATTATCATAATGGAATTTACTTATCTCGTGAATTGCTTTTTCCGATACATTAATACATTCCACATAGCTTTCAATTTCAAGCAATGATTTGGTTTTATAAGAATACCAATTTTCAACATCCGGTGCTAATTCAATCTGCTTGCCTGCTTTCGGTCCATTCTTAATTGCAATAACCTGACCTGTTTTATCTAATTTTTCAGGGTCAAGAAAGTTTAACAATTCATTAATCACTCCCCAGTCCGGTGAGTTATTGGTTTTTTCAAATTTAATATACTGGAAAACCAAACGAACCCGCAAATTTGCATCTTTTGAATTTTCAACATCCAATATTTTTAGTACATCTGATAAGTATTCAACAAACAAGTTCTTTTCAATTTTAAGATTGGAATGCCCCATTTGCAAAACACTACTTTCTATATTTGTTTCTTCGTCACCTTTTGTGTATTGCTTGAGTAAAAAAAACATATTCCAGCCAAAAGAATTAACAAAGTATTTATCTGTATTTGGGGTTATTTTGTAATTTACTCCTGTTATTATGAAAGATGCCCCGTCTTCATATTTTCCAATACCTTTAAAGGCATTAAAAATATTTTTAATCAGAATTTCGTTATTAAGAATTTCATCCCTAATAAACTGGTTTCTGATTTCATTTTCATATAAATCAATAATAAGTTTAAAGTTTGGATGGTTTTCTTGATTTTTCGCATCCTTAGAGAGTCGAGCAATTTTTTGTGAAAGTTCAGTTAAATTTCCCATGATCAACCTATCATTTAATATAAAATATGTGGGATAAAATTAGTCTTCTATCCACGTCCCCTTAATTTGTGACTTTATATATAAAATAATAGATTTTTTTTTATATTAAAACATGGACAGTCAAATTATTTTAAATTATTTTTAAATAAATAAGCCTTATAATGGTCTAAAAGCATTTTTTTGTCTGTTTCCGCCCCATTTGCAATGTACGGTTCATTTATTTTCCTATTTTTGCTATCATAAACATCAAAGAAGATTTTTTTTCTATTTAAATTAATTCCCACCCTGACAGCATATAAACTGTTCATATCCATTAATTCTGCATTTATTCCTTTTACTTCCAAATAATCGGCAAAACCAGCTGCAACTTTTGTTTGGAAAGATTTCTTTTCATCAATTTTTGTTTTTTCTGCTTCCTTATGGGGATCGCTTAATGCTCCTTTTTTTGCTAAGTTATCAACATAATCATTCCATTTATTATTGCTATGAGCTGCAACTTTTGTAAACTTGGGAATAAATCCAAACCCTTTCATTTTATTATGATAATAACTTGTAGACGGAGTTTTGGCTTTAAATGTTCCATTTGCAAACTTTGCTACACCTACATAGTCGTGCAAGATAGAAACATTGGTAATGTTATTATTTTTACACCACTCCATTGCTTTTATGGAGGCAACAAGCTCTCCACCTATATTGTTCTGTTCTCTAAATAATTTTTCTTCAATAAAACCATAATCCGAAAAAATCAACTCGTCGTTTTTAACAACTGCCAATCCATAACCATACCCGTTGTTATAAAAAGAACCATCAACATAAATTAAAATATCTTCAGAATTATTGTTTTGTATTTTTTTTGTTGATTTTTGGGTTGTAGCTGGAGCATTTTCAAGCTCATCCCAAATTTCTTCAATAATATTTTTTATCCCAATATTTGTTATTTCTACTGTTACAAGCGAGTATGCCTTTTTTTTGCCCGAATAATATATATTTGCAATATTATTATTATCAACATTCACTTTAACATTATATTGTTTTAAGCTATCTGCAATAAGATAAGCTGATAAGCCTTTTGTATTAAGAATACTTATTAAATCACCAGCTCTTGTTTTTAATTCTTTTTCAAATTTCGAAATCATACTACCTATTTTCTTAGTTTTATTAAATTCGTCTTTATTAAATAATCTGTTCCAACAAGCATATTGATAGAGTACTGTTTCATTGAATCAACTTCAGTTTTGTATTCATTTATGTAATTATTAATATCTTTATTCTTATACTTAAATAAGTATTCTTTATCATTACCCATTATTAAATATAGGTTATCACTTAAACACCCAACCTTATCGTCGCTGCAAAAATAAATGTATTTTCTTTTTTCCTTAAAAAGATTAATACCAAGAGAATTATTATAATAAGGTACATTTAATATCCCCATTACAGTATTAAAAATATCAATCTGCCCGGCAAGCCCCGAAAATACTTGAGCTTTTTTTGAAAACAAAGGGCTGTATATTATGAGAGGCGAATGAGTAAAGCATAATGGGAAATCATAAAACGGATTTTTTATTGTTCCATGATCTGCCGTAAACACAAAAACTGTATTTTTAAACCATTCTGTTTTTTTTACTAAATCAAAGAAATGTTTTAATGACCAATCAGAATACTCAACAATTTGATCAGTAATTTCTTTAGTATTTGCCTTAAATGGAATCCCTTTTGGAATTATATAAGGTCCATGATTACTGCTTGTTAAAAATGAAGCAAAAAAGTTACCATGTGTTTTATATGCATTATTTAGTAATGGTATTCCATATTCAAACATATAATGGTCCGGTACTCCTAATGTGCTTAATATTTTATCAGATGGGTAGTCAGCTTTGGCTATTACTGTATCAAACTCGTTACCATACATAAATCCCCCGGCATTATCAAATTGGTCATCATGTGTGGTAAAATATAATGATTTATATCCATAAGGTTTTAAGGATACAGCAAAACCCCCAATATATGGTATTGAAGGCAGATTCATAGGATGATTCTTAAATAGTGTTGGCAATCCGTATAACGAAGCAAATGTACCGCAGTAAGTGTGTATACCGGCTGTATAAAAATTTTCAAAATAGTACGATGAATCAATTAAGTTATCCAAAAACGGAGTGAGATTTTTAGTTTCTCCATTTCTTTTTAAATGCTCGGCAGACATACTTTCCATAATAATTAAAACAACATTAAGTTTGTTCGGTTCACCTTGTGGAGTAACTTTCCTAACTATTGGCGAGCCAAAATCAGATTCGCCTTTAACACCAAGAATGCCCCTTAAATTATTTAAAGCCGTTTTACCATCAATATTACTTAAAAAACCATTTTGCGATTTTTTATCGAGGATATAGCTATTAAGAAGAGTAAAAACAGGATTAAGTCCTAATTTGTTTGGGAACGGATATTGCGAAAAATATGCAGTACCGGTACGTATAGGTGATTTTTCATCAATTCGTCCTCTAATTCCAATAAACAGAATAATTGCAAACAACAAAAAATACACCACATTAGAAACATAAAAATTAGCACCGGCTTTACGTTGATATTTCAATTTACTAAAATACTTAACAAATATTTTATTATACACAATCCAAAATGAAGAAGCTAATACACCAAACACAATTAAATAAATCCAATATGTCCATTCTTGAATTATCATATTAAAAACAAAACTCAAACTATCTACCCATATAAAAGCCGCAGTTGTAATGTTTTCGTAATAATGATTAAAAAATGGAATATTAGCACTACATATTAAAAATGCAATTGTATATAATACCCCCGCAATAAAAAAAGGGATTCTATTTAATACATTATTTTTTACTTTAAAAATATTTAATAAAAAATAGACTAACACCGGTAAAGCTAAAATGTAACCCGAAATAACCGTATCAAATCTTACCCCCATAACAAAAGATTTGAAGAAAAGAACAAATACTTCACCAGCACTAAGGATAGGAATCTCTTTTGTATTAATAACTAAAATCGTCAATCTGAACAAAGTAAAAAACAACAAACCCCACAAATAAGCAACAATTGTAAATCGGATGTAATGAGGGAGATTTATTTTATCAGCAACCTTTTTAAACATGTTCAATTCCCCTTTCTTGCTATCATTAAAGTAGCTCCAAAATTTGTATTTTTAAGTTCAATAGAGTTTAAGCCTGCATTAATGATCCACTCGGTAATTTCTGCTTTAGTATAAGTATCTCCATTGTTTGTGCCAACCAACATATTAATAGCAAACAAAGCACCAACTTCCGGATTTACTCTATCTTCATCCATAATGAAATCAGAAATAACCAACTGTCCATTAATATTTAATGTATCTGCACAACGTTTAATAAGCATATTATTTTCTTCATAAGAGTTTATATGAATAATAGCAGAAAGAAAAATCAAGTCGTAACCCTTCCCAAAATCATCTTTAAGATAATCACCTTCAATAAAAGAAAATTTGCTACTCATTCCATTTTCCAAAACATACCTTTTAGATAGAGGAATTACATTTGGTAAATCAAATATAACAGATTCCATATTTGGATTATGTTCAACAAAAGCCATTGAATAAGCTCCAGAACCACCACCAAGGTCAAGCATTTTATTAACTCCTGATAAATTGAGAAGTAATGGGTATAATTTAGCCTGCCCAACTCCTCTATAATGCATTGCTCTAATAAAATCTTCTAACCACTCATTATCTCGGTCGTTAATTTCTTTTTTACAAACTGCTTTTCCGGTTTTAACAACTTCGGTTAATGTACTCCATCTATCCCATAAGCTTATTGTATGTTCCAAATTACCCAAATAATCATCTTTCCCTTTTACCAAATAATCTGAGGCTTCGGTACAATTCATAAATTTACCGTTCTTTTTATGCAAAAAACCCATACCCGCTAAAACATTCAACAATCTATCTGTTGCTCTTTCGTTTGTGTTTATTTGAAAAGCTATTTCGTTTGATGTAAGTCTTTTTTTATCAAGTATTGTAAAAACGCCCAATTCAATAGCTGTAAGCAATACCCTGCTTTCTTTAAACCTATTAGCAATTTCTTGAATTTTTGAAGGGTTTAAGTCTTTATCGTTAATCATAAAATTACCTCACCAACATGACAGATTGAAATTTTTACCAATTTAAAATTTAAGTAAATATTATAGTAATTTCCATAAATTTTGGTTAATAACAGATGCTCACTCCATTTTGAATATATCTAAAGGATGAAATTTAAACTGTAAACTTGTTGGGTCCGGGGTACCACCTTTCCTCTGCATAAATATTTTTCCAATTAACAAGCTTCCACGAGGAGAAATTTTAACATCTCCCGAACCAAAAAAATTCATTGCTATATTAATATCAACAAGTTTCCAAATCGTTATATCTTCGGTTTTGTTATATTGAGTAAAAATAATCCAATTAGCTGACAGTCCTCCACGCCCTTTTAATATATCACTAACAATCATAATACGATTATTGGAAAAAAAAGAAATTATTTTCTCCAACTGCCTGTCTTCCAACTCATCTAAAAAGATTCTTTTCTTATTTCTGAGTTTATCGTAATTAATTATTGCCTTATTATCAACGGGTCTTTCCGCACCGGTAAACAATTCTAAATACTTTTTAATTTCAGTATCAAAGCCCCACATTTTCTGATAATCCATTACAGGGCGTTTATCAATTTGATTAAAATTAGCATTTAGATTTGCTTTTTTAATTGATATATTTTCTATCTTAATAATATCGCCAATTTTAATAGTTAACTTTACTTGAGCATCAGCCTTTTTAAACTTTGTCAAAGTATAATAATCCACATCATTAACACCGTATTTTATATATTCGGCTTCTTTTATTTTAAGTGGTATTCGGATTGCTTGAACTTCTTTGATTTGTATTATGCTATAACCCATAATTTTAAGCCATTTTCTTGCATCAAAATCCGATTCCCAATTATTAAACTTATTTACGATATCAACTTCATTAGCAAAACCACCTTTTGCAGTTTCAGAACCCACCTTTGCTTTATCCATTAACAAGACTCCTATTTACTTCAATTAATATGTGTTGTAAAACGTTAACAGCCACACTATTTCCAAATTGTTTATATGCCTGATTATCATTCTTGTGAATTCTAAAATTATCTGGAAATCCTTGTAATCTTGCACACTCCCTTGGGGCTAATTTTCTAACTTTTCCATTAACCAGATATAACCCTGTTTTAGCACCTATACCTCCTCCATACGCAGATAATGTAATTGCTAAACCACACTCATGATAAATACGTTCACCTTGTCCACCCTTATTATATGTACCTATTCTTATAGGTTTACGAGGATAGTTCCCAAACATATCAACATCCATCTTTACGTGGTCTTTAATTATATAATCTTTCCTCTTTATGATATGCTTTGAGCTTTCCTCATCTGGCAAAATAATATTAAGGATTTTTGCATTATTATTAATTGGAGCAGGAAATTTGAATTTTTTTATTTCTAAATCTTTTCTAAAACAGACAAAATAAATTCTTTCTCTTTTTTGTGCCAAACCAAAATCACTTGCATCTAACACTTTATAATTAACATCATATCCAATTTCTTTTATAGTTTTAATAATAGTTAAAAGTGTTTTACCATTATCATGTTTTTCAAAATTGGAAACATTTTCTAAAAGCATAATTTTTGGTTTGTGAAATTTTGCTATCCTTGCAATATCAAAAAATAATGTACCCCTTGTATCTTCAAAACCTTTTTGTTTGCCGGAAATGCTGAATGCTTGACATGGAAATCCACCGCAAAGTATATCATGTGATGGTATATCTTTTTCATCAATTTTTGTTATATCACCTTCAGGGGTTAAATTAAAATTATCTCTATAAACTTCTTGAGCATATTTATCCCATTCAGAAGCGAAAACACATTCAGCACCAAAAGAATCTAAAGCTAAATGGAAGCCTCCAATACCGGCAAAAAGGTCAATAAACTTTTGTCCTTTTAAGCAAATTTTATTTTTATCATCAATATTGATCATAACAACCTAAATAATCCATTTATAAATTAAGTTGCAATTAATAAATGGATTTTAAAACTTTACAGATAACAATTTTTACTAATTTAAAATTTAAGTAAATATTATAGTAATTTCCAGTTGAGTAAAATTAAGTCCACTATTTTTTGAAAACAATTAAAATGTAAATTTAATAATTGCATTTAATTAAATAAAATTGAGGAATAAATTTGTGAAGGATATAAGGCAGGGTTTTCCCTCAAACCACTTTACCTTTATTAAGACTATTTAAACCCTTAGTATATTTTTTAATCTAAAATCAAACAAAACCACAAATCAAGTATTTTGTATTTTATTGATTTTTTTGTTTTTGCTGAATACCATAATCACTAAAAGAACAACAACAAGCACAAGAACAGCAATAACCAAAATGTAAATCCAATTAGGCATTGGTTCGCCTAAAGAGTTATGCCATTCATCAATTTTTTCATCAATACCATCAATTTGTTCATCGCTTAACATGTTATATCTTTCCAATAAAGGAAGCCATGTACCTGCAATGTTGGTATTGTATACACTATCAGCAAATGTATTATAAAGCTTTAATCTTTCTTCTTCATTTTTCTGTTCTACATTTTTAATTTGATTATCAATGTACTCAATTACAGAGTTATAAAAATCATCTCCATTATTAAACTTCTTCAAAGTTATGTCTTTAATTCTGAATTGAACATCAACATTCTGCCAAATATTTGCATTAATGGCACTATCCCAATTTTGTAACATTTTTTCAACAACAGCTAATTCAGCATCCTTTTGTTTTGGAGATGCATAAACCTGAGCAATCTTAGGACCTAAAGCTTTCCAGCGAACTTTAAATTCTTTTTGTTCATCTTTTAATTCATCAAGCTGTTTGTTGTAAAAACGCTTGCTTCCATAAATTGAATGTTATCACTAATTAAACGTTTAATATTATCAAGCATATTACTACTTTTGAACTTAACAAAAAGCTCTTTCTTTTCAGCATCATTCATTGATTCAACACTATGAGCATTGTCAAAGAATAGACTGTTAGCAAGTTCATCAATTAAGCTATTACGTTTTTTACTGTTATCGCGCAATTTACTTAACAAGCTTTTTAATGAATCAGCAGTTTTTCTATCACGTTTAGAACTTTCTCTTAACGAAACAACTTCGCGTAAAGTAGTATAATAATCTTCGCTAAGTCTATTAACGTATTCTTTTAATTCTTCCAATTTACCTTTTAAGTCAGTAACTTCAACTTGAAGGTCATCAATTTTGGTAAGCTTAGTTTTGGCAACTTCAATTTTATTATTAACTTTTTCAAATGTGCTTTCAAATGTATCGGGATATAATGCCTTATCCAACAAAGATTTTTTTGCACTATACTTTTCTTTTATTTCCGCCATTCTATTTTCAAAATCAGGGATTTCAGTAGCACTTTGAGCTTTATCAATATCAGATTCTAATGTTTGAACTGCCGCCTTAAAATTTTTTGTAACTTCTAAGTCAGAAGCTTGTGCAAAATTATTTGTATAAGCAAAAGCAAAAAGTAAGAATAAAAACGACACAAAAATTTTATTTTTCATTTTTTCCTCCCAACAATCCTTCTTCTGTTAGAACTATTGGATCAATATCTTTTTGTAAAAGTTCAATATTTGGTTCTCTCTGGTTAAAAGCAGGAGCTTTAAGACCATCCTGAGCTACAAAAACCTTTTTTACTAATTTTAGACTTCCATCTGCTGATGCAAAAACATAAACATGTTTAAAGCCATTTGCTGTTAAAAAATAAAATCCTTTTTGATTTCTAATCAAATGTATTTCTTCATTATTAGCTTTAAAAGGCATTGCTGTTTCTTCAACAATCATATTTTGAACATTGATGGATATTGCATACCTATTTTCTGAAATTACTCCTGTTTCATCCATTTGTAAGGCTGTTTCAAGAGGCCAAGCATAATTTACCGGTGATAACATCATTGTATTACATCCGGCAAACGTTAACACGAGCAAAGTAATTACGGCTAAATATTTTAACCTCATTTTTTCTCCGATTTTTTATTTGTTTTATAATATTTTTTATTTCATTAATGAAAATCTAACAAAAAAAATCATCTTAATATAATAAAGTTCTCTTAAAAATTAGATATTTTTTCTAATTTCTTCAGCAACGTGCTTCAGGTCTTCCATTGTAGGTTTTTCTTTACGTTCAATTTTTACTTTATAGCTATCATCAGCAAAACGCGGTATTATGTGTAAATGACTATGAAAAACTTCTTGACCGGCTGCTGGACCATTTGCAATCAAAAAGTTTGTACCTTCTAATTTTACTGAACCACTCTTTCGTAAAGCTTTTTCAATTTTTACTGCGGCTCTAAATAAATTCATACCGGTTTCCTCATCATAATCCTTAATTTCGGCATAATGAGTTTTAGGGATTACTAACAAATGACCTGGATTTATTGGATTAATATCCATAAAAGCATATGTATGTTCATCTTCGTATACTTTATAGGAAGGGATTTCACCTTTAATTATTTTACAGAATATGCAATTTTCCATATAATTCCTTACATTTATTTTATTAATTAAGTATTTTAAAAATAACTAAAAGAAATATAAATAGTTTAAATAATTATTTGGGGATGAAATGAAATTATTAATTTTATTATTAAGCTTTATTGACTTATCTTACGCGGCGGCTCCAACTGATACAACACGAACTAACGGTACTTATTACTCTGGAATTGCCGGTGCAAACGCAAGTCAAATTTCATTTACTAACTGGTCACAAGGTGGCGAAAATTCGCTTACTTGGTCGGTTTTTGGTGATTTTGGTCTTAAGTATGTTAATGATTCATTGGTTGTTATTAATAACCTTAAACTTTCTTATGGCAAAACCAAAGCCGGTAACGAAACATACAAAACTAATAACAACGAAATTTATTTAGAAACTGTTCTTCTTTATCGAAGGGGTTGGCAGATTAATCCGTACTTTAGTAACACAGTAAGAACGGTTATTACAAAAGGATACGATTATAGTAAAGAAACCGCTTTACCAATTTCCAATTTTTTTGATCCAGGATATGTTACACAAAGTATTGGTTTTAGCTATAATAAAATCAAAGGTTTTTCAACTCGCCTTGGTATTGCAGGTCAAGAAATTTTCACTAATATTTATCGCAACTATTCTGATAAGCCAGAGACTACTACAAAAATTGAATCATTTAAATTTGAAACCGGTTTGGAATCTGTTTCTGAAGGGAAATTCAACATACAGGAAAACTTATTATTTACAAGTAAACTAAGGCTATTTACACGTTTTGAACATATTGATGTTTGGGATGTTCGCTGGGATAATACTATTACTGCAAAAATATCATCATTATTTAATGTTAATTTGAATGTATTAATGATTTACGAAAAAGCACAAACAGCAAAAACTCAGTTAAAAGAAGCTTTACAATTAGGAATAACATATACACTATTTTAAAACTATTGGAGTATTAAAAAGATGGAAGAGTATATTCTGCAAGCTCGTCAATTAGTAGTGGCTTATGGTGCCAAAATAATTGGAGCTATTCTTATATTGATAATAGGATTCTGGTTATCAAAAATAATTTCCAATTCAGTATCAAAATTAATGAAAAAAAGAAAAATTGATATTACATTAACAAAGTTTACTGCTGCATTTGTTAAAGTTTTGTTAATAGTTTTTGTGGTTTTAGCTGCTATAAGTCAAGTGGGTATTGAAACAACTTCACTTGTTGCTATATTAGGGGCTGCGAGTTTTGCTGTTGGCTTAGCTTTGCAAGGTTCACTATCAAACTTTGCTGCCGGCGTTATGTTAATCATTTTTAGACCCATTAAAGTTCATGATTCTATTGAGCTTGGAGCCACAAAAGGAGTAGTTGAACAAATTGGAATTTTTACTACTATAGTTGAAGGTGAAAACGATAAAATATTTATTATTCCTAACACAAAATTGATGAACGATATTATTGTTAATCATTCTTATAAAAAAACTCACTTATCATGAGGATGTTTCATACTTGAGGAATTTTATTCTGGGAGGTCATAGTCTTACCATGACCGAATGAATTTTGCATTAAAACATATATATTTAAGCTATTTTTTTTAAACAGAAGTGTCACAGTTCAGACCGTGGATGTTTCATAATTGAGGAATTATTTCTGGGCGGTCATGGTCTCACCATGACCGAATGAATTTACTGTAAAAACAGCGGCGTTTTTGATAAAAGTTTGTGTCACGGTTCAGACCGTGACACCCGAGATTGGGGATTAAAGAGTTTTGCAACATTCTCGACCGTGACACCCCAGAACTGGATTTCCGATTTATACAACAACTTCGTCTCATGTCTCTTCTTTTCGTCACTTGTCACATCGTCACTCGTTACTTTTTTTTTTGATTGCAGAGCAATCACACGTCGGCAACTCGCAAAAAACAATAAACCCCACGACTTCAGAGGTGTTTGTCGCATAAATAAAACAAAGCCGAAGGTTGTTCAAATATGAGGAATATCCCTAATAATCAATAATCAGAAAAAAAACAACAAACACATTATACATTCCCCAATTATCAAACACTTACGAGATCGGGTTTTCTGAGTTTTACCACAAACAAGTTATAAATCTTGATTTATTAACTTTTTATAAGTTTCTATCCAGTTGTAAAACGGGGGCAGTAACGGTACTGCTCCTATCCTTCCGCCAAAACCAAACATCTTTACAATGTATGAATTTATTGTGGTTGTTTTTACTGACTTTAATAATTCTTTATCTATGTTGTAGCCATATTTTTTTGCAAGTATTGCAGTTTCATCTCTTACTAACTCGCCGGCTTTATCTTTTGCATACTCATCAATTACAGAATCACTTTTACCCGCATAATCCAATGAATCAATTTTTACTTCAGTCAGTTTAACAATTATATATTCATCCCCTATTTTGTTTGGCCCATAAACTTCTCCAATTTTCATGTTTGATAAAATTCCGGCATACTCAAATTTAACATCGTTAGATGCATTAATAGACTTATTTACAATTTTAACATCTTTATTAGTTGAATATTTTGTTGTTAAATCATTATAATTCATATAAACAAGTTCATCAAATATCGATGGGGCAATATCAAGATTAGAAAATTTGACCTCAATTATTTTATAATCTTTTGTAATACCGCCTAAATCCCCTTTATTAGCAAGTAACGAATCCTTTATTTCTATATACTTTTCATATAAAAATTTGTTTCTATATACTTGAAATAGGTAATTATCACGCCACATTTTTACCTGGTCTTGTACTTCAGGTTGCAAATTTAATCCTTGTTTATAACCTTCTGCAGCCAAAACTTCATTTTCAATAAAAGTTTTTACTTTTTGATTTACTTTGTTTTTTATAGCTTTTAAATCTTTTTGCTCTACTCTAAATCCAAAAAACGCAAGTTCATCCAAAAATTGGGCTAATGTATACTTTTTATTATTTATTTCTACAAATTGATTTTGAAGTTCTATTTCCAAAGATAACTTTAGATCTTCAGCTTCGTAATTGGTTATTTTATAATAATATCCATTAGTGTCTTTTTCAGCTTGTTTATCTTTTATTAATTTTTCAATTTCTCCCGCAACTAATTCTATGATTCTTTTTTCGGATTTAGCTTTAACATTTTTGAAAAAAGAGACATAAAATTCGTTTGTTAATACTTCGGCTTTTCTATCGGTAATAATCTCTTTAATTTTTTCAATTGTGTTGTTTTTCCCCTGAAAATCTGAAAACATTTGACTTGTTTCTGAAACAAGATTAAAAATATACCATCCCTCTTTCAAAAATATGGGTTTTGTAGATTCTCCAACCTTCAACTTGAATAATTCATCTTCTGGTTTTTCTTCAAAATCACCAAAGCTTATTTCCCTTGTATTATCAATTGGAACGGCTGCTTTATATAGTGAATCAAATGAATACCCACTTTTCAACAAGTAATATTTAGCATTAATGTCTTTTTCGTTATCAGAATAAATGAACCTTAGATTTAATTTTCTTAAATATCGTTGAATCGCGGTTTGAAGTTCTTCATTTGATATATTTATCTTAGATAAAATCTCTTTGTTGTACAAAGCATCTCGCACATACATTTTTTCAATAATACCAACAGGAGTACTTACCGAAGCCATTGTATCAATATGATGCTTCATAGCTTCATAAGCCCATAGTTTTTCACCAATCATACTGTGTAGCAGACTGTATTTTGCTCCTTCATCTCCATTAATATTTAATTTGCCAATTACCGGTGATAGCTCGTAACGTTCTGTAAACTCTTTAATTGAAATTGAAAAGTTACCAATTGTTGCAATTTTATCGTTTTGAGCAAATAACACTTGAAATGTTATTACAAAAAGTATTAATATTTTTTTCATAAGCTAAATTTGGTTACAGATACTATCTTGGGTATCTCTATTATAATTGTATGTTGGAAAATCTACTTTTATTATGTTAAATTCTTTTTCTGCACGTTCAAACAAATCGGAATCTTCACTATAAGGAATATTTAAGAATCCGCCAAGTTTTAAAATTGTACTTTTTCTTATAAAAAAAGTCCCTCCAATTTTACATTCATTTAGATGAATTAGTTTCGATAAATTGTTTTTATCCTTTACATAAGGATTCCCAATTATTTCAACTCCACCATGTATAAAATCAATTGTATTGTTTTCTTTTAGAATATTTACCCGTAATTCCAAATGCTCCGGTTTATAGCTATCGTCACTTCCTAAAAATGTTATAAAAATTCCACTTGCTGCCAAAATACCCTCATTTAAGGTTAATGGGAGTTTTTTATTTTTATGAAACATATATCGTATGTTTTCAAACCTATTTAAATAGTTTTTACAAACATCAAAAGTATTATCTATACTCCCATCATCAACAATCAACAATTCCCAATTTTTATAGGTTTGATTGAGAACAGATTCAATTGCATTGCCAATTAACTTACTTCTGTTGTATGTTGGCAAAATAATTGAAACAAATGGCAATTGACTATTATATAACTTCATTGAATGCAATGTTTTAATAAAAAAGTAAAAACTAAATATAAATTTTTTATATATTTAATGTTTAAATTTTTTCTAAACAAAAATAGTATTATTATGCGTTACAGAGAGCAAGCAAGATACATTGATGTTTTAAAAAGATATGAAAAGCAGATGGATTTTGAAGAGATGAAAGATTTTCGTATGCTAAAAAAACGTCATATAGATGATGAAGACTTAGATACTTTGTCATTAAACAGATTAAAAGAGTATTTTGAAAAATACCACACTAATCGTGCAAAAAAAAACTACGACGAGTATTTTAAGAAAAATGAAAATAATGAACAAGAATAAAAGAAATAATTAGTAAAAGAGGAACTAATGAATGTAAAACTGTTAAACCGAATTTTCGGAGCGGTAGTATTTTTAATTACTGCATTTGTTTATTTCTCTACAGTCCAGCCTTCTGTATCATTTTGGGACTGCGGAGAATTTATAGCATCTTCATATTTGTTGCAAGTACCGCATCCACCGGGAACTCCATTCTTCTTAATATTAGGAAGAGTATTTTCATTAATTCCATTTGCCGCTAATATAGCATTTAGAGTTAATACAATGTCTGTTCTTACAAGTGCTTTTTCTGTTATGTTTTTATATCTAATTGCTGTTAGATTAATAAACAACATGCTTAATGAAAAAGAACCTTCAATTTTTAGTGCATTTATTACAAATACTGCTGCTGCAATTGGAGCTTTATCGTTAGCTTTTAGTGCAACCTTTTGGTTCAATGCTGTTGAAGCTGAAGTATATGCTACTTCAACATTTTTTATTGCCATTATTACATGGCTTGTTGTTTTATGGAATGACAAAGCAGATGAACCCGGAAGTGAAAGATATTTAATTCTTATTTCCTATTTAATCGGTCTTTCAACTGGCGTTCACTTAATGGCTGTATTAGGTGCCGTACCTATTGTTATGATTATTTATTTTAGAAAATATGTTTCAGATGATGCTGCATTAAAAAAATCAGGTTATTTGTTTTTAATTCATGCTGCTATTGTAACAGTTGTTGCTTTCATATTATGGTCTGGCTTAACCGATACAACTCCTCCTATGCCTGAAGAGTATAAACAAATTGATTCTAAATTTGTTATGATTGCTATTGCTATAAGCGTTATTTTTATGGGTATTTTTTGGAAAAAAATCTTTACCAGAAGCTCTTTTTATATTCCTATTATGATTGGCGGTGTTGTATTAATTGGTTATTATCCATTTATGGTAAAAAAAATACCGGCATTAATTTCTTCGTTAGGCGGCAATAATGATATTACTGATGTTATTATTTTGTTTTTATTATTAGGTGTTTTAACTTCTGCTATATATTTTGTTAACAAAAAAGGACTTTTTACATTAGATTTAATTCTAAAGGCTGCTTTGTTTGCAATAATAGGATTTACATCATATTCAATGATTATCATCCGTTCAAATCAAGATACTCCAATTAACTTAAATAGTCCAAAAACTTTTACTGAATTGGAATCATATCTTAATCGTGAACAATATGGTGACTTCCCAACATTTAAAAGAAGATTCTCTCAAGAAGATCATCAAGCAGGAATTTATAACGAGTATTCAAGCGATTTAGATTTCTTATGGACTTATCAAGTTGACCATATGTTCAATAGATACTTATTATGGAACTATGCTGGAAATTCTTCAACAGTACAAGACTCTCCGGTTGATTGGTCAGTATTATGGGGTATCCCTTTCTTTATTGGCTTATTTGGAATATTTTATCAGTTTCAAAAAGATTGGAAGATGGGCTCTGTTTTCCTTATGATGTTTATATTTCTTGGATTTTTAACAGCTTTTTACCAAAATCAACAGGAACCCCAACCACGTGAAAGGGATTATTTTTACGTCGGAGCTTTCTTTGTATATTCAATATGGATTGCACTTGGTGTGCGAGGAATAGTTGAAGTATTACAATCATATGTTAAAAGTGATTTGGTAAAACCTCTTACAGTTGGAGTTTTATTAGTATGTGTTGTTTTAATTCCAGCAAAAATGTTTGGTGCAAACTATCATAAAAACGATAGATCACGTAATTATGTTCCTTGGGATTATTCATACAATATGCTTCAAAGTGTAGAACCTAATGCAATTTTGTTTACCAACGGCGATAATGATACTTTCCCATTATGGTATTTACAAGATGTTGAAGGTGTTAGACGCGACGTTCGTATTGTAAACTTAAGTTTGTTGAATACACCTTGGTATATTTTACAAATGAAAAACACTACTCCTCATGGGGCATTAAAAGTTCCTATGAGTATGCCGGATGCTCAAATTCAACAAATTGGATATACAAGATTTAGCGGCTCTAATGAATTTTTACCTCTTTCCGATGCCCAATTACAGAAATTTGAAGTTGTGGATTCAACTATTGCAAAGAATAAAGGTTTAAGCTGGATGTTAAAACCTACATTAAACTTTGGTTCATTCCAAGGATTAAGAGTTCAAGATTTAGCTGTTCTTGATATTATCAAAACATCTAATTGGGAACGTCCAATTTATTTTGCGGTTACTTGTTCCGACGATAGCAAAATTGGATTGGATGATCACTTAATTATGGAAGGCTTAGCATTTAAACTTGTTCCTCAAAAACGTCCTGGAAGATTGGAGTTTGTAAACGAAAAAGTAATGCTACAAGCTTTATTTAACAATAGTCCCGAAACTTTCTCCAAAGAATATAAACCTGGATTCAGATTTACAGGACTAAATGATTCCACAATCTATTTTGATGACAATCATGTTAGATTAACACAAAATTACAGAAACTCTTTCTTACGCCTCTCATTGTATTATTTGAATAACAAACATGATTATGCTAAGGTTATTCAAGTACTTGATAAGATGGAATCAGTTATGCCAAGAAAGAATATTGCAATGGATCCAAGATTATTATTTGATTTAGGTTCTATTTATTATTCAGCAGGAGGTTCAAAACAATACGCTTCAATTGCTAAAGATGTTGAAGCTTATGCATTGAACCAACTTGAAGTTAATCCTATGGATGTTCAAAGCTATTATAATCCTTACAGAATGCTGCTTGACACTTATGAAAATTTGAAAGATTATAAAAAAGCTTTGGGTGTTGCAAATAGATTAAAAACTTATTTTCCAACTGACAAAACCATTATCGATATGATTAATCGTTATACAGCATTAAGTAATATGCCTTCAGTTGATGAAATGAATAAAGATTTACAATTACACGATTCGTTAAAGAAATAATTATATTTTAATTCTTAATACCCCGTTACTCAAAGTATACGGGGTATTTTTTTATTTGGTTTATATGAAAAAAAACAAAAAAATATTAGTTTTAGCTCTTTCAGGTATTGGTGATGCATTAATGTTTACACCAGCCCTCAATTTTATAAAACAAGCCGAACCCAATACTATTGTTGATGTTTTAGTTATGTTTAGAGGTGTTAAAGACATATATGATAGAATTGGGCTTGCAGATAATGTTATATTTTTTGACTTTATGAAAGAAGGTGCTGCTAAATCATTAAAATTTGTTTTTTCATTACGAAATACTTATGATTATTCTATTAATGTTTACCCATCAAACAGAAAAGAATATAATATTATTTCATTTTTAATAGGGGCAAAAAAACGTGGTGCTGTTGAATACTTGCGTTGTTTTTATTCTGAATTTGGATTTTTAAATAATTGTAGAGTAAAGGAAAACGACTTTCTGCATAATGTTGAAGAAAATATAAAAATATGTGAAAAACTACTGGGTAAAAAAGCAGAAACAATTTCGCCTTTAATTCTAAAATTAAATAATTCAGATGAAAAATTTGCCAACGATTATATCCTTCAAAACAATTTACAAGATAAATTAATAATTGGTATTCATGCCGGTTGTTCATTACTAAAAAATCATATACAAAGAAGATGGGAACCCGAAAAATTTATTCAATTATCAAAAAGATTAGTTAATGAAAAAAATGCCCACATCCTATTATTTGGGGGACCGGATGAAACTGAATTAAAAGATTTTATTAAAACAGGAATTAACTCAACTAATGTATATGTTGTTAAATCAAGCAGTTTAACTCAATCAGCAGCCCTTATGAAATACTGCTCGCTTTTTATTAGTAACGATTCCGGGTTAATGCACATAGCAGCAGCAATGCAAACAAAACTAATTCCTGTTATTGGTCCTACAAGTTTAAATTATATTCATCCTTGGAAATGCGATTATAAACCGGCAACAATTGATTTAGAATGTTCTCCATGTTTTATTTACTCGCCTCGCCCGTTATCGTGCTCAAGAAAAGATGTTAAATTCAAATGTATAAAAGAACTCTCGGTTGAAAAAGTATACTCCGTTGTTAACAAGTTTTTATCATAATACTTAAAGTTCTTACTATTAATCCCAATATTTGCTATTTTTATCATAAAATACTTTGTAAATACCTTTTTTCATCTTGATATTAATTATAAATTTAAATAAAAAAAATGAGATATTTATGAAATCAAAAAAACTACTATTTACATTATTCTTTATACTTTCAATAATTGGATGTTCAAATTCGGGAGAAAATAATTTGCAGGCTCCTTTAATTCCAATGAAAGATTTTTTTAAGAATCCGGAGAAAACCGGTTACAAATTATCCCCAAGCGGCGAATATTTGTCATTCCTTCAACCATACGAAACACGCCTGAATATTTATATCCAAAAAATTGGTGAAAAAACAGCTAACAGAATTACAGATTCAAAAGATAGAGATATTGCAGGATATTTTTGGAAAGGAAACAATCGTTTAGTTTATATTAAAGATACTAATGGAGATGAAAACTTTCATTTATTTAGTGTTGATATGCATGGTAAACAGTTAGTCGATTTAACTCCATTTCCTAAAGTTCGTGTAGAAATAATTGACGATTTACACGAAGACCAAAACAATATGATAATCCAAATGAATAAAAGAAACCCTAATTTATTTGATGTTTATCGTATAAATGTAAATGATGGCAGGCTTGAATTGATTGCTGAAAATCCCGGTAATATAACCTCCTGGGTAACAGACCACAACGGTAAACTACGCATAGCGGTAACAACTGACGGCGTAAACAGCAGCGTACTTTATCGTGAAAATGAAACGGATCCATTTAAACCTCTACTCACAACTACTTTTAGAGAAACTTTTTACCCCTTGTTTTTTACTTTTGACAATAAAAATTTATACGCTGCTTCAAATATCCTACGTGACAAAATGGTTATTGTAGAATACGATTTAAAAGCTAATAAAGAACAACAAATTATTTTTAAAAATGATGATTATGATGTTGCAGAACTGTTTTATTCACAAAAAGATAAAAAGCTACTCGGTGTTTCATACGTTAGCTGGAAACAAGAATATGCTTTTTTAGATGAAAACAGAAAAACTATGCAAGAAGAATTGGAGAAAAAACTCATAGGTTACGAAGTTGCAATTTTTAGTAAAAATGATGATGAAAACAAATTTATAGTACGGACTTACAACGATAAAACAAGAGGAGCTTACTATTTTTACAATTCCGATACTAAAGAGTTAATTAAATTAGCTGATATTTCCCCATGGTTGAAAGAAGAAAACCTTTGTGAAATGAAACCAATAAAATACAGGTCGCGTGATGGCTTAATTATACCCGGCTATTTAACTTTGCCAAAAGGAGTTGAAGCTAAAAACTTACCAGTAGTAATAAATCCGCATGGTGGTCCATGGGCACGCGATGAATGGGGATTTAATCCTGAAGTTCAATTTTTGGCAAATAGGGGTTATGCGGTTTTACAAATGAATTTTAGAGGTTCAACCGGTTATGGAAGAGAGTTTTGGCAGTCAAGTTTTAAGCAATGGGGTAAAACAATGCAAAACGACATTTCTGACGGTGTAAAATGGTTAATTGATGAAGGCATTGCCGATAAAGAAAGAATTGCTATATATGGCGGTTCTTACGGTGGTTATGCCACATTAGCAGGTTTAGCTTTTACTCCGGAATTGTATGCTGCCGGTGTTGATTACGTAGGTGTTTCTAATTTATTCACTTTTATGAAATCGATTCCTCCTTACTGGAAACCTTATTTAGAAATGTTATACGAAATGGTTGGAAATCCTGAAACTGACTCATTGCAACTTTGGTCTACTTCTCCTGTTTATCATGTGGATAATATCAAAGCTCCTTTATTAATAGCTCAAGGTGCCCAAGATCCTCGTGTTAACAAAAACGAAAGCGACCAAATGGTTGAAGCATTAAGAAAAAAAGGAATTGATGTTCCGTACATGGTTAAAGATAACGAGGGACATGGTTTCCACAATGAAGAAAATAGATTTGATTTTTACGGCGAAATGGAAAGATTTTTAGCCAAACATTTAGGTGGAAAAAATACAAATAAATAAATACCTTATTTAAAACAAAAAAGCAGCAACAAAAAATTTATTTTTACGTTGCTGCTTTTTTTATTATAATTACTTGTTATAATCCACACATCCCATTTGCACAGCCACCTCCCGAGTACGATGGTACTCCGCAATTACCGGAAGCACATGGACTTTCATAGCTGCTGCTTGAACTTCCTGAAATAGATGCACTAAATGATGAGAATAGTTTTTTACTTTCTTTTGATTGACATTTAGGACAAACAACTTCTTCCAAATTTGATATCGATTTATGTAATACTTCAAACTTTGTATTACATTCTTTACATTGATATTCAAAAATTGGCATATTATTACTCCTTATATAATTTTAGTATTTAATTCTGCAATGTTTTCAATTGAAGCCTCAATAATATCACCAGAGACAACTTTACTAACCCCTTCAGGCGTTCCTGTAAATATTAAATCCCCTACTTCCAAAGTCATTTTATTGGAAATATATTCTACTATTTCAACAGGCTTAAATATCATCTTATTTAATTTAGAGTTTTGTCTTTCAACTCCATCAACTGTTAATTTTATTGTTTCATCAAGCGTTAGATTATAATCTTCTTTTAAAACAAATTCTGCAAGAACTGCTGAATTATCAAAACACTTTGCTAAAGTCCAAGGATCTCCTTTTTCTCTCATTTCATTTTGAATATCACGCAATGTCATATCAAGTCCAACAGAATATGCATAAATAGCTTCTTCAGCTACTTCTTTTGTAGCATTTTTAATAGTTTTTCCAATTAATAACACTAATTCTACTTCATGGTGCAGATTATTTGAAAAATCAGGATGTTTAATCGAATCACCCGAGTAAATTATTGCAGACGATGGTTTTAAGAATATCAAAGGAAATTGAGGTAATTCATTTCCTAATTCAGCAGCATGGGCTGCATAGTTTCTTCCTACACAAACTATTTTCCCTACTGTAAATTCTTTTTGCTGGTTTTTTATTTTTACTGTTTTCATAACATATTAGATATAATTATTAATAAAAGGATTCAATTTATGTTTTTTGTTTTTTCTTTTTAGCAGCCGGAAATAGCACATTATTTAAAATCAGCCTATAACCGGGTGAATTTTTAAAGATGTTTAAATCTGTTGGAGGATCTCCAACAGCGTGCTTATAATCCTCGGGGTCATGTCCACCATAAAAAGTAAAAGTACCTCTTCCAAAATTTCCATGCAGATATTTTACCTGATCAGAACCGGCACGCTCTCCCATAATAAATACAGATTTTTTTATTAGATTTTTTCTAAACATCGTTGTCTGTCCCATAAAACCTCTAATAACATTAACATGATTTTGCGTTAACATTGTTGGAACAGGATCAAACTTTGCCGAAAACTCAAATAAGGTAAAATAATCGTTTTGTTCATTCCCAATTTCTTCAAGTTGAATATCAATATCGCTATATTCATACACATATGGGTTTAAATCTATTTTAAAATTTTCAAAAGCAAAAGTTTTTGTAAAATCTAATTTTTCTTGTGCGTTTTTATCGTAAGGGTCGCCATCAAACATTTTATCAACCATATCAACATTTTCAGCAGCCAAAGCAATATCATAAGAATCGGTAGCTGAACACATTGCAAACAAAAATCCTCCATCGCCTACATATTTTTTAATTGTCAGCACAACTTGTTTTTCCATTTCGCTAACTTTGTGGAAACCTAATTTTTTGGCTTCATTTTCGTATAACATCTGTTGTTCAATGTACCATGGGGCGTTATGAAAACTTGCGTAAAATTTCCCATACTGTCCTGTAAAATCTTCATGGTGTAAATGAAGCCAATCATATTTTTTCAAATCTCCTCTTAATATTTCCGCAATCCATAACTTTGTATATGGTACTTCGGCATACTCTAAAGCTAATGTTACTGCATCATCCCAAGGCTTAAATCCAGGTGGAACGTAAACAGCAATTTCAGGAGCTTTTTCTAATCTAACAACATCCGTGTTTGAATCCTCACTTTGGAGTTCTGCATATAAACTATTTGCCTCTGCCATACTTATCTGGACAAAACTAACCCCTTTTACTCTACATTTAATTGCTAAATCTTCAGAATAATCTAATAAAAAAGAGCCCCCCTTATAATTCAAAAGCCAATCTGCAGTTTGTCCCTCTTTAATGTAGTTAAATGTTATTCCATACGCTTTTAAATGGTTGGTCTGTGTTAAATCCATGTTTATTAATAGCTTTGCTTGACCAAAAACATTAAATGCAAACAAAAATAAAATTATAAAATTTTTCATACACCGTCTTTTGTTTTTTCTATTTTACTGTTTATTCTGTAATTTGTTGCAACACATAGACTATAAAACTATTTAAATATTAATAGTATATTAAATTTCCATTAATTACAATTTTTACATTTGAAAAATAGTATTATTTCTTTAATTTAAAAACATTACACAAATAATAATCAATAACAAAAAATTAGTGGAGGTACTAATGGCAGTAAAAAATATTTTAATGTTTGTTGGTGATTTTGTTGAAGATTATGAAGCAATGGTTCCCTACCAAATGCTAACTATGGTTGGTCATAAAGTTTCAACTATTTGTCCGGGTAAAAAAGCAGGTGAAACAGTTAAAACAGCAGTACATGATTTTGTGGGAGATCAAACTTATGCAGAAATTCCGGGACATCGTTTTTTAGTTAACTACGACTTTGATCAAGTAAAACCGGAAGAGTTTGATGCTTTGGTAATACCGGGTGGAAGAGCACCTGAATATTTACGCTTAAATTCAAGAATTATTGAAATAACAAAACACTTTGCAGAAAACAATAAACCAATTGCTGCAATTTGTCACGGACCTCAAATTTTAGCGGCAGCCGGTGTGTTAAAAGATAGATGTGTTATATCTTATCCCGCTGTTGGACCCGAATGTGTTGTTGCAGGTGCAAAATTTGGAGAAGTTGCTGCCGGCGCTAATAACGCTGTTACAGATGGCAACCTTGTAACTGCTCCGGCTTGGCCCGCACACCCTGCTTGGATGAGCCAATTTTTAAAAGTTCTTGGTTCGGTTATTGAACCATAATTATGTAAACAAGTATTCAAATTAAAGGTTTTCATAATTAAGTAGTTTTGAGGTGGTCATAATTTTAACATGACCACCATTTATACTTTCCTATCATTTTAATTATACTTTATTTTACATAAACCATCTTTTTCAAATCATTAAAAGCCGGTATTTTCCCCTTTCCTGTTACTTCTAACCTATATAAATAAATGCCGCTTGCATAATTACTTAAATCTATTTTTGTTTCGTTGTAACCTTTATCTTTTTCACCCTCTATAAAAGTTTGTAATAATTGACCGGTTATGTTATACAGCTTAACCCTTACATCACCCTGTTCTTTTAAATTATAACTGATTGTTGTACTTGGATTAAATGGATTTGGATAATTTTGATATAATTCATAATTGTAATTTAGTTTTATATCTGCTTCATTAACATCGGTAATAGTTACATTTACTTCTGCACTTGGTATGCTTTCGTTTCCAGTACTATCAACCGCAATTACTTTGTAATATAGTTCTTGACTTCCTTTTGTTAAATAATCAGTATAAACTGAATCACTTAGTGTTGCTATTAAGTGCTTTGGATCTATGTTAAAATTTGATTTTATATCTTTATATAATCTATATTCCTTAAAATCACTTTCCCACCTCTTATCCCATACCAATTCTATTTTACTTGAATCCGGTTTGTATTTTGCTGTTATCTTTTTTATCTGTTTTGGTGCTAAATCTTGATATTCATAACTTATTCCGTAAGGCCCGCCATATACTCCTATATCACTTCTTGTTCCATCTACATCTAATATATTTGGATCGCCTGCATCTATTCCGGGTGAATATTTCTGTAATCTGTAATCATATAAATTACCTACCAACGGTACAGTATCATTTACAAACATAGGGTCTGCTATTCTATCATTTGCTCCTGCTGTCATCCCGTTATACATACCTCTACTAAGATTAAAAAATAAGTTATAGTCAGAATACCCGGGTGAACCATAAGAATATACAGCATGTTTACATTGTGTTATTATATTATTCTTTAGAACGAAGTATTTTCCATTGTTCCCCGTTGCTATTCCAACATTGGTTGGATTTATTAGTGTGTTATTTATAACAAACGAAGTATCGGTTGAGCCATCTCCAGTCGCCAGTGCATGTATTGATGAAGCAAATCCCGATATTAAATTATTTATTATTACGGCTTTATTATTTGTACTAATATTTATTCCATAATATACATCGTAATAGTCTTCATTTGTTGTTATTATATTATTCCGTATTTCATATTGTCCGCCACCTATAGTATTTTCTATGCCCTCACATCCTCCAGTATTTAATAACACTAAATTAAAGTAACAGTTTATTGTACTAAACTTATAATAATCTTCATAGCTTATTATAGATTCTCCAGTCGTAACCACATTAAAGATTGTATTTGTTATTAATGTATTTTGTGTTGTTGAAACACCATATTGTGTTGAATCAATTTTACAATTTTCAATAATGCCACTTCCTTTTTGAATGTAAATAGCATTATTTGAGTAATCTGATATTGCTCCCCTTTTTTTTAGTGTTAAGCCTTTAATTATAACATTTGATTGCTTAAAATGGGCTAATACTTTGCTATGTATTTGACCATCTATTCCGGTACCATCTATTATACACTCATCCGTATCAACACCAATTATTGTTATTGTTTTATTAAGTGTATATAATGTTTCTTTATATATACCCCTATCAATGTATACTGTATCTCCATTGCTGCAATAATCCAAACACTTTTGTATACTATCACATGCTGTATCCCAGCTTGTATAAGGGGGGGCAGGTGTGCCCCCCGTTTTACTTACATATCTGGTTTCGGCAATTAAAAGGTTAGTTAATAAAATAAATAGTACTATTATTGTTTTCATATCTTCAAATTCTTATAGACCCATTCCGCCGGAATGGGTTCTTTTCTTTGTAATTTTTTTATTCTACCAATAGATTCAATCTGCCGGATTGACACAATTTAGTTACAATAATCGTATTTTAATATTTTAACAATTCTGAATATTCAATGTTACTTTATTATTTTCGCTTTGGAAAAGCGAATCTATTGGTAGAAAACATTAAACACAGAATATATTTCCCACTCCAGAGTGAGTGGGACTATTATTCTATCTAATTTAACAATTTTATCAAAACAAATTGGAGGCACCCACCTTATAATCCCATCGTGCCTTCATTTAATAATTGAAATTAATTATTCCACATGCAATTGTCAAGTTAATTCTACTGTTTTGAATAAGTATCTTCAAATATTCGTATTAAGTGCTATTTATGAATTAATTTTTAGCTCGGCTACTAACTCTAAATAAATAAACATTAGAACTAATATTTTTTTCTTTCATTTTATATCAAATTGTTGTTATCTTATAGAGTTGAAATCCATTCAAAATTGCGAGGTTAAAATGTCAAAAACTATTTTATTAATTCTTATTGGTAACAGAAAAGATGCTGCAGTAAAGGTTCAACAAGTTTTAACAGGTTGGGGTTGTATTATTAAAACAAGACTTGGTATCCACGATGGTATTTTAGAAAATTGTTCAGATGCAGGCTTATTAATGCTTGAGCTTTATGGTACACCAGAACAAAAAGAAGAATTAACTCGTAAAATTTCAGTTCTTCCCGGTGTTCAATCTAAATTAGTTGAATTAAAAGTTGATGAATAACAAATGGGGGCTTTGCCCCCTTTATTAATTATGCCTATAAAAAAAGATTATAACTTTAAGAGTAATACAGTAATTGTTACTTTTACTATACCGGAATCAATTTCTAAAAATTATTCCGAGTGTTCAGTAGTTGGTGACTTTAACAATTGGAATCCGGAAATACATAAGATGCATCGGCTTAACACTTTTGCTCCCTTTGTTATTAAAATTGAATTGCCTGCTAATAAGACATTTCAGTTTAAATATCTCTTTAATGATAACAAATGGTTTATTGAAGGAGATTCAGATGGCTTAATTCCAAATGTACATGGAACCGAAAACAGCGTTTTAAATTTATAAATTAAAGCGTAGTTTTTTAATTACATCTATTATACTACTATAAATTTTTTCAGAAAGATTTACTTTATAATTAGGAAACTCCATTCTTAATTTGTAATTCTTTCGTAAACTGTCAAAGTATTTTGCACCTTCATTTTTATCATATTCAAGTATCTTCTTAAAGCTCCCTGTATCTTCATAAATATTATAAATCGACTTTGTAATTGAAAGAATATTATAAAATAAATTTTTATCTAAATTATAATTAAACTCTTCAATAATTGATTCAAATAATGGGTAATTCCAAACAGGTTCTAAATTAAAGCAATTACAAAAAGCTTTATAGATCATTTCAGTACCAATAACTTTCCCCTCAAATGAATACCCCGCAATATGGGCAGTTGTTATATCAGCTTTTTTAACTAACTCATAATTACAAAAAGGTTCATTTTCCCACACATCAAATATTAATTTTACATTTGGATTTTCATTTGAAAAATCAACAACCATGGAATTATCAACAACAGCACCTCTGGCAGTATTAAATAATATTACATCCTTTTTCAGTAATCCTATGTTATTTTTATTAAGCAAATGATATGTATTGTCTTTACCGCCATTATTAAAGGGAACATGAAAACTTACAATATCGCATTTAAGAACTTCGTCTAATGATGAGAACTTGTAATTATACCCACACCTTTCCAAAGGTGGGTCATTAACCAAAACTTTTAGTCCAATAGCTTCAGCAAGATTAACAACTTTTTTCCCAACATTTCCATAACCAACAATACCCATTGTTTTATTTGTTAAATCAATTTTGTTAGTTTTGGCTACTGCAAGCAATCCGGTTAAAACGTATTCAGCAACTGCATTGGAATTACATCCTTTTGCATCAGAAAAAACAATACCATTATTTCTTAAATACTCCAAATCAACATGATCGGTGCCAATAGTTGCAGTACCAACAAACTTAACTGAAGTATTATTTAACAGTTCATTATTAACATTTGTGATGGAGCGAATTATTAATGCATCAGCATCCTTAAGTATTTCATTATTTATTTTTCGTCCATTATACAACTCAATTGTACCATAATTTGAAAAAGCTTCTTCTGCAAAAGCAATATTTTCATCAATAATTATTTTCATTATTCACCATAAAACATCTTAAAACTTTACTATTAAATCCAATTATTGGTTAACAATAATTATTTGGATATTAATATTTTTTAATATGTTAAACATAACAAAAAAGTAAATATTTCTAAATGAATAAATAATTCCTGTAAATAAAATTAATAACGTTTTAATCATTTGAAATCTTTATAAAAATTGCGACATGTATTACGTGGATGCTGCAAAATTGAGGAATGTTATCCTTGGCGGTCATGGTCGGCGTATTTCATAATTGAGGGATGTTGTTCTTGGCGGTCATGGTCGTGGATGTTGCGAAATTGTTTAAATTCAAAAAATCGGATTGCAAAAGAGTTTAATAATGTTTATATTAATACCCGTTAATCTAAGTTGATGAACTCATCCCCCAGCCCCTTCTCTTAAAAAGAGAAGGGGAATGTATAACGCATATCATATTATAATATTATGCGTTACACAATACATATTCAAAATGCAAGAAAGAAAAGACGACAAACATTGGACGGCAAAATTTCCCCTCTCTTTTTTAATTAAAGGGGAATCGGTTTACTTAGCGGTGTTTGCTAAGTCGAGGTGAGTTCCCAATATTGAAAGACCATAAATGAATTTTGCAACACCCTCGGTCCCACCATGACGCAATAATTACTATTCAAAAACACCGTTATTTTAGTTGTTCTAATGCAAAATTTGTCCGGTCATGGTAAGACCATGACCGCCTTGAATTTTATTCCTCAATTATGCAACATCCATGGTCTTACTATGACCGAATGAATTTACTGTAAAAAGACCAGTATTTTTTGATAAAAATTTGCGTCACAGTACGACCGATGATGCCCGAGATTGGATTTTTTGAGTTTTGCAACACCTATATATTACCAGCAATTTAACACTTCCCATTATTTTGCAAAAAAAATGCTGTCATATAAAATGGCAGCATTAATAAATAATAAATTATATAAGTTTGTTTATAACATTGCTTTTACTTTTTCTTCAACACTATTTAAGGCAGCATCAATTTTATCAACAGATTTTCCACCGGCGGTTGCTAAATGAGGTTTCCCACCACCGCCGCCATCAACCATTTTAGCTAAATCGCCAACAATTTTACCGGCACTTAATTTTTTCTCTTTAATTAAATCATCAGAAACAACACAAACAATACTTGCTTTATCTTGAATATTTGCAAATAAAACTCCAACACCGGTTTTAATTTTATTACGCAGTTCATCACCAAATGATTTTAATTCATCCATGTTTTCAGCATTAATTTTACCCTTATAAATTGCAACGCCTTTAACTTCAATTGGAGAACTTAAAACAGCACTAATGCCGCTAAGTTTTTCTTTGAATTTATATTCAGCTAATTCTTTTTCAAGCTTTCTTTTTTCTTCAAGCAATTCAGCAATTTTATCACTCTGCTTTTTGTTTTCATCAATTTGAGAGTAAATATAATTTTGAACCCCATGCCCTGTTATTGCTTCAATTCTTCTTACACCGCTTGCTACTGATGACTCGCTTAATATTTTGAACATTCCAATTTCAGAACTGTTGTGGACATGCGTACCGCCGCAAAATTCCATACTGTAATCACCAAACTGCACAACATTAACTTTTTCGCCATATTTATCGCCAAAAAACATTAAAGCTCCCATTTTTTTAGCATCATCAAATGGAATATTATGGTGATGATTTAAATTGATATTAGCTCTTATTTTTTGGTTTACCATGTTTTCTATTTCCAATAATTGCTCGCTTGTAACTTTTTCAAAATGAGCAAAATCAAATCTTAATCTATCAGGTCCAACATAAGAACCTGCTTGTTGAACATGTGTACCCAATACTGTTCTTAAAGCTTTATGAAGTAAATGAGTTGCCGAATGGTTCCTCATTATGTCCCATCTTCTTTCATTATCAACAACAGCAGTTATTTCATCACCTACTTTTGGTAAATTACCAACAGTTTCAACAATATGAATAACTTTCCCGCTATTTTTTGCCAATCCCGTTATTTCAATTTTATTTCCGTTAAATAACAAATAACCAAAATCATCTATTTGTCCACCTGACTCGGGATAAAAAGGAGTTTTATCTAAAATCACAAAAGCAGCTTCTTCATTAGATTTTACATATACCACTTTGCTATTTGATTGTAATTCAGTATAACCTGTAAATATTGTATCGGCAATATTTTCTAAATCAGTTCCAAACTCTGTTTGAGCAGAAAGGTTAACGTTAGATAGTTTATCTTTTGTAACTTTTCTTGCTCTTTCTTTTTGTTCGCCCATCAATTTTTCAAAACCGGCTTCATCAATTGTCAATCCTTTTTCTTTAGCCATAACATTTGTTAAGTCAACCGGAAAACCAAATGTATCATAAAGCTTGAATACTTCTTCACCTGAAATTTTATTGCTGTTAGCGGCTTTTACTTTTTCAACAGCAGCTTCAAACAATTCAATACCTCTATCAAGAGTAGAATGGAAACTATTTTCTTCGGAGTGGATTATATTTTTAACCTTAACTGAATTATCTTTAATTTCAGTAAATACATCCCCCATTGTTTCAACAAGCTTATCAACAAGTTTATATAAAAACGGTTCTGTTAAATTAATTTTTCGTCCATATCTTGCAGCTCTTCTTAAAATTCTTCTTAAAACATAACCACGTCCCTCATTGCTTGGAACAGCACCATCAGTAATTGCAAAAGTTAAAGTTCTTATATGGTCTGCAATAACTCTCATTGCTATTTTGTGTTCTTCATTTTCGTAAGGTACACCGGAAATTTTAGATATTTCTGCAAGCATAGGAGTAAATACATCGGAATCGTAATTCGATTTTTTACCTTGTATAACTGCACAAAGTCTTTCAAAACCCATTCCGGTATCTACATGTTTAAATGGAAGTTCATGAAGTTTCCCTTCATTATCTCTGTTATATTGAATAAATACCAAGTTCCAAATTTCAATGCACTCTGGAGAACCTGCATTTACAAGTGACGGATCATCATAATTATCACTTAAATTTATATGTATTTCCGAACATGGTCCGCAAGGTCCTGTATCTCCCATTTCCCAAAAATTATCCTTATCATCAAATTTTAAAATATGGGATGGATTTATATCAGTTTTTTCTTTCCACAATTCAAAAGCTTCATCATCAGTTTTATATACTGTTGCAAACAACCTTTCTTTAGGGAGTTTCCATACTTCCGTTAATAATTCCCAAGCCCAAGTAATCGCTTCAGCTTTATAATAATCACCAAAAGACCAGTTACCTAACATTTCGAAAAAAGTATGATGATATGTGTCGTGTCCTACTTCTTCCAAATCGTTATGTTTACCACTTACTCTAATACATTTTTGAGTATCTGCGGCTCTTTTATAATCTCTTTTCCCTGTACCTAAAAATACATCCTTAAATTGATTCATTCCAGCATTTGTAAATAACAAAGTTGGGTCGTCATAAGGAACAACAGGAGCACTTTTTACAATAGTATGAAGTTTGTTTTCAAAAAAATCTAAAAATTGTTTTCTTATCTCATTTGAAGTCATAAATATTTCCTAAAGATATTTTTTCCAAACTTTAAATATAAGCAAAAATAACTACTATTTTTTACTGTAAGTTTATTGTTTTATACTATTTTACACTTATTTATTATATATTTTGATTCATAATATTTGATTTTTAATTCCATTACGTTTAAATTAAACTAAATTAATTTTATAGGTTTCAATTGGAATATAATAAGTTAACTGATATCGAACTGATTGAAAGAATTACGGGGTATGACAAAGAGGCACTTACTGAATTATACGACCGTTACTCTGGTTTACTTTTCACATTAATAAAAAAAATTGTTTCTGATGAAAAAATAGCCGGCACTATTTTAATTGAAGTTTTTACAATTATTTTCAAAAAAGCTAAATATTTCGATTTCAGCTCAGATAATCCTTACGTTTGGATTGTAAGTATTGCAAGAAATCGAGCGGTTGACAGTTTACGTCGTAATCGGTCATCGGCTGCAACAAAAGAATTTTACAATTCAAGTTATGAAGATGCGTATATCCTGCCACTTATATCACCCGAAATTGATGGACTGGATATTGAAACTGCCAACAACATTAGTTCAAGCATAGAATCTGCTTATAACAGATTAACTGAAATTCAAAGGCACGTAATTAATCTTGCGTATTTTGAAGGTTACACTATTAATGAAATAACTAAAAGCTTAAATCTGCCTATTGAAACAGTTAGAACTAAAATAATGACTTCAATATTTAGTCTACGTGACAAACTAATGGAGAAATAAAGAGGAATTATGCAAGAAGATAACACAGTAAAAGAAATAATTAGTGCCTTTGCAATAGGTTGTTTAGATAGAGATAACTTTGATAGTGTAGTTCAATATTTTAAAGCCGGCAAACTACCGGATTTAGGAGAGTTAGGAAATCTTCAAAACGTTGTTTCTTTATTACCTGCTTCGCTTAAAAAAGAAATTCCTACTGCTGATTTGAAAGATGAATTAATTTCCAAAATTGAAGAAATTTACAAATCTTTACCCGATACCGAACTTGAAAAAGCTAACGAACTAATTAATAAACTTGAGACAGTAGATGTTAATTCGTCTAAAATTCAACCAGATGTACTTGAACCTATCCAACAAATTCAACAACCAGTAGAAGAAATACAACCATTAGTTGAACAAGCTGCACCACAATACAATTCTTTAATTGAAGAAGAAAATCTGCCTCAGGTTGATAACTCATACACAAAAAAAACCACATTTTTCGCAAGTTTATTTTCATTAAAATCAACAACAATTATTGGAATTGCCGCTGTCTTAGTTTCAATAATTACACTCATTATTATGGTTATGCTTTTAGGCTCTGCCAATAATAAAATTTTAGACTTAGAAAACAAATTAACTGAAGTTGAAATGTTGTCAGAACAATCAAACAGCTTTGTTAAAAATCATCAAAAGTTTATTGATTTTATTAATAGTGGTGATATAAAAACTATTTCTATAACCGACACAAACGGATTTATTGTTTCTAAAATATACTTAGCAAAAAGCAATAATATTATACTAATTCAAACTATTAATTTACCTAAAATTAATTCTAACGAAATTTTTAATATCTGGGCTGTTAAAAATGGGAATACTGTTTTTATTACTTCGTTTAAACCCAATAGAGGCGATAAATTTACAGAAATTAATTTGAAATCGAATGTAGATATTTTAAGTGCTGATATTATTAAAATTTCATTGGATAAAAAAGATAAAGAACCTTCAAAAGAGGCTCGTGCGGTTTTTTACGGCTCATTTTTAAAATAACTAATTATCTTTTCCAAGTAACATTAAAAAAATACCTATCACAATAAATAAAATGGTTTTGTAACTCAAGATTACGGAAATATATTGGTTTATTTTATTAATAAAAAGAGAGTCCTTAAAAATAACATAACCCGCAAAAATCAAGATTGAAACAATAGATAAAACAAAAAACACTCTTACATTAGTATTTTCGATAAATAACATCAAAAATAGTGCAAAACAAGTAAAAAGAATTAATGGTATAATATATTGACTTAAAGAAACAATTTCAAAATACCAAAAAGTAAAAAGACCAACGCCAATAAAAAAGTTAATTGTACCCCATATTAAAGTACTTCTTCTTCCAAATTGAAACCCATTAAAAACTAACCATAATGATATAATAATTAATAGACCGCCGCCCCATATGGGCAAATTAATACCTAAATCGAAATAAAATTCAGTAAAATACAACAAGCCAATAAATAAAAGACTCCAGCTAATCCCTTTTAATTCAAATGGTTTCATTTTCCACCTCTGAATTTTGGGATAAACCAATCCACATTAAGATATAGAACAGGCAAAAAACTCCTAAAGTTATAATGCTTAAAACAACAAAACAAAAGCGGATTTTTAACGGTGATACTCGAAAATACTTGCTTAGCCCAACACATACACCACCCAAATATTTCCCGTCTTTTTCTCTAAAAAGATGACTTGGTTGTTTTATCTCTTCAACATCAATATTTATAAACTTTGAAATATTAGATTTAATATAAAGACCGATTAAAAAAAAGACTAATCCCATTATCAGATTTGAAGGAATTTGTACCCACAAATATGTCAAGATTGTTGAATTGTAAATTATAATATTGACAACCCCAATAAAAGTAAAAACTACTCCAGTCAAGTAAGTAAATGTTTGTTTTTCTTCGACTCCATTTTTCTCGCTTTTTAATGTAACAGCAAGAATAAGATAAATAACCAGAGACCAACTTGAAAAAAAAGTGGAAATAATAAATATTAATCTAAATAAAACCGGACTTACTTTAAAATACTCTCCCAGTCCGCCACAAATTCCTAAAAGTATTTTGTTTTTTTTCGATTTCTTTAATCTTGGCGGTTCATCAAAATTTGGTTCTTTGTCTATTTCAACAAATTCAACATCTTCTGCATTTTTATAATCGTCTTGCATAATTAATTCAAATTTCACTCAAACATTTTGCTTTGAGTGTTAATTATTCTTCTTTCTGTAATTATTTTGTCAATTCGTGTATCATGAGTATTAGATTCAATATAATCAAAAACTTGAAACTCAAAAGCTAAAACTATTTTTGAACAAAAAGTATGTTTTAACAACTTATCGTAATAACCACCTCCATAACCAACTCTTTGTCCACTTAAGGAAACAGCAAGTGAAGGAACTAAAATCAAATCGATATCACTCATATCTTCTTCAAGTCCATATTCAGGCTCATAGTACCCTTCATTATTTTTGATAATGTGGTCCCAGTCAACAAACTGAGCACGTCTAAACTCTTTTTTTAATTTATTAAGCTTAGGAATTATTACAACTTTTCCACAGCTGACCATATAATCAATCAGCGTACGAGTGTCAACCTCTCCCGTACGAGAAGCAATATAACAATGAATATTTTTTGCAAAAATATAGTCATCAATTCCGCTTAAACGCTCAATTATTCTTTTGGTTTTTAATTTAAGCTCTGATTCAGGATGTTCCAATCTACGTTGAACAACTATTTTACGTGCTTCTGATTTTGGTATGAGGGTTTTAAGTTTCATAAAAGCCCCTAAATTAGTTTTCTGTGAGATTATTATTTGTTTAAATTTTAAGCAATAATCAAATCAAAAAGTTCAATAAATCTTAGTACAATATATAATCAAAAATAATTTAATTAACAATTCTGTAAAAAATCTAAAGGGGTAATATTTTTATATAACACCAAAAATTAAATATGAGCTTTTAAAAGCATAATACTAAATTTAGAGCCTTTATTCAATTCGCTTTCAACAAAAATTTTACCACCATTTTTTTCAACCAGCTCTTTACTAATTATTAAACCCAAGCCGCATCCTTTTTCATTTCGCGTACCCAATGTAGTATGACTTGATTTAAAATCGAACAAATTATTCAAAACTTCAGCACTCATGCCTACACCTTCGTCAGTAATTGAAATCTTAGCATATTTTTCATTTAATTCACTTTCAAAAACAATCTTTTTACCGGGTAGCGTAAATTTTATTGCATTAGAAAGTATATTTCTAATTGCCGAACTAATCATGTTTCTATCAGCAATAACAAAAACTCCATTTGGTATATTATTTATTACTTCAACATTTTTGTTTTGAGCATTAGCCTTTAATAATTGAATTGCATTATCAGCAATAGAATTCATAGAGAACTCTTCATATTCCGGATTTATTCTACCTGTTTCAATTCTTGACCAATCTAACAGGTTTTCTAAAAGACTAAAGATATTTTTTGCCGACTCATTAATTTTTCTTGCATAAAGGGTTATTTCTCCCTTTTCTAATTCATCAATATCTTCAATTAAGTAATCAGAAAACCCTATTAATGCAGTAAAAGGACTTCTTAAATCATGTCCAATAATCGAGAATAGCCTATCTTTGGAATGATTAATATTTCTTAGTTCTTCTTCGCTTTCTAATAACTGTTTATTTACTTTTGCTAATTCTTTAACATAATTTTTTAATTGCTGCTCTGTTTTTTTAACTTCAGTAATATCACGCAAAATACCCCTATATGATACAACTTCCCCATTTTTATCCTTATTCGCATAAGCTGTTTCTAAAACAACCAAATGTTCATTATCTTTTGTTTTGATTAGTATTTCGTAGTTCTTTACATAACCAAATTTTTCTATCAATTGTTTAAACTTGTCTCTATCTTCAGGGAAGACATATAAATCTTTTGTAACATTAACACTTAGTGCATCGTCTTTACTTTTGTATCCAAAAAGTTCTATTCCCGAAGCATTAATATCAACTAATTTTCCATCAGGCGTACTTTCATATACAACATCTTTAATTTCATTAAATAAGGATCTATATCTATCTTGGGCAGCTTGTAGTTTTTCCTCTGCCAATAGAGTTTCAGTAAGATCAATTGCCGAACCAACCAAAGCAATCGGCTCGCCCAAATCATTCCTCACTATTCCCGTTCTTAACGAAACTAAAAACTCTGTTCCATCTTTCCTTTTATTATATATTCGCCCTACCCAGCTCCCTTTTAAAGTACTTGGAAGTATCTCTTTTGTAATAGCGGGGTTGTTATTGTTTGAACGTATGATATTGATATTTTTACCAATAAGTTCATTTTTACAATAGCCGTAAACTCTCTCAAATGCATCATTAACAAAAATTAAATAATCTTCCATATCAGTAATACTAATACATTCATTAATACTGTTTAATGTTTGTTCAGCAAACTTTGACGAAAAAATATAATTATTCAAATAATTTCTCTCGTATTCCACTTGATAATTTTTAAAGTTAATAAAAATCAATTTATCTAAAAATTAATTAAGTTCAAAATAATTTTATTTTGTAGTACAATATTTTAATCATTATAAATTACCCCTTGCTTTTTAATATACAAATTAATACACTAATTTTATCAATATAAAATTATTTGAATTTGTTATTGTACACTTAATTGAGGACTCAATGGATAATAATTTTAGCACATTGTTAGATCAGTTAGTGAAAGGTAATGTTGAAAATGAACTTGTTGAAGTTATATTCAAAAAAAGTTCTGATATAGCATTTCGGTTGATTGAAGATTTTCAATCCTCCTTCAATTCTAATAATTCACCTCGTTTTTTTATCCCCAACAATTCGGAACTTTCCCAAATCAGTAAAAGCAACTTTCAAAAAGTTGAATTCATAGAAGGTGAAAAATATATATTAAAAAATAAAATTCCTCAAAATTCAACTATGGACTATTTTTATTTTGAATACTCCAAATTAGTTTCTTCACACTTTAGTATGTTTTATAATTTAGAGATAAAAAGGAAATGTGGACTACCATATGTCTCCCATCTATATAGAGTTTCAACTTTATTGAATGAATTATTTACAGAGAATGATAAACGAAATTACTACTCAGCTATTTCAGCCATGCACGATTCAATTGAAGATATTCCCATAAAATTTTCTAAACAAAACGACTCAATGAATTTTGAATATTTAGAAAAATTTCTCGGTCAATTTATTCCTGATGATTTTATTTCTGACTTATCAATTTTAACAAATATTTATGACTTACTACTCAGTTATACTGATTATTTTATTTTGAAAAAAGATTTAGCTTTTATACCAAAAAACATTATTAACGAATTAAACCTTATATACTCAAATTCTAAATTTTTCAAAGAGGACATAATCAAACTTCTTGAACTTGTAGAAACCACAACACTACAAGACGATACATTGAGAAATCTGAGGTGGGAAGCTTATATAAAACTTTATCTGCCCCGAATTGTTGAGAAATCAAAAAAGATAAATAACTATTCGTTAATAGAAATAAAAACTATCGATTTATTAGACAATGCATGGGGAATAATATCGTTAGATTTAACCGGAAAAATGAGACAAATATTAAAACGTCAAAACTTTATTAATTTAATACTTCAAGCAGACATAAATTACTGGACAGTAAAATCTCACATTGCCGAACTTCAAAACCAAACTTTGTTAGATGCCAAAAATTTAATTTTGGAGCATCTTAATAACGATAAAATCCAGCTTGATTATTTTCAATCCGCATTGCAGATAGCAAAAACACTCAAGCCGGTTCTTATTGATACAACTTTATAAAGCATATTTTTTTATAATATCTTCCAATCCATCTTTTATTGATAAAGCCATTTCATTTTCAGGTTCAATATTTAATGCATTATTAACAAATCCGTACGCCTTTCTGATATCATTTTTATATAAATATACTCTGCTTAAGTTTATATTAGTTGAAACTGAATCCGGATAAAATCCAAGCAATTCGGTCAAAATTGTTTCAGCCTTTTCATATTCATTATTATCAATCAAATCATTTGCGTAATTATTAATAAAGTTTTCATAATAACTAACAAAGAAACTTCTATATTTATTAAAATCTTTTTTCAATAATTCAGTATGAATTTTCATCCATTTTTTTGTAAATATCTCGGCGTTTCTGTTTAATATGTCTCGTGCACTCTCGGCTTTATCTAAATATTGAATAACTTTATAGGAGCCGATACTGCCACCCCAAATATGGTTATAAGCGGTCGATGGTACTACATAACTCTTTAATCCTGCTAATTTAATTTGCAGCCCAATATCCCATTCTTCATAGTAGCAAGGGGTAAATTTATTTTCAAAACTAAGTCCATATTTGTCAAACAGAGTCTTGTTAACTGCAAATAAAAAACCTGAAACAGCATCAACTTCATTAACTTTGCTAAAAGTTCCTTTATCGAAGTAGTGAAAATCTGCTCTATCTTTAAAACTAAAAAATGAACCTTGTGGTCCTACCATTGCTGCGTCACCTTTTGTTTGAATGATATTTGTGACTTTATCAACAACATCTTTTTCAATATGAATATCAGAATTTAAAATGAAAGTAATTGGAGCTTCGGACATATTAAGTCCTATATTCCACGCTCTGGCAACTCCAACATTTTTTTTCATTATTGCGTAATTATTGATACGTGGATGATCTTTAAGTTGATTTGCAACCTCTTCCGAATTAAAAACAATCAATAGTTTGCCTTCTATATTTCCCAAATCATTCAAAACAGTTTTTATATTGTATTGACTTGCAGGGGCGTAATCTAAAACAGGAATCACAAAACTTCTTGTAAGAGAATAAATATCTTTAAGTGAAGTTTGAACACCTAATAAAGATTTTTCTCTTATTTCCGACCCTGAAAGTGTATTTGATTTTTTATTCATAACTACATCAATAATATCAAGCATGCGATGTTCGTAAGTATGAGCATTTTGAACAATTTCTTTTCCTCTTTTTGCAATAAGCTCTCTAAGTTCGCTATTTTCAAGATAAAAAGTAATTGAGCTGTTAATGCTATCATCTTCATAAATCCCGTACTCTTCTCCCGGTATAAAAAACTCTTCTTGCCCATTTCCATATGTAGGCTCACTTAAAAGGAACGAACCAATTGATAATGTTTCAAATACCCTCATATTTAAGTCATTATTAACCGCATTATTAAAAACAATTTTTGAACTGTCAAGCACTCTTGACATATCATCCCAAAAACACCTTTCAAAATAAAGGTTATGTTCTTGTTGAATCTTATCAAGCAAACTAACTCTTCTATCATTCCCAACAACACCACCAACAAATCCAACATCATATATTTTGGCTTGATTTGTTGTTTTATGAATTTCAGTATCACATCCTAACGGTACCCAAAACACATTTTTACATCCGGCTTTTTTAAAGCTTGGTATGTACTCCTTCTGTGCAATAAAAACATAATCAAAATTTAATGCCCATTCTAACTGGTATGATAAATTATTTAAATGCGAGTCTATGAAATAACAGATTTTCGGAATCTTAACTTTTGAAAGATTTGTTGGAAAATACCCAAATACCGATTCAACCCAAAAGAATAAATCGGGTCTTTTTTCAATAGGAGTAGAATTATACAAATATTCCAAATCAGGATCTTTACCTGTACGAATTTGGTGGTCTAATATGGGGAGTTTCATATTTTCAAGTTTCCATAATTCAATAATTTCCTGGGAAATTTTGGGACCTACCGTAACAACATCGTAATGCTTACGTAACGCCCTCTCAAAATATGCAGCCGTTGTTACCGGATACGAAACATAACCTAACCAAATTTTCAATCTGTTATCCATTTTTTACCACGCAATATTTTCAAATTTATTTATGTATTAATATGATTAAAAATATCAAAATTTTTATTTATTTAAAACCTTTAAATTTATTTTCACTTTATTATATAGATAATTTTTTTTATCTTAATAATTAGCCCGTTTATTCCGTCGGTATTTTATTATTTTCAATAGAAAACATACAACATGAAACAATTTCCCATTACTGAACACTTAGAAGGTGATTTTGAAACCGCCGAAACCAAGTATTTACGATATAAAACTCAATTTCCTGAAAATACAGATGTATCTTTTTGGTTAGGTTATCTTTACTTTCAGAAAAATGATTATTCTAATTCTGAAAAAAATATTGTCGAATTTTTGAAAACTAATCCTGATAATGTTAAAGCACTAAATTTGTTAGGACTTGTTTACAAAAACAAAACAGACTATGTAAAAGCTATTGAAATATTAAACCGTTGCATAAATATTGCTCCTCAATATAACGATGCAATTTTTAATTTAGCTACACTATTTATTGAAATTCAAAAATACTCGGAAGCAATAGATTTACTAAAAAATTTAACATCAAATGATGAAAATGATGCCGAGCCATATTTTTATATAGGCTATTGTTACCAACAATTGGGAAATAATAATTTAGCTTTACACTTTTACCAGCATTCAGTTCAACTGGGATACAGCTCTTCTCAAGCATTTGTTAATACTGCGTTAATTTATATTAATCAACAAGAATTTGATAGTGCAATATCCATTATTAATAATGGTTTAGAAATTTTCGAAAATGACGAACAGCTTTTTCTAACTTTGGCTGCTTATTACGAAAAAACTAAAAATAATCCCAAGGCAATTGAAACTTATACAAATTTAATTAAATCAAATCCATACAGTTTTGAAGCCTCATTTAATTTGGGTAACATTTACAAATCTTTTTGGCAGCTTGATTCTGCCATTTCATGCTATTTGGCTGCACTAAATATTTCGCCAAACAATCAAGATGCTTTGTTAAATCTCGGTATAACTTATCATTCTAAAATTGAATTTGATTCAGCAATTGAGTGTTTTAATAAAATTTTAGAACTAAATCCTAAAAATCAAGATGCCCTTAACAATTTAGGAGGCACATACTTTGAAATTGGGAATTATGATTTAGCAATTGAGACTTATAAAAAGGCAATTACTGTAAATCCTAATTCACCATTAGAACATTTTAATTTAGGAATTTGTTTGTTATTAATTGGTGATTTAAAAAACGGCTTTAAAGAGTACGAATGGCGTAAAAAACTTTCTGAATATAAAAGAGAATTTAGTATTAAAGAATGGAGCGGTGAACCTTTATATGGACAAAAAATATATGTTTATGCCGAACAAGGAATAGGAGATATTTTTCAATTTGTACGTTATCTAAAAGTATTAAAAAAATTAGGCGGAATAATTACATTAGAATGCCGAAAAGAAGTTTTCAACTTAATGACAAATTTGAACTTCATTGATTTTGTTGTTAAACGAGGGACAAATATTCAAGAGAGTGATTACAACTTCTATTCATCTTTATTAAGTTTACCGGCAATTCTTAATTCAGATTTATCTAATATCCCCAATACTGTTCCATATTTAGAACCGAACCCCGTTTTAACAAAGAAATGGGAAGACTATTTTTCAAAATTTACAAAACCGAAAATAGGAATTGTTTGGAAAGGGAATCCGTTCCCGATTGAACATAGAAAAAGACATACAGAACTAAAATATTTTACCCAGTTAGCCAAACTTACCAATTATAGTTTTTTCAGCCTGCAATACGGAGAGGATTGCCAAGAAGAACTTGAAAAAGCTGAAATAATTGATTTGGCATACAATTTTGATGAAACTGCTGCAATTATTACCAATCTTGATTTAGTGATTACCATAGACACTTCAATTGCACATTTAGCCGGTGCCTTAGGTAAAAAAGTTTGGATTCTTTTAACAAAAGTGCCCGATTGGAGGTGGTTATTAAAAATTGAAACTACTCCGTGGTACCCAACAGCAAAATTATTCAGACAAAACGAACTTAATAACTGGTCAGAAGTTTTTGAAAAAGTCAAATCCACATTAGAAAAAGAACTTTTCAATCAAGATAACATTATCACAGAAATGACAAACGAAGAAATAAATAGACTCAAACTGTTTGCTGCAGAAGCAATTGATAACAATGATTTAGATAAAGCAATCCAACTTTATCACTTATTACTAAAAAATAATTCTGAAGACATAGAATCGTTAGTATGGATTGGTGCAGCCTATTTTTACAAAAACGATTTTAATTCGGCAAAATTTTTCTTAAATAAGGCGGTAAGCCTATTTCCTGATCTACCCGAAGAATTGTATCAAAATTTAGCAGTTTGTCACATAAATTTAGAAGACTATATTAATGCTGAAACTTTTTTAAAAAAGGCTTTAAATCGATTTCCAAATTCTCATAGTTTACTTAACAATTTAGGAATTCTATATTCAAAACTTAAGAATGAAACATTAACAAAAGAATATTTTCAAGCAAGTATTAAAATATGTCCCACATATTTAGCAGCATGGATAAACTTAATTAGTTTTTATTATGATAAAAAAGAATACGAACAAGCTATTGATTTAGGATTAACAGCTTTATCGATTGAAAAAAATAACGGGATAGTGCTAAAATTAATCGGGGATTCCTATTTATCACTCGATAGGCTTAAAGATGCAGAAATTTACTTTAAAAAGGCTGTGCTTTTTCTAAATGATGACAGGTTATTTAATAACTACGCAATAACACTGCAAAAGCAAAACAAGCTATTTTTAGCTGAAGTATATTTTCAAAAAGCAATCGAGCTTTCTCCTAATAATTCAGGATATTTAAGCAATTTTGGAAACAATTATGCACTTAAACTCGATTTTGAAAATGCACTAAACCTTTATTCTAAAGCACTACAAATTTCGCCTGATAATCCGGTAGTAATCAGCCAAGTTGGGATGATTCATCTACTTACCGAAAAATTTGAGGTTGGATGGAGGGAATTTGAAACAAGTTTAACAAAATCATCTATATTTGACAAATTAAAAAAAGGCAAACCTTATAATGGCGAATCATTAGAAGGAAAAACAATTTTAGTTTATAGCGAACATGGTTTTGGTGATATTTTACAGTTTGTAAGATATATTCCTTTACTAAAAAACTTGGGATGTAACATCCTTTTTGAATTCCCAAAAGAGTTTACTGAGCTATTTAATTACCCAAATGGCTATTATGAACCAATTATTAGAGGGGAATTTAATTACGACCAGCTATATTTTGACTTTTATACTTCATTATTGAGTCTTCCACGTATTTTCTGCACAAATTTAGCCAACATTCCAAATATAGCCCCCATTTTACATCTTAACAAAGATTTATTGAATGTATGGAAACAAAGATTATCCACAAAACGACCAAAAATAGGACTTGTATGGGCAGGAAATCCTTACCACCCAAACAACCATAACAGAAGTATCCCATTTGAATTTTTTGAACTGCTTTTTAACAACACTAATATTGACTTTTATTTACTTCAAAAAAATTTTGGATTAAACAATACTGAAGAATACAAAAATCGTTTTAATAATATTATCGATTTTAGCAACGAACTATCTACTATTGAAGTGTCTGCTTCAATACTATTAAATATGGATTTAGTAATAACTGTTGATACTATGATGGCACATTTATGTGGGATACTAAACATCCCTACTCTTTTATTACTCCCATATTTACCCGACTGGCGTTGGCTGTTAAACAGAAATGATTCCGTTTGGTATAGCAGTATAAGTATTTTACGCCAACCGACACCTGGGGACTGGATTTCTGTAATGGAAGACCTAAATAATAAAATTTTATTTAAGTATACAAAGTCGGAATCCATTAAAGAAATAAAACAATTTACTGATAAGTTTGAGTATGGTAAAGCAATAGATTTAATAAAAGAGACAATTGAACAATCAGAAGATGAGAAACCACAATTGCTTTTTGAATTAGGAAAAATTCTTCTTCATACAAAAGATTATGGTGGTGCTATTGAAATTTTTAATTCAATTTTGCTTATGAACAGTACAAATTTTGATATTTATTATCATCTTGGCTATTCATTTCACATGTTGAAAGAAATAAACAAGGCAAAAGAATTCTACAACAGAACACTCAAATACCATCCATATTATATAAATGCACTAAATAATTTAGGTCTTATTTATAGAGATGAAGAACAATTAGAATATGCTGATGAATTATTCCAAAAAGCGGTTGAACTAAATTTCTATAAGCCTTTTTTACATAACAACTTAGGTACTGTTTATGAAGCAAAAGGAGATCTAATTGCAGCAAAAGAAGAATTCAGCATTGCTTTATCTTTAAACAAAAATTACGTTGAAGGTTATATAAATCTTTCAAATACAGAACATTATTTGGGCGAATTTGATAATAGTTTAATGCATATAGATAAAGCAATAGAATTAGCTCCTCAAAATGCCGAAGCTCACTTTAACAAAGCACTTTTATTGCTGCGGATGGGATTCTTAAAAGAAGGATTTACAGAATACGAATGGCGTATAATGCGTTCTGATTACCCAATATGGGAGTTTTCAAAGCCTTTATTATCTAATTTGGAGGACGCGGCTGAAAAAACATTATTAATTTATGACGAACAAGGCTTTGGTGATACTCTTCAATTTGGAAGATATATTGAACGTATTAAAGCATGTAATTGCACAACCATTTTGCTATGTCATGCACCTTTAGTTGATTTAATGACTGGCTGTAAGGGGGTTGATAAGGTAATTGGAAGAAATTCTTTTAACGATTATAACATTGAATACGATTATAGAATACCTCTTTTAAGTTTAGGCACGCTTTTTGAGACAAATATAACAGAAATTAAAGTTACTGTTCCTTACATAATGGTAGACATTAATACAAAGTTATTATGGCAAAATAGATTAGCAGCCGATAAAAAAGTTAAAATTGGTTTCGTCTGGAAAGGAAAACAAACTCCTGGAAATAAACATAGATCTTGTAAACTAACTGATTATTTAAAATTGTTTAATAATTCTAAAGTTTCTTTTTATTCTTTACAAATGGGAGAAGTTGAAGAGAATAAAGACCGGATATTTAAGCAGTACAACATTACTGATTTAAGTGGTTCAATTTCAACTTTTAACGATACGGCAGCTATAATGGATAATCTTGATTTGATTATTTCTATTGATACCTCTGTTGCCCATTTAGCCGGTGCTTTAGGTAAAAAGACATGGGTATTACTATCAACAAAATGCGATTGGCGATGGTACAATAATAGAAAAGATAATCCATGGTATCCAACTTTAGAGTTATTTAGACAAGAAGAATTTAATAATTGGGATTCAGTATTTACTGAAGTTGATAAAAGATTAAAACAAATAATTACTAAAATTAATTAATTTATTTCATTAAATAGGAGAAACGATATGCCATTCAGAATTAATACTAATATTGATGCACTGAAAGCATATTACAATTTGGCTAAAGTTAACAGCGACCTTACCACATCGCAACTTCGTATTGCATCCGGTAAAAAGGTACAGCGTGTAGCTGATGATACTTCCGGTTTTAACATTGGAACATCATTACAAGGCAAATTGAAAATCATGGAAGGTGCACTTGGTAACATTTCTGCTGCGAAAGATTTACTTTCTACAGCTGAAAGCAACTTAATGGGTGTAAATGACCTGTTAACAAAAATTGAAGGAAAACTTTCCGATGCAACAAACCCTACTGCCGATTCTACTGCTATTAAAGATGATATATTATCTTTAGCAAAAGAAATTGAATCGAAACTTAAGAGTACTAAATTTAACAATACTACTCTTTTGTTTTCCGGTGCAGGAAAAGGTTTCGTATTCAGCGTTGGCGAAGGAGCCGATACTTTAAAACTTGATTTTGCTACACATTTGGCAAGTACTGGTGGTGGTGGGTACGAAACTAACTTCTCTGCCGGTTTAACAAGTTTTGTAAATGTATCAACTTCATATTTAACATCAACTTCAGGTGGTGTTGGCGGTTTAGTTGGATTAACCTCTGCTTTAACTTCTTTAAAATCAGCAGTTACAAAAGCACTTGGTAGTATTGGTAACTCTGTTCAAAGATTAGACATTAAAGAAGAGTCCTTAAATACTTCTATCTCTAACGCTAAATCAAGTATCAGCCGTATTTTTGATACTGACATGGCTTGGGAACAATTGAATGCTATGAAAGGAACAATCTTACAATCTTCTGCTACATCGATGCTTGCTCAATTAAATTCGAGTCCACAACAAGTTTTACAATTATTCCAATAATTTATAAACGGATTTTTTTAATTGTGATGTTATCAATTTTTGAGACCTTTTATTCGAAAGAAGAAACAGATCCTATTTCTTCTTTCGATATCAGGTCTAAGTTTTAGTTTACCATTATTGGAGTTTTTATGTTAGAACAAAGTATATATTCTCAACAAAACAATAAAGCAAAAGCTTATCTATTAAAAGAAATAAACGAGGCTTCTCCGCAAAAGCTTTTACTCAAAATTTATGATTTAGCTATTCAAAGTTACCAAAAAGGAGATTTTGCCCGTGCTAATAAAGCTGTTGCTGAATTAATAAACTCTCTTAATTTTTCAGATGAAAAGGCAAAAGAGATATCTTTTGGACTTTTACGCCTTTATCAATTTGCTCAAGACCAAGCAAGAAAAAACAATTTAGAAGTTTCAATTAGAATTTTACAAGAACTAAGAGATACTTGGAGTATTTTGTTTAAAGAAAAATAATTTTTTTGTAAAAAGCACTAAAGTTTAAAAAAGTTTTGCCGATAATATCATTAAGAAAATTAAAAACACGGAAGTATAAATCCCCTAACTAATTACATGGAGGTAATACAATGGGATTCAGAGTTAACACAAACATCGATGCATTAAGTGCATACTATAATTTAGCTAAAGTTAATAACGACTTAACTAAATCACAAATTAGAATCGCCTCAGGACAAAAAATACAACACGTTTCAGATGACACTTCTGGTTTTAACGTTGGTAATTCCTTAAAAGGAAAAGTTAAAATCATGGAAGGAGCTCAAGGCAATATTTCTGCTGCTAAAGACCTTTTATCAACCGCTGAAAGCAATTTACTTGGTATCAATGACCTTTTAACCAAGATTGAAGGTAAACTTTCTGATGCTACCAACCCTACTGCCGATGCAACTGCTATTAAGGATGACATTGCATCATTGGCAAAAGAAATTGAATCAAAATTAAAGAGTACAAAATTCAACAATGCTTCATTACTTCATTCAGCTGCCGGTCAAGGTTTCGTATTCCAAGTTGGTGAAAGCGGTGACACATTAAAATTAGATTTTGCTACTACTATTGCTTCTACAGGAAATGCCGGATACGACACAAACTTCTCAGCAGGTTTAACAAGTTTTGTAAACGTATCAACATCATATTTAACAAGTACTTCAGGTGGTGTTGGCGGCTTAGTTGGATTAACTTCTGCTTTAACATCATTGAAGAGTGCAGTTGGAACAGCTTTAGGAAAAATTGGTAACTTTGCACAAAGATTGGATATTAAAGACGAAACTTTAAGCACATCTATCTCAAACGCAAAATCAAGTATCAGTAGAATTTATGATACAGATATGGCTTGGGAACAATTGAATGCTATGAAAGGAACAATCTTACAATCTTCTGCTACTTCAATGTTAGCTCAATTGAACGCCGCTCCTCAACAAGTATTACAGTTATTCGGTTAATAAATAATTTCCTCAATTCAAAAAATGCTCTCTTTGAGAGCATTTTTTGTCATTTTAAATAATATTGACCTTATTGATTTTGACAAGTTTCAAATTAAATCGCAAACCCCCTAAATAAATAATATGGAGGTATAAAATGGGATTTAGAGTAAACACAAATATCGACGCTCTATTTGCTTATTATAACTTAGCAAAGATTAATAACGACCTTATAAAATCACAGATTAGAATTGCTACCGGTAAAAAGATACAACATGTTTCCGATGATACTTCAGGTTTTAACGTTGCCAACTCATTAAAAGGGAAAGTTAAAATTATGGAGGGAGCTCAAAACAACATCTCGGCTGCTAAAGACCTTTTATCTACTGCCGAAAGCAATTTACTTGGTATTAACGACCTCTTGACCAAAATTGAAGGTAAACTTTCTGATGCTACCAATCCAACTGCCGACGCTACTGCAATTAAAGATGATATAGAATCTTTAGCAAAAGAAATTGAATCAAAAATGAAAAGCACAAAATTTAATAATGCTTCGTTACTTTTCTCTGCTGCCGGTAAGGGTTTTGTATTCCAAGTTGGTGAACTTGGCGATACTTTAAAATTAGATTTTGCATCAACTCTTGCATCTACCGGAAGTGGTGGTTATACTACCAATTTTTCTGCCGGTTTAACAAGTTTCGTAAATGTATCAACTTCTTATCTTACAAGCACATCCGGCGGAATCGGTGGTTTAGTCGGGTTAACATCTGCTTTAACATCTTTAAAGAGTGCGGTAGGATCAGCTTTAGGAAAAATTGGTAACTTTGCTCAAAGATTAGATATTAAAGAAGAGACTCTAAACACTTCAATTGCAAATGCTAAATCAAGCATCAGTAGAATTTATGATACAGATATGGCTTGGGAACAATTGAACGCAATGAAAGGAACAATTTTGCAGCAATCAGCTACATCTATGTTAGCACAATTAAATGCTGCTCCACAACAAATTTTACAGTTATTTGGTTAATTTTTTAATAAAGAGCTGAAATATTAAATACTTTAATATTAGCTCTTTATTTTGCTAAACTTTTTATTTTGTTCTTCGATAATATAAATAGAAACATAATTCACATGGAAGTATAATTCCCAACTAAATTACACGGAGGTAATACAATGGGATTTAGAGTTAACACAAACATCGATGCATTAAGTGCATACTACAATTTAGCTAAGGTTAACAATGACCTTACAAAATCACAACTCAGAATAGCTTCTGGTCAAAAAATTCAACACGTTGCAGATGACACTTCAGGTTTTAACGTAGGAAACTCCCTTAAAGGAAAAGTTAAAATCATGGAAGGAGCTCAAGGCAACATTTCTGCTGCTAAAGACCTTTTATCAACCGCAGAAAGCAATTTGCTTGGTATCAACGACCTTTTAACCAAAATTGAAGGTAAACTTTCTGATGCTACCAACCCAACTGCTGATGCTACCGCTATTAAAGACGATATTGCATCTTTATCAAAAGAAATTGAATCAAAATTAAAAAGTACAAAATTCAACAATGCTTCATTACTTTTCTCTGCTGCCGGTAAAGGTTTCGTTTTCCAAGTTGGTGAAAGTAGCGATACATTAAAATTGGATTTTGCTACAACCATTGCTTCAACAGGTGGCGGTGGATACGACACAAACTTCTCAGCAGGTTTAACAAGTTTTGTAAACGTATCAACTTCTTACTTGACAAGTACTTCAGGTGGTGTTGGAGGTTTAATTGGATTAACTTCTGCTTTAACATCATTGAAGAGTGCAGTAGGAACAGCTTTAGGAAAAATTGGTAACTTTGCTCAAAGATTGGATATTAAAGACGAAACTTTAAGCACATCTATCTCAAATGCTAAATCAAGTATCAGTAGAATTTATGACACAGATATGGCTTGGGAACAATTGAATGCTATGAAAGGAACTATCTTACAATCTTCGGCTACTTCAATGTTAGCTCAATTGAATGCTGCTCCTCAACAAGTATTACAGTTATTCGGTTAGTAATTGATTTCGACTTTTCTAAAAATGCTCTCTACGAGAGCATTTTTTTTATTTTAAATACTAATTGTGATATTGATCAAAAATTGAAGGAGGTAATTTATAATGAGAGTTTACGGAAATATTCCGGGATTAAGTTCAAGCTACACAATAGATCAGTCCAGCTTCGGGCTTTCAAAAACACCATCCAAAACAGATAATGGTCAAGCGACTCAAAATGTTGTTGATGACAAATCCGGCTTAAACATTAGTAATCCATTAAGTGAAAAATTTAAGGACATGATTGGAGTTCAAGAAAACATTTCTTCCGCTAAAGACCTTTTGTCAACCGCTGAAAACAGTTTACTTGGCGTTAACGACCTCTTAAACAAAATCGGAGTTAAACTTAAAGATTCTTCCGATCCCGCTGCCGATACCTCAGCTATTAAAGACAATATTGCATCATTAGCAAATGAAATCGATTCTAAGATAAAAGGGGCAGAATTCAACAAGGCTTCATTACTTCATTCAACTTCTGGTAAAACTTTCGTCTTCAAAGTTGGTGAAAATGTTGATACCTTAAAACTTGATTTTGCTTCAACTATTGCTTCTACTGGCAATGGAGGATATAACAAAAACTTCTCAGACGGTTTAGCAAGCCTTGTGAACGTATCAACTTCTAACTTATCCAGAACTTCCGGTAATACTGAAGCTTCGGATAGATTAACTTCAGCTTTTAAATCATTAACGGGTGCGGTTGGATCTGCCTTAGGAAAAGTTAGTGACTATAAACAAAGCTTGGATATTATAGACGAATCTGTAATTTCTTCAATCTCAAACGAAAAAGTAGGCAGCGGTAAAATTAATGATTCAGATGAGGCTTTTATACAATTGAATTTTATGAAAGAATCTATCCAACAGAAAACTGCTACTGCTATGATAGCACAAGTAAATACTGCTCCACAACAAATCTATAATTTATTTGGCGGGTAGTGATTTACAGAAACTTTACTACAAAAGCTGCCATCTGACAGCTTTTTTTTATTTTAATCCTTTTGAAGTACTTCTTTAGCAATCTACAACTTATGTGTTTTCAATTTCTTATGTTGTTTTTCTATTTCCTCAATGTTTTAGACATTGCCTGCTATTAAATCATACAAAAGCTCTCTTTTTTTATATTTAAAAGTAATGTAGCAAACATTTTGCAACTTTTTAAACAATTGTTATTATTTTACAACAACTTACAGAAACAAACTGTCAAACTCAGAACAATACATTTACTTATATTTTTATTATTAGACATGTTATAACAACACATAAAATTAAAAAAGTTCGGGTCTCTATCTTTCTGCAACCTAATAATTCATCTTTTTGTGCCGCCTTGCCGAGTAGAATTGCAAGCTATTCCTTGATGAATAAAATGCCATTCTGCCAGAATGGCTTTGATTGCAGAAAAGAACAAAACTTGTCTCATGTGCTAATAGAAAACTTTATTTTACAAAAACCATTTTCTTTAAATCATTAAAAGCCGGTATTTTGCCTCTACCTGTTACTTCCAATCTATATAAATATATTCCGCTTGCATAATTGCTTAAATCTATTTTTGTTTCGTTGTAACCTTTGTCTTTTTCGCCTTCTATTATTGTTTGTAATAGTTTACCGGTTACATCATACAATTTAACACGTACATCACCAGATTCTTTTAGACTGTAACCAATTGTTGTATTTGGATTAAATGGGTTGGGATAATTTTGATATAATTCATAATTGTAATTTAGTTTTATATCTGCATCATTTACAGCGGTTATTGTTACATTTATTTCAGGGCTTGGAATGCTTTCGTTTCCTGTACTATCAACCGCAATTACTTTGTAATATACTTTTTGACTCCCTTTTGTTAAATAATCAGTATAAACTGAATCACTTAGTGTTGCTATTAAGTGCTTTGGATCTATGTTAAAATTTGATTTTATATCTTTATATAATCTATATTCCTTAAAATCACTTTCCCACCTCTTATCCCATACCAGTTCTATTTTACTTGAATCAGGTTTATATGTTGCCGCTATCTTTTTGATCTGTTTTGGCGGTAAATCTTGATATTCATAACTTATTCCGTATGGTCCGCCATATACACCAATATCACTTCTTGTTCCATCTACATCTAATATATTTGGATCGCCTGCATCTATTCCGGGTGAATATTTCTGTAATCTGTAATCATATAAATTACCTACCAACGGTACAGTATCATTTACAAACATTGGGTCTGCTATTCTATCATTTGCTCCCGCTGTCATTCCATTATACATACCTCTACTAAGATTAAAAAATAAGTTATAGTCAGAATACCCGGGTGAACCATAAGAATATACAGCATGTTTACATTGTGTTATTATATTATTCTTTAGAACGAAGTATTTTCCATTGTTCCCCGTTGCAATACCAACATTTGTTGGATCTATTAGTGTGTTATTTATAACAAACGATGTATCAGTCGAGCCGTCTCCAGTCGCCAGTGCATGTATTGATGAAGCAAATCCCGAAATTATATTATTTGTTATTACGGCTTTATTATTTGTACTAATATTTATTCCATAATATACATCGTAATAGTCTTCATCTGTTGTTATTATATTATTCCGTATTTCATATTCGCCGCCACCTGCATTAGTTGTTATTCCAAAACACCATGAATCATTTATTAAGACTAAATTAAAATAACAGTTTTCTATTTTATATTTATAATTATCTTCGAGAGTCGCTATGCTACATCCCGTTGTTGTATTTTTAATAATCGTGCTGTTTACTTCGGTATCTTCAAGCATTCCTATTCCAAATCCAACTGAATCAACTATGCAATTTTCGATTACCATTTTCCCCTTTTGCAAAAAGACGGCAAAGTTATAATTCTGTGTTCCAATTTGATTTTTCTTAAACGTTAAATTCTTTATTTTTACATAAGAATTATGAAAATGAGCTAATATTCTACTATCTAAACGACCATTTATTCCGGTACCATCTATTATACATTCATCTGTATCTATACCAATTATTGTTATTGTTTTATTATGTGTATATAAGGTTTCTCTATATATACCTCTATCTATATATACTGTATCTCCATTTATACAATAATCCAAACATTTTTGTATACTATCACATGCTGTTGCCCATGTTGTATAAGGGGGGGCAGGTGTGCCCCCCGTTTTACTTACATATCTGGTTTCGGCAATTAATAGGTTAGTTAATAAAACAAATAGTACTATTATTGTTTTCATATCTTCAAATTCTGATAGACCCATTCCGCCGGATTGACCTAATTCATATTTATTAAATTATATATGCGTTTTTACAAATTTAGTAGAATATTCTTTTTTTATCTCAATAAATCTATAAAATATTATTTAATTTTTTTTCGCTTTGGAAAAGCGAATCTATTGGTAGAAAGAATTAAACACAGAATATATTTTCCACTCCAGAGTGAGTGGAACTGATTATTTATATTATAAAAAAATTTTATCAAAACAAATTGGAGACACCCACCTTATTATCCCATTGTGCCTTCAATTATTAAATGAAATTAATTAATCCACAATATAATGTCAAGATAATTTTACCCAATTTGCATTATAAAAACAATTATCCAAAAAAAAGTCATAAAGAATAATCAGCTCAGAAATAAGTAAGCGAACTATCCAATATAAAACTTCAAGTTGTTTTTTATAAATATTTAACTGTTTATTTTTATAATAGAAGCATTAGCAATTATCTAATTACTAATTTGGAATGATAATTGAATTATTATTTTATCCCATACTTTTTGATGTGCTTATAAGCTAAATAGCCAACCGCACCGGCTTGAACGGCTCCTAAAATTGACATCCAGCTTCTATTTGTCTGCCCATCCATATATTTTTGATATAATGGGGATAGTAAACTTTTACCGGTTGGTAGTTCATATTGTTCTTCCGACATGCTGTTAAATAGAGACTGCTCAACTAACATTTTAGATTGCAAAAGTAAAAAGTCTTTTTCCTTATAAATAAATCTATCGGGATTAATTATGCTGCCATCTAAATTATCAAATCTAACTTTGTTCTCAATTTTAATACTCAAGGAATCGTTAATTATAAACTTTGGTTTTTCTTGAGCATTTATTGACACAAAACAAACAAAAAACAAAATAACATAAAACAATTTCATATTACACTCATTTATTTGTTTTTTCAAGTTGTTCAAAATACTTTCGGATAATCTCTTCGTAATCTTTTGAATAACCTTCTTTAATTGAATTAATTAGTTCTTCTTTTAGTTTGTTTAATTTATCATCTGTGTAAATTAAATCTGACGGAGATTTTTGTGATGCATTTTTACCACTATTCGATTCACGTTCTTTTTCAAAATCTCTATCATTTATTGATCGTTGAGCATCAAGAAGTTTACTTAATATTTTATCCTGCTTTTTAACAATATTAGCATCAACATCTTTTTGAGTACGCATATTAGATATTACTTCGTTCATCTCATCAAGCAGTTTTTCCATGTTAGAAGCAATTTTTTTTGACTGACCACTTTCTCTTGCTTCCTTATTTAATTCTTCCAAAGATTTTTTAATCATCTCTTGTTGATTTGCAAGTCGCTGCATTTCAGCCTGCTGCTGCATACTCATTTCGCCACTCCCCTTCATCATCTGTTCCGTCATCTGATTTAGACGCATCTGTTGTTCAGAAAGTTTCTGAAATTGCTGCATCATAGACATCATGCCGCTCCCTTGTCCGCTCCCCTGCTGATTCATCATTTGTTCCATTGCATTTTTCATCATTGAAGCAGCTTGATTAAGGTTACCCATTGCTTTGGTTTGACTTTGTGAAGCAGAATAACTATTTTTCCCCTGCATAGATTGAACTGCACTATTCATATTGCTTTTTGCTTCGCCTAACGATTTGCCCATTTCCGGGGATATAGCAAAAGTTTTTTGTGCTAAGTTTGATAACTGGGAATTAATTTTATCAAGGTCATCTGATAACTCAGATTGTTTTTTTGTTAATTCTTGAAATTTATTTGAATTAAACTGAAGATTAGAAGTTGAGTTTTTCACCTTTTCTTGTTCTTTTGAAAGGTCAAGAATATTGTTAATAACTTTCAGCATATCAGAATAAACCTGCATTTGATTCTGCATTTCCATTTTGGATTTCATCTTCTGCATCATGTTATTCATAGATTTCATGTTTTTTGAAATCTGTTTTTGTTTCTGCATGGCTTTATTTTTATCCCCTTTATCCATTTCTTGCTGGGCATCTTCTGAAAGCTCTTCGTTCTCTTGTTTTTCCATTTCGTCAACTGCTTTATCTGCCTCTTCTTTTGGCATATCTTTCATATCTTTCATTGTTTCTTGAAGTTGCTTTAATTCTTCTTCAAGCTTTTTCATATCTTTTGAAACAGCATCTTGTTTCTTCTTTAATTCTTCCTTTTCTTTAGAATTCTGCAAATCACTTTTTTCAGTTTCTTTAGATAATTCATCTTGTTGCTTTTCTAAATTTTTAGTTCGTTTTTCAAGTTCATCTATTTTTTGTTCTACTTTCATTCGTTTTAATAAATTAAGAGTACGTTCAATACTTTTTTTGAAAACATCTTCATTCTTTTTGAAATCTTCAAATGAATTCTGCACTTGATCGCGATTCATATTTTTCATCATTTGTTGCATCTTTTCCATCGCTTTTTGCATCTCTTCGGAATTCATTTCGTTCATAAGCTTTTGCAGTTCCATATATTTCTGCAACGTTTCTTCTGAAAGCAGTTTTTTCTCTTCTAATTTGTTTTGAGTCTCTGAAAGTTTTTCTTTAGCTTCTTCCATCTTTTTATTTAACTCGTTATATTTATCAACTGCTTCTTGAATTTTTTCTTTTTCTTCCCAAGTAATATCTTTTTTATCTTGTTTTAACGAATTACTTATTTTTTCAATTTCAGATTTTAATTTTTCCGCTTCTTTTAATGTTTCAACTAACTTTTTCTCTGCTTCATTTTGCATTTTTTCAGCATCATTAAACACTTCGTCAATTCCCGGGATTTTTACGGTAAACTGTGCTGACTTTGTAGCTTTTGGACCTAAAAATGAATCGTTATCATATATTTCAAAATAATAACTGTAAACATCTTCAACAGCAGGCATTATTGAAGTAAAATCCCAGATGTAATAAACATCTTGCTCTGTTTGTTGTTTATTTAATTCAATACTTATTTTTTTGTATTCTTCTTTTTCTAACACTTCTTGAGGAGTAAATTTTGATGATATCAATTTATAATTAAGCAGCAGCTTAGAGAATCCATAATCATCCTTTACTTTTGTTATTAATGCAACTTTATTATCATTAGGCAGATTAATATTTTTATTTGGTGATACAATTTCAATTTCGGGATATAAGTCTTCTAAAGCAGTAATAGTATAAGTAATAGGTTCAGCATTGTAGTTGCCCGAAATATCTTGAATAACAATTTTATAAGAATTAGTTTTAGTTACTCTAAAATTTCCTTCAGCAAAATTATTATTAACATTAAGTTTTACTTTTGTTGCATCATTAAAACTAATATAGCCTTGTTTTAACTCGCGTGATGCAATAAGCTTAATATTTACATTAGCTCCCTTTAATGTGCTAATGTTTCCATTATCTCTTTGAGAAACAACCGAAAGTTTAGAATAAGCTGGTGGAGCAATTGTAATATCAAACTGACTTATATAAGGTTTATTAACAACATCAACTTTATATACTTCGCTTTTAACATTTTCAATTGAAATATAATATTCAAATGTTGATAGTACTTTGACAAAATCATACTGAAATTTATTATCTTTCCCCTGTATTTCGTGGCTTTGATAATCAGCCTGGTCAACAGATTTTACAAACAGTTTAACGTTTTCAGTTGAATGCCCGCGCACTTTAACACTTATCGAAAAATCATTCCCTCTAACTATTTTTGCATTACCCGGAATTACTTCTATAATATATTTTGCCGGAGGAACAAACTCTTTATCAAAATTTACTATTCTTGCAAAAGCATTTTGAAGTGGATTAACAAATAAAACAAAACATACTAAACAAACAGTAACAAACAAAAACCGTTTAAACTTATCTTTATAATCTTTTTTATTAATAAGTTGATTAAAATTGAGATTTTCTATTTTTTTATATAGTACTTCAAATGCTTTTTCAACTAAAGAAGTAGAAGAGCTGTTTAATTTTTTTTCTTCCACCAGCTGTAAAACATTTGCCATTTCATCTTTAATATCAATAAACTTTGTACCTACTTCTTTAGCAATTGAATTAAAATTAATGGAAGTCTTTTTTTTGACAAAAGGAATTATAAATAATCCCACCAAACAAAATAAAAAAGTAAATATTGAAGAATAAACCAGCACTGTACGAATTACAGAGCTAAAATTAAAAAAGAATTCCACTACAATTAACAAAAAAGCGAGCAGCGTAGAAACTATTAAAAAATCAATAAGTTTACTTCCATAAATAACATAAACTTTTTTCAAATAATAATCGGAAAGTTTTTGTTTTACTTTGTTGATATATGATTTATTAACAGCCATAAATTTAATTAGTGAGTGAATATAAAACTATATTAGCCCCAAATTTAAGTGCTTCTTCACGTTTTTCTTTTGAATCGCCATGCACTTCTGAATCAGCCCAACCATCGCTTGGATTTGTTTCATAAGTATAAAATACCACAACCTTTTTATTATAAAGTATTCCATGCCCTTTTGGATTTTTATCATCATGTTCGTGTGTTTTTGGACAACCATTTGGAAACTTATAATAAATATTATAAATTGAATGATTATATGGTAATTCAACCAAATCTTTTTCAGGAAAGATTTTTTTCAATTCTCTACGTATTGATTTATCCATTCCATAATCATCATCGATGTATAAAAAGCCGCCATTTTCTAAATATTCTTTTAATCTCTTTACTTCGCTTTCGCTGAAATTGATATTGCCATGTCCTGTTATAAAAAGAAAAGGATATAAAAATATATCATTAGAGCTTACATCAACAAAAACATATTCCGGTTTTACTTTTACATGAAGATTCTGCTCAACAAATTTTAATAAATTTACTTCAGCAGAAGGATCGTTATACCAATCCCCACCTCCTGAATATTTTAGCCGAGCAATTTGAAAAGCTCCCTCATATTGGGCGAATATAATACTTGTAAAAGTTAAAAAAAATAAAATAAACTGTTTCATACCCTCACTTAATCAAACTTTTTAATTGTTCAATTTCATCTCGTAATGAAGCAGCTCGTTCAAATTCCAAATCTTTTGCAGCATTTAACATTTCTTCTGTTAACTGATCTATTAATTCCTGTTTCTGTTCGGTTGACATGTACCTTATTACAGGTTCAGCAGCCTTTAGGGCGTATGATGGTTTTTCAGGTTCTTTCTTTCTTACATCGGCTATTGATGTTGAATTAAGAATTTCTTCTTTTGATTTGAATATTGTTTTAGGAATTATATTATTTTGTATGTTGTATTCTTGTTGTAGTTTTCTTCTTCTGTTAGTTTCGTCAATCGTTTTACGCATACTGTCAGTAATTTTATCAGCATACATAATAACAAGTCCACTTGCATTTCTTGCTGTTCTTCCTGCCGTCTGCATTAAAGAGCGTTCACTTCGTAAAAATCCCTCTTTATCAGCATCAATAATGGCAACTAAAGAAACTTCCGGTAAATCTAAACCTTCACGCAAGAGGTTAACACCAACTAAGACATCAAAATCACCGATTCTTAAATCTCTAATTATTTCAACACGTTCTAAAGAATCAACACCACTATGAATATATCTAACCTTAATATTTATTCTTTCTAAATAATCGGTTAAATCTTCAGCCATTTTTTTAGTAAGAGTAGTAACTAAAACCCTTTCACTCTTCTTTACACGGATTTTGATTTCAGCAATTAAATCGTCAATTTGATTTTTTACAGGACGAACTTCAATTTGAGGATCTAATAAACCTGTGGGGCGAATAATTTGTTCAACAAAACTCCCTCCACTTTGAATTAGCTCGTAATCAGCCGGAGTAGCACTTACATAAATTGTTTTATTTACCATATTTTGAAATTCTTCAAATTTTAATGGTCTATTATCTAAAGCAGATGGTAAACGGAAGCCATATTCAACCAACACTTCTTTTCTACTTCTATCACCATTATACATCCCTTTTATTTGAGGAACCGTAACATGACTTTCATCTATTACGAGAAGATAATCTTTAGGGAAATAATCGAACAAACAAAAAGGACGAGAGCCAACAGGTCTGCCATCAATGTGTCTTGAATAGTTTTCAATACCGGCACAGTAACCAATTTCTTTTATCATTTCCATATCAAATCGTGTACGCTGCTCTAACCTTTGAGCCTCAACATATTTTTCTTCAGCCCAAAATACTTTTAATCGTTCTCTTAATTCTTCATCTATTGTAACTAATGCTTTTTCAACTTGTTCTTGTGTTGTAACAAAATATTTAGCAGGATAAATAGGAATTGATTCAACTTCGCGAATTACATCGCCTGTAATTGAATCAATTATGGAAATTTTTTCTATCTCGTCGCCCCACATCTGTATTCTAACCGCTTCTTCATATTGATATGCCGGAATAATTTCCACCACGTCTCCACGAGCTCTAAAAGTACCACGTGTAAACTCTATATCATTGCGAACATAATATATATCAATTAATTTCCGCAGTAACTCTTTTCTGTTTATTTCGTCGCCGACTTTTAAGAAAATTATCTGATTTGCATATTCCTGAGGGGCACCAATACCATAAATACAGCTAACACTTGCAACAATAATTACATCATTTCGCCCTTCTATAAGAGCCGTAGTTGCCTTCAACCTAAGTCTATCAATCTCTTCGTTTACCGAAAAATCTTTTTCAATAAATAAATCTCTTTTAACAACATATGCTTCAGGTTGGTAATAGTCGTAATAACTAATAAAAAATTCAACGGCATTATCCGGAAAGAATGCTTTAAATTCCGAATACAACTGAGCGGCAAGAGTTTTATTGTGCGAAATAATGAGTGTTGGCTTATTTACTTTTTGAATAATATTTGAAATTGTAAATGTTTTACCACTACCGGTAACACCCAACAAAACTTGATGTTTTTCACCCCTTTGAAGTCCTTGATACAAAGCCTCAATTGCTTGAGGCTGGTCTCCCGAAGGGGCATAATTTGATACTAACTTAAAACTATTCATTAGCAAGTTTTATTATAAACTTATTATATCATTATAAATAATAAATACCATTAATAACATTAATATTACAAAACCAACATTTTGAATTCCAATTTTAATTTTAATTGGTAATTCACGTTTCATTATACCTTCAATTAAAATAATTACAAAATGCCCACCATCCAACACAGGGAAAGGCAGAATATTTAAGATAGCAAGACTTAAACTTAGAGCAGCTAAAAATTGTAAAAAGGATACAATACCGGATTCAGCAGATTTTGCTGCAAACTGAGCAATTTTAAGCGGTCCACCAAAAACCTGATTAAATTGTATATTGCCAACAATTACATTTTTAAACATCATATAAGTTAAGCCGGTATACTGAACAACATTTTCAAAGCTTAAACCGAGAGCCGCAAAGAAACTATAATTCTTAAACTCAATTGGTCCATCATAAATATCACTAATTCCAATACCTATTTTTCCTTGTGCACTTGTAGTAGCACTCACTAAAATTGTATCTTTATCACGCAGCAGCTTAATAGGCAATTTCTCATTTTTTGAAGAAGAAATTAAGCTGATTACTTGCTGGCTATTTTGAATTGGTAAATCATTAATAGTTAAGATAATATCACTTTGTTTAATTTTAGCTTCCATAGCGGGAGAATTTTTCATCACTTCTGTAATTATTGGGCGTGTTGAACTTAGAGGAAGGAAAAAATTACTCTTAGAAGTCTTTTTTATTTTTGAATGACTAACATGAACAATTTGTTTTTCGCTATTTCTCAAAACTTCAACTTTTAAATTTTTACCAATATTATCTAAAAGCAACCCATTTATCACTTCTTCCCAATTAGTTACTTTTTTACCATTAACAGATAAAATTTTATCGTCGGTTTGAAAACCAACTTCTTTGGCAATAGTTTCGTTTTCAACAATTCCAATTTTCGTTGTATTAATTACTTGTTTTCCACGGAAGAAGTTAATCCCCCAAAAAATCAATATCGCTAAAATTAAATTCATTAAAACACCGGCAGTAATAACAAACAACTTGCGAGGCGTTGATTTACTTCTAAACTCATAAGGTTGTGGTTCAGACTCTGCAAATTTATTATCAAAACTTTCGTCAATCATCCCTGCAATTTTCACATATCCACCAAGTGGTAAAAGACATAATCTATAATCAGTATGATCTCCGCCATCGTAATCTTTTGGAAGTTCACCAATAGTAAACCCTATTACTTTATTCCATCCAAATAACCTTTTTCCAAAACCTATTGCAAATACTTCTGCTCTCATGCCCGACATCTTTGCAGCAATAAAGTGTCCAAATTCGTGTACGAATACTAAAATGGCAATAGTTATTATAAAATAAATAATATATTCCATTAATCTATTTACTCCTAATTATATTTTCCTATTAAATAATTTCTTGTTTTAAAATCAATCTCAAAAATTGTCCCTAATTCAGGTTTAGTATGATTTTCAATTTTATTTAGTGCATCTTCAATCAATTCCGGAATATCTAAAAACTTAATCTTTCCGTCTAAATATTTATTAACCGCTACTTCATTTGCAGCATTTAGTATACAAGCAGAATTTCCACCTTGTTCCAAAACATCATAAGCTAACTTTAGACATTTGTTTTTATGCAAGTCAGGTTCAAAAAAAGTTAAATTACTAATTTTAACAAAATTTGTTTGAACAAAATTGCTTTCAAATCTATCTGGATACGATAAAGCATACTGAATTGGTATTTTCATATCCGGCGTACTTAATTGAGCTTTTATAGCTCCATCAACATATTCAACCATTGAATGAATTATTGATTGAGGATGAATAACAACTTCCAATTTATTTGTTGGTAAATTAAATAACCAATAAGCTTCAATTACTTCTAATCCTTTGTTCATCATTGTTGCAGAATCAATAGTAATCTTGTTCCCCATTCTCCAATTTGGATGATTTAATGCTTGTTCAAGAGTAACATTAGCAAGTTCTTCTTTTGTTTTATGCAAAAAAGGACCACCTGAAGCAGTAAGAATTATCTTCCTTACATTTTTTTTGTTCTCACCTACTAAACATTGAAATATTGCACTATGTTCAGAATCAACAGGAATAATTTCAGATTTGTATTTTTTACATAAATCAATAACTAACTCACCGGCTGCAACTAAGGTCTCTTTATTAGCTAATGCAATGCGTTTTCCCCTTTTAATTGCCTCTACAGTTGGAGCTAAACCTGCAAACCCAACTAATGACGAAATTATTATGTCATAATCAGCTTCTTTAGCCGCATCAATTAAACCTTGATGTCCGGTTAATAATTTTGAGTTCCCCAAATCATATTTATTAATCTTCTTTGCCGCTGTTTCATCCCTAACAACAACGTATTTAGGGGCAAATTCTTTTATTTGTTCAATTAATAAGTCAATATTAGTATTTGTGGTTAAAGCCTCAACTTCAAACTGCGTTCTAAACTCTCTTATAACATTTAAGGAGTTTACGCCTATCGAGCCTGTAGAACCTAAGATAATGACTTTTTTCATGATAATTTGTAATTACGATAAAAATAAATAATTAACCTATAAGTTAATTATTTTTTTTGTTAAATATTAATAAAACGCCAACTTTACAAAAAAAATCAGCAAAAAAATCTTTGAGTTTTTTATTATTCCCCAGACGATGGTATTAATATCCAAGAATAGCTTAATTTTCGTTTAAGTATTCCTTAAAATACAACTTAAAATTGCTTAAATCTTTTTCTTCAATACTGAATGTAACAAAATCCGCAAAATTATTTAATACAACTACTGCATTTATGCTTGCATCTTTGGCTTCTAAATCTGCTATTCTTGAAGCGACATTCTGATTTAATATTTTAATATTATCATACATTTCTTGTAATTCCGTTAACTCCCAATCAGGTTCTTTGCCAACTGTTTTTCGCATAAACTGTGCAATCAAAAACATCGAAAACACTTTAAACTCAGTTTCTTCGAGTGAAGCAAAAGGAAGATGAAATCTAACAAGTGGTTTTAATTTACTCATAATGGGGCAGCCGCTTGTTGGCATTAATATTCCAATTAAGCTGCTAACACCACTCTGGATATCAGTATTTTTAAAGTAGCCTCTTTCATTTGTCGATACTTCAATTCTAACTTTTTCATAAGATGGCACATTATTAAATTCAGATATGATATCAACTAAGTTAATAGCAACGGGACAATATTCATTTGTAAAAGAATTTAACGGGCAATGTGGACACTTAAAGTGACTTAACTTTGTCCACTCCGGATAGTTTTCTTCTTTATCCTTAATTAAACCCATTGTATTTGAGTCAAGTTTAAGAGTAAATTCTTTTTCTTTCCCATCAGAAAAAATGAACTTATACTTAAAGATTAAAATTTCATCATTTGCAAACATATTTTAGCTTTATCACAATTATTATAGTCTGATTATTGCAATATAATTAATAAATTAAAAATTACAACAAATGAATTAGATTTTTTTCGTTTTAAGTTGTACTAATACTGCACCTAATGAGACAATTATCATACCAACAACTTTTTTGATAGTTAAGGGCTCATTTAAGAACAATAAAGCTAAAACTGCAATTTGTACAAGCATTGTACCGTTAATAATACTCGATTCAATTGCACTTAAATGTTTTAATGTATAGTTCCAAATTGTAAAAGCAAAAGCAGTATTAACAACTGCCAACCAAAGTAAAAAGAGTACGTTTGTAAAACTTATTGAATTAATGGTAAAAAAACTAAATCCAAAAATTAACATCAAAAACGAGCCTATCCCCATACTTATTACAGTTACCAATACTGGAGATATATGCCCTCGTTTGTTAATTGTACGCCCTAAAACAGAGGAAATTGAATTAAATATTGTCCCTAAAATCATCACCCCTATCCCCAATATTTCTTTACTGCTTATTTCAATTGGCAAAAAATATACACATACACCAATTACAAAAAAGGATATACCAATCCATTGAAGTTTGGTTGGCTTTTCATTTAAAAACGTAAATCCAAAACCTACAACAAACAAAGGAGTAAAATTTAAAACTAAACTTACAAGAACAGCAGGTAATAAGGATAAGCCTAAAAACTGAGTGCCTTGAGTTAGCGAGTAAAACACTACTCCAAGAGCAACTAATTCAAACCAGTCCTTCTTTGTTAAGTTTTTTATTTGTTTTATATGTTTTTTTTGAAATGCCAATGGAAGTAAAAACAAAAAGGCTATTGAATACCTTAATGCAGCATATATTATTGGTGGTATTTCTGCCAAACCAATTTTAATAATTATAAATGATGTTGACCATAAAAATGTAACTAATAAAGCTAATAGTATCGAAATAACTTTTTTGTTTTTTAGCATAAATTTTTATATAACGTTATATAATATTTTACCATTTATTATTGTACACTTGTTATCAAAATTTTCATCAAACAAAATTACATCTGCATCTTTACCAACTTTTATACTCCCCTTTCTATTTTCAATATTCAGCAATTTCGCTGGATTAATTGTAACAGAGTTTATCCCTTCTTCCAAAGAACAGCCCGTAAAGTCAATAAACTTTTTTATTACTTTTAATAAAGGAGTAGTTGAACCAATAAGAGTTCCATCAATATAACGAGCTGCTCCATCTTTTGATACATAAGGTCTTCCATTAAATATATATTCCCCATCAGGCAATCCCATTGCTTGAACTCCGTCAGTAATGCAGATACAATTTTCAATTCCAATTGAGTTATATTTAAATTTTACAATGTGTCCATCCAAATGGTGCCCATCACTTATAACTTGACAGGTAATATTTCTGTTTTCTATTATAGCTATTATTGGACCGGGATTTCTATGGTTAATTGGGTTCATTGCATTAAAAAAATGAGTAACATGATTTATACCTGCTTTAATACCTTCAATAGTTTCATCATAATTAGCAGCAGAATGTGCAAATGAGGGAATAATTCCTATTGCTTTTAAGTGCTTTATAACTTCCAAATTACCGGGCAGCTCTGGAGCAATAGTCATCATTTTTAAAGATTCACCCGTTTTTTCTAATATCTCTTTTAATTTTCCAGGCGATGAATGATAAATAGAACTTTCACTTATTCCTCCTTTTTTTTGAACATTTATAAAAGGACCTTCCAAGTGCGTTCCTAAAATATAAGCCCCATCAATAAATTTATTATAGTATTTATTTACCAATGATAAATGGTCATTATTAATTAATGGCTTAACAAATGTAGTTGCTAAAAATCCCGTAACACCTATTTTAGCTAATGCTTTTGACATTCCTAAAATTGCTTCATCAGTATTATCAACAACATCATAACCACCGGCACCTTGAATATGAACATCAATTAATCCAGGCGATAATATTAATCCATTTGCATTTAATATTTCGCCATCATAATTTTCAACATTCCCTATGGCAGCAATTTTTGAATCTTTTATTTCAACATCTAATAATGTGTTTAAATTATTGAAGGGTCGACAGCTTTTAATTAACAAAGAATTTTTCATATATATTTTTATTATTTATTATTAAAATAAGTCTTCCTCAAAATAGTATCAAGAATTAAGTTTCAGGTTTCATTTTTCAAGGGCTAATCCCAACAATCCCTTAAATCCCTTGAAACCGATTTGGAGCGTCATGTTCGGGATGTTTCAGAATTCAGTAAACCCAATCTCAGGCGTCATCGGTCGTGGTTGTTTCAAAATTCAACAAACCAAATCTCGGGCGTCATGGTCTCACCATAACCGAAGAATTTACTGTAAAAATAGCGGCGTTTTTGATAAAAGTTTGTGTCACGGTTCAGACCGTGGATGTTTCATAATTGGGTATTGTTATCCACGGCATATTATATATATATTATTGCGTCACGGTACGACCGATGACGCCCGAGATTGGGGATTTTCAAGTTTTGCAACAATCTCGACCATGACCGCCAAGGATACATTCCCCAATATTGGAACACCTTCATCACTTGTCACTTTCTTTTCGTCACTTGTCACTCCGTCACTGGTCACTTTCTTTTCCCAGTCTCCAGTCCCAGCAAAAAATGCATAATTATTAACAAATATGAATAAACTAAAAAATACCAATTATATACATTGTGTAAAAGTTAATATTTGCGTATTTTACAGGCTAATTTTAAAATTATTGGAACAAAAATCAAAATGAAATTCAAGAAGAGAACCCACACTTGTGGTGAGTTACGCGAAGCAAACATTGGAGATAGCGTAGTACTTAACGGTTGGGTAGACAACCGTAGAGATTTAGGAGGCGTAATATTTATTGATTTACGCGATCGGTATGGCATCACTCAAATAGTATTTGAGCCTACTTTTAATCCTACCGCTCATGAAAATGGGAAAGATTTAAGATCTGAATTTGTTGTTTCTATTGAAGGCAAAGTAAGAAAAAGACCTGAAGGAACAGAAAACCCAACATTACAGACCGGTAATATTGATGTAATGGTTGAAAATATTATAGTACTTAATAATGCTGCAAATCCACCTTTTCAAATTAAAGATGATATTGACGTTAACGAAGACCTAAGATTAAAATATAGATATTTAGATTTGAGAAGAAGTAAACTTCAAAAAAACCTACTTATGCGTCATAAAGTTTGCCAAATTGCTCGAAATTATCTTGATAACAATTCATTTTTAGAAGTTGAAACTCCTATTTTAATGAAAAGCACTCCTGAAGGAGCAAGAGATTTTCTTGTACCAAGCAGAATGCACAAAGGGAAATTTTATGCTCTTCCACAGTCACCTCAACAATATAAACAATTATTGATGGTTTCGGGATTAGATAGATATTTCCAAATAGTAAAATGTTTCCGTGATGAAGATTTACGTGCCGATAGACAACCTGAATTTACTCAAATAGATATAGAAATGTCTTTTGTTGATACTGAAGATATTTTTGAACTGGTTGAAGGTTTAATGAAACGTTTTTATAAAGAAATTAAAAACTATGATTTACCTCTTCCTTTAAAAAGATTGTCATACGCCGAAGCGATGGAAAAATATGGCAGCGATAAACCGAACTTAAAATTTGGATTGGAAATGGTTACTTTAAATTCTGTTTTTGAAAAGTCAGAGTTCAGAGTTTTCCATGAAGCTTTAGAAAATAACGGAATTATTACTTCTTTATTAGCTTCCGGCTGTGGTGAGTATACACGTAATCAATTAGACGTTTTAACTGATTTTGTTAAAAAATTAGGTGCCGGCGGATTAATTTGGATGCGTGTTAAAGAAGATGGTCTTGAAGCTCCAATTGCCAAATTCTTAACTGAAGAAGAAAAACAAGGCATTATTAATAGTTTAAATGCAAAAGTTGGCGATTTAGTATTCATTTTATCCGGGCCAAAAACAAAAACTTTAAACATTATGGGTCAATTACGTTTAGAAATGGCTAAACGTATGAATATAATACCTAATGATGATATTCCTGCATTATTGTGGGTTACTGAATTTCCATTATTTGAGTGGGATGAAGAAACAAAGCGTTATTATGCAATGCACCATCCTTTTACATCCCCTGTTTTGGATGATGTAAAAAATATGGAGTCAGCCCCTGATAAAGTAAGAGCAAGAGCTTACGATTTGGTTTTAGACGGAAACGAAATTGCCGGCGGAAGTATTCGTATTCACAATGCGGATTTACAAAAAACAATGTTTAAAGCTCTTGGTATTCAAGAAGAAGAAGCCGAAGAGAAATTCGGACAATTATTAAATGCTTTCAAATTCGGAGCTCCTCCTCATGGTGGAATTGCTTTTGGATTAGACCGTTTAGTAATGTTGTTTGCTAAAGAAGCTTCAATACGTGACGTTATGGCTTTTCCAAAAACTTCAAGCGGTGCTTCATTGATGGACGACTGCCCTTCAACGGTTGACGAACATCAATTACGTGAACTTCATATTAAATTAAGATAGATATTTTAAGCAGGGTAGAATCATTGCCCTGCTAATTTTTACATGTAAAAATTACCTTCTTTTACAAAAAAAACCTATTGTCTCCTTTTTTAGTAAAATTTTGGTTTACTATTCCACTCAATAAATTAAACATATTCGGATTTTTTTGTTAATAAATAGCCTTGTAATGTAGTGTAACTTTTTTTATTTATTAATAGTGCTAATCCAATATACAAGTTAGATTTATCTAAAAACGCCGCAAAACAACCACTTAAGAGCTTATATTTTAATAAGTTAACTTCATAGCACTTGTTTTATGTAATTTCAGAGCAACACACTCTTTCAATCATAAACCCCCCATTTATTTAATTTGACTAATCCATTTTACTTAAACAATACTAAAAAATAAAATTAAATAATACCATGTTAATCTGTTGGTTCGATATTTGTTTAAGATTAACATGTTTAAGTAACAGAGATCAAAGTGGGACAACAACAGCTTTTATTGGTAATCTTAGGTGTTATAATTGTAGGAGTAGCAATAACCATTGGAATAACAATGTTTAGCTCTCATGCAATAGAAACAAAAAGAGACAATCTAATAAATGACTGCATGAATCTTTCGGGTTTAGCCCAGCAATACTATTCACGCCCAACAGCAATGGGAGGTGGTGGAAGAAGTTTTGCAGGATGGGCTATTCCAAATGAACTTGTTACAAACGCTAATGGAAGATTTGAAATTACAAATAATTCCAGCCCATTAAATTTTGTTGAAGTTACAGCAATAGGAAATGATGAAGTTACAGCTGGTGATTCTGTATCTGTAAAGGTAAAAATAATGCCTCGTTCATTCCAAATCACCATAATTCATTAATTCCAATTTTTACCTGTAAATGTTACACCTGCTCTTTACATTTTGAACGAAGTTTTTTAGAAATACTAATAAAACGGCAAAAATTACAGCATTTTTAGTTTGGCACAAAAATTTATACACTTAAGTAAGTTCTTAAAATCGAAATTAATTATTTACAATAAAAAATAACAAACAGGAGATCCACAATGGGACAACAACAATTATTACTCATCGTATTAGGCGTTATCATAGTAGGTATCGCAGTTGTAGTAGGTATTAACGTATTTACAGCAAGCAGCTCACAAGCAAACAGAGATGCAGTTATTAGTGACCTTACAAACTTAGCTTCTAATGCTCAGCAATTCTATAGAAAACCAACTGCTCTTGGTGGTGGTGGAAATACTTTTACCGGTTGGACAATTCCTACTAACTTAGCTTCAAGTCCAAATGGTTCTTATACAGCTACTGTTCAAGCTCAATCAATTTCCTTAGTTGGTCAAGGTACTGAAATTGGAAACGACGGGTCGGATTCTGTTAACGTTACAATGACGGTTTCACCGACAAACGTTACAACTACTATTAACAACTAATAAGATTTTATTAAAAATTTTAGTATATTTAAGCTGGTAATATATTACCAGCTTTTTTGTATTTAAAGGTGACTTATGATTGAAGTAAGATTTAACGCAACAAAGCAAAATGGACAAGTTATTAGCGGGACATTAAATGCCCAGACTTATTCTGAAGCTAAAGCAAAAGTGCAGGCACTTGCACAAAAACATTCTTTAACTGTTAAGTCGATTGAAAAAAAGTCAACATTTATTTACAAAATAAGTAAAGGAAGCGAACGCCCTATTTCAGGCGAACAACGTGCCTATTCAAAAAGTGAAGTTGAAAAAGCTTTAACCAAACTTGGATATAGAGTAATTTCTATAAATAAAAAGCTTTTAGATTTTAACATGAAACCACCCACACAAGATATTGTTTCTTATGTTAAAATTAGTGCGGAACTTCTTGAACAAAAACTTCCTTTTAGCGAAATTTTAACCCTTCTTATTAACGATATTCAAAATAAAACGCTAAAAGAAACATTAAAGCAAATTAATAACGATTTAAAAAAGGGTGCTGATAGCGAAGAAGTATACTTACGTTATCAAAATGTTTTTGGAAAATTTACTGCTTATATGCTTGGATTAGCATCTAAAAGCGGTAACATGGTTGAAATTTATAAAGCTACTGCAAAATTTTTGGAACGACAACAGCAATTCAACAAGGATTTAAGAAGCGCATTAATTACTCCAATGGTTACTTTGTTTGTATTGTTTTTAGCAGTATTGTTTTATGTTGGTTATATTTTCCCTGAGACCGCAAAACTATTTCAAAAATTTAAAATTGAATTACCTCCATTAACATCAGCCACATTAGCATTTAGTGATTTTTTAATGAACAATACTATTCTTGTTGGTATTATATTTTTTGTTCCTCCAATAATTTTTTGGAGGTGGAGTAAAACAAAAAAAGGCTCGTTTTGGGTTGATAAGTTTATTTTAAAACTACCAATTATGGGTTCGCTTGTTCATAAAACATTAATTGAAGTGTTCTGCCGTGTATTTTACACCTTATATAGTGGTTCTGCTGAAAGTATTGAACCAATTAGAATTGCAGCCGAAGCCTCCGGTAATAGTTACTTTGAACACCAAATAAAAACTATCTCCATTCCCATGATGATAAAAAAAGGGACAGGCATTACAGATGCATTTGACGCTGCTGGCATATTTACTGATACTGCTATTTCTCGTTTTCACTCAGGTGAGGAAACAGGTACTATAAAAAACACTGCAAAACAATTAGCTAATTATTATGAAAGCGAAACTGTTTTCCGTTTGAAAAACGTAATTGAATTAATACAAGTTTTTATAGCAATGGTTATTATGATTGTTATGATTGGTTTAACTCTTGTTTCTGCAGAAACAGCTACAATAAGTCCTAAACCACCAACAGTAAACTTTTTAATAAATTTATTATTCCGGTAAAAAAATGCTTGATAATCAACTCGAGATGACCGACAAAATCGGTTATCTCTTACTCAAAAAAGGTATTATAGATATTAAGGTTCTTGAAAAAGCTTTACAAATTAAGCAAAGTGATGATAGTAAAGTAAAAAGAAATCTTGCCCAAATATTAGTGCAGGATTTAGGTTTTGATCATGATACTATTTTCCGTGAAGTTGCCATTTTATATGCTTTCAAGGAATTAAACATTCAACCTGATACACTTGAAGATGATAAAAAAGAAGAACTTAAAAAATTAATCACTTCTCAAGGTGATGAAGTTAAACAAATTTTACTCAAGCACAAAGTATTGCCTTATAAATATGATGCTAAAATTAAGGACAAGTTAATTTTAGCAGCTACCGATCCTACTGATAAATCTTTAACAAAAATTGCTTATACACTTAATGCAAAAAAATATGAGATAGTATATTTAAGAAAAAAAGATTATGACAAATTAATTTCTATCATGTTTCCTCCCGAAAATGAGTTTCTTAAATTTATTGAGGAATCTACTGAAGAAATTAATGTTGAAATAGATGAAACAGCCGTAAATGAAGAAGAATTAGATGCCGAAATTAATAAAAGTGCATTAATAAATCTTATTGAAGGAGCATTAGTTGAGGGTGTAAGAAGAGGGGTAAGCGACATTCACATATTACCAAAATCAGGTAACAAAACTGAAATACATTTTAGAATTGATGGTAAACTTCAGCTTTGGTATGTTCAAGAAAACACCCTGCCTGAAGCAGTAATGGCAGTTGTAAAAGACCGTTCTAAAGGTATGGATAGGTTTGAACGCGAAAAAGCTCAAGACGGATTTATTCAAAGAGAAATTGATGGACATATAATTCGTTTTCGTGTATCGGTTCTGCCTATGGTTGGTACTGAATTAAAAAATAAATTTGAAAGTATTGTAATCCGTATTTTGGATGATAGAAAAGTTATTAAAGACTTAAGTAAACTTGGTTTAGTTGGATATGCTCAAAATGCTTTTGTTAGAGCTATTACACAACCACAAGGCATGATTATTCTTACCGGTCCTACTGGGAGTGGAAAAAGTACTACATTAGTTGCCGCACTTTACCAAGTAATTAATCCTACAAAAAACGTACTTACTGTTGAAGACCCTGTTGAATACGTTATTGAAGGTGCAAGACAGTTGAAAATTGGTTACAAAATGAATTTTGAACAAGCTATTAGAGCCATATTACGACATGACCCTGATATTGTTTTGGTTGGTGAAATGCGTGATAAAGAGACTGCTGAAACTGCTATTAAACTTGCAAATACGGGACACTTAACATTTTCAACTCTTCACACTAACGATGCGCCAAGTGCGGTTGCACGTTTATACAAAATGGGCGTTGAACCATTTTTAATTGCATATGCAATTAATATTATTGTAGCCCAACGTTTAATTAGAAGACTTTGCGATTGTAAAAAGAAAGTTACTCATTTTGACCCTGTTTTTATGAAATCTGCCGGACTTGATATTGATGAATGGCAAAAATATGAGATTTATGAACCGGCAGGCTGCCCCAAATGTAACAATTCAGGATACAAGGGACGACTTGCAATACATGAAGCTTTATATTTTACAAAAACTATACGTGAACTAATAGTTAAATCCGGCGAGGATGTTGATGAAGAAGCAATTCGCCGCCAATCGAAGATAGATGGGACTTTAAACTTGCGTGAGGCAGGTTTAGAAAAAGTTAAAATTGGACTTACATCCATTGCAGAAGTTTTTGCCGCTACAATAGATGAATAATTTATTTGATATTTATTAATAATATTATTAAAATAAAAATATAATAATAAAGAATAAGCTGATGTTTCAAGATATTAAAAACATATTATCAAATTTTGCAAAACAGATTCCTCCAACTATTCTTGGTCCGGAAAGAATCAATTTTGTAATCAGCAATATTTCAAAACTTCCTCAAAACCAACTGTTTGCATTAATTAATTATGTAAACAGTATTTTAACATTAATGGTGGAAAAGCAAGCAAGCGACGTGGAAATTGGCGGTTATGGCTGCGATGGAAATATTTGGTTTAGAATTTATGGTAAAAAAGAAAGAGTAAAAGATTTTCCCGAATTAACTCTTGATGAATCCAATATTTTAATTGTTGCAATATTAAATCAAAATCAATGTTATTTTTTAAGAAATAACCGTAATCTTGATTTTAGTTATTCTTTCCATCATGTGAAACTTAATAAAGATGTACGATTTCGTGCCGACGCATATTTTGATTTGGATGCATTAGCATTAAATATGCGTGCAATTTCAGCAAATGTAAGACAGATTGATTCTTTAGAATTTCATCCTCTTGCTATTCAAGCAATGAATCACCAATATATTAAATTTGGTCTATCATTAATCACCGGTATAACTGGTTCAGGTAAGTCATCTACTTTAGATTCAATTATTGATAACCATAACAAATATGACCCATCTCATATTGTTATTATTGCATCACCAATTGAGTTTGTTCACAAATCTAATGTTAGTATTATAAGACATCGCGAAGTTGGCAGAGACGTTTTGACATTTAAAGAAGGTGTTATTCAATCTTTACGTCAAGACCCTGATATTATTGTTATTGGTGAAATGCGTGACCCGGATACTATTTTAGCAGCATTGGAAGTTACCGATACAGGTCATAAAGTTTTTTCAACGCTTCACACTTCGTCTGCTGTTGAATCTATTGATAGAATTATTGCTGAAGTTAACCCGGTTGAACAAGAACGTGTACGCAACAGATTAGCCGATGTATTAATTTCTGTTGTAAGTCAAAAACTCATTCCAAGTTTAGATGGTAAACGTGTTCTTGCTAAGGAAGTACTTATTGTTACTCCTTCTGTACGTGCTGCTATTAAAAATAATAATACAAGTGAAATTTATATGATGATAAATCAAGGTGCATCGCAAGGGATGCAGACAATGGAACAAGATTTGCTAAGACTTTATAGAATGAAAAAAATATCACAAGATGATGCAATTTCATATTCTAATAATAAAACCAGAATGTTACAAATTATGAAGGCAGTTTAATAAATGAAAGCGATTGTTTGTGTTTATACTGAAGGGAATGAAAGTAAAGCCGCTGTACTCACTAACGAAGATGGCGTTACTAAAATTTTAAAGGTTGTTTCAACAGACAATCCACAGTTGATTGAAGCTAATGCTGTTACTTCTTCAAATCCCGATAAAGTTATTATTGAAGATAATAATATTAGCAATATTAATGATATTTCATTAGATGGAATTGAAACCGAAATAGATAAACCAGATTTTGAAACATCCTCAGCTTCTAATATTGAAATAATTTCAAATTCATTAAGCGAATTTAAGCTTAAAAATTTCGATTTTATTGCAGTTGCCTCAGAACCAGCAATTGAATTTCATTACTGCGATAAAGATTTGGCTGATATACATAAAAATCCCCTTAATGCTATTATTCAAGATATTAGAGTTGCTAAAAATCTCAACATTTCACCCGATGCTGTTGATTATATTGATGTTTCAGATAAACAGTATTTATCTGTTTACTTGGATAGCGAAATTCCGGCTGTTTCTTTTATTAATTCTTTAGCAAATAAAAACAAAAAAAGGTTTTACAAAATTGCTGCTATCAAAAGTGCCGAGATTGCTCTCTCCAATTTTGTTTCTAAATCAAATAAGTTTTTCCCTGAAGATTATACATTAATCATTTATACGGGCAAGGAATATAGCCGATTAATATTTTTAGAGGGTTCTAAATTAGCCCATATTGGCTCAACTTTAGACATTGGTACAAGAAATTTACATACTTACGATGTATATTTTTCTAAAATTCTTTTAGAGATGGAAAATGGTGGAATTCCCCGCTTGGATAATGTTGTTTTATGCGGTGAAGATAATTCCGAAAATTTATTACTTTCGTTTTATGGAACGTTTCCCGAAGCAAATGTAATGAATCTAAAATTTGATGCTTTTGACATTTCGCTTCTTAATAACGAAGCTGTTGATAATTTAAGTGCTTTTTCATTTTTACTTGCAGCTGCTTATGAATTTTTTGGACAAAGTGATAAAGATATAAAAGGAATTTCCATTCTGCCAAAAGCAATTAAAGAAAATCAAAAGTTCTTTCAATTTAGCTGGCATAGTTACGCAATGCTTCCATTATTGTTTGCCGCAACTTTTTACTTTACAGTACAAGTATTAAATAACTATAAAATTATTAGCGAACATGAAACTGAAATTGAAAACTTAAAGCAGTTAGAAAAAGAAAATGAAGACATAATATCGCAAATTATTCCTCTCGATACACGAATTTCAAGTTTTGACAAGACTCAAGCATTATTAGATTCTGCAATGACTGATACTGAAATTTGGAATACCGAATTTGATAAAATAGCATCCTTTATGGAAAGAAGAAGGAATTTTTGGTTCACAAAAATAGAAGGGAAAGACACAAAGAATTTAACAATTAACGGTATAACATTATATCGCCCTGTTATTACTAAATTTGTAGAACAAAACAGTTCTGCAATTTTATTGAATATTATTCATGAACCAATACGCGAGAAAACTGCATACTCGTATGTTATTAATTACCCTATTGTAAAAGATACTTTGAATAAGCCATGAGTCGTAAAATTGTAAATACATTAATGCTTTTAGCAATCTTTATTATTATTTCCGGCGTGGGAGGATATTTTACATTCTTCCATCAAAGAGGAATTATTAAAGAGAAAGAAAAAACAATTGACATGCTGAAAGCAAGAATGAGTAATAAAGAGACTCTGCTTGCCACTTTAAATGAGCGAAAAGAAAGAGCCGATGAACTCGATTCTATTTTAGCACTTAGAAAATTTAATATTCCCTTTATGTTAACACAATCAAAATTTTATGACTTTGTTAATAAGGTTTCGGCAAACTTTGAGCCTGAATCTTTTGTTAATATAACCTTTGATAATGTGGTAACTGAAGGAAGCTTTCAGTATTATGTGTATTCACTTGCCGGAACAGCATACTTTAATGATTTTTACAAATTGATTTATGCTATTGAGGAAAGTAAAGAATTAAAAAAGATTAGATCAGTTAATTTAACTAATTTTGTTTTGGTTGAAGATAATGGGTCAGCAAATTATATGGTAAGCTTTTCTATTAAAGCTTCTGTTTATTTTGCAAGTAACAATTTGTTTACAACCACACAAATTAAAGAAAATAATTTAATCCCAAATCCTATTTATGATATTTTTTACCCAAGCATCAGAAATGAGATTCCTCCCAATTTAGATAATTTATTAGATGTTCAATCTGCTCAATTATTAGCATTAATTCCCGATGGAGCTTTTTTAGTTGATGCAAAAGGAAAAACATTTTTATTATGGGAAGGAGATGAGGTTTATTTAGGATATGTAACAAAAATTGATTACGAAAAAAACGAAGTTCAGTTTATTCTTAATAAGGGCGGAATTATTGAGAAAGTAAAATTGACACTTGCTACTGAAACAGAAAAAAAGAAGAGTGAAAAAAAATGAAAAAGATATTAACTTTTATACTTTTTATTGTTGCCATAAATATTAGTTCAGCACAACCGGAATTGCAAAAAACACTTTCCGGCGTATATAACCCCGAAGAACTTGTAACATTATCTGAAAATCTTCCTTTTAATGTTGCAGTAGATATCCTAAGCAAAATAAGCGAAAAAGCCACAGGTAAAAAAATAGTTTCTACAATTGAAGTTACTAAACCAATTGGTATTCAATTAAATAAAACACCTTATAAAAAAGCTTTGTATATAATTGTTCAATACCAAGGATTGGTTTACGAAGAAACTGAGGAAAATATTTTAATAAAAAAACCAGAAGAAAAAGTATATAAGGAAGCAACAATAAATTATGCTCCAATTGATTCGCGAGATGTTAAAATTTCCGCAGTATTTTTTGAAGCTAATGTTTCTAACATGCACGAAAGAGGAATAAACTGGCAGGCAATATTTTCCAAAAGTGGTTTGAAAATCGGAACAGGATTAACATCGTATGCGTCCGGCTCAGAGACTTCAGATTTTAACATTGAAGGGGAAGGTCAATTTAAAGCAGGCAGTTTTGATGGCTCGGCAAGTTCTATTTTAAGATATTTTGAAACAGAAAATTTAGGTGAAATCATAGCTTCCCCATCAATTACCGTAAGAGACCAACAAAAAGGACGAATTCAAATTGGTTCGGATATCAGCGTTAAACAAAAAGATTTTGCCGGTAACGTTGTTGAACAATTTTTTTCAACAGGAACAATTATAGAAGTATCCCCTTTTATTTATACAGAAGATGGAATTGATTATATTTTATTACAATTAGATGTTGAAAGAAGTTCTGCTTTAGCTGACGTTGAACGCCCGGAAATTAGAAAAACAAAAGCAACTACTCAGGTTTTAATGCTTAATGGTGAGGAAACTGCTATTGGTGGTCTATTTATAAACGAGGAATCTAACATTAGAAAAGGTATTCCGGTATTAAAAGACCTTCCTTGGTGGGTATTAGGATTGAAGTATTTAACCGGTTATGACAGTAAGGAAGTTATAAAAAAAGAAGTAATTATTTTGGTGAAAATTGAAATTAACACTTCACTAAAAGATAGAGTAATTAATCAAAAAAACGCATTACAAGAACAGATTCTTCAAAACAAAAAAAGACTTGAAGAATTAAAATTGATTATTCCAAAACAGGGCGAGGATGAAAAATGATGGAATCGATTCTTATCATTGATGATGATATTAATTTATGTACCGTATTAAGCGATGAATTAAATGAAATAGGTTATTCGTCGTTATTTGCAACTAATGCCGATGCAGCATTTAAAATTTTAGATAGTGGAATTGATTTTGATTTAATTCTATTAGATCTCAAAATGCCGGAAAAAGATGGGTTTTATGTATTAAAAACTTTGCGTCAAAAAGGATTTAATACAAAAGTAATTGTTTTAACTGCTTATGCCGATGTTAAAAGTGCAATTGATTCTGCTCGGCTTGGTGCTTCTGATTTTATTAGTAAACCATATGATTTAGATGAGTTAATTATTACTATCCGAAAAGTTATTCAAAAAGAAAACAATGAAGCTTAATTTACGTTTAGTTCTTATTACATTTGCGGTAACTTTATTGGTTTCAGTTACCGCTATTTTAATATTTTTTTCTTTAACAAACAAAATTTTATTTAATCAGCATTCAAAAACTTTGTTTAATGCCGCAAATCATTTTGCAATTACTTTAGATAACTCCATCCAAAGGACTGATACTGATTTTCAAAAATTTGTAAGAGAATCTAATACTAAAAAAGATGTGAATTTTGATAGCCTTAATATTGATTTTATGTTTACCTTAATTGGCGATTCTCTTATTAACCAGGATAGTTTTATTGCCAAAAAGACAGTTTCTTATTCAAACAAACCTACTTCAATTCATAACTTTGTTGCAAATAATCCTAATATCATCTTAAAATTTGCTGAAATTAAAAGCTCTAAGCAGATTTATTATTACGGTAGAATTATTGATACTACTTTCTTAAATCAACTATCTAAAATAATCCGTTCAGATATTGTTTTAGTTCTAAAAAATAAAGATATAATCACATCGAATCAATACTTAAATCAAAATCTAAATTTGGTTTTAGATAATTCAATAGATTTTCTAAAGAATAAACGTAATTATGAATTATACTCGCAAGAATTATCCAACTTTGATTTTTTAGCAATACTATACTCACCAAAACGGCATTCTACTCCTTATGATAATTTAAAATTTATTGTATACTCTCTTTCAAGAGAAACAGCGGAATATAGAGATACAATGCAACTTATGATTGTAATTCTTACTTCCGCTTCAATTGCTCTTTCATTAATATTTGTTTTAATTTTTACAACTAAATTTAGAAAGCAGCTTTCTTCTATTAGCAGAGTTGTTGAAAAAACACGAGCAGATAATCTTACAGAACGAGTTGATATTATCAGCAATGACGAATTAGGAGAATTGGGAAAAGTACTAAACAAAATGCTCGACGAAATTCAAAGGCGAGAAGAAAAAGAACAAGAGTTTATCAATTTTGTTACACTTATTAATGAAAAAGCCACTTTAAAACAAATTTCCGAATCGGTATTAAATAAAATTGTTAAATCTTTAGACCTTAATGTTGGAATTTTTTATGTCCATGATGGTAAAAAGTTTCAACAAACTGCTTATAGTGGATTAAACAAAGAAACAATTTCTAACAAAGATATTGAATATCTTTATGCAAAAGTGATTGAATCAAAAGAACCTATTGAATTTTTGTTTGAATCGAATGCTCCACAGGTTCATACTTCATTAGCCATTATTAATCTTACTTATATTATTATTTTCCCCATAACGTTTAACAAAGAAATTATTGGTATTCTTGAATTGGGTGCTATTACAAAACCCGGGAAAAATGTAATCCAATATTTAGATACATTTATTGAACAGTTAAGTGTAGGGTTGAGTAATGCAATTGCATTTGAGAAATTAGAAAATTTAGTTTCCGAATTAAAATTGCTTAACACACAATATCAAATGCAGAATGCAAAGATTACTGAACAGAAAGAACAATTGCAGGTTTTACATAACGAGCTTAAAGGGAATACAAAGGAATTAGAAGAACAACGTGCAAAAGCTGTTGAATCGGCTAAAGTTAAGTCGCAATTTTTAGCAAACATGTCTCATGAATTACGGACTCCTCTTAATTCTATATTAGGGTTATCAGAATTGATATTAAATGGAGAATCTTTATCTTCAAAGAATTCTGATAGATTAAAAATTGTTATTAACAATGGTAAAAAGTTATTAAACATTATTAATAACATTCTTAATTTTTCCAAACTTGAATCAACTAAAATTGAAATTAATCCGGAAATATTTGTCCTTAAAGATTTTATCAATGAAATTTCAAATTTAATTGAACCACTTGCAACAGAAAAAAACTTAACCTATAATATCACTTACGAACATAATCTTCAATGTTCACTTCTAACAGATAAACTAAAACTTGAACAGGTTATTTCTAATTTGTTGAGCAATGCGGTAAAGTTTACAGAAACCGGAGAAATTTCGCTAATAATATCTTTGGTAGATGAAACCGGCTTAAAGTTTATTATAAAAGATACAGGAATTGGAATTGATAGCGAAAGCAAAGAATTAATTTTTGAAGAGTTTAGACAAACAAGCGAAGGTTCATCTCGAAGATATGGTGGAACTGGCTTAGGTTTAGCCATAGCAAAAAGAATGTTAGATATTTTAGGAGGTTCTATATCCGTTAATAGCGAAGTGGGGTTAGGTTCCATATTTACAATAACAATACCAAACATTGTAAATGATGTATATATCTCTTCAACCGAATCATTATTAAAGCCTGTAAAAATTGAAAAATCTGAGTTACAAAAATCCGATATTCTACTTTTTTGCAATAATCCTGAAACTATTGATATCTTAACTCAATATTTGTCTACAAATAATTTTAATGTAATTGTATGCGAAAATTTGGAATCATTTTTTAATCAGCCTGCAGATATCTCTCCTAAAGCCGTTTTACTTGATTATCTTTTATTTAAAAATCCTTTTGAAGTTGTAAAACAATTAAATAATTCTCCAAAAATTTCTGAAATTCCAAAGCTGTTAGTATATTTTCCTATTGGTGAAAAGAGTGGATTTATATTAAATACACACGAATTCTTGTTTGCACCATTAACTTATGATAATTTTATTAGTCAAATTAAATTCATTCAAGAATATTTTGAAATCAAGATACAAAACGTTGTGTCTGTTGGAAATTCCACTTTTTCAGGAATGTCAGAACAGATTAATTTAATAAATATAAAACATAATGTTGATAATATTGATGAAATATTAAAAGAAAATCCAGATATGTTAATAATTGACTTGGAATCTGAAAATCTTATTTCCATCGATTTATTATACTCTTTGCTTAACAATAAAAAGGCACGCTTAACCCCAACACTCCTTTTAGTTCCAAAAGAGCTGCCTGATGAGCTATTACATAAAATAAATTTAAAATTATTTAGCATTTTAGAAAAAAACATTATAACAAAAATAGATTCTCTTCGTATATTGCGTGAAAAGTTAAAAATTGGTTCAACTTCAGGAATGTTAGAAGAAGAGGTTGATAACAATGAAGATCTTGCACTTATTGAAGAGGATACAGAACAGACTGCTTCTATGCAAAATTTAGTAATGATTGTTGATGATGACAAGGATACTTTATTTACTGTTGGGCAGATTGTTGAAAGTCTTGGTTATAAAACAATTTTTGCAAAAGATGGTCTTGAATGTTTATTAATTCTTGAAACTAAGCACCCTGATTTAATTTTGTTAGACATTATGATGCCGCGAATGGATGGATTTGAAACAATAAAAAGAATTAATGGAAATCCCAAATTCTCATCTATTCCGGTTATTGCACTTACTGCTCATGCTATGCTGGAAGAAAGAGATATTATCATTAAAAATGGCTTTGCTGATTTGGTTACAAAACCTATTGATATTCCTTTTCTTGCAGCAAAGGTTAATCAAAATATTAAATAGGAGCTTAACATGAATAGAATTTTAGTTGTTGATGATCAACCGGATAATGTATTCATTTTGCAAGACCGTTTAGAAAATGAAGGTTATGAAGTAATAACAGCTTATGATGGACCTACCGGAATTGAAAAAGCTGAAAACGAAGAACCGGATTTAGTTTTATTAGATGTTATGATGCCCGGTATGTCAGGATTTGAAGCATGCAAACGTTTAACAGCCGGAGAAAAAACTAAAGATATTCCCATCATTCTTGTTACCGCACTAACAAGTGTTGAAGATATTAAAGAAGGATTAAATGCCGGTGCATTTGATTATATAAAAAAACCGTTCAACAAAACTGAACTTATTGCTCGTATTAAGTCTGCATTACGATTTCGTGAAACGAATCTTTTATATTTAGAAATTGAAAAAATTAAAACTTATGCAGCAACAATTGTTACAGCAAACCACGAAATTAAACAACCTTTAACGTTAATAAATTTGTCTGTATCTGCTATTAAACGCGAACTCGGCAAAGATGAATTGAGCAAAGATGCAATTTTTAAAAGAATTGATATTATTGATAATGCCGCTCATAGCATAATTCAAATTTTAGAAAAACTTAGTTCAATTAAAAAGCCTACGTTTGTGGATTATGTAAATAACACTCAAATGATTGATATTAATGCTGAAAAAAAAGAATTAGAATCAAATCAACCTATTAATTAAAATTAAAAGGTCATCAAAATTATATGGCTTTTTAAGAAAAGCATCTATTTTTAGTTGATTGAAGATTTTTTCTTTATCTTCCACTATTGCTCCGCTGCTAATAATTATTTTTGAAGTAATGTTGCTTTTTCTCAATATTTTTATTGCTTCAATACCACCGGTCCTTGGCATTGTTTCATCAATTATCAACAAGTGATAATTGTTTTTAGATTTACAAACATTTATTAACTCTTCACCATCTGCTACTGTATCTACTTCATATCCACTGCCAACCAAGAGTTCTTTAAGCAAATCGAGCATATATTCTTCATCATCGGCTATTAGTATTCTTCCTTTGGCTGAACTTAAATTTGTAGAACTAATATTTGGTTTTACTAATGGAAAAATGATTATTACTTCTGTTCCTTCCCCATAAGTACTTATATAATTAATTTTCGCATCTATTTCATTAAGAATCCTTTTAACAAACCCTAAACCTATACCTGATTCAGTCTTTTTTGTTTTTGTGCTAAATCCATAATCAAATATTTGGTTAAGGTGTTCTGCTTTAATCCCCTCTCCATTGTCTCTTATTTTTAACAACAAAAATAAATTGTCTTTTATTTCTACTTCAATATTAATTTCGCCAATATCCTTAATTGCTTCTTTAGCATTAACTATTAAATTTATTATCACTCTGAATAGGCTATCATAATTAGCGAAAACATTCTGTTTAGTAAACTGATTTACGTAATTAATTTTAATATTTGGGGGGAAAGCTGGCTCTATTTCTTTAATTAGATTTCTTATTAATCGATCTATATTTATAGAATCAATTAGTTTTATATTAGATTCCTCGTCAGTTTTGATTTCATTTATTAAATTTATTCCTCTGTGTAGATTATGAGTAACCGATTCAATTAAGGTTAATTTCGGTTCCTCATTTTTACATTTAATTTCAAGCAATGTTAATGCGGTCAAACTATTATTCATAACATTATTAAAGTCATGTTTAATTTCTTTAATATTTTTAATATAGTTTTCCCATTTACTTACTTCGTCTGCTTTAATAATACAGCTAACACAAAAATATTCGCCGTTTATTTTACAAAAATTAAACAAATATTTTTCATAATAAAATACTTGTTCAATACTTTGTTCAAACTGTAATTTGTTTACAGTATCGGTAATTAGCTTTTTAGGCAAAGCAGCAACAATTTCTTTTAATTTTTCAGTCAGAAATACAAACCCCTCTCCAAATTTGCCCCAACCAAATAAATTTTCGGTTTGGTTTTTTGGTTGATTTGTCATATTACTGTAATTTGTAGTTTTTAATTTTGGAATATAATGTCTTTTGACTTATACCTAATGCACGAGCACTATTTTCTCTATTCCAATTATTCTCTTTTAATATTCTTAAAATGTGTAATCGTTCTAACTCTTCAAGGGAGGTAATTTCTTCATCAATATTAGCATATACTTGTTTTGTATTTGTATTTTCTTTCGGTAAATTGAGGTCTTTTGGCAAAATAATATTATCCTCAGAAAAAATAATTGCTCTTTCAATTATGTGATCTAATTCTCGTACATTACCTGGAAAGCTGTAATTGATTAAGTCCCGTTCAGCTTCTTTTGATAAAGCTTTTGGTGATCTAAATGGGGATTTTTTTTGCAAAAAATAATTTGATAGCAAAAGAATATCTTTATCTCTTTCTCTTAAAGGAGGAATAGTTAACGTAATAACATTTAACCTAAATAACAGATCACGTCTAAAGTTCTTTTTTTCAGCCTCTTCCATCAAATCTTTATTTGTTGCACCAATTACTCTTACATTTGACGATAGAGTTGCTATTCCCCCAATTCGTCTAAACTCTCCATTTTCTAAAAATCTTAAAAACTTTGGTTGTAACGCTAAACTTAATTCACCAATTTCATCCAAAAACAAAGTACCGCCATTAGCTATTTCAACTAATCCTTGTTTAGAAGTTTTTGCATCAGTAAAAGCTCCCTTTTCATACCCAAACAATTCACTTTCAATTAATTGGTCTGGTAGAGAAGCACAGTTAATTGCTACAAATGGCTTTTCACTTCTATTTGAACATTTGTGAACATATTCTGCAAACAATTCTTTACCTGTTCCGGTTTCTCCTTGCAGCAAAATATTTGAATCTGCGCGAGCAGCTTTTTCAGCTAAGTGAATTACATTTTTAATTCCCTCACTTTCACCTATAATTTTGTGAGGTGCTGTTTGATTAATTCGTGTTGTTAAAACAGTATTTTTTACCATTAAATCTTTGTGGGCTAACGCTCGTTCAATGGAAACTTGTAACTGTTCAAATTGATATGGTTTATTAATAAAATCATACGCACCATTTTTTATGCATTCAATTGCAGTACGCATATTATTATTGGCGGTTAATACTATTACTTGTAAATCAGGATGATTTTCTTTTACATATTTAAGAATTTCCAAGCCGGAAATACCATCCATTTCCAAGTCTAACAACAATAAATCGTGATTTGTTTTTTTTATAAAATCAATTGCTTTATCTGAATGATAAACAATCTCAACATTATAACCCTCGCTTATTAACTCTTCCTTTAGAAGATAACATAAAGTATCATCATCGTCAACAATTAGTATTCGAGAGTTTTTCATTGTCCCCTATTATCAATAATAAAACACCTTATAATAAATATTAGTAATTTAATTTACAAAATCAGTTTCAATTTGCAAACAATTCTTTTATTATTAATTAAATATTTTACATTAATATTATAATATAACTAAATCAATCAGCTTTTCAATTGTTCGTTCTATTAATTCCCATCCTGTGTCGCTTGTTATATCAATGTTGTTAAAAACATCAACTGTTTTTGCTCGTAAAATTAAATAATATATTCCGCCAATTATTAATGAAGCAGAACCTAATAGAAATTCATTGTTATTAAATTCCTTAAATAAAAAATTAATATTGTCTAATCCGTTTGTTTCCCGTTCTTTTGCAATAAAATCGGTTACTTTATTTTTATTATTCAGTTCCCATAATAGTATTTCTTGCAGAACCTTATTTTTACGAATATAACTAATCTGCTCTTTTAAAATTTTTATAACAAGCTGCTTTAAGTCTTCTTTTGACTTAATACTTTTTACTACTCCATCATCTAATTTAATATTAGAAAAAAAATCTTTAGATTTAATAAAAGTGATAAGCAATTCATCAAAACTATTAAAGTATCTGTATATTAAAACCTTATCCACTCCTGCACTTTTTGCAACAGCATTTATTCCTAAACTATCAAAACCATCTGTAAGAATAATAGATTCAACCGCTTCCAATATTTTTTGTTTTGTAACTTCTTTGTTTTTAACCATTTAAAACTCATATCCTATTTTTATTGAACCTTCAGGTACAAAAGCCGAAGGAGAATAATTATTATTCACAAAATTCACTTTAGAATCACCGGCAATTTTAACATGAACAGCAATCCAAGGATTAATATAAAAATTATTCCAAAATTTGTAAATATATCCACCACCTAAAGTATAATAAAAATTTGAAAACGACTTTTTTAATCCTGAAGATTTTTCAATAATACTATTATCCCAATATTCAATTCCGGTTCCTACCCAAAACTTGTTATCAATATTCCCATCTGTTGAAAAAACATAATCAACAAGTAAAGCATAAGCTTTGGTTTTTAGCTCTTTATAATTATTATCAACTACAAATTCGGGTTGAGTTAATTTAGTTATTACCGGACGGATTCTAAAATTATCAATTTTACCCCAAACTGAACCGTAATAACCACCCGATATATACGGAAGTGCATCCAATTCCAAACCAAAATTAATTTTGCTACATTCTTTTTTTTCTTGTGCATTTAATAAACATGATAAAGCAAACAACATTAAAAATATATTTTTCATTACAACCTCTTTATTTTTGACATTTCAAATTTACATCACCATGCGGTGACATGCAAGTAAAAAATAAAAAGAACGCAATATATTATATCATTATCATTGCAAAAAAAAGGTCGAAATATAACGAATAGTTGTGGTAATTTATTGGGTGCCAGTTTGCGGATTTTTATTGTACAACAAATATAATATATCTTATTATTGCTCAATAATACTTTGTAATTTAAGCCCTTTTCTCTTCATTTAATACAGCAATTATCATACGAAATAATTCTTCATAATTTAATGAGAAGAAAGAGGTTTTAATAAAATAGTATTAGATGATATCAACTATTAGTAACCAAGGATGCATTTTAAGTAAAGATGTTGAGAACCCCACATCATTATGTCATTATAAGCGAGATAGAAAAATTAGGTACCAAGAAGTTCATTTTTACAATAAATAACTTGACAAATTGTGTATTTATATTTAAACTTATTAACTTTTTAACTAACTACTATTTAAAGGAGCGGGTATGAATTATATTAAAGTCGAAAACATAATGGATCATGGTGCATTACCGAATATCGACAATCCTGTTTCTGTGCTTGATAATAATATCAACGCAATAAATGAAGCTATTTCGGATGCGGCAGATAAGGGGGTGGGCATAGTTTATTTCCCCGTGGGTAAATTTTATATTAACGATTCAATCAAATTAAAAAACAATGTAAAACTTATCGGCGAAAGCAATACTTCGTTCGGCTATATTGGGCAACAGCCCTGGAATGATAACTTTATTAATAATTTTTGTACAAAATTAATTGCAATGAACAACAGTTCATCAACAGTTTAGAATATGATTGAGTTAGATTCTTTTGACAATAATTTTCAAGGTTCATCAGTTGAAAATTTGTTATTATACGGTAACAAAGGTACATGTACGCATTGTTTTAATGGTATTAATATTAATAATTACCCGACATATAATAATTCACCAAGGGGACAATTACGTTTTAAAAATATATTTATTTATAATTTCAATGGTACAGGTTTTAATGGGGGCATCAATCAAAACGAATTATATTTAGATGAAGTAATTGCTTATGGTTGTGATGAAGACGGTATTGTCCTAAATGGACAAGATATAAAAGCAAACCGTGTACAATCAGCAAACAATGTTGGACGTGGGTTTTTAATTACAAAAGGAGGTGCTGGTAGATTTTATGATATAGATTGCTGGGACAATGCTATAGGAATTGAAATATCGGATACTATGTGTATCTACTTCTTTGGTTTTTCTTCAAATATGAATAACTATGGTATATTAATACATCCAAGCTCAAGTGAAACTGCTTCTGCTTATTCACCTTTGATGCTTAGTTTTTATAGAGGGGTTTTTGATGAGAATGCCATTTGTGATGTGAAAGTTAGTTCAGAAAACCCTAAATATGGTGGTTCAAATATTTTATTCAATGGTTGCCTATTTCGTGGCACGCCTAATACACCAACTGCAAATTATGCGATAATAGATGATTCTTACCAACCAGCACGTAACATTATAAGTGATTCTTTCTTTTATAGTAATAGATATATTGTTGGATTTATGAATCCCAATGGGCAATATAAATTTAGAGATTGTTTTGATTATTCAACACGTGAAATATTGGATGAATTCTCACTAAAAGAAAAAAATACCAATTCTAATTATACTATTCAACCAACTGATTCATTTATAACAGTTGGAAATACAGACTCAGCGAATGTTGTTATAACGGTACCTAATCCCTCTTCTGTACAAAAAGGTAAAATTTTATATATTACTAAACTTGAATCGAATAGTGGCGTTGTTATCCTTGTTTCAGGTGGCACATACCAAGTGATTGGTGATTTAGTGCTTAACATACAATTTAGCACTTTAATGCTTACCAATTTTGGGGACAAATGGGTTTCTATTAAAATTAGATAACTAAAAATAATGGAGGAACATTATGAAAACGGGGTTATTTATTATATTGTGTTTACATAGTTTAGTTCTATACGGACAAGAAGGTTGGCTTTTCCAAAATCCACTACCAGGTTTTTCGGTTAGTTCAGCTCAAATGATTGATAATGAAACTATATATATGTGTGGTTACCACGGATTATTAAAAAAGTCAACAGATGGAGGAAATACATGGTCTCAAATATTCTATCAAACTACTTCAAATATTAATCAAGTTTATTTTACTGATATTAATAAAGGTTACATAGTAACAGCAGACTCCAACTACACAATTGCCAAAACTACAAATGCAGGTATTACATGGGAATCTTTATATAGAAGTAAAAACAAAAGCATGCTATCTCTATATGTTGTTAACGAAAACATAATTTATGCAGGAGGAACATATGGAGGATTTGTAAAAACGACCAACGGTGGATATACTTGGAGCAACTTATCTACTTATACAACAAAAGCAATTTTAGCAGTCTACTTTTTAAATGAAAACATAGGCTACATTGCTCTATCAGATAATTCTATATCAAAGACTACCGATGGTGGACTTACTTGGGTTAATACTTTAATTTCAAATTACAATTCTTCGAGTAGTTCACTATACTTTTTTGATAATTTTAATGGTTGGTATTTAGGAAATGGGAAGCTATACAAAACTACTGATGCTGGAAATAATTGGTTTATTATTAATAATTTGCCTGTTCCACAAATTTCAAACATATCGTCTTTTCAATTTTTTGACAAGAATTATGGGTTAGTATTGGGATCTTATGAAGTTTTCAAGACCACAGATGGTGGACTTACTTGGACTACAATAAATATTTCCGTATACCCAAATCCAATAAGTACTTTTTCATTCTTTAATGAACAAGTAGGAATTGTTTTAGGATATTCTACCATAACAACAACTTCTGATGGAGGCACAACATGGGAAAAAAATGGCAAGAACATAATCTCTGAAGATCTTGTTTCTACAAGTTTTTTAGATGAAAACGATGGCTGGATTTTAACCGCTAAAGGGAAATTACTAAAGACACACAATGGCGGCAATGATTGGGAAACAAGTACTATAACAACAGGTGTTGATTTTTATGATCTATTATTATACTCATCTGATTCAGCCTGGGCGTTACAAGCGGGCACCCTTTATAGAACAGTCGATGGAGGGAATACATGGAGCCCCAAGATAATTTCCGGAACTAATATGTTTAAACTAAAAAACAGTAATCTTGGCTGGGTAGGTGGATACAATATAATTTATAAAACTACCAATAGTGGTTCAACATGGGCTTCTTCAAATCCTTATCCTTCGCTTGAAGTAAATTGGGATAATTTGTTTTTCGTAAATTCTGACGTTGGCTTTGCAAGTTATCGTGAGCATATTATAGCACATCCAAGTCATGATACGTGTGCAATAATAAAAACAACAGATGGTGGAATCAGTTGGTCACGCTTAGATCTATTGCTCCCTGACGTTATTATGGGAATTTATTTTTTGAACGACAATACTGGTTGGGTTGCCGATTATAACAGTCACATATTTAAAACAACTGATGGCGGTCAAAGTTGGTCAAAATACACTTATATGGAACAGAATTTTTCAGCAAAAGCAATCGCATTTGTTGATAGTCTAACTGGTTATGCAGTAGGAAAATCCGGATTAATCTTAAAGACTTCTGATGGTGGATTATCATGGAAAAAACAATTTACGTTTTCAAGTATTGACTTTGTAGATTTATGCTTTGTTAATAGCAAAACTGGATGGGTAGTAGGAAACTCCGGCACCATACTGAAAACTATCGATGGTGGTATTTCGGATATCAAAACCGATGATAACTCTTTAAAACCAAACAAACATTTTTTAAATCAGAATTATCCTAACCCATTTAACCCAAATACTACCATTAGTTTTTCGTTACCTAAAAATGAGTTTGTCTCCTTAAAAATCTTCGATATTTTAGGTAGAGAAGTCACAATTTTAATAAACGAAGAACTTTCCTCAGGCATTCATTCAAAACAATGGAACGCAAATAATTTAAGCAGCGGAATTTATTTTTACACATTAAAAGCCGGTAATTATTCAGCCACAAAAAAGATGATCTTAATTAAGTAGTATCAAATGATACTAACTAAAAATATTCTGCATAGATGTTAAATCGTTTCAAAGCCCTCATCACAAGTGTGGGCTTTTTATTGTATAATAAATAAACTCTATTAGGCTGTATTTACAATCTCACAACACAAACCCATCTCAACACATTTTCAATAGGACTGCTCCCCTTTTTCTTAAATTTAAGAAAATTCTTTGATATAACCGATTTATTACTATTTTAGGGAATATACTTTCACAAAATAATCAATTGAAAGAAATTCATGTTACTAATCGAAATCAAACCTAATAGATGTGATTTTTGTGGTTGTTGCGTTGGGGTTTGCCCTGAAAATGCAATTGAACTAAAAGAATCTGAAATTAAAATTATAGAAGAATTGTGTACAAATTGTGCTAAATGCGTGTGGTCTTGCCCAATTGAAGTTTTAGTTTTTAATAAAGAGAAAGCAAAAGAGGCTAAAGATGTGGCAAAATGAATATGATATAATAATTGTTGGAGCCGGTCCTGCCGGAACAACTGCTGCCAGATTTGCAGCCGCAAAAGGTGCCTCGATATTAATTTTAGAAAAAGATAGAGATGTTGGTTATCCTGTAAGATGTGGGGAGGCAATTAGTTTAGGTGGTTTGAAAGAGTTTATTGAACCAAATGATAAATTTATTGCCGCAAAAATAAATAAGTTTTCGCTTAATTCACCTGATAATACAGAAGTTATTCTTCCCCTTGAAGAAGCAGGATTTGTACTTGAAAGAAGAGTTTTTGACTACGAACTTGCAAGAATAGCTTCCAATCTTGGCGTTAAAATTATAACTCGTGCATATGTAAACGATTTAATTATTGAGAATAATAAAGTTTGTGGTGTAAAGTTTGAGTATAACGGAGAACAACACACGGTTAAATCTAAAATAGTAATTGGTGCCGATGGAGTTGAATCCAGAGTTGGAAGATGGGCGGGTTTAAATACTTATACTGATTACAGAGATATGGAATCATGCGTTCAAGTTACTGCTGCAAACGTAGATATTGACCCTAATACTTGTTATTTTTATTTAGGCAGCGAATTTGCACCACATGGTTATCTTTGGGTATTTCCAAAAGGAGAAAAAAGTGCAAATATTGGATTAGGTGTAAGCGGTGCTGTTGGTAAAAAACGTTCTGCATCAAAGTACTTAGAAGACTTTATGCAAAAATATCACCCTAATGCTTCAATACTCACAAAAATTGCGGGTGGAGTGCCTTGTGCAATAACCTATAAAAGTATTTCTGCTCCGGGAATAATGTTAGTAGGAGATGCAGCTCATCAGGTTAATCCTCTTTCGGGTGGAGGAATTGCAAGCGGTATGATTGGTGGTAAAATTGCCGGTACTATTGCTGCCGAGGCTGTTGCTTCAAATAAAATTGATTACATCCTCGAATATGATAAAGCTTGGAATGACAGGCTTGGAAAAAGACATGTAATTTTTGATAGAATTAAGGACGGCATTTATAACTTTGATGATAAAAAATTTAATAGTATTGCACATTCTTTTAACAAAGTTCCAATGGAAGATAGAACTTTAGGAAGTTTATTCAAAAACGCATTGTTTAATAATCCATCTTTACTAATTGATATCGCCAAGGTATTTTTTACAAAATGAAAAAAATAATTATTAAATTTCTAAAGAAATATTTTGACTCAATTATTGAGTATTGGGTAGATACACTTATACGAAATTTTTCAAATAAAATTTCCGAAGAAGATTTAACCAACTTTGCAAAAAATAGTTTAGAGGGTATAATTAAAGTAATTGAAACAAGTGAATATTCAAATATTGACCACTACTTAATTGATGCTTACAATCTGTTTTCAAAGGTAAAACTTAACCTTCTGGAAATTAGTCAAGTGTTTACGCAAGGAAGGTATGCAATACTAACTTATTTAGAAAAAGATAGCTCGCATAAATTTGATACCGTTGTTATTCTTGGTTTTTTAGATGAAGTAATGGAACAAATTTTTGCTCGTTATGGAATGCTTCACCAAGAAGTTTTAATGAAAGAATTAGAAATAGATAGAGACAGGCTTGCTGCTAAATTAGAATCTAATCAGCATTATCTGTTAAACATTCTACACTCAACTGATTCAGCCATCATGGCTATTGACGAAAACGAAAAAATAATTGCATGGAATAAAGGTGCTGAAAAGATTTTTGGTTATACCGAAGAAGAAATTCTTGGCAAACCTTCATCTTTTTTACTCCCCCCAAACGAAAAATACTTCAACGAATTAAATAGTATAAAAAATGAGATTTCGGAAAAAGGAGTATTAAAAATAACTGAAACCGAACGAATGACAAAGGATGGGCATAAAATTACTGTTCAGTTAAGCGTTTCAAAACTTCCGGGTAAATATGGTCATTATGCAGGCAGAACAGTAGTTATTAAAGACCACACAGAAGTAAAAAAGCTGCAAGAACAAATTGATCAATCAGAAAAACTTGCAGTAATTGGACAGCTTGCTGCCGGTGTTGCTCATGAAATTGGAAATCCTTTAGCGTCCATTTCTGCTATTGTACAAATTTTGCAACGTAAAAGTGCCGATCCATTTTATAAAGAGCAATTAGCAACTATTAAAGAAAATATTGATAGAATTTCCAAAATAGTACGTGAACTTGTCGATTTTTCACGTCCTCCAAGTGATACTAAAGCTCCAACTCAAATTACCGATGTTATTAAAACTGCAATTGGTATTGTTAAATATGATAAACGTGTTAAACAAGTGGACTTTCAAATTTCATTAAATCTTGAACTTCCCTATGTTAATATTATTCCCGACCAACTATTACAGGTATTTGTTAATATATTAATCAATTCACTTGACGCTATTGGTGGTACCGGTATTGTAAGCATATCAAGTAGCAATGATAAGGAATTTGTTTACGTTAAAATTTCTGATAATGGTGTTGGTATTCAGCCTGAAGTAATAAGCAAAATCTTTGAACCGTTTTTTACTACTAAAGAAGTAGGAAAAGGAACCGGATTAGGTTTATCTATAAGTTATGGAATAATAAAAAGATTTGGTGGTGAAATAATTGTTGAAAGCTGTATTAACAAAGGAAGTTCATTTACTGTTAAATTACCTATTGATTCAAATTCTTAAGCGGAATATATATGAGTGAAAAAATATTAATTGTTGACGACGAAAAAGCTATACGCGATTCAATAAAAATAATCCTTGACGATGAAGGATATGAAACGTCAACGGCATCTGATGGTGAAGAAGCTCTTAAAAAACTTTCCGAAGGGGATTTTGATGTTGTATTAAGTGATATCAAAATGCCTAAAATTGACGGAATGGAACTATTGGAAAGAGGGTCCAAAATATCCCCTAATACTTTTTTTATGATAATGACCGCTTATGCGAGTATTCCAACTGCAATCCAATCATTACGCAGCGGGGCTTACGATTATTTAATTAAACCGGTTGAATTTGATGATTTAATAATCAGAATAAAAAGACTATTTGAATTTAAAAAATTAACTGCTGAAAATGTTGCACTTAGAAAAAGAATCTCCTCAGATGAAGGATATATTAATTTAATTGGCAAAAGCGAGCCGATACAAAAAGTTTTTGATATAATTGAACATGTTGCCCCTACAAACAGTAATGTACTTATTTATGGTAAAAGTGGTACTGGAAAAGAATTAGTGGCAAAAGCAATTCACCAAAAAAGTCAACGTAAAGACCACATCTTTTTACCTATTAACTGTGGTGCTATTTCTGAAAATCTTATTGAAAGCGAATTATTTGGACATAAAAAAGGCTCGTTTACAGGTGCTACTGAAGATAAAGTCGGATTATTTAAAGCAGCAGACGGCGGTACTTTGTTTTTAGATGAAATTGGGGAATTACCTCTTAACTTGCAAGTAAAATTACTTAGAGCTATTGAAGATAAAGAGTTTTTTCCTGTTGGTGCTATTAAACCAATTTCTACAAATGTTAGATTAATTGCCGCTACAAATCAAAATTTGGAAGAAAAATCCAAGAACGGTGAGTTTAGAGAAGACCTATATTATAGATTAAATGTTGTTGATATTAAACTTCCCCCACTTAACGAAAGGAAAGACGATATTCCTCTTTTGGTAAATCACTTTATTACTAAGTATTGTAAAGAAATGGGGAAAAAAGTTTTAGGAGTTGATAACGAAACTTTACGCTTATTATTAAATCACAATTGGCGTGGTGGTGTTAGAGAACTTGAAAATGTAATTGAACGCGCTGTTATTTTTGCCCGTGGCGAGTTTATTTCTGTTAACGAAATGTCTGACCAAATAAAAGGGAGTGCAATTTTACAAGGGTTTCCGGATTCCTTAAAAGACGCAATGCGGAAATTTGAAAAAGAGCATATTATAAAAACCATTAAAAAATTTGAGTACAGCAAAGAAGAAGCCGCAAAAGCTTTAGCAATTGGACTCTCTTCTTTATACCGTAAAATGGAAGAATTAGGAATTCCTACAAAGACTAATAAGCCGGAGTAACCAATAACTAATTAACTTCATTTTTTTGCTAAAAACTTTATATAGACCCATTCCGCCGGAATGGGTTTTTATTTTTTTTGATTATTTTCTACCAATAGAGTAAACCCGTTGGATTGACCAAAAATAATTTCAATAATGGTATTTTTCTGATAATTCAGTAGCTTCAATGAACCTTTATTTTTTCGCTTTGGAAAAGCGAATCTATTGGTAGAAAAAATTAATCACAGAATATATTTCCCACTCCGAAGTGAGTGGGAGTAATTTTATTTTACATAAACCATTTTTTTCAAATCATTAAACGCTGGAATTTTTCCTTTTCCCGTTACTTCTAACCTATATAAGTATATACCGCTTGCATAACTGCTTAAATCTATTTTTGTTTCATTGTAACCCTTGTCTCTTCCACCTTCTATTATTGTTTTTAATAGTTGGCCTGTTATGTTGTATAATTTTACTCTTACTTCTCCAGGTTCTTTTAAACTGTAACTAATTGTTGTGGAGGGATTAAATGGGTTAGGATAATTTTGATATAATTCATAATTATAATTTAGCTTAATATCGGGTTCATTCACACCAGTTATTGTTACATTTACTTCTGCACTTGGTATGCTTTCGTTCCCGGCACTATCAACCGCTGTGATTTTGTAATATATTTTTTGACTCCCTTTTGAAAATACATCATTATATGTCTTTTCATTCAATTCTGCAATAAGCTTTGTACTATCTATTACAAAATTTGAACTAATATCCCTGTATATTTTGTAACTCTTAAAATCAGAAACATCACAACTATTCCAATTAAGGGTTACTGTATTTACTGAAACATTATATATGCAATTAATTCCGGTAACTGCTCTCGGAGCATAATCAATATAATGGTATTTTGTCCCTCCTGGTCCACCAAACATTCCTATATCACTTCTTGTTTCATCAATATCCAATATTGAAGGATCACCGGAATCAATTGCAGGTGAATATTTTTGTAAATGATAATCATAATTTCCATTATATGTTGCTATGGTATCATTTACAAACATTGGATTTGCAATTATATCATGCTCGCCCGGCGTTACTTGATAATATGGATTTTGCCATATTTTATAATATAAATTGTAATCTCCTTTTACCTGACAACTATCATATACATATATTCCCCATTTACCATATGCAATAATATTGTTTTTTATAATACATTCTTTTTGCGTATTTCCAGAAACTATAGCGAGTATTGAACTTCTAATGAAGCTATTATTTATGATAAATGTTGTATCATACACCCCTGTATAATATGAAACTTCTGAAATTGCCCGCTTGAATCGACTAAACAAGTTATTTTTTATTTCAACTCGTTCATTAGTAGTCAATTTAATTGCATACTGTTCTGAATCTTCTTGATCTTTTAAGAATATATTATTATTAATGAAATAATTTCCATCACCGGACATATTGTTTATTACAGCCATGTTTGGCCCATTACTAAGAATATAAAAGTAATTGTTATTTATTTTGAAATTCATCCATGGAAGGCTGCCAATATCAATAGCTACATCTAAATTGCGAAATATTGAATTTTTAACGATACTATTATTAAATAATCCTATTCCCCGTACTGTAGAATCTATAATACAATTCAATATATCTGTCTCCCCATATAGGAATGCTGCAGCCGTATAGTTATCAGATTCATCTACTTTTGGGAACTTTAGTGTTACATTCTTCATTGTTGTTTTTGAAGTCTTAACTACAAACATTGCATATTTATCATAACTTCCTTCTAATCCGGTTCCATCAATAATGCATTGATCTGTATCAACTCCAACAATAACCAAATCTTTATTTTCTACATATATAACTTCCCTATAAACACCTCTGTCAATATAAACAGTATCTCCACTATTGCAGAAGTTAAAACACTTTTGCAAGCTATCGCATGCTGTTGCCCATGAGGTATAAGGGGGCATACTTGCCCCCGTTTTACTTACATATCGGGTTTCGGCAATTAAAAGGTTAGTTAATAAAACAAATAGTACTATTAGTGTTTTCATATCTTCAAAGTCCAATAGACCCATTCCGCCGGAATGGGTAGTTTTCTTAGTGATTTTTTTATTCTACCAATAAAGTCAATCCTCCGGATTGACCTAAATCAAATTTATCAGATTAAATATGCGTTTTTACAAATTTCTTAGAATATTATTTTTTTCCTCAATAAATCTATAAAAAAAATATTTAATTCTTTTCGCTTTGGAAAAGCGAATCTATTTGTAGAAAAAATTAAACACAGAATATATTTCCCACTCCAGAGTGAGTGGAACTGATTATTTATATTATAAAAAAAATTTATCAAAAAAAATAAAATTGGAGACACCCACCTTAGATTCCCATTGTGCCTTCAATTAATAATTGAAATTAATTAATCATCAATTAAATGTCAAGTTAATTTTACTCACTAATATTAAAATAAATACCCTTGTATCTTTATTTACAATATCGACATAGTTTAACATTTATTACTATTAGGGATTCACAAAAAAATCTTAATACCTCATTCCCGTTAATTTTTCGCTCAGTTCCCAAAGTTTTAGCTGAAGTGTTTTATTATACGAAACTTTTGAGGTTGGCACTTCGGCTTTTTTAGTAAAATATTTACCCGTAATGTTTTTAACCTCATCACTAACCGCCAAGTAAACAGATGTTTCGGCTCCATCTTCTAAACTTGCCCCTTTCATGTTATAACCAAGTTTTAATAATTTTGTGCCAATTACTCCCGGATGTAAACAGTTGACTGTTATTTTATCTTCACTTAGTTTATCAGCTAAATAATAGGTAAAAAGGATATTGGCAAGTTTACTATTAGAATAAGCTAATCGATGATTAAACTCTCTTTCCAAATTATAATCATCAAGATCCAACTTGGCTTGTGTATGAGCTAAAGAGGCAACATTAACTATTCTTCCTTCATTAGATTTTTTTAATAATGGCATCAACATGCCCGTTAGTACAAATACTGCAATATGATTAACCGCAAAAGTCGATTCTATTTTATCGATTGTTAATAATTGTTCTTTTGAATAGATTCCGGCATTATTTATTAAAACATCCAATTTTTCATACTTTGAAATAATTAAATCTGCCAGATTTTTAACGGCTTTAATTTCCGATAAATCGCCAACCACATAATCAAGTTGATTATTATTTGTTAAGCTTTTTATTTCATTTATTGTGTCAATACATTTTTGTTCGTTTCTACCATGAATAATAATTATATTCCCTTTTTCAGCCAACATTTTTGCAGTCATCTTTCCAATACCATCGGTACTTCCTGTAATAAGAATTATCTTTTGCATCTTAGTCTCATATTGTTTAAAATAACAATTTTAATTTTTGTAAATTAATTTTTGTCAAAATTTTATTAAAACATATATTTAAAAATTAAATATAATGCTTATGAAAAACAAACTTGCCATATTACTAATATTATTAAATTTGCAAATTATTGCTCAAGTTAAATTTATTGAAAATGGATATACAAGCGGTAAAAATGTTTTAAGTATTGGTACCGGCTTTACATTACTTTTGAAAGACGAACTAAATGATAATACGTGGGCAGATAAACAAATAAGATATTTATCTACCGATTTACGTTACGGTATTTCCGATAACGTTGATGTTATTATTAATTGGAGAGGTATTGTAAAAACCAATTTATTTATTAGCGGTAATAATTTTGATTGGGGTGATTTGAGAATAAAAACTAAGTTTTTATTTGTTAGCGAACAGAATAATATACCGGCAATTGGTTTATTATCCTCAATTAAACTTCCAAACTCTGTCTATACACCAACAAAAGTTGGAAGTAATGAAACCGATTTTGAATTTGCTTTAATACTTTCAAAACATTTAGATAAATTTAATTACTCATTTAATATTGGCTCATTTATTAATGGAGATCCAAATTATTTAGCATATCAATACGATCTAATTGTTTATGGTTTAAACATTGAGTATAAAGAAGATAACTTTTCAATCTTTGCAGAGTCTTACGGAACATATGGTAAAAAACACGTACTACGTAAAACACAAATAAAAATTGGTACCTCTTATAGTTTTGGCGGATTTAAACCTTGTTTAGCTGTTAACTTTAGAGTATTGGGGAATAATATAGATTATGCCCCAATATTTGAAAACAGCGAGGATTTTGGTATCAATTTTTCTTTAAGTAAATCGTTTAATTTGTTTATGAATTAACAAGCACTCTTTAGTTTTTTTACAAGCTCTATTGCTTTTTCTTTTCCACAACTTTCATCAGCCAATAATTTTACAACCGCACTACCCACAATAACACCATCACAATAAGGGGCAAAATACTTAACACTCTCTTCATTGGATATACCAAATCCAACTAACATTTTGTTTTTAGTAATTAGATTTTTAGCATTTTTAATCGGTTTTAGAATTGAATCATCAAACTGATTTCTAACGCCTGTAGTGCCGTTAAGACTTACACAATAAACAAAACCCTTGCTCTGTTCATCTATCTGCTTAATTCTATCATCAGGGGTTGTAGGTGTGCATAACAACACAATGTCTATATCAGGATTAATATCACCAAGCAATTCATTATACTCTTCAATTACTAAATCAGGTAAAATTAAACCATCAACCCCATAAACTTTACAAACATCTAAAAATTTTTCAATTCCATAATTTAGAATAGGATTAATATAACTCATCAAAATAATTGGTTTATCAATTTTAGATTTAATATCCTTAACATAACCCAAAACATCAGTAAGGGTTACACCATTTAATAAAGCTTCAGTTGATGAAGTTTGAATAACAGGCCCATCGGCAAGCGGATCAGAAAAAGGGACACCCAACTCTAACATATCAGCCCCATTTTTTAATATATCAACAGCTAATTCAACAAACGATTCTTTATCAGGGTATCCCGCAGTTAAAAATACCGAAAGAACTTTTTCCCCTTTTGCATTTATTTCATCAATATAATTTGCTATTTTCATTTTATTTTAGATCCTCATTTTCAATAATAGTATTTAAATCCTTATCTCCTCTACCACTTACATTTACAATAATAATTTCATCTTTTGTAGTTTTTGGCATTAAATATTCCAAATATGCACAAGCATGCGATGATTCTAAAGCCGGCAAAATGCCTTCTAATTTTGTTAATAGTTTTAATCCTGATAATGCTTCATTATCAGTTACAGATTTATATTCAACACGTTTCAAGTCCTTAAGGGCACTATGTTCGGGTCCAACTCCGGGATAATCTAACCCCGCAGAAACTGAATACACTTCAATCACCTGTCCATTATTATCTTGCAGAAGATAGGTACGCATACCTTGAAAAACTCCATCTTTACCAAGCGTTAATGTTGCACAATGTTTTTCCGTATCAACTCCAAGTCCGGCTGCTTCTACACCTATTAGTTTAACATCTTTATCATTAATAAAGGGATGAAATATTCCCATTGCATTACTACCACCGCCAACACAGGCTACAATATAATTAGGGAGTTGTTTTTCTTTTCTTAAAATTTGTTCTTTTGTTTCAAATCCTATTACAGCTTGAAAATTTCTTACAATCATTGGATAAGGATGTGGACCAACAACAGAGCCGATTATATAATGGGTATCTTCTACATTTGTAACCCAATCTCTAATAGCTTCGTTTGTTGCGTCTTTTAATGTCTTACTTCCACTACTAACCGGAATTACGGTTGCCCCCAACATTTTCATTCTATAAACATTCAAGGCTTGACGTTTTATATCAACTTCCCCCATATATACAAAACATTCAAATCCAAATTTAGCACAAACAGTTGCAACTGCTACTCCATGCTGTCCGGCACCTGTTTCAGCAATAATTCTTTTTTTACCAAGTTTTTTTGCAAGTAATATCTGACCAAGTGCATTATTTATTTTATGGGCACCTGTGTGACATAAATCTTCCCTTTTTAAATATATTTTCCCCTTGCCATAATATTCAGTCAATCTTTTTGCATATGTTAAAGGTGTTGGTCTACCGGTATATTCATTATTTAAACTAATTAGTTCTCTGGTAAAACTTTCATCTTCCATACATTTATTATAAACTTCTTCCAATTCTTTTAATGGAGTAATTAAAGTTTCCGGTACAAATTTTCCGCCCCACTTATTATAGTGTCCTCTGCTATCAGGTAAGTTGTAAATTTCATCATATTGTAATTTCATTATAATTCTCTCCCAACAATTGGTGCCAATTGTTTTAACTTGCTTAATAATTCTTCAAATTTCTTTGGAGTAATTGATTGTAATCCATCCGACAATGCCTCTTCAGGCTTATTATGGACTTCAATAATTAATCCATCAGCTCCACATGCAATTCCAGCCATACTCATTGCTCCAACTTTATCAGCAATTCCAATACCATGTGAAGGATCAACAAATATTGGTAGATGCGATAATTGTTTAATTACTGGTACCGCATTTAAGTCTAATGTATTTCTTGTATACGTTTCAAAAGTCCTTATTCCTCTTTCGCAAAGTATTACATTATAATTACCCTGCGAAAGTATATATTCGGCACTCATTAATAACTCTTCTATTGTGGCTGAAAGTCCACGCTTTAACAAAATAGGATTTGCCAATTTTCCAACTTTTTCCAACAAAGAGAAATTCTGCATATTTCTTGCACCTATCTGTATAATATCAGATACTTCTGCAATAGCATCAAGCGTATCCGTATCCTTTGCTTCTGTTACTATTTTTAAGCCAAATTCTTTTTTAGCCTCAGCAAGATATTTAAGACCTTCTTCTTTTAACCCTTGAAAAGCATATGGGCTTGAGCGTGGTTTATATGCCCCACCACGCAAATATTTAACTCCCATCTCTTTTAACTTTCCGGCAATTTCAAATAATTGTTCCCTGCTTTCTACCGAACAAGGTCCCGCGATAATAGTTAATTCTTTTCCACCTATAATATTATCTTCAATATTGATTAGAGTGTCTTCATTTTTCATCTGTCTGCTAACTAATTTGTAAGGTTTTGATACTCTTACAACCTCATCCACCGAATCCATAATCTTAAAATCTTCAATATTTAATTTATTGCTCGGACCCGTTATACCAATCCCTAATTTTGAAGCACCCGGAATTTCATGGGCGGTACAACCACTATTAATAATTTTACTTTTAACCTTTTCAATATCCGCTTTTGATGCGTTTAACGGCATTAAAATTAACATCGTTTACTCATATTTATAATTTCGAAAAATTTATTTACTTTATTCTTATCTTTTTTACCTTCATACTCTTCTAATGATGAACTTACATCAATTGCAAAAGGGAGTTCATTTCTATTTAATATTTGTTCAATATTATTAATTCCAATTCCACCTGCAATTATTGATTTTTTATACATTACACTTGGAATTAAATTATGGTTAAAACTAATTCCTGTCCCTCCGACTAATTTATCATTATAAGTATCAAATAGAATTGTTACATCTTCCCAATCATTTACTAATTGTTCATCATATTTTTCTTTAATTTTTATAGCTTTAATAAGTGGAATATTAATCTGTTTTTTGTACTCAATCGATTCACTTCCATGAAGTTGCACAAAATCTAATCCACTTTCTTTACTAATAGAATTAATTTGGTCAAAAGGAGTATCAACAAATACTCCAACTTTAAGCGTACTCTTATTCAACTTATTTGTAATACTTTTTACCATAGCCGGTTCAACGTATCTTTTACTCTTTTTATAAAAGATAAAACCCAACATATAGGCTCCTAAACTTTCACATAACAGAGCATCTTCTAAATTTGTTATACCACAAATTTTCACTTTCATTTTATAATCCGGTTTGAAATTCTTTTAATGCTTTTTCAATATTTGCTGCCGCCATAAATTGCTCGCCAACCAACACCGCATTTATTTTTGACTGTTTTAAGTATTGTAAATCATCATTCGTTTTAATACCACTTTCTGCAACAACCAACACTTCATTGGGGAAATACTTTGCAATTCTTGTACTATTAGATATCTCAACGTTAAATGTTGTTAAATCTCTATTATTAATACCCATTATTTTATTTACCGAATAATCAACTTTATCCAATTGTTTTTCGTTGTGTAACTCAAGCAGAACATCCATACCCAAATCTTTTGCCAAACAAGTGTAATCTTTAATTTGATACTTATCCAATATTTCAGAAATTAAAAGAATTGCATCAGCACCATTAGCTTTTGCTTCATGTATTTGGATTTCATTAATAATAAACTCTTTCCTTAACAATGGACATGTTTTGTCAATAGCTATTTCATTAAGATAGTTTACACTCCCCATAAAAAAGTGTTCATCTGTCAAAACTGATATTGCAGCAACATTGTTTTTTTTATAGATATCAGCAACTATCAAATGATGAAAATCTTTTTTAATAATCCCTTTAGAGGGACTTGCTTTTTTAATTTCTGCAATTAAACTCAGTTTTTCATTCCCTTTTAATGCTTCATAAAACGAAAGAGTTTGGCTGTTGTAATACTTACTGCTTTTGTACTCTGCCATTTTGTTTTTAAACTTTAATTCGGCAACTTCTATCTTCTTTTGTTCAATTATTTTATCTAAAATATTCATAACTTCTATTTAAAATTTATTAGTTGTTTAACTTTATTTAATGCTTTACCGGATTTAATAGAATCTTCTGCTGCAACAACACATTCTTTCAAATCCGTTGAATAACCGGCAGAATACAACCCCATAGCGGCATTTGCAGCAACAACATGGAAAGCCCCATTATTTGTTTTATTTTCAAAAATATCCATAATTTTTTTTGCATTAGCTTCAGCTGTTGTCCCGGCAATTGATTCTTTTGCTATTTCCGGATAGCCAAAACTCTCATTATTTATTTTATATAAATTAATACCCGTTATTTGTTCATAATCATATACAATTGTTGAACCGGATAAAGATACTTCATCCATATTTCCTTCGGAAGTTAAAAAACAGACGCGTGAATAATCTAAATAACTTGCTGCCTCACTCAACTTATTAGAAACTTCCGGACTAAACGTACCAACTAATTGTTTTTTTACACTTGCTGGATTAGTCATAGGACCTAAAATATTAAAAACAGTTCTAACTCCTAATTCTTTTCTAACTTGAGCGGCATATTTCATAGCAGGATGATAATTTGGTGCAAACAAAAATGCTATTCCAATTTCATTTAATGCTTTTTCTGTTTTTTCTGGGGATAGATTTATATCAATTCCTAAGTATTGCAACACATCCGCACTACCACATAGGCTCGAAACCGATCTATTACCATGCTTTGCAACTTTAACACCTGCTCCGGCAACTACAAAAGCTGCTGCTGTTGAAATATTAAAAGTTGAAGAATTATCACCACCAGTACCGCACACATCAATTGTATTTTCAATATCTGCGTTAATTTTAATACTTTTTTCTCTCATTGCATTAGCAAAACCGGCAATTTCTGTTGCAGTTTCCCCTTTTGCTTTTAAAGCTATTAAAAAACCAGCCAATTGCGAGTTGTTCACTTCGCCACTCATAATACTTGTCATTGTATTATACGATTCTTCCAATGTTAAGTCTTCTTTTTCAATTACTTTTTCTAATATTTCTTTTTTCATTGTTCAACCCAGTTTTTTAATAAGTCATATCCTTTTTTGGTTAATACCGATTCAGGATGAAATTGAATACCTTCTACCTTATATTGTTTATGCCTTACGCCCATTATTACGCCATCAGCTGTTTCTGCTGTTATTTCCAAATTAAATGGTAAAGTTTCTTTTTCAATTATTAAAGAATGATAACGCGTGGCAATAAAATTTTGAGGTACATTTTTAAATATCGATTTGCCATCATGTTTAATTAACGATGTTTTTCCATGCATTAACTCTTTAGCTTTAATTACTTTTGCTCCATAAGCTATTCCAATTGCTTGGTGTCCTAAACATACACCTAAAATTGGATATACATTCCCCAGCTGTTTAATTGTTTCCAAAGATATATTTGAATTCTCCGGTTTACCTGGACCTGGAGAGATTAAAATTTTATCAGGTGCTATTCCATTTATCTCATTTATTGTTATTTCATCATTTCTTTTAACAATTATATCTTTAGTAAAAAGACCAATTAATTGAACAAGATTAAATGTGAATGAATCGTAATTATCAATCACTAAAATTTTCATCAATTACCTCCGCATATTTTAATGCTTTAACCATTACCGCAGCTTTATTATTTATTTCTTTGGTTTCCAATTCCGGTTTACTATCAGCAACTAAACCGGCACCAGCCTGCCAAAAGATTGTATTATCTTTTGCAAACAAAGTTCTAATGGCAATACACATATCCATATTACCCGAAAAATCAAAATAACCAACAGCCCCTGCATATACGTTTCTTTCTAAATTCTCAAAATCTTCAATCAACTGCATAGCTTTAATTTTTGGGGCACCTGTTACTGTCCCTGCCGGAAAACAAGCAAGTAATGCATCAATCACATCTTTATCTTTCCTCATTCTACCTTGCACTTTAGAAACTATATGCATTACATGCGAATAACGCTGTACCTTCATATGTTCAACCACTTCAACAGTTCCGTAATCACAAACACGCCCCAAATCGTTTCTACCTAAATCTACTAACATTGTATGTTCAGCAAGTTCTTTTGTATCCGCCATTAAATTTTCTTCTAAACTTAAATCTTCTTCTTCAGTTTTTCCTCTTCTTCTTGTTCCCGCTATTGGCAATAATTCTGCAATTCCTCTTTTTACTTTAATTAAGTTTTCCGGCGATGTACCCATTATTGAAAAATTATTGGGGAATTCATAGTAGTACATGTATGGAGAAGGATTGATTGTTCGTAAGGCACGGTATACATTAAATGTATCACCATTAAACTTTGATTGAAATCTTTTTGAAAGTACTATTTGGAAAATATCCCCTTCAACAATATGTTGTTTACTTTTATTAATGTATTTATGAAATTCTTCATTACTTATAGATTCTGTTGTTTCTTCTAATATTTTAAAGTCCGAAATTAAGCCGACATTTTTTTGTAAATCTTTGTTCAGTCTTTTTAAGTTGTTAATTGCCTTATTATACTCTTCAACTAAATCCGAATTTTCATTAATAAACACATTATTAATTAATATAACTTGATGTTTATAATGATCAAATGCAATTATTGTTTTATATAACCCCAATATGGAATCGTAATTTCCAAATCCCTCAGCTTTGGTTACAACACTTGGCTCAATTAGCGAAATATTTTCATATCCAATAAAACCTGTTATTCCTCCTGTATAATCGGGCAAATCTGGTAAAACCGGTTGTTTGTATTTTTTCAGTTCATTCCTTACTATTTCAAAAATATTCCCATTTAGTTCTTCTTTTATATCTTGTTTAAGTATTGTAACATTTTCTTTTTTGTTCATAATGAGTAATTCAGGTTCTTTGGCAATAAATGAAAAGCGAGCCATATTTATTGAACCTTCAACTGATTCAAGAAGGAAACTTGATTTTCCGGCTTCTCTAATTTTCAAATATGCTAAAACAGGTGTTAACATATCTGCGGTAATTATTTTATAAACCGGTATCAGATTATACTCTTTTGCTAATACTAAAAAATTTTCAATTGTCATTATTTACCTTAAAATTTATTTAAACTAAAAAAGCCTTTCCCAGCGAACTGAGAAAGGCTTTTTTTATATAATTCTTTATTATCCCAAAATCACTGAGTCATACTACAATTAGATAAATGCCACCACCACCAAATATTTTGGTTGTTTGTGAATGAATAATATGTTTCAGTAATTTTTTTCATAGGATGCAAAATAACATTACAATTTGTTTTTGTCAATATAAATTTTTAACACTTACTTTTTATAACACAAAATTCTTAGCCAATTTGGATATAAGTTTTTTATATATAATGTTTTACCATCAGTAAATATTTTTTCATAATTATTTAGTAAATCAACAAATTCAGTTTTATTCCCAAACTCGTGTTCAATCTTCAGCTCAACACTTCTATCCGCAGAATTTACTAATATTACAACTATCTCCTTTTCATCCTCTCTAATAAATCCTATTTGCTGGTGGGTTAAATAAATTTGCAAATAACTTCCATTTCTTAGAGCACTACTATTTTTTCTTATGTTAATCAACTTCTTTATGGCTTTAAATATTTCCTCATCTTTTGTTTGTTGAATAATTCCACTTAACGATGGGCGTAAATCATTATCGCTTTTATTGCTTTTTTCACCATTAATACCATACTCGCTGCCATAATAAATTGATGGGATACCGGGCATGGTAAATAAAAGCCCATAAACCGTATAAATATCTGTATACTTTTTTAATATACTCCCTATTCTATTCACATCATGATTATCAACAAAATTATACAATGGTAATCCGTTATAAATTCCGTTCCATGCAAATTGTCTATTCAAAGAATATGCTATTTCAAAAAAATTAATATCGTTATGTGAAGAGTACAATCCTTTGTAACACTCGTAATTAGTTACTGAATCCATTCCTCCCATATTAATAAAGGTTCTGTAATCTCCGGGCACAACTTCTCCCACAATAAAAAAGTCCCTTTTTAGTCCCTTTGTAAGTAATGATAGCTCATTTAAAAAGTTAAGATTCATACAATCGGCAGCATCAATACGCAAACCATCAATATTAAAATATTCAATCCACATTTTAGCTGCATTAAACAAGTGTTCTTTTACATTTGGATTTTCCAAATTTAGTTTGACCAAATCATAATAATTATGCCATCCTTGATAACTCAAATTATCACCATAACAATTATTAGAATTGAAGTTCAATCCCACAAACCAATCCTTATATTTTGAATTTTCTCTATTTCTTAAAACATCTTGAAAAGCCCAAAAATCACGCCCAACATGATTAAACACGGTATCAACAATTACTTTAATCCCCTTTTTATGATATTCTTCAACTAATATTTTAAACTGTTCATTATTTCCTAATCGCCTATCAATGTAATAATAATCAATAGTATCATATCCATGCAAGGTTGACTCAAAAACAGGTCCAATATAAACGGCATTACACCCCATCAATTCAACGTGAGCTGCATATTCAGTAATTTGGTTAAGCCTATTATTACCATATTCTTGATAATTATTTTTATATAAGGCATCACAAAATCCCAAAGGATAAATATGGTAAAAAATTAAATCATTATAAGAATTCATATCTTCTCCTATACATACCGTTAGGTATATAAAAATTATAAAAAATTTTATTTTTTGATTATTCCAAATAAAAATTGATTAACAGCATCTTTTTCTGCTTGATCATCTAAAGCAAGCAAACCACTCAAGTATAATGAAATATAATTATTAATAATTCCAATAAAAGTAAAAGCATATTTAGCACAAACCCTGCGGTTTAATGTTAATCCAAATTCTTTATGAAAAACACTTTCCACAACTCCAAAAATTATACTATTAAAGTGAAGTACGGTTTTATGAGTTTCATTTTCGGGAGGTGAAAAAAACAAATTTAGTTGAAATCTGTAAAATAAACTGTGACTTTTTCCATATTCAAAAAAAGAATGAGCAATAATTGCTAAATTATACTCCAAAGATTTGTCTAAATTAATTTTCCCCTTCAAGTCCTTAATTAAAACAGTAAAATTTTCTTCTAAAATAGCATCTAATAAACCTTTCTTGTTCCCAAAATAATAATATAAAGTAGGTTTGGTTACTTTGGCATGGTCAACTATTTTTTGCACACCAACAGATTCATATCCTTTAAGTGCAAACAAATTTAGTGCAATATTTATTATATTTTGTCGGTTTTCATGCATAGAAATTTAAATCATTTTCCATAATATACCGTTCGGTATATAAAAAATCAAGTTTTTTACCTAAAAAAATTAAATAATTTATTGTTAACATAAATTTAATTTGCTTAAAAACAGTTAACACCTTATATTTTGAGCCAATAAAATATTTTTTCCTTATTAATTTAGTATTATGACATTAGATAACTTAGATATTAAAATTTTGAATATTCTTCAAGAAAACGGAAGAACAAAAAGAAGTGTAATTGCCGAGAAGGTTGGTTTATCACTTCCATCATTAAGCGATAGAATGAAAAAATTAGAAGATAATGGAGTAATTACAGGTTATTATGCTAAATTAAACAAAAAATTGTTTAATTATGACATAATGGCGTTTATTTCCATTATTATGGATTCTTCAAAAAATTACCCTCAATTGGCGGAAAACATTACAGACACTCCCGAAATATTGGAATGTTATTCAATTCTCGGAGATGGCTCTCACATGTTAAAAGCATTAGTTAAGGATACTCAATCGCTTGAAATGTTACTTAGCAAAATACAATCATGGCCCGGTGTTAACAGAACTGTAACATCGTTTGTGCTTTCAACCATAAAAGAGTCAACAAAAATAAATTTATAAATGGAGTAATTAAAATGCCAAAAACAAAATCAAATACACAAAAAGTAATTGATTACATCAAAGATAATGATATCAAGTTTGTAGATTTTAAATTCATGGATTTCCCCGGTCAGTGGCAACATTTAACAATCCCTGCTGCTGAATTTAATATAAATTCATTTGATAATGGAATTGGATTTGATGGTTCTTCAATGAGGGGCTGGAAAGCAATTAACGAAAGCGACATGTTGATTATGCCCGACCCGGAAACAATGATACGCGATCCTTTTATTGAAGCCGCAACTATTAGTATGGTATGCGATGTTTATGAACCATCTACAAAAGAAAAGTACTCACGCTGCCCAAGAAATATTGCTCAAAAAGCAGAGGCTTATTTAAAATCAACCGGCTTAGCTGATACTGCATTTTTTGGACCTGAAGCAGAGTTTTTTGTTTTTGATGATGTTAGATTTGACACAACTCCTAACAGTCAGTTTTATTTTTTGGATTCTGACGAAGGACGTTGGAATACCGGAAGAGACGAAAACCCAAACTTAGGCTACAAACCACGCTTTAAAGAAGGTTATTTCCCTGTTCCTCCTACAGATTCGTTAATGGATTTAAGAAATGAAATGTGCTTGCGTTTAATGGATATTGGTATTCCTGTTGAAGCACAACATCACGAGGTTGCAAGTGGTGGTCAATGCGAAAATTGATTTAAGATACGCTCCTATTATTAAAGCTGCAGACCAATTATTGTTATTCAAATATATTGTTAAAAATACAGCTCGTTTGTACAACAAAAGCGTGACTTACCATGCCCAAAACCAATTATTGGTGATAATGGGAGCGGTATGCACGTACATGTAAGTTTATGGAAAAAAGGAGAACCATTATTTTATGGTAATGGTTATGCAGGATTAAGCGAAATGGCTTTATATTTTATAGGCGGCCTTATTAAAACATGCCCCTGCTTTATTAGCACTCACTAATCCAACAACCAACTCATACAAGCGTTTAGTTCCCGGTTACGAAGCTCCTGTAAACTTAGCATACTCACAAAGAAACAGAAGTGCGTCAATCCGTATTCCTATGTATTCCAATTCTCCAAAAGCTAAACGTGTTGAATTCCGTTGCCCCGATGCTTCATCAAATCCTTACTTAGCTTTCTCCGCTATTTTAATGGCTGGTATTGATGGAGTGTTAAATCGTATCGACCCAGGTGAATCCATTGGAAAAGGATATTTATGATATGTCTCCAGAGGAATTAAAGAATGTTCCTTCAACTCCTGAATCACTAAGTGCTGCATTAAAAGCATTGGCTGAAGATCACGAATTTTTATTAAAAGGAGATGTATTTACTGAAGATGTTATTAATACTTGGATTAATTATAAAATTGAAAAAGAGATTAAACCAATGTCTTTATTACCTCATCCTTATGAATTTGCTTTGTACTATGATATATAATAGAAAATAAATTTTTGTTTGTTATAATACTACTCAACTCAAATACCTCAAAGGCTGCTAAGTAGATTTTTTGCTTAGCAGTTTTTGTTTTAAAACAAACCTTATAAAATCGCTTTCAACTCACTCAAATCATCAATCATATAATCGGGATTATGCAATTTTAATTCCTCAACCGTTCTATATCCATATGTAACGGCACATGTTGCCGCTCCAGCATTTTTCCCACATAAAACATCCATTTCAGAATCACCAACCATAATAATTTCGTCTATCTTAAGTTGCAGCTTGTCTGCAATATAAAACAAAGGCTGTGGAGAAGGTTTTATTTCTATTTCCGGTTTTCTCCCTAATATAACACTAAAATACTTTTCTATTTCAAAGTGATTTGATATTAGCTCAGCTTGCTCTTGCGATTTTGTGGTAAGCAAACTTATTTTATAATTATTGTAGTATAGATATTTTAAAGTGTCAAGCAAATTTGGATAAGGCTCTGAATAGTCAATAAACTTAAAATAATTTGTTTTATACACTTTTATAAAATGTTCAACATCTTTCACTTTAATATTCATCTGGTCAAATATATCTTGGAAGTGTAACCCAATTTTTGTGTAAAAAACTTGTTCATCAATTTCTACTGGTTGATTCAAATCTTCAAAAGTTTTTACAGTAGCATAATAAATATTTTTATGAGAACTAAATAATGTACCATCTAAGTCAAAAACAACGCATTTAATATTATTTACCAAATGATTTTCTCCTGGAAATTTCGCTGATAATTACTGCGGAAGCCGATGCAACGTTTAATGATTCTGCTGAACCAAATTTTGGGATATTAAGTTTTTTGTCAACTGCTTTTAATACATCCTTTGCCGGACCATTTGCCTCGTTGCTAAAAATAATAAATGATTTATCAGGAAAATTAAACTCGTACAAATTTTCCCCTTCTAAATCAGTAGAAAAACAAGTATATCCTTCGTTCTGCAAATATTTTATATGGTCAATAAATCTTATTTCCTCATAAAAATTTACATGAAAAATAGACCCCCATACTGCTGCGGATAGTTTTAGGATTATAAATTTCAGCACAACCCATGCTTAAATAAACTTCTTTAATACCAAACCAATCACAGTTTCTTATAATGGTACCAATATTTCCCGGATCGTTTATATTTTCAAGCCCAATTATAACAGATTCTGACTTAAAGTCTAAATCAACATTCTTTTTATCAAAAATTGCAAAAATGCCTTGTGGAGTATTTGTATCACTCAATCTATCAACATCTTCGTTAGCAATTCTTTCAATAATTGAACGCTTTTTAACAAACTCCATAAACTCTTTATTTTGCTTAAAGAATTCATCGGTAACAATAACAATTTCAGGACTAAATTCACTATTCAACCCTTCTTGAACAAGTTTTTTCCCTTCAACAATAAACTTTCCTTCTTGAACTCTATATTTTTTATGGAGTAAAGAAGAATAGTATTTCACTAACCTATTTGATAACATAACAATTTTGAAATTAAATATCTAAAGATAAACAAAATATTAAAAGTTATCACCTAAATTATAAACAGGACACACTATCCCCTTTAATAATACTTGACAGTCCGTTTATTTTGTATTAATTTTGTTATAGAAAAAGACAATTACTTCCGTTCTGAAGCAAATAACTGTATCAGAAGGGAAAACAAATAAAAGTTTTACAAAATCCTGTGATAAAGGAATAATCTAATATCAAGGGATGGAGTTAGAGTTTAATGGAAAATCTCCGTTCTTTGGTATTTAAAAAAGACGGAGATTTTTTTATGGACTCAAAATACCACACACTTACCATATCAATTTACGACAGAGACTTATCATACAAACTTGTTGGTGAATTATTGCACCAATATGCCGAAAAAATTGTTTTAAGAACCGGATACCCTATTCCCGATACAAATGCTTCTATAATCTTTGTTATTCTTATAATGACAACAGATGAAATTGGTGCTTTAAGTGGGAAATTAGGACAAATAAAATCTGTAAAAGTTAAAGCGACAACGTTAAATTTATAAATATAAATGAGGAATATATGAAATACACAAAACTACTATTAGTCATATTAATATTAAGCACAAGCTTAATTATTGGACAGCATGCATCCATAAAAGGAAAAGTTGTAAACAGTAAAACATCTGAAGTTGTTGCTAATGTTAACGTAATAGTTTCAACAACTAAATACAGCACAAGCACAGATAAAGATGGTTCTTTTAATATTTCATCAATTAATGATGGAATTTATACAATTACATTTTCAAATGTTGGTTTTTCAACGGTTTTGGAACAAGTTGAAATAACAGGCAAAGATATAGATTTGGGGATTATTAAACTTGAACCAACTCCAATCCACCTTGGCGAAATAACTGTTTCAAGTACAAAATTTGATAAACAACTTAGAGATGTTTCAATACCCTTGATAGCTTTAACAAATGAGGAATTTAAGTTTAAGCCTTCAACAACTTTAGTGGATTTATTAAAAAATGAACCGGGTATAAATTTAGGAAGAGACGGAATCTGGGGAACAAGAATAAATATAAGAGGATTTAGCAAAGAAGCAGTTGTTACCTTAATTGATGGAAACCGAGTAGAAACAGCAAATAATGTAGCAGCTTCATTTTCATTAATTGATCCAGCAACAATTGAACGTATTGAAGTAATTAAAGGCTCGGCATCCTCTCTTTATGGTACAGGAGCTGTTGGTGGTGTAGTAAATATTATTACAAACAAAAACTTGTTTTCCGGTAATTCATATTTTAGTGGTTCATATTCAAGCAGTTATAGCTCAGTTAATAAAGGAGTTTCTAACAGTATAGTATTAAATGCGGGTGCCCAAAACTGGTTTGCAAAAGTTTCCGGTACTATTAGAAATGCACAAAACACAGACACACCGGAAGGAGAAATATTAAATAGTCAATTCCATGATAATTCAATTTTTGCTACAGTTGGGTATAGACCTTTTGAAAATCACGAGTTTATTGCCAACTATCAAATATTTAAAGCTGAAGATGTTGGAATTCCCGGAGGAGCAGCTTTTCCTACTAATGCTTCTGCTCGTTACCCTGACGAAAAAAGAGAATTATACAGTTTAGAATACAAAGCTTATAATTTATTCCCAAATTTAGCAACATTAAATTTTAAAGTTTTCCATCAATTAATCAATAGAAATGTTGAATTAAAACCAAACGCTGTTACAATAAATAAACCTTCTGCCGACCACACTACAAATGGTGTACAGTTACAAACAAGCTGGGTATTTGGCTCTAATAATTTAATTGTTGGTATTGATGCTTGGCAGCGTGAATATGATGGAATAAGAGAGAGAATCAACTTAACAGCAAAAAAAACTATTATCGATAAACCTATTCCTAATTCAAAATACAGAAGTATTGGTTTGTTTGCTCAAGACGAATTTTCTCTTTTAGATAAAAAATTGAATTTTACACTTGGAGGACGTATTGACCAAATTAATGTAAAAAACGATGAGGTTAAAAATCCGATAGCAATTATTTCTAATGGTATTGTTAATAACAATCCTCCTACAACACCCGGTGGTTCTTTTGCTGAAAGTGACAATTCCGATATATCATGGAGTGCAAACTTAGGTACCATTTATAAATTAACAAAATCTCTTGATTTTACGTTAAACATTGCTCGTTCATTCCGTGCCCCTGCTCTTGAAGAAAGATTTCAATACATCGATTTAGGTGGGGTTATATATTTAGGTAATCCTGAATTAAAACCTGAAGATGGTTATTATTTTGATTTAGGAACACGTGTTTGGTTAAATAACTTATCATTTAAACTTAACTTATTTGTTAACTATATTAATAATTTTATTCTTGATGAACAAGTTGTTGCTGATAGTTTATTTATTAAGAACAATGTTAGTAAAGCACGTATATATGGATTTGATTTTAGTTTTGAATATGAACTTTATCAAAATACTGTTCTTTATGGTTCAGGAACGTACAGTAGAGGTGAAGATACCGATAGGGATTTAGATTTAACTGATATTCCTCCATTAAATGGAAAACTTGGAATTAGAACAAATTATTTTGAATATGTTTCAGTTGATTTATCAGCAAGCATATTTGACTCGCAAACTAATGGAAAAGTATCAACAAACCCTGCAACATGGAATGTACATACACCGGGTTATGTTACATATGATATTTACTTAAATTCGATGCCGATTGATTTATATTTGGTAAAGCTTCAAATATCAGCCGGTGTTGAAAACATAACAGATAAATCATATAGAAACAGTCTTTCAACAAATCGTGGTATTATAAAATTAGAGCCAGGTAGAAATTTCTTTGCTAAAGTAAGCTTAAATTGGTAATTTTATTTTTATGTTATTTTAGTTAGACTTATTACTTCCCCCTTATTTTTAAGGGGGATTTATTTTATTAAATTTAGAATGGTATTATATGGAATGGTTTTTAATTGCTTTCTCATCTGCTTTACTTTCAGCAATTTCAACAATATCTGAAAAGAAAATTTTATTTAAAATGGAAGCCTTTGAGTTTTCATTATTAAATTCTTTATTTAACCTTCTTTTTACTCTTCCATTTTTATTTTTCATTAACGTTTTAGAAATTCCAAGCAATTATTTATTTGTATTATTTGGTAAAACATTATTAAATTCGGCAGCTTTTTATTTTGTAATGCTTTCATTAAAAAATTTAGAGTTAAGCAAAGCCCTACCTTTATTGGTTTTAACACCCGGATTTATTGCCTTATTTGCATTTATTTTTATGGGAGAAACATTAACATTATTACAACTTGCCGGTATGAGTATGTTATTATTGGGAACATACATTCTTGAAATGCAAAATAAGAAAGCCTTTTTAGAGCCTTTTTTAACATTTTTTAAATCAAAAAACTACAAGTTTATTGGGGCAGCATTATTTTTGTTTACTATAACATCAATATTGGATAAGTATATATTAAAAAGCCCCAAAGTATCACCTCAAGTATTTTTGTTTTATCAACAATTTTTTACGGGAATAATTTTTTTCATCGCAGCATTAGTAATAAAGAAAAATCCAATAAAAGTATTAAGAAATACAAAACGAGAATGGTGGTTTTGGATAATACTTGTGGCGGTTTTAACAATTGGGTATAGATATACGCAGATAGAAGCTATAAAAGTTGCTCCTGCTGTTGCCTTAGTATTAGCTGTAAAAAGGATATCAGTATTTTTTGCGGCTCTTATTGGTGGAAAATTATTTAACGAATCAAAGTTATTGCAAAAAGCTATTGCAACAGCAATAATGATTGCCGGTACATTTTTTATAATTTCATAGCTATACTGTAAATTTTCCTACTTCTTTTTGCAACTCATTAATGGCTTTATTCAAGTCTATTGTTATTTCATTTAATTCAACTAACGAACCTTTAGTCTGTTTAGCTACTGCATTAAGCTGCCCCATAGCTTCGCTTATTTGAAAAGCTCCTTCTGACTGTTGTTGCATTCCTTGATTAACAAATTCAAATTGAGGAGTTAAATTTTTTGATTGTTCTATTATTTTTGCTAAACTTAAACTAAGTCTATTAATTTTATCACTGCTATTGATTGTTTCCTCAGTATGCTTGGTTACCGTAGATACTCCCTCTTTAACACTTTCCTGCATCTCATCAACTATTTTTTCAATGTCTAAAGTAGCAATAGCCGTCTGGTCTGCAAGCCTGCGTATTTCTTGGGCAATAACGGTAAAACCTGCTCCATACACACCGGCTTTTTCAGATTCAATTGCAGTATTAAGGGCAAGTAAATTAGTTTTATCGGCAATTTTGGTAATTGTTGAAATGATATTAGCTATATTACCGGCTTTTGAATCTATATTTTTAAGTTTTTCAGATATTTGGTTAACCGAATCAGTAAGATTACCCATAGTATTTTTAATTTCAGCTACATTTTGAAGTCCATTAGTTGTAGATTCAGCAGCATTAATTGAAACAATAGAAACATCCCCCATTGTATTAGCCAAGCTTTTTACTGTTGCCGATATTTGATTGGTTGTTGCATTAACTTCATTTGTAGAGGCTGCCTGTTCTGTTACGGTTGTTTCTAATTGTCTAATTGAGCTTACAATTTTATTCCTTAATGTTGTTACATTTTCAACTGACTCAACAACTCTATTTAGCAGAGTATTTAAATCGTAAGTCATTTTTCCAACAGCAGCAAATAATTGCGATATTTCATCTTTTGATTTTTCATTGCTATTAATTAGAAGTTTTTGAATTGCCTTATTATTTATTTCTACTTTCTTTAATTCAGAAACCGCAGCAGAAATATTACCGTTGGATATTTTATCGGCTATTCCTGTTACTGCTCTTAATGGTAATGTCATGGAGCGAGATATTACAATAATAGTAATAAATAATACAATTATTCCCACAATGCCAATTAATAGAATTATTTTATTCAAATAACTCAACGATGCAAACAATTCCACTTCAGGAATTACTACTGCAATTGACCAATTAATTGAAGGTAACGGAGCGTAACTAAACCAACAATCTTCTTTTTCAATATAATAAGGGACAAAAACAAATCCATCCCCTCCTTTAATCATCTTACGCCCCATTGTCCTAAGTTCTTTTTGTTCGTACTCTTCAGCTACACTAAAAATACTTTCATTCAAAATCATATTTTTATTTGGATTAGTAATAAATGTTCCTCTGTTACTCAACAAAAATGCATAACCCGATTCATATATCTTTATATTTCCAATAATATCTTGCAGCCAATCCAAAGATATATTTACAGAAACTATTCCAACCATATTACTACTTATGTGTTCCCCCTTATAGAATGGTACAGAAAACGATGATTTCAGCTTCCCATTTCCTCCTTCATCAAAATATGGCTCGTTCCAAATTGAATGATTTAATAATTTTGGTATTTGGTACCAATCATAATAAAAGTATTCAAGTGATTCAACTGCTAAGTTAGTTTTTTTTATTTCCTTGCCATCTTTGAAATAATAAGGGGAATGTTTTTGTATAGATAAGGAATACTTAAACGGTTCAAAGGCAACTGCACAACCGGAAATTTCATTATTCTTTGCGACTATTGCTTTTATTAAACTATCAAGTTCAGAATCATTAACCGATGTATGTTCCATCACAATAGCAATACTTTCAGTTATTTTTTCAACCGACTTAAGTATTTTTTCAATTTTATTTGCATTATTATAAGTTAAATTTTTTGCATTTTCCTGAACATTTTTTAGTCTTATTTCTTTTGATATAAAAGAGTATGCAGCAAATATAAATATTGCTATTACAGAAATAACCATTAAAATGTAAGTATTTAACTTAAATGATAAACTTTTATTTTTCAGCATTGTCACAAAATAATCACAAATTCATGATACAAAGGATATTTACTTTTTTCTTTTCCGGTTGATAAAATATTTATTGTTTTATTAAAATCAATTTCCGAAAACACTCCTAACTTATAACTTTTATCGGTTGGCATAAAAACATTTTCAATTCTATCAAGCATCCATTTTTGATGTGCTCTATTAGCAGCAATTTTACTTTTACTCATATAATTTATTACTATGTCAAGGGCTTCTTTTGGATGTTTAAACGCTTCTTTCCACCCTTCTAAAGTTGCCTTAACAAATTTTTCTGTTGTCTCTTTGTTGTTTTTATAAAACTCTCTGTTACAATATATACCATCTTCCGGAACATCTAAACCATGCTTACTAAAGAAAAACGGTATTAATTCCTCTTCGTTAAATCCCGAATTTAATACAGTATGATATTCATTATACCACATAACAGTCATAACATCAATTGCACCAAGAACAAACAAATTAACAGAAGATGACAAAGGAACTATTTCAACATTTAATTTATACTTATTAAAAAATGCACGGGGAATTTCTTCGAATCCTGTTTTCCATATACCAACTTTTTTCTCTTCAAAATCTTCGGGAATTCTAATTCCACTACTTTTTTTTGCTAAAAATATTAAAGCTGATTTTTGAGAAAGTTGAGCAACATTAACAATATCTATATTTTTTAATCTTTCTGTTAAAGCAGTTGAAAAAAACATCAACGCGAAGTCTGTTTTACCTGAGGCAAGCAAATCCTGTGAGGATTCAGTAATTCCTGAAGATTTAATCTCAACATCAAGCCCATACTTTTTATAAATGCCTTTTTCTTTAGCATAATAATATCCTGCAAACTGTGCTTGAGGAATCCAATGTGTAGTAAAAACTACTTTTTTTAAGTTTTGTCCAAATACTGAACAAGAGATAAAAAATGCGGTAACTAACAAAAAGGTTTTCTTTAATTCATTCATTATAAATCTAAATTTTCAATTGAACCATGTCTCTTAACTTCTAAAACAAGCGTTCCGGCAAGCATATCATGTAAAGCCTGTTTTTTTTCAGTAAATGCTGCCATAATAAAGCCAATATTAAGAATCAGCCCCGAAAGAATTTTGCCAAAAAATCTACCGCTTGCTCTTCCAAAGCTCAACCTTGTTCCGGTCATATCTGTAACAATTAATCCTAATGCCATTTTGCCAAGTGTTGCCTTTTTTGATGAACATTCCATCAACGCAAAATAAAGCCAACTAATAACTACTGCTAATAAGGATAACACTAAAACGCCAATTAATAAAGCGGATAGAATTGCCAATTCTTCCATATCGGTATGCTGCATATACGAAATGCTTGAAAAATCCTCGTTAATAACAGCTCCATGGGGGAAAAGAGAAAGACCTGCAATTGCTGCTATTGGAAAAAAAACAACACTTATTGCTACATTAACAAGAATTGAATCGATTATATAAGCAAAAAATCTTTTCCAAAAACCCGCATAAGTATAAACTGTGTTTCCCATAATCACCTCTTAAATAAATTATAGTTGTTGAATATAGTAATTTTTTTAAAGCAAATAAACAATGATATTCACTTTTTAAAATTAGACGAACATAAAACAATAAAGTTATAGTTATTAATAATTAAATAAAAACAACTATTCTTTTACAACAGGTAATTCAAATCCAAAAGTTGAACCATGTCCAAGTTTACTTTTAACCCAAACTCTTCCACCATGCTCTTCAATAATTTTTTTAACAATCCACAAGCCTAATCCGCTGCTTTTTTCGCCGGCAGTAGGAACTGAACTTAGCTTTCCACCTCTGGTAAAAGCCCGCCTTATATCTTCTTCGGATAAACCAACTCCATTATCAACAATTTCAACTGTTATTTTATCGCTGGTAAAAAAAGTACTAATATTTACAAAGGTATTTTTTGGTGCATACTTAATTGCGTTGTTAATCAAATTATCTAACACTTCTTCCATTTTATTAGGATCAAGTTTAGTATTTGGTAAATCCATTGAAGATTTATTAATGAGATTTATTTCTTTTTTTAAAGCATATCCTTTGTTTTGAGTACAAACCGAGTCAATAATCTTTTTTAATGACGACATCTCTAAATTCACTAAAGGTTCAGGTTGTGATTGAGCAATTACAGATGTCATCTCATGAGCTAATTCAACAATTTGCTCAGATGAACGTATCATTGATTCCATAATTTCGCTTTGCTCAACTGCATTTAAATCATATGATTGAATTAACTCAATATAACTTTTTATTGCTGCGGCAGGATTTTTTATATCATGGATGGCAATAGCAAATAATTCTTCTTTATGATTTTGTATTTCTTCAAGCTGTTGTTTGCTTTCAACCAATTTATCTTTCTTTTCTGCTAATTTTAAATTTGCGTTTTCTAAATCCGAAATCCTTTCTTTAAGCTCTCTAATTTGTGATCGTTGAAAAGAGTTTTCATTTTCCAAGACTTTTAATTTTTTCTTTAATTGTTCATATGCATGTTGTATGTCGCTGCTTACTTGTTTTATTTTATTTCCAGCACTATCCGTTTCAACTTCATTATTTGAATTTGTGGTTGAGCTTGTTTTGTTTGATTTTCTTAACAATAAAACAATTATGATCACAAATTGAAGTACTATTAGTCCATATAAAACGTATGACATATCAAAATCACTTTTAGATTCTTCTTGAACTGCTTCTTTTTCCGCTCCTTTGCTAACAGTAAACTCTAAAATGATAGGAAATAATTCTTTCCCTGTTAAAAGAGTTCCTTGCAGTTTTAATATATTTTTCCCCGGAATTAAGTTTGTTAACTCAATAAACTTATTGCTTAAATTTATATTGTTGATGGGAGCACCATTTAATAATGCACGGACACTATTTATTGTGGCAGTAGGGTCATCAATTTGATAATCAAATTTAATTTTAATATTATCATTCTGACCTATATTAAAAGTTTTAAAACTTTCTGGATCTAATGAATTATTGTTTACTAATATTTCGGTAACAATTGTTTTACCGACAACTTGTCCTATTTGAGCTGAAATACTATTTACAACTAAAATATTCAAAGCTAAGAAAAGTAAAAGTTTTAGTGGAATCTTTTTCATAGTTAATCAAAAATAAATTGATAATGTTAAAATCACTTGTTAATTATATTTCTTTCCCTATATAACTGTCCTATTTCAGCCCCTAAGATGAATAATATTGAAGAATAATATATCCAAAAAGCAACAACAATTATTAAAGTATATGTACCATATATTTTCCCATAATCTGCAACATGATAAAGATAATAACCAAATCCCCTTCGGGCTAAATCCCATAACAACGTTGCCCAAAATGCCGAAATAGCCGGTACAACTTTACCAACTTTTGCATAAGGAATAACATAATAAAATATATAAAATAAAGAAAAAATCAAAACTAAAGACGTAATAGAAAAAACCGTATCTAAAAAACTCCCTAACTTAAACCACGATAGAACCGGTATTTTGTCAGCAAAATCAATTATTAAACGTAACAACGGAAGTACAAAAGTTAAAAGGAAAATAAAAACAATTAAAAGCAAAACCATCCCAAAATCGCGCAATTTTGCAACAAGTACACTTTTGTCTTTTTCAAATCCAAATATTGCATTCAACACGGTACGCATACCACTAAAAAGACCACTTGCAGTAAAAAATAATCCAACTCCACCTATATAAGCAGCCATGTTTTTAAATCCAACCATTTCTGAAATTCGCGAAGTTATTATTTTTTTTGCATATTCGGAATATTCTGGATAAGGAATAACAGTATCAATAAGATGAATAACCTGCTGTTTAATTTCCACACTATCTAAAATATTACCCAGAATTGCAAAAATGATAAATATAAAAGGGATGATACATAAAAAAATTGAGAAGGCTAAACCACCACCCGATAAAAACAGATGGTGGTCATCCATTCTATAATAAATTCCACCAAAATAATGCTTAAAAAAAGCTAATATCTTTTTAAAACTAACAAGCGATATATACTGTCCGATAAATCTAAAAAATTTGAATTTACTCATTCATACTCTTTGAAATAGAATAATAATATAATTCTTTTAGTTCGTTCAAATCAAAACTATACTCATTAATATTATACTTGCCATTAGTTGTTTTTCCTATTTCTAAAAACGATTGTTTATTTGCATTACAAATTTTTTCAAACTCAGCTTTATCACTCTCTGAAATTGTAACAATAACACGCGATTGAGTTTCACTAAACAATGAAAAATCTTTACGTGTTTTAATTGGAATAACAACATCTGCACCAATAGAATTTTCTCTGTTTATTATACAGCATTCTGCTATTGCAGATATAATACCTCCTTCAGAAATATCGTGGGCAGAATTAACTACTTGAGAATCAATTAAATTTAAGATTGTTTTTTGTAGATTAATTTCATTTTCTAAATCAATAACAGGTATTTTACCTGTAACTAAGTTATGCTGAATAGCTAAGTATTCACTTCCACCAATTTCTTCTTTATCTTCACCCAAAACGTAAATGATATCACCTGCTTTCTTAAAAAAAGCAGTAGTTACATTTTTCACATCTTCAATTAAACCAACCATTCCAATAACAGGTGTTGGATAAACTGAGGCATCGGGACTTTCATTATAAAAACTAACATTGCCACCGGTAACAGGAGTATCAAACTTTAGGCAAGCTTCACCCATACCTTCAATTGCCTGAGCAAACTGCCAATACACTTCCGGTTTGTAAGGATTTCCAAAATTCAAACAATTTGTGATTGCTAAAGGTAAACCACCGGAACAAGCTACGTTACGTGCTGACTCGGCAACGGCAATTTTTGTTCCTTCTTTTGGATTCAAGTAAACATATCTTCCATTGCAATCTGTTTTTGTTGCAATTGCTTTATTTGTTCCTTTAATATAAATTACTGCACTATCACTGCCGGGACCAACAACAGTATTTGTTCTTACCATTGAGTCATATTGTTCGTAAACCCATCTTTTTGAAGCAATATTTGGGGATGAGAATATTTTTTTAAATACTTCTTCAATATTTTCAGGCTCATTAACAGAAGTAAGATCAAAATTTTGAACTTCATCAATATAATTCGGTTTTTTCTGTTCTCTAATGTAAACAGGAGCTCCGCCACCCAATACTAAATCATAAGCAGGAAGTTTTGCTTTAAGTTCACCTTCATAATGAATTTCTAACATTCCATCATCAGTAACTTCACCTATAATTTCGCAATTTAGATCCCATTTATCAAAAATAGCTTTTACTTTTTCTTCATAACCCGGTTTTACAACCACAAGCATTCTTTCTTGACTTTCCGAAAGCATAATTTCATAAGCACTCATCCCTTTTTCTCTTAATGGAACTTTGCTTAAATCAATCCTCATTCCGCTTTCACCTTTTGCACTCATCTCAGAAGTAGAACAAGAAATACCCGCAGCTCCCATATCTTGAATACCTATTAGATATCCGGCACGGATTACTTCTAAAGAAGCTTCGAGCAATAATTTTTCGGTAAATGGATCGCCTGCTTGTACGGAAGGACGCTTTGATTCAGATTTTTCAGAAATCTCTTCAGAGGCAAAAGTTGCTCCATGAATACCATCTCTTCCGGTTGAAGAACCGACAATCATAACCTTATTACCAGCTCCCTTAGCAGTTGCTGAAGCAGTTCTATCAGTATTAACAATACCAACAGCCATTGCATTTACTAAAGGGTTCCCTTTGTAACATTTATCAAAATAAACTTCACCGGCAACTGTTGGAACACCAAAACAGTTTCCATAATCGCCTATCCCTTTAACAACTCCTTCAAACAAATATCTTGTTCTTTTGTCTTCCAACGAGCCAAAACGTAAAGAATTTAACGATGCAATTGGTCTTGCACCCATAGTAAAAATATCTCGCAGAATACCGCCAACACCTGTTGCGGCTCCTTGATACGGTTCAACAGCAGAAGGGTGATTATGGCTTTCAATCTTAAAACATATTGCCTGACCCCCACCAATATCTACTAAACCGGCATTCTCTTCACCGGCACCAACTAATAATCTCCCACCTGAACGAGGTAAAGTTTTTAATTGTGCAATTGAGTTTTTATAACTACAATGCTCGCTCCACATTACACTGAATATCCCTAATTCAGTATAGTTTGGTTCACGCCCTAAAATTTTAATAATTTTACTGTATTCTTCTTCAGTTAAACCATGGTTTAATGCCATTTCAAGTGTTACGTTTGTTTCTTCCATTATTCCGGCTCAATTGTTCATATTTTAATCTTAAATATAATATTAAATTATATTATTTTCAGCTAAAAGCATTATTTGTATTAACTTATTATATAATTAATTTTAGTTGTTATGTATTTCACTAAAGAAGAATTTTTTGCCTTTTTAATATTTAAAAATTCCTTAACTTGCTTATCCTGTTTAAAATTATATAATACAACGAGGTAACATGCGTTCTATCTTTACAATCTTATTGGTTTTTACGTTTTTTAACTTTTTTGCTCAAGAAAGAGCCACTAAAGTTGGAAGACAAAACCTTACTTCAAATCCAAAAATATTGGAAGTAAAATACCCCGCCGATTCCACATACGATGTGACTTATTATAAATTAGACCTTTTTTTCGACCATGTGTTTTTTACTACAAACAAAGTTTCAGGTTCTGTATTGATGCAAGCAAAAGCTGTATCAGGTAGTTTTAACACTTTTTACATGGATTTAACAAGTAATATGAGTTTCGATTCTGCAAAGTCGTCACTTGGGGCAGTAACATCCAATAGAACTGGAAATAAAATTTACATAACATTGCCAACCACCCTTAATGAAGGTGAGGCTTTTGATGTAACCGTATATTATCACGGTGTTCCAGATGCAACCGGTTTAGGAAGTTTTGAATATTCAACCCATAACGGAAATCCTATCATTTGGTCATTAAGCGAACCGTATGGTTCACCTGATTGGTGGCCTTGCAAAGATACTCCGGCTGACAAACCTGATTCAGCAGATATTTGGATTACAGCTAACTCTTACTTTACTTCGGTTTCCAATGGTAAATTAGTTGAAGTTGTTGAGAATGGGAACAACACCAAAACATATAAATGGGCTGTCAGATATCCAATCGCTCAATATTTAATCTCGGTTGCAATGTCAAATTACATGCAGTATGATACTGAATACACAGCGTTAGATGGCACTACAACAATGCCTGTGACTCATTTCATATATCCTGAAAAATGGAATACCACTCGAAAAGCCCAACTTGACGCAACAACTGACATGATACATGAATTTGCTTTAATGTTTGGTGAATACCCTTTCTTAAACGAAAAATATGGACATGCTGAATTCGGCTGGGGTGGTGGAATGGAGCACCAGACAATTACTTCGATGGGTTCATTTGGTAGAGATATTGTAAGTCATGAATTAGGACATCAATGGTTTGGTGACATGATTACTTGCAAAGATTGGCATAACATTTGGGTTAACGAAGGGTTTGCAACCTATTTAGAAGCTTTATATATTGAAAAGAAAAGTGGATTTACTGCCTATTCAAATAAAATTGCTGAAGAATTAAATTACGCAAAATATGCTTATGGTAGTGTTTACTGCGTTAATATTGATGATGATGGTGAAATTTTTAGTGGTGCACGAAGTTATTCAAAAGGAGCAGCAATTTTACACATGTTACGTGGTGTATTAGGTGATAGCATATTCTTTAAAACAATGTATGATTATGCTAACGATCCTCAGGTAAAATATGGAGTTGCTGTAACTGAAGATTTTCAACGGGTTGCCGAAACTGTTTCGGGTAAAGATTTAGATTACTTTTTTAACGAATGGGTATATGGTGAAAACTATCCAACTTATGATGTTAACTGGGGATATAATAATTTAGGAATGACAGGCAACGAATATAACGTCCATGTAAAAGTAACACAACGGAATAACACAACTCCGGCTTTCTTTACTATGCCTATTCAGTTTAAGTTTCATACAGAAGTTGGCGATACATTAGTTACAGTATTTAATGATCAGAAATCACAAGAATTTGATTTTGTACTAAACGGTAAACCTTCTACTTTTACTTTTGACCCAACTGTTTGGATATTAAGAACAATTGGCACAGTAACTACCAACGTAGAATCAGAACCAATAAATTTGCTCAACTATAATTTGGAACAGAATTATCCAAATCCGTTTAATCCTGAAACCAAAATTAGTTATCAAATTGGGTCATCCGAGCAAGTTAAACTAACAGTTTACGATGTTTTAGGGCGAGAAATAACAACGTTGGTTAATGAATTCCAAAATGCGGGAAATTATTCATATAATTTTAATGCATCCGATTTAGCTGGTGGAGTTTACATTTATGAACTTTCCACACCAAGCTATCGCAATTCTAAGAAATTAGTTTTATTGCAATAAATAACTTTTAATTACCCTTTTAAAAACACCCGCTTTCTTTGTTGATAGTGGGTGTTTTGGGTTTGATCACAGAAACGTGTACATATTATCGCAAATGCAATTATAGTTTTCAATTTCCCCTTAATGTAATAATTTCGTCAAATAATGATTCTTAATCCTTTTATTATTTTTTCTTCATTTTTTTTATCTTATTATTTATCAATAATTGAACTATTCATAAGGTCATTTGAAACTATTTTATTAAAATCATCTTTTTAGTTGAAGTAAAACTTGGGGTTTTTAAAGTATAAAAGTAGATTCCACTACTCAAATTATTAGCAACCCACTGCTTTGAATGAGTACCTTGAGAAAGTTCTTCATCAAATAAAGTAGCAATTTCATTACCCAATATATCATAAATCTTTAATGAGACTTTTTCTTTTATCGGGAGATCAAAAGTAATTGTAGTATTTGGATTAAAGGGATTAGGATAATTTGAATATAATTTATAATTAGTTAATCCATTCTGTTCATCTTTTATGTTTGTTATAGTTTGATATTCAACAGTAACAGTACAACAAGTAAACTCAACAAAATTATTCCTATCATTAAAATAAACTTTTAGTCTCATTGTTAGAGGCATCGTAACTACCATCGAAGGACGATAATATGTAATATGATAAGATGTTATCTGTTTACAATTATTGCTCCCATCATAAGAATAAGAACGAACATATTCTTCATAACTATACGCAGCACCTGGGAACTGATGATAATAATAGTATCTTATAGGAAGTCCCATTGTATTAAATTCACCAGTACAAGTTACTATTTTTCCCCATCCATTAACAACATCATAAGCATATAATGTAAATGTTTCCTCAATTCCTGAGTCATTATATGTATAAGATGTTTTCTTAACTGGATTCCAATTACCAATAGTTTCATCCCAATTATAAGTTACATATTCATCAACTAAACTTTCATTGTTATATGAGTTAGTGTATTTTGTTGAATTACTCCATTGTTCATTAATAAATCTCTGATAAATCACTTCTTCAAGCAGATTATTATTGTTATAGTTGCAAGATATTTTTAAATCGTTTTTCCAGTCTATTCCTGTCCAGACTTCTCAACGGACTTCACTTAACTTCCCTTCTATTTCTGTAAAATAAGTAATTTTATAGTTTTCATAATTGCCATCTATTAATGAATCTGTTTCTTTTCTAATCAATGAGTTATCCAAATAAAAGAAATCACTTCTGGTCTTTTCTCCGGTGTAGTAAATAATTTCCTCGGATACGACTTTACCCGTTTCATCATAACTTAAACTAATTTCTATTTCATTATTATACATTAGAACTTTTATTTTTTTCGGCATAACATATTGAGAAGATTGTTTTGGTTTTTCACAACTTTTAATAAAGTTATACTCTGAAATAATATTTTCAAAAGTATTTTGACCCTGATTCTGCGGTAAAATTACCACATAGTTAATAAGAACTAACACCAGTATTAGGAAATATCTCATTTTTGCCTCCATTATATATTGAACTACAAATTAACTAATAATAATATAATAATAAAGCAGTAACTTTATTGTGATATAAAACAAAACATCAAACAAGAAATTACAATTAGTGTGCGTAATGATTGCGGAGCAATCACAAGTCGTTAACTGTACGACTAACAAAACGATTTCGACTTCAGGGAAGTCGCACAAAACTAAGAATTGATTTATACTCTAATGTCTACAAAGTGGCTCTTCTCTGAAGTGCTAAGCTTTTTTATTCCCACATGTTAACGACGTTTGACTTCCCTGAAGTCAAAATGCATGTTAATAAATAACTGAATAGTAATTTTTTATTTGGCACTTGCAATAATCGACAATTTTCTACACATATTTAACGCTAAGTCCTAATTAGTGTGCGTAATGATTGCGGAGCAATCACACGTCGTTAACCCTGTAATACGTAATGAGTACGACTTCAGGGAAGTCGCACAAAATATGATAAGATATTTGTAAATTTTCATATATTGCAGTATTTTAATATAATTAATTAGGGGAGGTTATTTTGGCAGATACTTATTCTCAACTATATTTACATTTTGTGTTTGTTGTCTCTTATAGAGAAGCATTACTATTAGATTCATTTCGAGATGATTTGCATGCTTACATAACCGGTATAATTCAAAATCGTAAGAACAAGTTGTTATGTATTAATTCAGTGGATGATCATATACACTTTTTGATTGACATGAACATTAATGAAAACATACCCAATTTAGTACAAGAATTAAAAAAAAGCACCAATAAACATATAAACGCAAATTTTTACAAGGTTAAAAGATTTAGCTGGCAAAATGGTTATGCTGTTTTTAGTGTATCAAATAAAATGAAGCCCATCGTAATAAATTATATAGAGAAACAAGCTGAACACCACAAAAAGAAAAATTTCAAAGAGGAATACATGCTATTGATGAAGTCTGCTGGTAAAGACATAATCCCAGAACATTCATTCAATTTCGATTTAGAATGATTTTTATTGCACTTCTCTGAAGTGCTAAGCTCTTTTCTTTCATCATGTTAACGACGTTTGACTTCCCTGAAGTCAAATATTTTCATTATTATATTTTACATAAAGAATGCAAGTTAAATAGTATTCTTCAGTAAAAAATTCTTTTTTGCGTAATGATTGCGGAGCAATCACACGTCGTTAACCCTGCAATACGTAATAAGTACGACTTCAGAGAAGTCGCACAAACTAAGAATTGATTTATACTCTAATGTCTACAAAGTGGCTCTTCTCTGAAGTGCTAAGCTCTTTTTTTTCTTCATGTTAACGATGTTTGATTTCCCTGAAGTCAAAATGCATGTTAATAAATAACTGAATAGTAATTTTTTATTTGGCACTTGCAATAATCAAAATATTTCCACATAAATTTAACGCAATTTACTAATTAGTGAGCGTACTGATTGCGGAGCAATCACAAGTCGTTAACTGCAGAACTAACAAAACAACTTCGACTTCAGGGAAGTCGCACAAAACTGATAATAGATTTATACTCTAATGTTTACAAAGTGGCACTTCTCTGAAGTGCTAAGCTCTTTTCTTTCCTCATGTTAACGACGTTTGACTTCCCTGAATGATGTTGCATAAATAAAGGAAGCCGAAGGCTGTTCTAATTTAAGGAATACTCCTAATAATCTACTATCAGAAAAGAACATGTCGTCCGGCAATACTGCCGGACTTTTTTTAATATTTTTTTTCGTTTTACTAATAACATTCCACCCGTAAACGGGGTTGAGTAGTTAAATATTATTCATTTTTCTGTTTTTTATCTTAATGTTTTAAGAAATTTAATAATTTAGAAGGGGATATATAAGTCCCAGCGGGACGAAATGTTAATAGTAAAATGTAGTAATAATAATTATTAAGCTCCAGAGGAGCGACATGTTTTATTGCTAATCGACAACCATTTATGCAACATCCACCAGAGATGCCACCTCTGTTCACCATTCACAATTAAAAAAAAGTGTTGCCCCCGCCGGATGGTATTTGATCTGACATCCACGGGGGCATAAACAACAAACAATTTTTATAAGGATAAACGAGATTCTATTTCTTTTTTAACGAAATATTTATTCGGTGAGCCAAAAGTTTTTTTCTTTTGGAGTGAGGAATTTGTATCTAAATATTCAAAAACTGATTCATCAATTATACTGCTAATAGATTTCATTTCATCTAATGCTAATTGACTTAAACCTTTATTATTATCTTCGGCATATTTTACAATCTGTCCAACTATTTTATGTGCTTCTCTAAATGGAACCCCTTTTAACACTAAATAATCAGCCAAATCCGTTGATAAAATAAAACTATTTTGTAAATCTTCAACAAAGCGGTCTTTATTAACTGTTAAAGTGGCTATCATTCCACATGCAATATTTAGACATCCTAAATATGTTTCAAAAGAATCAAATACAGGTTCTTTATCTTCTTGTAAATCTCTATTGTAGCTTAGTGGAAGCCCTTTCATAATTGTAGCAAGAGTTATATAATTACCGTAAACTCTACCACTTTTACCGCGGATTAATTCCGCCATATCGGGATTTTTCTTTTGCGGCATTAACGACGAGCCAGTTGTATAGCTATCAGCTAACTTAACAAAACTCCATTCGCTTGAGCACCATAAAATTATTTCCTCAGCTAATCGACTTAAATGCATCATTCCAACAACAACTGCATTAAGATAATCCAACAAATAATCCCTATCAGATACAGTATCCAAAGCATTTTTTGTTGGAGAATTAAAACCTAATGTTTTAGATGTTAATTCTCTATCTAAAGGTAAAGTTGACCCGGCAAGAGCACCGCTTCCCAATGGTGAAAAATTTGCCTCATTATAACAAAATTTTAAGCGTTCAATATCTCTATCTAACATTTCAACATACGCAAGTAAATGAAAGGCAAAAGATATCGGTTGAGCACGCTGCAAATGCGTATAACCAGGAATAATAGTATCAATATTATCTAATGCTAAATTTAGCATAACATTTTGCAAATTACCAACAGCTTCAATTAATTGAGTTAATGATTTTTTAACCCATAACTTCATAGCCGTAGCAATCTGATCGTTTCTACTTCTGCCAGTATGAAGTTTGCCTGCTACTACACCCGCAACCTCATAAAGTTTTGTTTCAATAGCGGAATGAATATCTTCAAAAGCAGATTCATCAATAATCCACTCCCCATTCAAGTATATTTTTTTTATTTTATTTAAGCCATCAATTAAAACATTGGCTTCATCTTTGGTAATAATATTACAAGAAGAAAGCATGCCCGCATGGGCAATGCTTCCTTCAATATCTTCGTTTATTAATCGTTTATCAAAACTGATAGACGTTGAAAATTTAAGTGCATCTTTATCAAGGGCTTCTTTAAATCTCCCTCCCCAAAGCATCAGGCAACCTCACATGTTTCTTCAACTGATTTTGCAACTATTGACATGGTTTTATATGGCAATCCATAAATAGTCATAAATCCTGTACTTGCTTTGTGGTCAAATTTATCGTCACTTGTATATGTTGCTAATTCCATATTATATAAACTATAAGGAGATACACGTGAAGCAACAATTAAATTACCTTTATACAATTCAAGAGTAATTTCACCGGTAATGTTTTCTTGCGTAGAATCCACAAAAGCAGTTAAAGCATCAAATAATGGGGTAAACCATAATCCATCATAAATCATATTAGCAACTTTATTAGATACATCTTGTTTATAACGGAAAGTTTCTTTATCCATTATTAATTTTTCTAATTCGTGGTGTGCTTTGTGTAATAAAATAGCAGCCGGAGCTTCATAAACTTCACGCGATTTAATACCCACTACACGGTTTTCAATCATATCCATTCTGCCAATTCCGTGCATACCGGCAATTTTATTTAATTTTGTTAACAACTCAACCGGTTCTAATAATTCATCATCAATTTTAACCGGAATACCTTTTTCAAATGTTATTTTAACAAATTGACTTTTTTCTGGGGCATTTTTAGGACTTATAGTTTTTTGATATACATCTTCAGGAGGTGCTACACTTGGGTCTTCCAATATACCACATTCAATTGCAATTCCCCACAAATTTTCATCAATTGAGTATGGTGAATCTTTTGTAACTTTAACCGGGATGTTATGTTTTACAGCGTAATCCATTTCTTCTTCACGGCTTTTAAATTCCCAATCTCTTAATGGGGCAATAATTTCTAAATGTGGAGCTAAAGTTTGAATACCAACTTCAAAACGAACTTGGTCATTTCCTTTTCCTGTACATCCATGTGCAATTGCATCACAACCTTCAGCTTCTGCAATATCAACCATCATTTTTGCTAACAATGGTCTTCCAATAGCTGTTGCCATTGGATAAGTTCCTTCATATAAAGCACCTGCTTTTAATGCCTTCCATAAATATTTTGTTACAAATTCATGTTGTAAATCCATAATAACAGCTTTAACGGCACCGGTTTTAATTGCTTTATCTTCTAAGCCTTCCAACTCAGCCTGCTGTCCTAAATTACCTGTTGCGGTAATTATTTCAGCATCATATTTTTCACATAACCATTTAACCATTACAGAGGTATCCAAACCACCTGAATAAGCAACAACTATTTTTTTAGCCAATTTCTTATACTCCTAATCTCTCGATTTGTTTGATTGATTTAACATTATATCTTTTATAATGGAAACAATCTTTTGTATGTGAGCATGCGAACTGGGTATAATTAATACCGTGTCATCGCCGCCGACTGTCCCCATAACTTCGGGTAAGTTTAACCTATCAATATGATAAGCAACACCCTGTGCTCTTCCCGCCAATGTTCTTACTATTACCATTGATTCATTACTTTGTACGTATAAAATTTCAAAACTTATTAATTTTGATATCTGTTTTCCAGATTCAAGTGAATTCAAAATATATTTTATTCCGTTTTCACTTATTGTTCTAATTACTCCCAACTCTGCAAAATCTCTGCTTAATGTTGCCTGAGTTACTTGGTATCCTTCATCTGTTAATATTTTTACCAATTCTTCATGACTTGATACTGTTACAGAATTAAGAATATCTTTAATTCTATTCTGCCTCAATAATTTTGCTGACATAATACCTACCATTATTTATTAAGAATTTATTTGTTTAACACAGTAGTAAGCTTTTCGATAAAAATGTCAACCTCTTTTTCCGTAATAATATACGGAGGTAAGATGCGTATAACAGAATCACCGGAAGTTCCAACTACGATCCCTTCTTCCAATAATGATATGGCAATTGATTTTGCTGAAATACTTTCGTTAAATTCAACGCCAATCATTAAACCTTTTCCACGTACAGATTTAATATTTTCTGGTATTGAATTTAATCTATTTTTTAAATAATATCCAATTTTCTGTATATTTAATAGAATATTTTCATTTAGTTGTGTTAAAACTGCATTTGCAGAGGCAATTGAAATAGGATTTCCTCCAAAAGTAGAGCCATGTGAACCCGGGTTAATATACTGTGCAACATCGTTTGTGCAAATGGTTGCACCCAACGGCAAGCCATTGGCAATTCCTTTTGCTACTGTTATTATATCAGGTTTGATTTCTTCCCATTGAAATGCAAAATTTTTGCCCGTTCTTCCCATTCCTGATTGAACTTCATCAATTATTAATAATAAATTATGTTTGTTGCAAAACTCTCTTAATCCTTTTAAATAACCCTCTGGGGGACAAATTACACCACTTTCACCCTGAATGGGTTCAACCATAACAGCAACAACATCCGGGAAATATGCGTGCTCTAACACTTCTAAATCACCATAAGGGACATAGCAAAAACCCGGCATCATTGGATAAAATCCTTCCCAAAGTTTATATTGACCGGAGGCTGCCAAACTTCCCATAGTTCTACCATGGAAACTGCCAAGTGTTGTAATTACAGTTGCTCTTCCTTTTCCCCATTTTCTTGCAAATTTAATTGCAGCTTCATTTGCTTCTGTACCGGAATTGCAGAAAAACACTTTATCTAATCCCGCTTTTTCCGCTAATTGTTTGGCTGCTTCTTCTTGAGGAGAAGAAGTAAACAAATTAGAAACGTGCCATAAATTATTCACCTGATTAAGAACGGCTTCCTTTATGGCAGCGTTGTTATGTCCAAAACTTGTTACTGCTATTCCACTTAGAAAATCTAAATATTCTTTCCCATCTGTATCATATAAATTAAACCCTTCTCCTTTTGTAAACTCTACAAAATACCGAGAATAATTTTGTAATAAATTTGTTTCATTACCGGTTTTAGGCTGATTTAACAATCCAAGTTCCTCCTTTAGTTTGATATTCTGTGGAATAGTTTATATCAATATTTTTACCAATCCATACTTTCTTTATTCCTCTATTTAATAATTCCACACAACTATTAAGTTTAGGAATCATTCCATCAGTAATTTCATTACTGTTAATTCCCTCTTTTATTTGTGCTTCGTTAATATAATCCTGATAAGAACCGGCAAGTTTTACACCATTAACATCTGATACAAAAAATACTGATTCTGCATTTATTGAAGTTGCCAATGTTTCAGTAAACAAATCGGCATTAACGTTCATTAAATTTCCCTCTTTACTTCTGCTAACGCTTGAAAATACTGGAATTACTTTCTTTTCAAGTAGTTCAATAATCCAATCAGTTGAGCCTGTAACAACAGGAATTCCAACATGACCTAAATCAATGTTTACATTTTGGGCAACAAATGTTCCTCTATCAATTCCGGATAAACCAACAGAATCAACTCCTGATGTTAATAATCTGCTTACTAATTTTGAGTTAAGCATTCCTGATTGAACAGCAGCAACAACATCCATTATTTTTTCAGTTGTAACTCTTTGTCCATTAACAAATTTGGCTTCTAAACCAAGTGCAGCAGACCACTCGGAAATATTTTGTCCGGCTCCATGTACAATAACTAAACCGCCATAGGCTGCTTGAATATTCTTTATTGCGTCAATCCATTCATCATTTAAGAATATATCATTCAACGCTTTTCCACTTAACTTTAATACCGCAATTTTCATTAAATTCTCCTCAATTACGATCTGTAATCAGCATTAATTCTAATATAGTTTTCTGTAAAATCGCACGACCACCAAGTAGATTTAAAACTTCCACCATTAAGATTTACATTAATCTGCACTTCATTTTTAGTTAACACTTCAGTAGCTTTTTCTTCATCCAAAACAATTTTAAAACCTGGAAGAACAATTGGAACCTGGTCAAAGTATATACTCACTTTATCGGGTTCAACATCTGCACCGCTCATACCAATTGATGACATAATTCTTCCCCAATTTGCATCTCTACCGTAAACCGCTGTTTTAACAAGTGGGGAATTTGCAATACACTTTCCGGCTAAATCCGCATCTTTTTGTGAATGAGCCCCTGTAATGTTAATAGTCATTAGTTTTGTAGCACCTTCACCATCTGCTGCAATTGCTTTTGCCATCTCCTTACAAATTACAAATAAGCCTTCAGCAAATTTTATTTCATCATCACTATTTTCTGTTATTTTTATGTTGCTAACTCCATTAGCCATTAAAATAACCATATCATTTGTGCTTGTTTCACCATCAACAGAAACTTTATTAAAAGTTAAGTTTACAGTCTGGGTCAATATTTTTTGTAACAATGTCGATTCAATTTCAGCATCCGTAGTTATAAAAGCTAACATAGTAGCCATATTTGGCATAATCATTCCACTCCCTTTACAGATACTGCCAATCGTAACTATACCGCTGCTTAATTCTATTTGTACTGCATACGATTTTCTTTTTGTGTCTGTGGTCATAATTGCTTCGGCGGCACTTATTCCACCTTCTTCGGAAAGTTCAGGTACGATAATATCAATACCCGAAATCAATTTTTCAACAGGTAATCTTTGACCAATTACTCCTGTTGAACTTACTAACACTTCGTTCTGATTAATTCCTAATTTTTCGGCACAATATTTTTGTGTTGTTTTTGCATCTTCAAAACCAACTTCTCCTGTGCATGCATTTGCATTACCCGAATTAACTAGAACAGCTTTAACTTTATTTCCTTTAGATATTACTTCTTTTGAAAGTAACAAGGGTGCAGCTTTCACTTTATTAATAGTAAAAGTTCCAGCCGCACTGCAAGGGACTTGCGAATATATTAATGCTAAATCTTTTCTTTTCTTTTTAATTCCCGCATAAATTCCTGCGGCACTAAACCCCGGTGTAGTTGTTACACTTCCTTGTTCAATAAAACTATACATACTTTACTCCTGTGGAACTTATAATCCGAGTGTTTCGTCCCAATTAAATAACTTGTTCATATTTTGTATTGCCTGTCCGGCAGCACCCTTAATTAAATTATCAATGGCAGAGGTTATAACTAATGATTTACTTTTAAAGGATACATTTATATCACAATAGTTAGTACCTGTAACCCATGTTAAACTCGGGGGTACTTTCCTAATTCTAACAAACTTAGAATTTTGATATTTTTTCAAATAGACTTCTTGCAATTGTTCTGCATCTATCTCTTCTTTTAATCTTATTGTAGTAGTGGAATAAATTCCAACTGCAATCGGAAGAAGATGCATTGTAATTGTATATTCCTCTTTTAATCCCGCTTTTACCATTTCTTGGTAAATTTCCGGTTGATGTCTGTGATTGTTTACATTGTATGCTTTAACATTACCATCCATCTCCGACATTAGCAAATCTGTTTTTGCAGATTTTCCGGCACCACTTGTTCCTGAATACGAACACGTTGATATTGTACTGATTACATCTGAAAATTTTTCAATAAACGGTAATACTGAAAGCAAAACCGACGTTGGATAACATCCTGGATTTGAAACTAAATCAACCTTACTGTAATCTATATTATAATAATCCGCCAATCCATAAACTTTCGAATTTAATAACTCAGTTGATGTATGTTCTTTTTTATACCATTCTTTGTAATTTTTAGGATCATCCAATCTATAATCACCACCTAAATCAATAACTTTTTTCCCTTTAGCTATTAATTCTGGCACATACTCTAATGCTTCCCCATGAGGAAGAGCTATAAAATATACATCATGCTCAAATGATATATTTTTAATTGATTGAATTGTTGAATCAGTCACTTGATTTTGCAATTCAGGAAATATCGATAGAAGATTTTCTCCCGCAGTTGAAAAGCCATATACAGTTACTTCATTTATATTTGGATGATTTGTACAAATTTGAAGCAATATTTTACCTGTATAACCGGTTCCACCCAAAATTCCAACAGAAATCATCTATTCACCTATCTATAAACATTATAACAATTAAATTAAGGGTGTAAACATATATAATTTTCAAAAACAAAGCAAGGTATTTTTGCATAAATATTTATTATTTTTGCATATTTATATTGTTTTTTGCAGTATTATTGCATAATTATTAGTTTTGGCAATAAAATAGAGTGCTTTTCTCAATTTTGATAATTTTATTTATAAAACATTGAAACATACAGATGAAAAATATAAAAGAAGGAAAGATATGATATGTTAGAGAATTGAAATGGTTTAGGGATAATTTTTCAATTATCCCCTATTTTAAGTTTATTCTTTAATGTAACCAACAGATTGGACCAAAATAATCTTTTTTGAATTTGTAAGTCCAATAATTTCTGCAAGTTTTTCTTTTTCAACAGAACCACGAGCTACCGACCCGAGACCAACAGAACCACAATACAAATAAAGATTTTGCGAAACATACCCTGCGTTAATATTTGAATATGTCATCTTCTTTTCTTCATCAACATTCATTTTTTCATGGTCAGAAACAATAACTATTTCAACAGGAGCAATACCCACAAACTCTTGAAAGCCGGTATCTTTTCTAAAATCACCATCTGCTTTTTTAACTAAACTGTTTTCAACAGCATCGTAATAATATGCCCCTGTTTTATCAATTAAATACAATTCAATATCCTGCATATTTCTTGCAGTTGGAGCAGTTCTTCTTCCATCTTCTCTGTTAATTCCAATTGCAGCCCATAACAAATTTGCATAATGTTGAGCATCCAATTCTTTTGAACTAAATTCTCTCGAAGTTTTTCTTTTAGCTAACAAATTTAAAAATTGATTTTCTTTAATATCCGGTGTATTTAATTTCATATTTTCCTCAACTAAGTAAAATTTAACATTACAAATGTAATGATTATTAAAAATTCCATCAAGATATAAATAGGTTGAAGGAAATAGGAAGAAGGTACAAGCGAAACATTTTAAAATAAGTCAACCAGTATGGTTTTTGCTGGTTGACATTCAATCATTGAGCATTCAAAATTCAACATTCAAAATTAATTTTTAAGGGCGGCATTCAATCATTCAACCTTTAACACTTAAAACTTAACCTTAAATAAACTGTTGTTATTCACAATTTACAATTATTCAACCTATTTTTGATAAATAATTTTTTGTGTCGCTATTTTGTTTTGGTACTTCAATACTGCAAAGTATACACCTGAAGACAACCCCTTTGCCTGCCAAGGAATTGAATGTTTCCCCTGAGTTTGCACTTCATCTACTAATGTTTCAACCTCTCTTCCCAACATATCATACATTGTTATTTTTACAAATTCACTTTCCGGAATAGTGTATTGTATTACCGTTTGGTTATTAAATGGATTTGGATAATTTTGAATTGTTAATTCATAACTGTTAGGGGTTGGTTCGTCTTCAACATCAACTATATGTCCATAGGTTACACTATCAATTATACAGCCCATTAAAATACTCTGCGACCATTCACCATCGACCAAATATATGCCAATATTTTTCATTAAATAGTGGTTTGAAATTATCAAATAATCTCTATAACCACATTCAAATTTATATGCACTATCAATTAGATGCCAATATGTATAACTAAGGTCAAAACTATCAAATTTTATATTATAAGTATCCCCACCATACCATTCTGTCCCAGGTTCAACATTAAATTTATACCACGGGAAAAATGAGGTATCATTATCAGTCGCAAGACGGTATACAACAGAGTTGTCGTTCATTTTTACTTTATAATAATAAATCATGCTGTGTTCAACAATTTTATATATAATAGCAGAATCTAATCTTAAATCCTCGCTTTCTTCTACAAGAGTATCAACACTTTCAACTTTCTTATCCCAATAGAACCCATCAAGCCCATCAGTCCATAAATACTGCCAATAATCACCTTTATGAAGCGGAAAATACACATCTGCCTGTCCAAAAACATCAGTAGAAAACGAGATTATAATAATAAACATTATAAAAACTAAATCAGAATTATTTTTCATTTTAATAGTACCATCTTTTTAGTGTCAATATATTTATCTGTTTTAAGTTGATATATGTAAATGCCGCTTGGTAATTTTGCTGCATTAAATGACACAGAATAATTCCCTGCTTGCTGATAATTTCCCACAAGCTGTTCTATTTCCCTTCCCAAAACATCATAAACCTTTAACTCAACATAACACATGCTTGGGATACTATAATTAATTATAGTTGAAGGATTAAAAGGATTAGGATAATTATTACTTAAAGAATATGATAAGTTTTCTTCAGCAACTCCTTGTTTCTGTAAAAACCAGTTATACCTTACCGAATCGAATTCCGATTTAGTTGATTCTAAATTTGTTGTATCAACACACGATACTTTGTAAAACACTTTATCTGCTCCATCACCTGTTATTGTATAATCTTCATCAGTATATGTAGTTGTTGGATGATTTACATAACCAATATATGTATAATTTACATCAGGTACAGCTATTAAATTGTTAGGCATATAAGCAGTACCTCTATAAATTTTATACTTCCCTCTTTTTGTAGGAACACCTATTACATCGGGTTCTGTTTTTGCATCCCAAGTTAATACTGGAGTACGATTTACAATATGAATTTTTAAGTTTTGCGGTCTTGAGGGTGGAGAGTCCAATACTGTTCCTGGTTCTATAAATTGGCGTATTTTAAGTTGATTGTTTTCTTCAATAACTTGAAATGATACACCGGATACAAGTTTGGGATTGCTATATGGATTTAATACATCCACATAACCGGGTTTCATCATATCCTTTCCATCTCCCAAAAACTTGGGTTCAAATAAATCTCTATCATTGACTGTATCTCGCCATGCTTCTATTGAACCGTATTTCCCATTTCCAAGGTAAAAATAATCAGTATCAAAGTTACCAGTTAGCCCGTTAGTTGCATTACCTCGCAAAACTACATCAACAGGAACATTAATTATTGGATGAATTGCCTGATGGAAAAAACTCCACAAATGTTTTCCTTCCGCATTTTGAAACACAGTATTTCCTCCACCGTTATATGGTTGGTATAAAACAGATACACCTTTACCATCTGTGGTTTCATCTATATTGTCAAGTGGATCCAACTTTTGATGATTTTCAAGATAATATCTTCCAGTAGAGGAAAATGGAACAGATAATGAAATACCGCTGGTTAAGTAGTCCGGAAGAATTATTGGCACAGTCGGGTTAAAGTTGTAAGAGAGTGTTGTCCCCCAATTAAGCATTTGGCGTTCATATGAATTAACCATCTGGCTCCTTCCACCATGATCTGACATCATACCCCATGTCCCCTTTTGTACATGGTTGCCTGCACCAAAAAATTGATGCCCTAATTCATGAACTATTATATTTCTGTTATAGTATAAACCATGGCGACTTGACATTATTGTTATTCCAGAACCCATTGTGTTAAAATTAAAATCTATTACTTTTCCATCTACCCGAATAGTATCTATCCCCCATGTATTGCCTATCCCTAACGAAGAAACACCAGACCATATTCCATTACCTGCATCTGCAAAATCCAACGTAATTGAGGTTGTAAGTGGATCAGGCAAATCATAAGCTATATTTCTATACACAATTATTATCATATCAACCTCTCCGTCTGGACCCCATGATTGATTATAATTCCCATTTTTACTCCAATTATCATACAAAGCATAATTTATTTGACCGTCAAGACTTCTTAATATTTCTTTATTAATATCTCCCCTTTTCATTCCATTTTTTAAATAATATCTCCTCGTATGTGGAGTTGTTGTATAATAACAATCACCGGTAATTCTAAAATTATTAACACTCATTACTTTATAGTAGTGAGTTAAATTATTATTTGTCGAATTTGTTGTAATATTTGGATCAATAATATTTGTCCCCATCCAGCTTGTAGGAATAGTATTTAAATCCCACCCCACCCAGCTATCAGTTTGATAAGTGTCATCCGAAAATTGAACAAAAATAATAAGGCTATGCAGATACTGGGTTGTAGTCATAACAGAAGGGAGCCACAAGCCACCTGGATTATTTGTTGTACTAATCATTTCAGTAGCTGAAAGAGGTGGATCAATAATATCGTACTCTAAGCGATATTGAGCATTTAAAGAGCTCAATAAAAAGATAAAAAGAAATGTTTTTTCATAACAACCTCAAAATTATTATTAATAATTATTCTATTTATAATATATAAATAGGCATAGTTTATAATAAGGAACCTCTGCCAAAAGATTAACCCGCACCATTAACCAAAAAAAATCTTTTAGTATTTAATACTATTCCTCATTCTTATCTTTCTTTACCAATGAGTATAAAATAAACATATTTTTTTACGAAAGCAAATTATTTTTTAAATAGCGACTGGAGAATAGATATTAGAAGTTAGAGATTAGAAATCAGATTACAGACAACAGAAATTAGAAAATAGATATTAGATGTTGAGGTTTAAGGCAACAGGTAGAAGGGACGAGCAAAACCATTTAAAATAAGTCAACCAGCATGGTTTTTGCTGGTTGACATTCAATCATTGATAATTAAACATTCAAAATTAAAAATTATTTTACAAGCATCATCTTCCCAACTGCTTTATTGCTACCGGCAGTTATTGAGTAGAAATAAATACCTGAAGATAAATTTGCTCCATTAAATCTAAAGTTATAATTACCCGCACGCAAATAATTATTAACTAATGTTTCAATTTTTCTACCCAAAATATCATAAACAACAACTTCTACTTTGGATTCAAAAGGTAAAGCAAACGAAATTGTTGTTTCCGGATTAAAAGGATTTGGATAATTTGCGAACAATTTAAATTCTTTTGGTAATGCATTTGTTATATCATCTTCAACATCTGAAATAAATACAGTTGGATCAGGAATACCATCTCCATTTAAGTCAAAGCTGATTTTAGCCAAATTGATTAAACTATCAGGTCCTGCATTTCCGTCAACATCTATATTATCAGGAGCAGAATCACCGGCACCCCAGTTAAATCCACCCGCAACAAGAGCAACCATTTTTATTTCGGCATTTGCAGGTACTAATCCTGCACCTAATCCGTAAATATCATTCCACGCAATAGCAGTTTCGCTATCATATCCATCCGTACCCCGTTTGGAATTTATCAAAGTGGAAATATTAGTTGCTTGATTCCCCTGTATTTGAAATACTGAAGGATCTGTTAAATAATAAGTAGCAGTAAAAATATCAATTCCATCATTTGCACGGAATCTAAAGTTTTTTGGATATTCCCCATTATAACCGGCTGTGGAATTAAAGTCTGTTATTCCACCTGCTTTTGTATCCAAATACATCATTAAAGTATTGTTTTTATCAGCTATATAATAATTTATTCCCAAATATAAAGAATCGGAATCCCAAGTAGCATAAATATTAAACAGCTCATTATTTAATGAATCCGGAGTTCTCCAATAGCTATCACTATCGCTATCTGCAATAACAAGCCATTCAGGTTTCCAATCAGTATCACCAACAAAAATATTACCATCAATTACAGGTTTTCCGTAGGTAGCAATTATACTATCTGAATTTTCTTTTACTCTAATATTAAACGAAGTAGTATCATATGCCCCTTTGTAATCAGTAACACTTAAAATAATAGCATAATTTCCGGTATCTTCAATAGCAGGAGTACCTGCCATTAATCCTGTTTTAGAATCAACATTTAACCAAGACGGTGAACTAATAAAATAATATTTTAACGAATCAGAATCTGCATCAATAGCAGTCGTTTGTTTTTCAAAACGTTGAGCAGCAATAGCTACCGTATCGTTTATAGTTGATAATTCTGGTGCATAATTTAATAATACTTCAATCTTAAATGTATCTTGAGCAGTATTATTATGAGTATCAACTATTTTAAATATAACGTTATTTGTCCCAACATTATCAAGTTGAGGAGTTCCATATACCTTTCCTGTTTGGTCAACGTTCATCCAAGTAGGATTTCCGGTTAAAGAAAAAGTTAATTGCTCATTATCAGAATCACTAAAAATTGGTTTAAATTCAAATTTCGAATTTGTATAAGCAACCTTATCAGATATATTTTGCAAAACTGGCGAATTATTAATAGAATGAGTAGTATCAGGCACGTATATAGCATAACCTCTTGGAGGAGCCCAAAGGTCTACACGTCCATCTGTTTCTGAAGTTTTATCCATTGCTTTGCCAATATAATCACGAAATACCTGATTAGGATTATCAGAATTTACCCAAACACCAAGCCATTTTGATGGATGATCATTGATTACTATATAAACAGGTGGTTTACCATTTCCACCATCTCTACGTGCGACATAAATATGTTTTGATAGTTCATTTTGATCACCAATTGTAATAGGCTCTGGTTCAACATACCAAGGATTTAATCCATTTCTTTTAGTGGTTCCACCGTAAATAAAAGTTTTTCTAATCCATATTAATGTATCAATTTTACCTGCAAAACCGTAATCAAAATAATCTTTAAAAAACACTGATGGTCTTCCTTCAGCAGTTAAAATATAGGCATAAGCCATATCTTTATTGGAAATTATTGGATCATGTCCACTATCAATGGAGCCATCATAACCAATTCTATCTAAGTCGTGATTTTCAACAAAAGTAGAAACATCAAACCCTGAGATGCCTGAATTAACCAATCCGGCATAATCAAGATTGTTCATATCAAACGAACCGGAAGTATTGTTGCACATATCTTTTAACACAAATCTAAGTGGAAAATCAAACATAGAAACATTACCACCATATACATTTTGCGTTTGATTTAGCCAATAGCTAATATCATTTTGAGAACCATAATATTCCGCAACATTAAAACCACCCTGATTAACTGCTTGAATCCACGCCCCCATAAAGTAAGGATCAATCCCTTTAACAGCATCAATTCTAAATCCATCAAAGCCTATAACATTTTTAAGATATTGTCCCCATACTATCAAACTATCTTTAACAAACTGCCTGTCATGTGCCAACCACATTCCGAACTGAAATATTGGGTCATCAGCTCCATGGTAAGGAGGATTTACATCACAAGTTTGACTATTAGGATAAAAATATCCTGCATCTTTCTTAAATCTTCCAGAACCATAAGGGTAGTTATATATTACCCAACCGGAGTCTGGATAAGAAGCATTTGGAGTACACTCATAAGGTGCTAATGCTTCACCACCATTTATATGGTTCATTACAGCGTCGGCATAAACCTCAATTCCGACCTGATGGAACACACTAATAACATTTATCAATTCTTCACGACTACCAAAACGAGTTTCTTTGGAACCTTGTTGATAATATTCCCCAAAGTCGTAATGGTCGTAAGGATCATAACCCATGGAAAAACCGCCACCTGCACCTTTTGCAGGAGATGGGAACCATATTCCGCTAAATCCGGCTGAAGCTAATCTTGGAGCTAAAGTACTTAATGAATCATACCAGATTCCTCCCGGTGGTGAATTCCAATAAAACCCTTGGAGATAAACATCTGACTTTTCTACATTTAATAAACTTTGATAATCTATTTGTGCTTTAGTAAAACTTACAAATATGATTAATAAGAATAGTGTCCTTTTTATCATCTTTTTCCCTAAAATAGTGTAATCTTTAAAATATGTATTTTTTTACAAAAAAATACAAAAAACATTCTAAATTACACAATTTTAGTTTTTAACAATATAGTCTGAAAACTCAGGAAGCCCGTTTTTTAATTTTGCCGATTTAATATTATTTATAAAACTATTATAGTAGTCTGAATCATTCAGTAGTTTATTAATTATAAGGGGTAATTCTTGTATGTGCTTTTCATAAATCCCCATATCGTTTTCAACCAAATAATCAACATTCCCCTTTTCTTGTTCCCAGATATAGTCGTTAATAATAGGAATTTTTTGAGTAAGCAAAATTTCCATAAATGTAGAAGCCCCACATTTGGAGATTACAATATCGGAAATATTCAATAACTCATAAACGAAATCAACATATCCATAAATTGTTAAATTATTATAGCTTTTCTTTTTTTTCAATTTATTAGCATAATTGTAAAGTCTTTTGTTTTTTCCACAAACCAAAATTACATTTGCATCATTTATATTAGCCATCAACTCTTTTATTATCTTTTCACCACGCGGAATGCCATCACCACCACCAACAATAAGTACCGTTTTGTAATTTTGATTCACTCCATATTTTTCTTTTAATTCCGGCAATAATTCTTTGTCAATTGGATTTGAATACTTTTCATCCAATATAAAATTACATACTTTTATATTTTTCGAGGGGATTCTCTTTTTTGTGGCATAGTTTTTAACTTTATTGCTAAAAACTATTATATTTTGTTTTTTATCTAAAAACCAAACCGGATGTGCAGAATAAGGGTCAGTTACAACAGTTACAACAGGTATATTAAGATTATTTTCTTTAAGTATTTTATAAACGGGTTTAATTAAAAAGAAATGAAAAATTACAATTTTTGTAGGTTTTTCAGTTAAAATTTGTTGTTTAATATATGGCAAAACCCTGCCTGAAACAAGCATGCTATTAATTTTAGCAAATATCTTTAGTTTATTAACAGCATATAAAAATTCAAAATACCATTTTGCTTTATTTTGCAAAATTCTATACCCATCTTCCACAATAAACCGGGCATAAAAAGGAGCTTCTTTTAATCCATCAACTAAAACTGTTTTTATATTAGAATAGTTTTTTTCAATATAGTTAGCAGTTGCTTTAGCGGGAGCTAAATGCCCACCGCCTGTACGTAGATAAAAAAACATAAATTTTTCTTTTTTAATATTCTCTTCCATTTTGTTCCCTTTCTACCTAAACACGTACGAATTGTCACTACTCATTTTTCCTGTTGAAATAATTTCTTCAATTTTGTAAACACCAAGTTTTCTGGATTTTAAAAATCCTGACCAAGCAGCTTCTGCAAGTCTTCCACTATTTAACATATCAAAAAGCCAATCGATTGTATATTCCGGATTTTCTTGTTTTATTCCCACATTTAATTCAAACAACCATTTACGATTAAAAATTTCTTGACTTCCTATTGCCGAAGTTAAAATTAATGGCAAACCTAAACCGCAATAAAATGAAAGTTCGCTTGGTTTTGTCCATAAAACATCTGTTGTACGTATAGCTGCATTAAACTTTTCAAAATAAGTGTATATATTATTTGAATATATAACATTAATACTATTTTCAGCTCCCGGTAATTTTTTTATTAATTTATCAAAATACTCTTTTACTTCAAGTCTTATTCCGGCAACTAAATTTAATTTAATTTCATTATTAATTAATTTTTCTTTCAAACTAAAGGCAATTTTTTCTGCTATTTCTTTTAGGGCACCTGCACCACCAACAGCATAAGTTATTGTTAATTTTCTATTATTATTAAACACTAAATTTTCAGAACCCAAGAAGTGCTCAACATTTTTTTCATATAAATGGAAAAATCTTTTTGAAGGATCTAAGTAGTGTAACCGTTGACCCAAATCCGCCTTAAGAATTGAAAGATTTTTATCGCCAATAAGTTTTTTATCTAAAGGGAATCCTGTAATAAAAATTTTATCTTCCGAAACGCCATATGCTTTTAATCTTTGAGCTGCCTTTCCACAAGGGGCAAAATAGTTTACCCTACTATCCCAGGGATTTTTTGCAACCCAAACACGATTTAAGTCTGCATCACAAATAATACAGTAAATTTTATCATAACCTTTTAAATCAGCAGTAATTGCCGGTGCATAAAACGAAGTAACTAATGGGAGATGTTTTTTACTGATTTTTTCCATCATTCCACTACACAAACCTTTATTAATAAAAGATAGCAAAGTAGATACTTGAAATGTACTTGTAGATAAATCACGCATTGGATAAAACGAAGGGATATGAAGCATGCTGTCTAATATTCCAAATATTGGCTTACCAATTATTGGTATACTACGTGCCCTTGAAAATAGTTCATAACCGTTTAATAAACGTTTCCATAGTTTTTTTTCGTCGGGGGTGGATTCATCACTTGCACCAACAGTTATAATACCATCTTCAGCAATTTCTTCAAGTGGATGTACTGCCCTTTGATGACCGTACCCCATATCCGCAGTAACAACCCAAGCTTTTTTCTTTTCTTCTTTCATAACAATTATACTTTTTACACTTACAATAATTTACAAAATTAATAAGCCTATTATGCTAAAAATTTATGTAAAAAGTTATTAATTGTTTATTAAAAATTTAAATCATCAAAAAAATTTTATTCTTTATACTTAAACCAAAAAATCCCGTAAAAGCGGGATTTTTTGTATCTGGGGTACATATATTTATATTATGTCAGTAATATACTATTTTAAATTATTTTGTAAACTGCAACCTTTTTTTAGGTCGCAACCGTTACAGCCTCCGCAGGCGGAGTTATGTTTTTCTTTCATATTTTTTACAGTTCTATAAGCAATAATAATTGCAGTACTAATTAATATAACAAAAACCATTATATCTTGAATCATAACACACCTTTCTTTAAGAAAATAAACTTCCTATTTGATAAGTTAAAAACGATACTATCCATGCAATAGCAGTTGTATAAATCATTGTAAACACAGCCCACTTTAATCCTGCTTCTTTTTTTATTGCCGCTATTACAGCAACACATGGAAAATAAATCAAAATAAACAACATTAAAACATAAGCCACTAAAGGATTAAATACCTTTTGTCCCTTTAAAGTTCCACTAAAATGAACTTGCTCTTTTAATTTGTTTTGCAAACTATTAGAAGTTTCATCGGCTTCAAAATCTGCCTGATATAACACGCCCATAGTTCCTACAACAATTTCTTTTGCTGCCAATCCTGTTAATATACTAACTCCAATTTTCCAATCAAATCCCAAAGGATCAATTGCGGGCTGAACAAAATGTCCTAATTTACCAATATATGAATTTTCTTGTCGTTCAGATTCTTTTTCCAACTCTAATTGATAGATTTTTTCATCTTTAGTTTTTTCAGTTAATGAATTATCTACACTAATATTTTCAATCTTTTTATCATATTGTTGCGATATTTTCGTTTCGCGTGGGAAATATCCCAAAGCCCAAATTACAATAGAAGCTAAAAGAATTACTGTCCCCATTTTACGTAAATATTGTTCCCCTTTATGCCACATATGAACCATTGTATTACGAAAAGTTGGTATTCTATAAGGGGGCAATTCCATAACAAAAGGAACTTCTTCTTTTGCAAAGAAGACTTTTTTCATTACAAGGGCAACAATTACAGCAATTAATACCCCAATTGCATAAATAGAAGTTAAAACTATTCCTTGATGTTCAGGGAAAAAAGCCGAAATTAATAATACATAAACCGGTAGACGTGCAGAGCAGGACATAAAAGGAATAATCAACATAGTCAAAATTCTATCTTTTCGGTTTTCCAAAGTTCTTGTTGCCATAATTGAAGGAACATTACATCCAAAACCCATAATAAGTGGAATAAATGATTTACCATGCAGCCCAATCTTATGCATAAGTTTATCCATAATAAAGGAAGCCCGTGCCATATAGCCGGTATCTTCCATAAAAGAAATGAAGAAGAACAGTATTAAAATGTTTGGTAAGAATATAATAACTCCACCAACTCCACCTATTATTCCATCAACCAACAAATCACGCAAAGGACCATCAGACATCGTGTTATTAACAAAAGTTCCAAGTGCAGATACACCCTTGTCAATCCAATCCATTGGATAACTTCCAATTGAAAAAGTTGCCTGAAACATTAACCACAAAAAGAAAATAAAAATTGGAAACCCAAGTAATTTGTGAGTTAAAAAAGTATCTATCTGAGCTGTTATCTGCCGGCTTTCTTCCATCCCTGGAATAAATGTTTCTTTTAAGGCTCCTGCAATAAATCCGTATTTAGCATCCGTAATAATATTGCTCGATTTTTCTTCATATTCAGTTTCAAGCTCTGTAACTGCTTTATCCAAAGCAATTGATATATCGTTAAAATTATCACATTCACCAATTTCTTTTAGAGTCACTTTGTCATTTTCTAAAAGTTTTATAGTAAGGTAACGAGATGAATATCTATCAGTTAAACTTTTATTCAACTTGATTAATGGCTGAACCATTGCAATTGCTTTTTCAATCTCCGCACCATAATTAATGTGAATATGCCTAACAACCGGGTCGCGATCTTCAAAAACATCAATAATTTTATCAAACAGTTCTTTTATCCCTTTTCCGGTGGAAGCAACAGTAGGAATAATTGGGATTCCTATCATTTCGCCCAAAGCATTATAGTTAAATTTTGCACCACTTTTTACAAGCTCATCATTCATATTCAAAGCAATAACAACCTTAATATTCATATCAATTAATTGAGTTGTAAGATATAAATTCCTTTCAAGGTTGGAAGCATCAATAACATTAACAACTACATCAGGAGTTTTCTCTAATATATGACTTCTAACATACAGTTCTTCGGGAGTATACTCGGTAATAGAATATGTACCCGGTAAATCAACAATTTTTAATGTATAAGACGATTGCTTAAAAGTAGCCTCTCTGGCATCAACAGTAACACCACCATAATTACCAACCTTTTCATGTGAACCCGATGCATAATTATAAAGTGTAGTTTTACCACAATTAGGATTACCAACCAAAGCCACATTAATTTGCTTTCTTTTTTCACCGGCAGTAGTTTTTAACCCTTCATCATCTACCATCCCTTCAAATTTAAACTCTTCAATTTGTCCTGCAAGCTCAGGAGCAACAACTTCAACCAATTTAGCTTCACTTCTTCTAAGTGATACTCTATAACCCATTATTTCATATTCAATTGGATCGTATAAAGGTGCATTTTTTATTACCTTAACCAGCTTCCCCTTAACAAAGCCCATCTCTGTAATACGCTTTCTAAAAGCTCCATGACCTAAAACTTTACTAATAATTCCTTGTGTACCGGTCTTTAAATCAGCCAGTCTATATTCTTTAATATCAATTAAGTCCAAAATTAAATCCTATAATTAAAAATCAATTCCCACCCTCAGACTACCTACAAATGCATTATTCAACTTTTCACTTGTACCCATTGGATTTATAATATATTGTAAATCCGGTTGCACATATATGTTTTTCGTAAAATAGACTAAATAAGTTAATTCAATAGCTGTTTCACTTTTTTTCAGCTTATCAAAATTAGCATGGGCAATGGCAATTCCTAACACATCAGAATTTTGAAAGTCGAACAAATCATAAAAGTTAAATCCGGCTCCTAAATATAAATTATTATCATTATTTTTTGAAGGACAAAATCCTGTTTGAATAAAAAACGATGTCTTATTTCCATCCGCATTATCGCTAATAGTTTGATCAGCAACCAAAAAGAAGCCGTATTTTGAAAAATACTCAACCTGTTCACCATCATCATCTTGAAAATGGTTCTGATAATAATAACCAATCTTTAGGTTATTACTAAGGTTACCAAGTAAAAAATTCGAGAATTCCACTTCAGAAATTGAAAAAAACCCGTCATCTTTATTTATGCTCCATTTCAAATTATATGGGTTCTTATCAAAACCTTCAGCAAGTCCATCAAAAATAGCTGTTTTTATTGATATATCATCGGTTATATTCCAATTAATTTTAGCCCCTAAAGCAGTAAGAGGAAAAATTGGAGAACTTACATTACTTGATATAGTTGAATGAATCCCAAAAGAACCATTCATATACAAAGCTCCGTTTTCGCTTCCAACAAAATCAAGTCCCATGTCTTGTAATCCAACTGTAATGGCAACATTTCCCAAACTATGTTTGTACCATAATTCATACAAATAAATATCGCTTTCCGATGTAATATTTGAAACGCCCTGAAAATCACCAACCAAATTTTCGGATGGACTTTTTCCATGTGTTCCTAAAATATTTATTAAGATTTCGCCATTTTCCCAAAAACTTATATCCTTTGTTTGTAAGTGTAATTTTATATCACCCAACCCAATAACATTTGAACCGGATTTAATGCCGCCAGCCATATTACCGGCAATTTCGACCATATATTTCCCTTCCAAACGAATGGGAAAATTTTCTTCTTTAATATTTTCTTGTGAATATAGTTTTACAGGTACCAAACTAATAAATAGAATTATTAACAAGGAATATTTTACCTTTTGCATTTTACTTTTACCTGCTTATTTAAAAAACTTCACACTATTAATTTATATTATGTAAATATAACTAACCATCACATAAAAGCAGTAAAATTACAAGTCAACTAACAATTTTGGGGGATATGGTTATGAATTAAAATCTTCAAGATCAACAATATTATTAACAACTGCATAAATTGTTAAACCAGCTACGGATTTAATTCCCGTTTTATTTGATATATTCTTTCTATGTGTTATAACTGTATGGGTACTTAAAAATAGCTTTTCAGCTATTTCCTTTGCCGAAAATCCGGAAACAAGTAATTTTAGAACATCTATTTCTCTGCTCGACAATGCGTCTTGTTTTATGGAATGAGTTTTAACTTCATCAATCTCAATCAACTTTTGAATAGAATGCACTATTTTATCAGGAGAATCATTAATAAGTATTGTTGAATCAAACAATTCCAATACTTTACTGTCATAATAGGTACAAATTAGACCAATCCATCTAATATTTTCAAATTCTCTCTTTAATGCATTTAATTGTTTTGTCTGGTTCTGAACAAGTAAGGAGTTTATAACAATAATCTCAATGCCGTTTATTAAATTATTTTGATGAATTTCACTAAAATCAGAGCACTTAAAAAAATGTAAATTCTTTAAGGATTTCCCAACAATCTCAATCAATCCTTCAGATAGAATAAAAGAAGGTTCAACTATTAACACATTAACATTTTTATTTGTCATTTTATAACTTTAAGTTTTTTTTCCATTTGTTCAACTATAGGAACCAGAATATTATCTTCTATTAAGCGATGAACTCCCAAACTAAATTCTAAATCAAATAAACCAATCAAAAGTTCGCGCCTAAGTATTTGATCATTTTTTATAGGTAAATATTTTATTAACAAATTTTTTAAATCTGCTAATTTTTCTTCGATATTATCATGATGTTCTTTATACTCAGAGACTGTGTATAAAGACAAAATTTCTTCCGAGTATTCCTGAAAGTTAAGTTTTTTGAACAACTCTAAAATATAAGGAAAAACAATGCTGTTTTCATACTCAAAGTGTTCCATAACTTCTTGATAATATAAGTTAAAGAATTTTTCAACCAATAAAACTTTAGGGTGATCATTTACTTCCAACATTTTAGTTAAATAACCTTTTACATTAGGATATTTTTCTGTTTTATAGTAATTATGATTTTTTTTCAAAAACTCAATCAAAGTTTCAATATCTTCTATTGAATAGTACTTTTTTAAGTGTGAAACATGACCATTAAAAAGGTTGAGTATGCTTAAAAACAAATCCAACCCAATTTTATTTTCTTTGCAAACCTGCAACACGGATTTATCATTAAACTCAAAGCCAAGACCAAAATGCTCAAACGTTAACAATAAAAGCGGATTATTTAAAGCCACATCGGCAATTTTCATTTCAGGTAAAACAAAAATTGTATTCTTTTTTAACATATGCTTCGTAAAATTAATTAAAAATAATTTTTATTAAATATAACTTAAATTTTGCAAAATTTAAAACCGCCAACCTGCAATTTTCTGTTGTTCCTCATATAATTTTTTATATAAACCTTCTTTTTTAATTAAAAGTTCATGCGAGCCTTCTTCAAGCACAATTCCAGAATCAACAACAATAATTTTGTCAGCCTTAGCTATTGTATTAAGTTTATGTGCAATAACAACAACGGTTTTATGTTTTACCAAATCCTTTATTGCACACTGAATACTTTGCTCATTCATAGGATCCAGAGCAGCGGTGGCTTCGTCTAATAAAATAATATCCGAGTTTTTTAGTATTGCCCGTGCAATGGAAATTCTCTGTTTTTTCTCCTCCAGATAAGGTTGAACCACCCTCACCAATAATAGTTGCATATTCTTCAGGCAACTTCATAATAAAATCATGACACATTGCCTTTTTAGCGGCAGCAACCACTTCGTCATAATTAGCATTAGGATTACCAACCAGAATATTATTATAGATAGAATCGTTAAATAAATATACATCTTGAAATACTACGGAAATTTTACTTAAAAGGTTCTCCATCGAGTATTCACGTATATCTTTTCCACCTATTTCAATGGAACCTGATTCAACATCCCAAAAACGTGCTATTAATCGTGCAATTGTAGTTTTTCCACTTCCTGACACACCAACAATAGCATTAAATGTGTTTTGTTTAATTGAAAATGAAATGTTTTTTAATATCTGGTTTTCATAATAACTAAAACTTACATTCTTAAACTCAATATCACAGTTCTCAATTTTATAGTTTTTGTTAGAAGAATACTGCTGCTTTGTATTTCGCAAGTTTTCAATTCGAGAGACACCAATTTTGGAATAATTTAGCTCTCCAATAAAAAGCAAGGCATGGAATAATGGTTCATAAATACGCGAGCCTAAAATTAAAAACATTATATATACCGGCAAAGATACAGCTGAATTAACTAACAGATTGAAACCAAACAAAATTATTACAGTAAAACCTCCATTTAGAATAAATGAGGATAATATCATGGTTGGTCCTGCACCACTTTCTAATTTAATACTTTCAGTTTTCAACTTTCTAAAAGCTGCTTCTAACCGATCAAATTTATCACCGCTCAAATTGTGAGATTTAATTAATTTTATTCCTTGAATATACTCTAACAGCCGCGATGACGTTTCGTTTTTTATTTTTACATGTTTATTTCCAAAATGGTTAATTATTTTAATCGAAATCCAAACAGTTGGAAAAGCAAGCGGGATAACAGATGCAGCCGCTAATGTTAATTGCCAACTAAAAAAAAGCAAGGCTAATCAACAATATAACAGGCATTGCCATTGCACCTATAAACTGAGGGACGATGTGACTAAGCAAAGTTTCAACATTTGTATAATCACTAACAATATAAGCTCCAATATCACCAGGGTCTCTTTTATTATAAAATCCCAACGCCAAATGTTTAAGATGTGTTGCAATTTTTAATCGCCCTTCGGCACCAATTACATAACCATCTCTGTAAGCAGCAAAATATGACTTCTGATTAACAATATACAAAACGATAATGTTGATTAATAAAAACAAACAATAAGTACAAACGCGTCCTAAATTAAACTTAATTGATGGGTATTGTATGGGGTTAAATATTTCCAATATTACCATCATTAAAATTCCGTATGGCATACCTCGTAACAAATACTCAAGTACTGTCCATAGAACTAATGGTTTTATCCTTTTGGGATTTCCCATTGTAGCCGAATTGATTATATCTGCAAAATTCATTTTATTTTTCTGATTTATTAAAAAGTTATAATTGCCATTCACTAATATTCAAATAGTTTCGCCATAATTCATAATAATGTTTCCCTTGTCTAATAAGGTCTTCATGAATCCCCTGTTCAACAATTTTTCCATTATTAAGCACTATAATTTCATTTGCATCAACAATAGTTTTTAATCTATGGGCAATAACTATTACAGTTTTATTTTTAATAATATTTGAAAATGCACTAAGTATTTTACTTTCGTTTTCCGGGTCAGCAAATGCGGTAGCCTCATCCAAAACAAGAATGGGAGAGTTTTTAAGGATAGCCCTGGCTAAACATATACGTTGTATCTCTCCTCCTGATAAGTACGTACCATTTTCACCTACAAATGTATTATAACCATCAGGTAGTTTTTCAATGAACTCATTACACATTGCTGCTTGAGCAGCTTTTTTAACTTCTTGCAGTGAGGCTGTTTTATTCCCCATTCTTATGTTTTCTTCAATTGTATCGTAAAATAATAGATTATCTTGAAAAACAAACGATACCATATTCATTAAATTTTCTAACGATATTTCCTTAATAGGGACATTTCCGATAAAAATATCTCCTCCACCCACATCCCAAAACCTCCCAATTAACATACCAATAGTTGATTTTCCGGATCCGGATTTTCCAACTAATGCAGTAATTTTACCTGCTCTTGCACTAAAAGAAATATTTTCTAAAACGTTAATATCATCATAAGCAAAGGATACATTATTAAAAGTAACTGAATACTCGTTTGGGGTTATTTCATGAATTGATTCGGGCAGCTCTCTTTTATTCAATAATTCGTCAATTATCTCAACACCCGTACTATTCTGATTAAACATCCCTCCAATCCACATCAGTTTAAGCATCGGGAAAAACATACCTGTACCAAAAATAAAAAACAGAAATACAGTTGTTGCATAGTGAGGATAATTATTGGAACTAATTAACAAATATACCGCAACAGGAATTACAACAAGGATTGTTGAACTTAATATAGTTAAAAAGTTAGTATATGTTCCTGAAAACTGTTGAGAAATATTTATTGAGCTTTCTTTATAATATAGAATATCTCGCTTTAATCTTTCAAAGGGGAATAATGTTTTGTTAAAAATTTTTATTACTTGTATACCTCTAACGTATTCAACAATGCTATTATTCATTTTACTTAAAGCTTCATGATACTGTTGTGATAAGGCTTTTGATTGCTTGCTGCCCATCATTTTAATTTGCAACCAAATTGCAATAGTAAAGATAACAAGCATAGTTGAAGCCAAAGCTACATCCATATAAAACAAAAATGATAAAATCAATAAAGGGAATACGATGGCGGTAATAAAATCGGGGAAATGATGAGCTACAAATAGTTCAATACGTTCTACATCTTCAAACATAATTTTTTTTATTTCACCGGAAGTCTTTTTGGTAAAATAACCCATTGGAAGTTTCACCAATTTTGAAGCTAAAGCAACCCGTAATTCATATAAAATATTAAACGCTGCTATATGTGAGCACATTACCGAAATATACATTAATACCCCATAAACTATTACGCTTGCCAAGCTTAAATAGCCCCACATTTCAATTTTTTTGTAAGATATCAGATAAATATGGTTAGCATTATTTATTAATTCTTTCATTATATGGTAAACGGCAACATACGGGAAAAACTGCGCAATTGATGATACAATTGATAAAAGTACTGCTGTTATCACCCATTTTTTCTTTTTCCCGGCAATCTGCATTAACCTGAAAAATCCTTTTGCTTTTTTTTGTCCTTTCATATTTTTAGTATTTCTATTCTGTTAAAAAAATATTAGGATAGCTTTGGCTTGAAAAAAACCAAAACTATCCTAAATAAAGCAGGAACACACTATATCAACAAACAGTTACAACTTATGGGTACTTTTGAGAGAACGAAAAATAATTAAAACCCTAAATTGATTGAAAAATAGAATGTTCTTGGTTGAGATGGACCATATACATAACCTGGATCTCGTGTTAATCCAAAGTCCAAATCTTCTTGATAAGCATCTGTTAAATTTTTAGCACCAACAGTTAATTCTATTTCAACATCACTATACATTTTAAGTTTTTTGCTTAAGGCTAAGTCTAATTCAAAAAAACTATCACTTTCTTCTAATAACATTAATGGGTCTTCTTGGTAATCAACAACAACCTCATGGGGTATTTGCATTGAACCTGTATATTTTAGTGATGCAAAAGCAGTAAATGTTTTTGTAAATTCATAAGATGCTCGTAAGTAACCAAACAAATCGGGAGTACGTAAAAAATTCTTTGTGTTAAAATCTTCAGTTTCTTCTTCGTATTTATTTTCTTTATATGTCCATCCACTTCTAATTTCTAATGAAGCTATTGGTTTTATTCCAAAATCCACCTCTATTCCCTTAACGTTTGCTCCACTACTGTTTATTCTTTCCCAATACTCAATAGTACCATCAGCCGAAATATATCTATCGGAATAAGCATCAATTAACTTTGTGTAAAATCCAGTTACGCCAAACATAATTGGAATATCATTAATAAAATCTTGATATTCTGCACCAAAAGTATAAGACAAGCTTTTTTCTTCTTTTAAGCCATCAGAATTTCTAATAACTTTTTGTGTCCCTTCAAGACCACAAATATGTAAATCTTCATCAAATATTTGAGGAGCTTTAAAACCTGTTGTAAAGCCGGCACGTAATGTTAAAGCCTCCAATAATTCGTATTTAATATTTATTCTTGGACTAATAATCCAATTTTTCAATGCTGAATGGTCATCAAATCTTAAACCTGCAACTATTTGTGTATGTCCATTTTCGTCCAACGAAATTTCATCTTGTAAATAAATTCCAAGATTCTTAAATGTTTCGTCCAAGTAATAAGCAGCACTTGCAGCACTTTGGTCAAGCAATTTATCGTTATCATATTGAACACCGGCACTCAACGCGTTATTCCCTAAAATATAATTCAACTGCACTCCACCGGTATGTAATGGATTATCAGAAAAACCATAATATTGCAAAGCTTCCAAACGAGCTTCCGGAGTATCTTCAGAAAGTCCACCGTAATAAGAATCACGTTTTAACAAACTAAACGCATAATTAACCTTGTATTCAAATACCGGACTAATTTTGTGTTCCCATTTAAGTTTTCCGCCCCACTTGTAGTGTTTTACCATTTCTGCAATCGCCGCCTCGTGTACCGGTTTATCTAAATCTGAACCACCTCTTCTTTCTTCAAAAATTCTATGAAAAGATATTTGGAGTTCTGATTCATCAAAAGGCTTAATAAATCCATTAAATCCAATAGTCTCATTTTTCAATATACCCAATTCAGTAATATCATCACCATTTCGATCATATGCGTTTCGATTTCTTGTAGAGCCATACACATAAAAACCTGAATGGTTGTCTTTACTTATTACTTCCGAAATAGCACCTATTTGCTGGTCATAAATACCTTCAAATACATTTCCTGTATAAGTAATTTTTGTTCTGTTAAATCCCGGTCTTCGTGTCATCATATTAATTGTACCTGCAACTGCACCTCCACCATATAATGCCGAGCCGCCCCCTTTAACAATTTCAATTTGTTCAATCATTTCTTGAGGATAATGTTCAAGACCATAAACATTTCCCAAACTGCTTATTACAGGATCCCCATCTATTAAAATTTGAGAATACTTACCATCAAATCCTAACAATCTTACTTGGGTAAAATTACAATTATTACAATCATTTTCAACCATTACTCCGGTTTGCAATCCGAGTGCCTGTGCTAAATTGCATGCACTTTGCTGTTGAATAAGCTTTTGGGGAATAATTTCTGTTTTTACTGAGGCTTTTTCATATAAATGCATAGTATTTGTGCCAGTTACAACAACCGAGCCCATTTCAATTAACGATGGTTTAAGTTCATAAACAAGTTCATTTTGTGAATTATCATCAATCGTAATTTCTGCTTCAATCGGCTTATATCCAACCATTGAAATAATCATTTTTTGCTTACCTTTAGGAGGGTTTTTTATTATAAACATCCCTTCATTATTTGTTGATACACCAATATTTGTGTTCTTCAACATAACATTAACTCCAACCAAAGTTTCTTTGGTTGATGAATCAAATATTTTACCCGTCAACAGTCTTCCAACTGGAGTGGATTTATTTTCTGCCCCAATTGAATTAAACAAAAAGATCAGTAAAACAAAAAAAGGCAGCAATGTCTTTTTTTTAAGTATAATAGTTTTCATTTTTATTCCTGAATATTTTTTTATTTTAGAACCTACAATTTTAATATGTCCATACAAATGCAAAAGGTATATCTGAGTAATAATTTATACTAACTTAGTTCACACAAATATTTGCATAAAGTTTATTTAGGTAATTATTCGTTTTACCCATTCTTGGATTTAGCAATTCTTTTAGTTCCTCCAACTCATTTCGATTTAAGATAAATAGAATACTCCTATGACTTACAGATATAGCTATTTTTCTGTCAAGTGGGGATTTTCTATTTTCTTTCTCCCATTTTTCGGGGTCAACAGAAATTATGTAATCCACAAACGACTGGAACTCTGTTTCGTGGAAAGTAAACATCATGTTATTGAATTCAATATACATTTTATTGCAGCATGAACACTTAAATACTTTACCATTCAAACTGCGATTAATTATTTTATGCATAATTTCCTTTTTTTAAAAATTAACTTTATAAAATTACTACGATAAAGATGTGCTTTCAATCATCAGAAAGTTGGATTTAAACTAAAAAAGCTCCCAATTATTTGGGAGCTTTAAACTTATTACGTAGAAATATTTATTAAATCGTAAGTATTACTGTTTGACTTAATGGTAGTTTTGGACCATCTTTTACATTAAACCCGGCTTCAACCGCATATCCCAACATCTTATTAAAGTCTGATACTGAAACATGGAAGTATTTAGGTTCAACAATTAAAAATTCGCCGTATTCAAACAGCAGTGGTTTTAACATATTAAAAAATTTGAGTTGGTCAGGTACTTCATGAACCATATAAAAGGCTAAAATAAAGTCGACTTTTTCTTTAATTGGGACTGTGTTTTCATTAACCTTAACAGTTCTAATTCTGTTTTGCAAACTTGTACCAATTATTTTCTTTTCAACTTTATCTAACATGCCTTGTTGTAAGTCCGCAGCATATACTAAACCGGAACTTCCAACCATTTCGGCTATTTCAATTGAAAAGAATCCGGGACCACATCCAACATCTAAAACCTTCATACCGGGCTTAACATAACCACTTAATATTTTTTCGGGATTTTGGAACCATTTACGAAGCTTATTATCTAAGGAACCTGCACGCTCCACCGGACAAACATGTGTTCTTTCTTCAACCATTTTATACTCAATTTGTTTAACACTTATTTAGTCGTATAAAATAGAAAAAGGTTTTATTAATTATTTTCGAAAGGTCTAATTTGGGAATTTATTTCCCCATCCTTATTAGGAAGGGGAAATAATGTTATTTAGAAAAATTAGAAAGCATAACTTAATGAAACATACCCAAAGGTATTAAAATCTCCGCCAATCATTCTTAATCCTTGACGAATCATATCTTCATTAACAGTAGCATCTAACGAAAATTTATCAAACTTTAATCCAATACCAAGTGTAAAGCCGTTTGTAGACATAAATCCAATTCCATCAAGTTTTGAACTATAATTCCCATGTTTTGATTCATAACTTATGTAATTAGTTTCATCTTTATAACCAATTCTTCCTGTTAACCAGCTTGTAGCACTCCATTCCAAACCTAATACCCAGATAATGGATGTTTCACTCAAATCGGATGTAGTTTTAGTTCCTTCTTCAATTATTTCGAAATTATATCCCCCAAATTCAATTGAAGGTCCACCAACAAATAATAGGTTAGAATATGAATAATCAAATCCAATTCCTAATCTAAAATTAGTTATACTCGGTGCATCAAAATTATTATATTCACCAACAGCAGGTTTTTTGGTATATTCAATATCCCCACTTATAGTATAAAAACCTAAAGTAGGAATAAAATTGACACGATCAGTAATCTTAATAAAAGCACGTGCATCAATTGATAAAATTGTTTGAGAACCTTCAAGGCGTAAACTATCAAGATCATTCATATTTCCAGCAGCTAAAAACATAGCCGATGCTTCTAAATCAATACTCTCTGATAATTTTGTTAACAATCCTAAATTTAAGCCGAATTGATGTGCTGCTCTTTCTTCTTTCTTATAATCAATGCCTTTGTAATCCTGTTCAACTCCACTACCGGAATAGGACAATCCAAAACCTAATACTGTGTTATCCATTTTGTAAGTACCAAACAATTCAGTATTATTTTGAGGGGAAGGGACATCGTTTGGCATATATTGATTAATATCTTCTGTTACAATACTCATAATATTATACCGAGAATAAGCATGATCTGATTTTGATAACATTACTCCGATAGTAAAACTTTTGTTTAATCTAATGCTTGTACCAATGAATTGACCTACGCCATCATCTGACCCCAAGTTGGAGGTTGAGCCAATATCACCCCAAACAAAATTATCGTAATATGCTCCATAAGCCGGATTTGTTAACATATTAGTTGGGTCAATTATAAAAGAATTGTCGCCCATACTTTTTAATCGTGCTACCCCACCTGTTTTTTTAATTTCATTCTGTGCTGATAGTGTAATTGTTAATAGTAATAATATTATTGCCACGTTCTTAAATGACATAAAACCTCCGTTTTTCATAAATGTTCAAATAATACCCACAATAGGTATAATTAAATTAAACAAATAATTTACTGTTGTCAACTATTTATTTTTTCTATTTCGACCGACTAAATAATTAACTAATTAAGTAAGATCCCTTCCTATCAGAAAGCATAACTTAACGAAACATAACCCAATGTATTATAATCTCCACCAATCATTCTTAAACCCTGACGAATCATATCTTCATTAATAGTGGCATCTAACGAAAAATTATCAAATTTTAATCCTATACCGAGTGTAAAGCCGTCAGAAGCTTCAAAATAAGTCTCATTGGATTCACTTATAATATTCCCATTTATATAATTTTTACTAACATCAGTTGTTTTTTGTCTATAACCTAACCTACCTGTCAACCAATTTGTAGCTAACCATTCTAATCCTATCTTCCAAGTCAATGATATATTGGTTTGATCAAGCTTCGTATTAATTCCACTATTTTTACTCTCATACTTTACCCAATCAAAGCTAATCGAAGGTCCACCAACTATATACAAATCAGAATTAACATAATCAAACCCAATACCTAAGTTAAGATACGTATTACTTGGTACATCAAAGTTTTCGTATGTTCCAATCTGAGGTTTTTTTGTATATTCAAAACTACCATCAGTAGCATAAAAACCAACCATAGGAATAAAATTGATTTTATCATTTAGCTTAATAAATGCTCGTGAATTTATTTTAAAAATACTTTGGGAGCCTTCAATACATAAAGAGTCGGTTTCATATGTACTTCCTACGGCTAAGAACATCACCGAAGCATCTAATTTTATACCATCAGATAAATTAGTAATAAAACCTAAGTCCAACCCAAATTGTCTATAATTTCTATTTTGCTTTAATGTGCGAGGTGGTTCAATTGACTCCTGTTTTTGGTCAACCCCACTTACTGAATATGACATTCCCAAACCCAATATTGTATTTTTCATTTTATAAGTTCCGAATAATTCAGTATTATTTTGAGGTGTTGGAGTATTTGGGGATATTTTATTACCAAAGTTGAACGGATCAACAGACATTATTGATACATCACCATAAGTATGATCAGAATTTGATAATAATAATCCAATAGAAAAATCATCATTCAATCTAATACTTGAACCCAAGTATTGACCAATTCCATCAGAAGAACCTTCACTACCTGTTAATCCAATATCTCCCCAAATAAAGTTATCATAATAAGCCCCATAAGCCGGATTAATTAAAATATTTGTGGGATCTAACATAAATGTATTCTCCCCCATACTTTTTAATCTTGCTACCCCACCCGTTTTTTTAATTTCATTCTGTGCTGATAGTGTAATTGTTAATAGTAAAAGAACCATAACGACATTTTTTAAACTCATAATACCTCCAATATTTGAACAATTTTATTAATACCCATAACAGGTACAATTAAATTAAACAAATTAATTCCTGTTGTCAACTGCATAATAAAGTATTTTATTCACTTTTTTGTAAATATTTTTATCGAGTTTTCTTCATAAATGTTATTCTCATTTTAATACTAATGAAAACAAAAAAAGCTCGATAAAAAAACATCTTTTATCGAGCTTAAGTGTAAGGAATAAGGATGTATGTAAAATTATCTACCCATCCAACCACCGTCAACAGTAACAACGGTACCATTTAGGTAATCAGAAGCTTCAGAACATAAAAAAACAATCGTTCCTGCCAAATCTGATGGTAATCCCCATCTTCCGGCTGGAATTCTTTCTAAAATAGATTTACTTCTAACGGGATCATCAACTAATGGTTTTGTATTTGCTGTTGAAATATATCCCGGAGCAATTGCATTAATATTTACTCCTTTTCCAGCCCATTCATTTGCAAAAGCCATAGTTAATTGTTTTACTCCCCCTTTTGAAGCTGCATAACCGGGTACAAAAACACCACCTTGAAACGACAACAAAGAAGCAATAAATACAACTTTTCCACTTCCTCTTTCAGCCATTTTTTTACCAATTTCTCGTGTTAATACAAATTGTGCCGATAAGTTCACTTCAATAACTTTATCCCAATATTCATCAGGATGTTCAGAAATTGGCTTACGTAAAATCATTCCCGCATTATTTACTAAGATATCAATTTGGTTAAAATCCTTATTAACAGCATTAATAAATTGATATAAAGATTCTCTATTTGAAAAATCGCTTACATACGAATAAAATTTTCTTCCTGTCTTTTCAATTAGTTCTTTTGTTTCCGTAAAATCATCAACATAAGAAACGGAAATAATATCCGCACCGGCTTCAGCCAAAGCAACAGCATAAGCCTGACCAATACCTTGGTTTGAACCCGTAACAATGGCAACTTTACCATCAAGTTTAAATTTATCTAATATCATAATTACCTCTAAAAATTACAATTTAAAATCAATTGGTTCTAAGTTTTTAACTAATAACTGAATAATAGCTAAAGCAACTAAATAAACTGAACCACAAATGATAAACAAAATAAAATAACTGCCGGTAAATTGTAAAATTAAACCGGCAATAGTAGCAATAAGCATACCACCAATAGCTCCCCCCATTCCTCCAATACCAACAACAGAAGCGACTGCCTTGCGTGGGAACAGATCAGATACTGTTGTAAATAAATTAGCAGACCAACCTTGATGAGCTGCTGTTGCAAGACTTAACAACACAACAACCATCCAGATTTCACTTGCTACTGATACAAGCACTATAGGAACAACAAATAAAGCCATTAAAAGCATTGTAAACTTTCTTCCTTTATTAACACTCCAACCTCTGTTAATAAAGAAAGAAGATAACCAACCACCACCAATGCTGCCAAAATCTGCCATTAAATAAATAATAATTAATGGGATACCAATTTTATCTAATGTAATTCCATGTTTTTGATTTAAGAATTTTGGCACCCAATATAGATAAAACCACCAAATAGGGTCTGTTAAAAACTTTGCAATTGTAAATGCCCATGTTTGTTTATATTTCAACAATTGCATCCAAGGGATTTTTTCTTGAGGATCTGCCGGATCAGATTGAATATAATTTAATTCAGCTTTTGATATTTTTTTATGATCTTCCGGCCTTTTATAGAATACCCACCACAAAATTATCCAGAAAAATCCCAATGCACCTGTAACAATAAACGCTTCCTGCCAACCATAAGTAATGGTTAACCATGGAACAACTAACGGAGCAATAATAGCCCCAATATTACTACCCGAATTAAATATTCCCGTAGCAAAAGCTCTTTCCTTTTTAGGGAACCATTCTGCAACTGTTTTTATTGCTGCCGGGAAGTTTCCTGCTTCACTAAGTCCTAATCCAAAACGTGCAGCAGCAAATCCCATAACACTACTTGCAGCAGCATGAAACATTGCTGCTATACTCCAACCAAATATTGCAATGGCATATCCGATTTTTGTCCCTATTTTATCAATTATTCCACCCATAAATAATAAACCAAGTGCATACGCCGCTGAAAATGCAGTAACAATGTAACCGTAGTCTAATTCTGTCCAGCCTATTTCTTTTTCAAGAGTAGGTGCTAATATTCCCAATACTTGTCTATCAATATAATTTATTGTTGTAGCAAAAAACAGAAGTCCACAGATTCCCCATCTGTAATACCTTTTTTTTGTTTTGTCTTTACTTTCTGCCGAATTCAATGTCATTTAATAACCTCTAAAAAGTTTTCAAGATATATTTATAGTTTATTTCATTTCTTCCATTGGTATCCAATCCATATCATCAAACACTTGGTTTTCTCCACCCATAGCCCAAATAAAAGAATAATTTCTTGTACCGGCACCGCTATGTAACGACCAACTTGGTGACAAAACGGCTTGTTGGTTGCGGATAATAATATGTCTTGTATTTACTGCCTCTCCTATTAAATGGACAACAAAAGCGTCAGGATTAATATTAAAATACATATAAACTTCCGACCTACGTTGATGTGTATGAGCAGGCATGGTATTCCACACACTACCAACTTCAAGTTCTGTTAAACCCATTACTAATTGGCATGTAGGCATTATTCCGGGATGAATATATTGATTTATCACTCTTTTGTTGGAATCCTCAACACTTCCTAATGGTCTTTTTGTTACATTTTCATATTTAATATGATAATCTGGATAGGATGTATGAGCAGGATAACTTACGAAATAAAACAGAGCAGGACTTTTTGCCGACTTACTTTTAAATTCTATTTTTTTATTCCCCTTGCCAATATACAAACCGTCTTTGCTTTCCATGTCATAAACTTTGCCGTCAACAGTTACTGAGCCGGCGGCACCGATGTTTATAATACCCAGTTCTCTTCTTTCAGTAAAAAAATCGGCTGCCATTTCTTTTTTAGATGATTCCAATTTTAATGTTTTACCTGACGGTACAGCCGAACCGGTAATCGAGCGGTCGATATCCGAATACACCATTGGTATTTTGTTTTTTTCAAAAAGAGATTCAATTAAAAACGCTTCTCTCAATTCCTGAGTTGATAAGTGCGAAAATCCTTTTTGATTTGTTGTATAACGTACGTCCATTTTAACCTCTAAAATCTTTTTCAAACAATATTCATTATAGCCATTGTGTGTGGAAGAACTCCCCACGTGGCTTATCTATTCTTTCATAAGTATGAGCACCAAAATAATCACGTTGTGCTTGTAACAAGTTAGCAGGCAAACGTGAGTTTCTATATCCATCAAAATATGTTAATGCACTTGCAAAAGCCGGAACCCATATTCCATTATTTATTGCGGTAGAGATTACATTTCTCCAAGCAGCTTGTGACTCTTCTATCTTTTCCTTAAAAAACGGAGTTAAAAGCAAATTATCTAAATTCTGTTCATTTTCAAAGGCTTCTTTAATTTTACCTAAAAATGCGGAACGAATAATACAACCACCTCTCCACATTAAGGCAATACCACCATAGTTTAAATTCCAGCCGAATTCTTTTGCTGCTGCCTTCATTAAAACAAAACCCTGAGCATAAGAAACTATTTTTGACGCATATAACGCTTTTTCTAAATCGTCAATAAATTTTTGTTTATCACCTTCAAATTTTGGAGTTGGACCAGTAATTATTCTTGAAGCTTTTACACGTTCTTCTTTTTGTGCTGATAATGCCCGTGCAAAAACCGATTCACTAATTAAAGTTAGTGGAACGCCTGAATCCAATGAAGAAATAACTGTCCATTTTCCTGTTCCTTTTTGACCTGCAGTATCAAGAATATTTTCAACAATCGGTTTACCATCTTCTTTAAAATTAAGAATGTCCCTTGTTATTTCAATCAAATAACTTTCTAATTCTCCTTCGTTCCATTTTTTGAATACCGAGTACATTTCATCATAACTTAACCCAAGCAAGTCTTTCATAATTTGGTATGTTTCGCAAATCAACTGCATATCACCATATTCAATTCCATTATGAACCATTTTGACAAAATGACCAGCTCCATCTTCACCAACCCATTCACAACAGGGAGAGCCATCATCAATTTTTGCAGATATTGCTTGTAAAATTGGTTTTACATGTTCCCATGCTTTAATATTTCCACCTGGCATAATGGAAGGTCCTTTTAACGCTCCCTCTTCACCTCCGGAAACACCTGTACCAACATATAATATCCCCTTTTCGTCTAAATACTTGGTTCTTCTGTTAGTATCAGGATAATGTGAGTTCCCGCCATCAATCAATATATCCCCCTTATCCAATAAGGGCAATAATTCTTCTATCAGTTCGTCAACTATTTTTCCGGCTGGAACCATAAATAATATTTTACGCGGCAATTCTAATTTTGATACTAAATCTTCCAATGATGTTGCAGCAACAATGTCTTTACCTAACGCTTTAGTATTTATATATTTTTCTAACGATATACTATTTTTATCAAAAACAACAACTGAGTAATTTCTACTTTCAATGTTAAGAGCTAAATTTCCTCCCATAACACCCGTGCCAATTACTGCAATATTTTTTTTATTCATTTCAATTTCTCCATTACTTATTTAAATCTATCTTTTGAAGCCCATAAACCAAGTGCCGGATTTGAAATATAAAATATTTCTTCTCCATCAACAATATTAAATCCATCTTTTAATTCATCGGGATTATACTTTTTGAGCATATCGCTTAATGGGAAATAGTTGAAATTAACTTTTTCAATTTCTTCTTTAGTAACATTCCCCGGACAATAAGTAACCTTAAATCTATTTTCGCTTGAGCCATGTATTAAATGGGCTGCAGCAGCAAGATTATTCTTTATATCTTCGTTATTTTCAACAAACGCTAATATTTCCGGTGTAGTTTTATAACCATATTTTCTAATCAGTAAATCAATTTCTTTATCTTCACCAAAAGTACTTAAACCCGGAGCAAGGACTATTAATTCGCCATTATCTTCAATAGCCATTCGCGTTCTATAAATACTTTTATTTCCCAACCAAGTACTTTTAAATTCCAAAGGGTCAAGATATACAACAACCTTTTTTAATGGTTTTTCAAGCATTATAAAATTTACAGCAAGAGATAATTCGGCTGCTAAATTAAAGCATTCAATATCATCGCCAATATATAATCCTTTTATTGCCAAGTGATTCTTTTCATCTTTACCAATTACAGTTAATATATAAATAATAGGTAGATGTTTTGCAAAATTATCAGACGCATAATTTAATACTCTTCTTACCGGAGTATCAGCACGCCCCATTATTCTTTCCATTCCATATACTGCCCCTAAATAATGGCTTTTATGTATTCCATCCTTTCCACCAATTCCAACAAAAATATTTTTATTGTAATTAGCCATTCCAATTACTTCATGAGGCACTACCTGACCAACTGAAAAAACCAAATCATGCCCACCTTCAGCTAGTAATTTATTAACTTGAGCTTTCCATGAGAAATTTAATTTTCCTTCAGTAAGTTCACTAATATATTCTGCCGGCACTTCCCCAAGCGTTGCTAAATCTTCTTTCCAATTGTGTGCCCTGAATAAGTCAGCGGGTATATTTCCAAACATTGTTTCTCTTTCAGTATCACTTATTGGATAATGAGTTCCAACAGCAGGCAAAATATCTGTTACTTTATTATTATAATGTTGATATAATAACTGAGTAATCAATCCGGCTTGCGAATGATAACGTGTAAAATCTGGAGGAAGAACCAATACTTTATTTCTCTCCCCAATTTTTTCAATTGCTTCTTGTAACCCTTCGTTTAACTCGTTTACAGTAATTACAGCATCTACTGAACCTTTTGCATAATACAACATATCAATATTTCCAAATTGGGTTTTCTGGCAAATAACGTTCAAATTCTTTAATTAAAGAATTTTCATATTCTCCTGAATATGTTCCGGCAAAAAATCTGTCTAAGGCTTCTTCATAAAACCTTTTCCAGCTATCATCTTCATGTCCGGGATTAATTGGATAGAATAATACCCCGTTAGATTTAGCAGCACTTTGATCACCCGGGGCATCACCAATCATGAGAATTTTATCATCATCATATTTCCCTTTTGCAGCAAACTTTATATGTTCGGCTTTTGTACCATATTCTTGTCCGGCAATTATACCAACATAACTTTGAATATTATGCTCTTCCCATTCTCTAACTAACGCTTCAACCGGAGTTTGTGAAACAACCATTAAATCGGCATTACTTTTCATTTTATTTAATGATTCTTTAACATATGGAAAAGGAGGAATATCAAAAACCATTTCGGAAATATTTTTATTCACTTCAATTGACCAAGCTAAAGTTAAATCAACTATTTCATCTTTTACTTCTTCAGCATGTTTTATTAATGTAGGATTCCCTAACTTTGATTCATTTTTTACCCATTCTTTAATTGGAGTCATATTTATAAATTTCATATTACGAGCTTTCACTTCCGGTCTTTCCTGTAATAGTTCAAATGCTCGTAGTAATGCTTTAAATCTATTTATTCCACGTGTTTTTGAATATAAATTTACAAACTCCCAAGTTTCGCGTGCATATTTTGATATTTTCTGCATTTTGAAGTATTTTATAAACATTGGACAAAATGCTTCTTTCTGTTTTATCTCCATTGTATCAAAAACGCAGCCATCAGAATCGATACCAATAAAAAAGTCTTTAGTTTTTTTTAAGTCTATTAATTGTTGGTGTGGATTATTTATCATTTTAAAACTCTTTTTCTTTATGATTAATTAATAAGCTTCCGGTAAATAGTCCGGTAATTTTTTTTCTGCAAACACTTTGTTAAGCCGAGCAAATCGCTGAATACCGTTAATAACAGGAACCGATACCCAGTCTTCTCCAATTAAAGGACGTACATATTGAACAAATTCGTCTGTTACGTCATATCTATTTTGTGCAATCCATTTATCGGGGAAAGTTCTTTCACTTAAAGCCACTTTTTCCAACGGTACTTTATCATATCGAACATTATAAATTAATCCCGGTTGGCGTAAAATTGTAGACATCCATCCATTCCCTTCAGTTACAGCTATTTCAACAGCTTTTTGACCGACTTTATATGCTTCATCCAAATCAACAGTTGAACCATATATAATTGCATTTCTTTGGTCAGTCCCCATTACTTGTCCACGGGCACTCCCTTTTGCTTTAAGTCCAATTTCATTCAGATAATTAATAATACTTTGATATACAGATATTTTGCTCGAACCAAATGAAGTGTGTCCAAATGCATCTTTAACCTCCCCTATTTCGCCAATATCAAAACCTTCGCTAATAACAACAATACATCTACCATCTTTTATAAGTTGGTCATTAACGTTATCAGCCAATTGCTCTAACGATACGTTTGATTCTGCCAAATAGATTTGTAAAGGCATTTCACGTTTTGGATCTGCCAATCTTGCTGCCGCCGGTATATAACCAATTTTTCTACCCATTGCTTGTAACACCAAAACAGGATCGGCAGGAGAAGAACCCATATTTTCTTCGTTGGCGTTTTGAACAAGATACGACCAATATTTAGCTACACTTCCATAACCGGGAGTGTGGTCAATCAATTTATATTCATTATCGCCAATATCATTATCAATAGTTTTTGGTACTCCCGTTGCAATTAATTCTATTCCATTTTCTTTTGCAAGTTCACTAACCTTAAATGCTGTGTGTTGAGAATCATTTCCACCAATGTAGAAAAAATATCCAACATTGTGTGCTTTAATTACTTCCATTACTCTTGCAAAATCTTTTTTTTGTTTTTCTTTTAATTTATACCTACATGTTCCAATACTTCCCGCAGCCGGAGTAGTTCTTAACAAAGATATTTCTTCCTCTGTTTGTGCTGTTAAATCCAATAATTCTTCTTTAAGCACCCCTTCTATTCCGTGCCAGCCGGCATATATTTTGCCAAATTTCTCAGGAAACATTTTGCAAGTTTCAACAATTCCTCGCAAGGAGTTATTAATAACTGAAGAAGGTCCCCCTGATTGAGCTACAATAACGTTTTTATTCATTTTTCTTTCTCACTAAAATTTCTTATACACCACTATAAGCGTTAAAACCACCATCAACAGGAATTATTACCCCTGTAACAAACTTTGAGAAGTCAGAAATTAAATATAAAAGAGTACCAACCAATTCATCCGGTGTTCCAAAACGACCCATTGGTGTACCATCCATAATCTTTCCCCCTCTTGCAGTCAAATCACCTGTATTTTCATCAATTAATAAAAAACGATTTTGGTCTGTTAAGAAAAATCCCGGAGCTATTGCATTTACTCTAATTCCCGATTTTGAAAAGTGAACTGCAAGCCATTCAGTTAAATTATTAATTCCGGCTTTTGCTGCTGAGTATGCGGGGATTTTAGTTAGCGGCCTGAAAGCATTCATTGAGGATATATTAATTATACAGCCTTTTGTTTCCAATAAGTCTTCTGAATATATCATTGTTGGTAATACTGTACCAATTAAGTTTAAATCAAATACTCTTTTAAAACCTTCAATATTCAATCCAAAAAAAGTTTTCGATAAATCAACAACATTATCATCTGAAATAAATTCATCCTTTGTAGTTGCTAATGGAGAGTTTCCACCGGCACCGTTAATCAGAACGTCAATCTTTCCAACTTTCTCGTTTATTTCTTTTTTACTTTCAATTAAAATATCTTTATCCAAAACATTAGCAACAACACTTATTGTTGAGTTAGGATATTTGTTATTGATTAATTCTGCAACTTCCTTAGCTTTTGCTTCATTAAAATCTACAATAGCTACTTTGGCACCAGCTTCAGCTAAACCTAAACCTAAGGCTGTACCAATTATTCCACCACCACCCGTAATAACACAAACTTTATTTTTTACACCAGTTAATTCCATATTAATATTCCTATTTGTTTATTGCACTATTAATGCTGTTCATAATAGATATTGCATTTTCTGTTAGTTTAGTATAATTACCCTCAGCTATTGCCTTGTTATCCACTAAAGCCGAACCTAAACCAACAGCACAAGCACCTGCTTTAATCCAATCACCTGCATTAGTTATAGATACACCACCTGTTGGCATTAATTTAAGATGAGGCATTGGAGCAAGAATAGCTTTAAAGAATGGCATTCCAACTACATCAGCGGGAAATACTTTAATTATATCTGCACCCATTTCGTAGGCAGATTGAATTTCGCTTGGAGTAAAACAACCCGGCATTACAGGTAAATTATTATCTTGTGAAATTTCAATAATTTCTTTTTTAAATACCGGACTAACAACAAATTTTGCTCCGGCTTTTATTGCTTTTTCTGCTGTTGTTTTATCTAAAATAGTTCCAACACCTATAATAATATTTGGATCTACTTCTGCAATCATTTTTTCTATTAATTCACAAGCATTTGGAACTGACATAGTAATTTCAATTACTGATATACCACCGGCATAAATTGCCTCTATTACTTTTTTTAGTTTTTCAGTTTCTTTTACTCTTAAAACTGCAACAGCTTTACGCTTTAACAATTCGCTTAATACTAATTCTTTACTCATGTTATTTAAATGGTTCCATGTGTTTAAGAAAATGTTTTTCAATTATTTTATAATGCAATTCTTCATTGCTTTTTAATAGATTTATCAATCTATCTTTAAATATTAATTTCCCCTCAGCATCTCTATCAGTTAACACGCGTCCAAAAGTAACATGTAACACTTGTCGTACGCTGTTATCATTAAATAGTTCAACCAACTCACTATCAGTATATTCTTCTGCTTTTTTAATCTTTGTTAAATCAGCCGAAACATGATAAGTCTTTTTTTCGTTATCATATAGCCCTACACAATATGATAATATTTCTCTAAAAAACATTGGGTCAACAATTGATACAACCTTTAATGCTTCAAGATAACTTGTTCCGGCTGTTTTAATATGTGTATAACTATTACGTAAATCTCCAATTACTTTATATACGCTAAATTTATCGCTACCGGAGTGAAGACTTATTTTGTAATCGCCAAAATATTTTGTTATTGCAATATGTTTAATATATTCTTTTCGGAACAACTCCAAATCGCCTTTGTAATCTATCCCCTTTTCAAAGTCGCCGATAAATCGCGGGGCTAAGCCGGTATATTTTACTTTTAACCTGTTCAATTCTTTTGCAAAAAAGAAATGTTCAAATGCAGTTGTAACTGATTCTGTTTCATCAACAGATACTTCAACTTCAAAATCATATCCTGGATATGTAGTAACTAAATGAGTAAATAGTTTTTTAATATGAGCAATTGAATTTCCATATTTTACCACGCCTCTTTTAAGCATCATCAAATCTGTTTTTATTGATACTTCAAGAGGGAGATTATATTCTTTATTTACATATTCGGTTGCAAGCAAATCAAACGAGGCTTCTAAACCTGTCCAATTTATTTTTTCAATGGCTTTATCCAACGCTTCTTCATTCATTGTATCAGCATCATTATTTACATATTCACTTGGGTCAAATGTAAACATTCTAAAGCCATTAGCTACCATTAAATCAATATCTTCAGTAGTTTTTAAATGGTCTGCATCAGCTCCAAAACCTGTATCTAAACCTTCCTGAAAAACAGCCCATACTGCTGCATCCATAACTTCAGCCGGAGTTCTTTTAGTACGTGTTAATTCCCTTATTGATTGTTGTGAAAGCACAGGAATAAAATCAGTTTGAATAACTGCTCTAATATGAGCCGGATTTGCAACTCCTAATCTATCACCAAACCCGAACGAGTTTTCAAGCCCAATAGTTTTTGCATTTGTGAATGGGAATATTTTTTGAAGTGCTTTTCTATTTGCCGTAGTTTGAACACATTTTTTCAAATAGGCATTTTCACTTGTTAATTCTTCAACGGTTCCATCAAATGTTTTTACAACTGATGGTTCCGTACCTTCGTAAATAAGTGTTAAATATTTTTCATTATTTTCAACAATAGTAAAATATAATACTCCGTCGTTTTCTTTAACCGATTTTGGGTAAACGTTTAATTCAACAGTTTCAGTAATCTTTACCTTTGCGGGTTTGTTATCTCCTTTTTCTAAAGAAGTAAAAATGTTTTGTAATTTTTTATTTTCCATAGTAGTAATATTTATAGTTTATAAGCTTTTTTAACTAAATTGTATGTTAAATCCTTAGCAATAACCAAAGCTTCGTTAATGTTGATTATATGTTTTGCAACAAGTTCTGCTAAGTAATTTGAATCCATTCTTCTTGCAAGATCGTGACGTGCTGGAATTGATACAAAAGCACGAGTATCATCATTAAAACCAACAGTATTATAAAATCCTGCTGTTTCTGTAATATTTTTTCTGTATCTTATCATTCCTTCAATACTATCATGGAACCACCAAGGTGGACCAAGTTTTATTGCTGGATAATGCCCTGCCAGGGGTGCTAATTCTCGCGAGTAGGTTGTTTCGTCTAAGGTAAATAAGATTACTGTTAAATTTTTATTTATTCCATATTTATTCAAAAACTCTTGCATATTTTTTGTGAATTCACTTTGGATTGGAATGTCACATCCGATATCAAGTCCAAATCTTTTAAACGTATGGTGATTATGATTCCTATATGCACCTGCATGAATCTGCATTGTAAAACCATCCTCACTACTCATTCTTGCCATTTCCATTAACATATGACCGGTAAAACTTAAAGCATCTTTTTCATCTGCATTCCCTTCTAATGCTTTTTGGAATAGAGCTTCTGCTTCGGTTGCAGATAGTTCATGAGCATAAGGATACAACACTCCGTGGTCGGTGGATGTAGCACCCATTGATTTAAAGAATGCTCTTCTTTCTTCTAAAGCTTTAATAAATGTTTTATAGTTTTTAATTTCATAACTAACTGATTTTTCTAATGCTTCCATATTTTCCTTCCATTTTGCATTTGAAAAGTCAGTAACTCCGTCGGGTCTAAAACAAGGGACAATTCTTTTTCCCCAGCCTGATTCCTTTATTGTTTTATGATGTTCTAATGTATCGCTTGCTGCATCGGTACTTGTTAAAACTTCAATATTAAATCTATCAAACAAAGCACGGGGTAAATATTCAGTAGAATTAATTTTCTCTTGTAATTGATCATATATTACTTGAGCATTTTTTTGACATGGTTTTTCTTCAATACCAAAAACAACATTAAATTCATGAGCCAACCAATTGCCGGATGGTGTACCATTAAACAAATAGAAATTTTCTGCAAATAATTGCCATACTTTACGAGGGTCTGTTTCTACCGGTGTTCCATCTAATGACGGAATACCTAATTCTTCCATCGTTATTCCTTGCGAATACAACATTCTATATACATAATGATCAGGTGTTAAAAATAATTTTGTGGGATTTGGAAAAGGTCTATTTTCTGCAAACATACTTATATCAACATGCCCGTGTGGGCTTACTATTGGCATATCTTTTATTGTTGCATAAATATCTCTCGCATAGCTTCGTATTGTGCTATCGGGATTAAAGAACCTGTCTTCATGTAATTGATATTTTTCCATAATAATTTCCGTTATTTTATATTTATTGTAACAGGGTTTTCTAATCGTATTAATGTTTCATCTAAATAGTTCTTAAATTCCTCAATACTCTTTACACCATTGATTTCTTGTTCCCACGATGCTGTAAAATAATATGTTACTTTTCCATCATTAGGTTTTAGTTTTACGATGTAATTTATTGGGTCTTCAGTAACTTCAATTTTCTGTGATTCTTTGTAAAACAATGCAATTCCAAGCTTATCATCTTCTCCTGCAAGTGATTGTTTACCATATAAAGCTATGTAATTCCAATTTCCGTTGGTTTTGCTTTCGAACATTTCTGTATTTGGATGTTTTGCTAAACCGGTGGTCATATTTTCAGTATCTTGTATTGATAAATCAACTTTTGAAAGTTTACTCCCTGCACAAATACTGATTTTGGATTCTAAGTCGAACTTCTTTTCTCCAACTAACCAACCATAATATTCGGTTTTAATTTCTGCTCTAACGGGACCTGTTGATGTAATTTCGCACCATACGCTATCGGTTTTTGAAACCATATTTACTTTATTATCGGCAAACATTGATATTGAACCTATTCCAAGTGTTTTACCAACTTTAAATACATCCATTCCCCAATCTTGCATATTATGATATGAGTCGTCATTTGCTACTGTATCATGTACTCCAACTTTCGATAATAATAGTTCGTTAATTTTTTTGCCAAATATGTCGGTAGTGTTTCTCCAATCTAAATAAAATCTATACCCAATTAATTCGGATTCCCAACCAGGTCCTTCATATCTAAACAATGCATCATGATCAGTATGTATTGCCGGTACTTTAATCCTTTTAACACTTTTAAACTCAGAGCCTCTAAAACGTTTTTCATAATATACGTCTGTTGGTTTCATGGAAAGTTCAGCATGAACTCTTGTTTTAAATTCAGGCTGTTTAACATCTTCACCGTAAACTAAAGTAACAACCTTAGTTTCTTTAGCTTCAAGATTTACATTAAAAATAAGTTTTGTTTTATTTCCGGCATTAAATACTTGGGAAGGAAGTGTTTCTTCACCATCTGTAATTATATAGTTACACTCCTTTAATCCGGGATTATTAGTTTTTAATTCATCAAAATTTAATTTTACTGAAAAATCATTTAACAAAAAATTCGCTGTATTTGTTAATGATATTTCAATTGTTTTGTTTTCTGCTTTTATATAAGACACAACAAAAAACAGAACTACAATAAATTGTAAGTACTTTTTCATAGTAATTTTATTTAATAATTTGGAAATATTTTTAGATATATTTGTGTGTTACTTGGATATGGTTTTGAAAGTAGAATATAAATTTTTTAATTCTTCTTTTGGATTCCACTTATTGTTAAAAGTCCATTCAGGAGTTATCTCTTCAGGTTTAATATTAACTAAATTATTTTTTATCCAGTCAAATTGTTCCCCTTCATTTTTACAGTTGTAATAGTATTGTCTATCACTTCCCCATTTTAATGTTCTTGGTGGTTTTGATGGAGCAAAAAATATTTTTTTATTTCGCATATTCTTTGAAAATGTACAATCAATTAAATAAAACTGTGCATCCCAATGGAATCTTCCCAATGGAAATCCAACAACTCCATCAAATTTACAGTTCTTCAAAACAAATTTTAGATCTTCGCAATAATTCCCATCCTGCCATATTGCAGCGGTTAAATTATGACCAAAGAAGCTGCTGTTTTCAATAAAACAATAACCTCTTGGACAAACATAATCTACATAACCTTCAAAATGACAGTTGTTGTGATAATACATTCCATCATTAAAGCTCCATAATGATAATGCATCACCACCTTCAGATATTATTGAACAATTATCAATTATTATTTTTGTTGTATTTTCAAAAGAACGTATTGTAAAAGCATGATCATGGTCATAGTTTGCATTACCATAATTATTATTTACAGTTAAGTTAATGAAAGCTATATCGTGCAAATCTTTGTTAATATTTATTGTCGCAGAACCATAGTCTGTATCATGTTTTGCAACCCAGTTTCTTCTTAACTCTGCATATTCAATAATTGTTTTTTCTCTATCTTCGCCTAATAAAACAACATTACTTCTTTCAATATATAGCTTTTCATTATATCTACCATTTTTAATACAAACAAATGTTATTGGATTGTTTAATGGTATTGATTTTAATGCTTCTTGAATTGTTACAAAATCACCAGTGTTATCTTGGGCAACACTGATAACAACTTGTGCATTAACATTTAAATAAATAACAAACATAACTGGAAATACAGTTAAGTAAATTAACTTTTTTAATTGCATTCTATTTTATAAGGTTGGGAATTTTTTAAGTACGAAAAGTGATTTAGATTATATTTGAAGAACTAACTAACTTTCTGCCATTTAATAAAAGTTTTGTTTTAAGTTCAATGTTTTTTTCTTTTACGTTATCTGGATCATTCAGTAATTCCATTAATAAATTTACCGCACTTCTGCCCAATTCTTCAGAAGGCTGGCTAACAAAGTCAAAAACAGATGGAGCCATATATTTGTAAATATTATTACCAAAACACATAACATTTATATCAGAAGGAATTTTTACACCTATTTCGGATGCTGCTTCATACATTCCCAAAGCAACAGGGTAAGTAACTGCTAAAATTGCCTGCGGTATTTCACCACTTTCCATAAGTTTTTTAAAACCCCTATATCCGTCTCCTTCACTAAAGCCACCCTCTGCAACCCATTGACTGTTAACAGGTACGTTATATTTTTTCATCGCTTCATAAAATCCGTCATTACGGGCTTTACCAATATTGATATAATTATAACCACCAATCAAGCCTATTTTTCTATAACCTTTCTGAATAAAATGTTCAACTGCTGAAAAAGCTCCTCCTTTATCATCAATTGTTACACTTGGTACATTAGGAATATTAGGAACACGGTCAATAAAAACCATCGGAATTTTCATCTTCATAAATTTTTCAAATTCCGATGTATCCTTGGTTTGTTCTGTTATTGATATTATTAAGCCATCAACTCGCATTGAAATTAATGATTGTAAATGCTGTTTTTCACGTTCTGCCGATTCTTGCGATACCATTATTACACTATCATAATTTTTTTCTATTATGGTATCATAAATTGCTTCAATTATTGAGCTGAAAAAGAAATGTGCAATTTTGGGTACTACTATTCCTATAATATTAGATTTACGAGATGACAGATTTCTTGCCATCATATTGGGTCTATAACCCATTTCTTCTGCTAACTTTTTAACTTTTCGTTTTGTTTCATCAGAAATATCAGAATGATCTCGTAAGGCTTTTGAAACCGTAACAGTCGAAACTCCTAATATCTGTGCTAAATCTTCCAATTTAGTCGGTTTAATCCTATTTTCGCTCATCTTTTTCTCAAATTAAATAAATCTTTAATTTATCAACGTAAAATACAAATATTTTAATTATTAAATTCATTTTCTACTAAAATTAAAACGCCATATCCTTTAAAATCGTTTTCTCGTATTGGTTCACTTATGTAATATTCAAAACTGCCATCTCTATAAGGATTTCCGCCTAATCCACCAACGGATACTACATTAGTTAATACCAAATCACCCTTTTCGTTAATTTTAATAAAATTCTTTTTTAACGATTCAAACGATTCTTTTGCAATTTCACAATATTCATTCTCTAATAATCCTGTATTGCAACCTCTGATAAATGAGTATATAAACATTAAAGAACCGGATGTTTCTATATAATTTCCTTCTTTTCCTTTTTTATCAACTATTTGATACCATAATTTAGTATCATTATCTCTATACTTTAACAAAGATTTTGCTAATTCTCTATAATTATTTAAGATTTCCGAATAACCATCATAATCTTTTGGAAGAACTTGCAAAACTTCTGTCATGGCAACTATATACCAACCAATTGAACGCCCCCAAAAATTTGGGCTTGTACCCTTAATTGAATCTGCCCATTTCATTTTTTTGCTTTCATCCCAACCGTGATAATATAATCCCGTTTTTTCATCAAACAAATGTTTTTTAATTTGTAAAAATTGATGAACTATATCTTTGTAATTCTCAGTCTGTCCAAATATTTTAGAGTATTCAACATAAAATGGTTCAGCCATAAATAAACCATCTAACCACATCTGGTTTGGATAAATCTTTTTATGCCAAAATCCACCCTCAGTAGTTCTTGGTTGTTCTTTTAATTGTTTTATTAATGTATCGGCTGCAATTTTATATTTATCTTCTTTTGTAATCTCATATAAATGTAATAATATTCTACCAGATGACACATTATCTAAATTATAAGTTTTAATATCGTATGTTTTTATCTTCCCATCTTCTGAAATGTAATAATCAATATTCTTTTTTAGATATTCATAATACTTTTCATTTCCTGTATTTTTCCAAGCTCTGTATATCCCTTCTAAAACCAAACCTTGTTCATAATTCCATTTATAGCTTTTTGCTTCTGTTGGGTAAGCAATAGTATCAGGACAAATTTTCATTAAATTATCGACATAAATATTTACATTATATTTCTGTTGACAGTTTACTGTTGAAAATATTAAAGTTATAAGTATAAAAAAGTATTTTATTTTCATTACCTAATCTAATTTTATTTTACAATTTCATTATTAATAAAACAATTTTCAAATTTTGGGTTATTTAATCCTTCCAATATCGAGCCGCTTTCAACAGAATTAAATTTTGAATCTTTAATTATTAATCCTTCCACTTTTGCTCTTTCATATGCTTTAACCCAAACTGCATATTTACTTTTTTCTGAGGCTATATTTTCTAAAACAATATTTTTAGCAGTTGGTGTGAAATCGCCTTTATCACCTTCTTCATAATAAAAGTTTATTTTTAATACTGCTTCTTTAACTTCACCAACTTTAACATTTCTCACAAAAATGTTTTCAATAAAACCACCTCTGCACGAATTTGTTTTAATTCTAACAGCTCTATCTAAATTAGGACTGCTCATTTCACAATCTTCAACAAAAACATTTCTAACGCCGCCGGAAATTTCACTCCCCATTACAATACCACCATGCCCTTCTTCCATTTTGCAATTCTTTACAATAATATTGCTGCTTGGAATTCCAATTCTTCTTCCATCATTATTTCTACCCGATTTAATTGCAATACAATCGTCACCGGTATTAAAAAAGCAATCTTTTATTAAAACATTTTCGCAACTTTCAGGATTGCAGCCATCATTATTTGGTCCCAATCCTTCAATATGTAATCCTATTATCGAAATATTTTTGCTTAAAACCGGATTTAGAAACCACATTGGGGAATTAAGTAATTTTACACCACTAATTAAAATATTTTCACAATTATAAAACTGAATAAATACTGGTCTTAAATATCCATTCTCTCCTACTATTCTTTCTTCAACCGGAGTTTGTTTATCATTCCATTCAAACAATTTGTTTCTTGATTCATCTTGGTTTGGCATTCCGGCTTTCCAACCATACTCTTCTTTTCCTTTCCAGAACCACCAATTTTCATTACTCCCCTGTCCATCCAAAACACCTTCACCTGTAACTGCAATATTTATTTCTTTATGTGAATAAATAAGAGGAGAATAATTCATACACTCAACCCCTTCGTATCTGGTTAATACCAATGGAAGATATTTTGTTTTATCAGTACTAAATTTTAATATTGCATTTTTTTTGACGTGTAAATTTACATTGCTCTTCAAATAAATTGCTCCAGTTAAATAAGTCCCTTCCGGAACAATTACCCTGCCACCGCCATTTTTTGAACAATCATCAATCGCTTTAATGATGGCTTCAGTACATTCATAAACGCCATCTCCTTTGGCTCCATAGCTCAAAATATTATAATCTTTGTTATTAAACTCAGGAGCTTTAATATTTTTTAAAACTTTATCTGCATAATCCCAATTAACTTCTTGAGCACATGAAACTACTGCTGTTGCAAATATTATTAAACAAACCAATTTAAGAGTATTTATTTTTACCATCTTATTTTACCAACATCATTTTAATTACTTGCTGCATATTACCACAATTTAACTTTGCAAAATATATTCCTGTTGAAAGATAAGAACCATCTTCATTTTTTGCAACCCAGTTAAAATTATAATTACCTTCACTTAAATAACCATCAATCGGCTGTTCCAAGCGGTTACCCAAAATATCATAAATTGTTAAAGTTACAAAACTGCTGCTCTGTAAATTAAAGGAGATATTAGTATTTGGATTGAACGGGTTAGGATAATTTTGGTTTAATTGGAAACCGCCGATTAATTGGTTATTTTCATTACTAAAACCGGTTCCGATTGTTTCGTACGCCCCAAGATCCGGAGCAGTACCGTTATATGGAAGACCAACCGAAACACCTGCATCTATCATACTGCTATTCAACTGTAAATGTAAGAAGTTTGATTCTTTAAGAGTACCATCCAAATTTCTTGCTTCTGTTACTCCAGTTGTATCTATTGAAATAAAATCATTTTCAAAAACATTAAATCCTTGCCAGCTATTTTTTTCTTGTTCAGTAGAATCAGCTAATGAAACACTACCATTAAAAGATATGTTATTCTTTAGAATGTGTTTTGTAGAATCAGGGTTAGTTGGAAATGAAAAGTTTTTACCCATATTTCTAAATGCTGTATTGTTATAAACTATTACACCAGCAGTATTATTATTCTGATCAAAACCTTTCGATTTATTATCAAAAGCAATACTATTGGTTATAATATGAGAACCTGCAATATAGTTTCCGCCTAATTTAAAACCATTGCCATCTCCGGCAAAGTTTGCTATTCCCCATACATTGAAGCCATTTCTAAAAGCTTGACAATTAACTATTTTTACTGGATCATCAGATTCATACATATCCCAGCCATCATCCGAATTTTCCCATGCTCTACAATTATAAAATTCATTACCCGGTCCTATATCCAACTTTGGAGCAAAACCATCAGCATTTTCACCTAAAGTTAATGAATCGTAATTTTTATATGAATCACAGTTAATAATTATATTATTACTTCCCCCTCCGCTTATCTGCAAACCGGTATCACAACAATCATGTATTTTACAGTTTTCAACTTTGTTAAAACTTCCTGTAATATAAATACCATTATCTTTTGAACTTCTTATTTCAAGCCCCTTAAAGTGCCAATAATTTTTATTTATATAGAATCCACGCGAACTGGTTGAAATCGGTTGTTGAACAAAATCAATAATAGGATGTTCATTTTCAAAAGCTATAATACTAATTAAGCTTTCAGCCGTTCCACTTTTTGGAGTTTTTATTGTAGAATTGTAATTATATACCCCACCTCTCAAATATATTGTGGTTCCAACAGTTGCTGCATCCATAGCACGTGTTATTGTTAACAACGGGAAATCGATTGTGCCGGAATTAATGTCACTTCCATTTACCGGATCAACATATATTTGTCCTTTAATTGATACGACAATAAAAAATATAAGAAGTAAGTATGGATATAATTTCATATTTGTTTTTAATTGAATAAGAGGATGTCTCAAAAATCTAATTTAGTTTTTTTAAGTTGGGAACTAATCGGCTCGATATAGTTCGACTTAGCTAACATCGCTAAGTAGTCCGAGTCCCCTTGATTAAAATAGTGAAGGGTAATTTTACTGTCCTGTATTTGTCGCTTTCACTTGCTTTTTATTTGACACATTTCATTTAACATATAGTTATATAATTTGATATGCACTATACATTCCCCTTCTCTTTTTAAGAGAAGGGGCTGGGGGATGAGTTCGTCAATTTGCGAATGTAAGTATTATTTACAAACTATCTAATTCATTATTAACTGTAAAATTTTCTTTCCCCATACTTTTGGGAGTCCTCGGAGAACTTACTATTTAATTAACATCATTTTCTTTGTAGATACGTTTTTACCGGATTCTAAAGTATAGAAATAAACGCCTGAAGATAATCTTGAAGCGTCAAAATTGTATGTATATTTTCCGGCTTGTAAATCTTGATTTACTAATGTAGCAACTTTTTGACCTAATACGTTATAAATAGCTAAAGAAGTAATTGCTGCTTCTTTTAATTCAAAAGTAATTTTGGTTGAAGGGTTAAATGGGTTTGGGAAGTTCTGTGATAATGAGAATGATTCAGGAGCAAAACCTTCTTCAACTTCAACATCAGTTAACCATATTTCCCATTCTGTCTTTTTAGTTGGGAACCAATTTAAATCACCAACAGGGAAACCACCGATGGAACCTGAATAAGCAGCTGCTGATGTTGGATAAGCACAATCTAATGTATCAGCATAATAAACAACATTTCTTCTATCATAATCATGTTGTGATCTAATAAAGTTAGTTGTAGCTTTAGATTTACCGGCACCACCTTGTGCAGCAGGTCTTCTATACCAATCCATCATTTTTGTCATCAATTTAGGAGTATTATTTAACGAGAACGATTGTTTTGAAAAAGCTGTTGTTGAATCTGCTCCTAATCTGCCATTAAGATGCCATGATAATAAAGCACCTTCACCTGTTACGCCTGCAGATGCATATCTATTATAAAAAGCCTGACCTGAATCAGAAATAACATAAGCGTTGTTACTGATATTCCATTCTGTTGTATCATTGTTTACTGAGAAAATCCAGCTCATTCTTCTTTTTCCCAAGAAATCAGTTTCACCACTTTCATTAAATTCAGCTTGGCGAACGTAGTCAGTATCATTACCCAATGCAAACGGATCTACAAAAAGGTTGTTGGTAATATTAATTTCTTTTCCAACTTTACCAAGTACTAAAGTACCATGATATGACATACTGTTAACTATTGTATTATGATCGAATAATAAATATTTAATATCAGCAGTACTATTGAAGTGTCTGATTATTCTATCTTGAGCATTAACAAATGTACAGTTTTGCATAATTAAAGTATCAACTGAACCTGCTCTTAAATCAATAGCTTTACCTGCACCTAAGTTAGATGTACCCAAGTAGCCCATATTTGCAAAAACAGTATTTGTTACTTTGATATATCTTTGTGCCTGATCGGTACGCATATGGTTACCGTTACAGTTTGATAAAATACAGTTGTCAATAATTACATCAAAACCCGGTTGGTTTGTTCCAATTAATTGACCTTGCATTAATGAATATGAAGAAGTATCCGGTTCTAATACACCTGTTAATGCAATACCTCTCATTTCAAAATCTTCAGCTATTCTTACAAAGGCTGCCGGGTTATTATTTGTTGTAGTATTTTTTACTAAATAGATAATAGGCATTCTTCCTGTACCTTCTTCTGCTCTAAGTCTTAAAGGCCAGCCTGAGTTACGCATTTGTGTGTTAACAAAATAAACACCATTACGTTTTAATACGTATACTCTGTTTAAATCAAGTCTTGCACCGGTAGCTGTGGTATCACCGGCAATAACATCATTTAAATAATTACTTCCATTCCATGGATCTACTACTAAATCACTCTGTGCAAAAGTGAATAAGGGTAGAAATAAAATGAAGAAAAGAAAAAAAGATATTGTTTGTTGTTTTTTCATGGTACTCCTCGTTAATAAATTAGTGCATTATTAGTTTATTAATTGTTTATAAAGTAATTCTGATACCTAAATCAGTTGTAAAATCATACTTCTCTTTTGTATTTACCAACTCCCAGCCATTTACTCTGTTTGCAGTATATGTACTTTCTTCCACATCGGTAAAATTGTTAAAGTTAAAGAAGATTGATAAGTTGTCGTTATATTTATACTTTAATGCCAAATCCCATCTTGTAAAGCTGCCTACAATTGCATCAGATTTTTTATCCCCTGAAAATCTGCTGTTGTATTCTCCTTGATAAAACACTGATATTCTTCCTGAAAATCCTGCATAATCATAACCAATAGAAAAGTTTCCAAAAAATTCCGGCTGTCCTTCCAATTTATTTTTGGATTCTTTAAGTACTATTTTTGAATTGTCACGTGGAATCCAATATCCCGGGAATAATTCAACTGAATCTCTCCAAGTTAATGTTTCAGAGTTTAATGTTATAGTTTCTGAACGTACCCATGAGAAATTTAATCCAACAACTATAAACTGCAAGTAACCGGGTAAGAAATGCAAATTTGTCTGTTCTTCAATTTCAAATCCCCATACTTTTGTTGGTTTGTCTGAATTATATGGATAGGTTAAATTATAGTTTTGAGAGGTTCCAAAAGGACTTTTCCATTTAATACCCAAAGTATTCAAAATTTCAGAATTATCTACTCTTAAGTTATTAAGCACATGATACATGTCCTTAATTTCTTTGTAGAAAGCCGATATTGCAAACAAGCCTATTTTTCCACCATAAAATGAAGTATTAATTTCAAAATTCCATGCTTTTGCTGTTTTTAAATCCGGATTACCAATTGCCAAAGTTGTATAACCACCACCATCTCTTGCAACGTAATATTCTAATCTATGATTAAAATCCGGTCTTGCTAATGCTTGGTAAACAGCTAACCTTACATTCATATAATCTGTTGGTTTATATGTCATATGAAAGTTTGGCAATACTACTGTTTCTTTGTATGTAGATGAAGTATCTTTTATTGTTCCACTTGGAGCAGGGAATCCTGTGAGTTTACCCGGAGTAAATTTTGAATAATAGGTATTATCTTCATGCTCTAATCTTGCACCCGCAATAATTGTTAAATCTTGTCCAATATTAAAGGTGTTCATTAAATAAGCAGCAAAAACATTCTCTTCAATATCATAATACTCAGCTCTTACTTCTTGGTTATCTGCATATTCTAAACTTGTACCATTTGAATTTGCAGCTCCATTTTTGTTTAATGAATACCAATCTCTTAACGACTGTCTATTAATCATTGGATTCAAAAAATACTTCCCATCAAAAGTACGTCTGTTTGCAGCTGGATTTGATAAAAAGTTTGTTGAAATAATTGCATTATTTTCAACAAGTAAATTTGCAAAACTTGTTCCGGCAAAGTTTTTTTCAACTACTGAACCATCAGGCAGTATCGTATACTTATGATATCCATATAAGTAATACGCAGCATCTAACTCGCTTGTTTCTTTAGTTCTATTTTTACTTCTATATTTTGCACCTGTTTTAATTTCCCAAGTAATTTTATCACTTATATTTACTTTCCTTAAAATGTCAAAAAATCCGGTTTTTTCTTTATCAACATTTTTTGTATGTCTATAATATCCCCAGTTTAAAAATGCTTTTTGATAGTTGTTTAGAGCATAAGGAATTAAATCTTCGGGATTTCCTTTCATAACTTCGTCTGGAATTACTTTCATTTTTGAAATTGGATTACCTTGCGCATCAACACTTGATGGTTCAACAAAATCCATATAATAATCATATGGGGTTTCCGAATTGGATTGAGCATAAGAAGCTCCCCATGTTACATCAAACCCAAATAAGTGATTTTCACCTCTTAATGAACTGTTGAATGTTTCAATATCCAATTCTCTATCTCTTGCAGTATATAATAAGTCAGTATTACCGGTAGGATAATTTCTTGAATAAGTAATATAATCACGATTAGTTGAGTTAAAAATGTTATTAAATCTAATTACGCCATTATCAGGAGTATTAAAATCTAAAAGCAAACTTGCTCCTGCTCTTTTTCTCATTTCATCTGTATATTCTACTGTAAAATCGCTAATTTCCCATTTATCAACGCTATTTGCTGCTGAGCCATAATCTACGTCTATCCTTTCATTGCTTCTAACTTTCTTTTCAATGTTACCTAATACTTGTACACCCAACAAGTTCTCAAAAAATCTTTCACCATATCTAACAGAAAAATCGTATTGATTAAGGGATTCTTCCATATTGTTATATGTCCCTTTAGCATCAACTCTTATTAATCTTTCTGTTGGTGCAACTCTTGTTACCAAGTTTACACTTCCGGCAATTGCATCCCCATCTTTATCCGGCGTAATAGCTTTATAGAGTTCAATTCCCGATAACGAACCTTGCGATATTGTGCTTAAATCCATTCCTCTTGAATCAGCATCGGTAGGTGCCATACGCATACCATCAACTGTAACAGTACCAAATTTGTCACTCAACCCGCGTAAAGTAATTTTATCAGCTTCACCACCGGAACGACTAATTGATACACCAGGCATACGACCAATTACTTCGGCAGCGTTTGCATCGGGCAATTCTTGAATTTTTTCCTCAGATACTATATTTACAATAGTATTTGAATTTACCTGCTGGTTAATTGCAGAAACTTGTCCCCTTTGTTGACCGGTTACAATAATTTCTTCTCCTTCAACTATATCAGGATAAAGCTGAACATTTAATTCAACAGTTTTGTTTTTTACAATAGTAACTGTATAAACTTTTTGTTTATATCCAATGTATGAGATAACAACATTATATTTTCCTTCCGGAATTGCTTTAATCTGGTAAAATCCTTCCAAATTTGAAGCTGCGCCATGTGATGTTCCTTCCAAAAAAACATTTGCTCCAACCAAGTTATCATTTGATACTGTATCGATAACTGTTCCTCTTAGTGTACCCTGCGAATACACACATGCAAATGTTATTAGAAATAGTAATGCTGTTAATCGTGTTGTAGATAAAATATTCATTCTACGGCTCCCTAAATACTATTTTTTTTTGATTGTTATAATGGTTGGCACTAAAACCAATTTTAATTTAACGTTTTTTTTGCTAATTATTAAAATCAAAACTTTTTCTTCTGATTCTTATATCGTTTTATCCCCAATAGATACAGCTCCGCCATGTAAGTCACATAGCAAACGTTTACTTAAACGATAAAGTAAACGTATAAGCTCCTTTAATTTTTCTATTTTTTTATCAAAAGTCAAGAAAAATCGGCGTGTATTTTTCATTTTTTCTACTTTTTTGCTGCTTTTTTATTTTTTTTACGAAAAAAAGACTGTTTTTTTTACTCTTTTAAATAGATATTTTGTCTTCTTTAATATTGAAACATTCAAAACAGGACTTTATGACTGATTATTCCGGCAACCCTTATCAGTACTAACACCTTATTCTATAAAGAGTTACAAAGATAATTTAATATTTATTTTTAGAACAAAACGAATCAACAAATTGTTGTTAAATGAGGATAGTATATTTTTGTAAGAAATTTATTGTAAAAATTATAAAAAATATTCAACGTGTTGGAGCAATAAATAAGCCGTAAATTATTCTCAAATAATCATTTACGGCATTTTATATATTTATACCCAAGTTTTTTATAATTTATTTTCAGTTTATAACGTTTGTAATTTTCCAGTTTTTGTACTTTTCCAATACCTCAGTAGGACTATAAGTATACCACCCATAACCGGCTCTTCTTTCTCTATCAACTTCTTCAAAGCTGTTTACAATATGCCCATCTCTATTACAAAAAATTGGTTTAAGTGTATTTAAATCATAATAACGTGCCCAAATTGTTGGTGCATTTACATCCTTTTCAATAATTCTATCAGTTGTCATGGTACTATATTTATAACGAACTGTGTCCGCTTGAATTGTTTGTACTCTAATTCCTTCTATCTTTGATTCTTCAAACCAATTAACAGCATTATCAATCGCATTAATTATTTGTTCAGAGGGGTTTTCAATTGACATTAAAAATTCAACAATTTCAGCACTTTCTTCGTTACAAATTGCTGCCGGTTCAAAAGTTCGTGCATTTATTGGTAATAATGTGTTTTCATCATACTGTTGACACCAGGCTGTCATTTTTCCATTATTGGATATTTGCGTTTTTAATATACATTCTACTCCGGCATTATAAGCTTTTTTTACTTTCTCTAAAAGTTGTTCAGAAACAATACAATAAACAGAATCGCCATCAACTATGGCTTTAAGAATTTTCATTACCCCTATCATTGCCCCGTCGTTATAGGTTATATGTTTTGCATAACCTGTTGTATCAGGGTAATATTGGGGAAATCCACCATTTGGGTATTGTGCATTTAGCAAATACTCAATTCCTTTTATATATGCAATTTTATACTTTTCAATTTTGCTTTGCTGGTAAACTTTTGCTAAGTAATTTAATTGTCCCCAAGTAGTTCCATTATCAAAGCAAGCATCCGTATCGCTTTTATGCTGCAAAACAGTATCTTTTTGATCTTCAGTTAATATAGCCAGCATATCATAGTTTTTTGCCCAGCCACCATTTTCTTTTTGGAACAATAAAATATTATCTGCTATATTAATTATATCATCACTTTTGTATTGTGGTTTTTCAGTACTTGGATTAATAATTTTTTCTTCATAAATATAATACCAATGTTTAGCACTATTATCAAAATCCATAACATCAATTGGTTTATAGTTGTTTGTTTTTTGTGAATATATTATTCCACTACAAAGCAGTAATACTATAATTAAACTTTTTTTCATTGTTAACCTTGCTGATTTTTAACTTGCAATAATATAACCAATTATTCATTTATGCAAACTTGTTTAATATGAGTGATGTAAATATTTGAGGTAATAGGTTGAAGGAACAAGAGAGAAATTAGAATTCAGACATCAGATTTCAGAATACAGATTTTAGATTTCAGAATTCAGAAAATAGATATCAGAAATTAAATTTTGAGGTTGAAGGAAATAGTCAGAAGGGACAAACAAAAACATTTAAAATAAGTCAACCGGCGTGTTTTGTACGCTGGTTGACATTCAATAATTCAACCTTTATCACTTAAAACTTAACCTTAATTAAGCGGTTGACATTCAATCATTGAAAATTTAACATTCAAAATTCAAAATTAAAAGATTTATGTCGCCACTTGCGTGGCTTTTGCAACTTTTATTCTATATACTGCTACAAGTATTTTCCCACTTTGTGGGAATTTATAAGATAAACAACAGAAATTGCATTTTTAGACTTTTGATGAATAAGGAAACAGGGAGAAGGAACAAGCAAAAACAAAAAAAAGCCGCTCAACGTTTTTTTGTTGGGCGGCATTCTAAAATTTAACCTTCAACCTTTAACACTTAAAATTGCTTTCGTTATTTCATCAGCATTAATTTTTTTGAACTTACAAAATCGCCTGCTTTAATTTGATATATATACATTCCACTTGCAAGGTGTTTTGCATTAAACTGCACATCATATTTACCTTTTGATTTGTATTCATCAACCAAGGTTGTTACTTCTTTTCCTAATACATCAAATACCTTTAAGGTTACTCTGCAATTATCCGGTACTTGATATGATATTGTAGTTGATGGGTTAAATGGATTTGGATAATTTTGGAATAAATCATATGAAGTTATCTCAATGTTTTCGACTAAATTTACTTCTTTGGTATTTAATTTAGCAAAAACATCTTCATCATTCATTTTATCAGTTACAGTATAAAATCCATTTAAATTATCATTTACTTCCAAACACATTTTTACTGTTTTGCTTCCTATTTCATTAACACTTACTTGATACAATATGTTATTATAATTTTGTAAATTACTACCGGAATAAGTTACATTATCAAATACTCTTAATAATTCACCGGTATTAGCATCAATTAATTTAACTTTGAAATTAACTTGTTTGCCATCAGAAAGCTGAGCATATTGATTGCCAACCATACCATATTGCACGCTATAAACAAATGATTCACCATCATTAATTACAAATGCTTCACTTATGAGTGCATAATTAAGTGATTCCAACGAATTAACTGCAAATTCTTCCGGCAAGTTAATAAACTTAATATGTTGTTGATCTTTAATTATATCTCCTATTGCAAAATAGAATTGTAGGCTATCTTTTCCAACTAAGCCTTGTCTGCCATAATTAACACTTAATCCACTATTTCCTGCCTTAGGATAAAAACTTCCAATATTACTTGTTTTATTGAAACTATACGGACTTGTACTTGCATCAAAAACTAAACCTAACATCCCTTGTTTATTTAGTGCATTTGCTACTTGAACGCAATTACCATTTATTCCAAAGTTTTTAATATCACCAGCATTTAGTTGATTATTTACAAATTTGTTTTGGCCTGTTGTAATTTCATTCCAAGCAACAATATATGTTAAGTTATCTGATGATTTAGTAATAGTTGGATATTGCGGATTTGAGCCAAAGTTCCAAAATCTATAATATTGCGGGCTTTTAAAAACAACAGAGCGAACAGTTGTCGAACCAGATGCGGTTCCTCCAGAACCAGATGTTGGATCAGCATCTTTATCTATTATAGCCTCTGTTCTTTCTCCTATCCAAACAACTCTTGCACCACCGTTTATTTCTATTATTGAGGGATTATAATTTTTTGTAAATCCGCTCCCATACGAAACTTCTTTTCTATTATTTACAAAGTCAAACCCATCAGTATCTACATTTACACTATCATACCATATTTTAGATGTAGTACTTGATGTGTTTTGTTGGTATGCGATATGGAATGTTATTGGCAACACTCTACTACCCATTACTGTTGGATTCAAGCAACTTTCATCTGTATTTGGAATAATCGATATTGCATTATTTGCAAAATTAATGTTTTGACCTGATAAACCATCCATTTGTCCAAAGAAATAATGTATTCCGCCTGGTAAAAAAGGAGCATTACTTTCTTCCCACAGTAACAATAAAGCAGAATTTCCTTGATATGATGAAAAATATGCAACTGGATGAGAATCAACTGAATATGGTTTCGCAATATCAAAAGACTCATTATCTTGAATAATATCAGTAATATAATTTATACTTAATATTTTTATCTTGTATTCGCCTTGATTATTCTCTTGAAATGCAATAAGCACATTATGACCGTTAAAAGCATCTGTAATTGATGGATTTTTAGAATCATTTCCGCTTAATGGACATCCATTATTCATAATGCTCCATGTTACACCATTATCTGTACTCATTTCATACCATACTTTATCCATACTTGTATAAACACTGTGTAAATTACCATCCGAATCAGTTTTTATCAACTTACGCTGACTATTACTTGAATAACCTGTTGTCTGATTTGAATGGGTTGGGTATTTATATCTTGGGCTTAAGGTAATATTGGCGGTTGGAGTCAATGTACGTTCATTACTTGTTGAGCCGTTATCTAACCAACCTGCAAATTTGTATGGCTTATCGTTTATAGTTTCATTTAGAGGTGCCGTGATCGTTGCGGTATTCCCTTTAGCAATTAAGTCTTCACTCGAATAGACATCATTAAATTCTGTATTATAATTTTTTGTGATTGCCCAAGCAGGTTTGAGATAAGCTCCAATAATATTTCCATAATGTACGTTTTTAGGTTCGTAACTAGCAACTATACTACAAGCGGACTCCTCTGAGAAGGTGACATTGTAAGCATTATCCGATTTTTTCCAGCTACTTTTTTGAACAGGATTCGCCACTTCATTAAAAGTATAATATTCACCGGTATTAGGATTAGTGTTATTATAAGCTCTTAAATTAATTATGTTGTTTTCCATGGTGGTAATTTGCTTGGGACTTTGATAAACAGTGACCGGTTCATTTATGCCAACACCAATTTGACCTCCATTATAAGCATCCATTACATTTTTCACAGTATATGTGATCTGTTGAACTGGACGCTCAATGACCACTACAATTTCTAAACTTATTTTTGCGGTATCTATAAAATATGGATCATCATGAGGTGTTTTTATTGCTCCACCAATTACTAAATTATTAGTAAAGCCCTCCAACCATGATAAAACAGAAGAATTTGTTGTATTTACAGAATTATTGCCATATGGAATATCCATAATTACAGTACCTGTATTATAACGATCTATCCAAGTAGAATAAGCTCCATCAAGGCTCCCAACCATTCTTATTCGTGTACTTTGTTGAATATCATCTCTTGTTATTGCATGAAAAGTAACTGACTGGATTGTTGTACCGTTTGGTAATGGAGTTCCTACATTAAAAACAAAAAAAGAGTAATAATAATCCTCCTCACGTAAATTGTACCATCTCTGTCCTACTCCATTTCCCATATTGCCGGCTAGCGGGATGTTATATGCCGTCCCGTTGTCAGTTTTTTCTTTCTTAATAACTATGTGGGATGTAGGGGAAAATCGCAACGTCTCAATAATTGTCTGTGCTTCTAAACTTAATGTGATAATAAATAGATATAAAAAACAAAACAATACTTTTTTCATACTTTCTCCTTTTATTATTATTTTTATTAAATCAGATTAAATATTGTTTAATCCGGTAAATGCCCATGTATTATTCTGGTCTTATTGCCAATATTTTCAGTTGCTGTAATAAATATATCCTTTTCTAATATAACAGGCGAATTCCATAGGGTTAATTCTCCATTAGTGAAACGGAAAACATACTCGAAATTTGTTCCATTAAAATGGACTATCCCATCACGCATAAGGAAAAATATATCCTTTTCATTCCTTCCGCATGCATAATTAAGAGAATTATCATATTCAAGTTTTAATACTTCCACAAACTTATCATTTTCATATTTCATTAAACTGTTACCTATCATAAAGTAAACCTGACTCCCAATAAATTCTATACTACCTAAGCCTATATTACGTTTTTTGTACTGAAATATTTCACTTATCTCATTTTTATAATACTTGAATATTTTTACTGTATCGTTATTATCAAAATGGACTGTTAGTCCCGCAATATAAAGCGCACCGTTTTGTCCTCGCATTGTATAATATTGAAAAGAAGAATTATTCCGATATACCTCTTTCCACTCATTTCCATCATATTGTAAAACAAAACTACGAGAACCTTTATTGCCATTTGCAAAATATGCATATCCAAGAGCATAAATATTATCTTCACTTTCGCCCCACAAGGCTTGGATTATCATACTATTAAATTGGGGAGCAACACTATTATTTCGATAATATAACTGCCATTGTGTACCATTATAATGATAAATATCTCCACCATCTCCTCCAATCCATATATTGGAAGAATTAAAGCCAAACATGCAATTCGGCGTCCAGTAAAAATTTATATCTGTATACATACTCCACTTGTATCCATCATAATGCCATAGATCCGAATGAGGCTCATAAATAGAATACCCTGCTGCCCAAACATCTGTTGGGGAGCTACCCCAGATTGAATTAATAATTCCACCCGGTGTATTTAATGTATCAACAGTCCAAACATAATCTCTTCTGCCCGGTTCTATTTCTTTTACTTTAATTGGTTCAGTAGCACTATTACACCCTATTACTGTAAGTAACAATATAAATAGAAGTATTATATAGTTGCATTGGTTTTTTACTTTCATAAAATTCTCTTAAAATGTTTGTTTAATGCATTTTTATTTATTTTCACAATAATACCAGCTAAAACATTATAATAATGTTTATTACAAATTTTATTATAAACAGATATACTATGAAATGTTAAAATGTAGGGGGTAAAATTAATCCAATTACAAAACCCTGTAAAACTCAAATTCCTCATACTTATCCTAATTGTATTTAAAACATAAAATATGAAAAGGATAAATAAATTTCCCCGACCATCCCTTTTCATGCCCCACAAATTAAAAAAAAAAAAAACAGAATGTCAAGGGGATAATTAAGTGACGCGTAACGGGGAAAGAAAGTGACAGAAAACGAGTGACAAGTGACGAAAGGCAGTTAACAGCGAACAGCTAATAGTAAATAGTTCAATGCTCATAAAAGGTTAAATTTTAAGTGTTGAAGGTTAAATTGTTGAATGCCGTTAAACAAAAAAAAGTTTAACGGCTTTTTTTATTAATTACGACTTATTTTTAATAACAATTGTCAAGTTTTTGACTATAATCAAAGCCATCGTCTGAACGGAGATTTGGAAAGATTTTAATGATTTTTGGGATTAAAGAGTAAACCTCATCTCTTTTCCATCACACTATTTTAGCGTTATGATTACAGAGTAATCACACGTCGTTAACCATGCGACACAACATTCCCCACGACTTCGGACGAAGTCGCACCCGTTAATAATAGAGACTTGAGACTGGAAACTTGAGATTTGGTTAATAATTGTCTGAATAGAGATTATTGGGATTGAAAATATTATTTTGATTAATGATTATACAAACCCCATATAAGCCGAAAATGCATTATTAGATAAAGAAGACCAGTCGGGTCAGAATATTAATAGCAAATCTATCCACACGAAATAATAAGCCCCAGCGTGAGCGATATGAAGTTTTTCTAATGTGACGAAAGGATAAATAAAAAAAGTATATACAATAACACATGTTATGAAAAAGAAAAATACATCCCCAAAAACATCAAACAATTTGTTTTTTTATTATAAGGTTTTTTATTACATTTGTAAAATCAAAAACAAAATGGAACTCCGATGAAGATATAAACTCAATTTTCGATTAAAAAATATTTATTAATCTTATAATTGGAGTTTATATGTCCCATATAATTTCTGATGGTTTATCGTGGAATAAACCTGATGGTACTAATCTATTTAACAATATATCTTTTACTTGTAGCAGCGAAATATCCGGCTTAGTTGGAAATAATGGTTCCGGCAAATCCGTATTGGCTAAAATAATCTGCAAAAATATTACACCCAGCGGCGGCACAATAACAACCTTTGGAAACATTATTTATGTTCCTCAAGATTTAACTATTTATAATAATAAAAATCTACTTTCACTGTTTGGAATTGAATCAAAATACACTACATTAAAGAAAATTTTAACGGGTATTTATTCAGAACAAGATTTATTAACACTAAACGACGAGTGGGATCTTGAAGAAAAACTAAATGAACAATTGGCATTATTTAATTTGCAAAACATTTCTTTGGATAGACCTTTTGAAAGTTTTAGTGGTGGAGAAAAAGTAAAAGCTGTTTTGTGTTCTCTTTTTTTTTATCAGCCCGATTTTATTATTCTTGATGAACCAACAAATCATCTGGATATTAAAACGCGTAAATATGTTTACGATTTTGTTGAAAATTCAAAACTTGGAATGTTGATAATCAGTCATGATAGAACCCTATTAAACCTAACTTCAAGAATACTTGAATTATCAGCAAACGAGATGAATACATTCGGAGGCAATTTTGATTTGTATTATAATTGGAAACAGCATCTTGATTTAATTCAATTACACAATTATGAAAAAGCCACAGCCGAATTACGAAAAGTAAAATACAATTCCAAAAAAGAACTGGCTAAACAAAATGCACGTACTCAAAGTGCCGAAGCAAAATCGTTAAAAGGTGGAATACCAAAAATTATTCTAAATAAAAGAATAAATGATGGCGAAAATAATTTAGCTAAAACTAAAATAATTCATGAACAAAAAATAGAATCATTTGAACAAAACTTTTTAGAAGCTAAACGTAAATGTAAAAACATAACAAACTTAAAAATTGATTATGAAAGAGCTTATGTACCAAAGGGGAAACAAATAGTCCAATTTAAGGAAGTAAATTTTTCGTTTAATAAAATTCCCCTTTGGAAACATCCCCTATCCTTTATTTTAATTGGAAATGAAAGACTTCATATACAAGGTGATAACGGAACTGGAAAATCAACAATTTTAAAATTAATTAAAAATGAATTAAGTCCAACAACGGGAACAATCTACAATGGTGTAACAAATATTGGCACCCTTGATCAAGATATGAGCATGCTTAATTTTAACGAAACAGTATATAACAATATCAAAAACTTCGATTCCAATCATTTAACTGAAGGTGAATTAAGAATTAGACTTTCACGATACCAGTTTTTTAATTACGATGTATTTAAAACAGTTAAGGATTTAAGTGGAGGAGAAAAAATAAAGCTTGGTTTTGCATGTTTGTTTTCAAATACTAATTCACCTGAACTTTTATTACTTGATGAACCTACTAATAATTTAGACTTAAACTCCGTTAAACAATTAAAAGATTTGTTAATTAATTTTAAAGGAGCATTAATTGTAATTTCGCATGATATTGATTTTGTAAATGATTTAAATATTGATTTTTCAATTGATTTAACCGAATACAAATGAATTAATTTTCTTGTTGCTAAATATTACAATAAAGACTAATTTTAAATTTATATTATAAAACTTGGAGAAACTAAATGGCAGAAACACACTTTAATAAAGGTTTGGAAAAATTACTAAACGAAGATTACGAAGGAGCATTAGCAGATTTTAACAAAGCTATTGAATTAAATCCTAATGATTCAGATTTTTATTACAACAGAGGCGACGCAAAATTAGCATTAGAAGATTACAAAGGTGCTATTGAAGATTATAATAAAACAATTGAATTAGACCCTGCAAACGAATATGCCTATTCAAACAGAGGTGCTGCTAAATTTGAATTGCAAGATTTTTCCGCTGCAATTGCAGATTATTCAAAAGCAATTGAATTGTATCCTGAATTTGAAGACGCTTTTTATAATAGAGGAAGTGCTAATAGAGAAATTGGCGAACTTGAAAAAGCAATTAGTGATTTTACAATGGCTATTGAAATTGATCCTGAATTTATTGACGCTTATAACGATAGAGGCGTTGTTAAATTTGAATTAGGAAAAATTAATGAAGCTATTGATGACTTTTCTAAAGCAATTGAAATCTATCCTGAATTTGGTGCTGCTTACTGCAATCGTGGTGAGGCTAAAATGAGTTTAGACGATAAAAAAGGTGCTTGCGAAGATTGGAAAAAAGCACAAAAGTTGGGTGACGAAGATGCTGATGAATTAATTAATAAGTATTGTAAATAATTCTTTTTTATTGGGGGTTTGAGGTATCAACTTTTTTATTAAGGGGCTCTTTGGATTTATTCAAGTTTAGTCCCCTTTTACTTGTTCGAGTGTTTTTTATTTGCAGAAAACTATTTTTTTAGTGACATTCCCTTTGTTTAATTTCTTCACTCATTCTATTTCCAAAAGCAGAACGTTGTTCACACCTGCATATTATAAAAAATTATATAATAACACATGAATTTTCATTTTGTTAATTCCAAAATTACATTTAATTTAATAATAATAATTAGATTAAATATGTTATAAAATGTTATACTCTGGTTTATATTCTCAATAATTTTATCCTAATAATATTTTTCTTATATAATAATCATTTTTGTTATCAAACTAATTTTTGTTGGAGAATTTTTAATGAAAATAAATAAAATAATTCTTTCGGCTCTGCTTTTTATATGTGTTAGTTTATCTTATGCGGCACCAATAAAAAACCTGCCAATAACATTAAACCAGCCGGATGGAACAGTTATCAATTGTTATGTATCGGGAGATGAGTTTTTTAATTACATTCATGATGATAAAGGTTATTTAATAATAAAAAATACAATAAATGATTATTATACCTATGCAATACAAAAAGGTGATAAATTTTATCCAACAGAATTTGTTGTTGGTCAGACATCCCCGGAAAACAAAGGGTTGCCAAATAGTATAGATTTTTCACAAATAGATACCGATAAACTAATTAATAAATTTCCAAATCGTAATTTTGGCTCTCCAAAAGCCCCTACACTTGGGAACATTAACAACATTGTGGTATTTATACGTTTTTCGGATCAAGGCGAGTTTACTCAACCAATTAGCTATTACGATGATATGTTTAACAAAACCGGTGTAAATGTAAATTCAATGCATAATTATTATAAAGAAGTATCTTATAACAAATTAAGCATAGTTTCATATTTTTACCCGGCACCTAATCCCGGAATTATTTCATATCAAGATTCTCATCCAAGAGCTTATTACAGACCAAGTTCTACAACTGGTGGAGTTGGTTATTCTTCTGATAACGAAAGAACAACGCGAGAACACACTTTATTAAAAAATGCCGTTACATATGTAGACCAATTTATTCCTGATAATTTAATTGTTGATGGCGATAATGATGGCGAAGTTGACAATGTATGTTTTATTATTGCAGGAGCCACTGATGGTTGGTCTGAATTACTCTGGCCTCATATGTGGTCATTGTATTCTCAAACCGCAAGAATTAATGGCAAACGAGTTGGTAATTACAACTTTCAATTGCAAAACAGCTTAACAAGTGCGAGCGTTGGTGTTTTATGCCACGAAATGTTTCACTCGTTGGGTGCCCCTGATTTATACCATTATACCGAAAATGGAATTTCGCCTGCCGGTAGCTGGGATATCATGGAAAACAATTTGAATCCTCCTCAGCATATGGGTGCCCATATGAAATATAAATATGGCAATTGGATAGATGATGAAACTTTAATTTCGGAAGATGGTGAATATTACATCAAACCTGTTTCTACTGGCGAGCATAATATTTACAAATTGAAGACTCCAAAATCCAATTATGAATATTTTGTTGTTGAATATAGAAAAAAGACTTCTATTTTTGAAAATTCATTGCCCGGTGAAGGATTATTGGTATACAGAATTGATTCTCGATATAATGGTAACGCAGACGGTCCCCCTGATGAGGTTTATATTTTAAGACCAAACGGCTCTCAGACTGCAAACGGTTCAATTGGAAATGCTAATTTTTCTGCTGATAATGGTAGAACGTTTATTAACTATAAATCTAATCCTAAACTTGCATTAACTAATGGAACATTAGCCGGAATAAGTATTTATGATATCGGTTATTTAAATGATTCAATTACTTTTAAAGTACATTTTGATAAAGGTATTACAACAGCTCATCCCAATGGTGGAGAAATTTTAAATTATGGCGATACTTTTCTTATTCAATGGGAAAATTTTGCATCAACATCAAATTACAAAATTGAATACACCACTAATAACGGCTTAAATTGGAATTTAATAGCAGATAATATTTCGTCTTCTACAAAAAGTTATAATTGGCAGATACCAAATATTTCTTCAAGCAAATGTAAAGTTAAAGTTTCTTCTGTTAACGATAATTCTATTTATGATGAAAGCGATACGGAGTTTACAATTTTTCCAAATCAAAACAATAATATATCTTATTCCGGTGTTTTAAAGATTTCCGGCTTTTCAAGTTCCATTGATGTTTACAATAATCTTGTATATGTATGTTCAAAAAGTAGTGGTTTGAATGTTGTTGATATTTCATCATCCGATTCAATGAAGTTTGTTAGTAACTTAGATACCGACGGAATGGCTTTGATGATGGCTACTAAAGATTCGATTGCTTACTTAGCAGATGGCACCGGCGGTCTAAAAGTGTTAGATATTAAAAATCCTTATAACATTAATATTGTTTCAAATATCAAAACTACTGAACAAGCAACCGATGTTAAAATAAAAAGCAATGTTTTATTTGCTGGATATAGGGATTCAGGTGTTAAAGTATTTAATATTGATAATCCTATTTTACCAAACGAAACTTCAACTATTACAATTAATGGCAAAACTAAGTCTATTGCTATTAATAATAATTTATTGGCTGCACTAACAGAATCCGGCAAAATTACTTTATTTGATATTTCAATTCCAAATAGCCCTATTGAACATGGAAATATTTCAATAGATGGCGTTCCTAATGGAATTGAAATTAAAGACAATTATATTTACTCAGTAACAAGTACTAATAGTTTTTACGTAATAGATATTGAGAATATTGATAATCCTTTTGTTACATTTACTACTAAAGCATTTGGTGAAGTTAATGGTATTTGTTTGTATAACAATTTATTAATGATTGCCTGCGGAAGTAGTGGTATATTAATATGTTCTTTAGATGACCCATCTACTCCGTCTCTTATTGGTAATTACACAACTGATATTTTTGCAAACAAAATAACTGCCGATAATAATGGTATTTATGTTGCAAATAGATCTGCTTCAATGTATCGTTTTAGTTCAAATTTAATTTCAAATATTAAAGAAACTAATATTATTCCAAACACTTTATCATTAAACCAGAACTATCCCAATCCATTTAATCCAACTACAACTATTTCTTTTACAATACCAATGAATAGCGATTGCAGTTTAAGTATTTACAATATATTAGGACAGTTAATTAATGAATATAAATACAATAACTTAACCGCAGGATATCATGAAGTGCCATTTAATGCCTCATCACTTGCAAGTGGTGCTTATTTTTACTCTATCAGATATAAAAATTCTACGCTTACAAAAAAAATGCTATTAATCAAATAGCATATACGCTTTATGGAAGGAAATAATTTAATATTTCAGTTCTTTTGTTGAATTATTTCCTCTAAATTTCATTAATATAAAAAAAACATAATAATACCCAATTACATTACCAATCCTCATGTTTTTCCTCATATGTTTGCATAATTATTTAAATAGTACGTTTTTTTTACTTTGATATTAATTCCATATTTTGATAAGTTAATGCGACAAATTAAATGGAGTTATTTATGAAAATAAAGATGCGTTATACCTTTTTTATTTTCTTTTTCTTGGCACTTAATATAATACAAAGTGCTCCTATTAAGAATCTTAAAATAAGTATCAATCAACCTAATGGTCAAATTGTTGAATGTTATGTTTCTGGCGATGAATATTTTAATTATATCCACGATGCAGAAGGCTACCTTATATTAAAAGATTTAAAAACAGGCTATTATACATATGCCGTACAAGAAAAAGATAAGTTTTTACCTACTCAGTACATTGTAGGAAAAGATTCCCCTAACGATAAGGGGCTGCCAAACAAAATTGATTTTTCTCAAATTGATGTAGTAAAACTTAGAGAAAAATTTACTGACAAAAGCGGTTTAGGAGTTACTGCCCCTACTACCGGTATTATTAATAATATTGTTATTTTTATACGGTTTTCTGATGAAGCTGAATTTACTACCCCTTTAAGTGTTTATGATGACATGTTTAACAAAGAAGGTGAAAATGTAAGTTCAATGCGTGAATATTATGACGAGGCTTCTTATAGTCAATTAACTATCTCCACAACCTTTTATCCTTCAGGTTCCGGAGCAATAGTTTCATATCAAGATTCACATCCTCGTGCTTATTATCAACCTTCAACAGTTTCCGGTGCAATTGGATATTCGACTGAGTCCGAGCATACGCTGCGCGAACATACTTTATTGAAAAATGCTATTCAGTCTGTTGCTTCTTCAATACCATCTTCGTTAGTTATTGATGGAGATAATGATGGAGTAATTGATAACATTTGCTTTATTGTTTCTGGGGCTCCTACAGGATGGAGCGACCTTTTATGGCCACATAAATGGTCTTTATATTCATTTACTGTATCCATCAACGGTAAAAGAGTTAATGAATATAATTTTCAGTTGCAAACAGATTTGGCAGATGATGGAGTTAGCACATTATGTCACGAAATGTTCCATACATTAGGGGCACCTGATTTATATCATTATACCGAAAATGGGATTGAACCTGTAGGTCCTTGGGATTTAATGTCAGATAATGCTACACCTCCTCAGCATATGGCTGTGTACATGAAATTTAAATATGGTAAATGGATCTCTTCTATTCCAACAATTACTTCAGATGGAATTTATTCTTTAAATTCTGTTTCTTCTCCAACAAACAATATTTACAAAATTCCTTCTCCTCGTTCTAATTACGAAGCTATTTATGTTGAGTATAGACATGCTGTTACAATTTTTGAAGGTTCTGTACCCGGCGAAGGATTATTAATTTATAGAAATGACCCAAGATATCCTGGCAATAGAAACGGACCGCCTGATGAAGTTTATATTTATAGACCAAATGGTACTACTAATGTAAACGGAACCCTTAATTCAGCAAACTTTAGTGCGGATAACGGAAGAAATTCCGCAGGTTTTGGTACAAATCCCGAATTGTTCCTTTCTAACGGAAGACTAAGTGGAATTAGCATTTCTGAAATTAGTGCAATTGATAATACTATCTCCTTTAAAGTACATATTGAAAAATCACTTGTTGCATTAGCTCCTTATTCAGGCACTAATTTAAATGTTGATGAACAAACCACAATTACTTGGGATAACTTTGGTTCAACAACAGACTATAACCTTGATTATTCTATTGATAATGGTGCTACATGGCAATCAATTGCAACAAACATTCCGTCAAGCACTTATTCTTTTGACTGGACAGTTCCAAACACTCCAACTTTCCAAGCTAAAATTAGAGTTTCAAGTGCTGCTGATAATACAGTTTTTGACACAACTGATGAAACCTTTTCTATTATTCCTTCCGGAGATTTTAATGTTTCGTTATTTAAGTCATATAAAGTTTCCGGATTTTCAAATGGTGTAACATTAAACAATGGAAAAGCTTATGTAGCATCTAAAGCTGCCGGCTTGCATGTATTGGATATTTCTCAAGCTGATACTTTAATATACTTAGGAAATTATAATTCAGATGGAACCGCATTACATACTGCTATTAACGATACAATAGCATACTTATCTGATGATTCAAAAGGGCTTAAAATTTTAAGCGTTAACGACCCAAGTAATATTAAATTGCTTTCAACTATTTCTGAAACCGGAAAAATTATTTTCAGCAAACAAGTTGGTAATTATTTATATTTAGTAAACACTACTTCGGGTATTAGTATTTACGATGTAACCAATCCTGCCTCACCTGTTTCAAAAAATGTAATTCAAATAGATGGAACATCTAAATTTTTTGATATAATCGGTTCAAAACTTTATGTTTTAACAGAGACTAATTTTGCAATTTATGATTTAATAGATGGATTAAACGCCACATTATTGGGCAGCACAAATATTGATGGAACCGGTTCTACTTTCCAAATTAAAGATAATTATGCTTACTTAGCCGCAAAAGCTGCAGGTTTAGTAGTAATAGATATTGCTAATACAGCTAATCCTCAAGTAATATTCAAAAATAACAGTTTCGGCTCTGCTTCTGATATTAAAGTTAAAGGTGATTACCTTGTTACTGCAAATGAAACTAATGGAATAAGTATTTATTCAATAGAAGACCCAACTGCACCTATCGGTTCAGGACGTTACCAAACTTCTATTAACGCAGTTTCCATTGATTTACAAGATAATAGAATATATATTGCTGCTTTAACTGGTGGATTAGTAGTTTTAGAAAGCGACTTGTTAACTAATGTTGAGGATAATTTAGTTATCGTTCCAAACAGTTTGGAACTTTACCAAAACTATCCAAATCCTTTTAACCCAAATACTAAAATTAGATTTTCAATCCCTTCTAACGGTAACTGTTCTGTTAAAATCTATAATATTCTTGGACAGATGATTCAGTCTTATTCCTATTCTGATTTAGCTGCCGGTACTCATGAATTTAATTTTAATGGAAGTAACTTTGCAAGTGGAATTTATTTATACTCATTAGAATTTAAAAACTCAATAGTTACTAAGAAAATGATGATGATCAAATAGTATCAAATAATTTTTAATTCTAAATTTTTAATTTTTAATTATTGTACACCGCTCAACATAAAACGTTGAGCGGCTTTGTTTTAAATACTAAGTTTAATATACCACAAATAATGTTAATGACGACATTATTACCCACAATAAAATTCCAAGAACAAATGGTTTGAATATTTTTAGGGCAATACTTAAATTACTCAGGCATAATAATCCCCAAAACCATCTAAGCTCTTGATTTTATTCCTATATTTTGTTAATTTAATACACAAAAATTAGGTAAAGGAGTTTATGAAAATCACAACAGGTATTTTGCTAATTTGGTTTTGTTGTAATGTTATAAATATTGGACAAACATTACCAAATCCTATCAATGAACCAATATTGAATAATATTAATAAACCAATATCAAAACCATTAAATAATAAAGAAACTACATTTTATCCAACTTTAATTAATTTCGATGACCACTATAAATATAAATTTATTTATGATGATAAATTAAACACCAAAACAGTTGAAACGAGTAGTTATTTAAACAATAATTGGGAGCATATTTCCTCAATGGAATATCATTATAACGATAATGGTGATACAACTTTAATTCAAGGTTGGTCGTTCCGTGATAGTACTACAAAACTTTATTATGAAAAAATTTTCAAATACAATACTTCCAATTCACGTATATTTGATTCTACAGTAAATGTAGAAAACCCTTTTTCCAGTGACAACCGTAACAATTACGTATATGATGAAAACAATAGATTAATTTCTCAACTGTATGAAGAGAAGAACTTATACACTTCCAATTTTGAAAAGAAAAACCAATACGATTATACTTATTTTGATAACACAAATAACATTAAAAATTCTGTAACCACAGATTACTTTAATAACACGATTTGGATTTTTGAATCAAACCATAATGAAAGCGGAAAACCACTTGAAACGGATGCTAAAAGCTTTAATGGAAACGAATGGGTGCATGAGCATAAGACTTTATATGAATATAATGATTATGGGAAATTAATCAAATTAACTTTTATACCTTATAATCAACAAAATTTGGCTCATGGCTATATTTATAACTATTATTATAATTCTATAAACATGGTTGATAGTAGCGTAGCATTTATGAGTACCAATGATGGTCAGTGGCTAAAGTACTATAAAGTTACTTACAATTATGATTTAGATTATAACATACTCCAAATTTTGAGGGAACATTTACCTGGGACAAGTGTTGTGGAAAGCTATATGCAAGAATATTTCTATGATTCTCATCAAAATATGATCCAAGAAATTCAGTCAAGAAAGTCACTGGGCTCCAACGATTGGTTTAACCTTAAACGGAAAGATTATATCTATGATGAATTCAATAATACGATTGGTGCCCAATGTTTTTCAATTTACCAGAATGCTTGGTCACCCGATTATGATTCTGTTAATATTTTCTATAACAATAAAAACAATGTTTTACATTATAATGCACGTTTTTGCACGATTGAATATAGTACATTTTCAGATATTCATGAGAATATTTTATCCCCGTTTTTGTTTTCGCTTTCTCAAAACTACCCTAACCCGTTTAATCCAAGTACAAGTATAAATTTCACTCTGCCAAAAGGTGGTTTTACATCATTAAAGATATATGACATCTTAGGTAAAGAAGTAACTACATTATGCAACGAAGAATTAAATGCAGGTAATTATACAAGAACTTGGAATGCATCAAATTATAGCAGCGGTGTTTATTTTTACCGACTTTCTGCGGGGAATTTTTCTACAACCAAAAAGATGATGTTAGTAAAATAAGGCTAAGTGTTTAAGGTTAAAGGTTAAATTTATTGTACACCGCTTAACACAAAACGTTGAGCGGTTTTTTTTTATACTATTTTATTTAATATTATGAAACTCTTTTAGTTTTTCATAATTTTCATATATGTTGCTTATATAATTTGAATTCTTTTCGGGTAATTTCAGTAATTCATCAATAAATACTGATATATCTTCAGTTGAAAAAAAAGATCTGTTATGTTTTGATAATTCAATTTCACACATTATAAAAGTATACAGTATTTCATCTTTGTTTTCATTATTTATTTTCGCTTCTTCACGTAGTTCGTTAATTAGTAAAAAGAACTCATCAACATCGTTATTTATTAACCGATAAATCAATGAAAGTAGTAACATCAATTTTGCTTTAAGATTGCCGCTAATTAAATAACTTTTTCTAAACAACTCTATTGCCTCAACGGGTCTTGTTCTTAATCCCAAATCATTAATCTGTTCCCAAAAGTAATTACCTTGTATATATAATTGGTTATAATCTTTTGAGCAAATCTTTTGAGCAAACGAATAATAACTCCATACTTTTTCTTCAGCACCAAGCCTACTAACTTTAGTATATGAATTGCTGTACATAAAATCATCATACATTGCTACATCAAAACCATTAATCATTAAAAACTCTTTAAATGCTTTTTTTTCAAACAATTGAGGATAAAACAAGCGGGGCCAATGATATGTTAATGGATTTGGTGTGCTTATTATTAATATTCCCTCATCAATCAGCACTCTATTTATTTCTTCAATAGCATGCTGAGGATTTGCGAAATGCTCAAATACTTCAAAGGCAAATATTATATCAATACTATTGTTTTCATAAGGAAGTTTTTCAGTATCTAAATTTGCTTTTTGTACTTTTAGACCAAGTTCACCTGCAAAAAAAATTGCCGAATCCGAAATGTCTATTCCGCATACTTTGTTTTCATCTTTTAGATGAACAATTATTCCCCCTTTTCCTCCTACCCCTATTTCTAATACTTTTTTATTTTTTATTCCTTCGGGAAAAAATTCTTTTAGTATTGCATTATATTTTTGTTTGGAAAGATCTTCGCTGTCAACTCTCCCTTTTTGCCAATAGTCTTTATAGAACTCTTCTGAATTTGAATTATACTCTATTTTAGAATTAAAGATGGTTTGAATTTCGCCCTCCATAAATGGCTCCTTGCTTAGATTATAATATTAATAAAAATTTATTAATAAGTTATAAATAATAACGTTGTCTTTCAACTACAAAATAAAAAATATTTTTCAATCTCTTTATTTTTGTAGAATTCCGTCGTTTTTAGATTCCAAAACATCTTTCAATGCATTTTAGTTGTGGGCATCTTTATTTTACTTATAGTATTTTCATGTTTTATAAGCAACGCAGAGTTTTTAACTAATTTATCTATCCTACCACAAATAATGTTAACGATGACATTATTACCCACAATAAGATACCAAGCACAAATGGTTTATATCCAACTGTTTTGATAGTGTTAAGAGTAATATTTGAACCAATCAAAAATAAAGTTATAACCAATCCTTGGCGTGATATTTCATAAACAACATGGAAAATATCCCTCATTCCAACTAAGTAAGTGTTAACCAACATTGCCAAGAAGAACACAAAAATAAAATAAGGAATTTTAACTTTTTTAACCTCAGACTTAAAGAACATTCCCGAAAGTAAGGCAACCGGAATAATCCACAAAGCTCTTGTAAGTTTAACTGTTGTTGCAATGTCTAACGCTGTTTTTCCATAACTGGAAGCGGCTCCAACAACTGAACTGGTATCATGAATTGCTATTGCAGCCCATAAACCAAATTGTTCTTGGGTTAATCCTAAAACGTGCCCTAAGAATGGGAATAATATTAAAGCAACACTATTTAATACAAATACTACACCCAAAGCCACAGATGTTTCTTCGCTTTTAGATTCAATAACCGGAGATACTGCTGCAATTGCACTACCACCACAAATTGCAGTTCCTGTTGAAATTAAATAACTTGTCTTCTTTTCAATTTTTAGAAGTTTCGCTAATGTCATACCTACAACAAAAGTTGTAATTATTCCAGCAATTGTATATAAAAAACCGGATTTGCCTGCTTCCAAAGCGACTGCTGCATTCATACCAAAACCCAAACCAACCACAGAAAACTGCAACAACTTATGAGTTGCTTTTTGTGTCTTTTCAATAAATGGATTACCAAATAATACTGCAAAAACTACTCCTGCTAACAATGCAATTGGAGCTGATATTTGAGGGAAAGCACATAACACTAATAATATTATAAAAAGAACATTTGAATAACGAAATTGGAACATAATAAAAAACAATTCAATATAATGAGAAAATAATTAACTTAAGTTTATTGTACATAATTTGGATTTTATTGTTCCGTGAGAAAAGAATATTATTTTGTTTTGAAAGGCATATAAAAATATTGTTTAAAATGAGTAATTACATACATTTTTATAAAATAATTGTAAAAGAAAGTTCATATAATGAGGAACTTTTCCTCTATTGATGCTTCTAAATAAAGGATTAATAAAATAATTTGAGACATTTTTAAGTTTAGAGGTTTAAATGGAAAACAATAATTTATCGGTTTATTCTGTTATTCTATCAGCAACAACAAAATTTGGTGAAGGAAATAATTGGACAGAAGTTGAAAAAGCAGTTATGAAAGATCACCTTGAATATTTAAGGAATTTGTATAATGAGGGAACTCTTCTTCAAGCAGGAAGAACTGAAGTTTTAGATTTATCTACTTATGGTTTTTTAATTTACAAAGCTGAGAACGACGAAAAAGCTAACGAAATTGCTGCAAAAGATCCTATTGTTGAAACCGGTATGATGACTGCTAAAGTTACCCCCTACAAGATTGCTTTTGGTTTAAATTAAAAGAGCGACTCCATAGTTAAAAAGGTCAGCCCATATTTTATTAATCTGACCTTTCTAACGTATTATAATCCTAAAAAGTTTAATATTGATTTTTGAGAATCAACATCACTTTTATCTACTTGTTTCCCGTCTTTGTAGTGCTACTCTGTAATTTTGAATCAACAAATCTTATCCCCCCAAAAAAGTGAAATTTTCTAATATTAACAAAAGCATTTTGTCTTATCATTAATTTATAAAACAAAATTATAATAAACTAATAACTGCAAAAATTCCTGAACCAATTATAAAAATTCCAGCAATTCTGTTTGTCCAAACTAATCCATTAAGATTCAATTTGTATCTAAAAAATGCAGCTCCCAAATAAAGAATAGTAAACCATAAAAACGTTCCCAGAAAAACCCCGAACATTAATGAAATTGCTTGAAAAGAACTTTTACTTTTTCCAAATCCATATTCACTAAAAATTGCAACAAAAACGAAGATTGTTAATGGGTTTGTAAGTCCCATTAAGATTACTGAAATAAATAGACCTAAATTCTTGTTACTGCTAATTCTCACTTTAGGATTTATAGGTTTTGCCTTAAAAATTTTTAGACCGAACAACAAAAGGAGAATCCCTCCAAATAACCTAATCCAAATTTTTTGTTCTAAAATAATACCAGATATAAAAGTAAGTCCAAAAGCTGCAATTCCGCTATAAAATAAATCTACTATTGCCGCAGCTAATCCAACAACCAATCCACTAAATCGACTTTCTGTAAGAGTTTTGCTAACACACATCATCCCCATAGGTCCAATCGGAATCGCCATCAAAAAACCAGCAAATATGCTAACTACAAAAGCATTAAATTCCATTTTTAGCTTAACACCTATATATTAGATTTTCTGAGTTTTTTTAGTTTAATACTTCAAGAACAATGTTCATCAAGCCATTTTAGTATCTCTTTTATGCTCCCAGTAGCTAAGGCAATACAAGTATCAGCTGCTCCATAATAAATATTAATGGTATCGCCATCAGCACCCAACGTGTAACCGCAAGGAAAAACGACACTCCCCACATCGCCATACAATTCATAAGCCATTTCAGGGGCAAACATCCATTCATTACTTCGTTTTAAGCATTTTTCAGGCGTTTTAAGGTCAAACAATGCTACTCCCAACCGGTATATACACCCACTACATGACTGCCTTACGCCATGATATATTATTAACCAGCCCTCAGGTGTTTCAATCGGCGGCGGTGACAATCCAATTTTATTTGCGTCCCACCATGCACCTTTTCTTGCTTGCAACATTAACTTATGAACTCCCCAATGGATTAAATCCGGCGAATACGAAATCCAGATATGTGCTCGTGGAGCACTTACAGGGCGATGAATTAATGCCCAGTTCCCATTTATTTTATGAGGTAACAAGGCAGCGTCCTTGTCTTCGGGAGACATTATTATTCCACATCTTTCAAAACGCTTAAAGTCTTTTGTTAATGCTAAGGCAACTCCGGGTCCATCACGCGAATACGCTGTATAAACAATTGCATACTGTTCCAATTCAGGCACAAAAGTTATTCTGGGATCTTCTATTCCACCCAGTTCTTCTGGATAATTTTTGGGATCAGGAAATAACGTAGGACTTAAATCAATATCCCAATTATCTATTCCATTAGCCGATTTAGCTACACAAAAATGAGAAAGACCTCGTCTATCTTCTACTCTACATAACAGTAATGTAGTACCATCAGGCAATAATACAGCTCCGGGGTTAAAGACTGTATTTACTGGATAAGGCCAATCATTAGCAGTCAAAATTGGATTTGTTTTATGACGATAAAAAAGTGATGTATGTTGACTATTCATTTCGATAATAACTCCATTGATAAACTTGCTTGTTCTTCAATTTTTAATTCCAATAGCGACTGTAAAAAAGCTAAAGTTGATTCTGCTCCTTGATTCTCATTTAAACGGTCGGGGTGTAAACCATCACGACACCCACCGGTTGATGGATCATAAACTGCAATGTTTAAGTCATTTCTTCCTAAAAACCATTCAAATCCTCTTCGTGCTTCTTTTGTCCAAAACTTATCACCTGTTATCTTAAATGCTTCCAAACAGGCAGAAACCATAGACTGAGCTTCAATCGGTTGTTGATCAAACCTGGCTTGCTTCCCTCCTTTTTCATAAAACCCATTTGAACCAATAGGTACAAAGTACCCTTCTTTTGCACGTTGTAGTTCTGAAATCCAAGTTAACGATTCCAGCCCATACTGGATGAATAATTTATTTGACATTGATTTACCACCAACCAGTAAGGCATGAGGAATAACGGCATTGCTGTATGAAAGATTTTTTTCAAACCAGTGCCAATTTTCCGTATTATTACTTTCATACAATTTGCATAACCTTTCAGACAATTCATCTCTCACGTTACTCACCTTTCTATCACCTTCGTATTTTTGTAAATACTGACATATTCCCAATAAGGCAAATGACCACGCCCGAGGACTTGTGGTTAACAATATTGCCGGCAAAGCTTTTTCAAATAACCAAGCCGCCATACTCTGCTTTGCCGTTATAGTCCCTCTATTTAATACAATCCCCAAAGCCCATAATGTTCGCCCTTGACTATCATCCGAACCTTTTTTCTCAAGCCAATTTCTCTGGTAATCCATAAAATTTCTAAATTTTTGCTCCTCTTCGTTAAACGCATAGTCTAAAAACGAAAGATATCTTGATGACAAAATTCGCCCGTCTTTATTTCCCAATTCGTCCAATAGAACACTAACCAATAATGCACGGGCATTATCATCGGTTGTATATCCATGAGCATAATTAGGTGTAGTAAACCGTGCATGTTGAAGTATACCGGTAAAATCTGACATTGTTTTTAAATGATCAAGGTTTAGTATTGGCAATTGGCTTGGATTTTTGTCTAAAGTGTTCTCAATTAAACCAGACCCTATATAATACCTTTTTTCAATTCTTGCTCGTTCAAAACTCTCCATATATTTTTTAGCTACTTCTTTCCAAATCATCGAGCGACCAAACATATACGCTCGTTTACGCATAGAATGACGTTTTGATTCATTATTTAACAATCCAATAATTTCCTCCGCCAAAGTTTTAAAATCATTAAATGGGAAAAGAATTCCTCGTTCATCAGCAAGTATTTCTTGAGCATACCAATAGGGTGTAGAGATAACAGCTTTGCCTGCTCCTACTGTATACGCTAAAGTTCCTGAAGTTATTTGAGTCTCATTTAAGTATGGAGTTATATAGATATCAGCTATCCCAATAATTTCTTCAAGTTCTCCCAAAGAAACAAATCGATTGAGAAATACAACATTTCTTTCTACATTCTTTTCTCTTGCCAACCATTGAAGAAACAACCTGTATGTTTCCCCTTCATGTTTTATTACATTAGGATGAGTGGCTCCTGCAATAATATAAACAATGTTAGGGTATTGCACTATCACTTCAGGCAAGGCTTTAATAACTGTTTCAATTCCTTTATTTAAAGATAATAATCCAAAGCTTAACAAAACAACTTTTCCTTCAACTCCAAACATGTCTTTATTAAAACTTGGGTCTACAAATGATACATCCGGAATGCCATGTGGAATAACATCTATTTTATCAACATTAATATTATAAATATCATGCAAAAATTCAGCACCTCTATTACTCATCACAACCAACCTATCCGATAATAAAGCAACCTCTTCTAAAACTTTTCTGTGGTCAGCATCCGGTTCTTTTAAAATAGTATGTAATGTTGTCACAACAGGCATTTGCAAACTTCGTAATAAAGCTAAAATATGACTCCCGGCTTTTCCACCAAATATTCCATATTCAAATTGTAAATTTACTATCCCAACTCCGTTTAAGTTTAAAAAGTCTGCCGCTCTAATATACGATTCAATATCTTTCTCCGAAATTTCAAATCTTACTTGGTTAGGATAGGCATAATTTCCTTCAACATCATTTATTGGTACAGCAATACAGGTGGTTTTTGGGAATTGTGTAGAAATCGCCTCGCATAAATCAGTTGTAAATGTTGCTATTCCACATTGACGCGGTAAGTAATTCCCTATAAAAGCTATTCTCTGAATAGTTGAATCCTTTGATTTTAACTTCACAATATAATTCTCCATTTTATTTTTTATTCTTGAATAAAGACAATTTATTCAATCTTTCTGTTTTTATTGATTCACCATCTTTTAGCTTTTATTTAAAACAATTTTAATACTATGCAGATTAGATCTTCATTTTTTTCTATTAATCCCCTTAATTAAATTACATTTCTTTAACCAATTGAATTATTTTTTTATAGTTGATAATATTGAATATAACTTAATTCTAATATTCATATGGTGAATCAGCATGCAAAACTTTACGTTTTGGATTTAAATCCATACGGTTAATTATATTTACAAAACCCAACAATGCTATTATTACTTTTTTAATCCATTTCATACTAACTCCTTTTTTATTTTTATATTTTCTTCTGTTTCATATTCTGTTTATTAAATTTGTATCTAACATGTGTAATACGATATTTTCCTAAAATGGAATCCATAAATTGTAAATAATATAGCTAAAGAAAATAATTGCGGTTTAAAGAACAACGTCCATAAAAACAATTTCCAATAATAATATCTTTCCTCACCAAGTACTCCCAGCTTAAACATCGACTTAAATAATGCTAATACATAGTTAATATCAAAATGAAACACTTTTTTAGTTTTAGGTTCAAATTCTCTTAAAAATTTCATAGTTCTTTTATAATAATATTTCGGGGAGTATATTGTTTTAACTATTTTTTTATACCCGTCAATAAGTTCCGAAATCTCCATATGTGGAATAAAGTTAATTGAAAAGTCTGTATTATTTCCATCAAAATTGTGCAACATTCTCCCTTCTGCTGTCATCCTTTTTTGTAGTTTAGTCCCCTTTGGTGCATTTAATAAACCTACCATTGCAGTTACTATTCCACTTTCTTGAATAAAATTTATTAGCTTGTCAAAGATATTTTTAGGGTCATTATCAAAACCAACAATAAAACCGGCTTGAACTTCTAACCCTGCCGCTTGTATTTTTTTTATACTTTCAATTAAATCCCTATTTCTGTTTTGAGTTTTGTTACATTCAATCAGACTTTCTTCATTTGGGGATTCTATACCAATAAACAATGAATCAAATCCGGCTTTTACCATCAGGTTCATTAAGTTTTCATCATCTACAATATTTATTGATGCCTCAGTTGTAAAATAAAACGGATAATTTTTCTCCTTATTCCACTCTGAAATAAGTGGTAAAATTTCTTTTTTCAGTTTAATCTTATTTCCAATAAAATTATCGTCAACAAAAAACACAGGTCCCCTCCATCCTGTATTATATAATGCATCCAATTCTGCAATCACTTGTTCCTTATTTTTGGTTCTTGGAGTTCTCCCAAACAATACAGTTATATCACAAAATTCACAATCAAAAGGGCATCCTCTTGAATATTGTATATTCATTGAAGAATAATTCTTTTTTAAAATAAGATTCCAGCTTGGAACAGGTGTGGTTCTTACATCTGCCCATTCCGATGTGGTATATTTATGTTTAGGATTTGAAGTTTCTAAATCATGCAAAAATAATGGTAATGTAATTTCTGCTTCATTTAATACTAAATAGTCAACTTGTTGGTATTCTTCTGCATTACTTGTAAACAAGGGACCCCCTGCTACAATTTTTCTATTTAACTTTTTGCATATGTCAATTACTTCTTTTGCTGAATTACTTTGTATATTCATTGCACTAATAAAAATATAATCAGCCCATACTATTGTTTTTTCCAACAAGGGTTGAGTATTCATATCTATCAGTTTTTTCTCCCATTCTGATGGAAGCATTGAAGCTATTGTTAATAATCCTAAAGGGGGGAAACTTGCCTTTTTTGAAACAAATTTTAAAGCATGTTTGAAACTCCAAAATGTTTCCGGATATACTGGATTTATTAGTAGAATATTCATTGATATAACTCTCAAAGCAAATATTTGAAATAACACTTTTACTATAATTATTAATTATTTTTTATTGAAAACAATTTTAAGCAATTTGCATGCTATAATCGGTTAATAGTTAAAAAATTTTTAAGCCGAAAATTTAATTCTCAATTCAATACATTTATAAAGAAGAACATTTAACAATAATAGTATCACTTTTTTTTAACATTAATTCAATCACTCAAAAGGATGAAAAATGGACTAAACCAAATGGATTAGATTATTCTTCAGTTGTTAATTATGGTAAGTTTTTTGTTTAAGCTTTTCTTGCAATATCATCATTTGAATAGGCAACAATTTGCGAAAACAACGAATCAACAGATAACGGAGGAAGCACGGTTGCCCCCATACTAACGCGGCGGATTGTTATTAGGAGATCATTTAACGAATTATTCTTTAGAATGAACCCTTTTGCTCCATTGTTTACGTATTGCATTATATCTGCTTGTACTGGTGCTAAATCCATAATAATTATTTTTTGCAAGGGATAACTATTTATAATTTTTTTAATAATAGTCAAGCTATTTGGATTTCGCAGCCCCAAATCAATAAGTAATATGCATGGAGATAATTTATTAGTTCCTTTTAGAATTTAATCAACATCCCCCTCTATCGCTGACATAACAATATCATCATAAGGCTTAAACATTTCTATTATACCCTTTTTTATCCTTTTATTATTTTCACTTAACAACAAATTAATTTTTTTCATCAGTAACTTTATGAACTAAATTAATATGATTTAATTTTTATATAAAAACAATAGGGCAAATGGATTATACTTTGGATTACTTCTTATGGAGTAGAAGGATACTATTTATTCCTCTATCAGCGATGGAGATCCTAAAGATTCTTTGTATGATTTAGTAATATGTGCATAATTTGCAATTTGCACACGAGTTTGAATTGATAATTTTTCTAAGATATTGTGGACGTGGCTTTTTACAGTATACGGAGAAATGTGGATTTTTTGGGCTATTTCTTTATTTGTATCCCCTTGTGATATTAAATCTATAATCTGCTTTTCTCGTTTTGTCATTTTTACAGATTCAATTATTATTGAGGGAGTTGTTGCATGCATATATTGTTCAATAATTTGGGAAAACAACGAAGCTGTTAGGTCGTGCGGTAAAATTTGTTCGCCTTTCATTACAGCCCTAATTGTCGAATAAAAATCTTCAATATTTGCATCCTTAAGAATAAAACCCGAAACCCCAGCTTGAACAAATTCCAACACATCTTCTTGTATAGGAATAAGATCCATCACTATAATCTTTATATCGGAGAATTTTTTTTTTATCATTTTTACTAAAAACAAGCTGTTTTGACTACGCAAACCTAAATCCAATAAAACAATATGAGGAGAGAGTTTTTCCAATAATAACAAAATATTTTCACCATTTCCAACTGTATCAACGACATTCATATCTAATTGTTTTTTCAGTAATGCACAAATACCTTCACGTAAAAGACGATTATCTTCAATTAATAAGATGGAGATTTTCTTCATGCTTGCTTGTACCACTTAACTATTCTTAATTATTTATAATATAATGATTTAATAACTCATTCGCAATATTTTTTTAACTTACTATTCCTTAATGTACTATATTGGGTGCAACGATAATGGGGAATTATAACTTTTAGAATTTTATATTAATGTCAAATTTTATCTAAAAAAGAATACCCGAAATTAACTTATTTATTGGTTTAATGTTGTATTAAATTCTAAATAATTTACGTTTTCAATCATTTATCTTGTAAAACAATAAAAACATTTTTCAGTAATAACCTAAAATTAGACTATGTAAAAAGATTCTTAGTTTTTTGCAAAATTCGGCGTGATATTAAAAATATAAATATGATCCCTCGAATCTATTTATTAAGACTTAGAGCTAAAATAAATTAATTAATATACTTCATCACATCTTAATAAAACCTTAAGCTTACAACTTACAAAAAAATTTTCTTTCTTAATTATTGTAATTAAATGTAAAAGGTCAAAAACCTTTTTTGTTTTTGACCTTTTTATAATTTTATAATCCTAAAAAGTCTAATACGGATTTTTCCGCATCAACATCACTTTTATCTACTTGTTTCCCATCTTTATCAAAATAGACTGTAAACTTTGAACCAGCTAAATTAACACCGGCTTCATAAAATTTGTTACCGCTTCTACCGGTTATATCATAAGCTTCATAAACTTTAGAGCCAGGATATGTTGCTTTTATATACTTACTAATTTCTTTTGGTAATTTAGAACTTGAAATAGCAGTTTTTGTTTCTGTTAATTCACCTTCACTATCCATACATATTACAACTGCTTTACCATTTACCTTTGTTTTTGCTTGATATTCTATATTATTTACTTCAGTTTCAGGAACTACAGTCCATTTTACCCCTTTAGCTTTTGGGTATAATTTTGCAAATGATTCTTTAACTTCAGCTGGAACCTCTGATTCCTGTGCATATGCAGCAACTGCAGCGAATAACAACACGAGTACCATTATTTTTTTTAACAACGTTTTCCTCTATTTAAATTAATTAAAATATTTCACCTGTGAATATACTATTATTTTAAGATTTTTGTTCCTTTCTTACAACATAATTTTTTAATTCCTTTTTACATATTAATTTCATACTTTTAGTTTTAAATTATTTGTTTTTAATAATAAAACCACATATAACATGGTAGAAGACTACATTAGGCAAGGCATTGCAAAGCATATTAACAAGGACTATTTTGGTGCAATTATAGACTTTTCAGAAGCATTATCACTCTCTCCAAACGATTCAGAAGTTTTCTTTTTACGAGGAGTTTCCAAATATTATATTGAAGATTACGATGCTGCAATTACCGATTTTGATTCTGCACTCAAATTAAATCCTGAATATAACGAATGCTTTTATTATAGAGGGAATTCTTTTTATAAATTAGAAAAATACGAAAATGCAATCACCGATTATGATAAAGTTTTACAATATGAGCCTGATAATTCTCGAGTATTCTTTATTAGAGGATTGACAAAAAGTTTTCTAATGGATTTAGAAGGTTCAAATGCTGATTTTCAAAAAGCCGCCGATTTAGGTTTGCCCGAAGCTAAAGAAGTAATAAGAAAAAATAAGCTGGGGTAAAAAGCTTTTATACTTCATTTACTCATTGTTTAATTTTACCAAATCTAATTTTAACTGCCTTTTATGTAGCAAATCCACGTAATTTGCTTTCATTGGTTGGCAGAAAAGAGCCTCCTAAATACCATTTTTGAATTTGATTCTTAGGACATTTCTGCTTATATGACTTACAAAATATGTTTAACATATGTATGCAAGAAATGTTGTAATATCCAAGCACAAGATTATTTCTTTATGAAGTCTTACAAGTAACGATAGACCTTTTATTTTGGATATCCTAGCACAGTATCAGAAAATGATATTCCAAAACAATTTAAGATATACCTTTCACAAATACATCTCATTATATTATTCCCCTCCATTACTTTTTCATATTGCCCCTCGAAAGAATCAAACCCATCATGGATGTAAGCATTTCTGAGTTGAGTAAAACTAAAAGTAGACTTGTTTTTTACTTTATTACGAATATCACCTAAAATTTCTTCAGGGATTAAATCGTTTATACAAATTTTGTTTTTATCTAATAGATCAATGAGATCTTTACTAAAAGAATTGCTTTTTTTGTGATATTTCTTTCTAAAAAAATCAAGACAGGAATGCCAGTGAATCATCTGCGTTTCAATTGTTGAGGCACAATTAGCAATTTCCATATTTTTAATAAGGTCAAGAAGCGAGTTTCTTTCGCCAACTTCCATCAGGTCAAAAGAATGAACAATTTTAGTAAAAGTATCTTTTCTTTTGCTAAAATCATTTTTCGCTTTATAATAGTTTTCATTTACTGGAGGACACCAACGAAATGTTTCAATGTATTTATCATAATTTTCTTCATGATTAAGAATTCGTATATGACTTGAAGTCCAATTAATTCTATCCCGTTCTAAAAAACTTAATAGTGTAAACAAATTTTCAACATATTTTAATACATTTCTTATATCTGTTTCAAAATTATTGATGTCAAATGGAACTTTAATGCACATTATTGACTGTTTTAGAACTGTGACAAGCTCATAAAGTTCATTTGAAGGTAAATCAAAAAATTCATAAGTATCTGAAATTTTGAATTCACCTAAAATAGTTTTAATCACAAAATTTTCTTTTCTTAGATCAATCTTGTCAGTTTCAACATCATAATTACCTCTCATCAATCCATAATCTGAATGTTTGATCTGATCAAAACAATTATTAGTTACAGCCGTAAGGGGGAAGAAAAACCCCAAATATACAAAGGATTCATCCTTTTTACAGGGCATGTCATGCTCAATGTTAACTTCTTCAACCGGACATGATATAGTATTCCCTTTATTAGATAACGTATAGCTAAATAATTTGTAATTTAATTGAATTGTTTGTACACCATTTGGGAATGAAATTTTAACAGAAACTTCAGTAAAGTCGTTATTTAAGTAGTTAATTATGGAAAATGGTGGATTAACCAAAAGTATTTTCATCTCATTGGTTTTATAGGGATTATAAGTAAATTCGTAGTAAGATCGACCTATATCTCTTCCGTTTATGAAAACATTACCGTAATTTTTTTCAATTTTTGTAAATTCATCATACATAAACTAACCTAAAATATTATTTATAGAAAAGCTTCTGTTCAATCCGGTTAATAATTCCTCTTTTGTAAAATCAAGCAGATTGAGCATTTTTAATTTAGGATTTATTTTTTGAAGTCCTTTTATGGAATACAATCCTTCTTCAATAATCTCATATGTAATTGGGCATTTATTCATTGTCAGCCTCAACGGTAACTGAGCCGACGCAATCTTTACCCACCGCCAACAATTGTTTAAAATAATCGTTGCGATCAAGCTTTAATCGTTTACATAAAGCATTTAAATTAAATCCTTCCGGCAATAATCCATCAAAGAAGGGAGGAAATTCATTAAATGTATATTCTTTTTGAGAAATGGGCATTGTTAAAGAAATGGGAAGTCCTTTATAGTTTTCTAAGTATACAAACCTATACTTTTTCCTTTCTTCTATTTCTTCCAAATAACCACATAAAACCCCTAAATTAAATACTTTTGCTTTATTCATTTTCTTCAATTCCAAATGGGGATTCGATGGTTATTTTAATATTCAACACAGAGAATATTTTAAATAACGTATCTATTTTATATGTTAGTTTTCCATGCTCAATATCATAAAGTACAGTTTTCCCCACTCCTGCCAACAATGCTAATTGCTCCCTGCTTAGATTGCTCTTTTTTCTATTAGCTATTATTATCTTGGCAATATCAGATATGTTTTCAATTCTTGTGTTCATGTTATTAATTAGTAAGTTTTATATTATCGAATATACAAAAATATTATCTCAAATATACCTTTATAGCGGTAAATTTTCTAAATAATCAGTGTTTTTCTTTGAAATATTGTAGATTTATCGCTATTTTTACCGCCTTAACGGTAATTATTAACTTTTTAATATATAAATTTTAGTAAAACACGCAATTTAAAACAAAAAATACCGCCGTAGCGGTATTTTTTATAAGCATTTTGTCAATTTTCTTATTTTTCGGCTATTATTTTTTCGTAATAATCTTTTACATCATTCCATTTATAATATGGAGCAATATCAGTTTTCACAGGAATATTTACTTCTTTTTCATTGTGTAAGAATTTAACTAAGATATCATTTGAATTATCTTTCTTATAAAATACAATTTGCAAATTTACTGCCATTGGTGTTACTTTAAAATCGCACCATTTTTCAAATACTTTTTCAGGATCAGTTTCAACAGCGTATGTTCCTTCAATATTCATTAAGGTTAACAAAGGACTAATAAATGAATCGTGTCCAAAACGTAAATCTGCTGAAATATTATTGTTTTTGATTGCGTTATCTGCACAATCTAAAATATTATGTAATAATTTTTTTGAGCTATCTTTAGCAACCTTACTTGTAAAAACTAAATATAGCTTAATGTTAGAAGCCTGCCATAAATTAAAAAATTCTTCAGGAGTAAAAATATCTTCCATCGATATTTTTAAATGATCTAAATCTTTAGCATCTGCAACAACATAATATAAGTTTGAGACAAATGCAGGTTGGTCTACAATAACCTTATTTGCATAAGCTGTATCTGTAAATATTGAATGTACAAACTTTTGAACATCAAAATGAGCTATTAAAAATTGTTTTGAAACCTTATTTATTGAATCTCTATCCGCATTTTTATAGATGTTACTTAGGTAAGAAAATCTTTTTGCAGCATCTCTTTCAATTTTAATTTTGGGATTTAATTCTTTTAATCTTTCATTATTAGCAGCCATACTTAAAATACAACGGGGTACAATTGTAGAGCGACTAAAAACAAAACTTTCTTTTCCATTTTCAGTTGAAAATACTTCAGGGAAATTCTTAAACATTCTTTCAGCTATACCTTTATGTTCTTTTATCCCCTGTGGCGATACATTTCCATAACGCCCATCAGCATCTTCTGCAACAATGTTAATCTTTTCGCAAAGTTTTTTACCAAACTCAGTTAACATTCCTGTTTTATTTGCCTCATTAAGAATATTTTGTGGAGTGGTGTAACTTTCAGGAGAATCTAACCAACGACTTCCATGCCTTCCATAATGGCTTATATAAAAAGGTTTATATCCTTCAGGGGCTTTTGTCATTGGAGAATTATTATAAATATAAGGCTGATAAACACCGCTTGCAAGCCTTATATCATTTAGTACTTCTTCTTTTGTTGTTTGAGCAAAAACAAAAGAAATACATAAAAACAAATAGATAGAAACGAAATAATTGATTTTTTTCATATTAGTATCTTAAATTAGTTCAACAAAACATTTTAATGATATTATTAACAATTTGATTCAGAAAATAACATTCATTTTGCAAGATACTTTTTTTAATAATTAACTGCAAAACATTGGGAATTAAAATTAATTATATTCTACCAGAACTACACAAGGGTTTATTCGTCTTAATTATAACAAACAATTTAAAATTCAGTTATTATGTACAAAGAAACGAACTTATATTTAAACAAAGTAGATTTTGTAGATTGTTTTTCAACAAGATTTACTAATTTTAAAGATATATCTATTGTAGAGCTTACTGCCGCCACTTTTGAATTTCCTAATTGGATAAAGGCTTTATTTTATATTAGAAATAAAGCTGTTGTGTTATTTGGTTTACAAAATGATATTTCAAGCAGTGGAATGAAAAACCTTAAAAACTTGCATTGCGTTGAAGGGGAAGATTTTGGAATATTTAAAGTTAAGAAAAAAATCACTGATACCGTTGTTATGTTTGCAGCTGACAAACATTTAGATGCAATATTTGTAGTAGAGCGTAAAAAAGAGAATAACAATTATTTTGTTAGTTTTGAAACCATCGTGCAATTTAATAACAAACTCGGTAATTTTTATTTCTTTTTTGTTAAACCATTTCACAAACTGATTGTGTATTATTTAGTTAACCGAATTAAAACTAAATACAACAACAAATAAAATTACCATCCTTGTGTTAAATGGCAACAAATATTATTATTTTTGGATTTATTAATTGAGGAAACATTATGTTTATTATATCATTAACCTATATAAAACCAATTGAAGAAGTAGACAAACATTTAGCTGCTCATGTTGAATTTCTTAAAGAACAATACGCAAACAAAAAATTTATTACTTCAGGGAGAAAGATTCCCCGCACCGGTGGAATAATTATGTCAAATGCAAATTCATTAGAAGAAGTTCAATCAATTATTACTCAAGATCCTTTTCACAAACATGAAATTGCCAAATACGAAATAACTGAATTTATCCCCAGTATGGCTGCAGAAGGATTGGAAATATTGACAATGAATAACGAGCAACTTAAATAGAAAGAACTATTTAATACCATCAATCAATTATCTACAAATTGATTGATGGTATTGTAAAATGGAACAAGGAACCTTTATCTAATTCACTTTCAACCCAAATACGTCCATTGTTCATTTCAATAAATTCTTTGCATAATGCAAGTCCTAATCCTGTTCCTGTCTCCCCTTGAGTTCCCAAAGTTGATATTTTTTTACTTATGTTAAATAATTTTTCAACTGTTTCTGGAGATATTCCTGTTCCATTATCTTTAATAGTTACAATAACAAAGCGTTCTTTTTCATAGGCGGAAATATTTATTGTTCCACCGTGAGGTGTAAATTTAATAGCATTCGAAACTAAATTCCGAATTGTTGTACTAATCATGCTTTTATCAGCAAAAGCTTTTAAATGTATTGGGATCTCATTTATCGTAGTAATAGATTTACTCTGTGCTGGTTGACGTAATGTTTCAATTGCTTCATTAGCTAATGTAAAAAGACTTAATTCAACAGGATTAACCTTTATACTTTCTCTTTGTAATTGAGCCCAAAGAAGTAAATTTTCAAGCAATTTAAGAATGTTTTTTATCCCTTCTTTAATATGTCCAAAATAACTTCCTAAATTTTCATAATTATTATGTTGTAAATCATCTTCTATTAACTCAGAGAACCCAAGTAATGAATTAAATGGACCTCTTAAATCATGCGAAATAATAGAAAAAAATTTATCTTTTGTTGAATTAGCTACTTCAGCCTTTACTCGTGCTGCTTCGTTTTCAATTCGCAATCTATTCGTATATAGCAACATATATATTATGATTAGTAACAAAACAAGAGTTGAAAATATAGGTAATACTTGTAATATTATATTGATTAAAAATTCCGTATAATTTTCAAAATAAAAGATATGCCATTTAGTATCCTTAATTCTGGAAGCGAATATTCGCTTATTTTCATACTTAATAAACCTATCACTTTCAAATTGCTCTATATTACTCTTGCTATTATCAATCAAATTATCCAGCGTAATTATTTTATCAGGGCTTATAAAATTTTTGATAGTACTTGATACAACCTGTCCATAATTATCTACAACACTTAAACTGTAGTCTGTAAAAACGCTGCTTTTCAGGTAGTTGGCAATATCATTAAATAGCATATCAATGCTAATCGTCCCTAAAAAATTACTTTTATTATAGAACGGAATGCTAGCTGTAACCATTAAACCATTACCTCCAGCGTCAAAATAGGGCTTTGTCCAAAAAACCCGTCTATTAGGATTATTCTCTGGTAAACCCATAGTGTACAATTCATAGTTATTATAATCCGGGATAAAGAAAGAAAAGTCCTTAAGGTTACGTGGTGTTAAATTCCAAAATTTCTTTTTTGATATATAATAAATAAATGGGACATTTTGAATATTATTATTAGCAGTTGCAAAAAGTTTGTTTAATTTTTCTGCCATATATATCTCATAAAGTTCTTCGCTTGAGATGTCTTTTGCAAAACCTAATCCTGTTATTCTGCCAATAAATGACAAAGAATCTTTTTCAGTCGGCAATAATTCCCAACCTTTATTACCAACGTCAACAATCCTATTTTTTATGGATTTATAATCAAAATCACTTTCGGAGTAAAACTCTTCTGCTCTACTTCTTAGAAGCATTAAATGGCGTTCATATATTGCAGTAACAGAACGAACATTTGCTGACGCTTCATTAACCAATATCTTTATTTTTGTCTCTCTCTCATTGACTGTATCCATCAATGAGTAAGTAAAATATATAGAAACTATCACAAAGCAAATGAATAAAATAAGGACTTCAATCATTGTTATTTTTTTTAATTTCATTTATTTTTTTATTTCCACGATTTTTGTTTTGAGAATATATATAATTTTCGAGCTCTAAACAATGCTCTTTAAAAAACTAACTTATTGCAAAATGGTTATTAATAATCTGCAAATATAAGATATTTTTGGTTTTATTAGTAGAAGGTTTTGCAAGCATTCCATCATTCATAACGAAGAACTATAAAACTATATAAGAACAAACTATTTTCAAATATTACAAACAATTCTAACACCTTACAACACTTCAATTAAATATAGATTATATTAATAACTTGATTAATTATACAACAAAAAAGTAATTAGATGTCGAATAAACTCCCTTGAGAATACCCTGATTAAAAGTTTTAAATTCTTTTATATAATTGACAAATACAAAATAACCAAATTTATCCCCAGTATGGCTGCAGAAGGATTGGAGAATATTTTACAAACAACCAACCAGTAAAAACACGTAATCAAAATACTTCTGCCTCCTTAACTTTATAATTATATATAACAACAAATATACTTTGTGATTTTGTTTAAGATAATATAAAATAAGAATTTACCGTAATATTAAAATTTTCAATTCACCCAGAATTTGAACTTATAAGTATATAAAATCGTTAATTTTATATTAGTTTTAAAAATAATTGTGTATATTAAAAGTTAGCACTTCTTCTTAAAATTGATTTATTCCTAAAGCATTAAAACTTTAGGATAATAACAACCAAAAATTTTTTTTTGATTTAAATTATCATTAAAGAGGAGTATATATGAACGAACGCGGAAAATGTCCGGTAACGGGTAAATCAAGCTCACCAACAAGTGGAGGCGGAACAGGCAACAAAGATTGGTGGCCTAATCAACTAAACTTAAACATTCTTCACCAGCATAACCCTATTTCCAACCCAATGGATAAAGAATTTAACTATACTGAAGAATTTAAAAAACTTGACTATTTTGCGGTTAAAGAAGACTTACACAAACTGATGACAGACTCACAAGATTGGTGGCCGGCAGATTGGGGGCACTACGGTGGATTATTTATTAGAATGGCATGGCATAGTGCCGGAACATACAGAATTTTTGACGGTAGAGGCGGAGGCGGTACTGGGAACCAACGTTTTGCACCATTAAATAGTTGGCCCGATAACGTAAACCTTGATAAAGCACGTAGATTACTTTGGCCCATCAAACAAAAATATGGAAACAAAATTTCATGGGCTGACTTAATGATATTAGCCGGTAACTGTGCATTAGAATCGATGGGATTTAAAACTTTTGGATTTGCCGGCGGACGCGAAGATATTTGGCAGCCCGAAGAAGATATATATTGGGGTACTGAAAAAACATGGTTGGGAGATAATAGATACAGCGGCGAACGTGATCTCGAAAATCCTTTAGCTGCTGTTCAAATGGGATTAATTTATGTAAATCCGGAAGGACCAAACGGTAATCCTGATCCTGTTGCTTCTGGTAAAGATGTTCGCGAAACTTTTGCTCGTATGGCAATGAATGATGAAGAAACTGTTGCACTTGTTGCAGGTGGTCATACTTTTGGCAAAGCACACGGTGCCGGAAGTCCTACGCTTGTTGGTCCTGAACCTGAAGCAGCACCAATTGAAGAACAAGGTCTTGGCTGGACAAACAAATTTGGTACTGGAAAAGGAATTCATACAACTACAAGTGGTATTGAAGGTGCTTGGAAACCCAAACCCACTAATTGGGATAATGGTTATTTTGATGTATTATTTGGTTATGAGTGGGAATTAGTAAAAAGTCCTGCCGGTGCTTATCAATGGCTTGCAAAAGATGTTAAAGAAGAACATATGATTGTTGATGCACACGATCCTTCAATAAAACATAGACCAATGATGACTACTGCGGACCTTTCTTTACGTTTTGACCCCAAATTTGAACCAATAGCTCGCCATTTTCACAAAAATCCAGAGGCTTTTGCAGATGCTTTTGCACGTGCTTGGTTTAAATTAACTCATCGCGATTTAGGACCTAAATCTCGCTATCATGGACCTGAAGTACCTTCTGAAGATTTGATTTGGCAAGATCCTATTCCGACTTTAAATCACCTTGTTATTAATTCTACCGATATTGCAGAATTAAAAGCAAAAATTTTAGCTTCAGGACTTTCAATTACCGAATTAGTTTCAACTGCTTGGGCTTCTGCTTCAACATTTAGAGGTTCCGATAAACGTGGCGGTGCAAATGGTGCACGTATTCGTTTATCACCACAAAAACATTGGGAAGTTAATCAACCTACTCAACTTGCAAAAGTTTTAGACGTTTTAGAAAATATTCAAAAGTCGTTTAATGATTCACAAAAAGATGGCAGAAAAGTTTCTGTTGCAGATCTTATTGTTTTAGGTGGTTGTACTGCAATTGAAGAATCGGCCAAAATTGCCGGCTTTAATGTAAATGTTCCTTTTACACCAGGCAGAATGGATGCTTTACAAGAACAAACCGATGTTGAATCTTTTGCTGTTTTGGAACCAATTGTTGATGGATTCCGCAATTATAAAAAGAAAGGTGTTGTTTGCAAAGATGAAGAAGTTTTAATTGATAAAGCCCAGCTTCTTAAATTAAGTGCTCCTGAACTTACCGTTTTAATTGGCGGGTTACGCGTTATTGGTATTAATGCAGACCAATCAAAACATGGAGTGTTTACAAAAAATGTTGGTGCTTTAACTAACGACTTTTTTGTTAACCTTCTTGATATGCAAACTGCTTGGAAACCGTTATCAGATAATCATGATTTATATGAAGGCAAAGACCGTAAAACAGGCGAACAAAAATGGACTGCTACCCGTGTTGATTTAATCTTTGGTTCAAATTCGCAATTACGCGCCCTTGCCGAAGTTTACGCACAAGACGATTCAAAAGAAAAATTTGTTAAAGATTTTGTTGCTGCTTGGAATAAAGTAATGAATCTTGATCGTTTTGATTTAAAGTAAGAAAAAATTGTTAAACTTTATTTATATGGTTGAGAATTTCAAAAATTCTCAACCTTTTTTAATTATAACATAATAAAAAGATTATAAAATCTTTGCGTATATTATTCCCCTTTTAATATATTTAATACACTATCTCTATAATTTCTTCCTACGGGTAATATTTTTTTATTTGTAAGTTCAAGTTCAGTACTTGAATATGAGTTTATTTTATTAATTGCCACAATAAAAGAACGATGAATTCTTAAAAATTGATTTTCAGGAAGAAGTATTTCAAAACCACTAATTTTACTTTTTGTAATTAGTTTTTTATCATGTAAATGAAAAACCACATAATCTTTTAAACTTTCTAAAAATAGAATTTCGTTAAAAGATACTTTAACCATTTTCCGTTCAACTTTAATAAAAAGAGAATTTTCTTCTTTAACTTCAGTAACAGGAGCAGCAATGTTTTTATTATCGGGATTAATCAACGCAAAAGTCTTATCCATTGCCTTTAAAAACCTTTCAAAAGAAATTGGTTTAAGTAAATAATCAACTGCATTTAATTCAAAACCGTCTAATGCAAAATCGCGATAAGCAGTAGTAAAAATTACTTTGGGAGGATTTATTAACGATTTAAGAAAATCCGTACCGGTAATTTGTGGCATTTGAATATCTAAAAACATTAAATCAATCTGTTTTTTTCTAAGTATTTCTAAAGCTTGTATAGCGTTTGTACATTTCCCTTCGATTGATACAGACGGAAAATTATTTAAATATGTTTCTATAATTTCAATAGCCAATGGCTCATCATCTACTATTACACACTTTAAACTCATGCTAAATTATTTTCCGTATTAAATTTTAAGTTAATTAAAAAAGTATTCTCTGTTTCACTCTTTTCGTAAATATATTTCCCCGCATATATTAATTCAAGTCTTTTTAGAACGTTAGCAAGACCAATCCCTTCTTGTTTTTTAATACTTACTTCTTGTTCAGGTTTGTTGTTTTCTATTACAAATTCAATTTCAGATTTTAATAATTTTAATGAAACTTTAATATAAGAATTGTTTACAGAATTACTTACACCATGTTTAAAACTATTTTCAATAAACGGAAATAGCAGCAAAGGAGGAATATATATTTTTTCTATTTCTCCTTCAATAGTAAATTCATATGCAAGTTTATCCCCATATCTAAGTTTTTCTAACTCCACATAATCATTTATTAATTTTAATTCCTTCTCAATTAAAATAAAGTCATTTTTGCTTTCATATAATATAAAATCCATCATTGCCGAAATTTTTAAAATCATTTCAGCAGTTTTATCAGATTTTTTTAATGCAAGAGCGTATAAACTATTTAACACATTAAATAGAAAATGTGGATTCATTTGGGCTTTTAGGAACTTCAGTTCTGCTTCAAGTTTCTCTTTTTTAAGTTCTTGAGTTATTTGATTATTAATAAACCAACGTTTTGTCAACTTAATAAAACCAAAAACAAAAACAACAAAATAGATACTTATTGCATGAGCCATTAAATATGTCGGATAAAAAAAGCCGGCTTTATAATACCCTTCTGCCCCCATTTTGCTATAAAACTTTGGAGCTAAATAGAACCAAAAAACTGTTTTCATTGAAAAAATAAATACTAATGCCGACACTATAAAAATCAAAATAAATTTAAAGTATTGTTTAGATAATAAGAATTTTGGAACCAAGTAATAATTAGTAAAATATGAAGCCGCAATCATTATAGGCAAATAAATTAAATACCCTTCAAGCATGTCTAAATAATCTTTACTATAATATCCGCTTTGGAAGGTATAATAGGACAAGTAGAAGATCCAAAACAAAAAATGCAATAGGATTCTTTTACCCTTTAATACTGATGCAACTAACTTAATATTCATATAATTAATATTATTTAACCTAATTAGTAATATACAATAATACATTTAAAATAGTATAGCTTATAGACAAAAACCAGATTATTGTAGATAAACAGCTAATTTATTCAATTTTTTTCAAAAATCAGTTGATAAATGCCGTATATCTATTAAAAGGTTTAGTTGGTCTATATTTAAAATTCAACAATAATAAATAGAGTATATTGCACCATCAATCTTTCGTTTCAACAAAAAAAAAAGAGACTGCTATGTTTAAATTAAACTACTTTTCAATATTGATAATGTTATTAACGTTTACAAGTGCAGCATATGCACAGCTTACTTTGGATTCCACCGTTACCGATTACGATGGTAATGTTTACAAAACAGTAAAAGTTGGAAATCAAATATGGATGGCAGAAAATCTACGCTCAAGACATTACGCTGATGGTACATTAATTCCTGATGTAGCTTCATACAACAATAGCGATAGCTTGGAAGCAATATACGGATTATTATACACTTGGCATGCGGCAATGAAAAACAGCACTACTCAAAAAGCTCAAGGTGTAAGTCCAAACGGTTGGCATATTCCAAGCGATTCAGAATGGAAAGAGTTAGAAAACTATTTAGGGGGAGCTGCAATTGCAGGGGGTAAAATGAAAGATACCGGTACTATTTATTGGAAAGCTCCAAATACAGGAGCAACTAATAGTAGTGGATTGAATATTATACCGGGAGGAGAATACGATGCTTATTATTCACCAAATGTTTTTAGAATAATTAACGAATATGCTGTATTTTGGACTTCAACACAATTGGGTGTGCTTAAAGCAAGAGAAAGATATTACACTTATAACTCTGCAAAAAGCCAAATTTATGATTGGTTCAAAGTAATGAAATATTCCATACGTTGTATAAAAGATCAAATTACCGATGTGGAAGAAGCAGGGGTAAAGGCATTTGATTTTAAATTAAATCAAAACTACCCTAACCCGTTTAATCCCACTACAACAATTGAATATTCAATAATGCAAGACGCTAACGTAAAAATAAGTATATATAATATTTTAGGCGAACTATTATTTAACGTTGTAGATTCATTTAAAACAAAAGGTAATCATTCAGAAATTATAACCCTTGAAAATTACTCAAGCGGCATTTATTATTGCTCACTAACCGCCGGCAATAATAACGAAATTAAAAAGATGATTTATTTGAAATAATTGTAAATTGTGAATTATTTTGTAAAAACATACGGTTTCCCAAATCACCAAGATGTTTCTTGATTTGGGAATATTATTCTCAACGGTTTATAGTCCTGGAATAAATTGGCTTTTTCTTCCGTTTTGAGTCATTTTTTTCAGGACATTACGTCAGTTGGTAAAGCCTAATGAATTAATTAATACATTAAGTATGTTAATAGATTACAGCCTTTTATTAAAATGGTCTTCAAGGGCTTTAATTTTTTTGCCCCTCCAGGAATAACCAAGGAATAAATATGCTAATCCATTACAAAAATAAATTGCACATACAATAATTAATATAGAAAAAATTAAGTCCATTTAAGCCTTAAAATAGAAAATAATAAAATTTTAATTATTATTAACTAAATAAGTACAATCAGTTTATTAATATAAGAGAATTATAGCAAAAAAGTCCTGAAAAAAAATCAAAAAAAAATATGTTTTTTAAAATTTTTTGTTGCGTATTTTAAAAAATGATATTATATTTACAATCTATCTTTATGATAGTTCTTAAAAATAATGGGGTCGTAGTTCAGTTGGTTAGAACGCCTGCCTGTCACGCAGGAGGTCGCGAGTTCGAGTCTCGTCGACCCCGCCAAAAAGCTCAGAGTAATCTGAGCTTTTTTCATTTTAAAAAGTCTTTGGGCTTTTAGCGGAAAGTCACGCAGTAGGTTGTCCCGATGTATCGGGAAGTTGCGCATTTGTCCCGAATTTATTCGGGATCGACCCCGCCAAAAAGCTCAGAGTAATCTGAGCTTTTTTCGTTTTAAACAAGTCTTTGGGCTTTTAGTGGGAAGTCACGCAGTAGGTCGTCCCGATGTATCGGGAAGTTGCGCATTTGTCCCGAATTTATTCGGGATCGACCCCGCCAAAAAGCTCAGAGTAATCTGAGCTTTTTTCGTTTTAAATAAGTCGCAAACATTGTCTGAACGGTGATTCTTGGGATTAAAATGATTTTTGGGATTAAAGATTAAAAAGCTGGAGACTTGAGACCAGAAACTTGAAACTTGGTTTATAATTGTCTGAACGACAATTCTTGGGATTTATAAGATTTATGTGATTATAGATTAAACCATTTGGTATAAGCAGAAAAGCCTATATTTAGATAAATGAGACCCAGCGGGTCGGAATGTTAATAGCAAACCGAGCCACACGAAATAACAAGCCCCAGCGGGGCGACATATTCGCATTGTTCAACAAATATTTAAGTTTTTACATACTCCCCAATTATAAACTACTTCGTCAAGCAGTAGTCGTCCCGAACTTTCGAAAAAGCCGCAAGTATATTTTCCAGATATAAGTTGACTTTTTTTTGTTTTTGAGTCAGCCTATTCCAGATCTATACATTAAAGGTCTTCAGCAAGCCGGAAACCAAGCAGCGACGACCTAACATCTGGGGCGTTCTTATAACGAGTGACAGAACGGCATTCGAAATCATCACTAAACCAAGAAGCACCGCGAAGCACCTTGTATATTCCGCCGCTTGGTCCTTGCGGATTACTACTTGGACTTATGCTATAATAAGTATCGCTATACCAATCGTTAACCCATTCCCATACATTTCCGCTCATATCGAATAAACCAAGCTCGTTTGCTTGTTTTATACCAACTATGTGCGTTTTTGAACCGCAGTTATCTCTATACCATGCAACATCTCCAATAGTGTTGGTCCCGGAATATGTAAAGCCATTGCTGCTATTTCCTCCCCTTGCCGCAAATTCCCACTCTGCTTCTGTAGGCAGTCTAAAATGTTTTCCCGTCTTTTGGTTTAACTTTTTAATAAATGCTTGTATATCAATCCAACTAACTTGCTCAACCGGTAAATTATCCCCTGTAAAACAACTTGGTTTTGTACCATAAACTGCCCTCCATAATTTTTGTGTAACCTCGTATTTTCCTATCTTATAGCTTTTTAAGGTTACCGCATGTTCAGGTCGTTCGTTGGTATATCCTGGGCAACTGTTGCTTCCCATATTAAAAGTTCCACCGGAAACAATAACCATCTCAGGATTAATATTGCATCCGTTTACAACCAAAGAATACTTTGAATAATTGTAATTTGATTTTGCCCTGATTTTAAAATAAAATATTTCTAAATTTGGATATATTCCCAGTATATTTGCACTTGTTGTATTGGATGGCACTGTTTTTTCTAAAGAATAGTTTATTCCGTCGCTACTTTTGTATATCTCAAAACCCGTTTCGTAATTGCTGTTATCTGTCCATGTTAATACAGCTTCACTTTCTACAATATTTGTTATTTTAAGATTTGTGGGTGCATTAAATTGTAATGTAGAATTTGCAGTATTTGTGTAACTGGAATAATTAACCCTTGTTTTGCCCCTTACTCTAAAATAATATTGTTTTGTTGTTAAATAAGTCCCTTCAATTGTTGCAGTTGTTAAATTAGCTCCAATTGTTTTTGCAAGTGTAAATATAGCTCCGTCTTCGCTTTTTTCTATCTCAAAACCCGTTTCCAAACTACTGTTATCTGTCCACGATAATACAATTTCGGTATCAATAAAATTTGTTATTTGTAGGTTTGTTGGGGCATTTAGTGTAAATTGGCTAACTGCAGATGCATAGCCCGAATAATTGTATTCTGATTTTCCTCTCACATTAAATTTGTACGTTTTACCCGATAAATAATTATATTTTATTATGGCATCAGAATAATTAGCTTCAACACTTTTGGTTAAAATAACATTTTCGTTCTCTATTAACTGTATATCGTATCCCGTCTCAAAATTACTGTTATCCTTCCAGCTAACTGTTGCAGTTGTATCCGTATTAAAAACAGCCGTTACACTCGTCGGCATTAAAATTAACTTTTTTTGAATTGTTGAAGTTGTCCCTGCATTATTCCCTCCGTAGTTCACACCAATCCTAAACGTATAAGTTGTATCGCATAAAAATATTGTGTTTATTTCGGCTTCATTATTTTTAACCGTATCGTATCCAGCCGTGGTAAAAGTAAGACCATTGTCCATACTTTGCTCAAATTGAACAACTTTCATTGTTCCAAATAGCAATTGCTCATTATCTATCCAACTTACTTTTAAATTATTTTCCGAAAAAGAAATTGCCTGTAAACCGTTTGGGTTTGCAGGTATTACCTCTGGGGCAACCGGATTATCAAATTTGTGATCTTTGCAAGAATTTATAATTATTACAAATAAAATTGTGCTTAAAACGAGTAATCCTTTTTTTATATTTCCTATGGAGAATTTCAAATTCTGATTTTTCCTATATTAAATTTAACCCATGATTTGCTATTATTAATATTACTTTTTATATCAAAAAATAAGTAATTATTATTCTAATCTCAATACAATCTTAAAGAAATAATAGTTGTTTGACTTTCCAAACCATTATTTTTATGATTCTAATTATTTATTATCTTCTTTTGGATCATTTCCGACAAAGAATCTCCCAAAGTTGAAGTGATTATCTTTTATATTCACCATTCATGATGATTTAATATCTATAAATCGCTATAAACATTTCACTTATTATTATGTCACTCCTGAGGAGATTTTATTTTATTTTATTTCACAATTGATAAATTGTGATTGGGTTGAAACTTCTTTTTAGAGTTCGAAGGGTTAACTTTTATCAGTTACTGAATTTATGGAAATTCTGTTTAGCAAATTACCCGTATTATTTAATAGTGAAAAAAACTAAGAATATTGAGGTTGCGAGTTCAAGTCTCGTCATCTCCGCTAAAACCCGAATAAAAATTTGGGTTTTTCGTTTTAAATAAGTCGCAAATACTGTCTGAACGGTGATTATTGGGATTAAAAGGATTTCTGAGATTAAAGATTAAAAAGCTGGAAACTTGAGACCAGAGACTTGGTAATTGGTGATTCGTGATTGGTATAAAGTGACGAGTAACAAGTAACGTGTGACGAGAATGTTGCAAAACTCTTAAATCCCCGAACTCGGGTGTCACGGTCTGAACCGTGACACAAACTTTTATCAAAAACGCCGCTGTTTTTACAGTAAATTCATTCGGTCATGGTGAGACCATGACCGCCAAGAAATTATTCCTCAATTATGAAACGTCTTCGTGACGTATAATGAGGAATTTTTATATTTCTGTCCCACGACTTTAGTCGTGCGGTTTTATGTAAAATCAATTTTCTTTTCGCCCATGACTTCAGTCATGTGGATAAAATATAAAGCCAACCGTCTACGCATACAATCCCCACTCCAGCGGAGTGGATTTAATTTCCTGAACTTAGATTTGGAAGGATTCTATTGATTTTTGAGATTAATCTTTTGCAGATTTTTCGTCACTTGTCACATCGTCACTTTTTTTGATTGCGGAGCAATCACACTTTGTTAACCACAATACTCAGCAATTCCCCACGACTTCGGATGAAGTCGCACATTTTTTATCAACGGTTCAAAAACCAGGGACTTGAAACTTGGTTTATAATTGTCTGAACGACGATTCTTGGGATTTATAAGATTTATGTGATTATAGATTAAACCATTTGGTATAAGCAGAAAAGCCTATATTTAGATAAATGAGACCCAGCGGGTTGGAATGTTAATAGCAAACCGAGCCACACAAAATAACAAGCCCCAGCGGGGCGACATATTCGCATTGTTTGTCTACAAAAAGTTACTGCCCCCTGTGTTTTTTAATATCCCGGTACTTAATTGACCGGGAATTATAACTGAACCATGCCCCTATTTATTCCTCTTTTTGTAATCTGCTGCTTTCTAAGTAACCGGCACTCCTGACTTTATGTTTGCTTATTTTTTCGTTTGTTATTATCTTTGTTGAAAATTTGTTATTATTCATAACTGGAGTTAAGGTGAAACTATACGAAACGATTCTTTCAATATTAATTCTGATCCCTATATTATCAATTTATTCTCAGGAAAAATCATACTGGGAACAAGTTCCTGAAGAAATAAGAAATAAAAACTCCTTTAAACGCTATGAATGGTTTTATCGACCACGTACAGATAAAAATGGACTGTTGCCAACTAAACATATAAAATCAGAAATGTTAAAGGAAAAGAATAAAATTGCATCGTTAAATAAAGATTTGTCAGGTAATAAAGGAACATCGGATGTGTGGACAAATCGTGGTCCAAGTTCTGTTGATCTTGCTGGTAGTTTCATATCACACTGGGGAAAATCGAGTGGACGAGTAAGGTCAATAGCCGTTCATCCAACAAACCCTGATATAGTATATATTGGTGTGGCTGCCGGAGGAATTTGGAAAACAACAAACGGTGGTTCGTCTTGGGCAGATAAGAGCGGAGATTTGAATTTAATAACTTTTGGAGCAATAGCGATAGATCCTACTAACCCAGAAACCGTTTATGCCGGCACCGGAGAAGCTCAATATAATTCGAATTATACAACATATTTGGGGGATGGTTTATATAAAAGTACTGATGGCGGTGATAGTTGGACAAAAATCACAAATGATTTTGGAGAAAACACACAATTCGCTGATATTGAAGTAAGCCCACATTTTCCAAATCAATTATTAGCAGCTCTTTCAAGTGGGAATTATAACTTTGGTACTGCAAGTAACAGGGGTCTTTGGCTAAGTTTGGACGGTGGCTTAACGTGGACAAAAAAAATTGCCGGGAATTTTTTTGATGTCCAATTCCATCCTAATCCCCTTTATAAAAAATATTTATTTGCCTCAAGAGGGAGAAATACCGATGAAGACGGCGGATTCTATATCTCTGACGACTCAGGGGTTACATTCTCGAATAATTCAACCGGGCTACCCGCTGGGCAGCGTATTTCAAGAATGCAGTTTGCTATTTCCCAAAGCGTTCCCACAACAATATACTCTATAGTATATAATGAGTATCCTACTCTTTATTTTTTTAATACCGCGGCTTATTCTTCAAACGATATGGGTTTAACATGGGAGTGTATTTCTATAGGTCAGAACATTGCAGGAAGCTATAACGGTACTGATGTTATTGATCAAGGCTCATATGATCTATGCATAGATATAAATCCAACTAATCCTTTCGATGTAATGTTTGGAAATGTAGAATTAAGCAGGACACTCAATGGGCTTGATATAAATTTTATTCGTAATTTAGATGGTCCTTATGGTGGCAGTACTGCATGGGACTGCCCAATTCATGTTGACGTCCACTCAATTAAATTTGCACCATCCAATTCAAATATAGTCTATGTCGGATGCGATGGTGGAATTTATAAGAGTTCAGATGGTGGTACTACATGGTATGATTTAAATAATGGAATAAACACTTTGCAATTTTATAATATCGCTTCACATCCTACTGATCCCAATATTATTTACGGAGGAGCACAGGATAATGGCAATTTTGCAACAAGTGACGGTGGAGCCACATGGGAATTCAAGTCTTCAGGCGATGGGATGAATTGCTTTTTTGATAGAAACAATGCAAGCAATATATTCATCAGTACCCAGTATGGTGCACTTGCTCGCAGTACAGACGGAGGTGTAACTTTTGAAAACTTAATTTCTGGTCAAACAAGTAAAACGGCATGGAATGCACCATTCTGGCAACATCCTGTCACACCTTCAATAATTTACGCAGCTATTAATAGAAGGATTTACCAATCTACTGATTACGGTGCCGGACCATGGGTCTCGCTTTCTGGATGGGAAGCATCAAAAACAATTTCTTCCGTAGCACAATCTCCTATTACTTATACTAATTGGATGGAAGTTGAAAGTCAATACGAAAGTTCTCCCAAGGTTAGGCGCTCTACGAATGAAGGTGCTTTTTGGGAAACTGTATTAGAATTAACAGGTCCAATTATATTAAATATAGTAGCGGATCCATTTGATGGAGAGACTTTTTATATGTGTAGGGCAACTTACACTGACAGTATGGTAATGCGAACCACCAATATGGGGGATACGTGGTTAAATATTAGCGTAGGCTTGCCAAGCGTGCCGGCAAATGATGTTTTTATTGACCCCAAAAATAGAAATCATATTTATGTAGCAAATGATTTCGGTGTTTATTTTAGTAGCATGGCTGGAACTAATAATACATGGCAGAAACTGAGTAATGGGATGCCGTTTGTACCCGTTTTGGATTTCAATTTTTATGATAGCGGTTCAGGGACAAGGTATTTAAGAGCGGCTTCACACGGTAGGGGTGTTTTTGAATTAAACATTGATACGCCGCTGCCTGTTGAACTAACTTCCTTTCTGGTAGAAAATAAAGGAAACGGAGTTTTGTTAAAATGGCAAACCGCCACAGAAGTAAATAATTACGGATTTGAAGTTCAAAGGGCAAACCTAAGCGGACAGCGTTCAAAATTTGAGAAAATTGGATTTATAGAAGGAAGCGGAAATTCTAATTCGACAAGACAGTATTCTTTTATTGATGATGCAATTATAAACGGAAAATATTCATATAGATTAAAGCAAATAGATCTTAATGGAAAATTTGAATACTCAGATGAAATAGAAATCGAAGTTAATCTATTTCCAAAGGAATTTGTTTTATTTCAAAATTACCCAAATCCGTTTAATCCAAGCACTACAATTCGATTTGGATTACCGATAGATTCTCATGTAAAGCTGGAATTATTCGATGTTTTAGGCAAAAAAGTTGCAGAATTGATAAATCAAGAAATGCCTGCCGGCTTCCATAATTTCCAATTTTCAAGTGTAAATTATCAATTATCCAGCGGTATGTACATCTATAGAATAAAAGCAGGAGAATTTGTGCAAACTCGTAAACTTTTGCTAATAAAATAAGGGACGAATTATACGAATTAAAAGGTCAATTTCTACAAAGAGATTGGACTTTTATTATTTTGCCAATATTTTTTTGCAAGTCAATACTTAATTCTCTTCCTTTATTTTTTTAGAATATATTGGTATTTATTTCTATAGATTAAGGTTTCGTTTCTTTTCCATTTTATTTTTGTCCTGATTTTAGTTGACTTTTTTATCTTTTTCGAGTCAACCTATTTCAGGACACTACATTATAGAAAATCTTGCATACTTGCATTTATTTAAACTTTAACCTTATATTTACAAAATTTATTTTAACAATTTACATATACTTTTAATGCCTACAAATAAAACTATACTTTTTTGTATCCCCTTTTCAGGTGGCAATTCATATTCTTTTTCGGGATTTAAAAAATATTTTCCTCACAACATAGAGATTGTTACTCTTGAACTACCCGGACACGGTAAAAGGATTGCGGAGCCTTTGTTAAACAATATTGACGATATGACAGAAGATTTGTATAATCAGATCAAAAATAAAATTTCAAAAACATACGCTATTTTTGGTCATAGTCTCGGTTCCTTACTTGGATATTCCTTGGCAAAATTAATTTCTAAGAAAAACGAGAACGAGCCAATAATGCTATTTTTATCGGGACATACAGCTCCAAGCATCGCAAAACCACAGAAAAAAAGTAGTCTCTCAGATGATAAATTTATTGATATGTTACGAGAAATGCAGGGAACCCCGGAAGAATTATTATCGGATAAAAGTTTTATTCAATATTTTCTGCCGGTTATCAGAGCCGATTTTTATGCTGCGGAGAATTATATCTACAAACCGGAAACATCGCCTCTGGATGTTTTAATAAACGTATTGTATGGAAACGAGGAGGATTTTTCTGAGGCAGAAGCTCGTTTATGGCAGTTGGAAACAACAAAAGAAATTACAATAAACTGTTTTAATGGTGGTCATTTTTTTATTTTAGATCATACGCAAGATATCTGTAACTTTATTATAAATCGCTTAAATAATAACCAGTAATAAAAACATAGTACATTAAAAACCAAGAATAGCTTCATAATGTAAAGCCTTCACGTACTCCGTAAAAGAAATAGCAGTTTTCTTCATAAAAAAGACAACTGAATTTATTGCTCTTTTGTCAAAGGCAAATTAGTTTTTTTACCAATATTAGTTGCTATTAAAATGTAAATAAGCGGCACTATTGGAGTTAGGAATAATGCAAAAATAAGATTCCCCCAAAATCCGAGTATTGTTTTTCTACCAAGCAATCCAACAACCAAACATAAAAATATGTAGAAAAAAGGTAACATAAATAAACCTCATAAATTTTACAAAATTAACCGATAGCGGGATTTGTTAATCCCGCTCACAAACAAAAATTATGCATTAGCAGTTTTCATATTTTTTGCAATTTCTTGACCTTGCTTATATAAATTAACAAAATAATCTTTCACTTTTTTAGGATCAAAATCAAGGAAAGTACCACCCGACGCAAAATGTTGAATAAATACTTTTCCAATTGCCCAAGTTGCAGCACCCGAGTATATCGGCATAGAAACAGCACCAACGGCTCCAATAATAGGAATTGCTTTAATCATGCTTGTAATATAGCTTTTAGATAAAGCATCTGCTGAAATACCTCCCAATAAAGCTCCAATAATTGACTTTCCGGCATTTTCAGAAAATTTTACTTCATACAATTTTGATAGCTCACTCAACATTTTCAACTGAACTCCTGAAACAGAAGCAATATCCACCAAAGGTATAGGTATTAAACCTGCACCCATTGACCACCACATATATTTTTTAACAACAGCATTAGCCAAATCAAGTTTGGTCTGGTCAAAGTTTTCATCAATTATTTCATTTTCAACAGTAACTTCAACTTCTGGTTCTACCGTTTCTTGTGCGTTGGATTTCTCTTGTTCTGACATCGAGTACCTCTCTTTATGTTTATTTAAATTAAAGAACTAACTTTTTTCTTCAGGAATAAATAGCAAAACGCCCCAGTTGTTTTTGGGGATTGGCTTATAAAAAATCCACCATGACCGCCCATCCTGATAATTTGCAATTTTTGTATAACCGGCTTTACCGTTTTTTAAGTTTCTACCAATTTCCCTAAGTTGGGGTTGTTTTTGTTCATCTGCCAAAGTATATATTGATTCATTATAAGCCCATTGTTTATTTGGAGCACTTAAAACTGTTCCATTTTCAGAAATTAGAATTGCATAACTGCTATCATATGGTTTAATTGTTCCAACCAAATTGGATAACCAATCCAATGATATGTCTGCTGTAACAACACCCTTGAATGTTTCTTTTAATCCATCATAATAATAAAATGGAGACGAATAAGTTGCTAATACAATATTTGCCCCACTTGAGCCTTCATCATAATATGGCTCAATCCAAACAGGTTTTTGCAATGTCTTAGGAATTAAATACCAATCCATAGAGAAGTAATAATATGTAGAGTCGTATGCATCGGCTGAAACTACTTGCCCATTTTTTTGATAAATATATGGAGCGAAGTATTTTATATTTGCATTAAAAGCTCCAGGCTCAAAAGCTATGCAAGTCCCGTACACTTCCTCATTATTTTCGACTATTGCCTTTAATAAAACTTCTAAATGTTCTTCATTTGGGTTTGAAAACTCTAAAACATAAGCCAAATTTTTTGGTACTTGTTCAATTGATAAAATCAGCTCATGAATTCTATTTACTACTCCATTTAGCCTTGCTTCGGCTGTTTTTTGCATCTCGGATTCCCGAGTATATTTATGGAAATGCTGAACAGCTTCTACTGTTAAATAAATTATGATTCCGCCTATCAACACGATTAACGGATATGCTATATACTTTGGTAATTTGATTTGTTGTTTAAACATTTTTACTTACCTCCTTTATAGAAATCGCTAAAAGAAGGCTTATGGTTAATAAATTTATTTTTATATAAAAAATTAGAAAGGGAGTCAAAATCTGCTTCTAAAAGCACACCCGCACCTACATTTTTTTTTGCTGGATAGAGCATTTTTTTCATTGATTTCAACATCCATAGCGAATGAACCCTGTTATAGGATACTTTAGCTAACTCCTTGTATTTGTCAAGCACTTTAACTGTCTCATCAATGTTATTAAGCGAATACTGCCATCCTTCAATTGAAGCCTTAACAAAATTTTTACATAAATCAGGATCTTTTACATAAGTATCATTCATACAATAGATTCCATCTTCCGGAAAATTAAGATTATAATCACTAAATTTAAATTTAACAACTTCGTCTTCATTAATGCCTGAATTTATCATTCTGCTATATTCATTATAATTCATCATTACAACAATATCAACAGCATCTTTTAAAAATAAATTAATACCTTTGTCAAACTCAATTATTGTAGCTTTAATGTTGTGAGATTGCAAAAACCCTGATGTCAATTCTTTTGCAACAGTTCTCCATATCCCTATTTTTTTGCCGTTAAAATCATTTATTGTTTTAATACCTGACTTTTTTTTCGCAACAAAAATCATATCGCTTTGTTGAAATATTTGTCCTATATTTACTATATTCATTCCAGAAGCACGTTCAATTACACCCGAATATAAAAACATTACTCCAAAATCAGCTATCCCATCTTTCAACATAGCGGGGATATCATTACCTACACCACCTTGCAATATTTTGACATCCAGTCCATATTTTTCATAAATTCCTTTTTCTTTAGCCATATAATAACCGGCAAATTGCTCTTGAGGAATCCAAAGTGGAAGAAAAGTCACTTTTTTCAATTCTTTATTTTGTGAATAAACCAAAGAAATTGGCACTAAAATAACAAAGCAGCATATTAGATAGAAGATTTCAATATTTCGCTTATTTAACATTTAAATACCATTTATTTAGTTGCATCAGAATTTAATAATAACGGCAAATCTTTATCGCCATTCCCCATAATAACAATTTTGGAGTTGTTAGACTTTGCAAATTCAGAAGTTACTTCTAAGCCTCTCCATTTAAGAATTGGGATTTTAGATAATTCTTCAAATTGACGAATACCTTCCGCCTCAATAACCTTTCTTTTCTTTTCCTTTTCTTCAATTTGTAATTTATAATCAAATTCAAATGAAAGTTGTTCTGCAACCATCTTTTTTTCAATCGAACTGGAAACGAGACTCGGCAAAGTGATTTTTTTAATCAAATAATCATCTATTACAATATTTTTTTCCAACAGCTGTTTGCTTAAGTAATATTTTATTGTTGACTGAATTACCAATGAAGACATTTTATAAAGCCTTTCAGGAGCAAAATTTCCTATTATTGCCATCGATGCAGCTTCAACTTCCGGCTTAACAAAATTGGTTGCATAATTAACACCCAAAACTTGATGAAGAGTAGGAATTGAATCTTTTATCAAATAAAATCGATAAGCAAATTGAACTTCAATAGTTAAGCCTTCAGCTGTAAGTATTTGCAATGTATCGCTTTGATTTTGCACACGAGTATTATATAAATACATTTTATCCCAAGGCCAGATTACATGAAGCCCTTCACCATAAATCTCCCCAACTTCTGTTCCGGCAAATCTTGCCCACTTAATTCCTTGTTCACCCGAATCAATCGAGATAAAAATATTATTCCAGAATAAGGCTAAAACCAGTACAAATATCAATAAACTCATGGATAAACCTAAAGTATGTTCATCCCAACACCTAATTACTATACCTTTGCCTTTTCTATAGATATTTGCAATCTTTGCGGCAATATATTTAATTTTTCCGGTCACTTAAAACTCGACAAATTCTTAGACTTATTTAGTTAATTATTTAATTCTGTCACTATTTTCCCATATTCCATTTTAATAACTCTATCGGCTAAATGGAAATAACGATCATCGTGGCTTACAGCCAAAACTGTTTTACCTTCTGCTTTTAATTTTTTTAATAAATCATCATAAAAATACTTTTTAAATTGTGGGTCTTGATCTGCAGCCCATTCATCAAAAATGTAAATTGGCTTATCTTCCAAAAAAGTAACAATTAAAGCAAGCCTTTTACGTTGTCCTGTTGATAAATCAAGCCGTGTAAAACCATTATCTAAGAATTCAGTTTTATTCTGAATCTGCATAAGTTTAAGCAAATCATTTATCTTTTGAGGGTCAACTTGTTCCAAGCCATATAATTTATCAAACAAATGGAAGTCATAAAATATTGCCGAATATAGTTCGCGATACTCTAAATAATTGCTATCATCCACTATTTTATCGTCAACAAAAATACTCCCTTTTTTAGGTTTATAAAGCATTGTTAATGCTTTTAAAAAAGTTGTTTTACCACACCCATTTCCTCCAATTATAAACAATACTTCTCCTTTGTTTATTGTTAAGTCAATAGGACCTATGGAAAACTTCTCTTTTTCATCACAATTTTTGTATTCAAAGTAAATATTATTTAATACAATTTTGTTAAAATTATTAAACCTATTTTCACCATTAATAGGTTGAATTTCGTTAGGATTAACTTGCAAATCTAATTCATTCTCTAAGCCATAGATATTTTTTATTGCAATATCAATCTTTCCAAAAATTGGGAACATTGAAACAAGAGATGTTAAAGGACCAATTGCAAATAACATTGCAGTTGTTGTACTAATAATTTCCCCTGCCAAATCTGGTGTTAACCGAGGCAACACAAAAACAATTGAGCCCAAAATTATATAAATAAATGCCTGAGAAAAGACCATATTTTCCGAGAACTTAAATCCGGTACTAATTTTTAAATCTTTTAGTTTTTGAGAGATCTTTTCAAAATGAGAATATAAATCGTTACTTTTTTTTCTATTAAGTTTAACCTCCTTCAATCCATCTAAAATATTAGTTAAAGAGACAAAAAACTTAACTTCAGCTTTTGTTGTTTCTTCTAACTCAGCATATACTTGAATGTTGTTCTTATGAAAAACAAATACTCCGAATATAATTAATACTGTAAGAAGAATAGCCGCCATCATTGAAATAATAGCAATGTATCCAAACATAAATACAAGCATTATTGCCGATTGCAGGGCTGTAATAACGTAAGGAGCCATCTGCGAAATAAGAGTACACTCTTGAGTTAGACGATTATAAATTTCAGCTTTTCCAATTTGTTCAATATTTAACAAATCAGTTCTGCGAATTTTATCTGAAAGTCTTAACCTAATTTTGCCAAGTATTTCTTCAATTATGCTGATTCCGGTGGTTAATATAAATTTTTGAGATACAATAAATATTCCTACAGTAGAAGCAAATATTAGAATTAAACTGATATTAATTTCAGTTTTAGACACATTCTTTGCAGCTAAATTTATTACTGCCAATACACCTGCACTTGATAAACCGGACAAAGCTGTCAATATTATTAGCTTTAAAAGCGGAGTATCTGATTCTCTTTTTAGGAAGTATAAAAATTTCATTTAGTATTCAATTATTTATGTTTAGAATGATAATGTTTATTTATTAAAGTTTCAAGAATTTTCTTTGTTAACAAAGCATTCTTTTCTAAAATTGTCATTTTTGACACATACTCAAGCCCACAAAATACTTCAATAGTTATAAAACCCATAATGAATTAGACTAACAATTGTCCATTCATATTATTCCCAAAATTTCACTTCATATGGCAATAGCTTTTGAGAATATTTATATAAACAGACTGCCATTATATGATAAGAATCAGGGTTGAATAACTGAAAACTAACATCACTTGCAATACAATTATTTTCAACAACACTTATAATGGTTTCATCCCTCATATTAATTGTAAAGGAATCTAAAGGAATAGAAAGCCCCTTGCCAATCATTTTTATATAACTCTCTTTCAAAGTCCAAATTTTATAGAAATTAATTTTCTGGATTTTCTGCTCAACGTTTTTAACTTGGTCAATTTCATCTTGAGAATAATTTTTATTCATAATTTCAAATGGAGGGTTTTCAATTTTTTCAACATCTATTCCGCAACTATTTTCCGAACAAATTAAAGATACCCAATCTCCTGAATGTGAGATATTAAAGAAGATTTTTTGCCCAACCAAAATTGGCTTTCCAAAATCATCATCAATTATTTCTATATTATTATAGTCTAAATGCCAATAGTTTTTAAGAGCATATTGCAATAAAAGCTCTCCAAATAGACTTCGTAATTTATCCTCATAAAATCGAAATCTTTTGATTTTTTCTTTTTTTGTTTCTCTTACTGTTTCAAGCATAGATAAATATTCTTGTTCAGGAAACAAAAAATTAATTTTGGAAATTAAGACTACTGGTTTAGATATATTGTTCATTTACTTAATAAGTTTTCATAAAAAGATAATCTATTTTTGAAATGTTGCATCATTTTTTCAATTAATTCCTCGCTATATTTAGATTTATGGAAAGTAAAAGCAATGTCAAGTGCACCGTTTATAAAAACACTACATTGCAATGGGAAAGGAGCATCAACATGCCTAATTTTAACGCTTTCCATTTTTGCCTTTCCTAATTTAACTTGATCTACAGAATTATTCTGAAGCACAAACATTTTATCAATAACATTCTGTTTTTTCGTTTCAATCCCAAACTCATCAAGAATCATTTTAATTGGCACAACTTGGTTTTTATAACCATCTATACAAGTTTTTCTTATTTTAAGTAAATTATCATTATTATGGTCATTATTTAATCCATTAATTCTTAATGGAAGAATATTAACAAAACAACCAACCAGCGATTCAATTTCGGTATACTCTCTTCCGGCAATATATGAGCCAACAAGGAAATCCTCCTCACCTTCTATTTCACCAATTGTTTCAGCAAAAACTGTTAATAATAACATAAACAAGCTAATGTCTTTTTTTCTGCAAGCCTGCTGTACACTATTTGATATTTGAGAATTAATGGAAATTAATTTCGTTTCTGATTCAATTCCTAAGAACCCTGTTGTATTAATTGTTGTCTTAAAATCATACCCCTTCAAACAATTAGACCAATAAGCTAAATTCTCTTTTAATTTCCCTTCTTTTATTTGTTGATTTTGCATTAAAGAGAAATCCGAATATTGTAATCCGGGAACATCTATCTCATTATTAACTTTCTCACCAAAATTATATAGATCATTTAACTCTTTAATGAATATTCCAAGTGACCACCCATCAAATGCAATGTGATGAATTGCATAAAGCAATAGATATTCTTCGTTAGAAGTCTTAATAAGTTTAAATCTTGAAGTAGTTTCATTATTCAAATCAAAAGGTTTCATGCAAATTTCATTAGTTGCATTTTCAATAATCAGATTAATATTGCTTATATTTTTTGAAGAGATATCTTCATATTCAACTGCTTTATCTTTCTTTGTTACTCTTTGATATACATCCCCATCTTTTTCGAAGAATACTACTCTAAGAGTTTCATATTTAGCCACTATTTTGTCAATAGATTCAATAAACTTTTCAGGGACAAATTCTCCGGAAATTTTATACACTCCGGTTATACTATTAACATTTTTACCAACATATATTTTGTCCAAATCCCAAAAGAACTTTTGATTATACGAAATCTTTGTATCACCAATATTTTCTCTTCGTGAAAATAATGGTTCTGTACTTAGTTTGTTTGTGCTATTCTCGTTTGAAAGATACTGAGAGAAAGATCTGATAGTTGGATACTCAAACATACTCTTTAGTTGCAAATCTACATTAAACAAGTTTCTTACTCTTGATACTACTTGTGTTGCCAGCAAAGAGTGTCCACCTGATCTGAAGAAATCATCATCAATTCCAAGATTTTCTATATTTAGAATATCTTTCCAAATCCCCAACAAAAGCTCTTCTTGTTCAGTTGTATTTTCCAAAGAAACGATTCTATCAGATTTAACTGATAAATCGGCAAGAAGCGGTTTATCAACTTTGCCATTTGAATTAAGTGGCAATTTGTCTGCTTTAATGAATTTTGCCGGGATCATATAATCAGGCAAATTTGTTTCTAAGTAAACTTTTACAATTCCATTTTCAACAATATTTTCAACATTAGTATCAAGTTGAATGTAAGCGACTAAATAGTTAACGGATTCTTTTCCAACCTCAGGAATAACAGCTGAGTATTGCACTCCTGATATTTTATTAATTACAGCTTCAATTTCACCCGGTTCAACTCTATACCCTCTTATTTTAACTTGTTCATCAGCTCTTCCAAGATATTCAATATTGCCATCGCCCAAATATCTACCCATATCGCCTGTTTTATATAACCGAGCATTAAGAAATTCATTATTAATAAATCTTTCATTTGTTAACTCAGGTCTATTATAATACCCCTCTGCAAGGCTTTCACCTGCAAGAAATAATTCACCTCTTAACCCGGGAGGAACAGGTTTAAATTTAGAATCAAGTAAAAAGACGTTTGTATTTGGAACTGGTTTTCCAATAGGAGGAAGATTGTTCCATTTAAAAGAATCCCCATCTAATAAATAAGAAGTAATTACATGAGATTCAGTTGGTCCATAATGATTAAGCAAAATAGCATTATTAAGATGTGAAAAGAAAATCCTTATCTGGTCTGTAATTTTTAGCTGCTCGCCGGCAGTTATAATCTGTTTAATTGAACTTGGGTATAATTTATTATCAATCGCAGCAATTGCCAATTGTTGTAAAGCAACTACGGGTAAAAATATTCTTTCTATCTCATTTTTTTTGATAAACTGAAGTAATTCATAAGGATCCCTTCTTAGATTCTGATCTATAAGATATAAAGTACCTCCTGATACAATGGTTGAAAATATTTCCTGAAATGAAACATCAAAAGATATGGAGGCAAACTGAAGAGTTCTTTTGGGTTTTGAAAGTTCAATATCACTTAAATGCCAATTTATAAGATTATTTGCACCTTTACGTCCCATAGCTACACCTTTTGGAGTACCTGTTGAACCCGAAGTATACAATACATAAGCCAAATCACCTTGTTTTTTATTAATAGGTTCTGACGATAAAGCATTCTCATTAATATAGTCAAGTAATAGTACATTTCTATCAAAACCACTCCTCTTAATACCTTCTACTTCATTTTTCGGCATAAAGGCAATTCCAGGGATAGTTCTCAGTTTTTCTTCAGAAGGCATTCTCTTGCCATTATTTATATATTCAGCAATAAATTCACTAACTGTGATTTCACCCTCGCCAATTATTGCCAAATCAATATTTGAATCAGACAATAGTTTATCGTATTCGCTTGATATATAAGGTCCTCCTACTATAATATTACTATTAGGAGAAGCATTTTTTGCGATAGAAATACATCTATGGAAAAAGTTTTTATAGATTGATAATGTTCTAAACCCTATTATATGTGGATTAAAATCAATTATCATTTTTTCCATCTCTTCAAAGGAATTAAAATCAACGAGGGCTTTAGCTACCTTTCCACTAACTGAATTACCAAAGTTTTTTCTTAAATTAGCTAATATTGACATCAACCCAATTGGCTCTTCAATCTGGTGGTGAAGCATAGTTTCGTGCATTGAAGAAAACTGATTAGAGGCATCAAACAATAAAATTCTAATAGCATCTTTATTAGGCTTCTGCACTGGGAAATATTTACGGAGTTTTTCATTTATTCCCTCAATTTCATATTTATCATCCGGCACATATTCAATATCACCAAGTTCTTCTATTTTAACCCCTGTATATTTTAAGATGTCTTCAAAAGAATTTATTGAATATGGCAGATAGCTATCATATTTTTGAACCATCTCTTTTTTGGTAAATATTGAAAACTGCGTAGGTAATACTTTAAGAAGTCTTTCTTTGTTTAGAAAATACTCGTTCATAAATCTTGACTGAAACTGTCTGGCAAAACTTTTGGGGTATGGTAATGTTTCCGGCAAAGCATGATACGCTAAATTTGCCGATACTCTAATAGCTTCCTCACTAATACCATTTTCAATTGCCAATTTGTAAATTTCGGAATTTGGGAATATTTTTAACACGTGTAGATTGGGAAAATCAATCCACTTTACTTTTTTTATGGTATCAAGAGTCATTAGTGCTTCTTCTTCAGTCTCAGTTGGGAAACCGAACATTGTTTGTAACTCTAAGAATACATGAGGATGTTTTTCTGCAAAATATTTTATGTTCGCTAAGAACTTTTCCAAATTTAAATTTTTATGTATCAACTTTTGGATTCTTGGAGAACCGGATTCTAATGCTAAAGCCACATCAACCGTGCCGGCTTCTACCATCAAATCAATAAATTCTTCAGTAAGAATATCAGCTCGTAACCCATTAGGAAAAAAGAATTGACTCCCCGGTAATTTTGCTATTGCCATCTCAAAGAACTTGCCGCTCACATCTTTTCTAAGATTAAAAATATCATCAAGGAAAGTAAATCTTCTAAACCCACAGTCGTAATATGTTTTTACTTCATTAAAAATATTTTCCGAACTTCGGGTTATTTGTTTTTTAGGCCATATTTTATGACAATAGATGCAATTGTAAGGACAACCTCTTGATGACAAAATAGAGATATCACTTGTTACTGGTCCAGTACCAATATATTTGCTGTACTTTGAATAATCAACACTCCCTCTATCAGGCAAAGGAAGGCTGTCAAGATCTCTAATTACTTCGCGAGTGTTTGTTATTACAATTTCAGATTTATTAAGCACCTTATAATTTCGTGCATTAATGTAAGTAAACTGACTAATTGATTCTTCATTGCTTATAAAGAAACGAACTTTACTCTCATCAAGAATAGTCCGTATTCTTTCAGATGGATATTCCGGATCAATTGGCAGATAAGCAGCACCACATTTAAGTATTGCAGTTACTGTTGCTATCAAATCAATTGATTTATTTAGCAATACCCCCACTACATCACCCGATTTAATACCCTCTGCTACAAAGCAATTTACAAATTTATTTACCCTGGTATTAAATTCCTTATATGTTACAGTAGTATTTTCAAATACTATACAATCTTTTTCAGCATTTATTTTTGCTGATATATTTAACAGGTCTATAATGTTTTTATTATCTGTAACTTCAGATAATTTTGTATTCCATTTATTAAAGATAATTTCTTTTTCAGCTTCAGTAATTATCTCAATTTCTCCCAATAATATATTAGGATTACTCACAACCTCTTTCAATATATTTTTATAATGTTCAAGTAATCTTTCAGCCGTTTCTACTTTAATTATTGATGTGTTTATCTCCAAAAAACCGCTAATTTGTTCATCAAACTCATTAACAACAAAAGATAAATCAAAATGGGCAACATTGGTTTCAATATCAATAGCAGATATTTTTAATCCTGTTTCCTTTTCGATGTTTTTAGGTTGGTTTTGCAAAACAAACATTGTCTGAAATATTGGAGCATGTGCCAAAGTTCTTTGTGGTTCGATAGCTTCAACTAACTGATCAAAAGGATAGTCTTGATTTGCAAATGCATCAAGTGATGTTTGTTTTATTTGCTGCAAATATTCCATAAATGTTATATTGGAATCAATTTTAGCACGCATAACCAATGTATTTGCAAAAAAGCCAATTAATTTTTCTAATTCACTTTTTGTTCTGTTAGCAACAGGAATTCCAATTACAATATCTTCCTGTCCTGTGTATTTATATAACAGATAAGCATAAGCACCCCATAACAACATAAATGGCGAAACGCCGGCGTTATTAATTAACTCCGAAAGCTTTTTTGTAATTTCACTATTAATAGAATACTCAACTTTTTTCCCAATAAATTCATGTACTTTCTTTCTTTGATAATCAAAAGGGAAATTCAGGGATGTTGGTATTTTTTCGAGTTGCTTTTTCCAATAATTTAATTGCGACTCATATGCTCCGCTCTCCAATTGTTCTCTTTGCCAAACTCCAAAATCAGCGAATTGAATCTCAAGTTCTTCAAGTGGATATTTTTCAATCTTGTTATATTGATATAATGTAGTTAATTCGTCAAATAGAATACTTGCACTCCATCCGTCAGCAGCTATCCCATGCAACACCATCAAAAAGATATTACTATCCTCATTAATTTGAACCACATAAGATCTAAATAACGGACCTTCTGCTAAATTAAAAGGAATCACAATTTTATCTTTCAGATACTTATTGAGAATAGCTGGAGTATTAAATTCCGGTTGCATACGAAAATCCACATACTCAATATTAACATCATAATTTTGAATAATTTTTTGAGTTGGAGCACCATGCTCAGCAGGAAATAGTGTCCTAAATATTTCGTGCCTTTTTACTATTTCATTTAATGCATAGTTTAATTTTTCATGGTTCAAATTTCCTTCAATTTTTAAAGCAAATGAGATGTGATAAATTGCTTTTTCGCCTTCCAACTGATTAAGGAACCACATTCTTTGTTGTGAAAAAGATAGTGGAATATTTTTATTTCTATCCACTTTTTTAATACTGTTTGATTTAACATCTTCAACAACATTTGAAAGTAGTTTTATAATTTCTTCTTTATATAATTTTAGTTCTGTCAATATTTCATTAGTTAATACACCTTTGGGGGCACTAATTTGCAAATCATTTTCACGCAACTGTAATTGCACGCTTAATGATTTTAACTTTTTTAAAAATAATTCAATATCTTTCATTTAGATTCCAGTATAATTAAATTGTTATATTTTCCATCTCATCTGTTTGGGTACTTTTTTGAGAATCTCGCAACCATACTAAAGTATCAATATAAGCTGACAATTCTTTAATTGTTGGCTTCTCAAATATTGTCTTGAGTGCTATCTCCACTAAGAACGTATCCCTTAATTTAGTTACAAGACGAGTAGCAAGCAAAGAATGCCCACCTATTTCAAAAAAATTCTGTTCAATCCCAGCCTCTTTAATATTTAAAAGATTTTTCCAAATATCCAATACTTTGATTTCAGTTTCAGTAATCGGTAAATCTAATATTGTTTCATTTTTTCTAATATCAGAGTTGGGTAACGCTTTTCTATCTATTTTTCCATTTGGGGTTAAAGGCAGCTTATCTAAAAATATGATATATGAAGGAACCATATACTCAGGAAGTTTATTTCGCAAAAATCCTTTTATTTCGTCAACATTTGTATTAATGTTATTATCAGCAACAATATATCCTATTATTTCTTTTTGTTCTTTGCTTAATATCGCAACCGCTTCCTTAATTCCATCATATCTTCTTAATTCAGTTTCAATTTCACCTAATTCAATTCTAAAGCCACGAACTTTAACTTGCGAATCAATTCGCCCTAAAAACTCTATATTGCCATCGGGTAAGAAACGAGCCAAATCTCCGGATTTATAAATTTTTTCCTCATTATTAAATGGGCTTTCAACAAATGCCTCTTCAGTTTTTTCTTTATCATTTATATACCCTCCTCCAACACAAACACCTGAAACGTATAATTCTCCGGGTATACCAATTGCAACTTGCTGTTTGTTTTTATCAAGAATTAATATTTTTGTATTTCCAATTGGTTTTCCAATAGGAACATTATACTCATTAATATCCTCAATCGAATATATTGGATAATGAGTTACATCATCTGAACATTCAGTAGGACCATAAGCATTAATTAATGGAACCGCAGGAAAGTATTGTAGCCATTTAAAAGCTAATGAAGGAGGCAATGCTTCCCCTGTTGGCACAAGCCAACGCAGCTTTGTAAAATCACATTCCTTTTTTACTTCTATCATTTCAATCATTACTGACATGAACGATGGTACTATTTCAAGAATCGTAACTCCCTTTTTTTCAACATTTTTTAATAGCCTCTCAGCATCGTGAGCAATTTCGTCTTTAAATATCTCTATTGTTCCCCCTACAAGTAATGCAGCTAAATATTGCCAGACTGAAATATCAAAACATTGCGATGCATTTTGAGCTATAATATCATCTTCCGAAATATTCAAATCTTTTATTTTAGAGTACAAATGATTAACCATCCCTTTCTGTTTAACTATTGCCCCTTTAGGTCTTCCTGTTGAGCCTGACGTAAAAATAACATACGCAAAACTTTCTGAATTTGTAGTCGGTTTATCTATTATGATATTTTCTAATTCTTTATCAAGCAAACCATCCAGATAAATAGTTTTAGGAATATTCTGTTTTGTTATTTTAGATACATCATCAAGAACTTCATCAAATTTATGTTCTGATATAATTAATATCGGTTCACTTTGTTCAATTATTTGTGAAAGCCTGCTTGCAGGGTGATATATATCCAATGGCAGATAAGCAGATCCCGACTTAAAAACTGCAAGAATTGAAATCAAAAAATTAATTCCTCTTTCAGCAAGAATAGCTATAATCTTTTCATTTCGAGCTCCCATTTTTATTAATTCAGCTGCAAGTTGAGTTGCTCTTTTATCCAATTCTTTATATGTTATTGTAACCTCATTTTCAATTGCGGCAATTTTATAAGGGAATTTTTGTACATTTGCGGCAAACAATTCATCAAATATTTTATCAGTTGGAAAATTAACATCGGTTGAATTCCATTTTTCTATTATCAACTTTTCTTCAACCGGTATATAATTGATACGATCAATTGTTTCATCAATATTTGCAGAAATACTTTTTAACAGTTCAGTAAAATGTCCAATCATTCTCAATATATAAGCTCTATCAAACAAATCTGTATTATACTCAAGCTCGCCAATTAATTCACCACTTTTTACTAAAAGCAAAAAATTCATATCAAACTTGGCAGAATTGTTTTTCTGTTCAATTGATGACATCTTAATATCTTTATATTCTTTTATTTCATCATTGATATATTGCAACTCAAATAAAACTTGAAACAAAGGCGTATAGCTTAAACTCCGTTCGGGCTTAACTTCTTCAACAACCTTTTCAAATGGGATATCTTGATTTGAATATACTTCTAATGTCTTTTCTTTTACTTTCATTAAATAGTTATAAAACGTCGGATTTCCTGTTAAATCAGCACGCAGTAAAATTGTATTTGCAAAAAGCCCTAACAAAGATTCAATTTCAGGTCTATTTCTGTTCGCAATAGTTGTTCCAATTATAATATCCTCTTGATGAGAATACCTATACAGTAATACAGAAAAAACTGCATACATAACCATGAATAAACTACAATTGTTATCTGCAGCTATTTTTTGAATTTTCAAGAATAAATTATTATCAATTTTAAATAATTCAGTAGCCCCATTTAGTGTTTGAATAGCAGGTCTTGGTTTTACTAATGGCATTTGTAATAAATCCGGAGCATTACTAAGTTCTTCTTTCCAAAATTCTATTTGCTGTTTTGCTTGAGGACTATTCATCCATTTATTATGCCAAATAGAATAATCAGAATATTGTATTTCAAGTCTTGGTAATTTTATTTCTGTTCCTTCAACTGCTAATAAGTAACATGCCTTTATTTCCTTCAACAAAATTTCTATTGACCAACCATCAAGGATTGCATGGTGGAACATCATAAAAAGCACTGCACAAGTGCTATTTATTTTAAATAATTGCAAATTATAAAGTGGTCCAACAGATAAATCGAAAGGGTTCTTAACTTGCTCATCAATCTTTTTTGTAACATATTCCCATTTCTCAGTTTCGTCATTTCCGATAGCATCAACACATAAAAAGAAGTTTTTTCCTTTTGGATTAACCTTTTGATAAGGGATTCCATTATTTTCAGGGAATGTTGTTCTAAGTATTTCATGTCTATCTAAAATATATGCCAAAGCCTCTTCAAGAGCAGCAACATTTAATTCTCCTTCTATTTTAACTGCCGAAGGAAGATTATAAGCATAACTATCCTCTTCTAAACGGTCTAAAAACCACAAGCGACTTTGAGAAAAAGATAAATCAACAAATTTCTTATCAAAAATTGCTTCTATTTTTTCTTCTTTATTAATTTCTAAGTAATCAAGAAGTTCTAATTTATTTAATTTAATCTCTTCCAATAGCTTTTCATCTATAATTCCTTTTGGAGCATTGTACTTTAATTTACCATTCTCATTCCACAATTTGATATCTTTAGATATTAAATACCTAACTAACTCTTCAACATTTCTCATATTTCGCCAATCTCTCTATCGCTATTTTTGCTTGTATCTGATGATTGTTCCTTATTTAATATATTTTCAATTTTTTCTGAAACTCCCTTTATTGTCGGATTTTCAAAAAAATCTTTTAGTTTAATTATTATATTAAATTGTTGTTTAATTCTATTAATAATTTTTGTAGCCATCAAAGAATCACCGCCAAGCTCAAAAAAACTGTCATTTATTCCAACTTCATTTATTCCAAACATCATTTCCCAGATTTTAGCAAGTTTCTCTTCAACAATATTTTCAGGTTTTACTAAGATATCTGAAATATTAGGACGGATATACGAATTATGTTCTTTATCCTCAGTTGTACATGCATAGTTATTTTTGTCATTTACAATATCTTCATAATACAATTTGGTTCTGGATACTGAATCGAGAATATCAATTATTCTATTTATGTTTACTCTATTTAAGTCTTCTATATAACAAAACATTGTTGAAATATCGAAATCTAATTGATTAGCAAAAGCATTTACATATTCACCTATGATTGATTCATCAGCAAATAACCGACTTTTAGTTTTCTCAAATAGGACATTTAGTTTATTCTTAAGAACTCCACTTTCTTTAATCGAATTAATAAGTATTTCAAATTTATTTATCTCATAATCAATAGAATCATTAACATATTCGTAATCCCTCATTACTATTGGCATATTAGTGTAATTTCTTTCACATAAATATATCGAATCTAATTTTCCGTATTTTTCTTTTATGTCAACAAATTGTTTTATTAAGGCATTTTTATTTGAAAGATCAATCTGAACATAGCTATCATCACGATTATTCTTTTTTTGAACATCTTTTAAATTGTCCAGTTCTTGAATATTTCCAAGTTTTTGCTCTAAATTAGTCCCTTTTTTTTGAGTTACAATCAACCCAAAATCGCAACTGTTCCGTCTTTCTGCCTCTTTAGGGAATGTTTCTTTATAGCTAAAATCAAAAGAAGATAATGCTTCAGACCATTGATCTAAAGTTAAAAGCGGATTCATACTTTCATTTCTGCTATCATTAAACGACCACCAACCCGGTTGAAAACCCCAAGACATATTAGACCATCTTGTAGGGTTGACTGCCTCAATATTTATCATAATACCACCTGGAGCAGTAATTAATTCAAGGTTTTTTAACGTGTCCACTATATTTTCTGTTGCATGCAAAACATCATAAACCAATATTATATCGTATTTTGCTTTTTCAAAACCTTGTATAAACGGATCTTTAGAAATATCAAATTTTTTACAATTCATAAATTCTATATTCAACAGTTCAGATAGTCTTTTAGCATCTGTTAGAAATGATTTACCAATATCAGTAAATGTGTAATCAATATTGTAATTTGATAGATCATTTAGCAAATAACTTGTCAATCTTCCAGATCCGGCACCAACCTCAAGAATATTAATTTTTTTATCTTTATTTATTTCTATTACTTCTTTTAATAATTCTTTAGCTAAATTTATATATACTTTTTGTTTACCAAATCGAAGTGGACTATTATTGAAGTTTTCATTAAATATTTCGACTTCATCACTATTGTAGACATCAATATTTTCCATTTTCCCTGAAAAAACATCAGCATATTTGGAAAAAGAATACTCTAATATTTCAACTATTCCAGCCATCTGGTGATATTCATTTTTTATTCTTTCTATCAAGTCTATTAATTTTAATTCATCGACCAAACCATCCAATACAACAACTTTATTCCCTTCTATTATAAGATATTTATCCTCGCTGGCAATTTTTAATAAATAATCCAAAAATCTTTTGTGCTTACTTAGAATTTTTGCATTAAGTTCACTAATTGTTATCGTATCACCATTTAATAATCCAAAATACTTAGTAATAAAATTAATAGCCAATAATCCACATAATTTATCTACTTCCTCCTGCATCCCAAAACTATTAGTTTTATCATCAATTGCTAATTTATTCTCTAAGCGGTTTTCCAACATCTCGATAAGTGATTCAAATTGACTATTATTTTCATTTTCATCACCAATTAATATTCGTTGGTTTTTATTTTTACTTAATTCTTCAACTAAAGATTTTTTTAGCTTATTATCACCCAAAACAAGTATAGTTTCATTTTTAGAAACTTCTTTTGATAATGAATTATATTGAATATCATCATTAAATATAATCCACTTAAACTTTCCTCTATATGCTGACACAGTTTCATTTGTTTTATACAAAACTGAAGAAATAATATTTGAATAGTATTCATCTAACTTTATATTATTTTTATCGTATTCAAAGCAATAAGTATTAAGCTTTGTATATTCGCTTGAAATAGAATTTATAAGTCCAAATAATCCTGAAGCAGAGTTTGATATTTCTTCATACCCAATTATATTAAAGGCATTTTTTAAAATAAAAGAAAGCGTAATATTATCGTTAAGCATTAACAGATTTCTTAACAATTCTGTTATTAGTACTTGGTTTTTATTTAATATTATTTCCCCTTCTAAACCAGGAATCGGGATATATACAAAATTCTTATAAACATCTTTTGTTTTATATAATTCCTTGAACAATAGATCAAAGCAATTTTTCTTTGTAATATTAATTTCATACTTTTTTTGTGGCTCAATCTTATTTTCAGACCCCAAGTGAACAACTATATAATCAATATTTGTTTTACTCAATCTATCTGTAAACGAAGTTATATCGCTTTCTTTGGGTTTAAATATCACCCAACAATCAGTACCAGCATCTTCTTGATGAATCACATCTTTTCTATATGATCTTTTCCACGAAACATTACTAACCTCTCTTCGCTCCTTAATTTGTTCATCTTTTAAACTTATTTTTTTTTCTGCAATCCAAAATGATTTGTGCTCAAAAGGATAAGTGGGAAGAGATATTCTGCTTGGTCTATTTTTTTTATAAAAGCTTTCCCAGTTAATATTTGAACCGTTAATCCACATTTTAGCAACAGTTTTCATAAAATATTCATCATCTGTCATACTATCATAAATATTTTTCATTACTGTTTGCACATTAATTTTAGCCCCATCATTTTTAGGATTTGATTTAGAAACAAATCCGGCGAGATTTTGTCCGGCTCCAATTTCAAGGAAGTTTTTATAATTTTCTTCAAAAAGATTTTTAATACCCTCATAAAATCTAACAGTCTTTGTTGTTTGATTTACCCAATATTCTGAATCAGCAATACCCTCATCACTTAGCCATTTCCCTGTCATACTTGAAACTATGGGAATCTGTATCTTATTAAAACTAACACCATTAAATATTTCCCCAAGTGCACTTTTTTTATCGTCAAGTAATTTTGAATGAAAAGCTTTTTCTGATTTTATTACTCTGTACACAATTCCATTCATATCCAAGCTTTCTTTCAATTTATCTACATCTTTTTTTGCACCTGCAATAACGCAAGTTGATGAATCATTAATTGCAGCAATTGATAATGATTCATTCAAGAATGTGCTAATCTGATTCTCAACAGCATCAACTGTTATCATTTCACCATAAGGAGCATTTTCTAATATTTCAGCTCTTCTAATTACCACCTTTAATGCATCATATAGGTTTATTGCACCTGAAATACACAAGGCAGTATACTCTCCTATACTATGACCTATCAGAGCAGCTGGTTTAAGTCCAACCTCATAACACAGTTTTGTTAAAGCATACTCTAATGAAAATATTGCCGAATGAGTATATTTTGTTTTATTTAACTTAACAACTGATTTTTCTTCTGATACATTTCCACGTACCATTTTCAAAAAATCAATTGTTGTACTTTTATTACTTCGAACAATATTAGTCCCACTTGGGTAAATTACATCTAATAAATTCTCTCCTGTTATTTGTTGAAATACATTTGAGCATTCTATTAAGTTTTGCCTAAACACTTCATTTGTATTAAATAGATCAATACCCATATTTTCATAATGGGAACCCAAACCTGAGAACATAAATACAATTCCATTACTTCTTTCGGTAATCGCATTATATTTTTTATTTGTTTTATGCGACCCCAATTTACTAATTAGCTGCTCTGTATTATTTACTACTATTGCATCTCTATATTTTAATGCTTTTCTACCCATCTGTAACGTGTAAGCGATTTCAGCAATAGTTCTATTTGATTTTGTTATTTCTTCAAGTAAGGATTTTTTATACAGATTCAGTGCATTTTCAGTTTTTGCAGAAATTGGTACTATATAGGGTTTATTATCATGTTCGTTAATAGGATCAGATATTGCCTCTTGTAAAATCACATGTGCATTTGTTCCTCCCATTGCAAATGAACTTACTCCTGCTCTTCGTGGCGTTCCCAACGTTTCCCATTCTACCAATTTATTATTAATATAAAATGGAGATTTATTTATATTTATTGAGGGATTTTGTTGTTCATAATGCAAGCTTGGAGGTATTTGTTTATTTTTAAGTGCCAAAACTGTTTTAATAAATCCCGCAATTCCTGCGGCACTATCAAGATGACCAACATTTGACTTTACAGCTCCAAGAGCACAAAAGGGCTTAATTATATCAGAATTTCTAAAAGCTTTTTTTAAAGCTTCTATTTCTATCATATCACCTAATTTTGTTGCCGTACCATGAGCTTCAATATAACTTATAGTTTCCAGCTCTATTTCAGCCAAATTATGGGCTTCAGAAATTACTTCACTTTGACCATCTATACCAGGAGCATTATAACTTACCCTTGCAGCACCGTCATTATTAACAGCTGAGGATAGAACAATTGCATAAATATTATCTTTGTCTTTAATTGCATCTTCATATCTTTTTAGAACTACTATTCCAACTCCATTCCCAAAAACAGTACCTGAAGATCTTGAATCAAAAGTTCGACAGTGTCCATCGGGAGAAGCTATTCCTTCGTCACTATAAATATGTCCTTCCATTTGATTTGCATGAACTGTAACTCCACCGGCTAAAGCCATATCACAATGGTAATCTAATAAGCCTTGGCAGGCAAGATGTACAGCTACAAGCGATGAGGAACAAGCTGTTCCAATTGCAATTGATGGACCTTTAAGATTTAATGTATATGAAACTCTTGTTGGCACATGATCTTTATCATTCCCAAGTTGTGCTGAAAGACCACCAATAGAGATTAACTTATCTTTGTTACTCAGCAAGTTTTTAATTAAATACGAGCTTATACTTGCACTCGCATAAACTCCCACTCGTCCTTCAACTCTTTCTGAATCATATGCTGAATCTTCAAGTGCTTCATACGCACATTCAAGAAACAACCTGCTTTGAGGGTCAATTAATTCTGCTTCACGAGGTGACAATCCAAAAAACTCTGCATCAAACTTATCTGAATTGTCAAGTACTCCAAAAGCTTTAATAAGTGTTGGGTCTTTAGCTATTTGTTCAGACACACCACTTTTAATAACTTCTTCTTCAGAAAAAAAACTAATTGCTTCAACGCCATTTTTAAGATTATTCCAAAACTCGTCACTATTATTGGCACCGGGGAAACGACAAGCAATTCCAATTACTGCAACTGCATTCTCATTAATATTATTCATATTTTCTTCCATAAATCAGCCTTTTCCTCTTATGTTCTTATTCCTTTTATGACGAGCATTCAATTGACCTGCAGCTCGTTGTTTGGCTTTTTCCAAAAGGGAATCTTCCGAATTGTCACTATTTATATACTCAGCTAATGCAGCAATTGTTGTATATTTAAATAAATCAACGACTTCAATTTTTTTATTTATTTGTTTTGCTATTTCACTATGTACTCTAATTAAAACTAAAGAATGACCACCGATATCAAAAAAATTATCATATATGCTTATATCATTCTTTCCCAAAGCTTTAGCCCAAATATCCATAACAGTTTTTTCTACTTGGTTTCGATAGCTTATAACAATCTTATTTTCATTAATTATTTTTGGCTCTGGCAATTTATTTCTATCAATTTTACCATTCATATTTAGAGGTAAGCTATCTAATCCAATTATTGCATACGGAATCATATAGTCAGCCAACTGCTTTTTTAATTCATTTCTTATAAACTGCTCATCAAAGGTTTCCTTATTATCATTAACCACGTATGCAATTAAACGTTTATCACCTGGAATTACTTCTTTTACAATAACTAAACTCTCTTTTACTCCTTTTATTTTATTAATAGTCATTTGAATTTCATCAGGCTCAACACGGAAACCCCTTATTTTTATTTGAAAGTCATTTCTTCCAAGAAATTCAATATTCCCATCCTCTAACCAACGTCCAAGATCACCTGTCTTGTAATATCTCTCTTTCTTCTTTGATTGCTCATTAACTAAAGTTATGAACTTATCATTTGTTAATTCACTTTTATTTAAGTAACCATCAGCTAAACAATCCCCTCCAAGTAATATTTCGCCAATAATACCTTGGGGAAGTGTCCTCATATATTTATCAACAATTATAATTTTAGTGTTATATATTGGTTTTCCGATTGGTATTGTTGAGTGTTTTTTATCATCCAAATCTATCGTATTGAAATAGGTAACTACATGAGCTTCTGTAGGACCATAAGTATTTATTAATTCGGTTTTTTCTTTATCAAAAACTCTGTAAAATTTTTCTACAATATTTTTTTGTAACACTTCACCTGCAACAAAAACATAACGAAGTTTAATATCAGTAAGATTTAAATAATTGTCTTCAATATATTCAAGGAACATAGTTAATACAGAAGGAACAAAATGTACCGTAGTGATTGACTTTTCTATAATCGCATTTACAATTTTTGATGGGTCTTTTTCATTTCCATGCTTTAAAATAAAAACGCTGCCACCATTTAATGTCCATGAATATAATCCCCATATCGACATATCAAAAGTATACGGATTAAGGAACAATATTCTGTCATTTTCCACTTTATATTTCTCTTGCAACCATAAAATTAGAGTAACAATCGGTTTGTGAGGCATCAGTACACCTTTTGGCTTACCTGTTGACCCTGAAGTATAAAGTAAAAACAAAGGATCGGATTCTTCTACTTCAGGGAATGCCGATAAATCAACGATATCAGTTCCACAAACTGCATCCTCTAAAATTAAAATTTCGCCATTATAAATTTCCTTTATGGCTTCAACAAATTTCCTTTGACACAAAATAACAGAACAACCACTATCAGAAATTACATATTTTGCTCTATCTTCCGGATAATATGGGTCGATTGGAACCATACCATTTCCAGACTTAAAAATAGCCATTGAAGCATAAACCATATATTCGTTTCTCTCTGATACAATGCCCACAATTCCTTTTTGCGGTTTATTTTTACAACTTAATATTTTGCCTGCTATTTTATTTACAATGCTATCATACTCTTTAAAGGAGATTGTCGTGTTTTCAAAATCATCAATCGCCAACCCTATTTTTTCAGCATTTTCACTAAATCTATCTTTATAGATCGAAGTAATTGTTAATTTTATTTCATCATACTTTTTATAGGTATCATTAAAATTAACAAGTTTCTCATCTTGTATTATTTTTAATAAAGGCATATCAGTTAAATATAAAGGATAGTTGTTTTTTTCTGCCCTAAGTGGTGTGTTATCATTATTTGCAATTATTTTCAGCAAATATTTAAAATATTCACCTAAATAACTAACCCATTTTTCAGCAACGATTTCCGGATTAAAAGATATATGCAGAACACACTTGTTGAAGGTTACTGATACAGTAAAATCCAATGGCATATTTGTTTTACCAAATCCTTCAATCTTATAACCTTTTAAGTTGTTTTTTTCAAGTGACAAATCATCATATAAGGTTTCATAAACATTAAAATCAACATAATTAAAAAACAAATCAAATAGTGGATTGTTCTCTCCAATGGTTGAGTCAATGTTTTTAACAATTTCTAAAAGGGATAACCATTCATGTCTTTTTTGAGTATTAAGCTTGCTAAATACTTTATTAATATATTCTTCCCACGTCTGCTTGCTTTCAATATTCATTCTAAAAGGAATAGTATTTAAGAAGCAGCCAAGTATTTTTTCACTATCTTCCATAACCGGTCTATTATTAGTTACAATCCCGACCAATAAATCTTTTTCGTATGAAAAAATACTTACTGCATAAAGAAATGCAGAGAAGAAAACCGTTTTTAGATCAACTTTAATTTCGGTTGAATATGCTTTTAATTCATTTAATAAATCGTTATCAATCTGTAAGTAATAGTCATCATCTGCCGAGTGATTTTTAATGGTATCCGATCTTGGAAATTCAAGTCTCTTTATATCTAATAGTTCATTTTTCCAATAATCCACAGAACTAACATCATTTTTACACATTAGTTGTTCTGCAATAAATTCTTTGTAACTATTTTTTAATAAATTAGGAGTATAATCGGAATCTTTAACTACTTCAATATATGTAGATAGTAATTCTGTAAAAAAGGATGCATTGCTCCAACCGTCCAATAGAGCATGATGAAAAAACCAACAAATAACAATAATATCGTTTTGTGCCTTAAATATTTTCATTCTCCACATTGGCGGGATACGATAGTTATATTTATTACTCCGTTCATTTACAATATAATCATTAATTGTTTTTTCAATATCCACTCCTTTGTTATTGGAGAGATCTTGGTATGGAATTTCATAATTAACATTTTTATGAATTATTTGAACATCGGCATTAAAATTTGACATATCAAAAGAAGTGCGAAATGTTGCATGCTTTTGAATCATTAAATCAAATGCTTTTTGAAATATCTCGATTGAAAAATTTTGAATATACACTTGATAAACAAACTGATCATTGTATACTGACGAGTCCGGATTCTTCAACGAATAATATATCATTCCTCTTTGAATATCACTCATTGGGAATATATCCTCAATCATTTCCGGATATTTACTTTGTTGCACAAATTGTTTTGACAAGATATTAATTTTATCTACTTCTTTGTTCAATAGGTTATAATTGTCTTCTGAAGCAATTTCTTCAACTTTAGCAGCTAATTGCTGAATTGAATCATTCTCATATATATCTGCAATAGTTAATTCAATGTTTAATTTTGTATTTACTTCTCTCACCAATCGTAATGCTTTAATTGAATCCCCACCCACAATAAAGAAGCTATCATCAGTGCTTAGGTTCTTTTTTCCTAACACATTTTCCCAGATTGTAAGAAGGATGAATTCGTTTTCATTCATTGGTTTAATTGTTTTCTTTTTATCCAACGATTTATAATTCAGCAAAGCCTCTTTATTTATTTTTCCATTTATTGTTAAAGGCATATAATCAATAAACGTATAGGTAGAAGGAAGCATATAACTTGGTATCAACTTGGATAATCTATTATGAATTAATTTTGAATCAACTTCACTATTCATAACTATATAAGCATTAAGAGATATATCGTTATTGTCTTCTATTGCAAAAACGACTGCTTCCTTAATTTCACTTAAGCTTAGAAGAGCTTTTTCAATTTCCCCTAATTCAACTCTATAACCATGAAACTGAATCTGATCATCAATACGACCTAAATATTCAACATCGCCATTTTCTAACATTCTACCAATATCACCTGACAAATAACATAACCCTATTTGTTTAATATCAACAAACTTTTCTTTTGTTAATTCCGGATTGTGTAAATAACCTTGTGTTAAACCTTCTCCATGCACGCATATTTCTCCAACAATCCCCTTTGGTACAACAGAATGATTTTTATCAGCAATAAATATTCCCATAGTAGGAATTGGTTTCCCTATATTGCTTAGTTTATTCTTTATATCAAATAAAGTTATTTCTTTATATGTTACATGAACAGTAGTTTCAGTTATACCATACATGTTTATTATTTTGAGTTCCGGATACTGAAGTTTCCAATTCTCAAGTTTTGCCGGTTGAAGAGCCTCACCACCAAATATCAGATATCGCAAAGAAAGCAAGCTTGTTTTCTCTACTGATAAACGATAAAATGCACTTGGGGTTTGATTTAATACTGTAACTTTTTCTTTTACTAATAGCTCAGAAAATGCGTTTGCATCTTTTGTTATTTTATCCGGCACAATAACTAATCTTCCTCCAAATAACAAAGCTCCAAATATTTCCCATACTGAAAAATCGAAGCTGTACGAATGGAATAAGGTCCAAACATCGTTTTCATTAAAATCAAACAGCTGATTTTCATTTATAAATAATCTTAGTAAATTATTATGTGATATTGGCACTCCTTTCGGCATACCCGTTGAACCTGAAGTATAAATTATATAAGCAATATCTGATTGTTTTATATTAACTTGTTGAACTAAATTATCTTCCGAATATTTTTTCTCTATGAGTAATTGGTCAACTAATAACTCAATACATCCATCATATTTTCTGTATTCATCAACAAGTATTGTCTTACATCTACTATCTTCAATTAAATATTTTTTCCTGGATTCAGGCAAATCTGAATTTATTGGTAAGTATGTTGCTCCTATTTTTAATATTGCAATTATGCAAACTATAACATTAGCATTCTTTTCTGCTTCAATTCCAATAATTTCTTGAGGCTTAACATTAAGTTCAGAAATAAGATAATTTGCAATGATATTTGATTTTTTATCAAGTTCGTAATAAGACAATCTTTTCTCACCATCAGAAACAGCTATATTGTTCTTATTATTTATAAATCTATTCTTCAAATAGTCAACAATAGTTTTATCCTTCTGAAAGCCAACTTTAGTATTATCGAGAAGATTAAAGAGAGTTTGTTTTTCACTTAGCTTTAAATATTCAATTTGATTTATTTTTCCATTTGGATTAAGAAAAACATTTTGCATTATAGTCTGGTAATGGTCAAATAGCTGTTTAACAAAATATTGATCAAATCTTTTTTTGCTGTATTCCAGGTTAATTAATAATTTACCATTCTCTTCAAAAACTCGAAAAACCAATCCGGCTTTACTATTTTCAATTGGCATATCAATATATTTTATATCAATATTTGTAACTTCTATCTTATCAATTGAATAATTTTGATATACAAATATCATATCAAATAATGGACTTCCATCATTCACTGATTTAAGTTTAATATTTTCTATAATTTTTTCAGCTGGATAATGTTGATGATTATAAACGTTAACTATTTCATCTTTTACATACTTTAGAAATTCTAAATATGTTAACGAATCATCAATTTCAAGAATTATCGGCAATGTATTAATAAAGCAACCTATTACATCATTGTATTTTTTTTCTGTTCTGCATGCAAATGGAGTTCCAAACGATATCTGAGTTTTACCAGTATAATATTTTAATAGTATAGAAAATACAGATGACATATACTGAAACGAAGTGACATTATTGTTTTTACAAAACGAGAATATTTTTTCTGATAAATCCTCAGACAAATAATTATTAAGTTTATCTCCACTATAATAATCAATATTATTATAATCGGATTTGTTTGATAGTTTTGTGGGGGAATAGTCTGTTCCAATTTTACTTTGCCAATATTTTAGACTACTTTCCCCTGCAAAAGAGTTAATATAATTCACTTGGTATTCAACATATTCTCGAAATTGGCATAATTCCTTTTCCGTAGTACAATATCCATTATTACTATTGTCCATAAAGAAAGAATAATATTGACTTAATTCTTTCATAAAAATGTTAATTGACCATCCATCACTAATAATATGATGAATATTAAAGAGCAAATAATTTTCTTCTTTTCCGTTTGTTGCTACGAGAATTTTCAACAATGGCGGTTGCATTAAATTTATTTGTGAAACAGAAAACTTTTTGTATGCTTCATCAATACTTAAATCTTCTCCGATTTCTACACTTTCAATATTAATTTCAACATTATCTAATATTTTTTGTTTTGGCTCGCCATTTATTTCTACAAAAGAAGTACGAAAACTGCTATGCTTATTAATTATAAGACTAATTGTTTTTTTTAAAATATTTAGGTCAAGCTTTCCAATAATCTTAAATATTGACGGTTGATTGTAAAGGCGAGATGTATTTGGTTTATTAGAAGCAATCCATATGGATAATTGTTGTGATGTTAAGTCAAAATAATCTTCTCTATTAATTTGTTTCTCATCCGAATTTTCAACCAAACTGCTAATGCTTTTAATAAACTCAATTAAGTTTGCTTTATTGGTTTTAATTTCATCTAAAAGATTTGCCGGAATTTGATCTTTTTTACCTGACAAAATAATCTGTCCATCTTTTTCTTTTATTCCAATATTATAATTTCGTAATTCCTCTATTAAATCAGGGATTTTCATATAATTATTTCCTCTATATCGTCACCGTCAATAGCTTTGTTAATCCATAAAGCATTTTCAACTGCTTTAGCTTGTTCTTTAATTGTTTGATTCGCAAAAACAAAATTTATCTCAAAATTAGTATTGTACTTTTCTTTAATTGAGGAGAGTAATTGAAGTGCTTTTATACTTTGTCCTCCTAATTCAAAGAAATTATCTTGAATTCCAATATGCTTTACTTTTAATACTATCTTCCATATAACAGCTATTTCTTTTTCTATTTTGCTTTTTGGAGAAGAATAATTTCCTGGTTCCTTTACTGCATTATTTATATTTAGGTCATTATTTTGGATGGCTCTAAAATCACCGCTTTGCAATTTAATTTCTTCAATAGTTGAATCATCACTATTGATAACTTGTTCAGCTATGCTTATATATTCCTCACCGAACATTCTAACTCGATTCTCAGAATAGAACAAAGGACGATATTCACATATAATTATAATATTTTCCTCTTTTTCTTTAAATATTATATTAAAATTGAATTTACTTTGCGATGATCCAATCTCTAAATATTCTGTTTCGATATTTTCTAATGTTAATTTTATTTCGTTTTCTATATTTTCATAGCTCATAAACACATCAAAAATTTCCTCGCCGCTTCTTTTGCTGACTTTCTCCATTAACATATCAAAAGGATAATCTTGATGGTTATATGCTTCAATCACTTCATTTTTAACAATAGTTAAATGCTCCAAACATTTACTTTTTGGACTTATACTGTTACGCAAAAGAATTGTATTAATAAAAAGTCCCAACTGCATTGCTAAATCCGGGTGATTTCTGCCACTTACCGGTGTACCTAATATTATTTCTTCAGCGTTTGTATACTTGTGTAATAGAATTTCAAGCACATATATTAAGAAAGTAAAAATAGTAACTTCCTTTTCAATTGAATACATTCTTATTGCTTCAGTAAGATTTTTAGTAATAACAAATTGTATTTGATTTACAGATCGCATTTCTTTTACTTTTACAATATTCTCTTTAGAAATGCCAGAAAACTTGAATTTTTCTTTTATTTTTCCACGCCAGTAAACTTCATGGTTTTTATAATTTCTCCCCCTCATTTCTTTATTAATCCAATTTGAATAATCTTTATATTGAATTTTTAAGTTATCCAGTTCAGGGAGTTTTCCATTTACATAGCTATTATAAATCTTACTTATTTCATCAAGCATTATTTTATTTGACCAGCCATCTGTAACGATGTGGTGGACTAATGCAAAAATATAATTTTCCTGTTCATTTATCCTAAGCAGCTTAAATGTTGCAAGATTATCCTCATAAATATTTAAAGAAAGCGACTCTAATTTTGTAATTTCTTCTTGTATAATATCCTTAGTGGGCAACATTTTTTTCGGCTCAATAATCTCTAAGCCATAACCATGTTCGCTTTCAATAATCTGTTTTGGTTTCCCACCAACAACTATAATTTTTGTTCTTAATGCTTCATGTCTTTCAAATACCTTTTTTATACTTTTTTGCATTACTTCAATATCAAGCTTGCCAATTAATTTAAACACACCAAATATATTGTATGCAGCACTTTTACCCATCTCGCATTCGAGCCAGATTCGTTTTTGTGCAGGCGATAATTCATAATATTCAGATTCTTTTATCACTTTAATTGGCTTATAATTTATTTTATTAATTGAATCAATTAGTAATGCCATTTTACTTATTGTTGTATTGGTAAGAATATCCTTATAATTTAATTCAACGCCAAAGCGTTTTGATATTAACATCATAATTTTTAAGGATTTTATGCTATGACCTCCAAGTTCAAAGAAATTATCATGAATACTAATTTCATCAACATTCAATACTTCACGCCATATTTGTAATAATGCTTTTTCAGTTGGGCTTTTTGGTGCAACAAATTGACGCGTTGGAAGAATTACTTCATAGTTGTCAATATTGAGCTGCAGTTTATTTCTATCTGGTTTTCCACTTGAATTTATTGGTATTTCTTTAATTTCAATAAATTTTGCTGGAACCATATATTCAGGAAGTTTTTTTCTTAATTCACTGAATGCTTTATTATAGTCATTATTTATTGCTCTTTTATTTTCTATAAATACAACAATTTCCTTATTGTTATTATCATAAACAGCAACTAATACGGAATTGCCCAAGACTGTTTTAATTACATTTTCAATTTCACCGAGTTCTACTCTGTAGCCCCTTATTTTTATTTGATTATCTATCCTACCATGATACTTAATATTTCCATCATATAATAATGAACATAAATCGCCCGTTCTATATAATATCAGCTCTTTATCAAATGGGTTTTCTATAAATTTAGATTTCGTAATTTCTTCATTATTTATATATCCACGCCCAACATTTTCCCCACCAATATACAACTCTCCTGGTATACCCAACGGCATAATATTTAAATCATCATCCATAATTAACACATTCGTATTCAACATTGGTCTGCCTATAGGTATTACATCATTAGTATCAATACCATTTTTATCAATAGGATAACAAATTGTATCAACGCAACATTCTGTTGGACCATAGACATTTAATATTTTTACATTATCCATTAAACCAGTTGAATAAAATTTAGTAATCAATTCAACTTGTAACTGTTCACCACCAATCAACAAATGCTTTAAATATTGCAGTTTATTATTCCCAAATCCTGTTTGCAATTGTATATCAAACAAAATTGGAGTATAGTCTGATATTGCAATTTTTTCTCTATCAAATAATTCAGATACTAATTTGCCATTAAGTTTTGTTTCATCACTTATTAAGTGTAAAGTATCCCCTCTTACTAAAGAAGGGAATATTTGTTGAACTGATGCATCAAATACTTGAGAGGCTTGCAATGCGACTTGAAGAGAATCACCATATTGATCATAAACTTCATTCCTCAAGGATTTAATTAAATTGCTTAATGAATGGTGTTCAATCATCACGCCTTTAGGTGTTCCTGTTGATCCTGATGTATAAATAACATACGCCAATTGATTTGGACTTATGTTTTCTGCTGTAAACTCTTTACTTTCACTACTGTTAATTACTGTGGTTATATTGAATCGTTTCCAATTTGTTAAAACTTTTTCATTATCAGCAAGATCAGAAAGAACTACTTCACAACCGCTATCCTCTAAAATCAACCGCAATCTTTCATTTGAGTTTTTTATATCAAGTGGAAGGTAAGCCGCCCCAGCTTTAAGTATTCCCAACATTGCTGTTATCATTTCTACTGATTTAGTTGTTAATAAACCTACAACACTTTCTTTTTTAATTTTTAACGTATTTACTAACAGAGCTGCTATTTTGTCAGAATTTTTATCAAGTTGATAATAGGTTAAATATTTATTCCTGTCTGATACTGCTTTGTTATTTTTCTTTAGTTTAGCAACTTCTTTAAATTGATCAATTACGCTCTGCCATTTGTTTTCTTTTTCTTTCTGATAATATGAATATTTAAGAATTTGTTCTTTTTCTTGATTGTCAAGAATATTAATTTTATTGATACAAATTGATGGATCATTTATTACAGTTTTAATAACATTATTTATATGCGATTCTAACAGACTTATTCTTTCTTTTTTATATTTGTCTTTTGCAAATTCAACAACTAAGTCAATACCTTCAATATTTTCCTTAATCATTATATTAATATTAAATTTGCTTTCTATATTAGCAATTTCCTCATATACAACATCAGCATTATTAATTTTAAGTTTAATTTCATCTTCTAATCCTTCATAACTTAAAAATACTTCAAATAAGTCTAATCCTTTATGTTTGTCGGTTAATTGCTCATATGGATAATCTTGGTATTTTAATGCTTCAATAATATCATGTTTTAACGAAGCAAGAAACTCTACAAATAATTGGTTCTTTTCAATTTTGTTTTTTAATACAATTGTATTTACATATAAGCCTACTTGATCAGTAAGTTCCGGAACACTTCTTCCACTAACCGGCGTTCCTAATATTACTTCTTCACTATGTGTGTATTTACTAAGAACTATTTCTACAACGCTTACAAAAAACATAAACGGTGTTATTTCATATGTTTTACATAATGAATGAATTTTCCCCATAGTTTCCAGATCAATCTTAAATCGACTTACATCAGCAATATGTCTGGCTTTATCAGAAATGGGATAATCATTTTGTATAAAAGTTATTGGTTGGTAATCTGATAATTTATTTTCCCAATATACTTTAGCATCGTTATATAAATCAGAACCTTGCAGATTGTTTCCCCATACACAATAATCTTTATATTGTATTTTAGGCTTTTTAATTTTATCTTTTTTCCCTTCTGCCAAAGTGTTGTATATTTTAGATAATTCATTTAATATTATTTTTGTTGACCATCCATCAGTAATAATATGGTTGAAATGGAGAATCATTTTTGTATTACTAATATTGTCAGTAATAATATTGATGTTAAACAGCGATTCTTTTGATAAATCATAACTTTGCTCTTTTTCTATTTCTATTATTTTATTTAGATCTGAATCAATATTATTTGAAATAATAGTAGAATAATTAACAATATTATTTGGTTCAATTAGTTGAACGGGAATTCCATCAACCACTTTAAATCTTGTTCTTAAGGAATCATGTTTCAATATAATTTGCTGCCATGCGTTCTGGAGTATTGATAAATCAATTTTTCCCTTTATATGGAATACCCCAATCATCTTGTAAGAATTGTTTCCTCTTTCTCTATTATGTAATAGCCACATCCTTTTTTGTTGATTAGATAACGGATAGTACTTTTCCTTTTTAGATACTGGTATAATAAGCTGTTTACTTAATGATTGCTCAGCAATTATTTGCTGAAGTGTATTAATTGTTGGATTACTTAATATTTTATCAATACCCAACTCAATTCCATAGTATTGTTGAATTTTAATTTTCAACAATAGAGCCTTCAAACTATTTCCTCCGCAATCATAAAATCTTTCATCATTATTAAGTCTATCTATACTTAATACTTCTTTCCATATATTTAGTAATTTCAGTTTATCACCTGATTTTTCAGTCTCTATTTCTGCACTTTGTATAATAATTTCCGGCAATGCAAACTTATTGATTTTACCATTCGCATTTAATGGAATTTCACTAATAGGAATGATGTATTGAGGTATATATATATCTGGTAAATTTTTTGAAAGATTAGTTTTAAGTTCGTATTGGTCTAATTTTTTATTTTCGCTAACTACATAAGCTACTAAGAATGGTTCTCCATTTTTATCATTTTTAGTTACTACAACTGCATCTTTAACATTCTTGCAACTTTTTATATATGTTCGTATTTCTTCAAGTTCAATTCTAACCCCACGAATTTTCACTTGTTCGTCTAACCGTCCTTTAAATATTATATTCCCATCTAACAAATAACAACCCAAGTCACCTGTTTTATATAGAATTTCTTTATCATTGAAAGGACTTTGAATAAATTGTTTTTCAGTTTTGCTTTTATCATTCAAATATCCTAAACCAACACACTCTCCACCAATATATATTTCACCTAACATACCGATAGGTACTTGGTTTTTATATTTATCTATAATATAAATTTTTACATTACTTATCGGTTTGCCTATTGGAATTTCTTTATTATGCTTATTCACATCATAAAATGTAACACCAATTGCTGTTTCGGTTGGTCCATATATATTTGTTATTTTTATATTTTTGAATATTTTTAGAAATTTATTTATAGCAACAGGTGATATTGCTTCACCACCAATACTCAATTCTTTAATTGAGCTAAATTTATTTATTGTTTTAGTATCATTTTCAAAATAATTTACAAGCACATTAAATATTGATGGAACAAGGTCTATATATGTTGCGTGATATTTTTCAATTAAGTCAAGCAATGAGTCAACATTCAATTTTCCAGAAGATACCGGAATTATTACTTTTGCACCGTTAGTCAAAGCCCAGAAGAATTGATAAACACTTGTATCGAAAATATAATTTGCACCATGATATACTATTCTTTCAGTAGACTTACCGAAATAATAATCCATATATTTAAATCGATTTGTTATTCCTTTGTGTAAATTGATTGCACACTTAGGCACGCCTGTAGTTCCGGATGTGTATATACCATAAATTGGATCATCTAACGATACTGCAACATCAGGGTTAATATTTACTTCATCAATATCATTAAGATCAGCATAAATAATGTTCACATTTGTAAAAGTCTTTATTTTTTTAACGTATTTTTCAACTGTGATAACATATTTTGGATTAATGTCTTGAAAAAACATTTTTAATCTATTTTCAGGCTCATTTATATCAATTGGTATAAAAGCATTTCCTGTTTTCATTATTGCCAATAAAACAACAGGCATTTCAATTCCCTTTTCTAAGAATATTGGGATAAATGTATTTTTTGATATCCCATTATTTAGCAATATAGTTGCTAATCCATTTGCTTTATTATTTATCCATTGATATGTATATTTTTCTTCATTATATATGTATGCAATATTATTTGGAGTAATATGCACTTGTTGCTCAATCAACTTTATTATGGGCAAATAATCATCATAAACTATAGCAGTATTGTTAAATCTTTCTAATAACTCTTTTTCATTTTTTAATATTATATTCGTAGTTGACAATTTACTCATATGTGAGGGGAATATTTCCTTAATAATATGCTTAAAGTGTTCTACAAATCTATTAATGAATTGCTTACTATAAAATGCTTCGTTATATGATATTCTAAACAAGTCTTTTTTATTATATTCCACCATTTCTATAGAAAGGTTGAACATACTTTCTTGTTGATAGATATAATACGGTTTTATTTGCAACTGCCCATAGTTTATAACTTCATTCTCTTCATTATAATTTATTAAAGATTTGAGTTGATTTGTTACACTAACAGGTAACATTGTGAACATTGTCTGTAATAAATTAGCACCGGACTCCCTATTAGGATTTAAATCATTAACTATATTTAAGAAAGGATAATATTGATTTTCCATTGAGTTAAGAATCGTTTGTTTCATTCTCATCAAATATGTTTCTACAGTATCAAATTCATCCAACCTTGACTTAATTGGTAAAGTATTAATAACATAACCAACAAGCTCTTCATTTTTTATTTTATCCGATATTACCCTATTGTCAGAAACTGGTATCCCAACAACTAACTCTTCTTGATGCGAATATCTATGTAGCAAATAACAATAAGCAGATAACATAACAACAAATCCGGATAAAGTATTCAACTCCGTTTCAATTGTTCGTTCAATTTCAAATATATATGATGAATACTTATCTTCTTTTGCTACTTTATTGTTATCATAAATAGTGATTCCAAAATCGACTCCTTTAAGTTGCGTCCTCCAATATTCCTTTGCTACATTTGCTGATTTATTATTTAAGTATTTTATCTCTTCATTCACATAATCGGAAAATTTGCTTTCAGAACGTACTGCCAATGTTTTAACAGAATTATCTTTAACCAACTCATTATAACTTTTAAATATTTCTTGGCTTATCAAAAATAAAGATCGTGCATCTCCTGCAATATGGTGTAAATTCAGAACAAATATTAATCCATGTGTTTTCGTATTATATAAATAACAGCGAATAATTGAGTTGTTTTCAATATCAAATGGAGTTTCTATTTGTTTTTTTATAATGGTTTTAATTTTATTATAATTCTCTTCATCTACAAATTGCTCCACAATTATATTTTCACTATTGTTAGATAATTTATAATATAATTTATCTAACATATAATATCTTGATTGTAATATTTCATGTCGATTAATAACATAATTATAAGCTTGTTCAAGTTTATCTTTTTCAATGTTATTTAATATTCTACATGATAATGATATATTGTAAGCCGGACTTAATGGGTGATTTTTATAATGATAAAATATTGCAAATTGCCCAATTGACGCAGTATATTCTTTTATTGAAGCAGCATTTGAAATATTATTATTTAATTCTTCTGTCTTGTCTGATTTTTCTTGAAGTCTATTAAATATAATATCAACTATTTTAGTAAGCGATAAATCTGGTAAATAAATAAACTCACTTATTTCAACACAATAATACTCTTTTATTATACCAAGTAATTCTATTCCTCTAATAGAATCAACACCATAATTTATTAATGCTTCATTAGAATCAAGATTTTTTATATTTATTACTTTTTTAATAAGGGCTAAGATTTCATTAGTAATAAAATCTTTATCTTTTTTTACTTTTGATAGTTTTCCAATACTTTTGGCACTTATTTCATTCAATTCAAATAAAATATCTTCATAAGTCCCATTAATGTATTCATTAACCAAGATAAATCTTTGTATTTTCCCACTTGTTGTTTTGGGAATTTTTTTTACCGGTATAATTTTATGTACACTTAGACCAATATTTTTTAATACAATTTCCTTTATTTTAGCCCCAATTTCAACAAACTGTTCAAAATTTTGCTTAAAATATACAAAGATTAATAACACTTCCTGATCTAATGCTTTATCGAATGCCGCAGCTGCTACAACCTTACCAAAGTCAAGTTCATCAATTTCAAAACAAACTCTTTCAATATCATAAGGATAATAATTATACCCATTTACTATTATTAATTCTTTCGAACGTCCTGTAATAAACAATTTGTTGTTTTTAAGAAACCCTAAATCACCAGTATTTAACCAACCATCAACAATTATTTTTTCAGTTGCTCTCTTATTATTATAGTATCCGCTTGTTACACTATCTCCTTTTAAATATATGTTTCCAACATACTCTTCATCAAGGTCTTGTCCATTATCATTTTTAATTTTCACATTCATTTCAGGGATAACATCCCCTTCACATACAATTGCCATTGAATCAATTGAATCTTTTTTGATGTTGGCAATTCTTTGTCCAACATTTAGTTTCTTCCTATCAACATAAATTTTTTCAAATACTGATTTATAATCAGAAATTGAGGCAATTAAACCAACCTCAGCTAATCCATAACCTGGAGTTACAGTTGTATCTTTAAGCCCATATTGCTTTAAGGCATTCATAAATTCATTGCAAAGATCTGAAGATATTGGTTCAGCTCCATTTGCAATTAATCGCACATTATTTAAATTCCAATCAGCATTGTTTAATTTTTTTGTAAAACTTAAAAAATGTTTTAAACCAAAATTTGGTGAACAGAGAATAGTTGACTTGTACTCGGTACTTTTATCCATCCATATTGCAGGAGATCTTACAAATAAACTCGTCTCAATTAGTACTTGATTAATACCAACAACAACTGGAACAATATGCCAACCAATCAGTCCCATGTCATGTGTAAGTGGAAACCAACTTAAGAATGAGTCGTTCTTATTAACATTAGTTATATTTATAAAAGCCGTAGTTGTAACAATAAGATTTTTATGAGTAAGTATCACTCCTTTTGGAAACCCTGTCGAGCCGGATGAATATTGAATAAAAGCAATTCTATTTGTATTAATTTCAGGCAAAACATAATTTTCGTCTTTCTTTATTTCATTTAATAAAATTATTTTCCCTTTTAATTCACCATAAATATCATCAAAGCCATTTTTTTCAGAAAAGTCTTTTATACTTTCCAATAATAATTTAGTTGTAATGATATATGGGTCTATTAAGCTTTTCCACACGTTAAGCAATTTTAATTTATGTTCATCACTACTGCCAATAGAAACCGGCACAGCAATAATTTGAGACACTATGCATGACCAAAATACCGGGACAAACTCGATATTATTTCCTAAGTATATTATAATCTCACTATTAGGATTGCTTACCCGGCTCTTTAAATATCCAGCTATTCCTTTTGCCTTTAGAAACAATTCTTTATATGATAAATTATGAGTTCCATTTTTATCAATAAATATAATTCCACTATTGCTATTGCTGCTTTTTTCTAAAGCCTCTAATAAACTGTTAATATTGTAATTGGTCAACTAATACTCTAAAATAAAATTGTGGTAATTTTAATATTTTAATTATTGTGTTTATAAAACTTCATATTAATTTCGTTTTCTTTCCCACAAGCAGGACATTTATATATACCTAAATTTACAATACCAGAATCCAGCCACTCAGTTTCTTTATATGGTTTTATTTCATATTCGGATTTTTGACAATTATTACACTTACAATAATAATAAACCTTCCCTTTCTTCACCTCCATAATAACTGCGCCCGAAAGTGCCATTACCATTTAATATTCCCCTATAATAAAAAGTCAATTAGCATTTTACAATACTATACTTCAATCAAAACAAATATCTAAACTTTATATCTCTTTATTGATATATAAGTCTGTTCTAAAATATTTTCGTAGTGCATAAGAAGCAATAAGTTTTTCTTGAACTTGCGAAGTACCTTCAATTATTTCTAATATCCTTGCTTCCCTAAATAATTTTTCCACAGGATACTCCTCCCAACAACCATTTCCACCATGGACTTGAACTGCATAATTTGCAATTTCCATCGCGGTTTTTGAAGTAATATATTTTGCTATATTTGTTTCCATTATGCTGTTACTATTGTTTTGGTCTCTCATATTTGCAACTTTTTCGCATAATGCTCTTGAAGCATGCAACTTTGCAGTTGATTCACCAATCATATGTTGTATTGCATCTAATTTGTAAATCTTTTCACCAAACTGCTCTCGTTTTCTCGAATAAGTTACCATTGATTCTAAAGCTGCCTGTGCAATTGCTATCCCTCCCCAACTTATACTATATCTTCCAAAATCAAGTGCCGTCGAAACAACATAATTTAAACCATTCCCTTCTCCACACAAAATCTTAGATTTTGGAACAACCACATTGGAGAATTCTATTTGAGAAATATGAACACCATTACCTGCCAACAGTCCCTGCATTTCTTCTACTGCAATTCCATCTAAATTGGAATCTACAATAAATGCTGATACTATATTTTCTTTAGAAGCTATTACAATAAAAAAATCTGCAATTCCACCAAACGATATCCACTTCTTCTTTCCATTTATAACATACATATCATTTTGGCTATCATATGTAGTAAGAACGCTTTTTGCATCACTTCCAATCTTTGGTTCGCTTAATGCAAATGCCCCTATTTTATTCCCAGCAGACATATCAAACAGATATTCATTCTTTTGCTCCTCGCTTCCCCAACGCGAAATCGTATTCCCCACCAAAGAATTATGTACCGTCAACAAGGCTCGAGTGGCTTGACATACTTTACCCACTTCCTCAGTAAAGTAGCCATATTCCAAGTTATTTAAACCTAATCCCCCGTATTCTTTGGGAATAGTTGGAGTCAAATACCCAGCCTTTCCCATTTTTTCTATCAATACTCTTGGATATACTGCCGTTTCGTCAATGACGGGAACAGAAGGTTTTATTTGAGTATTAATAAAATCCTTATATGCATCTATATTATATAACATAAATTATCAACTAATTTTACTGTTAATGAATTTTACAATATTATCTATACTATTAAAATTGTCTAAACGTAAATCTGCATTACCTACACTAATGTTAAAATTATTTTCAACATAGCTCACTAATTTCATTGCGAATAGAGAATTTACAAAACCAAGTTCAAAAATATTATCTGAGTCAGAAAATTCAACTTCATCATCAAAAACTAAAAGATTTTCTTCAATAAACTCCCTCACTCTTTTATTTAATTCCATTCAAACTCCATTTTAACATTAATAAATTGAGTAGCTTTGTTTATAATACTTAAGTCATTATTGAGGATAGTTAAATCACTTGTAGTATTGGCATCGTCCTCAATAAAATTAGCAAATTTTAAAGCTATATACATAACACGATTTTTTTGTGTATGAATAAACTCGGCACTTAATCTTAAATTCTGCAGCTTTGCTGTTTTCATAATTTCATTTAACACTACAGTACCTATTCCTCGTGTCATAACTCGGCAAGAAAGAATAAACAACTTAATTCGCCACTCACCCTTTAACTTTTCAATTAGAACTAACCCTATTTTACCATACGAACCATAATTATCTTTTAATTCTGCGGCAAACAAAATAAATTGTTCTGAATAAATCATTCTTTTCAAGTCTTCGTAATCATAAGTAATACCTGTTGTATTAAGCTGGTGAGTACGAATAGTCAACTCTTCCAATCTTGCCAAATCTTCTTCCCGAGCAGGTTTGATACAAAGTTCCATATTTAATGATTTCAAAAAATCTTCTTTTGGACCTAAGAACTTTTCCTCATCAATTTTTCTTTTTATGTCTTCAATATATAATTTTCTTCTACTCTTTGAGCTTTCGGTAATAAAACGAGGATTTAATAATGGATTAGACAAAAGTTGTTTGTGCTGCATTGCATCTACGCATACTACTTCAGGAATAGCAAAACTCACTTCATCCCTTTCATATTGCTGATCATCAACAAACATTATACTATCTAAACCGATATTTAGATTTTTAGCAATACTTTTTATTGAGTCCGATTTATTATTCCAATTAATTTCAGGATATAAAAAATAATCTAACAAGTTAAATTCTTTTAATTTTTCAGTTGCACTAACAAAATCATTTTTGCTTGAAATCGAATTTAATATTCCCCTGCTATCTAAAGTTTTAATTATATTTGGAATATCCTCTTTTAAAGTGACATCTTTATCTTCCAGTAATATTCCATCCCATAAAGTATTATCTAAATCCCAAACAACACATTTAATTTCTTTCATCTTAATACTTAACTTCCATCAATAATTAAAAAACCCTTTACCACATTTTTTCCCTAAAATTCCGGACTCCACCATCTGAACGAGCAGATTACATGGTTTATATTTAGGATCTTTAAATTCATCATATAAAACTCTTAATGAATACATTATAGTATCAAGTCCAATTAAATCTGCGGTTTCTAATGGACCCATTGAGTGAGAAAATCCCAATTTAAATATTTTATCAACATCCGCGGGTTTTGCTACTCCCTCTTCAACAGTTCTTATGCTTTCATTAATTGTCACCATTAAAACTCTATTTGAAACAAATCCGGCACTATCATTAACCACAACTGTTTTTTTACCTAATGCCTTTAAAAGGGATACTGTATTTTTAACCGTCTCCTCCGAAGTTTTATTAGTTTTAATTACCTCTACAAATTTTTTAAAAGGAACAGGATTCATAAAATGAGTTCCTATCACATTCTCGGGAGTAGGCATTAAATCAGCAATTTTGCTTATTGGGACACAACTTGTGTTGGAACTTATAATTGTGTCATTACTAATAATTTTACTTAGCTGTGTATATAATTTCCTTTTTTCATCCCAATTTTCAATAATATTTTCTACAATAAAATCAGCCTCGTTCATCTTATTTAATTCAATAGAAAACACGATTAAGTTGTATATATCGTCTACTTCTTTTTCAAAAAGAGGATTTAACATTTTGTATAGTCTAAATTGCTGATTTATTTTTCTTTTAGCGGCATCAAGCAATTCTTCTGATAAATCATATAATACAACTTTATAATTGTGAATTGCAAAATCAAGAGCAACATCAGAACCCATTATCCCAGCACCAAGTATTCCAATTTTATTAAATTCCATCATTATTCCTTAAAATTATAAACACAACATTAATACTTTAATAAAATCTAAAAAATATTGAATGATCTAATTGTATTGCCCATTTCTACATATAACACCCAATAATATAAGTTTACAAAGTAATACAGAATAACACCAAAAGTCAAGTTTAGTATCTAATTACGGTTAAAAATATAAAAATATTGCTTAAATTGATAAGTTGAAAAGCTACAAAGTACTGATTAGACTGGTTTTTTTGACAACTTGCTTTAGGACTATTCTATTATTACCGTTAATGATTTGAGCAAAAGTATGGTCTTTTAATTCAACTCTAATTTTTTATTTAAGTCAATATAAAAGCAAGCACCTTTTCCTTCTTCACTTTCAACTCTAATAGAGCCTTTATGTAGGTTTACCAATTCTTTAACAATTGCCAAACCCAAACCGGTAGATGATTCACCACCTGTTGGGCGTGCAGATAATTTTTGAAACTTATTAAATATTTTTTCTTTATCTTCTTTTGTAAAGCCGGGTCCTTCATCCTTTACTTTAATTTGGACCTTATCATTTAATTCAAATATTTCAACAATAATTCTTTTATCTTTAGGGGAATATTTAACAGCATTATTAATAACATTATCTAAAATTTCACTTACCCATTTTGAATCGGCTTCAATTTTAACATTTTTAAAACAATTACATTCAATTGCTTGGTTTTTCTTTGCGGCTTTAATTTGGTTTTCCATTACAATTCGTTTAACCAATTCACTAAGCGAAAATTCCGTTACACTTAACTTAAACTTTGTATTTTCAACTATAATTGATTCAAGCAATTCGCCTATTAATGACATCATTCTTAATGCTGAAGAATCAATAATTTCAATCATTTCTAAAAGGTCTTTATTTGCATAATTTTCATCTTTAATTAACTGCAAAATATTAAGGATTGTACTTAATGGATTTTTCAAATCATGAGCAGCAATGCTTAAAATATCACTTTTAAATTCATTTGCTTTAACCAGTTCTTTGTTCATTACTGCAAGTTTTTTATTATTAAGTTCTGTTTCGGACAACAGTTTTTCAGTTATTTCTTTTTCCTTTTTTAAATCAACTATCTTTTCTTCAACAAGTTTTTCAAGTTTCTTTTTATGCTTTTCCAATCTAACAATTCTACGTTTTTGTATAAACATTGTTAAATAGACAATAAATAAAACTGCCATTAATATATAGATAATTATCATCCAAATTGATGAATACCAAGGAGGATAAATACTAATTACAACTTCAGAAACTTCACTCCATAAATAACCGGATTGTTGAGCCGACACCTGAAAAACATATTCACCCTCTCCCAAATTATTAAAAACTTGCGTTTCAATATTAGTAATTTCAGACCAGTTATCGTTTACACCCAATAATCTGAATTTGTATTGTACTTTGTTAGGATAAACCAAAGCCGCATACTGAATACGCAAATCTGATTTTCCCTTTATAGAAACTAAATTTGTTTCATTCAGCAGTTCTTTATTCTTCCTTTGTACAGAAACAATAATTGGTGTTGGTGTTTTATGAATTTTTATATCGTCACTTTGCCAATATGCCAAACCACTACTTGTGGCTACCCATATATGCCCATTTTTATCAATTGCTAATCCACGCGGCGTAACAACGTTATTTGGCAAACCATCATTTTTGGTAAAAGTAATAAATTCTTCTCTATCTTTTAGTATTAGCCCATGTTCAGTTCCAATCCATGTTTTTCGTACCCCAACTTCCGCAACAGCTTTTACATTAAATGGAATTCCTTTTAATGGCTTACTAACCTCGCTAATAATTCCATTGTTTAATACAAAAAGTCCATTGTTAGTCATAAACGCAATATTACCATGCTCATCTAAACCAAAATCTCTAATCACAAATTCGCTATCATACGCTTTATCAAGCTTTGATGATACTTTAATAAACTTATCTTTTGTAGTATCATAGGAAAACAAACTTATCTTATTTTGATTACAAACAAAATAAACTTTGTTATTATATTCTTTAATAACCGGATCGGTAATATTTTTTGGTACAATTGAATATTTTGTTAATATATTATTTGGGTCAATTTTTACAACTGTGCCATAATTTTCTTCAAATCCCCATAAATTGTTTCGTGAATCAACAAACAAAGATGTTAATCGCCCTTTTATTTCTTTGTGAATAACCTCGACAGGCTTATTAACAATTTTTATTAAACTAAAATCTCGCGTAGAAACCCAGATTACTTCATTTTTAACTGCAAACGAATAAACCCTTTTTGTTTTACTTTCATAAACCTTTGTATACTTATTATCCTTGTTGTCAATTACTCTATAAATGTTTTCTTGATCAGAAAAATATATATCACCATTAACATCATTTTGCAAGGTTTTTATGTAATAACTATTTCTATCAGAAGCAATATTGCTAAATAAAAACTTTGAGAAAAAACTTTTCCTTAAAAGATATATTCCATCATCTGAGCAAATCCAGATATTGTCAGTTTTATCAATAAATAAGTCATTAACAACTTTGTCTTCAGAAAACTCTGACATTTTAATTAAAGACTTACTAATTATGTCCCATAAATATATACCGGAGTCATTAGTACCAATATAAATTTTATCGGATTTATAAGTTTCAAAACACATGCAATTGTTTAAGCCAACCAAAGTTTGCATTTCAGCTACATTGCCAACTTTGATATAGAACTGAATAAGTCCTACATTTGTGGCAGCCAATAAAGAATTATTATACCAGTTTAATTGATTAATAAATAATTGTTTGTTATTATTTAATATTTTTAGCTCAATAAATTCATCTTTTATTGGTTCATATTTAAACAAATAACCTTTCCATGAAGAAGCAAATATATTCCCATAGTTATCTTCAACAATAAGAAATCCATGTTGATAATCATCAGTAGCATATTTACTTTGAAAGCTATATTTTTTATACACTCCATGTTTTATTTTGCCAATACCATCAGATTCACCAATCCAATAATTATTTCTGCTGTCAATAAAAATATCTTTTGGATAGTAGAGTTTGTTGTTTTTATCAGAATTAATAATTGTTTTATAACTATACTCATTCCCTTTCCCTTCAATATATCCAATCCCCAAATCGGTTACAACAATAATTTTGTTATCATATGTAGCTTTTACATCTTTAACATAATATGATGGGAAGTTATCTATAATATTAATAAAATTTTTACCATCAAATCTTGATAATCCGGCATCTGTACCAACCCAAATAAAACCCTTATTATCAATGGCAATTGTTTTTGTTAAATTACTTGTAATATTATAATCATCGTTATAATTATATAAAGTATAAAACTGGCTGTATAAGTTGCTTGCAAAAAGAAGCGTAAGTAAAACTGTTATTAACGATAGTTTTTTCATAGGTATAAATTAGTTAAAAATCAGCTAATTAAAATAAAGCTTTAAATTGCATTTTAAATAAAAAAAAGCCCATTTCCAATAAAAAATGGGCTTCATTTTAAAATTTATTAAATTATTTTATCATTTCAGGCAAATCAATTTCAATTGCAGGTTTTACAACTCCAACGGGATTTAATTCAAACGGATTAGCAACAACTTCTTTTTTCCCACCTACAAAAGTCACAGTTATTTTTTTTGCCATAAGTGCTTCTTTAACTTTTTCAACCGTTGTATTTTTAGGATTAAAAAATACATAAGCAAATATTTCTGTAGTGTAGTTAGTAGCAAAACGAACAATGCTCGAGTCATTAGAAAGGTGGCTCATTAAATAACTTAACTGTCTTTTTGCAAGCGGAGAAGCAGCTTCGGGCATTGGAAAAACAAATACTGAAAGTTCTTCTTTTGAATACTTTTTATATTTGTTGAATGCTTTGTCATAGCTTTTGAACATTCTTTTATTGTATTCAGCTACGTCAATTTTCTCAGGAAGTAATTCCGAACCTTCAATCTCAAAATCAATTTCACGCATCTCAAAACCCTTTGTAGTTTTTACTTTTATTTGATCTGCGGTAATTAGCTTTTCAATTTGTTTAATAGAACAAAGATTTTGATTAAAATAAATTGTTGCGGCAACAGGTTCGCCAAACTGTGTCTCGAAACCATAAATACCGGCATTTTTCTTTAACGCCCAAGAAAGGTTAATAAAATCCAGATTATCAAACAGACCTAAAACACCAATTTGTGCAACCGATATACTATCAGTCATATTTTTCTTAAATTTATTTACTTCCTGTTTTGTAGGTGTAAATAAAGCTTCTTTAACTTTTTCAGCATTAATCTTGGATGGGTCAAAATAAATATCAATTATATGTGATGCAGCATAAACATCTAACCCTACAATACCGGGTACTTCATCCAACTGATTTTTTAATGCCATTGCACTACCATAACATTTTACGGTTTTTAATCCTTCCATGTGAAATGTTTCTACATTTTTAACTTTTTCAAAACCACCCCATCTTTCCGAAATAGTAGTAAATTCAAAAGTAGATCCATACCATAAACTTAGTGCAATTAACACTACTGTAACAACCGGTGCTAAATATTTTGAAACTGTTTTGTTTCCAATTGTTATAGAATGTTTAACTTTGCATGAGTGAACACAATCGGAACATAAGTTACAATCTATATCTGTAATAACATCATATTTTGTTAAATCAATTCCTTGAGGACAGTTTGCTTCGCATAAGCCGCAATTATTACAAGTTTCATTATTTCTTTTAACTTTTGCAAAAGGTAAAAAGAAACCTCTTTTGAAAAACACTTCGGTAATCAACCCAACTAATACCAAACCACCTAATAAATATTCATAACCTAAATTTACACCAGATGCTCTAATAATTACAAAAACAATAACAACACCTAAAGCACCATACATATTTAAAAATACATTACTTATTGCTCCTAATGGACATAAGTATTTGCACCAGAACATTCTAAAAAAGAACGAACCCAACAGAACAATTGCAACAGCAATAATTGCATATAACATAGTAATATCAGGATTTTTAAACAGATTTACTATTGCAAAATACGGGTCATACTCTTTACAAAACAATTCGCTTGCAGTCATTGTAAAATAAATTGTAATAAACAACAACACATATTTTAATGCACGTAAAGGTCTATCAATTGCTTTAGGAATATCAAAACGTAGTTTCAATTTATCGCCAAGTTTACCAATCCATTCCATAATTGTCCCCAAAGGACAAACATAACTGCAAAATAATTTTCCAAACAATAAAACACCGATTAACAAACCAAAACCTAAAGCAACTTGAGTTGTACTCATTTGGCAAGACATAGTACCCAAATTAAGTTTGCTAAAAAATGAAGAAATCCCTCCAAATGGGCAATAAGCCTCAAAATCTTGTGCATAAGACGAATCAAATATTGGTCTTACCCCTACATAAACCACCAATCCTAAAAATATCAATTGAAAAATTGAACGTACCTTGTTTTTCATTTATCAAATTTCTCCATAATTATATAAAAAGGGACTAATATCCTATTAAAGTTTTTGGCAAAAATCGGACTATTATATACTATAATATATTAACTTACTAAAAATAAAAAAAGGACTATTTTTAGAATTAAACCAATTTTTCAAATTTAAAATAAAAAACCCTTCTCAAAAATAAGAAGGGTCTGTTTATAACAAAATTAAGTATTAAACTATTTCAAAAACATCATTTTATTACTTTGTGTATAAATTATACCATTTGATAATTGGTCTTTTACACTAATTCTATAAAAATAAACACCACTATTAACTAAACTTGATGGTGAAAAACTAACCGAATGGTAACCGGCAGATTCAGCTTTATTTACCAATGTTGCAATTTCTCTACCCAACAAATCATAAACTTTTAATGTAACAAAGCCTGATTTTGCCAATTGATAATTTATTGTGGTTGAAGGGTTAAATGGATTAGGGAAGTTTTGTTCAAGAACAAATTCAGTAGGAGTTATTAAATTAACTTCAACTGTTTTTGAATAAACAAAAGAGCCATCATTATCAATTTGTTTTAATCTGTAATAAACTTTTGATTCAGTAGTTTGATCAACAAAAGAATAATTGTTTATTTCAGTAGTTGTGCCATGACCTTCAATAAATCCAATTTTTGCAAATGTTGCATTATCAGAACTACGTTCAACAACAAAGCCGCTATTGTTTGTTTCGGTTGCGGTAATCCAACTTAAATTAACTTTCCCATTTCCGGCATTAAATGCTTCAAAAGAAACTAATTCAACAGGAACTTCATTATCACCAATTTTTGCCAAATAAAGTTCATCATCTCCCGTAGAAGTAATACTTTGACCATCAAAATTTGCAGTTAAATTAAAGTTTCCGGTAATATAAACATTCCCAATAGAATCTATATCAGTATCTGTACAATAATCGTTGTCAGTACCACCGGCAGTTTTGAACCACTTAAATGTAAAGTCACTATTTAATTCTGCAACATATAAATCGCGGACACCTGCACTTACATACGTTGTTCCAAGTACAGTTAATGTATCGTAGAATATTCCGCCAACAAAAATATTATTTGTTTTGCTTGCATTAAGACTAAATAATCTATCTGCTCCATTACTTCCAAAAGAACCAAAATCAACATAATTTCCGTTTAAGTCGTACTTAGCAACGAATGATTCTTCGTCACCGTTTCCAACTATCATGCTTCCATTAACATAAACGGTATCAGTATAATAACCACCAATAATTAATTGATTACCGCCTAACAGATCAATATCACTTGCAGCATCATTTCCAGGTCCACCAAAAGATTTAACCCACAAAAAATCACCATTGGAATTTAACTTGGTTACAAAACAGTCTTGTCCACCTTCGCTAACAGCTTGAAAAGTGCCAAAATTTGCAGTTCCTTTAAACATACCGGTAACATACACATTATTATTAGCATCAGTAATTACACCCCAAGCTTCTTCACTACCTTCACTACTTCCTGCAGCTTTAACCCATAATAAATCACCGGCTGGAGTATATTTTGCAATAAAAGGATCTCTATCACCATAACCGGTTAATTTATATCCGTTAAAATTAACTGTATCAGTATTTGTTCCTCCAAAATAACCGGCAACTAAATAATTACCGTCTGCATCTATTGTTATGCTGTTCCCTCTATCTTGTCTATATGAAGAACCTTTTTTTGCCCACAACACGTTACCTAACGAATCATATTTTACAGTTACAACATCCCAGTTTCCTGAACCAATTAAAGTAATACCACCAAAAACACTTGTTCCATATAAAGCACCGGTTACAATAACATTACCATAATTATCAACAATAACATCTCTGCCTTCAGTTGTTACAGCGTTACCACCTTCATGTGCCCATTGACAAACACCTTCGTGATTGTATTTTGCTACAAAATAATCTTTAGTTCCTGTATGAGTAATAGTAATTCCATTTCCCATATTTAATGGTTTACTTTGAAATTTTCCGGTAAGATAAACATTATCGCCATATTTGTCCGTAGCTATTCCATAAGGAACCTCTTCTTGTGGACCAGATGCAGTAGTAATCCAATTATAAGCCGGAGCAATTTGTGCATCTATTGTATTAGCCATTGTAACTACCAAAAGAGCTAAAATTAGTAAAGTTAATTTGTTCATATGTAACTCCATTAAGTTATTAATTAAAAAACAAACTATTAAAATAAAATACTACTAACTTTAATTAAATCGCCATAATTGGGGATTTTTTCAAAAAGAAGTAATAGCTGTTATTAATCAAGATAATAACAGCTAAACATAAATCTATCTAATCAACATCATTTTTTTTGTTGATGTTAGGTTATCAACTTTTAATGTATAAAAATAAACACCACTACTTAAATTTTCTGCATTAAAGTTTATTGAGTAATTACCTACTGATTGTTCAGAATTAACAAGAGTTGAAACTTTTTGACCTAACAGGTTATAAACTGAAAGTTCTACAGTTCCGGCTTTAGCAATTGTGTAGTTAATTATTGTAGATGGGTTAAATGGATTAGGATAATTCTGTTCAAGATTAAAGGAATTAGCAGTAATAATTTCGGTTTCAACATCAGACAAAGGAGCAGTAGTGAAGACAGTACTTGAGTAACCAACCACCCAATTAAAGCCATTATAATCATAACATGCACCACCAATATTAGAAATAATTAGGTCTGCATTGCTCAAAGTAGTCCAATTTGCTCCGCCATCAGTTGTTTCAAATACAACACTACCACCGGCAACAAACCATCTATCTGCAGAAAAATGATTAACACGAGTTAATGTAACAGTTGGATCAGGAACAGCAACATATTCCCAAGTAATTCCACCATCAACGGTTTTTAATGTAACAGCACCGGTTGCAAAACCATTTTTATTATCAACAAAGTCAATATCTTTTATTTCAGCACTTGCCGGAGCAGTCCCAGGTATATTATTTAATGTTGAATTGTTCCAAGTTGCTCCACCATCCGTAGTATATTTAATAGTTCTTGTTTTACCAACAATAACACCATTATTAAGATCAAAAAAATGAACGTCATTTAAGTCAACCCCAGCACCATTAACAACATTGCTCCAAGTATTTCCACCATCAGTAGTTTTTAACATACTGTTGCCTGTTCTTCCAACAACAAATCCATTATTTTCATCAAGGAAAAAGAGACCATTAAAAGTTAAGTTTGTTGCCATACTGTCTTTAATAACCGCAAACCAAGTATTTCCACCATCAGTAGTTTTGCATACTTGATTAAACCCACGTGCAGCATATCCAACATTTTCGTTCACAAATTGAATATCACAAACCTTTGGAGATTTATTATCAACAACAATATAACCGCCTTTCCAATTATGTCCACCATCGGTAGTTTTAATAAATCCCCCCGAAAAACCGGCTGCATAAAAAGTATTTGCATTAAGTTGTTTTATTGAATATAAAGGAACCGAAGGGGCGTTGTTTACCATTTCCCATGTTTGACCACCATCTAATGAATGACCAATTAATCCCGCATCACCGGCAATCCACAGTTCATCACCATTCCCTTGAATTGAATTTGCAGGAGACCCAAATTCAGTTAGAAGAGGAGTCCAATTAGCTCCACCATCAGTAGTTTTTAGTACAACAGCACCATTATAAGAACTCGAACCACCAACACAGTATCCTTCTAATTCATTTTTAAAGTAAATATCTTCAAAATTCACATATGTACGTTGTTCTTCAGGTAAATCTTGATAAATCCATGTTGCACCGCCATCAGTAGTTTTAAGATGGATACTTGGTTGAAGACCGGCAGCTGCTGAACCCCACCCAGCAGCATAAGCAATACTATTATTTACCATATATATCGCCCAAATATCCGAACGAGTATAATTATAACCACCTAACGAAGGTGCTGCTGCATTAGTCCATGTTGAACCATCAGTTGTGTAATAAATTGTCCCCACATCTTTACCGGTTACAATTCCATTAGTGGGAGATGAAAAACTCATCGCCAACAAATCTTTTGAAGCTTGAAGCTGGAGTGTCCAAGTAGAACCACCATCAGCGGTCTTAAATATTTGACCACCGGCTGATGCTGAAACCATTACATATCCAGTATTTTCATCAATAAAATACAAGGCTTTTATTGTTCCATTTGCGTTTGCAATAATAATATCATTCCAAGTAGTTCCACCATCGGTTGTTTTCATAACTTTTTGAGAATCAGCACCAACATATCCAACGTTTGCACTTGGAAATGTTATTCCGTATAGTGACCCTGTTTCTGTGGTTGCAATATCTTCCCAAAACAAACCCCCGCTATTAGTTTTTTTTATCAAACCGGTTCCACCAACAACCCACCCATTCGTATTATCTAACATTAATATTTTTGTTAATGAATTACTTACAAACTGGTGAGCCTTAGTCCAAGTCTGTGAAGTCTGTGCATTAATCACATTAACAGCAAATATTAAGATGATGAGTGCTGCAAACATTTTTTTCATATCATTCCTCAAATGTTATTAAAATGTAAAAAGTCTTAAAGTTAATTTTGTATTAAAATTATTTCTCATCAGATTATCATTCTCTTTTACTTTACAATCTGAATATCCTGCATAAACATCAACTATTGCCAAATCTGAGTAATAGTAACTTGCACCCAATGTATATAACATAAAAGTTACATCTTTTCCACCATAAATCAAGTCATATTCCATGTTATAATAATTAATACCCCCTCTAAATTTTAGACCCTTTATTATTGCTAATTCAAAACCGGCTTTGATCAAATTATCATTCGATTTAATATTATTAAATCTATAATCAATATATTTTGATGAGTCGGCATTGTTAATAATTCTTGAATATTCCAACCCAACTACTAAGTCATTAACATCAAACATATATGACCCACCAAATCCTAATTCTAAAGCATTAGTATTCCATTCCCATAAAAGCAAATTTCTGGTGTCATTTTTTGACCAATTATCAATTTTATTATATTTAGCTTTTAAGCCTATCAATGCATTATTATCAATTTTATACTGTAATTGCAAATTGGCAGAATACTCACCATTTGACGAATACCCTTCAGGTGCATCTATTAAATTAGCTCTTGGAACTAATATATTAGTCTCAGATTCGCTATACGAACAGTTTGCTCCAATTGTAATATTATCTAACGGTTTATAATAACCTTGCAAAGTTAATTCGTTTCGTTGTTTTTTTACTTTTTGATACACACTTGTGTTTCTGTATAAAACCGCAAATGTTTCCCCGCGAAATTGATAAGACTCAATAGAAAAAAGGTTAACATCTTCGGCGGTAATTTTTTCCTGTTCGTCATTTAGAAAGTAAGACGCTCCCAAAATAAGATCGTTAGAAACTTTATAAGCCAACCCTGCATTAATTGTAACATTTCTATACGTGGTTTCAGCATAAGAATATTTCTTCTTTAATCCACTCATAATTCTGTAATTTATTTCAGCACCAATATATAGGTCTTTGAGTAGTTCCATACTATGCGAAAACATAAACACAGGACCATTAAATCGAACATTTGCCGCAGTAGTATCAGTAAAAAAGAAAGCTTCGCCAGCATAAGTATCTTTTTTAAGAGTACGATACTGATTTCTTCTATACTGATATTGATAATATGCAGCCGCCTTAAATGTACCGGCATTACCCAAAGGCTTAACACCTGTTACACCTGTATTTAAGTTGTATATTCCTTCGCTCGAGTATTTTCTTCTATAATTGCCCCATTCATTACTAATTGAGGGGTCAATATTAAGCCACATTTCTTTTTCGCTTTCAACCAACCATGCAGGGTTATTGCCAAAATCGTACAAGTCTAACGACATCTCTTTATCTAAAACCGAAAAAGATAAACCACCCATTCCGTTTAATCGGAATTGTTGTGAATATATTGAACAACTACTTACAAAAATTATTAACAATATTAATTTACATTTTATATTCATAATCTCCTCATAAACGCTTTATTTTTGGTAACCCGGTGTTGGAGCTGAAATTATTTCCCAATCTAAGGTTCCATCATTTGTATCTACACCCGGCTCACGTCTCTGCATTGATTTACCACCATATTTTGAAGGGCTTAACACCCATCCTCTATCAACTCTATCATCCAGCGTTTGTAACGAATTTGCAGACGATTGATATTCCACACCATCAATTATTGTCTCAATATCTACTCCATCACTCCATACTGTATCTCTACCCGAAGCTAAAACAATTACATCACTATTCAGACTAATTAAAAAATCAACTGTCTTATCACTTCTAATATTAAATAAATTTTTAACTGATGGATTATCAATATCATTTACAGAATATTGATTATAAAACTCCCAATCAGCACGGCTTAAATCAACTGCAGATGGAACTGTTGTTTTATGATTAACTCCATCAGATGCTAAAACTACGAATGATTTTGGTTCAAAAGGATAATTTTTTTCGCCTGGATTACCAGGGAATTTAAATATATATGTAACTCCATCAATATCTCCATCTTCACCTTCGTCAGCACCGGGACCGCTTTGCCCATCTTCGCTGTTTCCACTTACTCGCATAATAGTCATACCATCCAAGTATTTTACACTATCGCTGCTATTATATAACTCAATATATTGGTCATAAAAGAAAAAACTACTATTAACCGGACCTCCGGAATAAATTTCATTTATGGAAATTCCACTACTTGAAATAGCTTTTCCAAATATAGTATCTACAACTGTTGAACCCGGGTTTACTTCAATTCCTTTAAGATTACCCACCACAATTATTCTTTCATCTTGAGGGTGAGGCCTTCTTACAGAAACGTCATAAATTGCCGAAGGAAGATTTCCGATATATATTTTACCTTCCTCGTCTAAATATCTTACAAATGAACCATATTCAGAATTTAAAATTACTTTAGCTCCACTAAGAGGAGCATACTTTACAACTCCTTCAGTTGACGATGTATCCCATAAACCCACAATTCGTAGTTCGGCATTTCCATCAACTAAAACAGGGCCTTCTTCCCTGCAAGCAGCTAACGCAAATAAACTTAACAACAAAATAATTTTTAGATATCTCATTTTCACTCCATTACTTAAACAGATTATCAAGAATCATACTAAATTCCAAACCGTAAAATAATTCAGGATTTCTACTTTCTTCAACAACAAGATTTAACGTTGAGCGGTATTTATTTATTGCCGGATCATCTAAAAAGTTATTTACATAAAACGAAACTTCAGCACCTTTGAATAACGATTTACTAACATTAAAAGTAAACAACCACTTACTTGGTTTTGTTTTTATATCTTCAGTAAATAACCTTGTTGCAAGTTGTGTTGGGGTAAGCATGTCGTAATCCACCGGAACCAAATTAAAAGACTGCCGTCTCTCTTTTAATACTTGTTCGGCACGTAATGTTACCCATAAACCTAATGTAGGGTGGGTATATTTAATAAAGTAATTTAATACAACCTCATCTCTCCAACTTCCCGAACCAGGATAAGTCCACCCAATTAAAGTATCCACACTCGCACCGGGAACGTTATAATTTGGATATTGCCCTAAAGATGCATCAGGATACTGGTCGTACACTAATTGCCCACCCGGACTTTTTGTATAGTTATAACTTCCCGTAATTTTGAATGTCATATTTAACGCATCAATTTTAGATGTTTTTAATGTTATCTCGGCACCTTTACTGTAATAACTACCAACATTTTTTTGGTTTGTTATATAATCCAAATAGTAAATTTTTTCATTAGACGAGGTCTTATCAATATAGAAAAACGGACTTATAACACCTATTGGTTGACCGGTTCTTTCTTTATAGTAGCCGGAAACTGTTAATCCAAGTTTGCCAAAAAGTTTCTCATCATATGAAACTTCATACTGAGTTTCTTTATAACCTTTTAAATTTGGGGCAGTCATGTTAAAAATAAAATATCTAACTTCACTTGTTGAAGGATCCCGCCATTGTAAAATATCTTCTTGAGGATAGATAGTTGCCATTGGAGGTGATTTTGATGTTCTTCCTGCACTAATGCGTATTTGTCTATTTTCATTCAGATAAATCATTAAATTAACACGAGGATTAAAATAAGAACCTTGATGCGATTCAACAATATCACCATCTCCCCATAAACCTTTTAATCTTAAATCAAAAGGTCTATACATTTCATATCTAAATCCAAACATCAAAGAAAAATCAAAAAACAATTTACCCGTAATCTTATTTTCAGCATATAAACTTACAAGCGTTTGTCCCGGTATTTCATCAAAAGACCTTGTTCTACGTGGGGAATCTGCTCCATAATAATTAAACAATGAGTCTACTATTACACCTTCACCGGTATTTGCATCATATTCAATTTCAGTTCCAATCAGATACTTGTTTATATAATTTCCGGTAAAGAAAACATTACAATATTCAAGTCTTCCTCCAGCATTCCATTCTTTTCCTTTATTGTATAAAACGCCTGTATAAATTGAAACGGTATCTCCATTTGGAAGAACTCTTAAATCAGATTGAACAAGTTTTGATTTTCTCAAATCTATTTTATGCATTTTAACATAAGCAGAATATTCCAAAGCAGATTCATTATTCGATGGTTTGTAAGTTCCCCAAGTATTAAACCCTAACGTAAATCCTCTATTGTAGTTATTGGTTTGCGAAAGGTCATCTTTTGGTTCCTCTTCATCATGAATAGCTTGAGCAGAAAATTTGTAATTTGTAAGCAATTTTCCATTATAACCTTTATTTGAGTAGACTAATTGACCTGAATAACGAGTATATTCATCACCTTCAAGTCTCAAATCGCGTTCACTTCTTGCAATGTTAATATTATAACTCAAGGCATTGTTATCACCCAAACTAAAACCCCCGCCTAAATTTCCTTCATTGGTAGTGGGATTATTCTTAAACTTGAACCTATGAGGAGAAGCCCCAATTTTAGTTTTAATGTCAATAATTCCACTCGTAAAATCGCCATATTTTACTGAAGGTAATCCACTTATCACCTCAATTGACTCAATATTATCAGCAGGAATTTGTCTAAGGTCAACACCTCTGCCTTTTGTTATTCCACCATATTTACTCCCGGCCAATCCTTCAAACTGCATATTTGCATTATTCGATTCGCGAGCACCATCAACTAAAATTAAAGTACCAAAAGCAGAAAGGGCATCAGTTTCATCACCGCGTATAGTAACCTGACTTGTTTTACCAAGCCCTTGGTTATCACTCTTTTGAATACCAGGGACTAAATTTAATACATCTTTAAGGTTAGTTGCTTGAAAGTGTTCAATTTCTGCACTTGTAATTGTAGTACGCGTATTAATTTCTGTTGGAATCAACTCCGACGAACCAACAACCTTAATACCTCCAATTTCAAATGATTCAGATTGCAACTTAATATTTACCTCTATCATTTTCCCTTCTACAACAGTAATTTTTTGAACTACTGTTTTATAACCAACAAAAGAAAATTTTACAGTATAAGTACCGGGCAATAGATTTCGTATTTCATAATTACCTATTGAAGATGTTGAAGCTCCAAATTTATTCTCAATTACAAAAACGTTAGCCCCTATAAGAGGCTCGCCGCAATCATCAACAACCTTACCGGTTATTCCCCCTCTTTTGACATCCTTATATTTTTCGATATCCGAAAGTCCTGATGGGAATTTGTTTTGCCCAGCAACATTAATTGTTAAGGACAACAATAAAATTAAAAACACGGATAAGTTAAATTCAAATTTCATCTGTAAACTCTTTTAATCATTCCATTATTATTTAGTTTTATCAAAAGGAATAAAAATGGTTACAGCTAACAAGCCATATATTCCGGTAACCAATACAATTGCAAAATCTATCAGGCTGTTTTTTACTTCATAACCTCTTCTTCTATAAATTCCAACTGTTAATATGGTTAATAAAATATTTACAATTATAAAGGAGAATCCGTAAAAGCTAAAATAAAAATTTACAAAATAACTGCTTGGACTTTGCAAACTTATTGTAAATGGGAATATGAAAGATTCAACCAAACCAACATCCATCTTTTTAACATTTGGCAAAGGTTCAACATATCTATCAAAAACTTTGTACTCTTTATTCAACATTAAAACAACTAACGAATCACTATTAGTTAATTGAATTGACCTAAAGTAAATGTCACCTCTAAATACTAAAGTTGTGTTTTTAGGATTGTAACCATTTACCGGTACATTTTTAATTTTGTAACCATCGTATGTAATAATATAAAATTGATTGTCATCCGAAATAATCACACCGTAAAACTCGCGCAAAACTTGTTCAGAAATATTCATGTATTTAACTTTTAATCCACTTGGTGCATGAATATTCTTGCAAAATGGTTCACCTTTAACCATCTTCAACTGAAAAATCTGGTCACTATTATCCACTATAAAATAACCTTCATCAAACGCTTTTCTGGTTGTTGGATTTCCGTATATTCCTTTGGCAGGATAATCGAAACCTTCTTTATTTAATGCTTCAGTAAACCGTCCACTTTTTTCTTCATCAATTGAGTTAGTAGAGCAATCAATAAATTCAATTCTTTTAGATGTTATTCTAAACACATCATCCGGCATTTCCAAACTTACTCTTCCTGATTTGGATTCTAACAGCGGGTATAATTTTATATCCGGGATGCTTAAATATTGAGGAGTAATTTTAATTCTAAAATTATTAACTCTAATTAAACTAATATCAACCGGCTCCCCTCTTAATGAATCTGGCATCGTATTAGTTCCCACCAATTGTCTATAATAGAATATTGGTTCTAACTGTTCAAACTGCTCACGGGTATATTTATTCCCTTCTTGGTCAGTATATTTTATTGTTTCAAGTGGTCTTAATGTAAGAAACTTATTTATTACCGGACTATACAAAACCATAGGAACTCGTACATTTACATCAAAAATTTTCCAGTAAAAATCCGGGATATAAATAGCCGCAACCAAAACCGCAATAATAATCATTAAATATCTAATACTTTTAACTATCATTTCATTGCTCCTCTTTTAAATCTGAATCCGGTAATTAAAACTGACAAAATAAAAAACAAAGATAAAACAATGAATGTAACAAGTGACTTTTCATATAAATTAAACCATCCTGTTTCCAACAATAAGTTAGCAAAGCCAACTGCAACAGGGAGGTATAAAATTTTTCGTAACCAAATCGGTTCTAAAATAATCATTGCAGATGAAAAATAAACTACTACTCCGGCAAAATACCAAGGAATAATTGTTATTAACATACTTACAGTTATTTGAGAAGCAAAAAATATTGAACTAACAAATATTAAACCAAACAACGAAACCAAATACATTACAAAAAGCATCAAACCACCTACGCTTATCATAGAAAATAAAATCTTATTCTCTTTAATTGGTAAATGTAATGTTAATTTTAACCTTTTTTCTGTTATTTCCGGCACAAATTGTGCAATTCCCAAAATCAAACCACTTAATAAGGGTAAATAAAAAATAATTGAATAATAAGAATACCCCAAGGTTACAATATTGTACCAAATAATTGAGGCATCGTAAAATTTTAATTGATGTACTATTTCGATATACACATAAAAAACTACCGCCATCCAGAGTGCTAATAATCCCCCAAAAGCCCATTTCATTTTGAGCCATTCTTTAAATAAAACCGCTTTTATCATTGTAACTCCTAATATTTTCCTGTTATTCCAATAAACGCATCTTCTAATGTCATAGGGACTTCTTTTAAATCTTCATAACCTACCCCTAATTTAGAAAGATAGCTTTCAACATTTTCTTGGTTTTTAAAGCTATATATTGTTGCATTATTTTTAACTAATTCAAAATTGTTTACAACTTCATCTTTGGCTAAATCTATTTCGGTATTTCCGGAAAGCTTAAATCTATACTGCTTATATGAATTCATAAATTCCTTTACCGGCATTGACAGTAAAACACTATTATAGCCAAGTATTAAACAATCATCTATTAGGTTTTCCATATCTTGTATAATATGGGATGTTACAAATATTGTTTTGTTTTCTGCTTTTGCATACTCCTGAAGATAATCGATAAATAACCTTCTATATCCAGGGTCTAAACCCATAGAATAATCATCCAAAACCATCAAATCCGGATCTTGAGCCAAAATCAATCCCAAAGCAACTTGAGAACGTTGCCCACAAGACATTTTGGAGAGTTTTTGAGTGGGAGTTACTTTTAATTTACTCATCAACTCATAATAAGGTTCTTTTTTCCATTTGGGATAAAAAGCGGAATAATACTTTTCAATTTGATAAATATTCATAAACGAATATTGAATATGCCCTTCCATTAAAAATCCCACCCTTGCTTTTGTTTCAGGCGATAAATTATGCGAATCTTCTCCAAAAATATAACACTTGCCTGAATAAGGTTCTAAGTATCCATTAAGGATATTAATTGTTGTTGTTTTCCCCGTACCATTTTTACCTAAAAGCCCCAAAATGCTCCCATTTCGTATGTTGAAGTTCATATTTTCATATATTAACTTCTTTCCATAGTAATGGGTTAAATTGACACACTGTACAGCATATTCCATATATTTCTCATTATTTAGGTTTTAAAATAAATCGACAAATTCGTCGTATATTGTAACCATTTTTTATTTTAAATGCAAAGTATTTTTTATGCATCTATTTGCATTAATATTAATTTTGAAGTTTTATAATTCCTTTTTATTAAAAGGTTTATAAAATCCTTGTTTCCCAAAAACTAAAGTTTATCAATATTTCATTTTGAACAAAATCATAATATCATCATTCTTTTCGTATTTAAATTTCTAAAAATTAAATTTATAATTCCATTATTGAAATGGAGTATTTTTTTCTTACACAATACCTATTTTAGGTTATTAATAATTAAAATGCTTAAAACATACTCTATTGTTAAAATTAATTAAGTACACAGAACCGGATTTAACCAAAAATTAATAATTTATTCTATGATTTTATTAATACTTTAATTTTGGGAACTATCTCATTTGTTTAAATGTATTGCTATAAAAATATTGGAAAAATTGCAACCAATTTAACTAACAATAACTAACGGAGAAAAAATGACATCAAAGAATGTATTGATGGCTTTATTTGTTTTTGTATTTATTTTTAGCATATCCACGCAAGCACAGGATTGCAAAAACAAAACAGGATGTTCAAGTATTGAAAAATCGACTTGCGGTTCGGAAGCTACGTCATGCGGCAGCTCTGAAGCTACTGTAAAAAAAGAAAGCAAAGTTGAAATTTGGAATAAAGTTTGTCCTATTAAAGGCGACCCAATAAATCCAAAAATTCCAACTTATACATACAAAGGGAAAACCTACGGATTCTGCTGCAAAGGTTGCGATACTAAATTTAAAGCTGATCCAGAAAAATATATCAAAAACTTAAGCAAAGATGGCAAAACTTTTGTAGGTAAAAAATAGTTAAATTACTAAAAGCACAAGGGGTTTTTTCCTTTGTGCTTTTTTGGAACATTTCCAAATTTGTTTTTGTTATATTAGTAACCAATTAAGTAACTAAGATGAAAACAATAGGTATTACCAGTTTTTTAATAAGTCGTTTCAATAAATTTCACACCCTACTCTTTCCACATTAGCAGATTTCATGTATAGCATATAAATTGTTTTTAAAAATGCTTTTTTATTTAATTAATTATGAAATTCAAATAACTTTTAGGAGTTCAAAATGTCATTAAAAAATGTATTATCCATTTTTGTTATTTCTGTTTTTGCTTTTAGTTTAAGCAATGCACAAGTAAAAGATCCTGTAAAAACAGTTAAAAAAGAAGTTAAAGAGGATGTTAAAACTGTAAAACAAGATTCAAAAGAAAAAATTAAAGAAGTTAAAAAAGATGCTCTTGATCAAGTTAAAGAGACAAAAAAAGACGTAAAAACCAATGTTAAAACCATGAAAGATGACGCAAAAAATTTAGATAATAAAACAAAAACTGAGGCTAATAAAAACGTTGACAAAATGGACAAAAAAGCTTTAGATTTAGACAAAAAGGTTAAAGATACCAAAAAAGATGTTAAAACAGACGTAAAAACAATGAAAAACGATGTTAAAAAATTAGATGATAGAGCTAAAATTGAAACCAATAAAAACATCGAAAAAACTGACAAGATGAAGCAAGAAGTAAAAGAGTCAGCTAAAAATGAAATGAAAAAAGAAATTAAAAAGACAATCGTAAAATAAGATAAGATGTCTTGTAAAAAAAGGCTGCCCATACTTTTTTGAGCAGCCTTTTTTTATTTTCATCAATTTAATAAATTGAACAAAATTTATTTCATCAGCAACATTTTCTTAGTTTCAGTATAATTGCCGGCTTTTAATGAGTATACATACATTCCACTTGCTAAGTTTGAAGCATCAAACTGCCTTGAATAATTACCGGACCGTAAATCTTCATTTACTAAAGTTGCAACTTCTTTTCCTAAAATATCATAAACTTTTAATGTTACATTTTGTGCAGTTGGCAAACTAAACGAAATAGTTGTGCTTGGATTAAAAGGATTAGGATAGTTTTGTGTTAATGTAAATTCGGTTGGTGTTTCAATTTCAAAATTCGCATCAGTAATACTCTCGAAGCTCCCATTTATTTCGGCTTTATATACTCCACCTGTTAATCCTGCAAATAGTGCATTTTCTGAGTAAACAACTGCTCTAACAGAAGGATTATTTGGAAAACCTTCATTTAACATTTGAAAGGTATTACCATCATCATATGAAACATAAAGACCTGTATATTCAGTCCCAACTAATAAGTTTGTTTTGTAATTAGTTAAGTATCTAACAGTTGCATAATATGGTATTCCATAATCAAGTCGATACCAATCATTTTCTCCAATAACTACTCTAAATAAACCAAAATTATTTGTGCCAACATACAAATAGTTATCAACAACAGATAGTGCATTTACTCTAACCGATTGATATCCAACCTTTACCCAATTGCCGCCATTATTTTCAGTTACATATACTCCGGCTTCAGCGGTTCCTGCAAAAACCATGTTATTTTTAACAGCCAATGAAAGAGCATTAAGTCCATCAAGTCCAATGTGTGTCCAGCTTTCTCCATTATTTGTAGAACAAAACACTCCACTTCCTCTTGTACCAACATAAATATTATTCCCTGAACCAGCAATTGAGCCAATTATAATATTGGTCAATCCATTATGAACTGTCTCCCAAGCAACCGAATCTATACTTGTTCTATACAAACCATTATCAGTACATGCAAACACATAATTGTTTAGTTCAGCGAATGTATATCCATTAGTGCAGTTAGTTCCTTCAGTAATATTTTCCCAACTAACTCCATTATTATTGCTTAAATAGAATTTTCCACCATAAGTTGTTACAAAAAGTTTCCCATTTGAAGTATAAAGCAATCCTCTTACATCAGGATTTACCATATTGCCAACCCCCTGATTAATTGCTGCCCAATCCAAGCCGCTTTCAGATTTATATATTTCACCGATTGCAGTGCCTGCTGTGATAACTGAATCTGTGATAAATACAGAAGTAACATTCTGTCCATCAAAATTCTGACCAATTGAAATCCAATCAATACCATAATTCGTTGATATGTATGAGCCGCCTTGTTCAGTAAAAACAAAAACGCTGTTATTAAAGGTTTTTATAAAGTTCACATCGCAATTTTCTATTCCATCACTCCCCGCAATCCAGTAATCACCTCCATTAAAGGAATAAAACAAACCCACATTAGTACCCAAAAATAAATAATCACCGTATTTTGAAATTGCTTTAACTTCAAAACTGTTTGGCAGTCCATTGCCTATAGATACCCAGTTATTCTCTTGAAAGTCAAATTTATATACTCCACCTTCATTTGTAGTAGCATATATCTCAGAATTATCTACATAAAAACTATTTATTCCTAAACTCAACAAACCGTCATTTAGGCTCGCCCATTGGTCACCGTTATTAGTTGAAAAGAAAATCCCACTATCAAAGGTACCAACTAACATTTTATTATCAGTATATGCCAAACATTTAATTCTAAGTGATGTTAATCCGTTATTTTTATAAACCCAGCTATTTCCCTCATCATTTGAAAAAGCTACGCCTGATTGGTATGTTCCCCCAACGATGTAACTATCATTACTTAGTAATGATGTAAATGAAGCATATGCAATTCCATTACTTAGTTGTTGCCATGTAACTCCATTATCAGTTGACTTTAATAGTTTATTGTTACTACTAATAAACATTGAATTGTTATGATATGCTATTGCTGTTATTCTACCCAAACTTGGGCTATTAAGCAGTTGACATTGAGCATTTAATGTAATTGAATAAAGTAGGATAAACGGCAATAATAAGCGTAAAAAATACCTTTGCATTTTGCACCTCTAAATTTATATTTTTTTATAATTTCCCCACGGCACTATATCAAGTTAGTGTATTAATCCGAAAAATGCAAATCTAAGTGATACAAATCAAACATTTTAGAAACTAATGCATTTTCTTAATACTAAAAAATGCAATATTTATATTTAATTTTCTTAATAGTAATATTATATTAAATTTATTATTTTTGTTAGTTATATTAAAATTCCAAAAGTTTGCCAAAAGAGGACAATATGTCGAAAATAGCAAAAAGCAAAAATTTACTAAAATCTGAAAATGAGTCTATAAACTTTGAACTTTCAAAGTACATACCTGTTAAATACCAAACAATATTAGCAGCTTTATTAATAATTGTTTTATTTTTATTTTATTACTCTCCAATGTATTTTGGTGGTATGACTTTTCAATCTGGCGATATAACAACAAGCCATAGTTTAACAACTTATGTTAATCAAGAAAGAGAAGGTTACACACTTTGGTTCCCTTATATTTTTGGTGGAATGCCGGCATACGCTTTAGCGTTGGATTATAAATGGTTTAACTTAATGTATGTTGCTATTCATACAGTAAGAACCGTATTTACAGCACCATTTAGTACTGATTATACTATGTGGAGTTTTTACTTAATTGTATTAGCATTTACTTCTTACTTTTTATTTCAGCACTTAACAAAAAACAAACTGTTAAGCATGTTAGGGGCAATTACCACATCTTTTAGCACAGGGATAATTTTGTTCCTCTTTATTGGGCATGTAACAAAACTTACTGCTTTATGTTTTTATCCCCTAATATTCCTGATGTTGTTGAAATTTCAAGAAAAAGTTACTTTAAAAGATTTTGCTATTTTAATTATTGCGTTACAACTTTCATTACAAGGCTGGCATGTTCAAATAATATTTTACACTCTTTTTGCAATTGGAATCTACTTTTTATTCTATTTTATTAGAACATTGGTAAAAAAAGAATTTGATGAATTTAAGAAATACTTTAGAAGCGGATTAGTATTTGCCGGTGCATTAATTATTGCTTTAATAATCCAATCAGACAACTTAACTCAAATATATGAATATAACCCATATTCAACTCGCGGCTCGGAAAGCATAACTGATATAACAAAAGGTAACAACCCTAAAACCGCCGATTCCGATTTTTATCAATACGCTACAAACTGGTCATTTTCTCCTGAAGAAGTGTTAACTTTTGTTATTCCATCATTTTATGGATTTGGAAATTCCACATATAAAGGACCTTTAACACAGAATCAAGAAGTTGAGATTAACACCTATTTTGGACAAATGCCATTTGTTGATGTTGCAATGTATATGGGTATTATTGTATTTTTCTTAGGTCTGTTTTCAATGTACCTTAATAGAAAAAATCATTTTGTTCAGTTCTTAATAGTGTTAATAATAATCTCGTTATTAATTTCTTTCGGAAGAACATTCCCTGTTTTATACAACTTAATGTTTTACTATTTTCCATTCTTTGATAAATTCCGCGTCCCTTCAATGATATTAATTTTAGTTCAGCTAAGCTTCCCAATATTAGCAGTAATGGGGATAAGCAAAATTGTTGAATTAAAAAAGAGCGGCGATTTATCAATTATTACTATTGTAAAATCAATTACTATTGCTTTATTGGTTGGTTTAGTTTTAAGTATAATATTAAATTCAGCAATTAGTCAGTGGTTTATTGGAAGAGTAGATTCATATATTGCAAGTATCCAGGCTGCTAATCAACAAAAAGCTCAAATGTTTATGGCTTTGAAAGATTATATGGCTGACATGTTTACAACAGATTTGATGTTAGGAATGGCATTAATAACCCTATCCTTTGCATTAATTTATGCTTATATAAAGTCAATGATAAGTTTAGATATTTTAATTATTCTTTTAATTGTTTTTAACTTTTTTGACTTAGCAAGAATTGGCAACAGAGGTGCAAAATATACTCACGATGCAGATATTGAACAAACTTTTAGACAACCTTATTATATTACTGCTATAAAGTCATTTAAAGATAACGAACCTCATAGATTATTAAATCTTAAACGTGATAATTCAATTGGTTCAATTCAACACAATTCAAATTTTAATGCTTACTTTTTAGAAGAAGATTTTGCTGGATATTCATCAATTAAGCCACGTACGTATCAAGATATTATTGATGTAGTAGGAACAGTTAACGAAACATTATGGCGTATGCTTAATGTTAAGTACATTATTATAGATCAACCTGTAACGTTTCCCGGATTAGAGTTAAAAGCTAATCAAGAAAAAGATTATGTTTTTGTAAACACTAACGCATTACCTCGTTTTTATTTTGTTAACAAAGTTGAAAAACTTGCAGGAATTGATATTCTTAATAAAATAAAAAACAACGAATTTGATCCTAAACAAATGGCTTTTGTTGATGAAACTTTGAAAGTTGATACTATTGATTCAACAACTACATTAAAAGTTGAAAAATATACAGATGAGAAAATTGTTTTAAGTTCCCAGAATAATGGCAGCAACTTTTTATTTATTGGAAATACTTATCTTCCCGGATGGAAAGCCAAAGTTAATGGAATAGATACTAAAATTTACAAAGCAAATTATGGATTTGCGGGGATTGTTGTTCCTAAAGGTGAAAACAAGATTGAATTAAGTTATGCACCTGAATCGTTTTTTATTACTAAGTATTTAGCTTTAATATTTAGTAGTTTAACTTTCATTGGTTTGTTTATTGGAATATTTATTTCTAAAAAGCCAACCGAGAAAAACGCTTAAATGTTAACTAAATTAAAACATGCAGTTAAGCATTCTGCCGTTTATAGTATAAGCAATGTTGCTACTAAAGCAATTGGTATTATTTTATTACCAATTTATACTGATTATTTTACTCCTGAACAGTATGGTGATTTGGGATTACTACTTATCACCATTACTATAATTTCGCAAGTATTAGTTGCCGGACAAGGACAATCAGTAATTCGGTTTAATAATGCAATTGAATATAAAAAAGATAAACGTTCCATCTTTTTTACTTTAACTGTTATGCTTATTAGCATTGTTATCGTTTTTACTTTACTAAGTGAATTAATACTACCTCAAATAACTCATTTATTTTCTAAACCGGAAGAGTATTATCTTTATTTTCGCATTACAATTTATATTATTTCGTTTACAATTCTAAATATTCTATTTTTAAACCAACTTCGGGCAGATGAACGTTCTGTGGCGTATTCTTCAATTGGAATATTAAAACTATTAGTTACACTTCTACTTACCATTTATCTTATTGTCTTTTTAGAGCAAGGCATTGAAGCCGTTTTATATGGACAGTTGGCAGGTGAAATAATTAATACCATTCTTATTATTCCAATGATGATAAAAAAAATGGATTTTAGAATTAATAAGGCTATAATTCCGGAATCATTAAAGTTTGGGTTTCCGTTAATTTTTGGTGCACTCGCTATGAATTTACTTAACGGAAGTGATAGATATGTTCTTAAATATTTAGCCGGTGCAAGAGATTTAGGGTTATATGAACTTGGCTATAAAGTTGCCGGTGTGTTAAACATGTTTGTTATTATGCCTTTTAGTTTAACTTTATTGCCAATGGCATATAATTATTATAAAAAGGATGGCGATGTTAGGTTTTATTCTAAAATAATGACATATTTTACTTTTATTTTAGTTTGGGCTGGATTAGCTTTATCTATGTTTAGCAGAGAATTAATAATAATATTTTCTTCAAGCAGCAGCTATTATCCTGCCTATACCGTAGTACCATGGATTACATTATCTTATGTGATTTTTGGAATGAGTATGATTACTTCATTGGGAATGTATTTAACAGGAAAAACTAATTCTGTTGCAATAATTAATCTAATTGCTGCCGGACTTAATCTCGCTCTAAATTTTTGGCTTATACCAAAACTTGGAATGCTTGGTGCCGCAATTGATACATTGGCTGCTTTTGTATTTTTATTAATATTTTCGCACATTGCGGGCAACAAACAGTATAAAATTAATTTTGAAATAAAAAAATTAGTATTAATGCTTTTTATTGGTATTAGTTTTTATTTATTAAGTACTTACATTGATAATAGTACTTTGTTTGTTAGCATAAGCGTTAAAGTTGTAATCTCTTTCATTTTCCCATTTATTTTAATTCCTTTTAATTTTTATGAAGAAAATGAATTAATAACAATTAAAAAAGTTTTTATATCGATTTTACACCCTGTAAAATCAAAAGAAAAATTAATTGACTTATTCTCTAATATTTTGAATAATAAGGCTAAAAATGAGTAAACCGATTCGTAATGTTGTTTGGAAATTGTTAAATTCTGTAAATCTTGGTGGTATTGTTCAACTTTATATTAATAGTGCAATTAAAGATGATGGTTGGTTTAAAAGCTATAAAACAAAACAAGCTGTTAACAAAAACGGCGAACCTATTCCTTGGTGTACATATCCATTTACTAAGTTTATTGAACCTCGCTTAAATAAAAATTTAACAGCATTTGAGTACGGAAGTGGCAATTCGACTCTTTGGTTCTCCAAAAGAATAAAAAATATTACTTCTGTTGAAAACGATAAAGGATGGTATGACTTAGTTAAAACTAAATTACCTGGTAATTGTAAAATTATATATCACAAATTAGAATATCATAGTGACTATGCTAAAGAAATATCAAACCACAATACTAAGTTTGATATTGTTATTATTGATGGTAGAGATAGAAATTACTGTGCAGAGTTAGCCCCTCAATACTTAAGTGATAATGGGGTTATATTTTTTGACAATGCTAATTTAAAAAATTACGAGTTAGGTGTTAGTGGTTTACTAAATAAAGGATTTAAGAAATTAGATTTTTGGGGTATTTCTCCCGTTACTGCTCATTCTACATGTACATGCATTTTTTATAGAACAAATAACTGCTTAAATATTTAATGAAAGTATTATTTACATTTAATGGACTTCCTCATTATTATAACTTTGTTTTAAGCCGCTTAAACAGTATTAAAAACATTGATATTAATGTTATAATTCCCGATGTAGCAAATACTACTTTAGGAAAAGGGGTTCACCAATCAGTCGAAGGAATTGATTTTGTTGTAAATAAACTTCCTGAATATAAGACATATTATAAAAAATATTTTTACAAAGGTTTTCTCAATGCAATTCGAGATATAAAACCTGAAATTATTGTGTTTGTCTGGCCTTATAATTTGGCTTTATTGTTTTTCCCTTGGATATTTATTTATCTAAAATTAAAGGGGGTTAAACTTATTTATAAAGATATTCCATTTTTGTTACCAAAATTTTCAGACGGACTAACAGGAAAAAATTTAGTATTATTAAATGAAGATTTAACACCATTTAATTTAACATTAAGTAAAAGGGTTTACTTTATATTTTTTTCTGTGATGAGATTAGTTTATTACCGCTTTTTTGATGCTCATGTAAACTATGTTGAAGATGCTTTAGACATTTTACCAACCTACTGTGTTAATAAGGAAAGTATATTTATTACATACAATTCCCCAGATACCGATTTACTTTTTAAGGCAAAAGAAGCTGCTTTAAATATTAAACCACTACTACCTGAATCATCAACAAGAATTATTCATGTAGGACGACTTGTAAAATGGAAGAAGGTTGATTTATTAATCAATGCCATTAATAAATTAAAGAAAAATTTTCCAAATATTGAATTAGTTATAATTGGCAGCGGTCCCGAAGAAAGTAATCTGCATTCTCAAGTAAAAGAATTAGGCTTGGGAAATTGTATTAAATTTGTTGGAGCCGTTTATGATCCTATTCAACTTGGAAGGTATCTACTGGATTCAACAATTTATGTTATAGCCGGAATTGGCGGACTTTCAATTAATGAAGCAATGTTGTTTGGTAAACCAGTAATTTGTTCGGTTTGCGACGGAACTGAAAAAAAATTAGTTCGTAATAATTATAATGGATTATTTTTTAATACTGACGACTTAGATGATTTAGCATCTAAGATTGGCTATATTTTAGAAAGCAAAGACAGAATTAAACAATATGGCGAAGCTTCTTTATCAATTATTAAAAACGAAGTTAATATTGCTACTGTTCTTAAAGGCTATATAAATGCTTTTAATTTTGTTACCGATAACAAATTTAATGTGGAATTATGAGATTATTTTTAGAAATTTTATTTAGAGAGCCATCCAAATTTTTTAGACAAAAGAACTATACCAAGTTCATGAAAGAGGTTTTAAAATTTGGGAATGCTAAAAGATATAAAGAAGTAAATTCAAATTTTGGGAATTACAAATTTTACATTCCCGATGCTTTATCTTACGTCTGGCAGTTTAAAGAAATTTTTGTAGACCAAAATTATAAATTTAATTCCACTTCTGATTCACCTATAATTATTGATTGTGGTGCTAACATTGGTTTAAGTGTTATATATTTTAACAGCTTGTTCCCTAATGCAAAAATACTTGCATTTGAACCGGAGAATAAAATATTTTCTTATCTTGAAAAAAACATTAAAATTAATAACCTTAAGAATATAGAGCTTAATAAAAAGGCAGTATGGACTAATAACAATGGTGTTAATTTTTTAAGTGAGGGGGCTGATGGCTCTTCAATTGCAACTACAAAAAGCCATAACACTAACCTTGTTGAGTCAATAAGATTAAAAGAACTTTTAGAAAACACTAAACATATTGACTTTCTAAAAATGGATATTGAAGGAGCAGAGTATGAGGTTTTATGTGATTGTAAAAATTCTCTTCAAAATGTAGACAATATTTTTATTGAGTATCATTCTTATAAAAACAATCAACAAAAACTGAATGAAATTCTAACCATTTTAACCGACAATGGATTTAGATATTTTATTAAACCCGAAGCCGATAGACCTCAACCATTTATTAACAAAACAAATAAAAACAATCCTGATATGGATTTACAATTGAATATTTTTGGATATAAATGAAATGAAAATTCTTCACATAAATAATTACGATACACTTGGTGGGGCAAGTAAAGCTTGTTTTGCAATTAACAATGCATTACGTGCTCAAGGGATTGATTCTGAGATTTTAACACAATCGAAAATAAGCAAGTTGGAATTTGTGAACGAATTTTCAAATACACCCTTTCAAAAGATTACTCGTTTTTTTAGAATTGGACTTGATTTAACCGCAATAAAATTGTTTACTCATCCTGAAATGGGAAGATTCTCTTTCCCCTATTTAGGGGTTGATATTTCAAAACATCCAAAAGTTATTGAAGCTGATATTTTACATTTTCATTGGATCAATGGTGGATTTTTTTCTTTGGACACCCTTCAAAAATTAAAAAATCAAAATAAAAAAATTGTTTGGACTTTTCACGATATGTGGGCTTTTACAGGTGGTTGTCATTATACCGGAGGCTGCAATAAATTTACAACCGAATGCAAGTTTTGTCCATATCTTAAAAAGTCATCAGAAATAGATTTATCAAATAAAATATTCAATCAGAAAAAATCGCTTTTTGAAAACTTTGATATAAATATTGTAACTTGCAGCAACTGGCTTGCAAATGAAACCCAAAAAAGTCAGTTATTAAAGGACAAAAAAACAACCGCTATTCCTAATCCAATTGATATAAACACTTTTTTCCCTTTCGATAAAACAGAAGTTCGTAAACAATTAAATCTTGCTCCTAACAAAAAATATATATTGTTTGGAACGATGACACTTGCAGACAAACGAAAGGGTTTATACTATTTATTAGAGAGTTTAAATAGATTATGGAACACCTCAAGTTCAGGGAATGATAACATTGAAGTTTTAATCTTTGGTTCTTCAAAAAATACAGATGAATTAAAAATCCCGTTTAAAACAACTTCGTTTGGACGAATTTCAGACACTAAACTATTGGCAAAAATATATAGTGCTGCCGATGTTTTTATTGCCCCATCGTTGGAAGATAATTTACCGAATACTGTAATGGAATCTCTTTCATGTGGAACTCCCGTTGCCGCTTTTGATATTGGCGGTATGAGTGATATGATTGTTGATAGAGAAAACGGATACTTAGCAAAACCAGAATCTGTGGAAAGTTTAACTGAGGCAATTATTTGGATTTTAAGCGATAGAGAACGATTGTTGGCACTTAATAATAAAGCCCGTAATAAGGTTATTACGAGCTTTACAAATGAAATAGTTGCAACAAAGTATATAAATCTTTATAAAAGCATTCTAAAATAATTACTTTATAAAAACATAATCTCCTTTTTTAACAAATTCATATAGTTCTACAATATCGGTATTTATCATTCTCACACAACCATGACTTGCAGGGGTCCCAATATCAGCTTCATTGTTTGTGCCATGTATATAAATTCCTCTTTGAAAGGCATCAACACTTTTCCCCGCTTTATTTTTACCTTTATTAATTCCTTTTTCTTGACCATCTAATATAATAACCCGGGTAAGTACATCATCTCTAATATTTTTAGGGTAACTCCCTTTTTCAGTATAAATTGTTGCTTTTTTACCCATATCCCTTTTCCATTTAAATATTTCTCCAACAGGTGCATTGTCGCCAATTTTATCCACAATTCTTAGAACCCCTAATGGAGTTTTTAATGAGCCTTTTACTGCTCCATATTCAGAGCCTGCTGCTCCGGTACTAATGGGATACATTTTTTTTATTTCATTCTTTTCTATAAAAAACATTTTTTGAGTTTCAACATTAACATATAACAATCGATTTATCTTTCCATAATCCCTGCTCAAGGAGTCTATAATTTGGACAATTTCATCATTTTTACTAATATCTTTTTGGGCATAATTTATGCCCGTTAAAAGAAATAGCATTATAATACACATTAGTTTATTCATTAAACAATCAGCTCTTTAAGATATAACTTTATGAATTAATTTAGCTTTTTTACATTTCTTTTCCGAAATAAGCAAAGCATTTACTACTTTATTACTGTTAGCAACCGTAAGCTTTTTGTTTGAATGTAATTCGGCAATAACATCACCTTCTTTTATATAATCCCCAATTTCAGGATAGAAAATTATTCCGGCAGCCGGATCAATAACATCTTCTTTTTTCAATCTGCCTGCTCCAAGTTCAAGTGATGCCATTCCTATTTCGTAAGTATCAACAGCATGTAAATATCCTGTTACTTTAGATTTTACTTTTACAATATATTTACATTTTGGATATTGTTCCGGATTTAGAATGTAATCAACATCTCCTCCCTGAAGTTTTACTATTTCAACAAATTTATCAAAAGCTTTACCATTTTCTATCAATTCTTTTGCTTTATTAATTCCATCTTCAATGGACTCCGCCTTTTCACCTAAATAAATCATTGTCCCGGCAAGCTGCAAACATAAATCAGTTAGATAACCTTTGCTTTCACCTTTAAGTATTTGAATACTTTCAAGCACTTCAAACCAGTTTCCAATATACTTACCCAATGGCTGATTCATATCAGTTATTAAAGCAACCACTTTTTTGTTAAATGCCTTTGCGGTATCAATTAACGAAACCGCTAAATTTTCAGCATCTTTTAAGCTTTTCATAAATGCACCTGAACCTGTTTTAACATCCAAAACAAGTGCATCAATCCCTTCAGCCAACTTTTTACTCATTATGCTTCCTGTAATCAAGGGAATTGATTCAACTGTAGCAGTTACATCTCGCAAAGCATAAATTAATTTATCAGCAGGAGCAATTTCTTTTGTCTGACCGATTAAAACCATCTTTGCCTTTTTTAATACCTCTTTGTATTCTCTTAAATCAAGATTAACATTAAAACCCGGAATTGCTTCAAGTTTATCCAAAGTACCCCCTGTATGTCCTAAGCCTCTACCTGAAATCATTGGAATATATACTCCGGCAGCCGCTGCAATAGGTGCAATTATTAGCGATGTTTTATCACCTACTCCACCTGTTGAGTGCTTATCTACCTTCACTCCTTTTATTTTGTTAAGGTTTACAATATCACCCGAATATAACATTGCCTTTGTAAGAGCAGATGTTTCTTCTTTATTTAAGCCGTTTATAAAAGCCGCCATCAAAAAAGCTGAAAACTGGTAATCCGGTATTTTCTCTTTTGCATAATTATCAACTAAATATATTATTTCTTCATTTGTTAACGAGTGTTTTTCTCTCTTTTTTCTTATAAGTTCAACAACATTATAGCTGGGTGTTTTCATAATATTCTACCTTGTTTGTTTTTATAATTTAAAGATAAATGTTAGCTAATAAAAAGCCAAATTTATATTCTTTATTTCATTGTAATTTTTTATTTTAGGGAATAGTTTAAACAAAAAAGAGTCATTAATGTCTAAATCATATTCTAATGTAATTTTTAATGATATTTTAGAAAGCATTTCCAAAATTTACTCAGCCAACAACATGCTATCTCTGGAATATAAAATGTTGTTAGATAATTTAAGTTACATGATATTAATTACTGATGAAGATGATAAGATTATTTACTTAAACAATAAGGTAAAAAAATTCTTCTTTACAAACATACAGCTCGACTTAATTGGCAAAAAAACAAGTTGTTTTTACGAACTCAACAAATCCGACAAACCTAATTGGTATACTTTTGGCAAACAAAAACTTAATATTAGCCATTCTTCTGAATATATATTTGGCGAAAAATTTTATATCAGTTTTTATACTAAAGAAATTACAAATGGAACTAAAAAAGAATTTTTATCATTAATAACTGCCGAAATGTTAGGAAGAGAATACTTATCTACTGCGGATTTATTAAATGAATACAAAGCCGTGTGGGATATCTCTTTTGACAGCATGCGTATATTAGATGAAGAAGGTAAATTTATTGCTGTTAATAAATCTTTCTGTAAATTAATTGAAAAATCTTCTGACGAATTAATTGGTAAAGATTATACTTATATTTATTCTAATGAAGATTCACAACCCAGCATAATTTTTGAATTAGTAGATGTACGACCTGTATTTGAACGCGAGGTTGTTCTTTGGAATGGCAAAAAATTTTGGTTTGAAATTATTAGCAAAATTATAACCTACAAAACCGGTGACAAAGTTGTTTTAAGCATTTTTAAGAACATTACTGATAGCAAAAACGCTATTTCTAAATTGCAAGAAAGCGAAGCTAAATTTAAGGAAATGACAGATTTGCTACCCCAAATTATTTTTGAAACAGATGCAAACGGCTTTTTAACATATTGTAATAAATACTCTCGCTTACTCTTTAACATCGATCTCAATAGGGACATATCGTCCTTAAATATTTTACAATTCATTGCCGATAAAGACAAAGCACGTGCTAAAGAAAATATTTCTAAAAAATATGATAAAAGTGCAAATTCCAACAACGAGTATTCTTTAGTTACTCCGGAAGGGAACAGTTTCCCTGTTATTATATTTTCTTCACTTATTGTTAAAGATGATAAGCCTGTTGGTCTTAGAGGAATAATTATTGATATTAGTGAAAGAAAAAGGCTGGAAGATTCCATCAGAAAAAGCGAAAGTTTGTATAAAGGGATTATTGACACATCCCCAGATGGCATCTCACTTTTAGATATTGACGGCAACATTATTTTCTCCAACAATAGAAAAGCTCAAATGTTTGGGTATTCTTCGCCTAATGACTTAATTGGAATTAATGCTTTTTCTTTTATTGATAATGAGTTTTTACCTTTAGTTAATGAAAATTACTTTAAATTACTAAAAACCGGTTTTGTAGAGAACCTGCAGTTTAAGTGTGCTAAAAAAGATGGGACTCTCTTTTGGGTTGAGTTCCGTGCCCGCCTAATCTATGATAAAAACAACAAGCCACTTAATATTATGTATGTGGTTACCGATATCTCAAATAAGATTCTTGCTCAAGAAGAATCAAGACTAAATGAACTAAGGCTTGAAACACTTATTAAACTAAATAAATTAATTGATACAACTGAAACTGTAATTTCTGATTTTGTATTAAAAGAAGCCGCATTACAAACTAACAGCGAATTTGGTTACATTGTTATTTTCGACAATAACAGTTCTATTGTTAGTATTAGGTTTTTTGAACATTCAAATTATTTTAACATTCCCCTTGAAGAAATTAATAATGTTCTCTCAAATAAGTCTTCATTTTGGAATTCCTCAATAAATTTTTTCGTCCCTTTAATTGAAAACGATTTAGCTTCAAATTTATCAACAGCAGCAACTATACCCGGTACAAACATTATTGTTAGAAAAATATTGAGTGTGCCGATATTTGAAAATGGAAAAACCAATTTTATTATTGGTGTATTAAATAAAAAAACAGATTATTCCGATTTAGACAAAAATCACATTTCTCTTTTAGCATCGGGGCTGTTACATTCCATGCAGCTAAATAAGAGTGAAAGACAATTACGCACACTTAGAAAGGCAATTGAACAAAATCCTTCTATTATTGTTATTACTTCCCCTAATGGTGATATTGAATATACAAATCCAAAGTTTTCTGAAATAACAGGGTACTCTTTTGATGAAGCAATTGGACTAAATCCAAGAATACTAAAAAGTGAATACACATCAATTGAAGTATACAAAGATTTATGGAATACAGTTTTATCAGGGCATATTTGGAGCGGGGAATTTATTAATAAAAAGAAAGATGGCACCCTCTATTGGGCAAGTATTCAAATTTCTCCTATTATTAATGAACAAGAAACAATTACTAATTTGTTAGCAATCCAACAAGATATTACCGAAAAAAAATCAATTGAACAGCAACTGATTGAAGCTAAAGAAAAAGCTGAAAAGTCGGAAAAGCTAAAATCCGAGTTTTTAGCCCAAATGTCCCACGAAATACGAACACCTATCAATGTAATTCTAAGTTTCTCAAGTTTAATTAAAGAAGAGATTGGGGCATTCTTAAATGATGACCTAAAGTCAAGTTTTAATATTATGACTCGTGCCGGTGAAAGAATTATCAGAACAATTGATTTAATTCTTAATATGAGTGAATTGCAAACCGGCACTTATGATTTCCAATCCAGAGAGATAAACTTGCGACATGAAATTATTGACCCGTTGATTCTTGAATATTCAAAGTTTGCGAAAGATAAAGGATTGGAATTGGTATTTAATTGCATGACTGAACAAGTTACTATTAATGGAGATGAATACTCTGTTTCTCAGATTTTTGCCAATCTTTTAGATAATGCAATTAAGTTTACAGAATTTGGCAGAATAACCATTAATCTTAACGTGAATGCTAATAATATATATGTTGAAATGATTGATACCGGTATTGGCATTGCCGATGATTACAAACCATTTTTATTTAGTCCTTTTTCCCAAGAAGAACAAGGATATACTCGCAAATTTGAGGGGAATGGTTTAGGATTGGCTCTTGTAAAACAATACTGCGAACTAAACAAAGCCGAAATCTCTGTTGAAAGTAAGAAAGGAGTTGGGACTACTTTTATAATTACATTTCCTAATTTTAGCAGTTAATAGTATTTCAATTATTTTTAATATTGAACAACCAAACATTTTAAAAACAAAAAGGGGACTTTCGTCCCCTTTTTAATTCTTTATATATTCTACTTCAATAGTATCATCTTTTTAACTTCATTAAAACTATGTCCACCTGAAGTAGGTTTAGCAATTATTCTATAAAAATAAACCCCGCTTGCAAGATTATTTATCTCAACAAGCGTTTCATAATAACCTGCTCCCTGTCTAACTTCACCATATGTTCTTACCAACTCTCCAATTGTATTATAAATACTTATGTTTACAACGCTTTCTGAAGGAATACTATAACGAATAACTGTTCCGGCATTAAATGGATTTGGATAATTTTGATACAAACAATAATCTGTTGGATTAAGACTTTGTTTTATTCCGTTAACAAAATCAGACGAGCCGATTAATAAATTATAATTATTTTCCTTATAGTATTTAGGAACAAAGATTTCATTTATTTCTTTCAAATTATAAAATTTATTTAATCTTCTATCAACAAGGTATAACTCATAATTTTCGTACTCTTTTCCAACATTACCAACAGTTAATTTAAGATCATTCCCCGATACATTATTTTCTGTCAATTCAAACATAATTCCATCATTCTGCATTGGTCTAACATCAGTAAACAAATACTTATAAGGCGAACAAATATTATTGTTAAACAATCTCAAGTTCGTTTCTTCAAAAAATGAAGGTGCTGCATAAAAATCATTCTCATCAAATTCTGTTTTTGCAGAATCATTTACCCCGACATAAACTTTGGCAATTTCATCCTCTTCAGAAGACAGAGTTATTTCAAGATTAGTAACAAATGTTTTTGCTAATGTAAAATTAACATTGCCTGTTGGGTTATATGGAATTTTCATTTCAGTTAATTCATGAGCATTATAAAAATAATAACCGATGTATGGATACATAGCATGATTTGAATTTATCCACTTATTATCCCAACTGTAAATTAATGGATTTAAAGTAATTGAATTCAGTTGAACAATTTTACTCCACGATACTTGAGTTTCAAACGGATTTGAAATTATATTCCAACCACTATGTAAAGGAATACTGTAACAATTGTTATTATCAACATCAACACTTTTTACATCCATAACCAAGGATAATGCTTCTCTTGATGTAATCCAGAATGCTTTCCCGGGTGTAAAATTAAACAATTCACTTCCATCATATTCTACATAATAATTTGAACTACTCCCATTATCGTAAAAAGCTCTCCAATCCTTTGAATATTCCCCATATATTGTTTGACTTATAGGAATATTAACTTCACCGGGCAAACCAATCAACTTATAATTTGATTTTTCGAGAACGTCGCCAAAAGTTACATTTGATGAAACAGTAATACCGGTTGGATATTTAAATATTGTAAATCTCGAATCACTATAATCATTTATACTATTTTCAATTGCATCACTAATTCTAAGTTTGCATTGATCTGAAGAATTCCCTTTTGTTGTCCATTTATAAATAGTATTTACTGCGGCAGTACTTCCAACAACATTATTCCATGTTGCTCCATTATTAGTAGTTATCTCAATTTTAACGTTTTCAATATCATTACTTACCCATTGAATTTCATTTTCAATACCAATTTGGTATTCTTCGCCACCATTTGGTTTTATCAAAGTAATTGTAGGTTGATAGATTGTAAATACCGAATCACTTGCATCATTAAAAGATAATCCAGCCATATCACTTACTCTAATTTTACATAACTTGGAAAGATTATCTCCGGGGATTACCCAAGTATAAGACTTTGAATTTGCGGAAACATTATTTGCAATAGTATTCCATCCAATTCCATTATCAATTGAATACTCTAATTTTACACTTGCCACATCGCTGGATTGCCAAGTAATGTAATGGGTTGTTCCGGCTCGCCAATATTCTCCACCATTTGGATATAACAATTTAATTCCTGTTTTTGAAATTGTAAAGTTATTGATACTTATTGAATTTACATTAATATCTTCAATGTCACTCACCCGCACTCTACAATTTTCGGATTCTACATTACTTACATTCCAAACATAAGAATTTGCAGAAGAAGAAATATTAGATGCAATAACAAGCCATGTATTTCCCGCATCTGTTGAGTATTCTATGTTTACTGCCGAAATATTATTACTCTGCCAAGCAATGTAATGATTTGTTCCTACTCTCCAATTTTCTCCACCATTAGGAGCACTCAATAAAATTGTTGCTTTATTTATTGTGAACACAGAATTACTTATATCAGAAACAGTAGCAGAATTAGAATTGCTAACTCTGACTTTACAACTATTGCTTGAAATATCACTCGGTAAAGTCCATTGATAAGTACCTAATGAAGCATCAATATTTTGGGCAATATCCAACCATGTTGAACCATTATTAATTGTATATTCCAAATTAACATTTCCAATGTTTGAACTACTCCATGTAATATTTCGCGTTGAACCTGCTCGCCAACTTTCACCTCCATTAGGAGAAGTTAATGTAAGAGCCGATTCAAAAATAGTGAATACTGAATTACTGATATCTTTTACTCTTGAATCAGTTACATCACTAATCCTAATACGAGCAAGTGTTGAAGCTGCATGAGGAACAGACCACGTATATTTTCCGGAACCGGCAGGAACTCCTGATATTATAGTACTCCAATTCGTAGTATCGTTTGTTGTATATTCTATTTTAACTTCAGATACATTATTGCTTGTCCACGAAATACTTTCTAATTCTCCCGCTCTCCAATTTTCACCACCATTAGGAAGAACAACAGTAATAACAGATTGATAAATTCTAAAACTGCCATTACTAACATCATTTAGTTCTGGTTCGTCAACATCACTAATTCTTATTTTGCACAAACTTGATTCTGTGTTTGGAATTACCCAAGTATATTTTCCTGTACTTGCTGTTACATTTGAAGCAACTGTTGTCCAAATATTTCCACTATCCGTAGTGTACTCAATCTTAATCTTACTAATATTATTGCTGCTCCAAGTAATGTTTTGCTCGGTACCAATTCTCCAGCTTTCATTTCCATTTGGAGCTGTTACTGTTATTGCTGGTTGATAGATTGAAAATGTAGAATCACTTATTACGTTAACGCTTGCATCAGTTACATCACTCAATCTAACTTTACAATTTTCTGAAGGGGTGTTTGGAACCACCCAAGTATATTTACCGGTAGCAGCTAAGGTTGAATTTACCACGCTAATCCAGGTAGCTCCATTATTAATTGAGTATTCTATTTTAAGGTTTTCAATATCGTTGCTTGTCCAAGTAATATCATTTGATGTAGCAACTCTCCACTTGTTTCCAATTGAAGGATTATTAATAACAATTTTCGGCTCATAAATTGTGAAATAGTTATTGCTTTCATCATTTAATGTTAGTTCATTAACCGCACTAACCCTTATTTTACATTTTGTTGAAATGGTGTTTGGGACTGTCCATGAATAAGTTCCTAACGAAGCCGTAACACTTGCATTAATTAAATTCCAAGTTGTATCACCATTTGCAGTATATTCAATTTTAACATTAGTTATGTTGTTACTTAGCCATGTTATATTCTGTTTAGTTCCTACACGCCATTTTTCTCCACCGTTCGGTTTAGTAACAGTAACAGCCGGCTGATAAATAATAAATGTTGCGTCACTTTCATCATATATTGTTGAATCAACCACATCACTAATTTTTACTTTACAATTATTTGATGTTGTGTTAGGAATAACCCAACTGAAACTATTTAAACTGTCAGGCGTACTTGCAACTATTTCATTCCAACTTGTTCCGTTATTGGTTGTGTATTGAATTTTTATATTTGCAATATTAATGCTTGTCCAAGTTATTGCATGCTGGGTACCTACACGCCATAATTCATTACCATTTGGACTAATTAAAGATATTCCAGGTTGGAATATTGTAAAGGGGGCATCAGATACATCGTTCATTGTGGTTTCATTAACATCACTAACACGCACTCTACAAACACTTGAAGGAGTTGAAGGTACTAACCAGTTATATATACCGGTTGCTGCCGGTGTGCTTGCTGCAATTGTCAACCAATTTATACCATTATCAGTTGAATACTCTAATTTAACATTTGCAATATGATTAGATATCCAATTAATTGGCTGTACTGAACCTGCTTTTAACAATTCGCCACCATTAGGATTTGTAACAGTAATTGCAGGCTTATATATTTCAAATGTGCTGTCGCTTATTCCATATAAACTCAATTCACTTATGTCACTAATCTTTATTCTACATTCTGTTGATACTGTATTTGGCACTATCCAGCCATAAGAACCCGAATAAGCAGATGTTACTGCCGTAATTATTGACCAATCTATTCCATTATTTGTGGAATACTCAATCTTAATATTGGTTACATTATTACTTGTCCATCTAATTGTTTGGCTTGTTCCCACCCTCCAGCTTTCTCCACCTGTTGGTTCAGTAACCGTAATTAATGGCTGGTAAATTGTAAACTTATTATTACTTGTATCATTCATTTCCGGTTCTAAAACATCGCTTATTCTAACTTTACAATCAGTAGATGGGGTATTTGGTATTAGCCAATTATAGGTTTGTGTGGAAGCATTTGTGCTTTCCACAATAACAGCCCAATCTGTACCAGCATTTGTACTATACTCTATCTTAACATTACTTATGTTATTACTATTCCATGTGATATTTTGGTTTGCTCCTACTCTCCACAACTCACTTCCGTTTGGGCTTGTTAAGGTTATTGTTGGGGCATATATTGTAAACGAACTATTGCTAATATCATTTATTGCAGCTTCATTATTCTTACTTACTCTTACCTTGCAGTTAGTTGAAGTCGTATTGGGAATTGACCATAAATAAGTTCCTGTTACAGCATCAACAGAATCTATAATTACAATCCACTCCAAACCATTATTTGTAGTATACTCAATCTTTACTGCTCCAAAATTACTGCTTGTCCATGTTATATTATGGTCTGTTCCAACCCTCCATAATTCTCCTCCATCAGGACTTGTTAACGTAATAACCGGTTGAAATATTGAAAATACATTTTCACTTTCATCATAAACAGTTGGTTCTAATGCATCGCTAATTTTTACTTTACACTCAGTAGATACAGTATTAGGTACAACCCAGGCATAAGTACCCAACGCCGGATTTACTCCTGTTACAATAGAATTCCATGTATTCCCATTATCTGTTGAATAATCAATATTAAGATTATTTGTAAAACTGCTTGTCCATGTAATATTCTGTTGAGTATTTACTCTCCAATTTTCGCCACCATTTGGCTTAGATAACACAATTGTAGGAGTATATATTGTAAAATTATTATTGCTTGCTGAATTTACTTCCGGTTCAAGTACGTCACTAATTTTTACTTTACAATTTGTACTTGCTGTATTTGGTATTGTCCAAGTATAAATATTTGTAGCCGCCGGAATACTATTATTTACTGTTAACCATGTATTCCCGTTATCAGTAGTATATTCAATTTTTATATTATTTACTTTTGTACTTGTCCAGGTTATATCATGGTTTGTTCCAACTCTCCAGTTCTCACCACCAATTGGACTTGTTAAAGTTAATACAGGTTTATAAATCTCAAAAACGTTATTACTTGTATCGTTAATTGCCGGTTCAAAAGCATCGCTAATTCTTACTTTGCATAGTGCTGATACAACATTTGGAATTGTCCAAGCATATGTTAAAGCTGATGCAGGAGTAGAAGCTGCTATTGTAATCCAATCTATTCCATTATTAGTTGTATACTCTAATTTTGCGTTACTTACAAAATTATTCTGCCAGGTAATATTTTGTGAGGTCCCAACACGCCAGCTTTCACCACCATTTGGTGAAGACACAACCAACGAGGGTTGATATATTGTAAATTTGTTGTTGCTAACATCATTAGTATTTATATTTGAAACATCGCTTATTTTAACAAGACAATCTGCCGATGGATTATTTGGAACCGTCCAATCATAACTCCTTAAACTTGCAACAACACTTGGTGATATTGAAATCCAATCTACACCATTATTGGTACTATATTCAATTTTTACATTACTTACATTATTGCTCGTCCATGTAATTGTTTTTTGAGTACCTATTCTCCATGTTTCACTTCCATTTGGACTTGTTACTGTAATACCCGGTTTAAATATTGTAAAGTTATTATTACTTGTATCAAGCATTGTAGGTTCTAATACGTCACTTATTTTAACTTTACAAGTAGTTGTAACACTATTTGGAATTGTCCAATTATATGTAGCTAAACTTGCATCAACGCTACCGGCAATCATAAACCAATCAGCACCATAATTTGTTGTGTACTCAATTTTAATATTAGCAATATTAGTAGAAGTCCAAGTTATGTTTTGATTTGTACCTACTTCCCATAACTCACCACCATTTGGCGATGTTAATACAATTGTTGGATTGTAGATAGTAAAGGCTGCATTACTAACATCAAGCATGGTTGTTTCTAATACATCACTTATTCTTACTTTACATTCAGTTGATATTGTATTTGGAATTGTCCATCCATATGTTCCCAAATTTGCAGCAACAGATGCCTGCACAACATTCCAATCTGTACCATTATTTGTTGTGTATTCAATTTTAATATCAGCAATATCGTTACTATTCCAAGTAATATTTTGCGTTGTTCCTACTCGCCATCTTTCACTACCGTTTGGAGATGTTAATGTAATTGCCGGCTGATAAATTGTAAATACTGCATCGCTTACATCATTTAATGTAGGTTCCAAAACATTGCTTATTCTTATCAAGCAATTTGTACTTGCCTTATTTGGAACGTCCCAAACATATAATCCCAAATTTGCTGCTTGATTGTTACTAATCACAAACCAATCAGCACCATTATTTGTTGTATATTCCAATTTTATATTAGCAACATTATTGCTTGTCCAAGTTATATTCTTCTGAGTTCCAACTCGCCAATATTCACCACCGTTAGGAGATGTTAATAATACAATTGGATTGTATATTGTAAATACTCCATTACTTTCATCATTTAATGTGGGTTCTACCACATCACTAATTCTTACTTTGCATTGATTTGATACGTTGTTTGGTACAGTCCAAGAATAACTCCCTGTATTTGCAGCACTACTATCAATAATTTCAATCCAATCAGTTCCATTGTTTATACTGTATTCAAGTTTTATACTTGCAATATAACTGCTATTCCATGTAATGTTTGTTGTTGTTCCTGCACGTAAGTTTTCCCCTCCATTTGGTGCTGTAAGAGTAATAGTTGGCGTGTATATAGTAAACGTATTTGTGCTTACATCTTTCATTGATGGTTCATCAACATTACTAATTCTAACCATACACATAATTGAATTGCTATTTGGTATTACCCAAGCAAAATTACCTGTTGAAGCATCAGTTGAGTTTACAATTGTTTGCCAATCGGAACCATTATTAATTGAATATTCTAATTTTACATTGTTAATGTCGTTACTATTCCAAGTAATATTTTGTGTTGAACCCACTCTCCATAATTCACCACCATTTGGAGCAGTTAAACTTAAATCTGGACTGTAAATAGTAAATACTGAATCACTTTCATCAATTGTTGTTGATTCAAGAACGTCACTAATTCTCACTTTACAATTTGTTGAAACAGTATTTGGAATTGTCCATAAATAATTACCAACATTTGCAGCAATTGTTGGTACAACATTAAACCAATCCACACCATCATTTGTTGAATAGTCAATTTTTACGTTTGCTACATCATTGCTATTCCATGTAATATTTTTTGTAGTTCCTACTCGCCAATATTCACTACCAACAGGGGAGGTAATTGTAATTGTCGGTTTATATATTCTGAATACTGCATTGCTAACATCTGACGTTGGAGTATATGTGACATCTGACATTCTAATTAGGCAATTATTAGAAACAGTATTTGGCACCGTCCAATTGTAGCTTCCTGTATTTGCCGGTGTATTTCCTATTATAGTAATCCAATTGCTTCCGTTGTCTGTTGAATACTCAATATGAACATTAGCTATATCAGTACTATTCCAAGTAATAGTTTTTGTTGAACCTACTAACCAGTTTTCGCCTCCGTTTGGTGATGTAATTTGAATTGTACCATGATGTATTGTAAAAACAGCATCACTAACATCACTATCGTTTACATCTAATGTGTTGGTAATCTTTATAAGACAATTATTTGATGAAGTAGTGTCACTAATCAACCAGTTATAGCTGCCTGGGACTGCATCTGTACTATCAACTATCTTAGACCAATCACTTCCATTATTAAGTGAATACTCGATTTTTACTTTTGCAACCCCTAAACTATTCCATGTTATTGTTTGATTAGTGCCAAACAAATAACTTTCACCCCCATTGGGTGAAGTTACAGTAATTGCTCCATTAACATTAAAAAAGCAACTAAACAATAACCCAATTATTACTAAGTAAAATTTATTTTTCATAAAAATTCTCGTCAAAATTCAATTTTTAAATAAATTATGGTCTTGTTGGAGGAGTAGGAATTTCATCTCCACCATCATCTTTGTCATTGTTGCCAAATACCGTTAATGCTAAAACAACAATTACTGCTACTGCTCCACCAACATAGTAATACCAAGTACTACCACCTGAATCCTTTTTTGTACTATTTCTTGAATTGGTATTATTTTGTGAGATAGGAACTTCATTTGCAGTTACACTAAACTCAAAATCTGTAGTGTTTGGTATGATTTCATAATCCTTTCGATATTCCCAATATATTGTATTATATGCACCGGCAAATTTTCCCTTCCCAATATCTCCTTTTGCAGAACTTAGGGTGTAAACCGAACCATCATTAAGATTTCGCATAGTGGCGGATACTTCATATTCTTTTGTAACATCCCCCTCCAACTCATATGTTATTTTAACTTGAGTTGAATCGATAGTAAAGTTTACGTTTGATATCAGATTAGTTTGTGAATATGAATTTGAGTAAATTGTTATAAATATGAAAATATAAAAAATACATGGTATCCTATTTTTCATAATGAAGCCTTCTTTTAAAATGTTATGAACCAGTAAATATTTTTAACTCTATTATATATAATATTAATAAAAAAATATATTTTAATCAAAAAAAAGAAGTTAAATAATGATTAATTAGAGAATAATCCAGATATTTTAGGGGTTTCCTGCCAAATTGTGATATAAATCACATAAACTAAAATGCGTTTATTAAATGATTTATTTTAACATTATTATTTTCGAAAACCACTCCAATAAAATCAAATCTAATTTGATGTTCTTTATATTTATTTGTTAATAAATAAAGCTCTGCTGTTTTTCTTACCTGTCTTCGTTTTGAATTGCTCATGCTATCTTCCGGTGAGCCGAATTGAGTTCCCGTTTTACTTCTTACTTCAACAAATACTATATATTTTTCATTTTTGGCAATTATGTCAATTTCGCTGTGCGAAATCATATAATTCCTTTCAATTATTTCGTATCCATTCTTTTTGAGATATTTTGCTGCTTCATCTTCTCCTAACTGCCCTACTGTTTTTCTGTTATCTTCCATAATTTACTCAAACTCAATTGGAATATGTTCTAAATATTTTGTTAAAAACGATTTCCTATGATATAAAGTAATTCCATATTTTTCAACTGCCGCAAAATGCTCTTTTGTTGGATAACCTTTGTTCTTTCCCCACAAGTATTCAGGATGTAACCCATCCAATTCTTTCATATAATTATCGCGTGCTACTTTTGCAATAATTGAAGCAGCGGCTATTGAAAACGATTTTGAATCCCCTTTTATGACTGTTTCTGTTTTATATTTGGTAATAAACGATTTATTCCCATCAATTAATACTAATTCTGGTTCAAGTTCTAAATTTTCTACCGATATTTTCATTGCTTTTAACGATGCTTGTAGAATATTTATTTTATCAATCTCGTTATTATCACAAAATGTAATTTTATACGCTTTTGCATTTTTAATTATTTGGGGATATAATTCTTCTCTTTTCTTTTCTGATACTTTTTTGGAATCATTTATCCCCTCAATATAAAAATCTTTTTCAAAAATCACCGCTGCAGCCACAACTGGTCCTGCAATAGGACCTCTGCCAACCTCATCAACTCCGGCAATATATTTAATACCGGTTTTATAATATGCCAAGTCAAACTCTTTTAATTGATTCATATTATTTACCCACATAAATTGCAGCCAAACCAACTACCATAGCAATTTTTAACAACTTACTTGATTTGGTATAATTTTGTTTATCTTTAGAATTATAAAGTAAATTAACAGTATATATTATTATCGGATTTACTATTGCCATTACAATGATGAAAAACTCTATTTTATAAAAGTTAAAGTAAAATGGATAAATTGTTAACAGAATTAACAACACAGATAAAATCACTATTAATATAAAACTTTTTTTTATTCCAAAAATATAAGGGAAAGTATAGATTTTTTGTTTTGCATCCCCCTCAATATCTTCAATATCCTTAATAATTTCTCTTATCAGATTAATCAAAAAAGCGAAAAGTGCCGGAATTATTCCACACAGAACATTACCTACAACAGTTGCACCATATATAAAAGTTAAACCTGTAAAAAACGCAACCGTAATATTCCCAACAAGAACAATTCCTTTTAGCTTGTAAGAATAAACTAACAAAATAATATTAGTAAATACTAAAATAGCATACGATTCAATATTTAGATATAATCCTATTAAAAATGAAATGAAAACCAAAACGAAGTATAAAGTTAGAGCTTGATTTTTTGACAGAACACCGGAAGGTAAAATTCTTTTAGGTCGATTAATTTTATCTATTTCGTAATCAAAGTAATCATTTATTACATTTCCGGCTGCACCTGTTAATAAAGCTGCTATTGCGGCAATTAACAAATTTAAACTTATGTTTTCATTTGATTGCGATATTATTCCCGCAGCAATTGTTGTAAAAAAAACAATCAAACAATTTAATGGTCTAATTATTTTTATTATTGCCGATATTTTTTTTAACATCTCAAATTTACTTAAGGTTTAAAAGATAATCCGCCATTTTGCCTAATTCTTTAACATCAATATTATCATAAGATGGCATTATACTTTTAAATTGTTGTTTATACTCAACAAAGCGTTTATCTGTGCTATAAGAAGAAGGATTTCGCAAATAATTAATTAATGCATCACGTTTCCAAAATTCCTTTACATTAACCAACGATGGAGCCATAGCAGTTCCTTTTAAATCTGCACCATGACAGGCAACACAACCGGTTTTACTAAATAATGATAAACTTTCATCCTGCACATTTGATTGTTCCATATTTGAACTCATTTGTGATGTACTACTTACATCCGGATCATCACTCATTGAAATCCAAGTAAAAACCAAAAGGATTGTAAAAACTCCCAAAAAAGTTAATATCCACTTTTGTGCATTTGTCATATATTAAATTATCCTTATTTTTGTTTTAATTAATTTGTTTCTTCAACCATACTTTGTTCATAATATTCTTTATAGTTCTTAATAGAATTAAAGATTGCTTTTGCAATTTCATTTTGACCACTTTCTGATTTTAAAAACGCTTCATCTTTATTATTGCTTAAAAATCCTGCCTCTATTAAAACATTTGGCATTGAAGCACCAACCAAAACATAAAATCCTGCTTGTTTTATACCGCGTGAAGGAATAGAAACTTCTTTTCTCCAATTGGTATTTAATATATCACTAAACCTTTCACTGTATCTCATATATGATGATTGTGCCATACTTACTAAAATAAAATTTTCATCTGTAAGTTTTTGATATCTATTTGGATTATCTTCATATTTAATAACGCTGTTTTCAAACTCGGCAATGTTAATAGCTTCTTGTGTTCTACCCGGTCTTAGCAAATATACTTCAAAACCTCGTGCATCAGTTGGCTTTTTGGGAGTTGAATTGCAATGAACAGAGATAAAAAGTTTTCCATTATTTTCGTTAGCTATTTTTCCACGTTTATATAATTCTACAAAATTATCTTTTTTCCTTGTATAAACAACTTTTACCGAGGTGAGGTTCTGCTCTAAAAGTTTTCCAAGCTTTAATACTATCCCCAAGTTAATATCTTTTTCTTTAACGCCATTTGTTCCAATAGCTCCGGCATCTTTCCCGCCATGACCGGCATCTAAAACCACTACATCAAAGTTCCATTTGTCTTTTGATTCAGTCTTTTTAATTTTAGTCAATTTTTTATTATGAATCGCAACAAAAAGGTCGTGACTTTCTGGATCTCTAAAAGAATCATGTGCAGTATAACCTTTATGCATTTCAAAAACCAGCTCGTTGTTTGCCCCATTTTTTTTTACGTCAAGGCTTCTTATTATTCCAACAGCTTCAAATTCGCTTTCTAATTTTGGATCAACTGTTGATTTTCCTATTTCAACAATAAGGGCATCGTTTGAATATTTTGCAGTAAATTTTTCAACTTTATTTTTACAAATAATTCGTAACAATGTACCATTACTTTTTTCTTCTACTTTAACACCCGTAATATCTACCAATTCGTTTTTAGTAACAACCGGCTCTTCTTCTTTTTCTTGTTCAACAGTATCAGTTGGTTTATATACCGCACCGCTTTTTGAAACCAAAAATTCGCCTGCACTCTCATTGTATTTTATTTTCCTGCCGCTGGCATATTCTAAGTATTCTATTGAATAGGGGATTGGTAGAAAAATATCATCGTTTACAATTTTTGCAGATTGTGGCAATTGATAAACTTTTTTAGAATCATCTCTTCTATCGGTTATAATTACAAAATGATTGTTTGCCGTAAATTTTGCATTAAAATTAGTAAACTTAATTTCTAACTTTTCGTTTTCTTTGTTAAAATAATAATTAGCGTTAAATGCAATTGCAATATTTTTTGCCGAAATATAAAGCAAATTATTCGATTCAAATGATGATACAGGAAAGGCTTTATTTTCTCCCTCAACCATTATCGTTATCTTTTGTTGTGCATTGAGCAAATTTAAACTTAATAAAAAAACAAAAATAACATACTTTTTTAATATCATAATTATTTATCCAATAAATGGCACAAAAAATCCACTTTTCGATTTATATAAAATAAATTCATTTCCAAAATATTTCAAAAGTAATTTCTCTTCTAACTTTGCACGCAATATAAACATAGGGAGCTCAACTAATAAAACCAAAGGGATTACAATATAACTCACCAAAGCAACTCCAACACATAAATCACTTACTATTTGAAAAAAATACTGAGGATGTCTTACTAACTTATATACTTTTGTCGTTATCAGCTTATGATTTTTTAATATCACAACTTCTTGTGAATAATTTTCGCCTAAAGTTTTATACGAAAAAACCTGCATATACGAACTTATAGCAAATAAAATTAAACTGATTAATCTATATACATCATACTTTGCATCTAACTTAATTGTGCCAATATCAAAAACACCAACAATAGTTATTACCAATATTATTGCTGATATATTTACAGGATATTTCTGTAAATACGATTTTGGCTTTTCTTTGTGTTGGCTGATACTACTTTTTAATCCCTTTTTAGCTCCGGTTAAATTTGAAGCCATAGAAACAAACAGCACTATGCCACAGAATATATTTATTGCATCCATATTAATATATTTATTTTAAACTTTAATTATAGATTAATTTAATCTTTTTTTCAACTACAAAACCAATATAAGAATAATTAATTAACTTATTCAAATAATTATAAATACTTATTGCTTGGGAAATAACATTAAATTATTATATTAGCATTTATTATACTAACAAAAACCTATTAAAAAATGAATAAATTATTAATATTACTTTTATTTTCAATAACAATAACCGCACAATATCAAATTAAATCACCCTATTTACAAAATCCGGATAATATAATTGGCTATGTGGATAGCTGTGCCGCATTTTGGTTAAAAGCCTATGATTCTGTTAATGGGGGATTTTATACTAACATCAGCAAAACCGGAACTGTTTTAACATCAAGCGGCACTCAAAAAAATATGCAGACACAGTCTCGCAATGCATATGGTTTGATACGTGCGTTTATGTTAACAGGTGATGAAACTTACCTTGAAAAAGCTAAACAGGCTTTAACATTTATGTATAATCACGCTTGGGATAATACTAATGGTGGATGGTATTGGGAATTAGATAAATACGGTAATCCGACATCAGCCAACACAAACAAAGACGCTTTTCATCAGCACTATGGTTTATTAGGACCCGTTGCCTATTATGAAGCTACAAGCGATACAACCGATTGGAATTGGATTCAAAAAGCCTATAATAATAACGAAACTAAAATGTGGGATAACAGCACTCAATATTTTGGATATTATGATTATTGTAGTGCCAATTGGAGTTCGAAAAATGATAAAAGCTTTAATGCTACGGTCGATGCTATTACAACCCACTTATTATATTTATACTTAATAACTCAAGACGAGCAATACTTAAATAAAGCCTATTTAATTGCAGATAACATGCAAAATCATTTTGTTGCCAGTATGAATACCCAAGCAATTGGTTTTGCGGAAGAGTATAACAAATACTGGGCAATTGATGCAAACGAAACAATGACTATAATGGGACACATTCTTAAAACGGCATGGTGTTTTGCACGTCTGTATCATTTTAACCCTAATGTTGATTATACAAGTTCAGCAGAAAATCTTATTGAAAATGTACTGGAAAAAGGATATGATACTGAATTTGGAGGACCATATATGGATTACAATCGCATTACCGGTGCAATGTTAATGTGGGGAAATCCCGATACTGCTAAAGCTTGGTGGCAAATGGAACAGGCAATTACTGCAGGTCTTCAAATGTATAAAGTTACTCAAAAAGATATCTACTTAAAAATGGCAGATGAAACTTTAGATTTTTTTATGAAATATTTTGTTGATCACCAGTACGGCGAAGTTTACGAAAATAGAACTCGATATGGAGCACAAACATGGGGCGAAAACAAAGGCAACCCCAACAAAGCCGGTTATCATTCAATAGAATTAGGTTATTATACTTACCTTTACGGCAAGTTTTTTGTAACAAAAGAACCAATTACTCTTTACTACAAATTCCAAGCTGGAAAAGATAGAAATATTTACTTAAATCCAGTAGAAATGCCATTAGCAGAGTATAAAATTAAACAAATTGAATACAATAACCAGCCATATACAGATTTTATTGCAGACACTAAAGTCATCCATCTGCCCAATTCATTTGGCGGCAAATTTAAGGTTACTTTCGAGCTGAAACAAACGGATATTGCTGAAAATCAAAAAACAACTCCTATTAATTATGAGTTAGCCCAAAATTATCCGAATCCATTTAATCCATCCACAAATATACAATTTACTATTGCTGAAAGTGGCAATGTAAACTTAACAATTTATGATATGTTAGGAAGAGAAATTGAAACATTAATTAACGGACACATTGATGCAGGAAATCATTCTATTTCGTTTAATGCAAAAAACCTATCTAGTGGAATTTATATTTATAGATTAAAAACCAACAATAAAGTTATAAGTAAAAAAATGACTCTGCTTAAATAATGTTGAATGTTAAATTCTCAATGATTGAATGTCAACCGATATACAAAACACATCGGTTGACTTATTAGAAATGTTTTTGCTTGTACCTTCTTCCTAAAACCTTAAAATTCAATTTCTATTTTCTAAGAATACTCATAAGGGTTATAACAACTAATAATTAAATAGTTTTTCCTTTTCCTGGGTGGTTATGGGCTTACCATGACCGAATAAATTTTGCATTAAAACAACTATATTTAACCTATTTTTTGCTAAAAACCGTTGTATCACGGTTCAGACCGTGACACCCCAGAACTGGATTTCTGAGTTTTGAAACATCCACAGTTGTGGGCTTTGCAAAACACAAAAAACATCGTCTGAACGGGGATTCTTGGGATTTATAAGATTTATGTGATTAAAGATTAAACATCATCTCTTTGCCATTGCACTATTTTAACATTATGATTACAGAGTAATCACATGTCGGTAACCAATAAGACCATACTTTCTCAACGGAGGCTGTATCAATAGTCTTTTATTATTGCTTTTTAATATAGCACACACCCCTTTTTATTCCTCTTCCTTGTCAGCTAAAGAGGGGATATATATATAATTTACAATAATTCGAATGCAAAAACATTAATAGCCATTATATGGTGATATTGCATTATATAAATAGGCGATACGCTCTTTACATTCCCCTTCTCTTTTTAAGAGAAGGGGCTGGGGGATGAGTTCGTCAATCAACAATACGGGTAATAATATGTAATTAAAACAACTCTTTTGTAATCGCAGAATAATCTCTCCTCATACTTTTGATACAGCCTCAGCACAAGTTCAACAGTCATGGCAAGACGCACCCATGGTATTATTCCTCAATTATGAAACATCTACGGTTCAGACCATGACCCCCAAGTTCGGGGATTTGCGAGTCATCCCACGTTAGAAATAACTAATTAAAAAATTAGATATTCTTAGATTTGCAAAAAAATAATTTATAATTAATAATTGATAATTATTATTCCACAGTTAGTTTTTCCCCTTCAGATTTTGCAATAATTACAGCACCACAAGAATCACTAAAAACATTAACAACCGTTCTGCACATATCTAATATTCTATCCACGGCAAGTATCAGTCCAATTCCTTCAAGAGGAAGACCAACTGCTGAAAGAACAATTGACATCATCACAATACCTGCCATAGGAATTCCTGCCGCTCCAATAGATGCTAAAAGTGCAGTAAGAACAATTATAATTTGTTGAATAAAACTCATTTCAATTCCATATGCTTGAGCAATAAACATTGCAGCAACACATTCGTACAATGCCGTTCCATCCATATTTATTGTTGCACCTAAGGGCAATGTAAAGGAAGTAATTTTATTAGATACCCCTGCCTTATTTTCTATTGCTGCCATTGTTAGCGGCAGAGTTGCATTTGATGAAGATGTTGAAAACGCTGTTAGCAAAGGATCTGCCATTACTTTAGCATGTTTAATAGGATTAACTTTACCAATTAGTTTTAGTAATATGGGCAAAGTAATTGCTGAATGAAACCCAAGCGAAATTAAAATTGTAACCATATATATACTAAGGTGACCCATTATTGATACTAAACGATTTGTGTCACCTGCTTGATCTGCGGTTAATTTTGCCACAATTCCAAACACCCCAAGCGGAGTAAATTTTATTATAAACATAGTTAATTTCATCATCACTTCTAATGAGGAATTAAAAAAATCGGTCAACAAGTTTTTATATTTGTCATCTGCTTGAGTAATAAAAAAACCGAACAAAATTGAAAAGAAAATGATTGATAACATCTGTCCATCGACAAATGACTTAAAGATATTATCAGGAACAATATTCATTATTGTTTGAGAAAAAGGTTGTTTAACTATACCCAAATTTTCGATGCTTTCCTTCAATCCTAAATCAGCACCAATACCTGGTTTAAAAAGATTTACAAAAAACAACCCCGTAACAATTGCTAATAGACTGGTTAACATGTAATAACCAATTGTTTTAATTCCCAACCTGCCTAAGTTTTCAGCATTACCAATATTTGCTACCCCAGATATTATTGAACTTAATATTAATGGAACAATCAACATCTTAAGCCCTTTAATAAACAGCTCCCCCATCCATGATATGTATTTTACTTGTTCGGGTAAAAATAGTCCAAAAATAACCGCACATGTTATTGCAATTAAAATCTGCCAATGCAGTTTAATTTTAGTCATCACAGCTCCATCTAATAATTAAACTTTAATAAAATCTCATCACACAAAGAATACCCTTTAGTAGTAAGTTTAATTTTACTTTTTTCCACAACCAAATACTCTTCATTTTCTAATAATTTAATAATTTTTTCGTTTTTTGCAAACCACTTATTATCAAATTCAAATATTCTTGTTAAATCTATTCCTGTACTTCGCAAACCCATTAAAACAAACTCTTCTAACTTTTGCTTGTCAGTTAACTTTTCTAAATTGATTGCTGCCTGACCATTATTATTAATCTGTTTATTATATAAACTTAATGCCGTATAATTATTCCACCTATATCCACTCATAAATGAATGTGAAGATGGTCCTAAGCCCAAATAGTCCTTATATTCCCAGTAATATTTATTATGTAAACATTGAAATCCATCTTTAGAAAAATTGGATACTTCGTATTGGAAAAACTCTTTTTTATTCAAATATTCAATTGTAAGCTCATATAAATCAGCATCATAATCATCATCATTAATTTTCACTTTTCCATCTAATACTTGTTTATTCAGTATTGTCCCCGGTTCAACAATCAAGCTATAACATGATATGTGATTAATAGGTAATGAAACAGCAATATCTAAATTTTTTATCCACTTTTCTTTTGTTTGCTTGGGCAGATTAAATATTAAATCTAAGCTGATATTATTAAATCCGGAATCCTTTGCATTCTTTATCATTTCAACAGCTTGAGCCGCTTTATGAATTCTTGTTAAATATTCAAGATCATTATCATCAAACGATTGAACACCAATACTTATTCTATTTATTCCCGTTTTATTCAAAGTTTCAAGCTTTTCTTTTGATAAAGTACCCGGATTAGCTTCAAGTGTTATTTCAACTTCTTTTTCATATTGGAACTTATGTTTAAGATGATTTATTATTCCTTCAAGTTGTTCAGCCGAAAGAATAGATGGTGTTCCGCCACCAAAAAATATTGTTTTTATACTATACTCATCTCTATACTTAGTGGAATAATAATCAATTTCATTTAACAAAGAATTAATATAATCTTCAATACCATCAAATTTTATTATTGAGTAAAAATCACAATAAATACATTTATGATGACAAAAAGGTACGTGTATGTAAACTGCAAATGTTTTCAAATATTTTATATTTTATTAGTAATTAATGTTTTAATTTAATAATTTATTTACAAAGAATGAATTTATTTATTGAGGTTATTAATGTCAAACTTAGATACAGCAATTTTAATGGCTGCAAAAGCTCATAAAGATCAGAAAGACAAAGCGGGCGAGCCATATATTTTACATCCTATTAGAGTTATGATGAAAATGACAACTGAAGAAGAAAAAATTGCCGCAATTTTACATGATGCCATTGAAGACTCCGATCTTTCTGTTGGCGATTTACACAAAGCCGGTTTTAGTAATGATATTATTGAAGCTGTTAAATTGTTAACAAGAGATGAGGCAATTCCTTATGACGATTATATTACAGGAATTGAAACTAATAAATTGGCACTTAAAATTAAAATTGCTGATTTAGAAGATAATATGAATATTTTACGGCTTAATACAATTGATGACAAGGCTATTAAAAGAATAACTAAGCACTTTAACAACTATAAAAAACTTATAAAACTTCTATAATTGAGGTATTAAATGTCATCAAATATTCATCCTAAATTAAAAACAGAATACAATTCATTAAAATTTATGAGTTTCTTATTCCCTATATTAGGGGGAATTTTTTTTATTGTTGCCCTTTTCTTTTTTATCAGCAATCATAATGATGATGATTCATTAGTTTTGTTGATCATTTCATTTGTAGTTTTTTTACTATTTAGTGGACTTCCATTTTTATTTAGAAAAAATGTCCAAACAATAGAGGAAGCAAGCACAATTTTATTTAATCACACGCCTGTTAAAAAAACACTTAATTCTACAAATATTTTGAGCTTTAAAGGTTCAATTTATTATCTAACCGATTTAAATACTTCGGATGAAAATAACAAAACTTTTATTTCGTTATTTACATCAAAAAATAAAGTACCAAAAAAACCACCAATTGAAGTTAATGCATATTTTTCAGAAACGAAAAGCAACAAAGCAATATTAGTTGACGATGGCAAAAACTTATTTACCGGAAATCTAATTGATAAAACTCAAGCACGTGAACTATTATACAAAAGCATTCGTTTTAGTCCCATTATTTATACCATTGTTTCAATAATAATTATTATTCTACTTATTATTGTGGGACTTGAAATCAATGATAGAAAGATTTTTGAACAACATGTAATCGATTCATTTAAATGGAATTCTGTTAAAGGGGAAGTAACTTCGACTGGAATCCAACTTGTTAAAATAAAACGAGATAAAAACACACTTGACGGTTATAATGCTATTGTTGAATATGAATATAAGGTTAATAATAAAACTTATAAAGCCAATACAATTAGTTTAGATTATACTGCCTCTACTGATTTTGCATATACTAAACAAATAATTAATTCTTATCCAATTAATGATAGTGCGGAAATATTTTACAATCCTCACAACCCTAACGAGTCTTATTTAATTAAAGCTAACTTAAGTGCTATTCAGTCACGTAACCATACAATGTTTATTACTTTAATAATAGTTGTTTTTATTTTTATTGTTATTAATATTTTTGCAATATATTTGGTTAGAAAAAGCATTAAAAAGCAAAAAATGTTATTGGAGAAATTATAAATAAATGACAAAAAAAATTGCCATTGCGGGTGCAACCGGATTTATAGGCAGCAAAATTGTTGCTAATTTAATCCAAAACGAATTTGAAGTAGTGATTATTGGTAGAAATATTGAAAGGGCTAAAAAAATTTTCCCCAACTGTAAATATTTTGCCGATTACAGCCTTAACCATTTAACTGAATTAGAAAATTGTTATGCTTTTATTAATTTAGCAGGAACAAATATTTTAAGCAGGAGATGGAATGATGATTTCAAAGATAGCATTATTTCAAGCAGAGTAAATACCACGCGGGCAATTATTAATTTAATCAGTAAGTTAAACAATAAACCTAAAGTATTAATAAATGCTTCTGCTATCGGGTATTATGGGAATTCCGAAACAAAAACTTTTTCGGAAAATGATTTAGCAGGGAATGAATTCCTTTCAAAAGTATGCGAAAAATGGGAAAATGAATCTCAAAAAGTTTCTGAATTTAACATTAGAAACGTATCAATACGAATTGGAATTGTTCTATCAAAAGAAGGGGGAGCTTTACAACGTATGATTATTCCCTTTAAGCTATTTATTGGTGGACCAATTGCAGACGGCCCCCAATGGTTTTCGTGGATACATATTGATGATTTAGTTAATTTGTTTATTTATGCAATTAATAACCAAGAAATGACTGGAGCATATAACGCAACTGCACCAAACCCTGTTAGAATGAAACATTTTACAAACATATTAGGACAAGTACTAAAACGCCCTTCATTTTTTATTGTACCAAAGTTTATCCTTCAACTAATTTTTGGTGAAGGTGCCGATATGCTTACAAAAGGAAACCGTGTTTTACCCACACGCACAATCGAATCAGGATTTATATTTACTCACCCCAACCTTGAAGGAACCATTAGGGATATTTTGAAATAACTTTCACTCCTCTTAACTATTAAAAGTTAAGAAGAGCGAAATTATTAATACTTTTGTAAAAGGGTTACTTTAATAATAAAAGTTTTTTAGATGAAGTAAATTGACCGGAAGTCAGTTTATAAAAATAAACGCCACTTGCCAAATTAGAAGCGTTAAATTCTACTAAATAAGTACCCGCTTGTTTGTATTCATCAAACAATGTTTTAATTTTGTTGCCTAATATATCATATATTTCAAGTTTTGTTTTTCCAATATTATTTATCGGAATTGAATATTTTATTTTTGTTGTTGGATTAAATGGATTAGGATAATTTTGTTCCAATGAATATTCTGTTACAATATTTTTCTCATTATCAACATCATTCATTAAATAATCATATCGTATAAATTCCGAAGATTCTATATCAGCATTACCATTTCCTGATGGTACTTGATTTGTTAAAGCACCTCCATCAGTAGTTGAATAATTACCAACTGCTAAATATAAATTGGTTGGAAGAGTTCCGAATTCTTGCACAAGATTAATAGTTCCTTCTAAAAATGTTCCTGCTGCTTTTGTTACATTTCCGGAGTTATCATACCATCCCACATAATTGTTTGTACTTTCATTTGCTAAGTAAGCATCCCAACTAATAACTTTTCCCGATTTACCCCACGGTGCTGTTATTAAATTGGTTAATGTATCGGTAATAAAAATAAATGCGTCCTTACCTAATGACAATGCAGACTCAGTAGCAACATAAAGTTCAGTTCCATTCCAATCAGCATACAAACTTACATTGTTGTTGCTGCTTACAACATTTGCACTTTCATCTAAGTTGCCATCCATAACATAATCGGTTGTTCCACCCGTACCTCCTGATAACGTAATTTTAAAATCTTGTCCATTATTATTATTCCAGGTGTTATCATTAAAGCGAATAACAAAATTAATCTCATTAACATTTTGAATAGAATTATTAAAAGGACCAATATTAATCTGCATAGTATAATTAGTATCCGGTGTGCTAAAAGGAGATTCAACTGCAGGTCCGCCGGAGTATATTGCTGTACCGGGTGTCCAATATATATTATTTACAAGCTGCCAACTATTAATTCCCCAATGCAAATAACCACCTTGTGGTGCTCCACCAACAGTAATTGTTATTGTATCATTAATTGAAGGTTCTGTTGGTTCCCAACTTACTCCCGTGTTAGTTCCACCACCACCACCTGTTCCATCTCCTATCCAGGTATGTTTTATTGGTGATTTTGCAATATTTCCTTTTGTATCAACTGCTTCTATATAATAATCAACCAACTTTTCATTTAAGTCATTAATATCTGCTGAATATTCTTTAGCCTTAACTAATGGTTGGATGGATGTTTGGGCTGTGATATCAATGCCGGTCATTTCAATTATTTGCCAATCACCAACACTACTTCCACCGAAATAAGTTAAATTATCATTATTAATTGAACCAGTATTACTTAAACGATATTTTAGCTTAACTGATTGTAATCCGCTTACATCATATACATAACTCCATATTTTAATATTATTTGTTTGAACCACTCCCCACTCGCTGCTACCTGGGTTGTAAGGCTCACGTTGTGGAATAAATATTGTTGGTGGAGTTAAGTCTGTTCCTGTAATTTGCTGAGATAGTGTTACTGCTTGGTTTGCTGCACGTGTTGGTTGGTCATCCCATATACCATTTAAGGAATTATCCCAATACCAATAATCGCTCGATTCACCAACTAACAAATATTTCCACGAGTTAATTGTGTTTTGATCACTTGGGGCAATTTGCTCTGCGGTAAAAACACTATTTTTTGCGGCAGTTAATACCGACCAACTATTTCTATCCGGCGAGTATCCTTCATTATTTGGTTCACCAAGCCATTTTTTAAATTCAGGATCTCCATTATCGGCTCCACTCCATGACCCATCTTCAATGTGTATAACATCATTAACATCAGGAGGAAACATATCCAAATAATCTTGAATTGTTGTACATACAAATCTTGTTGGATTAGCAGAAAGCCAATTTACAAAATTTTGAAAATTGGAGTTATAATAAGAATCACTTCCTCCGCCATAATTATCACCATCATGTGCCAACACAATTAGTATTGGGTGTTGTGCATCAGTATTATAAGATTCAAACTGACTCATAACGGATTCATAATTTAAAGCTCCAAAACCACCACGTCCATCTTCATTACCTAAGTATCTATCCCCAGGCACTGCAATTATTTTAGTTTTAACTCCTGTTTCAGGATTAGTATATTCTACATAGTGTGGTTGCCTGCCCCATCGTGCCGATGTTTTTGTAGGAGCCCATACATTGTTTAGCTGTATCCAGTCGTTTGGATTTGGATTTAAAATATCCGCCTTATTTGGTTCGTATAAGTTTCCTCCCAAATTAAATGGAAATCCTTCACATGCTCTTTCAAAATGTATATTATCAACAATTATCCACTCCAAGCCTTCATCAACCAAAGCTGGAATCATTCTATTGCTAAATGCGTTTTCCGGTGGGAATATTCCTTTTGAGTAGTTTCCACCAAAATTAGTAGTAATAATATTTTTGTGCATCTGCAATTGTTTACGAATATCAGTATAATCTATTAATCCCATTAATGGATGGAAATAACCAAAACCTACCATATCTAAACGTGGATTTCCTAATGTAGTAGTTTGTGTTTTAATTGTCTGCCAATGCGATTTCCAATTATTAAAGTTACCGTTGCCATTATTTTCTAAGTTATTTAAGTTTTCAACAAGAGAGCCGGAAAAACTAACTTGTGAGCCAAAGTGTCCCATATTTACTGATATCCCTTTTTGAACCGCATTTTTAGTCCATATTGTATAAGGACCTATCCTTTGATCGTGAATTGAAGTTACTGAAAAAGGATATCTATTTTGTGCATCTGTTTGTACTATTGATTCATAAGGCCAATATATTGGTTGATGCATATGCCATAAAAATGCTATGTAAATAGGAGGATTGTTTTTATTCTCTTTTTCTTGTGCAAATGTATAAACATAAATGTTTATTAATAATATAAAAAGTAAAAATTTTTTCATTATTATTACGTCCTGTAACAAAGTATTATACTAATATATTTATTTACAATATTCTATCATAATTATATCTAAGGTTTAAAATAAAAAATCCTCCAATTACAACTGCAATATGGAGGATTTTGTATATTTTTAGAATTTTATTTAGTTAACAGTAATTTTTTTGTAGCAACAAAATTACCGGCTTTAATGGTATAGAAATAAACACCACTTGATAGACCACCCGATATTTTGGAAGCATCAAATGTAATTTGATATCTACCTGCATTAACTTCTTTATTAACCAATGTTGTTACTTCATGTCCCAATATATCATAAACTTTAATGCTAACAAAAGTTTGTTCAGGAACTGAATATGAAATAATTGTAGATGGGTTAAATGGATTTGGATAGTTTTGCTCTAATGCATAACTAAAATCATTATTTGTTTCATCATCAACACCCACAATGTGAACACCAATACCAAATTCATAAACTCTATTAGCTTCAGCTTGAATGGTATGCTCTTGGGTTGAAACCATATTAACAAAACCTGTAATTCCGCCACCACTCAAACTAAATGTAAAAATATTTCTCAATTCTTCAGGTACTAACTCTGCTAAATTACCCCATTTCAAAGTAACTATCCCAGCTTTACGCGATACAACATTTACCATCCAAGAATTACCTTGATTTCCATATCCTGAAAATGGTTTACGAATATCTTCAGCAAATTTTGTAAATTGAGCATTCCATTCAGTATTTACAAAATAAGCTGCAACAGAATTGTTTGCAGGAGAAATTGGAGGTTCAGCTAAATCGAATGCAGCATCAAAACCATCAGTTGCAGCAGCATTAACACCAAATGTTAACAAATTATCACTTGCATCTTCAGTAGAAGCAATTATGTTTACTTTCCAATCATCAATAGATGGTTCAAGTGCTTTTTTATTGTTCGATTTTACTTCTTTTGAAGTATTAAATAAATCGAACGACATTTTTAATCCATCAGTTAAACTTGCAAACCAATAACCTTTCCAAGTTTTTAATGTATCACTTAAATTGTATGCTTTTGTTGTATTTGAATAACCATAATATGCATTCTGAATCCAACCGCGTGTTACTGCTTCAGTTGGAGTTACATATGCTGTTCCCTTAACAAAATGCAAGTTAGCTTTAGCATATTTTGTTAAAAATGGAGAAGAAACAAGATTCCATCCTTTAACAAGAGATTTTTGTACAGAATCGGATACACCTAATCCTGATATTGTTAAATTAACTGAATCTTCTATTCCCAACCAATATCCATTACCGGCTAAAACAGTATCTTCGGCAGTATATCCATTGCTGTTATCATAAACGAATAAATAATATGGATTAATATCGCCACCAATAACAGAAGAAGCACTCGGATTTGTAGGATTTACAGGAGAAGAGAATAAATTCCACCCTGCATAAAATTTATTTTCCACATTGCTTACTGTACCATGTCCCAATAAATCTATTTGTTTAGTCGGATTTGTTGGATCGTTACTTATAATTATTAATTTTGAGTTTAAGTCTGTTGCTAATTGAGGTCTAAATCTAACGGTTAATATTGTACTTTGAGTTGGTAAAAGTGTAATTGTTGTACTGCCACTATAAGTGTAATAAGCATGTTCAGTAGTAATGTTTGTAATATTTAATGATGCTTGTCCATTGTTTGTTACAGTAACAGTTTTATTAACATATGCACCAACAGGAACATCACCATAATTTAATGATGCAGGGTCAACAGTTAAAGCAGGGTGTAACATTGTACCCGTACCTGCTAAATTTACAACATAAGAACCTTGATCAGGATCATTATTAGTGATGGTCAATGTTTCCGTATAAACTGTTTCTGCAGTAGGAGCAAATTGCACTGGAATTGTTATACTATCATTAGGAACAACCGTATAAGTTGTACCACCTGTAAATGTAAATACAGCATTAGAAGATACAATATTTGTTATTGATAAGTTACCATCACCAGTATTATAAACTTTTAGATTTTTTGTTAAACCATCACCAACAAGTACTTCCCCAAACTGTATTGTAGAAAGATTTGTAGAAATATTTGATACTGTTTGATAACCTGTACCTGTTAAGTTTACATTTACAGTTCCTTGATCCGGATCATCACTTATAATTGCAAGTGTGCCGGAATAATTTGTTGCAGCAGTAGGAGCAAAAGTAACCGGTATTGTTACTGAATCATTTGGAACAATAGTATAAGTAGTACCACCTGTAAATGTAAATGCCGCATTTGATGATGTAATATTTGATATACTTAAATTGGCGTTACCTATATTATAAACTTTAACATTTTTTTGAGATGTACTATTGATTAATACATTTTCATAAGCTAAAGTAGTTGGATTTACAGAAATATTCTGTACTGCATTAATACCCACAATAAGTTGAAAACTCTTTTCACCACCAGCTCCACTATTATAAGTATATGTGGACGTGGTTCTTATATCTTGAGTTAAACTTGTTGATAAATCTTTAATTTTGATTTCATAATTAGCCGGTACAGCTGCAAAATCAGCAAAAGTTATAGTTACATCCTGATTTATTTTGTCTGTATTAACTGTAAAATTCCAAATAGATACAGTAGAACTTAAATCAACCAGTTTTTTAATGTCTTTAGAATATAATGGACCTAATGCAGAAGACCAATCATTATGAGAAAAATATACTTGTATATAATCACTTGGAGGGGCTGATGGTTTTGGTAAATCGATTAAAGTATCAAAACTATCTGTACCGCAATATCCCATACCTGCATAATTAAAATTATCGTTTAATGTACCAACAGAGGCACTAATTTTAACATTCCACCCTTCAAAAGTGCTGTTATTTAAATTGTAATTTGCATTTGGTAAAATACCTTGAATTAATTCAAAGCCATAAAAAGTAGATTCAAATGTTATTGCACCACCAGTATTAGTGTTTGTGAAAAGACCTGCTGGAACACCACCACAAATATTTCCACCAGCCCAATCTTCTTCAACATAAGCTACTAATAATATCTTGCTTGGATTTCCAATATCGGAAAGTTTAATTTTTGCTTCCCAGTAATTCTGATTTGTATTTTTCCAATTGCTCGTTTCAAAACCTTGATCTCCCCATGCACCACCAGTATATATTCTTTTAAACTCAGTATAGTCAACTGTTTTAAAGGCATAATGATAATTGGCAGTGAATGGGAGTGTTGGAGTATATTGCCATACTTCACCTGAAGTAGTCCCCGTTCCGGTAGTAGGATTTGCTTGAGGATCAGTATCAATATATAAATGATATACTCTATCATTATCTGTAACACCACCACTTACGCTATTTCCGTTATAGGCAAAATACAAGTAATCATCATCCCAAGTAACATAAGCCGATAAATCGGAATTACTTGTTGTTGAAAATTTTTCTGTTGTTGTTTTAAAATCATTATTGCCATCAATAGCTATTGAGTGAAATGTTTGAGCATACATTGCACCATAGCAAATAAATAACGTAAAAATCAGTAGTTTAAGTTTTGTCATTTTTACCCCGTATTATTAGTATAAACTTATAAATTATTAAACTTTTTATCAAATAATTGTGATTTATATCACAATTTTCCCTTTATACCTTAAAATTACGAATAATAATATTAAAATCATAATAATAGAAATTAAAGGATGTAAACCGTAAGCAGTAGGAATATCACCCAAAACCATACAAACAACCGCAATTACAACTGCATAAGGCAGTTGAGTTCTCACATGCTCAACATGGTTGCAACCCGAAGCAAGAGAACTTAAAATAGTTGTATCGGCAATTGGAGAACAATGGTCACCAAATACCGAGCCAGCCAATACAGAACTTACAACGCCATACAAAACAATGTTTGAATCAACAGGATTAAGCCCGGCAGCCAATGATAGTTTATGTCCCAAAGGAATAACAATAGGCATAACAATTGCCATTGTTCCCCAGCTTGTACCCGTCGAAAAACTTGTTATGGCACAGATTATAAAAACAATAACCGGCAATAGTCGAGGATCGAGAGAATCGCTGATTATTGACAATATATAATCGGCTGTTTTCAAATCGCTTGTAACAGAACTAATAGCCCATGCAAAAACCAAAATTAAATTAGCAAACAACATCGATTCAATGCCCTTTGTCCATGCATTAAATGAATTTTGCAAATTTAATATTTTTTGACTAATTGACATAATAATTGCAACAATACCTGCAACTAAACTTGCCCACAATAAAGAAAGGTAGCTATCGGAATTACTAATAATCAACCTTAAAGAAAAATCATTAACTCCTTGTGCTTGTAAGGAATCAATTCCGGTAAATACTAATCCTGTTATAGTTCCAAATAAAATAATTAAAATTGGGACAGCTGCATTCCACCAACGTGCCTTATCCCCTGTGTACAAATAACGATCGGATAAAGATTTATCCTTTTCTGTATCATCAATAGAAGATATTGCCCCACCACTACGAGCATTTCTTTCAGCTTTTAGCATGGGTCCAAAATCTCGCCCCATATAACTTATCAAAAACACAAAAACAATTGTTGCTATTGGATAAAACCGATAAGGAATTGTTTGAAGAAAAACATCGTAAGCAGTTAACGATGAATTTACAACTTGCAAACCATCAGATATTAGTCCTAATTCAAAACCTATCCACGTACTAATAATAAACAAACTTGCAACCGGAGCCGAAGTAGAATCTACAATATATGCCAATTTTTCACGGCTAATTTTTAATTTATCTGTAATAGGACGCATCATATTACCGACTATCAACGTGTTTGAGTAATCGTCAAAAAATATTATTATCCCAATTAACCAAGTGGAAATCATACCATTTCTTGAATTTTTAGCAAATTTAGTAATAAGATTTGCTAATCCAACCATTCCCCCATTTTTTGATATTATTCCTACTACTCCACCCATCAAAAAGGTAAATAGTAAAATTAATGCATGATTTTTATCAATTACTGAATTTAATATTATTGTATCAGCAAAACGAAGTAAAGCAGTAAAAGGATTGTAATCATAAATAAAAACAGCACCAATAAATATTCCCAAAGATAACGAAACCAATACTTGACGTAAAACCAAAGCAAGAATTATTGCCAGCAAAGGAGGAACAATACTAAACCACCCGGGAATAATTCTTATTGTGCTATTTAATTTTTCATATCCCTTAACTTTTATTTTTGTTAACCCTATTGCCGCAACACTTAACATAGTATCAACAGCACCTTTATAAACCCGAAAAGAATGTTGATTATTATTTGAGAAATTTACATCAATTGATTTAAGCGAATCAGGAAGATTTGTTATTTTTAAATTAAATTTAACATTGCTTAACGCAAAAGAAGGAATATTTATTTCTTGTGCCGCAGAATTGCTAAAACAAACAATAATTACGCAAAAGAAAAACAAAATAAAGTAATTTTTACCTTTCAATACTCATTCCGCATAAATATGTATCTTTTTGAATTAAGTTCCAAATTAACTTATTTTTTTATTTCTATCAACTTATTTTTATAATATAATAAAATTAATGCCGCTAATTAAATTTTGAATATCTGTTAATTTACTTGAATTGCATAAAGAAGTTATGTAATTTATAATTAATAAAAAAATATTTGAGAGAAGTATGGATATTAACATAGTTAAAGAATTTTTGAAAAAAATTGTTCTATTTAAAGATTTGAACGATACCGAATTGGAATTAGTAACCAATTTAATTGAAGTAAAGACTTACGAAAAAGATTCACTTCTTTTTACGGAAAATAACCCACGTAAAAACCTGTATATTATTTACGAAGGGGAGGTGGAATTATTTAAGAAAACTCCTTTTGGTGACGAAAAGCGACTTACTTTTTTTAGCAAATACGATTTTATAGGTGAAGGAGCATTATTAGATGATTCTCCTCACTCAACAAACGCAAAAGCTTTATTAGAATCAACACTATTTTTATTAAGTCGTGAACGTTTTCAAGATTTAATTGTTGATTATGGTTCAATAGCAATAAAAATATTTTCGCATGTTGCTCGGGTAATATCACGTAGAATGCGGCAATCAAACGCAAGGGTAATAAATATTGGTGCTCAATACGAATCGGGCAGAACAAGAAGCGAACACGACTTGTTAGGCGATAGAGACGTACCATATGAGTATTATTACGGTGTACAAACTTTACGTGCATTAGAAAACTTTAGCATTAGCGGCGTAACAATTTCAAGCTATCCATCCCTTGTAGAAAGTTTAGCAGTTGTAAAAATGGCTGCTGCAAAAGCTAATTTTGAATTGGGTTTATTATCTAAACCAATTGCCGATGCAATTGTTCAAGCCTGTTCCGAAATTATGAACGGTAAATTCCACACTCATTTTGTTGTTGATATGATTCAAGGTGGTGCCGGTACTTCTACTAACATGAATGCAAATGAAGTTATTGCTAACAGAGCCCTTGAAATTTTGGGTTATGAAAGAGGCGAATATAAGTTCTGTCACCCAAACAATCATGTTAATCTTTCTCAATCAACAAACGATGCTTATCCAACAGCAGTTAAACTTGCTTTAATTAAAGAGACCAAATCGTTAGTTGAAGTATTAAAGATGTTAATCAATTCATTCCGCAATAAAGGGAAAGAATTTTCACATATTTTAAAAATGGGAAGAACTCAGTTACAAGATGCAGTTCCTATGACATTAGGACAAGAGTTTGAAGCATACGCATCAACATTATCTGAAGAAGTGAGCAGATTAGAAGAAAATTCTAAATTATTCCTCGAAGTTAATATGGGTGCAACTGCTATTGGAACAGGAATTAATTCCGACCCTGAATACAGTTCTAAAGTTGTTAAGTATTTACGCGAAATTACAAAGTTAGATATTATGTTAGCTCCAAACTTAGTTGAAGCAACTCAAGATACTGGTGCTTTTATTATGTACTCATCTGCTGTCAAACGTTTAGCTGTTAAATTGAGTAAAATTTCAAACGACTTAAGACTATTATCATCTGGACCTCGTACAGGATTTGGAGAAATAAACCTACCAAAAATGCAGCCGGGTTCGTCAATTATGCCGGGCAAAGTAAATCCTGTTATTCCTGAAGTTGTTAACCAAATTGCCTTTAAGGTTATTGGTAACGACTTAACCGTAACTTTAGCCGCAGAAGCCGGACAATTGGAATTAAACGTAATGGAACCTATTATTGTGCAAAGCACTCTTGAATCTATTGTTATTCTTAAAAACGGTATGACTACTTTAATGTATAAATGTATTGACGGTATTACAGCTAATGAAAAGAAATGTCGTGATTATATATTAAACAGTATTGGTATTGTTACAGCATTAAATCCTGTTTTAGGATACGAAACATGTACCGCTTTAGCTAAAGAAGCATTAGAAACCGAACGTGGTGTTTATGAATTGGTTCTCGAACAAAATCTATTAACTAAAGAAGTCCTTGACCAATTATTAGCCCCTGAAAATATGATTGCTCCTCATAAAATGAGCAAAGATTAGATGACAGATATCAGACATCAGAGGACAGAAGTTAGATATTAGAAGATAGAAATTAGATTGTTTAGGTAGAAGGAAACAGGAAGAAGGTACAAGCAAAAACATAAAAAGAAGCCGCTCAACGTTTTTTTGTTGGGCGGCATTCAATCATTGAGACTTCAAAATTCAACATTCAAAATTAACAGATCTATGTCGCCACGTGCGTGGCTTTTCTCCTCTTTTTCTCTTTTGTGCTACAACTATTTTCCCACTTTGTGGGAATTTATAAGATAGAAATCAGAATTCAGAAAACAGATTTCAGGAAATAGAAGTTAGATATTAGAAATTAGATTTGAGGTCGAAGGAAATAGGTAATAGGTCCAAGCAAAAACATTAAAAATCCCATTATTATAAATTCCTAATGGAAAAACATATTTAAAACAAACAAAAAATCTCACATAACCATAGCCACGCAAGTGGCTTAATAATTATAGCATTAAAATACACCCACACGAAAAAAGAGCCACGCAAGTGGCGATATAATTGTAGCACGCAAGTGGCGAAATAGTTGATGGTAACAGAAATCAGAATTCAGAAAACAGAGTTCAGAAAATAGAAGTTAGATTTTTGGTTGAAGGAAACAGGAAGAAGGCACAAGTAAAAGCATAAAAAAAGTCAACCGACGTGTTTTGTACGTCGGTTGACATTCAATAATTGAGAATTAAACATTCAAAATTAAAAATTATTTAAGCAGACTCATTTTTTTGCTTGCTGTAAATCCATTAGCTTTTAATTGATATACATAAACACCACTTGTTAATGAACTTGCGTTAAAGTTAACTGAATAACTTCCTTGTGTTTTATATTCATTAACCAATGTTGATACTTCTCTTCCTAACATATCATAAACTTTTAATGATACATATCCTGCTTCCGGCATTTGATAACTTATAGTTGTTGTTGGGTTAAACGGATTAGGATAATTTTGACCTAACTCAAAATTATAATTTAGAACATCGTTATCATCAACACCACTTGGATCGGCAAAAATATATTTGTAGGCACATTTACCGTATGTATCAATTACATAAGCGGTATTTCCATCGTTTGAAAAAGCCACATCACATGGACTTACCATTGGAGCCCCGTTTGGATTTGGATTATCAAAACTATTAGAAGATGGCAATTCATCGGCAACAGTTGCAAATGTACCTAACAATGAAAATCCTTTTACCCATCTGCGTAACGAGTCAATACCGGCTACCCACAAATAATGGTTCTTTTTATCAACTGCAATTCCATAAGGAATTGAAGAATCAAATTGCAATAGTCCTAAAGCATCAATTACTTTTTGACTTGTATAATCAGCAGGATTTGTATACGTACCACCTTCCCAAACAGAAATACCACCATTCATACTTGTTGAAGATAAAGCATTTCGAGATGTAAAAAATACAGTAGTGGAATCATTATAATCGCCATCAGGAATAACGGCACAATCGCGTATCATATCAAAGGCACCTGTATGGGCTCCATTAGCATCCATTGGTTGCGATGACATATTAAAAAATGAACCTCTTGCTGGAGTAGTTCTTGAAGTCGCGAAATTGTAAAATCTGTATGAAGGTCCTTGATAAGGAATACCACCAAGCACAACAGAATCTTTGGTTGCAGACACACCATGAATAGTAGTTCCCCAACCTGAACCTTGAATGTTATATCCAAATGTTTCGTAATTAGATGGGTCAGCGTTCTTAAAATAGAATGCACTTGAAGCACCGGCTGGAACTTGTTGATTAGGTATTCTTGCAGTAACAAAAATATCAGCTCCAACATTTGTAATACCAAGCAACTGATAAACCTTTCCAGTTAAAGAATCTTCTTCTCCAATTTCAAAAAAATCAACAAATTTTGTAAATTCGGTTTGGTTTGAATCACAATAAAAAATTGCATTTCTTGCGTGGCTGTTAGTAACTTTAGATGAAATTACATACAATCTGTCATTAACATCCATCGAGCACAAAAATGGTTGAACATAATTAGAATCAGCCGCAGGAAAATTTATTTTATCAATATAAATCCACTCTTTTGTCTGAGCAAAAGTTGCAACCGATAAAAGCAAAAAAAATATTAAAAATTTAAAACGTATCATAACTTTCATCTAACCTCCAAATAAATAATTTATTTACTATTAAAAGAAATATCTTGTGCCTAAAGCAGCATCTATACCAAACTTTGTAGCAGGGAAAAGTTTAAATACAGGTGCAATATGAATAAAAACATCAATAGGAACTGTTTGGCTAACCCAAGACATACCAATAATTCCTCTAACACCCATTCCAAACTCAGCTTCTTCTTTTGATCTTATTCTTAAACCAAATCCATAAAACACAGGAAATTTTTCAGAAGACTGAATCAATTCTTCATTATGGTATAAATAATCAACATGCAAAGCCAGTGAATTTTCGCTTCCAAAAACACCCACACCAAGTCCAACTTCAACAGCATTTTTAGAATTTAAAAAGTACTTACCATTTAACCCGGATGGATCCCCCAACATAATTCCCAAACCAAATGGTCGTGATTGTGCAAATAAAGCAGTTCCGGCAAACATTAGAAATAAAAACATTAAATATTTACTTCTTTTCATTCTTTTCCCATTTTTATTAATTTAACTTACTAATTTAATTTATTTATTCTAAAAATTAAATCCATAAAAAAATATTAACTAAAATTTATTTGAATAAATCATATATTTGTATAATTATCATAAAAAATTGGTGCAAAAATGACGGAAATTATTAATACTGAAAATATTGATGGGTTAATTGAACAATATTCAACATCATTTAATTACAACTCAAAGGAAACAGCCATTGTATTGGCAGCCGGACATGGTAAAAGAATTAAATCGCATACTTCAAAAATGCTTCATAAAATTTGGGGTGTTCCTACTGTTGAAAGAGTTGTTAATGCTTGTACAAATGCTATTAAAAATATAAATATTGTTCTTGTTGTTGGAATTAAAGCACAAGACGTTATAAAAGTAATTGGTTCGCGAGAAAATACTGTATTTACTCACCAGGCGGAACAACTCGGTACAGGACATGCTGTTCAAATAGGATTAGAGGCAGTTGACCCTTCTAAATACGATGGAATTGTTTATGTTTACGCTGGTGATATGGGCTTGCTTGATGCCGATACAGTCAAAATGTTTAGCGATAGTTTTAAAAATTCCAACTGCGACATGATGGTTTTGACAGGACTTTATCAAGGTAAAGTTGAAGAAAACAGCTATGGCAGGATAATTCGTGTTAAAGAATTCGCCACCGACGGATCATCTTCCGGAGACGATAAGGATAAAGTAATAGAAATAATTGAACATAAAGACATTTTAAAACTTCCAGAAAACCAACCTTATAATTTAGTATTCAATAATAAAACATACTCATATACTAAAGAAGAATTAATAAATAATAATGAATTTAACTCCGGTGTTTATGCATTTAAATACAATTATTTAGTTGAACTTATAAATAAAATTGAAAATAATAATGCTCAAAAAGAAATATACATTACAGATTTAATTTCAATATTTAACAGAAATGGTTTAACTGTTTCGGCTGTAAGTCCAAAAAGCCAACATGTAATAATGGGATTTAACGATAAGTCTGTTTTAAAAGAGATGGAGTCTATTGCAAGAAAAATAGCTTACAACAAAATTAAAAATATTATTGAAATTGATGACCCCGATGACTTTTTTATTGATGATTCAGTTATTGAAGAGATTCTTGAAGCAGATAAAAAAGGTATTCCATTAGATATTAAAATAGGAAAAGGAGTACATATTGGCAAAGGAGTAAAATTAAATTATAATTTAGTTCTTCTAAAAAATGTTTTTATTAACGGCAATATTATTTTTGGAGAAAATGTGAAAATTTGGGAAAATGTTCATCTTTCTACTTTCCCAAACCAAACTTTACAGATTGGAAACAATGTTGAAATTTTATGGAATGATATAATTAAAGGGAACATTAAAATTGGGGATAATTGTAGAATTGAATCAAGCGTTAATATGACAGGAAGTGACAATTACCCACTTATACTTGGTAAAAATGTTATTATTAAAGGAACGTCTTACATATTTGGTTCGATACTTGATGATGACTTATTTGTTGAACATAGTGTATTAATCAATAAAAAAGTAGACAAACTTACTAAAAAAGACGGAACTGTTTTACCAATAAAGTTTTATTTGCCAATGCCGGAAGGTATTGATGCAATTAGTGATATTAAATAATAATTAAAAAAGTAGAAGCCTTAGCAAAAGTTAAGGCTTTTGCTTAAAAATAACACTAAACGTTGTCCCTTTCCCTTTTTCACTTTCAACACTAATTTCCGCATTATTTAATTCACAGTATCTTTTAACAATTGCCAAACCAAGTCCATTCCCTTCAAATTGCCTTGTATAACCCTGTTCTTCTTGTGAAAAGGGAGTAAACAACTGTCCCAGATACTCCTGCGATATACCTATTCCAGTATCTTTAACTTCAACAACAATATCATTATTATCATTTTTATAAACCAGCACTTCCACTTTTCCACTTGCAGTAAACTTAATTGCATTCTCAATAATATTACTTAATATTTGTTGCGTACTGTATTCATCAGCAAATATTTCGTCATTTTCTAAATTATTAATAATTGTAAATTCAATCCCCTTTTTATTGGCTTCATAAATATTTTCTTGATACATCAAATCCAAAACACGTGGGAATAAATTAAACGAAGATGGTGCAACTTCAAAAGAACCAGCCTGTAATTCAGCCATGTTCAACAATAAATCAATAGTTCTAATTATTCTTTTACCGGCTTGTTCCATATATTGAAAAATTGATTTTAGTTCATCATCTACATTATCTTCCAATTCTGATTTAAGTAACCCTGAAAAGCTTAACAAAGCATTAATAGGAGTACGAATTTCGTGAGACATTTGAGCAAGAAATTCCGACTTTAATTTTTCTGATTTTATAGCTTTTTCTTTGGCTTCAATAATATCTTTTTCAAAATTAATTCTATCAGTAATATCACGTCCTACTCCACACAACCCAATAATTTCATTTTTATCGTTAAATAAAGGAGACTTAATAATGTTAATAAACTTTTTACTCCCCCCAATATCAAATTCGCTATCAGCATTTACCAATTTCCCGTTTATAGCTTGCAAGTCCGTATTGTTTATAAAACCCATTCTACTACTATCATAAAATTCTTTGTCGCTCTTTCCAATAATTTGATCAGCATTCATATTATGTAAAGCACAAAAAGCACTATTTACTACTTTATATTTAAGTTCTTTATCCTTTACAAAAATAATATCCTTTGCTGTATCGAAAATAGCCCTTAATAATTCCTCAGATTCTTTTAGTTTTTCATTAATTCTTTTATTTTCGGAAATAAGTTTCCACTCGCGGATAGCTTTATGTAAGAAATAGGACAAATTAGCAAAGGTTTCCGGTGATTTAACAATGTAATCTAAAGCACCACATTTAATGGCTTCAACAGCTAAAGTTTCATTACCATAGCTTGTCATTAATATTACAGGCAAATCAATTTCCTTTTCACAATCCTTTAACAAATCGATACCCTGTCCGTCAGGAAGCCGCCAATCAATCAATATCAAATCAAAAACAATATTCTGAAGAAACGCTTTTGCCTCTTTCAAATTCTTTGCATGAATAACAGAAAAAGTTGATTCGCGTTCAATAGATCTTTGAATCAATTCAATATGTGCAATATCATCTTCAACAACAAGTATTTTCCTGTTCATATCTCTTTATTCTGAAGTTTTAAATGGATTAATATTCCATCCTAACCAATAGAACCCTAAATCTTTCATAAGTTGAGTAAATTTTGAAAAATCCAATGGCTTAACCAAATAACTGTTGGCATAATTTGAATAAGCGGCTATAAGATCTTTTTCTGCATGAGAAGAAGTTAAAATAACAACAGGAATATTTTTTAATTTCTCTTCAGTTTTTATTTGTTTAAGAATTTCCATTCCATCTATTTTTGGCAACCTTAAATCGAGCAAGATTAAATTAGGCATATTCCCTTCGTCATATATGGTTCTGTTTTCAAACAAAAACTTATAAGCCTCTTCACCATCTCTAAGATGCCTTATTTTATTGGCAACTGCATTGTCTTCAAAACTTCTTTTTACTAATTCCGCATGATCTTCATTATCTTCAATTAGCAAAATAGATAATATCTTACCAGTCATTTATAATCCTCACTCATTAATATTATTTTCAAATTTAATATAAAAAGTAGTCCCTTTATTTATTCCTTTAGATTCTGCCCATATTTCACCTTTGTGCAACTCTATTATTCTTTTTACAATTGCAAGTCCAATACCGGTACCTTCACTTTCAGGATTAAGTTTATCGAACAAGCCAAATATTTTTTTAAGGTAAATTTCTTCAACTCCAATACCATTATCTCTTATATAAAAAATAACATTATCATTTGTTTTTTTTGAGCCAATCTCAATTTTTGGATTTGGTTGTTCACCTATAAATTTAATTGAATTTTCAATAATGTTTTGAATAACCTCTCTAATACGAGGTTTGTCAGCTTTAATAACGGGCATATTTTCTTCTACATAAACGCTTACTCCCCGTGCATGAATTAATCCGAACAATAATTCCAAAGCTTCATTTACTGCATCAGAAAAAGAGAAAATTGATGCAGGGTGCACAATTCGTCCAATTCTTGAAAGTTCTAATAAATCCTCAAGCAAATTTTGCATTTTATCAGCAGCATTAGAAATTCTTCGCATGTCCGAGCCAATTCTGTCATATCTCTGGTTGGCAACATCGGTATTTATCATTCCAATAAAGCCCTTAATAGTTATCAATGGACTTTTTAAATCATGCGATACAGTATAAGTAAATCTTTCAAGTTCAGCATTTTTAATTTCCAATTCATTTACTTGTTTTTGAATTATTGATTCACTTTTTTTCTGCTGACTGATAAATCGTGCCTGATTAATATTTTGTAAAGCAAGTTTAGACAATTGTTGAGCAATTAAATATAAGGCATCGCAAATTTGTTTAAATTTTTCGCGAGACATCATTGGTATTTCGTCCAATGCTTTCCTAAAATCTTCTTTGTCTGCTCCAATAATATCTGCGTATTCCAGCATTTTTTCTTTTGAAATCGATTCATCTAAAATTTGACCAACCAACCAATTTGCTATATGTTTATCTCCGGCAGTTATGCTTGTTCCTCCATCCCATAAACCACCACTTAAACACGGCTGATAAGTAGGCCCATTAGGATTTGCTTTTCCAATAATTCTATCCGAATACATGCAATTTTTTAAACCCTTATCAGTCTTTCTAATAATATTATTACACAACCTTACAAAATTGCTGGGTTTGGTAATTGGAACTCCTTTTGAATCTGTAATTAATGCAGCAACACCTGTTGCTGTTGAAAAAGCATCTTGAATTTTTTGTATTTCATCAATGTTAAATATTTCTTCAAATTTAATTTCACTATCATCTTCAAGTGGCTGAGTTAAGGAAACAATCCTTTTTTCTAATGCTTCAGAAAGAGTTTTTTGTTCTGTCACATCTTGAAAAACAGTTGCAAAATAACTCTTTTCTGGTGAAAAACTTGAAATAGTAAAGTATTTTTTTACTGATGGAGCATAATGCGTAAATTGAGTTGGCTTTCCGGTTATTGCAACTTCGGCATAAATATCTAAAAACGGAGGAGGATTCGTTTTATATATTTCCGTAGCTAATTTTCCCCTAATTTCAGAATCATCAATTCCTGTATGTTTTGTAAAACTTGGATTAACACTAAGTAAAATGTAATCGATCGGCTGATCGTTTTCGTCCAACACTAATTTATGTATAGCTACACCCTCCAACATATTTTCATATAACGTTCTAAAACGTTTTTCGCTCTCTTCTAAAGCAATTTTTGATTCTTTTTCTTTAGTTGTTTCTAAGTATACTCCTTTTAATAATTTAACCAAACCATCAGGAAACCGCTCAATAACGTATCCATAGTTTTTAATCCACACATAGTTTTCGCCATCAAATTGATGTCTGTATTCAACTTCATAAGAGTTTTTTCCATTTTGTATTTCATTTAGAACTTCTGTAAGTAAATACTTATCATCATCATGAACACGCGACCACCACGCATCATAATCATAAACAAATAATTCCTCGTTTATCCTAAATGTATTCCTCATCATAGGATCAAGACGAAATTGCTTCTTTTCAAAATCTAATTCCCACGAACCTAAGCTGTTACTTCCAGAAAAGTCTCGAAACTTTTCAAACGAAATCTTACTTTCATGTATATGGTTTTCATTATCCGGATTAAATTTTTTCATCTGTTTTCACCTCGAAATATTTTCGGAATAAAAACGGTTATTTTACTCCCATTATTTTCTTCGCTTTCAACTTCTATTTTTCCACCGTGTAATTCTATCATTTCTTTACTTAATACCAAACCTAAACCAGTCCCTTTTTCATTCTCAGTTCCTATTGAAGTTAAGTTTTCACCCATCAAAAAAAGTTTTTTCTGATTATCTGCACTTATTCCAACTCCATTATCAACTACCGAAAACTCTAAATATTTTTCTCCGACAACCGAATTAACTTTAATTTTTCCATTTCTAAATGAAAATTTAATTGCGTTGGAAATCAAATTTTGAAATATTGTACCAATCATATTTTGGTCGGCAAAAACAAGTAAGTTTTCTTCAACCAAGTTAACAACTTCAAGTTCTTTGGAATTAATATTTAGTGTTAATCTTTGTATAACAGATTCAACAACTTCATATACATTTAAGTCTGTAGGATTAAAAATAAACCCTTCGGTTTGCAGTCTTGACCAATAAAGTAAATTTTCAATTAACCCGTAAAGGTTCTTTAACGAGTTATTTACGCTTTCAATAATTGCTTTGTATTCAGATTCATCAAAATTATCATAGGCACTATTTAATAATTCTGCATAGCCTAAAAGCCCTTGAAAAGGACTTCTTAAATCGTGTGCAATTATTGAAAAAAGTCTATCTTTTGTGTTATTTGCTTCTTCTAATTTTGCGGTATATTCTTTTAGCTTTGCTTCTGTAAGTATTCGTTCGGAAATGTTTCTTATTTCTGCAACTCTAACAATCTGCCCTTTATATGGAATCTGTCTGCCAAGAATTTCAACATCAATTTCAATACCGGTTTTCCTCAACAATCTCGATTTATAAGGTATCGCTGAATAATTTAAAAAGACATCTTCAATAGGTTTCCTAAATTCCGGCGAAAATAAAAAAACTCCTTCACTGCCTATTAATTCATCATATGAATAACCGGATAAATCACAAAAACTCTGACTAACATCTAAGATTATCCCATTTTTATGTATTACAATACTTGAAAAAGCTGCATCTTGTAAAGCCTTAAATCTCTGTTCACTTTCTTTTAGTTCTTGTTCTGCCCTTTTCCTTTCTCTAATATCTCTACAAGTATAAACCATTCCATAAGGGATATGGTCATTATTTCTTAACACCTCTCCGTTTGCCTCAAGTGGTATAATTGTATTATCTTTATCAATAAATCTATAATCAACTGTGCCCAAGTAACTATTCATCATCTTCTGTGTATTTTCTAAAGCAAGATTTCTATCTTCGGGATGAAAAAACTCAAAAATGCTTCTACTAATTACTTCGCTCTTTTTGTATTTACTAATCTTTTCCAAACTGTCATTAACAAAAGTAATTGTGCCGGTTGTATCACAAATAACAACTATATCAGGAATTGTTGCAATTAGTTTACGTTGTAATTCGTTTGCCTGCTCCATTTCCAATTCTTTTGCTTTATGATCAGAAATATCACGTAATGCGGCATATATTAAGTATTCACCATTATCTTCTATTGGAGTTAATACAACTTCAACAGGTATAGACGAACCATCTAATTTTTTATGCAGCCATTCAAAACGGTTGTTACCTAAAATAATTGCTTGTTTAACATGGGATAACGACATCTCTGCTGATGATTTTCCATCTAATTGGAAATCCGGAGAAATTTCAGGCACACTTTTCCCAATCATTTCCTCCTTTTTGTTGTAGCCTAATAGCTTTACAACTGAAATATTGCAGTCTATTATTTTATAATTAGAAAGTATTAAATAAGCATCTGTAGACTTTTCAAAAAATAGCTGAAATTTGTTTTCCATTTACCACTTCATTAGATGTTTTAACCAATAATTCAATTACACATTAATTATCGTAAAAACCAAGAAACATTTTAGTTTTTATTAAAGATAATACTGTTGTAAGTTAACTATTTTGATTTATTATGTCAAATAAAGAATATCAGCATAATAGAATTTAAAAATCAGCTTTCTATTTCTAAAATTTTTGTTAATACATGTTTATAGTGGGTAAGTTGATTAAGCAAACTACTATTTCCTATTAAATACAAATGTTCTTTTGCTCGAGATATGGTAACATTCAATTTTCTATCTATATCATTTGTTATATTTACATTTGATAATGATTTTAATTGTAGTTTATTTGTTACCGCAAACGAGACAAAAATGTTCTCTTTTTCTGAACCTTGAAACCTTTCAACTGTGTCAATCATTATTTTATTAAAAAATGGGAGATCATGCAATGTATTATTTAACATTGATATTTGTGCCCGCCAAGGAGTAATTATCCCAAATGTTTCTTCTGTTATTTTCTCTTTTTGTAAAGCTGCTTCTATTAACAATTGTTTTATAAACTCTGCTTCTCTCAAAGAAAACTTTGCAAAACTTCTATCTTCTTTTATATCATAAAAGAAAACACGTTTGTTAGATTTTGTTTTCATAGGGACTACAATGGGGCTTATTGCTTTTTGTTTCTCAGTTCCACATTCTAATTTGTTTTGATAATAATGATTTATTAACTCTGCTATTTGATTATGCATTCTATAATGAATCGTAAGCGTATCAAAATTATCATTTATTTCTTTGGTTTTAAGTCTGTTAAACAACCTGTCAAACAGCGAGTTTGATAAATCATTTATTCCAAGAGAATTTAATTTTTCGTTATTAACTACACAATATTTTGAGTCTTGAACTGTTATTGCCGGTAACTGATTTTGGTCACCAATCAATACAAATTTAGTAAAATTTGCAACTATTCCTAACAATTGCGATTCCAATATCTGTGAGGCTTCATCAACTATTAATTGAGTAAGGGTGAAATGCTTATGGATTTCATTTTGATACAATAAATAAGATGATACTGTTGCCAAACATATTTTAGGAATAATAATTTCTTCATTATTATAAAATTCATTTTTTAATTTTGTCTTAAACGAATACTTTTCATTATTTGTGTTGGAAAAGAGTATAAAATCATCTTCGTTATTAAGTAAATGTTTTACTATTTCATCCAAAGCTCTATTGGTAAAAGTTAAAATTAGTACAGAGTTATCTTTATCATCTAAAATCTTATGTAGATATTTTATTAAAAAAGTTGAGGTTTTTCCTGTTCCGGGAGGTCCTTGCAACAAAAAATAATCGTTTGCCGTTTCAGCTTTATTTATATATTTTTCAATATAATTTAAGTTATCAACACTAATAAAACCATTGGTAGGAAAAGTCTTTCCTAATATTTTTCCCCTTGTATCTTTTGAACTTGAAAAAAAAGAAAATATTGATTTAAGTGAAGAAAAATAATTACTATCAAACATATCATGTTCAATTGCATATGTTTTTCCCTCATCAAAAAGCACATTATTTAATTGTTCGTTTCGTAACGAAACTACAACATAATTGTTATTGATCTCTTTTACATTACATTTATAAATTTGCTGCCTTAACGGATTTTCGTTATCTTCATTTACATAATAGATTACTCCAATATCATTTACCCTAAAATTAGTTGCAGCACCATTATAACTAAAAACAAAATCCCCATTATCAGATTTACTTGCAAATTTTAATTCACTTAAAATTGAAAAACTTTCAGTTTTATCTTCATAACTTTCATTCCAAAGAGAACTAAACCCATACTTTGTCTGATTAAGTTCTTGTCTAACCCCAAGTTTAACAGCAAGTAATTCATTCCAAACAAATCGACTTAACAACTTTAAATAATTTAGTTCATCTTCTGCCAAGTTGGAAATCACTTTGTAGAAAGATTCAATTCTTTCTTTTAAATAGACCGGATATTCACCAAATCTTTCAACTGAAAAATCATCATAAAAGCTGTAATTTCCATTAGCCTGTCTAATAATTTCAAGTACAATTAAATTTCTTAATTTGCAAAATTCCGATTCCAAATTTTCGCTACGGATAATATTTCTATACATATTATCAGGAGAAGAAGAATAAAAGATATTATTAGAACCACGCCTTTCGTTCCCAAAAACACTTTGCAGCATTAAATCATAACCTACCGCCTGCATTGAATCATTTTTCCATGCCCCATAATTTGGTGGTGAACCGGATTTTAATTCTACAATTTCTTTTTTTAATGGTTCCTCACTAAATTCGACCAACAAATCCAATCGCCCTTGTATTCCATATATTTCCGAATAAAATGTTGGTTCTATTGTTATATTTATATTACTGCTGCCTTTCATCTTTAATAAAGCATCAGTAAACTTAACTATTTGAGGAAAGTGCTTATAATTAATATCGTCGTGTATTTTATTTAATAAAGTTTTACTAATTGAAGATACTTTTAATAGATTTTGTTCAATAGCAAGAGCGTATAATTCCTCATATTCATGAGTTGGATTCTTCAATCGTAAATCTAAAAGAGAGTTTACTAAACTTCCTCTAATTGTTCCTTCAGATTGTTTAGAATTAAAAAACTTATCCAAAAAGTATATTTTATAATTATTCCCCCTAACCGTAAAACATGCCGATATATCACTAACATCAATAAGATAATCAGGCTCAATAATAAAAGTGTTATTTATTTTACAATAATATATTCCCTCACCTGCTGCTTTTTCAAGCCTTAAAAATCTTATTTTTGTAAATTCAGGAATTTTTAATAAATATTCAAAATATTCATCAGTTAAATAACTCTCGTTAATTATTCTTATAGTAATTTCTCTATTATTTTCATTTTGAACACATAAAAATTCCAAACATTCAAACCCATTTAGCTTAACTCGTTCAGCCAATTGTTTAGTATACACCAAACAATTACTAATATACTTGTTTTCGTTTTTTTCTTCCTCAATTAAATACTCAACTGCTTCCAAAGCAGATATATCTTCACTCCAAATAATTGAAGAAAAACACTTAACAAATTCTGAAATCCAAATTATCACATAGTTAAATTGTTTTTCGGAAGGAATAATGGTTTTATTTCTTCTAATGCGATTAACATATAAATATATATCTCTAATATGCCAAGCTAAATTTGAATTAACATTATACTTGTCAATAACAAAAAGTATTTTGGGGAGCAAACCCTGAAAGGATTGTATTTCAGATTCTATAATTGTATCTAATATTTCATTTAATATTCTGCCCGAACGTTTTATTTTAACTCGTAATTCATCAGAATTTGAATTTTTTAATTCTGACAAATATGTATAAAACACTTCAGCATATTCAGTATTAATAATGTTCATTGTAGTAATTAAAAAGGATTGTCAAACTCATACTCAACAATTTGAGTTCCGTTAAATTTAAATAGCGAGGAGTTTCTTTGTTGTATTCTATTATTTTTAATTGCAAGCATTAATGCTTTTTTAGTTCCCACCATAATTAAAAGTTTAGAAGCCCGTGTAATGGCAGTATAAACCAGATTTCTTTGCAGCATAATATAATGTGCCGTTGATAGCGGCATAATTACGCAAGGATATTCACTCCCTTGACTTTTATGTACTGTAACAGCATATGCTAAAGTAATTTCATCCAATTCAGCAAAATCGTAATCAACTATTTTACCATCATACGATACTCTTACTTTATGTTCTTCTCGCTCATAGGAATGAATAAAACCGATATCACCATTATATATCCCCTTATCATAATTATTCCTTAGCTGCATAACTTTATCATCAATTTTGTATTTTTTATCACCAAATTGAAATGCAAATTCATTTTTATTATATTCTTCTTGAAGAAGATAATTTATATTATTAACTCCTATCTCTCCACGGTACATTGGGGATAATATTTGTATATCTTCGCCCAAATTAAATTTGTACTTTTGAGGAAGTATCTTACAACTTAGTTCTCTAATTTTTTCAACAATATTTTGAACGTCTTCTTCTTCAACAAACACAAAATCAGTCCGTGGTTCATTTAAACGAGGAAACATTCCTTTATTTATAGCATGAGCTGCCATAATTATTTTACTTTCCTCAGCCTGCCTAAATATTTTTGTTAAATTTACACATGGTATTAATTTTGAATTAATCATATCATGTAACACATTACCCGGTCCTATTGAAGGAAGCTGGTCAACATCACCTACAAATATTACTGTTGTTCTATCATCAATTGCGATTACAAGGTTATACATCAAAAAAGTATCTATCATTGATACTTCATCAATAATCAAAAGGTCTGTTTCTAATTGTTTATCGGCATTATATCCAAAACTTGATTCAACAGGATTATATTCTAACAACCTATGAATTGTTTTTGCTTCAAGTCCAATAATTTCGGTCATTCTTTTGGCTGCTCTTCCTGTTGGAGCCGCCAGCAATATTCTCTTCTCTTTTTTCTTGTTTAGTTCAATTATCCCTTTTAGAGTTGTCGTTTTACCTGTACCTGGACCACCTGTAATAATTAGTACTTTTTGCTCAATTGAAAAACGAATTGCTTGTATTTGTTCTTCGCTAAAATTTCCTTTAACTAACTCTATATATTTTTCGTCTAATTTTGTTAATTCTTTTGTTTTACCCAAAAGTCCATTTAATGACTCCTCAATCTTTCTTTCAGAGTAATACAAAACAGGCAAATAAATTCTATCATCAAATACTAATATTTGTTTTTTATCTATTAATGTATCAAGCAAGCCGTCATCTTCTAAAAGATTATAACTTAATATATCAAATACTCTTTGAACCAACTCACTTTTTGTAAGATAGACATGCCCATCATTCATTGCTTCAGTTAATACAAAAATTATTCCGGCTTCTAATCGCTTTGGATGAAATTCATCAAAGCCCATATTTCTGGCAATTTTATCTGCTGTTTGAAATCCAACACCCCAAATATCATAGCTTAATCTGTAAGGATTATCTAAAACGAATTTTTCAGATTCTTTTCCGTAAGTTTTAAATATTTTAATTGCAAGATTTGCAGTAACACCATGCGACTGAAGAAAAATCATAGTCTTTCTTACTTCATGCTGTTCACTCCAACTACGTTTAATTGATTCTAACTTAGCAGCTCCTATTCCCCCAACTTCACGTAATTTATCTATATCGTTTTCTAAAATTTCTAAAGTTCGTTCACCAAAGTGTTTGTAAATTTTCTCGGCAAATTTTTCACCAATACCCTTTATTAAACCGGAGCCTAAATACTTTACTATTCCCTCGTTGGTTGTTGGCAAAATTACATTATATCTAACAATTTTAAATTGTCGCCCAAATTTTGGGTGAGTTGTATAATCACCAAACAACTCTAAAACGTCACCTTCATTAAGTTTTGCCATAGCACCCACAGCCACTATACCATTGCTTAATTTAATAATTGAATAACCGTTTAGTTCATTATAAAAAATATACTTTTCAAAATTCCCTTTAACAATTTCCACAATAAACTCTATATTGTAATTACTTCACTTGCTAAATTTTTATGAGTTAATACAACCTTTACATCAGAGTGATTTTTTGTTTGTAATTTATTCATCATTGTTGTAGCAGCCAAATATTGTGTGTTGCACTCTTGACTGATATGTGCAAGCATAATAGTTTTTGGTTTAATTACTGATTGGCTTAATACTTCATGAATAAAATCGGCACTTTGCTCATTAGAAAGATGTCCTATATTTTGAATCCTCGATTTTAACCAATTACTCCGTTTAGAATTTGCAAGCATTGTAACATCGTGGTTTGATTCAATTACTATTAAATCCGAATCCTTAAACCTATTTACAGTATTTACAGTAGGATAACCAATATCTGTTGCAAGACTAATCTTTTTAGCTCTTACTTCATTTTGATACACAAGATTATATCCCCAACACCCACCGGGAACATCGTGTGGCACTTCAAAAGCCGAAATTTCAAATCCTGCCAAACTAAAAGTTTCCTCCTCAAACACTTTTACTAATCCATCTCTTATTAATTGTTTAAACAGATCTTTTCGTTTGTCTAAAAACTCTTTCATCCTTTTTTGCACATAAACAGGTACACCGCTTTTTTGGGCTACTTTTAAAAATGATAAATTCAAATGATCATTATGTAAGTGAGTTAGTAAAATCCCTCGTAATTTACTAAAATCTATCCCTAAATTGTCAAAATTTTCTTGTATATATTTTGGTGAAAAGCCGCAATCTATTAACAATACATTATCTTTATTCCAAACAACAGTACTATTGCCTGCACTTGTACTGCCTAAAACACATAATTTTACTTCCATTAATTTCCTTATTACTTAAAATCTATATTACAATAATACGGTATTTATTCCAAATGTAAAATTATTTGTTCCTTTATAGTTTAATTTCCATGTAAATTCAAATTTTATTGGGAGTAAAGGATGACCTAAACTGAATCCTGCTTCGTAAAAAGGAGTTAAAAACTTTATCGATTTTTTAGGTAAATAATTGTAACTACTTTCTTGTTGGTCAACCCAGGCAATATCAATATATGTACTTAAATTCATTTCTGCTGTTTTGAAAAATGGGATTCCTAATATCTTAAAAAGGTCATCTCTAAAAGAGTGTTCCAAGCTTACAGTTACAACTCTATCACCATAAACCTCACCTACACTAAGTGAACGAAACGAAAAATCCTTTCCTGATGAAGAAATGTTACCAGGGAGTGCATACATATACTGCATTGGAACTGTACCGGTTGAATAAACCCCATTCATATTAAAAAATAAGCTTGACGATCTAAAGGTACTTAACCTGCCTGATAAATTCATTTTATATATTTCAAAATCCGTATTACTTTTTAATAAATTGTTTTTGCTAATAAAAATATCTCCGGATAGTACCGCATAAAACTTTGAACGATTAATTCTTCTTATAAATAGTCCATCTTCAATGTAGTTTCTAAAATCAAGTTCAAAACTTGCTGTAATTGCATTTATTCTACCATCATTTATTGATTGGTTAATTGGATACTTTTTATCCTTTCCAAAAAATGAAAAATCTGTTTTATTTTGCAATGAAAAATCATGATTATTCGCATATCCTAAACCTAATGTCAAATATGGTAAAACCAATGAATTTACTTCAGCTTTAAACCCTTTTCTTCTATAATAATCGCGGAAATCGTATTTACTAAACAAGCTTAATATAGTGGATGTCAAATCATTGTATTCAACTGATTCTTCGAAAAGCGAAAAATTTCTATCATATACATCAACCTCAATTTCGTGTGTACGATATTTACCAAAATAGTATTTACTCCATAACTCCGATTTCAGTTTTTTATCGGAAAAACCATAAGAAAAATTTAATCTACCATAATATCTATGATCAAATAATTTCTTCACTCCTAATCCCAAGTTCAACGAATGCCCTTCAACTCTGTTAAAACTATACAATCCTAAAGGACCAGTTAAAGAAAAATTTTCGTTTAGTTCAAAATCGGTTGCTAAAAACGAGAACCTATCCCAAAACGTTTTTGGAATTGCTTCTACACTATCTATTTCTTTGTATGCAGTTTTTTCTTCATCTGTATTTGGAATAGTTTGCACCGTTTGCCAGTATAGAGTATCTCTTTTATCAGCATCGGGAGTAACGGTTAAAACCGCCATGGTAAAGAAATCTGCATTTATCTTGGGATTAATAGTATAATCATACATTATTGTATTTAATTCAAAACCAAACTTTGCTATTCCCAACACATTAGCTTCAACAAATAATCTATAATCAATTGGCATGTATATGTCATTTTCATAAGGCAAAAATTGTTGGAATATCTCTATTTTTTCAAATATTCCTGCCGTATTAGCTGCTTTATTTAACCCAACATTAACTTTAACAAGGGCAAACAACTCATCAATAACATAAATATAACCTTCAAAACCCGCATCGTAATCTTTTATAGGTGAAAAATAAATTTCATATACTTTTTTATTATCTAAAGACAATGAATCTTTTAAATAGTAATAATAATAGTCTAACGCATCATCACTAATTGGGCTTGGCAAAGGTCTGTCGAAAAACTGAATATCGTTAGTATAAAAGTTTTGAATCAGCCTGCCACCGGTCAACATATTAATTGATGAAGGGAAATTTGCAGTCTGTTTACGTGCAATTATTTCTTCTTTGTAGTTATCCGGTTTTTGAAAATACCCTTTGCTTTGATTTTCTAAAATACCACTTATTTTAAGAGCCGATGAATCATCCGTGCCCACCCCAACTGATAAATTATTACTCCCCACATCAACACTTTGGTTTGTCCTTATTGAGCCTTTAGTATAAGCCGTAAAAATATAACTGTTTAGTTTTTCGCTTCTTGTATTTTTAAAATTAATTGCATTTTTGATAATTCTAATCGCAGGATTATAACCCGGAACAACCGTTACTTCCGGCAAATTAATTGATACCGGTTTAAGTGAAATATTTACAAATCTATCCGCACTTACATCAACAGTTATTGTATCAGAAACATACCCTATATACGAAGCAATAAGTTGATAACTTCCCTTATTTAGCTTTAACTCGTAATAACCATTTACATTTGCTGAAGTACCGACATATGTGCCCCCGATTCTTAGGTTTGCAAATGTCAATCCTTCATTATTCGATTTGTCTGTTATTTGCCCCTTTAAACTAAATTGTTGACCATAAATAAAGCTTGATATCAACACAAATAAAGCAACAAAGTGCCTCATATTTTTCCATTATATTATTTTTGCAAAATTAAAATTATTGACTAACTATTACTATTTATAGCATTTCCAACAGATATAGCAGAACAAACAGAAAAATACTTATTTACTTAAGTCTATTTGTTTTTTGATTTAAATTTAGATTTAGATTTTGTTTTTGAATTATTTTTCTTTATTCTTTCACTTATTTTAGTGATTTTTTCAGTCGTACTTATCTGCATATGTTTTAACAAATTATTGTACACTTCTTGTTTAACATTACTTAAAACAGTAGTCAAAAATTTGTTGTAATCTTTTAGATGTGGATTAACCCCTATTTGTTCCCCTTTGAAATGAATATAAATTGGGGTGGAGGGTCTTTGACTAAATACACCACCGGTTAAATTGTCTATTTCATTTAATTTTATTTCTACAACTCTATTCTTTATCACAAAATTAGTACAAACAATTTTTTCGTCATCAATTTCAATTGAATAGGGAAAATATCTATAATTTTTAAAGTAAAATCTATTAACAACATATAACAATATTAAATTTATTGCTACAAAGTATAAATAATTCCAATTTTTATGTGGAGAAAGAATAAAAACAAATATTTGCGTTAAAAGCACAAACGAAATAAACAAATTTGCATATCTATAAATAATTTGAGCCATTACCGGATACGTATATTTTTTCATAATCACCTTATTTTTAAATAATTTTATAATTAGCTAAAATAAACTTTTAAAAGCAATAGAAAAATTGTTATTGTAAAGACTTGAGACTTGAGACTTGTGACTTGAGACTTGAGACTTGTGACTTGTGACGAGATGTCAGACTTCAGATTTCAGATATGGTTGTTGCAAAACTCAGCAAACCCCCAATCTGGGGCGTCATCGGTCGTACCGTGACGCTATAATTATTATTCAAAACACCTCGAGACTTGAAACTTGAGATGAGATTTCAGACTTCAGATTTCAGCGTTGAGATTTGGTAATTGAAACCGAAAGCCATTCCGGCAGGAATGGCTCTATTGGTAGAAAATTTTCAACCAAAGCGAATTCCACTCCGGAGCGAGTGGGCTATTTTTCTTAATAATCCTAAAACAGTTCGGTGTTTATTACAAAGCACCTATTCAAAAATTATTCACTTCCCAATGCCCGCCTTTAGCAGAACCAATCCGTTTTAACTTTCCGGCTTTCTTTAAATTAGCAATATGTTTTTCAACATTTCTGGATGAAACACCCAGTAATATGGCTAATTTAGTGCTGGAAATTTGAGGATTTTCGGTTATTAATTGAAGTATTTTAATAATTGTTTTCTCCGAACTTTCTGCGGTTTTCTCCGAACTTTCTGCGGTTTTCTCCGAACTTTCTGCGGTTTTCTCCGAACTTTCTGCGGTTTTCTCCGAACTTTCTGCGGTTTTGCGGTTTTCTCCGAACTTTCTGCGGTTTTCTCCGAACTTTCTGCGGTTTTCTCCGAACTTTCTGCGGTTTTCTCCGAACTTTCTGCGGAACTTTCTGCGGTTTTCTCCGAACTTTCTGCGGTTTTCTCCGAACTTTCTGCGGTTTTCTCCGAACTTTCTGCGGTTTTCTCCGAACTTTCTGCGGTTTTCTCCGAACTTTCTGCGGTTTTCTCCGAACTTTCTGCGGTTTTCTCCGAACTTTCTGCGGTTTTCTCCGAACTTTCTGCGGTTTTCTCCGAACTTTCTGCGGTTTTCTCCGAACCAGAAGAAATAGGTTCGGAGAAAGCAAACTCATCTATTTCCTAAACAAATCTCTAATAAAATTAAATTCTTCGTCAGTTAATGGTTTATCTTGGGCACTTAAGTTAATTACAACTTGGTTTAGATTTCTAAAACCGGGAATTACTGAACCAACAACTTTATAATGTAATAAATATTGTAAAGCGGCTCTTGCCAAGCTGTTAATGTCACTTCCAAACTTAGCTTTTAAGGCTTCTAATTTTGGTTCAACTTTTGCCAATGATTCAACTGAAAATCTTTCAGCATGTTTTCTGTGATCCCCTTCTTCAAACTGCGGTGGATTATTTTTATTATATTTTGCTAACAAAATACCTTGTGCTATTGGACTAAATGCAACAAAAGATATTTGATTTTCTTCTAAAAGCTTTCTAACCGGACTTCCATCAGCCAAATAATGGTCATCAATTGCATTAGCCGAACTTTGTAAAACCTCAGGCTTAACCTTTGGCACTAATTTTACAAAATCTTCGTTACTGTAAGCCGATTGTCCAATTACTCTTATTTTCCCTTCTTCTTTTAATTTATACATCACTTCAACAGCATCGTCAAGATAACAATCATTTTCACCAAAATTACCATGATGAAAATAATATAAATCAATTACATCACGCTTTAAGTTTTTTAACGATTGTTCGCATTGATGACGAATATTTAATGGGTCGTAAGCGTGAGCTGCAGTTCCTTGAAACCATCCAACCTTTGTTGCAATGGTTACATCTTTAGTTTTAGCACCCAATACGTTTGCAAGCATCCTTTCGGCTTTGCCATTTCCATAAACATCGGCATTATCAAAATGGGTAACGCCATTATCAAGGGCATAGTATACTGCTTGTCTTATTTCTTCTTCGTCAACATCAGCCCAGCCATTTGACCTTCCATTAGACCAGTTTTTACCTCCCATAGTCCAGCAGCCCAAGCTTATTTCCGAAACTACCAAATCGCTCTTACCAAGTTTTCTATATTTCATATTTTCCCCTATTTAATATCCCACTTTCTTTGTAAAATTACTTTTCCGTCATAAGGATCTATAATAATTTCTTCTCCTTTTGCCTTGTAATTATTTTCGCCATAATGAGTTTCCGATATTATACTCATCACTTCCCAAATATACTTGTCATATTCCGAAGACCACATAAAACTAACTTTCCAGTCTTTCATTCCTTTAGCCAAATTATTTTCTTTAGCAATTTCAACGGCTTGTTCTTCAGTAATATTATACTCCCCTTCTGTTGGCACATCTGCAACGTTTGGAATTCCCATCATTTCATATTGCTCAAGTACTTTGCCTAAAGAGTCAACGGTAAAAAATATTGGCTCTTTAACAAAATCTTTATTGGGTATTATTAATATGTAGTGAAGTTCGTAATTACTACCCACCTTTTTAGTATTTATATAATCAGGGAATATATTATTATTAAAAAACTGTAACCCTGTTTTATTAATAATATATCTTTCAGCAGAATTTTTAATTTTTTCCGGCATTTCAAAATCGTAGCTGTCTTTTAAACAATTTGTACATGTGCAGCTATAAAAAAAAGCCAAAAGAGCAAATAAAATGTAGTTATATTTTTGTTTTTTCATATATTTATGTTATTTTGTTTGTAATATGATTGCTAAATTACAAAAATTATTTAACATTTTTTGTACATTAACCGATAATATGAATAAATAATTTTTTTTATTACTTTAATTAGTTATTTTTGTATTTTAAGTTAACAGACGGAAATAATAACAGGTTAAGAAATGACTGAAACAGTAAAAGTGAAACCCAAATTATTAATTGTTGAAGACGATTTTGAAAATCAAAAATTCTTACAAATCTTTCTTAAACGTAAATTCACTTTGCAGATATGTGATTCTTCTGAAACATTTTACGAAAAATTGAACGAAGATAAGTTCGACATTATTTTGATGGACATTTCCCTTAGAGGGAAAAAAGACGGTTTGCAATTAACTCGCGAACTTCGGGAAAAAGATGAATATAAAAATCTGCCTATTGTTGGTTTATCTGCCCACGCTTTTCAACGCGATAAAGACAATGCTTATAATGCAGGCGTTGATATTTTTCTTACAAAACCTGTTCAAAATGATGTTTTGATGGACACATTAATCAAAACTTTAAAAGACAAATCTGGTATTATTGTAGAATAATTTCTTTTGGGCAAAGGTGTTTGTGCTTTACATCACATAATCTCTCGATTTTGATGACTTTCATACCTAATACTGTAACATTTCAACATTTTTATGCGTCTAACTTTGTGGAAAAATAATTTTACGGAGTAAAAATGAAAATCAAAACACTTATTGTCTTTTTATTAGTCGGCTTATTTGCATTTAACACAATAGATGCTCAAAAGAAATTCAAGAAATTCCATAAAAAATACTATAAAGCAGCTATGTTTAATGGAGATGATGGTCACCCGTTTATGGAATTCAACTACGGCGTTGGAGAGTACAAACACAAATCGTTTTCAAGCGATTTTGCCAAAACAGGTGCTGCAGAACTTAAATTAGGCTACAGAATAATTGACGATTTAGATGATAACATCATTTGCCTGCAAGATAATTACATCTTCTTTGGCGATAATACCGTTGACCTTAAAGATAAAGATGCAGATGGATTAAAATCCGAATTATTAAGTTTTGGATTTGGGTTTAGAGATGCTTATGGATATAGATTTGGTATGGTTGACGTTATTCCATATTCAGGTGCAGCCCTATCATGGAATAGACTAAATATGAAAGATTACCCCGATACCTTATTAAGTCCAACCGGTATTGCAGATTCAAAAATATTAGACCGATATAACCATTCCATAAGATTTGGACAAAAAGTTGAAGGTGGAATATCTGTTAGTTTTAACGAATTTATTTCAGTTAATGCAGGTTACGAAGCAACTGTTTTATTCCCTCGTTATTTAACTTGGAAACACTTAGGAAGTACTGCTATTGAGTTAGTTGGTTTAGGAATAGTTGACGAATTTGTTAATGAAGTTGCAGATGCAAGTCCTATTGCTGCTCCGATTGTTAATTTTATTCTAAAAAATGCTGTTACTTACGGATTTTACATCTGGCAGCGTGACAAAATGAACGCTCCATTTAATACCGAACGTCCATTAACTTATGAAACTGTTAAATTTGGCTTAACTTTTACGTTTTAGCGAACAGATAATAGCGTACTACTCCAGAAAGGTTAAGTTTTAAGTGTTGAAGGCTAAATTGCTGAATGCCGTTAAACAAAAAAAAACGTTTAACGGCTTTTTTATTAATTGATATTCTTTTCTGGTAGTAGTGCCAATTTTAATGATTTATGATTGCAGAGCAATCAAACGTCGGTAACCACAACTCCTTATAATTCCACACGACTTCGGATGAAGTCGCACTTATTCAATACTGAGACTTGGTTAACAATTGTCTGAACGGAGATTTTGAGGGATTAAAGGGATTCTTGGGATTCAAAACCACTACAATTTCCTACTTAATTCTTTATGCATTATGATTGCAGAGCAATCAAACGTCGGTAACAACCAAGCCCATATAACCCCCACGACTTCGGATGAAGTCGCACTTATTCAATAATGAGACTTGAGACCAGAAACTTGAGACTTGGTTAATAATTGTCTGAACGGAGATTTTGAGGGATTAAAGGGATTCTTGGGATTCAAAACCACTACAATTTCCTACTTAATTCTTTATGCGTTATGATTGCAGAGCAATCAAACGTCGGTAACAACCAAGCCCATATACCCCCCCCACGACTTCGGAGGAAGTCGCACTTATTCAATACTGAGACTTGAGACCGGAAACTTGAGACTTGGTTAATAATTGTCTAAATGGGGATTTATTAGAATAAATTATTTTTTTTGAGATTAAACCAATAATTAAAAACAGAAGAGCCAATATTAAGATAAATAAGACCCAGCGGGTCGGAATGTTAATAGCAAATCTATCCACACAAAATAACAAGCCCCAGCGGGGCGACATGTTCTTTTAAGAAAGTCATGTAAAGCTGCTAATAGTTAACAACTGACAGCAAAATTGTATTGCGTGAAGCAGTTGTTGCAAAACTCAGCGAACCCCCTATCTGGGGCGTCATCGGTCGTACCGTGACGCAATAATTTTTATTTAATAACAACGTAATTTTAGTGGTTTTACATTAATTATTTTCGGTCATGGTAAGACCATGACCGCCCAGACATTATTCCTCTCCATACTTAAAATTAAAAAACAGCTTACTGATGATTGATTACTAAATTAAGATCTAAAAGAAGCCGACTAAAGTTGCTTTTTACTTTCAGTCGGCATTCAATCATTTAGAATTCAAAATTCAACATTCAAAATTAGTTTCTTATTTAGGGGCATTCAATCATTTAACCTTCAACCTTTAACATTTAACCTTACTCATTATTTTCCTTTAACACTTAAACTTAATTTATTTTGTTGTCTAAAAACTCTTTCACTCTTTTTTCTACAAAGCCAACATTTAACATTTTTAATATATATTATTATTTTTTACCTTTGTAATAAAAATTTAGGATATATGGGATACGTAGATAAAAATAGATTTGACGGTGATATTTATTTAGGACTTCCGGCAAGTTTTAACGATAAAATCATTATACGCAGAATTAATCTAATAAATCAAATACAAAATTTTTACGATAAAGATTTAGATTTAGTTGAAGTTGGCTGTGGCAACGGTGCAACCCTTTTACGAGTTACCGATAAATTCAACTCCGCCATAGGGTATGATATCTCTCCATTAAATCAACCCGAATTTGAGAACAACAAAAAGGTTTTGAATATAACTAACGCTTCGTTTAAATTAATGGATATTGAAAAACAATCTAACATTAAAAACCAATTTGACAGATTAATCTGTTTTGAAGTTATTGAACACTTAGCGGATGATAAAAACATATCAAAATTATTTGATATGTTAAAGCCTGGTGGCAAAGCTGCTATTTCCGTTCCTAACAAATGGTGGGTATTTGAAACTCACGGAGCAAAACTGCCTTTGTTAAAATGGAACCGAGTTCCATTATTTTCTTGGCTTCCCAAGCCAATTCACGAAAGATATTCAAATGCTCGCATTTACACTAAAAACAGAATAATTAAATTGTTCACCAATGCTGGCTTTCAAATTAAAGATGTTAAATATGTTACAGCTCCAATGGATGTTTTAAGCGAAGGGAAATTAAAGGATTTTTTAACAAGCACAATATTTAAAGAAGATACCACATCAATACCAATGTTTTCGACAAGCATTTTTCTGCATGTTGAAAAACCTTAATTTTTATTTACTAACTCCATAACTTTAGAAATAAAACTGCCCCACGAGTATTTTTCTTTTTCGTTTTTAATAAATTCAGAAAATTTACTCTCGTTATTCTCGTTATAATATTTCATTATAGCATCAGCAAGTTTTGCAGGGTTTTCTTTTTCAACTAAATAACCATTTTTATCATTGTAAATAACTTCACCCAATCCCCCTACATTTGTTGCAATTATTGGCTTATTAAAATTATTTGCAATCTGAATGATACCGCTCTGTGTAGCATCTTTATATGGAAGGACTACAACATCCGAAGCAGAAAAGTAATATTTTACTTCTTCAGTTGGAATAAAATCGGTACAAAGTTTTATATACTCACTTAAATTATACTTTTCAATGAGACTTAAATATTTTTCTTTATCCGAATAAAATTCACCTGCAACAATTAAAGTAAAATCCAATTCCCCTTTTAACAAGTTAACGGCTTCAATTAAAGTATCTAAGCCTTTGTAATCCCTAATAAATCCAAAAAATAACATTACTTTATCTGTTTTTACTGCTAAACGTTTTTTAGCTTCTTCTTTAGGAATTATTTCACCAAAATTAGAATAAATGGGGTGAAACAATAATGAGCTTTTAGAATTAGGGAATAAAGATTTTAAATCGTTTTCAACCGATTTAGACATGGTTACAAAATAATTTACTGATTTAAAAAACCATTTAGTAAGAAAAATATCACCCGGTCTTTTTTCGTGCGGAATAACATTATCGCAGATTACCAATGCTTTTGTTTTTTTATTACTTTTTGCAATTTTGGTTATTGTGCCAAAACAAGGGGCAAAAAAAGGCATCCAAAACTTAAATATTATTAAATCGGGATTTTTCTTTTTAACAATTCGCCCCACTTTAATCCAATTAAAAGGATTAATAGAATCCATTATTACAGAACTGGGAATTTTTTCAGGAGTTTCCCCACCTTCCACTTGTGACTTACCCGGGAACAATAATGATGGGTATTGTCTTTTAAATGTAATTACTTCAACTTGGTTGTTTTTAAGCAGCTCGTTATATAACAAGCCATTAAAGTGAGCTATTCCCCCACGTAACGGGTAGGTGGTTGATATTATACAAATTTTCATTTGGTCAATTTTTCAATAGTGCTGTAAACTTTTTCAACAGTAATTGTATCCATACAGAAATACTCATTGTTTTTACATTTACCGCTATAAAAACATGTACATTCTTTTTCAGGTTCAACAATTTCGCCAAGACCAAACAGTTCAAATTCGTGTTTGTTGAAAATATTGTTAAACAACACAATTTTTTTCTTTAAGGCTAATGTAATGTGCATAGCCATAGTAACAGCCGTTACAACTAAATCGCATTGATTAACCAAATTAATAAACTTTTCTAATTTGTAATATCCAAAGTATTTTGCACCCGAAAGCTTTGCTATTTCATTATTTTTTATGTCCTCTGCTTCACCGCCGAGTAGAATTACATCATAACCGTTTTCTATTAGCTGTTTAGCAAGCTCAATCCAGTTTTCGGTTTTCCATAATCGGCTGCTCCATCTACCTCCGCAACCGGTATTAAACCCAATTATTTTTTTACCGTAATCCAAAGCCCATTTTTCGCCAAATTCATCAAATGATGAAAGGATATATTTTTCGCCATTATACTTATATCCGCAAATTTCAAAAATTTCAGTTAAATAATGTTTAGTGTTTTTCTTATTTAGGTCATCAAAAACACCTGTGCTATATTTATGTACAGCATCATTATCAGCGGGATAAGGGAGACCATTATTTAACACAAAACCTTTTTTTACTTTTGAATTAATTGTATTAAATAACGCACAAGCTTCTTTATCTTTATCCAAATTTATTGCAAAATCGAATTGAATATTTTGCAAATAAATTATAGAAGCAAAGTCATAATTTAATATAACATCTACTTCTTTTGGAACAACAGAAGGGGTTTGAGTAATCCAATATATTTTTGAATTTGGGAACTGTTCTTTTATTGGTGTTAACAAAGGAGTAGTTCTAATAACATCTCCAATTGCACCCAATTTTACAATCAAAACTTTTGATTCAATCGGTTTATAATATATGCAACCTGTGCCATCACTACTTTCACAATGCACATTAAAATCTTTGTGAGGCTTACAAGGTATATCACCTTTAAAAAACTTGCAATCAGTTTTAAAATTTTCCAAATTCATTCTGTCTATTCAATTATTATCTAAAGTTTTTTTGATTTAACATTATACTCTTTTTCATCAAAGCTGGTATGAGCCATAAATTCGCCAAGTAATCCTGTTGAAAAAAATTGTATACCAACTATAATCAGCAGCATACCTAAAAACAATAATGGTCTATTACTTAAAGTAACATGATTAAAAAACCATTCGTATGATAGATATAAACTAATTATGAACCCTATTAAAAACGATAAAGCACCTAAAAATCCAAACAAGTGCATTGGACGTTTTGTGTAACGAGTTGTAAATAATACAGTTATTAAATCAACAAAACCTTTAAAAAATCTTGAAATTCCAAATTTTGTTTTACCATATCTACGGGGATGATGTTTAACAGGTATTTCTGTTACCGTATACCCCTGCCAATTAGCTAAAACAGGGATGTAACGATGCATTTCACCATAAATTTTAACATTTTTTACAACATCTTTTTTATACCCTTTAAGACCACAATTCATATCATGCAATCTTACTCCACTCAACTTTCCTGTAAAGTAATTATAAATGCGTGAAGTGTATTTTTTTATAAACGGGTCGTATCTCTTCTTTTTCCAACCGCTAACCAAATCGTAGCCGCTTTCAAGCTTAGCCAATAAATTTGGTATTTCAGCGGGATCGTCTTGCAAATCCGCATCCATAGTTATTACTGCATCGCCGGTTACATATTTAAACCCTAAAGAAAGTGCAGCAGATTTACCATAATTTTTTCTAAAACTTATGTACTTAACATTTTTATCTTTGTTGGAAAGCTCTTTTATTATACTTAAAGATTTATCTGTACTGCCATCATCAACAAATAAAATTTCATATTCAGTATTTGCCAACTGTTTTAGTACTTTTGTAATTTCGTTGTATAATGGATTTAACGATTCCTCTTCATTTAATAAAGGAACTATAATACTAACTTTCCTAAACAAAGTAGTTGTTGTTTTGCTTTTTAATTTTACGAAATTAGAAATCGGTGCTTTCTCTGTATTACTTTCAGCAAACACCTTTTTTCGTGGTCTTCTATAGAATTTTTTCCTAACGCTATGAGTCTTTACTGTATCAGTTGCGTGTTTTTTTGGCTGTTCGTTTTCCAAATTTGCTCGTTGTTGATTTAAAAAAATTATAAATTATAAAATTAAAAGATTAATGTTACAAAATCAAATAATTTAAGTGGTTTAATACGTTTTATAATATACAAATATAAATTATAATAACGTCTTAGTTCTTTTTGTATCTTCGGCAAAAACAATTATTCTATCAATATTATTATTTCTATCCACCAAAGGTAATGCCGTTATTTTTAAATAAATTTTCTGTTTTTCAGCATTAACAAATGCTGTTTCAAAATCAACATATTTTTGACCGGAAAGAACATCATTAAAAAAACTTTCAAAAATTTCATAATCTTCCATTGGAACAAGAGAAAATTTATTCCCCAACATTTCGTCCGCAGTATACCCATACACTCTTTCAGCAGTTTCGTTCCAAATTGTTTTCACTTTCTTATCTTTATCCAAATCAAAAATAATTAATGGAGAATTTTTTAGAATTGCTTCCGAAGATGATAGAGTATCGTGTATCTTTTTATCAGCCAAAACTTTATCGCTTATATCTTGAACAAAACCAAGCATTTTTTCGGTTTTTCCGCTTTCCCCTTCTATTGGTCTTCCTTTACACAACAAATACTTTATTTCTCCATTTTTTTTCAATACTCTAACATTTATTGAAAAACTCTCCTTTGTATCAATTGCAGTATTAATTTTGAATATAAAAGCCGCTCTATCCGTGCTATAAATAGCATTATAAATAGAGGCAATTCGAGGTGAAAACTCATCTGGTAAAACTCCAAAAATGAAATACAATTCATTCGACACCTGAACTTTATCAGTGGCAATTTCCCACTCCCAGCTGCCAATCTGACCCAGCCTTTGGGCTTCCGAAAGCAAATCTCTACTTTGTAATATTTTCAACTCAGCAAGTTTTGTTTCTGTTATATCGGTTATTATTGTTGCAATTCTATATGGAATATTATTTTCTTCTTTAATTATTGTGCTTTTTGCTTTTATCCATTTAACAACACCGGATGGGGTTTTAATTTTGAAAGTGGCTTGATAATTACCTGCCTTTCTTAAATCCGTAAATTTTTCTTCTATTTCACTTCTATATTCAGGACAAACATGTTTTAATACTTCCTTAGGATTATTATACATCACATCAACAGGTAATTCAAATAATTTTTCAAATGACGGGCTAACATAAACATGTTGTTGAGTATCATAAGTGTTTAGCAGAAAAACTTCTGTCATATTTTCAACCAATTCTCTAAACTTAATTTCACTTAACTTTAAATTGTTTTCAGCAATTAATCTATTCTTCTCGTTTTCTATTTTTTCAACTGCAAATTTTAATGAAACTGCTACTTCTTGAAGAAGTTCAACTTCATTTTCGTCAAAAAAACGTGATTCTTTTGTGAAAATCATCAACAGTCCAAACAATACCGAGTTTTTTATTATAGGAATTGCTGCAAACGATTCAACTCCAATACTGCTTAAATTTTTCAGTATTTCATTATTGAAGATGCAAGTCTCGGACTTATTACATACATAAATTTCCCCCTTCAGTAAAGTATTAAACAACAACTTATTTGCATCTGCTTCCAAATTTATTACATCAAGTTGGTTATAAATTGCACTATTTTCACCATTTATGCTTACCGCCTTAAATTGTTTCCCATTTAATACGCCAATCCAAGTTATTTTAAATCCTCCATATCTATACCCTATTTCGCATATAGAAGTAAATAATTGTTTTTCATCATTATTATTTACTATTGCTTGATTTGTTTTACTTAACAAAGCGTATAAGCGACTTATATTAATGTATTTGTTTTGATTTATTACTTCATTTGTTAAATCTATACTTATCCCTGTATATCCGGCATAAACACCATTAAAATCCACATAAGGTTTACCACTACTTTTTATCCATTTATACTCAGAATTCTTTATTTTAATACGATATTGTATTGAAATCCTTTTTCTATCTTTTACCGCTTCATTAATTACGCTTTGAATCCCAAACAAATCATCTGGATGAACATATTTTAACCACCCTTCACCAAACAAATCTGTTTTCTTATATCCGGTAAAATTTTCCCACCCATTACTTAAATAACATAACGAGTTGTTAACATCAAAACGCCATAATAATTCAGGGAAATCATTAAAAAAACTAATTTGATACTGATAAAGTTTGGATAATTGATTGTGTGCCTTTTGAATATTGCTAAAATCTCTTTTTGTTAAGATAAATATTAACAAAGATGAGAAAAATATAAAAATCCAGCCTTTGTATGTTTGTATAGTTTGCCATTTTTCGGGTGGAAAAAGTACTTCAACAAGTTTATCAGAAAAAAATATCCACAAAGCACCGGTTAATAAATAAATAGTTGCTGCTGTTAATACCGGTTTCCATTCTTTTAATTTTTCCATCAGAAACACCAGTCATTGTTTTATGTAAGATAACTGTTTAATCGTTTCTTTTCAATAAAAAAGATGTAATATTCATTGTTATTTTATTTTTTATTTTGTTTTTATATTTTTACAAATTAAATAAATTTTTTTTATGAAAATTACCCCAATACGCAAAATTGGAATAATTTTAATTCTTATTATTTTTATTCCCATACTATTTGTCTCTTTATACCAGCTTTCTATTCAGAATGAAACCGAAAAAAGTATTAATAGCGTTTATTCTAATCAAATTGAGTCTGTCCTGTTTTCCATAAATCAATACAACGAAGATTTAACTTCCCAATGGCGTTCTCAGTTAGATAACTTATTACTTTATAATACTCAAAAAGAATACTCGACTTTAATACCCTATTACTTAAACAAGAACGATGTTTTTATCGATTTCTCAATTTGCGATACTTCCTTATCCCAAATTACAACTTATAACCATCAAGGGATAACAGCAAACAATAACAACCTGCTTAACACACTTAAAACCAACAAAAATTTATTAAAAAAACTGATAAACTATAAACAGAATAATTATTATAAAATTGAACCCCTACAAAATTTTAATAACACCTATTTAGTTTTTTTATCAGAATCTACATTTAACACACACATCTGTATACTTAACATTAACAACCAAAGATATTTAAATAAAGTTATTGCCTTGAGGTTAATACGATCTGCCGGTAACGAATTTATTATTTCAATTAAAGATAAAAAGAGTGATAAAATTGTTTACAGCACATTTTATTCAAAAAAAACGTCGCCACCTGAAAGCATAAAAGATTTGTGGATTCTCCCAAACTACCAAGTAGGTATTTCATTAAAAGGGACAACTATAAAAGAATTAACTGCAAAAAGGGGGAGAATATTTTTTGTTATTATCATAAGTATGATTATTTTAGTAACTGTTGGTATTTATTTTATTTATAAAAGTGCAAGAAAGGAGATTGAATTAGCACAAATTAAGGCTGACTTTGTTTCAAACGTTTCTCATGAATTGCGTACACCATTGGCATTAATTAGTATGTATTCTGAAACTTTAGAACTTGGCAGAGTTAAAGATGATACAAAAAAACAAGAATATATTAAAATAATTAGCAATGAAACTGCCCGATTAAGTCGATTAGTTAATTCAATATTAAATTTTTCTAAATTAGAATCAGGCAAACGTATTTTTAATTTTTCAAAAGTTGATTTATCTGAATTACTAAATGAAGTTTGTTTTTCGTTTGAACATAAACTTAATGAATTAAATTTTCAAGTTGATAAATCATTCAACAGTAAAAATGTTTCTATTATTGGCGATAAAGAAGCTCTTAAAGAATGTTTTATTAATTTGATTGATAATGCCATAAAATACTCGGGGAATTCTAAAATAATTGCTATTAAAACCGGTATTGTAAAAGATATTTACTTTGTAGATATTACAGATTTTGGTATTGGTATTTCTGAGGAAAATCAAAAAAGAATTTTTGAAAAATTTTATAGAGTATCAACCGGCGATGTCCATAATACTAAAGGAACAGGATTAGGACTTGCTATTGTTAAACAAATTATAGATTATCATAAAGGTAAAATTTTAGTATTTAGCAAACTAAATGAAGGGACTACCTTTAGACTAAATTTTCCACTAATTAAATGAGTTAAATATGCATTACATCTTAATTGTTGAAGATGAACCTGCTATGCGTGCAGGATTAAAGGACAATTTAGAATTTGAAGGTTATAAAGTTGATTTAGCTGAAGACGGAAAAAGTGGATTGGAAAAAATAACATCCAATAATTACGATCTTGTTATTCTTGATGTTATGCTTCCTTATATAAGTGGATTTGATGTTTGTAGAAAAGCACGAGAAGACGGAATTGACACGCCCATTATTCTTTTAACTGCTCGTGGTGAAGAAATTGATAAAGTATTAGGACTTGAATTTGGAGCTGACGATTATATAACCAAACCTTTCAGCTTACGCGAACTATTGGCACGCGTTAAAGCCGTTTTACGTAGAGCTGACACACAGGTTAAAACCAATTCATCAAGTGATTTTATTAAAATTGGTAAATTAAAAATTAATTTTAATAATTATACTGCGTTTGAAGACCAGCAAAGTATAACCATGTCGCATAAAGAATTTGAACTATTAAAATATTTATGGACAAAACAAAATTTAACCGTAAGCAGAGATGACTTGCTTAAAGACGTATGGGAACAAGAAGCATTTACAACCACAAGAACAATCGATAACTTTATTGTTAAACTACGTCATAAAGTTGAATTGGATCATACTAATCCCAAAATAATTTTAACCGTTCACGGAATTGGTTATAAATTGGTGAATAGCTAATAGCGGATAGCTAATAGTGATTAGTAATTAGTACATACGTAATGTGCCACACGTAATGAGGTTGTAAAACTCAATAAATCCAATCTCGGGTGTCATCGGTCGTACCGTGACGCAAATTTTTATCAAAAATACTGGTCTTTTTTCAGTAAATTCATGGCGGTCATGGTAAGACCATGACCGCCATGAATATCTATCCTCAATTACGAAACATCCATGACCGCCAAGGATAATATTCCTCAATTTTGCAACATCCACGTAACGAGGAATTTTTATATTTCTGTCCCACGACTTTAGTCGTGCGGTTTTATGCAAAATAATTTTTCTTTTCGCCCATGACTTTAGTCATGTGGGCATAATATAAAGCCATTCCGGCGGAATGGCACTATTGGTAGAAAAACCGTCTACGCATATAATCCCCACTCCAGCGGAGTGGGACTAAATATTTTAAAATTGATGAAAATCGTAACAACAAAAGTATTTATATTAACACTTATTTTTTTTCGCATTAAATTGATAAATTTAACCTTCCAAATTATTTCGGTTTACATCCATATCCAAAAAAATCACAAAAAAAAATCTCGATTATTTAATAAAACTTTTATATCTTAAATTATAACATAAAACACTAACTAATCAGAGGCTGTATGAAAAATTGTAAACTAATTCTAATTAATTTAGCCGCCATTATAGTATTAATTATTATGTTTTCTTTTACCTGCATATTGAATGCACAAACTGAAAATATTGAAAAAATACTAAATTTGGATGGTTCAATTAAAACCGGACAAAACGGTTCATATAATGTTTCAGGTTACACTCTCGAATTAGACGAAAACAACAAACCAAGATTAATAAACACCGAAAGACTAAACAAAGAAAAAGGGATTAGTAACGTAACTTGGAATAGTTTCGGTTCGGGGCATAATGGTGTGAGTCATAGAGTTAAGGCAATGGCAATTGATGGCACCAATATTTATTTTGGAGGCGACTTTTCCGCCGCTGATGATTATCGGGTAAATGGAATTGTTAAATGGAATACTGAAACCAATACATGGTCTTCGTTAGGAACAGGTGTAGACGGATATGTTAGTGCATTACTTGTAGATGGGACAACCCTTTATGTTGGCGGAAGTTTTACTAATGCCGGCGGAGTAGCAGCAAAATATATTGCCAAGTGGAATATTTCAACTAACGAATGGAGTGCTCTTGGCTCTGGTTTGGGTAGTTATGTATTAGCACTTACTATGTTTGATGGAAATCTTTATGTCGGCGGTTTGTTTACATACGCAGGTGGCAACTCCGCAAATTATATTGCTAAATGGGACGGTAGCACTTGGTCGCGCCTTGGTAGTGGATTAAATAATTACGTATATACACTTGCCGTTTTTGACGGGGCATTATATGTTGGTGGGTATTTTACAACCGCCGGCGGCAACCCCGCAAATAAAATTGCTAAATGGAACGGTAGCTCATGGAGTGCCTTAAGCTCTGAAATCGACGGAGCAAATTCTTCTGTTGCTTCATTTAAGGTCGTAGGATCTGATTTATACGTAGGAGGACTTTTTACAACAGCCGGTTCAGTTACCGTAAATAATATTGCTAAATGGAACGGTAGCTCATGGTCTGCTCTTGGTAATGGAGTGAAATTATTATCAGAAGTTAGAGCAATTGATTACTACAACGGTAATTTATATGTTGGCGGTACTTTTACAGAAGCCGGTGGCAACCCCGCAAATAAAATTGCTAAATGGAACGGTAGTTCTTGGTCAACACTTGGTAGCGGAATGAATAGTAATGTTAGTACATTAGCAATAATTGGTACAGATTTATTTGCCGGAGGAGAATTTACAACCGCCGGTGACAACCCAGCAAATTATATTGCAAAATGGAACGGAAGTTCTTGGTCACCAATTACTTCAAATGGAACCAACGGGATTACTGAAGGAAAAATCTCAGCAATTACAATTATTGGGGATGATATCTACATCGGTGGATCTTTTTCAAAAGTAAGTGGTGGGAATTTAACATCTAATTATGTTGCAAAATGGAATAAAACATCACAAACTTGGTCTACACTGGGAAGCGGAGTTAACGGGGAAGTGAATGCCTTAGCAACTGATGGTACAAATCTTTATGTTGGAGGTTCTTTTACAACAGCCGGAGGCATATCAGCAAATTATATTGCAAAATGGAATAAAACATCACAAACTTGGTCTACACTGGGAAGCGGAGTTAACAGCACTGTATATTCTTTGGTGTATGACGGAACCAACCTATATGTTGGAGGTGCTTTTACAACAGCCGGTGGCATATCAGCAAATAAGATTGCAAAATGGAACGGTAGTTCTTGGTTTGCTATTGGAACCGGAGTAGAGAATGATGTTAAAACTATTGCTATAAACGGAGCAGATATTTATGTGGGATGTTATTATAATTACTTTAAAAAAGGAATCAAAAGCACATCCAATTTAGCTAAATGGAACGGAAGCAATTGGATATCCCTTGCTGAAATCTATGAAGCTTCGGTAAACGCATTAGCAATAAATGGCACAAACCTTTATGTTGGTGGTGATTTTTCTTCTCCTGTTGGAGGAGTTGCAAATACAGAATATATAGCTAAATGGGACGGAACTAATTGGGCAGCTTTAGGTTCCGGAATCACTTACAATGTTAACGCACTTTGCTTTAGCAATGGGGATTTATATGTAGGAGGTATTTTTAATTTAGCAGGCGGAGAAACTGTAAATAGATTAGCAAAATTCAACGAAACAACTGGTTGGACTTCCCTTACAGATGATAGTTATATAGGAGTTGATAATAAAAATAACGGCGTACATGTTTTATTCTTGGACGAAGCCTCTAAAAAAATGATTGTTGGTGGTGATTTTGCTGCCGCTGGTTCAAAAGGGGTTTATGGAATTGGTGCCTTTACCGATTCCGACAATCCTCTTCCGATTGAGTTGGCTTCTTTTAACGCAACCATTTATGGGGATAAAATTAATTTACATTGGACAACATTAACAGAAGTAAATAACTATGGTTTTTATTTAGAACGTAAAGTAGAAAACAACAATTGGGAAGAAATTGCATTTGTAGAAGGTTACGGAAATAGTCAAACTATAAATGATTATAACTATTTTGATAATTTAGTTTCTGGAAACCTAATCTATTATAGATTAAAACAAGTTGATTTAGATGGTAAGTTTACATACAGCGTTGTAATAGAGTTGAATTTAAATACTCCAATTCAATTTAACTTAACCCAAAACTTCCCAAATCCGTTTAACCCAAGCACTAATATAAGTTTTTCATTACCAAATGCAGAATTTGTAACACTTAAGATATACGATATATTAGGAAAAGAGATAGAAACCTTAGTAAACGAAGAATTAAAAGCAGGCAACCATACAAAAACATGGGATGCCACAAACATTTGCAGCGGTGTATATTTTTATAAATTACAAGCCGGTAAATTTAGCGAAACTAAAAAGATGATTTTAGTAAGATAAATTTTAAATATATTTGCGTTACTTAGGCGGTGGGGTGTTTTAATACCCCCTTGCCAAGTTCTGTTAAGGTGTATAGCCTGAAATAGGTTGATTTTTTTGTTTTCTGAGTCAACCTATTTCGGGACTATAAAGAACGCGTGAGGGTGTGACAAGTGACGAAAGGCAGTTATCAGTAAACAGCTAATAGTGAATAGACGTGAAGCGTGATGAGTAAAAAAGTGACGAGTAACGCGTGACGAAAGAGAGTAGCATGATGAGTATTATATATTATTTCTGTCCCACGACTTTAGTCGTGCGGTTTTATGCAAAATCATTTTTCTTTTCGCCCATGACTTTAGTCATGTGGGTAATCCCGACGTAAAAAACACGTCGGGTTACAAACAGATATCTCCTCTGGAGAAACTTATAAAAACCAGAGACTTGATACTGAGTAATTGGTGATTAGTAATTAGTACATACGTAATGTGCCACACGTAATGAGCTTGTAAAACTCAATAAATCCAATCTCGGGCGTCATCGGTCGTACCGTGACGCAAATTTTTATCAAAAATACTGGTCTTTTTACAGTAAATTCATTCGGTCATGGTAAGACCATGACCGCCATGAATATCTATCCTCAATTACGAAACATCCACGACCGCTAAGGATAATATTCATCAATTTTGCAACATCCACGTGATGAGGATTTTTTATTTCTGTCCCAAAACTTTAGTCGTGCGGTTTTATGCAAAATCATTTTTCTTTTCGCCCATGACTTTAGTCATGTGGGTAAAATATAAAGCCATTCCGGCGGAATGGCACTATTGGTAGGAAAACCGTCTACACGTATTTTCCCCACTCCAGCGGAGTGGGACTAAATTGTCTAAACTGAGATTTGGAAAGATTCCATTGATTTTTGCGATTGATGATTAGACGAACCCCATAAATGCAGAAAATGTATTATTAGATATATAAGACCCAGCGGGTCGAAATGTTAATAGCAAATTGCAAAAAACAAATTATTAAGCCCCAGAGTGGGCGACATGTTCTTTTTGTTTTACAAACATTTATACATTCTCCAACATTATAACAAACCATACTACTCTTCATTTTTTGTGTCGCACCTAACGGAGCTTTTTTGATTTTTCGTTTTCGTTTTACTATTGAGGCTTCAACCCTAATGGGTTTGGTTAGATGAAGATATAAGTGATTTTATTTTTGTTAACATTTTCCCATTACCAAAAATACAATATGTAACATAAATGTTGAATTATTTATACAAATCCGTTGCTATTAGCTATTTACTTTTACCTGCTTTTCATCACTCGTTACGGAGTTGTTGAATAAATCAGATATCCAGTTCTGGAGTGTCATGGTCTGAACCGTGACACTTCTGTTTTTAGAAAAAAACAGCTTTAATATAGATGTTTTAATGCAAGATTTGTACAGTCATGGCAAGTCCCTAACCGCCCAAAAAAGAAAGCATAGTCTGAACCTGGATTCATGGGATTTTAAGGATTTTTTGGATTAAACCACTACCATTTAACAGAAAATACATATATAAGATATTTAACCAATCTTTAATCCCATTAATCCCTCTAATCAGTCGAAATCCCCGTTCAGACAATGTTTTTGTGTTTTGCAACAACCAAGTTCCCAGTCTCCAGTTTCAAGTCTCTGTCATTTGTTTTTCGTCACTTGTCACATCGTCACTCGTTAATTTTTTTCCCAGAGTTTAACACTTTGTTTCTGTAAGTTATTGTAAAACAAGAACAATTATAAAAATTGTTGCGGAAATTGCCACTACAAACCGTGTTGTATTTGTTGTGTTTTGGTTGGTTGTAAGGCAACAATTAACAATGCTTACTAAAAACTTAAAATTCTTGTATGTTATTATTCTACATAGGTTTATGTTTGGTTTGGCTGTTATAATACAATATTAATTCGGTCATGGTTAGACCATGACCGCCCAGAAAAGAAGGCATAGTCTGAACCTGGATTCTTGGAATTTTAAGGATTTTTTGGATTAAACCACTACCATTTAACAGAAAATACATATATAAGATATTTAACCAATCCTTAATCCCATTAATCTCTCTAATCAATCGAAATCCCCGTTCAGACAATGGTTTTGTATTTTGCAACAACCAAGTTTCAAGTCTCCAATTTCAAGTCTCTTTCTTTTGTCACTTGTCACGTCGTCACTCGTTACTTTTTTTGGTCCTAATTTCTTAGGACTTTCTGTGAGCGTCCCGATGTATCGGGAAACCACCGACAATTGCTTTAAAATAAAAAAGTCCTAATTTCTTAGTACTTTCTGTAAGCGTCCCGATGTATCGGGAAACCACCAACAATTACTTTAAAATAAAAAAGTCCTAATTTCTTAGGACTTTCTGTAAGCGTCCCGATGTATCGGGAAACCACCAACAATTGCTTTAAAATAAAAAAGTCCTAATTTCTTAGGACTTTCTGTGAGCGTCCCGATGTATCGGGAAACCACCAACAATTACTTTAAAATAAAAAAGTCCTAATTTCTTAGGACTTTCTGTGAGCGCGGGTGGGCTCGAACCACCGACCCTTTGCTTAAAAGGCAAATGCTCTACCCCTGAGCTACGCGCCCCTCTATTTATTAAAAAATAGACTTCAAATATAACAGTTTTTTATTAAAAGTACAAGTAAAAATATTAAAAATTTTATTTTTTTTGTTTTTAATTGTTTATTTTAAGTTTAATTGAAAAGGTTGAGCCTTTTCCTTCTTCGCTTTCAAGGTTTAGTTCAGCTTCTAATATTTCAGAATATTTTTTTACAATTGAAAGTCCTAATCCGGTTCCTTGGAAGTTACGTGTAGTTCCTTCACTTACTTGGCGGAACTCGTCCCAAATTAATTCTTGTTTATGTTGCGGTATTCCAATTCCGGTATCTGATACTTTTATTAAAACACAATTATTATCATTTTCGTTTATTGTTTGTGCGGAAATTTCAACATAACCAACATCTGTAAATTTTAATGCATTACTAACAAAATTGGTTAAAATTTCGCGTAATATCTGCTCTTCTGTAACGCACCATATTTCTTCTTCATTATAACTTATTTTAAGTTCAACATTTTTCTTTTTAGCATTTTCTTTAAATAAAAAGAAAATTTCTTTTAATAAATACACAATATTTATTTTAGTTACGGTAATATCAACTTTATCAAATTCAAGTCGTGTTAAATCGAGTACATTTTTAAGTGTTTCGGTTAATCTGCGTGATGAAAACAGAATTGCTTCTGCCATCTCTTTTTCATCGGGGTCTTCCAAAACACTTGCTAAAAGTTCGGCATAGCCCATAATCGGCATAAACGGAGTACGCAATTCGTGACTCATATTAGCAAAAAAGAAAGATTTAATTCTATTCATTTCTTCAGCTTTTTCTTTTGCATCTCTAAGTTCTTCTTCTATTTTTTTTCTATCGCTAATATCAACAACCGAAATAAAGCCTGCCGGTTTTCCTAAAAACGAAATTTGTCTTCCGGTTAAATAAACCCATTTAACAATACCGGCTTTTGTTGCAATACTAAACTCATACGATCCCGAACCATCAGAACCGGATTGTCTATCAACTCCTCTTTTTTTAATAATATCTTTAAATTCCGGTGTAGCAATATCCCAGTAATTTTGCTGGTACAATTCTTCAGTTGTATATCCCGTTATTTTTTCACCGGCAGGATTTGAATAAACCCACTTATTGCCTTGATATATCATAATTGCAAATGGAGATGATTCCGCAAAACTTCGGAATTTATTTTCACTTTCAAGCAATAACTCTTCTGTTCGTTGTCTTTCGATATAAGCACTTAGTTGATTACCAATAGTTTCAATTACAGCAATACTATACTCATCGTAAGCATCTCTATTTTCATAATTTTGAACAACCAATGCTCCAACTGCTTTATTATTTATTCTTAATGGTACTCCTAACCAACTTTCTGAATCCACCCCATATTTTTCAATATAGCCCAAATTTTCAAGTTCATCAGTTTCATTTTTATGAAGCAGTAGTGTTTTATTTTGCGATATTAAATATCCGGTTAATGAATCTTTAGCGGGCCATTCTAAAATATTGTCATTCTTATCAACTTCTAAAATTGAACGGAGCATACCCGTCGATTCATCCAACATAGCAACAAAAAAGTTTTCAGTATCTATCAATCTACCAAGTTCTTTTTGAATAAATAATACTATGTCTTCATATTTTTCGGTTTTAATCATAGCATCGGCTATATTATATTGTATTTTCTGAATATCCTCCGATCTTCTTCTATCAGTAATATCAGTTTCAATCATCCCGAGCAAAGGTTTTTTATTGGTAAAATCGATTCTAAATTTTTGGTCTAAAAATATTCTCTTTTTACCATTTTTATCAACCCAAGTACTTTCGTAAAGAACTGAGCCTTCTTCCAAAGCAATTTTATCATATTTTACAACTTCATCAGCAATTTCTTTATCAAATACTTCGTAAGGGGTTTTTCCAACAAACTCCAAATTATAAAATTGTTTTACGGCTTCGTTTGTATACAAAGTTCTAAAATCCGAATCTTTAATTACAATAAGTGCTGGAATATAGTTCATAAAAGTAACAATTCGAGTTTCGCTTTCAGCAAGCTGTTCTTCTGCTTTTTTTCTTAATGTAATATCTTTAGATGAACAAATAACTTTAACAACCCTTCCATCTTCGTTTTTAATTGGCGTTATAGTTGTTAAATAATATAAATCTCCTTTACTGTTTGGAACTCTAACTTCAATTACTTTTTCTTCGCCTGTTTTAAAAACTATTTGAAGAGCATTAAATCTTTTTTCAGCCTCTTCTTTATCAAACACATCCCATATTTTTCTATTTATAATTTCTTCAATCGGTTTTTCCACGCCTTTAGCAAAAGCATTATTAACATATAGATAACTTCCATCTTCATCAAATAAAAATATTGGGTCGTTTGATTCATCGAGCAGTATTCTATGCTTAGCTTCATTTTCTTTCAATTTGTTTTCAATTGCAACTCTGTCAGAAACATCAGTAAAAAATGAAGCGTACCTATTTTCAGATATTTTGAATGCAAAAACATCAAAATAGCCACTAAACAATTGGCTTTCAAACAAGCCGGATTCTGCTTTGTAGGTTTTTCCACTTTCTTTAATGTATTCAAAAACAGTTTTTATTATATCAAACATAACAGAAGGGAAAATCTCTCTAGCGGGTTTACCTAAACTTTCCCCATGCTTTATTCCCAATATTTTATCAGCAGCTCTATTTGCATCAGTTAAAATTATTTCGTTATTTTCATCATATTCAAAAATGTGCAATCCGATTGGCGAATTCTGAATTAAACTGCGTAGTTTTTCCTCACTTTGCTCAATAATTTTTTTTGTTTTATATTCTTCTGTCTGGTCTTGAAATACAAACACACAGCCTATTGTTTCGCCATTATCGTTTTTAATTAACGAGCCGCTTTCAGCAATTGGAAAACTTTCGCCTGTTTTAGAAATCAATTCAAAGTGTTCAGTAAAGCCGGATACTGTCTTATCTCGCAATAATCTTTCAACCGAGTTTTCAATTCTGTTGCTATTTTTAGTATCTTTAATTAAAAATATATCCCCAAAAGATTTTCCTTTTGCCTCACTTTCATTCCATCCGGAAAGTTTTTCAGCCATAAAATTCATATTAACAATATTACCCAGCAAATCAGTAGTAACAACTCCATCCCTAATGCTATACAAAGTTGTTCTAAATAACGATTCTCTTTCTTTAAGCATTTCGGAAAACTGTTCGTTTACTTGTTGATCTAATAAGATTTTGCCAATAAGCACGGTACAAAGAGGAAATATTACCAAGATTGTAAATCCAACCGCCTCGTAAGAGCCATAATAAATTTTAATTGGAAGAAGTGTTAATAATAAGAAGTTAACAACATTTACTACAATACCCATTAATAACAATTGTTTTGAACCAAATTGAGCATTTTTTTCTTTGTTGATTTTAAAATAGAACAACAACCCCAACAGATATGACGATACAATTGTTGCTATTCCAATATTAGCACCCAATCCACCCAACCAAAATCTAAAAGCTGAAGCTAAAACAGTAATAATTGCCCCTGCTAAAGGTCCAAAAAATAGAGTTCCAAGACTAATAACAATTGCCCTTCCATCAAAATTTATACCCCCTTTAAGATGGTAGGCGTATACAATTCCAATAATTGCAATGACACCAAATAAAACCCCCTGTAAAATTTTCCCGGAAAGAACATCTCTCTTAAATCGCCTGCTTATAAATCCGGAAATTGCACTTAAAGCTACAATTAAGGTTAAATTATAAAATAATTCATTGCTAATCATTCATACTCCAAAGCAAAATCAAAATCTAAATACAACTCTGCAACACAATTTAACGCTTCAGAATTTGTCAATTTAAATTACATTATGGCAAAAACAGCATAATAGATAATATAAGCCATTCCTCTTAATTTAACAAGAGAAATGGCAAAAAGAATTTTTAGGATGCATGATTAACAAAAACTATTTTATTCCACCTAAGGCATTAGTTTCTTCAATAGAAAAAACCTTTTCTAAATCTAATAAAATAAGTAATCTATCTTCCAATTTGCCAACTGCGGTAATATAGTCGGAATCGATACCGGCAACCATAGCAGGAGGAGCCTCAGTAATGCTTTTAGGAATACGCAAAACTTCACTTACTTCATCCACAATAAACCCAACAGTTGTACCTTGTAATTCAACAACAATAATTCTGGTTTTACTATCGTGTTCAATTTTTTCCATATTTAATCTTGAACGCAAGCTGATAACAGGGATGATTCTTCCACGCAAGTTAACAACACCATCAACAAAAGAAGGAGCATTAGGTACTTTTGTAATCTGCATCAATCTATTAATTTCTTGAACTTTAAGAATATCAATTCCAAACTCTTCATTTCCTATTTTGAAACTAACAAGTTGTAAAAGTTCGTTTAAGTCTGATTGTTTTTTTTCAGTCTCATTCATATCTACCTCAAAATTATTATTAACGACTTAATTTAATAATTTATTATCGAAATTTCTTAAAGTTTTTTTATTAGAATTAGCAAAATTTGTTTTATTTAATATATTAAATTTATTAACAAGCATTTGTAAATTTTCAGTTAATCTACTTAAGTCTTCCGAAGCACGGGCAATTTGTTGAACGCCGGCAGCAGATTCTTGAGTAACATTACTAATAGCTTCAATATTTTTACTGATTTGTTCAGCGGCACTTGCCTGTTGTTCACTTGCAGAGGCTACAGAATTAACCACATCAAGTACTTTACTTGCAGCACCAACAATTTCATCCATCGACTGACCGGCTTTATTTGCCAAAACCTTGCCAGATTCAACTTCTTTTTTACCTTCCTGCATAGAATCAACAGCATCATTAGTATCTTTTTGAATTTGTTTAATCATATCGGCAATTTCTTTAGTTGCTTTAGTAGTTCTTTCAGCTAATTTTCTAACTTCATCAGCAACAACAGCAAAACCACGTCCTTGTTCGCCGGCACGGGCAGCTTCAATAGCAGCATTTAATGCAAGCAAATTAGTTTGATCTGCAATATCGTTAATAACCTGAACAATTTCACCAATTTCATTACTGCTTACACCTAAAGCTTGAACAGTTTCGGCGGCTTTTTCAACTACATTTGCAATTCTATTCATACCGGCAACAGTATCCTTAACAACGTTTCCGCCACCTTTTGCCGTATGCCCAGCTTCCTGTGCCGAATCAGCGGCAACATTAGCATTTTTAGTAGTTTCAACAATTGTACTTGCCATTTCTTCAACTGCACTTGCAACTTCAGTAGCTTGGGCACTTTGTTCTTGAGCACCGGCAGCCATTTCTTCAGCACTTGCGGAAATTTGATTTGAAGCACTTGCTGTTGCTTGAACTGCTTCCATAATTTCGTGTAAAACATCATTTAATGAATCAACTAAAGCATTAATGCTGTTTTTTATTATTTCATGATCCCCCTTATAATCACCTTCCATTTTTTTAGTAAAATCACCGCCAGCCATTTTTTCTAAAATTTTTGTGGCTTCATTTACAGGCATAATAACTGCATTTAATAATTCGTTTACTCCCTTAACAATTTCTCTATATCCACCCAAAAATTTATTTTCATCACCACGTACATGTAATTTTCCATTAACCGCAGCATTTATTAAACCGTTTGCTTCATCAACCAACCCTTTTAATGCATCAACTGTTGAGTTAACTGCAGGAGCAATTTCATCATCTTTATCTTGCAAAGGCAATCTCACATTCAAATCGCCAACGGCAATCTTTTTTAGGGAACCTAAAAAGTGTACTTGCAAAGCTTCGGCAAAGATGTCCATAGTTTTACCAAGTTCTCCAATTTCATCTTGTTGTTCAATCTTTGCTCGAACCCCTAAGTGCCCCATAGCCATTTCTTTCATAACATTAACAGCTTTGTTAAGCATATTGCTAACATTGCGAGCAATATAATTTCCAACAAGTAAAGATATTGCAATTACCAACAACAAAACAAATATCATAGTATTCCTTGAACTTGCTTGTTGTTCTTCTCCTTCAGCAACAAGTTTTTTCCCTTCCGCTATATTTAATGCAACCATTTCTTCCAATTTAGTTTGGCATTGCAGTAAAGCTGTTCTGGCATCAAGGCTTGCATTAAAAGAATTAGCTTCAACTTCAGCCATTCTTTCATTACCGCTATCAGTACCAGAATTTAGAAGTCTATCTTTTTCTTTTTCAAGTGCTATAAATGAATTATGTTTGTTAATCCATTCACTCCACATAGGTTTAAATTGTGCCCACAAAACCTTTTCTTCTTCATTTTTTGGCAAGGCTTCATACTTTGTAACGCCATCGTTAGCTTTTGTTATGTATTTATTAACCCAGTCATATTGTGCAGAACGCAATTCACCGGTCATTCTTCTATTTACTAAACCTCTTTCTCCTGTTACAACCGCAATTTGCGAAGCTTGAATTTGATATAACGCTTCCACACCCGGCATTCTAACTTCCCCAATATTATAGCTGTTATCAGCCAAGGTTTCGCCATTATCATAACCAACATATCCTACTATCAACGCTAACAACATAACCACTCCAAAACCCAACAACAATTTGCTTTTAATCTTAAGGTCGTTAAACCATTTCATGTGTACCTCATTTGATTTTGTTTGTTTTTTTTGTAAATTAAAGTATAAAGAAAAATTAATTTACAAGTTTATTAGTTCTTATTTTTGTTAAAACATTGTAATATTTAACCAAATATTAGCACAAAAAAAATCATTTTGAACAATATTAATAGATGTTTTTTTATTCTTAATCTTATTACACAACCTCAGTTTTTATATCGACCCATTTTATTACTTAACACATTCATTTTTTTTACAAACTTTAGCAAAAAAACGACATAATTATGGAACATCTTATTTTTGAAGGATTATACTATAACTTTTCTTCTACACCCCATCCCAATCTTTTCTTTTTCGATAAATTAGAGCAGTTATTAAACAATTTGACATTTGATATAAAATTACACAAACACACAAAGATGCATCAATTTTATTTTATTGAATCAGGAGAGGTAGATTTTTATCTTGATAAAGAATTTATAAAAGTTAAAGCTCCTGCTGTGTTAATTATCCCCAACAATATTGTACATGGTTTTAATTTTTCAAAATGTTCAAATGGGCAGGTAATTACCATTTTTACAATTGTTTTGGACGAATTAATCAAAGAATCTCCAATGCTATGCTATTTTTATAACGAACCAAAAATATTCAAAAGTATTCAAAAAGAACTTTTTGCAACAGTTTCAAACATGATAAATAACTTTAGTGAAATTTTAATTACTGAAAAATTAGAAAAACAACTAATGCTTAAGTTTAAGTTTGGTGAAATATTGATTACCCTATATAGAGAATTTTGTAATACTTCATCACACACACCACTCAAGTATAGTTCCGGATTTGCACAATTCAACAAGTTTAAAAAACTTCTTTTGGTAGAAAAAAGCTGCAACAAAACAATAGATTATTTAGCAAGCAGGCTTGGAATAACAAAAGTTAAATTAAATAGAATCTGCAAAGCTGTAACCGGAAAATCAACGTTATGGTTTATAAACGAATCACTAATAAATGAAGCACGATTAAAATTAATTTTCACAGAAAAAACCATTTCCGAAATTGCTTATGAACTAAATTTTACAACTCCAAATTATTTCTCTCGGTTTTTCAAAAAGCAGACAGGATTAACACCAAAAGAATTTAAAGAGAAATACATAAATGACTTTAGGATATAAAAGCCTCCATTTTAGGAGGCTTTTTTAAGAAATTAAATAGTCCCAAGTGCCTTAGTTTCTTCAAAAGAAAAAACTTTTTCTAAATCTAAAAGAATTAACAATCTATCTTCCAACTTACCAACAGCAGTAATATAGTCGGAATCAATACCGGCAACCATTGCAGGAGGGGGTTCAGTAATACTTTTAGGGATACGTAAAACTTCATTAACTTCATCAACAACAAATCCAATAGTAATTCCTGTTAAGTCAACAACAATTATTCTCGTTCTATTGTCTTCATCAATTTTTTCCATATTTAACCTTGTTCTTAGGTTAACAACCGGAATAATTCGTCCTCTCAAATTAACAACACCTTCAACAAAATGAGGGGCGTTAGGAACTTTTGTAATTTGCATCATTCTGTTAATTTCTTGAACTTTCAAAATGTCGATTCCAAACTCCTCGCCACCAATTTTAAAACTTACTAATTGGAGAAGTTCGTTGAGATCTTTCTGATTGTTATCATTTGCACTCATAATAATTCCTCACATTAATAAGAGATCATTTTCTTTTTATTATGTCCTAAACTTTGCTGATGAGAAGAACTATGTTGAGCAAAATTATGAGCCGACATAATTTTAAATCTATTAACAAGCTTCTGCAAGTTTTCGGTAAGCCTATTTAAGTCTTCACTTGCTCTTGCAATTTGCTGTACACCGGAAGCGGCTTCATGTGTAACATTACTAATCGATTCAATATTTTTACTAATTTGTTCAGCAGCACTTGCTTGTTGCTCACTTGCCGAAGCCACAGAATTAACAACATCCAAAACTCTATTAGCAGCATTAACAATTTCATTCATAGAAAGTCCGGCTTTGTTAGCCATTTGTTTTCCGGTTTCAACTTCATCTTTTCCTTTTTGCATTTTTTCAACAGCATCACCGGTATCGCGTTGAATTTGTTTAATCATGGTAGCAATTTCTTTAGTAGCTTTAGTTGTACGTTCAGCTAATTTACGAACCTCATCAGCCACAACAGCAAAACCACGTCCCTGCTCACCGGCTCTTGCAGCTTCAATAGCAGCGTTAAGAGCTAACAAGTTTGTCTGGTCTGCAATATCATTAATTACTTGAACAATTTCACCAATCTGGTCGCTGCTCTTTCCAAGTTCTTGAACAGTTTCTGCTGCTTTTTCAACAACTTCAGCAATTCTATTCATTCCCTCAACAGTTTGATTTACAACAAAACCACCATCACTTGCAGTCTGTCCTGCCTCCTTAGCAGAACTTGCAGCCACATTTGCATTTTTTGTTGTTTCAACAATAGTTGAAGCCATTTCTTCTACAGCACTTGCAACTTCACTTGCTTGAGCACTTTGCTCTTGCGAACCGGCAGCCATTTCTTCAGTACTTGCAGAAATTTGGTTTGATGCACTTGCTGTTGCTTGAACTGCTTCAATAATTTCGTTTAATACTTCATTTAATGAATCCACAAGAGAATTAATACTGTTTTTCATAATTTGATGATCGCCTTTGTAAACTCCTTCCATCTTTACAGTAAAATCACCGCTTGCTAAAACCGCTAAAACATCGGATCCTTCTTTTATAGGCAAAATAACAGCATTTAACAGTTCATTTACACCTTTAACAATTTCCTTATATCCGCCCATAAATTTATCTTCATTTCCACGTGCATCAAGTTTGCCTTCAACTGCTGAATTTATTAATTGGTTGGCTTCGTTAACCAATCCCTTTAATGATTCAACTGTATTATTAATTGCAGGGGATATTTCGTCTTTACCATCTTTTGGCTGAATATAAGTTGACAAATCACCCTTAGACATTTTTTGCATTGCTACAACTACCTCATTCTGAAGTCCATCAGCAAATTTGTCTATTGTGGTGGCAAGTTCACCAATTTCATCTTTCTGCTCCATATTAAGCCTTAAATTCAAGTGACCCAAAGCCAATTCTTTAACAACATTTACAGCCTTATTAAGAGCGTTAGAAATATTTTTGGAAATAAAATTTCCAATAATAAGTGATAATATAGTTACTACAATTAAAGCAATAAGCAACGACGATTTTGCACTACTTGCCTGCTCTTCAGATTCCACCTTTAATTTCGCAACAATTTCAATATTATAATTTACTAATTCTTCTAACATGTTTTGGCACTCAAGCATTGTTTTTCTGGCATCCAAACTTGCCGCCATTGCCTGATCATCAAGTTGCATAATTCTTTCATCATCTAAATTTACACCCGATTTGTATATTCTATCTTTCTCTAAAGATAATTCTCTTACATTTTGGTGTTTACCCATCCACACTTGCCAAACAGGTTTAAACCTATTCCAAACCTCTGTTTCTTTTTCATCTTTCGGTAGCAATTCATACTTGGCAACTGCATTAACAGCTTTTTTCATATATTTATCAATCCAATTATATTGTGGGGTTCTCAATTCATCCACCATCATCCTTCTATTAATTAATGCTCGTTCAGCAGTTACAACAGCCATCTGCGAGCCTTGTACTAATAAAAGTGATTCAACGCCTGGAACCCTTACGGTACTTAAATCATTCAATGTTGTTGATAATGAGCTACTATTATCAAAACCAATATAGCCAACCACGTACGATAAAAATATCAACACCCCAAAACCTATTAACAATTTAGAACGCAACTTTAAGTTTAGAAACCATTCCATATACATACCTCCGAGTACTTATTAATTAATAGATATTACATTTACTTAATTATCGAACAAATTTTTATAAATATTACAAACATTTTATTATATTTATTATCACTTTTGACAATTATTTTAGTACTATTTTAATATTATGACAAAAAATGAACCTAACAAATTTGATGGCTCGTATTATGAATATTACTTTAATATATCAAGTAATTTAATTTATGTCGAACCAATTGAAATTATATCCAACTTTTTTAACAACCGGATAAGTAACCATATACACAACGATTTAGTTCAAATATTTATTGTTGAATCTAACGACGCAACAATAAGATTGGAAAATTCAGAAACCGGCATAAGTGGAAACTCTCTTGTTTTAATACCAACGAGTATTTTACATGGATTTGAATGGAGTACAGAAGCTTATGGAAAAGTCATTACAATACAAAAGCATTATTTTGATCAGTATCTAAAAAACTCACCTATATTGTATGATTTTTTTGCTGAACCTAAAATAATTTCAAAAGTAAGTTCAAAAATTTTTGAAAATTTAATTGAAATATTAAACTGTATTGAGTTTGACATAACAAACAATCTACCTGAAAAAGATACAATGTTAAACCTTAAAGTTGGGGAATTATTAATTAAACTATATAGAAATTTTCATCCCCATAATACGGCTTCAAAATTTTTAAGCAATACATCTGTATTAATAATGAATGAATTTAGAATGCTTGCAAGAAAAAACAACTTCAAACCATTAAGCATAAATGAATATGCAAAAGAACTTGGATTAACAAGATCAAAACTCAGTAGAATATGTAATGAAGTATATAAAAAATCACCTTCGGAATTAATTGACGAAATGATTTTAAATGAAGCAAAAAATCTTTTAATATTTTCAGAACAAAACATATCGGAAATTTCGTTTAAGCTTAATTTTACAAGTCAAAACTATTTTACCCGTTTTTTTAAGAAATACGAAAACGAATCGCCCAAAGATTTTCGCAATAAACATAAACGCCCTAAAATAAAGTTTTCATAACAACAAATCATAAACTTATGTTAAATTCAAAAGAATGGATCCAAAAGCTAAAATTAACTCCTCATCCTGAAGGCGGGTATTTTAATGAGGTGTATAGGAGTTCAGAGTTAATCAGTAAATCAGCACTACCTGAACGATATAAATCTGACAGGTGTTTTGGTACTTCAATTTATTTTTTGCTGGAATCAGGACAGTTTTCTTCTTTTCATAAATTAAAATCCGATGAAACCTGGCATTTTTATTATGGAATTCCAATTGATATTTATATTCTATCGGTACATGGAAATTTGGAAATTGTAACCCTGGGGAACAATATTTTTAGAGGAGAGCAATTACAATATACCATTCCAAAAAATCATTGGTTTGGAGCCGCCCCTCGAGGCGAAAATCATTTTTCATTAGTTGGCTGCTCTGTTTACCCGGGATTTGATTTCCTTGATTTTGAATTGGGGAATCGCAAAGATTTAATTAAAATGTTTCCTTATCATACTGATATAATTTTACAATTGACAAATAAATAGAATGATTATTAGTGCAATTATTGAAGATATTACCAAACTTCACGTTGACGTAATTGTAAATGCTGCAAACAATTCACTTTTAGGCGGAGGGGGCGTTGATGGAGCAATACATCGTGCCGCCGGTTATAAACTTTTAGATGAGTGCAAAACATTAAACGGTTGTGCCACAGGCGAAGCAAAAATTACCAACGGTTATAATTTACCTGCCAAATTTGTTATTCATACAGTTGGACCAATTTATAGAGGCGGAAATAATAACGAAAGCATTTTACTGAAAAATTGTTATTTAAATTCAATTAATCTTGCAGAAAAACACAAACTTTCTTCAATTGCTTTCCCATCTATAAGTACAGGAGTTTATAGATATCCGGTAGAAGAAGCTTCGCAAATTGCATTTAATACAGTAAAAGAACAGGCTAACAGGTTACAATATGTACAAAAAGTTATTTTCTGTTGTTTTGATTCTAAAACCTATTCAATTTATAACTGCTTAATTAGCAACAACTTATAGACTAATCGATTCTTCTGCGTAAGAATCCAATGTTTCATAAACACGTAATTTTATTTTACTGGCAAAATTAATGATATCGCTTGCTTGTAATTTTTCAAGCAAATAATTTGTAATATTTTCTGCCGTACATTCATTATCCAAAATTACATGTCTAAAGTTAAGCTTTTTAAGCATATCTAAAACTTCTATATCATTTTTGTAAACTATAACAGAATGGTCTAACTCTTCCACAATTGGATTTACTATATTATCTAATACAAAATAATCTAAAATCATTCCATTTTTATCAAGCCCGCCGGTTATTTCCACAAGCATTTTATATGAATGCCCATGTAAATTTTTGCACTTACCAGTATGAAACGTCAATCTATGCCCCATTTCCCACTTATATTCTTTTGCAATCTTCATTTCTCTTTTTCTTTAATATTGTTAACAAATTTTGTAAGTTATCAATATTAAAATAAATAATTATTATTAAAAACAAAATTCATTAGTTTATGAGCAAAACAAGCAGAATATATTTAACCGGATTTATGACAAGCGGCAAAAGTACAATAGGTCCAATTTTAGCCAATGTATTAGGCTGGGAGTTTTGCGATTTAGATAAAGAAATTGAAACAAACCATAACAAAACCATTGTACAGATTTTTGAACATTTTGGTGAAGAATACTTTAGAAAAACAGAATCGGAATTTTTAAAAGCATATTCATTAAAAAACAACATAATTATTTCGCTTGGTGGTGGAACAATTGTAAACAATGAAAATTTAGAAGTAATAAAAAACTCCGGCTTACTGGTTTATTTAAAAGTATCGCGTGAAACTTTACAACGAAGGCTAAAAAACAAAACTGACAGACCACTTTTCCGTGATTTGGTATTAGCCGAACGACCGGATGAAGAATTTGCCAATAGAATAGATAATTTATTAAACAATCGTGCCCCTTATTACGAACAAGCAGACATAACCATTGAATCTGATAAAAATAGGGTTGGGGTAACAATTGATATACTTGCAAACAAAATTATGGAAATTTTAGAAAATGAAAAACTTGGTTAGTGTTGTTGCAAAAAGCACAAATTACAATGTGTATATAGATAAAAACAATTTTAAAGATATTATTGATCTGTTTGACGAATACAAGCTTAACAAAAATGTTTTTGCCGTTATTGACAAAGGCGTTTATAAACATCACAAAGAAATAATTACTAAAACATTAGGCAAACTTGATAGATTTGAATTTTTATTGTTTGATTCAAAAGAACAAAACAAAAATATTGAATCAATTTTAAAAATTTACAAAGTCATTCTTAAAAAAAAGTTTACCCGCGATAGTACCTTTATCGCAATAGGTGGAGGTATTGTAGGCGATTTATTTGGTTTTGTAGCTGCCACTTTTATGCGGGGAGTTAACTACATTCAAGTTCCTACTACTGTTCTTTCCTGTGTAGATAGCTCGGTTGGAGGCAAAACAGGCTTTAACTTTAATGATTATAAAAATATTATCGGTTCAATTTTTCAACCGGCTTTTGTATTAATAGATACTAACTTTTTAACAACCCTGCCTCAAAACCAAATTGTTAACGGTATTGGTGAAATTGTTAAAACCAGCTTTTTGATTGGAGAAGAACAACTTAACAAATTTGCAAATAATTTTGACAAACTGATTACATTAAACAATAAAGTTACTACCGAGTTTATTGTTGAGTGTGTAAAGTTTAAAGCGGGAGTGGTAACTACCGATGAAAAAGAGACACTTGGTTATAGGAAAATATTAAACTTAGGGCACACTTTTGCCCATGCTATCGAAAAAGAAACTAATTTTAAAATTCCTCATGGCGAAGCTGTTATTGTAGGCGTAGTATGTTCGCTGTATCTTTCCTATGAATTAAAATTGATTTCCGATGATTTTTTAATCAATTCTTTGGCAATTTTAAATAATTTATACCCTTACATAAAGCTTTATCCGTTTAATGTTAATAAAGCTTATGAAACAATGAAGCAAGACAAGAAAAACAAGGGGAATATTATTCGTTTTGTTCTAATTAAAGATTACGGCAAGACCGGAGTTGATATTGAAGCTGAAAAAGCCGATGTAATTTTTGCCTTAAATCAAGGTATTGAATTTTTTAAGAAAGGAAAAGAATAATGATAAAAAGGCTTTTAATTTCTTTGTTATTTATTTGTTTTGTTTCTTCAATTATTTATTCCCAAGTTAATAGAGAAACCCGTGCTGTTTGGCTGACTACTAATTTTAGATTAGACTGGCCCCCTCCTGTATATAACGCCGATACTCAAAAAAAAGCCTTAATCAAAATTCTTGATGACCTAAAAGATAAAAAATTTAATACAATTTATTTCCAAGTAAGATTTAACGGTACTGTTTTATATAAATCTGATATTGAGCCTTACTCTTATTATCTAACCGGTGAAGTTGGAGATACTCCCGAGTACGACCCGCTTGAATTTGTTCTAAAACAAGCTCATTTACGTGGCATGGAAGTACATGCCTGGCTTAATATGATTAATACTTTTGCCGGAACTGAACAAAAGATTCTTGCCAATAAAAGCCACTTATATAAAACACATCCTGATTGGTTGGTTCAATGGACTGAGGATAATAAAAAATCATACTGGATCGATCCCGGTATTCCTGAAGCACGAGAGTATTTATGCCAATTAGTAACTGAAGTTGCCGAAAAATATGACGTTGATGGTTTACATTTTGATTTTTTGCGATATCCCGGACGCACATTTAACGATCAACTTTCTTATGCTGAATATGGGAACGAAGGGAATAAAGACGATTGGAGGAGAAACAATTTAACTTCACTTGTTGAAAGCATATATAATTCTGTCAAAGCAATTAAACCTTTAATTAAAATCGGAGTAGCTCCAATTGGAATCTATAAAAATCGCCCTGGTGCGACCGGCTGGGAAGGGTTTTCTGAAGTACATCAAGATAGCAGAACTTGGCTTAAACGAGGAATTATCGACTATGTCGTTCCTCAAATCTACTGGGATTTCAAAAATAACCCTCGTTTTGACGTTTTAGCAAAAGACTGGCAAGATAATTCTTACAACCGGACTGTTATTTTGGGAATTGGAGCTTATCAAAAAAGTGTTTATCCGGAAATGGATAAAATGATTGCCTATTCAAGAGAAATTAATGCCGGTGGGGTTGCTTTTTTTAGGTACGAAAATATTAAAAATTATAACTCTAAATTATTTGATGAATATTCTTTTCCCAATCTAATGCCGTGGATTAAAATCAATTTACCGGAACCTCCCAATAACTTACATTTTGAATTATCAGGAAGTTTCAGCAGTACAATTAAGTTGTTTTGGGAACAATTGAATAACGAATTAAACAATGTTAAATATTATTCCATTTACTGGTTGAACAACAAATCATCAGAATTTAATTCCACTTCTTTACTCGATATTATCAGCAGCAATAAACAAAGCATTTCTCTGCCTTTACATAGACCAAGAAAAATCAAAAACTACTTTGCTGTAAAATCACTCAATAACTTGTGGAACGAAAGTGAAAACTCCTCCAACATCTGTGAAGTGATAATTCCACAATTGAAAGACTTTTCCGAATCCGTTAAAGGGGATGATAAACCAACCCTTTTATCTGATAACAACAATGCTATTCTGCTTGTTAATTTGCAATCAAACGAAAAAATTGAAATTATTGGAGAAACAGAAGCTGATTCCAAAACACTAATTACTCAAATTGTTCCTCGAGGCACAAATTATATTTCCTTAAGCAATACAAACAAGTTCAAAAGATTAAAGGTAAACTATTTAGTGCAAAACAAAAACTTCACCTTAAATTTAAACTAAGATGGTAAATAAAATCACCATTTATACTAATGGATTAATTAGATTAAAAAAATCTTTAGATTTCGAGAATATATTAAACCATGGTTTTGAATTTGTGAACTCCGAAATTTTATTAGTAAATAAAACTACTGAAACGGAGATTGAATTTTTTGAAAAAGATGGCAAAAAACTGATTAGAATTATTTCTACTATTGAAACCCAATCCGAAGGGACACTTACATATCAATCCACCTGGGTAGACCCCTTCTTTCTTAATTTGTTTTAATTTTAACCAAAGTATTTTGTAACTTTTTTAATATTACTATCGTCTAAACTCTATATTATATTGGAGCCTTAAGATGAGACGTTTTAACTTAATTATTTTATTTTTATTCCTTTTAAGCAACGTAATATTTTCACAAGATGACCAAAGCGAGAACAACGAAGAAAATGATAATAAATTTTCTTTCCCATCCTTTTTCGGTAAAAATATTTTTGATAATGACGATTGCGATTGCAGCAACGGCAGCTTTGATATTCCTTCATCAGCTTTTGGTTTAAGTTTTGGAAACTCAAAAGATTTTACCGGAATTAGATTTAACACAAGAGATTGTAACATTGGAACAATAAATGGAATTAACATTAGTTTATGGACACCAAAAAATCCAGGAGAATCAACAGTAAACGGGTTTTCATTTGGCGTAGCTCCAGCCGCTGAAGAGTTAAACGGAATTCAATTTGGAATGATTGGTACAGTATCAGGGCAAGACATGAACGGCATTAATTTTGGTGGCTTAGCAATTGTATCCGGCGAAAATATGAATGGAATAAATTTGGGCTTTTTAGCTTCAGTAGCCAATAATAATATGCAGGGATTAAATTTTGGCGGGTTGGCTGCAGTTTCTAATAATAACATGAACGGCATTACCATTGGAGGGTTAGCCGCAGTTTCTAATGGTGATATTAATGGTTTTTCCTTTGGAGGCTTAGCATTAATTTCCAACAACAACATAAAAGGAATTAATTTCAGCTCGTTAGCAACCGTTGCTCAAGGAGAGTTAGTTGGTATTAACTTTGGAGGACTTGCATTAGTTTCGCAAGAAGGTATAACAGGAATTAACCTAAGTGGAATTGCAATGGTTAGCCAAGATAAAATTAAAGGCATAAATATTGGCGGTGTTGCACTTGTTTCGGAGAGCGATTTGGTTGGGTTCAATTTGGGCGTTGGAGCCATTGTATCGGGCGATGGCAGCATTAAGGGTATAAATATTGGTCTTGGGGCAATTAACGCCGTAAACGACGTTATTGGGCTTACTGTTAACGGATATAAAACTGAATGCAGCCATTTAAAAGGCATTAACATAACTATTGGCTGGAGTGATTTGGAAGAATTAAGCGGTATTTCAATTTCCTCCTTAAATAAAGTTAGTGGACATCAAACCGGTATTTCAATTGGTTTATTTAATATTGCCGAATCTTTATCAGGAATTCAATTAGGATTAATTAATATTGTAAAAGATAATCCTATCCCCTTTAGAATTTTGCCCGGTATAAATGTAGGATTTTAATTATTTGTGATTGCTGATTTGTTATAAGTAAATAAAAAGAAAAATGCATTTACTTTACCTCGCTTCACGCTTTTGCTATTCACTATTAGCTATTCACTGTTTCTTGTCACTCATTACGAAGTAATTGCAAAACTCAGCAAACCCGATCTGGGGTGTCATCGGTCGTACCGTGACGCAAACTTTTATCAAAAATGATAGTGTTTTTACAGTAAATTCTTCGGTCATGGTGAGACCATGACCGCCCAGTTATTATTCCTCAATTTTGTAACATACACGACCATTACCGCCCAGAGAAACAGTCCACATTTTTACAACAACTCCGTAAAGCGTAAAACATTTAATCCCCGCTATACTTGAAATCATAAAACTGATTACTGATGATTGATTACTAAATTCAGTTCTAAAAGAATCCGACTGAAGTTGCTTTTTACTTTCAGTCGGCATTCAATCATTAACAATTCAACATTCAACATTCAAAATTAGTTTCTTATTTAACGGCATTCAATAATTCAACCTTCAACACTTAAACTTTAACCTTTTTCAAAACGTTACTCGTCACTTTCTTATCCACATGACTGAAGTCATGGGCAAGAAATAAAATGATTTTGCATAAAACCCCGCACTGAAGTACGGGGACAGAAATCCTAATATTTCCTCATCGCTTCATGGTTTATGTCACTTGTCACTCGTTTCTCGTCACTATTATTTCCTCATTACGCTTCACGCATTACGCTTCACGTCTATTTACTATCCGCTATTCACTATTAGCTGCTTTCCGTCACGCGTCACTCGTTTCTCGTCACTATCATTTCCTCATCACGCTTCACGCATTACGCTTCACGTCTATTTACTATCCGCCATTCACTAGTAGCTGCTTTCCGTCACACGTCACTCGTTTCTCGTCACTATCATTTCCTCATCACGCTTCACGCATTACGCTTCACGTCTATTCACTATCCGCTATTCACTATTAGCTGCTTTCCGTCACACGTCACTCGTTTCTCGTCACTTAATTACTTCAATCTTTTCTTAAACCTCAATATACTAAGTGACAATATAACAATCCCCATTCCAAACATTATTAAAATTTCCTGCCATAATTCCGCAATTCCAATTCCTTTTAGGACTATTCCACGAATTATTACCATATAATATTTTAGAGGAATAATATGCGTAAATACTTGAATAACTTCCGGCATATTTTCAACAGGGAAAGAAAAACCGGATAAAAACACCATAGGCATCATTACTGCAAAAATTGCTATCATCATAGCCTGTTGTTGAGTCTTTGATACCGTTGAAACCAAAAGCCCTAATCCTAATAAAGATAAAATATAAATAAAAGAGGATGCAAACAAAAGAACTATACTCCCTCTAACAGGGATATTGAAAATAATACGCATTGCAGTAATGACAATAATTACCGCAACCATTCCTAAAATTGTAAAAGGGATTAATTTACCCAAAATCATTTGGTAAGGCTTTATTGGACTAACAATTAACTGCTCCATTGTGCCAATTTCTTTTTCTTTAACTACTGCAAGAGAGGTTAATATAAGAGTGATAATCATAAGCAGCAAACCAGCTATTCCGGGAACCATAAAATTTCTTGTTTTAAGTTCCGGGTTGTACCATACTCTGCCTTCTGCACTAATTTGAGGTAATGGATTTACAATTAATCCATGTTTATTTCTATAATTAATTATTATATTTTTGGCATAATTGAGAATGACCGATTGCACATATCCTGCAGCAATTGAGGATTTATTACCATCCGAGCCATCAAAGATTGCTTGAATTTCAAGGGGTTCATTTCTGAAAATATTTTTTTCAAAGTCTTTGGGAATTACAAGACCAACAACAATTTTACCATCATTAATCAGCGTTGTTAGCTCATCATAATTCTTAACATAATAATCAATTGAAAAATAACCTGACTTTTCAAATTTTTCTATTAGTTCACGTTCTGCTCTACTATAATCCTGTCTATAAACAGCAGTATGAACAGTATTAATATCCATTGTTGCAGCGTATCCTAAAAAGATAAGTTGAATTATTGGGGCTAATAAAACTAAAGCAAACATTTTAGGATCACGCTTGAACTGTAAGAATTCTTTCTTTACAAAAAACAATATTGTATTCATTTATGCTATTCTATTTTTTCTGAAATTAATTAAGGCTGAAAGTCCAATAAATACCACCACAAAAACTAACATATAAAGTAGTTGGTCGTAAAAAGCAGTAATTCCAACCCCTTTAAGTATTATTGCCCTAAGTGTAACAATATAAAATTTTACCGGTGTAATATTTGTTATAATTTGTATTGCTGCCGGCATGCTTTCAATGGGGAATATAAACCCAGATAGAATCAACGATGGTAATAACGAAAAAAATGTTGCCAACGTAAATCCAATCTGCTGTGTTTCCGAAATAACTGAAATAAATATTCCAATACTAACAGATGCAATTAGAAATATTATTGTACTTAAAAGTAACAATAAATAATTCCCCTTAATTACAACATCAAACAATAAGTACCCAACAAACAGAACAAATACCGCATTAAATAACGACAACAATATATATGGTATTGCTTTACCAATTAATAACTCAATAGTTGATATAGATGATACATTAATTTGTTCAATAGTGCCTGTTTCTTTTTCTCGCACCAAGGATAACGACACGCTTATTATTGCAGTAATAATTAATATCATTCCAATTAGACCGGGGACGAGAAACTTTGATGATTTAAGTTCCGGGTTAAACCAAAACTGTGGCTCAATATTAAAATTGCTATTGAGTTTTGCACCTATCTTAGCAGCAAATTCAGCCTGAATTTTGGCATTATAAGACATAAATGAGGAATTAAAATAATTTTGTATAATTGACGCTGTATTTCCATCAACGCCATCAATTAAAAACTGAAGTTTAATTTCCTCACCCCGCCTATATAACCTTTTTGTCATATCTTCGGGTATAACTAAAACAGTTTGTGCAAGCTTATCATCCAACATAAGCTTTACTTCAGAATCTTTTGAAATAAATCCTACTAAGTCAAAATAATCCGAGCTTAATAAAGTATTTACAAATTCTCTGCTTTTCTCTGTGTTCTCTTTGTCATATACAGCCAATTTAATATGATGAACATCAAAATTTACTGCATACCCAAACATAGCCAATAAAAAAACAGGAAAACACAATAAAACAAAAAGCATTCGTGTATCACGCTTTAATTGTTTTATTTCTTTCTTTGCAACTGCTATAATTCTGGAATTCATTTTTTATCCTTATTATCCAACAGATGAATAAACACATCTTCTAATGTTGGGGTTATTTTACTAATTTTATAAACATCTACATCTTTATTCTTTAAATACTCCTCAATTAGCTTTGTATCTGTAAACTTTTCGTTTGTACTGATATGAATTCGATTGCCAAATATGGATGTTTCAGTCACAAAATCAGCAACTCCAATATACTCAAGTGAATCAACAACATTTGAGCATTCAATTTCGTACATATCATTTGTAAGATATTTAGTTTTCAAGTCTTTTGAACTTCCTTCGGCTATAAGTTTTCCGGCATTAATTAAAATAATATTGTTGCAAAACTCAGCTTCTTCCAAATAATGAGTTGTCACAAAAACTGTAATTCCATTTGATGAAAGTTCGTTAATTAGTTCCCAAAAACTTCGCCTGCTAATCGGGTCAACACCGCTTGTTGGCTCGTCTAAAAATACTATTTTAGGTTGATGAATTACAGCTGTACCCAATGCTAAACGTTGTTTAATACCACCGGGCAGCGAACCGGTCAATAATTTTTCTTTCCCTTCCAAATTCGCAACTTTTAACACCCATTTTTTTCGTTCAGCCAATAGTCTGCTGTTTAATCCATATATTCCACCAAAAAAATCGATATTTTCCTCAACCGCCAAATCATTATAAAGCGAAAAACGCTGCGACATATAGCCAATATTTAGTTTTACTTTATCTGAATCGTTCTTTATACTGTAACCACCTACTAACGCATCACCCGATGTAGGTTCTAAAATTCCGCAAAGCATTTTTATTGTTGTTGATTTTCCGGCACCATTGGCTCCTAAAAATCCAAATATCTCACCTTCATTAACCTTAAATGATATAGAATCAACTGAAACAAACTTTCCAAATTCTTTACGTAAGTCATTTACTTCTATTGAATACATATTATTTCCCTCGATTAGTAAATCTTTCTACCTATCGATTTTTCAAATGTTATTATTGCAAGTTTCAAATCAACTATTGCGTTTGTGTTGCTTATTTCGGCATCTAACAAGCTTGTTTCAGCATCAATTAAATCCGTACTGTTTACAAGCTGAGTATTATATTTTTCTTTTGTTATTCTATAATTTTCCTCAGCCGATTTCAACATAGTTTTTGTTACTGTAATTTTACTTTGTTCACTTATCACTTTTAGATAATTACTGTATACTTCAAGTTCAATGTTTTCGTTTAACAAACTAATTTGCAACTTAGCTTGTGTATACTGCTCTTCACTTTGTTTTGCCTTTGCCGATGTTAATCCCCAGTCCCAAATATCCCAGCTCAATGATATTCCGGCATCCCATGTTTCGTTAAATTCATCTTTAATCGGTTGTACTCTTTGGTTAGGTTTATTGTAGTATGCATTTGCAAACAAATAAACCGATGGATACCAATTCCCCTTTGATGCTTTAACAATTGAGTTTACAGATTCTAAACGTAGTTCAGCTGATATCAACTCGCTTCTATACAGTTTTGCTTCACCCAATGCTTCTTCATATTTAATTTTATAATCAGCTACATTTAGAGTTTCAATTTTTATTTCGCTCAATTCATTCATGTTTATTCCAATTGCTTTATTAAAAGCTGAACGAGCTATTTTATTGTTATTTATTGCATTAATTTTTTGAAGTTCAATACTGTTGTATTGGACTTCAATTTTTAAGAAATCATTTTTTGTTACTAAGCCATTCTCCAAAAAGTTTTTTGTATCATCTAAATGTTTTTTTAGTCTTCTTAAATTTTCCTCTAACAACTCAACCACTTTACTTGTTTTGTAAAAATTGTAGAATGCTGTTTGTACTTGTAACGATACTTTATTTTTTTCTAACTCCATATCTATTTCCAATGCATCCTTTCTTTTTTCTGCTGCATTTTTTAATGAACTCAACTTGAACCCAGTAAATAGCGGCTGTTGCAATGATGCTTTTAGCGTATATGTATCCAAAACAACGTCTTGTATTTTTATTGGATTTGGACTAAATGGCATTGTAATTTGAAATGGATCAACATCGCTCAATCTTACATAACTTGCATTTACTGAAAGCTTCGGTAATAAATTGGCTTTATATTCTTTTTCTTCTGCTTCGGCGGCAAGGTATTTTGATTCTGCTATTTTGACTTCCTTGCTATTTGTCAATGCTAATTGAATGCTTTCTGAAAGAGTAAATTGTTTTTCCTGTCCATTTATATTTAGTATTGCTATAACTATTATTAATATTATTTTTTTCATTTAATTCTCGCTTTTTAATTTGCCTCTTTTATCAAATGCATAAAAACATTTTCTAAAGAAGGAGTCATACTTCGATAATCAATTATTTGAATCTTATTTTTTGTGAGCAGATTTTTAATTATTTCAAGCTCTGTTGATTCATCATTTACAACAACATCAATTCTATCTCCAAACATTTGCACATTGTTGTTATATTCTTCCTTTAGTATTTTGAATGCTTCTCTAATAGGAGCACATACAATTTCTATTACTGTTTTATTTATTGACTTTTTAATTTCTTGAGGTGTATCTAATGCAATTATTTCTCCTTTGTTCATTAAAGCTACGCGATTACATCTTTCCGCTTCATCTAAATAAGGCGTTGTCATAAATATTGTAATCCCCTCTTTTAACAATCCTGAAAGGATTTTCCAAAAGTCTCTCCTTGAAACTGGGTCAACACCAGTTGTAGGCTCATCTAAAAACAAAATTTCCGGTTTGTGAATTAAACTTGCAGCTAACGCCAATTTTTGTTTCATTCCACCCGATAGTTTATCGGCTAACCTATCCCTAAACGGTTTTAATCTTGTAAACTCTAATAATTCCTCACGTCTTTCTGCATATTCTTTTACATTGTGAATATCTGCAAAAAATTCAATATTTTCATCAATTGTTAAATCACCATACAAACTAAATTTTTGTGAAAGATAACCGATTTTTTTTTGAATCTCCCCTCTATACTTTTTTAAATCCTTATTAAATTCAAATACTTCTCCGTTATTGAATCCAATCAAACCGCATAATATTCTTATTGTGGTTGTTTTACCGGCTCCATCCGGACCAACAAGTCCAAACATTTCGCCTTTTTTTACCTCAAGACTCATGTTGTTTAGTGCTTTTATATCACCATAATTTTTTGTGATATTTTGTAATTTTATTACGTTTTCCATTTTTATTCTTCTTTTAAGTATATTGCTGCATCAGCAGGCATACCGCTCTTTAATTCATAATCATTGTTAGGTATTACAATTTTAACTGAATAAACTAACTTTGTACGTTCATCTTTTGTTTGAATGTTTTTAGGTGTAAACTCTGATTCAGGGGAAATATAGGTTACCTTTCCTTTATAAACTTTATCTGGATACGAGTCGTTTTTTACATCAACCAGCTGTCCAAGTTTTACTTTTGCCAATTCGGTTTCTGAAACATAAACCACAAGTTCAACTTTGGTTAGATCTGATACTTTGAATAACGAACTAAGGGGTGCTGCATATTCTCCTAATTCATTAAACTTTTTAACTATTACACCATCAATTGGTGAGATTACATAACAATCATTAATACTTTTTTTTATTAAACCTACACTTGCAACTGCTTTATCGTAATTCGCCTTGGCTTGCTCTATTTCTTCAGGGCGAGCAATGTTTTTAATTTTGTTATATGATTCCTCAGCTGCTTTTACTTGTGATTTTGAAACTTCATATCTTGTTTCTGCATCATCAAACTGTTTTTTTGTTATTGACTGAGAATTGTATAAATTTTTCATTCTATTATAATCAGCTTCAACGAGACTTAAATTCAACTTACTTTGATTTAACATCTCAAATGTTTGCTTTATATCTTCTTTACGAGCACCGGTAACCAACATATTTAATTGAGCTTCGGCAATTTTTTGTTGAGCTTCGGCTTGTTGAAGCTGAAAATTTAATGCTTCATGATTAATTATCAATAAGGTATCCCCTCTTTTTACCTTTTCTCCTTCATCGCTTTTAACAATATCTACTACACCGCCTACTTGAGCACTTATTATAACATCTGTTGTTTCTATTGTCCCAGATTCTTCTATTATCTCATTTTCTCCGGTACCATTACAAGCTGCTAAAAATAGCAGTAATAATAAATAGATTCTTCTCATTTTATATTTCCTTTTTAAGTTTTTCATATAATTTAATCCCCTCTTTTGTTAAAAAACCATACATCAAAATGTCTATTGTTTCCGATACTGCTGTAACAAAAGAAATATTATTATTTAATATAAAATTAGGGTTTATTATTTCTTTTGCAGTCGCTTGAACAAATGCTATTACTAAAGGAGTTGACAAGTTCTTAAACAGACCTTCTCTTTTTCCCTGCTCTATTAGTAAAGTATAATTATGAACTATAATTCCTCTTCTGAAATCTTCTATCTTTACCCAGTACTTGTACCCTTTAATTTTTAGATACTCCATAGTATCTACATTAATTTTAGTTAAATTTGATATTACTACTTTTATTATATTTATAAATTTTTCTACTGATATTGCATCTTGCTTTACTATTTGTTCAATCTGTTCTTTTACTCTACTAAGCATTAACATTATAATTGCTTCAAACAATTCATCTTTTGAACTAAAATATTTATAAATTGTTTTTTTGCTTATTTTCATTCCGGTTGCAATATTATCCATTGTTACATATTGATAACCTTTAACAAACAAGTTTTCTAACGCATACTTTGTTATTTGTTCTCTCTCTTCCATTTTCCATCACTAATTAATTTTATATGTAAACTTACAACATGGAAACTTTAAAGTCAAGAAATAGTTTCCATAGTTTCCATTTTTATTAAAATATTCAACTTTTATTTTATTCGATTCACTTCTTTAGTTTTAGGTTATTATAATGTTATAACACAGAGGAAATTACAAAATATAATTCACAATTTTCTAAACAAACAGCAAATTTAAAACAGAACAGCCGTTAAAAGTTTTATCTTCAACGGCTGTTCACAATTTACAATTTACAATTAATAATTATCTCCCTATTCTATCATGGTCGGTTTTTCACCTAAAACATCTTTAATGGAATAAACTTCAACTTCGCCAAGATTTAATTTTTTAATCGGTTCAGTTATTTTGTTTTTATCCCCAACAACAACCACAATCATTTTTTCAGGAACAATATATTTTTTAGCTGCTTTTTCAAAATCAGAAGCTGATACATTTAAAATTTCGTCTATGTAATTATTAAAATAATTATTTGGAAGATTAAATTGAATCATACTTTCTAAGTTTGAGGCAATATTTGCAACATTTTGGAATTCATTCGGATAACTTAAAGCGACATAATTCTTACCACGTAATAGATCGTTATCGCTTACAGGTTCACTTATCCCCTTTAATTCAACAAAGAACTGATATAATGCACTATCAGTTACTTCTGTTTGTACAGAAGAACTTGCAACAAATGGACCGGCTTCATTTCTAAAAGCAAAGTATGAACGAGCCCCATAAGTATACCCATGTTCCTCGCGTAAATTATTATTTAATCGAGAAGTAAACAAGCCGCCTAAAACCGTATTCATTACAGTTATCGAAGCGAAGTCTTTAGTTGAGCGAGGTTCACCTATTCTACCAATATATATTACTGATTGAGGAGCTTCCGGTTTATCAATTATAAATACTTTTCGTTTTTCTACTTGAGCTACTTTTTCAAATTTAGTTTCTGGGATATTTCCTTTTTCCCATTTACCAAAGTATTGATCAAGCTTTTTCTTTAACTCATCTTTTTTAATATCTCCAACAACAACAATATTTGCATTGTTTGATTTGAAATATTCAGAGTAATAGTCAATTAAATCTTTCTGGGTAAAAGATTTTATTGTTGCTTCGTTACCTATACTACTTCTGCCGTAAGGATGATTTTTGCCATACAAGAATTGTGAGAAACCATGATACGCAATTGTAGTTGGTCTATCAAATACATGGACTATCAAACCCAGATATTGATTTTTCAATCTTCTAATTTCGGATTCGGAGAAATCAGGTTTTAAAGTGATATCAGCAACCAACTTTAATGCTTCATCGAATTTAGAAAGAGGTACATGCAATGAAATATTAGAAAAATGATGAGAAGCCCCAGTTGAAATATCAGCCCCTAAAAAAGCGATTTCATCTGAAAGTTCTAAAGATGACTTTCCTGCCGCACCTTCCCTTAACATATCCATCATAAATGAAGTGATTCCGGCTTTATCAATATTTTCATTTACAGAACCCACATTCAACATTATGTTCAATTGCATTAAAGGTACTTCGTGCTTTTCAATAAAAGTAACTTTCAACCCGTTAGACAATTCAAATACTTCCGCTTTAGGCAAATTTAGTTTTGGAAGTTCAGGTAACTGAGGTGGTTTAGTTCTATCTACACCTTGAGCAAACAAAGAGGAACTAATGAACAATATTGCTATTATTATACTGAAAAATGTCTTATTTTTCATTTTTTCCCTCCTTGTTAAATTTTTCAACTGACAATTCTTTCTGTCCAATCGGAACAACACTTACAACTACTCTACCTTTACCTTTTAAATAAGTTGCAGCAGCTGTCTGAATATCAGCAACAGAAAACGCACGATAACGAGCAATACTTTCATTAAAGTAATCAGGATTTCCTGTTAAATAATAAAATTGATTTAACAAATCTGCTTTTCCGCCAAATCCGCCAACCATTTCAAGATTATCTAAGAAGCGTGCTTCGTATTGATTAACTGCTCTATCTAATTCTCTTTGAGTTGGAGGTTCAGCTATTAATTTATCTATTTCTTGCTGAATTGCATTGTTTAATTCTGATAATGAATGCCCTTCTTTTGCAGCCGCAATAATCAAGAAATTTGAACCAAACTTATTACTTTCTTGAAATGCTTCGACATCTTGTGCTATCTGAAGGTCATAAACTAATTTTTTGTATAAACGAGAGTTCTTTCCACCTGCCAGAACATTGGAAACGATATCTAATTCTGCATCACCCGGAAGATATTGAGCAGGACTTATCCAACCAATATATAAACGTGGAAGTTGAACTTTATCCTCAATAGTGATAAGTTTTTCTTCAGTTAATTCTACAATTGGCACATTTAACGGAGGAACAGGTTTACCGGCAGGAATTTCACCAAACCATTTTTCAACCATAGCAATAGTTTTATTTACATCAATATCTCCAGCAATTGCCAAGCTTGCATTATTTGGTACATAATATGTATTAAAAAACTCCACAACATCTTCATATGTAGCCGCTTCTATATCTTCCATTGAACCTATTGTAGTCCAGCTATATGGATGCCCAACCGGATACATATTTTTAGCTAAAACTTCCCAAACTGAACCATAAGGTTGATTATCATAACTTTGACGTTTTTCGTTCATAACTACTGCACGTTGACCATCAACTTTTTCCGGAGTCATGGCATTTGTTAAAAAGCCCATCCTGTCTGCATCTAAAAACAACGCTAATTCTAACGCATTTGATGGAACATTTTCCCAGTAATTGGTTCTATCATTACTTGTAGACCCATTATTTTCACCCCCGGCTGCTTCTAACCATTGGTCAAACATTCCTTCAGGAACGTTTTTTGAACCTTCAAACATTAAATGTTCAAATAAATGGGCAAATCCGGTTCTTCCGGGCTTTTCGTATGCCGAGCCTACATGATACCACATATTTACGCTTACCATTGGAATAGTATGATCTTCATGCAATAAAACAGTTAAACCATTTTTTAGTACATGTCTGGTATAGGGCACATTAATTTGAGTTACCTGCCCAAATAGTGTTATACCAAGTAATAGATACGTTAGTAGAAACTTCATTCAACACCTTTTGTTTATTATTTGTTTTGTATTAGACGCTTTTTTCAAACGATAGTTGTAGCAGAAACAACTTTTTAAAATAAAAAAAGTGATTTAACATAAACAATGCAATTAAATCACCTTTTTTTATAAATGTTAAAATATTGCGTAAATGAATGGTGCCAATGCAGAACCCTGTGTTAAAACAATCAATCCTCCCAACAGCACTAAAAAGGCTATAATTGGCAGCAGCCACCATTTTTTTCGATGCTTTAAAAAAGCCCATAATTCCGAAATTATACTTAATTTACTCATTAGAATTGTCTTTCCGTATCTATTTTTTCATATTTTTTATTATCTCTATATGTCCAATAACTTTTGTTGTTTTTATCAATTTTTCGCTCCATCGGGTCTTTTCCAAACATTTTGGAAACCAACCCAATTGGAGTAATTATTATATAAAACAATATAGTTAAAATTACTCTTGTTGATATATAACCAAGTAATACCGCCAACAACATCCACAATAAATAAAAAGGTTTTAATATAATTGGGGCTATAAATCCTAAAGTTACTATTGTAAAACCTATTGGAATTAAATATGTAAAAGCCGGTGAATTATAAAATACTGTAATAAATCCTATTACTGCAATTATTCCGCCTATAAGTAATCCAAAGTTTAAAATATCTTTATTTGTTCGTTTAATATTTTTTATTTCTTCAATTATCATAATTAATCCAATTCAAATTCTTTTTTCCAGTCAATATCATTTTTTAATTCTTTTTGATCTGTTTTATTTAGCAAATAATTACCCAACACTAAATAATCCATATCCGTCCTCATAAAACACATAAATGCGTCTTCAGGCTTGCAAACTATTGGTTCACCACGTACATTAAAGGAAGTATTTACAATTACTCCGCAGCCATATTTTTTATCAAATTCACTTATTACTCTATGATAAAAAGGATTTGTATCTTTATTTACCGATTGTACACGTGCAGAGTAATCGATATGTGTAATGGCAGGAATGTCGCTTCGTAAAACATTTAGCTTATCAATACCGAAAAGTTTTTCTTCTTCGACACTCATTTTTAGCTGACGCTCTTTTTTTACATCAGCAACTAAAAGCATATATGGACTTGGTCTATCAAGTTCAAAATAATCCGATACTTTTTCTTCAAGAACACTTGGGGCAAAAGGTCTAAAACTTTCTCGGAATTTAATTTTTAGATTCATTGTGGACTGCATTTTTTTAGAGCGGGCATCCCCAATAATGGATCTATTGCCAAGTGCACGAGGACCAAACTCCATTCTTCCATGGAGAACACCTATTATTTTTTCTTCAGATAAAATATTCCCCATTTTTTCTATCAACTTGTTATCATCAAGGAATTCGTATTTAATTTTATTTTTATCCAAGAATTTTTGAATAGTGTTGTTATCATATTCCGGACCCAAGTAAGCACCTTTCATAGCATCATTTTTATTATCAGCAACACGCTTGTTGCCCAAATATTGATACCAAGTGAACAATGCGGCACCTAATGCACCGCCGGCATCACCGGCAGCGGGTTGAATCCATATATCATCAAATATACCTTCGCGTAAAATTTTGCCATTTGCAACACAATTAAGGGCAACACCACCGGCTAAACATAAATACTTTTGATTAGTCTCTTTTTTAATATGTTTTGCCATTTTTAGCATAATTATTTCTGTAACATCTTGAACAGAACGGGCAAAATCCATATCTCTTTGTGTTAAATTACTTTCGGGTTTTCTCGGTTTACCTCCAAACAACTTATTAAAGTTTTCATTGGTCATTGTTAAACCGGCTGCAAAATCAAAATATTTCATATTCATTTTAAATGAACCATCTTCTTTTAAATCTATAAGTTCATTTAATATTAAGTCAACATATTTTGGTTCACCATAAGGTGCCAAACCCATAACTTTATATTCACCTGAATTTACCTTAAATCCGGTATAATATGTAAATGCAGAGTATAATAGCCCTAACGAATGGGGGAACTTAATATCAGCAATAATCTTTAATTCATTATCCTTACCAATACCATAGCTTGTTGTAGTCCACTCGCCAACACCATCAATTGTTAAGAATGCAGCTTCTTGAAATGGAGATGGATAAAAAGCAGATGCTGCATGAGATTCGTGATGTTCCGGGAAGATAACCTTGCCGGTATAGCCCAATTCGGTTTTAATCAACTCTTTCATCCAAAGCTTTTCTTTAATCCATAATGGCATTGCCTTAATAAAAGATTTAATACCTATTGGGGCATATGACAAATACGTTTCAAGCAGCCTTTCAAACTTTAATATTGGCTTATCATAAAACGTAACTATATCAACATCACTAATATTAATTTTTGCTTCACTTAAGCAATAATTTATGGCGTTTTGGGGAAATCTATGATCATGTTTTTTTCTTGTAAATCTTTCTTCTTGAGCAGCGGCTACAATTGAGCCATCTTTAATTAATGCAGCAGCACTATCGTGGTAAAATGCTGAAAGACCTAATATATACATATATTCTCATTTTTTCTATTAATGCAATTTAAGAAATATTTTTGAAATTACATATTTATAAGTAACAGTTTTATGTTGGAAATTAACAAACTAACGGCATAACATTTTCTGTTTTTATAAACACATAACCATAATAAAACAGTAAGAAACTTGATGCAGTTCCGTATATATCGAAATACATTTCTCGTTTTTTAAACATTAATGGTCGTACTTTGACGCAAAACTCAGAAAATCCAATCTGGGGTGTCATCGGTCGTTCCGTGACGCAATAATTAATATTCAAAACCTTTATTTTAGCTGTTTTTTGGTAAAAACAGTAGTGTCACGGTGAGACCGTGACACCCATGAACTTGACTTTCGAGTTTTGCAACTCCTACGACCGTCACCGCCCAGGATCAACTGAAATATTTGGATTGATTAAACGTAAATCCCTTTAGGGAAGAAACATCAATAGCATTATTTATGAACCCAACACTAAAAGTGCCATAGGTACGACACAAAATTATTGAGTAACTTGAGAACCACCAATGAGAAATATTTTCTGGGCGGTTATGGTCTTACCATGACCGAACAAATTTTCTGTAAAAACACCTGTGTTTTTGATAAAAGTTTGTGTCACGGTTCAGACCGTGACACATGGTTGTTGCAAAATACAAAAACATTGTCTGAACGGAGATTCTTGGGATTTATAAGATTTTTGAGATTAAAGATTAAACCACATAACTTTGCCACTACACTATTTTAGCGTTATGATTGCGGAGCAATCACATGTCGTTAACCATGTGACACAACATTCCCCACGACTTCAGCGAAGTCGCACAAAACCATACCATAATTTACATTTCGTTTAGAGCATATGGCACTTCTCTGAAGTGCTAACTTTTTTTCTTTTCACATGTTAACGACGTTTGACTTTTCCAAAGTCAAAGGTGCTTTAAATTAATTTATTTAGAAATATTAATATTTCCTAATCGAGTTTTACGCTTCTTGTCACTCGTTTCGCAGATGTTGCAAAATCGAAGAATAATTCCTGGGCGGTCATGGTCGCATATATTTTTATTAAAACAGCTATATTTAAGCTATTTTTTGGTAAAACCATTAGTGTCACGGTGAGACCGTGACACCCATGAATTTGGTTTTCGTGTTTTGGAACACTCAAAGACCGTGACACATGGTTGTTGCAAAATACAAAAACATTGTCTGAACGATGATTCATGGGATTTTATTGATTTTTGGGGATTAATCTTTTATGAATTTTTCGTCACTTGTCACATCGTCACTCGTTACTTTTTTTGAATGCAGAGCAATCACACGTCGTTAACCATGCGACACAACATTCCCCACGCCTTCAGAAAAGTCGCACAAGGTCAACAGCAATGGTACAATTATAACCGCTGAGGATAATATTACAATAAAATACAATAACTCACCTTGCCTCCCAAAAACAAATCTTCTTATTAAAATCAAAAAGCCGTTTAACATATTCTGTCAAACGGCTTGTAATAATTAACAATTAATAATTGATAATTATTTTACTAACATCATTTTCTTTGTAGCAACATAGTTATTTGCGGTGATTGAATAGAAATAAACACCACTTGTTAAATTTGAAGCATTAAAGTTAACATTGTAGTTGCCAGCAGCTAAGTCTTCATTAACTAAGTTTGCAACTTCTTGACCTAATACGTTGAAAACTTTTAATGTAACTAAACCAGCTTCAGGAACGCTAAAGTTAATTGTAGTTGATGGGTTAAACGGGTTTGGGAAGTTTTGAGCTAAATCATAAACAGTAGGAATACTGCTGTTAGATTCTTCAACACCAACAACAAGTGCTGGAGACATATCTCCCCAAAGAGCATTAGCAATAGCATATTGTGAATTAGTGCATAAACAAATTTTGTGATTAACTCCCATAGTAGATTCATTATCATTACTACCACCATTCGATTCCAGTCCCCAATTTGCTCCGAACTTGTACTCAAAATTCAATAAAGTATAAATTGGAAAAACAATTTCTTTAGACCAATAACCGTCATTAGCAATTTGATCACCATCAATACCAGAGTCATTTAAAAAGATAGCTAAACCTTCATCTGAATTTGGCCATCCCCCTTGTGGCCATGCCAAAGGAACAACGGAACCTAAAACGGCTACTTTTTCGATTGTTGCAAACTGCTGATTAGTAATAGCATTAACTGCGTTTCTCATATCTACTTCAAAACGAACAATTGTTGGTTGGTGAGTAACTGTACTTAAATCAGCATTGTTAAACGCGTGACCAATGATTATATAGCCATTGTTAATATCAGTATTTGTTACTGTATATTCATAGTTATCGCCATTTTCCCAAGTTGTTGCAGCACCACTTACATAAGCATATTTGTAACCAATAACATCACCTGCTAAAACAGATACGTTAGTTGTAAGTTCATAAACGTTAGGATCGCCTAAAGATGGAGCCATTACGTCTGTATCAGCCCAACCATTAAAGCTTCCTCTTGCAGTTAATACATCTGTTGATGGATTAAATCTACCGGCAACAATTTCTAATTCTATGTTACATATAAATGTAGCAGGAATTGTAATTCCACCGCCTAAATCCCTATCATAATAATCTGTATAAGAACCATTAGGTAATACTACGTATTCTCTATTTGGATCATTTTCCCAACCGTCATTAGCACGATATTTGAAAAATACTCTTGTACCTGGTTCTAAGTTTGGAACGGTAACTGAATAGATTTGGTCATTATCTGAATCTGTCATTTCTAATTGGCTTGTTGCCCAATCAGTCATTGAACCAGCTAAATATACTTTACCTGTTGCAGGATCAAAAGCTGAATTAGCTATTTGTACTGCCATGTTAACGTTAAAAGTAACTGAAGTAGGTGTTACGTCACGGGTAAATACTTGAACTGATGGGAAAATACCACTTGTTCCGTTAAAGCTACCTAAGTAAGCTGTGTTTCCATCAGGACTGAAACCAATTGCTCTTGGGCGTGCATCAACTGTGTTGATATCACCATAATCGCCCCAATTAAATTGCATACTATCAATAATAGTTTTGTTAGCTACGTCATAAGCGTAATAACTACCACGTGTAAAGTTAACTTCTGGTTTATCATTATAAGAACCTGCACTAAACCATAAGTTGTTATTTTTTTTGTCCCATGCATATGATTCTGCTCTTGCACCTTCAGCAATAGAATCAGCTAAAGTGAATTCAGCAAATTCATCTGGTCTTGTATATACTTTGATGTTTCCTTTATCATAACCAGACCAGTATATTGTCATACCGTCAGGTGATACTGCAAAAGCACGTGAATAACCAACTGTTGAAGCAATACCAACACCGGTTTGATTTAAGTCAGCATCAAAAACATATAATTTGTTACCAGGTACAACGTGTGCACAATAGATATTTCCATTTGCATCACCCATTGCTGCTGTTGGCGAACCATCCATTGCAGCTTTTGCCATTAATTCACCTGTTTGGTAGTTAATTTTAAATAGGAAATTTGGACTACTTTGTGAGTGCAAAATGTTACCATCTTTATCCATTCCTAATCCACGACCATTACCTTTTAAAGTATCTGTACCTAAAATACGAATTGGTGAAAAAGCAGCTTGAGTTCCATCAGCATTGTAAACATAAATAGCTGATACTGATACTTTAACATCACCCGCCATAACACTATCTAATTTTGAAAAATAGCTAATCCATACTTTTCCGTCAGGATCTACCGCTATACCATGTAATGGATATTTTGCAGTAACACCATTATTTTGTTCAGGTGGTGGGAATACCCCCTGATAACTAAATTGTGCTTTCATTACGCCAAAAGCCATAAAGAAAGCTAATAAAACGATTAGTTTTTTGCTCATAATTACTCCTCCAATAAAGGCTAATAATAACCCATAATTTAGTTAAATCAAATAGTTAATACTTTAGCCTATTAGTATTAATATTTTACATTATTGTTTAATTTATGAATTATTTTCTGAAAATCAAAATAATTTTCCCAAACTTTGCTCAATCTGAATTATTATTTTATTTAACTGTAAAATTGGGAAGGAGTATAAACTTAGTTATTTAAAATCAAAAAGCCGTTTAACATATTCTGTCAAACGGCTTTTAATAATTATATAATTAACAATTAATAATTGATAATTATTTTACTAACATCATTTTCTTTGTAGCAACAAAGTTATTTGCGGTGATTGAATAGAAATAAACACCACTTGTTAAATTTGAAGCATTAAAGTTAACATTGTAGTTACCAGCAGCTAAGTCTTCATTAACTAAGTTAGCAACTTCTTGACCTAATACGTTGAAAACTTTTAATGTAACTAAACCAGCTTCAGGAACGCTAAAGTTAATTGTAGTTGATGGGTTAAATGGATTTGGGAAGTTCTGAGCTAAATCATAAACAGTAGGAATACTGCTGTTAGATTCTTCAACACCAAGAACAACTGCAGGAGACATATCTGCCCATACAGTATTAGCAATTACATACTGAGCATTAGTTGTTAAAGTGATTGAGTGGTTAACACCCATTGTTGATTCGTTATCATTTGAACCACCGTTTGATTCTAATCCCCAGTTAGCACCATATTTAAACTCAAAGTTTAATAAAGTATATTGTGGGAATAAAACTTCTTTTGACCAGAAACCATCACCAGCTACGTCGTCACCGTCTGTACCAGCATCATTTAAGAAGATAGCTAAACCTTCATCTGAATTTGGCCATCCGCCTTGTGGCCATGCCAAAGGAGTAACAGCACCTAAAACAGCTACTTTTTCAATTGTAGCAAAAGGTTGATTTGTAACAGCGTTAACAGCATTAGCCATATTTACAACAAATTTAACTGTTGTTGGTTGATGTGTAACTGTACTTAAGTCAGCATTGTTAAATGAGTGACCTAAAGTAATGTAACCATTATTAATATCAGTATTTGTTACTGTATATTCATAGTTATCGCCATTTTCCCATGTTGTTGCAGCACCACTTACATAAGCATATTTGTAACCAATAACATCACCTGCTAAAACAGATACGTTAGTTGTAAGTTCATAAACGTTAGGATCGCCTAAAGATGGAGCCATTACGTCTGTATCAGCCCAACCATTAAAGCTACCTCTTGCTGTTAATACATCTGTTGATGGATTAAATCTACCAGCAACAATTTCTAATTCCATATTACATGTAAATGTTGCAGAAACAGTAATACCACCACCTAAATCTCTATCATAATAATCTGTATAAGAACCATTAGGTAATACTACGTATTCTCTATTTGGATCATTTTCCCAACCGTCATTAGCACGATATTTGAAAAATACTCTTGTACCTGGTTCTAAGTTTGGAACGGTAACTGAATAGATTTGGTCATTATCTGAATCTGTCATTTCTAATTGGCTTGTTGCCCAATCAGTCATTGAACCAGCTAAATATACTTTACCTGTTGCAGGATCAAAAGCTGAATTAGCTATTTGTACTGACATGTTAACGTTAAAAGTAACTGAAGTAGGTGTTACGTCGCGGGTAAATACTTGAACTGATGGGAAAATACCACTTGTTCCGTTAAAGCTACCTAAGTAAGCTGTGTTTCCATCAGGACTGAAACTAATAGCTCTTGGACGTGCATCAACTGTGTTGATATCGCCATAATCGCCCCAATGGAACTGCATACTATCAATAATAGTTTTGTTAGCTACGTCATAAGCGTAAAAACTACCACGTGTAAAGTTAACTTCTGGTTTGTCATTATAAGAACCTGCACTAAACCATAAGTTGTTATTTTTTTTGTCCCAGCCATATGATTCTGCTCTTGCACCTTCAGCTATAGAATCAGCTAATGTGAATTCAGCAAATTCATCTGGTCTTGTATATACTTTGATGTTTCCTTTATCGTAACCAGACCAGTAAATTGTCATACCGTCAGATGATACAGCAAAAGCACGTGAATAACCAACTGTTGAAGCAATACCAACACCGGTTTGATTTAAGTCAGCATCAAAAATATATAATTTGTTACCAGGTACTACGTGTGCACAATAGATATTTCCATTTGCATCACCCATAGCTGCTGTTGGCGAACCATCCATTGCAGCTTTTGCCATTAATTCACCTGTTTGGTAGTTAATTTTGAATAATAAAGCTGGACCACTTTGTGAGTGCAAAATGTTACCATCTTTATCCATTCCTAATCCACGACCGTTACCTTTTAAAGTATCTGTACCTAAAATACGGATTGGTGAAAAAGAAGCTGGTGTACCATCAGCATTGTAAACATAAATAGCTGATACTGATATTTTTACGTTATTTGCGTCAAAAACGCTATCATGTTTAGCGTAATAGCTGATCCAAACTTTTCCATCAGGATCTACTGCTAAACCATGTAATGGATATGTTGCAGTAACGCCATTATTTTGTTCAGGTGGTGGGAATACCCCCTGATAACTGAATTGTGCTTTCATTACGCCAAAAGCCATAAAGAAAGCTAATAAAACGATTAGTTTTTTGCTCATAATTACTCCTATATATGATTGTAAATTAATTTATTTTACAGTTTCTTAATCTCTGCCGTAATAAGGTGCCCCTGTTTTCTGCATGTCAATCCTTATTACAACTTGTGAAGAAGATACTGTTCCCCGAGTATAATATAAATTATTCCCAGGTCCCCACGCAAATGATAAAACGTCTGAACTTATCAATCCAGGGTATAATGTTTCATAAGATTTATCAGTATGAACTATTATAACCGGATCTTCCATATTAGTTCCAACTACCATATCACCATCAGCAGCAAATGTAATTGCGTTTACAGAAAGCGATGGGTTTTCAGAACCAAACTTTTCACTCATATTAAAATATAATTCAAAAGAACCTAAACTATCAGCACTATATATTTTTGCTCTTTTGATAACCTCATAGGTAACCCCATCGATTTCTTCAGCAGCAGCAACATATAGATACAAATCTAAAGGTTTTTCTTCAAATATCCTAACAGATTTTACTATTCCGGTAAAGGCAAAAGTTTTTACATTAGTATTATTATTATCAATTCTAAAAATACCCGCACCTTTAGTACCAGCCCAGATATTTCCATCTTTATCAAAATCAAAATCAGTAACAGCAGAAGGAACTGCTCTATATGTAGCAGGAGTAGTATTATAAACAGTTTTAATTATTCTTTTTTCTAAACGAGTTGAATAAATATCACCTTTATAATACCTTAAAGTATAGTGGGCTACTTCACCACCCATTGCAGGTGCCCATTTTGATAATTCACCTTTTTTGTTTAATATTTGAAAACCACCGGTACCACTTTGCGATTTAAATGACATATAAAGGTTTTCATCACGGTCGGTAGTTATTCCGTAAGGAACTTCGTAATCTTTAAATGCATAAACTTGCTCAACTGCTGCTTTAAGTTTATACATGAAGTTATTACTCAAAGCAACAACTTTATAAACAGCTACTTTAATATTAACTGTATCAGCAATAATGTTTGGTGCTTTTACTTTAATAGTTGTTGCAGTAGCATCTAACACTTGGGCAACTTTACCGTTAAAATAAACAATGTTTTCTTCTTTAGTTGCAGAAAAATTTGCACCAGTCAAAGTGATTTCAGATATACCGGCCAACGCACTATCTGCCGGGAAGATTGAAGTAATTTCAGGAGCTGCTCCTGAAGATTTACCTGAATCGTATAAACTTGGAGTTGTATCATCATCGCTGCAAGCAGCAAAGAAGAAAGAACCCAAGATTAACAATGTTATAAAAACACTTGTTTTCATAACCTTTTGTATAAATAATTTTCTCATAAAATTACCATTAAAATTTTTCATAAATTAATTATAGCATTATTTACTAATTGAATGCAACATTAAATGTCAATCTATGCACATCATTAAAAGTTTCAAAATTGGTATAACAATAATCAATACCGTAACTAACAATTTCGTCTCCAAGCTTAACACCAAAGCCGGCTGTAAAATCGTAATCATCGTTAGGTGATGAATAACCAGCTCTTACTGAAAATGTTTTCATAAATGTGTATTCACATCCAAAATTAATTTGTTCAGCATAATCTCTTGGATGTACAGCATCAACAGCCACAATTAACTGATGTAATTTGCCTAAGTCTTCAAAAAAGTCCATTGCATCCATTGCTAAACCAATTCTAAATGTTAATGGAAGTTGAAAACCTTCTTCTTTGTATTTAATTTCTGTTGAGAAGTTTCTTACGTTCATTGCAAAATTTAAGCTTTTATATCCTGTATGATATAAAATACCAAAATCGAATGCAACTGCACTTAAAGAGTTATCTTCTTCAACATACGAGCCGTCATCGTTAATATCAATTACACTTGAACCTAAATCCTGGCTTGTATATTTAATACTACCACCAACGGAAAACTTATCAGATAATGCTTTTGCATAACTTGCACCAACTGCATAAGCAGTTGGCTTAAATATTCCGGTTTCTACATAACCCATCTCATTAGAGGCAACAATAGTTCCAATCATTCCACCGTAATCTACGCTTGTAAATGAAAGACCAAATACGCCATAATTTCCAAAATCTGGGGCATATGAAATACCACCGTAAACATAATCTATATCTGCAATCCAGCCAACACTACCAATTGTGGCACTAAACTGATTTTTTTGATAAGCCATAGTAGCCGGATTATAAAACATAGATGAGGCACCGGATTCAACTGCAGTTACTGCAGAGCCGAGTGCACTTGCTCGTGAATCGGTTGATAAACTTAAAAATTTAAAACCGGTTTGAGCAAGTTTTTTCCTTTCTTGGGCATTGCTTGATGCTAACCCAATTAAAATCAAAACTATTATTAATATATTTTTTTTCATCTTTTTACCTAAGTCTTATTCGTTAATATTAGCGAATTACAACAAATTTTGTAATATGCTTTTCGCCGGTTTTAGTATCAGTTATAACTGCTATATAAATACCACTAACAACCATCTGGTTTGAAGATGTAACACAATACCAGAATTCATCACCACTTCCGTTTGTATGTTCTATAGTTTTAATAAGTTCTCCCAATTCAGTATATATTTGAATTGTACATTCACCGGGGATATTATAAAAAGCTATTTTATCTTCATCAGCAACACCAGGGAATCTTACTTTACTATGTGCTGAAATATTATATGGATTAGGAACAACTCTAATTTGTCCTAATTCCGTGCCTGCCATACGCTGTAAATTTGCAGGATCGTAAGCTTGAGTATAATATCTGCCACTTGTTAATCTACCTTTCGGAGTTCCTGGACCTGCATTAGGATTATCTCTTACAGAAACAATATAATAATAATAGTTAAAACCTCTTACTAAGTTCTTATCTTCGTAAGATGTTTCGTTTGCACCGGCTTCATATACTAAATGGTACACACTATCTACGTTACCAAGTGCCCTGTATATTTGGAACCCAGTTGGTGGATATGGATCATTTGTTTCTACTTCCCAGCTTAAAGATATTTTATCACCACCTGAATTAATATTGAAAATTTTTGGTGGACGAGGGGCTTGAGGAACATCAAAACCCGCATCAAAAGCTTCAATTGCTCTACGTATTGATCTAAATAACGAATCACGCCCTTTCATAACTTCTTTATTTTTAGTTACGTCATTAATCAATCCTTTTTTATACTGCTTACCAAGTCGTAATTGCTCGCTCCAGCTCATACCATCAGCTATTTCGCAAACAACTATTCTTATTGTATCACCGTGCTCTAAAGTATAAGGTCCATAACCGGCACCAATGGAAAAACCACCCGAATTACCTAAGTTTGGAGCTGCTTTTTGATTTTCATAAAGACCCGTCGGTTCAACTTTTTTAGCATGTCTTACTCCAGGATGTCCTTTTGTCATTAACTGATACTCGCGTGACATTCTATCTTGATTGTATGGATTTGCTCCAGCCAAAAACATCTGGTCGTCACTATCTTCATAATAAGTAGTTGTTGGTTGGCTTAAATCATCAGTTTTATCTTTTGAAGATTTATCAGCATACAATGTAACATAACCTGCAAATTGAGTTGCACCTAATCTACCAACAGTATCCCCAGGATCGAGATATTTTTTAGAGTTGGCATTAATACTAAATATTGGAGCACCAATATTATCATAAGTTATTTCTTTTTCTGGTGTGTAACCATGCCAGCAAAATTGAGCTCTAAATTTTTCATTTGCTGGGTCAGGTTCAACACCATCACCGCGGGAATCAATCATTGTATTTTTCCCCCAGCCGGTTGAGTTACCAACAACATAGCGCGATTGTTTATTTACAGCCATTCTGTGTGTAAAATAAAACATTACGCCATTAAGAGTAGTATTTGGTAATTCAATATCTTCATCAGCATCCGTATTACCAGTATTTACAAACTCATATTCTACTACAATGTAGTTGTCATGATACTGTTGAGATAACTGACCAATTTTTCTTGTCATTGTTATACCCAGCTGAGTATTAACTTTATTAATAATCATTCTATCAAAAGGCATTTCTGCATCATAATCATCAATTGTAACATCTTTTTGATAGCTCAAATTTCCATCAACATAAACTTCGCTTAATGAAAATTTACCAATTGTTTTAAATTCTTGAGGATAAAATCCCCAAATTGCTGGTTGACGCGGACCGGCTGTAACTACTTTATGAGTGAAAGTAGCACCTGTTTCGTCGGTAAAGTCTTTTGCACCTATCCAAAATCCTCTTGCACACTGCATATCTTGGTATGGATAAATTGAAGGCCAAGAAAATCCTTCTTGCTGGGTTTTTACAAAACCACCTTCTTCTAACTCACTTCCAATTTCGCTATACCAGTTGTTCATAGAACCAACTGACATCCATTTGTTTTTGTATTGAGCATTTCCATTATTAGGCAGCACAAACAAAACAAACAATGCAAATGGAAGAACGTATTTAATATTTATCAAAAATTTACTATTCATTACTACCTCACTAATTAAACTCTACGGTAAATCTTAATCCCCAGTAGATATTTCTTGGGTTCAAGAAAGTTAAATAACTTAAGTTTGGCATATCAATATATGATTTGTTTTTACGCCATTCATCTTTTTGAGATTCACTTGCATTATCATCCCAAGGAATATATGCACCGGATCTGTAATCACCAGGCTGGTCATCTCCGGGAATATTGCCATATCCAAATTTAGCTGCTAAATCAGCAGGTAAATGTAAAGATGTCATATAAGCATCATAATCTTTTGCGTCAGCAAAACCTGCTCTGTAATCCATATATTTATGGTTAAATATGTTTGTCATATCCATAAATAATTCTAAATTAACAGGTCCAAATTTAAACGCTTTTGAAAGTCTCATATCTACATTGTAGTAATCTTTCCATTGAATGTTGTTTTCATATCCTGGTGATGTACCGCCAGGACCTGTCCATGAAAAATATGTTCCTGCTTTCCATGATACTACAAAATTCAATCTCCAATCTTCTAAAATTTTAACACCCATAAATTCAGGTCCAAAATCTTCAGGAGTAAAGAAATCTATATTTGCTCTTGCATACGGACGAGGGGTTGGTTTTGTTTGAGCAAAGTTTGATGTTGTTCTTTCAATTTCTCTTTGTGTTGTAGGGTTTTCACTATAACTTGGCAACCCAAAGTTTCCACCCGAAACAACTTCATAAGTATAGTTAATAAAACCCTGTACCCACATACCACGATTTTTAGTTGCTGTAACTTCAAAACCACGTATATCTTGATAATTGTTTGGCTCAGGAATTGAATAACTAACCGAGTTATCACGGCTTGTATAAGTAACCAATCTTGTTTGGTCGCTTACATCTTTATAATAACCTGCTACTCTTAATAAGAATTGATCAAACAAGTTTTGTTCATAACCTAATTCATACGCAACTGTTTTAGGTAATGGATTGTTTGGATTTGCAATTCTTACTATTGATTGGTTAACTTGACTTCTTCTTAACAAATATAAATCTTCAGGATCCGGCATACTTCTAAAGTGACCATAGTTAAAGTATAACTTACTATCAACAGTAATTGGGAAAGCTATACCAATTCTTGGACTTAAAGTAACAAGTTTTTCGGTACTTTCTTTTTGTAATAAAGTATCCATTCCGGCGGCATTTGCACCGGATAATGCACTATTAAATGAATCAAATACATACCATGAACCACCGGCATGTGAATAATCCAAACGTAAACCGATATTTGCAATCATTCCGGCAAATTCCAATTTATCTTGAATGTACAACGCACCTCTTACTGGGTATGTACGCCATTTTGATTGTGTATTATTTGATGGTAATGAAGGTTCAACCAATGCATAATTTACATTATTATCAGTATAAACAAATTCAATACCTGTTTTAATATTATTATATTTATCTAACTGGCTTACCAAATCAAAACGAGCCGAGTATGTAGTAACTTCACTTGTATCGCGACTGTTACTAAATCCAAGTCCCATATTCATTGACGAACCGATACCGCTGCTTGTTCCACTATAAACACCAAATGGTGATTCATCAGCAAAATAAGTTCCAAATTGATAGATTTTTGAAGTATCTCTTGTTCTGCCAGGGTTAGTATCATATTTTGAACCAACCATATTTAATGCAACTTCATAAAAAGTAGTAGGACTTAACACATGTGTAAACTTAACACCAAAAGCACTTCTATCTATTTGGCTTGGAGCCCAATAGTCAGTTGCAAATACTCTTGCATCAAGGTAGCTTGCACCTGATCTAATATCTAAATCATCTGCAATACCACTTGCTGAACGGAATAATCCAGGACCACCGCTTCGGCTACTGTTTGTTCCTTTTTGAACACCAATCAAACCTTCAACTGTTAATTTCATGCCTGATTGTATATCTGATGTTAATTTTAATTGAGCCGTTCTATCTTCATATGCTTCTCTTGATAGAGGAATCATATACATTTCGCGAGTTCCTCTAAAAGATGCAGCAAATCTTAAATCACCTAAGTATTTGCTTACAACTGGTACAGGACCGTTAAAACTCATATCAAAATCATAATCCGGTTTTGTAATATCAACTTCTCTTCTATGTTGATATAAAAACAACCTTTGTGCTGCTTCAGGACTTAAATCGTTATTAGGATTATTATCGCTTAATAATACTTGCGAAACTTCATTCCATCCTCTAAATTCTTGATATTGAGCTCGAGTATATGTATCCCAATTTCCGTTATCAGTTCCTGTCCAACATACTGCATCATCAACGTAAGATCTAATCCAATACGAATCTGTTGAGTTAGGGGAGTCACCAAAGTGTTTTTGACCAGGAGCACTATATCTTCCTAAAAAGCTAAAATTGTATTTGCTTTTGTCTCCTTCTTTAGTTACAACATTAACTAATCCTGCTCTAATATTACCAAATTCAGCATTAAAACCACCGGTTTGAACCTGAATTTCTTGGATATTTGTAAAACTGATTGCAGTATAAGGGGTGTTATCGCGTTCATCTTTCAAGTTGATACCATTAACCATAAACGATGTCTGGTCGCTTGAACTTCCTCTAACTGTCATTCCTTGAATACCTGCTTGCAATCCTATTACACTTGCTGCACTAACTACAGGCATATTTTGAATTTCTTTAATATCCAAGCTTACACGGCTTGAAGAAACGTCTTTCTGCACAATTGGTTTTACTGCAACTACAACAACCTCTCCTGTTTCAAAGGATTGGTCATGCATTTCAATATCCAAATTTGTCGTTTGATCTGTGATTATTCTTACTTCAGTAAACTTTACTGTTGAATAACCAATAAAAGAGGCTTTTATTGAATATGTTCCCGGAGGCACATTCAATATTACATAGTAGCCATCAATGTTTGTTGCAGCTCCCATGTTTGTTCCTTCTATCATCACGTTTACACCAATCAAAGGTTCTCCCGTTTTGGCATCTTTTACCAAACCGGTTACTTTACCATTTGTTGCTGCATTGATATTAACTAATAATAGAAGTAATGTTAGTAAGTTAAGGAGTATAAATTTCCTCATATACTGTTTCTCCATGATTTTTAGTACTTCGTATCACTACATACGTCATTATTACGAATAAAAGATAATTATAACTATATTCTTTAAATTATCGTAAATATATATTTAAAGCAAATTTTTTTTGAAACTAAATTTTCTATTTAATGTTTAATAACTTTTTCTCTTTTTAAGTTATTTATTCAAAACAGGTTAGATAACTCCTTTTTTTAGTGAATTTTTTCTCTTTTTTTGCTAAATAGTAACCCCAAAACAACATAACGCATATTTATGCATATTTATTATTATTTTTGCATATTCTTAACTTTTTTATTCATTATTTAACCATTTTTATTTCAAATTTATAAAAATATTAGGGGAACAAATCTATTCCCCATATGGATTATTTTTTTTATGCGTAAAGTGTTCTATAATAATCGTTTGTTTATTTCTATAATTTTTCTCATCCATTTATTATTTTAATTATAGAGTATGTTTTTATCGTTATACTTAAAAAGCCACGCAAGTGGCGACATAGTTGTAGAGGCGACATAATTCAGATATCAGATTACAGACGACAGATTTTAGAGGATAGAAATTAGAAGATAGATATTAGAATATAGACAATGGACATTAGAAATTAGATTTTAGAAGTTGGATATTAGGTTGAAGGAAGAAGGTTGTAGGTACAAGCAAAACCATAATAAAAAGGCCACTCAACGTTTTTTGTTGGGCGGCATTCAATCATTGAGAATTAAACATTCAAAATTTAGAATTATAAAAGCTATGTCGCCACGTGCGTGGCTTTTCTCCTCTTTTTCTCTTTTGTGCTACAACTATTTTCCCACTTTGTGGGAATTTATAAGATAGAAATCAGAAAATAGACATCAGAAATTGTATTTTAGACTTTGAGGTTGAAGGAAGAAGGTAGTAGGTACAAGCAAAAACATAATAAAAAAGCCACTCAACGTTTTTTGTTGGGCGGCATTCAATCATTGAGGGTTGAATTGAATAAGAAAATCGTGAATGGACAACCCATTTGTAGCACAAAAGAAATCCAGAAGAATATAGCCACGCGAGTGGCGACATAGTTGTAGCACGCGAGTGGCTTAATAATTATAGCACCAATTTACCCCACACGAAAAAAGAGCCACGCGAGTGGCGACATAGTTGTAGAGGCAACATAATTCAGTAGTCAGATTACAGACAACAGATATTAGAAGATAGATATCAGGTAGAAGGCAGAAGGAACAAGCAAAAAACATTCAAAATTCTCGGTATAAATAGTCTTTAAGCGACGACTCATTGATAACAAACAATACATCCTTCATAACCATAGCCACGCGAGTGGCTTAATAATTATAGCACCAATTTACCCCACACGAAAAAAGAGCCACGCGAGTGGCGACATAGTTGTAGAGGCAACATAATTCAGTAGTCAGATTACAGACAACAGATATTAGAAAATAGACATTAGATATCAGAAAACAGATATCAGATTTATAGAATGAAGGAAGGAGGTAGAAGATTGTAGGCACAAGGAAAAACATTAAAAAAATAAGTCAACCAGCATGGTTTTTGCTGGTTGACATTCAATCATTGAGCATTCAAAATTCAAAATTCAAAATTTTATTTAATTAGGCTCATTTTTTTACTTAAAACCAATCCATTTGCTTTCAACTGGTAAATATAAGTTCCACTTGATAAAGAACTTGCATCAAAGTTTACTGAATAATTTCCATTAATTTTATTCTCATTCACCAAGTTTGCAACTTCTTTTCCCAATATATCATACACCTTTAATGAAACAAATCCTTCCGATTTAACGCTGTAATTTATTGTTGTAGTTGGATTAAACGGATTTGGATAGTTTTGTGATAATGAGAATTCAACTGGCATATTTGCCTCGTCTTCAACGCCAACAATTCTATTAATCAATCCATAAATGTAAACTTTCCCGTTACCGGAAGGATTTTTCTCCCCAACAATCATTTCATCGAAATCATCATTATTTAAATCAACACCTGTTACAGAACAGCCAAAATAATACTCTCCTGAATACTGCCCATAACATTGTGCATACTTCAAAACGGAGAACTGTTGATTCCCCAAATATAAGTAGCAAGCCGCCCAAGAAGGCATTGTACCCCCAATTGGGATTCCGGTTACACCAATAACTAAATCGTCATATCCGTCATTGTTTACATCTAAGTCCGAAGCTAAAGATGTTCCAAAAGCCTTAGTACTCACTTCTGAAAGAACAACATCGGGCACACCATCCATTGGTGATAATCCATTAAATATTTTTACCTGACCATTTCCTAAGTTAAAATTAGGATTACCTGAAACAATATCATTATACTCATCACCATTAAAATCTCCCAAACAAGAAAGCGATAAGCCAAAATCATTTGAATCTGAGCCATGAAATGTATAATCTACTGAATCATCGATAGTTTCTCCTCCAAAGTAAACATCACCTTCCGTATACATCCCCATTTTTGTTACTAGTGCAAGAATATCAACATAACCATCTAAATTAATATCTCCGGCTGGAACAATATACTTTCCTAAAGAGCTACCTGATTCAGCAGTTCCATTTAGTACAACATCCGCATCTGCACTTAATATAGATTTACCTAAATAAATATAAATTTTCCCATCATTATTATTAACATTAGGAGCCCCAATTGCAAAATCATTAAAACCATCCTTATTAATATCTTCAACAACGGCAACAGATTCACCAAAAAAATCATTTTCGTTTTCACCTTTTAGAATACAATTAGGGATAGTTGAAAAATTTTCATTTCCGAGATAAATATACACTTTTCCATTAATTCCCCCTTTTTTTGCACCAATTAACACATCACTAAGACCATCACCATTGACATCTCCAGAAGCCAATGCACAGCCAAAAAGGGCACCGGCTTCTCCACTACCAGATAGGACAAAATCAGCAACATTATTAAATTCACTTCCTCCCAAATAAATATACACCCTTCCAGAACCATATTCATAACCCGGAGAGCCAACTAATAAATCATCATAACCATCATTATTAATATCGCCCGCATTTAAAACAGTTGAACCAAACAGGTCCCCACTTGTATTTGTATAATATGACAAAATCATATCTGCTCTTAAAAAGTTCACATATTGCCCATAACTAATTGAGAACGAGAATAATAGTAAAGCCAATAAGATTTTTTTCATTTTTTCACTCCCTAACCTTGCGTTGATTAAACATGGGGATAATATAATTTTAAATCATTTAATTGTCAATAGTTAATGCATAATTATTCACAAAAAGCAGGCAAGTATTTAAAAATTATTTAAATAAAGGATTGATAAATAGAAAAAAACAGACATTATTAGATTTTGAGGTAGAAGGCAGAAGGAACAAGCAAAAAAAACATTCAAAATTCTCGGTATAAAAAAGTCTTTAAGCGACGACTCATTGATAACAAACAATACATCCTGCATAACCATAGCCACGCAAGTGGCTTAATAATTATAGCACCAAATTACACCCACACAAAAAAAAAGAGCCACGCGAGTGGCGAAATAGTTGTAGGTACAAGCAAAAAAACATTCAAAATTCTCGGTATAAAAAAGTCTTTAAGCGACGACTCATTGATAACAGACAATACATCCTTCATAACCATAGCCACGCAAGTGGCTTAATAATTATAGCACTAAATTACACCCACACAAAAAAAGAGCCACGCGAGTGGCGACATAGTTGTTGCACGCGAGTGGCGACATAATTTAGAAGATAGAAGTCAGAAAATAGATATTAGAAATTAGATGTTGGGATTGAAGGCAACAGGCAGAAGGAACAAGCAAAAGACATTCAAAATTCCAATTATAATAAATCCCTAAAGCGACGACTCATTGATAACAAACAATACATCCTGCATAACCATAGCCACGCAAGTGGCTTAATAATTATAGCACTAAATTACACCCACACAAAAAAAAGAGCCACGCGAGTGGCGACATAGTTGTAGAGGCAACAGAATTCAGTAGTCAGATTACAGACGACAGATATTAGAAGATAGATATCAAGTTGAAGGAAATAGCTACAAGTAAAAACATAAAAAAAAGCCGCTCAACGTTTTTTTGTTGGGCGGCATTCAATAATTGAGAATTCAAAATTTAACATTCAAAATTAATCAAGCTATTTGATAAGCAGCATTTTGTTAGTCAAGTTTTTACCATCAGATTTTAATGAATAAATATAAACTCCACTTGGTAAGTTACCTGCATTAAATGCAAAACTATAAACACCTGCATTTAATTCTTCATTAACCAATGTAGCTATCTGTTCACCTAAAATATTATAAATAGTTAAGTTAGTGTGGCTTGCTTTTACTAAGCTAAACTTAATTGTTGTAGATGGGTTAAATGGATTTGGATAATTTTGTTCCAAAGCAAATTTTGTTGGAATTCCTTCTTCTTCAACAACTTCATCAACAGCAGTAGTTTTAAATGCATGAATTTCAGACCATGCTGAGGTTCCAAATTCATTAGTACTTGAAACTCTAAAGAAATAGAAACGATTTAATTCTAATACCATTCCGGCAAATGTAGTATCAGTCAATCCTGTTGTATCAACAATGGTTGAAGTTACATCAAATAATCTACTTTTAGCTAATTGAAATGAATAAGTTTGACTTTGTGGTGTACTCTTCCATACAAAAGTTAAATGATTAGGAATATTTGCAGTATTATTTGTTGGATAAATAAGACTTAATACAGCAGGATAACCTGTTGTAAAACTTCTAACTGTTGAATATTCACTACTACCGGCTACGTTAACACCCTTTACTCTCCAATAATAAGTAGTTTGACCATTTAATCCGGAAGGAGTATAAACTGTATCAGTAAGACCTGCAACATTTGCTATTGTAGTTGCAAAAGTTGGATCCAGCGAAATTTGAATTGAATAAGATGAAGCAGGATTTGCATAATTCCATCCCAATTTCATATTGTCAGGTTGATTTACAGCCCCGTTTTCAGGATAAGCCAATACTGGAACAACAGGAGCAATTACTTGAACAACATTACTAATAGGACTTTCATTGTTATTCCTATCTAATGATGTAGCTACAAAGTAGTAGTTACCTGTTGGCGAAGTTAACGTTTGAGGTGAAGCACTTCTGCTGCCAACAATATCAACAATCTTTTTGGGATCCGAAATATCATTTTGAGTAACACTTGGATTGTCAAACTGATAAATAACGTATCTTTTAGCAGAATCACCATCCATAGCAGTAGTTGGCAAATCCCATTTGAATCCCGCAATTGGGGCACTTCCCAAACGTGCAAATTGGAAATTTTCAGGCTGATTTGGGGCAATTACATCTTTCCAATTCATTGGAGGAATAATTGCTTTATATTTATAATAATTATTCTTTAACGAATCTCTAAAACCTTTATCATTATTTGGGAAAAATGCTACTCTAAAAAACATGCTTCCGCTTACTTTTGGATTAGCTCTGTTTAATTTTACTTGGTTTGGGAGCTCTGCATTTGTATAAGCCGAATTAAAAATATGTCCCGGTACATACATTCTATTATAATAGTATGTAGAGTCAGCCCACCAGGGCATTAATTTGCTATAATCTTGAGGTCCGGTAATTTTCCAATATAATTGTGGAGTTAAATAGTCAATAGAACCTGCTTTTAACCATGCCATTGGGTCAGCATATAATACATCATAAGCATTAAGTCCACTAATCCCAACTGGATGATTAGGCTTCCAAATACCAAAAGGACTAATACCAAATTTAACATATGGTTTAACAACATTTATGCTATCCATAATCATTTTCATCATACGGTTAACATTATCTCTTCTCCAATCACCAATCGAGTTAGCAGGGAAACCATTTGGATAAGTTTGGAATGTTGCAGCATCTTCGTTACCGATTGGATCATAAGGATAAAAATAATCATCCATATGGAAACCATCAATATCATAACGATTTACAATATCCATAAGAACTTTTAAGTTGTATTCGCGTACAGCAGGAATACCAGGATTTAAAATTTTCAATTTACTTGATGGGAAAGTCAAAATCCAGTCAGGATGAGTTACAGAAATATGTTGGTTCGAAATTCCATATGAACCGATAGTTTTAACGGCACGGTAAGGATTTACCCAAGCATGAAGTTCCATCCCTCTTTTATGCGATTCTTCAATTGCAAACTGCAAAGGATCCCAATCAGGATCAGCCGGAGCTAAACCTTGTGCCCCTGTTAAATAATATGACCAAGGTTCAATTGTTGATTTATATAAAGCATCGCATTCTGTACGAACTTGAAATACTATAACGTTCATATTTATAGATTTCATTTCATCCAATAATGAAATTAATGAAGCTTTCTGTTGTGGAATTGTTTGATTAGGATTAGAAGGCCAATCTAAGTTTGTTACAGTAGCAATCCAAACTGCTCTAAACTCGTTTTTAGGCGAAGTTGTTTGAGCGAAAATTTGCAAAGCCATTCCTAAAATTAAAAATAGGGTCAATTTTGCTTTCATTTTATTGTTCCATTGTTATTAAAAAACATTAACTATAGTATCGTATCGCACAAGAATTATTAATTTTTAAAAATAAGAAAATATTTTTGTAAAAGTAAGGTAAATCGGATATTTATGTATAAAAGATGACAAATATTTATTGGTTCTTATTGATTTATCCAAAATTTTTAATTTTTCGTAAATAAATTATTATCCTCTTTTTTTGGTTGCTCTTTAAGTCAAATACTTATATATTTATTTTTTATTACGAACAAAATAAATAGAGGAATTTATGTTTGACCCAACTTATAATTTCACTTGTACAGAAAGATTTTTAAAGTACGTTAAATATGACACACAATCAGATGAAGAATCCGCTTCATTTCCAAGCGACCCAAAACAACTTGAACTATCAAAAGATTTAGTTACCGAACTAAAAGAGATCGGCTTAACTGATGCTTATATGGATGAAAACGGGTATGTTATGGCAACTTTACCTTCAAACTCAGAAAAAGATGTTCCCGTAATTGGGTTTATTGCTCATGTTGATACATCTCCAGCCGTATCCGGTAAAGATGTAAATCCTGTTATTCATAAAAATTACCAGGGTGGAAAGCTTGTTTTACCAAAGGACACTACAAAGTTTATTTCTCCTGATAAAAATCCCGAATTAAACGATATGATTGGATTTGACATTATTACTACTGATGGCACAACGTTGTTAGGTGCCGATGATAAAGCCGGCATTGCAGAAATTATTGATGCAATGAATTATTTTGTTAAACACCCTGAACTAAAACATGGAACAATTAAAGTTTGCTTTACTCCTGATGAAGAAGTTGGTCGTGGGACTGAAAAAATTGATATTGCTAAAGTTGGTGCAAAATATGCCTATACCATTGATGGCTCAACACGCGGTGAAGTTGAAACCGAAACTTTTAGTGCTGATTCAGTTGCAATTAAGTTTAAAGGGATAAACGTTCACCCCGGTTATGCAAAAGGTATAATGGTTAATTCTATAAAAATTGCTTCTTCATTTATAGAATCACTTCCAAAAGATACGTTATCTCCTGAAACAACTGCCGGACGTGAAGGTTATGTTCATTGTGTTGCCTTTAATGGAAATGAAGAATTAACAATTCTTAAATTTATCATTAGAGATTTTATAGATGAAAACTTAAAAAAATATGAAGCTTTATTAAAAGATTTAGCTGAAAAAGCTGTTGCTAAATTCCCGGGAAGTACAATGGAATTTACAGTTTTTGAACAGTACAGAAACATGAAAAATGTTCTTGTACAACATCCTATGGTTGAAGAGTATGCAATTGAATCATTAAAAAGATTAGGCGTTACTCCAATTCAATCTGCTATAAGAGGCGGTACAGATGGTTCAAGACTTAGTTTTATGGGATTGCCAACCCCAAATTTATTTGCTGGCGGTCATAATTTCCATGCCAATACAGAATTTGTTGCAATTCAAGATATGGAAATGTCTGTAAGAAATATTGTTACATTAAGCACAATTTGGGAAGAAAAAGCATAAAGTTACAAATTATATAAAAAAGCCTCTACTAATAATAGAGGCTTTTTATAATGGTGAAATCCTTGCTACAAAATGTATTTTTTCATAATAATGAAGCGAAAAGATAAATGAGCAATGAACCTATTAAAATTATAGTTGTTGAAGATTCTATTGCAGATGTTGAACTTGCCATTAGAGAATTAAAAAAAGAAAAAATTCCTTTTGTTCATGTTCACGTTGATAACGAAGATGACTTTATTAAACAGCTTAACGAGTTTAACCCCGACTTAATCTTATGTGATTATTCTCTTCCAACTTTTGACGGCATGAGTGCCTTACATATAACAAGAAAGTTTTCTACCCACCTTCCATTTATAATCTATACCGGTTCAATTGATGAAGCTACCGCTGTTAATTGCATGAAAGCAGGAGCAAACGACTATATTATTAAACAATTTAGAACTCGCTTACCTATGGCAGTAATTTCCGCCTTAGAACAAAGCAAAGTTATAAAAGAAAAAGAATTAGCTGAAAAAAAGTTGATTGAAAGTGAAGAAAAATTTAGAACTCTCTCAGAAAATGCTGAAGATATAATTTATAGATTTTCGTTTTTTCCTGAATATCATTTTGAATACATCAGCCCTTCAATTCTAAAAATAACCGGCTATTCTGTTGAGGATTTATATAAAGATTTTAAACTTGGTTGGCTCTTAATTTCAAACAAACCCAATACTATTTCCAAAGAGAATATCTCAACTAACGATTTATTAACAGAAGCTACTGTAAATTTTACTAAAAAAGATTCATCCTCGGCTTGGTTAGAGTTAAAAAACGTTATCAAGCTGCCAAATGGGATTATCAGTACAGTTGAAGGGATTGCCCGCGATATTACCAAAACAATGGAAGCCCAATTAGCACTTGAAGAATCCGAAAAAACTTACAAGATGATGTTTCATGACAACCCTCATCCAATGTTTGTTTATGATTTAGATTCATTAAAGTTTATTGATGTAAATAATACGGCTATTAATTTTTATGGTTACAGTAGAGAAGAATTTTTACAAATGACCATAAAAGATATTCGACCGGTTGAAGACGTTCCTGCTTTGCTCGAAAATATTGAAACTCATAACGAAGAATACCAAAACACAAAATATTGGAGACATATGAAAAAAGATGGCTCAATTGTTTACGTTGATGTTTCTTCTCATAGTTTTAATTACGGGAATTCAAATTCGAGATTGGTTTTAGTTACTGACGTAACACAACGTTACTTAGCTGAACAAAAATTACTGGAAGCTAAAGATAAAGCAGAAAAAGCAGATAAATTAAAAACCAACTTTTTAGCCCAAATGTCGCACGAAATCAGAACGCCTATTAATGTTATTATGAATTTTGTTGGACTTATTAAAGATACCGTTATGGTTAGCAAAGAAGATACCAAAGTAATGGAAATTGCTTTTAAAAGTATTGGGACTGCTAATCTAAGAATTATTAGGACAATTGATTTAATTCTTAATATGGCAGAACTTCAAGTAGGTGCTTTTGAACCGAAAAAAAGAACTTTTAATTTTTATGACGAAGTATTATCCAAAGTTGAAAATGATTTTAAAATTGAAATTAATAACAAGAAATTGAAATTTTCTTATCTCCTAAACACTCAAAATTTTGAAGTATATGGAGATGATTATTCAATTACTCAAATTTTTGTTAATCTTGTTGATAACGCAATTAAATATACGAATGCTGAAGGAACTGTAAAAATAATTGCCGAACGCGACACTCAAAACCGGTTAACACTAACCATTTCTGATTCAGGAATAGGAATTTCCGAAGAGTATCTTAATAAAATTTTTACTCCTTTTAGTCAAGAAGAAATGGGGTATACAAGAAGATTTGAAGGAAATGGGCTTGGGCTTGCTTTAGTTAAAAGATATTGCGAAGTTAACAATGCTCAGATAACCGTTTGCAGCAAGAAAGGAGAAGGAACAACATTTAAAGTCGTGTTTTCGGAAACGGAGAATAATAATGAAAACTAATGTTAGATGGTCATTAAAAAATAAATTTGCTGTTGTAACCGGCGGCACTAAAGGAATTGGAAAAGCAATTGTTGAGAGTTTGTTAGAAAAAGATGCTATTGTTATGTTTGTTGCTCGCACTAAAAAAGATGTCGACTCTACAACTACAAAATTAAACAAAAAAGGTTATAAATCTATTGGAATAACTGCCGATTTAAGCAACGAAGAAGGACAAAATAGTTTAGTACAAGCTGTCCATTCATATTTTGGCAGACTTGACATTCTTGTTAACAACGTTGGCACTAATATTAGAAAAACCATAAATGAATACTCCGATGAAGAATACAATAAAATAATAAACACAAATTTACACTCAACTGTTAATCTGTGTAGGAAACTGTACCCACTACTAAAAAATTCAAAACAATCTTCAATTGTAAATATTGCTTCTGTTGCAGGGATAACTTTTATGCGTACCGGCATTCCTTATGGATTAACTAAAGCTGCCCTTGTACAATTAGGAAAAGGATTAGCATGCGAATGGGCAAAAGATGGAATACGTGTTAATACCGTTGCTCCATGGTATATTGATACTCCTTTAACCGAACCTGTTTTAAATAATAAAGAATATTTAGAAGAAGTACTATTTAGAACTCCAATGAAACGAGTGGGGAAACCTGAAGAAGTTGCCGACTTGGTTACGTTTTTGTGTTTACCTGCTGCTTCTTATATAACCGGTCAATGTATTGCCGTTGATGGTGGCTTTTCTGTTTATGGATTTTAATTTTTGCGAATAATTAACTAATACTCAAGCCGTTTTTACTTAGGTATGATTTTTTAACTGCAACTCCAATACCTAAGTATTTTTTATTATCTCTATTCTGTATTTCAGAGTACTGATTAACAAATTCATAGCATCTATATAAATCGGTTTGCAATTTTATTTCATCCCAAACATGTTTAACGCCTAAACAATTATCGTTACTAATATCGTGCAAAACTATAATGTTTGCATAATCTTTTATCGATTCATAATCGTATTTGCAACCATCTTCTGTATGGTCGGCATCAACTAAAACCAAATCAATATTACCCAACGATTTTATATACTCTCTAAACTTTTTTGATTGACTGTTCATTTGAACAAACTTAGAATATTTATTATCACAATATTTAATTAGTGATGGAGAATAGCCAATATCAACAGCGGTTGAAACTAAATTACTGTTAAATCTTCTTAAATATTCATTTGTAATAATAAATGTTCCCCCGTGCCTAACTCCTATTTCCATGTATGAATTAATTTTCAGTTTGGATAACAATACAAGGTACCCTCCAAATTGGATAGGGTATTGACAATGGTATAAACCAAAACCGGTTAATTCTTTGGGAAACATTTTAGGGCGTTCATTATTAAGTCCTAAACGTGGAAGTAATTGTGTTTCTAAATATTCAACACTTTGCAAACTTTCCAACTTTTCATTTTTAACAAGTTCAACAAGTGAAATATCAATTTCCTTCATCTTTTGTTTGCTTAAGTAAAGATGAAGGAAATAATTATATATGCTTTTTACAATATTCATTCTGTATTAATCGTTATAATTCAAAATAGGACGCAGCCATTTTTCAGCTTCTTTTAAGTTAATCCCTTTTCGCAGACTGTAATCCGCCACTTGGTCTTCACCAATTTTACCAACACTAAAATATTTAGCTTCCGGATTAGCAAAATAAATTCCGCATACCGAAGCAGCAGGATACATTGCCAAACTTTCAGTTAGTGTTATGCCTGTTACATTTTGTACATCAAGCAATTTAAATATGCTTACTTTTTCTGTATGATCCGGTTGTGCAGGATAACCCGGAGCCGGACGTATACCAACATATTTTTCTTTAATTAATTCCTCATTTGCCAAATTTTCTTCCTTTGCATAACCCCAATAATCCGTTCTAACTTTCATATGCAAATATTCTGTAAATGCTTCTGCTAATCTATCTGCTAAAGCTTTAATCATAATTATTTTATAATCATCGTGTTCTTTTTCATACTCGGCTATTTGTTTTTCAATTTCAAGTCCGGCAGTCACAGCAAACATACCAACAAAATCAACACCATTCATTTCTTTTGGACAAACAAAATCGGCTAATGCAATGTTTGGGATATTGCCCGATTTTTTCCCTTGTTGACGGATTGTATGTAATACCGAAATAACACTTTCTTTATTTTTATCGCTGTAAATTTCAATATCATCACCCACAGCAGCAGCCGGGAATAATCCCATTACTCCCTTAGCAACCAACATTTTTTCACTAACAATTTCGTCTAAAAGTTTATTTGCATCTTCAAAAAGTTTTACAGCTTCATTCCCCACTGTTTCATCTTTAAGTATTTCCGGATATTTTCCTTTTAGTTCCCAAGCCTGAAAGAAAGGAGTCCAATCAATATACTCTCTAATAATATCTAAAGGCACATTGTCAAATATTGCAATTCCAGGAATTTTTGGAGTTGTAATTTCAACTTCATCCCAATTAATTTTTAATTTATTCTTTCTTGCTTCTTCTAATGAAATTGTTTCTTTTTCAAGATTACGTTTAGCATGATCTTCTCTAACAAATTTATATTCACTCTTAACTTTTTCTGAAAAGTCATTTGAGTTTTCAGTACTTAATAGATTCCCAACAACATTTACACTCTTTGATGCATCAATTACATGAATAGTAGTACCCGAATAATTTGGAGCAATTTTTACGGCTGTATGAACTCGCGAAGTAGTAGCACCCCCAATCATTAAAGGAATTTTTAAGTTTAAGCGTTCCATTTCCTTAGCAATGTGAACCATCTCATCCAACGAAGGAGTAATTAAACCACTTAAACCTATTACATCTACACCTTTCTCAACTGCAGTAGAAAGAATTTTATCAGAAGGAACCATCACGCCCAAATCAATAACATCATAGTTATTACAACCAAGTACTACACCAACAATATTTTTACCAATATCATGCACATCCCCTTTAACAGTAGCCATTAATATTGTACCGGCACTACTTTTGCCTCCGGAAAGTTTTTTCTCCTCTTCAATAAAAGGAATAAGGTATGCAACAGCTTTTTTCATAACTCTTGCACTTTTTACAACCTGAGGCAAAAACATTTTTCCAACTCCAAACAAATCGCCTACAACATTCATTGCATCCATTAAAGGACCTTCAATTACTGCTAAGGGCGAGTTCAGTTTTGAACGTGCTTCTTCTATATCCTGGTCAATAAATTCAACAATCCCTTTTACTAATGCGTGTTTTAATCTTTCCTCAACACTACCGTTTCTCCATTCTTCAACAACTGCTTCAGTCTTTTCTTTCTTTTTAATAGTTTCCGAATACTCAACAAGTTTTTCAGTTGCATCAGGTTTTCTATTTAACAAAACATCTTCAACTCTCAGCAATAATTCTTTAGGAATTTCTTCATAAACTTCAAGTTGTCCTGCATTAACAATACCCATATCCATTCCCGCAGCAACTGCATGATATAAAAATGCAGCATGCATAGCTTCGCGTATTTCATTATGTCCTCTAAACGAAAATGAAACATTACTCACTCCGCCTGACACTTTACAAAGAGGATAATTTTTCTTTATCCATTTAACCGATTCAATATAATCAACGGCATAATTATTATGTTCTTCAATACCGGTAGCTATTGCAAAAATATTTGGGTCAAATATTATATCTTGTGGTAAAAATCCAACTTTTTCTACTAAAATTTTATATGCACGTGCACAAATATTTTTCTTTTTTTCTAATGTATCAGCTTGACCGTTTTCATCAAATGCCATAACAATAACGGCAGCACCATATTTTTTAATTTTTTTTGCATGCTCAATAAAAACATCTTCGCCTTCTTTTAAACTAATCGAGTTTACAATTCCTTTCCCCTGCAAACATTTTAATCCTGCTTCAATCACTTCCCATTTGGAAGAATCGAGCATAATTGGTAATTTTGCAATTTCCGGTTCAGATGCAACCATATTTAAAAACTTAGTCATTGCATTTACCGAATCAATCATTGCCTCATCCATATTAATATCTAATACTTGGGCACCACCATCAACCTGCTCGCGTGCAACCGATAAAGCTTCTTCATAATTGTTTTCTTTTATCAATCTTGCAAATTTTCTTGACCCGGTTACGTTGGTTCTTTCCCCAACATTTACAAAGTTGGAGTCTTTCCTAAACATTAAAGGTTCTAAACCGCTTAGTTTTAAATTTTGCTCTAATACAGGTATTTCACGTGGTTTATATTTTTCCGGAATTGTTGCAAACTTTGCAATATGATCCGGTGTTGTTCCACAACAACCACCAATTATATTAAAATATCCATTTTTTGCATACTCTTCTAAAGTTATAAGCATGCTGTTTGGCGATTCATCGTAACCACCAAATTCATTTGGCAATCCGGCATTGGGATACAGGCTAATAAAACACTCTGCAATATTTGATAATTCATGAATAAATGGTCGCATTTGTTTTGGTCCTAATGCACAGTTAAGACCTATACTTATTAAATTTTTAGTATTGGCTAAAGATATATAAAATGCTTCCGTTGTTTGTCCAGAAAGTGTTCTTCCACTTTGGTCTACAACAGTACCTGAAATCATTATTGGAGTATTTAAGTTTTGTTCTTCCAATAATGTTTGAATAGCAAATAAAGCCGCTTTTGCATTAAGAGTATCAAATATTGTTTCAACCAATAAAATATCTGCACCACCATCAATTAATCCTTTAGCCTGCAAGTAATATGCTGATACTAACTCATCAAAAGTTATAGCTCTATATCCTGGGTCATTAACATCTGGCGATAATGAAGCTGTTTTATTAGTAGGTCCTAAAGAACCGGCAACAAATCGAGGTTTATTTGGTGTTAGTTTAGTATATTCGTCTGTGGCTTCTTTTGCAATTTTTGCAGATTCAAAATTCAGCTCGTATACTATTTCTTCTGTGTGATAATCTGCCTGCGATATAACTGTTCCGTTAAATGTGTTTGTTTCTATTATATCGCTACCGGCTTTTAAGTATTCTTTATGAATATCTTTTATTATTTGTGGCTGGGTTAATGAAAGAATATCATTATTTCCCTTTAAGTCATAATCAAAGTTTTTAAATCTATCGCCTCTATAATCGGCTTCGGTTAATTTATATCTCTGAATCATAGTTCCCATTGCACCATCAAGAACTAAAATTCTTTCTTTTAATATACTTTTTAATTGATTAAAATCCATTAATGCCTCTAAAATTTCTTATATTACAAACAGAATAAAAATTGAAAAATAATTTATTTTAAATGACGCTAAAATTTTGTACATAATCAACATATTAATTAAATTAGCACATCTTAAAAAATTTGTTAGGAGTTATTATGATAGTAGTAACTGGTGGAGCCGGCTTTATTGGCAGCAACGTTGTAAATAGACTTAACCAACAAGGTGCCGATAACATTATTATAGTTGACCATCTTGATGTAAATGATAAGTGGAAAAATATAAATGGTTTAAAATTTGCAGATATATATGAAAAAGAAGATTTTTTCAATTTAGTTATCGATGAAAATGTTCCTTTTAATATTGATGCTATAATCCATTTAGGGGCTTGCTCATCTACTACCGAAAAAGATGCCGATTATTTGGTTCAAAACAATTTTAAATATTCGGTTGAATTGGTTAAATACTGCTTACCAAGAAGAGCCAGATTTATTTATGCATCTTCGGCTGCAACTTATGGCGATGGCAAAAAAGGTTATGACGATAAAGATACTAATCTTCATGACTTACGCCCATTAAATATGTATGGCTTATCAAAACAGATGTTTGATGTATGGACTGTACGTAACAGCTTGGCTGATAAAGTTGTTGGTCTTAAATACTTTAATGTTTATGGTCCTAACGAATATCATAAAGGAGATATGAGAAGCGTTGTTAACAAAGCATATGAACAGATTTTAACAGAAGGGAAAGTAAAACTATTTAAATCGTATGTGCCCGAATACAAAGATGGCGAGCAAATGCGTGATTTTGTTTACGTTAAGGATGCTGTTGATATGACTTTGCATTTCTTTGAACATCGTGATAAAAATGGATTATTTAACGTTGGCACAAGTCAATCAAGAACTTGGAACGATTTAGTTACCGCTATTTTTAAAGCTATGGATAAACCTGTTAATATTGAATACATTGAAATGCCTGAAATTTTACGCGGCAAATATCAATATTATACAAAGGCTGATATTACCAAATTACGCGAAATTGGTTATGATAAGCCTATCATGTCTCTTGAAGAAGGCGTAACTGATTATGTACAGAATTATTTAATGAAAGAAAAATATTTAGGTCTCTGCTGATAATGAAACTTGCAACTCTTTGCTATGTAATGCACGAAAATAAAACTTTAATGATTCATAGAATAAAAAAACAAAATGATTTTCATGAAGGTAAATGGAACGGATTAGGCGGCAAGTTTGAACTTGGCGAAAGTCCGGAAGACTGCGTTATTAGGGAAATTAAAGAAGAAGCCGGTTTAACTTTGATTAATCCTGTTATGAAAGGCTTTATTACTTTCCCTTTATTTGATGGCAAAGACGATTGGTATGTTTTTTTATTTACTGCTGATAAATTTACGGGTGAGTTAATTGACTCACCCGAAGGTAAACTTGCTTGGATTGATAACGACAAGCTTTTAGATTTAAACTTATGGGATGGTGACAAAATTTTTATCAATTGGTTATTTCAAGAAAAATATTTTAGTGCTAAGTTTAATTATAAAGATGGGAAATTTTTAGATTATACTGTAAGTTTTTATTGATCCTTCTTTTTTAATAGACCTTCTGTCTGCTGATATATTATTCCCGCTACAATTAAAACCAGCCCAATTATTGAAGAAATTAATATTTTTTCCTTTAATACAAAAGCAATAAACAATATTGAAATAAATGGTGCTAAATAAGCCAAAGTTGATGTTTTTGCCTTGTTTTTACTCAACTCTAATCCTTTTAACCATAAAAAGAATGTTATTCCCATTTCAAACAAACCAATATAAAGTGCCCCGAATAAATATCTAAAATCAAAAATAAAAAAAGTATCAAACAATACTATATATATAGCCGTTATTATTGTACCAAAGTAAAAGCCACCAAATAGTTTTACTGCATTATCTCTTTTATCTAACATATTAAGAGTCCAATATACTGCCCATATAACTGAACTTCCAACTGCTAAGGCAGCTCCAAGCGGGCTTTTAAATTGAATAGGGAAAATATCTCCCCTAACTGCTATAATATAAACACCAATAAACGCAGCTAAAAGACCAATTACCGTACGTAATGATATTTTTTGCTTAAGAAATATAACTGATAGTATGGAAATTGTTATGGGCCAAGTATAATTAAGCGGTTGAGCTTCTTGAGCAGGTAACAGAGAATAAGCTTTAAATAAAACTAAATAATACAAAAAGGGATTTAATGCACCCAACAATACATTTTTGCTAAAATAGTTTGCCGTAAACTGCTTTTTTATTACTTCCCTCTTAGTAGTCATTGCTATTATAAATAAAATCACCGTACTAAAAAAAGACGAATAAAAAAGAAGTTGAATATAATTCATCCCTTCTAACGTAATTTTAAAAGCAGTTGCAACCGTTGACCATAAAAGTACCGCAGCAAGAGAATATATAATTGATTTTGTTTTATCTGATAACGGCATATATATTAATTATCTAAAATTTGTTTTAAATTGTTTGCAATGTTTTTTCTATTGTGAATAAATATTTCATTTGTATTTGGAGTATAAGAATCTGCAATATCAAAAAAATCACTTGCCGAATCTGAAAACCCATAATATTTCCCTAAACCGGCGTTTGTAACTAAAGTTTCCACTTCTTTATTTTCATCGCCAAAAATTATTATAGGTTTTTGAGCACGCATATACTCAAATAATTTGCCTGGAACGTGTCGTTTTTCATGTGTACAGGCTAACAAATAATCGGCATTGCAAATTTCTTCTATAACCTTATCGTATGGAAGAAACCCCATAAACTCGCATCTATCTTCTAAACCGTTATCTATAATATCTTTTTTTATATTTGGAGCTATTGAGCCTATAAACTTTAATTTTAGATTATTCCCTGCATTTATCCTGTTTTTAAGGGTACTCCAAAATTTGCGTGGATTTTGATACTCGTACATATTTCCTGCATGAAGTATTGTTTTTTCTTTACTTAATCTTTCATTCAGCTTAATGTTTTCAAAGTCCTCTTCGTTGTAACCCCAATATAATTGAAATGCCTTATTTTTAACAAAACTATACTTGTTAATAAAATAATCACGCATTGCTTTTGTCACGAAAATTGCCTTGGAGGCTTGTTTTAATGTCTTTTTTTCCAAATAGTTATCAATTAAAACAGTAAAGAAGTTCCTTTTTTGATTTTTGTAGGACGCTATATCAACCCAAGGATCAATTAAAATTGGGATTAATGGAATATTAAATTTTTTACTAAGTGTAACACCTATTAAATGCACACTATGAGGTGGTCCGTTTGTAATAATAAAATCAAATTTTTCATTTTTTAGAAGTTCTTCTCCGGCTTTTACTCCATATTTATACCAACCAATACGAGCATCAGGAATAAAAAGATTCATTCTAATCCACAAGGATATTTTCTGTTTTAGTCCACCTTCTGTTGTTGACATAACTTCAGAAGCAAAAAGTGGAGTATCTTTTCCTTTCCCTAAAAATTTTTTATAAAAAACAAATGGGTCGAAAAAATCCGTTTTTAGAACTCTTAATCCTTTAGGAATATATTGAAAAAAGGTTTCGTCTTTTGCAGAAAACGAATCTTCTTTAACTGTTAATACAGTAGATTTGTAATCAACTTCATCCAAATATTGAATCATTTTAAGAGGAAAGTGAAGAGATGCTTTTCCGGATGGAGGCCAATAAAAAGAGACAAACAGTATTTTTTTCATTCAAACTAATTTTATTATTAATATCTAAATTTACTTTATTTATAAATAAAGCTCAAACCAAATTTCGGAGTTTGCTTACAATAATTAACTTGCTATTCAATCAAAATGTTTTTACGTTTGAGAAGGCTAAAATCAAACACAAATATTAAATTTTTTTTAACAGAGAAAGAGTGTGCTCTCTGTCACAGTTAAATATAATTATTTTAATTAATTTGCAATGGATTATAATAGGGGTTTTAAATGAGTCACATACTAAAAAACGAATTGAGAGAGGAACAGAAATTGGAGGGCAAATTTAAGATTAAAGCTCTTTTACTTGAACCTTTAGTTGCTTCAATAATTGGTTTTTTATTATTTGTTACGGTTATATTTTTTGTAAAATTTTTAAGTTATATGTTAAATTTTCAACCAAATATTTACTTTGACAAATACGATTTTTACTTATCAAGTTTAGGGTTGGTGTTGGCATTTGCAATAAGATTAATAGATAACCTTAAAAAGGTTAACTATTAAAATCATTGACTTCTGCATTTAGTTTTTCGGTTTTATCTGCTATTTTCAGTTTTTCAACTAATTCAGCTAAGTCACCAGCAATAATATTTGATAAATTATAAAGTGTTAGACCAATTCTATGGTCGGTAACTCGGTTTTGAGGGAAGTTATAAGTTCTAATTTTATCACTTCTATCGCCGCTTTTTACCATAGTTCTTCTTTGAGCAGAAATTTCATTAGTTTGTTCTTGTTGTTTGAGATCAAACAAGCGAGCTTTTAACACTTTTAATGCTTTTTGTCTATTTTTTAATTGTGAACGTTCATCTTGACATTGAACAACCAATCCTGTTGGCAAGTGAGTAATACGAATAGCAGTTTCAACTTTATTTACGTTTTGTCCACCTGCTCCACCACTTCTGTAAACGTCAATACGTAAATCACCAGGATCAATATCTATTTGAACATCTTCAACTTCAGGAAGAACAGCCACAGAAGCAGCAGAAGTATGAACTCTTCCATTTGCTTCTGTAAGCGGAACTCTTTGAACTCTATGTACACCACTTTCGTATTTCATATCTGCATAAACACCATTGCCGGCAAGGCTAAATACTACTTCCTTTAAACCGCCCATACCGGATTCGCTTACATCTATAACTTCTTGTTTCCAGCTTTTTAATTCAGCAAACCTGCTATACATTCTAAACAAGTCACCCGCAAAAATTCCGGCTTCATCACCACCCGTACCGGCTCTTATTTCAATAATTACGTTTTTGTCGTCGTTAGGATCTTTTGGAATTAAAAGCATTTTTATCTCTTCATTCATTTCTTTTTCTTTTACTTTTAAATCCTTTAGTTCTTCATCGGCCATTGCTGTTAGTTCAGCATCTTCGCCCAACTTTACAATTTCCTCATTATCTTTTATTTGTTGTAATAGTTTTTCGTAATTATCAAATGCATTAACAACATCTTCAAGTTCAGAACGCTGTCTATTTAATTTAACATATTTTGCCTGGTCGCGTATAATATCATTATCGCTTAACTGCTCATTTATTTTGGCGTATTTATCCTTAATTTCTCTTAATTTTTCAATAAAATCCATTTACCAATTCTCTTATAATTTAACTTGCTAATATACGGAATTTTTTATAGTTATGGAAATTTGATATTAGAAGATAGAAGTTAAAAAACAAATATTAGATTACAGAGGACAGATTACATATTGCAGAAAATAGATATCATACATTAGAATATAGGAGTTAGAAATTAGATTGTTTAGGAGGAAGAAAGCAGGCACAAGGGAAAGGGAAGTAGGAAACAGGTAGAAGGCACAAGCAAAAACATTTAAAATAAGTCAACCAGCATGTTTTGTATGCTGGTTGACATTTAATCATTAAGAATTAAACATTCAAAATTAAAAATTATTCATCATTTAGCCTTCAACCTTTAACACTTCAACTTACTTTAAGAGCATAAGTTTTTTCGTTGCTGAATAATTGCCTGCTTTAATAGTATAAAAATATGTTCCACTTGCAAGGTTATTATATTTTGCCGAATTAAATTCAATAGAATATATACCCGATTCCATTTGTTCGTTAACCAATGTAACAACTTCATTACCCAATACATCAAACAATTTTATTTGTACTAATTCATTTGTTGGAATCTGGAATTTAATTGTAGTTGAAGGATTAAATGGATTTGGATAGTTTTGCTCTAAATTAAACGAAGCAATACCAGTATAGTTAACTTGAATAGGAGCTATAATCGTTTTTGAACCATCATAGTCAACTTGCGTTAATCTGTAATAGTTAATTCCATTTGATGGATTATTATCAATATAATTGTAGTTCTGAATTTCCGAAGTAGTTCCTGCACCGGTAATAAATCCGATATTTTTCCAAGAGTGTCCATCTTGAGATTTTTCAATTTCAAATCCATTATTGTTTGTTTCTGTAGCAGTTGCCCAATTAAGCACAACTGTATTAGCTATAGCAATACCAACAAAACTTGTTAATTCAACTGGAACAACAGCATAACTAAAAATACCAATATCGTCCAAATACCAGCCATCCTTATTGATACTATTATCAGATTTCAGTTCAAAACGGAGTTTGATTTGAGATGTTGAATAGGCTCCTAAATCAATCATTTCATTAACCCAAGTGTTTTGCGAAGCATCGTAAATTGGAGATCCGGATGGAGTTTGAGTTCCCTTACCGCTCGCAGCAGAGGTGTATTGCCCTGATAAAGTTACCCAAGAATTTCCATTATCTGTTGAAACTTGAACTTTTCCGCAATCCCATTCATCTTCAATCTCATATTTAGTCCAAAATGACAAAACTGGCCCGTTTAAAGTAGAAAGGTCTATTGGGTCTTTTGTTGTCATTGTTACAGTTGCGTTTGCTAAATAGGTACCTGTTTTACTATCAGTATAACTTGTTGAAGCACTATGATATGCTGCTGTCGTTGCTTCCCATTTTGGGGTCGTTGGATTTGCTGTAATATTCCATAAAGTTGCCGGATTATCATTTTCATCTACAAAAGCATAAATTGGTGTACCGATAACAATATTTAATGTATCAGAAGCCATTTGCACACCATTTGAAAAAGTTTTTACTACAAAACCGACTTTTGTACCGGCTGTTAGTGTAGAACCAACGTTAAAAACTAATGGATTTGATGCTGCAACTTCTGTTCTTGCAGGAATGTTATTAAAAGTAATTGTTGAAGTTGAGAAGGTAACGTCAGGATTCAACGAAGTGATTGTTGCCGAAATGCTGTTTGCATCTGACAATCCTTTGTTCTTAACAACAAGATTTAAAGCAATATTCTGATCACCAGGATTAAAATATTGACTACTATAATTAGCACCTGTAACGCTAACATAATCTCCTGCAACCCAAGCCAAATACAAATTAGGTTTTAAGTTTTCTTGAGCAATTGGATATATCCTGTTTTGTGCAGGCCAAAATCCATCACTGTCACTACCCGTTTCTGGAGTAAAAGAAATTATTTTCGGCTTTTCTGTCTGTTCACCATACATCCAATCATCGGTACAGCCATTCACTTCATATAATAATGCAGGAGGCTGTCCATATTCATAGCCATTGTATTTAACAATATCCATTGCATATTCTAAAAACACGCTCGAATCCGGTGTCGGCACTAATTCATAACTCCAAGCATATAACAAGTAATTGCTATATGTGTGATAGTTAAAGGCTGTATTAAATGTTCTTCCATTACAAAATTGCCTAAATGCTTCTGTCTCTGGTTCTGAAAAAGCTGAAGGACCTCTATAAGTTTCATCACTTATATAATTGGAAGAGCCATTATTATCATATCCCCACATATATCCAAAGTTTCTGTTTAAATCAACACCAATCCCACCGGAATATGGATGTCTGTTTTTCCGCCACATTCCACCACCTGATGGATCAGTTGACCTATTATATTCATAACCATCAACATTTATAAGGGGCACAAAATACATTTCTCTATTATTAACTAAATATGTTGCTTCTGCATCAGTTCCATAATTTTCCAACAAATAATACATATAATACATAACTGCCATCATAGCTGCCGGTTCTCTACAATGAATCAATGAATTATATAAAACTTCAGGTTCGTCTTCATCTAAATCCGGGTTGTCCGAAATTTTAACCGCATAAATTGGTCTATTTTCATAAGTATAGCCAATTACATACTTTGCAGATATTAAGTTAGGGTATAAAATACGCATACTATCTAATTTTGCATAAATTTCACTCATTGTATAATACCCACCCATAGAACCAAATCCAAATCCTTTAACTCCATATTTATCATTACTCTCTGTTGCAAATGATTTTTTTTCATCAGCAGTTAGTTTAGGTAAGTTTTCATAATATTTATTCCAATCATTAATAAGAACATCCATCTTCACACCATTTTGCAACAGCTTTTCATACTCTGTATCTGTAATAAAAATATTTACACTATTATCTTTATTAAAAAATGCATCACTTAAATCTATTCCGCAATTAACAATAGAAGAGTAACGATTTGTATTATCAGCATAGATTTTTACTTTTTTATAATTTTCCGCCTGAACGATTAAAACAGAAATGAATAATAAAATTGTTAATAATTTTTTCATAATTATTCTCGATTTTTTAATGATATAATTAAAGATAAATTTATTTTTATTAAAATAAAATAACTTATTCAATTATAAAAAATTAAAATAAATAATTTATCGTTTTATTCACTATTAAGGAATTTTTATTGATTCAATTTAAAGATTTATGTATCTTAATAAACAGACTAAATACTTTGCGTGAAAATAAACCAGAACATAATTTTAGGATCTGAGCCAATGTTTGATTTGAGTAAAGAATTCAATATTTTATTTGTAGAAGATGTAGAATCCGATGTACAACTTGCGATAAGATACTTACATTCTGAAGGAATTAAATTCAAATCAACCACAGTACAAACCGAAGAAGACTTTCGTACTGCTCTCTCCACTTTTAACCCTGATTTAATTATTTCCGATTATTCTATGCCCCAATTTAGCGGGATGGAGGCAATAGTATTATCAAAACAAATTGCTCCCTCTATTCCAATAATAATTTTTACAGGCTCTATTGATGAAGATACCGCTGTTAAATGCATGAAAGCCGGAGCCTCTGACTATGTTTTAAAAGAGAAATTATTACGACTTCCTTTTGCGGTAAAAGAAGTTTTAGAACGCAGCCATCAAATACAAAAACGATTAGAAGCCGAGCAGGCTTTAGATGAAAGCGAAAATAAATTCAAAAAACTTGTTGAATCATCACCAAGTGTTATATACGTAATAGAAAACGATCGATTTGTATTTTCAAATCCCATTGGTTTACAATTATTAGGCTTATCAAATATCGCCGAAATCAAAAACCTTAGTATTTCTGAAATTATTGACAAGCAAAACATAGACTTATTATATAGTATTTTGGGGACTAATTTTTCGCAAAGCATATCCGACCCAGTAATATTACGAATAAAACACAAAAACCCTTCGCCGGTTTGGCTTGAAACAATTGCCGTAACTACTGTTTACGAGGGTAATGATGCCATTTTATTAATGGGTATTGATATAACAAAACGTAAAATTACCGAAATTAAACTTGAAAAATCGGAACATGAATTAGAAGTACAAAATGAAATAAACCAAATATTTCTTACCACTTCCGACTCAAATATTTACAGTAAAATTTTGGAAATCTTATTACGCGAGTTTGAATGTAAATTTGGGTTGTTTGGATACATTAATCAAAAAGAAGAATTAGTTATTCCTTCTTTAACAAGTAATATATGGGATTTGTGTGCTGTTCCAAACAAAAGCTTTATCTTTCCCAAAATAGACTGGAAAGGTTTATGGGGACGCTGTTTATTAGAAAGCCGGTCTATGTTTTCTAACGATTCTTTACATGTACCAAACGGGCACATCCAAATACAGAATGCTTTATGTGTTCCACTAATTTACCAAGAACAAACCATTGGAATTTTTGTATTAGCCGATAAAAATGATGGCTTTTCAATTGAAGACCAAAAAAGGCTTGATTTAATTGCATCTTACGTTTCTCCAATTTTATCAGCAAGGTTAGAAAATAACTTAAAAGAAGAAAATATTCAGCTTACCAAAGAGATTTTATATTATACCGAAGAAAGGTTAAGACTTGCCCTCCAGGCTTCCAACGATGGATTGTGGGATTTAATTTACGACAAAAGAAGTATGTACTGGTCTCCACGTGCCTACACTATGTTAGGTTACGAAGTTGATGAATTTATTGTAAATATCGATTCCTATTTAAGTTTAATCCACGAAAATGATAGAGAAAAATCTTGGGACTCTCTACAAGAGCAAATAACAAACTCCGATAGAAGTTTTACACTAAAATTTAGAATGCGAAAAAAATCAGGGGAGTATATTTGGATTCTATCAAGAGGTAAAGTTGTTCAAGAAGATGAAAACGGAAACGCAATACGTGTTGTTGGTACTCATGTTGATTTAACCGAAATAAAAGAGAGCCAAGAGGAATTAAAATTCCAGTCTCAAATTTTAGAGGAAATTAAAGATTTAGTTACTGCAACTGATTTACAAGCCAATATAATTTACGTAAACCAAGCTGTTGTTGATGACTTTGAATATTCAAAAGAAGAACTTCTAAAAATCAACCTTTATGCTGTTAATGAAAATCCATCAGTAGGAATAACTCGGACATATGTATTTGAACAATCCATCAAAAATGGCTCGTGGGAAGGCGAAGTTGTTAGTTATTCAAAATCAGGAAGGCGATTAACCTTTTATTGCAGAACATGGCTTCTATTTGACGATGATAAAAAGCCTTTTTCAGTTGTTAGTATCTCCACTGATATAACCGAACAAAAATTTGCACTTAATTCTTTAAAAGTAAGCGAAGAGAATTATAGACTTCTGGCTGAAACCGCGCAAGATATTATTCTCTCTCACGATCTTGAAGGCAGGGTTACTTATGTTAACAAGGCGGGTATTGATTTAATTGGATATTATGATGATTATTCAAAATTAAACATTTTAAATAGAATCTCCACACTCTCAACTGATGTAATAGAAAAAAATCGGGCTGAGCGATTGAACGGTAATTTTAGCAAAAGAATTTATCAACTCGATTTTCTGGATAAAAACAATAATTTAATTCCTCTTGAAGTCTGCAGTTCTCCAATTGTTATTGAAAATGAACTTAAAGGCGTGTTAATTATTGCCCGTGATATTAGTGAACGAATTCAAAATGCCAAATTAATTAAAGAAAGCGAGATTAAATTCAACAAAGCTTTCCATGAAAATTCCGGAGCTATGCTAATAACTACTGCCAACGGCTGTTATTTAGAAGTTAATCATGCATTTTGTAAACTTACTGAATATTCAAAAGATGAAATATTATCAAACGACATTTCATCGGAGCATATTTTTAACAACAAAAATATTTTTAAATTCTTAAGCACTACAATTAAATCCACATCGCAGGTTGAGGATATTGAAATTCAAATAAAAACAAAAACCGGACAACTAAAACATGCATTGTTTTCAGCCAATAAAGTTACATTAGATGACGAATTACGCTGGCTGATTGTACTTCAAGATGTTACCAAAAGGAAAGAAGCTGAAACAAAACTAAGAGAATCTGAAAAATTATTTAGAACTATCTGGGAAAATTCTAAAGACGGAATGCGATTAACCGATCAAAACGGTAAAATCACCATGGTAAACAACGCATTCTGTTTGCTTGTTGAACGACCCAAATATGAATTAGAAGGACATTTAATCTCTGTTATATACAAAGAACATACTGCCGAAATGGTCCTTAAAGCATATATTAATAATTTTACCAAACATAAAATCTGCCCGTTTTTTGAAAGTAAATTTCAGCTATGGAATGACAAGACCATTTGGCTGGCTGTATCCAACTCGTTTCTTTCGCTCGATTTTGAAAATCATATGGTTTTGAGCATTTTTAGAGATATTTCCGAACGAAAAGAAAACGAGGAGAAATTAATAGAAGCTAAATACGAAGCCGAACGCTCCAACAACTTAAAAGATACGTTCATTGCTAATATTTCACATGAAATAAGAACACCTTTAAATGGTATTTCCGGCATGGTTAGTTTGTTAAAAGACAGCATTCAAAGTTTTATGTCTAATGAACAAGAGGAAATATTCAATTCAATCAATCGTTCAAACATTAGGATTGTAAAAACAATTGATATGATTGTAAATTATTCTCGCTTAAAAGTAGGTGAATACCCTTATAACCCAATTAGTTTAAACTTCTGCAAGCTTCTTAAAGATTTAACATTAGAGTTTAAACCTCTTGCCGAATCTAAAAACTTAGACTTTATTCTGGAATGCTGCCATACTGACATAGTTGTTGATGCCGATGAATATAGCGTAAAAAGTGCAATATCTTACATATTAGACAATGCTGTTAAATTTACTTTTGAAGGATTTATTAAAATAGCACTCACTAAAACAAATAATTTAGCAACTTTTACCATTGAAGACTCCGGTTGTGGTATTTCAGATGAATATATGACAAGATTGTTTGAACCATACTCCCAAGAAGAAGAAGGATATAACCGCTCTTTTGAAGGAACAGGACTTGGATTATCCTTGGCAAAAAAATTCTTAGACCTTAATAATTATTCCCTTCACATTGCTTCTACTAAAAATATTGGAACAAAAGTTTCAATTTTCTTAAATAATGTAAAATAATCTTTTAATGCGGTTAAAAACCGCATAATCATGTAGTTGTAACTTTTCCTGTCAATAATTATATATATTGTAGAATTTTAAATTATTGGAGGATGACATGAACTTGACATCAAATAACGAAAATAAAACAAATCCTCTATCAGATTTAATAAATGATGAGGTATACGACTTGTTGTTAACCAAAGGTCTTATTAACGAAAATTCCGTACGAAATTATTTAATTAAAAAGAAATTTCATGAAATGCGTTCGCAAAAAGTAAGCACGGGCGATGCTATTGAACATATAAGAATTGAATACCCTTATCTTCAACATGATACAATTCGCAAATTAGTATATCAACAAGAAAATAAATAAATTTCCCCTTAATACCGGAGACTGCAATTTTTAAGTGATTGTGGTAGTCGCTTAGATAATTACAGAACTCGTTGCAGTCTTCGGTCTAATTTTGAACTTTTTGTTTGTTTTATTTATTTTGTTTTAAAAATTTAGTCTAATTGGAGAAATCAAATGGATAAAACAACACCATTAAATTATGTGTTAGATTTTTATAACGAAGCAGTTAATCAATTAAAATCTACTAATAATATAAACGAACAAGAAAGCTCAATAAAAGTTGGTTTAATGATTCTTTATTTCTGGGCTTCTGTTTATAACAGCCACGAAACTAAGGATAAAATAAAAGCTGAGGGGAAAAACCTATTAAATAATGATGTTGAGTTTTTTGAACAAGCAGATTTGGACTTTGTAAATTTTAAAAAAGAAAATCATCCGATTATTAACAATTTAGCACAATTAACAATGGATGATTACAATAAATTAATAGATTTTTTTCAAAAAGGAATGAGATAAGTAATTAGATTTCTCGACCTCCAAGTTCCTTTTGGATTGCTTTAACAAGTGGAGTGTCATTTTCCTCCACTTCCTTAAATTTAACCTGGGGTTCCGGCTCTACAAGTTTCCCGGTTATTTTTAACTCATCATTATTTTTGCTTCTTTCTTCTCTTTTTGAATTTCCATACTCAACTTTCCCTTCAGAAGCAACCGATATATTATTAAATCCTTTTTCATTTAATACCGAAATAAGTTCTGTAATTGTTGAAGTCCTTTCAAGACCAATTAATTGAAACAATGCTATTTCTAACCGTAATTTTTGATTATTTGCATTCTTTATTTCATATTGTACTTTGTTAATAAAAGTAATAATTCTTAACAAATCAGCTTCCCTAAAACTGTTTACACATTTTGAATATTTTTCTTTTATTATATCGGCACTTTCAATTAAATCGGTTTTTTTTGTTATTTGTAAAGTCATAAAGTTTCTAAAGTGTTCTAACAAACCATTTAAAAAGTCTGTTAAATTCCAACCATTATTGTATATAGTTTCTGTGACCTCTAAGGCTTTAGAAAAATCGTGTGATAAAATCGCCTCAGATATTTCAAAATAAATATCCTCATCAATAAGATTTAACATAGATGAAATTTGGTCTTTGGTTATATCATTCCCACAGAAAGAGACTACCTGATCAAAAATGGATTGTGCATCTCTCAAAGCACCATCGGCTTTTTTTGCTATTAATGTTAACGATTGATCGTCAATTGTTATTCCTTCGGCATCACAAATTTTTTGCAGCAACCCTTTTGTATCTTTAAGATTTACTCTTCTAAAATCGAACCGTTGACATCTTGAAATAATTGTTAAAGGCACTTTATGGATATCGGTAGTTGCAAATATAAAAACAACATGTTCCGGTGGTTCTTCCAATGTTTTTAAAAGAGCATTAAAAGATTCAACAGTTAACATGTGAACTTCATCTATGATATAAATTTTATATTTACCTTTGGTTGGTGAATATTTTACTGCCTCTCGTATTGTACGTATCTCTTCAATTCGTCTATTTGAAGCACCATCTATTTCAAAAACATCAAGAGTTGAAGAGTTGTAAAAATCCCTGCACATTTCACATTCATTGCAAGGTTCGCCATTTATAGGTGCTGTACAATTAAGTGTTTTAGCTAATATTCTTGCTGTTGTTGTTTTACCTATGCCTCTGGGTCCGGCAAACATATAAGCATGTGCAATTCTTCCATTAGATAATGCATTTTTTAAAGTTTGTGTTATATGTGATTGACCAACAACTTCCGCAAAAGTTTGTGGTCGCCATTTTCGAGCTGTTACAACAAAAGCCATAATTTTTCCTGTTAACTAAGAATATAATAACCTAAATCTATTTTTGCGTCTATTAAATTTACTAATTTTTCCAAATATTTTTTATCAATTTCATTAAATGCAGCCAATTCATAGCTATCTAAATCTAAAACACCAAATAAATTACCGTTTACACTAAATGGAATTACTATTTCAGATTTTGACATGCCATCACAGGCTATATGACCGTCAAACTTACTAACGTCAGTAACAATAATTGTTTCATTTCTTTCTGCAGCAGTTCCACACACACCATGCCCAATTTTTATTTGTGAACAGGCCACTTTACCTTGAAAAGGTCCTAAATACAAAACACCTTCAACATTAAAATAAAAGCCAACCCAGCTTATTTTGTCGAAAGTTTGTTTTAACAAGGCACAAAAATTTGATAGTGCGGTTATTTTTGGTTCGCTCTTTTGTATTAGACCAATAAGATATTGGTATACAAGCTGGTATTTTTCCTCATCACTCAAATTCGGGTCAATAAGTACTTCTTCTGCCATCTATTTTTTCTCTTTTGTTTTTTGGGTTTTTCTTTTTACACTAACTGTCTTTTTCCCAAATTGTTCAAAAACAATTGGAAAAGCTTCAAAAACATCAGATACCGGAATAATTTCTAAACCTTCTTTTATTTCAGGTTTAATTTCTGCCAAATCAACTTCGTTTTCTTTAGGAATAAGAATTTTAAAAATACCATTTCTTCTTGCAGCAAGTAATTTTTCATTTAAGCCTCCAATAGCCAAAACATTGCCGCGTAATGTTATTTCACCCGTCATTGCCACGTTGTTATGGGCTGGTTTGCCCAATATTGCTGAGTACATTGCCATAATTAATGTAATACCCGCTGAAGGACCATCTTTAGGAATTGCCCCTTCAGGAAGATGTATATGAACTTCTTTCCCCTTGTAAAAATTAGCAGGTAATCCTATTTTTTCAGCATTAGAACGTAAAAAGCTTAATGCAGCATGGGCACTTTCTTTCATAACATCGCCAAGCTGTCCAGTTAATATAAGTTTTTCCGAACCATTCATAATTGTTGCGTCAACCTGTAAAATATCTCCACCTGTAGATGTCCACGCCAAACCGATAACACTTCCTACTTTATCGTTTATTTCAGTTTTTTGTTTCCTATATTTTGGCACACCTAAATAGCGTTCTAACACAGTAGATTCAATTGCCAATTTACCTTGTGCCTCTTTTTTGTTCTTCTTTTTATTTTGAACAATATCGCGTGCAGCTTTTCTAAAAACGGAGGCTATTTCACGTTCAAGGTTACGAACTCCTGCTTCTCGTGTATATTCTCGTATTAACTTATCTAATCCTTCTTCAGTTAATTCAACCATTTCTTCATTTAAACCGTGTATTTTTAACTGTTTAGGAATTATATGTCTTTTGGCAATCATTTTCTTTTCAAAATCTAAATAACCATTTAGTTCAATAACTTCCATTCTATCTTGCAAGGGTAATGGAATATTATACCTTACATTTGCGGTAGTAATAAACATAACATTAGATAAGTCGTAATCAATATCTAAATAATGATCGTTAAATGTGTTGTTTTGTTCAGGATCTAATACTTCCAACATTGCACTTGAAGGATCACCACGAAAATCCATACTCATTTTATCAACTTCATCAAGCAAAATAACAGGATTAATTGTTTTTGCTTTTTTCATAGATTGAATAATTTTGCCGGGCATAGAACCAATATAAGTTCTTCTATGTCCTCGTATTTCAGCTTCATCACGTACACCACCAAGACTTATACGTACAAAACTACGCCCTAATGCACGTGCAATCGATTTCCCTAACGATGTTTTACCTACTCCCGGAGGTCCTACAAAACACAAAATTTGACCTTTCATGTTTTTAACTAAATTTAAAACCGCAATATGTTCAAGAATTCTATCTTTTGGCTTTTCTAAGCCATAGTGGTCTTCATCAAGAATTGTTTTTACATTATCTATATCTAAATTATCTTTACTCTTTTTTGTCCATGGAACATCAACAATCCAATCAAGATAATTTCTAATAACCGTAGATTCAGGTGAACTTGATGGAGTTTTTTTAAGTTTATTAAACTCTTCCATCGCCTTATCTTTTACTTCTTTTGGCATCTTGATTTGTTCAAGTTGTTCTTTTAGTTTTATTAAATCGGGAGCCGATTCTTCTTCATCTCCTAATTCTTCTTGTAAAATTCTGATCTGTTCTTGAATAATAAACTTTCTTTGTGTTTTTGCAATATTTTCTTGAACCTTACTTTCAATCTCTTTTTCAACTTTTAAAATATCTATTTCTGAATTAAGAATTTTTATAATTTCATAAAGTTGCTCAGTAAGCGTAAATTTTTGCAAAATCGATTGTTTAATATCTATTGACTGGTTGATATTAGCAGCAGCATAAAAAAGCTTTCTATCCGGCTCATCAAAATTATCATAAGCACTAATTGCTTCTTGAGGAATACTTCTGTTAACTTTTACATATTCCTTAAATAATGTTGTCATTTGGCGGATTAATGCATTAAGTTCTTTATGGTCTTCATGTTTAGGTATAATCACTTCAACTTTAGCTTCAAAAAAATTATTATTTTTTGTAAACTTTGTAATTTTTCCCTGAATAATTCCGTCTACCAAAATCTTTAATAAACCGTTTGGAAGTTTTAGTATTTGAATTATTTTTGCAATTGTACCTTCTTTAAAAATTTCTTCAGCAGTTGGTTCTTCAACCGATGCTTTTTTTTGTGCCGCTAAAAATATATATTTTGAATTTTCTAATGAATAGTTAGCTGCTTTTATTGAACTTTCCCTTCCTACTAAAACAGGGAAAATCATATACGGATAAATAACATTATCTCTTAAAGGCAAAACAGGCAATACATTAGGGATATCTTCTATTCCAACACTATCATTTTTTTTATCTGGTTCTTTTTTTGCCATATAAGGCATAACTCCATGTTTAACTTTAATTTAACTTGTAAATATAAGAAATATAAATTCGGCTTTCAAGGAAAGGATTGTTTATTGCACAACAAGCGAATAAAACCGACCAATTTATTTGATCTCGGGTATCACGGCCGAGATTGATTCATAGCTGTGGGATGTACCTCAAAGCGGTCAAAGTCGTGGGTGTTTCATAATTGAGGAATGTTGTTCTTGGCGGTCATGGTCTCACCGTGACCGAATGCATTATATATATATTCTTGCGTCACGGTACGACCGATGACACCCGAGATTGGATTTGTGGAGTTTTGCAAAACCTACGGTCGAGATGTTTCAAAATACAAAAACATTGTCTGAACTGGGATTCTTGGGATTTTAATGATTTTTGGGATTAATCTTTTGCAAATTATTCGTCACTTGTCACATCGTCACTCGTTACTTTTTTTGATTGCGGAGCAATCACATGTCGTTAATAGTGCAATGTAAAGGAAATTCGACTTCAGGGAAGTCGCACAAAACCATACCATCATTTACATTTCATTTTAGAACAGATGGCACTTCTCTGAAGTGCTAACTTCTTTTCTTTTCACATGTTAACGATGTTTGACTTTTCTAAAGTCAAAGGTGCTTTTAATTATTTTATTCAGAAATATTAATATTTCCAAATTTGAGGACTTAAAGGCAGTTTGTTTAACTCTGTCCTTATTTCTTTCCATTGAGGCAAGTACTTATTCATATATGCGGTAAAATTATGATTGTGAGTTCTTTCAAACAAATGAATTATCTCGTGAACAATTATATACTCCAGGCAATCAATAGGTTTTTTTATCAATTCAATATTTAGCCCTATTTTACCAGTTTTAATATCGCAAGACCCCCATCTTGTTTTCATTTTTCTTATACTAAATTCATTTACTTTAACGCCTATTATATTTTCCCATTTTTTAATTAATGGTTCTGCGGATTTTTTAAGTTCCTGTCTATACCACCCTTCAATAATGGATTGAATATTTTTACCTTCTTTTTTCCCTCTTACATAAACAACCAAAGCATCATGCTCAATATTAACTGAGTTTGTTTTATTATTTTCACTTATTCTAAGTAAATATCGTTCACCTTTATAAAGGTGAGTTTCTCTGTTCAAATATTCGCGTTCAGTTTCTCTTTCCTGTTCTATAAATTTAGTTTGTTGTTTTTTTATCCAATCTAATTTAGATAATGCATATATTCTAATAGTATCTAAATCTAATTTACATGGTGCTGCAATTCTTACATAGCCATTTGGTGGATAAACGCTAAGATGCAGGTTTTTTATATCCTTATGTTCTACTTCAATTTTGATATTTCCAATTGTTATGTATTTCATCAGCATTTATAGTGTTGTTTAATTACTGGAAATATTTTTTCTACTTCATCTTTACTTTTTAATGCATTATATAAACCCTGTTTAATTTCTCTTTCTTTAATTTCATCGCCAACCCAATCTGTTTTTCTGTATTTTAATACTTCCTCACAACAGCGGGTTACAAGGTCAACATTTTTTCCAAGATTATTATATAACGCAATTTTTTCTTTTGAATCTATTTCAGCAGGATAACCGGAATTTTCTTTTGGTGCTATTTTATTTACAATATCAGCAATTTTCTTTAGGTATGTTTCATAATCAATTGCTTTGCTTTTTAATTCCCTAATTACACTATCCAACAACTCAGACATTTTTTTGTATAATTCCGGATCAAGTAAATGTTCTTTTATTATTTTTTGTCTAACATTATTAGCAATGGTTTCTGAAGCCGCCTGCTGATTTTGTTTAATGTTATTAGGCAGTTTATTTATGGCTTCTGCTATTCCCGAATCTATTATTATTTCTATAAGCGACTTTTCACTAAACGGCGTAATATTTTTTGAATCCTCAGCTTTAATATAGGTATCAATTAAATACCGCATATCGGCTTCGTATGCCTTAGTATCCAACATTTCACCACTTGCCTGTTGAATTTCTGTTCTTACATTTTTATAGAATTTTACTTTTTGTTTAACATTTTCAATTTGAGTTTTAGAATATCCAACTCTATCAATATCATCTTCAATATTTGCATAAGCCCTAATCAATACAATAACTTTGCTGTATAAGTTTTTTCTTTTAAACTCATTTTTTTTCAAATCTTCTGCAATTTCGCTATTACCGCAAAAATATTGTATAAATTCCAACGTTGTTCTGGGTGGTTTAACAGGTTCGCATAATAAATCTAATTGTTCAATTGCTTTATCCAGCCTATCTTTTCCACTTTCAAGTCTGGTTTGCAAAAGGATATCGCAATCTTTTTTTTCAAATTTATCATAATTAAGTTCCGATGTATATACTGCCACAGCATTTTCAACTTGGTTGAATAAATTTTTATAATCTATAATATAACCATAAGTTTTGTCATCACTATCAAGCCTGTTTACACGGCAGATAGCCTGAAACAGTCCATGATCCTTCATTGATTTATCAATATACAGGTAAGTACAACTTGGGGCATCAAAGCCTGTCAGTAATTTATCAACCACAATCAGCAATTTCATATTTGCCGGTTCTTTAATAAATTTACTTTTAGCTTCGTCTTCATAAGCTTCTGTACTTTTATTACCCAACAATTTTTTATAAGTATTGTAAATTAATTCTTTATCGCTTTCTGTATCGGCACCGGTGTCTTCTTTATTTATATCTTTTACACTTGGGTTGTACGATGTTACTATTGCACATTTATTCTTTAATTCAGTTTCCTGAAAAAGATTATAATATATACATGCTTCAAATATACAGCCCGCCACCAATATTGCATTACCTTTTTCAGATTTTAATCTTGGGAAAGTATTAAAATCGTATATAATATCGTTTACAATTATTTGCATACGACTTTTAGAACTTAGTACTTTCTGCATGGTTCCCCAGTGCGTTTTTAGTTCTGCTTTCTGGTATTCTGAAAGTGGTTTACCATCTTGTGTTGTTTTAGTTTCAAACCAAGCATCAATCCTCTTTGGATTACTAATATTTTGTTCCACAAACCGTGCTTCAAATTTTAAATCCAGTACAACTTCATCCGCAACAGCTTCATTAAATTTGTATGTGTGTATATATTTACTAAAAACTTCTAAAGTAGTTGGGGCATCACTTCTAAGCAATGGTGTACCTGTAAAACCAATAAATACAGCATTTTTAAGTATAGCTTTCATTACTCTGTGTAATTTACCACCTTGTGTTCTATGGCATTCATCAACAAAAACAAACAACTCGCCATAAGTAATACAAGGAGTGTTTTCAATTTCTGCTATAAATTCGTCAAAATTATCTACATCTTTTTTACCAAACTTATGAACTAAAGAACAAAGTAGTCTTGGCAAAGGCAATGCAAGTTGATTTAGTAAATCACGCCCGCTGCTTGTTCTGTATATATTTTCGCCTGAATCCTCAAATACTCTTTTTATTTGTTTATCTAACTCATCGCGGTCTGTAATTATGGCAATTCGTGCATTTGGATTATTTTCAAGAATCCATTTGGCAAGCAATACCATTACAATACTTTTTCCACTCCCCTGTGTATGCCATATAATTCCCCCTTCCCGTCTTCTTACATGTTCTTGGGCAGCTTTTATTCCAAAATATTGGTGGGGTCTTGGTAATTTTTTCTTTCCACCATCAAACAGAATAAAATTGTGCATCAATTCAATTATTTTTCTGTTATCACAAAGTTTTAACAGATATTTATCAAGTAAAAGTTTACTGTTATCTGTTTCGTCTTCTTTCCATTTTAAATACATTTTTTCGGGTGTTCCAATAGTACCATATCTTAACCCTTCTGTATCATTACCGGCAAATATAATTTGTACTGTTGTAAAAAATTGTTCTATAAATTTCTCTTGCTGGTTTGTTATACTTTGCCTTATTCCTTCGGTTATTGAAATAGTACTTCTTTTAAGTTCCAAAACACCAATAGCTATTCCGTTTATATATAAAACTATGTCCGGTCTTTTTTCATGATTGCCAAATACTGTAACTTCCTCTGCAATTGCAAAATGGTTCTCCTCCGGATTTTTCCAATCTATTAACCAAACAGTTTCGTGATTTTTGCTCAAGTCTGTTTGAACAGGAATTCCATATCGTAACAGGTTATAAACGTTTTTGTTGTTTTCGTATAAGCTTTTAGCATAATTGTTGGCGGCGTTTTTTAATTCGTAAATTGCTTTACTTATTTGTGCTGCCGTATATCCTTTATTAAGTAAATATTTACTTAAAAGTTCATCTTCAATATTGCTGTTATATTCTCTTTCTTCCCAATTACCAAGATAATTGTAACCTAATTGTTTATTAAACAACTCTACTATACGGTTTTGGGTAATTCGTTCTAATTGACCAATGTTGCTCATACTAACCTCACTTTACCTGTTAATAATTCCTGCATCATGCCTAATTTTATTTTTTTGTACTTCTCTAATTTCTTTTCCATTGCTTTGATTTCTGAATTTAGAATTAACAATGTATATGCAATCTTTTTTTGTTCCTCAATATTTGTAGGAATTTTTAAACGAAACTCAATAATATCTTGTTTACTTAAATTTGTTTGTTTCACACCATCATCAAATGCAAGAAAATAATTATGCCTATTAAGGACAAAACAGAGAAATGATGAATTAATTGACTTAGTTCTCAAAATACAAATTCTTTGATTGACTGTATATGTATTGTCTAAACCTACAAGGAAACATTTCGCTATTGCTTTCCCATTTGGCACATCACTCATAACCATTAGTATGTCATCTTTATTGGCTAAACAAAAAGGATTATTTGTGGTTTTACTAACTTTACCTTCACTTGAGATATACTTTGAATTAACAAGAATATAGGCACCGTTCTCAACTATAAAATTTTCGTGTGCTTTCCCATTTATAAACTCCACAACCTCCCCCAACTTCTTAACTTCCCATCCATCTTTAGGTTTTAGCAGTTCCTGCATTGCCCCTTGTTTTATTGCTTTCTTTTTTGCAATAAGTTTTTCTAAACAGCTTATTAATTCATCAACATCAGATAGAGTATTGGCTATGGCGGTTTGTTCATTAAGAGTTGGTGGCAAAGGAATTTTAAAGGTTTTGATTTGACCTATATTAAGACCTTGTCTATTTCCACCAGATTGAAAACTATCTATTTGACTTTGACCAAATTGTGAAAGTAAAAACAAATTTAAATATATCGGATTAAGTGATTTAGCAAGTGTCCGAATAATACAAACATGCTGGTTAACATTTCCTCCAACCAATTTTTCATTTGCGTATGAACTTCGTCCAATAGATGCCCCTGAAATATTTAAGAAGACATCATTTAATTTAATTTCAGTATTTGGAAACTTTTGATGTGTCTCATCATCAATGAAAACAATATCGTCCAATAATAATCTTCCCCAACCAATATTTTGACTTCTTACAAAAGGCCTCCCTTCATTTTTGTAAACTTTTTCTCCACCTGAAGGTGTAATTCCACTACCAATTTTGATGGTTAGATCGTCTAACATATTCAGTTCCCAGTCCTCAGGAATAACGCCAATTTCAGTTAATTTATATCCGGGCTTAATATTAATATTATTTATCATTTTCTAATTTTTTAATTATTGTCAATCCCAATAACGATTTTAACTGAATAATAGCGGTTTCGTTCAGTTTTTTAAGTCTTTCATTTTGGGGTAAATTCATTCTAATCAGTTCAGCGTTTAAGCTTTCAAGGTTTGCCAAAACAAGCAGTTGTATACCAATAACAATTATTGCTTCAATCCATTTTTTAGGGGTTAGATGAAAACTATTTAATCCCGCCTGCTTTTTAAAGGTCTCGAATTCGCCACCTTTAAAATCCAGATTATGCATTTGCTCCCAAATACCAAGAAATTCTAATGTATTCCTGTTTCTCATCCAACTGTAAATAAGATCATCACCGCCAAACCTTTTTGCCATGTCGGTTAAACATATATAATCGTCTGTTTTATAACTAACTACAACAATGTCTGTTCCTAAAACGTTAATTTTCGATTTTTTTTCAGTTACCATATTAATATTGTTAATTGTTATAAGTAAATCCCATTTTTTGAAGATGTTGTTTTACTTTATTTTCTAATTCATTTACTTCATTATTAATTAAAGGAAGTGGTGACTGGTATCTTTCAGCCAGTTCCTTAATTCTCTGAGTCAATTTTTGGCTTACACTTTCTATTTCCTGCTTTATCTTTTTTTCAATGCTTTTCATCCACTTATCATCAACTACAATCGTTTTTATTTCTTCTATATTTAGCAGAGGATATTTGCTGTAAGCTTTATTATCAAGTTCAATTTCCGCTTTTAAAATATCGACATTAAGTTTTGACTGTTTTTCCAATAAAGATAAATATTTTTCTAAAATACTTTTTTCTTCTTTATCTATTTTGGAAGGGGATAAATTTGTTATCTCTTTTAATCTATTTTGAATGGTTATCTTATTAACTTTTTCAAAGTCACCAAAATAACCGCCTTCTGTATTATGTTCTTCTTCAAGCTCTTGCAGTTTGCCGGTTATTTCTTCTGTTTGCTGTTTAAGCTTTTCAATTTTATTATAATCTTCAAAAAAATATTTTTCAATTATCAAATATTTTGGAATAAGATCACAAGTCCAGCCTTTATCAATATCTTTATTTGTTTTTTTATTCTTTACAATTATTCTATAAGTTTCTGCTTTCCAACCATCTTCTGAAATAAGATAACAATCATCCTGCATTTCCTGCTGCCAATAATCCATTAAGTGCTGATATATTTCATATTTTTCAACAAGAGACGTTTTAATATTATCAGTATCATAACTATTTAAAATATCTTCCGAAATTGAATATATAACCTCTTTAGGTTTAATACCTTTAGTCAAATTTTTAAACAATGTAGTATTTTTTTGTTTCCATTGCTCAAATGTTTTTTGCATTTTTTTTGTGAAGTTGATAAACTCTTTATGATTACATATAGTTTCTTTTATTGCCGCTGTTTCAACTTTAAGCGAATAATATTTTTCTGATTTATCAACAAACAAATCATTTTTAAGATTAGGGCAAATTTTCCAGTAATTTTGCAGTTTATCAATATCTATTTTAGGTATTCCACCATTTAGGTGTGCAAAAATATCCTGTATATCTTCCTCTTCTTGGTTATCAATATACCTTGGAATATTAAGATTAAACTCATTTCTTTCAATTTCTGTAAACGGAATTATCCTACTGTATTTTGGTATTTCCAATTGATTATTAAAAACATCAACAACTCTATGTATGTCTCTTTCTCTTAATCTATTTTTGTTACCGTCTTTCATAAATCCTTTACTGGCATCAATCATAAAAATAGCTTTACGATTATGAGCATTCTCTTTATCAATAACAATTAAACAAGCAGGAATTCCGGTGCCGTAAAACAAGTTTGCGGGTAAACCGATAATACCTTTTATATATCCTTTTTGAATAAGTTTTTTTCTTATTTCTGCTTCTGCATTTCCTCTGAATAAAACGCCATGTGGTAAAATGCAGGCACCTTTGCCATTATGCTTTAATGATCGTACAATATGTAAAAGGTAAGCATAATCGCCATTTTTTTCAGGCGGCACCCCAAAACCAATGAATCTATGAAATTTATCAGCCAATTCATCCTCAACAAACACACCCGCTGACCATCTTTTATCGCTGAAAGGTGGATTTGCAACCACATAATCAAATGTTTTTAGATTCCCCTTTTCGTCAACAAACTGTGGATTTGCAAGTGTGTTCCCCATGCTGATTTTTGAAGAAGGGTTGTTATGTAAAATCATATTCATTCTTGCAAGCCCGCTTGTAGCGGAATCTTTTTCTTGTCCATATATTGAAATACTTTTACCAGCCTGCTCTGCCACTTTTAAAAGCAAAGAACCTGAACCACAAGTTGGGTCGTAAACTTCAGTAGTACTTTGCGTATTCTCTTTTGTAATTCCAATTACTTTAGCAATAATCCGGCTTACTTCGGCAGGTGTATAAAATTGCCCTTTGCTTTTACCACTTTCAGTAGCAAAATGACGCATAAGATATTCATAAGCATCCCCCATTATATCATCGTCATCAGCTCTGTTTTTGCCGAAATCCAATGCGGGATTTTCGAAAATAGCGATAAGGTTTGTCAGCCTATCCACCATTTCTTTGCCTTGCCCAAGCTTATTTGGGTCATTAAAATTAGGGACTTCAAGAAGTTTGCCGGTTGTTTTTAGTGGCTCGATAATTTTTTTGTTTATTTTATCCCCAATATCCGCACACCCTTTAAGTGCAACCATATCCTTAAAACTTGCCCCTTTAGGAACTTCAATAGATCCATAAGTTACATCGGCATATTTATCGCTCACATATTTTATATAAAGCATAACAAGCACATAATCTTTATATTGACTTGCATCCATACTTCCACGTAATTCATCGCAACTTGCCCAGAGTGAACTATATAATTCCGATTTTTTTATTGCCATTTTGCATTTGTTCCATTTGTAACAGATTAAACTTTTTTGCGTTATTAATTTTTATCAACAACAATGTAAAATAATGGAATGGTAAATTAATTCAAAGGAAGAAATGAAAATTGGGGAAGTTAAATAATTATAATTTAATTCTTAATAAGTTTTATATTAAAAGCCACTCAAAAAAAATCTACAATACCGGTATCAACATTATAAATGCCCGATAAAATTGTTAGTTTTTTTTCATCAAAACTCTTTTTAATTATTTCGCTTTTTTCTAAACAAGAGCTAATTTGATATTTAACATTATCTTTAGCGGCAAGATACTCTTCTTTTTTATCATTCAAGTGATAACACTTATTATGATAAGCAGGTAGTATACATTTTGCAACATCATTCAGATACCCATCAACTTTTTCAGAAGATAATGATGCTTTAATAGCTCCACAATCCGTATGTCCTAATATCACAAACAATTCAACACCAAGCTGTGATACTGCAAATTCAATAGAACCCAAAGTGATATTATCAATGATAGATCCGGCAACCCGCACAACAAATAAATTTCCTATTGTTTCATCAAAAATTATTTCAAGCGGTACACGCGAATCCGAACAAGAAAGAATTGCAGCATACGGTTTTTGACCCGAACTCCATTTTTTTAAATCACCAACATAATCTTTTTCTTTTGGTTTCCCCTCAACAAAACGTTTATTGCCAGTTATTAACCGACTAACCAATTCTTTATTTGAGGTATTGTATATTTCTGAATTATTCAAACAAGTCCCTTTCATTATAAAAAAAACCGCATCTTATTAATTTAAATAATAATAATGCGGCTTAAAAAGTTCACATTTATTAACTTATTTTACCAAATAAATTTCCTTTTGTCTTTCAGATATAAACTCGCAACCATCTTTAGTTACATACACTTCTTCTTCAACAGTTGCTACGCCATAACCAGGGACAGATAATCTTGGTTCAATTGTAAAAACCTGAGATTCTTCAACCACCATATAAGGCAAATTGCCATATCTTTCCCATCGTGGAGATAATAATGCACCACCATCATGTGCAACTCTTCCTATTTGATGCCCTAAAGCATGAGGATATTCAGTATAACCTTTCCCTACAATATAGTTGCGGGCAACATCATCAATCTCGCAGCCTTGTTTACCCGGTTTGAGTGCTTCTGCCGAAAGAGTAACGGATTCTAATATTGTATTAAAGCCGTGCATAACTTCCGCCGGTGGTACTTCTTCATTTTCTCTTAAAATATACCATGTCCTTTGTAAATCGGAACAATATCCATTTAAATTAATCCCAAAATCAATATTTAAAATATGTCCTCTTTCAATTACTCGGTTTGTTGGTCCACTATGGGCACCTGCAGAATCCGGTCCAGTAAAAACAGCTGGACAGTGTTCCGCATCCCATGATAATCCAAATCCTCTTTCTTCAACAAGCTTATGAATAAAATCAGAAACATCCGCTTCAGTTTTTCCGGGTTTAATAAAATTAGTTACATCGTCAAATATTTTTATTGTTTCTTTAATAGCTTCTTTCATTACCGAAATCTCATATTCTGATTTTCTTCCGCGTAATGCAGCAATAATATTTTCCGAAGAAACTAATCTATCAACATAAGGGGTATCTTTTAATAAATCAACTAATTCTAAATAGACCCCATGAGTTAATCCATCGGCAAGAGATGAATTACGGGAATAATTTATTGCAATGGTTTTGGGATCTAATCGTTCCATTACTTCCAAAAAATCTTTTTTTACTGACTTTAAATAACTGATAATTTCTTTATAAGTGCCAACAGTTTTCATATTAGCTTCTTCAAGTGACCCAACAATTGCAATTGTTTCCCCTTTTTTGGTAATAATAAAAGCACTATGCCAAGTTGCCCCTGTACCAACAATCATATCCATCATAGGATCTTTTATATTCCCCGATTCACGTACAAAGGTTAACCACATGTCAATATTTTGCTCATTTAATATTTGAACTGCTTGTTTTTGCTTTTCAATAATCAACTCTTTATTCATAATAGCTCCTGCATTTGTTCAAAAAGGTTACTCTTATATAACTTATGTTTAGTAAGTTAAGATTTTTATTTGTTTTAATCTAATGTACACAATTTATAAACAAAAATTAAGGTAATTAATAAATTATAATTGGAATTATTGAACTATTTTATAATAATTTTTATTTTATATAATAAACACAATTTTAAATTAGAGGTGAACATGGAATGTAAATTTGAACAAGAAAAGAAAATGTTAGAAGAAGTATATTCAGAAATAATTGAAGCAATATTAAACAAACCTGAAACTGAAGATTACGAACTATCACGAATTTATTTTGAAAACGTGGCAGCCCGAATGAATAAATGGGCAGATTATGTTAACAAAGTAAAAAGCAAACTTGAAGAAAAAGAACCTGTTAAAGACATAACCGCAGACAACCGACCGGCATAACTTTTCAGAAGCTGCTTTTATGTTTAATAATATAAGCAGCTTCCTTTTTACTTTTCTTAACACCTTACTTACATGCTTTTACAATTCCATACAATTTAATGACAACTTGCTAAATAAAATATCGTCTTAACTAATGAACACAAAAATTAGTTGAGAAGAAAAAATGGAAACAAGTAATTACAAAAACTTTAGAACAACTACAATAATTGTTGTATTATATGTTCTGTTATCAGCAGTAATTTTATTAGCCCAAGATAACAAGTCCATCGAAAAACAAAATAATAAAATTGCGACTTTAGTAATGGGTATTAAATCCAACAACGAAGGATTACGAAAAAGTGCAATTTATTTGGCAGGCAAAAATCAAGTAAAAGAAGTAATAGATGTATTGAGCAAAGAATTCAAAACCGAAACCCAAGTATCAATTAAGTATTTAATTGCTATATCATTATTCAAAATTAATACAAATGAAAGCATTGATTCAGCATGTGCTTTATGCAGATATGAAAACAATGCAAAGTTTAAACTTATTGGAAAGCAAATACGCTCTACTTATTACAACTCATCAATTTTAACAAAAAATTGAGTTTATATTACATCTTTTTACATTATTTTACTAAAAACTATTCAAATATGGTCGTAAGATTTACTAATTTTAAAATAAAAAATTATGAAAAAATATTTAATATATATATTTCCGATAATACTATTTTTTACAAGTTTAATCACTGCTGAAGACTGGAAAAAAGTTGTAAACCTAAAAGGGTACTGGAAATTCTGCATAGGTGACGAACCCGCTTGGAAGGAGTCTAATTTTAACGATAAAAACTGGGAAGATGTAAAAGTTCCTGCTTATTGGGAAGACGAGGGTTTTTACAGCTACGATGGTTATGCTTGGTACAGAAAGAGATTTATGATTTCAGATGAATTTACAAAAAGCACTTTATATCTTGATATGGGATATATAGATGATGTGGATGAAGTGTACTTAAATGGTAAATTAATTGGTAAAACAGGTTTATTTCCACCAAACTACGTTACAGCCTATTTTGCCCAAAGAAAATATCCAATACCCGGCGGAACGTTAAAAAGCGGAAATAACATAATTGCAGTACGTGTTTACGATAACGAATACGGGGGCGGAATTAACAATGGAGATATTGGTATTTATGCACCCAAAACAGTTCCTTTGTTAGCAAGTTTTGAAGGGATGTGGAAATTTAAAACCGGTGATGATTTTAAATGGAAAGAACAGGGATTTAATGATAACGAATGGAGTGAAATTGTTGTTCCAAGTTTTTGGGAATCACAAGGCTTTAATGGTTACGATGGGTATGCTTGGTATAGAAAAAATGTATATATTGGAACTCTAAAAGAAAAAACCGTTGTATTAGTATTAGGGAAAATTGATGATTACGATCAGGTTTATGTAAATGGCAAACTTGTTGGTACAACCGGAATATTTCCACCCGATAAAAACAATTTAAATGACAGCTATGTTAAAGTACGTGGTTATTTTGTACAAAGCAGCATTTTTAATCAAAATGGTAATAACCTAATTGCTGTTAGAGTTTACGATGGCTATAATGACGGAGGCATATATTATGGACCAATCGGTATTACAACAAAAGAAAATTTCACTAAATATTTACGAAGCGGCGAAAATAAGAAACGAAGCTGGTGGGATATAATTTTTAATAATTAGCTTTGCCTTTGAACAAATATTACAACTCTTCTATTAGCGGCTTGATTTTCAACTATTGCATTTCCATTCATATCTCTATTTGGTAATTTTGGACGGCTATCGGCATACCCTGCTGCTCGTAATTGGCTTGGAGAAAAGCCTTCATTAATTAAAAATCTAACAATATTTGTTGCTCTGTTTGTCGACAACTCCCAATTAGACGGATATTGTGAAGTATTTATTGGTATATCGTCTGTATGTCCTTCAACTTCTATCATAAAATTGGGGAAAGAAATTCTCATTCCTTTTAATGTAATTGATAACTCTCTAAGTATTGGAATAATATTTTGCTTAATATCTGCCGATCCTAAATCATACAAACTTGAACTTGAAAGCTCTATTCTTAATCCTTTTGGATCTAAAGAGACGAGAACTTTATTTCCCATATTTGCAGCTCTAAATATACTGTTTACTTTCTTTTCCAGATTTTTAAACGATGTTTGGTCATCTTTTTTCAACAATTCTTTATTAATGGATTGTTTCACCATCTCAAATTGTTTTTGGTCAATTTTTGAATAAGAAAAAAGCAACACAAATAAAGTAAGCATCAAAGTAATAACATCGGCATAAGTAGTAAGCCAATCCTCACTATCTACATCTCCGCCAATTATTTTGGATTTATATATTCCGGCATCTTCTGAAGAAAGTTTTTTTAAGTTATTTCCTTTCCCGTTTTCATCAGCTAAAAGTAAACGTTTTTTTAATTCAGCTTGAATTCGTCTTTCTACTTCAAATTCAATTTGCTCATTTTTAGCTTTTTCGTAATCATTATTGTTTCCCGTGTTATCCATTTTTTCACTCTAAGGTTTCGGGACATCTTTTTTAATAACTGAAAAATGAGCTTCAGGATCCAAAAAACTATTAAGCATATCTTGAATCAAAATTGAATCTCTATTTTCCCCTAATAAAACAAAACCCTCACTTATTAATAAATTTCTAAACCTTAATATTTCTTGTTTCTGTTTCACTTTTTCTGCAGCAGGTCGCAACAATAATTGAGCTAACAAAACCCCATACAAAGTTGTTATTAATGCAAAAGCCAAACCTTTACCTAAAGCCGAAGGGTCACTTCCCATTTTATCAAGCATAATTATTAAACCGATAACTGTTCCAAGCATACCGAAACCTGGAGCAAAGCTTGCCATAGTCCTTAAAATATGAGATTTAACCATACTTCTTTCAAACGAAGTTTCAACAAAGTTAGATAACATTTTACGTAATTCATCTCCTTTGTAGCCTGTAACCAATAGTTCGCCACCATATTTTACAAATGGGTCTGTAATGTTTTGCCTTGAAAGCTCGCTTTCAAGTTCAACCATCCCTTTTTGCTTTAACAAACGAGCCATATTAATTATTTTTTCAACTTCTTTATAAAGTGTATGAGTATTAATATTTTGAGGAGTAAATATTTCAATCAACTCTTTTAAGGCTGCAATAACATATGTTCCTCTAAACGAAATCATTGTTGCAGCCAAAGTCCCTCCAACAACCATTAATAAACTTGGTAAATTTAGAAACATTAAAAAATTATCGGTACTTGAAGCTATGGAAATAAAAAACAACCCAAAGCCCAACACAATACCTACAAGAGTTTCAACTGCAATATTTTTCATAAGACTTTATTTTTTAGTTAATTATCGAAATATTTAGCCATATTTTTAACATAATTAGTTTTAACACTAAAAAAAGACTAATTTTTCTTAATTAGTTAAATTATCAATTATAATATCTGAATTTGAGTATTTGCACTTATTTTAAATATATCATTTTTTTTGTTAAAGTAAAACCATTTCCTGTTAACGAATAAAAATAAGTTCCGCTTGATAATTTTTTATTTAATTCCGATATATTAAATACAACACTATAATTGCCTGCATTTTGATATTCATTTACAACTTGTGCAACTTTTTCACCAAGTATATTAAAAACACTTAATGTTACTAACGTATTTTCTTTTAAAGAATAATTTATTGTTGTTGAAGGATTAAACGGATTTGGGAAATTTTGAAATAAATTAAATCCACTTGGAACCAGTTTTTCATTTTCAATACATTCTTTTACATCAGTAATAATAACGTCGGGCGATAGTTTCCTATTTATCATTATCATAGCAGCATCTGCAATAATGTATTTTCCGGCTTCAACCCCAGTATTATCCATCTTTAAAACTTGTTTATTCCCTTTAGTTAAATTGTAAGCACCCAAGCTGTACCAACCTGCATTTTTGGGATCCTTTTGGTTAACATAAACAATTGTTGAATCATTTCTATGATAAATTGTGTAAGGGACATTTGTTGAGTTAACACTATTGGGAACAATATACGTGTAAACATCAAACCATGCATCAAATGGAACGTCCATACTGTATCCAATTGCAGTATATTCAGTAGAATTAGACATCAATATGTTTGGCTTAAATCCGGATATCTGAAAGACATTCCAATTCCCCTGCTTAACAACACTTTCATCATCTTCGTTAACAATAACAGCTTTTGGTCTCCATATTTGTCCGTCTCTAAATGGAAGAAGTGCTTTTTCGTTATAAACTGACGATTTTAAAGTATCACCTAATCTATTGTTGTTCAACCTAAGAGCTTCATAAAAGAAAAATGTTTCCCCTTTTACTCCCTTGTTTCTATTTGCTGCAATTGATGAAAGCAGTAATTCAGGGGTTATAACATACGACCCTGACTTTGCCAATACACCCGCAAACATTATATCTCTTTTTTCAATAGGAATTTGATTCAGGGCATTCTGAACTTCATATGTATAACTTGTAATATCCTGTCTATATAGCTGAGGGATAAAGTTATCAACAATTCCATCAGTTACCCATGTTTTAGTATCCTGCAAGTAGTTTTGATATCCCCAGGGATAAGGGCTTGGTCCTGATGAAAAAATTAGATACTCCCCACGCAATTTTACCGAATCTCTTAAACTTTTGTAATATGCATTCAACTTATCGGCACGCCATCTCATCCAATCAGAATTACCATAATTAGTTGGAGGTGCTTGCCCATTATGTTCTGTTATATAAAGATTTTTTGTATATTCTTCATATCCGCCTTCAACAGGCATTGCCGGCAATCTATCATCACCCTGCACCCCATCAACATCGTAAGTATCTACAACTTCCAAAACTAAAGATGTCATAAAGTTTTGAACATCGGGATTAATTCCACTCATCCAATCAAAACCATTTTTAACAACAAGCTGTCCAGCCAAGTTTTTTAATGCCCAATCAGGATACTTTGCCAAAATATGTCCTCCATTTAAAGAATAGGAGGTTGCAAAACCAAATTCAAACCAAGGAATTACTTCAATTCCATTTCTATGGGCTTCAATAACCAATTTTTTTAATGGATCTCGCCCTGAAACCAACTGCCATATTGGAACTCCAAAACGTTCGTTCATAATTTGACTTGGATATAAAGTGTAACCTTTATTCCATACAACAGGGAAAACTACATTTATTCCAACAGATTCAAGATAGTTCATGGCTTCAGCAATTCTTGAATCCGAAAACAGAACATCGCTATCAACATTTGTAATCCACACACCACGCATCTCAGTTTTAATTTGAGCAAAAACTGAAATATTTAGAAGTATTAACAAATAGAACATTTTTTTCATATACAGCAACCTTATTGTGGAAATTTAACTTTGTTTTTATAAAATTCGGTCTTAAATAATTGAGGATATTTTTTTATCCCCTCATAAAAAAAGAATACTTCTCCTTCAATTCCTCTTTCTCTATTTGCTTTAATTATACTTTTCAGCATCTCTTCTTCCGGTTGATATGCTCCAACCTTTAATAGAACACCAGGATAAAACTTTTTACTTTCAGCACACGTTAACTGTGTATTAATAATATCGTCTAAAGTCTTTATGTATTCTTCAACTGATTTTCTGTATAGTTGAGGGAATACAAAATCAACATATCCTTTTTTTACCCATGTTACCCAGTCTTGTAAATACTCTTCAACACTCCACGGAAAAACGCTTGGAGCCATAGTAACCAAAACATTTGGATTAATTTTTTTTACGGTTTTATAAATCGATTCCATATAATTATTTAGAATTTTTACACGCCAAGCCACCCAACTTGAATCGCGAAAATCTTTTGGTGGTTCAACATCATTATTATCCTTTTTATATAACAGTTTAGTATATTCATCATAACCGGATTCAACAGGCATTGCCGGCAATCTATCATCTCCTTGAATACCATCAATTTCATAGTTTTTTACAACTTCAATAATAAGAGATAACATATAATTTTGTACATCAGGATTAAATCCGTTCAACCAATCAAATCCGTTTTTTGTAACTAATTTACCCTCATTGTTAATTGCAGCCCAGTCTGGGTGCTGCTCAATAATTCTGCCCCCATTTAATTTGTAAGAAGATGAAAAACCAAACTCAAACCAAGCAAAAACTTTTATACCAACTTTATGAGATTCTTTTATAATCTCTTTTAAAGGATCTCTCCCAATATATGCCGAGTCTATTTCCTGCCCAACAACTCTTTTCATAACTTCACTTGGATAAAGAGTTAACCCTTTATTATAAGTTACAACAAAAATTGAATTAAAACCTTCTTCTTTACATAATTCAACTGTTTTCTTAATGTTATCTAAGGATTTAAGTGCATCGCTATCTACATTAGTTAACCATACTCCTCTTATTGCTTCTTTTTCTTGTGCACTAATTACACCAAAAGCCATACATATTATTAACACATAAAAAACAATCTGCTTTTTCATAATTATCTCAATTTATCAAATACAAAACTTATAGTAATAAAAAAAATGATTAAAAAAAACCTTACTAAATAATTTCAGTAAGGTTCAAGTTTCTTTGAATTTTTGTTTCAATTTATAACTGATAATTTATTCCTATTTTCAAGTTAATCATTTGGAAACTGCTGATGTTTTCCAAATTTAATGCTAAAGCCTGCCAAATTTCACCAATTACATTTTTATATTCGCCGCCAACATAAATATTCAAATTTTTAACAATCTGATATTCAAATTGCAAACCAAGATTAAATCCACCGCTCCAATCCACTTGTGAAATTCCAGGCACGTTAACAACTTGTGTAAGGCTACCACCAACTCCGGTAGTATCGGAATAAAATTTTTCAGTTGCAGAATCAAAGTATATACTGTATTTTCCCCTCGGGCTATACCACCTATAAATCCCAAACCCGAAAGAAATATTAGTAGTAAAATCGCTTAACTCAATTATTTTATATTTTGCATTAGCAGATAAACCAACAACTTCCAACTCAACATCTAAATTTTCTAATGGAACGTCATAAGTTTTTGTTTGGTCATTTATAGTTAAATCAGTCAATAAATGAAGTTTGTCTTTATTTCCTTTGTTAAATTTAAAATACTCTAATTTACCTGTCCAAGTCCAAGTTTTGGAAACCTCTTTTCCAAAATAAACAGCACCTCCATAGGTAGGGTCAAATCTATCTCCCAAACCTCCAATCGGTAAATAATAATTACCATCAGCTCCAAAAACGAATTTCATTTTTTGTGCATTAACATTTACAAAACACAAAGCAAATAAAACAATCAAATAAATATACTTTTTCATATTCATAATTTTAATATAAAATTGTTAATCCTAAAGTTAAATTAATAGCGTCTCTAAATGGGAAATTATCATACCCATATGATAAATCAGAAGCAAAGACATTTACATATTTTGCAGAACCAAACAGCCAAAAGTTTTGCATTAATTCATAATTCAAATCAATACCGGCTGTGTAAAACAACGGATTACCATATTTTTCCGGTGCAATATTTCTAAATTCATATTCAAACGTATAATTTAGTGACGAAAAGTATTTAGACCACTTTTCATCAATATAAAGTCTACGAGTATAAAAATAAATACCGGCACCAACAACAGGTTTAACGTGTAATTTTTCCATAGGAGAAAAATCATAATCAACAGTTAGCATAAGTTGAAGTAAGTCCATTTTTTGAACCGGACTCATAAAGTTTTCATATGCTTCATCAGATAACGTTTGTTTAACAAAGTCATTATATCTTGCCCAAAATTTCCAGTCCCAATTATCCAAAGCATTTGTTTGAGATAAGCTATATAAAGTATAAGCTCCTGTTAATCCAATAGATAATTTATCATAAACCTTTACATTCATTTTAACACCGGCTCCAACACCATCAATATCAGTAACATTTATTCGTTTTGAAGATGGCATTGAATATTCCGCAAAAGCATCAACTGAAGTTATCTGTGCCTTAACAATAAAACTAATTGTAAAAAACAATACTAACGTAAAAATCTTTTTCATAAAACACCAACTTGAAGAGTAAATCTTAAAATGTTACCTAACCTACCGTAATCAGAAAAAGCAAAATCCATTTTAATAGGTACTTTTACTATTGTGTTAACTCCAACACCAAAGCTATAAGTTTCCTCATCGGTAAAAAACTTATAACCACCTCTAAAATCAATCATATTATTGTAGGAAAACTCAGCCCCAATGTTTACTCGTTCATCACCATCACTTGGATGAATAGCTTCTACAGCAGTAGTCAGTCTATATTCCGAGCTATAATCACCCAATACTTCTGCTGCCAAACCAAGTCTTAACATTGCGGGCATTTTAAACTTATCATTAATAAATTTTGCATCCACCCCAAAATTTGAAATTGTTGCTGCTATGCGTAACGAAGACAATCCGGTATAATACTGAATTCCTCCATCAAACAAATAATTACTTGCAGAATAGATATCAATTTTTTCCCTTACATATTTACCGGTTATTCCAAACGAAAACTTATCAGTCAACTGTTTACTATATGTTAAACCAATAGCTAACGAATTAGAATTAAACGTGCCAAGTACTTCATACAACCTTTGTCCTTGAATTTTCATTGTTTTGGGCATTGAACCATAATCAACAACAATTGCACCAATTCCAAAAACTCCATAATCAGTATTAATTGAGTAAGATGTTGAATAATGTTTTATTTCAGCAATCCAAGGGGAATATGAAACCGAAAATGAATGTTGCTGTTTTGAAAACCCAAGTGAAGCAGGATTAACAAACTGACCGGAAGCATCTAAATCAGTTAAAGCAATTGAAGCTTCTCCCATAGCAGCGGCACGAGCAGTAATTGGTAATTCTAAAAACACAAAACCTGCAGTAGCATTCTTCTTAAATTCCTGCCCAAATAAAAGACTACTTAAAAATAATATTATAATTAAAAATTTCTTATTCATCATAAAATCGAATTTTGTTCACAAAATATTTTTATTTAACGAACTATTGCAAATTTACCTAACTTTGTTCCTATTGGAGAATCAACATGGAAGATATAAATTCCACTTTCAACAAACTGTCCAAAATCAGTTACTTGATCCCAATCAGCAATTGCTCCTTCTCCGGAAGCAACTTCAATAGTTTTAACTAAATCCCCCCTTACAGTATAAATTCTAATTGTACAAGGATTAGGAATATTAACAAATTGTATTTTATCACTTTCTCCAGGTAATGAATAACCGGAACCAATTACAAAAGGATTTGGAACAACTAAAACATCATTAACCGTATTTACCGGAGCCAGTGTTGCTGTAAATGGAGTTGTCATTCTATTTGCAAAAATAGAAGATTCAAGCGGTGGTACTTTTGTTGTTCTTGTTTCAGGAAATACTTGAGCAGGATTAATATTCCAAAAAGCTCTTCCGGTATCAGAAGCAGTTAATGCATAATAATAACTTGCCCCAACCGTAACCGATGAATCGACATAATTATATTTAGAACTTTCACTTGAGTAATAATTCAAATCTCCCTTCTGAATATCGGCTATCTTTTCCCAAGGACCAATTGGTAAATAGGATGAACGATAAATAGAGTATTTAGCCAAATCTAATTGTCCATCATCAGGGTCTGGAATATTTTCGGTTTCTGTTCCCCATTCTAAAACATTTGCAACAAGCTGTTCATCATCTCTGAAATAGTCTATTGAAAATTCAGGTGCCATTGGAGGGTCAGGGTGATTAAAATTATTGGCAAATGTTACTTGCGATTTAACTGCAGTTGCATCAAATATTGAATAACCGCTTGATATTCCACTTAATTTATTATCAAGAGCATTTTTATAATCAGAGCCATCAACCATTTCAGAATACACTATAACAATAGAATCTCCGGGTGCAATATCCCAAGGACCAACTGACATCAACGACCACATTCTTGACCGACGCATAAAAGTTTGGTCAGCCGAACTATTAATATAATTGTTGGCTTGAGAAACATCCTTTAACACTCCATATCTCGCTTCAGCTGTACCTCGTCCGGTCATTGGACCAATTAAATCCTGCAAGTTATCACCTGCCGACCATCCCCAGCCGTTTACAAAGGTTGCACTACCATTGTTGTTTGGAGAAGAATATAACAATCTAAATCCAACAAAACCCGGAGCCAACCATTCACCTGTTGGAGCACCATCAACAATTGGACCTTGTGTTGCTGCCCAACCATACTCGCCATCATTTTCCGGAGTATCTAAAAAATCTCCCGCTCTACCCCAAATCATTTTTTTTGACGGATCATAAAAGAACCATGAATTACGTGCACCTGCCGAATAAGTTGGGTACAATACCGTCCATGATCTCGAATTACATTGCATGCCATAATTTAACATTGCATAAAAATCATACAAAGTATCAACAACTTCTCTTTGAGGATAGTTTGCTTTTATTTCATTTGATATGTTTTTAATTACATATTTATGAATTATATAATTTTCATCTCTTTTGGAACCATTCCATTGCTGTGAAGTTCTTGTTACACGAATTGGCAACTGGCTTTCAATATCATATTGATTTTGATATTGAGGATTATATTCCCATTCCGTTTCAATTATTTCATCCCCAGCATTTTGATATGTTGTCATACCATGGTTTAATATTTTTTTATGTTTTTTAACAATAAACTTTGAAGAAACTTCAACTCCAACCGTACTTGAATAGATTGACCAATCTTCAACAGCTAAAACGCTATCTCGTGTCTTTTTACAGCCAATCCAAAAACCGCCTGCTGTTAAATAAGAAGGAGCTCCTCCTAAATCATCTTTAATCCAGCTTATATCAAAGCCGGGCCAATCTAATCCTATTCCCAATCTCTTCCAGTTATTATATGTACTTGGACCCACTTTTCCTAAATAAACACTTTGCCATAACTGTCCTCTATTAAAAACTAATAATGGAGATTCAATATCTTGAGCATTTATTTTTGTAAGACCAAGCAAACTAAATAATAAAAACAACCTTATAGATATTTTTTTAAGTTTCATAAACACGTTTTCTAATTTCCTTTATTATTAAAATCCTATACCAACTGTAAATATAATTTCAGTTGGTGTGTTTTTATATGTTCTATATGAGTATAACAAATAACTTCTTTTTGTAGGATTATCAGCCGGATTATCAATTGTAATCCCCTTTTCAACCCAAGCAATTTTATCCTCAGATTCACCTTGCGAATCCATTGGTGTAAGCCATTTATTGTTAAATAAATTCATTACTCTTACTCCAATAATAAGCTTTGTACCTGCATAATGAATTTCTTTATTAAAGTTAAAATCAAAATTTGATTCTAATGGATATCTTCTATTATATGTAACATCTTTTAAGTCAAAATCGGTTACATAAGTAAATGGGAGTCCTGATTGAACTGTATAAGATAGCCCAAAAACACTATTCTCAAAAGGCTTAAATCCAAATATTTCAATCCCCTCACCATCTTTCATTATGTACTGTAATAAACCTCTAAAGCTGTGTGTTCTATCATAAGGAGATAAAAATTCACCCGTAGAACTTCTGGAGGAGTAATTTCTCGAATTATCAGGATATAAAATATCTGCACCGTATTTCCCTTCAGTAGTTTGAGATAGATTGTAACTTAATCTATATGACCAATTACCAACTGAGATTTTTTCAAATGTAGCTTCAATACCTATTGTTGAACCGAATCTATTATTATCATATGATGTATAAATATATAAAGGATCATTATTATCATTAAATGCAGCAAAATATCTTAAGTCGCCCGTTAAAGCTGCAATATTTTGAGATCCAATTTGTGAGACCCTGTCGTTATAATAAATAGCAACATCAATACGATGATTTTCGTCGATAACTTGTTGAATACCAAACTCATAATTAATGGTTTTCTTGGGCTCCAAATTTGGATTACCCAACGCACTCCAACCTCTATACGTTTTAGTTGTTAATGCTTGTGTAAATATTGGCATAGATGCAAAGTGTCCGTATTGAATACGGAAAGCTGTATTTTCTCCAATTGGGAAAGAAATTCCTAAACGAGGCAGAACAACATATTGGGTTTTTGATGGTTCGGTTGCGGCATCTCCATATACAGCCGGTCTTTCAGTACCAGGATAAAATGGATTAAATCTATCAGCCGGCGTATTTGTTTGAAAATTATAAGCCTCAAATCTAACACCTAAGTTTGCAACCATGCCTTCATATTCCATCTTATCTTGAAGATAAAAAGCATAGTTATAAGGATAGGCTCTATAATATTCTGCAACCCCGTAATGTGCAACATAACTATTTGTTCTAAAACTGTAAGCAACACCATTATTAAAAACATCCCAATAATAAAAGCGTAAACCGGCTTTTAATAAATTTGTTTTTGAAATTTGATTTGTGTAATCTGTTGTCAAACTCCAATTATCAGCTCTGTAATCTTGATAAAAGTTTGTACTTGCTGCATCTAAGCGTAAAAAATAATCGGATTCCCACCAAATACCACTTTTTAATATTGAACCATAACGATCTCCCAAACTATCAAGCCTGTCGGTTGCACTATTAAAACCGGGGATATAAACATATGGTAGTTCGTAAGTTTCTTTTTGATGAGCAATATTAGTTTCAATAAATGAATTATTATCAATTGTATAAACCCAGTTTAAACTTTGAGCAACTGTTTGCTCTGTTCTTATTGGGTCTTGATAAATTGCGTATTTGGGCGATTCGCTAATGTTAGATAATCCTGCCCATCTAATATCTGTTGAACCGGAAAATAAACCACCTTTATATTTTTGAAAGCTCCCCATAAATCTAAATTTGTGTTGAGGGATAGGTTTATAAGTAAGATTTAATATATAATTTTGGTAAATTTGATTTTGTTCATTGGTAGGTAGGCGTGTCGGATTTTTTCTGTATTCACCGCTGAAATAAAACTTCAATAATTCAGGATTTGTACCTAAAGGACCACCAAAACCAACTAAATATCTTGTATAAGTCTGCTCTCTATAATCATACACACCAAGCTGATTATCTTCAGAAGGAGTATGATTTTGCATCCAAATATTATAAGCCCAGGCAATTTCATCAAATACTCTTTGTGAATCAGCAGCAGAAGCATTCCCTTGTACATACATTTTACTATAAAGATACGGACTTAAATCTTTTAAAACGTTTTTTTGATTAGCGTACCAATAATTCACGTTTCCCCAACGCTGCCATTCAAAATTACTTTTGTCATAAACATATTTACCAAAGTGATATTGACCTGATGGACGGTACTCAATACGTGCCTCGCCTGAAAGTTTGGCGTTTCCTTCTTTTAAAACAACTTTAACAACGCCTGCTTGAGCATTTCCATATTCAGCAGAAAAACCTCCTGAGATAAGCTGTATCTGTTGAACACCCAAAGGGTTTACATCATACTTCCAACTGTTGTTTGCTTTATCAGCACCACCATACCCAGGAATACTTGTATTTGAAGTTACTTGATCAACGCCGTTAATTTGAAACTTAACTTCGTAAGTACCTGAACCTCTTACAGAATAATCCCCTTTCTCATTTTTTTGGAAAGAAGCAGTTAAATCTAAAGCTCCTCGCAATCCTTCAATTGGTGCCGATTTTAATTGAACATCATCAATTGTTGTTGCTGATGAGGTTTGATCTTTTACAATTTTTGGTTTTTCAGCTACAATTACCACTTGTTCCATTTGAACTGATTGGTCTTTCAGCTTAAAGTTCAACTCTGTTGTTCTATCAATATTTACTTGAACATCTGAATAAACTAACTTACCATAACCAACCATACTGGCAGCAACGGAATAAGAACCGGGCAAAACATTAAGAATTACATATTTTCCATCTACATCCGTAGTCGTTCCTATTGAACTACCAACAATAAATACGTTAACTCCAATAAGCGGTTCTTTAGTGTTATCATCTGTTACAATTCCGCTTATCTTTCCTCGTTGCCCATAAACTAACGTTGTGGCAAGGAAAAAAAGCAGTAATATACTTTTAATAGTAAATCTTTTTTTTGTCTTTTTCTTTTGCATGTTAAATAATGTAAGTGTTTTTCAATAAGCGTAACAATTATTTTTTTATAGTAATTAAATTAGGGCAATTATTTAAAACAAACAATAATAACAAATCAAATTATTGATTTTTTTTAAATTATTTATTGAACCTATTCTTTCCAATAAAAACTTAAGAAATTTTAAGAAAGTGTTGTCTGCAAGTGTAATCTTCTTTAAAATAAAAAAAGCTGTACTTCAGTAAATTAGAAATACAGCTTAAAAGCATAATTTGTTCAATTTATTTCTTAGTTACCAAAACTGCATCTTTGCAAGCTTTAGCAACACGGAATTTTACAACTTTTTTTGCTGGAACAACAATTGTTTCACCAGTTTTTGGGTTGCGTGCTGTTCTTTTCTTTCTTTGAGCAAGAGTTAATTTGCCAATACCAGGAATAACAAAATCTTTTTTAGCTTCTTTATAAGCTAACAAAACAAATTCTGTTAAAAAATCACCTGTTTGTTTTTTAGTAATACCTAATTTTTCTGACATATAGGTAACTATTTCAGCTTTAGTCATTGGTTTTGTTTTTGAAACAGCTTTAGCTGCTGGTTTTGCGGCTGGTTTAGCTACCGGTTTAGCAACTGGTTTAGCTTCAACTTTAGCTTTTGCTTTTGGAGCTGGTTTTTCAGCTTTTACTTCTTTTTTAGTTGTTGGCTTAGCTGCTGGTTTTGCGGCAGTTTTAACATTTTTTTCTGCTGGTTTTTCAGTTTTTTTTGCCATAACTTCCCTTTCATTTTTGTTATTTAGGTTCATTGAATTTTGATTACTAATATATTAATTAAAAACAACTTTGCAAATTTTTTTTCTCGATTTTACTTGAAATTATTAGTTTTTTTTCGTAAAAACAAAATATTACATGTCCAAAGCCTCGTTTTTTATTATTATTTGGTGTCCATATTTTTTCAGCTTGTTATTATTAGCTTTTACGACATTTACCCTTATAATACTCACGTAAAATACACCACCTCCCTATCTTTCCTCACTTACTGTCCTATAAAAGCTTTATTATTCTAAATTTGCCGACCTATTGTTTTTTTTGTAATAATGTTTTACATTTGCTTTGTTTTTTTCAACCAACAAAATAAGATATTGAGTAGACAAAATAAAATAACCCAGTATATAAAAAAATTTAACACAATATCGCTAAAATACTATTTTGAAAAGATTCTACATTTAAATCTCACCCCCTCAAAAATAGCTTTTAGTATTGCCATAGGAATATTTATTGGCTTGGTATTGCCGATGGGTCTTCAAACATTTATTGCAATACCAATTGCATTAATGCTTGGCTGTAATATGCTTTTGACGGTAACAGCAACTTTAATTTCAAATCCAATTACAATTGTCCCAATCTATTATTTAGCAATTAAGATTGGTCAATTTATTACTCATATTTCTATCTCGTGGCAAACAATTAGACAGACAATAGACAATCCCTCTTTTGACGGTATATTAAACTTGAGCAAAAATGGATTGATAGTATTGTTTACCGGTACATTTGTTTTGGCATTAACGGCATCTCTGATAGTCTACTTTATTACCTTAAAACTTATTGTAACACACAGAAAACGCCGTAATCTACCTGTATAGTTTATACGATATTAAGCATTCGCTCAATCGGAAGTCTTGCTTTTTCTGCCAATTCTTTTTCAACTTTCACCTCATACTGATCATTTAGTAATGAATTATACAGTTTTTCGACTGTAATCAATTTCATATATTCACAGATTGATTTTTCACTTGCAGGATAGAATTTTTTATTCGGGTAAAACTTATTCAGTCTGTGCAAAATACCAACTTCAGTTGCAATTACAAACTCTTCTGCTTCAGATGTTTTTATGTAATTAACCATTCCTTCTGTTGAAAGTATTTTTATTTTCTTTTTATAATTACAATCCAATGATTTTAACATACACGATGATGAACAGCCGCATTCAGGATGGACTAAAAATTCTGCATTGGGGAACTCTTCTTCTGCTTGTTCAAATTGCAGCATTCCAATTTTTTGGTGTACATGACAAGCTCCTTCCCAGATTTCAATATCTCTTCCAGTCATTTTTTTTGTATAACCTCCAAGGAACTGATCAGGCAAGAACAATATCTTTTTATTTTCCGGAATTGCCTCTACAACTTTTACAGCATTTGAAGAAGTTACGCAATAATCACTCAAGGCTTTAATTTCTGCCGTAGTATTAACATAAGATACAACAACCGCATCAGGGAATTTGTTTTTCCAATTCATCAAATCCTCTTTTGTAATACTTGCCGCCAATGAGCAGCCGGCTTCTAAATCAGGAATAATTACTTTTTTATCAGGGGCAATAATTGAAGCTGTTTCAGCCATAAAGTGAACACCACAAAACACAATTAAGTCCGCATCTGTTTTTGCAGCCTGTTGACTTAACCCGAGTGAATCACCAACAAAATCGGCTAAATCTTGAATTTCAGGTAATTCATAATTATGTGCTAATATTACAGCATTCTTTTTCTTCTTTAATTCAATAATTTCATTTATTAATTCGTTTTGCATAATTTTTCCTATCAATTAATTATATTTGCTGAGATATCCAACGCTGTTACCGAATGAGTTAATGCTCCTGATGAAATATAATCAACACCAATTTCACCAATTTGTTTTAGCCTTTCAATTGTTATTGAACCGCTGGCTTCTGTAATTGCATTTTTATTAATTAGCTGAACAGCAGTAGCCATTGTATTATCATCCATATTATCAAGCATAATAATATCAGCTTGAGCTGCCAAGGCTTCTACAACCTCTTCTAATGATGTTGTTTCAACTTCAATTTTATATAAATTATTAAATTTCTTTCTTACTCTCGTAACAGCTTCTGTAATAGAACCTGCAGCCTTAATATGATTATCTTTAATCATCACCATATCATACAACCCAAATCTATGGTTGCATCCCCCACCTATTCTAACCGCATATTTATCAAGCAGCCTAAAGCCGGGTAAGGTTTTTCTTGTATCTAATAATTTAGTATTGTATGGCTCAAGTACTTTAACATACTGATTCGTTTTAGTTGCAATTCCGCTTAATCTTTGCAAAAAGTTTAATGCAGTTCTTTCTGCTTTCAACAGAACACTAAGAGGAGCATAAATATCTATTACCTTTTCTCCTTTGTATAGGTATTTACCATCTGTTACTTCGTTATTATACTCAACTTTAACATCAAATTGGTTAAAAACAATTTTTAAGATAGGCAATCCTGCAATCACTCCACCCTGTTTAACATGAAGTGTCATCATAGCCGGCTTGTCATTAATAATTATAGATTCTGTAGAAATATCGCCGCTCTGTAAATCCTCTGTTAATGCCATTTTAATTAATGGCTCGGCACTTTCTAAATTAATTTGTGTTGTATTAAACATATCCCTTATTTTTTTATAATTCCAAATTCTTTGTTTTGAACTAAATGAATAACATACTCATTGCTTTCATTAGGATAATCAGTCCTAATATGTCCACCTCTAGTTTCTTTACGTTCAATTGCTGACTTAATAATTAAATTTGCCGCAGTTATCAACATTTTTATTTGTATGCTGAAAATTTCATTTTCGATATAATCAAACTCTTCATCTATCTTCTGCAATTCCGATTGAGCATAAAGCAAATCATTCTCGTTTCTTATTATTCCACAATTATCAGTCATAATATGAGCAATCTGTTCTTTTAAGTTTTCATATTCCAAGTAATTCTTTTCATTTCTGAATATTAAACTATAATCTTCTAACTCGATAACCTCATTCGTTTTATTTTTATTTATTGAATCAACGGCTCTTTTCCCAAAAACCAAGCACTCAAGCAAAGAATTACTTGCAAGCCTATTAGCTCCATGAACACCATTAGATGCGGATTCACCACAGGCACATAAATTTTCGACACTTGTTTTGGAATCCAAATCCGTTTTAATACCTCCAACAAAATAATGAGCAGCAGGAGCAACAGGAACTAAATCTTTTGTAAGATCCAGTCCATACTTTTTAATTTCTTCAAAAATAGTTGAAAATCTTTTCTTTATTTTATCAGCATCAAGATGGGCTAAACTTAAATAAACCTTTTCTTTATTCTTCAACTGATAAAATATTGACTTGGCAACAATATCGCGAGGAGCTAATTCAGCTTTTGGATCTATCTCTCGCATAAACCTTTCCCCTTTAGAATTAACTAAATAAGCTCCTTCACCTCTAACGGCTTCGCTAATTAAAAATGACTGTTTCGATGGTGAATGATAAACAGTAGGGTGAAATTGAATAAACTCCATATCAGCAACATCAGCTCCAGCTTTATAAGCTAAATAAATCCCATCTCCTGATGATGTGCGGGGATTTGTTGTCCTTTGAAATATTCCCGAGGCTCCTCCGGTTGCAATTATTGTACCCGGTGCTAAAAATGTATAATTTTCCAAAGTAGTATTATTTACAGCTTTTGCTCCAAAACACTTTTTATCTTTAACAACAAGATCATATACAAATGTGTTTTCGTAAATAACAATATTGTTATTGTTTTTAATATAATGCTTTAAAAATTCAACAATAAGTTTTCCGGTTGAATCACCACCAGCATGTAAAATTCTTCGTTTACTGTGTCCACCTTCAAGTCCTAATGCTAAATGACCATTTTCAGTGTCAAATCGCATTCCCATTTCTATTAAATCGTGAATACGGAATTGGCCGTCTTCAACCAAAACTTCAACAGCGTCTTTATTGCATAGTCCTCTGCCTGCTTCAAGGGTATCGGCAACATGAAACATTATTTTATCTTCTTCATTAATTACAGCAGCTATTCCTCCCTGTGCCCAATAACTATTACTAATTTCTATTGTCGATTTTGTCAATAACGCCACTTTTCCAAACCTTGCAGCATAAGCTGCTGAATATAATCCTGCTAATCCACTTCCTATAATCAAATAATCATAACTGTATTTATTCATTTCCACTTCATAAAAATTAAATTAATAACTAAACTTAGTTATTATTAATAATAAGTTCAATCTATTAAAGCTACTCTGTAATAAAAAAAACCCCTTTCCAAAACAGAAAGGGGTATATATAAATAGATATTTGAACATCTAAGAATATCAGGTACCTGCACTATAATCTGTTAAGTATTTTTCTTGCTCTTTTGTTAACTTATCAATCTTATAGCCCATAGTTCTTAACTTGATACCGGCAATTTCTTGATCTTGAGTTTCTGGAATATCAATTACTCCTGGTTCTAATAAGATGCCTTGTTTATCAAAGTTTGCCAAACGTAATTGCGACATAAACTGATTAGCAAATGACATATCCATAACTTCTGATGGGTGTCCTTCAGCAGCAGCTAAGTTTACTAAACGACCTTGAGCTAACAAATAAACTCTTCTACCATCTTTCATTACATATTCTTCGTTATTTGGGCGAATTGTTCTTTTTGATTTCATCAATTCTTCCAATTCAGGAATATTAATTTCACAATCGTAGTGACCTGTATTACAAACAATAGCACCATCTTTCATTTTTGCAAAATGTTTTTTTGTAATAACATCTTTAACACCGGTAGCAGTAATAAAGATATCACCAACCTTTGCAGCTTCTTCCATAGTCATAACTTGATGACCTTCTAAAGTAGCTTTTAATGCAGCAGTAGGTTTAACTTCTGTTACAATAACGTTAGCACCTAATCCGGCAGCTCTCATTGCACAGCCTTTTCCACAATGTCCGTAACCGGCAACAACAAAGTTTTTACCAGCCAATAATACAGATGTAGCTCTCAAGATACCATCAATTGATGACTGTCCTGTACCGTAAACGTTATCAAAATCCCATTTTGTTTCAGCATCATTAACTGCAACAACAGGATATAACAATTTACCATCAGCACCCATAGCACGTAATCTATGAACACCTGTAGTAGTTTCTTCAGTACCACCAATAATATTTTCAGCTAATTTAGGGAATTTATTATGAATAGTAAAAATTAAGTCGGCACCATCGTCTAATGTTAAATTAGGTTTCATATCTAAAGTTCTTTCAATTGACCAATAGAAATCCTTAACACTTTGACCATGCCAAGCATAAATTTCAATACCATTTTTAGCTAAAGCTGCTGCAATATCATCTTGAGTTGAAAGAGGATTACAACCACTCCAGCTTACTTTTGCACCGGCAGCCTGTAATGTTTCAATTAAAACTGCGGTTTCTTTTGTTACGTGTAAACAGCCTGCAATTTTATAACCTTTTAATGGTTGTGTTTTTGCATATTTTTCACGTAAACTCATCATAACAGGCATACGAGATTCTGCCCATTCAATTTTCATTCTGCCTTGATCGGCAAGTTTGATGTCTTTTACTTTATAAGCACCTTTTTTGTAATTCATCGTATGCTCCGATTATTTTGGTAAATATTTTTTAAATGTTGCTACTAAGTCTAATTTTTCCCAAGTAAAATCTTTATCGTTTCTTCCAAAGTGACCCATTGAAGCGGTTTTTCTGTAAATTGGTCTGCGTAAATTTAATCTTTCAATAATTCCTTTTGGTGTTAAATCTACTTCTTTTAGAATCATTGCAGAAATTGCCTTATCTTCAATTACTCCTGTTCCTTTTGTATCAACAAATACAGATACAGGTTTAGCAACACCAATTGCATATGCTAATTGAACAGAGCATTCTTTTGCAAGTTTTGCCGCTACAACATTTTTTGCAATATGACGAGCTGCATAAGCTGCACTTCTATCTACTTTTGAAGGATCCTTTCCTGAGAAAGCACCACCACCATGTGGAGCCCATCCGCCATAAGTATCAACAATGATTTTTCTTCCTGTTAATCCGCTATCTCCGTGAGGTCCACCAATTTCAAATCTTCCTGTTGGATTTACATAGTATTTTGTATTTTTATCTAACAATTTAGCTGGAATAACCTTTTTAATTACTTTGTTTATTACATCAGTTTTAATTTTTGATTGTGCAACTTTTGCATCGTGTTGAGTTGAAATTACAACAGTATCAACGCGTAATGGTTTATGATTATCATCATATTCAATAGTTACTTGAGATTTTGCATCTGGACGTAGATAAGGCATTAACTTCGGTTGTTTTTTTCTAATATCAGTAAGTTTTTGAATTAATTTGTGTGCGTAAACAATTGGCATTGGCATTAATTCAGCTGTTTGATCGCATGCATAACCAAACATTAAACCTTGGTCACCTGCACCTCCTTTATCAACACCCATTGCAATATCAGGAGATTGTGAATGAATTGCATTTAATATACCACATGAATCAGCATCAAATTTATATTCGGCTTTTGTATAACCGATTTCTTTAATAACTTTTCTAACTGTATCTTGTACTTCAACATAAGCCGTAGTAGTTATTTCACCGCCAACTACAACTAATCCAGTAGTAACAAACGTTTCACATGCTACTCTTGCATTAGGATCCTGAGCATAAATAGCATCTAATATTCCATCAGATATCTGATCGGCAACTTTATCTGGATGCCCTTCTGATACTGATTCAGATGTGAAAAAATAAGACATATTACCTCTATAAATAATTTAATTAATAAAATTCTATTTCTGATGAATCACCCGCATTTAACCGCTTGTAATTCCCTTTAACAACGGCGTTATTGCCTATTAACGTATTTTCTAACATTGACCTCTTAACAACTGAACCAGTACTTATAATTGAATTTTTTATAATTGATTCAACTATTTCACAATTATCTGCAATTGTTGCATTAGGACCTATAATTGAATCTTTAACAACTGCATTTTTACCGATAAACACCGGATCAATAATTAATACGTTTTCTAATTTTTTGTTTGTCCCAAACTTTTCAAGGATAAATTGATTTGTGCTTAACAATGTTTCCGGCTTTCCACAATCATACCAACCATCCACAGGGAATGTTGAAACTTCTTCACCTTTATCAATCATTAATTGCAACGCATCAGTTAACTGCAACTCGTTATTTGTACGTATATCTTTTTCAATCAACTCATTCAAACATTCGGTTAACAACTTTGCATTAGCAATGTAATACAAACCTACTAAAGCCAAACGCGAAATTGGAGTTTTTGGCTTTTCAATTAGTTTTTTAATTTTACCGCCATCCATTAATGCAACGCCAAAGCGACTTGGATCAATAACTTCTTTTACTCCTAACGATGTAACTTTTTTATCAAATACGTGCGATAGGTCTACATCAAAAACGGTATCGCCCAAAATGATGAATAATTCCTCATCATCAAATGTTGGAATGGCTGTATATATTGCATGTCCCAATCCCAACATTTCTTGTTGTTCAACATATTCCGCATCAATTTGCTTATACTCTGTTTCAACGTATTCTTTTATTTTATCACCAAAATAACCAACAATAAAAGTGGCTTTAAAAATTTTACATTCCACCAACTTATCAAGAATATGTCCTAATATAGGTTTTCCGCCAACATTCATCAAAACCTTAGGGATGGAGAATGTATGTGGCTTTAATCTCTTTCCAAAACCGGCTACAGGTATAATTGCTCTCATAATATCCTTTCAATTTTTTAGTGAATAACAAATTTAATTAATTAGTATTGTATTATCAACTTTTTTATTATTATATTTTATTTTAGCTCATTAAAAATTTTAGAAATATGGGGAATCTATAACTCATGAAAATTAAAAATAGAATAACTGATTTGTTTGATATTCAGTATCCTGTAATACAAGGTGGAATGGTTTGGGCATCGGGGTGGAAGCTGGCTTCTGCCGTTTCAAATAGTGGTGGATTAGGATTAATTGGTTCCGGCTCAATGAAACCAGAGCTTTTGATTGAACATATAAATAAATGCTGGCAAGCCACCAACAAACCTTTTGGTGTAAACATTCCCCTTCTAAGGAAGGATTCAGATGAACTGATTAAAGCAGCACTTAATGCTGGTGTAAAAATTTTCTTTACTTCTGCAGGTCATCCCGGGAAATATATTGACATACTAAAAAGTAACAACGCAATAGTTGTTCATGTTGTTTCAAATTTAAAACAAGCTAAAAAAGCAGAAGATGTTGGCTGCGATTCAGTTGTTTGCGAAGGAGTTGAAGCAGGAGGACACAACGGCAGCGATGAATTAACAACATTCTGTTTAATTCCCCATGTCGCCATGAATATTAATATCCCTGTTATTGCAGCTGGTGGTATTGCAACAGGCTCCGGAATTTTAGCAGCACTTGCCTTAGGAGCTGAAGGGATTCAAATAGGAACATTATTCGCAACATCAAAAGAGTCTTCTGCAAGCGAAAACTACAAACAAAAAATTATCGAAGCAAATGAAACTGATTCTACCTTATTATTTAGAAAAATTGGATTAGTTAGAACATTAAAAAATGAGTTTACCAATTCAGTTAAAGATGCCGAAGATAATGGAGCAAACAACGATTTATTACGTGAGCTTTTAGCAACAAAACGCGAGTTTAAAGGAATTTTTGAAGGCAACTTTAAAGAAGGCTTAATGGAAACAGGACAAGCACTTGGAGTTATTAACAACATTTACTCTACTCAAGAAATCTTTAATAAACTAATTACTGAATATGATGACAGTCTGAATAAATTAAATAAAATGAGTCTCTAAAAAAATAAAATTTAATAGTGCAAAAAAATATACTTTGAAAAATATATTTTTTACACTATTTTAATAAGTTTGTGATTAACTGAAATGGAGTAAAAAAAAATGAGCGAAGATTCAAGACCAAAGAAAGCATACAACAATCTTGAGTTTCTAAACTCTCCTGAAGGCAGAACAATTAGAATTTTATCTGAATTCTATGAACCACAGGCACGCTTTAGAACCGAAAAAATTAAAGATACTATTGTATTTTTTGGTTCAGCACGATTATTATCGGGAAAAGATGCCTTAGCAAACCTTGAAAAAGTGAAGGAAAGTGAAGATAAATCAAGTGAAGAATACGCTTCAAAATTAAAAAAAGCAGAAAAATTAGTTGCAATGTCTCATTATTATGATGAAGCTGAAATATTGGCTGAAAGATTAACAAAATGGTCAGCAACTCTTCCTGGCAATGGCAAACGTTTAACTATTTGTAGTGGCGGCGGACCAGGTGTTATGGAAGCTGCAAACAAAGGGGCTTTTCAAGCAGGTGGAAAATCTATTGGTTTAAATATAAGTATCCCTTTTGAACAATTTGTTAATACTTATGTACCATCTGAATTAGCTTTTGAGTTCCATTACTTTTTTATGCGTAAATTTTGGTTCATCTACTTAGCTAAAGCTTTAATAGTTTTCCCAGGCGGCTTTGGCACAATGGATGAAATGATGGAAATTTTAACATTAATTCAAACACACAAAGTTAAAAAACATATTAAAGTAATTATCTATGATTCAAATTATTGGAAAAAAGTAATTAATTTTGATGCTTTGGTTGAAGCAGGAATGGTAAGTCCAGAAGACTTAAATATTATTGAATTTTGCGATACTATTGATGAAGCATTTGAAAAAATTACTACAAGCTTTGAAGATAACTTTTTACATGAATAGAATATTTTCATATAACGAGAAAAGCTCATCCTTAAAAATAAAGATGAGCTTTTTTGTTTTAAATAAGTTAATTATTAATAAGTAAATCTAACTTTGTATTCCAATGTTACTTCACTATCTGCTTTTACAGGTATTTTGAACAACGCAGTTGATGAATTCTTTTTTGTATAATCAAAATTTGAATAAATGATTTCCCAAAAGCTGCCAAGTGCTCTTTCTACATCAATATCAATATTCTCATTCTTTCTATTTTTTATTTTTATTTCCAGAGTCTGTTCATAAACTTTATTGGCTACTTTATCATTATCAGTTAGAGTTTCTTCCACAACAACATCAAAGGCTTCGCCAATTTTTAATTTTACGTTTTCTTTTTTTGCTGTATGGTCAATCATATCCTCACCGATAAATTCAATTGACTCCCCATCACTTTTATAAACTCTAAATTTACCTTCAGGCATTGGTTTACCAAGTTCATTATCTTCTGTATTGGCAAATTCAACAATAACATCCACCTTTTTATCATAACCACCTTTATATAAAAATTTCTTTTGAACTTTCACTTCATTAGCTTCAAAAAGTGCCACCTGTTTGGTTTCGTTATTCATTAAGTCTGTCTTTCTATCTAATTTATAAATATGGTATTCAAAAAACTCTTTTTCTTGAAATTGGTTTACATTTTTTTTCATCATGGATTCATTACTAACACCAGAATACAACCTAATACCGTCACCATAATTTTCTATCTTATTTACATCCCCAGCTACAAGTTTTAGTACAGCATTATTATAAGTAGCCCCCGAATTGTTCACAATACTCACCCATGAGTTTAAATCTAATTTTGTATCATTTTCGTTAAGCACGGCTACATATTCAGCACTCCACTTCATTCCACCGGTTTGGTAAGAAATCTCTACATTTTGATTCCCCTCTGATTTAGAATCAATCTGCCAAACAAGTGTAGGTTTTGTTATTAATCCCTCTGGCAAGCTTTCAACCGCAAATCTATATTCCTCAACATTGGGTAACATTGTTAGTCCGGAATTTTTATTTGCTAAAACGACTTGATTACCAAGTGAAGATAATAATTCCCCTTCAATCATGTTTCCGTTTTTATCAATAAGACTAATTTTTTTATTTATGTATTTCTGCAAAATCTTGTTTAGGTCTACTAAGTCATATTGATAGTTTTGTTCTAAAACATCTCCATTTAATTTAAAATGAACACTTGTAGGATCGATTAAAGACGCTACATCATCAATTTTTATTTCTGATAATCCCTTCTTAATATCCATCTCTCTTTTTTCTTTAATAACACCAAGATTTGTATTATAAACTGTTACTGCAACTTCTTTTTTGCTATTATCTTGTGCAATAAGTAAAGAGATACTTATAAGCCACAAACTTACAATTTTTAAATACTTCATATCCTCACCTTTTTCTTATTAGTTGTTGCTTTTACATTTGAAATTCTTTTTTTGTTCTATTTATTTAAATATACAATCAAAACTGACAAATTTCACTTGTATTTCTCTTTTTTTTATCAAAATGCAAAAAATATTACCCCAAACATTTGTTTTTCAATAATTCCGTTATTATATTAGATATAGTTTGAGAATTGGACAAGCATTTTTTTAGGAGAAGATGCAATGAGATGGTTTTTGGTTTTATTTGTTTTTGTTTTTCAATTTAATTTATTTTCTCAGAATTCGTTTCTGACGAACTTTTCGTGCACTACCCAAATTAATTGTATAACCTCTGATGATAATTTTTTATGGGCTGGAACTTTAGGTGGTCTTATCAAGATGAATCTCCAAACCGGAGAAACTTTCACTTATACTACTGTTAATTCTAAACTTCAAAGCAATTCTATTATTTCTATTCAAAAAGATTATGACGGCAATATTTGGATAGGCACAACCGATAGAGGATTAATTTTATTCAACGGGACTGATTTTTTTTCGTATAATATTGAAAATTCAGATATCCCCGGAAATAGAGTTTATGCTATTTATATTTGTGCTGACGGAAGTGGTTATATTGGTACTCAAAAAGGATTGGCTTCATTTAATGTTCCTCAAAAAAACTCCTCCAATATAAATTTTGTAAAAGACTTAACTATTGGTACCAATCCAGTTTTATGTATTAACTTTGATAAAGATAACTTTTTGTATGTTGGAATTTCTAACAAAGGAGTTTACAAAAAGACAGAAAGAAATTGGGAGAAATTATACAAAAAATACCCTGAATTAATTAAATCTACTGTTACTGCAATAAGTTTTGACAGTAATAACAATGCTTATTTTTCTGTTAGAAATAAGGGTATATTTGAAATTACACAAACTACTCATCAATTATTTGATGTAAAAAATTCCGGTCTCCCAACAAACGAAATTAATTCAATTTTAATTGATAAAAACGATGTTATTTGGTTTGGGAGTTATGAAGGTTTAATTAAATACAATAAAAAAGAAGTTGGTAATCAATGGACGGTTTATAACTATAAAAATACTGAACTCCCTATCCATCTAATATTCAGCTTATATGCCTTAAACGATTCATTACTTTTTATAGGCACACAAGATGGTCTGATTAAATTTGAAGAAACTGCTCTTTCCCCTATAATTTCAAAAATTAATTCAATTAAGCAAACTCTGCCAATCAATGATTTATTATGTATTACAATTGACAAAGATAATATAAAATGGATTGGGACTAACGTTGGTTTAGTGAAAAACGAAGGGGATAATTGGACTAACTATAATACTGCTAATTCTAAAATTCCTAATAATAGAATTACTTCAATAGCCGTTGATAAAAGCAATAACAAATGGATTGGCACTTGCGGTGGCGGCATTGTTAAACTAACCTCAGATGGAGAGTTTGAAGTTTTTGATAAAAACAACTCACCATTAAAATCAAATTTTATTTTATCACTTTATGTCGACAAACATAATTCGCTTTACATTGGAACCAACAATGGTTTGGCAATTTTAAATAAAAACAATTGGAGTATTATTGATTCTTCCGACACTAATTTAGTTGACCGTTTTATTTTTTCTATTGCTCAAGATAATGACGGGGCTATTTGGCTTGGACAAAACACAGGCTTAGTAAAAATGTTCAACGGCTATTTTTCGAAATACATTTTCAAAAATTTAGACCTAAAGTTAAGTCCTGTTAAAGCTATTGAAATTGATTCATTTGGCAATAAATGGTTAGGCACAAATACCACAGGGTTAGTTAAATTTGATAATAATAATTGGACTATTTATAATCAATCAAACTCCGGGCTTCCAAACAACTCAATTCAAGATGTTCTTATTGATAAAAATGGGTCTATTTGGATTGCTACTGATTTGCAAGGGGTTGCTGTTTTAGACAACCAAAACTGGGCAGTATTTAATAGAGCAAATTCTAATATTCCTTCAAATATTATAACGTCAATTGCTGTTGATAATCAAAATAACAAGTGGTTCACTTCCTGGTTTGGAGGATTAATTAGATAATTTTTTCTTTTTTAATTATTATTTAAATCTATCTTTGAATTATCGGCTAAATATTCTAATTTATTGTTGTTGAATAAATGGAATATTTAGATGGAATCAATTAAAAAAAATAGAATATTAAGTGTTGATGCATTACGTGGAATTTCAATCTTACTAATGTTCCTTTCGGGACAAGTTCCTTTTTATAAGAACACATTACCAAGTTGGATGTACCATGCACAAATCCCTCCTCCTCTTCATCAATTTAATCCTAATTTGCCGGGAATTACTTGGGTGGACTTAGTTTTTCCATTCTTTCTATTTACAATGGGTATAGCTATTCCTTTATCTTTAAACAATAAAATCAGCCAACAAAATTCAATTATCAAACTTTTGTTTCATTCATTTACACGTTATTTAGGATTAATTTATTTTGCTATTTTTATTCAGCACATAAAACCATATGCACTTAGCAGCGAACCAAACATTTTAATATGGGGATTATCTTTATTTGGTTTTTTATTACTTTTCCCCATTTTTGGAATTTTTCCAGTAAATACTTCTAAAAATATTCAACTAATAATTAAGTTTATAGGGATTGGATTCGGGATACTCTTTTTAATTCTCTTAAATAGTCTTGTTGGATTAAATCTTTCCTTAAATAAAAGCGATATTATAATTATTGTTTTAGCCAACGTTTCCTTTTTTGGCTCAATTTTATGGCTTTTCAGCCGTAATAATTTTTTAATAAAATTAGGAATACTTGGATTCCTTTTAGCTTTTAGATTATCACATACTGAAATTGGCTGGGTTAGCCAAATCTGGAATTATTCGCCTATTCCATGGGCTTATACATTTTATTATTTACAGTATTTATTTGTTGTAATTCCGGGTATTATTATTGGTGATTTGATTTTATCATACAATAAAAACAAACCTGAAGTTAACAACTTTGAAAACAACAAATTATTAATTGCCATTTCTACCTTAATGGTAATAATATTACCATTAAGTTTAATTTGTTTAAAAGCCCGTTTTAATGTTACTCTTGTTATAATTTTTGTAATTTGGGTATTTATTGTTTATAGAGTAATCAATAAAATTAATTCAAATTTTGGTTCATTTATAAAAACAGTTATTTATTATGGAATATATTTTTATACTCTTGGTTTATTATTTGAGCCATACGAAGGGGGCATTAAAAAAGACCATCCTACTTTAAGTTATTATTTTATTACTGCAGGGATTTCAATATTTTCATTAGTTGCATTAACTATTATTATTGATTACTTTAAACAAAAGAAATCTTTAGATCTGTTTATAAAAAACGGTCAAAATCCTTTAATTGCTTATGCCGGAATAACAAATTTACTTCCACCGCTATTAGGAATTACAGGGGTTGATTATATATTAAATTTGATGGTTATTAATCCTTGGTTTGGTTTACTAAAAGGATTAACAATTACACTTTTACTTGGATTTATTGTTTTGTATTTTACTAAATTAAAAATTTATTTAAGAACCTAATTGTTTAAATAGGAGTTTATATGGCAATAATTAGACCATTTAGAGCAGTTCGCCCTGTTAAAGAAGTTGCTCATTTAGTTGCAAGCGTACCTTATGATGTTGTTAACAAAGAAGAGTCTGCTGAACTTGCAAAGGGAAATCCAATCAGTTTTTTACGTGTAACACGTTCTGAAATAGAAATTGATTCTAAGGTTAATGCCTATTCACACGAAGTATACAAAAAAGCTAAAGAAAACTACATCCGATTAAAAACTGAGGCTCCTTTAATTAGCGAAGACAAACCTTGTTTATATATTTATAAACTTATTATGGATGAACAAGAACAGGTTGGTATTGCTGCAACATTTTCTGTTGAAGATTACAATAATGATGTTATAAAAAAACATGAGAAAACAAGAAAAGAAAAAGAAGATGACAGAACTAACCATATTGTTACAACCGAAGCTCAGACCGGTGCCGTTTTTTTAACTTATAAGGATGTTGAAAAAGTCAATTCTGTTGTTACCAAAACTATGGCTGAAAATTATCCTCTTTACAGTTTTCAAGCACCCGATGGAATTAAACATATTGTGTGGATACTTCCTGATAAATACGAGGAAACTGTTATAAAAGAGATTGCAAAAGTTAAGAATCTTTACATTGCCGATGGTCATCATAGAGCTGCCAGTGCTTCACGTGCCAAAAAAGTAAAACAAGAACAAAATCCTCATCATTCCGGCAATGAAGAATACAACTATTTCTTTGCTGTTCTTTTCCCTGCTAACCAATTAAAAATATTAGCCTACAATAGAGTTGTACACGATTTAAAACAAAGTCCTGAAGAATTTTTAAATAATGTTAATATTAATTTTAATATCGAAAAAACTGATAATCCTAATCCTCCAAAAGCAAAAACCGTTGCTATGTATTTTGAAAACCAGTGGTATTTATTAACACCTAATGATAATGTTAAAAAAGCAGATAATTACGGAGATAATTTAGATGTAAGTATCTTACAAAATTATTTATTAGATCCAGTTTTTGGAATTAAAGACCCGCGTACCGATCACAACGTTGATTTTATTGGTGGTATTAGAGGAACAGCAGAATTAGAGAAACTTGTTAATAGTGGAAAAGCTGCCGTTGCATTTTCTATGTATCCTATTGCTATACAAAGTCTAATCGATATTTCCGATGCTGGAGAAATTATGCCTCCTAAATCCACATGGTTTGAACCAAAATTAAGAGACGGCTTATTAGTTCACGAAATTTAAATTTATCCTAACCTGCTCTTTTGGAGCAGGTTTTTTAATTATATGAAAAAAATTATACTACTATTTTTATTCTCTTTTATTTCCTTATATTCCCAAATTCAAGTTGGTGATGTAAAACAATTTTGGTCGGTTACATATATTGATTGGGATTCCAACACACCACAACGTTCGTTTAATGCAACATGCAAAAAAGTATCCGATCATTGTTACCTTTTCATTGAAAATAGTGCAACATTCCAACCTTCGCAGCAAGCCATTGATGATGTTGTTGCAAAGTTTGAAAATACTTTTGTACCACTTCAAACAAACTTATATGGTCCTATTCCCGACACTTTGGATAACGATCCAAGAGTTTATTTAATTGGGGTTACAAATGAATGGTGGGGAGGTTATTTTGACCCGGGACAGCAGTTACCCGATAGCATGGTTTTTAACCGATGGGGAAAGCATAGTTCTGAAAAAGAAATTATCTTTTTTGATGCCAGATACTTAAATGATAGTTATGTTTACGAAGTTATAAGTCATGAGTTCGGACATTTATTACATTGGGGACAAGACCACTCTCCCGAGCCAATAAACAATCCAACTATATATTGGGAAGATGCATGGATTGACGAACAGTTTTCTACGTTTTCACCCATTTTAACTTTAGAAGGTCTTGAAAACAACGACATTTATGATTATGCATTTTTCACCACAAATCCTAATAAGTCCTTAATCTATTTTAGCGATTATAATCAAGTTAAATTGTTTATGTTATTTATGTATGAACATTTTGGCGATACTTCATATATTAAAACTTTAATTAAAGAACAAGCTAATGGAATTTTAGGCATCAATAAAACCCTTAATAAACTTGGGTATTCAAAAAACTTTAAAGATGTTTTTAATCATTGGGTTATTGCTAATTATTTAGATGATCTAAATTTTATGGACGGTAAATATGGTTATAAACATTATAATTTTGGACAAGCTCAAGTATCTGCTGCTTACACTTCGTACCCAATAAATAAAAAAAACACCTCGCTCGTTTCTTTTGGAGCCAGATACTTTAAGTTTTCTGCTTCTTCTGCAAAACCGGTTACATTTAAATTTGATGGTGCCGATAATAGTTTATTCCGTATTTCTCTAATTCTAAAAAACAATTCAAGTATCGTTAATGTTATTGATGTTCCACTCGATTCATTGCAGTATGGCACTTTTTACGCCGAAAAATTTGGTGTTGATTATAATACAATTATTATGGCTGCAATGAATGTTGATTCATTACTTGCCGAAAACCAGACTGCGGGTTTTTCATACGAAGTTATTGATGGAATTAATTCGGTTGAAGATATTTCTGTTAACCCAAATCGATTTTCAATTTCCGAGTGTTATCCTAACCCATTTAACCCAAGTACATCCCTTAATTATTCTTTATTTGAAGATGGATATATTACCGCCGAAGTTTTTAATTCAATTGGACAAAAAGTATTCATATTGTTTAATGGCTTTGTAACTTCAGGTGCTCACTCAATTAAATGGGATGCTGAAAATTTTGCTTCTGGAATTTATTTTATCAAATTAAATTTTATACCAAATAATTCAACTGAAAACTTTAATTCAATTAAAAAGGCTATACTTACCAAATAATTATGGAATTTTTAACAACTTTTAAAATTGATAAACCCAAATTTACTATTGATTCAACAGATTCAATTTTATCAATTGGTTCTTGCTTTGCCGAAAACATTGGTGAATATTTCAAGAAATATAAATTTAATATTTGTGCAAATCCTTATGGTGTACTATATAACCCTGCTTCAATTTATAACTCATTATTATCGATTGCCGACGGTAAAGTTTTTAGTGAAAGCGATTTAATATTTAGTCAAGATGAATTCCATTCATTTTATCATCATAGCGATTTTTCAAGTCACAATGCCAATTCCACCTTAACATTAATGAATAATAATCAAAAAATGTTAAAAAAGTATTTACCGAAAACCAATTTAGTAATTATTACTTACGGCACTTCAATTGTATATATTAACAAAGACAACAATTTAATTGTATCTAACTGTCACAAACTTCCGGAAAACAATTTTATAAAGAAACAGTTATCGTTAGATGAAATTACTGAATATATTAAAAACAGTATTTCCTTATTAAGAAGTTTTAACAAAGATGTTAAGATTATTTTTACTTTAAGTCCCGTAAGGCATTGGAAGGATGGTGCTGTTCAAAACCATATTAGTAAATCAGCTTTGTTATTGGGTATTAATGAAAGTCTTGATAAAAACACTTTTTATTTCCCATCTTATGAAATTGTTATAGATGAACTTAGGGATTATAGATTTTACAAAAAGGATATGATTCACCCTAACGAAATAGCTGTGGAGTATATTTGGGAAAAGTTTTCCGAAACTATGTTTAATTCAAAAACACTTGCTTTATTAAAAGAGCTTGATAAAATTAATAACGCAAAAAATCACAAACCAAGAAATGTTTTTTCAAGTAAACATCAAGAATTTATTAAAAATCAATTGACAAAAATTGAAGAGTTGAATAAAAAAAATCCTCATCTTAATTTTGATGAGGATATTCAATATTTTCAAAGCCAAATTCAGTAAATCGTTAATCGACTAACAACTTTTGAACATATGTTTTATAAAATGAATTTGGCATTTTATTTAATAAATCTTGCAATTGTTCTTTATTAATAAACCCTTTCGCATAAGCAATTTCTTCTAAGCAAGCAACTTTTAGTCCTTGTCTATCTTCAATTACACCAAAAAAATTAGCTGCTTGTAATAACGATTCAGGAGTACCTGTATCTAACCAAGCTACACCACGCCCAATTTTTTCTACCATTAAAGTCCCCATTTCTAAATACTTTTTGTTAACATCGGTTATCTCCAATTCACCTCTGGCAGAAGGTTTTAAGTTTTTAGAAATTTCAACAACTTGATTATCATAAACATAAATACCCGGTACAGCGTAATTAGATTTTGGTTCTTTTGGTTTTTCTTCAATTGAAAGAGCTTTTCCATTCTTGTCAAACTCAACAATACCATATCTTTCAGGGTCGGTAACTTGATAAGCAAAAACAGTTGCACCTGCTGTATCTCTGTTTATAGCTTTGTATAAAAAGTCTAATTTACCATAAAATATATTATCCCCAAGTATCAATGTAACGCTGTCATCTCCAATAAATTCCTCACCTAAAATAAATGATTCCGCAATTCCATTTGGAGCGGTTTGCAATTTGTACGAAATATTTAAACCTAAATGTTTACCATCACCAAATAACCTTTCATACATTGGAATTGTTTCTTCATTGCTGATAATTAAAATATCTTTAATTCCACCAAGCATTAATATCGAAACAGGATAATAAATTAACGGCTTATCATATATCATTGCCAATTGTTTACTGTATAACTTTGTCATCGGGTACAATCTTGTACCTGCTCCACCTGCTAATACTATTCCTTTCATTATACCTTTTCCTCTTTATTAAAAAGTAATTTTAACCAACTAATAAATTTATTACATTCTTCAACATCCAAATTAAAATAATTCGCTGTAATAGCTGTTCCCATTTTTTTACCTGGTGATTCTTGCCAGGCAAGCCATGTATGAATAAATGCTTTTGCTTTATCTTTTGGTTTATATTTATTCAACTTTTTAGATTCTATATTTTCTAAAGTATTTTCTGCTATTTCACAAAGACAGTCTTTTTCTGGAATTAAAAATTTTATAAAGTCCTCAATTTTACCATTAATGTTATTATTTGGCATTATCCATACACCAACTTTTACATCAAATAAACTCGAGTTTGCTATAATTAGACCATCTATCGGTATTTTAGCCGGCAACTGATAATCCAGTTTGCTCAAACTTTGTTTTATACTTTCCCATTTATTTGCCAAATTATCATCAGCATCTACAATTATTCCTACTACTTCAAGACCCGAAGATTTTATACGTATAGGCAAACTTTCAATAGCTGTTTCATAGTTCCCACAATCTATTACATCAAAATTTTGAGTCAGATTAAGTTTTTTGTATAAACAACAAATAACAGATTGGTCATCCTTTCCTTCCACCAAGAGTTTCTTATTAAAGACCTCCTTTATCTCCATTTTTACCTTATCTCAATATTTTGTTCTGCTGCAATTTTTAATTCTTCTTTTATGTACTCAATAGATTTGATTTGTGTGTTTTTATGCTCCAAACGAAATACTTTTCCCGTGTTTTCTTTTTCTTGTTCGTTCAAAACCCTTGCAAATGCATAAATACAATCTTGGCTGTGTGTTGTTGCAAAAACTTGTATATTCAATTTTTTAGATAATTCAAAGATAACCTTCCACAATTGTTCTTGAACTGTATAGTGTAAACCATTTTCAAACTCATCTAATAAAAATATTCCGTTGGCAGAGTTTACCATTCTTAACACTATTGCTAAAATTCTATTTATTCCATCACCCATACTTTGCAAGGGCAGAATTTTATCTAGCTGCTTTAGTTTTACCATTGCTCTTCTTCGTGACCTAGAATAATCAACAAATGACAACCTCTCAATTGTGGGAACAATTAATTGTAAGGTTTCAACAATAGTGTTTGAGTGTTCGGTTAATAATAACTTATCCCAAATATTGCCATCTATTTGAAGAAGTGACGAGTGATTGGCAACAAATCCTATGAAAATTGAACCTTCTTGACTATAAAAGTTTTGCCTGCGCAAGAAATTATTCTTTAGTTTAATAGGTTTACTTGACTGTCCTGTATCAATTTTAAGAACTAAATCTTTGTCGTTGTAATCAGTTGATTCGTCAAAATCATATACAGCATCTGTATTTGCTTCTGACTCCAAATCACTTTTGGTATAGACCAGTTTAGCAGTCACTACAACTGCTGAATTGCCAGCAGTGGCACTTAACTTAATAACCTGTAATTTATCATATTCACTAAAAAATGAAAGCAATGATTCAAAATTCAAATTTTCAATTTGATCTTCATTAAGATCTCTAGGAAACATGAGTTGTTCAACGTCTTCACCCCTCATGTTTAAGATTCTATAAATCCATTCATTTGAGAAACCAGAATTCAATAAACCAATAGCTTCCAAAAGGCTTGATTTGCCGGTATTGTTTTTCCCAGTAAATAAATTCACTTGCCCCAAGTTATTTAATTCAAGGCTTTGTAAGTTTTTGTAATTTTCAATTTTTATTTTATTATACATTATTATTGCTCAAATAAACATTTTATAAATTAACGAATAATTTATTTTGTTTCAAGTTATTCATTCTTTTTATTTTCTAATTCTTCCCATCTATCATAAAGTTTTTTTACTTCTTGTTTTGCCAGTTCCAACTTGTTGTTTAACTCTGTTGTTTGGGCACCAAACTTTTCATAAAAATCTGACGCAGAAAAAATTTCTTCAATTTTGCTCACTTCTTCTTCTGCAAACATTATTTTTTCTTCAATTCCTTCTAACTCTTTAGTTTCTGCCCAAGTTAGTTTTTTTGTTTTCGGTTTTACTTTTGCTACTTCTTTTTGTAACGGTTTAGTTTCAATTTCAATTTGTTTGTTTCTTTCTTCTTTTTTTTCTAAATAATAGTCATAATTTCCTTCGCTAAAATGCAGCTTTCCGTTATCTTCAAACGCTAAAATTCCATTACATACTCTATTTAAAAAGTATCTATCGTGACTAACAACAACAACGCAGCCAGTAAAAGCAATCAAGGCTTCTTCTAATACTCTAAGTGTCGGTAAATCCAAATCGTTAGTAGGCTCATCTAATATTAAAAAATTACCGCCGGTTTTAATTATTCTGGCAAGAGTTAGTCTGCTTTTTTCTCCACCTGAAAGCCTTCCTACTTTTGTGTTAATGCTATCATCGGTGAATAAAAACCGTTTTAGATATGTCCATACCTTCAAAGTTTGTTTTCCAAAATAAACAAAGTCATTTCCATCAGCTATTGCTTCAATTACAGTATTATTATCATTAAGCAGCAATCGCTCTTGGTCAACATAATTTATTTCAGTTTTTTCTCCAACTTCAATTTCCCCTTCCAAAGGTTGCAAATCTCCCATTAACAACCTTAATAAAGTACTTTTTCCAACTCCATTTTTACCAATTACCCCAAGTTTACGACCGGGTTCAAATACAAAATCCAAGCCGTTAAATAGCGGTTTGTTACCCAACTGCATCCCTAAATTTTTAACATTTAGGACAGTATTCCCCAATTTTTCGGGAGTAGGAATAATTAAATCCACATCAATTTCAGCTTCAACTGGTTGTTTTTCTAATGTTTCATAGTATCTATCTAAACGACTTTTTGATTTAGTTGTTCTGGCTTTTGGACCCCTTACAACCCATTGAAGTTCTCTACGTAAAAAACTTTGACGTTTCTGTTCTTCTACTTCGGCTAATGCTTGTCGCTCTGATTTATTTATCAAATAATCGGTGTAATTGCCTTGGTGTGAATAAAATGTGCCGTTAGAAAGTTCTACTATTCTATTTGCTATTCTATCCAAAAAATAACGATCGTGAGTAACAAATATACAAGTTCCATTATATCCTGCTAAATACTTTTCAATCCATTCAATTGAGTCGGTATCCAGATGGTTTGTAGGTTCGTCTAAAATCAATAATTCGGGATTAGAAATTAATGCTCGGCATAAAGCAACTCGTCTTTTTTCTCCACCCGATAGTTTTTCAATTTTTTTATCTTTTGCAGGGGCGTGAATTGCCTCAATAAGTAAATCTATATTTCTTTCTAAATTCCAGCCATCAACCAAGTTTATTTTTTCTTCTATTAGATGACGTTTGTTTGAATTAACATCTAATTCCTCATATTCATCTAACAATTCAACTATATGGTCAGCTCCGGAGCGTATATTTTCATAAACTGTATTGTTTTCTTGCAATGTAAATTCTTGCGATAAGAATCCTATTATTAAATCCTTCTTTTTCGCTACCTCTCCTTTATCGGCAGCAGCATGACCGGTTATAATTTTTAGAAATGTTGATTTGCCAGAACCATTACGCCCTACCAAACCTATTCTATCCCCCTCGTGAACACTTAACGAAGCCTTATCTAAAATTACTTGTTCGCCAAAATGAACTTCTATATTTAATGCGGAAAGTATTACTAAATCAGTATTAAATTTCATTCTATCCTAATATGTATTTACTCAATAATTAAGCTGCAATTTACATATTATTTTACTGAGTATAAAGCATAATTACTTTATACTCAGCAGATGAAATTTTTTACTTTTTTATATTATAACCTCTTTCGCCATAAGGTTGCAATTCATTAAGCCACATTTCTTCTAATTCTAACAATTCTTTTCTATAATTATAGTTTGGATCCTCTTTCCTCTTTATTTTGTCTATTATAGTAAAAGTAAATCCATCATAACCATATTTTTTCAAGTCTTTAATAAATTCATCATTCTGTTCTAAACCCCAAGTCGATTCCATTTTATATCTATTAAATCTGGCTTCAACATTTAAATTACTGCCAATAAAAAATTTACCTGTTGCTTTATTTTCAATTTTATAAACACCTATTGTAGGTTTAAACTCTTTATATTTCCTTTTTATTTCATTTTTATCAATCATTTTTTTCACCTTTATAATTTTCGTTAACCCAATAAATTTGTTTTTCCCGTATTAACATTCCACAATCTATTAGTTCTCTTCTAACAGTACAGTAATCATCGTATTTTTGCTTAATTACTTCATTTAGCTCTAATTCCGAATACTTTTTAGCAGGAATAATATAATTAAATATTTCACTTAAAATAATCATACGCTTTTTATGTTGAATCGGCAGTTTAATTACTTTCCCATTATTAGTAAAAGCTTTTATTACTTTTTCTTTGTAGTTGTTTATTCGTTCCTGTTGAACGTATTCTTCCATATTCTTAAAACTTGTAAGTTCACGCAAAGTCAAATTAAATACGTCTTCATTTACATAATAAACGACATAATACTGCTCTTTCTTTTTATTGACCAAGCCGGCTGCTTCAAGTTTTTTTAGATGAAAAGAAACAGTAGATACTGCTAAATTTAACCTATTTGCCAACTCTTCAACATATTGAGATTTTTCAAGCAAAATATTTAACACTCGCAGACGAGATGAATCTGCAAGTGACTTCATTATCTCAATACTATTTTCAATTTTCATAACGCCTTAAATTTATTTTTATAATTATCGAAACAAATATACAACGCCAAATTTAAAAAGTCAATCTATTTCCATTGCTATCGAATTAAATAAGATTTGCTATTTTATAATAAATGTCTTAAATTGTTACACTTTAAATTAGATATATATTACTTTCTTCAATTACAATTTATCAGTATATACATTTCTTAAAAATTCTTTCCTCATTAAATTACACTTAGGTTACCTATGAGAATACAAACTACTTTATTTTTTATATGTGTAATATTTTCTCAAGTTTTGTTCGCTCAAAACGACACATATTATAGCACAATAAATACTTCTAATAGCACATTTATTACCGAATTACAAACTCGCATTCGTTCGCCATATACAAAAATCAGCTACAACCAGTTTGATGAAACCAATGTAACAAATTTTGCTGCACGTGATACTACTAATGGTGATCATGTTGTTACTTGTGTATATTCTGGTGAAGACTACGTGTATAGCGGAACTTTTTCATGGCTACCATTTAGTAGAGAACACACATGGTGCCATAGCTGGATGCCTACATATGATTCGGAATCAGGGGAGGAGTATTCTGACCAACATCACTTGTTCCCTACTAATCAAAACAACGCTAATGGTGTTCGTAACAATCATCCTTTAGGCTTAGTCTCAACAGTAACATCTACATATTTAGAATGTAAATATGGCAAAAATACTGCCAACGAAGTTGTTTTTGAACCACGCGAATCTCATAAAGGCGATGCCGCAAGAGCTTTATTATATATGAGTCTGAGATATAATGAAGAAAGAGGTGATTGGACATTTGATCACCTAAATACTGTTACGCTCCCAGGACTAAGCGAAGCCCCTCAAAATTTAGAATTACTAATTCAATGGCATAAAGAAGACCCACCAAGCAAATGGGAAGTTGAAAGAAATGATTATATTGAATCAATTCAAGGGAATAGAAATCCTTTTACCGATCATCCCGAATATATAAACTACATAAACTTTTATGATTTAACAAAATTAGATCCTGCTCCTGTTTATGCTGTGCAACCAACTAACTTTCCAACTTCATTTAATGCTGTTAATTCGAGCACTTCAATTACAGTTTCATGGGTAGATGCTGTAGCTGGTACACAAGCCCCAACCAAATATTTATTAGAAGCATATAATAAGGACACATACTTTATTCCGATTGATGGTGATACATATACAGAAGACACCGATCTATCCGACGGCAAAGCTGTTGTATATATTGATTATTCTGCGGGGAACACTTACACTTTTAATAACTTAAACAATGGTGAAACTTATTACTTTAAGATATACTCATTAAATGGTTCAGGTACATCTATAAATTATAAGATTGAAGGCTCTTCACCTTCAACAAGTGCAATTGTTGTTTCAAGTTTAGCAGATGAACCAACTAATTATATAACCAATTTAAATACATCGAATATTACCTCAACTTCTATACAATTAAATTGGACAAATGCAGTTGGTGATATTTTACCATCTGGTTATTTAATAAAAATCAACAACACCGATTCTTTTACTGACCCAAGTGATGGTGCAACTTATTCAAACGATTTAGACTTTTCCGATGGAGAAGGTCTAATAAATATTCCACATTCAACAACTCAATTCGCTGAAATCACCGGTTTAGAAGCCAACACAACTTATTATGTTAAAATGTACAGTTATAATGGTAATACTTCTATCCGTAATTATAAAACTGACGGAACTGTTCCAAATAATTCGGCTAAAACTTCAACAATATCTTCGTATTCAACAATACTATTAGATAATTTTAATGAAACAAATAATAACACGGTTGGGACCAATAACGTTGGAACAGTTTGGAACGAAACAGAAACCGTATCAAACTCTTCAATTCAAATCAACAATAACAATTTGAAACTAAGTTCAATTATTGCCGGAAGAGAATTTGCTTATATTGATTTATCATCCCTTAATGGTTATAAAACAACCTTAAACCAAGCAACGGGAATTATGACTTGGGCTTTTAATTTCAAACATTCACAAGACAACCCAAGTGGTTTTGGAAACGGGAATTATGCTATAGCATTTGTTTTAGCAGCAAATATAGAAGATTATGTTGCTGCCAACGGTTATGCTATCGTAATTGGTCAAGAATATGATCAAGATCCTATTAGATTAGTTTATTTTACAAATGGGATCGATAAAGATTCAAAAATAACAAACATAATTTTAGGTGGGGACTATGGCAAGGAATATCTAAGTGTCAAAGTAACCTATAATCCGGCAGGAAACTTATGGAATCTTTATTGTGAAAGCAACCTCGCTGCTACTGGCAGTTTTCCCCAATCTGATCCTCGGAACACTTCTACTCTAATAGGAGCTGCCAATGTTACAAATTCCACGTATACATCTACAAACTTATCATATTTAGGTTGTTTGTGGAATCATGCAACCGGTAGCTCAGCTTTCGCCATCTTCGATGATATTTACATTTCTGATCCGGAGAATTTATTACCTGTTGAATTAAATTCGTTTGGTGGGGTTTATTACAATAATTCAATTAAATTAGATTGGCAGACTGCTACTGAAATAAACAATTACGGATTTGAAATTGAAAAAAGCAATAATTTAGCTAACTGGCAAAAAATTGGATTTGTAAATGGAAATGGAAATTCAAACACTATCAACACATATTCTTTTGTAGATAACTCCCCATCTATCGGCTCTAACTTTTATAGATTAAAACAAATTGATACTGATGGGAAATTTACATATAGCAAAACTATTTCAGTTGAATCAACAATTTCACCTAATGAATTTGTATTGTTCCAAAACTATCCAAATCCATTTAATCCAACAACAACAATTAAATATTATGTTCCTAATAAATCAAAAATTAGTTTAATAGTTTCTAATGTTTTGGGTGAAAAAATCAGCACATTAGTTAACGAAGAAAAGGAATCTGGTTATTATTCAACAAACTTTAATGCTGTTAACTTGGCAAGCGGTGTTTATTATTACACTTTAAATGGGGAAGGGTTTTCAAAAACCCAAAAGATGATTATCCTGAAATAAATCTTATTACCATAAAAAAAGGCAGTTAAAAGCTGCCTTTTTTATTAAATATAATATATCAATTAATTATGATATTTCTTTAATCCTCGTTCTTCAATTTTGAATTTCATAACTAAGTTTTGTAAGTTTTCAGTTAGTCTGCTTAAATCTTCAGCGGCGCGGGCAACTTGCTGAACTCCTGAAGCAGATTCGTTAGTAACAGAGTTAATATTTTCAATACTCTTACTAATTTGTTCGGATGTACTTGATAATTCCTCACTTGCAGCAGATACTTGGCTTGCTAAATCAGTTACAGCTTCAGTACTGTCCATAATTTCGTTCAAAGCAATAGAAACTTCATCCGTTAATTTCATTCCAAGTGTTACAGAGGATTGTGCACTCCCCATTGAATTATTAGCGTCTAAAACTCCAACCTGAATATTTTTAATAGTATCAGCAATTTCTTTTGTGGCTTTTGTAGTTCTTTCAGCCAATTTTCTAACTTCATCGGCAACAACTGCAAAACCCCGTCCTTGTTCTCCCGCTCTTGCAGCTTCAATTGCAGCATTTAATGCCAGTAAATTAGTTTGGTCGGCAATATCATCAATTACTTGAGTTATCTCACCAATTTGGTCGGTTTGTTTTGCTAAGTCGGATATTATTCCTCCGGTTCTTGAAGATGCTTCAACAATTTGTTTCATACCGGTTTTAGTTTCTTCAACTTTTTTAACTCCAAATTTAACAGAATTAGATGAAGCTTTAGATTTTTCAGCAACCATCACAGTATTTTTTGTGGTTTCATAAATAGTCTTTGTCATTTCCTCAACAGCACTTGCTATTTCTGTAACTTGACTTGCTAATTCAGAAGAGCCGGATGCCATTTCTTCGGTACTTGAAGATATTTGATTTGAGGCACTTGCAGCAGCCAAGGCGGCACTACTAACTTCGCTTAAAGCAGCACTCAACGAGTCGGCAACTGTATTAATACTATTCTTAATTAATTGATGGTCTCCAAAATATTCGCCCTGCATTCTTTTAGTTAAATCACCTTTAGCTAATTCTTTAAGCACATCAGAACCATCTTTAACCGGAAGAACAAGAGAATCTATTGTTTCATTTATTCCTTTAACTAAATTAGCATAAACGCCCATAAACTTTTCATATTTTCCACGATATTTCAAGTTTCCTTTTTTGGCTTCCTCGTTAAGAATTCCAATTTCATCTTTTAACAAATTAACAGTACTTACAATTTTTTCAAATCCCGGTGTAATTTCATCTTCCCTGCTGTACCTGCCAAAATTTACATTTAAATCCCCTTCAGAAATTTTATGTAGATACGAAATTTTTAATGCAAGATTATCTGCCATTTCATCCATTGCTTTAGCAAGTTCACCTATTTCATCTGTTTGATTTAAGTGTAAGCGAGTTTTCAGATTCCCTTTAGCTAAATTTAGCATCATATCTTTTGCTTGCAGTAATGGATTTTTAATTATCTTTGTTAAGTATGTACCAACATAAATTGAAAGCAAAATGGCAAGAATTAAAGTAATAAAAAGTACATTTGTAGAGCTATCATATGTTGATTCATTTTCTTCTAATTCGGCAGCAGAATATTTATCATTCAAACCGGTTAAATCATCAATAACGGTTCGGCAATTTTCAAAAGAAGTTGCCCCAATTCCAAATGAAGCATTTTTTGCCTCTTCTATTGATTCCGGGGTGCCAGCTTTTATCATATTAATAATTTCATTAGTTTCACTTATCCATTGCTGTCTAAATGAATTATATTTATTGACTAAACTCTTTTCCTCTTCGGTTTCAGTAAAACCAACATATTTTTCCCACCTTTCGGCACTTTGTTGAATATTTTCTGAATGGTCTTTTAATAGTGTTTGGAAGCGTTCATTTCCAGGAGAAGTAAAAATAAGCGTTCGTTCTGCAACTAATGCTTGTTGAAGGTCTCTATCAACCTGCAATAAGAGCTCATACGAGCGTAACCGTTTTTCTGCTTGGTCAAGGTTCCCCTTAAGACCAAATAAACCACTATACGAACTATAACCCAAAATTAATATAACAACAAGTAAGATAGAGAAAGTATAGAAAAATTTTCTCCCTACGGGTAGGTTGGTCATCCAGTTTAACATCTTGCCTCCAAATAGATTAATGTTAATTTATTATGTTTACAAACATTATTTTAATAAATTAGTTGAAATAAATGAAATTATCAATTTATTTTTTCATTTATATTTATATTCAGTAAAAAAATAAATTTATATTATTCCATTATCGTAAATGCTTAAGAAAAATCAAGGTGGAGAACACAATGAGAAGTAAAATATTTTGGATTGTAGAACTAAAAGTTATAGAAAGTGACTTAAATTTGATTAAAACCTTTATGAATGATGTTTTTGATGCAGCAATAAATGACGAAAAAGGAACTTTGAGCAACGAATGGTTTTTTAGTGATGACAAGAGAACCTGTCATATGATTGATAGGTACAGCAACAATGATGATGTATTAGCCCATCTAAAAATTTTTGATGCTAAATTTAACGAGAGATTTAATAAATATTTTGAATTAGAACGCTTTGTTGTTTATGGTACTCCAAATTTAGCGGTAAAAGAAGCGGTAAAAATGTTTAACCCAATTTATATGCCTCATTTTGGCGGTTTTGAAAAATAATATTTTTTAGTTCTGGAAAAATAAATCATTTGGAAAAGTTTGAATAAAATTATAAGTTTACTCGTTAAAATTAAAAGGGTTATGCAAATCTCATTTTGTAATTCTTTTTAATTGGTTTAGGGTTTAAAATTAATAATATATTTTTTAGTTTATTTTTTTTAGGAGTAAAAATTGTACGTACCTTCCAAAATATTTTTTACCAAAGGAGTAGGTATTCATAAAGATTACCTCAGTTCATTTGAAGCCGCATTAAGAAATGCCGGTATTGAAAAATGCAATATTGTTACCGTTAGCAGTATTTTACCCCCGGGTTGCAAACGTATATCTAAACAAGATGGATTAAAAGAAATACATGCCGGACAGATTACTTTTGTTGTAATGGCTCGTAATTCTACAAATGAACCTAACAGATTAATTGCGTCTTCTGTTGGTGTTGCTATCCCTGCTGATACCGAACAATATGGTTATCTTTCAGAATACCACCCATTTGGTGTAAAAGAAAAAATTGCTGGCGATTATGCTGAAGATTTAGCTGCCCAAATGTTAGCAACCACTCTCGGTGTTGAATTTAATTCTGATGCTGATTGGAATGAACGTGAACAAGTTTTTAAGATGTCCAATAAAATAGTAAAAACCTTTAATATTACTCAAACTGCCACAGGTGAAAAAACCGGTATGTGGACAACAGTTATTGCTGCTGCTGTTTTATTACCTTAATATTGTTTTATCCAACGAAAAGAGACTTTTTGCAGTCTCTTTTTTTATTTTAAAGAGATACTTCCTAATACACTATTCTGTACTTTAAACAATCCCGCACTATTGGCTTTATCTTTGTTTGCTTTTATTGAAAATTGAGCAATACATTCAAAAACTTTATTATTAAAAGTAAACAACACACATCTAACCGGCAATCCGTTTTCACCATAATATTGATAACTTGCAAACTCAATAGTATTTATATAGAAATTTTCGTCAGGAATTACTTCTTTAAATTTCCCATTTAATTCCACTTTTTTTTGAGTTTTTGAATAGCGAAGCAAAGTTTTCAAATTGGGGATTGAGCTAAACTCGGTCAAGTTTATTGTCTTAAAAGCTATTTGAGAAATATAATTATCTTCTATCAACCACAAGTCAATTAAAAACGTATCATTATCTTCGGCGGTAAACCAGCCTTGAGGAATTTTTACAGAAAGAGAAGAAGAACGTGAATAGGCTTTTTCAGATGTTAGAGGAGATGAGGAATCATAAAGAAGCTGCTCGGTTTTTGAGCAGCTAACTATTAAAACACAAATTATTAATAAAAAAAATCTTTTCATTTTTAGTTTGAGCTTCTTAAAAACTTAGGCTCTTCTAATGTAAGCATAACAGATATTCTGTGCGAGTCATTTAGTCTGTTAACTTCCGATTGATTAAATCGAGCAAAAGAATAATCAATATTAAGTTTAGGAAGCTTAACACCGGCACCAACTGTAAATTGTTGTACATCGGTATAACCGGCTCTAATTGCAAAAATTCCTTTATAACTATATTCTATACCACTATGAACATCAAAGCTAACAGGTCCAATATTAAAATTAGAAGCATATCGTCTATTTTCAAATCTCACATCAAAATCAAACGAAGGTAATACTGTTCCGCCTAAAAATTCAATACCATAAGCAGCTCCTAATTTTAATGTAGGAGTAATCAACTCGTTTGTTCCTGTAGACCAAGCAACTAAAGTAGTTGTTACATCTTGAACAACAGCACCTAATTGTAAGTTTGGCATTGGTGTATAATATGCACCGGCATCAAAACCAATTCCCAACGCACTATATTCTGCAATACTTCTTGAAATTATTTTTACGTTTGCACCCCAATAAAAATCTTCTGATTGGCGTTTTGCAAAAGTTAAATAAAATGCGTAATCAGTATTGTTAAACTCTTTTATTTTTGAATAATCTATACGAGCATATGGATTAGTTATATCATAAATTACTTCGCCTGTAATTCTATCAACCAAAGCATCGCGTGTATCAGGAATTCCATCAACACTTAATCTGATTGCACTAATACCAAAACTCATATCTTTACCATAAGGAATGGCAACAGCACCATAATTATAGCTAACAAGATTTCCAAAATGCTCTTCATGCATTAAAGCAATTTGAGGATAATCCATTTTGGCTAAACCGGCCGGGTTCCAATATCCTGAGGTAACATCGTTCACAATTGCAATTTGTGAACCACCCATTCCCAATGCTCTGCCGCCTACACCAAGAGCTAAAAACTCGCCGGCATATTTCCCTACTACAGTTTGAGCATTAATAAATTGAGATAACGATAATATAAATACAATTACAAATGCTTTTTTACTCATAAAATGCCATTCCCTTAAATTTTTGTACCTAAAATTGCTATTTTAACTATTAAAATCAAGCTAAAAAAGCCATAATTAATAAGGAGCTAAATTTTTACACGTACTTAATTAATGATGCATCATAATCTTCTACATTTTCATATCCAAGAAGATTTAATAATGTACCTGCTATATTTGTTAAACCTGCATTTGGCACATCTGCTATTTCATATTCGCCATTATAGTTTTTGTCTACAATATAAAAAGGAACAGGATTTAATGTGTGTGCTGTTTTTACAGATTTTTTACCTTTACTTACAGTAAACATTTCGTCAGCATTTCCATGATCTGCTGTTACTACAATAATTCCATCTAACTCTTTAACTACTTCAATAAGTTTTCCAACACATTCATCAACTGTTTCAACCGCAGTTACTGCAGCTTCAACTATGCCGGTATGACCAACCATATCTCCATTTGCAAAATTCAATCTTCCAAATTGAAATTCACCCGATTTTAAGTATTCAATAACTTTTTCTGTAATTTCATAAGCTTTCATTTTTGGAGCTTGGTCAAAAGGAATTTTATCTGAAGGAACTTCGTAATATTTCTCTAATTTTTCATTAATATATCCAGAGCGGTTTCCATTCCAAAAATAGGTTACATGTCCAAATTTTTGTGTTTCAGATACTGCAAACGATTTTACACCGGCAGCACATAAATATTCGCTCAATGTTCTTTCAATTAATGGTGGATTTACTAAATAGTGTGGTGGGATGTGTAAATCGCCATCATATTCCATCATCCCTGCATAATATACTTTTGGTAATCTAACTCTATCAAATTCAGTAAAGTTTTCTTCGTTAAAAGCACGTGATATTTCAATTGCTCTATCACCTCTAAAATTATAAAATACTACACTATCACCATCGTTAATTGTTCCAACGGGATCACTATTTTCATCAACAACTACAAATGATTCCATATATTGGTCTGTAATTTTGGGGTCTTCATCATAATATGTTTGAACAGCTTCAGCAGCCGATTTAAATTTACGAGCTTCTCCCAATACATGGGCTTTCCAACCTCTTTCAACAATTGTCCAATCGGCATTATATCTATCCATTGTTGTTATCATTCTTCCACCACCGGAAGCAATTTTATAATCAACACCATATTTAGAGTTTAACTCTGCCAACAAGTCTTCTGTTGGTTTAATATATTCCAAAGCTGTTTTTTCGCCGACATCTCTACCATCTAATAAAATGTGTAATCTAACCTTTTGTACTTTTTCTTCCGCACATTTAGTTATCAATTGATATAATTGTTTAACATGCGAATGAACATTACCATCTGAAAGCAACCCAATAAAATGAACTGTTCCGCCTTCCAATCCTTTGGCAACAACATTTTTCCAGCTTTCCGATTCAAATATTTTACCCGTTTCCAATGATTTATTAACTAATTTTGCTCCTTGAGCAAATACTCTTCCGGCACCCATTGCATTATGTCCAACTTCGCTATTTCCCATATCATCTTCACTTGGCAACCCAACAGCTGGACCATGTGCTTTTAATTGAGTTTTTAGTTTTATTTTGCTCAACTCGTCCATTACCGGTGTTTTTGCTAAATACACAGCATTACTTTCATCTTGTTTACCTATTCCCACTCCATCCATTATCACAAACAAAACGGGACCTTTTCTTCCTGCAAATTTATCTGTTTTCTTTAATTTAAGTTCCATGTTTAACCTTTAAACGTATATTATTAAATATTTTAAATTTAAATATACTTAGTATTCTTTTTGTATGCAATTTTTGAAAAATTATTATATTGTTATTATTTTTTATTTATATTATAATGATATTTTAATTTGAGGAACTGTTGGAAAACAATAAACTTGTGTATAAGTATTTTGATGATGACGATTTTTTACGCATCACCAATAAAATAAAAGAATTAGAACTTAGAACATCAGGCGAAATTAGAGTTTTGTTTAAGGATTCGCACTCTTTTCTTTCTAAAAACAAAAGCACGGCTCAAATTGCTCATGACGAGTTTTTCAGACTAAAAATGAACGAAACTCGCGATAAAACTGGGATTTTACTTTTTTTCCTTTTAGAAAAACGTTCGTTTTATATATGTGCCGATGAAGGAATACACTCTCTTGTTAACCAAGAGACATGGGATAAAATTAGAGACAAAATTCAACTATGTTTTAAAGATGGTGACTATTTACACGGCATTTTATCTGGATTAGATGATATTGGCTCAATTTTATCTAAACACTTCCCTCGCAAAAGTGATGATACTGATGAACTTTCTAATGCAGTAGAGTTTTAGTTTAGCTTCTGGAATTTTCCAAGCAACTATTCTGTTTACCTATTTATGAATAATAGTAGAAGAAATTTCATTAAAAAAAGTTTACTGGGATTAGCAGGCTTATTAGTTCTTCCCAAAATTTCAACTTCCGAAATTAAGGCTGAACCCAGTATTAAACTCCAATTTAAACCATCACCTGAAACATGGGATAGTAACAACATTTCCCTATCATGGTTAGGGCATTCGACTGTTTTGATTAATTTTTACGGAAAAATTTTACTTACTGACCCCGCCTTATTTAATAGAGTTGGGGTCAATCTACTTGGGTTAACAATTGGTCCAGAACGACTGACCCCGCCTGCTTTATCAATTGATGAGATTCCAAAACCGGATTTAATCTTGCTTTCTCATGGTCACATGGATCATACCGATTATCCGACTTTAGAGTATTTAACTGAAAAATTTCCAAACCAGATTGATGTTGTTACTGCATATCTAACAAAAGATATAATTGAAGATTTAGAATGGAAATCTATTGCTGTTTTAGATTGGAGTGATTCAGCAAATATTTCTGATATTAATATTACTGCATTTGAAGTAAAACATTTTGGCTGGCGATATCCTTGGGAAAAAGACCGCTCACGAGGCTATTACAAAGATGGACGCAGTTTTAATTCATATTTAATAGAATACAACAACAAAAAAATCTTTTTTGGCGGAGATACTGCCTATACCGATAAATTAACAGCGGTTGCCCCCTTTGCTCCTGATATTGCAATTATGCCTGTTGGTGCTTATAATCCATGGAAGCACAACCATTGTAATCCAGAAGAAGCATTAAAAATGGCAAAAGATATGAATGCCAAACATTTTATTCCAATTCATACCAAAACATTTATTCAAAGCCAAGAGCCATTTAACGAAGCAATAGAATGGACAAGGAATTCATATTCAAACTACAATTTGAATTTGGGATTAAGCAGCATTGGAGAAACTTTCGTACTATAAAACCAATACTTATATATTTTTCCAGCTGTTTTTAACTTATCAAGTCAAGTATCTATTTAGTTGATTGACATTTGTTAAACACATTATCTTTATCATAAACGACCTCAATCGAACCATCCAAATTACAGATAACAGCAAAATCAATTTTCTCCAGATGTAAAAGAATTCTTTTTTTTACATTTTTTTTATTCGCAAGACCAATACCATACTTAATATTATTGTATGGTGTTTTGCTCAAAACTTCTTCAATTGAAACCAAATATTCATTTGTAACTCTTAACTTATTGATCTTCTCAAAATCTTTTAACGAGAACGTTACTTTGTTCTCAAAGAATATAACAGTTTTTTCTCTAACAGAAATTATATCTGGTATTATTGTTCCCTTGTTTTTTGATTCCGGACAACTTGAAGGGTGAAGCACTAAACCTGTTCCACTTTGTGGGAAATCGTAAGCAATAATCTCCCAATTATTTGAGTTGAGCCAATTTATTATTGCCTTAGTTATTTGTTCTTCTGTTAAGCATCTCTCCATAAAGCTCCATCAGGGAATAGAATACAATCTGAAAAATATGAGTATACTCGTATATGCTTAACTTTTGAATACATAGACCCATATCTAACTTGCATATAGTATCTCGGGATTTCGTAATTGCTCAATTCATCAAAAGATTTATCTAATAGATTTTTAGAGCTACTCGCACGAACATCTTTAATAAAATCATTTATTGAACTCTTCCCATCTCCAATACATATAGTTTTATTATTTTCATCCACTAAAAGTTTGCCCCATAATAGGACTAAGTTGTATTTCCTTTCTTCAAAGCTTTTGCCTTCTCTACAAACCAAATAATCTATTGCTGCAAGGCAGCCTGGGTAAGGGTCACCACGAAAAGCTGCATCAACCTGATAAACAACTGTTTCGTTTCTACTGCGGAGTAATTCGCCAATTTTATATGTGCCGTTTTCATATTTGTTCAAATAGTTTAACAAATATTGTGTTGGGATTTTTTTTGTAGCTGAAAGAGGTGACAAGTCCATATTACCTTGTTTAGCCGTAAACTCACTAATCATAAAACTCCTTCTGTCCATAAACTCCCTAAGAGAAAGTAGTTTCACCCTAGCGTTAATAACCCCCAAAGCACATACTCGTTCAATTAGTATGTCAATGATTTTCATCAATGACGCAGTTTCGGAGTTATTCAAGTCTGGACATCCTGCGTACTTAATATTTTTTTCATACACGAGCCCTTTGGATTGCTTAAATTTCGATAATTTAGCATCTTTTTGAACCGAGAAATCAGAGGCGAAATAAAATAAAAAAGCTGGGATTCTATAAATTGTCATCATATAATCCAGAGCTTTAAAAATAAGCGGATTAATTTTATCCCATTTTTCATTTGTATTGGTTCGCTTAACAATTACAGCATCTGGATACACATAAAAAGCCGGCACATCATTTTCAACAGAAGCTGCCAATCTTGCAAATCTTTGAAAAGCATTATGACCCGTACCTGCTTCAGAAGAAACTTCGATAGTAAAGATTGGCTCTGCATTTAACTCAACAATCAAATCAGGGGCATCAAGATACACGATCTTTTTTATATGATCAGGTAATTTATGAAAATCTTTAGAACTCTTTGCATCACTCTCAAACAATTTCTTTTTTACTGGATGGTGATTTTGTAGAGATGTATTCTCTATTATAAAATCAGCCAAACTTTCAGTACTATACCAAACTCTAAAATTCATAGATACCTCTTAAGTGCTTCCCCAATAGCTTTAGCTAATAATGGCGGAACGGCATTTCCCGTCTGAACTCTACCCTGCACAATTCCACCACAAACCATAAAATTATCTGGAAAGCTTTGTAGCCTACAGCGTTCTCGTATGGTTAAACCCCTATTATCCTTAGGGTGACCAAACTGGAACTGTGGGCGAATACCGCCAGATACTTGAGTTGGACTCAAGGAATTCCAAGCCAATCTAATTCTTTGTTTATATTTTGAATAAATTGGAAAACCTTGCTTTGTATTTGCAATTTTTTCGATAACATCTTTTGGGTGATTAGGTGCCTTGTGATTAATAACATTTTTCATCCCAGTTTGTCTCATTAACTTCTGATATTCGCTCATAGGAACATTTGAATATGTTGACGAACTTTCGTTTGATTGTAACGATGGCAAATCCCCAATAGCTTCCCAAATTGTTGTATAAGGTTTGTTTGTTGTAGGTCCGTGTGTTTTAACAATTGTAGAGAAATCAAATTTTTCACCACTTCTCAGTCCAACAAAAACTAACCGAGTTCTTTTTTGTGGTACTCCATAATCAGGGGCATATAATAAGCTACTTGCAACCGACATGTCCCCATATTTGCTTATATCATTTTCAATCATATGCACAAAATTACCAGTACTAACCATACCTGAAACATTCTCCAACAATACAGCTTTGGGTTTTAGAACATTCATAAATCTAATAAATTCTTTGTATAGGTAATTTCTCTCATCAGCTTCGTGCCTTTTTCTGTTATTTAAGGAAAAGCCTTGACACGGAACCCCACCAATTAAAACATCAATTTCTTTGTTGCCAATTAAATCTAAAATTATTGAGGGTTCAATTTTTCTAATATCACCCAAAATCGTTGTTGCACCTGGATGATTATACTTAAATGTCTCGATCGATGGTTTATGAATATCTAAACCCAGCATAATACTATAATTAGCCATCTCAAAGCCCAAAGAAGTACCACCACAACCACTAAATAATTCTACCACCTTTGGTTTATTACTTTGAATTACTTCACCTTTATTAATAATTGGAGTACCTTTCCAATAGTAATTATTCTCTTCAACTTTAGTAGTCTTATTCCAAACATCTGAAAAAGAATTGTCTTCAAAAATAGGAACTATCTTCTCTGAATCATCATATTGATTAAAATCTTTTATTAATAAGTTAGGATCAGCCATGGAATAGTAATTAATTATTTTTGTATTTTTTTTTAATTTCTTTTAAAATATACCACTTATTCTTTAATTAATCAATCTAACAAGGATACCACACGCTAATCACTTGTTTGGCAACCAAATATTCGATTTGTAAAACATCGCCTACTTATTGTTTGAGTCAAAGATTCGCATTTCTTATTGCAAAAACTTTAAATAATTATTTTATCTTAATTTTCCGTATATTTAAATTCTAAATATTAATTTATTCACAAATTGCAGCTAAGATTGTTTAATAATATATTAAAAAAAATAAAAGGGCTGTTTGGGGTAAAAAAAACATCTCAAACATCAACACAAATTGCAACTCCTACTAAAGAAGTTAAATCATCATATAACCCCGAGAAAAAGGAATTTAAAAAGGAGCAAAGGAAAGAATACCCCGCTCGAAAACATGTTAAAAAAGAAACACGCGAAGAATATAAAGCACGCCACGAAAGAATGGCATTAAATAAGACTGTAAAACATCCATCGCATAAGGCTGAGATTACAGACAAATGGGATCCTGCTTCGTACAACGTACCAATTGAAGAAGGAAAAACCAGATTTCAAGATTTGGCAATTGCAAGTCCAATTTTACATGCTATCGCAGATTTAGAGTTTAAGTATTGTACTGATGTACAAGCAGAAACATTACCCAGTTCATTAAAAGGGAATGATATTACTGCACAAGCACAAACAGGTACAGGAAAAACTGCCGCATTCTTAATTACAGTATTTAACCATTTACTCAACAATCCTATTGATACTACAAAACGACATGGTTTTCCAAGAGTAATTATTATGGCACCTACTCGCGAACTTGTAATGCAAATTGAAAAGGATGCAAAGTTATTGGGTAAATATCTCCCATTTACACTTCTTTCAGTAGTAGGTGGAATTAATTACAACAAACAACAACAGTTGCTAAGCAGCACCTATTTAGATATTGTAGTTTGTACTCCAGGAAGATTAATAGACTTTTTAAATAAAAAACTAATTGACTTAACAAAAATAGAAATTTTAGTAATTGACGAAGCCGACAGAATGCTTGATATGGGATTTTTACCTTCTGTTAGACAAATTGTTTTAAGCACGCCACCAAAAGCGAAAAGGCAGACAATGTTTTTTACTGCTACAATGTCTTTTGATGTTATGAATCTTGCAGAATCATGGACAAAAAATGCTATCGATGTAAAAGTTAAGCCAAGCGAAATTACAACAGAATCAATTGAACAGATTACCTATTTAACAACTGTTGAAGAAAAACGTACTTTATTATACAATATTATTATGCAAAAGAAGCTGGAAAGAGTTTTAGTTTTTGCTAATAGACGCGACGAAGCTCGCTTATTAAAAGATACATTTACAACATACGGCATTAGTTGTGCACTTCTTTCGGGTGAAGTTGAACAAACCCAACGAACAAAACGATTAGAAAGTTTTAGAGAAGGCAAAATTAGAGTTTTGGTTGCGACTGATGTTGCTTCAAGAGGAATTCATGTTGATGCAATTTCTCATGTAATTAATTATAACATTCCTCAAGATGTTGAAGAATATATTCATAGAATCGGCAGAACAGGAAGAGCAGGTGCAAGTGGTATATCTATATCTTTTGCCGATGAAGACAGTTCGCATGAATTATTAAAACTTGAAGAAATGCTTGGTAAAAAAATTGAATGTATTTACCCTGAAGAAAATTTGCTTACTCCAATTCCTGAAAAATTTGCGAAAATTAAATTATCTAAATCTCCACATCCTGTAAAAAAAACATTTAATAAATCTAAAAATTTTAGATATAAACGCCCTAACAACAGAACAAAGCCAAAACACGAGGGGACTAATTCCGAGAAGAAGGAATAGTATTTTATTGGATTTATTAAATAAATAAAATTATATTACAAATAAATTTTATTTATTATGGGAAATAATTTAAATAACTCTATAAAATATCTTAAATCAGTTGGTGAAAAACGGGCTGTCGCTTTTTCTAAAATTGGCATAACATGCGTAAAAGATTTATTGTTTTATTTCCCTTTCAAACATTTAGATAGAACTAAATTACTTAAAATAAGACAAGTAATAAACCATGTAACTTCTGGCTATGAAGGTGAAGTTACAATTATTGGGCGTGTAAGTAGTGCAGAAAAATTAAACTTTGGCAGAAAGGCTGTCTTTAAGGTTTTATTTAAGTCTGACGATGGTTTTTTTAGCTGTATCTGGTTTCAAGGGATTAATTACTTTTCAACTGTATTTAAACCCAATGATATTTTTGCTGTTTCAGGGAAGCCTACAATTTCAAAATATGGTGACTTGCAACTCGCTCATCCCGATTATGACAAATTAAATGAAAAAGAAGAACACGAGTTTTTACACACCGGCAAAATAATTCCACTTTATAGAGTTCCACAGGAATTAAAAAATGTAAGTTTGGGTGAATATGGCTTACGCAATATAATTCATAATGCTGTTAATTTAGCTGTAAATGAAGTTGAAGAAACTTTACCACAATTTATTGTAGAAAAAAATAATTTAATAAGTCTTGTTCAAGCTCTTAAAAATATACACTTTCCCGAATCAATAGAACTACTGAACAAAGCCAACACCCGTTTTAAGTTTGAGGAGTTATTTTATTTGGAATGTTTAGTTGCATTAAAAAGAGTTAACTATAAACATAATCAAAAAGGTATATCTTTTAAGGTACATAGCGAACCTATTAAACAATTTTTAGCATCACTCCCTTTTTCTTTAACAAAATCGCAGTTAAAAGTATTAAGTGAAATTAGGAAAGATATGGAATCCCCTCTTCCAATGAATAGACTATTGCAAGGGGATGTTGGTAGTGGTAAAACCGTTGTTGCTGTTATTGCTATGATTATTGCAATTAATAATGGATATCAAGCGGTATTAATGGCTCCTACCGAAATATTGGCTCAACAACATTATAAAAACATTTCCAAAACTCTTGAAATCTTCGGACTAAAAGTCGATTTATTGATTGGAAGTCAAAAGAAAAGTGAACGTGCAATAATTCTCGAATCGATTTTAAGTGGCAAAACAAGTGTTTTAATTGGAACTCATGCACTTATTGAAGATAAAGTTGAATTTAACAAATTAGGTTTGGTAATTATTGATGAACAACATCGATTTGGAGTAAATCAACGTGCTTTATTAATTGATAAAGGTGTTACTCCTGATATTTTGGTAATGTCTGCAACTCCTATTCCCCGCACTTTATCTATGACTGTTTTTGGCGATTTGGATTTATCCATTATTAACGAAATGCCTATTGGCAGACTACCTATAAAAACTTACTTACGTGGTGATAATTCCCTGCCTGATATATATAAATATATTGTTGATAATTCAAAAAAAGGATTTCAATCATTTATTGTTTATCCATTGGTTGAAGAGTCGGAAAAATTAGAACTTAAAGCAGCAGAAACTCACTTTGCCCAACTAAGCAATAACGAACTTAAAGATATAAGAGTAGCTTTAATACATGGCAAAATGAATTGGAAAGAAAAAGAAGAAATAATGTTACGTTTTGCTAACAAAGAATACGATGTACTTATCTCTACAACTGTTATTGAGGTTGGAATTGATATTCCCAACGCAAATTTGATGGTTATTAACGATTCATTTAGATTTGGGCTTTCACAGTTACACCAACTGAGAGGAAGAGTTGGAAGGAACAACATTCAATCTTATTGTATTTTGGTTGTAAGTCCCGATTTATTAAAAAACATAAATTATTCATCTTTTAATTTTGATTACCTTTCTAAACAACAAATTGAATACAAAAAAACTCAAATACGCTTACGTTCAATGGTAGAGTTTACAAGCGGATTTGATTTATCTGAAGTTGATTTGAAATTACGAGGACCCGGTGATATTTTCGGCACCCAGCAAAGCGGCTTTCCCGAATTACGTTTTGCCAACATTACAAGCGATATCGAAATGCTTGCCGAAGCAAAAAATCAGGCATTTGAAATTATTGATAGCGATCCCAAATTACGCTCATCTAAAAATGCAGTAATTAAATCAACACTTCACACTTATTATCGTAAAAATTTGATTTACGCCAATATTGCTTAGAACAATTACCAACAAACTTTTATTTTGCCCCTTATCCTATTAATAAAACTACTTGCAAATAATTGTCTTAATTTTAAAAAAATTCTTTAAAAATGTATTGCATAATATTAAATAAGAACTATTTTGGTATAAGAATTTTTGCAATAACTATATAACGTGAAACAAATAAAAAAACTGAATATTGCACTTACATTCAATTTAAAACCCAACGACTTTCCCGCCGGAAATAGTGATGATAATTCATCATTAAACACAAGCGAAGATGAATATGCCGAATGGGACACCGAGGAAACAATATTTGCCGTACGGGATGCCCTTGCTTTAAACCACAACGTAACCTTAATTGAAGCCAACAACGAATGTTTCTCCAAATTGAAAAGTGTTAAACCCGATTTTGTATTTAACATTGCTGAGGGGAAAAAAGGAATTAATAGAGAAGCACACATTCCTGCTATATTAGAGTTTTTGGAAATACCATATTCTGGAAGCGATCCCTTAACTTTATCTTCAACACTTAATAAGGCACGGACAAAAGAGATATTAACTTATCATAACATTCCAAATGCTAAATTTGTTTTGGCTAATTCAATTAATGATATTGATGACTTTAATTTGGAATTTCCTGTTATATTAAAGCCCATTGGTGAAGGTTCAAGCAAAGGAATATATAACTCATCAGTAGTTAATAATTATTCCGAATTAAAAGAGCGATTAACCGAGAAATTAGTATTATATAACCAGCCTTGTATTATTGAAGAATTTTTAAATGGACGTGAATTTACCGTTGCACTTATGGGCAACGCACCTGATATAAAAGTTCTTCCTATTGTAGAAATTAATTTTTCAGAACTTCCAAAAGATTTAGCCCCAATTTACTCGTACGAAGCTAAATGGATTGCCGACACAAAAGAAAACCCATTAGAAATTTTTAGCTGCCCAGCAGATTTGCCTAACAATCTAAAGGAACAAATAGAAAATATAGCTTTAAGAACCTATAAAGTTTTAGATTGTAAGGATTGGAGCAGAATTGATATTAGGCTTGATAAATTTGGAACACCAAATATTATTGAAGTTAATCCTCTACCCGGGATATTGCCCGATCCGCTTTCAAACTCATGTTATCCAAAAGCAGCAAGAGCCGCCGGAATGGATTACAACACTCTAATTAACAATGTATTAAACATTGCACTGAAAAGACACAATTTAATATGATAATAAATAAACGAGTTGTGGTTTGTTATAATGAACCCAAAATTAAATACCAAAATTATTTAGGCAAAGTTCCGCTTGTGGTTAATGATAACTTAGAGCTTTCTGAGACAAGTTTTTCTCAGCAATTACCTCACCTAATTACTCTTCTTAAAAAGAAATATTCCGTTGTAAACTCATTCACATTTAATAAAGATATTGCAAGCAACATTTTAAAACTAAAGGAACTAAATCCTGATGTCTGCTTTAATTTTGTTGAATCTTTAGATGGTGAATCTAATTTTGAAAGTTATATTGCCGGTTTATACGAATTATTAAACATCCCCTTTACGGGCAATTCAATGTTATGTTTAGGAACTTGTTTAAATAAACAAACGACTAAATATATATTAAAAGCAAATAACATAAATACACCTAATTTCAAAATATTAGAGTATAATTCAAAAAATGAAGTTGATACAAAAGGATTAAAATTTCCATTAATACTAAAACTAAACAAAGAAGATGCAAGTATAGGCATAAGTGAAAATTCCGTTGTGAAAAACAAAAAGGCATTTAACAACCAAGTTGAATATTTATTTAAGTCGTACAAACAAAGTATTCTTGTTGAAGAGTATATTGAAGGAAGAGAGTTTAATGTTGCAATTTTGGGTGATAAAGCATTGCCAATTTCTGAAATTAAATTTAATAATTTACCAAATAATTTACCTAAAATAGTTACTTACGAAGCTAAATGGAATGCCGAAAGCATTTATTATAAAGGAACAATTCCACAATGTCCGGCTAATTTGGAGGAAACAACAAAAAACGAAATAATAGAAATAGCAATTAAAGCATTTAAATGCTTGCAATGTAGAGATTATGCACGAGTTGATATTAGACTTGATAAAAACAACACTCCCTATGTTATCGAAGTAAATCCTAACCCGGATATTCTTCCAGATTCCGGATTTGCAAGAGCCGCCAAGGTTAGTGGACTTTCTTATCAAAATTTATTATATAAAATAATTAATATGGCATTAAAAAGAGAAAACAGTGATACGAAAAATACAAAAAGAAGATAGAACCATTTTAGTTGAAATAACTAATAAAATTGATATTTTTAATACCGAAGAGAAAGATGTAGCAATTGAATTATTAGACGATGCTATCAACAACCCAAACAGTTCTTATATTACTTATATTTATGAGGAAAATGGCAAAATATTAGGATATTATATAATAGGAACCCGTGCCTTAACTGATGGAGTTTTCGACTTATACTGGATTGTAGTAGAACCGGAACATCAAAAAAACGGGCATGGAAAAGAACTTCTTCTTCATGCCGAAAGCTATGTTGCAAGTAATAAAGGAAGATGGCTTTTAGCTGAAACTTCATCAAAAGCAAGTTACGAAAAAACAAGAAATTTTTATTTTAGAAACAAATACTCAATCATTAGTGAAATAAAAGATTTTTACACTATTGGAGATAATTTAATTGTATTTGGAAAATACTTTAATTTGAAAGGGTAAAAACTATGGAATTATGGCAACAAATGATACGTGAAAGCGTTCATACTGTAGATCAACTTGTTGAAAAATTTAACCTTGATAGAGCAGTTGCCCAAAAATTAGATAAATTTTTTCAAGCAAGAATAAATCCTTATTATTTAAGCTTAATTAGATATCCCGGAGACCCAATATGGAAACAATGTGTCCCCGATGAAATTGAACTGGAAGACTTAGGTGGTTATGACGACCCATTAAACGAAGACAAAATGAGTCCGGTACCTAACATTACTCATCGTTATCCGGATAGATGTTTATTTTTAATTTCAAGTCAATGCGGAATGTATTGTAGGTTTTGCACAAGGAAACGTAAAGTTGGTGATAGCGATAAAATATCTGTACGCGAATTAGAATCCGCTTTTAACTACATTGAAGAACATACGGAAATCCGCGACGTTATTTTGTCTGGCGGTGACCCTCTTATGTTAACCGATCCAATGTTAGAAAAAATATTGGCAAGATTACGATCAATATCGCATGTTGAAATTATTCGAATTGGAACAAAGATACCTTGCGTTCTTCCTCAACGAATTACGCCAAAACTATGCTCAACGATAAAAAAATATCACCCAATTTATATTAATACTCACTTTAATCACCCCTGGGAAATCACCCCAGAAAGCAGTAAGGCTTGCACAATGCTTGCTGATGCCGGCTGCCCTGTTAATAATCAATCAGTATTAATGAAAGGAATTAACGATAACCCCGAAGTGATGAAAGAATTAGTTCAGAAACTATTGAAGATACGAGTCCGCCCATATTATTTATTTATGGCAGACGAAACTAAAGGTTCAATGCATTTTAAAACTTCAGTTGAAAGCGGCATAAACATTATTGAAAATCTTAGAGGACATACATCAGGGTTAGCGGTTCCTCATCTTATTATTGATTCACCGGGAGGCGGCGGTAAAATTCCTTTGCTACCAAAGTATATTTTACATAAAGATGAAAAGAAAGTAATTATGCGTAATTACAAAAATGATATTTATGTATACCACAACTTAAAAGATGAGATTGCAAGTAAAACAGTAGCAAAATCAAAAAACGAATCCGAAACGAAATCCAATACGGGAGAAGAGGTTTTGCAGTTAGATTTTCGTGAATAAGGAAACTACTCTTCTACTGAAGGGTTAAATATTGATGCCAAGTCTTTTTCTAAAGATTGAACAGGCGTTTCAATAATTCTTCCAATTTCATTTTTGTCTTTATAAACAATAAATGTTGGAACCAAATTAATATTTAACCCTTCGGTTTCTTTTTCAACACCATTCTTTTCTCTATTAACGGCTATTATTGTAAGTTTTGATGTAGGATAATTTATTACATCTAAAATCTTAAATAAGCGTGGAACTTCTCTTCTACTATCACTACACCAAGTTGCCAAAACAATGGTTATTTCGCATTCATTTAGCTTGTCTTCTATTGGTTTGATAAACTCAACATCAACAACATATTCATCATATTCAGTATCAAACCAAACGGAATAATTAGAATCTGCAAAAGCAGTTCTATCGCAAACTCCTATTATACAGTCTTTCTCTGTTTTATCGTCAAAATATGTGTAATAGTTTTTTTCTTGACCAATTATGAAACTACAAATAAAAATTAGTAATAATAAATACTTCATAGATTATTTTTCCGACATTAATTATTATTTCTAACATCCAATCCCCAAAGCAATTTTTTGCGTAAAACCTCAAAATAATTAATTGACTGAGTATGAAGAAGTTTTATGTTTTTTGAACTACGTTTAATGAGCAATTCAACTGGGGAGCTTGCTGCTTTTACACGCTGACCATCAAAACTTAATTGCACAGTTTTGTGATGCGATTTGGCTATTACTTTTATTTCATTTATGCTTGATAGAACAAGAGGACGCATTGTTAATGAATGTGCAGAAATAGGGCTTAAAGTTATTACATCTGCATTTGGACATACTATTGGACCTCCTGTTGAAAGTGAATAACCCGTTGAGCCGGTAGGTGTAGCTATAATCAAGCCATCAGCCAAAAATGATGTGACGTATTTATTATCAACATAAACATTTAGTTCAATCATTTTGGGCCATTCCCCTTTTTCAATCACTATATCATTAATCGAAAAAAACTTCTCGCCTGGATTTTTTTCGCAATAACTTTCCAACACAATTCTTTCTTCTATAAAATAATTATTATTTATTAAATCTTTAATAAACTTTTCAATATCATTTATATCATATTCAGCCAAAAAACCTAATTTACCAAAATTCACTCCAATAATAGGAACATTTTTATCTAAAGTATGATATGCAGTATTTAACATTGTGCCATCGCCACCAATAGAAACAACTATATTGCTTGTATTAAAAATACTTTCCTCGGGTAGATATTTTTGTTTTTCGAGTATTGATGTAAATTTGTCCCTAAATTGCAACAATGAATCACTTAAAACAATATCAATATTATTCTCGGAAAATTTTTCTGCAATATTTGAAACAACACTTACAATATTTTCTTTTGTCGTATTTGGAATAACACCTATTAACATTAATCCTCCGAAAATTTATAGTTATGTAATTCCCATAATTTGCAATATTTTGTGAAAACATAATTGGCAGAAAATATTGAAAGAACAAAACCCGGGAATCCATCTAAAAAACCTTTCTTCATTATGTACATCTTAAAAAACAAAAACACCGGTCGTAAAACCAAATCAATTCTGCGAATTTTTTTTGATTTTCCAAACATTTCATTTGCGGCTAAAGTTGTATAATTATTAAACTTTTCGTAATAGTGTTTTATATTTGGGTCAGTATAATGTTCTAAATCATTCTTTAAGTACCCTATTTCACCTTCAGTAATAAGTTCTTCATGTACATCATTGTTATTAAAATAACACATCAACTTGTTAAATAATCTTGGTACATAACCAGGATACCAGCCACAATGCTTAATCCACCGTCCTAAAAAGAAAGCACGCCTTGCCACTTTAAATGCTGAAAAAGATGTTTTAGTATCCTTTAATGCTAAAAGTTCGTTTTTTAAGCCCTCAGTCAAACATTCATCAGCATCAATCCATAAAACCCAATTATTCAGGGTATTATCTAATGCCAATGTTTTGGTTTTTGAATAACCGAGCCAATCGGATTCAATGCAATTTACACTATAACTTTTAACAACCGATAATGTATTATCCGTACTTGATTTATCCACAATTACTACAACATCATCAATACAGCCAATCAAGCTATCTAAACAACGTTTAATATTGTTTTCTTCATTTTTTGCAATTATAATTGCAGAAAGTTTTTCTATTTTATTGTTATTTTTCATTAACAGTTTTATTATTAACCAACTTATAAAATGCAATATTTAAACCAACAAGAAACCAAACCAAAGTAATAATTTCGTGATCTCCAAAGTTCCATTCAGCTAAACCGGAAAATAAAAATCCAACAAACATTCCCATAACACCCAATGAATATGATGAAATAAAAGGAGTTTCGTTATTTTTTTTATAAATCTTAATGTTTAGCATAAACACTCGGAAAAACAAATACATAACAGCACAAAAGCCAAACAATCCTAATATTGCAAGCAAATGGACATAATTATTATGTAAGTGTCCAAAGTTTTCTCGTTCGTACGAGGCTCTATACTTTACATAAACAGGATTCATATCAATATCACCAACACCAAAAATAGGATTATCTTTTAATATCCTCATTCCGGTTGCCCATTGATTCAAACGTTCAATATTTGTGATGTGATATGGGTCGAATATAGAACCTATTCTATTACGTTTACTGTATGCCACAATAACAGTATCACCTGCAACACTTAGTCCGGTTTCTAACCATGTAATCGGCAATATTTTATCTTTTAATTTTTCAAAACCAAAATCATTTATCAATGTAAACTTATAAACATCACCATATAACGAGAATCCATAACTATCCCCGCTAACACATGCAAAACGTGTAATACTTTTTAATCTTTCATCCTGTTTAATAAAAGTTACAACATTATTAGAATCAACCGTATATATTTTTAATCCATTATCTGTTTGAAACAACAAATAATTTCCATTTTGGAATAATGCCGTAAGTTGTGTATTAATTTGTTCTTCATATATTTTTTGTTTTGGTATTCCATTAACAACCGAATACACCAACAACGAATTATTAATATTTGAATAACAGGCAAATACTTTTTTGCTTACTGTAAAATCTACAAAATTATACAAATCATTAATAATAACTTCTTCTTTAATATTTTCAGGATTTGTTTTTACAACCAAACCACTATCTCTATGGGTAATGTAAAATTTATTATCAAAACCCATCATATTAACAACCATACCAGAAGTTGTAAATGAGTTAATTTTATGTAATTTATTATTTAAGTATTTATAAACAATATATTTGTTGTTTGAGTAATAAGCAGGATACGTATTTTGCCCCCATTGGTCAACACGAATTGTAACATAATCATTTTTTATGTGTTGAGTAACAGCATTAAAATCATTTACTAAAAGACCATTTTCATAATCGCTTATAATAATTTGGTTCTCTTTTTTCCATGCTGATTTAGCCTTCCCTTCAGTATTAATATTCTTTAATTCAGTAATTTTATTATCTGCAAATTTATATAATCTTACAAAACTTTTGTTAGGAACGGCAATTAAGTAGCCCACCACCAATAAAATAGGGATAGCAAGAATTAAATATTTCCTTTTAACAAACAAAATTGTTGCAATACCCATTGCCCCACCAAGCCAAGCTGCACGCGAGTAATTAGCCAATAATGATATAGATGACATTAAAAATAAAACGCCCAATAATATTTTATATTTCATTTTTACTTTTTCATTTATTAAAAAAGCAAAAACAATAATGGTAATAAAACTAATAATTCCACCGGCTGTCATTACAAACTTAAATACTGATGGACCCTTTTGTTCAACTGCATATAATCGATTTATGACGTACTCGTAAGCTACAACTAAATATATTCCAATCATAATAAAAGCAGCAGCTAAAAATACCTTTACAAATAGTCTTCCTCTTTCTTCGCTTTTTGTTACTGCCGGCATAAGATATAAAAGGGGAACTAATAAGGCTCTTTTTAACAAATTATTAAACGCACCTGAACGATTGTCTGAAAAAACGGCAGAAATCAGCTCAGCGGATAAAAACAAAACCAAAGCTAAACCCAATCCATTTTTGGAAAAAGGATTTTCTTTTGTAATAGCGTATCTAATTAATACGAGCAATAAAGCCCCATAGTAACCCAATTGATTTACAAAAATAGAATTTGTTAAACTTGCTAAAAATATTATAATAAATACTAATATTGCATTATCAATAATTTTAAGGGTTTTATTATTTTCCATTATTTCCTAAACTGAAGTTCATAAAGCTTTTTATATATACCATGTTCATCCTGTAATAATAAATCATGTTTGCCCATTTGTACAATTTTTCCATTATCAATTACGACAATTTTATCAGCATTTCTAATTGTACTTAATCTATGTGCAATAACAAACGTCGTCCTTTCTTTCATTAAATGTTCAATAGCCTCTTGAACTAATGCCTCCGATTCATTATCTAAAGCTGAAGTGGCTTCATCTAAAATCATAATTGGAGGATTTTTTAATAAAGCACGAGCTATTGATATTCGTTGTCTTTGACCACCGGAAAGTTTTGTTCCTCTTTCACCAATAATAGTATTATAACCCTTAGGAAGTTCCTCAATAAAAACATGTGCATTTGCTGCTTTAGAAGCCTTTAACAATTCCTCTTCATCTATCTGCTCCATTCCATAGGCAATATTACTTTTAACCGATTCGTTAAATAATACGGTTTCTTGAGTAACAATACCCATCATACTCCTCAAATCCGAAACTTTTATATCTTTTATGTTTCGACCATCTAAATAGATTACTCCCGATGAAGGATCGTAAAAGCGGGGTAATAAATCAACAAGTGTAGTCTTGCCTCCACCACTACTACCTACTAAAGCTATTACTTCTCCTTTTTTTACTTCAAATGAAATATCTTTTAATACCAACTCATCTGAATCATCATAATGAAAACAAACATTATCAAACTTTATATTTGAAGAGAAGTTTTCTATGCTAACTGGATTTGTAATATCTTTTATTTGTGGTTCAATATCCATAATTTCAAAAATTCTATCGCCTGCTGCACTTGATTCTTGAATTCTGTTATTTACACCGCTTAATTCTTTTATTGGCGGCATTAATTGGAAAATTGCAAACAAAAACCCCAGGAACTCACTTGCTGCAATAACCTTATCTTCTAAAACTAAAATTCCACCATAATAAATAATTACAGCTCCAACTACTACACTTAAAAATTCAGTTAAGGGGCTTGCTGCATTTCTTATTCGAGTAAGGCGAATAACCAACTTAAAATAATTTAGTGTCTCAGTTTTAAACTTTTTGTTTTCATAGTGTTCTTTACCAAATGCTTTTACAATTTTAACTCCACTTATTGTTTCATGCAATATTGTAGTAATATCTGCCATCTTTTCTTGAATAATTGCACTATGTTTTCTTAAGTGTAATCCAATATATCCTATAATTATCAAGGAAAAAGGCAAAACCAACAATGCAAATACAGTCAATTTCCAACTTATGGAAACAGCCATACCCAAAAACACTACAATAGTAATTGGTTCACGAATCATATTTAGAAACACAGTAGAAACGCTATTCTGAATAATATTAACATCATTTGTTATTCTTGATATCAAATGTCCGGTTTTTTCATTTTTGAAAAAACTCATTGGCAAATTATGTAGATGAATATAAGCAGCATCCCTAATATCTTTTACAACCCCTTGCTCAACAAAAGCTAAATAATAAGACTGCATAAAGCCAAAAAAGTTTTTGCCTAAAAATGCCAACAAAACCATAATTGATATTTTTAATAAAATATCTTTAGTAGTACCGGAAAAGATAAACTCTTTTGCTTTTTTCGATACCGCCTCCATTCCATCTTCAATAATTGTTGGCTTTTTAATACTTTGCACAGATGTAACCGATTGTTCTGTTTTAGTTACAGCTTTGTTTTCATTAAACAAAGTATCTAATAAAGGAATTGTAAGATAAATTGAAAGACCATTTAACAATGCATAAAGAATTGTACAAACAATTGATAAAGCTAAATGTTTCCAGTACGGTTTAACGTAACGTAATATTCTAAAGTATGTATCCACTATTTCTCTATAATATTTAAAGTTTTAATTCCACAACCGAGTTTTGTTTCGATTTCGTGAATATTTGTTTTTGTTTTAAGATTATATATAATAATTTTTTTTACATTATTATTTATTTGTTCATACACTAAATAACCACTTCGTAAAATAAAATCAATATTTGAATCATTTTCAACTACATACAACATCTCCGAGTTTTTTATATCGTAAGCAATTAAAAGTGACTGTATACTTGACTGCATGTCGGTGTTATCATATTTCTCAAGATATATTATTACGTATCTTTCATCATTACTCCAATCAACTCGCGATACTGAATAGTTAGCACTTGTAATATAAGTTTTAACCTTTGTATTTAAGTCTTTATAAAATAATTGCGTAAGTCCATCTGATTGGTTAAAATCAATAAAATGTTTGCCTGATGGTGATTTCACTTTTATTACAACAGTCCCTAAGTTGGGTATCCCGTTTTTAAGTACATCAAAGGATTCAAATTTCGATTCAACCTTCACTCCTTCTGAAGAATAATAATTTGTCGTTTTATTTACCTTCTGCATATTTGTTGAATCAAAATTTAAGTAGGTAAGCTTAAACATATTATCATGTTCAAATGTTGAAAAAACCTGAAACAATGTATTTATTTTATCAATATTCTTAAATGTATTATTGTTGACATTATATTTATTTATTTCAATTTTTTTTAATATAGGATATCCTTTATATTTAGGATTTTTATCGGCAGTCAACACATAAACCATTTGATTTTTTTCATCACTATTAATGCTTATAATATTTCTTTTGGGATCTGTCCATAACATTTTTATAGTCTTTTTTAGAAGATTAAAATTATACAGACTGATTTTCTTTTGATGATAACCCAAAAATAAAATATTTGAAAAAGAATCATAAATTAAAGAATCACCTTTAATAATTTTGAAATTGGTAATAATGGAATCTTGCCAAAGCGATAATCCTCTTTCGCCTGCATCAAAGCTATAATCATATTTACCTAAACATAACGAGTAGACTTGTTTATCAGCTTTTACAAAAGTCTTTACAAACATAGTATCAGAAATAATATTGGACAATTCTTTTTGATACGAATTAACCGAGTCCAAATCCGAAAATGTTTTAACAACAACTGAATAGAAATCATTAGTAGTATTATTTTTTTTATCGGTATTACTACATGCCCACAAAGCAACAACAGCCAGCAATAAAATAAATTTATGTTTATTATTTTCCACGCGGATGAAACTCCCTATGTACTTGTTTAATATAATCTCTATCTATATGTGTATAAATTTGAGTAGTTGAAATATCGGCGTGTCCAAGCATTTCTTGAACAGCACGTAAATCTGCACCTCCTTCTACAAGATGAGTTGCAAAAGAATGTCGAAATGTATGAGGATGTACTTCTTTATTAATATTTGCTTCTTTAGTATAAAAATCAATTATTTTCCATACTCCCATACGTGATAGCTGTGTGCCTCGCCTATTTAATAAAACGTAATTTTTACTTTTTAATTTATTTTCTAATATTGGACGGGCATAAACAAAATATTTATTCAACCATTCTATTGCACTACTGCCTATTGGTACAATTCTTTGCTTGGAGCCTTTTCCAAGCACTCTAATTACTTCATCACTTAAAAACAAATCACTTATTTTCAGATTAATTAACTCCGAAACACGTAAGCCTGATGAGTACATAACTTCCATTAATACTCTATCGCGCAAGCCTAATGTATCGGAAGTATCCGGCAAAGCAAACATTTTATCAATTTCGCTTATTGATAATACAACAGGCAATTTTCGGTACCTTCTATTAGAAGATAATCTTTCAGTTGGATTTATTCTAATATATTTATTTTGATGTAAATAATTAAAAAAACTTTTAAATGACGAAATATACCTTGCCGTAGTGGAGTTTGTTAGTCCATTTTTTTGTTGAATTAAAAAATAATCAGTTAATATATCCGCAGTTATATTATCCCAATCGTTAATACTTACATCAGAACAGTACAGCATTAGTTTATTTAAATCCGTCTCGTACGAAATAACAGTATTATCCGAAAGATTTAATTCCAACTTTAGGACAGTTAAAAACTCTTTTAATAAAATATCCATTAACTTTGGGCTTTTGAATTGCTTTCTAATTCTTCTTGTTTAGGGTATCTTATTCTTTTGTGATGCTGGCTTACTAAGATATTTAAAAATGATTCTTTTATTTTTTTCATATCTTGAATTGTTAATGGCGATTCATCCAATTGACCGTCTTCTAAACGCATTTTGATAAGGTTGTTTATCATATTCTCAATTTTATTGGCATCAGGTTCAATCATTGCTCTTGCTGCTGATTCGCATGCATCTGCCAGCATTAATAACGACGTTTCTTTTGTATTAGGTTTAGGTCCCTTGTATCGGTAATCTTCAATATTTACCGTTTCCGGCGGATAATATGTTTTTGCCTTTTCATAAAAATAAGAAATCACCATTGTTCCATGATGCATAGGAATAAACTTAATAATTTCTTCAGGAAGTTTATGCCTTTTAGCAAATTCAATCCCCTTTGTAACATGCCTAAGTATATACTCAACACTCTTTAATGGTTCAACCTGTTCATGAATATTAACGTTATTTAATTGATTTTCCACAAAAGCTTCCGGGTCGCTAAGTTTTCCAATATCATGATAATATGCACCAACTCGAGCAAGAATAGGATTGGCACCAATAGCTCCGGCAGCTCCTTCCACTAATGCTCCTATTGAAATTGAGTGAGTAAAGGTCCCCGGTGCGGACTGGGCTAATTCTTTTAACACAGGTGAATTAAAGTCAGTTAATTCAAGATATGTTAATTCTGTTGTAATTTTAAATGTACGTTCAATAAAAATTATTAATCCAAAAGTTAATGCAGGGCTGATAATTGAATTTGAGATTGCAAAAACAGTATTCCACAATATGGTTAAATAAGAATCAAACCGTTCAAAACCAAATCCTATTATACCTGCCAAATAGGCAATAAGGATAAAACAAAACGACCTGTAAATTTGTGTCCTATTTTTAATGTCTCTTACTGTATAAGCTGCAAGACCACCGGCAACAATATTCATAACGGAAAAGATATAATCATTCCCCCTTAAACCACCGGCAATTAAAGATACAATTACAGTACCATAAAATCCAATTCGAGAATCGAAAATTATAGTTAATAACATGGAAGAAACAGGAATAAATACTAAATACTCAACAGGTGCATTAACATTTAATTGCCTAAATATAAATGTAATAAAACTTATAAATACAATAATTATTGCAATTAGAAGTAATTTTTTGTTATCAAAAAATATCTTTTTTCTAAACAAAAAAAGATATACAACAAACAACGCAAGCACAATAACAATATGCAGAAGCTTTCCAATAAATTGAGTAATACTGCCCCAGGCACCAATTTCATCAGCTTTTGCAACCATGTAAGAATCAATCTTTAATTTAATATCGTTTGTAATTCTATCATGTTTACCAACAATTCGCTCATTTTCGTTTACTATACCAATATTTCGTGAAACTTTATCGGCAGCTACTTCCTTTGCATTTTCTGTTAGTTTTGCATTATATACAATATTAGCAGTTAAAAATCTCATTAAATAATTTGAAGCGGCGTTAATAACTTGAATATTATTGCTAAAATTATTTCTTATATATAACATCACAAAGTTTTTTGCACTACTAAAATCGAAATATTTTGTTTTGTTAGTTATAGTTTCAAATTTGCCATCTCTAACACTAATACTATCAAAGCTAATTTTACCGTACTCTCTATCTAATAAACCACGTTGATATATTTTGTCGTATATTTCAACAGAAAGGTTGAATAAATAATTTAATCCTTTATTATTCCTTAATGCTAAACTGTTGTCAACTTTTCTTAGGTTTTTAAGAACAGAATAATCCTCCTCCCTAATCCCCAATTTTGACAAACGCGGCTGAATACCATTAATGATATCGTCGTTAATAGTATTTGCTAAAATTTTATTAAAGTATTTAATTGAATCAACTGTTTTGTTAAGCAAATCGTTATTTTTAAAAAAAACAGGTAATACATACTTCATTACCTGTTTTTTTTCTTCTTCATAAACACTTTTATCCTTTAGAATTTCAAAGGGAGTTGATGCAATTAAATCTTCTTGAATCCAGATAGAACCAACACTAACCTCTGATTCCAATGCTTCACCTTTTGGGAACATTAGACTAATTAGAACTACAGTTGCAATTGCAATTACAACCTTAATTCTTTTACTTGATATCAAGAAGTTATATGTTTCCTCAGAAATCATACTATTTTGTTTTAGCCTTTAATACTAATTCCAAAAAATCCGCTACACCATCTTCGTTATTGGTGCCTTTGGTTATGTAATCGGCAAGTCTAAGAATTTCCGGTACGGCATTTTTAACAGCAACTTTTAAAGCTCCGCTTTCAAACAACGACCTATCGTTATACCAATCGCCAATTACTGCTGTTTCTTGAGGCTTAATTTTACAATAATTAAGTAATCTTTTTAAGCCTGTCCCCTTACTGCATCCTTGTTTTCTTATTTCTAAATAATACTGTCCTTTAACTCTTTGTGATTTGTACTGAGCTGTTGTTAAACCGAATGCATATGGAAAAATCATCTTGTTGGCAACATACTTTAATGAATCTCGCATATCTCCGGTAATAACAATTTCTAAAACACTACTCATCAAACCATTAAATGAACTTACTTCTTTGTACTCGGCACCAAACTTATCTAACAACTGAGGGATTAAAACATCGTGTTCAGTATAATAGATAGCTTCATCATGGCATAATGCTATTTTCAATAAAAATTGATCAGCATATTTAACCGCTCGTTGTACATGTTTCTCTTTGATATATGAATTAAAAATTGTCTTTCCTTCAGGATAACTTTTTATCAAAGAACCATCAAGAGAAATTAACGGCGTTTGAATATTCAATGTTGCAGCATGGTCAATAATTGCACTATGCAACCTGCCTGACGCAAACGATAATTTAACACCAAGTTTTTTTAATTCTTTTACTAATCGCTGAGTATCTTTTCCTATTTCATTTTCATCGTTAACTAAAGTACCATCTAAATCAAATACAATTAGGCGTAAATTTTTTAACTGTTTTTCATTTAGTTGTTGTTTCTGCATTAATACTCTGTTTTTTAAAATTTAAATAAATAATTATACCACTTACAACTGCAATAGCTAAGGAGATTAATCCTTGTATGTAATCTTTAAATATGATTCTTCCGGTTGCAAAAAGCGTCATATAAACTACAATAATCCCTAAAATCCAATTTACAAATAAAATCGCATATCCTGTATCAGGTTTAACATTTGGATATTTCTTTGCAAATTTCTTCCATCCAAAACCACCCGGATGTATTTTTTCATAAAAGTTCTTTAAAGTTTCTTCTTTTTCCGGTTTAGTGATAAATGTAACAACTAACCACACAATGGTTGTACCCAAAACAATTGGGAAAAGCGTAATTGGTGATTCCAAACCAAATCCATATTTTGCAATTGGATAAATAATTAATGGAGCTATCATTGCTGATATTTCACTCCACGCATTAACTCTCCACCAATACCAACGTAAAATTAATACGGCTCCTAATCCTGCACTTGCATTAATAATAAACTCCCATGCACCGGAAATTGTATTTAACAAGTACTTTGTGATAAACAAAGAAGCTATAATTAAAACCACAATTGATAATCTTGAAATCAAAATATAATGTTTTTCTTCTGCATTTGGTTTAAAAAATCTTCTATAAAAGTCATTTATAATATATGAAGTTCCCCAGTTTAACTGCGATGAAATTGTTGACATATATGCAGCTAAAAATACAGCAATCATCAATCCTAATAAACCACTTGGTAAATAACGCATCATTAATTTGGGATACATTTTACCGGGGTCTACATAATTTTCAAAACTTTCATAAAATTTTGGGTCATTAAAAGCTTGTGCGTTCTTAAGAATTTCAGGATCCTTAATTTTATCTTCTAAAGCAATATTACTCGATTTTGCGTCATTAAATTGTTCATATGCTGTTTTATAGGCAGCAACTTGCTCTTTACTAAGATTATAATCGGATAACTGAGGGAAAAGAACCAATGCACCTAAAGCTACAATAATCCAAGGCCAAGGACGTAAGCAATAATGAGCAATTGTAAACCACAATGTTGCAAACAATGAGTGTGATTCGTTTTTTGCAGACATCATTCTTTGAGCTATATAACCACCGCCACCAGGATCAGCACCCGGATACCAAGATGCCCACCATTGAACACCAATATAAGCAATAAAAGCTCCTACCGATATTGCCAAAGTTCCACCTAAAATTGGTTCTGTTATACTTGTACCAATATTAGGCGTAAAGTCAAAAACCCACTTTTCCAAACTAAACTTAATACCATCTATACCGCCAACTGCCGGTATACTAACTACAATAACAGCCAACAAAATACTTCCAAATATTGCAATAACAAATTGAATTGCATCAATACGGGCACTACCTAACAAACCCGAAGAAGCAGCATAAACCGAAATTGCAACCATACAGATAATAACTAAAGTAAATGAATCAAAATTTGGAATTGTTACTTGAAAAATCTTTTCCATAGCTTTATTTACCCAAGCAAGAACAATACTATTCATAAAAAAGCCAAGATAAATTGCTCTAAAACCTCTTAAAGCAGCTGCAGGTTTACCGGAATATCTCATTTCAACAAACTCAACATCTGTTAAAATTCCGGCTCTTCTCCATAATTTTGCAAAAAAGAAAACTGTTAAAGTACTTCCTATTGCTAAATTCCACCATAACCAGTTACCTGCAATACCATTTTTTGCAACTAATTCAGTAACCGCAAGGGGAGTATCTGCTGCAAAAGTTGTTGCTACCATTGCTGTTCCGGCTAACCACCAGGGCATATTTCTACCGGATAAGAAAAATTCCTGAGTGTTATTACTCGATTTTCTATAATAGTAATAAGCCACACTAAATACTAAAATAAAATATACAATTATAACCGACCAATCTAATCCTACCATAAAAATCCTATATTATTTCGTTTCACCTTGTTTTCTATCACTCAAAGCAGCTAATATCGATCCAATTGCAACTGTTGTAATAACTCCTACTAATGTAAACCATGTCCATGCAACTAATTTTAATGATATTACTGTAATCATTACAAAAATTCCTGCTGTAAAACCGGCAAGTGCATCTTCTTGTTTTGCCTTTTTATTTATCAATCCCAAAATAAAAGTACCCAACAAACCACCATATGTGAATGAAGCTATACTTAATGCCAATTCAACAACAGCTGCAGGTGACTCCATAAATAAAATAGCAGCACAAACAAGCAAACCAGCCCAAATTACTGTAATATAACGCGATATTTTAAGTTCTCTTTCCGGACTTAAATTTTTACCAAACATCGGTTTATAAATATCAAGCATAGTTGAAGATGATAACGAGCTGATTGAACCAGCCAAGGTTGATAATGCTGCTGCAAATAAACCGGCTACTATAAATCCCGAAATTCCAACAGGCAATTTTTCAATAATAAATTTTGGGAAAATTTCATCTGATTTAATATCCATGTGACCATAATAAGCGTATAAAGCAACACCAACAACTAAGAAAATAGCAAATTGAAATATTACAACAACACCACTTGTAATAATCGCTTTTTTAGCATTTTTTAAGCTTTTGGTTGTTAATAAACGTTGAACAATCAACTGATCGGTACCATGTGAAGCCATCGATAAAAATGCACCACCTAAAAGACCTCCAATTAAAGTATATGGTTGTGCAAAAAATCCGCCAATACCTTTATCAAATCCCCAATTGATAATACTAAATTTGTCATCTGCTATTGCAGCATTAAACAAAGTATCTAATCCATTTGGTAATAACCCAATTAATATAATGCCTGCAATAATGGCACCTACTATATATGTAAACATCTGGATAACATCAACCCAGATAATGCCTTTAACTCCACCGGTCACAGTATATCCTAACGAAATAATTGCAATAATAATAATTGCCGTTGGATAATTAATATCTAATAACAACTTTAATGGAATAGCAGTAGCAAATAATCTTACTCCATCGGCAGCAGTACGAGTAAAAAGGAAAACAACTGATGCAAATCTTCTTGTTTTTGTCCCAAATCTTCCTTCTAAAAATGCATATGCTGTATTTAATTCACCCTTAAAGTAAGAAGGTAAAAAGAAATAAGCCACAACAACTCTGCCCAGCAAATAACCAACCGTTAACTGTAAAAAATTTAAATTTGTTAAATAAGCCAATCCCGGAATAGAAATAAAAGTAAGTGTACTTGTTTCGGCAGCTACAATTGCAAAACAAACTGCCCACCAGGGTACAGAATCAGACCCAAGAAAATAGTCTTTTACTGACTTTTGTTTACCACCCGATAAAACTCCAAAAACTGCTATACCTATCAAATACGCCGCAATAATCACATAATCTAATAATCGTTCCAATATTATTTCCTCTATTCATTAATAAATTTATCCATCGCTTCTTCAACTGTATCATACATTTTTAGAACCCTATCAAGTTGTGATATCTCGATTAACGAACGGACATTTTTGCGAGGAGCGGCTAAAAGAATTTTACCTTCATTTGCTTGAAGAATCCTAAAAGCCAATAAAATTGCACTCAAACCAGAACTATCACAATAATCAATTTCCGATAAATCAAAAATCATTTTTTGAATTTCTTCAGTATGAAGTACAATTGTAAACTCGCCTTTAACTAATCCGGCTATCGAGGCATCAAATCTTTTTTCGTTTAACTTAAAGATTGTTATGTCATTTACTCTTTTGAACTCAAAGTTAATATTATTACTCATAATTTTTCTGTTTATTAAATGTTATAAACTATTATTAAAAATTAAAACATCTTTAGTGAATTTAATAAATTTTTATATGAAATATCAGAATTTATTTTATCGTTTAACACTAAAAAGTTATAATAAAGCTCTGCAAACTCCTTATTAAAACCCACTCTATACTTCGATTTTACAAAATTGGCTATTGCACTATAAAATATATTATTTCCCCTGTTAAGATCTATTACTATATCATAAGGATATTTGTTTATTTGTTCCAACAATTCTCGCTTTGGTAAGTTTAATTTACTTTTTTGCGTAGATTCAAACGAAATAATTTTATGTTTAGTATTATCAGGAATAAGATTTTTCCGAAAATCTACTACAAACAGAGTAATATTCTTTTGTAAATCTAATAAAAACTGAACAACTGTTAATGAGTTTTTAAAACTTTCATCGTCTTCCGGCAATATAATAAAATAATCAACTGAATCAGTAAAAAAATTCTTAAATGAAGTAATTTTATTATCTTTCAGCTTTTTATGAAAAAAATATCTACCAAGTATTAATTTAATTTTTTCAATCATATTTTTACGTTTGGATTAAACTACTAAATTCTTCTTCATTTAACACCTTTATCCCTAATTTGTTTGCTTTTTCAAGTTTTGAACCTGCATTTTCGCCTGCTAAAACATAGTCGGTATTTTTACTAACAGATGAAACAACTTTTCCACCAAGTTTTTCAATCTTTTCAGCAGCTTCTTCACGTTTTATAGTTAAAGTTCCTGTTAAAACAAACGATTTTCCAAATATTGGTGAATCAGAAAGAGCTTCTTCATTACTCTCAAAATTCAATCCATAACCTTTTAAATGTTCAATTACTTCCAAGTTTTCTTTTTTACTAAAAAACTCTTTAATACTTTTACTAATGCTTGGGCCAATCTCATTTATAGCTAAAATTGATTCTTCGTCGGCATTAATTAGTTTATCAATAGAATTAAATGCTTTTGCAATTTTTTTGGCTGCCCCTGCTCCAACATATCTAATTCCAAGGGCAAAAAGAACTTTTGCAAAAGGTTGTCTTTTGCTTTCTTCAATTGAATTTAAAAGATTATTTATACTCTTTTCGCCAAATCTATCTAATTGCAGTAAATCGTATTTATACTCTTGTAATTTGTATATATCTGTAAAATTATTTAAGTAACCTAATTCAACAAATAGTTCAATAATGGATTCACCTAAACCTTCAATATCCATTGCAGTTCTTGATGCAAAATGGATTAATCTGCCAACAATTTGTGCTTTACATTCTGCATTTTCGCAATAAATTGCGGCTTCACCCTCAAATCTAACAAGTTTTCCATTACAAACAGGGCAATAATCCGGCATTTGGGTAATAACAGACTCTTCTAATCGTTCTGCTAAATCCACACTTACTATTTTGGGAATTACATCTCCCCCCTTTTCAATTACAACAGTATCGCCAACACGGATATCTTTTCTACTTATTTCATCAAAGTTATGAAGTGTAGCTCTGCTTATTGTTGAGCCTGCTAAAAACACCGGATTTAGTTCCGCAACAGGAGTAACTGCTCCGGTTCTGCCCACCTGCCATGTTATTCCCTGCAGTTTTGTTTTTGCCTGCTTAGCCTTAAATTTATAAGCAACTGCCCACCGTGGAGATTTGGCAATACTTCCTAATATTGCTTGTTGCCTTAATGAGTTTACCTTTATAACAACCCCATCAATTTCATATGGCAGGTTATATCTTTCATTCTCCCAATAGTGGCAGAATTCCAAAACTTCATTTATATTTTTACAAACTTTGTAATTTTTGTTAACCTTAAAACCCATTTTTTGCAATAGGTTAAGGTTTTCGGCATGGTAATTTAATTTTGCAGTTTTACTTATAAGGTAATATAAAAACAAATCAATCGGTCTTTCGGAAACCATTTGAGGATCAATCAACTTAAGAGAGCCTGAAACTGAATTTCTTGGATTTGCAAAAAGTTTTTCACCTGCTTCTTCACGTTTTTTGTTTAACTTACTAAAAGCTTCAAGCTCCATATATGCTTCACCACGCACTTCAAATTCAGTTAAATCATACTCTAAAGGTATATTTTTAACTTTAAGCGGAATACTTTTTACTGTTTTAATATTATTAGAAATATCTTCACCAACAACACCATCACCACGCGTGGCTGCAACAGTAAAGTTTCCATTTTTATATTTAATACTTACAGATGCACCATCAATTTTTAGTTCGGTTATATATTCAGGAGATTCACCTTCCGGTAATCCTTCGCAAACTCTTCTATCGAAATCTATTAATTCCCCTTCGTTGTAAGTATTTGCTAAACTTAACATTGGTACATCATGCGTAACACTTTCAAAAGTATTACTGATATCACTTCCTACTCTTTGAGTTGGAGAGTCAATACTCTTAAATTGAGGATTTTCTTCCTCTAATTTTCTTAATTCCGAATATAAAGTGTCGTATTCAAAATCCGATATCTTAGGTTCTGACAAAACATAATAATGATAATCATAATCATTAATTAAATTTTTAAGAAATTCGATCCTTTCTTTAATTTCTTGAGGTGTCATTCCTATATCCACTTTTATTTTTTATTTCGCTAATACCAGAAGGATCTATGCGAATATACTTAACACGCGATTTTGCACCAGGAATTTCGGTTTTAATATTATTTATAAAAATTTCAATCCCCTCTGCATTTCCAATATGGAGTTCCATAACTTTATCAGCAACAATTAAAGTATCTTTATTTCTTCGTAATAAAAACTCGCCCGGCTCATCAGTATCAATTTTGAATTTAAACCATGACATTTCATGTGCTTTCAGTTTAACATTAAGTTTTCCATTAGTATAAACAAATGAAGAATCACGCAATTCTTCGTTCATTTGAAATCGTTCTTCCTGCTCTTTAACAACTTCTTCATACGATTTTTCAACAACAATTTCAGGTTTGGAACTTCTTACAATTAATACAATTGCTATAATTAGTGCAACTACAATTGTTAAAAATATGTAAATTACTATATTAAAACTACGTTTCATTTGAGCAGTATTAACTTCAGTATCTTCGTTATATTTTATTTGTTTTCGAGGTGTATGGGGTTTTGCTGGCGGGTCGCTTTCTTTGATATCATCATCTAATTCAGTTTCAACCTCTTCAACAACTTCTTCCTCTTCAATTGGGTCGTTAATATCACGTCCATCTTTTGCTAAATCATATTTTTTAATATAAAATACATCATCCAAATCTAAGGCTTTTACGTATCCTTTAATAAAGGAACGCATATATACGTCACCAATAATATCAAATTTTGCATCTTCAATTGCCTGAAGATACTTAATTTCAATTCTCGTTTTATTATGTAAACTTTGTAAAGTATAATTTTGTTGTTCGCGAATTGTTTTTAATTCATTAGCAAAATTTTTAAGCAAATCATTTGCCATGTCTTCACCTATTCAACTCTAATTATTTTTGCTGCAAACGAGCCATCTATTTGATGGATATGAGGATAAGCTTGAATACAGCCATTTTCATCTATTAATGAATCGTCTACTATTCCTTTTGCACTTTCCAATTTATAATTAGTATTTTCAAATAAAAACTTTTTAACAATTTCAAAGTTTTCATCAGGTTCAATTGTACAAGTACTATAAACCATAACTCCGCCAACTTTAAGCAGCTCTGCTCCTTTTTTAATCAATTTAGCTTGCAAATCACTTAAATTTTTTATATCCATTAACTCACGCTTCCATTTCAAATCAGGCTTTTTAGTAAGGGTACCTAAACCCGAACATGGAGCATCAATTAAAACCCTATCGAAAAGCTGAGTATCAACAAATTCCAAAGCATCCGATTCAACATACTTTACATTTTCAACATGAAGGCGACCCAAATTTTTCCTAACAATTTTTAAACGGCTTTCATATTTATCCAAAGCATAAATTTCACCGGTATTATTCATCAAAGCAGACATATAACCTGTTTTTCCACCGGGTGCCGAGCATAAATCCAACACTCGCATTTCAGGTTTTACATCCAAAAGTGTAACAGGCAGACCGGTACTTTCATCTTGAATGCTAAAATACCCTTTGCTAAAATACTCCCAATCAGAAATATTAGATAAATTTGCCAATCGTATAAAATCAGACAAATACTTACCATCTTTATACTTAAGCTCTACCGAATCCAATAATTTTAACAATTCTTCTTTAGTTGTTGCCAAAGAATTAAACCGAATAATCAAATGCGGCTTATTGTTATTTGCTTTTAATAGTTCTTCTGTAAACTCCCTGCTGTATCTATTCAACCACCTTTTAACTAACCAACCCGGATGTGAATAATAAGCGGCTAAATAGCCTAACAAATCTTCTTCAGGATCAGGGTATCTTATAGAATCCTTACTGCGAATAATATTTCTTAAAATAGCGTTAGTTAAATCCGCCGGTTTTTGACCTTGCAATTTTTTAATAAATTCTACGGCTTCGTTAACCGCAGCATAATCGGGCACTTTTTCCAAAAACATTATTTGATATAATGCCACTCTAAGTGCATTTTTTATATTAGGAATTGCTTTAGAAAACTGTCCTTTATAAAAACCATTTAATATCCAATCTATTCTACCGAGTGAACGGATTACGCCATGAACTATTTCAAACAATAAAGCTTTATCGGCTCCATTTAATTCCGCGTGTTTTATCTCTGTATCTAATAATTTATCTAAATAAGCATCGGTTCTATCTATTCTATTTAAGATTTTTACTGCAAGTCCTCGCACCCCTTCAAAAAGGCGAGTCTCCTCAGTATTTTTAGTTTCTTCCATGCTTTTTCTCATCAATTTATAATTTAAACTTAAAGATAAAAATTAATATAATTATTTGCATATATTTTAATTATTAACAACAAATAATTACAGCTTTTTGTTAAAAAAACACCATAAATTGTTTGGGAAACAGAGAATAGAAGTTAGAAATTAGAATTCAGACTACAGATTGCAGATATCAGAGAATAGACATCAGAAATTAGAAGTTAGAAATTAGAGGTTAGGTATGAAGTAGAAGGGGAAAAAATAACATAAAAAACGTCAAAAAGCATGGTTTGTATGATGTTTGACATTCAATAATTGAGAATTAAACATTCAAAAATTAGAATTTCAAGTTTTATGTCGCCACGTGCGTGGCTTTTATCCTCTTTTTCTCTTTTGTGCTAAAACTATTTTCCCACTTTGTGGGAATTTATAAGATAGACATCAGAATTCAGAAAACAGATATCAGAATAGATATTAGAAATTAGATTTTTAGGTTGAAGGAAATTGGTAATAGGTTCAAGCAAAAACATTCATAATTCTCAGCATTAAAAAATCCTGAAGAGAAGACATATTTTTTACAAACAAAAAATCTTACATAACCATAGCCACGAAAGTGGCGACATAGTTGTAGAGGCGACATAATTCAGAAGTCAGATGACAGGTTTTAGAAAATAGATAGAAGATTTTTAGGTGGAAGGAAGAAGGAAGGAGGTAGAAGATTGTAGGCACAAGGAAAAATATTTTAAAAAACGTCAAACAGCATGGTTTGTATGCTGTTTGACAATCAATCATTCAACCTTTAACACTTAAAACTTAACCTTACATAAACGTTTGACATTCAATCATTAATAATTATATAATTCAACCATCAATAATTATTTAACCATCATCATTCGTTTAGTTTCAACAAATCCTTCGCCTGAAAATTTATCAACAGCGGTTAATCTGTAAAAATACACACCGCTTGAAATATTCTTTGTTAATGAGGATGAATTAAATTCCACTTCATAACTGCCCATTGATTTATTTTCATTTACCAATTCAGTTATTTCGTTTCCAAGAATATCGAAAACCTTAATTGATACATTACATTCTGAAGGAATTGAATAACGAATTACCGTAGAAGGATTAAACGGGTTAGGATAGTTTTGTGCCAATTGGTAACTTGAGGTTATAATATAATTTGCACTTACTAAGCCCAATGTTTGTTCTGTACCATCGTAATCATGTTGAATTAAACGATAGTAGTTAATTCCGTTAGTCGGATAATTATCGCTAAACGAATAATTGTTTATTTGTGTTGTAGTTGAATTCCCTTCAACAAACCCAATCTTTCTCCAGTTTATATTGTCGTTTGATTTTTCAATATCAAATCCTTGATTATTTGTTTCTGTTGCAGTTGACCAATTTAATTCAATTGATGTTTCATTAATTATTGAATTAAAAGAAATTAATTCAACAGGAACAACACCTTGCACACCAACATAATTTGTTAAAGTGCCAACCATTAATTTAGAACACTTTTCAAAAAAGGTAAGATTAAAATAATCTATTCTATCATTTACAGTATGATAATACGGATGGAAATCATTCCCATAATAATCTTCAATCAACAATATTGCCGAATAACCTTCATACCAAAAAGATGCATGGTCGCTTGCAGTTGAACCCGGATTGTATATAGGGGTATTTAATCCAATCGAATATCCAGTATTAATATTAACCATTGTATTTGCCAAAGCAACCGAGTTTGCAAGTGTTTTTGTATGAATATTGACTCTTCCATCACTATTACCATCGTAAGCTATCATATCTGCATTAAAAACACCGAGTATCTGCTCATTATTAGAATGAGCTTGACCGGCAAAATAATCACTTCCAATTAAACCTTGTTCTTCCTCATCAAACAAAGCAAATACAATTGTATATTGGGTATTATACTCCTTAAGCAATCTTGCCGCTTCAATAACAGCAGCAACTCCGCTTGCGTTATCATCAGCCCCGGGTGCTGTTGAACCGGATGGCATATCATCGTAATGGGCACAGATTATATATTTCTTTTCCGGATAAACCTGCCCCTGTTTAACTGCATAAACATTTCTTCCCGTACTACTAAAATTTTGGTCATAGGTAGTCAAGCCGTAATTTTGCAATCTTTGTTTAATGTAATTTGCAGCAACATTGTTTGTGGCAGAATTTTTATGACGAGAAACAATAGTATATTGCGAGCCTCCAATAGTTACCGGAACAACTCCAGATAATTCTTTAACTGTTTGCATTAAACTATCAATTTTAACATCAGCAATTATTTGAGTTACATACAGGTCCTCTTGTGCAAGAGTATTTATCCCCAACAACAAAAGCCAAACAAAAAGTAAATATTTTTTCATATTACCCCACTTTCAATTTAGTATAGATTTGAAATATTATATCTGTTATGTTTATCCAATTATTTAATATAAATGTATTTATACAAAAATACAAAACAACTAAGATTTTAAATAAGTTATTTAATTGTTTGAGGATGCTTCTGTTCTTTAACATTTACAATAAATGTAGTAAACATTTTGCAATATTTTGAACAATTATTGTTATTTTACAACAGCTTATAGAAACCAACTGTCAAACTCAGGCGTAACTATTTAAGTAAAGTTTTTAAAGTTTCGTAAATTTATTAGCTAAGCTAAATTATCAAAATCTTTTCTATTACTAATACTATTTTATTTCCCCAACAATTTGAAAATATTTTCCCAATTTATTTGGTTATACAGTTCTTGTATTTTTTTTACTTCAATCTTATCTTTTTGCATATCAGAGACCTGATTGATATTTGATTCACCATGTATATCACAGTGCACAATAATTAATTGCACAACTGATTTTGGGAGTTTATTATTATAAATGTTTTTATTTATTTTAACCAAACCTCTAACTCCTTCTGTGTTTTTATCAGCAAGCATTGAAGTTTTTCCCTCTTCGTTCATTAAATAATAAGCTTGACTATTTTTTTCAGAATCAGTCATAACTTCAAGTTCTGCTTTTAACTTGTTTATAATTTCTTTGTGCTGGGCAATTCCCTCATTTATCCCCTTTTCATATTCATCTTTGTTTTCGGCTTCTTCTTTCATTGCGGCATTTATCTCAATCAAAGCAGTTTCATACTCTTTTTTAAATTCTTCTGCTTTTGCCGGGTCTGTTTCCTTCAAAATATTGTACGACTCCTTAAAATTCTTTTCCCGCTCTTCTGCTTCTTTTTTTAATGTTTCAGGAAGATTTGCTACTTCATTATTTAAGAAATCTTGCGATTTTTTAACATCCATCTCATGCAAAAGAATAATCTTTTCAATATACTCTTTTTGTGTTAATGGAATAAACAGCGGGGTATTATTTAATGTTGCAACAACAACTCCGTTATCATACATTGGGCAACCGGCAATACTACCAATTGTTTTTGGTTCAAAATAAAAATCTTCACTAATATATTCAGGCTGATATTTTTCTTCATTTTTAACTCCCATAAACGACACAAAGACATTACTCAAAAAATTACCTTGTATAGAATTAATATCAATATCAATGTAAACACCGGCATTATATTCCGGCTCAATTGTTCCATCATGTAATTTAACAAATTGATATAAATAGGCTGTAACATTCCCCGGAACGGGTTCGTAATACTTTTTGAAATCCGCATATTTATATTGGCCGGGAAAAGTGGTTTGAACATCAGCCGAAAACCCTATCGGATTTTGTAAAATCTTGGTCTGTTTTAATTCTTTAACAATCTTATCCAAATTTTTAGAAAAATCTTGATATTCTTTTTTGGTGATATTCAATTCTTCCAAATTCGCATCATCTTTAGAATATTTAACTTCACCCTTCTTTTTAGTTAAATCTACTTCGTTTTGAGCAAAAATTACTGCACAAATTAACATCAGCAATACAAGTATAGATTTTTTCATATTATCCCATTAAATTGATTTGTTAATATTCAAAATATGTTTTAATGGAATATTTTGCAAGCTGTTTTAGCGGATTTATTCTAACAAGGATAAAGAAACACCACTTTATGATGGTATAAATGCGTATTATTACCAATATTTGCACTTTATAGTTGACTTTTTAATAATAAAAGTATAATTTTATGATAACTAAAAATGAAGTTGAAAAATACTTAAACGATTTTCTACTTAAGCTGAATGTCTTTAATGTTGTTTTTGTTAGTAGGGACAAGAACCTAAAAACACTTGTTGAATTAGAAATTCAACCTATGCAGAGAGTTGATTATCTTAAAAAGCTTACAGTAATGGATTTTTCTGATGGACCACTGAAAGAATTAAATATTCCTGGCAATCCGGATTTATATGTATTTGGAATTGAAGTAAAAAACAAAGAAATATATGTAAAAATCAGCATGGGATTGCCGAACAAGAATGTTATATGTGTATCATTTCATATTGCGGAACATAAAATTAAATATGCTTTTAAGCAGGAGTAAAAGATGGAGAAATCGATAAAATGTGCCTTTTGTGACGGATCAGCAACGTTGCATTATGAACATAAAAACATGCCATTCCGTAAACATGAATTTAAAGTTTTTGCTGCTTATTACAAATGCCCGGTTTGTAACATGGAGTTTACAACAACTGAGGCTGACGAATTTACATTAAGTCAAGTTTATAACCTATATCGTGAAAAATTGCAAATTCCATCACCGGAACAGTTAACTAACTTAAGGGAGAAGTACAATCTTAGCTCAAGAGCTTTTTCGGAACTTTTAGGTTTTGGAGTAAATCAATTTGCGAATTACGAAAAAGGTGAATTGCCAAATGAAAGCAATGCGAATCTTTTATATCTTTGTTTAAACCCTAATGAGTTAGAAAAACTAATACAAAAGAAAGAAGAACTCTTCTCCAACAAGCAATTAAATAAAATTCAAAAAGCAATTAATGAGGAAAAGGAAAAAAGAAGAACTTTTTCATTGCAATCATACTATTTTAACGAATTTGATTTACCAAACAGATTTAACGGATTTAATAGTCCATCATATTTAAAATTTGCAAACATGTGTCTATTTTTTCTAAATAATGCCAATTTTAAAACTCGGTTAAATAAACTTTTATTTTACGCAGATTTTTCTCATTTTAAGTATTTTGGGAAATCAATAACCGGCTCATCTTATGCCGCAATAAACAAAGGACCTGTACCGGAACAATACGAATCGAAGTACGCATTATTACTAAATCACTGCTTATCAACTGAACTTGTAACTATAAACAGTAACGAAAATGAAAAAATAATTCCATTAAAAGATTTAGATTCGACTTGTTTTTCCGTATCAGAATTAGAAGTGTTAAATTCTGTATTAAATTATTTTAGATATAAAAAGACTTCTGATATTATTGAAATATCACACGAAGAAACCGCTTGGATTGAAAATCAAGAAAAGAAGCAAATTATTAGTTACCCTGATTATGCCCCTATTCTAAAAGTATTATAAATCAAAAAGCCCAACATCTTTGGGAGATATTGGGCTTAAATGTGCACCTTGGGGGACTCGAACCCCCGACCTGTTGATTAAGAGTCAAATGCTCTACCAACTGAGCTAAAGGTGCACAGCAAATATACAACATTATTTTTTTGTAACAAAAGTAATTTTTTATATTTATATTGAGTATTGTTTATTTTTTATTAATAAAAGTTATTTATGAAACGTTTAAGTATTCTCCTTCTTTTTGCATTAATTTGCTTTTCCACCACTTCTTGTTCTAAAAACCAGCAATCCGAACTGCCCAAGAAACAGATATTAACAGATGACATGGGCTACAAAGTCTCTATTTCCGGTACTCCAAAAAGGATTGTATCTTTAGCTCCAAGTATCACAGAAATGATATATCTGCTAAAACTTGAAGATAAATTAGTTGGCAACACTTTATATTGCGATTATCCTGAAGCTGCAAAAAAAATCACAAAAGTAGGCGATATTTTATCGATTGATGCAGAAAAAATATTAATGTTAAAGCCGGATATAGTTTTTGTATCTGTTGAAGGGAATACAAAAGAAAGCTATAAAAAGTTGGTTGACTTAGGAATTAAAGTTTTTGTTTCAAACCCAAGAAATTTTGAAGGTATTAAAAAAACACTCACCGATTTAGGGAACATCTTTAATAAAAGAACTCTTTCGGATAGTTGTGTTAAGAGTTGGGATAAAAGAATGTCTGTTTTAAATGCTAATTCTGTAACGCACACGGCAAAAAAAGTTATGTTTATTATTGAATTAAAACCCTTAATTGTTGCCGGAGTTAATACTTTTTTAAATGAATACATTAAAGTTTGTGGAATGAAAAACATTGTTGAAGATACAAAGATCAATTACCCTATTTTAAATAGAGAAGAAATTTTAAAAAGAAACCCATCTTTTATTCTTTATGCAACAGATAAAAAGGATGTTAAAAACGTATTGTTGGAAATGTATCCCGAATGGAAAAATATTGATGCAGTTAAAAACAATAACGTTTTTTTAATTGATGCAAATATTTATTTTAGACCTGGACCAAGATTTATAGATGCTTGTGAAGAGATATTTAAAAATCTTCATCCGGAAGTATTAAATCAGGGTCAGAAGCTATAAATAACTTAGAACACCTATCCCCTTTGAATTTTCCGGTTTTTTTACAGTTTTCAAAATTTGCTTTTACTTCGTCAATGTGCTTAGCTCTTTCGGTCATTGAAAAATCGTTTAAGTCGTCACCACATTCAGTACAAAATTTTGTTTCAGAAAACGATTCTACTCTTTTACTCGGCAATTTCTTCTTTCTCATAATTATTTAACTCTGGTTCCCAATCTAATCCTTCGCAAGGAAGTTCGTTTTTAGTTGGGTATTTATCATGCTTAATACATAATACAGCTGTTTTATCAAAATTTTTACATGATGAACAAAGTGTATTTTCAATAATCTCCTTATTTTTCTGCATAAATATATTATATTGAATTATAGCCGGATGAATTATTACACCATATAAAGATAATACGCCTAACATCCACCATGTTCCATATTCAAAAACATTATATTCTAACAGCAGCCATAATACCGGAATTAATATTGCCGTCCGGATTATTGACCAATATACAATTGCTCCCATAACTTTTATTTTTTATTGCAAACTACATATAGTGCTATTAATAATCAATACTTAATTTACCACCATATGTTTTTTGCTAATATTTATCAAACACTAATTATTTGAGTTTAGTTCATATTTCATAGAGACAAGCGACGTATAACAGTTAACAGCGGATAGCTAATAGTGATAGCGTAATTCGTAAGAAAACGTGACAAGTGACGAAAACAGAAACTTGAGACTGGATACTTGAGACTGGAAACCTGGATTTACTAAACATATATCAAAAATAAGACTGAGGATTATAGAATTTAGATTTTTTGCATTTACAAAACGAAGCCGCTCAACGTTTTTATTGTTGAGCGGCATTCAATAATTCAAAATTAAGAATTAAAAATTGAGAATTAATTATCCTATTTCATCAGCATTAATTTCTTGGAACTAACAAAATTATCTGCTTTAATTTGATATATATACATTCCGCTTGCAAGATTTTTTGCGTTAAAATGCACTTCGTATTCACCTTGTTTTTGAGTATCGTTAACAAGAGTTGCAACTTCTTTTCCTAAAATATCATAAATTTTTAAGGTGACAAAACTTGCTTTTGCAATACTATATTTAATCGTTGTTGAAGGATTAAATGGATTTGGATAATTTTGTTTTAATTCAAAAGTTGTAGGAGTTTTAACTTCATCATCTTCAATTCCAACTACAACTGCCGGTCTTGAGAAAACTGCACCGTCTGCCGTACCTACAACAATAGAATTACTTTCAGGTTCAAGCATAACTGAACTTGCACCCATTCCTTCCATTCCAAGTGATTCCCAGTTTTCGCCGGAATTGGTTGATGCAAATATACCGGCTGACCAAGAACATACATAAGCGTTATTATCATTATCAAAATTAATAGAATAAATATGCTGTGAATTTATCCCTTCGTTACTGCAGCTCCAGCTTTCTCCATCAACGGATTTATATAAACCATTGCCATATGTGCCGGCAAACAAATTCCCTTCGTTATCAATTGCTAATTTCCAAATGTATGGATAAGAGTTATCCATTGCAGTCCAATTTTCACCACCATCAACTGATTTTGCAACACCACCGCCAAATGTTCCGGCATAAAGCTCGCCAGCAGCACCAAACAACAAAGTTTGAACTGCTTTGTTTGGTAGACCATTATTTGCTTCTGTCCAATTTACACCACCATCAACTGATTTTAGAACACCAAATCCCCATGTTGCAGCATACATAACCGATGATTTAGTATTGTCGTTGCCAATTATTAACGATCTTACATCGTAATTATTTAACCCAATATTTTCCCAATTAGATCCATTATCGTAAGTAACAAATACTCCTTGTTCTGTTCCGGCATACAAGGCTCCATTAGAATAATCTAACGACCAAATGTAACCAACGTTCATATCATTATTAATTCTAACCCATTGACCTAATTGACCTTGGGAATAATAAATCTTTCCACCATAAGTACCAACATAAACAGCACCATTTGCTTCTATCATTGCCCAAACCATTTCATTTTGAGGGAAAGTACTTAATTGTGTCCACTGTACCGTAGCATCAGGAGGATTTGGATTGGGTGTTCCTCCAACAACTAATTCAACTTGAGCATTATCATTATTAGAATTGCCATCTACTTCAGTTAAGGAGCTAATATTTGCAGTATTTATAATTTTTTGATCTAAAGGAATATTTCCTAAAAATTTATCCCAATTAAATTGGCCTGCTCCCAAAATATTTTTAACCACAACTTGTCCGCTAATTAATCCAGAAGGGAAATCCAAATCACAATAAGGAGCTAAAAGTGACCCTTGAATATCAACATTACTTATTTTTAAGTTTTCAGCTTCATAAAAATTATAAAGGACATTATTAATAGCTGTACCGTAAACAACATGTCCACCTTTCCAGTCTGCACCTGTACCGCTTACATTTACTAAAACAACGCTTCCATTTGGAGAGTTAATTATAAAATTAGTTGTATTGCTGATTTGATTAGAGGTAACAGAAAATACATTTAACAAGGGGTTTGTACCTGTTAAAATCAAATCATTATACGAAACTTCAACTGTGCCATTAACAGTATAATTTTTAAATGTATTTGATAATGTTTTAAGTTCAGTTTCAGCAGAGTTAAAATTAATAACACTATCTTTTCTTAAAGTACCATTATTAATGCTTACTTGATAAATAGGCAAATTTGTTAAAAATCCATACACAACGTTTCCGTTATATATTGCACCACTTTCAAATTCCAATGTGTTTCCTACTATTAATACATCTTGAATTCCATTCAATGTATCTAACTTATCACCTACGCTATAATTATCCAAAAAGGCATTATTTCCTACTGCAACTTTTCCTTCAGTATCGCATGAAGGTTGATTCATATCTCTCAAGGCGAACACATTATATTCAGAGGCAATTCCTAAGTTAAATGAAGACGCATATCTATTTACTTTACAAGTGATTGTCAAAGTGGCAGTTTCGTCAACCAACAATGAGTTTATAGCCCACTCACCGTTACTATTGTTATAAGAACCTTTAGATGCTGTATTAGATAGATAATCTAATCCTAAAGGCAAAACATCAGAAATTTTTATATTTGTTGCCGAAGATGGGCCGTTATTTTTCAGAGTCAAAGTAAAAGATACATTATCTCCATTATTTGGAACTTGATTATCAACAGATTTATGTAATTCCAAGTCGGCTAAATTTGATTGATTTGGATTTTCCATTGTTGGCACATCAACAACACTTATTGCTTCAATAGGATTTGAATATACATTAAACAAGACATCATTAAAATCGTTATCACAACCGCCATTATCGCGTCTAATATCTTCAAAACCAAGAATTAGTTTTCCGGTTACCGGGTCACGTAATAAAACATTATGTTGTCTTTTATTAACATCGCTTTCAGGGTTTAAGTTTTCATCCGAAAATAAAAGCCAATTTCCGTTTCCAATATTACCACCACTAAATCCATTAGCTACAATAAACCAACCAATTACAGTATTTGCTCCAAAAGTTCCGATTTTTACTTTATTACCGGAATTTAATCCACCGCCGCTACCGGCAAAAGATGAATTTGGAAAAATGATTGTCATTGTACTTCTGATATCGTTTATACTTGTTGGTGGATTACCATTTTGGTAAGTATAAAATCCGAGTGCATTGAGATATCCGGCACCTTCAGAAATAAAAGTTACCCATACATCGCAAGCTTCTGTTAATACAACATTAGTTTGAACGTTGTTCGTCAAGTATTCAGGATGGTGATTTGGCACTTTTTGACTTTCAGGTAATGAAGCTGAAATTCTGGATAGCAAATCTGCCGAAATAAAATCATTGTTCGGCTCTAAGTAATTAGGCACTCCATTATTAGACCAAGTACCAAGTGTATTATAAACTGTATTTTGTGCATTTATTGTAACAGTTATAAAAATAAGCAAAACGTAATTAAATAATTTCATATTATAACACCTATTATTTTTAAGTGGTTATCTACAAATAACATACCAGCAAAAATAGCTAAAAATTATAGTAATTTAAGAATTTCAACTTCTACAAAATGTATCAAAATAAAACATTGTATTAATTTAATACAATTAGCTTAAATAATTTATTTAATATATTATTATCGTTATTATTTCAAACTATTTTAATTGTAATAATTAAAAGTTGCTAATTACAAATTAGAAACCAGCAAATTCTTGGTTAACAAGCATTATTGCACGTTTTCCAACACCAAAGATGTTGTGTATTTGTAAAATGGGAAGGGAAAAACGAATTACATCGGTGATTGTTGCATAATTTCAAAATATTTGTATAAGTAGTCATACATAAACTACCCAAGCATAATTTGATTTGAATTTTAAAGTCAAATCAGTATTAGAGGTTGTACTCATAAGTTGCGAGGCTGTATCAAAAGTCTTTTATTATTGCTTATTAATATAGTGCACACTCCTTATTATTCCTCTTCCTTGTCAGCTAAAGAGGGGATATATATAATTTACAATAATTCGAATGCAAGCACATTAATAGCCATTACATAGTGATATAGCATTATATATCAAGGCGATACGCCTATACATTCCCCTTCTATTTTCAAGAGAAGGGGCTGGGGGATGAGTTTGTCAACATGCAAACGTGAGTATTGTTAACAAATCGCATAATTCGTTATAGACCTCATAACTATCTATCCTCATACTTTTGATACAGCCTCGCTAAGTTTTTAGTTTACCATGGGTTACCGCCCTTTGACTTCTCTGAAGTCAAAAATAATTTACCTATTTTCAGCATTATTTGTATTTAAGAATAATCATAAAGATACTTGCTTATATTCGTAACGATTGCACTTCAGTAACTGCTTATAATAACACAAGTCATCGACTTAGGTAAAATTGTACTTCAGCGATTACATTTTTATATAAAACCCATAAAAGTACAAATAATATTATTTTTTTGATTGCAGAGCAATCACACGTCGGTAACCTCCAGAACCAAACATTCCCCAACTCCGGCGGAGTTGAATCTCTGTAACAACACAAATAAAATATAAAACGAGCTGCGGAGCTGCTCCATATTTCTTTATTTTACTCTTTTTCCAGAGCGAATCCGCTGGATTCGCTGGGCGTGGGAGTGCTTGCCTTTCCCGACGTAAAAACCACTTCGGGTTACAAGCAGCTTTCTCCTCTGGAGAAATTTTTAGAACAATAACTTGGTTAATAATTATCTGAATGATGGCTACTGTGATTATACCGATTTTTGAGATTAAAGATTAAACCTCTTTTAAAAACAGTAAATCCAATATTTAGATAAATGAGACCCATCGGGTCGAAAGATCAATAGCTATAAAACACTCCCCCAATAATATAAGTGCCGTAGGTACGACATATTACAGATACAGATTGCAGAATTCAGACATCAGATTTCAAAACTATACCATTATTGGGCGTTAAAGAGTACAAAAAAAGCCCTATCAAATGATAGGGCTTCAATCAATATATTACTTTAAATTACTTTACTTCTTTTAGCAGTTCGTCAACAGCTTTTTTAAGCTGCAAATCTTCGCTTGTACGGTAATCTTGTGGATTTTCAACAATATAATCAGGAACTGCTGCATTATTTTCCATATTTTTATCTGTTTTTTTAACAAACCAGCCTCTACCCGGAGTTCTAATATAAGAGCCATCAATAAGGGTATATGCACCGGTAGAAATAACCGCACCAAAGGTTGGTGTACCAACTAATTTACCTAAACCTAATGATTGATAAGCATGTGAGAATATTTCAGCATTACTGTAACTGAACGAGTTGCAAAGTGTAATACTTGGTTTTGTCCAGGCAGGGAATGGCAACCGTTCGCTATAAGCATAAACATCTCTAAATTTTAGTTTGTCTTTTTCTAAGCTGTTTGCAGCTCCACGTGGGATAGTATAAGCATGCTGTTTAACGTTTAAAACTGTTAGCAAATAATCAGTTGTCCAACCACCGCCATTATACCTAACGTCAATCAACAATCCTTCTTTTCCTTCACAAGATGCTGTAAGTTCGCTTTCAAATCTTTCAAAGCTGGGCCAGTCCATTCCTTGAATATGTATGTAGCCCAATTTACCATTTGAGTATTTGTCAACTAATTTTCTTCTGCTATTAACCCATGCATTATACTGTAAATTTCGTAACGAGCCGGTTGGCCTAATTACTACCTCTCTAATTTCTCCTTTTCCATTTTTTACTTCTAACAATACTTGGTCATTTACCGTATTTGTAAATAATGAATAAAAGTTTACATTTTCAGAAACAGGAGTTTGGTTTACAGAAACAATGATATCTCCCACATTTAATTTGCTTTCAGTTTTATCAGCAGGTGATTCCGGAATTACTTCTTTTATTTTAACACCTTCTTTAAGAGGTTCAATTTCAACACCTAATAGTCCTGTTCTTTCCTTTTGAGTTTCCGCTCTATCACCTCCATAAATCCCCATATGGCTTGCATTTAGCTCACCAAACATCAAATTAATTATATCTCTAAAATCGCCATCAGTAGATGACATTAAAGCAAGAGGCTCATATTTTTTCTTTAATTTATCCCAGTCCATTCCATGGAAATTTGGATCGTAAAATGTTTCATTTGTTACTCGCCATGCTTCTTCAAATATTTGTTTTCGTTCAACAGCATAATCAATTTTCATAACTGCTGCAAATGGAAGTGCCTCTTCTTTGTTATTGGATATATCTATTTTAGACAAAGTGCCCCTTTGTTTTAATAAGAACAAAGACTTTCCAGTTGGGTCAAGAGTAACCCCATAAGGCTTTTGTCCGTTTGAAGTAAGTTGTTTTGATTCAGTACCATCCCATTTTATGCTATACAAATCCTGATCCGCTTTATATGTTTGATTTGAATTTCTGTTTGTAACAAAATAAAATGTTTTGCCATCTTTTGAAATTTGTACATCCGATTCATTCCCCGGCAAAGCAGTAACCTGAACAAACCTATCTCGTATATTATCAAAATCAATTACAATACTTTCATTTTTTGTACTGTCTTTATCTTTCGATTTTTTTGTATCCTTTTTAGGTGTATCTTCTTCCGAATCTTCCCAATCTTGTTTTGTTTTTTCCCAATCGGCTTTTTTTAACCAAACAAACCAAACATCACCATTTCCATTGTTTCTGTACGAAATAAACCCAAGTTTGGAACCATCTTTGCTCCATACCGGAGAATTATCTTCTCTTGGATGAACTGTTAAATTAAATGGTTTTGCACTATTATCAGCAGGTTGCAAATAAATTTCTTCATTAAATTCCAAGTTAGCTTGAACGTATGCAAGCCACTTGCTATCCGGAGACCATTTAATATTATATGGTTCTGTCCATGATTTGTTTAATATTTTTTCATTTGTCATTTTCCCTTCTGCAGAAATATCGCAAACAACCAATTCTCCCTGTCCTCTTACAAATACAATTTTTTTGCAATCCGGCGAAACACTTGGTGAACTTTCATTTTCATCAGTTTTTGTTAAACGAACTAATTCATATTTTAACGTTTTTATTAAGTTCGCTTTTTTTGAATCCGCCGATTTAACAAGAAATAAATCTTGTTGGCCGTTTCTATCACTTGCAAATATTAATGTAGTATCGCTTAACCAAGTTACATCTTTATCTCTAAAAGGACTATCGGATAGATTGGCAACTTTCTTTTTATCTTTTGCATTTTCGCTAATAAAAACCTCACCGCGAATAACAAAAGCAGTATACTTTCCATTTGGGGAAACCGAATAGTCAGTTATTCCATTTGTAAGAGTCTTATATTCAACCGGATCAAATCTATAATCAGATGAAATTTGTATTTCAACTTTTTTATTTTTTCCTCCACTTGAAGGCATAATGCAAATTTCAGATCCCCTTTCAAATACTATTGTTTTACCATCCGAGCTAATATCAAAATATCTTATTCCATCATCATTAAAATCCGTTAATTGAATTGGTTCTGAAGCAGAATTGCCATCAACCGAAACTTTTTGTTTAAAAATATTATACACACCTTTTTGAGCACTCAAATAATATATTTCGCCATCTCCGCTCCATCTTGGCAAATAATCATTACCATCAAACTTTGTAAACTGGGTATATTTATTAGTTTTTGTATCATATATAAAGATTTCCCTATTAGAAGAGCCTCTATAAGCATATCTTGCTGTTGGACATACTCCATCAACATAAGCTATAAATCTGCTGTTTGGTGATTTAACAGGCATTGTTCCAAATGCATCCATAACTCTATTTGGAGTTGCATTGTCTTGATTGATACTATAAATTTCATTTGTCCATTCAACTTGCTTAAAATTTCTGGCAGTAATAAATAGTATTTCATCATCTTTGGAATAGTCTGATATTAAATCATTTGACGAATTGAAAGTTAGTCTATTTGGGGCTCCTCCGTCAACAGGCATAGTAAAAATATCATCATTACCATATCTATCGCTATTAAAAGCAATTGTTTTTCCATCGTAACTAAAACGTGGAATGGCATCATTACCTTCATGTATAGTTAATCGTGAAGCAAAACCTCCTTCAGCACTTACTGTCCAAATATCACCTTGATAACAAAAAACTAACTTGGTTCCATCATTATTTATCGCCGGATATCGGAATAAATTGTTCCCCTCTGCCATTAATAATTGCGAACAAAATAATAATAAAGCAAATAATCCAATAATTCTTGCCATTATCCATTCCTTAATTTTAGTTAAACAAACACTTTTTATTAAACGTTTTTTATGATTTTTTGTTTCTTTGTAAAATGTGACAATTAAATTGTATACAAGTTTTAAATTAATACGATACTTTGTATATTAATATTTAAATAAGCTAAAATATATGACAATTTCAAAGAAAATATTTGGGAATACTATTTTTCTACTTTTTTCTGTTTTTTTTGGTGGAATCTCAGGTACATTATCTGCACAAAACAGAACTGTAGAAAGAATAAAATCGCACTTAGAGTATCTTGGCAGCGACTTATTTAAGGGACGTGGAACAGGTACAACCGGAGGAAATTTAGCCGCAAAATATTTGGCTGGTGAATATTCTAAGTATAACTTAAACCCAATGGGGAATGATGGAACGTACTATCAGTACATTCCCATGCACGGCTCAACTCCTCTTCCGTCAACTAAATTAATAATTCTAAATAATGAAGACAAAGACTCATTAATACTGGGCAATGATTATATCATGGCTAAATCAGGCTCTGAATTAGTTATAAACGAACCTTTAGAAATGGTATTTGTCGGTTATGGTATCATTGCAAACGAATACGATTACAACGATTATTTTTCCGTAAACGTTGAGGGTAAAATTGTTGTTATGTTTGAAGGTGAACCATATTCCAACGACGTTAATTTTTTTGATGCACAAAACGAAACGGTATATAGCAATTTAGAAGCAAAAGAACGTATTGCTTTATCACGTGGTGCAAAAGGGTGCATATTTATCCCCTCGCCGCAAAACAACTCTGCTGCTTATTGGGAAATGCTTAAGAGGACTTACTCTTTTGAAAATATTTCACTGGCTTATTCTGTTAATAGCAGTTTAAGTTTAATAATTAATCCAAGCATTGCCGAAAAACTATTTTTTAACAGCAAGTTTCCTTTCGACCAATTAATTAAAATTTACAACGAAAAGAAAATATTGAGTTTTCCGCTTCAATCAAAATTTCTTTTCAAAGGAGATTTTAAAAGACGAGACTTTTTAGCTCCCAATATTATTGGAATGATTGAAGGAAGTGATGATGACTATAAGGACAAATATATAATTATTTCTGCTCATTATGATCATTTAGGAATAGGTTATCCCGTAAACGGCGATTCCATTTATAATGGGGTTTCCGATAATGCTGCTGGAGTATCTGCACTACTTGAATTAGCAAAATCGTTATCAGAATCCGAAACTAAGCCTAAATATTCTATTTTGTTTTTATTAGTAACCGGTGAAGAAATGGGATTGCTTGGCTCGGGATATTATACAAGCCATCCTGTTGTTCCACTATATAAAACAATTGCAAATGTAAATATTGACGGAATCGCTTCTTTTGATACATTTAAAAGTATTGTTGGTATTGGAGCAGAGTTTTCATCTCTTCAAAACACTTTAGAAATTAGTGCTGTAAAGAATAACTTAACAGTAAGCAAAATTCCAAGTATTTTTATGACAACCGAAGCATTTAGAAGCTCCGATCAAATAAGTTTTGCACTTGCCGGAATCCCTTCAATTTTAATAATGGAAGCATTGGATTACGAACATATAACATATCAAGAAGGATTAGAAAAATTTATTAAATACAGTACGGAAATATATCACACACCTTTTGACGATTTATCTCAGCCAATTAATTTTGATGCTTTTATTCAGCACCTTAATTTTTTAAAAACTTTTATTATTACATTATCAAATGAAGACACCCCACCCGAGTGGAATAATGGAGTGCATTATAATATTGAACGATTACGTACAAAAGCTGAAAAACGTTAAGTTACTTTTTTGCAATAATCGTAAACATGCCATTATTAGTTTTAAATAATTCCACTTTAAATCCAATTTTTGTTAAAGTAGCATTTATCCATTTGGAAGTAATTCGCAATTTTTTATAAAAACTTTTCTTTAACTGCCAACCTTCTTCGGTTAAATAATGTAGCACATCCATTACAGTAACTTTGTCATTTTCGTATGTTAAAAAGCATTCAAATATTTTGTCTTTTTCGGTTTTTACTCGTATTAATCTATCTAATTGCGGAAGCTCTTCAGAGTAATCCCTAAATGTTAAAATTAGTTTCCCGCCATTTTCCAATAAACGGTAACTATCTTCCAACAAATCGGCTACTTCATCAAACGACTGAAGATGAGTTAATGTATCGCCCATACAAACAACCAATTCCACAGTTGTATTAACATAGCTCTTAATATATTTAATATTATCAATTATTGCTTGAATTGATAAGTTATCCTTCTTTGAATTAAGTACTGAAATAAGTTTTTCACTTAAATCAACAGCCAACACATTAAAACCTAATTCTGCAAGTGGTATTGATTGATATCCTGTTCCCGCACCCAAATCAATTGCTTTTTTTGACATTTGAGGAAATATTTTCAGTTCCTCAAACACTTTTCTGCTTTTTTCCAAATTGTATTCAAAACCCCCAAACATCCAATCATAATTATCATTTAAAATTATTTCATAGTGTTCTTTAACCATAGCCATAAAACCTCCTTAATCATTCTTATTAATAAGCATCGATACTATTTATATATTTTTACAATTCCAACAACGCCACATTTTCTATATGATATGTATGGGGAAACATATCAACAGGTTTAACCTTAATAAGTTTATAACCGCCTTCAACAAGCAATTTAATATCTCTTGCTTGAGTGGTTGGATTACAACTTACATAAACAATCCTTTTCGGCATTAATGTCAAAATATCTTTTACCGTTTGTGGATTCATTCCGCTTCGCGGAGGATCTGCAATAATTATATCTGGTCTTTCTATTCTTTCCTCATCAATTCTTGATAAAAAAGATTTATTCAAATCGGCTTGATATAATTTTACATTGTTAATATTATTTAACTCAATATTTATTGCACCATCTTTAATTGCAGATTCAACAGTTTCAAAACCATATACTCGTTTTGCTTTATCTGAAACAAATATTGATATGGTTCCCGCTCCGCAATATAAATCATAAACAACGTCCGTATCTTTTATTTCAGCATATTCTTTTGTAATAGAATATAATTTTTCCGCCTGAGGAGTATTAGTTTGAAAAAACGAATTTGGACTTATTCTAAACTTAAACTTACCGATATAATCATGGGCAACTCCCGAGCCAAAAATTACTTTTTCATAATCACCAATTGCAACTTGTGCTTTTTTTATGTTAACGTTGTTTATAATAGTTGTAATTTCCGGTATTTCTTTTCTAATTTCAGTTGAATACTCATTCAACAGTTCATCATCCTCAGCAGATGTAACTAAATTTATCATCAAATCATTTGTATGGTACAATGTTCTTATTACTAAATTTCGTAAAAAGCCTTCATGTGTAAAGGTTGAATAAATTGAAATATTTTTATTCTTAAAAAAATCACGAGTAAAGTTTAATATTTTATTGCTTAATTCGGATTGCAAAAAACATTCCTCAAGGTCTAATACTTTATCATATATATTGGGAATATGCATACCCAAAGCGAAGTTTTGGTTTTCAATTTTTTCATCACTATTTATTTCAGCTAAAGTAAGCCACCTTTTAACAGCAAAAGAGTATTCCATTTTATTTCTATAATAAAAGATTTTTTCCGAGCCTTCAATAGGTTCTAATTTAAAATCATAAAAACCGCCAAGCCTTTCAAAAATATCTTTTACTTGTGCTTCTTTATAATACAATTGTCTTTCATATTTCATGTTTTGTTGTTTACAACCACCGCAAACACCAAAATACCTGCATTTATGTTCGGTTCTATCAGTAGAAGGTTTAATTACTTTGCCAACTACTGCTTCGGCAAATGTTTTTTTAATTTTTGTTATTTTTGCTTCAATTTCATCTCCCGGATATCCCCCATTTACAAAAACAACAAACTTTTTTTCGTCCTGCCCGTCCTTATCAATTTTTGAAATCCCTTTCCCTTCAAATGCATAATCGGTAATGCTTAAATTTAAAATATCTCCTTTTCGCAAACTATCCTCTTTTAAATAACAATGTTCTAAAAACCACAATTTTATCAGCATTAAACTTAATAAACATATTAGATTCGTGACTGATACGCTTTAATATTTTTTTATAGTAACTTTGTTCATTATCCTTCAACTGTCCTTTTGTTTTATTTAATCGCTCTTTGCAAATAGAATAATACTCCTTAAGGGCTTTAGGAAAGTCTTCGGATACAAAATAGTCAAAGCCGACACTTTTGTAAAAACTTATTAAATCATTATCATAAATAGGATATAAACCCGAATTATCAAAATCATCTCTAACAAATACCGGTAATTCTTTTTCGTAACTAACTATTTCGCCAACACAAAAATAACCATCCGGTTTTAACACTCTTTTTATTTCTTTCAATATTTTTCTTCTATTATCAGTTGAAACAGAAGCTTGAGCAAAAACCAAATCGAAACTTGAATCATCAAAATCCGTTCTTTCGTAATCCATAATTCTAACCTTTACTTGTTGCTGCCCTTCGAGCATCAAGTTTGAATTAATAAGCGAGTCAAAATCAGGGACAATCAATTGCACCTGTTTTTCAGATATTTTTGCAAACTCTAATGCAATAGGTTCGCTAAAAGTACCTATTACCAATATATCTAAACCCTTAAAGTTTACGTGTTCTTTTACAAAGTCAAATTGACTTTCCATTCCCGGTAAAAATATTTCATTTTTCATTTAGTTTTTCTGTAAATTTATAAAAGCTTTTCTTTCTAAATCAGCTACCGCAACTTTATAATCAATTAAAGCACCTAAGCTGTTTAATTTTGCATCCGTTAATCTAAGTTGAATTTGTGATAAATCAAAACTTGTAATAGTACCGGCTTTAAATCTTTCAAGAGATATTTTATAACTTTTTTCCGCTACTTCAACTGATTTACTTAACACCTCAACCCTTGCTTTTGCAGAATAAATTCTATTTGCGGCAGCATTAATTTCGTTAACAATAGATTCCTTTAAATTAGCTCTATTTAATAACTGCAATTTGTAACCTGCTTCTGCTGCTTCAACTTCTCTTGCATTCTGCCCCCAATCCCAAATCGGAACCGATACAGTAAATACAACACTTCTTGTATCAGAAAAATCACGGAAAATTTTATCAAATTCCGAATCATTTTTATTTATACCGTAATTTGCAACCAACTCAGCTTTAATTGTTCTTTTAGAATCTACTTCTTCAATATTCATATCGCTTAAATAAACATCATCATCCGAGTTTTGATAATCGGGACGATTATTAAGTGCACTTGCAACAACACTATCTAACATAATCTCAACCGGAATATATTCTAATTTTGCTTCAATATCAAAATCTTCACTTAAAGGCAACCCAATTAACAGTTTAAAATTATCTTTTGATTCTTTAAAATCACTTTCAACATTAAGTAATTCGTTTTTGGCAGATGCCAAATCAACTTCAAGCTGCAAAGCTTCTACTTCTGCAATTAATCCAGCTTTAAATTTATTATCAGCAGTAGTAAATGATACCTCAGTTTGACTAACCTTTTCTGTTGTAATTTCAACTCTTTTTTTCAATTGGAATAATTGGTAAAAGTTTGAAGTTACTCTGTAAATAATATCCCGCTCGGTTTGAGTATAATTACGTTGTGTTTTTTTTAAGTTAATTTCCGCCCTTTCTAAATTTGCTTTTTGTGAGTTAAAAGTAAATAATGGCTGCCTTAACCTTATACTTAAATTTGAGAAATAATCTTTTGTTGAGGAAATATTATCTCCAAATTGATCTCTTCCAAACACACTCCCAATTATGGAAACGGTACCATCTGAGAATATTAATGGCTGCGTAATATATAATCTTCCTTCAAGTGTTGTATTACCCAAAGAATAAAACTCCTCACTTTTTGTTACTGAGTTAAATTTGCTTGCTAAACTTCTATTATAATTTGGCAAATCAAACTCTAAGTCAACCGAAGACATTAAACCAAGTTTTACAGCTTCAAGACTTTTTTCTGAATTAATTAAATTAAACTTTGCAGATTTTACATTATAACTTTCACCCAAAGCAATATCAATTGCATCTTGTAAATTCAAAACCTTTTGACAAAAAACGTCACTTGCAAACATAATACACAACAACAATAAATATAATTTATCTTTCTGCATTCAAATACCTCAAGTTCAATATTGTTTTTTTAACAAAGATTAATATCACCTAAATAATTCAATTGAAATTTTGCTATAATCAACAATTAATAATTAATAATTGATAATTATTCTATTCGTATCTTAACGATTCAATTGGGTCTTTATCTGCCGCTTTTTTAGCCGGATAAATTCCAAAAACAAGACCAACACACACCGAAACTACAAACGCCAATATAATTGAAAAAGGAGTAATAATTGTACGCCACTCTGCATAACTTGTAATTAAAGAAGTTAATAAATAGCCGGTAACAATACCAAGCAAACCACCCATAATACTAATAACCATTGCTTCGGAAATGAATTGCCCCAAAACATCGTTACGGGTTGCTCCAATTGCTCTTCTTATTCCGATTTCTTTGGTTCGTTCTAAAATATTAGCAAGCATAATGTTCATAATTCCAATACCACCTACTAATAACGAAATTCCAGCAATAGCCCCCATAACAACATTAAAAATTATTTGCGTTTTTTGCTTTTGTTCAAGCAGCTGCTCAGGAATAATTACCTCATAATCTTGAGTACCGTAATGTTTCCTGAATAAAATACGTTCAATTAGTGAAGCAGTTTCTTGAATGGATTTACCATCTTTTACCTTAACTGTTAATTGATTGACTAACTTTCTATCTGTAACATTAACAGATTGCTCACCTCCACCATAAAAGACAAACATCGCTTCCATATTATTGTTGTTTTCTGCCGGCTTTTCTAACTTATAGCTCATTGTAGAAAACGGAATATATACATCATTATTAAAATCTCGTATTCCTAATTTATCCATACCGGTTGAAGAAATATTTTTAGAAGACAAAACGCCCATTATTGTAAACCACATTGTCCCTATTTTCACTTTCTTGCCTAAAGCATCTTCAAATTTAAACAGTTTCTCTTTAATCCCTGATCCAATAACACAAACCGGAGAATAATTATCAAGATGAGTAGTTTGAAAAAAAACGCCCTCTGAAAACTGAGAATTAAATGTATTTGCATAATTTGGATAAGTACCAATAATTTTAGTTTCTATTATTTCTGATTTGTACATTACCCTGTGGTTCATTTCACGTTGAGGTGTAACAGCCTCGACGTTTGGATTAATCTCCACAATTGACTTTGCATCGTTAAGATTTAAGCCGGGTGAAAAAGATGCTTTTTGCTCTTTACCTGTTTGGGTAATTATTTTTTTATTAATAATAATATTATTAGTTCCCAACAACTCAATTTGTTCTAATGTTTCTTGTCGGGCTCCTTCGCCAATCGATAACATTGCAATAACAGCTCCAACACCAAAAATAATTCCAAGCATAGTTAAAGCAGTTCTTAGCTTATTTGCCTTTAACTCTGCTAATCCTATTTTCAAATTATCAATTTTACGCATAGTATTTAATTTGGCATTCCTGAATTATTCTTTTGAGTTGATTCCGTATCTATTTCATTTATTGTTGGATCACGCAACAATACTTGGTCACCGCTATTAATTCCTTTTTTAATAATTATATAATCTTCGCTTTTTTCCCCAATTTCAACCTCAACTTCGTCATATGACGAACCGCTCTTTACATAAACAATCTTTTTTTCATTTTTATCAAAAACAGCTTCTTGAGGAATAAATAAAACATTAGGTATTTCATTCATAATTATTTTATTAGATGTGGTCATGCTCGGTTTTAATATAGGCGATCTACCAATAATATCAACCCAAATTTCAAACACCTTTACGTTTGCATCGTTATTTTTTTGTTTCCCAAGTGAAGCAACATTCCCAATTTTACCATAAAATGTACTATCTTGAAAAGCATCAAGTTTTACAATAACTTTATTACCTTGCTTAATTTTACTAACATCAACTTCGTTAACTGTTGTTAAACTCTGCATAGAAGACAAATCAGGAAGCGTAATAATAGTAGCCCCACCCCAAGGCGTATCTCCAATAGCATATTTTCTACCATCATTTCCCCAATTTGCACTATACACAACCAACCCTTCAGCGGGGGCTGTTAAAGTTAAAGCATCTAAATCTTTTTTGGCATCGCCTAAGTTATTCATTTTTTGTTTAATTTCAATATCCATTTTCTTCAATTCGGAACTTTGAATTATTTTTTTTGATTCAAACTCTTGTTTAGTTTGTTCATAACTTAGTTCGTTTTTTTGATGATTAAGTTTTGCTTCTCTTTGCTTTACTTCAGCTTCAAACTTCATCTGCTCTAAATTTAATTTGGATAGTTCGTAACTTAATTCTGCACTTTTAAGCTGCGACTCCATTTGAGCAATTGCCGAACGATGGTCTGCTTGCATTTTTTCTTTATCAGATAATGAGATCTCTAATTTAGCTTCTTCTTCTTCAACTTTAGCTACCGCATCAGTAGGATCGAATTTTACGACAACTTCACCTGCTTGAACATATTTCCCTTCCGGTATCAAATAAACAATTTTTAAGTTGCCTCTTATTCTTGGAGCTGTAATTGAAATTGATTTACGTGCAATTAATTCCCCACTTTCTGTAAGTGAAACTAAAAAATTCCCCTTTTTGGCTGTATAATATGGAATTTCATTTTCCCCATTGTTCTCTCCTACTAAAACATAAAACCAACCAAAAATAATAATAAACAATAAAACTAATACACCATACCTATTCAACATCCAGACCGGAATTTTATATTTAGAAAGTTTTGCCAAATTTGTATCTAATTTGTTCAATGGCTCTGATATTTTTCCAAATATTTTACTTTTTCCTTCGTTTTGCATATATATGCTCCCGCCACCTAATCTAATTTCCAAAAGGTCAATTGTTTAACATGTAAATTTATAAGAATTTATGTAAAAATAATAGGGAAATAATTATTCCTACTTATTTTTTGCGATTAATTACATTATTTTTCTATTTTGCAGAAAACATTTACTACCATTATGAAAAAAGCATTTTTAATATTATTTTTTTTAATAGGTTACATATCAAACCAAGCTCAAGAGGCTAAATTTGATTCACTTATTAATAAAGGAATTTTTCAAATTTACAATATTCAATTTGATGAGGCAAAAACTACCTTTTCTAAAATTATAAAAAATTATCCAAATGATCCTGCCGGAAGATTTTTTAATGCCATGATTGTTTGGTGGCAAATTATGCTTGATATTGAAAACGAAAGTTATGATGATAGTTTTTGTGATAAACTTGAAGATGTTATTGATATGTGCGATGATATTTTAGATGACAATCCTAATAATGCAAACGCCTTGTTTTTTAAAGGCGGAGCAATTGGATTTAGAGGACGACTATACACCTATCGCGAAAGTTGGTTTAAAGCAGCTTTAGACGGAAAAGATGCTCTTCCTTTAATTAATGAAATTTATAAAGCAGACCCATCAAACGTTGATGTTCAGTTAGGATTTGGTATTTATAATTATTATGCCGAATTAGTACCCGAAAAATATCCTGCACTAAAACCGTTGCTTGCATTTTTACCAAATGGGGATAAAAAACATGGATTAAAACAATTAAAATATGTTGCCGAAAAAGGTAAATTTGCCAAATATGAAACACAATACTTTTTGGCTCAAATTTATAACAAATACGAAAAAAACTTTGATTCTGCTTTAACAATAATGAATGGGTTATGTAGCAAATTTCCCAACAATCCAGTTTTCCAAAAATATAAAGGAATGATTTTAGTTAGAAAAAAAGACTACTCACCTGCACAAAACTTATTTAAGGATATATTAAATAAATGCAATAACAACAATATTGGATATGGTAAAAGAACCAAACGCGAAGCAGAATATTATTTAGGTTTTATTGAGTATTTACAGAACAATTTTAGTGCTGCAATTCCTTACTTTGAAGAGAGTAAAAAAATTTCATTGGTAATAGATAAAGACAACGATACAGAGTCTAAAGTAAATACAATTCTATTTTTAGCTAAATGTTACGATGCAACTAATAATAGAGCAAAAGCCAAAGAACTATACAACTTAGTATTGGATTTGGATGATAAAAACAATTCACATAATCAAGCAGAAAAATACTTAAAAACTCCGTTTACGTCTAATAAGTGACAAGAAACGTAGGTGTTTCATAATTGAGGAATTATTTCTGGGCGGTCATGGTCTCACCATGACCGAATGAATTTACTGTAAAAACAGCGGCGTTTTTGATAAAAGTTTGTGTCACGGTTCAGACCGTGACACCCGAGTTCGGGGATTTAAGAGTTTTGCAACATTCTCGAAACGAGTGACGCGTGACAAAATACAAAAGCAGCCAATAGCGAATTGCAAACAAAAGGTTAAAATTTAAGTATTGAAGGTTAAAGGCAAGCATAAACATTTAAAATAAGTCAACCGGCGTGTTTTGTACGTCGGTTGACATTCAATCATTGAGCGGTCAAAATTAAAAATTAAAAGATTTATGTCGCCACGTGCGTGGCTTTCTCCTCTTTTTCTCTTTTGTGCTATAAATATTTCCCCACTTTGTGGGAATTTATAAGATAGACATCAGAATTCAGAAAACAGATTGCAGAAAATTGATATTTGAAATTGGATATTAGATTTTTAGTTTGAAGGAAATAGGTAATAGGTACAAGCTAAAACATTAAAAATTCCAATAATAATAAATCCCTAAAGGACGACACATTTATAACAAACAATACATCATGCATAACCATAGCCACGCAAGTGGCTTAATAATTATAGCACTAAATTACACCCACACAAAAAAAGAGCCACGCGAGTGGCGACATAATTGTAGAGGCAACAGAATTCAGATGACAGAAATCAGATGACAGAAAACAGATATTAGATTTTTAGGTTGAAGGAAACAGGCAAAAGGTACAAGCAAAAACATTCATAATTCTCAGCACAAAAAAATCTTTAAACGACAACTCATTTTAACAAACAATACAACACGGAAAACCATAGCCACGCAAGTGGCTCAATATTTATAGCACCAAATTACACCCACACGAAAAAAGAGCCACGCGAGTGGCGACATAGTTGTAGAGGCAACAGAATTCAGATGCCAGACATCAGAAAAAGATTTCAGAAAATAGATATTAGAAACAGGAAGTTAGGTTGGAAGAAATTGGCACAAGTAAATAACATTTAAAATAAGTCAACCAGCATGGTTTGTATGCTGGTTGACATTCAATAATTAAAAATTAAGATTTCAAAATTAAAAATTATCTACATCGGTTGACATTCAATCATTAATAATTAAATAATTGATAATTAATAATTATGTTTATTTAATCATCATCATTTTTTTGCTAATTATTTTATTCCCCGCTTTCAAAGAATAAACATACACGCCGCTTGATAATTTAGACGCATTAAACGATACCTCATAATTTCCGGCATTCATTTGTTTACTTACTAAGGTACTTACTTCCCTACCCATAATATCATAAATTTTTAATGTTACAAATCCAGTTTCAGGGATTGAATATTTAATATTTGTAGTAGGGTTAAATGGATTTGGATAGTTTTGTGCTAAACTAAAAACAATTGGTTGGTTAACTGTTTCATCGTCAACATCAGTAGGTAATGATAAATACTTTGCTCTTGCCGCTGCAAAACTCTGTTTAACAGCATCCATACCTTGACCGGTTGCAATAATAAATGAAACTTCCAAAGTACTATCTGCGGCAATAACAAATGGACCGGCAGAATTTACACTTGAAATATCTTGAGGACCAGCCGATGTTTTAGTTAAACCAGTTGTTAAAGCCATCCATTTTTCAGCTTTTGTAAAGCCATCATAAATTTTAATACCACCGTCATTACCATCATTTTGAATAGCATAAAATCTATCCTCACCCCAGGTCGATGCTACACCAACAGCAATATAATCACTTACTGAACTATCATACAAAACAGCACATCTATAATTTTCATCATACAAAGCATAATTAGTTGCAGAACTGTTTGCATCTATATCCCAATCGAAAAATAGTCCTGCATAAAAATTAGTTATTTCGGTGCCACTTGTATTTTTAAAGATATATCTTAAAATAACAGAGTTATCATAAGGTTCATCCGCAAATTGATAACTTATTAATTTAGTTTCGATTCCAACTTTATTTGTTCCGGCAATGTTATCATTAAACACTACTACTGCTTCACCATCAGCAACTTCACCTGGTGCATTAACGGTTACTGGAGTAACATTTTGGAAATTTCCATTTTGTGTTTCACCATCATCTCCCCTTACTCCATCCACAACTTTATCTTCAGCAGTACCATAAATTAATCCGCCTTCAAACAACAAAGTTTCACCATCATTTACATAAAATCCCTTCCCTTTCGTATTTGTTGGATAGTTATCATATGCAAATGTTCCTTTATTAGTAACTGTAAGTCCAATATTATTAATATTTTGTGTGATATAAGTTGGATTAAGTGTTATACTTATTGCTTGAAAATCGTTATAACTTGCACCATCACTATAAATTAACATTAATACCACATTAGTATTCTGAGGAACTGTATTTAAAACTTTAATAGAAAATAATGAAGAACTATTATCAAAAATTTCTAATGTTCCAATGCTGCTTGTTGAAAAACTTCCATTTTCAACTGTTACATACTGAGAAGAACATGTTAAATTAATACTTACCGCATTTATTGGATTTAAATAATTAACAAAATGGGCTTTAATCTGAATAGTTTCATCAGGTTCAAATGCTCCATCCCCATCTTCAATATATTCAACACTTTCAAGACGAATTGATTTTGAATCAGTATTTGTTAAAGAAGCGTAAGCATTAATTCTCCCTTTTCCAAGTTTTTTAGCATAAATTGGATTAAGTGCATCAATATCATCACAGTTTGTTCGAACTTGCTCACCAATTTGTTTGGCTGTATAATTTGGGAAAACACTTTTTACCAATCCACATAAGCCTGCTGTAATTGGCGAAGATAATGATGTACCACTTGCTGTTGAATAAGTATCATCCATCCAGGTAGACATAACGCTTGTACCGGGAGCGGTAACATCAACATCATAACCGTAATTTGAAAATGATGAGCGTTTATCTCCACTAGTTGAAGCAGCAACAGAAAAGACCCCATCATATCTTGCCGGATAATTTGCAAGTTCGACATTTTCGTTACCCATTGCAGCAACAACCAAAACATTATGCTCAACCGCATATTCAATTACCGTTTGTGCGTATATAGAATAATTGGAACCGCCCCAGCTACAGTTAATAACAGAACAGCCATTATCAACTCCGTACAAAATACCTTGATAACCATAAGAAATTAATGCTCTTCCATCATTATTTCTTACATCATCGCGTGATGTTTTAATTGCCATAACCTTACAATTAAAACCAACACCGGCAATACCTATTCCGTTATCAGTAACTGCACTTGCACAGCCTGCACATAAAGTACCATGGTCGGGTCTATCTTCCATTGGATCGTTGTCAGCGGTTCCATCTAAACCACCAAAATCCCAGCCTCTTATATCATCAACAAATCCATTGTTATCATCATCAACACCATTATTTGGGATCTCATTTTTATTCCCCCAAATATTTGCAGCTAAATCAGGATGATTCCAATCCACTCCTGTATCTACAATACCAATCACAACGTTTGTATCGCCTTTAGAAACATCCCACGCCAAATCTGCTTTAATTTTTGTAATTGCATATTGAGAACTTAGAGATGGATCATTTGGAGTATATACAATTTCATATAAATAATATGGCTCGGCAAATTCTATTTCTTTTAATTTGCTTAACTTTCCGGCTACATATATTGGATCTATTTCTTTTTCAAACTGAATTACGAACATACGGCTAAGTTTTTCTGCAGCTGCAGATTTCACATCTTTTGTTTCAGAAATTTTAGTTATTTCTTTGATCCCATACTGTGAAAGTTTTTTACTTAAATTCTCCGTTAGTTGTGCTTTATCGTTAAAATCTGTCATTTGAGAAGTTTTAAATTGCACAATTAATTTGTCAGCGAAATAATAAGTATTGCCTTGCTGTTTAACATTTTGGGCATAAGCTACACTTAGTAATACAAAAAGCCCAATTAGCGAAAGTAGTATTTTTTTCATTTTTATTACCCTTGTATATTATCTTACTAATTTAATAAAAATAATAAATAAATTACAATGATTTAATTATGGAATGTCTTATTTTTGTTATTAATAATATATAGTTAAAAGGGAAAATGATAGAAAAAACTAATAAATCCGAACGAAATAAAACGTTAGTTATTTTTGAAGAAGAAAAACAAACTTTACAAAACAAGTTAATTACTCTTACTAAAAAAATTGACATTAAGTCTGTTTTAGATAAAACAATTTATCAAAACCTATTTGAAGCTATTGAATTTTTACCGGATAATTTTGTTGATTTATTATTTATCGATCCTCCTTATAATATCAGAAAAGATTTTAATGAATTTTCTTTTTCTGAAATGAATCTAAACGACTACATGAATTGGTTAGATAGCTGGCTTAGTAAAATGCCTTCTATTTTAAAACCGGATGCTTCAATTTATATTTGTGGTGATTGGAGGTCTTCTTCAGCAATAGAAATTGTTGGAGCCAAATATTTTAAAGTAAGAAATAGAATTACATGGGAAAGGGAAAAAGGGAGAGGTTCAAAAACCAACTGGAAAAACAATTCGGAAGATATTTGGTTTTTTACAAACAGCAACAACTATACTTTTAATTACGATGCCGTTAAATTGAAAAAGAAAGTTATTGCCCCTTATACAACAAATGACGGCGTTCCAAAAGACTGGGAAAAAGAGAATGATGGTGATTTTAGATTAACATACTCATCAAATTTATGGACAGATATAAGCATCCCTTTCTGGTCTATGCCGGAAAACACAGAACATCCAACTCAAAAACCGGAAAAACTGCTTGCAAAAATTATTTTAGCATCTTCAAATGAAGGAGATGTTGTGTTTGATCCCTTTTTAGGCTCGGGCACTACTTCTGTTGCAGCAAAAAAACTGAATAGAAAATTTGTTGGGATTGAACAAGATTTAACATATTGTTTGTTTGCTGAAAAAAGACTTTTACAAGCTGAGGATAAAAAATTTATTCAGGGTTATATGGACGGTGTGTTTTGGGAAAGAAATATGGGAAAGGTTCATAATTATAAATAATTGTCTGTTAAAATGGAGATTTTATGAAACGATTGGTTTTGTTGTTTGTATTGATTTTGTTAGGAACTAATTTAGCACAAAACAAAATTAGAATTATTAGTTATAACATACATCATGCAGAAGGGATTGATGGTGTATTTGATTTGCAGCGAATTGCTGACTTAATTAAAGAATATAAAGCAGATTTAGTTGCCCTCCAAGAAGTGGATAAAGGAACAGAGAGGACAAACAAAATTGACATCGCGGATTCATTAGCAAAGCTAACAGGAATGCACTCTTCTTTTTATAAAAATATAGATTTTCAAGGTGGGGAATATGGAAATGCAATATTATCAAAAGGGGAAATAATTTGTGATAAAAACCTACACTATGTTATGCTTAGAGATAGCGAACAAAGAGGGTTATTACAAACTAAGGTTATAGTAAATGGGGATACTATAATTTTTATGAATACTCATATCGATTATAGAGAAAACGATGGAGAAAGACTTTTAAATGTTGGGCAGCTTATTGAAAAAGTTAAAAGTCTTTCACAATACCCAATTATTGTTTGTGGCGATTTTAATGACATTCCTATTAGCAGAACTATAACAGCGGTAAAATCCTATTTTTCAGAAGCCTTTAGTATTTTAGGAATGGATAGTGTAAAAACCTTTTCGGCAGACAAACCCGAAAGAAAAATTGATTATATCTTTTTTAAAGAACCTCAGTTAAATAATTGCAAAGCCACAATAAAAGTTATTGATGCAAAAGTAATAAATTCAATTGCAAGCGATCATCTTCCCATTTATGCAGAATTAGAATTAACAAAATAACCGGTAGCAAGATTATCGGCTAAATTCCAACAATAAATATTATTTTTTAATGTAACTTCAAGCGGTAAATCCCAAACTCTTTGGGGTTCACTGCAAGTTACGGTTCCGGTAAAAGAAGTCTCACCACTTAGTTCAACATTCACTTTAACAATACAAATCGGAATTTTTTGGTTTTCGTTTACTTCTTTAATTATTTCTTTTAATAGAATTTTGTTAAGATTTATTATTTCCATTATTTAATAAATCGGATAGTAACCGGATAAGTATAATAAACGCCATCGTTAGCTTTTAAAGCAGCAACAACAAGAAAAACTACTCCTAATGTAGCTACTACTACTGTTAACAAAATTCCTATTATCAAAATTATTAGTATTATGCTTACAAGTAAATAAATCGAAAATGAAATTTGGAAATTTAAGGCTTCTTTGCCATGGTAATCTATATAAGCCGATTCATCCTTTTTTAGAACCCATAAAACCAATGGACCGATTATATTTCCAAATGGTATTACAAATCCAGCCAAAGCAGCTAAATGGCAAAACATTGCCCACTGTCTTTCTTCTTTTGAAATATTGCTATTCATTATAACTACCCCTAATTTTTGCATAACATATTACTAAATATTATCGATAAAAACAATGGACTTATTGGGGGCAAGGGGCTGATTTTAGCCAGATCCATTCCCATGGAATGGATTTACTGGGTTTGCTTCTGCTTTTACAGCCAGAGTCAATCCTATGGATTGCCTTTATTTATCTTATTCATTGGTTGTAGATAATATATTTATATCTTTTCTATCAACCGCTTCTTTAGAAGCGGGTCTGTTTTTTTTGAAATAATTTAATCTTAACTGCCAGATCCATTACCATGGAATGGATGGTTATTTTTTTTAGTTTTTACAGCCAGATCCACTCCCATGGAATGGAGGATTATTTTTTTAGGTTTTTACAGCCATGGTCAATCCTACGGATTGCCTTTATTTACCTCATTCATTGGTTGTAGACAATCTATTTATGTCTAATAAACCAACCGCTTCTTTAGAAGCGGATCTGGTTGTAACTCCCAAGATACAGCAGAACAGTCCCGCTCCAGAGCGAGCGGGTCTGGTTTTTTGTAAAATAATTTAACATTAAACACAACAGTTTGAAACATCAGTAAAAATCTTAACTGCCAGATCCATTCCCATGGAATGGAGGGTTAAGTTTTTTTGTGGTATTACAGCCAGGGTCAATCCTACGGATTGCCTTTATTTATCTAATTCATTGGTTGTAGACAATCTATTTATGTCTAATAAACCAACCGCTTCTTTAGAAGCGGATCTGGTTGTAACACCCATGACACAGCTGAACAATCCCGCTCCAGAGTGAGCGGGCCTGGTTCAAGTATTGACTTTTTGTAAAAAAGTTTAATATTTTAAAAAAATACATTTTGAGGTATAATTGGCAAACACTTATTCAAAAATTTACATTCACTTAGTTTTTGTTGTTGAATTTAGAGACAAATTATTACGTGATGATTTTAGAGAAGAACTACAAAAGTATATTACAAAAATAATTCAAAGTCGCAATCACAAGCTAATTGCCATAAATTCCGTATCAGACCATATGCACATATTAATCGGCTATTATCCAGACGATAAACTCCCGGATTTAGTCAGAACAGTTAAAAGAGATTCTACTATTTTTATAAATCAAAAAAAATTTTATCGTGGCAAATTCAATTGGCAAATTGGATATGGAGCATTTAGCTATTCAAGAAGTCAGATTAATGGGGTTGCAAAATATATTGACAACCAACAAGAACATCACAAAACAATATCTCTGAAAGATGAATACATCAGTATATTAAAAAAGTTTGATGTAAATTTTACCGATAAATACTTGTTTAATTTTGAGTTATTTGAAGCGAAAAATTAACAAAAAAAAAGGCTGCACCAGGCAGCCTTTTTAATACTAAAATTGGAAATATATAAACGGTTGAATATCTGAAGATTTAACCTGAATAACTAACCAAATAACAACAACCAAAACCAAAGCTTTACCAAAAAGAGGTAGTTTTTCTACTATTGTCTCAGCTTTCTGTTCCATTGAGCGGGGAGTAAAGTGTAATATAAATCCCAATACAAGCAAAATAGCAACCTGAGGATAAGCTTCAATAAATTGGAAGAATACGCCCCCATTAAAGTAAAAGAGTATTTGATTAATCATATCAATAGCACTTTGAAACGAGTTAGCTCTAAAGAAAATCCAAGCCAAACATACAATATGAAAAGTTACCACAACCCCAATAAACTTATTCAACTTGCTCTTTTTTACCCAGTTTGGAAAGTTTAAGAATTTCTCAACAGATAAAATAAATCCATGAATACCTCCCCACACTACAAATTTCCAAGCAGCACCATGCCACAAACCACCAAGCAACATTGTTATCATTAAATTTGCATATTGACGGCTCTTCCCTTTCCTATTACCACCCAGCGAAATATACAAATAATCCTTCAACCATGATGATAACGAGATATGCCATCTACGCCAAAATTCAGTAATACTGCCTGATTGATATGGTGAGTCAAAGTTGATTCTAAGCTTAAATCCCAACAACAATGCTAAACCTATTGCCATATCACTATAACCGGAAAAATCGCAATAAATTTGCAATGCATATCCATACAATCCCATTAAATTTTCAACACCTGTATAGCGTGTGGGCCATTCAAAAATTCTATCAACAAAATTTATACTAATATAATCTGCTATTACGGCTTTTTTAAATAAACCCGTTGCAATTAAAAATACCGCTTTCCCAATATCTTCTTTAGTTACAATAGTAGGTTTTCTTAATTGAGGTAAAAAATCAGCAGCTCTTACAATTGGTCCGGCAACTAATTGAGGGAAAAAAGAAACGAAAAACAAAAAGTCAAAAAAGTTTTTTTCAGCTTTTAATTCTCCTCTATACACATCAATGGTATAACTTAAAGATTGGAATGTAAAAAACGAGATTCCTACCGGCAAGAAAATATCTACTGTATGCAAATTACTTAAATGTAATGAATTTGCAGTATCAATAAAAAAGTTTGTGTATTTAAAATATCCTAAAATACTAAAATTAGAGATTACACTTACTACCATCAAAGCTTTTCGAGTAAATGAAGTTGTCAGCCTTTCCATCCACAAACCGGCAATGTAATCAATTAACGAGCTGACAATAATTAAAAAGAAATAAAATCCACTCGATTTGTAATAAAAATACAATGACAAAACCGTTAGGAATAAGAACTTTGCTCTTTTAAAATTATAGATAAACTGATAAAAGAAAATACAGAAAAGAAAGAAAAACAAGAAAAACCCACTATTAAATATCATGGGAGCATCGGCATGATATTTCAACGTTTCAAATAACCTTCCCCAAAAGGTAGTTTCCATAGATTAGCCTTAAATTTAATAATTAGCGGTTGTGTGTTAATTCTTTTAATAAAAAAAAGAAGCAAATCTATTTAGAAATTGCTTCTTTAATTATAACACAAATATAATACTAAACTTACAAAAAAAAACTTTTATTTTTTATATGCGTCAAGCAAAGCATTGCCTAATAATTCAGCAATTTCAGCAGCACCGTCAACATTAAAGTGGGTATAATCTTTAAATGCTTTAGGAGGATTTGATTCAACCCATTTTGGCATTGAATTAGGACCACCCATTGCTTCAAACAAGTTCCAAAAAGCTATACCATTATTTTTTGCAATATTTTCTTGTGCTTTTAACAAACTAATTACGCCCGGATCTGTAACAAACTTACCCCCCTTTTTTACACTTTTATCGCTAACACCAACAAGCAGAATACTTGTATTAGGGAATGCGGTTTTTAAATGAGCAATAACCGTTGCCATTTCTTTTTCATACCAAGTAAAGTCTTTTTGTCTTTGATTTGCTACATTTAACCCAAATTGAAGAATTATTAACTTATAGTTTAATAATTTATTAAAATCCCTCAAATTATCGGCGGGGATATCTTTTAACGAAGCACCTGAGTTACCACGTAATGGAAAGTTATCCACATAAATTCCATTCCCCTCTTCTATACTTACACCATAAACATAGCCTTTTTTTGTATTAGGGAAATCTATTTTAACACTTTTTGAGCTTTTTTTTGCGTTAACAGTTAATTCTTTTACTGTTGACGAACTCATTAATTTTACTTCATTTTTGTCATTTTTATCGAAGGTAACAGTAATAGGAGAGTTATCTGCATCGCTATAAAAGATTCTTGCAGTATTAAAAGTTTTGATATTTTTAAATCTTCGTGGTGTTGCTTGATATTCAACCCAGCTTGCAGATTTTGGTATAAATACTTCTCCATTAATTCCTAATGGTAATTTTTGGGGATTAGTTGTAAATACAGAAAACGTTTCCCATGTGTTGGAAAATGTCATTTTAGTTGTTGTTCTAAAACTAACATCTTGCGATGTTATTGCTAAAAATCCTACTCCTTTTCCACCAAATTCACTCTGTAATTTTTCACGTAGTTGAGCAGTAATTAAGTCCCCTTCAATTCCGGAATCACCATAATGGGCAATTCTAACCTTGTCATTTTTAACTTGAGAAAGAGAGTTGAAAAAATATTTTAATTGGTCAGTATTGCCAATAATTTTCACACTACGTGTTATGTCTTTAATGTCTTTGTTTGAGTTTTCTTCTTCAGCTCCATCAACACCTAAAAAACTTAATGGAATTATTGAGGCAAAGTTTAACTCATTTGCTTTTTTTACATTATCGTTTAATAATTCGTCATCTATATTGTTGCTTTCGCGTTCATCTTGAAACTTATAATCACCGTAATCAAACTCATCACTTTCTTTTAAGTCGGAAACTATATCAACCGGCTTAAGTTGCAATCCCCAAATTGTAGTATTTTCAGGAATAAACCCTAAAGCAAATAGTATGATGGTTACAAAAAGAACTAAAACAAACCCTTGTTTTATTTGATTTTTATTACTCATTATGTAGCTCCTTATCTTTAACTTAAAAGTTATACTTTCTTAAAATTTTTTCAATTTCAATTGTCCAAATCCTATAACCTTCCGCATTTAGGTGAATCCCATCAACGGTGATATTAGCATTTAAAACATTTTTTGTGGACATTTTTTTATTCAAATCTATATATTCAATAAAATTCTTTTTTGCATATTCTTGTAAAAGTTTATTAAGTTTAGCAACTTCTTTGTTTCTATCGTTATAAGCCTTCCATTTTACACCGGCATAAAGAGTTGATTGAATAACCGGTTTAATATTATTTTTTTTAAGCTCGGTTATAATTTTAACATAAGTATCAAATATTTTATCTACTGCCGTCCAATTATAAATATCATTAATCCCCCCCATAATAAAGCAAAACTTTGGTTTTAGTTTTATAACATTATCCAATCTTGCCGCAAAACCTTCCACTACATCGCTTGATATTCCTCTTTCTACAACCCCATTTCTTCCTAACAATTCGTTCCAATTTGCACCATGTGTAATAGAATTGCCAAGCATAACAATATCTGCTTCTTTTGTTTTATAAATTTTATATAAATCCATTTCATGTGTATAATTTGGATTTTTCAAATATTGGGCTGTATCTTTTACTGTTGTTTGGGCATTAATAAAAACCGTGCCGAACACACAAGTTAAAAAAAATGTAATAAAAAACAATGTTTTTTTCATCAGCTCTCCTAAACTTTGTAAAATATTAAATATAACAATAATTATAAAACAAAGTTTCTAATTTTCAAGTCAAGAATTTATTAATCGTTAAAAATCTTTATTTCCGGTTTACCTTTATCAGTAATATAACCTCTAAACATTCCTTTTGTATTAAAATTCATACTAACATTACCATATTTGTCTAATGCAATTAGTCCTCCAAGTCCCCCCAACTCGTTCAACTTAACATTTATTATGTAGTTTGTTGCAGTTGCTAATGTCATCCCTTTGTATTCTAATAATGCAGACATATCGTAAGCCACTACTCCGCGAATAAAAAACTCACCCTGACCGGTACAGGAAACAGCACATGTATTATTGTTTGCGTAAGTACCTGCACCAATAATTGGACTATCTCCTATACGCCCTTTCATTTTATTATTTAATCCACCGGTTGAAGTACCGGCAGCAAGATTTCCATCTTTATCAAGTGCAACACATCCAACAGTTCCATATTTTTCAATTTCTGTTTTCTTTTCAACAAACGATACTCTTTTTTTGTTTTTTTTCTTGTTTAGTTTATTTTGTTTGTCTTGTTCTTCTAAATTTTTCTTCTCTATTTCTGCTCTAATATCATCAGGATAAAAATACAAAGAGTCAACTAACTGCATCCCCTGCGATACAACAAACTGTTCAGCTCCAACACCTGAAAAGAAAACATTTTGAGATTTATCCATTACCAAACGAGCAGCAGCAATAGGATTTTTAATATGAGAAACGCCGGTAACAGCACCGGTTTTTAAGGTTCTTCCATCCATAATAGAAGCATCCAATTCAAATTTTTTGTCAGCAGTCATTACAGAACCGCACCCAGCATTAAACAATGGCGAGTTCTCCAATATTTTTATTACTTTTTCAACAGCTTCAACACTACTGCCACCATCTTTTAAAATATTATATCCTGTAATTAAAGCTTCATTTAACTTTTTTCTATATTCAGCTTCTTTTTCGGGAGGAATTGTTTCTGAAGTAAAATATCCGGCTCCACCATGAATAACTAAAGCAATTTCTGTTTTTTGCTTTTCATCTTTTGTTTTTACTTCTCTTGTACAACTTGTTAATAAGAAAAACAAACTCAATAAGCCAATCAAAACTACTTTTTGATTCATAATTAATCCTTAAAACATTTTTTTTAATTTACTAAGATAGTAATAAAATTTTATTATGTATATAATTATAAGCTTTTTTGAACTTTTTTATTAATAAAACGTCTTAAAACTAATACAAACAAATATTTTAAGGTTAAAAAAAATGAAAAAAGGATTAATTATTTTGATATTATTTGCATCTTCCCTATCCTATGCTCAAAAAGCCCCAAATGAAAAAGTACACGGGTTTGATATTAATAATTTAGATAAATCAACCTCACCAGGTGACGATTTTTATCAATATGCCGTTGGAAATTGGTTAAAAAACAATCCTGTTCCGGGCGACCAGAGCAGCTGGGGCTCATTCAATGTACTTTTTGAAGAGAATAATGACGCTATTAAAGCAATAATTGATGACTTACTTGCCGGAAAAGTTGAAAAAAACGAAAAATTTGAAAAACTGGTAACTCTTTTTAATTCCGGTATGGATACCGTAAAAATTGAAAAAGAAGGTTATGAACCTATAAAACCTTATTTAGAAAGAATATCAAAAATCAGTTCAAAAGAAGACTTTGTAAAAGAATTGGCTTTTGCTCACACTAACACTTCAGCACCCCTATTTTATTTTTATTCTGAACAAGATGAAAAAAATAGTACGATGGTAATTTTAACTTTATCTCAAGGCGGACTTGGTTTACCTGAACGAGATTATTATATCAATACAGATGATGAATCTGTTGAAACACAAACAAAATATAAAGAACATATTAAAAATATGTTCAAACTGATTGGAACAGAAGAATCAAAACTTGATCAGGTTGTAAATTCCATCTATAATATTGAAAGAGACTTAGCAGAAGGGTCATTTACAAATGTTGAATTAAGAGATGTACCTGCAAATTACAACAAAATGACTATTGAGCAGTTAGTTAAATTGGCACCCAATTTTAACTGGAAGCTTTTTTTTAGTGATGCAGGAATTACTAAGTTAGACGAAATTAATGTAAAACAAATTAAATTTTTTGAAAACTTATCAAAAATGCTTGATAAAGTTTCGATTAATGACTGGAAAAATTATTTAACATGGAATTTAATAAAAAGTAGTGCAAATTATTTAAGCAGCCCTTTTGTTAATGAAAAATTTAGTTTTTATGGCACTTACTTACAAGGAGCACAAGTTTTACAACCACGCTGGAAAAGAGTTTTAGGTGTTATTGATGGTCAAATTGGCGAAATTATGGGCGAACTTTACGTTCAAAGGTATTTCCCTGTTGAAGCTAAAGAAAAAGCTTCGGCAATTGTTAAATCTTTATTAACTGCTATGGGCGAAAGAATAAAAAACGTTACATGGATGAGCGACGAAACTAAAAAGAAAGCATTAAACAAATTAGCTTCTTTTAATTACAAAATTGGATATCCTGATAAATGGACTGATTATTCAGCATTAAAATTTGGCAACACATCTTATTTTGATAATGTTGTAAAAGCAAATTGCTTCCATACAAAGAAAGATTTAGATAAAGTTGGTAAACCGGTTGATAGAGCAGAATGGGGAATGAACCCTCAAACAGTTAACGCTTATTACAATCCTGTAATGAACGAAATTGTATTTCCGGCAGCAATTTTACAACCTCCATTTTTTGATTATTTAGCAGACGATGCTATTAATTATGGTGGTATGGGTGCTGTAATTGGTCACGAAATTACTCATGGTTTTGACGACCAGGGAAGACAATATGACTTTGATGGAAATATGCGCGGCTGGTGGACAAAAGAAGACGAAGAAAAATTTAGCGAAAAAACCGCTTTAATTATTGAACAATTTAATAACTTTGTTGTTGTAGACACATTTAAAGTTAACGGCGAACTCACTTTAGGCGAAAACATTGCAGATTTAGGTGGGTTAACAGTTTCATATACTGCATTCAAAAAATCTCAACAGTACAAAGAAAACAAATTAATTGACGGTTTCACTCCATCTCAACGCTTTTTCTTAAGCTGGGCTCAAATTTGGCACACAAACATGACTGATAGTTATGCTAAAATGTTAGTTAAAGTTGATGTACACTCTCCTGCAAAATGTAGAGTAAACGGACCTTTAAGTAATATGCCGGAATTTAAAGAAGCCTTTAATTTGAAAGATGGTGATAAAATGGTTCGCCCTGCTGATAAAACCATTAAAATATGGTAACAAAAAAAATCCCCAAATTTAACTATTTGGGGATTTTTTGTTTTAAACTTAACATTCAATTTTACATAAAGGTTGTAGAAATACCAATTCTGTGAAGACCACCTATTTCACCATAAGAAGAAAAAGCATAATCAAATTTATATTCGCCAACAGATAAACCTAAACCTAAACTAATTCCTGCCAATCCTGTTGAAGAACCTATTTTTAAATCTTTTCTTTTACTATTATCATAACCTACTCTAATTCTTAGTGGTTTACTCAATCTAATTTCTGCTCCAACAACAAATTGTTGAAATCTTTTAGAAAGGTTATCATATTTATCACTTAATCGTGTAAAAGCAGCAGAAAGTGTAAAAGGTGTATGTTCAAGTTCTTTACTTACTCCAAATCTAACATCTAATGGAAGGTCTTCTTTTGTACTGTAATAAGAAGAAAGCTGGGTTCCAACATTCAACACAGAAAAACCAATACTCCATTTTTTATCAGGTATTAGATACTGTAAACCTAAATCAAGGGCTAAAGCAGATGATGAACGGTCATCAATACTTGAATAAATAAACTTAACATTTGTACCATAATAAAAATTTTCGGAAAGCAAATTTGCGTATCCAACTACAAAAGCAATATCTCCAGCACCAAATTCACCATTTCTGTTCCCAAATTCATCCGCTCTATCAAAACTACCATAGTTAATATATGTAATCCCGGCAGAAAATCTTCCATAACCTTCTAAAAAAGTAGACCCTGAAATAGTTGCCGAGTTAATATCAAGAACATGTTTAAGATAAGAAAACGAAACGGGGCTTTCCTTTAAAGTAGCAATACCGGCAGGATTATAAAACATAACATTTGGGTCATCGTAATTTGTAACAAAACTTCCGGCTAAAGCTGCTGCTCTTGGGCTTGCATCCAAGCGTAAAAACTCATAAACATTCTGTCCAAATGCCGTATTGGTTAAAATTATTACAAAAAAGACTAAATATTTTTTTATACTCATAATTTCCTCTTATTTCCGCTGGTATTTTATTCTATAACTTAAAGATAAACCAATAATTAGTGCAAATATAACCATTTTATACGGCAAATTAAAATGGATTATCACTTAGATATTACTATTTGCCCTAAATCACTTTATCCATACTGTTTTAATATTTACAAATTCTTTAATTCCATAATTAGAAAGTTCTCTTCCATAACCGGACATATTAATTCCACCAAATGGAAGACGTGGGTCAGATTTAACCATCCCATTAATAAATACCGAACCTGCATTTATTTGCGGGATATACTTTTCTGCTTTGGAAATATCTTTTGTCCAAAGGGATGCACCCAAACCAAATTCAGTATCATTAGCAATCTCAATTGCATGTTCTTCAGATTTTGCTTTAATAACCGTTGCAACAGGTCCAAAAATCTCTTCTGTATATGCAGGCATCCCCTTTACTACGTCAATCAATATTGTTGGCTCATAATAATTACCAACACCATCAAGCTTTTTCCCTCCAAATGCTATTTTAGCACCGGCTTCTACAGATTTATTAACCTGCATATTTAATTCTTCTAATAAGTCTTTTCTGGCAATAGGACCCAAATCCGTATCGGTGTTAAGCGGGCTGCCGACTTTAATTTGTTTAAATTTAGTAACAAATAACTCTACAAATTTATCGTAAACATCTTCAACAATTATAAACCTTTTTGCAGCAATGCAGCTTTGTCCATTGTTTAAAATTCTGGCAGTTACAGCTGTTTGGACTGCCGAATCTAAATCCGCATCGCTAAAAACAATAAATGGGTCGCTTCCACCTAATTCCATAACGCTTTTTTTAAGATTAAACCCGGCTGCTTTTGCAACCATTTTACCGGCATATTCGCTCCCCGTAAGCGTTACAGCCTTTACAAACTTATTATTAATTACTTCTTCAACTTGATTTGATTCAATTAACAAAGTTCTAAAACAATTATTTGGGAAACCGGCTTTTTCAAAAATCTCTTCTATTGCCAAAGCACATTGCGGAACATTCGATGCGTGTTTTAATATACCAACATTACCAGCCATTAAAGCAGGAGCAGCAAACCTAAAAACCTGCCAAAATGGAAAGTTCCAAGGCATGACCGCCAATACTATCCCTATTGGGTCAAATCTAACATAACTTTCGGTTGCATCTGTTCCTATTATCTCTTTGCTTAATACTTCTCCTGCATTTTCGGCGTAATATTTACACACCCAAGCACACTTTTCAACCTCTGCGATTGCCTGTTTTATTGGTTTACCCATTTCAATAGTAATTATTTTTCCATAATACTCTTTTTCAGAAATTAAAATTTGTGAAGCTTTTAATAATTTTTCCGCTCTAATATTAAAATCTGTATTTTTCCAGCTAAGCCATTCATTTTGAACGGCTTCAATTATCTCTTTTACCTCAGAATCAGTATGTGGAGTATAATTTTTTTCAACTTCATTTACAGCAGGATTAATAGATTGAATTGACATATTACCTCCTTATTTAACAGCATAAATTCTCATTCCACTACTTATAAAATGATTTAGAAATCTGGTTTTATAAAATATTATTTTTTTAAACAACTTTTCGGGCACAAATTTATCCGGTTCTATTATAGAATTGTTTAGCAAAAAGTTCATTAACAAGTCCCCTTGATTTGTTACCATCACTTTTTTAAATCCTGCTTCCAATAGATATTTTTTTATTGTATTAGGATTAAAATAATAAATATGTCCTTTAGGCATAAAATAAAACCAATCGGCACCTCTTAATTTTCTTTCAATACAGTTGTAATTTCCGGTTGTTATAAAAAGAACACCATTAGGCTTTAATGCTGAATAAAGTTTTTTTAATGCAGCTTTAGGATTAGGTAAATGCTCAATTACTTCTTTCATTGAAATTGCATCAACACTTTCATCTTTTAAAGTACCATCAAATATCGATTTATTTTCTACATTCAATCCTCTTGAATTTGAAAAATCTACCGCAAATTTAGAAAGTTCTAAACCCTTAGGAATAAATCCTTGTTTTTTTGCTTTCCATAAAAACAATCCCATACCGCTGCCAACATCAAGCAAAGTCTTTTCTGATACGTCATCTACATTCAGCATATTTTTAATTGTAGAAACATCCCAATCACCTAAATCAACCTGATTCATACCTTCATTAAATTCTTTTTCATATTGCACGCTTTGGTCAAAGCCTTTACCTACAAAATAATCATCATTATAAAGTTCGGCTATTGCAGTTTGAGTTAATCGAGGATTTACATAAACTAAACCACAACTTTTACATTTAACAATATTAAAACCATCTTTCTTATAAACAATTTTGTAATCATCCTTACCACAAAAATTGCACGCTACACCTTCTAAAGAATTTACCATTTATACTCAACTTTATTCTTTTTCAATTTAAAATAGTCAATTAAAATTAACACTAATAATAATAAAGAAATTTATTTTTTTAACTAATATTTTTTTTATATTCAATAATTAAATAAAGAGTCAAATTTTACTATGCAAAGTAAAACTTTTCTACTTAAATCTAAACACATAAACGTTGGATATTTTTGCGGCAAGATAAGAGATTTTATTTATAATGCTGTAATTTTTTATAAATTCAAAAAGAATAGTTCCCCCATTTTAGAAGTAAGCGATTCTGGAATTTTCCTATTATCTTTAGCAAAAAGTAATCTTTGTTTTAACCCTGTAAAAATTTATTCCCTTTTCATAGATTTGCCTGGTTTTTATGTTAACCAATTGATAAATAATACTATATATACTGTAAACAATAATAAATACACTTTTATAAAGCAAAGATGGATAAAGGCAAAATGTTGAAAGAAAAACTGATTTTAATAAGTCTGTTTCTAATACTTTATATCAATAATTATTCAGCTTCCGAGTTAAAACAATCGGTAAACATTGGCATTCTTGCTAATAGGGGAATTGAAAAATTACTTGAGAGCTGGCAGCCAACAATTGACCATCTAAATAAAGTATTACCTGATTACTCTATTCAATTAATCCCATTAGACTTCTATAACATTGATTCAATAATTAGCCAAGAAAAAGTTGATTTTGCCTTTTTAAACCCCGCCGAATACATTCGATGTGAAAAACTGCACGATATGAATAAACTTGCGACTATTGTATATCAGCGAGGATATAAAAAGCACTCGTGTTTTGGCGGAGTAATATTTGTTAAAGCATCCAAACCAATATTTAAAATTGAGGACTTAAGAGGGAAAAAAATTGCTGCTGTCAACAAACGTTCTTTTGGAGGATGGATTGCCCCTTTTGCAACTTTTTTGGAACATGGAATTAATCCTTATAAAGATTGCGAGGAATTATGCTTTTTAAATACCCATGATTCTGTTGTATTGGCTTTAAAAACAAATTTATGTGATGCCGGTATAGTAAGAACTGAAACTTTAGAACGCCTTTACATTGAAAAAATTATTAATCTAAAAGATTACCGAGTACTTAACCAAGATTTGAACTACCAAGCCAAGTTGGAATTCAAGATGTTATTAAGTACTAAACTTTATCCGGAATGGGTATTCTCTTCATTAAAGCACACAAGTTACGAAATAAGAAAAAAAATTCTTACTGAATTACTTAAAATTGATGAAACCTCAAATGCGGCACTTGTAGGGAATTATACAGAATTTATTCCCGCAGTAGATTATCACTCCGTAAAAAAACTTTTGTCAGAAATCGAAACATCCTCATCCAACAATGAAAAGAATACAAGAACAAAAAATAATAGCACAAGCCTTTTTATTCCTATATTCTTGTTGTTTGCAATGGGTTCCACCATTCTTCTTTTAATTTATATTTTGAGAAAACAAAACAAAAACCATACTTCTTTTTTAAAGGAACAATATAATGATTCGGATATTTTATTAAATAAAAAAGGGTATAATATTTTATTAGACCATGTAGATTATGGGGTACTTTTTATTGATATAAAACGCCAAAAAATTATATTTAACAAAAAGTTTAAGGAATTATTTTTTCAAAACCTCAGTATAAGCGACTCAAAACATGATTGGAAGTATTTATACGAAACAATTTTTACTGACCAGACTGAACGAAGTAAAATTCTAAGCTTAATTACTGCCGCCAAAGAAACAAAAATTGAAAGCACCATTAACAATACAATTTATCACATTGAGCACTATCCGGCACATGAGAACGTTTTTTTTCAATTCTTTAGTGTGATTAAGAAAACAATAAATGAAGAGCCAACCGCAATGTTATCTCCAATAAATATGGATATTGAAGATAAACTAAATGATATAGTATGGGTGTTAAATACTAAATTACAATTCACATTTGTGAGCAGCTCAATAACCAAGGCAACCGGCTACACAAAAGAAGAGTATTTGTCAAAACAGATTTCTGAAATATTAACTCCGGAATCATTTAAGAGAATTTACCCCATTGTTGTAAATGCAGTTGAAAACTTTAAAATAACAAAAACAATAAATTTATCATTTGAACATATAAACAAAGATGGTTCTATTTCTTGTTTCGAGTGTAATGTATTTTTATACAAAACCGAACCAAATGAAATTGCATCTTTTATTGGAGTTTCAAAAGATATCACCAAAGAACACAAATATTCCACGCTTGCAAAAAAATACGAGAACGAAGCAAATTCAATTTTTGAATTTTCTCCATTTGGTAAAATGCTACTTGACAGCGATTTAAATATTATTAAAGTTAATTCATCATTTTGCAAGATGTTAAAATGTAACCAAGCTGATATTTTGGGTAAAAATTATACATCATTGCTGCCAAATGAAACAGTAAACAAGTATGGGTATAACCTTGTAAAAATGGTTTCGGGTGAAATTTTTTTCCCAAACGAATTTTATTTTCTCGATTTAAATAACAATAAATGTTATGTAAAAACAGTTGCTGTAACTCTTAAAAACTATAACTATTCCACAAACGAAGTATTTTTACACACAATTGAAGACAAAACCGAAGAAAAAAGAACTGAACATTCATTAAAAGAAACCAACCAACAATTTAAGTTAGTTTGGGAAAATTCTTTTGACGGAATGAGATTAACTGATAACAACGGTATTATTTTATTAGTCAACAAAGCATATTGTGCAATAGTTAAAAAAGAGGCGGCAGAGCTTATTGGCGTACATTATTCTGCCATTTATACAAAAGAATGGGCAACTCCATTGCACTTTGATCAAACCAAAACAACTTCTAATAGCAGCATTGAAAAAGAAATTACTCTTTGGAATGGAGAAAAAATCTGGTTGGAAATGTCTTATTCTTTTATTCAAACTAACGATAACCAACAAGTTTTACTAAGCATTTTCCGCGATATTTCAAAACGGAAAATTATTGAAGAAGCCCTTAACAAGTATTCGAGGGAGCTTGAAACTGCAAATAAATCAAAAGATAGGTTTTTCTCTATTATCGCACACGAACTAAAAAATCCTTTTCAAAGTTTACTTGGGCTTTCTGACCTGCTGATTACTGATATTAAGTCTTTATCAATCGAAGAAACTTCTACAATTGCTGAATCAATAAACAAATCTGTAAATACTGTTTTTAATCTCCTTCAAAATTTACTTGAATGGTCTCGTTTACAATTAAATAATATTGGTTGTCAACCTCAAGAACTATCATTATATTATTTATCTAAAGAAGTAATTTTATTGTTAGAAAATGTTAGTAAAAATAAAAACATCACTATTGTTAATGAATTAAGAAAAGACGACATTGTATTTGCAGATAAAAACATGATTAATACAGTTATCCAAAATTTGCTTACTAATGCCATTAAGTTCTCAAATTTTAATAGTGATATAAAGATTAGTTCAAAAAATTTCGATAATAAAATTGAAATTTCAATAATTGATAAAGGAATTGGAATAAATAGTTCAGACATTGACAAATTATTTAAAGTTGAATCTAATTTTTCTACTGTCGGAACAAATAAAGAGTCCGGTACAGGTTTAGGGCTGATATTATGCAAAGAAATGGTTGAAAAAAACAAAGGTGATATTGGTGTGGAAAGTACTGTTAATGTTGGTAGTAGATTCTATTTCTCTTTACCAAAACCGAATATTGTTAAAATGGAGATTTGATGAAAATTCAAAATAAAATTACTGTTCTACTTATTTTTATTATTGTCTTATTTGCTATTACTATTTATCTTTTCGAAAAGTCAGAAAGTGCCAAAATTCTTTCACAAATGAATGACCTACGCAGCGAAAAGAATATTTTGCTGGAAAAAGCTACCAATGTTTTGGGTAAAAGTCTTTTTAACTACGTGTACGACTATACTTATTGGGATGAGATGGTTGAATTCGTCGAAAACCCTTCTGAAAAGTGGGCTTTTGAAAATATTGACCAAACTTTAGAAACTTTTAATGCCCAAGTAGCATGGATTTTTAACAAAGACTTTAAGTTAGTTCATTCTGTTAGTAACCTTAATGATGAATCGATTAATAATCTTTTTTTAGATAAAAATGAATTAGATGAATTATTTCAACAAAACTATTTCCATCACTTTTTTATTAAAATTGAATCCGGTTTAATGGAAATAAGAACTGCTCCTATTCAAAAAGGGAACGATTATGAAAGAATTTCTACTCCTCATGGTTATTTTATTGCTGGCAGAATTTGGAATAATAGTTATTTAACTGAATTAAGTTTATTAACACAGTCTAAAATTGATTTGGTTTATAATGATTCAGTAAGCAGTAATAAAGTTTTGGACACATCCAAAGGGATTATCTGTTATCAACAATTAAAAGACATTAACAATAAAAACGTTGGTACTATTGTTGCAGTAACAATACCCTTTGGCATTGAAGAATCAGAAAAAATCTTTAAAACTCAAACTCTTTTTGCAATTGTTTTTGCCATATTTTTAACAACAATTATTTTTTACTTTTTTATAAAGTATGTTATATCCCCACTAAGACTAATTACAGAAAGTCTGAACACACAAAACATGAGTGTGTTAGATAAGCTTACTAATAAAACTAATGAATTTGGCGTACTTGCTAAATTAATTAAAGAATTTAACTCACAAAAACAAGAACTTTTAACCGAGATAAGCGAAAGGCAAAAAGCCGAAGAATTCTTAAATCAAAACCAAGAATTGCTCCACACTTTAATAGATTCAATGCCGGATATTGTATGTTTTAAAGACGGAAATGGAAGATGGCTTGAAGCTAATGAATTTGATTTAGAATTATTTGATTTATGCCAAGTTGATTACAAAGGGAAAACCGATGCTCAATTAGCAGAAAACAGCCCGTTTCATACTGAAGTATTTTTGTCATGCATGGAATCCGACGAAATAGCCTGGCAAGCAAAAAAGATTACTCGAGGAGAGGAAATAATAAAAAAACCTAATGGCGAAACACTGGTTTTTGATATTATTAAAGTGCCACTTTATTATTCCGATGGTAAAAGGAAAGGATTGGTTGTAATTGGACGCGATATTACAAAAAGGAAAAATTCAGAGAAAGCTCTTCAAGAAAGCGAAAAGAAATACCGTAAAATGTTCGAAAACATCCAAGATGTTTATTATCAAACTGATAACGATGGAATAATTTTGGAAATCAGTCCATCTATTGAAAGATATACAGGCTTTAAGCGTGAAGTTTTAATCGGGGAACCGATTACTATGATATATTACAATCCTGATGATAGAAAAAAACTGCTTTCTTATTTAGATAAATTAGGAGAATTGATTGACTACGAAGTTACCCTCAAAACATTTTCAGGTTTTCCTGTTTATATGTCTGTAAACTCTCATAATTTATTTGACTTTGAAGGAAGAAAAATAGGCGTTGAAGGTTCAATAAGAGATGCAACAGAACGGAAAATAGCTGAGCGTGAATTACTTAAAGCTAAAGATAAGGCTGAAGAATCAGAAAAGCTAAAATCCGAATTTTTAGCACAAATGTCACACGAAATTAGAACTCCGATTAATGCAATTTTAAGTTTTTCAAGTTTAATCCGCGATGAAATGGAAGATCAAGTTGAAGAGGACTTGAAAACCGCATTCAGTATTATTAAACGTGCAGGGAAAAGAATTATCAGAACAATTGATTTAATTCTAAACATGTCTGAAATTCAAACAGGCACTTACGATGCTCACTTTAAACTTATCGATATTTTTGAGGATGTTATTGTAAAAAGTTATAACGAATTAAAACCTTATGCTAATGAAAAAAATATTGATTTACGTATTCATAAATTAACCTCTCAAACATACATTGTTGTTGACGAATATACTGTTGAGCAAATTATGAACAACCTTATAGATAATGCAATCAAATACACTATTGCCGGAAGTGTTGATATTTATATTAAGATAGATGAAAGAAAAAAACTCTGCGTTGAGATAATTGATACAGGAATTGGTATCTCAAAACAGTATTTCCCAAATCTTTTTACACCATTTTCTCAAGAAGAACAAGGATACACTCGAAAATATGAAGGGAACGGATTGGGACTTGCGTTGGTAAAAAGTTATTGTACATTAAATGGTGCCGAAATTGAAGTTGATAGTGAAAAAGGAAAAGGAACTACTTTTAGGGTCATCTTTGCTAAATAGCTTGTTAAGCAATAGATATTATTTAGTTTTTTTATTGATGTTATTTTTGTTCTTACAAAACATAAAGGTTTGGGGACAAGATACAACAAAAAGTCAGGCTATAAAGCCGCAAGAAATTTTTATTAACAAACCTCTTGTTAAAGCTAAATATCCTCCATATCCGCTTATGGCTGGATTTTTATTAGTTAAAGAAGCAAATAGCGGTGATCCGTTTGCCCAGCATGAACTTGGCATTAGGTATATTCTTGGTAATGGTTTTCCTGTTGATACAGTTTTGGGAATAAGTTGGCTAAAAAAAGCTGTTCAAGCAAATATACCTGCCGCCCATTTTAACTATGCAATTATGTGTGCAAATGGCACAGGTGTAGATTGGAACCCTTTTGCTGCTTATATTCACTTTAAATACGCTGCTCACGCAGGGTTACCCGAAGGAGAATATATGTACGGTGTTACTTTTATTGATAATTTTGTTGTTAGCCGTAATATTTCAACTGCATTTTATTGGTTAAAAAAAGCTGAAAAAGATGGATTTGAACCTGCAAAAGAACTTATCAAAGAATTAATTAAAAGCGGTTATTCTGCTCCTCCTGATTCTGTTGTCCCTGTTGAAGAATCTATCGAACCGGTAGTTAGCCATCAGTCAACCATACTTGACCCGGGTTTAGAACCGGAATTTTTTAAATTTGAAAAAGATTCCACCGATCATACAGAAGAACAAAATTTTGTTAATATGATAAATGGTAAAAATATTAATGAAATTAAAGAATTTATTGGAAGTAAAATTGATACTGCCGATATTTCAGTTGATTCACTAAAAGCAATGGCTTTGGTTGATTCTGCTGCAGCTTATGGCAGCCCAGAAGCAATTTTTATAAAGGCAAACCAAACAACAAACTTTATTACTGCTGTTGAATTATATCTTGCTGCTTTGCGAAATGGTTATAATCAAGCTCTTTATAGTTTAAACAAAATTATAACTAAAAAAGAATTTAAAGATTTATTAAATAAACTTGTTAATAAAAAAGATGCCGCAGGGTTGTACGTCGTATCAATGTTGCGGTTATCTAATTTAAATTACGATTTAACTTACGACCAAGCGGTGGATTTCTTAAAAAGTGCTGCTAATAAAAAGAATATTAACGCATTAAACGAACTTGGATTAGCTTATTATTCCGGCAAATATGTTGATAAAGATAAAGATGCTGCTATTAAGTTATGGGAAATTGCTGCATCATTAAACAATAACGAAGCAAAACAAAGGTTAATTTTTACCAAAATGATTGACGGGCATTCCGAAATCACTAACAATGATATTAAATACCTTCAAAAAGCAGTTGATTGCGGTTCAATATTAAGTTGTGCCGCATTAGGATTTGCTTATGAAAAAGGTATTTTTGTTCCTATCAAAAAAGCTGTGGCTGTTCAATATTACAGAAGAGGGGCACATAGAGGCAATTATTATGCTTATACTCTTTTAAAAAGACTATATGATGAATTGAGACCTGAATACGATGAATTTACAATTTATACAGATGAATAGGTGTTTATTATGATTAAGATTGAAGAGATTTTTAATTTTCATGCAAATTACTGTTGCAATCAATTAAAAGAAAAGCGTTTTACTAATGCTCAAATGAGTCCTTTAGTTGAAAACTTAAAATCTTTTAAAGATTTTGAAGTTACTAAATTAGGAGAATCAATTGAAAAAAGAGATATTAATTTAGTTAAATTTGGCAACGGAAAATTAAAAGTATTTTTATGGTCACAAATGCATGGTGATGAACCAACCGCCACAATGTGCTTTTTTGATATTTTTAATTTTTTTAATGCTGATGATAATTTCAATCAAATCAGAAATTTTCTTTTAGAAAACATTACTTTTTATTTTATTCCCATGCTTAATCCTGATGGTGCCGAACGAATTGATAGACGAAATGCTGCGGGTATTGATATTAATAGAGATTTTCTCAGACAATCATCACCGGAATCCCAAATATTAAAAAACTTAGCTTTAAATATTAAACCTGATTTTGGGTTTAACATGCATGACCAAGATTATAGATGGGCTGCTGGTGACTCTAACCTATTGGCGACTATTTCTTTTTTGTCTCCCCCTTTTAATGTTGAAAAGTCTATTAACAGCCACAGAGAAAATGCTATTAAATTAATTGCTTCATTAAATAATCAACTACAACAGTTTGTGCCGGGCAAAATTGCTCGTTATTCCGATGATTTTGAACCACGTTCTTTTGGTGATAATTTTAGTAATTATTTTAGCACTATATTAATTGAATCGGGAAGACACCCCGGAGATATAAACAAACATTTCACACGCAAACTTAATTTTGCAATACTTCTTAAAGCTTTTATTGAAATAGCTAACGAGGCGTACAAATCCACATCGATGGATGATTACTTTAAGATAGAAACAAATGGTAAGTTTTTATACGATATTATTTTAAGAGGTGTAACCCTAAAGGTTAATAATACTCAAACAAAAGTAGATTTATGTATTAATCGTGAAGAAGCGTATTATAAAAACGAAAGAATTCCATATTTAAAAAGTAACATTGAAGATATTGGAGATTGTTCAAACGTTCAAGGAATTACAGAGATTGATTGCCATGAACTTTTTATTTCTTCTGCAAGTACAAAAAAAATTTTTAATAGTATTGAGAGTTTAACCTCTGAAGAAATTTTGGAATTTTACAAAAAAGGAATTTTATGTTTGGGAGTTGAAGAAGCTGAGAAATCTTATATTTCAAGTCCAATTAACATAAGCACTCAAGAGAATCCAAACACTTCTATAGAAATAGGCAATTCTGCTAACTTTTTGTTAACTGATAAGACAAATAAAATTAAATATTTAGTTTTTAATGGTTTATTGATTGATGTAAATTCAAGCGAACTGCCAGGCTTAAATGGTTTACATTTAGGGTGATTATGATTAGTCACCCTAAACAAAATTATAATTAACAAAAATTACTAAATCTAATTTTTTTGTAGGAGAGATTGTATATAAGGATCTTTCTTTTTAAGAAACTCAGTATCATATGTATTGGATCTTAACAAAATCTTTTCTTCGAGAATTAATTTTAATTCAATTTCCGGAGTGTCGTGAAAAATATCCTTATAAGTTTTACTGTTGGTGATATCCAACATTCCTTCTATTCGGTACAAAATATGTGAGTTGGGTAGTTCAAACATGGAAGGATTTACTCCAAATCCTAAAATCCTTCCGGTTGGTACCCCAACAGATTGCAATTGTTTTGAATAATAACAAGCATTAACCAAACTACCGGCAGCTGAAAAGCTGTTTTCATTAAAGAGTACAAATATTGGACCTGAATAGTTAATAGAGTTTTGGACTCTGTCAACCAAGTTATATTTTTCTGTTAGGTATACCAAATTTAGATCTTGCAATTTGCCTGTTAATTGGACATACTTATCATTATCTCCAATACACTTTGCAAAATCAATACTAACCGGAATTGTATCATTCGAAATAGTTGCCAATACGCTTGACCATACCCAATCAGAACCACCCGGATTTCCGCGGACATCAATAATAATCTTTTTTATTTTATCTTCTTTGTGTTTAAGAATTTCATTAACATAAAAGTCTTTTTCACTCATTTGAGGTATTCTTATATATAGAATATTTAAGTTTTCCCAATAATCAACAAAACCGATTGGTCTTTTTCTATTTTGGTTTTCTTTATTTGCCGAATTATTTGTTAAATTGACATCTTTAGTTATAAGTTTAACATCGGTCTTTACTTTTTTATCTTTCACAATAAAAGTTAACGTTACTATTGTATCTTCAATAATATCGTTTTGTAATAAATCTTCCGAATAAAAATGTTTATTATTATAATCCCAACTCAAAAAGCCACACTTATCTAAGCTTTTATAAAGAAATTTTATGGGAGTAAGTCCATTAATTTCTATTAATTTCGACTTTTGAGGAATTATTGTATTATTGTTCTTATATTCCGAACCTAAAAAATAATTACCGTTAACATATATTAATTCCGGCAGATTGTCTTTCAACACATACTTGCTTACATATAGTTTACCTAATTTATCGGCAATAGCACAATTTTCTAAAGGTTGTCCGTTACAATACATATTTAGCGGACTTTGTCCTACTATACTCGTGTGCCCATCTTGACAAATTATTAACGCTCTTTTTACTAACAAGGCAAACTGTTCTAATGAATTGTACCCTTCAATTTCTTTCCTAAGATCAGAAAATATTTTTGAATAATTCATTTTACATTCTTTTTCACGTACTTTAATGTGAGGACTATTTTTAGTTATTGTCGCAACTAGAGTATCGTAATCAGCATACATCTGTTCTTTTGTTAAAACAGGAAATTCTATTGAGTCGAGTTCTTTCCAAAAACTATCAATTTTTTTATCAATGGCAACATCCCATTGTTTCCATTCATCTGTTTTATAAAATGGTTCAAAGTCTTTGTATTTATCCATAATAAACGATTTATTTATATAACCTGCTTCAATCATTTTATTTAGATTTTCAAAAACTTTTTCCTTATTGTTTGCATTTGCCCAACAAGCTGCTGCACTTAAATATGTTTTTGAACTTTTATTCCCTTCTTTAATGCTTTTTTCAAATAACTCGCCTGCTGCTGAATATTCTTTTGAATTAAATTTTTGCATTGCAAGTTGATACAAACTATCCGAAACAGTACCGGCATTAATTACGATCGAATTCAATAAAAACAGCACAAATAAAATCTTTTTCATAATAATACTTCTTCAAAATAGAGTAACAAAAAATTATTTTTTCTTTAAAACAACTTTCCCGTTTCCAGATGATAATTCAACTGTGTATTTTCCAGAGCCATTATTTCCGGAAGCTCGTAAAGTTTCACCATCAACTTCATATTTTAAATTAAAGTCACTATCTATATAGTTTTCATATTTATCATCTTCTGGGAAAAAGCCGTTAACCTTTATTTGGAAGTTTACATCCGCATCGGAAGGAATTTCCAACTCTACATTACCTGCATTTGTTGATAAAACAACATCATCGGATATTTTCTCACACTTAACTTCTATGGTACCACCCATTGTTTTAGCATTGATTCCACCATCAACTTTTTCAACAAAAACCGAGCCTCCCATAGTAGATGCCTCAACTGTACCTTTTACATAGTCGATACTTATATTTCCACCCATAGTACTAACTCTACCATTAGTCAACATTTTATCTAATCTAATATTACCACCCATTGTCTTTACTGTTACACCATCTGAACCATCTTTTTTCTGCAAGTTTACATTAGCAGTAGTTATGTTTCCGCCCATTGTTTCAACATTTAATTCTCCATCTACAGAATCAAGGTTGATACTGCCACCCATTGTTTTAATTTTACCATCTAATTCTGAGTTGGTTACCGTAACATTCCCACCCATAGTAGTAAAATCTGCAGTCCCTTTTAATTTATTAAAATCCAAACTGCCACCCATTGTTTTCCCTGCTAAAGAACCTGTAACTTCATCAATAGAAACCGCTCCGCCTGTTGTATGGAAATCAATATTAAAGGTTTTAGGCACTTTAATGCTTGTTTCTACTTCATGAAAATGATTATTCTTTTTTTTGTTTTTATATTCAGCTCTTAAAACTACTTTATCGCCATCATGAGAAAAATCGAATTCAATTTTATTTAAGTCTTTATCATTCCCATCTATTACAACATTTACAACATTTTTATCCCAACCTTCTATTTTCAAATTGGTACCAATTTCAAATTCAATTACTAACAATTCGCCACTCTTAACAGAAAACTCCTTAGAAATTTTGCCATCAGCATAAATTAAAGAATCTTTTTCTTCTTTTGTAAAAGTATTAGTTGTGCATGCTGCTAATAACAAAACGATAAACAACCATAAATATTTTTTCATTTTATCCTCACTTAATTTCTTAATTTCTTAATTTTTATATCTGAATAATTAGCTTCTATATATACCTTCGGGCTTCCTCCACCATTTATTTCATAAGTTTTGGTAAAAGTATAATTCTTTTTATTACTTTTAGTAACAAATGATTCAAAATCAGACAAAATAGTACAGCCATCATCATCATATGAATTATAACCTTTTAATTCAGCTTCAATAGTAATTCTTGCATTAGACGGGATATATAAGTAAACATCCCCTGAACTTGATTTTATTACACTTTTAGTTGCACCTTGAGGATTGAGCTCAACATGCACATCTCCTGCCATAGTTTTTGTTTGTATTGAACCGGTAATTTTTGATATTCTTATATCTCCACCGCTGCTTTCGGCAATTATTGAACCTTTGGCACTTTTAACATTAATATCTCCACCAAGAGTTTTAAGTTTAACTTCTCCAAAAAGTTCTCCTGTATTGATATCTCCACCATGAGTAATTAAATCACCGCCACCATCAACATCGCCAATTCTAATATCGCCCCCCATTGTATTTAACTGTATATACTTTGTCGCTTTTTTTATTCTTATATCGCCACCAAGAGTTTCCAGAAATATTTTACTTCCGGATAATACTCCAAAAATTAATTCACCACCATTTGTCTTTGTGTTAATTTTTCCTGATATATCTCCTCCTCGAATATCTCCGCCAGCTGTATAAGCTGTAAAGTCACCGTTTATATTTGCAGTTTTTATTTCTCCACCATTTGATGAAATTTTAACATTCCCGGTTATGTCGTCACCAATTATTACATCGCCAAAATTGGCTTTTATTGTAACATTAATTTTTTTAGGAACAGTAACCCGTATATCCGCACTATAATCCCAACCGTTTCTTAAATCAGAAGCTATTAATAATGTGTTATTTTTTTGGCTGAATTTGAAATAATCTTCAAGTTCTTCATCATTTCCTTCTCCATCAAGCCTAACCAACACTTCATCCTTGTTCCATGTATCTATTCTTATACTACTTTGCATTAACTCTATATTAACATTGCTTCCTTTTACAACTGTAAAAGACTTTGTGACACCGTATCTATCTCTGCTTTCAGCCTTAACAAGCAAAGCAGAAAGTAATATTAACATTATTACAATTAGTTTTGTTTTATCTTTCATTTTATATACTCTCCTTCAATATTGAAGCAGCTTTAATTCTTATAAACTGGTTATTATCATTTGCAACTTGTTCGCTTAATACCGATTTGGTTTTTTCATCAATCTTAAACCCTTCTTCCTTCATTTGCACCAACACATTAATTGCAGCAATTCTCAGACCCGAATTTGTATCCTTTGTTAAAACAAATAATAAAGCTTCTTGTATTTTGCCATCAAATTTGAACTTTGTTAAAGTCTGCAAAGCTTCTCTTCTAACTCCGGGATTATTATCTAACTTTACTGTATTTATTAGTGCTTCCTTAATTTTTTCATCTTCTATATATTTTTTTTCATCTTGCGATGTTATAGTATTAATACTTTTAATTTTAACTCCGTCATTATTAGATTTTGTTAATGCCATCGCTAAAAGCTTTTTAGTTTTTTCTTCGTTAAAGTTTCCTTTATAATAAACTTTTTTTACAGCTTCAAAACCAAGCTCAATTTCTCCTGTTGTCGGATTTGTGGAAATAAAGCTTACATTACTTATTTCAAAATCATTGTTTTTTATATTACTTACATCAACTACATTTGTAACGCTATTATTGTTATTTTGCGGACTAAAGCTGAATACCGAATAACCAACAAGCAACCCAATTATTAACGAAGAAGCCGAACCGTAGGCAAAGCGATGTTCATATAAAAATGATTCCTCAAACAATTCTTTTATTTTTTGAAAAGTCGACTTTCTATTTTTAATTTTGCTTAAATTATTTAATAATTCAACACGAGCCATTAACAGTTGTTTCTCGTTAACTTTTGCAGGTTTATTTGTTGAATATAAATTTAGTAGTCTTTTCTGCTCAGTATATTCTTTATTACACTCATCACATTCTAAAAGATGATTTTCTATTATTAGTTTTTCATCATCTGAAATCTCATCTATAAATGATAACTGTATTAATTCTTTTATTTCACTATGTGTCATTGTTATACCTTTAATTTTGTAATACCGGTTGCAAAATGGTTCTTAACCTATGTGTTGCATTAAACAAATACCTTTTTACTGTCCCTTCATTACAATTCATTATTTTTGCTATTTCTTTTATTTTATATTCATTATAATGTTTTAATGTAAAAGCTAATTTCTGTTGAGCCGGAAGTGTATCCAACGCTTCGGTTATACATCTTTTCGTTTCATTATTAAGAACTACTTCATCCGTTTTAAAATCTTCCGACGCAATATAATCCGATACCTTCTCATCACTTTCTTCAATTTCGGTATCTAATGATTCTATTATATGTTTTTTCTTCTGAGTATTCAGCGTAATGCATACATTTGTAGCAATTCTAAAAAGCCACGTCGAAAACTCACTTTTAAATTGAAAGCTGTTTAATCCCTTAAAAACTCTAATAAAAACTTCTTGATAAACATCTTTTGCTTCGTCTTCATCATTCTTAAATGAGTATGCAATATTAAGCACCTGCCTGTCATATTTGTATATGAGCTGTTCAAATGCTTTCATATCACCTTCTTGAGCTTTTTTTACTAATTTTATTTCGGATTCAGTCATAAATTTTCTTAATGTTTCTAATTATTTAGACTTCAATATTTTTATTTGGTTGTAGAAAAAACAAATATTTTTTTACTAATGCAAAATATATTACTATTTATTCGTTATTCAGCAACAATATTATTATTTTTGTAGTATGGAATATTAGTTTCCCTATTTAAGGAGAATTTAATTACTCGAGGCATTATGAAAATAGCTTATGTTGCAAGTGAAGTTGTTCCTTTTGCAAAAACCGGTGGTTTAGCGGATGTTGCAGGTGCTTTACCTGTTGCTTTATGTGAGTTTGGACATGAAGTTAAAGTTTTTATGCCTAAATACTTTTCCATAGATGCTAAACAATATGGTTTAGAATACCTTTCTTCAATCGGCGAAATTAAAATTAGAGTGGGTGGTTTTTTACATTCTATTAATATTTTCAAAGGATTTCTCCCCAATTCCTCTGTCGAAATTTATTTTATTGATTCTCCCAATTTTTTCCATCGTCATAAACTTTATACAAATGATTATGATGAGGATATGCGTTTTATTTTGTTCAGTAAAGCTGTAATTGAACTTACTCAATACTTAAAATGGGCACCGGATATTTTTCATTGTAATGATTGGCAGACTGCATTAATTCCTCTTTTAATAAAAGATAATTATAGTTGGGACAAACTATTTCAAAATACTAAAGTTTTATTCACTATTCATAATATTGGATATCAAGGTCAGTTTTCGCAGGGTACTATTAATAATGCTGAACTCAACCGCTCTTATTTTTATCCCGGGGGTCCAATAGAGTTTCATGGTGGTATCAATTTTATGAAAACTGGTATAAACTTTAGCGATATTATCAGTACAGTAAGTGAAACATACGCAAAAGAACTTTTAACAGAAGAATATGGACATGGATTACATGAAGTTCTTTGGAATCGTAAGGATGATTTATTTGGAATTGTTAACGGAGTTGATTATTCTATCTGGAATCCTGAGACCGACAAATATATACCTGCAAATTATTCAATAGATGAAATTTATAAAAAAGAGAAAAACAAAGAAGCTCTTTGTAAGTTTTTTAACCTCCCTTATAAGTATGATATTCCTATTATTGGAATTATTTCACGGTTGGCAATTCAAAAAGGATTTGATATTTTATCTGAATCAATTGATGAACTGATTAAACTTGATGCTCAATGGGTAATTTTAGGGAGTGGTGAATATAAATACGAAGATATGTTTAGAAGTTTTGCCTACTATCATCCGCATAAAGTTGGCGTTTATTTTGGGTATAACAACGAATTATCACATTTAATTGAAGCAGGTTCCGATATGTTTTTAATGCCTTCCCATTATGAACCGTGTGGATTAAACCAAATTTATTCTCTAAAATATGGAACTGTACCTATTGTACGCAAAACCGGAGGATTGGCAGATACCGTTCATGATTGGCACGAATATTCATACTTGGGTCTTGATTCCGGTAATGGTTTTTCTTTTAATGATTATACAGGCTTTGCTCTTTATACGTCTGTTGTACGTTCTATAACAGAATTTAAAGACAAAACTAATTGGCGTAAAATACAAACTAACGGAATGATGCAAAATTACAGCTGGAAAAACGCTGCAAAAAAATATATCAATCTTTATGAATTAGCTCTAAAAAAATAACAGTAATTATTTAACACAATAAATTACTAAAAAACTGCTTATAATTTTAGTTATCCTTTAATAATAACCCTGTTAAATATCATACTTTTTCAGGTCATTAAATAAAGAACTTTACTTCCCTTTAATAATTTTCAACAATATAACTTCCAAATTTGTTTTATTGCAAAACTACCAAACAAAAAGTTTATTTTTCCCTCGACTATTGACAATATTAAATTTATTTAGTATATAGCAATAAGATATTACAATGATATCATAATAATATCACTTAACAGGAGAAAAAATGGTACCCGAAGTATTAAAACAGCAAAAAAAAGGTGGTTCAATTTTGTTACTAAACTTTTTATTTTTATTTGCAATAATTGGTTTAGTAGTTTATGCAGCTATGGTTGGTGAACGACTTTTAATATTACCGGCGGTAATTTTATTTATACTAAACATTATTATTTTTACAGGCTTTTTTACAGTTGAACCTAACGAATCCATGGTTTTATTATTGTTTGGCAAGTATATTGGCACTGAAAAAACAAGTGGATTTAGATGGTGTAATCCATTTTATACAAAAAAGAAAATTTCTTTGCGTGCAAGAAATTTTGATGGACAAAAACTGAAAGTTAATGATAAAAAAGGGAACCCTATTGAAATTTCCGCAGTAGTTGTATGGAGAGTTAGAAATACAGCCCAAGCAGTTTTTGATGTAGATAATTACGTTGAATATGTTCACGTTCAAGCTGAATCAGCTTTACGCCATATGGCAACAAGTTTTGCGTATGACGATACTGATGGAGAAGAAGTAACCTTACGTGCCTCTCAAGATGAAGTTTCTGAAGCACTTAAAAGAGAAATTCAAGAAAGAGTTTCTGCTGCCGGCGTATTAGTTGACGAAGCACGCATAAATCATTTAGCTTATGCCCAAGAAATTGCTCATGCAATGCTGCAACGCCAACAAGCCGAAGCGATAATTGCAGCTCGTACTAAAATAGTTGAAGGTGCTGTAAGTATGGTTGAAATGGCTCTTGAAAAATTAAAAGAAAACAATGTTGTTGAGCTTGATGAGGAAAGAAAAGCTGCAATGGTTAGCAATTTGCTTGTAGTTTTATGTGCCGACAAATCAACTCAACCAATTGTAAACACAGGTTCGCTTTATTAGTATTATGGAAAATAAAAAATCAATCATATTACGAATTGATCCCAAGTTGTGGAACGAGCTTAACGAATGGGCTAAAGATGAATTACGCAGTCTTAACGGTCAAATTGAATATGTATTGAGAGAATCGATAAAAAAAAGAAAAAAAACGAAGAAAGAATAAATTTAATTTTAAGGCTGTCATTTTTTTGACAGCCTTTTTAATTTTAGGTATTAAAAAAAGTTGTATTGCAATGATACACTTGTTCGCATCAAAGTTGTTTTATCCTGACTATTTTTATCCCAAACAGCAGTTACTGTTAAATAAATCTGGTTTTCCAAATAAAACAAAAAGCCCGGTCTAATAGAATGTAAAACTATTGCTTCGGAATTTATTGGTTTTGAATAATCTAACGAATAAGTAGTTACAAAGTTAATTTTATTGCTTAATTCATAAATATACTCTGCACTTCCTCGCAAATTAAATGTTTTAAAAAATGAAGAATCAACCGGAGTATATAAATCAACTTTTGCATTTACTTGATTTCGCCATGTAATAGGATAAGAATACCTACCTCCTATACTTAAAGCAGGGGCAGGTCTATCAAAATATTTATTTGAAGTACTTATAACGTAATTTATCCCCATAGTTAAATCCCAGCCGTACGATCTGTTGTTTACCCGTTCATTTATCCCCTTTAACACCTGTTGAATTCTTAAAATGCCTATTGCTCCAATATGGTCGCTTACTAAAAGATATGATTCTTTTATTGCTTCTTCAATATCTTCGTACCATTTAGTTTCATAAGTTGCACCATAGATACCAATGTACTCTTGTTCTCGCTCAATTATATTGGCTATTTTAATCATTACTGCTTTAGGCATATTACCGGCAATTACATTTTCTTTAATTAAATGCTCTTCAATTCTAACTGCTTTTGCCAACGCCGTTGCATCGATATGCCTACCATAACCATAACCGGCTGATATATCGGAATAAACCTGATTAAAAGCACTTTGATGCTGCAAATTCATTGATGTATAACCAAACCAATCTCTATCCATCCAAATATATTTTCTTACACTTGGACTAATACTTATATCATGTTTATAATTAGAATTTACCATTTCGCCAGATGCATCTATATCTAAAAACCATGCAAAAGGGAGTGATGAATAAAAATAGTTAAGAGTTAAATGAGCATTGGCATTTGAGTTTCTGGAATAAACATTTCCATCTTGATTTGTTTGTGACCAGTTAAATCCACCATCAAACCTAAGAATACGTGCAGAACTTACTGGAACTTGATAATCAGTAACTTTAACCTGTTGGGATATGGCGAGCGATGTAAAACATAATAGAATAAATAATAGTAGTCTTATTTTCATAATATCCTCTCCAATTTTAATATAATTCATAATATAAATGAAAGAATGGCTTTTGTCAAAAAGTTTTTACTTCTTCTTTTAAGAATTCACAAAACTTAATGCTGCATAAATAAAATATCGAAAGCAAAACCATTCTTTAATTTAGCAAGCTAAATTTCATGATAAAAGGTATGCTAAATACGCCCAACTTTTTCATGTTTCCATTTTTACATTTAATTGTTGTAATTTTTAAAAAAAATCCATATTATAAATTTAAAATATTAACAAAATTCTAGGAGAGTTTATGATAAAATCATCAAGAACAATTTGCTTTATTTACTTTTTCATTTTTTCTTCTTTCCAAATTTTTGCAGTAAATAATTTGGAAGTTTCAGGCATAGTAAACAGCTATACCGACGCTAATGGCACTTATTTATATCAAGGCCTTGATGGTTCTAGTTTCAACTATTGGAAACATTCTACTGCCGAATATTATATATTTTGGGATCCGAGTTATAGTTGTTGGAACTTAGGAACCGACTACACTAATATGAGCAGTTATTTATGTTTTGACGAAGGCGGTATCACTTCATCTCAGTTACCACGAGCATCCTCAAACGAAGACGCACTTGTATACGATAATGTCTGGGGAGGAGATCAAGCTATCTTTAGACAAATGGTGATACAAGAAATACCCTCTCAAGCCATTAACGTTAACCTTTCTTCTACTTCGAATACTACTGCTACAATTAGTTGGGCACGAGGTAGTGGAGGCTATTGTGCAGCTTTTATGAAGGAAACCTCATCCGGAACTGCCACCCCGGAAAACAAAATCGGCTATACTGCTAATACCGTGTTTGGAACCGGTTCTCAAATTGGGGCTACTGGATGGTATTGTGTTTATAACGGTACCGGCACCACTGTTAATGTATCAGGATTAAATGCAGGAAGTAATTATCTAGTTCACGTTTGCGAATATGATAATCTCGGTATAATAGTTTATAATAAACTTGCATCTGATAACAATCCCCAAAATGCAGTTTTACCCGTCGAATTGACAAATTTTACAGCTGTCACAACAGTTTCAATTACTGGTGAGGCAATGATAGTTCTAAACTGGACTACTGCCACAGAAGTAAATAATTATGGTTTTGATATTGAACGTTCTGTTATAGATCCCGACTTGGGAACTGGAAGTTTTCAAAAGATAGGATTTGTCCAAGGACATGGGAACAGTAACAGTATAAAAGAATACTCATTCTTTGACAAAGAATGTAATCATAATAATACTTGCAAATTAGAATACAGATTAAAGCAAATCGACACAGATGGAGAACACAAGTATTCTGATATTGCAACAATTAGTATTAAAGGGAATTCAACTATTCCGAGAGAATTTCTGCTTGAACAAAACTACCCCAATCCATTTAACCCAACTACAAATATTGTATATTCGTTACCTTATACAACAAATGTTAAATTAAGTGTTTATGATATACTTGGGAAAGAAATTGCCAAATTAGTTGACGAAACACAAGAAGCAGGGAAACATATCGTAAAATTTAGCGGCAAGGATTTATCAAGTGGAATTTATATCTACAAAATACAAGCTAATGATTTTGTTGCCGAAAAGAAGTTAATACTAATAAAATAAAGAAAATATAAAAAGAAGGATTAGGTAATTTAGAGAGGAATAGTCCTGAAACAATTAAATTAATTTCAGGACTATATATTATTTATTTTTTGTTTTAATTCAATTTTTAATTCTTTTCCTTTTTGTGTAAGTCTATATTTTTGATTTGGATTATTTGGCTTTAATGGATCTGTCATTTCAATATAGCCATTTTCTAATGCAGGTTTTAAATAATTATTGCGGAAATTTTTAGAATCTTTAAGACTTAACAATTCTTGAATTTCTCCAATTTTCATTTCCCCAAATAAAACCCCAATTAGCTTATTGATTTGTGTAAAATGCTTTACAACTTTGTCTTTTACTCTGGGGGTACTTATAGGGTACTCTGGGGGTACTTTGTCGTTACTCTGGGGGTGTTTTGGTGTAACTTTAGGGGTACTTATAGGGTGCTCTGGGGGTACTTGTTGGGTACTCTGGGGGTGTTTTGGTGTTACTCTATGGGTACTTGTTGGGTACTCTGGGGGTACTTGTTGGGTCGAACCATTCACTGGACGCCATAGAACGACTTTAAATCCATCATTAACATAAAATTCGGGTTCTTTTAACTCGGCTTTTTTAGAAACTTTAATAATTTCTCCTGTGCCGGTTCCAAATCTTTCAATATATCCTGCTTGATACATTGGTTCTGCAATTAAAGGATTTGTAGGATATGAAGCGTGTTGAGTTTTAAGTTTTGAGATTGACAATTCCGGAACTAAAGTACCAGGATTAGTAATTTCCAATCGATCAGAAAAGATCATTATCTGAACACTTCCATAACTGGAATAATCTCTATGAGCAACAGCATTTACAATAGCTTCCGATACAACTTCTTTTGGAATTTCATAACTAACATCAACCTGCGTACTTTTATCTCTTGTTCCAACAGAAGATGCAAGTTTAGACAATACAAAATCAACCGCCTGATCTACTTGCTCAAAAACATCCCCACCAAAAACTTTATAATCAGGAATTGGCTTTGCAACCTCAAATCCATGAAAGCGGGCACACTTAACGACAGCAGTGGGGAAAAACTTCTGTGGATTTTTACCAAAGGATAAGATGCTTCCCTTAGTTAATTCTCCATTTCTCAATAAATTCAAATGGATTAGTACATCCTCTTTGGAGGTTCCAATAGACAATGGAAATCCTCTTTTAGATCGTGCTATATTAATGAACTTTTCTATTTTGCTCTCATCTATTTCATCTAATGTACAATCATTCAATATCGCTGAATCAAAATCATGATAAGATATTAGACCTTTATTTCGTAAAAAAGTAATACACACTTTATAGATTTCGGTTTTTAAATTTTCATAGTCAAAAAATTCTTGCCACTTAATTTCGCTTGAAATCTTTTTTAAGAACAAACTTTCTTTAAGATGTCTTTTATCCGAGCTAAAGTTTTTAACAAAGCCAAATTTCGTTAGTGAATATTTAGACGCTAAATCATATTCTCTTTCTGTTGGCGAAATCCCGTCTTTATCCTCAAATCCATAATCATCACCAATAAAAACAAAAAAAATATTAGAGTTAATAATTTCTTCAGTATATACTCCATCTGGTGATTTTGATGCAGCCGGCAAAAATTCAAATGCGATTGGAATAAAAAATTCCTTCAATAACATATCTTCTTTAAGATATTGATATATTATCTTTCGCTCCTTCGAAAATTCTTTTTGAACACTGCTAATAAAAACCCTAAATTTAACCATTAGCTCTATATGAATATTATTAACTTATATTTACAAACTACTATTTTCTTTCCCAAAAAACAAATGTAATAATTCTTCAGCGGCAGCGGTAGGAAGTTTTGAGCCGTTTAATATTTCCGATTTGATTGAAGGTATAACATGCTTAATTTCGGCAGTATTATAGAATTTTTCTTTTAAACTTTCTTCAATCATGTTAAAAGTCCATTCTAATAGCTGCATTTTTCTTCTATCTTCAAACACGCCGGAATCTTTTGTTAATTTTTCAAACTTTTTAATAATGTCCCAAATTTCAGGAATCCCTTTTCCTGTAACAGCCGAAGCAGTAAATGCACCCGTTTGCCATCCCTTTGTAGCAGGCTGTAAATAGTGGAGAGCATTTCTATATTCCATTCTTGCAATTTTTGCTCTGTTTTCGTTATCGCCATCAGCTTTATTAATCAACAAAGCGTCGGCAAGTTCAATAACACCTTTTTTAATTCCTTGCAATTCATCACCGGCACCGGCAATTAATACAAGTAAAAAGAAATCAACCATAGAACGAACTGTCACTTCGCTTTGACCAACACCAACGGTTTCAATTAAAATAACATCGTAACCGGCTGCTTCACAAACTAAAATTGTTTCGCGGCTTTTTCTTGTTACTCCACCTAATGTTCCGCTTGATGGTGAGGGACGAATAAAACAATTTGCCTCGCGTGAAAGTTTTTCCATTCTGGTTTTATCACCCAAAATAGAGCCTTTGGTAACTGTACTACTTGGGTCAACTGCCAATACAGCTACTTTATGTCCCTGATTTATTAAATATACCCCAAGTGCTTCAATTAAAGTACTTTTTCCTGCACCGGGAACACCGGTAATACCAATTCGTAATGACTTACCCGAATGAGGAAGTACTTGTTTTAAAACTTCTTGTGCTTTTGCAGTATGCGTTGGGGAATTACTTTCAATTAAAGTAATTGTTCGGGCAAGTAAAGTTCTATCCCCCTTCAACACGCCTTCTACCAAATCTTCAACAGAAGGTTGTTTTGCTTTTGCAGCAGGGGCATAATTAATATTTTTATAATGTGCGGCAGAAGGCTCGCTTGAGCCTCCTTCCACACCTTTAACTATTTTTATAGCAAATTCGCTCCCCGCATTTTCCGGAACCCAATCCGGACGGTACGAATTATTTTCTTCTTTTTTTTTCACAGTATTAAGCTAAAAATCTTTTGTTAATTTCTTCCATAATTTTCATTCCGGCTAATGGAATTTTTGTACCAGGTCCAAAAATAGCTGCGGCACCATGTTGATACAAGAATTCATAATCTTGAGCAGGAATTACACCACCGGCAATAACAATAATATCTTCACGTCCAAGTTTTTTAAGTTCTTCAACCAACTGAGGTAATAAAGTTTTATGACCGGCAGCAAGAGAACTCATACCAACGCAGTGAACGTCATTTTCAACTGCTTGGCGTGCTGTTTCTTCAGGAGTTTGGAATAATGGACCCATATCAACGTCAAAGCCCATATCAGCATAAGCAGTAGCAACAACTTTTGCTCCACGATCGTGACCATCTTGTCCCATTTTTGCAATCATAATTCTTGGTCTTCTACCTTCTTTTTCAGCAAAAGCGTCAGTCATTTCTCTAACTTTATTAATCATGCTTTCACCATCTTCATTATACTCTGAATTGTAAACACCTGAAATAGTACGAGTAACAGCTTGGAATCTTCCACACACTTTTTCAACAGCATAAGAAATTTCACCTAAAGTAGCTCTTGCTCTTGCAGCTTTAACAGCTAAATCAAGCAAGTTTCCTTCACCTGTTTCTGTACAGCGTGTAATTTCGTTTAAGCATTGTTCAACTTCAGCATTATTTCTATTTTGTTTAACTTCTGTTAAACGTTTAATTTGGCTTAATCTAACTGCGGTATTATCTACTTCCAAAATTTCAATTGGAGCTTCTTGATCCAATCTGTATTTATTAACACCAACAATAGTTTCATTAGCACTATCAATTCTTGCTTGTCTACGTGCAGCAGCTTCTTCAATACGCATTTTTGGAATGCCGGCTTCAATAGCTTTGGTCATACCGCCTAATGATTCAACTTCATTAATATGTTCCCAACCTTTCTTTAATAAAGCATCAGTTAAGGCTTCAACAAAATATGAACCACCCCAAGGATCAATTACTTTAGTGATACTTGTTTCATCCTGTAAATAAAGCTGTGTATTTCTTGCAATACGAGCCGAAAAATCTGTTGGCAATGCAATAGCTTCATCAAGCGAGTTAGTATGTAATGATTGAGTGTGACCCAAGGCAGCAGCCATACCTTCCAAACAAGTACGAACTACGTTATTAAATGGATCTTGTTCTGTTAAGCTCCATCCCGATGTTTGTGAGTGAGTACGTAACGACATTGATTTTGAATTTTTTGGATTAAACTGTTTAACAAGTTTTGCCCAAATTAATCTTGCAGCACGCATTTTGGCTATTTCCATAAAGTAGTTTAAGCCTTGTGCCCAGAAAAATGACAAACGTGGAGCAAAAGTATCAACATCCATTCCTGCTTTAATACCGGTTTTGATATATTCCAAACCATCAGCAAGTGTATAAGCCATTTCCAAATCAGCAGTAGCACCTGCTTCCTGCATGTGATAACCGGAAATAGAAATAGAGTTAAATTTAGGCATATTTTCACTTGTAAATTTGAAAATATCGGCAATAATACGCATTGATGTTGCGGGTGGGTAAATATATGTATTACGAACCATATATTCTTTCAAAATATCATTTTGAATTGTACCTGTTAACAAGTTATGGGCTACACCTTGTTCTTCAGCAGCTACAATATAAAATGCCAATACAGGTAAAACTGCTCCGTTCATGGTCATAGAAACGGACATTTTATCTAATGGAATTTTATCAAACAATATTTTCATATCTTCAATACTATCAATAGCAACACCGGCTTTACCAACATCGCCAACTACTCTTGCGTGGTCGCTATCATAACCTCTGTGAGTTGCTAAGTCAAAAGCAACTGAAAGACCCATTTGACCTGCTGCTAAGTTTCTTCTATAAAAAGCATTACTTTCTTCAGCAGTTGAAAAACCTGCATACTGTCTTACTGTCCATGGGCGTTGAACGTACATTGTGCTGTAAGGTCCTCTTAAAAAAGGAGCTATACCGGACAAATAATCAATATGTTCACAATCTTTTATATCATCAGCAGTATATAATGGTTTAACAGGAATCTGTTCCATTGTCTGCCAAATTAATTCTTCTAATTTTTTACCTGTTTCTTTTTCAAGTTTAGCCTGCCATTCCTCACGAGAAACTTTAGGTGTCCCTAAATTTAAGTTTATCTGAGTAAAATCTGGTTTTTTCATTTTCAATTTCCTCTAAAATTTATTATAGCGGTAATTACCGTTTAATATGCTAATTATTTTGTTGAAAGTTCAATAGTTTTATTTAAAACACGTTTTAATAAAGAATAAGCATCGCAACCCATGTAAATAAATTCATTTACACCGGCTTCTTTATGAGCATCAATCTGTTCTTTAGGGTAACCTGCCAAAACAGTTAATGTATCATTTGCTTTATTCTTTAATTCATTCATAAACGCTGGAACTATTTCCGGATATGTATCATCAGTTGAACAGATAACAACCGCTTTTGCACCTGATTTAACTAAGGCATCAACAGCTTCTTCAGCACTATTCAAACTGTTTGGATAAATAACATCAAACCCGGCAACTTCAAAAAATCCGCGAGAGAAATCAGCTCTTCCTTTGTGCTGTTTAACAGGACCCATAGTAGCAAGGAAAAGTTTTGGAGCGTAACCATTTTTAACTTTATATTCTTCTGCTGTATCTCTTAATTCTTCAAACAATTCTGAAAGTCTATACATATTTAATGGTGTAATTGCAGCAGATTCTTCTGAACCCGAATGTAATGAATTTGCAAATTCACCCATTGTTGCACCTTCAACAAATGCAGCAATACCATTTTCAAATAATTCAGGAGAATTAGATTCAGCTAATTTATATAATTTAGCAATAATAGATTCATGTTTTTCTCTATTACCGGAAACACGATATTTCTGTAAAAATTCAGCACGTTTTTTAATAAATGCCGCTTTATCAAAAGTTCTTGTTTCAAGTAAAGTTTCTTTTACGTTTGCATACATGTTTGTACCAACAAGAACTGATTTACGTTTTGCAAAATCTGCAATTCTTAAATCACTTGTTTTTTTGATTTCGTTCTGAACAAAATCATTTTTTAAGGCTGCAAACATTCCACCTTGTTTTTCAACTTCTTGTAATAATTCCCAGCTTTTTGTTGCAACTTCTTCTGTAAGAGTTTCAACATAAAAAGAACCACCGGCAGGATCAACTAATTTTGCCAATTGAGATTCTTCTTTAAGAATTATTTGAGTGTTACGTGCTATTCTGCGTGAAAATTCATTAGAAATATTTATTTCTTCATCAAACGCATTTGTATGCAAACTATCAATACCACCAACAACAGCAGAAAATGCTTCGGTTGTTGTTCTTAACATATTTACGTAAGGATCGTATTTAGTTTGGTTGTAAGAAGAGGTACAAGCATGAATAAACATAGGATATTTTTCAGGTTCTAAACCATAAGCAGTAACTAAATTAGCCCACATAACTTTTGCTGCACGTAATTTAGCAATTTCCATAAAGTAGAAAGAGGAGATACCAAAAGTTACTCTAACTTGGTTTAATACGTCTTCAACCGCTAAACCTTTAGCTGTTAAGTTGTTTACATATTCAACAATTCCTGCAAAAACAAAAGCTAATTCTTGAACAGCACTTGCACCGGCACTATTGTAACCAAAACCGCATGAGCCAACAACTTTAATATTTGGAAAATACTTTTTAGCAAATTCAATACTAAGCTTTGCTTCATCAATAGCTTTTTCAAAAGTTATTGGCATTTTTCCATGTAATCCCATATAACCGATTGGGTCAGCATAAATACTACCTTTAACTTTTGATGAATCAACATTATTCTTTTCGCAATAGGCTTTAAATAACATTAAAAATGGAAGTGCTGTAAAACCGGCAAATACATTTATTGGATATTTTGTAATATCAATACCGTTAAAAGCACGTGTTAAGCTATTCATACCGGAAATTGATAATCCGTTTTTACCAACTTCTTCTGCTTTTGCATAATCGGCATCTAAGCCTTTTTGCGATGCTAAATCAAGACTGAATGTAATTGAGTTTAAACCTCTTTCCAATTCAGCTTTTATTGTATTATTGAATGTTTCAGCATCTGCAACGTTTAATTCTTGCGATATCTGCCAGCCGTCTTTTAAGTAACCCTCTGCTTTAAAACCTCTTACAAAATTTTCATAACCGGGTAAACTATTTATAAAGGCTAACTTTTCTAAATCTGTTTTTGTGTAAATAGGATTTAAATTAATATTTTCATATGTCTTAGTAATTAACTTCTTGTCAAAATCTGCACCTTTAAGGTCTGCAATTACCACTTGTTTCCATTGGTCATAAGTTGGAGGTGTGAAATCATCTTTTAGACGTAATTCCTTTTCCAACTTTACATTGGAACTTTCAGTATTCATTTTTAGCTCCTAATATTGCTATTTTTAAAATAAAACGTCTTTAAAATTAGGAAAATTTTTATACAAATACATTAATTTTCAGCTAATTTATGTCGTTTTACACTATTATTAAAATTCTTTTGGATTATCATATAATAGTAGATGTTTCATAATTGAAGAATATCTCAATTATTAATTATTTGAACCACATAGGAAAATGTTGCAAAACACAAAAACATTGTCTGAACGGAGATTTTGAGGGATTAAAGGGATTTTTAGGATTACAGAATATGTATAGTCCTAAAAAAGGTTGCCTCAAAAGCAATTAGAACTGCAAAGGACGAAGTCGCACAATTGCTAAATGCCACTCAAGGCGGTCACGGTCGAACCGTGACCGAATATCTTTGCCCTAAAATCCGCAAAAATCATTGTGTTTTAGCATAAAACCAATTGCGTCATGGTTAGACCATGACACCCCAGTTTTATAGTTTTGACTTATGCAAAACACGCTACAATTTGCCACTCAATTATTTTTGCATGATGATTGCGGAGCAATCACATGTCGTTAACGGTGTAATGTAAAAGAAATTCGACTTCAGGGAAGTCGCACAAAACCATACCATCATTTACATTTCGTGTAGATCATATGGCACTTCTCTGAAGTGCTAACTTCTTTCCTTTTCACATGTTAACGACGTTTGACTTTTCCAAAGTCAAAGGTGCTTTTAATTAATTTATTCAGAAATATTAATATTTCCTCATCGAGTTTTACGCTTCTTGTCACTCGTTTCGCAGATGTAGCAAAATACAAAAACATTGTCTGAACTGGGATTCATGGGGTTTTTAAGATTTTTGGGATTATAGATTAAAAATAATTAAGAATTTCTATTTAACTATATTGGGCAGTTAACCGGGAACCGGTGACATAATAAAGAGTTTTCTACGAAATTTTGTAAAATAATTTGTTTTTTATTTCGCCACTTGCGTGGCTTATTTTTCCATTTTAATTATAGTGCTATAATTATTTAGCCCGCTATTGCGGGTAAAACCAAATTTATATAGTCCTAAAAAGGTTGCCTCAAAAGCAATTAGAACTGCTTTACATATTTTTACAACTCCTTACAGAACCATGACAACTCTGGTTTAATTCGCATCGTCTTAAGTTACAGAAAGCAAAAATAATAAGTAACTTAAATAGGAGTAACGAAAATGAAAGCGATGATGAACAACTCAAGTTTAATGCAAAAAGGATTAGTTATGATGGTATTATTGTTTACAATATTTTCTTCCATTTATGCTGATGAACCTGAAAAGTTAACAAGAAGACAAGTTGGTGTTGAAAACCTTAAAATGGCTTACAATTCTGAAAACTTAGGACTTAGAAAAAGTGCTTACGAATTAAGCGGTAAAATGCAATATGCAGAATTAGTACCTTATTTATTAAAACAAGCAGAAAGCGAAGAAGACCCCCATTTACAATTTGTTTTAGCTTTAACGTTATTAGATTTTAATACACCTGAAACTGTAAAATCTGCCGAAAAAATGCTTATTAATAATGCTTACGCTGTTACTTTAAGCGAAAATAAAACTGTTCACTTATATAAAATTGAAAAATAACGGTTAGGTAGTAAACGTAGAACAACCGGAGTAGCAAACCCCCTGTTTTGTTATTCCGGTTTTTTATTTGCATAAAATCAGCAACCCAATACTAACTTCTTCTGTCTGCAAAGGGTGAAGAACTTTTTTTGACAACACTGCACCATGGCAGATCATTTATTTATCTTACCAAAACCATCTTTTTAGTTTCGCTAAATTTACCTGCTTGCAATTTGTAAAAATAAACCCCACTACTCAAGTTTCTTCCGTCCCATATCTTTGTATAACTGCCTGAATTAAGTTCTTCATTAATTAGCGTGGTTACTTCTTTGCCTAAAATATCGTATATTTTTAATGTAACAAACTCTGAATTAGGTAAAGTAAAATTGATGCTTGTACTTGGGTTAAATGGATTAGGATAATTTTGGCTTAGTGTAAAAACCAAACTATTTTTAAGTTCGTCTTTCACATCCGTAAATTGGGTATATGCAACAGTACAATTGTAACCATATATCCTTATATAATCATTTTTATTGTTATAATATAATCTCATATCGTTACTACCAATAACCCATGCATTGTTGTACCAAAATTCGCATTTACCTGTGATAGCATTATTATTTTCATCAAAGGTATAAGTATATAACGCACTATTCTCCCAAGCATTGTACGGCCAGTCTTCTTCTAATTTGGTCAGCATATTCCCATCTTCATCATAGGTATACGTAGTTCGCAACCTATTTTCCCAGCCAGTGTTGTAATGAATTTCAGTTAATTCAGTAAGCATATTCCCATCTTCATCATAAGTATAGGTATTTCGCGAACTATTCCTCCAAACATTGTATGAAAAACATTCATATAATTTAGTCAACGGATCCCCTTGTGAATCATAGGTATATGTCCATCGCATTGTATTTACTAAAACGTTAAATGACCAGTCTCCATGTAACTCGGTCAACATATTACCATCTTCATCATAGGTAAACGTATATTGCCAATTATTTATCCCCCAGCCATCCTGTGCTAACCTTGTAAGCCTATTCCCATGCACATCATAAGTATATAATTCACGCCATTGCCTAACCCATTTGTTGTTTGACCAGATTTCACCTATTGCCATATTCAAATTCCCTTGCTCATCGTATACATATGTATATTGACGCTTATCCAATTCAATACCTCCGAAGTATTCGGATAATTTTGTAATTGTATTCACCTCGGGATCATAGGTATATGTATCCCGCTGTTCATTCACCCAAACACTATCCTCCCAAATCTCATATGAATAAGTAAGCATATTCCCATTAGCATCATAGGTATATGTTAATCGCGAATTATTTGTCCAGTCACCATTTATACACTCCTCAAATAAACGTAGCAGCAAATTCCCCATATCATCGTATTTATAAGATTTTCGCTTTGAATTACCATCAATACTTATTATAGTAGGTTTAAAAGCAATCTCATCATGGGTATTTATTTTTGTTTTGTTTAATGTTTGAGCAAAAAACAAGTTATATTCTTTATTATGACTTTCTTCTTCAACAAACATCGAGTTTAGGTTTTCGTGTTTACCACGCAAACTTCTTTGATTCTGACTATACATCGTACTTGTTAAAAACATTAATATAATAATTGGGACAACCGCTTTCTTCATCTGACACCTCATATAAATAAAAACTTTCTATTTAAGAAAAACTAATGTTCAAAAGTTTATTTCTATTCATTTTAGGATATCCTTCCCCTACCAGAACAATAAAATATTGACCTTTGACATAAACCATTTTACACTTTTTTAAAAATAGTATTTTTATTTCTTTCTATCAACACAATATTTCATTTTTCAAAATTGAATCCCCTTTTTATTAATTTATTTTATTTATACCTTTACATATCGTTTAAATTATTTTAGGATTTATACTTATGAGAAAGTTTTTATTGATTTTATGTTCTATAATTTTGGTTAATGTTTTGATAATGGCACAAGATACTAATCAAAAAGAAGAAAACATTCCTTCTCCTTTACGTGAGATGCGTGGTGTTTGGGTAGCAACAGTTGATAATATTGACTGGCCTTCAAAACCGGGACTTGATACCAAGACACAGCAAAAAGAAATTATTGCAATTCTTGATAAAGTTGAATCACTAAATATGAATGCGGTAATTTTTCAAGTTCGCCCGCAAGCGGATGCTTTATATAAATCCACTTTAGAACCATGGTCATATTATTTATCCGGAGAACAAGGGAAAGCACCAAATCCATATTACGATCCATTAGAATTTTGGATAAAAGAAGCACATAAAAGAGGAATTGAAGTTCATGCGTGGTTTAATCCATATAGAGCAGCTCATCCTGCTTCAAAAGGAAGTAAAGCAGAAAACTCCGTTTTAAACACAATGCCTGAATGTGTTGCAAAACTTGGTTCACAAGGTTATTACTGGTTAATTCCAACAATGGAAAAAGTGCAAGACCACTCATATAATGTTGTAATGGAAGTTGTAAATAATTATGATATTGATGGTATTCACTTTGATGATTATTTTTATCCCTACGAAGAATACAACGACGGCAAAGATTTCCCTGATGATAAACAATATTCCGAGTACAAACAAAATGGCGGCACTCTTGAAAAAGGAGATTGGAGACGTGATGCAGTAAATAAGTTTATTAAAAGAGTTTACGAAGGAATAAAACATACAAAGCCTGAAGTAAAATTCGGTATTAGTCCTTTTGGATTTTATAGACCCGGCTGTCCATCTATTGTAACTTCAACTTTTGATCCTTATTCCACCTTATATGCCGATTCAAAACTATGGTTAAATAACGGCTGGGTAGATTATTTTACTCCTCAATTATACTGGCAAATTTCACGCCCTGCATTAAGTTTCCCCGCTTTACTTAACTGGTGGAATTCTGAAAATATCAAAAAGCGTAATTTATTCCCAGGGTTATATTTTAGCCCACAAATTCCAACAAAAGATTTGAGCATGGAAATTATTAATCAAGTATTTGTTACACGTGGAATGAATACCGAAGCCCCCGGGACAATTTTATTCAGCATGAAAAGTATGATGAATAATGATGATACAATCTGCAAGCCATTATTTAATTCTGCATTTACTCAAAAAGCTTTAATGCCTACTTATACTTGGATTGATGATGTTTTACCTGAAATGCCCATAGTAAAAATCAACAAAGGGAATGCAGATATAACAGTTGAAATAAATAAGCCCCAAAATGAAAATCCATTTTTGTATGTTGTTTATTATAAAGCAAACAATAAATGGCAATACGATATTATTTCCTCAGATATAACAACTTACTCAATTAAAGATGTTAACACAACCAATATTGCAGTTTCATGCATTGATAAATGCGGTAACGAAAGTAAAAAGAATTTGATAAAAATCAATTAATAATTTGGGGGGTTAACAACCCCCAACAAATTATTCATATTTAAGACTTTTAATTGGGTTGGCAAAGGCTGCTCTTAGTACCTGGTAAGTAATTGTTGTTAAAGCAATAACTGTTGATAATATTACAGCGTAAGCAAATGGAGTAATATTAATATCAATTTTATAAGCAAAATTATTTAACCATTTACTCATTAAAAAATACCCAACCGGAATTGATAACAAATTAGCAATTATTACATATTTTAGGAAGTTCTTAATATATTTAAACATAATGCTTGTAACAGTTGCCCCCAATGTTTTTCTTATTCCAATTTCTTTTGTTTTCTGTTCAATAGTAAAAGCTGCCAAACCAAACAATCCCAAACATGCAATAAAAACTGCCAACCCGGAACAAATAATAAATATTGTACCTAACTTCTGTTCGCTTTCATAAAGTTTGTGGTAATTTTCATCCATAAACACATAACTGAAGACTCTACCCGGAGCAACTTTATTCCAAGTATTCTCAATATACCTTAATAATTCAGGAAGGTTTTTGGTATTATACCGTATACAATAATATCTCGAAGCATTTGGGCGATATGATAATAATAATGGCTTAATGCTTAAGTGTAAAGTTTCAAAGTTATAATCTTTAAGAACACCAATAATTTTTAACTTAATTTCTCCTGCTCGTGTAAACTGTGTAATGTATGATTCCAACGGATTTTTAATTCCTAATGTTTTTACCGCAGTTTCATTAATTACCACCGATAGCGAATCCATTCCATAATCTTTGTTAAAGAATCGTCCTTCATGTATTTTTAATTTAAATACATCCTTCAAACCACTATCAATAGCTGAAATAGAAAACATTGTTCGTGATTCTTGTCCATCGTAATGGATTTGAAAAAGAGAGTTTGAATATTGATCACCTATTAAATCTTCTGTTCCACCAACGGCAAGAATATCTTTGTTTTTTAATAATTCACTCCCAAAGGTTTCTTTATTATTTTCCAAAGCCCAAGCTCGTTGTAAAATAATTACATTATCTTTATTAAACCCAAGTTTTTTGTTTTCCACATAGTTTAATTGCTGATAAACAATTATTGTACAGATAAATAACGTGGAAGAAATAAAAAACTGAAATACCACAAGTGAACTTCTTAACCACCTACCCGATTTAGTATTCTGAATTTTCCCTTTTAATACCACAATAGGCATAAATTTAGAGAGAACAAAAGCCGGATAACTGCCCGAAATAACTCCAATAACAATTACCCCTAAAAGGATTATTGGGATTGTATACCAAAAGCTAAAAAGATTAAACTCCATATTGCGATTAGTAAATTCGTTAAAAAAGGGTAAAACCAACCACACAATACAAAAAGCAACCAGTAGACCTATAAAACTTAATATAATTGACTCGGATAAAAACTGTTGTATTAATTTTGTATAAGTGGAACCCAATACTTTTCTAATTCCAACTTCTTTAGCTCTTGTTGCACTTCTTGAAGTTGATAAATTCATAAAGTTGATGCAAGCAATTAACAACAAAAACAGACCTATTATTCCCAATATATAAATACTTTCAAACGAACCATTCCCTTCTAATTCACCAACTACATGCGAATAAAGATGAATTTTTGTTAAAGGCATTGCATAATAAATATAATAATTACCGGCTTGAATTATTTCTTCAAAAGACATTTTAAATGCGTTTTGGAACTCCGGACCAACATATTTTTCAACCAATCCCATCAAGTTTGATTCAAAGCGTTCAATGTTTGAATTTGGGTTTAACAAAGCATAAGTGTAAATATAATTTTGTCCCCAATTTCTTTCCGTCCCATCATTTCGTGAACTGAAGGAAGCTACAAAATCATAATGAAAATGCGAGTTAGGCTTGCAATCCTCTACTACCGCCATAACTCTGTATGGAGTGCCGTCCTCAAATTTCATCATTTTACCAATTGGATTTTCAGAACCAAAATATTTTTTAGCAGCAGTTTTAGAAATTACTAAGGAGTGTGGTGCGGTTAAAGCATTCTTTTTTTCTCCTCTAATAAAATTTGTGGTAAAAACATCAAAAAATACCGAATCAGCCCAATAGAAATTTTTTTCAATATAAGTTTTATTTTCGTAAGTAATCAACATGTTTGAAGTAGGTTGCATCATAGTTGCAAATTTTACTTCCGGAACCTCACGCATTAAAGTTGAAGCAAGTGGAGCACAGCTTTGTGCTATCTCCATTTCTCTTTCATTTAATTTTGCTTTTAAGTGGATTCTATAAATATTTTCGCTGTTTGGATAGTACGTATCATAATTAAATTCATCAACAATAAATAATATTACCAAAATGCAGCTTGCTATTCCTATTGCCAATCCAATTATATTTATAAAAGAAAAAGCCTTAAATTTTATTAAATTTCTTAATGCTATTTTTATATAATTTAGCAACATATTATAACCTCTCTGTTTATTCGTATCTCAAGCTATTAATAGGGTTTTCAATGGCAGCTTTATAAGCATGAAAACCCACCGTAATAATTGTAATTAGTAATGTTAAACTTACAGCCACCACATAGAACCATACATTAATATCAATTCTATATACAAATTCTTCAAGCCAACCCTGAATTAAGTATTGAGTAATTGGAATTGAAATTATTGCAGCTAAAATAATTAATACAACATATTCAAATAAACTTTTGAAAATTAATGCAGGAACTGTGGCTCCCACAACTCTTCTTATTCCAATTTCTTTCCTTTTCATTTGTGCACTTAGCAAAGCAAATCCGAACAAGCCTATACTGGAAATTACTATGGCAATTATGCAAAATGCCAATATAAGTCTTTCGGTTTTATTATCTTCTATATAGAGTTTATTAAATGCTTCATCCACAAACCTAAATACAAACGCATTTGAAGGTAATATCTCATTCCATTTAGAAGATAAAAAATCCACCGTTTGCTTAACATTATTACTTGATATTTTAATTATTATGTTTGCTTTACTCCAGCTTCTTAGATAAAAAATTATCGGCTTTATTTCTTCTTTAAACGATTTAAAATGAATATCATCTACTACACCTATAATTGTCTGAGGGTCTTTCGCATTATTTATGCCTTTTAGCAAACTTCCAATTGGATTTTTAATATTAAGTTTTTTAACTAATGATTTTGTGACTACAATTGAGTTTTCCGTATCGCCCGGATAATCAGCAGAAAACAACCTACCTGCCACTAATTTAATTCCCAGAGTTTTGAAATAATCATAATCTATTGCTATAAGGGCTGATTGTAAACCGTCTTTTTGTTCCATATCGGAAGTATATGCCTTAGTATAATTATTTATATTCTCAGATGGAATATTTCCACCACTTGCAAACGAAATTACATCTTTTGATTGTTGAATAATTCCTGTATATGCTTGATAGTGTTTTCCCATGTCTATTCCCCATGGATTTTCAACCACTAATAAATTATCCTTATTAAATCCAAGTCTTTCATTTTTTGCATATTCCAATTGCCTGTATATAATGTTTATTGCAGCAATCAAACCAATAGTAATAATAAATTGCAGACAAATAACAATTTGTCTAAATCCGAAATTCGTTTTACGAATACGGAATGTTGAGGAAACTGATTTTTCATTTAGCACATTAATCACTTTGGATTTAAGTGTTATTACCAAAGGGTATATTGCTGCTACAATTGCAGAAGATAGCACCATAAGTACAATAATTATTAAAAGCTGTGGATTCAACAACGAAATTATGGTAATGGCTTTACCGGTTATCAAATTAAAAAAGGGCAATGTTATAATTACTGTAAAAAATCCTAAAAATGTTGATAATAACAAATTCAATAGTGATTCAAGAAGGAATTGTTTAATGATTTCTTGCTTATCGGCACCCAATATTTTTCTTATAATATATTCTTTCTCTCTTACTCTTATTAACGAGGTTATAATATTAGAGTAATTAAAAATTGCCATTATTAAAACCAAAACACTAATTAATATTAAGGCTTGTATTAATTGAATACTTCCATGATCTGCAATATCCCAAGCCGATGGTGGGGCATATAAATAAATCTTACCTAAGGGTTCCAATTTTAAGTTAATTTTTTTAGCCCATTCGCTTCCATCCAGTTCCAATAATTTTTTATTTAGTTTGCTTTCAACCGAAGCTATAGTTGCCTTTTTATTTAGCAGGAAATAAAAATAACAACTTTGATTATGTTCACTAAAAACTCCAGGAGAAGTTGTTTTTAATGTTTGAAAAGATGCTATTATTTCCGGATGTATATGCGAATTAACGGGAATGTTTTTTAATACACCGGTTATTTGATAATCGTGATTGCTTATTTTTAATAACTTTCCAATAACGTCAACTGAATTAAAATATCTTTTTGCTAAGGATTCTGTTAAGACAACACTAAAAGGGGTTTCGAGTGCGTCTTTTTCATTCCCTCTTATTAAAGGGAAAGTCATCATTTGCAGAATATCTTTATCAGCATAATAGACATCACTTGCATACAAGTTTTTCTTTACTTCAATGCTTTGGTTAACCTCGCGTTCTAACCTAAAGCCTTTTTCAAACTCAGGTACTTGATCAAAAAAGAAATCAAATTTAACAGCAGAATGAATTACTCCTCTCTCTTTTGATATTTTGCTTTCTTGTACAAATCTAACTACACGGTCTTTATGAATGTTAAACTGGTCGTACTTTAATTCATCGAACACATATAATAATATGTATATACAACTAACCAAAGCAAATGTAAATCCTGCAATATTTATTGTAGATATTATTCGTTGTCGTTTTATATTTCTTAATGCAATCTTAATATAATTTCTTAACATTCCAGCATCTCACTTATTCGTACTTCAATAAACCGGCTGGATTTATACTTGCAAACCTCATTCCTTGAATGATTACAGTTAAAATAAATATAATTCCAACAATTGCAATTCCAAACAAATATACAATTATATTTATATCAACCTTATAAGCAAATTCTGCCAACCAATTATTAATTAAATAAACCCCAATTAATACGGCAACTAATATTCCAACCGATATTCCGATTATAAATTTTTTCGTTATTAATACAAGTATATGCATAGTCGAGGCTCCTAAGACTTTTCTAATGCCTATTTCTTTTTTCTTTCCTTCAAGTACGTATATTAACAAACTATAAACACCAATTACCGCAATAATTATTGATACAATTGCGAAATACTTAAATACTTCACTTAACACTTTTTCATTTCTATATAATTCATCCATACTATCATCTAATATGTGATACTCAAAGTATTTTGTATTTTGATATTTGCTAAAAATATTTTTTACATCTTTAATAACTTCAGAAATATTGAAAGATGATGTTTTAATAAGCATATAATTAAATTCATAACTATTCCCCCTGATAAACAACATTGGTTCTATTTTATATTTCAATGATCTAAAATTGTAGTCGTCTGTTATTCCAATAATTTCACCTGTTATCCTTTCATCCCCTGGATACCATTCAATTGTTTTGCCCAGAATATCGCTTTTCCCTAACAATTCCTCTGCTTGAGCGTTTATTAAAAAATATCTATTGGAGCTTTTACCCTTTGCAAATGTTGAACCGGATTTAATTTTTATGCCCATAGTTTTATAATAGTCTTCATCAACATAGATTTCATTAATTGATAAAGTCTCGTTTGTATTAAATATTTCAACAGAATTTTTATCGTACATATCACCAGGAATATTTGAAGTACATGCAGCATTAACGATACTTTTATTCTTCATCAAATCCTGTTTAATTACTTCATTTTTTTCTTTTGCCAAATCATCATATAATGGTATTACTATTATGTTTTCTTTATTGAAACCCAAATTTCTGTTTTTAATAAAATCTAATTGTTTATTCATTCCAAAAGTCATTATCAGTAAAAGAGTAGAAGCTACAATTTGAAATAGAATTAATCCTTTATTAATTTTTCCAGGTGAGAAAAATAAATTTTGAGTTCTAAATATGTTAGTTGTATTAAGAGAAGATAGGTATAAAGCAGGGTAAAAGCCTGATATCCCCCCAACAAAAATAATCAATAATAGAACTATCATTAGTTGCCAATAAGAAAAATAGTTAAAATACTTTAGGCTTGATTGCAGCTCTAATGAAGGATTCTTTAATATAACGATTGAAATAATGTAGGCAATAATTACCGATATTAAAGTGATTGAATAAGTTTCTCCCAAGAACTGAGCTATAATTTGATTCTTTGTTGCTCCAAGAGTTTTTCTTATTCCAACTTCTTTTGCTCGTTGAATTGAATAAGCAATTGAAAGGTTTGTGAAGTTAATTGCTCCAATAATTACAAGGATTATAGCGGCACTATACAGTATATAAATGTAAAATATATTCCCACCGGCAGATAATTCCCATGTAGAAAACGAACTTAAATGTATTTTTGTTATAGGGGTTAATGTAAATTTATGAGCCAAATCATTAACGGTTTTCAAATCCGGGACTGTATAATCAATATACTTTGTAGTCCATTCCGGAATTTTCTTAATAAGTTCCTCAATATTTGCCCCTTCTTTTATCTTAATATAGTTATAATGTCCAAAGTCAGCCCATGTAAAAAAATCCGAACCGGAAACTTTCTTTAATGTAGTATATGATATTAATAAATCAAATTTTATATGAGAACAATAAGGAACATCATTTATTACTGCACCTATCAGCATATTATGTTGTCCATCAACAAGAACCATTTTACCAACAACATCAACGGTTCCAAAATATTTTTTCGCAGTACTTTCAGTTACTATAATTGCAGCAGAGTTATTTAACGTTTTATTAACATCACCGGCAACAACTCCAAAGTTAAAAACGCTAAAAAAAGTTGTATCAACAGCCAAAATATTTTTTTCAATAAATGACTTATTCCCTAATTCAATTACTAAGTCTTTTTTTACCAACCCTCTATTCCAGATTGGTGTAATGCTTACTGCAGATTCAACTTCTGGGAAATCTTTAACCAAAGCAGCAGCCATTGGGTACGGTGTTCGAGGTAAAGTAGCAGGGTTATACTTAACTTCAACTCTATAAATCCGATCATAGTCGGGTAAATATTTATCATAACTAAGTTCAGAATTAACATATGCATTGATTACAAAATAACAAACAAAGCATATTGTTAAGCCCAATAAATTGGTTAGTGTAAAATACTTTTTCTTTAATAGCGTTCTTAGAGTTAAACGTATATAATTTAATAACACTTTTTTCTCACATTAATGATTTATACATGAAATTTTTCGTTATAGTTTTCTGTAACTACATGTCCGTCAAAAAGATGAATTATTCTATTTCCAAACTCTGCGTAAGTTGGTGAGTGTGTAACCATTACAATAGTTGTACCTGCTTGATTAAGTTGAGTAAGCAAGTGCATTACTTCATCACCGTTTGTTGAATCCAAGTTACCTGTAGGTTCATCTGCTAAAATTAACTTTGGATTACTTACTATTGCACGTGCAACCGCAACACGTTGTTGTTGACCACCGCTTAACTGTTGAGGAAAGTGATTTACCCTGTGCATAATATTCATTCTTTCTAATACTTCATTAACCTTTTTCCTCCTTGCATTTCCATTAAACCCTAAATATAACAAAGGCAATTCAACGTTTTCGTATACCGTTAACTCATCAATCAAGTTGAAACTTTGAAAAACAAAACCAATATTTTCTTTTCTGAAGTTGGCTCTTTTTCTTTCGGTTAACTTTGAAATATTTTCTTCTAAAAACATATAATCCCCATCCGAAGGATTATCTAACATTCCCAAAATATTCATAAGAGTCGATTTTCCACACCCTGAAGGACCCATTATAGATACAAATTCACCACTATTAATATCAATATTAACATTATTTAATGCTGTCGTTTCTACTTCTTCAGTCTGATAGATTTTTTTAAGATTTACAGTTTTAATCATTATTGCACCTTTATTTAATAATTAATTTTTCGATATCTTTGTAATTGTCATACGAGGATATTATTACTTTGTCCCCTACTTTTAAGCCTTCTAAAACTTCATAATGGTTAGGATTTTGTCGTCCTAATTTTACATCTCTTTTTATTGCAGTTGTGCCATCTTTACTTAAAACAAAAGCCCATTGTCCGCCTGTTATTTGGTAATAACTTCCGCGTGCTAACAACAAAGCTTTTGAATAAGCACCCAATTCCAACTTAATTTGTACCGATTGCCCTCTTCTAATTTCAGCAGGACGAATATTGCTGAACATTAAGTCAATTATAAATCTTCCATTTTTCACTTCAGGATAAACTGTTTTTACAAACAGCTTATAGCTTTTTCCGTCCAACACAAATTCCGCCGCCTGTTCTGGTTTTACTTCGGTGATATAATGCTCATCTATTTCTGCTTGCACTTTAAAGGAATCAATTTTGTCAATTTGTCCTAAATTTTCTCCTCTTGCTATCGACTGCCCTATTTCTACTTTTAATGAAGTTAATTGCCCTGTTATTGGTGCTTTTACAGTTAAATTTTCTAACTGAGCTTTTGTTAACAATAAATTACTTTGAAGCTGCTGCACCGATTGTTCCAACTGAGTTATTTGCTGGCTTCTATAAATAGAATCTTGTTTAAATGCTTCTACGGTTAAAGTTTTTTTCTTTAGCAAGTATTCATATTTATCCCTGCTCTGTTCAAATTCAACTTCAGATATATATTTTTTCTTAAACAGTTCTTTATTGTTTTCGTAAGTTCTTTTATTTGTTTGAATTTCGTAATTAAGATTTAATAAATCACCTTGTATGCTTAATTTGCTTTGTTCAAAAGCCAAGCGAGTACTACGCAAATTGTTTAACTGTTGAAAAACATTAGCCTCATTATAAATAACATCCAATGTCAGCTGAGCATTATCCAATTTAATTATTGGATCCCCAACATTAACAAATGCTCCTTCTTGTACATATTTTGTAACTACTCTTCCTCCTTCTGTAACATCCAAATAAAAAGTTTGTATTGGAGTAACAGTTCCCATTACCGATATGTATTCTTGAAAATTACCTTCCTTAACTTCAAATATTGAAATCCTATCTTTTTCGACATTTAATTTACTGCTATGATCAGCAAAAAATATTAGATACACAACAAAACATAAAAATACTACCGCTACGGTTATTGGCAAAATTTGTTTTTTTGATATTCGTTTCTTTTCAATTATTTTATCCATCGTACACACCATAATTTACATTCAGCACTATTGTGCAAAATTTGTGCCGTAAAAAATGCTTTATTTTTATCAATATTTAATAGTTTTTTATATATTTACTGTACGATTCCAAACACTTAGTGTACGATAGCGGACACTTATATTCTATTAATTATCAACAAGGCACAGTATTTATGAGTGAAAAAATTAATTGTAAAATTTTAATAGTTGATGATGATCTTGACGTATTAACAGCAGCTCGTATTTATTTAAAACAACATTTTACTTCTGTACATACTGAAAACAATCCAGAAAACATTTTTGAATTGTTAAATAACGAACAGTATGATGTAATACTTTTGGACATGAATTATTCTAAGGATGCAACAAGCGGAATCGAAGGGTTTGATTATATGAAGAAGATTCTCGAGATTGACCCTTCTGCTATAATCTTACTAATAACAGCCTATGGTGATGTTGAAACTGCTGTTAAAGCCATTAAGTTTGGAGCATATGATTTTATTTTAAAACCATGGCAAAATGAAAAACTTTTAGCTTCTATTAATGCGGCACACAAAACAAAAAATACTCAAAAAGAGATTTTACGATTAAAATCATATCAGAAACAATACCTAAATGATTGTGATAGAGAATTTAGTGATTTTATTGGTAACTCTGAATCTATGCTTAAGATATTTGATAAAATTCACAAAGTAGCTGCTACTGATGCCAATGTTTTAATTTTAGGCGAAAATGGAACCGGTAAAGAACTTGCTGCCAGAGCTATACATCGATTTTCAGAGAGGAAAGATAAAACATTTATTAGTGTTGATTTAGGAGCATTAAACGATTCTATTTTTGAAAGTGAATTATTTGGACATACCAAAGGTGCTTTTACCGATGCAAGAGAAGAACGAATTGGGCGTTTTGAAATTGCAAGCGGTGGCACATTGTTTTTAGACGAAGTCGGTAATATTCCCCAGTTATTACAATCCAAACTACTCACAGCTTTAGAGAGAAGAAAAATTATTAAGCTTGGCTCCAACAAAGAGATTGATGTGGATATAAGATTGATTTGTGCCACTAATATGCCTCTTCAATCTTTAATTGCACAAAATAACTTCAGACAAGATTTGTTATACCGTATTAATACTGTTGAAATAACACTCCCCCCATTACGTGAAAGGGTAGAAGACATTTCGTTACTTTCCAATTATTTTTTGGATATTTATTCGTCCAAATATAAGAAGTCAGGAATGTCAATTTCTGCTCCGGCAATGAATAAACTTGAACGCTATCATTGGCAGGGGAATGTTAGAGAGTTAAAACATGCCATTGAAAGAAGTGTTATTCTATCTGATTCAAGAATTTTGCAACCCGAAGACTTTGTTTTAAATAATAAAGAAAAAGAATTTAATCAGAACATTGAAATTGATAAACTTGATTTAGAAACAATAGAAAAAATTGCTGTACAAAAAGCTCTGCAAAAGCATGGCGGTAATATTTCAAAAGCTGCCGACGAATTGGGATTGACAAGAACTTCATTATATAGAAGAATGGAAAAATTTGGACTTTAAATATGAAATTATTAACGGACTTAAAATTACAAATATTCTCGAGAATATCATTTCTTGCAATATGTTCGTTTGCTTTTGCATATAGCATTGTTTGTAATTGGTTTATTGTTTATATAATATTTTTGGGATTTATTTTTTTAGCATCAATTTATTGGTTGTATAAGTATTTTAATACTTTTAACAAGGATTTATTAAGATTCTTTGATTCAATTAAATACTCTGATTTTTCTCAATCCTTTACTCCCAAAATTTCCGGCAAACCTTTTGACGAGTTGTACAGTTCGTTTAAAGTAGTTTTTGAAAATTTTAGAAAAACAAGAAACGAAAAAGAAGAGAGTGCAAGATATCTAAACACTGTTGTTCAACATATAAGAACCGGTTTATTAATATATGATTTAGAAGGTGATGTTGCTTTAATAAATAATGCAGCAAAAAAAATTCTTAATATTACTCACATAAAAAATATTGCTTCTTTTAAAGATAAACACCCCCTTTTATTTGAAAAGTTAAACACATTAAAACATGGAGAAAGAAATTTAATAAAGCTAACGATTAATTATGAGAGACTTCAAATATTTGTTAATGCTGCTCATTTTAGAAAGAATGATAAACTTTATAAAATTGTGTCATTATTTAATATCAAAAGCGAATTAGAAGAAAAAGAACTTGAAACTTGGCAAAGTTTAATTAGAGTTTTGACTCATGAAATTATGAACTCCGCTACACCTATTTCTTCGTTAGCAAAATCGTTGGATGACTTGCTTATTACTGAAAATCTTGACAAGGAATCATTTGATGATATTAAATTGGGCTTACAGACAATTCAAAAACGAAGTGAGGGATTAATTCATTTTCTAAATAATTATAGAAATTTGACAAAAATACCTCTTCCTGAATTTTCTATTGTTTCAGCCGAAACTCTAATTTTTAATGTTGTTACATTAATGAAAACTAAACTTGATGAAAACAATATTTCGCTTACAATATCAGTTGAACCTAAGACTATGGAATTAACAATAGATCCAAAATTAATTGAACAAGTATTAATCAACTTACTTCTAAATGCTATTCATGCAACAAAAGATATTTTAGACAAAAAAATTGCAATAAAAGCATTCTATTCTGAAAATAGCAGAGCTACTCTTGAAGTTATGGATAATGGTTGTGGAATTTTAGAAGAAGTTCAAGAAAACATATTCATCCCATTCTTTACAACAAAACAAGAAGGCTCGGGTATTGGTCTCAGTTTATCGCGTCAAATAATGAATTCTCATAATGGCACAATAACTTTAATTAGCACGCCACAAAAAGGAACATCTTTTATTTTAGTGTTTTAATATGACAGAAAATCTAACCATAATAAAAAACTTTGTTACCGATTCTTTTGGTATTAAAATTCCTGATGAATTACTTGCTGATTTACAGCGAAACGTTAAATTTTTTTGCGAGGAATACAATTTAGACGAAGATAGTTTTGTTTACAAAATTAAGAATAATTCTTTTTCTGATGAAGAGTTAACTAATTTTGTCAATATTATTACTATTGGCGAAACTCATTTTTTTAGAGATCAAAAACTCTTTGTTGAGTTAGAAAACAAAATTATTCCTGATTTATTAGAAACAAAATCCTCATTACACGCTCTTTCAATTGGATGTTCAACCGGTGAAGAACCTTACTCATTATCCATATTGTTTGATAAGATATCTAAAGGATTTCTTAAACGAAACCTACTTATCGATTCTATAGATATTAATAAAATTTCATTAGAAAAAGCTAAAGCAGGAATCTATCCTGAGTGGTCGTTTCGCAATACTCCTAAGTGGGTTAAGGATGGTTACTTTAATCATATTAATGGTTCATATTATTTAAATGAACGAATTAAAGAATCTGTTAATTTTTCTTGTTTTAATTTAAAGGAGATTGATAAAAACATTATATCCCCCACCCTTTATTATGACATAATAATATGCCGCAATATTTTTATTTATTTTGATAAACAGACAATTAATAATACTCTTGTTTACATTTATAACCATCTAAACTTAGGGGGGATTTTTATTACTTCTCCAAGTGAATCAGGATATATTGACACTTCCATATTAAAAAAGTACAATCCTCTTAATTCTTCAATCTTTGTAAAAACAAATAAAGAAATTACTTCAACACATATTAAAAGTGAAGTTGTTGCTAAAGAAAATAGAAAAGCTCTTCGAAGTGATAGTGCTATTATTATTAAAAAACCCTCAAATTCTCAACATAACACAGTTACCAACACACTTAGTTATGATGACATATTAATTAAGGGGAAAGATAAATACACTAATCATCAAATTGACGAGGCATTTAATTTATTTCTAAAATGTAATGAATTGAACCCTTTGGAAGTTAAACCGTATTTTTATATGGGTATTATCAAACAAGAATTAGGGGAATTTACCGAAGCAAAAAGATTTCTACAAAAAGCATTATTTTTATCCCCAAAAGAAATTGGTGTTTTAACCGTTTATCATAATTTACTTGTTAATCTTAACGATAACGAGCATCTATTAATTTCAAAACGACTTAATGCAATTTCTTTTGAAGATAAACAAAATTACAAAGATGATTTATTTAACTTAGTTTAAATATCAAACCAATAAGCAATTTTAGCTAAATATACATTATCCGATTCTGAAGTCATTAAATTTCTAAAATCGTGTTTAAAGTTAAATCTACCCGGATCTTCAAAGTTTGTTTGTTCATGGCTCCATACTAAATAGAAAACTGAGCCGGGTAAAAATTCCCATCTAAAAACCATATTTCCACGTAACGACTTAAAATTAAAATCGGGATTGCTATACGTATATGATTCCCCATTATTTGCAGGATCAGCATTAACAGTATATTCATCATTTTCGGCACTATAATTGATGGTTGAGCCATTTTCACCATACTTATTAAATTTATAAGATTTTGGTTGTGATAATTCTTTGAATTCAGAATAATCCCCAACAGCAAACATTGGTTGCAAAAATAATTGCAAACTCATAGTTGGAGAGAATGTCCAGTTTAATCTAATATCACCCGAAATTACGGTTTGATTTAATTCAGCATAAATATATCTTTTCCCAAACATTTTTGTAGATGAAGCATCCTCATAACTATCTACCCATTGAAACTCTTCTTTAGTAGAAGACAATGAAGGACCAAAAGTAAGACTAATAGAAGGTGAAGGTTTCCAAGACAAATAAACACCAACTTCCCCACTTCTACCACCTAATTTATCAACCCAGCCGTATGCATATGGTTCAATTATAATTGGTTTTCTACTATCTGTTCCAAAATTAATTGAGGCATCAAAACCGGAAGGAATTTTAGCTAAAGGTCCGCCCCGTGTTATATTTCTTGCATCTGTTTCAAGCGAATAACCTAAATTTCCGCTTACATAATAATAATTCACAAAAGTAGCATTATAGAATGCCATTATTCCTCTTCTATAAACATTCCCCTCAAAGTCCGCATCATAACTTAATGCACCATATAAACTTCTATTTCTGAATATTTCAGTCGTATTGTACCATCTATAACCTGATACAACAGCAACGTTAATTTTATCTGCCCAATATTGAAAACCTAAATCATTATAATCAAATCCGGGTGATACTGCACCAATTGATGCGTTTAAATAAAAATTCCCTTTTTGTTTATTTAGAATTGCACGCCCATACCAACCTGCTAAATAAGTACGTGTAGTATCATATTTGCTGAATGTTGCATCCGGTCTTTGAAAATATCTATATGGAGCCCGTTGAAGCCTTGAAATATATTCATTATTACCATGTTTGTAGCTACCAATACCTGCAGCAGATAAAACATAATTGCTTGAATCATCCAACGTTATCCAACCATCAACACCAAATGTTAATGCATTATCGGCATATAAGTCTTTCATTGCATCGGAATTCAAATCTCGATTAACCGAAGTTACCATAAAACCAATACTGTTTTTTCCGCCATCAAGTTCTTTTTGCATTCTAACCACACCAAAATGCGTTAATGGTTCAACTTCTGCTTCATGATTTTTGCCATCCAACTTGTATTCTGCGTAAGTTCTTTCTGTTACAGCACTTAAAACTCCAAGATTTATATTATCGCCAACTTTTCCGGTTAGTTTTGCCGCACCTAAAATTCTTGTTTCTTTTGGAGTATCTATATAATCATAATCATCAACATCACCTTTTGGTGCTTGTCCAATTCTTCTTGAATAAAATAAAGTAGGCCAAGAAAAATTGAAACCCCAGTGGTTATTAATTCCACCCCAGGCAAAATCAAAAATATTAGTCCCCTCTAAAAAGAAAGGGCGTTTTTCGTCATAATATGTTTCAAAAGCACTTAAATTTAATACAGCTGGGTCAACTTCAACTTGTCCGAAATCAGGATTAATTGTACCATCTAAGTTTAAGTTACTTCCAATACTAACTTTAAAATCGGCTCCAAGTGTCGTTCTATATTGATTCCCCCTATAATACGGGTCGTCACTATCATGTTTAATATACTGGGCTTTTTGTACAATATAAGGCAATAACTCAAAACGTTGTTTTGGCTTAACTCCTTTTATTCCATCTAAACTTGCAAAATGCGAAACAAATCCCCCTTCTTCTTTTGGCACCATTACATAATATGTAATTTCGTTTGTTCTTTTTATTTTTCTTTTAAAATTAACACCCCATACCAATTCGTCTGCTGTATTAAATCGTAACTGAGAGTATGGAATTTTTATTTCCAAATTCCAACCTTCACCATCTATTGAAGCAGCACTTTCCCAAATACCATCCCAACGACTATCATCCCAGCTATCATTATACAAAATACCATCATTCATACTGCCACCGGGATTTACAGCAAAATAATAACCATTTCTTTTATCGTTATATGTATCTAAAAATACAGTAAACATATCCGTATCAAACGAGCCATCTCTACGATATAAACTTTTTTCTATTTGACTTGGATTAGAGTCATATAATTTGGCAGCAACATATAAGTACTTTTCATCGTAGGCTATCCAAGCACATGTTTTTTCTGTTGCCTCAGCCCCTTCATTTGGTTCTTTTTGAATAAAATTACAGATTGGTACATTTTTCCACACATCTTCATCAAGCTTTCCATCTATTGTAATTGGGATTGTAACTTTAAGGGCTTTTACAGGTAATCTTGAATTTTTTGCATTCAAAAAAGAAGTTATTATAAATAAAACGAGGCTTGTTTTTATTAGTATATTTGTTTTCATATTCCCTATTTCTAATTAATTCATTTTTTAATTTAGACTAAGAAGATTGCAAAAAGTTGCTCATAAAAATTTATAATTTTTTATATTTATACTTAAAATTTAAAAAATTTAAAATATCAACTCATTTGGCTGACTTAACCTCGCAAAACGAATATATTTATAGAATTAATTCTGTAATCGATTTTATTGATGAACATCTGGAAGAAAGGATTAATTTAGAAAAACTTGCCGAAGTAGCCTGTTTTTCTCAGTTTCATTTTCATAGACTTTTTTGTTCCATAATTAATGAAACTCCATTAGATTATTTAAATAGGGTAAGATTAACAAAAGCTGCAAATATGCTTATTGCAAGTTATGATAAATCCATAACTCAAATTGCTTTAAGTGTAGGATTCACTTCTTCAGCAGTTTTTTCAAGGTCTTTTAAAAAATATTTCGGTCTTTCACCAAAAGATTATAAACTTAACAATAGCAAGAATTGCAAACAAGAAAGCAAAACGGGCAAAAACTCGTTTAATTTTAACCACTATTTTGATAACACAAATTTTTCAAATTATCTTAATGGTGTTAAAATGAATGTTACAATTAAAACTATGCCGGAGTTTAACTTAGCCTATGTTGCTAACTATGAAGGTTATTTTGTCGATAAGATTAACAGAGCGTGGACTAAACTATGCAAATGGGGTGAATCGAACGATTTAATTAATAAAGATACAGCATTCCTTGGTATTTCGTTTGATAATCCCGATGTTACTCAGCTTGAAAAGTGTCGATATTATGCATGTATTACCATTCCAACAGATTTAACTTTGCCAAAAGGAATTGGGCAGTTAACTCTTCCTGCCGGTAAGCATGCTGTTTTGCATTTTGAAGGAAAAGACGAAGACTTACAAAAATATTACAAATGGTTATATACCGAATGGCTGCCAAATAGCGGTTATTTGCCAAACGATGCACCTTGCTACGAAATTTATTTTTCTACACCTGAACAAAATGATAAAAAAGTATTTATATTAGATATTTGTATGCCGATTAAACCTTTAATTTAGAGATAAATATGACGAACAAAGTTGATTTAAAAGAGGATTACAAACCAATTTTTAGTGCTTCAGCCAAAGAAGTTACTTTTGTTGGTATTCCATCATTCAATTTTTTAATGATTGATGGTGAAGGTGATCCAAATACTGCTGTTGCTTTTCAAGAATCAGTTAAAGCACTTTATGCAATTGCCTATGCAGTTAAGTTTGCTTGCAAAACAGGTAAAAACACTTACGATTTTGTTGTTCCACCCCTTGAAGGTTTATGGTGGTGTGACAACATGGAAGAATTCAGCATTAATGAAAAAAACAAATGGAAATGGACATTAATGATAATGCTGCCGGATTATGTTACCGAAGAAATATTTGCAGCTGCAAAACAAAAAGTAATTGATAAAAAAGAAGCAAAATTTGCAGAAAATGTTCGTTTCGAATTTTTTGATGAAGGAGCTTCTGCTCAAATTATGCACATTGGTCCTTATTCAGCCGAAGAGCCTACTGTTGAATCATTACACAAAGTAATTTTATCAAGCGGTTATGTTTTTGCCGGTAAACATCACGAAATTTATTTAAGCGATGCTCGCAAAACTGCACCTGAAAAATTGAAAACAATTATACGCATGCCTATAAAGAAAAAAGTTGTTGGCAAGAGTGACGAGTGACCGAGTGACGCGTAACGAAGACGTTTCATAATTAAGGAATAATTTCTGGGCGGTCATGGTCGTAGGTGTTTCATAATTGAGGAATAATTTCTGGGCGGTCATGGTCTCACCATGACCGAATGAATTTACTGTAAAAACAGCGGCGTTTTTGATAAAAGTTTGTGTCACGGTTCAGACCGTGACACCCGAGTTCGGGGATTTAAGAGTTTTGCAACATTCTCGGTCATGGATGTTTCAAAACTCATTTTTGATCTTGCCATATTGGGAACTCACCTCGACTTAGCAAACACCGCTAAGTAAACCGATTCCCCTTGATTAAAAAAGAGAGGGGAAATTTTGCCGTCCAATGTTTGTCGTCTTTTCTTTCTTACTCTTTCAATATGTATTGCATAACGCATAATATTATAATAAGATATATGTTATACATTCCCCTTCTCTTTTTAAGAGAAGGCGGTGTACTCAACGGGGTTTGTTGAGTCGAGGGATGAGTTTGTCAATATGCAAACGTGAGCATTATTAACAAATCGTATAATTCATTATAGACCTCATAATTATCTATCCCCATACTTTTGAGATAGTCTCACTACTGGTTTTACCAAAGAACAGCTAAAATAACAGTATTTTTGAATAATAATTATAGCGCCACGGTACGACCGATGACACCCGAGATTGGATTTCTTGAGTTTTGCAAACGACATCGACCGTGACACCCGTGTTAACTATCTGCAAATTATGCAATTCCACGGTTCTTGTCTCTTACTCAGATTAGGCGAGTCGGCTTCTCTTTGCCCCATTTTTATTTTATTTCTAACGCTCCCCTCAACTCACTATCCAACTCAATTTTGTTAAATGTGCTTTTATCCACGCACAAATGAACAGTTTCCACAATTATGCATAAATCGTTCTGATTATTATATATATTATAAGTTAATTCGAACGATTTTTCTTTTAATTGAGTAACAGAAACCGTAATTTTTATTTCATCGCCAGATTTTAATGGCTTGAAATATTCGGCATTGGTTTTTATAATTGGAAGTGCTATTTTGTCGTCATTAAAATAATCTCTATTTGAACTTAATTTTGTTAAAAACACTTCATAAGCAGAATGTGCAAACTTAAATGCCTCTGCAAAAAACATAATTCCGGCAGGATCACAATTATAAAAATTTACTCTCGTAGTATATTCAAACATTTTGCACCTTTAAAATATTATTCTTTGAAATATTACGGCAGCAGCCTATTTTTGAACTTTGAATTATAAATTTATCACTTTTATTGGTTTTATGAAATTAAATATTTTGAATAAAGTAATTTTGTTGCAACTTTTATTATTATTTTCTGTTTCTTTTTCCCAAGAATTTAATAACGATACAAAAAAAGAATTTTACCCAAACGGCAAGTTGAAAAATGAGGGGACTTATAAAAACGGCGTAAAGGATGGAGTATACAAAGAATATTACGAAAATGGTTCTTTATGGAAGGAATGGTTCTTTATAGATGGGAAAGAAGATGGTGTATCAAAATGGTATTTTGAAGATGGCATTTTGAGTATGGAATGGAACTACACCAATGGTAAACTTCAAGGTTTATCAAAATGGTATTATGAAAGCGGCGAACTTTGGGCTGAACCTAATTACGTTGATAACGTTCAAGAAGGATTTACAACTACTTATTATAAATCAGGTGTAGTACAAGGAATTTGGCATTATCAAAATGGAATGTTAAATGGCATATCAAAAATTTTCTTTGAAACAGGCAAGCTTGAGGTTGAAAGAAATTACGTTAACGATGAGCTTGAAGGTATTAGCAAAGTTTATTACGATTATGGACCTTTAGCACTCGAAGCCAACTATAAAGGTGGTGTATTGGACGGGACTTCCTACGTATATTACCCTGATGGATTAATTAAGGTAGTTGATACTTATATAAAAGGACAAGTAGTAAAAAGAATTAGATACGATATTGTTGGACGACTTTCAAAAGTTGAAGAAAACTTTAACGAATATTATGATGAAGGAACATTAAAAACCGAACTCCACTTTCGTGATGGAGTACGCGATGGAATTAACAAAACTTATTATAAAACGGGCTTTCTTGAATCAATTTTAAATTATAACGCCGGAAAATTAGATAGTACTTGTCATTTTTATAACGAAGAAGGCATTTTATCCGAAATCGCAAACTTTGTTGCCGATAAAAAAACCGGCGAAAGTGTTGTTTTTAATACAAATGGAATTAAAGTTTTTGAAGGTTATTATAGCGAGTCTGTTTTAGATGGCAATATTAAAACATACTATCAAACAGGCGAGTTAGAATCCGAATATATTTGCAGTAATAATCTAATTGATGGCAAATTAAAATTCTATTATAAAAGCGGTAAATTAAAAGGCGAAGTGAATTATTCCAAAAACATTAAAACCGGCTTTTCAACCTGGTATTACGAAAACGGGGAAATTGAAGAACAATTAAGCTATAAAAACAACTTACCCAACGGTGAACAAAGGTCATACTATTCAAATGGTTTGTTACAACGCGAAGCAATTTACGACAATGGAACAATAGTATCTGAAGTCTTGTACGATTCTAATGGTGCAAAAATTAAAACAAATTAAATGAATCTTATTGGTTTTGTTTCAAATTTTAATGCCAAAGCACAAAACCCCCTACCTTCCCTAAATATGGTTAGAATACTCCTTAAAAATAGTAAAAACAAGCTATTGTTAACTTTTAGTATTTAAGATAAGTTTGTCTTGATTTATTTCATGAAATTAACTGATAGCAGCTTAAAACATAAGCCTGCCTTAAATACTATTTTAAATTCTTAAAAACGGAGTAACAATGAGATTTAGCAAGTACTTTCAAATTCTATTAATTTTAGTATTAAGTGTAGTTTCCTTTTCCGGTTGCAGTAAAGATGACGATAACACATCAAATCCGGTTGCAGTTGAAAGCCCTACATTCAAATCCATTTCTTCACCATATTTAATTTGTGCAAATAGGAATCCCGGTGGTGTTGGATTTGACTTCTTTATATTTGGAGCGGCAGGCGGAGCAAATAATTTAGATTCCGTTTCTACAACATCGTTTGTAAGCGATATAACAATCCGTACAATACAAGCTCAAAAAGTTGATGGAGGGCTTGCCGGCATGCCTTTTATAAAACTTGCGGATGGTGTTACTGCGGTTAATTATTCAACTATTGATACTAACTGTACAGGCATTAATGGGTATAATAGCTTAAATTATTCGGCAAGTTTATCAGCACTAAATTACCAATCTGATAATTCAAGTTTCAATTTAGCATCTTTGCCGGTTGGCTCAACCGGAAAAATTTTATTAGCTGATCTTCAAACCGAATATAACAAACTTATTATAGGACAACGCTGGCGAACGACTGCAAATAACAGCATTAGCGGCGATGAAATTGTTTGGATTATTAAAACCGCAGAAGGTAAATTAGTTAAGTTTATTGTCACCTGTTTCCCCGCCAATCCTGCTCCTACAGTTAGTGGTTATATTGCTGTTGAATGGAGCTTATTAAACTAATTATCTAAACTTTGGCACAATTATTTAGACTTAAAAACTACTCGTTTTATTTGTTTAATTAATTGTGCTATTCTAAAGGTATACTATGAAACCGCACAACTCAAAATTAAAAGCACTAATCATTCTCGTTTATTTTATAATTTTTAGCAGTAACATTATTATAGGGCAAAACAAAATTACGGGACTAATTACTGATTCATTAACAAACAAGCCAATTGAATATGTTAATATTCAAATAAAAAATAGTAATGTTGGTACCACAACAGACAATAAAGGAACTTTTGTACTTAACTATAAAAATAATTCAAAAATAGAATTGATTTTTTCGCACATTAATTACTTAACAAAAACGGTTGTAATGGAAAAAGATAAACTATCCGACAACATGATTTTTATTCTAAGTCCCAAAGTTCAAGAAATTTCCGATATAATTGTTTCAGCCACACTTTCCGAAAAGCCCTTAAGCAAAATTTCTAAAAGTGCTTATGTAATTACAAAAGCACAAGTTGCAAATAATTTTAATTCTAATATTATTGATATGTTATCTAAAACTCCCGGTTTTACTCAAGTATGGGAATATCATTCCCCAATACTACTACGAGGAATGAATTCAAACCGTTTACTTGTAATGAAAAATGGGGATAGAAGAATTGGTACTTTCCCCGGAGGTTATTTTGGACAAGATATTAACATTTATGATATTAAAAAAATTGAAGTTGTAAAAGGTCCCGGTTCAGTAATCTATGGTAGTGGTGCTATTTCAGGAATTATTAACATTATTGGTTCCGAACCTTATGGTGTAGAAAAGAGCAACGTTCAGCTTATTTCGGGATACGGAGGAAACAATAACGAGTTTTTAGAATCGGGTGCCATCTCATTAATCAAAGAGAATTATGGCTTTAACCTTAACGCCAAATATCGAAAAACCGACGATTATTATTATGCAAATAATGAACGAGCAGTTAATAGCAATTTTGAGGATAAAGACTTTTCCTTTAATACTGGGTATAAATTTTCTTCTCAACACCAAATTGCTGCTTATATTGATTACCATTATGGTGACTGGGGAAAACCACGAGGATTCAATGGTCCTGAAAAATATTTTACTGAAATAAGAAATATTGAAAAAGGATTTCATTCCGCTTTAAATTACACGTATTTTCCTAACACATTCATTCAATCATTAAATTTTAATATTTACTATGATAGGGGAACACGCGACTATTACCAATACAAAAATAGTAATATCACAAAAAAAAGAACTTCTTTAGAATTAGTCCATTATAAAGATAATTATGGCGGCGGTAGATTATTTTCAACGCTTTCCCCCACCTCTAATCTGATTATTACCACAGGTATTGACGGTTACGCATTTTTTATTGATAGCCCCACTGATAACTATGACTATTATAACAACACTTTTGGACGAATAGAGGGGAATAATGATGCCGGTCAAAATAACATTGGAATATTTATAAATAACGAATGGCAGATGTTACCAAGTACTATTTTGGAATTTGGCATACGATACGATTATGCTTCGGTTTATGAAGGGAAAAATAATTATGTTAATGAACGGACAGAAAACCGTACTGCTTTTTCCGGAAACTTTGGAATAGTTTACTCATTCAACAATTTTACAACTCTTTCATTAAATATTGGAAGAGCTTTTCGGATGCCGATAACGGAAGAATTATTCACTAAAACTGTTTCTTGCAAAGGAATTAAACAAGGGAATCCAAATTTAGAACCCGAATTTAGTTGGAATTTTGATTTGGGCTTACGTGGCAGCAACATCTGTAATTTAATTGATTATGAAATAGCACTTTTTTATAACGTACTTAGTAACTACATTAATGAATCTCCCGCAATCAATATTGAAGATGTTGATTTTACATATTCAAACGTTAATGCAGTTTTAACAGGTGGCGAAGTTTCTTTTGCATACACTATTCCGAAATTATTAAGTAATAGCGACCTGATTAAATTATGGTTTGCCGGTTCATACCAATATGGAATTGATATGACAGATAAAAATAATCATTCCCCGCTTTTTGGAGTACCTCCATTTTTATTAAACACTTCATTACAGTATAATTGTAAATTATTAGGCTCCTTTATAAGCGGCTATAACACAAAGTTAGAATTAGAATATGCTGCTGCTCAAAATCGTGTTGCTAATGTTCCCGACGGTACAGATGGGGGTCCTTGGGGTTATGAAACCTCCGAATCTCACCTTGCCGCAAATTTTTCTGTTGGCGTAGATTTAAGATTGTTCAACAAAAACCAACTTTTACGACTTAATGTAAAAAACTTATTTAATTCAAATTTCCAACCCTTTGGCTCTTATATTCCTGTAATGGGTAGAAATATAAAGCTTCTTTTATCATTTAGTATTTAAATCATTATCAAAAAAAATCGGAGAATATCATGGCAAATAAAAAATATCTGTCCTTTGTTTTAATTATAACAACTCTTTTCTTTAGCTATTGCAGCAACGATGAAAAAAATAATGTAGATGAAAACAATAAACATACTATCTATACAGTTCAAGAATTTGCAAATAATGCTAATACACTAATTGGAAAAACAATATACATAAGAGGAGTTGTAGACCATGTTTGCGAACACTCGGGTCAAAGATTTAGAATTATCGATCGTGATGGTAAGGCTTATGTTCGTATCCAGTTAGGTAAAAACGAAACTTCTTTCGATCCAAGCAATATGGGTAAAATTGTTGAAGTAAAGGGAAAGGTTGAATCAAAAACTTATTTGCCGGATGATGTTAGACAATTAGAACAAAAAGTTATAAAAGCAAAACAAGAAAACAAAGAAATAGAACACCAAGGGGAAGCTTTAAAGCTAATTGAAAAGCTAAAGGCAGATATCCAATTAGGAAAAACCAATACTTACTCAGTTTATCACATTGAAGCAATAAGTTATGAAATCAAATAAATTTAATGTAAATCATATTTTACGCTCTATCCATAGGGATTTAGGTTATTTTGTTGTTGGAATTACTTTGGTATATGCAATATCAGGAATTTTACTAAACCACCGCGGGAACTCAAATCCTGCGGCTGGTATTAAGATTACCAAACAATATTTTCCACCCAACTTATCCAAAGAAGATTTAGAACTTAAGTGGTCGGCTAAAAAGACTAATCCCACACTTAATGCAGTAGTTGACGACAAAAAAGGTTATAAGTTATACTTTGAAGGAGGTACCGGTTTGTATAATAAAGGGGATGGCAAACTTAAAATAGAAATTGTTTACACTAAACCCTTTATAAACTTTATTAACCAACTTCATTACAACCAAAAAAAAGGCTGGACTTTTTTTGCTGATTTCTTTGCTGTATCATTATTATTTCTTGCTATTTCGGGTTTGGTTATTGTAAAAGGTAAAAACGGGTTTTGGAAACGGGGAATTTGGCTGGTATTGTTTGGAATTTTAATTGTTGTTATATTTAGTTTATAAATAAAAATTTTAACGTGAACAAATCGACCAAAATAATACCCGCTCCACTTAGCAAAAGACTTTTTGTTATAGCAATAATTTTGCATTTACTTCTTTTAAGTACTTTTAAAGATTTATTCCATAATCACAAGTCAGAAATTGAATGCAGTTCGGATTGTCCCGTTTTTGTTCTTGAGCAAATACTTACATCTGCTATTGTTGTAGTATCAACTCTTTTATTAATAAGAACTTTTATTATTTATAATTACAGACCCAAAGTAACAAACTATTATTACAAGCCTAAATTAATACTACTTCCTCGCTCCCCTCCAATTATTTATAATTATTAAAAAATAATTTAAATAAATTTTAATCTAATTATTGGAGCATATATGAAAAGATTAAAAAAACATATATTATTATGCATAGCCATAATGAATATTGTTTTTAATTTTTCTGATATTATTGTTGCAGAAACAAATTACTCAGAAATTTCCGGAATTGTATTATCAAGTGAAAACAAACCTATATTTAGGGCACACGTTGCTATACCGGCAATAAATAGAGGAACTATAACCGATGAAAATGGTAAATTCACTATTTCGCATCTTCCAAATGGAAAACATCGCATAGTTATAAGTTACATTGGGTATCAAACAAATATTCAAGTAGTTGATTTAAAATCAAACGAAAACAATAAATTAAAAATTATTTTACAATCGGCACAAATCCAAACAGAACCGGTTATAATAACCGGCAGCCCACATGCAGTAAATCCATTAGACACACCACAAGATATAAGTTCGCTTAGCGGACGTAATAAAATGAAATACGAAGCATCTTCAATTGGCAAAACCCTTGAAGAATTACCCGGCGTATATAATATTTCAGCAGGTTCTGTAGCCGGCAAACCAGTTATACATGGTCATACCGGTGAACGTGTTTTGATTTTAAGTGATGGAGTTGCTCAAGAATACCAGCAGTATGGTGAAAGACATTCTCCCACACTCGAATCATTCAATTACGATCGTATTGAAGTTATCAAAGGTGCAGCAAGCTTACTGTATGGCTCGGATGCTATTGGTGGAGCCGTTAATTTAATTCCTCATCCACTACATTTTTCTTGCGATCGCTCTTTCAATTTAAGCGGTAATTTTGCAAGTGCTTATCTTTCAAACAACAACGAGTATATGGCTGGATTAAAGCTATATAGTTCATTTGATAACTTTGCTATTAATGCAAGCCTTGTTAGAAGAAAAGCGGATAATTTTAATGCTCCGGATGTTGATAGTTACTCAAAAACGTTAAAACGCGGTGATCCTAAATTTACTGGTGAAATTCCAAATACCAACTTTGAACAATTTAGTTATAATGCCGGAGTTGGTTATTTAACTAACTTTGGAATTATTTCTGTTGACTATGATTATTTTTTAACCAAAAATAATTTTTTACTTCCAACAGGCTTACCAATAGGATTGAGACTTGAAAACCAGATATTAAATTTAAAGACCAATATTCCTATTTCTAATTTTGTTATTAAACCAAAATTTAGTTACCAACAGAACCACCGTCAAGCCACTCCGGCAGGAATGCCTTATTCAACTCTTCCTAACTCCGCTGCTGTTGACTTAAAATTAAACGTCTACACGGGCAGAATAGAAGTGGAGCATGTTGATTTGTTTGGTTTATCCGGTACTTTTGGAACAGAAATTAAGCATTACGACCATGATAATATTGGAAAAGTACCTCTTCAACCAACAGGATACTTTACTAATTATTCCCTGTTTATTTTTGAAGAATGGGTTGCTAATCGATTAACACTTAATTTTGGCGGGCGTTTTGATTATAGAGACCAATTGTTTTATGGCACTACTACAAACCCATTATTAACCAAAGATGATAGCAGAAATTATTCTAATTTTTCCGGTGCGTTAGGTGCAGCTTATAAAATAACCAACCAATTAACCATAACCGGGAATATTGGACGTGGCTTTAGAACTCCCAGCTTTTTTAACTTATATGTATATGGCGAGCATGGAGGCGTTTTTGCTTTCCAAATTGGAAACCCTGCGTTAAAAGATGAAACATCTTTAGATTTAAGCACTTCATTGCGTTTTAATAATAGTTTTATTAATGGAGCTGTAACTTTATTTCATAATATAGTTAACAATTATATTTATTTATATAGTGCCCCAGAACACCCACTAGCTCCTGCCGGGCAGGCATTTGTTTTTGCTCATGCACAAGCTGATGCGGCTCTTACCGGCTTTGAAGCAAATATAAACGTCTTACCTTTTAATTGGTTAGTTATTGATGGCACATTTTCAAGTATTTCAAGCAAGTTCACTTCCGGTGTTCACGAAGATGATGAATTACCATTAATGCCGCCAACAAAAGGAACAGTTGGAGTTAAATTTTTGATGCCAAGCTTTTCATTTTTCAACAACCCTTATTTTGGTGTAAACTCCAAATTTGTGCTTAGTAAAAATGCCGCAGGTATTTATGAACCTTTTGGACAGTTTGATGATGGAATTGGTCCAGATATTCCTTTTGGCGTTTGTTCAACCGATAAATACTCTGTAATTGACCTTTCATTAGGTTTTGACATTTTATTTATTGCCAAACAAATTAATATTGATTTTCAAGTAACTAATCTTCTTGATAATGACTATCGTGATTTTCTTGATACTTACAAGGGATATGCTTTAGCACCCGGGAGAAGTTTCAACCTAAAACTTAATATAGCATTCTAATCAACACGGCTATTTCTTAAGCCAATTAGGCTTTTGAGATAGCCGTTTTTTATTCTCCTTTTCCTCTCTACACTTACTTTTTACTTATTATTAGCTATAACACGCTCTAAAAATCATCATTTATTTGGATATTTATTAGGACTGCCGTGTATTATTTTTAATTTGTTAATAAAAAGAACATTGTTAGTTAATATGCAGGCAAAAAAAGACATAATTCATAACGATATTATTGAAGCAGCAAAACATATTTTTTTAATAAAGGGTTTTGCTAAAACTTCAATGCGTGATATATCAAAAAAATCAAACGTCGGGTTGAGCAATATTTATAATTACTTTGAAAACAAAGATAAAATATTTACATACATTGTACAGCCTGTTGTTGATTATTTTGAAAAAACTCTTCAATCTCGGCATGGGCAAAATGGTGTAGATATTTTTGAAATGCGTTCCGAAGTTTATTTGAGGTATGTTATCGATGAATACTTGTCTTTAATTAATAGTCATTATGAATTACTTACTCTGCTTCTTTTTAATTCGCAAGGTTCATCGTTAGAAAATTTTAAAGAGTCTTATATAATACGCTCAACTTATTTAGTAAGAGAATATTTTAACATTATGCAAAATAAACACGCAGAATTAATTATAAAAGTTTCAGATTTTTCAATTCGTCTTCAAAGTTTTTGGATGTTTACGATGTTTGAAGAATTACTGAAACATAAATTAAACCCAGAGGAAACTGAACAAATTGTTCGTGAATACATGACTTTTGTTATAGCCGGCTGGAGAGAGCTTATAGAAATATAAGCTCTTTTTTTTTGAACATTTCTGAATATCGTTCTTTATTAGGAAACAAATATGGAAAAAGAAATAGTAAAACTTAATGTTGTTGAGGAAACCTTATTTATTCCTCTTTATATGCGAGCAAAAGAAAGTGCACGTAAAAATGGAATCATTTTTGACGAAACTGCTTGTAAACTTATCAAACAAATTGACTATGATTTTACAAAATTTGATTCTGCTCCAAAAAGCGAATTGGGTTGCGTTATAAGGTGTAGACATTTTGACCAAAAAGTACAAAGATTTATAAACAAGTATAACAATTCTGTTGTAGTTAATATTGGATGCGGACTTGATGCAAGATACCAAAGAATAAAAGAAAAAGCCGATGCTGTTTTTTATGATTTAGATTTACCTTCAGTTATTGCTCTTAGAGAAAAATTAATGCCACCGCAAGCACCTGCAAATATTACAATTTCTGCATCTTTTTTAGATACTAAATGGATGGATGAGCTAAAATCAAAGCATCCCAATTCTCCTTTCATTTTTATTATTGAAGGGGTGGTTATGTATTTTTATAAAGAACAAGTTGTTGCCTCGATAAAACAGATAGCGGATAGATTTAAGAATTTCGAGCTACATTTTGATGTTGTTGGTCCCCTTTTAGTTAGAACCGGCATAAAACCGGACTCATTAAACGATAGTAGTGTTCAAATGAGATTTGGCATTTCAAATGGACATTTATTTGAAGAATGGATCCCTCAAATAAAACTAACAGATTCAATTTCTTATTTGGATATTGAGAAAAAGCGATGGGGAAAGTCCGGTTTTATCTTGCGTATGATTCCCGGATTTGCTCGAAAATTCAGTAGTATTTTAGGTTACACAACAATTGGGAATAATTAGTTATGAAAATTGAAAAAATAAATAATAAGTTTCGTTCTTTTGCCGAAAAGGTAATTAAATATCGATGGATTACTATAATAGCCTTTGCTATACTGTTGATTGTATCTTTTATGGGAACAAAAAAGATAATAATAAAAACATCCTTTGACGATTATTTTGTTGAAGGCGACCCAATGTTATTAAAAACAAACGAATTTAAGTCGATTTTTGGTAATGATTATTATGTTGCCGTATTAGTGAAAAACGATAATCTTTTTACTTCAAAAAACCTTGAATTAATAAGGGAATTGAGCAATGAATTATTAGACAGCCTTTCTTATGCAGAAAAAATCACTTCTTTAACCGATATTGAATTTATGGTTGGTTCGGAAGAAGGAGTAGCAATTGAACAAATAGTACCAGATGTTATCCCGGTTGATACTAAATCATTGTTAGAGATAAAAGACAAGGCATTTAGCAAACCAAACATTGCAAAAAAATTGGTATCAAAGGATGGCACAATGTCTTGGATTATGGTTAAATTACGCCCCTTCCCTCCAGAAACCGAATGGAAAAAGTATTCTACTATTGGACCGGATATGCTAACAGGCAAAGAAACAGAAAGCATAATAAACAAATCTAAATATCGAGCTATAACACCCAATGCTGCCGGTATGCCTTTTATGAATTACGAGAAAGTACAATATTTAAAGGGAGAGATGGGAAGGTTAATGCTTATAGCTTGCATTTCGGCTATAATAATTATGATACTTATTACTCGCTCTTTAAGAGACGTTATTGCCCCTTTGTTTATTACCGTTTCCGGAATAATAATAGCCTTCGGTATTATTGGCTGGTCAAACCTTTTTATTGATATGTCAACTGCCACAATTGCTTTAATTTTAGCATTTGCGGTTTCAGTTGCATATAATATTCACTTATACAACTATTTTAAAACTCGATTTTTACAAACAGGAAATAGAAAAGAATCTGCAATAGATACCTTGTCTGAAACAGGCTGGCCTATATTATTTTCAGCTTTAACTACGTTGGCAGCAATGCTCTCTTTTCTTGCAATGGAAATTGTCCCCATGCGGGCTATGGGCATTAATTCAGCACTTTGTCTTTTATCTGTTTTATTAACTTCTATTTTTATTACTCCGATAATTTATTCTTTTGGTAAAAACACAATTATAAAAAAAGAATATAAAAAAAGTATCGAGGGGAAACTATCTAATAAGTTCGCAAGTCTTGGTAGTTGGGTTTTAGTTAAATGGAAACCCATTTTAATTATTGCCGGCTTGGTAACAATAATTGGAAGTATAGGGCTTTTCAAAATTGAGCCTGCATTTGATGTTGAACGTTCTATGGGTTGGAAAGTTCCTTATGCAAGTCGGTTTTTACAACTTTGTAAAACCGAACTTGGTTCAATGTATTCTTACGATTTGATGATTGTTTTACCAAACGTGGGAGATGCAAAGAATCCTGAAAACTTAAACAAATTAAACCAAATTGCAGAACTCGCTGAAAAATATAAACTTACAAAGCGTCATAATTCAATTCTTGATATTATAAAAGATCTTAATTGTACACTTAACAATAATAATCCTCAGTATTATTCAATCCCTAATAGTGCCGATATGGTTGCCCAATTATTATTGCTTTATGAAAATGCCGGAGGTACTGAATCCGAATACTGGATGGATTACGATTATAAGAGATTAAGGTTACAAATTGAAATTGGAGTATACAACTCAAACGAAGCAGAATCTGAAATGATGGATATTCAGGAAAAAGCAAGAACAATCTTCCCAAACGCTAAAGTATCGGTAGTTGGAAATCTCCCTCAATTTACTGTTATGCAGCAATATATTGTAAAAGGTCAAATGTGGTCATTGCTTTTATCTGTGATTATTGTTGGAATTATTTTAATGCTTGCTTTTGGAAATTGGAAACTCGGTTTAATAGGAATGATTCCAAACATTGCACCGGCTATTTTAGTTGGTGGTTTAATGGGCTGGTTTAATTACCCTTTAGATATGATGACTGCCACATTAATTCCAATGATACTTGGCATTGCTGTTGACGATACTATCCATTTTATTAATCATGGACACTTAGAATACGAGCGACAATCTAACTATAATTTAGCCGTAATAAAAACTTTTAGCATTGTTGGTACAGCAATTATAATGTCAACAATTATTATTTCTACTACATTTGCCGGTTTTACATTTTCGGATGCAATCCAAAATAGAAATTTTGGTATTCTTGCCATTTCGGGAATGCTTTCTGCATTATTAGCCGATTTGTTTATAACCCCCATACTATTCAAATATTTAAATGTCTTTGGAATAGAAAAACAACTAAATAAAAACTAACTAAAAGATTAATAATTATGAAAACGAAAATTGGAATTATTCTATCCTTCTTAATGCTTATTGCACTATCAACAAAAGCTCAAATTGCTAATGGACGAGAAATAATGCAACAAGTTAAAGACCGCCCCAATGGCGATACTCGATATGCCGAGATGCAAATGATTTTAATAAAAAAGAATGGCTCACAACGAGAAAGAAAAATTGTTTCTTGGTCTATGGATGTTGGTAAAGATGAAAAAAAAATAATGTTTTTTACTTATCCGGGTGATGTTAACGGTACAGGCTTTTTGACTTGGGATTACGATAAGATAGGTAAAGACGATGATAAATGGCTTTATCTACCGGCAATGAAAAAAACACGCCGTATAAGCGGCTCGTCTTCTAAAACTGATTATTTTATGGGTTCTGATTTTACTTATGATGACATGGGAAGCCGCAATGTTGACGAAGATACTCACAAACTAATCAAAGAAGAAATACTTGACGGAAAAAAATGTTGGGTCGTTGAATCTTCTCCTATCGATAAACATGAAATTTATTCTCGTAAAATTAGCTGGATTAGGCAAGAATGTCTTTCTGTTGTTAAAGTTGAATATTTTGACAAATTAAACAAATTACATCGAACTCTTGTTGTTTCTGACATTAGAGTGGTGCAAGATTTTTGGACTAAACACAAAATGGAAATGACGGACGTTCAAACCGGACATAAAACTTTAATAATTATTAATAATCCTAAATATAACATTAAAGTTGATTCGAAATTGTTCACCGTTGCCAAATTAGAAAAAGGGTTATAAGTATGCTTCATTATAAATTATTAACCATCTTTTTCTTCTTAACAATATCACTTCTTTTTGCACAAGACGAAGAAGAGATAGAAATTAGAACAAAAGGGTTTGTTGATACTTACCATGCTTTTAGAATAAAAACTCCTAATGATTGGTTATCTTCGCGGACCAGAATTCGTGGCGAAATTGCTTTAAGCAGACAAAACGCCGGTCTGTTTATTTCTCTAAATAGTATTTATAATTCTATTTTGCCAGATAAAACGGGTTTTGAGTTACGAGAAGCTTTTATGACTTATAGCAATGATGAATGGGAATTTAAAATTGGCAGGCAAATTATTATTTGGGGAATTGCTGATGCAGTTAGAATAACTGATATTGTTTCCCCAATGGATTATACAGAATTTTTAGCTCAAGATTATGATGATATCAGGGTTCCGGTTAATGCATTACGAACTAAATATTCAAATTCATTTTTTAATTTAGAAGTCGTAATAATTCCGGTTTCAAATTACTTTGTATTACCAATCGATAAAAATAATCCATGGAATATTGCAAACAATATAGCAGACGAATGCCTTTTTAATCTGGACAAAAAGCCCGAACAAAATTTAAAAAATTTAGAATTTGGTGGTCGAATTGCTTTTTATTTAAGTGGAATTGATTTTTCCGTTTCTATACTTAGAACTTGGAATAAAATGCCTGTTTTTATAAAAGAAGTTTCTGAGGATGATTATTCAGTTCTTTTAACCGGCATACACAAACGAATGACCATGTTAGGCGCTGATTTTTCATTTCCTATCGATAAGTTTGTAATACGTTGTGAAGTGGCTGAATATTTTAACGAAGTTCAAAGTCCCATTTTTAACAAATTATCCCTTAATAGTTCAACAAACAGTTTAATTGGTATCGATTGGTATCCGGGTGATGACTGGAATTTAGGAATACAATACTCACACAAATATATTTCCGGTTCTCTTTCCGATGTAGATGATTATCGTAATACCGGAATGGGGACTGTCCGAATATCAAAAGACCTTTTTCGCAATACTTTAAGTATTTCTTCGTTTGTTTATGTTGATGTTGCTCAAGGTGATATTTACAACAGATTAAGTGCAGATTATTCACTCAATGATCAAATACATTTGATTTTAGGCTATGACCTTTTTTCCGGCTGTAATGGGATGTTTGCCATTTATAAAAACAATTCTGAATTATGGATTAAAGCAAAATATAATTTCTAACAAATATAGGAAATATCAAATGAAAAAAATTGTTCTTTTGCGACACGGTGAAAGCGTTTGGAATTTGGAAAATCGTTTTACTGGTTGGACGGATGTTGATTTAAGCGAAAAAGGAATTATCGAATCTATCCAAGCGGGAAAAACTTTACTTGATGCCAATATTCATTTTCAAAAAGCATATACTTCATTTTTAAAACGTGCAATAAAAACTTTAAACTATGTATTAGACCAAATTGATGAAACTTGGATACCCGTTGAAAAAAGCTGGAGACTTAACGAAAAGCATTATGGCAGCTTGCAAGGGTTAAACAAAAGCGAAACGGCAAATATTTATGGTGAAGAACAAGTTCACTTATGGCGAAGAAGTTTTGATATTGCACCTGCCCCCTTAGATGGTAATGACCTGCGTAACCCCAAATTAGACCCTCGTTATTCTTCAGTTACCGACAATTATCTGCCTCTTACCGAATCATTAAAAGAGGCTATTGAAAGAGTTATTCCCTTCTGGGAATGCAATATCTTTCCCTCTTTAAATTATGCGGATAATATTCTTGTAGTTGCTCATGGAAATAGTTTGCGGGGAATTATTAAACATTTGAAAAATATTTCGGACAAAGAAATAACTTCATTAAATTTACCCACTGCTATACCTTATGTTTTTGAATTTAATGATAAATATAAATTAGTAAAAGATTATTTTTTAGGAGATCCCGATACTATTAAAAAACTTATGGATGCCGTAGCTGCTCAAGGCAAATCTATTACAAAATAATGTTAAACCTGCAACAAGAATACATTCTTATTGCATTTAACAGAACTCCTAAACAAGGTACTTAAATAGTCATTCTATTTTTGTACCTTGCTTTAATATCATTATTTCAATCCGTAATCATTCAATCTTACCATTTATGGGGATTCCCGAATTAAAAAATAGTAACAAATTGTGATTGAGTAAAACACCAAATAAAGATAAGTTTATCTTAATAAAATTAAATTATATTAATAATGCACCACCATAATCAAAATATGATAGAGCCATACAAAATAAACTTATTTGGCAAACAATTACTAATGGTAACTGTTTTAAATTTATTAATTACCATTGTTCAAATAATTGGAGAAATTTTTTCCAACAGCTGGGCTTTACTCTCAGGTGCCCTACATAGTTTGGGTGATTACGGTGCATTATTTCTTGCTTACATAGCAAATAAAATCAGCCGTCGTAAATTATACATCTCAATTGAATATATTATGAAAATAGAGATTGAAGTAGAAATAATACTAATTAAAAGTTTTAACATTACGCACACCACTTTACAATTTAGCTATTACTGTAATTACGATAACAAACAAATAATTGTGGGTGCTTAACTAACTAAATAAACAAAATAAAATTTGGATTATATAATGAAAGATACTGTTATTTTATATGGTACATCTACTGGCACTACTCAAGAGATTGCACAGCTTATTGCAACAAAACTAAATATAAATGATGTATATGATGTCGCAACTTTTTCTATTGAAAATATATACAAATATAAAAATTTGATTCTTGGTTCTCCAACATTAGGCTACGGTGATTTACAAGATGATTGGGAAGTTTTCCTTCCTCAATTAGCCAAACAAGACTTAAATGAGAAAAACATTGCCTTATTTGGATTGGGTGATTGTGATTGTTATAACGATAGTTTTGTTAGTGCCATGGGTATAATATACAACGCGTTACAAAATAAAGGAGCTAAATTTGTGGGTGAAGTTGATGCAGGGGAATATACTTTTACCGACTCAGAGGCATGTATTAATGGCAAATTTGTAGGATTGCCAATTGATGAAGAGAACGAAAGAATCAAAACAGAAGAAAGAGTTGATAACTGGCTGTCTTCTGTTAAACCATTTTTCGAATAAATAATTATTAAACAATTTAATCTTAAATAATATGAATAAAAAAGGAACAGAATTTAAGGGTTTTTTCGGCGGAGCTAACTATAAACGGATCGCTTCAATTTTTGGAATGAATACCGATTTTTATAAAAAAGGTGTTGGCAGCGAAAAACTTCAAAAAGGAATGAAAGCATTAGATTTAGGCTGCGGACCAGGAGCCTTATCCTTTGCTCTTGCAGAAAACGCTCATCCGGAATCAAACATTATCGGAATCGATATTTCTAACGACCAGCTAAATTATGCTTCTAATTGCTCCAAGTCGTTCGATTGTAATATTGAATTCAAAAACTGTTCAATGGACGAGCTGCCTTTTAATACCGAATCATTTGATTTAGTTATGTCCTCAATGGCTCTTCATGAAACTCCTCCTAACGTACGTCGCAAAGCTATAAATGAAACCGCAAGAGTATTAAAATCCGGAGGTAGATTTTTACTTATTGATTGGAGTAGACCCAAAATTGGATTATGGGGAGTGCTTTGGGCTCCTTTTGTTTCTTTTGGAAAGAACAACAAAGATAATTGGTATAACATTTATACTTCTTTATGTTTGGAATGTAACTTAATCTGTGTTGACGATTCTTATATTTCTTCAATTGCACGAAGACAAGTATTTATTAAAAAAACAGAAAAATAATTATGATTTATTAGTTTGTTGTTTGATTTGTCCAAGAACTACTCCTTAGTTATATGCATGGTGCAGAACATGCACCATGTTTTTATTTTAAATTATACTTCTTCATTTTACGCCACAAAGTTGACACATCAATCCCCAGCTCAGAGGCAGTTTTTTTCTTATTATTGTTATATTTTTTAAGCACCTTAACAATAACTTCCATTTCTGCATTTTTTATAAGACCGTTACCCAAATCCGGTTCAAAATTAACGCCAACTGTTAATCTATCTGGTAAATGTTCAATTTCTATTTTGTTTTTAGAACACAATATAAAACAGTGTTCAAGCACATTTTCAAGTTCTCTAATATTACCGGGCCATTTGTATTCGGCTAAAATTTTATAAGCATTTGACGAAATCCCCTCAATTGATTTGTTGAATTTTTTATTAAATGCACAAATAAAATGGTCAACAAGTAAAGGCAAATCATCAAGCCTTTCTCTAAGTGGAGGTAAAGTAATATGCATCACATTTATTCTAAAATATAAGTCTTCTCTAAATTTCCCATTTACAATTTCTGTTTCAAGGTTTTTATTAGTTGCAACAATAATTCTAACATCCATTGCAATTGGAGTTGTACTTCCTACTTTTTCAAACTGTCTTGTTTCAATAACACGTAAAAGTTTTGTTTGAATTACTGGCGAAATATCTCCTATTTCATCAAGGAATAACGTTCCGCCTTGAGCAAGTTCAAAGTGCCCTATTTTTGATTTAATTGCACCCGTAAACGCCCCAACTTCATGTCCAAATAACTCACTTTCAATTAACGATTCAGCAAAAGCACTACAATTTAGTGCTACAAATGGGGCTTTTTTATCAGCACTTGCCAAATGAATTGCCCGAGCAACTAATTCTTTTCCCGTTCCGCTTTCGCCGGTTATTAAAACAGTACTTCTGGTTTGTGCAACACTTAAACACAAACTAAATACTTTTTCCATTTTTTTGCTTTTGCCTACAATATTTTCGAGGGAGTATTTTTCATTAATATGTTCTGATAAGTTTTTTATTTCCGATATATCAATAAATGTTTCTACTGCTCCAATTTTTGTGTTTTTATTGTCCAATAAAATTCCGGAATTCACTTTAATAGGAATCATCGTGTTGTTTTTTCTAAATATTGTTAATTCATTCCCCAAAGTTGCTTTTCCTTTACTTAAGGTTTGTTCCATATGACACCCATTTCGACAAATTGAAGCCCTAAATATTTTCCAACATTCCTTCCCTATTGCTTCTTCTTTTTTATATCCGGTAATATTTTCAGCTGATTTATTAAATGAAGTAATTATCCAATTATTATCAATTGTAAAAGTTCCCTCTATATTACTATTAAAAATTGCTTCTAATTTGTTTCGCTCATTAACTAATTGATTTGTCTTTTTCTCCAACTCTTTTGCAAGCAAAATCATTTCTTCCGTATCTCTAAAAACAACCACTACACCAATTATATTATCTTTCCCCTTAACAACTGGAGTTACAGAGGCTAAAACATTTTTTACATATCCATCTTTACAATTAAGTTTTATTGATAAATTTGAAAAAGTCTGCCCGCTATTTAATGCTAATTTAATAAATTCATCATTATTAGAATTACGAAATAGTATTTCACATTTCTTGTTTATAATATCTTTTTCCATAAATCCGGTTATTCTTTCGGCTGCTTCATTTGACGAAACAATTATGCAATTTGGGCTGACCACAACAATCCCGTCTGGCATTATTAGATTTTCTAAATTGGCATCTAATTCATAATTAAGACTTTTCATAACTTATCCATTTTTTAACATTTAAACTTAACATAAGAATTGCACAAATGCAATACTTAAACAAATAATTGCATTTACGCAATGCTATATAATCAAAAAACACGCAAATACCTGCTATTTTTGAACGGCACAACTTTTGCACGTTATTAGTATCAACTAAAAAATAATGGTAGTAATATGAGAAACTATGATGTTGTAATTATTGGCGGCGGTCCAGCCGGAGTAGCTTGTGCAATTTCTGCAAAAAGTTCTTACCCTGATAAAAGTATTGTTTTGGTAAGAAAAGAAGAAAAACCGATGATCCCTTGTGGAATTCCCTATATAATTAACACCTTAAATAATGTTGATGAAAACATTCTACCCGATAATCCCTTAATTGCTAACAATGTTGATATAATTCATTCTGAAGTTTTAGAAAAAGGTGATTACACTATAACTTTAAAAAATGAAGAAATAATTGGTTATAAAAAACTTGTTTTGGCAACAGGTTCAAAAGCTGCAATGCCAAACATTGACGGAATAAATAAGGATGGAGTTTATTTAGTAAAAAAAGATAGAGATTATCTTATTGGATTTAAAGAAGCTATTGCTAAAGCTAACGATATAGTGGTGTTAGGTGGCGGTTACATTGGCGTTGAAGTAACCGATGAATTAGTACGTGCAAATAAAAATGTTACAGTTATAGAAATGATGAACGACTTATTACCAACAATGGATTCGGAATTTGGAAATAAAGTTAAAGAGATACTTGTAAATAATGGTGCAGAAATCATCACAAATAAAAGCATAACAAAAGTTTTAGGCAATGGCACAATCACTTCAGTAGAATTAAGTGATGGTTCTACTATTAAGTCCGATTTACTTATTGTATCATGCGGTTACAAACCCAATTTAGAAATTGCGAAGAATACTAATATCAGCTATAAAGAAGGATTAGGTATTATTGTTGATGACTACATGCGTACTAACGAAAAAGATGTTTTTGCAATTGGAGACTGTGCTGCAAAATATGACTACTTTACCGGAGATTACTCTAATATTATGCTTGCTTCAACCGCAGTTGCAGAAGGTAGATTAGTTGGTGCTAATTTGTATTCAATTAAAGTTATAAGACAGTATCAAGGTGTGCTTGGTACTTTTTCCACAAAAATTGGAGATACTGCATTTGCTGTTAGCGGTATAACTGAAAGACGTGCAAAACTTAGAGATTTAGATTACATAGTAGGCGTTGCTAAAGCAGTTAACAGACACCCCGGTAAATTACCCGGTGCTAAAGAAATGACTGTAAAATTACTCTTTTCTACTTATTCGCATACCCTTATGGGATGCCAAATTATGGGTGGAGATTCCTGCGGTGAATTAATCAATATGGTTTCTGTTATGATATTAAACAAAATGACTGATATTGATATAACTACATTGCAAATTGGAACTCATCCTTTACTTACGGCTTCGCCGGTAGTTTATCCAATTATTAATGCCGCCGCCGATGCAATTAAACAACGAAACAAAAAACAATAATAATAAACGACGAAAAAAATGATTATTTATGGACCCGTACCCTCAAGAAGACTTGGAAGAAGTCTTGGTGTTAATAATATCCCTGCAAAACACTGCAGCTATTCATGTGTTTACTGCCAAGTTGGAAAAACAAACAACCTAACAATAAATAGACAAGAATTTTATAAGCCCAAAGACATTTATAATGAAGTAAAAAATAAAATTACTTTACTTGAGGAACGAAACGAAAAAATCGACTATATCTCGTTTGTACCTGATGGTGAACCCACTTTAGATATTAATTTACGAGAAACTATTGGGCTGTTAAAAGAATTTGGAATAAAAATAGCCGTAATTACAAATTCCACGCTGCTACATCTTAATGATGTTAGAGAAGATTTAGCTTTAGCAGACTGGGTATCTGTAAAAATAGATTCAACCTATAAAGATATATGGGAAAAAGTTAACAATCCTCACAAAGATATTAATTTTGAATTAATGCTTGATAGCATAACACGTTTTTCTGAGGAATATAAAGGAACATTAGTAACTGAAACAATGCTGGTTGGCGGAATAAATGACTGTGGATATTCGTTATACAAAACTGCTCAATTTATTAAAAATTTATTTCCCAAAAAAGTATATATGTTAGTTCCTATTAGACCTCCGGCAGACAAAATTAAAAAAGTCAGTAATGAGAATATTAAATTGGCTGTTGATATATACAGTTCGACTAATAAAAATTTTGAATTAATAAATTATGCAGAAGATAACAATTTTTCTTTCGATAATAACATTGAAGAAGAACTTTTAAGCATCACTTCAGTACATCCAATGCGAAAAGATGCCATTAACCAGTTTTTAAACAAAGCTGGTGCTACGTGGGAAATTGTTGAACAATTAAAATCAAACAATAAAATAATTGAAATTTCTTACGAAGGAAATTTATTTTACAAAAACAATAATTAAGAGGTAATAATATGCCAAATAGAGATGGAACGGGTCCTAATGGACAAGGTTCAATGAGTGGAAGAGGAAGAGGTAACTGCCAAAACAACTCAACAGTTAATAATTCTACTAACAATCCCATTATGGGAGTTGGTAAAGGTGGAAAGCCAAACGGTGGTGGAAAAGGACGCTGTGCGGGGGGAAGAAATAAAGGAAAAAATCAAAATTTAAATAATTAAAATTATGTTAATTGTATTTACTGCAGATAATAATAAAACGGATTCCGCTTTTAGTGAGCATTTTGGCAGAGCCAATTATTTCGTTTTTTATGATACCATTACTCACAAACTTGAATCTATTTCAAATCCCAGTAAAAATACTATTGGAGCGGCTGGTATTCAAGCCGCTCAATTTATAATCTCTAAAAACGTTGATATCGTTGTTACTGGACATATTGGAGGTAATGCTATTCGTTTTTTAACCTTAGCACAAATTAAAATTATTTCCAACGCATCCGGTAGTATTAAATCATTTATAAAAAATCACAATCTTTCAATTTCTTCTGAAAATTTGCATTTAGAAGAAATTGAAAAACCTTAAAATTATAACAAAAATAATGGAGTAAAATATTTATGCTTTTAGCAATTGCTGTTGAAGATAATTCCGTCAAAGATATGAATGTTTCCGAACACTTTGGACGTTGTACCGGTTTTGTTTTGTATGAAATTGATGAAAACAATAAAATAATTAAAGAAGGATTCGCAGAAAATCCTCTTGTTGGAACATCAAGTGGTACTTGTCAGCTTCCTCATGTTGTTAATCAAATAGGAGCAAATGTTATTATTGCCGGAGGAATGGGACCAAAAGCAATTCAACTTTTCAACTCTTATAACATCGAAGTTATTACTGCACCAAGCATGCCGGTAAAGGATGTTGTAGATTTATTTCTTGGTGGAAAAGTAAAAGGTTATCAGCCATGCGAAAACCATTCACACGAGTGTTAAGGTAAAATAGTATGGTAATATCAGTTGCATCAGGCAAGGGAGGTACCGGTAAAACAACGGTATCTGTTAATTTAGCAAAATCAATAGACAATTCTGTTTATATTGATTGTGACGTGGAAGAACCTAATGGCTTTTTATTGTTAAAGCCCAATATTAATAAAGTAGCCAACATATATAAAAAATTACCCCAGATTGATATTTCTAAATGTAATTTTTGTGGCAAATGCAAACGTGTTTGCGAATTTAATGCAATAATAAAACTTGCAGATGAAATATTAATTGTTGAAGAGATGTGTCACAGTTGTGGTGCTTGTGCATATTTTTGCCCAAAGAAAGCTATTTCTGAAATTGATAAATCTATTGGGGTCATTAATTCAGGATTTTCCGGTAATTGCTTATGTTTGGAAGGGGTTTTACATGTGGGAGAAATTTCCGCCTCCCCGTTAATTAAGGAATTAAAGAAAAAAATTGACCGGTCAAAAACTACCATTATTGATGCTCCTCCGGGAACTTCTTGTTCAATGGTGGAAACCGTGAAAGATTCTGATTTTTGTATTCTTGTTACTGAATCTACTCCATTTGGATTAAACGATTTAACACTTGCTGTTGAAGTAATAAAAAATCTAAATATCCCTTTTGGTGTTGTAATTAACAAATATGATTCAAATTATAAAGAATTAGAAGACTATTTAAATAGTAATAATATCAATACTCTTCTGAAAATTCCGTTTGATAAAAATATTGCCGAGTTATATTCAAAAGGATCTTTATTAATTGAAAATAATAATTACAAAGAACTATTTGTTACTCTTTTTTCAGCAATTGAGAGGTACTAATGAATAACAAACCTATTTCAGTTGTTGTTTTAAGTGGTAAAGGGGGTACAGGAAAAACTACTATTACTACGGCACTTACATATTTTGCAAAAAACAATACTATTATTGATTGCGATGTTGATGCTGCCGACTTGTTTATTTTATTAGATCCTAAAGAAATAACAAGCAAACTTTATTATGGAAGCAAAAAGGCTGAAATAATTCCTGATAAATGTGATCGTTGCGGATTATGTGAAGAACTATGTCGATTTGATGCTATATCAAATTTTACTGTTGACAAAATCAGTTGTGAAGGTTGCGGATTGTGTTATAACGCCTGCCCTTATGGAGCTATTAAATTTGAAAGCGTTCCTAATGGAAAAGTTTATTCCTCGCTATCAAACAACAATAATAACTTTTATTATGCAAAACTGTTCCCCGGCGAAGGAAGTTCGGGAAAATTAGTTTCAGAAATTAAAGAGATAGCAAGTAAAAGTTTTGTAGATAAAGATTGGGTTGTTATTGATGGGCCTCCCGGAATCGGTTGCCCTGTTAATGCAAGCATAGCCAAAGTTGATATCGCTTTACTTATTACAGAACCCACATTATCGGGCTTACATGATTTAAATCGATTAATCGAGCTTTTATCTATTTTTAAAATAAATTCGGCCGTTGTAATTAATAAATATGACTTGAATCTTGATATAACAAATCAAATCGAATCGGTTTTAACTAGCAATAATATTCCTCTTGTAGGAAAACTTTCTTATAATTACGAAGTAGTTGAAGCTTTACAGAAAAAGATGACTATTTATAATTATTCCGAAAAACTCAATATAGAATTAAATACTATTTGGGAAAACTTAAATAATATTATCAAGGTGACAAAATGAAAATAGCAGTAACCTCATTAGGAGATAACTTAAATTCAAATTTGAGTGAAAAATTTGGCAGATGTCCATATTTTATTGTATATAATACAGATGATAAATCTTTTATTTCGTTACATAATGAAGGAATTAATTTGCAAAGTGCCGCTGGACCAAAAGCAGCCGAAACCATTATTAACGAAAACGTTGATATACTATTAACGGGGCATATAGGAGATAAAGCAGAAAATGTTTTGCAAAGAAGCAAGATTAAACTTGTTACGGGATATAAAGAAAATTTATCTATTATGGAAGTAATAAATAACTATATTAATCAAAATGAAAAGCAATGAAACAATCCCACTATCGAATAACATTTGCACAGAAAATAATACTTTAGTTACAACTTTATTAGTAAATACTTATGATATTGATATTGCCGGACATGTAAATAATATAGTTTATATTAGATGGTTAGAAGATATGAGAACAAAGTTATTTGAGCAATTATATTCTCTCAGTAATCTTTTACAAAACAATTATTATTTAGTAGTAATATCATGCGATACAAAATATAAAAAAGCTATTAAATTATTTGATATACCCATTGGAACTATGAAATTGCAAAGTTATTCGCATGGGGTATTAATATTTAATGCAGAAATCAAAATTAACAATAACACAGCATTTTCTGCCATTCAACGCTGCGTGTTAATGAACTTAGAAGATAATAAAATGTTTTTTGGTGATATTTCGGAAATAATTTCTCTACAATATTAGCTTTACAAACAAGAATAATACTGATGTAGTTTTTATAACAATTCTCAAGAGTATTATATTTTTTGGATTGCCACTCAAACTTCTGTTTGTAACATTTTTTCTTAATATTCTGAAAAAAGTTCCCCGGCTGTTAAAAATAAACCGCCAAAACTATCCCCGCTGCAGTAGAGCGGGGATATTATTAACACAAATTCTACATTACAATTTTTAATTAATAATTATTCTGCCTTATTTTTCCAAAGTCATTTTTTTTGCTTGGGTATAATTACCAGATTGCAATCGATAAATATAAACCCCGCTTGCAAGACTTGAACCATTAAAATTGACGCTGTGATAACCGGCAGTTAAATCATTATTTATTAGTGTAGTTACTTTTTCACCCAAAACATTGTAAATCTCTAAAACCACTTTCCCTGTTTTTGGCAGCGAAAAATTTATTGTAGTTGAAGGATTAAATGGATTTGGATAATTTTGTTCAATTGAATAGTCATTTGGCAAGATGTTATTTAAATTAATGTAAATAGCTATAACTTCAGAATATTTATAATCTCCATTTATATCAATTTGTTTTAGTCTATAACTAATTATACCATCTTCTGGATTAAAATCATTAAAAGAATATGATTTGGTAGAATTACTGTTTCCACCTCCTTCTACAAACCCTATTTTTTCCCATTTATTTTTTGTTTTTCTTTCAATCTCATATCCATAATTATTTATTTCTGTTGTTGTAATCCAGTTTAATATCACCCCTTTTTCAGTTGTTGAAACAGTAAATTTACTTAATTCTACAGGAAAAGCATTGTCTTCATCTGCAAAGGCACCAATGTAATACAATAATTTTGTCCCCCCGCTAAGAAAAGACCCGCCCACAAGCATTCTATTTCTTTCACTATCAATACAAAGTTTATACACCAATCCACTAACTCCATTTTTTTCCCCATCAACTAAAGCCGACCATTCTGTACCATCCCATTTTGCTAAATAGTTAAGTGAGTTTGCAGAGCCTGAGTAAGTAGATGTAAAAAACCCACCTACATACAAATCTGTTCCACTTACGGCAATAGCATTTACTGAATTGTTTAGACCAACTCCTAATGGTAACCAACTTCCTCCATCAGCTGGTGTCCATTTAACTATTCGGTTATATGTGTATGCAGAGGCTCCATATATATCAGTAAACGACCCACCTACATACAAATCTGTTCCACTTACCACGATGGCACTTACTGAATTGTTTAAACCAACTCCTAATGGTAACCAACTTCCTCCATCAGCTGGTGTCCATTTAACTATTCGGTTATATGTGTATGCAGAGGCTCCATATATATCAGTAAACGATCCACCTATATACAAATCTGTTCCACTTATTGCAAGGGCATATACTGAATTGTTTAAGCCGATTGTTTCTGATCCCAATGCTGACCAACTCGCCCCATTCCATTTAGCAACACGATAGGCAGAGCTACCTCCTGCTGCTGTAAAACCTCCCCCCACATATAAATCAGTACCTATTACTGCAAGGGCATTAACTATATTGTTTGTACCGTTTGTTCCTGTTCCCTCCAATACTGACCAACCTGTCCCATCCCATTTAGCAATATAATTAGCTGAACTGCCTCCTGCTGTTGTAAATAATCCACCCACAAATAAATCAGTACCTATCACTGCAAGGGCGTTTACTGCATTGTTTAAACCAACTCCTAATTCTGACCAAGTTTTATTAGTAATATTCCATTTTGCAATATAGTTGGCTGTAACAAGATCACCAACTTTTGTAAAGCTACCGCCAATATAGATATCTTGACCCATTACCGCAATTGCTTTGATATAATTATTTGCACCTAACGTCCCATAAGCATTAAAAGGCAGCCATGAATTATTGCTCCATTTTACAATACGATTTGCTATTGTTGAATTATCCCCAAGATATGTAAAACCTCCTCCCACATACAAATCTAGTCCATTTACTGCAAGTGCATATACTAAATTGTTTACACCGTCTGTTCCTGTTCCCAACGCTGTCCAACTCGACCCGTTCCATTTAGCAACACGATTTGCAGTGCTTCCTCCCGCTGTTGTAAATTCTCCTGCTGTATATAAATCTGTACCAATTACTGCAAGGGCATTTACTGTTCCGTTTACACCGTTTGTTCCTGTTCCCAATGCTGCCCAACTCGACCCATTCCATTTAGCAACACGATTTGCAGTGCTTCCTCCCGCTGTTGTAAATTCTCCTGCTGTATATAAATCTGTACCAATTACTGCAAGGGACTTCACTATTCCGCTTAAACCATCACCTAATGGCAACCAACTCGTCCCATTCCATTTAGCAACAGAATTAGCAGAACTTCCTCCCGCTGTTGTAAAATATCCCCCCACATACAAGTCTGTTCCACTTACTGCAAGGGCATTTACTGTTCCGTTTACACCGTTTGTCCCTGTTCCCAATGCTGTCCAACTCGACCCGTCCCATTTAGCAACATAATTTGCAGTACTTCCTCCCGCTGTTGTAAAACTGCCTCCCACATACAAATCTGTTCCATTTACTGCAAGGGCATATACTGTGCCGTTTAAACCGTTTGTTCCTGCTCCCAATGCTGTCCAACTCGACCCGTCCCATTTAGCAATATAATTTGCAGTGATACCTCCCGCAGTTGTAAAATTTCCTCCTGCATATAAATCTGTTCCAATTACTGTAAGTGCATAAACGTATCCGCTTATTCCATCTCCTAATGCCGTCCATATTCCACCACCGTCAGTATTCGGTGTCCACTTAACTATATGATTTGCAACAATATCACCAGCTATTGTAAAATTTCCTCCAAAATAAACATCCTCTCCATTAACAAATATTGCTGTTACGGAACTATTAAATCCGTTTCTTCCTTCTCCAATTCCATCCCAAACAACATTTGTTATACTTTCAGAATTTTTCAGTAGTTTTGGTTCATTATTTTCGCCATACTGCAAGAAATAACCATCAATATTATAAGAACCGTTTTCACCGGTTTTTATTGTTCCATCTTCATTTAATACTTTTTCCACACTTTCAGTTTGGGCCAAATTTATAATGCTTATAAAAAAAATAATTAATGATATTTTTTTCATATTTCCTCCATTATATAAATTTATAACTAAAAAAGAAATTTTCTTAAATTTATTAAATGTATCTCAGAAAAGTACAGTAGGCAGGTATATAGTGTAATTTATTTTTTATTTGAAAAAATTTTTGATTTTTCAGTATTTCGATATTTATTTTTATATTAAATAAAACTTTAGAAATAGGCAAGTAAATTTTTAAATTTGTTAAAAATTTAATCAAAAATAATATTATGTTAATAGAGTTAATCAATATCGGCTGCTGAACGGTGATTATTGGGATTAAAGATTATCAATTTCATTACCCTGAGTTTGACAGTTGGATTCTGTAAGTTATTGTAAAACAATAACAATTGTCAAAAATGTTGCAAAATGTTTACTACATTTCTTGTAAATGTTAATAAAAAAGAGAATTTTTAGGTGTTTTAATTCTTTGTTATTCTTGCATGTATTCTAACGCTTTTTCTTCCGATAATAAGCTGCCCGGCTGTTTTATCCTTAATAAAGATAGTATATTTGAGGCTAATTTTTGATGATTTGATTTTAGATAAAATATTTGTTCTTCAATTGATACTTTACTAAACTCCAAGCTGTTTATGGCTTCTTTTATTTTTGCTGTTGAATATTCTATGTTTGATTGCCTTAAGTTTAATTGAAAATTTCCCCTTCATTTCGCCTTCCGGGCTCCATGAAGTGGGAATTAGTTATCTCTATTTGCACAATTTTTTTGACACTACCACAAACACAAATTCTATTTTCATTTATTCACCATACAATAAATATTCATTTAAATTTTACAATTAGGTTCTATATTTTTTCAATAAACGATAGAAAAATAATTAGCAAACCTATTAAAATAACACTTATACTACTCCCTACTATATACGTAATTAGTCTATTATGCATCTCATATTTGTCATACAGTTTTTTGTAACTATCATTATTTCTTATATAATCTCCACTAATTACATCAAAATTCTCAATTACAGGGCACTTTTTTTCTAATTTCATTTATTTCTCTTTTTGTTAATTATATGAATTTGTAATCGAGTCACTATGCCTTGCAAAGCATATTAAAGGGACAGTCATTATAAATAACGACACATCCAACGCAACTGATTTGTTTTGTTTGTAAAACTCCTCCAACTCTACCATATTTTTTATGCCTTCTTTTCTGTTTCCATATATTTGCCAATATCCTGATATACCCGGTTTTTCATTAAGATTCTCGCGTTTATAATACAATTCGCTATTTGATCTTTTAATAATCTCTAAGTCAGTATTGGATAATGGGCGTGGTCCTATCAAACTCATATCACCAAATATTACATTAACTAATTGTGGAAGTTCGTCTAAACCGGTTTTTCTTAAAAATCTTCCAATAGGTATAATTAGATCATTATATTCGTGTTGAATAAAAACATTACTATCCACATGTTTTATTTCTGTTTTATACATAGTTCTTATCTTAAATATCTTAAATTGATATTTAGATAATGATAATCCTCTTTTTTGAATATAAATAGGACTTAAACCCGTTTGAATATAAACGACTATTAATATTATACCAACTAAAGGAAAAGTAAAAAGGAACAAAGGGATTGCTATTAACAAATCGAATAATCGTTTTATATAACTGTAAATATCAATTGTTAGATACTTATTCGATTTTCCTTCATAATATTTATAAAAAAATGCTGTTTGTCTATTATCCATGCATACCCGTAGTTTATATCTAAACTTAAGTTATAATTTTTATTCTTTTTTCTGTATATTAAAAACATCCTCATAGCACTTAGATACCAAAGAACAAAAAATAATACAGAATTCTGATTTAGTATTTTGAACATTATTGCCTACCCCCTGACATATTCCTCAATATGTCAGGGTTAAGCAATTAACAACTATATTTACTACTATTTTTATTAATTTAACTACTTTTTCAAATAGCCGGATTATAATTTCATTTTAATCATCTAATCCACTACTTATAAAGTATTATTTCTATTTTTCTAATATCATTTTTTTTGCCTGCCTAAAATTACCCGCTTGTAATCTATAAATATAAACCCCGCTTGCAAGATTTGAACCATTAAAATTGACGCTGTGATAACCGGCAGTTAAATCATTATTAATTATAGTGGAGACTTTTTGTCCTAATAAATTATAGATTTCCAACATCACTTTTCCGGTTATCGGGATAGCAAAATTTATTGTAGTTGAAGGATTAAATGGATTTGGATAATTTTGCTCAATAGAGTATTTTTTTGGTAATCTGTCATCTCCATTTATTTCGATTGATACTATTTGCGAATATTTATAACCTCCATCAGTATCAATTTGCTTTAATCGATATTGAATTTTTCCACTTGTTGAACCCAAATCGCGAAACGAGTATGATTTAGGCGAATTGCTATTCCCGCTTCCTTCAACAAAACCGATTTTTTTCCAATCACTATCAACTATTTTTCTTTCAACTTCAAATCCGTAATTATTTATCTCTGTTACTGTAACCCAACTTAATTCTATCCCATTTTTGCTATTAAAAGCTGCAAAAGTATTGAGTTCAACCGGTAATGCATTATTTTCGTCAGTAAAAGCAGCAACATAAAAAAAGGCTTTTTGACCACACGATATAAAATTTCCACCTATCAGCATTCTATTTCGTTTTTCATCAAGGGTAAAAGTTTTTACTATATTATCCACCCCATTATTTACACCATCCATTAATGGGAGCCATTCTACTCCATTCCATTTAGCCAAGTTATTTGCGGGGGTCTCATCTCCAAGTTCAGTAAAACTACCTCCTACATAAACATCATTTCCACATACTAAAAGAGATTGAACACCCCCACCAACACCAGATCCCAGCGTCGTCCAAGTGCTTTCCATAATATTCCATTTCGCAATTTTCTTTGTAGGAAAAAGAGGTGCCCCGCTTCCAATATTATTAAAATCTCCCCCTACATATAAATCATTTCCATTTACAGCTAAAGCTACTACGTTCCCATCAACACCTATATAAGTAGTACCTTCTTCCGGTGTCCATTCTAAACTTTCCCATGTTCCATTCCCCTCAGAAGTTTGTGACCACTTAGCTATTTTATTAACAACAACTGTTCCTGTACTATTATAAGCACTAACAAAACTTCCACCGGCAAATAAAGCACTTTCACTTGCAACCAAAACATTAACTGCCCCTGACAAACCATTTCCGGTTGATGATGCAGTTGTTCCTCCTAAAGTAGACCAAGTACCCTGCTCTTCACCATCCTCCATCGATTCGGGTGACCATTTTGCTACATAACGCAATTCATAACTTGTTCCTGAATACCTTTTTGAGAAAGATCCACCAACAAATAATTCTCCATCCATTATTGTGAATGAATTGACAGAAGCACTTAATCCCTCTTTACGTATTGGAGAGCCTTGCATTAAGCCTTGTAAGCAATACCATTTATTTTCAGAGGGAGACCATTTTGCTATATAATGTGCAGTTTTATTCCCTACTGCAGAAACACTTCCTCCATAATTCACTATGGTGAAAGAGCCTCCCACATATAAATTACCATTAACTTCTTTAAGTACCTTAACTGTACTATTTACCCCATTATTAGTAACATCACCTAATCTATACCAGGCTTTGCTTACAGTATTCCATCTTGCTATTCTATTTACTGCCATATCATCACCTATTTGGGAAAAACTTCCTGCTATATAAATATCATCAGCAATTACCGCAATAGAATATACGAGGTTATTTGTTCCCAAATTTCCTGTTTCATTAAATTGCTGCCACGAATTATCATTAACCCACTTTACTATATTTTTTGCTACCGTACTACCATCACCAAGTAAGTTAAACCTTCCTCCAACATATAAAACGCCTCCACTTACAACGAGTGCGTTCACATAATCAGCAGTCTCTGCTCCAACTCCATCGCTCAAAGCTGACCAATTTGTTCCATCCCATTTCGCAATGTTTTTAGCTGATGTAGCACCATCGCCAAGAGTTGAGAATTTTCCTCCTACATATAAGTTAGTCCCATTAATAACAAGAGCATACACAACATTGTCCCCTGTTCCAATTCCATCGCCTAAAGCTGACCAATTTGTTCCATCCCATTTCGCAATGTTTTTAGCTGATGTAGTGCCATCACCAAGAGCTAAGAAACTTCCACCTACATATAAGTTGGTATCATCAATAGCAAGTGCCATTATGGATCCGGATACACCTATTATTCCACCATTCCCAACTAAAGCCGACCAATTTGTTCCATCCCACTTGGCAATACGATTTACTACTGTTGAATAATCGGCAAGTTTGGTAAAATTACCAGCCACATATAAATCGGTATTACTTGCTTTTAATGCATAGACAGCAATACCTTCAATTCCATAATATTGCGTACTACCAACTCTTAACCCCGACCAATTTGTTCCATCCCATTTTGCTATTCTATTTACTGTTATTTTAGGAGAGGGTGTGTCAGCCGAATAATTTGCAAACGCAAAGTCGCCTCCCACATATAACTCTCCTTTAAATACCGCCATAGTTCTTACGGAAGAACTCAAACCATTTCCTGTGGTTCCTGAATTTCCAAGTGGAGACCATTCCGAACCATCCCATTTAGCAATACGATTGGCAGCTCTACCATCACCCAATGTTTGAAAAGAACCTCCAGCATATAGGTCGGTTCCTATCATGGCAATGGCATTGACCCCACCACCAAGTCCACTCCCCAACGCTGCCCAAACTCCTCCACCAGGTGTAGGAGACCATTTAACTATACTTTTCGCACTTATATCGCCGGCAGTAGTAAAACTTCCTCCAAAATAAATATTATCATCAACAATTAATATTGTTTGTATATTTCCATTCATTCCATTCCTGCCTTCACCTAAGCCACTCCAAGAAACGTTAGTTCCACTTTTACTTTCTTTTACTAATTTCGGTTTATTATTTTCACCATACTGTAATACATAACCATCAACATTATACGAACCATCAATACCTGTCTTAATTGTACCATCTTCATTTAAAATTGCATCAATACTTTCAGTTTGTGCAAAATTAGACATACATACTAAAAAAAACAGGAACAACAACTTTTTCATCTTTCCTCCATAACATAAAATATTAAAAATTACTTAATTTTGTAAAAACCAATCTTGACACTACAATAAATTGAAAAACTTACAGCATCATAGAAAGTTTAGGTTATTTTCGGCTTTTATGCAGCGATCTTTAGGAAAGATATCTCACGAATTTCTCATAATTAGCCAACTATTTTAAATATTTGCCTTTTTTAAGTGAGAAAGCACGTTTTAATATAAACATTTTAAAAATTATCGAGGATTGTATTATTTCGACAAATCGAATGAGGCGTTTACTTACTTGGATATTTTGGATGGCTCAATGTACTAACGTCTAATGTTCTAACGTTTTAAATTATAATGAAGCAATAAAGCTTCCTAAATTTACATTTTTTTCGAGATTCATCTTCTTTCTTATTTGTGAGCGAAGGTTATCAATTGTACCAGAACTTAAATTCAGATATTTACTTATCTCTTTAGATGAGAGATTTAATCTCAATAAATAACAGATTCTCAATTCCAAACCAGCTAAATTATTAGCGTGTTTTTTTAGATTATTAACAAATTCTGAATTAATTTGATTAAAGTGAAAATCAAAGTCCTCCCATTCTTTTTCGCTCTTAGGGTTTTTTTCCATTGAGTGAATAACTCGTTCTAATATTGGGGGAATTTCATATGAATTTGCATGGAGTTTGTTGCGGATTTCCTTGCCAATACTTCTAATTTTATCATTTTGTTTGGCAAGCAATACTGCTTTAGCGGCAAGTTCTTTGTTTTGTGCTTCCATTTTTACACGCATCAATTCTGCATCTTGCTGTGCAATTCTCTTAATCTTAATATTCCTATATATTAAGAGTGTTATAAAAAACACAACTACTATCGAACTAAGCATAATAATAGAATCTTTTTTTAACGCCGCCTTTTGAAGGAGCGTAATAGCATGTTCTTTTTTTTCAGTTTCATATTTTGTCTGTATTTCCAAAAACTGTCTTTGCTTTTCAGCAGAAAGCAAGCTATCATATATTATTTTATTGATTTCTAAATATTTAAGTGCTAACGGAAATCTTCCTGTTTTTTTATAAATATTATACAAGTTTTCAGTTAGAACAGCTTTTTCACGAGGCAGTTTCAACTTTTCAACATAACTTAAAGCTTTTAACGAATAAAATTCAGCTTTCTGAAAGTTACCTTTTTGTAAATATAAATCTCCAATGTTTATCAAGTTTGCCATAATCCCAAATGAAAGAGATAACTTTTCGCACTTTTTTAATGAAATTGTGTAAAAACTAATAGCTTTTTCATATTGTTGCTTGTTAGTTAGTACCAAACCTAAATTTAAGGAAACTCTTGCAATATCTTCTTCTAAATTTAAATTTTTGGCAATATTTAATGCTTTCAGGTATGTTTCTTCTGCTCTATCAAGAGAATCCTGTTTTCGATAAACTATACCTAAATTAATATAATCCATTTCTAATTGTAGCGAATCTTTTAGATTTAGTGAAACATTAACTGCCTTTGTTAAATATTTTACAGCTTCAGCAAAGAATCCATGTTCGTGATTAGCCATACCAATGTTATTATAAATAAGGGCTAACTTATCAAATTCATTATATTTTTCGAAAATTGATGCTGCTTCAATATTTAACTTTAATACTTGAGTATAATTCCCCTTAACATTCAGTATATTAGATCTATTTACTTTAACTCTTGCTAAACCCAGAGAATCATTTAAACTTAAAAATAATTTTTCTGCTTTGTTAGTAAAATGATTCGATGAATCATATTCTGATTTACAATAGTAAATAAAACCAATTGATATATAATACTCACCTAAAATCTCTTTGCTTTTCCTTTTTTTTGCTAAAACAATGGCTTTTTTTAATAATGTTAATGCTTTATCATGTTGTCCCGTTTTTATTAACATTTCGGATTGATGATGATATATTAACAGTTTTAGTTCAGGAATATAATAGGATTTTTCAAGTAATTCATCAAATTGGATAATTGCCATTGATGGGTTAGAATACTCAGTTTGAATTATTTTTTCTAACTGACTTTTTAATGCTATACTGTCAATTTCAGTTTTATTAACAACATTATCTTTTTGTTCATTTTTTGTTACTGGTAATATTAGTAGTAAAGCATAAAGAACTATTTTGCACATAAGATTAAATAAAATTATAGAGATTATTCATAAATATATTAAAATCCCATGATAATTCAAAAGATGTAATGTTTTTTGATTATATAATTTTTATTATTTCCTCATCCAGCAACCAAGTCAATTTACCATTAATTGGTTTTACATAAGCAGCGGGGAATTTTTTCCAACCTTCTTTTTTGTGAAGTATTATATCAACAATCTCTTTTTTGTTTTTCCCGGTTGCAATGATAAAGACTTGTTTAGCATTATTAATAATAGTACCCGTAATTGTTAAGCGAGGTTGAAAAGTATTTGGTTGGAATGTGTAAGCAGTCAACAATTCAGTATTAAATAGGTTTAAGTATTTTGGGAATATTGATGCTACATGTCCATCTTCACCAATTCCCAATATCACTAAATCAATATTGTTAATATTTTCTTCAACATTGCATACATTCCCCTTTAATAGGTTTGAGTATTTTTCATTTTCGCCATCCTTAAAATTATCACCATTAATCATAAATACATTTTTAGCAGGTATATTTATGTTTTTTAACAAGCTGTTAAATGTCATATTATAATTACTTTCTGATGAATTTGAAGGAACACCCCTTTCATCACCAAAGTATAAATTAATATTTTTCCAGTTGATTTTATCTGCAAAGTTTTTGCTTAAGTATTCATTAATAGCTTTTGGAGTGTTTCCTCCGGCTAAAAAAATATTAACTTTTTTTTCTTTAGATATTTTTAATAAATAATGTCCAAACCATTCAGCGAGAGAATATTTATCAACAAAAACTTTTTTATTATAACTCACAATAAACTCCATCGTTGCTAAGATTTTTACAAGGATAACGCCATGTCATCCCAATTCCTTCAATTAAATCATCTGAATTATTAGGTCCCCACGTTCCGGCTGGATAACCATATAAAGGCACAGTTTTATCATTTTTCCATGCTTCCAATATAGGAGTTAAAAATTTCCATGCAGCAATAACTTCATCAGACCGAGCATATAATGTATTATCACCACGCATTGCATCGTACAATAAACGTTCGTAAGCCGATGGAATACGTTGATGAGACAAATCAGCATAATGAAAATCCATATTTACATTTTGCACTTCAAAACCGGCACCGGGAGTTTTCATTCCTATTTTTAACAACACCCCTTCATCAGGTTGAATGCGTAAAACCAAAAAGTTGCAAGCCTTTCCTAAATTGCTCTGAGTAAATAAAAAATGCGGAGTTGGTTTAAAGTGAATAACAACTTCGGTAACACGAGTGGGCAATCTTTTCCCCGTTCGAATGTAAAAAGGGACATCTCCCCACCGCCAGTTATCTATGTAAAACTTTATTGCGGCATAAGTTTCTGTAATCGATTTTCCACTTACCCCCTCTTCTTCTCTATATCCTATTACATGTTCTCCTTTAATTGTTGAAGAGGTATATTGACCACGTATAGTATTTAATTTTACATCTTTCGGTTTTAAAGGTCTAAATGATTGAAATACTTTTAGTATCTCATTACGAATTGCAAGGGGTTCCAAAGATGAAGGAGGCTCCATTGCAACAAGACCAACAACCTGCAAAAGATGATTTTGAATCATATCTCGTAAAGCCCCTGATGATTCATAATATCCCCCACGTCCTTCAACTCCTAAACTTTCCGAAGAGGTTATTTCAACATGGTGAATGTAATTTCTATTCCACAAGGGTTCAAATATACCATTTGAAAATCTTGTTACTAATAAATTTTGAACAGTCTCTTTGCCAAGATAATGATCTATTCTAAAAATTTGATTTTCGTTCCAATCCTTAATAATAATATTTTTTAATTCTTCAGCTGATTTTAAATCATAACCAAATGGTTTTTCAATTACCAATCTTTTCCAGCCGTTTCTTTCATCATTTAATCCTTGTTTTGCTAAAGCAACCGGTATTACAGCATATAGTTCCGGCGGTGTTGATAAATAATAAACATAATTTTCTTCTATGTTATATTGTGTACTTAAACTTTTTAATTCATCTTTAAGTTTGCAATACTCATCAATGCTTTTAGTGTTCAAACTTTTATAAAACAATAAATTATTAAATTCATCAACTTTAGAAAGATCATTCGATTCATCAAACTGGTTAATAGCAGATTTCATTTTTGAACGAAAATCTTCATTAGTTATTTCAGACCTCGAAATTCCCAACAAAGCAAATTTTTCGGGTAAAAGATTTTGTACAAACAATGAATAAATTGCAGGTATTAACTTCCTTTTTGTTAAGTCGCCTGAAGCTCCAAAAATTACAAAAATATGATTCTGTGGTTTATACATATACTTTTTATTCCTTTGATTTTACTGCATGTCCGCCAAACTGATTTCTTAATGCAGCCAAAAGTTTCATAGCAAACGATTCATCTTGACGCGATTGAAAACGAGTAAATAGAGAAGAAGTAATTACATGTGCAGGCACATCAAAATCAATAGCAGTTTGAACTGTCCATCTTCCTTCGCCACTATCTTGTACATAATCTTCTAACTTTTCTAAATTCGGATCTTCCTTTAAAGCATTTACAGCAAGTTCAAGCAGCCATGAACGAACTACACTTCCATATTGCCAAGCATCTGCAATTGCCGGTAAATTAAGGTCAAATGGTGATTTTTTTAATATTTCAAATCCTTCTGCATAAGCCTGCATCATTCCATATTCAATTCCATTATGTACCATCTTAACCATATGACCGCTTCCTGTTTGTCCACAATAAACATAACCTTTTTCGGGAGCTAAAGACTTAAAAATAGGCTCAACGCATTTAACTGCTTCTTCATTACCGCCATACATTAAACTATAACCATTTTGAAGACCCCATACGCCGCCACTTGTTCCGCAATCTATATAATTAATTCCAAATTTTTCCAAATCCTGCCCGCGTTTTACCGTATCACGCCAATACGAATTACCACCATCAATTATAATATCATTAGTGCTTAATAAATCTTTTAATAAATCAATACTATCTTCAACGGGCTTGTCCGATGGAACCATAAGCCACACAATTTTTTTATCAGGCAGATTATCCACTAAATCTGCCAGCGAGTTTGAGGGAATTGCCCCCAACTTTGCTAACTGTTCAATTGTTTTTTCATTTCTATCATAAATAACTATTTCATGCCCAAATTGAATAAGCCTTTGCACCATATTAAAACCCATTTTACCAAGACCTACAAAGCCGATTTTCATAACATCTCCAATATTTTCTCTTATTAACATCTTAATATAATAATAAATTCAAAAAGGTTAAAACATTGTCTGAACCTGGATTATTGGGATTTATAAGATTTTTGGGGATTAAAGATTAAAAAGCTGGAGACTTGAGACCAGAAACTTGAAACTTGGTTAATAATTGTTTGAAAGGGTATTTGGAGGATTAAAGATAAAACAACTATAATTCGCCACGTGATTATTTTTGCGTAATGATTGCGGAGCAATCACATGTCGTTAACCTTGTAATACAACAATCCCCACGACTTCGGACGAAGTCGCACCCATTAATGATAGAGACTTGAGACTGGAAACTTGAGATTTGGTTAATAATTGTCTGAATTGGGATTCTTGGGATTTATAAGATTTTTGGTATTAAAGATTCAAAAGCTGGAGACTTGAGACCAGAAACTTGAAACTTGGTTAATAATTGTTTGAAAGGGTATTTGGAGGATTAAAGATAAAACAAATATAACTTGACACGTGATTATTTTTGCGTAATGATTGCGGAGCAATCACATGTCGTTAACCTTGTAATACAACAATCCCCACGACTTCGGACGAAGTCGCACCCATTAATGATAGAGGCTTGAGACTGGAAACTTGAGATTTGGTTAATAATTGTCTGAATTGGGATTATTGGGATTGAGAATATTTTTTGGATTAATGATTATACGAATCTCAAAAAAACAGAAAATGCATTATTAGATATATGAGACCCAGCGGGTCGGAATGTCAATAGCAAATCTATCCTCGCGAAATAATAAGCCCCAGCGTGGGCGACATATTCATTTAAAGTAACGAAAAACCAGCAAATTGGGTTATGAGCAATATATAATTCTATTCCACAAAATACATAAAATTTAAAAAGCTGAACAACGTTTTTTGTTGTTCGGCATTCAATCATTAAAAATTAAAACTTAAAAATTGAGAATTAATTGTCCTATTTCATCAGCATTAATTTTTTTGAACTTACAAAATCACCTGCTTGTATTTGATATACATACATTCCACTTGCAAATTCAGACGCATCCCAAACATGTGAATATTTACCTGCCGGCAGTTCTTCATTGCATAAATTTGCAACTTCTTTTCCAAGCACATCATATATTTTTAATGTAACAAATGCACTTGTAGGAATACCAAAAGCTATAGTTGTACTTGGATTAAAAGGGTTGGGATAATTTTGACTCAGAGTAAAATCATTCGGAATATTTACTTCGTTTTCTTCAACTGTTGTTAACACATCATTTAATGGGCATTTGTACAGCCCACTATAATCACTACTTATATATAGATAGCCATTATAAGCTCCTATATCAGAAACCATATCAATTGTTGTTAATTCTGATATGGTAATTAATTCCCAACCATCTTTTTTATATCTATAAAATTTTCCACAGGTTGAACCCAAAAACAAATCCGCATTATACTTATAAATAGCTGTCCCATTAATAGCATTATCTTTTACCCAGCTACTTCCATTATCTGACGAAATATAAACCCCAGATCCTGTTGCTGCAAATAACTTTCCTTTATATTCAACAATATCTACAAAATTTGGCAGTCCAGTCACTTTTATCCAACTTGCACCCAAATTTGTCGATTTAAATGTTTCATTATATGTTACTCCAAATAAAATTCCATTAATGCTTATTAGATTGTTCCTTGATCCGGCAGGGATACCATCATCAATAGATTGCCAGGTTTTTCCACTATCACTCGAACAACAAAAATTATTACTACAAATTCCATATAATTTTTCATTTAAAACAAAAGCTTTTGAAGTCCGTCTATCTGAAATTTTATTCCAGTAGTCATCCAGCACGGACTTTCTGTATACACCCCAATAGTTTGGGGCATAAATATAGTTTCCGAACTTGAATATTTCATAAGTTTGAACTAATTCCGTATTATAACTGGATTGATACCATTCGGAACCTAAACTATCTGACGCACAAATACCCCTTCCAGCAGTTGCTATAAAAACCTTATTTTCATCAAACAACATGTTATAAACTCCAACACTTGAAAGCCCATCGCTATAACTTTCCCAAGTTAATCCTAAATCAGTAGTTCTAAATACTCCTCCTCCATTTGTAGCTATGTATAAGATACTATCCCGAACATACATATCTTCACAAAGCCGAGTTACCATATAAGGATTAAGGTCTATCCAACTCGCTCCATAATCCACTGTTTTAAAAATTCCTCCGGCATATGTCTGAGCAAATACTGTTTCACCTATTGAAACGAGCTTTGGAACTGAAGTACCGGAAAATATTTCATTGTTCGCACTCACCCAATTTTTACCCTTATCGGAAGATACAAACACCCCACCATGACCACCAACTAACAATTTATCTAATGATTTGTTGATTGTGTACATTGTCTGTTTCATTGCTTGAGTAACCGGTTTTATCCAACTATTTCCAAAATCTGTTGAATAATAGAGCCGAGCACTACTATAAACATAATAAACCGAATCATATATCGCTGAAGCCCAGAAATAATTAGATGGAATTTCTCTTCCTGTTCGAGACCATGTACGCCCTTTGTCTGTGGACATAAATAACCCTCTACCATAAGTTCCGGCTAATATTATATTATCGTCCCCACTTATTGACCAGACACTATCTGAAATAACCGACTGTGGTATTTTTTCCCAATTAACCCCGAAATCTGAGGAACGATTTACACCATTACCCATAGTTGAAAAATAAATAGTAGAATCTTGAACAAAAGAACTTGTTAGATACGCATGCAACGGTTTGCCAATAGAAATCCATTTTGTAGAATTGGCAGGCATAAATTGACAATCTTCATGATCAGTTCCAATAAATAAACCGCACTCATTTCCAGTTATTGTACTATAATATCCCCCCAGTGGACCATCAACTTTAATCCATTGCCCAAACAAGGACGAAACCAATATTAACCAGTTCAGGAAAACAAAGATAACCAAAAACCTTTTCACAAAAACCTCAATTTAATCCCAAATAAATATTAATATATTAGATTTTTAGTCTAATAGCAATAAAGTATTAAAATAAAAAGAGGAGATGATTGATTAATAAATTCAGATCTAAAAAAAGCCGACTGAAGTTGCTTTTTACTTTCAGTCGGCATTCAATCATTAAAAATTAAAACTTAAAAATTGAGAATTAATTGTCCTATTTCATCAACATTAATTTTTTTGAACTTACAAAATCTCCGGCTTTAATTTGATACACATACATTCCACTTGCACATTTAGAAGCATCCCAATTTCGAGAATATTTACCTGCCGGCAGTTCTTCATTGCATAAATTTGCGACTTCTTTTCCAAGCACATCATATATTTTTAATGTAACAAATGCACTTGTAGGAATACTAAAAGCTATAGTTGTACTTGGATTAAAAGGATTAGGATAATTTTGACTCAGAGTAAAATCATTCGGAATATTCACGTCGTTTTCTTCAACTGTTGTTAACACATCACTTAATGGGCATTTGTACAGCCCACTATATTCGCAACTAAAATACAAATAGCCGTTGTAAGCTCCTATATCAGAGACTCTATCAACTGTTGTTAGTTCCGATGTAGTAATTAATTCCCAAGTATTATCTTTATACCTATATACTCTTCCGCCAGTTGATCCTAAAAACAAATCAGCATTATACTTATAAATAGCTGTTCCATTAATATCATTGTTTTTTACCCAACTATTTCCATTATTTGTTGAAACATAAACTCCTGTTTCTGTTGCTGCAAATAACTTTCCTTTATACTCAACAATATCTACAAAATTTGGCAGTCCTGTCATTTTTATCCAACTTACCCCCGAGTTTGCCGATTTAAATGTTTCACTATTAGCTACTCCAAATAAAACTCCATTGATGCTTATAAGATTGATCCTTGATCCAGCAGGGATACTATTATCAACAGGTTGCCAAGTTTTGCCACTATCACTTGAACAACAAAAATTGTTACTACAAATTCCAAATAATTTTTCATTTAAAACAAAAGCTTTTGAAGTCCGTCTATCTGAAATTTTATTCCAACAGTCATCCAGCACGGACTTTCTGTAGACGCCATAAAAGTTTACAGCATAAATATAATTTGCATACTTAAATGTTTCACGTGCATGAACTAAATCCGTATTATAACTTGATTGATACCATTCGGAACCCGAACTGTCAGAAACGCAAACGCCCCTTCCATGAGTTGTTATAAATATCTTGTTTTCGTCAAACAACATATTATAAACTCCCACACTTGAAAGCCCTTCGCTATAACTTTCCCAAGTTATCCCTAAATCAGTAGTTCTTAATACTCCTCCTCCGTTTGTAGCGATGTATAAAACATTGTCTCGCACATACATATCTTTACAAAAACAAGTTATCATATAAGGATTCAAGTCTATCCAACTCGCTCCATAATCTACTGTTTTATAAATTCCCCCTGCATATGTCTGAGCAAAAACTGTTTCTCCAATTGAAACAATCTTTGGAACTGAAGTACCGGTAAATATTTCATTGTTTACACTCACCCAATTTTTACCATTATCCGAAGATACAAATACACCGCCATGCCCACCAACAAACAATTTGTTTGAGGTTTTGTTAATTGTGTACATTGTTTGTGTCATTGCTTGAGAAACCGGTTTTATCCAACTATTTCCAAAATCTGTTGAATAATAGAGCCGAGCACTACTATAAACATAATAAACCGAATCATATATCGCTGAAGCCCAAAAATGACTTGTCGGTATTTCTCTCCCTGTTCGAGTCCATGTACGTCCCTTATCTTTAGACATAAATAAACCCTTACCATATGTTCCAGCCAATATAACATTATCATCCCCATTTATTGACCAAACGCTATCTGAAATAACCGACTGTGGTATTTTTTCCCAATTAGCCCCAAAATCTGAGGAACGATTTACGCCATCACCCATAGTTGAAAAATAAACAGTAGAATCTTGAACAAAAGAACTTGTTAGATATAAATGCCACGGCTTACCAATGGAGATCCATCTTGTAGAATTGTAAGGCTGATATTGAAAATCCTGTAATTCAACCCCAATAAACATACCGCATTCATTCCCTGTTATAGTATAAACGAAACCACCTAAAGGACCATTTACTTTAGTCCACTGTGCATATAACGATGATGTTAATATTAAACAATTTAATAAAACGAAAGCAACCAAAAACCTTTTCACAAAAACCTCAATTTAATCCCAAATAAATATTAATATATTAGATTTTTAGTCTAATAGCAATAAAGTATTAAAATAAAAAGAGGAGTTGATGAGGATTACGTTTAATCAATCTTATAAATATAATTGGGGAATTTAATTATTTCGCCGGTATAACCACCAACAAAATCAGTTTCTTGGTCGCCAATGCAGGCAATAATATTATACCCATTTAGACTTAAATTTTTTCTGTGATTTGCTTTAAATTGAGGGGAGGATATTTTTAATTCTTCTTCACTTCTGCATATTAAAGTGTCAAATTTTTCAAAACCTTGATTAACCAGATTTTTATAAGTCGCATCGCATGAATACCAATATCTGCCCGTTAAAAATATAACTTTGGCACCTTTAAACACAAAAAAATCGTACAGTTTTTTTGCGGGAATAATTTTTTTAGCTTCAGCTTTATCCAACCAATTATTCCATAAATTATGTTCGTAACCGTAATCAATTGATTTGATATAATCAAAATTTGAAAGTACGGTTTCATCAACATCAAAAACAACAGCATCGTTAGGTTTTAATTCAACTGAATTATACTTTTGAATAACATCTTCAACAATACTATTCATTTCGTTTATATATTGCCCATCTTCATAATATTTACGAACATTATTTTTTGCATCTGTTAAATTAACAATACTGCCTGATGAGCAGGCAGCTATTGATATAAAAAGAATTACAAACAATATATTTTTAAAAATACTTTTTGTCATAAATTATAAAATATATTTACTCAAATCTCTATTTTTAACAATTTTGTTTAATTTATCGTCAACATATTTACCGGTAATAACAATTTCATTTTCAGGCATTTTATCAGGTACATCAAATAAAATATCATCAAGTAAAGTTGTTAAAATGGTATGCAAACGGCGTGCTCCAATATTTTCAACTTGTTCGTTTACAACTGCGGCAATTTTTGCAATTTCCAAAATACTATCTTCATCAAATTTAATTTTAACATTTTCAGTTTCAAGTAAAGCAGTATATTGTTTTAATAAGGCATTTTGAGGGAAAGTTAATATTTTAACAAAATCCTCCTCAGTTAAACTTTTTAATTCCACACGTATCGGAAAACGTCCTTGCAGCTCGGGAATTAAATCGGAAGGTTTTGCAATATGAAATGCACCGGAAGCAATAAATAGAATATGATCTGTTTTAACAACACCATATTTTGTATTAACCGACGAACCTTCAACAATTGGAAGTAAATCACGCTGCACCCCTTCGCGGCTTACATCAGGACCATTCCCTTTGCTGGAACTTGCAATTTTATCAATTTCGTCAATAAATACAATACCGGAATTTTGCACTCTATAAACAGCTTCTTTTTGTACGCTTTCCATATCAATAAGTTTTTGCAGCTCTTCTTGAATTAAAATTTGACGTGCTTCTTTTATTTTAGCTTTTCTTTTTTTCTTCTTTTTGGGCATCATACTGCTTACAATTTCTTGTATATTAATACCCATATCATCCATTCCGAAAGGACCAAGCACTTGCATACCACCGGGTGCTGAAACAGCATCAAACTCAATTATGCGTTCGTCCATTTCTCCCTTTTTCAATTTTTCACGCATCCATTCACGCGTTTTTTCATTCTGTACAGCTTCAGCATTTCCATTATCTTCTTCGCTTCCGGCTTTACGTACAGGTGGAATCAATAAATCTAATAATTTTTCTTCTGCAAGTTCTTCAGCTTTTTGTTGTACGTCAATAGCTTGTTCAGAACGTACAATATTAATTGCCAACTCAACTAAATCACGAATCATTGATTCAACATCGCGTCCAACATAACCAACTTCAGTAAACTTTGATGCTTCAACTTTAATAAAAGGGGCACCGGAAAGCTTAGCAAGTCTTCTTGCAATTTCAGTTTTACCAACACCGGTAGGACCAATTAGTATTATGTTGTTTGGCATAATTTCATCACGCATTTTTTCATCAACCTGCTGTCTACGCCATCTATTTCTTAAAGCAATAGCAACAGCACGTTTAGCGTCGTTTTGACCAATTATGTAACTATCTAACTCTTTTACAATGGATACAGGAGTTAAATTTTTCATTGTATCTTCTTTTAATTTTTTCATTTTAATCCCTTAATTATTTCTGTATAACTTCAGAAACAATTTTATCGTTAGTATAAATACAGATATCAGCAGCAGTTTTTAATGCTTCTTTAACAATTTCTTGAGCCGGTAAATTGCTGTATTTCACAAGCATTTTAGCAGCAGCAAGAGCATACATTCCACCCGACCCAATAGCAATAATTTTGTCATCGGGTTCAATAACATCGCCGGTACCCGAAACAATAAAAGCACTATCTTCGGAAATTATAGCAAGCATAGCTTCTAATTTTCTTAAATACTTATCAGTACGCCAATCAGTTGCCAATTCAACAACAGCTCTATTAACGTTACCTCTATATTGTTCAAGTTTCTCTTCAAACTTACCTAATAAAGTAAAAGCATCGGCAGCAGCACCCGCAAAACCACACAATACTTTACCATTATATAATTTTCTAATTTTCATTGAATTATGTTTAACAACGGTATTACCAAGTGTTACTTGACCATCTCCGCCAATTGCGGCTTCACCATTGTGTATTAATCCAATAATCGTTGTGGATCTTATTTTTTCTTGCAAAACTTTCTCTCCTAATTATGGCAATGAATCTTCATCTTTTTGCCATGCCTCAACCCAATCAGCAAACATTGGATCTATTGGTACGGCTAAAATTCTTCCTCCAAACCCCATAAACCGATAAACAAGCATATTTAAGTTTACAGCATCTAATTTATGCAAAGTACTTTCATTAACTTTAACACCATATTTTTTGGCTAACTCTACTGTTTTATCTACCATTTGTTTATGAAGTTTATCAGTACGTGCTATTCCTCTTAATGAATCTTTAATTTCTTCAAAAGGTTTTATCGCTTGTTTTTCAGGTTCTTTTTTATCTATTAATTTAAATATTGAATAACCATCCGGTACTTTTATAGGACCATAAACTTCGCCAATATTCATATTAGCTGCAACTTGTCCTATTTCACCAAATAAATTTGCATTAAAATATCCAAATTCGCCACCATTATCTTTTGTTAATTGTCTTTTTGAATATTTTTTGGCTAAATCTCTGAATTCAACCCCTTTATCAATTGCTTTCATTACTGAATCAATATCATCTAAATTATCAGTTAGTATTTCTAAAATATTAACCATTATTGAAGTAGACATTCTTTCTTTGTTATTTTCGTAATAATCTTTTAATTCGTCTTCACTTAGTTTAGTATCTTCAATAAATTTATTTTTAACCATTTTTGCCAAATAGTTTTCTTTCCACATATTGGTAGACGCTTGAACGTCAGGAAGGTTCTGTAAACCTTCTTTATATCCCTGTCTTGCCAACAATTCGTTTTCAATAAATCTTTTTACCCTGCTTTGCATTTGAGATCTTATAGTATCTGCATTTGCTGAAAGGGCTTCAAATCCTTCATAAAAGAACTCTCTTAAAAATTGAAATACAGTAACCGGTTCTGTTTCAAACTGAATGAAATTCATCTTTAGTGTATCGGGTGTTAATTTATTTTCAATAACAGCAAAATCATCGGCTGTTAATACAATTTTTACACCTGCTTGTATGCTATCTTTATCTTTTCTATTTTGCAGCACATCAATCAATCTATCACATATACTCCAAAAAAGATAACCATTGGTTTCAACTTTTTTACCGACAAAAAACTTATTAAAGTATTCGTTATAAACTTTATCTAAAGCCCTATCTGTAACTAAATCTTTTGCATCGCGTAATGCCTTTTGAAAAGCTTGTGAATCCTTGAAATCCACAAAAGCTGAACTTGTTAATCTAAAAATATACCATTCATCATTATAATCTACCGGTTGAGTATACCCACCCAGAGGAAGAGAGTATAAAGAATCCTCAATATCTTCTCGCATTGCACCAAAGTTTACTTCAATTGGAGCATTTTGATATTTAATATCAATACGTTTGTTCAATAATGTATCAAAAGGAATTCCACTTTTTAGTTGTGCATAAAGTTGGTTAATCTCATTTTTATCTCTTGAAAAAATAAAATTAACATATAAAGTTCTTCTTACTTTTTCATAGGCAAATTTAACTTTATTTTCATCAACCTTAGCTTTGTTTTTAATTTCTCTTTGATACAACGCATCTCTAACATACATTTTTTCCAAAGCTTTATAGGTATATTTCATTACATCGCTGCTATCATAACCCAATTCTTCTGCATATAAAGCCCAAAGCTTTTCAGCTATTATTGTATAAAACTCTCTGTTTCTAAATAAAGCCTCATCTTTCTGCTTACCGGCATTAACTTGAGGAATTAATTCATACCTTTGAACAAATTCATCTACCATAAAATTTTTATTACCAATAGTTGCTAACACCTTATTATTTTCTTGAGCAAATAAAATTCCAGCAAAAAACACAAACCCAGTTATCAAATACATTCTAATCTTCATATACACTATTTCTTTTTGTTAGTAAATTTAAAGGGGAAAATTCCCGGTACATTCTTTTTATATTGCAAATACTCATCGCCAAAAATTTTAACAAGTTTTTTCTCTTCATAATAAGCTCCCACAAAAAAGTAAACCGTAATACAAAGAAATAAAACAAAATAAAATAATTCCATATAAGGTCTTAAACCTAAAAACAATATCGAGAACAAATAAATAGGATGACGAACAAAACCAAATATTCCCGTCTTTCTTAGTTCCATTTTTTCATCCAACTGTTTTACATCGTAATTGTTAGTTAAATAACGTTTAATTTGATTAATTCCTAAAAATTCTTTCCCGTTAATTTTAAAGGCTGTATAGATTAAACCATATAAACTTGCATACTGCAAAATTAAAATAATAATATCGTATGGAAATTGTAAGTCATAAATCAGTAAATCGGGTTTTGGCATAACAACCATAACCGCAGCCAATAAAATAATAGAAAATATATTATAGAAAATTCTATATAATCCTATTTTTTCACCAATTGAAAGTGCTAATTGTTCCTTAAATTTTAAAGAGGCAAGAAAAGAATGAACAAACCCAAATATTGCAAAAAGCAATACTATAATAAATATATCTAAAACAATCATCATAATTCTTTTCTAAGTCTCGCAACGGGTAATTTTAATTGTTCTCTGTATTTGGCAACAGTTCTTCTTGCTATATGAATCCCCTTGTCTTGTAAAAGAGAAGCAATTTTATCATCACTATGAGGATTATCCTTCGATTCGCCGGAAATAATTTCTTTTATCAACTCTCTTATATGCCTATTGCTAATTTCATCACCGCCATCAGTAGAAAGTCCCTCGCTAAAAAAGAATTTTAACTCATGAATACCCTGAGGAGATTGAACGTATTTACCATTCACCACTCTGCTGATAGTAGAAATATCCATCTCAATTTCTTCAGCAATGTCTTTATAAATCATTGGCTTAAGGGCACGAGGACCTATTTCAAAAAAATCGACTTGTTTTTCAACAATGGCACGCATAATTTTCAACAAAGTATGTCTTCTCTGTTCAATTGAAGCTAAAAACCATTTGGCAGATTCATATTTCTCACGTAAAAACTTATGAGCTTCTTTTTCTCTTTCGGATATCTTTCTTTTACGTTTATTATTTGCGATGTATTCTAAATAAGTCTTGCTTAAAGTAACAGATGAGCCGTACTTGTCGTTTAACGAAACAATATAATTGCCATCAACTTTTTCAACAAGAAAGTCAGGAGTAACCTGGTTACTGTTTTCATTTACAATATTTCCTTCACCCGGTTTTGGATTCAGCTTGTGAATTAATTCAAGTGTCCCTCTTAGGGTTTCAGTTGTTAAATCCAATCCTTTTTTAATATTATCAAATTTTTTATTAAAAAAGTCATTATAAAACTCCGTTAAAACTTTTTCAGCTAAATATGCATAGTATGGGTCAAAGTTCCCTTTATGTATTTGAATAAGCAAACATTCCTGTAAAGATCTTGCTCCAACGCCTACCGGTTCCAAATTTTGGATTTTCTTTAATACTAATTCAGCTTGTTCAAGTGTAATATTAAGCCCCTCAAACATGTTTATATCATCAACCAAAACCCCCATATCCTGCTTTAAGTAACCGGCTATATCTAAACTCTGAATAATTAATTCACCAATTGCATACTCTTCGGCACTTAAATCTAACATTCTTAATTGTTCTATTAAACTATCATTTAGTGTTGTTCTGCTTGGAGCAATTGGCTGTAAACGTTCTTCTTCAATTGTTTGGGCATAATGCTCTTCGTCAACACTTACATCGTTCATATAGTCTTCAATATCAAACTCATCTCTATTTTTATCATAGTCATCCATTTCTTCATCTTCGCTATTTTCATCTTTATCTTCTAATTCATCTAACGAAACCTCCATATCGTCATCAAGAATCTCTTCTAAAAATGGATTTAACTCTAATTCTGTCTTAATTCTTTGTTCCAGCGATAATGTATTCAGTTGTAAAAGTTTTTGATACTGAATTTGCTGAGGAGATAATTTTTGGGAAAGTCCCATTTTTAAATTTAACGACAACATAGTTAACCTCTCGCCATTTTTTCTAAATGGTTATACCACTTTTTCCCGTACATTCTAATAAGAGAATCTTTACAAAACTCTAAAATGCTGAGATTAGTTTCTAAGCCTGTAATTAGTGCTGGAACGCATTCATGGTATCTCTCAAAATGTAAAACATCTCCACCAAAACTATTTATTCTAATTGGAAATAAATGACATGAAATAGGTTTTCTAAACTTAATTCTATTGTCAAAAAACGCTTTTTCAATTCCACATTTAGCTATATCTCCATCAAAGTATACAAATACACAGTCGTGATTATCGATACTTTTTGTCATCAATAAATCATCTTCCTCATCATAAAACCCTTCTTTTTCTATAATTTTTTTGCTGTGTTCCGGAATGTACTCTTTAATAATTTCTAAATCTCTTTTAATAAACTCTACTTCCTCTTTAGTCATTGGAGCTCCATAACTACTCTCTAATGTACAGCACGCTCCTTTACATTTTTCCAAATTGCAAGTAAATTTAACTTCTAAAATCTCTTTATTTACTAAAACGTCGTCTATTTCGATATATTTTCTGTTCATGGTCTCTTATGTAAAATAATTGGAATAATTTTTGTTATAAAATAACAAAATTTATAAAATTTATAAAGCTTTTTATTTTAAAATTATTTTTTTGAAAATATTCAACAAAAAGATGAATATCAAATTTGTTCGGATGGTTAAAGCGTTTTGTTTAGTTTGTATTCTGTAATCTCAAATTTATCCTTAAAGGAAATAGAATCTGCATGTGCGGCAAATAATACTAATGGAATAGTTCTTATAAATATCTGCAGATCTAATAAAAACGATTTATTTTGTTCATAAAGCAAATCACAACCAATTAGGTCGTCAATTCCATTTATTCTATTTCCAAAAACCTGCCAATACCCTGTAATACCAGGGGTACAATGTAAAATATTTCGCAATCTATATAATTCAGGAGCATTGTTTCTAATTGTTATTAAATCCGACTCCATTAATGGACGTGGACCAATTAAAGACATCTCACCTTTAATCACGTTTATCAATTGTGGCAGTTCATCCAAACCGGTTCGGCGTAAAAATTTGCCAAATGGAATTAGATATTTATGCAACTCATTTTTAATAAAAACCGTATTAACTATTTTTGCTCTGTTTTTACTGTATAATGTTTTTAGCTTAATAACATTAAAATGACGTTTTTCTAACGTAAGACTACGTTTTTGCAAATAAAATGGGAATTCTCCGGATTGCAAATAAATAATTATTGCAAATATCATTACCATCGGAGAAAACAATACCAAAAACATAAGAGCTAAAATTATGTCAAAGAGTCTTTTATAAGTTCGATAATTCAATAAAAAAACCTTATTAAGTGGATACTAAATCATGGAATTGTAATTTAACGCTCTTCAATAATAAGAAAATTTTCCCTATTATAAAAGTAATAAGTTTTTAAAAAATTGTTATTTATATAATATTATCGAAAAAAAAACATAAAATTTTAACAGATGTGATTAAAATCACAAAAGATAATCAATTTGCAATAAAAATTTAATAGTTGTAATTTAAATGATTGTCTTTTTTGCATTTATGGAGATTTTATGCTTAATTATGTTTGGTTAGGATTAATATTATTAGGACTTGGCACAGCACTTAGTTACGATTTATATGATAATTTTTCAGATAAATATAAAAATGGGAAAGAACTTAGTTGTATTGTAGAATTAAACAACTCTGATTTGAAGTCTCAACAAACCGATGCTAAAATCATTGTATCCAAAAAGAATTTTAGTAAATTATATAACAAACCTTTAAAAAATGAATTAATATTAAACACTAATATTTCTTACTCTCCCAAAGCTAAAACTCATTCATTTTTACTATTTACAAACGATTCGTCTCCCGCCGTTTGGAAAAAAATTGCGGAGAATTCCGGTGATAAAAACGATATTACCGGTTCAATACGATTTATAAAAAAAATTGACACTTTAACTTATTCAGCATTTATTAAGCTTGAAGAAGTATCATTTTTAAAGATGCGAGAAATTACAAATTCAGCATTAAATTTTGCGAATACTTCGGTAGAAATTGTTCTCGGCTTAATTGGCATAATGGCTTTGTGGCTTGGTATTATGAAAATTGCTGAAGAAAGTGGAGTAATAAACTATATTGCTACTGCCACAAAACCGTTAATGAAGTTTTTATTTCCCGAGATTCCTTCAAATCACCCTGCGGTGGGTGCAATAATTATGAATCTATCCGCAACATTTTTGGGGTTGGGAAATGCAGCAACTCCATTTGGAATAAAGGCAATGGAGGAATTGAACAAACTTAACGAAAAGAAAGATACCGCAACAAACGCAATGTGCATGTTTTTAGTACTAAATACTGCAAGTTTTGCATTAATGCCCGCTACTGCAATAGCATTACGTGCTGCATCCGGTAGTGCTGAACCGGCAATAATAATAGGGACTACTATGTTTGGCTCGTTTTGTGCAACCATAGCCGGTGTTTTTTTTGTTAAGTTATTTGAAAAATTCCCACTTCGTTATACTGAACTTATAAAATGGATTAAAGCCAGTACTCGTTTTTTTATTGGCTTATTTATCCTTTTAGCTATTATTTCTCTTTTATATTTTTCCGGCAGCTTTTCTTATATTTCAAAATATGTTAACGGCGAAACATTAAAAAGTTTAATACAAATAATCTCTACTTTAGCCATCCCATTTATTATTGCAGCCTTTGTAATTTTCGGTGCTATTAAAAAAGTAAAAATTTATGAAACATTTATCGAAGGTGCAAAAGAAGGATTTCAAGTTGCAGTAAAAATTATCCCCTACTTGGTTGCTATTTTAGTTGGTATTGCAATTTTTAGAACCGGCGGAGCAATGGATTGGTTAATTTTTGTTATAAGCCCTATTACAAATTTAATTGGAATGCCTGCCGAAGTTGTTCCAATGGCTTTAATGCGTCCACTTTCTGGGAGCGGTTCATTAGGCATAATGGCTGAAATTATGAAAGTACATGGACCTGATTCTTTTATTGGAATTTTGGTTTCTACAATGTTTGGAAGTACTGAAACTACTTTTTTTGTTTTAGCGGTATATTTTGGAGCAGTTAACATAAAAAAAACCCGATATGCACTTGCCGCAGGACTATTAAGTGATTTTATGGGCTTTGTTGCCGCCATTTTTATAGTTAGGTTGTTGTTTGGAAATTAATGAAACATTTTATTTACTATTTCAATTTATTGTTTTTTTCTTTACATTCATTTTTAATAATTTTTAACAAAACGAGTTGTAATGGGTGATTTATCTAAATTACGCGAAGTAGCGGATCATCTCGTAAGCCTTGGGAAATATGAAAGGGCTTATTATGTTTACGACGAAATTTATAATCAAGTTTGGTCAGCAATCGGAACTGTACAATATGGTATGAACGACTTCTCTCGTTCTTATCTTATTCACAACTTCCGTTCAAGTATAGAGTTTAAAAATTCATTTTTACCTAACGCAATAAATACCACCTTTATTAAGTGGTTTGAGCTTGATATTGAACAAACATTAAACGAGTTTATTTTTACTCTTTATGGTAGACTTCAATGTATTAGCTATTCTAAATTATTAGTTAATGAGTATCCCCCTTTTACTGTTTACAGCGATTTTCTACTACTTTACGGTATTATTCTTAATGCTCCTGAAAGCAAATGGATTTCGTTTGTTTATGATTATATGTCCCCGGTTCTTGATGATTCCAAAGTAAAAAAAATTCGGACTAATTATCCTGAACCAAAAGTTCTTAAAAACATTATAGACTATTCAGCACATATCAAAAATACTGACTGGTATTTTTTGAATCTTTTAATGTTAGATTATTTAAATGAAATTGGTGAAAACACTTCTAATTTATATTCTTCCGTTAAACGAATAGTTGGTAAATATACATATGGTTCAAACAATAGGCGTTCTTACAGTAACGATAGTAAATACGAACGATACGAAAAGTATGAAAAATATGAACGATATGAGAAATACGAAAAATTTGAATCGAAAAGAAATTCCGATGAATTTGATTTTAGCAACTCAACCGAAGAAGAGAAATCGCGATTTTTTGGAAAGGTATTAGGACTAAAAGGGAAAATTACTAAAGCAGAAATTCGTGAACAATACTTAAGAACTATTTCAAAGTATCACCCAGATAAAGTTAATAAAATGGGAGAAGAAATTATTGAATTAGCCGAAAAGAAAACTAAAGAAATTAATACTGCTTATGCTTGGCTTAAAAACAAGTATAATCTATAACTATCTCTTTTTATTTAAGCAATAAGTCAGTTTATTTAATAATCATTTATCTAAAATATACTATTAGGTAATGTATGAAAAAGCTTTTCTTTATAATAGTTCTATTTCTTTTATCCGATTTTATCAGTTTGGCTGAAAACAAAATAAACCAGGCTCTTTTAAAAAAATCTGCTCCAATTATTGTAAAAACAGACACTTTATTTTATCTTCACGCACCAATTGGACCATTTTCTGTCCAAGAACGTGCCGCTCAAATTTCTGAAAAAATCAATTTACTAATTGAAAACGACCTTGATATTAACGAACTTACTATTAATGAACGAAATGGGTTTGTTAATATTATGCATATGGGTAATACAATTTTTTCTATAACTCCGCTTGATACTATCAATACAAACAAAACCCAAATAGAATTAGCTTATCAATACTCAAGAATAATCAAACAAAGTTTGTATTCAGTAAAGCGAGAATATTCTCTAAAAAATTTACTTATAAATTCCGGAATTACGTTTGCACTTTTTGCCGTAATGGTATTTATATTTTGGTTATTTAAAAAAGTATTCCCCTCAGCTTATGATTATCTTCAAAACAATCAAAAACTAACATTTAAGTTTGAAATTAAAAACAAAGAAATTTTAAGTGCACAAAATATTTATTCATTTTTAATCTTTTCTTTAAAGCTAATACGATTAGGTTTAACTCTAACAATAATTTACTATTTTATCACAATATCTCTATCGTTGTTTCCAGAAACAAAGCATTTTTCAGTAAAACCTATTTTAAGTGGGGTATTATATACAATTTATGCTACTGCAATTTTTTACGCATTTAACAAACTAATAATATCCTTTTTTGAAATATTAAATATCCGAATTGACGAATGGAAAAAATCGATATTAAAAACAATAAACATAAAAAACATTCAAATATTTTCTGAAGAACGTTTAGTTGAAATAACCGCTTTCAGTACACGAATTGCAAAGTATCTTTTTATGATTTTATTAACATATTTATACTTTGCATTTGTATTTAGTTTTTTTAGTTTCAGCCAAACATGGGCTCATACTTTATTAACTTATTTTATGATTCCTATTAATAAAGTTGTGAATGCTTTTGTAGATTACCTTCCAAACTTAGCTACAATTATTGTAATTGTTGTTTTGGTTAATTACATAAATAAGTTTTTGCATCTAATTTTTGACGAAATTGGTTCAGGCAAAATAACTTTAGATAACTTCCCTTCTGAATGGGCAGACCCAACTTTTAAAATTGTTCGTTTTTTGGTTATTGCTTTTGCCATAACAGTAATTTTTCCTTATCTACCCGGTTCTGATTCGCCAATTTTTCAAGGAATCTCCGTTTTTATTGGTATACTATTTTCATTAGGTTCTTCTTCGGCTATTTCTAATATTGTTTCCGGAGTTGTTTTAACATACATGCGTCCCTTTAAAATTGGAGATCGAGTAAAAATTGCTGAAACCACAGGCGATATTGTTGAAAAAACTTTACTTGTTACACGAGTAAGAACTGTTAAAAATGTAGATATCACTATTCCTAATTCTATGATATTAGGAAGTCATATAATTAATTATAGTTCTTCTGCTACCAATACAGGATTAATATTACATACAACTGTAACTATTGGATATGATGTACCATGGAATAAAGTTCATGAATTATTAATTTCTGCGGCTGCCGAGTCTGAAAACGTACTTCCTGAACCAAAACCATTCGTTCTTCAAACAAGTCTTGATGATTTTTATGTAAGCTACGAACTAAACGTTTATACAAAATTTCCAAATTTAATGTCAAAAACATATTCCGAGTTACACAAAAACATACAAAACAAATTTAACGAGGCGGAAATTGAAATAATGTCACCTCATTACTCGGCTGTAAGAGACGGAAATCAAACAACAATTCCGGAAAATTATCTTCCAAAATCATATACTGCTCCCAGTTTTAGAATATCTGACATATTTGGGGAGAAGAAACAGTAATATTAACATGTCCCGCTTTTTATTGCCGAAATTTTTAGTTATTTTTACAAATTGTTTTATAATAATTTAGGTACAAATGAATATAAGAAATATTGCAATAATAGCACATGTTGACCATGGCAAAACTACCCTTGTTGATAATATCTTAAAACAATGCGAGGTATTTAGATCAAACCAAGTTGTACGTGATTGTTTTCTCGATTCCAACGACTTGGAACGTGAAAGAGGGATAACGATTCTTTCAAAAAATATCAGCGTTGTTTATAAAGATGTAAAAGTCAACATTATCGATACTCCCGGTCACTCCGATTTTGGTGGTGAAGTTGAACGAGTATTAAAAATGGCTGACGGTGTTCTATTATTGGTAGATGCATTTGAAGGTCCAATGCCTCAAACTCGCTTTGTACTTCAAAAAGCTCTTCAATTAAATCTTTATCCAATTGTAGTAATTAACAAAATTGACAAACCTGATGCTCGCCCTGAAGAAGTAATAAACGAAGTTTATGACTTATTCTTTGAACTTGAAGCAGATGACCATCAGTTGGATTTTCCTATTGTTTACGCAAGTGGCAGAAATGGATGGGCTGTTACAGATTTAAAACATGATGCCCAAAATTTAACACCGCTATTAGATACTATTATTAGCAAAGTTCCTGCCCCTAATGTTTTGGAAGGTACTTTCCAAATTCAAACTACATCTCTTGATTATAGCGATTATGTAGGCAGAATTGGTATTGGTAGAGTTTTTAGAGGAAAAATAACTTCCGGTACTAACTGTGCTGTTGTTAAACGTGACGGTACTATTACCAAAGCTCAAATTAAAAAACTATTTGCATTTGAAGGCATTGGCAAAAAAGAAGTTACCGAAGTAGAATGCGGAGATATTTGTGCAATTGTTGGTATTGAAAAAATTGATATTGGTGATACTATTACAGATAGTGAAAATCCAGAACCTTTGCCAATTGTTACAATTGATGAACCTACAATGAGCATGATGTTTGCCGTTAACAATTCACCTTTATTTGGTAAAGAAGGCAAATATGTAACTTCAAGGCACTTACGCGATAGATTATTTAAAGAATTAGAACAAAACGTAGCATTAAAAGTTGACGAAACCGGTTCTGCTGATAAATTTAAAGTATCAGGACGTGGTATTTTGCATTTATCTATATTAATTGAAAATATGCGTAGAGAAGGTTATGAATTAGCCGTTGGACCTCCTAAAGTTATTTTTAAAGAAATTGATGGTAAAAAAGCAGAACCAATTGAAATTTTATCAATTGACGTTTTAGAAGAATTTGCCGGAAAAGTAATTGAACTTGTTAGTTCTAAAAAAGGCGAAATGCTTAAAATGGAAAGCAAAGGAACTATGACCCGTTTGGAATTCAAAATTCCTTCTCGCGGTCTAATTGGTTTACGTAATAAAGTTTTGACTATTTCAGCAGGCGAAGCTGTTATGCACCACCGATTTTATCAATACGAATATTACAAGGGTGATATAATTTTCCGCCAAAACGGTGTTTTAGTTTCTATGGCTGACGGTGATTCAACCGGATATGCAATTAACTCATTACAAGATAGAGGTAAATTCTTTGTCGATCCGGGAGAATATACTTATACCGGACAAATTGTTGGTGAAAATAATAAAGATATGGATATTGAAGTTAATATTCAAAAAGGTAAAAAACTTACCAACATGCGTGCAAGCGGAAGCGATAAAGCAATTAAAATTACTCCTGCTATTAAATTTTCACTTGAAGAAGCTTTGGAGTATATTAAAGATGATGAATTAGTTGAAGTTACTCCTAAATCTTTCAGATTAAGAAAACTTTACCTTGACCCTCACCAAAGGAAAAAATACAATTTAGGAAAAGATATTGAATAGATTATAAAAAGCTGTCAGCAATGACAGCTTTTTATTTTATTAACAAAATATCCGAATCAGTACAAAAAATTTATCGAAAATTAAACAAATCGGTGTCCAATAGATTTTGCAAATTCCAAATTTGTTGGTATTTTTACGAACAATTTTAAAAAGGAAACGTATGTTACCCGAAATTAGGAAGTATGCAAATCAATATCATTTTGTTTTAAATACTCAACTTGCTAACAAAATAGAAAAAACAGATAAAGGAACTTGCGAAGCTTGCGACTTTACAAGGGATTTATATTCTGTGCCTTTTGCAAATTTTGGAAACGGTGCAAAAATGTGCTTAGGATGTCTTGTACAATTACTTTCTGAAGACCACTCCCCCGCCGAAAGCGAAAACAACTTGGATGAATAGGAATCTATTATTCCAATTTGAAATTAGATTATTTATTGAATACGAGTCTCTCTTTAGAACTGTTCAACTCCCTTTGATAAAAAACTTCTCCATATTTATCGATATGTTCCTTTAAATTTGGATTCACGATTGAATTATAATTGATAATATCAAAAAAATAGGGTAGAATAGTTTCTTCTTCTAAAACGAAATGTATATCTGAGCATACTTTATTAGTTAAATTGTTTCCCTTAAGAGCGATATCAATATCTGATCCTTTTTGAAATGTGCCCAGAGCACGAGACCCAAAAAACAAGGCAGATTCTATCTCAGGATGCTGTTTTAGAACTGTAACAATTATTTTTATATCTGATTCTGTTAAACCACTATTCACTTATTTAACCCTACTAAAATACTCGTACAACTCTGCAAGAGCTATCGAATATTCTGTTCTAATTTTCATTTCAATTTATTGTACTTTAAAATCATCATACAAATGGGATGTTTCATTTCTACTATTTAAGGCTTCCATCCATATATGTCCATCCGTGACGATATTAATTTGGAATGCTTGTTTTATTGTATCACGCGGAGACTTTTCATCATATCCTAACGAGAACAAATAATCCCTTGTAGTTTTCCACGCCAGCTCAAAAACCACTTTAAATGAAAGGATTAGTCCCATTTTTTCAGCTATATTTGGGTTTTCTATTTCTAAAATATTTAAAAATACTTTATAAGTTTTTACATAATTTTCAAATCGCTGTTTCCACCTTACATCATCTTTATCATTCATCACACAATTCCAATATCAATAATGTTATTAAAATTTTTAAATATATTTTTGAGATCAAATTATTTAAGTAAATCAATTATTTTAAATATTGTTAATTAATAAAATACAAAACTTTAATAGTTTTAACAATTACTGTAACTTCAATTTGCCTTTGCGAATAAAAAAAAGCGGAACTGTTTTAAATAATTCCGCTTTAAAAAATTTATATAATTAAGGTATATTTTTAGAACTGAGTAGAAAAGTTTACTTTAAGGGTAGAAGGTAATGTAGGATTATTTTCAACACCAAAATTTAAATTCCAGCCTAATTCTTGACTAAGGTTTTTGTTGTGTTTATTAACTACTCTTACTGCATTAATAACACTAACAATTCTGTTAAGTATTAAAGCACCAACGGCAAAACGTACGTTATTGTAAGCTTGTTCGCTTGAAGTCCACAAATTTCTATACTCTTTTCGTTTATCGTTAGATTCCCAACCCCAATAATGTGTATCGACATTATATGATTTTGAGTATTCTCTATTTAATTCTTGTACCGTGTTATATTCGTCAACGCTCATATAGCTGCCAACCCGTGCAAAAAAGTCTTCATCCTTACCATCAAGAGTAACTCCGCCATTTGATTGGGCAAAAGCTTTGTAGTTATCTTCTTGACGCTGTCCATACGTTTCAAAACCAATCAATACTCCCCAAAAAACACCATCAGCAGCGGTTAAGTATTTACCAATAGTATAATCTCCTGCGTATAATTCCCCCATCCCCGGTAATAGCAGAGAATACATTATTGCAAGAGCAGTACTCTTTTTTTCATTGCTTGTTACAGGCATTAAATTTGGAGAATTATCTTCAACGTTTTCAATAACTATTCTACTTTTTAACTCGTTTATGCTGCTTACAGAATTTGCTTGGGCAAACATACTGTTAGTTAAAACAAATATTACTGCTAACAAACCGACTGCTTTTTTCATTTTATACCTATTAATTATTTTCAACATTCGTTATAAGTTCAGAATAACAAATATTATCCTCAACTCTATCAATACGGACATTAATTAATTTATTTATTAAATTGGCATTATATGGAATTGCAACTCTTGCATAGTTAGATGCAAATCCTTCTAAATAACCATCGTGATTTTCGGCTTCAAACAAAACTTCCAAGTTTTTACCAATTTGTTTATTTAAAAACTCAGAATGTTTTTTACTACTTAAAATTCTCAATCTATGATTTCTATCTTTCTTAACCTCAATCGGCACTTTGTCTGTCATTGTATCCGATTTAGTGTTTGGTCTATCAGAATATGTAAAAACATGTAAATACGAAATTGGTAAATCTTTTAAGAAATTAAAAGTCAATAAAAAATCCTCTTCCGTTTCCCCTGGAAATCCAACAATAACATCAACCCCAATTCCGATTTCCGGATTTGTTTTTGCAATTTTGTTAATTAAATCAGCATAAAAAGGAGCGGTATACCTACGCTGCATTAATTTTAATATTTTAGGACTTCCATTTTGAAGTGGAATATGAAAATGTTTACAAAATTTATCTGAACTATTAACCAAATAAATAATTTCATTAGTTAATAAATTTGGTTCAATACTGCTTATTCTAACCCTAAACTTTCCTTCAACATCATTGAGCGTTGTTAGTAAATTATAAAAATTGGTGTCAATAAATTTACCATAATCGCCAACGTTAACTCCTGTTAAAATAACTTCTTTATAATCGAGTGTTATAAGTTCTTTAAATTTTTCAACAGCGGCAATCAACTCCATACTTCTACTTTTTCCGCGTGCCATAGGGATAGTACAATAAGTACACTTATAATCACATCCATCTTGAATTTTAAAGAAAGCTCTTGTCCGAGAATCCGCATCTGAAGAAGCAGCAGAAGTAAAATCGTCCAAGTCTTCAGTTGGGGTAACATGAATACATGATAATTCGTTTTTTTCAAAGTTTTCTAACAAAGAAAACAGTTTGAATTTTTCATTATTCCCCAAAACTACATCAACACCATTAATAGAAGCAATTTGGTCAGGACGCAATTGGGCATAACACCCTGTAACAGCAATAAATCCGTTTGGATTTTTTCTTAATGCTCTACGTACAATCTGCCTGCATTCTTTATCGGCACCATCTGTAACCGTACAAGTATTAATTACATAAACATCCGCAACTTCATTAAAACCAACAATTTCATATCCGTTTTGCAAAAACTGCTTGCCAATTGTACTTGTTTCGGCAAAATTTAGTTTACACCCCAAAGTGTAAAAAGCTACTTTATTTGTCAAATTATTCCTTTCAAAAAAAATGGGCTATATTTATTACAATATTAAGATAATATCTAATAAATACAGCCCAAAATTATATAAAGCTATTAAGCTAAATTGCTACCAATAATTATTCAGCAGATGTAGTTTCTTCAGCAGTTGCTTCTTCAGCAGGTTTTGAATCTTTTTTAGCTTCTACAGAAGGATCTTCGTATAAGTTAAAATCGCTTGAATCAAATTTACCTGCATCAGCACCTTTAACATCTTCAATACTAACTTTATCTAATCTGTGTACAGAAATGTAAGCTGTAATTTCTTCATCAGATTTATCTTTTAATGGAGCTAAAGCACTTAAAACTATTTTTTTGTTCTCTTTATCAAATTCAACTACTCTTAATTCAAGTGTTGTATCAACAGGGAAACAAATTGATAAGTTTTTAATTTTTGAAGGTGATAACTGTGTTGAAGGAATAAAACCGTCTACACCAGCAGGTAATTCAGCAATTAATCCTTTTTCAATTAATCTAACTACTTTACCGTTTACATGGTTACCAACAGCATATTCTCTTTCAAAACCATCCCATGGATTTTCGTTAACTTGTTTGTGTCCGAGTGAAATTTTTCTTTGGTCAGTATCAACACCCAAAACAACAACTTCAATTTTTTCGCCTTTCTTAACAACTTCACCGGGGTGACGGATTTTCTTTGTCCATGAAAGATCTGAAATGTGAACTAAACCATCAATACCCGGTTCTAATTCAACAAACACACCAAAGTTAGTTAAGTTACGTGCAGTACCCATATGTTTTGAACCAACTGGGTATTTCTTCATTAATTCTTGCCATGGATCAGGAGTTAACTGTTTCATACCAAGAGAAATTTTCTTTTCGTTCTTATCGAGTGATAAGATAACAGCTTCAACAACTTGTCCCATAGAAACAAATTGTGATGGGTGGCTGATATGTTGTGTCCAGCTCATTTCTGAAATGTGAATTAAGCCTTCAATGCCTTTTTCAATTTCAATAAATGCACCGTAATCTGTAAGAGAAACAACTCTTCCAGAAACTTTATCGCCAATTTTATATTTAACGTCAATTTTTTCCCAAGGATGAGGCAATAATTGTTTCAAGCTTAAGGAAATACGTTTTTTCATTTTATCAAAATCAGTAACAACAACTTTAATTTTGTCATCCAATCTAACTACTTCACTTGGATGGTTAATTCTACCCCAGCTTAAATCTGTAATGTGAATTAAACCGTCTACACCACCTAAATCGATGAATACACCGAAATCGGTAATAGCTTTAACAACACCTTCAAGAATTTGACCTTTTTCAAGTTTATCTAATATTTCTTGTCTTTGGTCTGCAATTGTTTCTTCAATTAATATTTTGTGAGAAACAACAACGTTTTCCGTAGGTTCGTTAATTTTTACAATTCTGAAGTCCATTGTTTGACCAACAAAAGCATCAAAATCTCTTACAGGTCTAATATCAATTTGTGACCCAGGTAAGAAAGCTTCAATTCCGCCCATAATGTCAACAACCATTCCACCTTTAATTCTTTTAAGAATTTTTCCCTGGATAACTGTTTCATCTGTGAAAGCGTTTTTAACTTTTTCCCACATTTTGAGGAAATCAGCTCTTTTCTTGCTTAAAACTAAATTACCTTCTTCATCTTCTTTACTTTCAATTACTATCTCAACACTATTTCCAATTTTGAGCTCTTCAGTAGCAGTAAATTCTGATTTAGGAATCAAGCCGTCTGATTTAAAACCAACTTCAAGAACAACATTGTCGCCATCAATTGCAACAATTTTACCTTTGATTATTTCGCCTTCGCGAATGTTTTTGAAAGATTTTGTTACTAATTCTTCAAATTCCATCTGTTCTGTAGCGGAATAATCTTCGTCATTGAAGTATTTAGTTTTACCAAAGGTTCTTTCATACTTAACCTTTTTTTCAGCTGGCACAGTTGCTTCTTCAACAACAGCACCTTTTTCTAATTCGGACATTTATCCTCCAAATATAAAAATTACAACATTTTTCACACCAGTCACTAATATGATAAATTGTTGTGGTTTGTTTTAGTTTGACATATAGTAATTTTTGTGACCGTTTAATTTCTTATTTTTTCAACTAAGTCAGCTACTAAGGCTAAAACTTCTGTTTTTTCCTGCTCTACTGAAATATTTGTTGTATCAATTTCTATTGCATCATCAGCTTTTTTTAATGGACTGATATTTCTGCTGCTATCTATTAAATCTCGTTTTTTTATATTCTCTAATACTTCTTCAAAAGTAACATTTAGATTTTTTTCTAAATACTCTTTGTATCTTCTCTTTGCTCTTGCTTCTATTGAAGCTGTTAAGTAAATTTTTATACTTGCTTCAGGGAATACAACGGTTGTAGTATCCCGACCTTCTGTTATAACGCTATGCTCGTTTGCAATTTCACGTTGTAAACGTACCATTTCTTCTCTAACTTGCGATATACAGCTAATTTCACTTACTTTTGAACTTACATAAGGGGCTCTTATCTCTTCTGTAATTTCAATATCATCAACCCATACTCTGGTTGTGCCTTCTTCAAATTTTAAATTTAACTTAATCTTTTTTGTTAACTCTATTACTTTTTGTTCATCTTCTACAATATTGTTCTTTAATGCACAATAAGTAATAGCTCTATACATTGCACCGGTATCGAGATACAAAAAATTTAAGTACGATGCTAATTTCTTAGCCAATGTACTTTTACCGGATGACGCCGGTCCATCTATCGCTATAATTATTTTTTTTATCATAGCCTGTTAATTTAAACAAATTTTTGCTGTTTTTCAATTGTTTAAATATTTAAATGTTTTAAATAATATGCTAAGTTTTACAATTATTTTTTGCAATTTGTTTTTTGAGGATGTTGATAATTAGGAATTCTGATTTCCGTGTAATTTACGAAAATATTATTTTACCTAAATTAATTGTTTGTTATTAACAAGTATGTCCGTGGATGTTGTAAAACTCGTAAATCCACGAACTCGGGTGTCATGGTCTGAATCGTAGATGTTGCAAAATTAAGGAGTATTATCCTTGGCGGTCATAGTCTTACCGTAACCGTTGACCTTGTGCGACTTTTCTGAAGTCGTGGGGAAAGTATGATCTTGTTGGTTGCCGAGGTGTGATTACTCTGTAATCATAACGCAAAATAGTGTGTTAGCAAATTAAAATGGCTTAATCTTTAATTCCAAAAATCTTATAAATCCCAAGAATCCCCGTTCAGACAATGTTTTTGTATTTTGAAAAATCCACAACCAAGATCACCCAGAAATATATTCCTCAACTATAAAACACTCTCGATCATAACCGCCCAGAATAATATTCCGTAATTTTTTAACAAGTATGTTCCACGTCACATGTTTTATCATTATATTGTCCCATATTTATGTGATTTAAAGCAATTGTGATTCCAATCACCTTACCAGTTATTGCGTTTTCTCTTTTAATAGAATATATTTTACTCAATCTTTTTTATTAACATGAGGAAAAATATGGCAAAGTATTTTTTTGTTTGGGTTTTAGTTTTCTTTAATCTTTCCGTTTATTCGCAATCAATAAAAATAAACGAGTTAATGTCATCAAATTCAAACGTAATTCAAGATCCCGACTTTAACAACTATTCTGATTGGATAGAATTATACAATACATCGGATTCAACCGTTAATTTAAAAAACTTCTACATATCCGATAATGCAAACAAACCAACTAAATTTAAAATTGAATCTGACTGCTATATTGAAGCAAACAGCTATTTACTTATTTGGGCAGACGATCAAAATACCGGTATACACACAAACTTTAAGCTTTCCGGTGATGGAGAATTTATTGGGCTTTATAATAAAAACAAGGAGTTAATAGATGGTTTTGATTTCCCTGCAATTTCATCTAACAAATCTTATGGGCGAGAAACTGATGGTGCAGCTAATTTTATCACTTTTGATATTTCTACTCCCGGTACTTCAAACTCTAATCCAGTTTTACAGCAACTACCGGCTCCTGAATTTTCTTTAGAGAGTGGTTTTTATACAGGGTTACAACGTATCACTCTTACCTGTACTGATTCTTTAGCCTCAATTTTTTATACTACCGATGGTAATGACCCCAATATTTTCGGCACAAAATACTCTACTCCGCTCACGCTATCAAAAACTAAAGTTGTGAAGTGCATCTCAACAAGAAAAAACTACATAGCAAGTCCAACTGCAACCAGCACTTATTTTATTAACGAAAACATTGATTTACCGGTAGTTTCTCTTTCAACCAATATTGACAATTTTTGGAGCGATACTTCGGGAATTTATGTTATAGGAACCAATGGTGTTATTGGTTATTGCAGCGAGATACCTTGCAATTGGAATCAAGACTGGGAACGCCCCATAACAATTGAATTATTCGAAAAAAACAAAACAAGAGCATTTTGCGAAGATGCCGGAGTTAAAATTTTTGGTAATTGTTCTCGCTTATACTCTCCAAAATCACTTGCCTTCTTTTTTAGACCAACTTATGGAAACTCAAAACTAAATTATCAGTTATTCCCGGATAATCAACTTTTTGAATATAATAATTTTATTCTACGAAATTCTGGTGAAGATTTAATTAATACAATGATAAAGGATGGATTTATTGCAACAATTGCAAGACAAAATACTGATATTGGTTGCCAAGCCTTTAGACCGACTATCGTTTTTTTTGATGGGCAGTATTGGGGGATTCACAATTTGCGAGAAAAACTAAATGAACATTATATTGAAGAACATTATGGTATAGAGGAAGAAAATTTAGATTTGATTGAAAACTATACTACCGCAAATTATGGTGATTTAACAAACTATAACGAATTAATTAGTTTTGTTGAAACAAATGATTTATCTCTTAACAACAACTACGACTATTTAGAATCTAATATTGATATTGATGAATACATAGATTATATGATCTTTGAAGTTTATTGCGGCAATTCTGACTGGCCTTATAACAATGTAAAAGTTTGGCGAGCAAAAGACAAATCGACTAAATGGCGTTGGTTAATGTATGATATGGATTACTCCTTCGGGGCAAGAGATAATTGTGCATACAATGTAAACACTCTTTCTATTGCCACAGGCAAGGTTATTTCTGGATTTATTAATCCAGATTATTCTACCGTGTTGTTTTCTAATATACTAAAAAATGAAGGATTCAAAAACAAGTTTATTCAAAGATTTGCAAGCAGAATAAATAATACTTTCGATTCGGGGTATTTAATTAATGTAATTGACAGCCTGCAAGGATTAATTGCCAACCAAATGCCACGACATAAAACCGTTTGGTCTGACTTACAAGTTTTGTTAGCCGATTGGGAAGGACACATTCAAATAATGCGGGACTTTGCAACATATAGACCTAATTATATGCGGGATTTTATTAAGGAAGAATTTAATATTAATGGAATCTATTCACTTTCCATAAATACTAATCATTCCGAAATGGGAACCGTGCTTGTTCAGGGAGTTCAATCTAAAGATAGTGTAGATCAAATTCTGTTTGATAATATTCCTGTTACTATTTCGGCTGTTCCTAAACGAGGTTATAAATTTGTAAAATGGAGAGGGGCAAGTAGTTCGCATTCAAAAACTATTACCCTTACTCTTACGGATAATGATACTTTAACCGCAGTTTTTGCAACAATTGATGGAACCGAGACTAATATAGCAATTAATGAAATTAATTTTAATTCCTCAAGCTCATTTGATTCAGGCGACTGGGTTGAATTATATAATTTGGGAACCGATGAAGTTAATTTAAGTGGTTGGAGACTTACAAATTTACAAAATGATGAGTTTTCTTTTCCTCCTAATTCAATTATTAGTGGAAAAAGCTATTTAGTTATTTGCCAAGATACTTCAAAATTTATTTCGGTATTTAACCGTACTCATAAAGTTATTGGAAATTTTTTGTTTGAATTGGATAATATTGAAGACAAAATTGTTATCTATAATAACATTAATGATCCAATGGATGAAGTTCATTATAATTTCAATGATGGCTGGGATTCACCTCCTGAACCGGGAGTTACTTTATCGTTGATTAATCCTGCTGAAGATAATTCAATTGCGGATAATTGGGGCTTTTCTACAAACAATGGAACACCGGGTTTTATTAACGAAAATTTTTCTTTTGTTGACATTGAAGTAAAACCAACAAGTTTTGAGGTTTTTCAAAACTACCCAAATCCATTTAATCCAAATACAACTATTAAATTTTCAATCCCTTTAGAAGGAAATGTAACCTTAAAAATTTATAACTTATTAGGGCAATTAGTTTTAGAAAATGAGTTAGGATATAAGGATTCAGGAATGTATGCTGTAAACGTTAATATGTCAGGATTTACAAGCGGAATTTATATTTATTGTGTCTCGCTTAAAGATTTAAATAACCATACAACAATAAAAACCAACAAAATGGTTTTGTTAAAATAAAATTCGTTCCCCCCGATAATTATAGCGGCGACACTTTTGCTTAGTCAACTTGTTGCCGCTATAAGATTAAAACCTCAAGCAATACTTATTTCTTCGCCTTAAATTTTCCTGCTAAACCCTCAAAAGCTGTAAGTTCTGCATCAATTGAGCCTATTACAATTTTGGTTTTAACTTTTACAGGTACTTTTAAGTCATCATCAGAAAGCCAAACGATTATGCTTCCTTCACTTTTAAATAATCCGCCTTCAGAGACTAACGGTTCAACAATAACACAATCAAATGTACCGGCAGTAACTTTTACTCTTTCTTTTCCATGATAAACAACATCTAAAGGATACACTTTGTTTTTATAAAAGTTTTCCAAATGAAACTTATCGCCTATTTTTAATTTAGAGTAGTCAAAAGTTCTTGCCAAATAAAAAGCAGAAACAATATCGTTCACATTTGCCGGAATTGAATATTCACCTTCAGAAGTTTTTGCTTTCCCTTTTCTTTGATCAAAAAAAGCTGAAAAATCTCTTGAATATCCCCCCTCTCTAATATGCTGTTCAAAACGCCAAGGGAATAATCCTTCAACATCCAAATAGGTTTCATATCTATCTCGCACTTTGTAAAAAGCATCAAAAGTAGGAACTGTATTAACTGTAAATGTTACATTGTATGCATCACGTCCTGAAATTCTTTTAATTTTAGGAATCTGCATTACTGCCACACCGGCTGTAACAAAACCATATTTAACATCAAAAGTTAATTTTTCACCTTGTTTAAAAGCTTTATTTTCAATTTTTCTAAATTCTTTTGATTGAGCATAACTTGTTATTGAAACAAGCACAAGCAGCAATATTATATAAATATTTTTCATTTAATTCTCCAAATTCAAAGTATTTAAGATTGTCTTAAATACATTATTAATATCAATACTGTTCATACAATTCAAACGTTCACATTGTTCTCGGCTGCAATTGATACAACCCATTTCCGGTTGAAATATGCTTTTCTTATCAGTATAAGGTCCCCAACGTTTTGGTGAACACTCATTAAATTTTGGATAAAATCCAATTACTTGTTTTTTTAATGCGGCTGCTAAGTGAATTGGTCCTGTTGAATTAGCAACAAGCATTTCTGCTCTATTTATTAATGCAATAAGTTCAGTTAAAGTTAAAGAACCACTTAAATTTAATACTCTTTTATCAACTACTAATTTTTCACAAATATCTTTTTCGCTTTTAGAGCCTGTTAATATAATATTAAATTTCAAACTTTGTGCCAGCTTTGTAATTAACTCAATAAATCGCTCTAAAGGCAGGTCAATTGCACTTCCACCACTTCCGGGATGGATAATAATTATAGGTAAGTTATTATTTATCCCTTTTTTGCTTAATATTTTATCAATTGTTTTAACATCTTCTAATCGAGGCTGTATAGAAAAATCTACATTATTTACACCAGGATTAAAATCTATACCAATTTCTTTTAATAATTGAACATTATATTCAAGCTCGTGCCTGCTTCCGGTTTTTCTATGTTCAAATATTTTTTTATTTAACAAAAATGAATAAAGTCTATAACCTGTTCCAATTCTGCTTTTAATTCCTGCAAAAAAAGAAGCAAGCACAAGTTTTGAAACAGGATAAACATGAATTATAGTTGTATATTCTTCACGACTTAAAAGTTTTAGAATCTGCAAAAAGGATAATTCGTCTATTGTATAAACTTTATCAATAAATTTATTTAGTTCTACTAAAGGTTTTGTGTAATCCCTTACCAAAAAATGGACTTCTGAATCAGTATAGTGTCCTTTTATAATTTTAGCTAAAGGAAGAGTTAATACAACATCACCAATTCTATCAGTTCTAACAATTAATATTTTATTCTTTTTTTTCATTTCTCGATAAAAATTTATTATCTTTTATATAAAACCTTCTTAGCAGCTCTTTAGCTTTTGATATTCCAATTCTTTCAGAAACACCAATGTCAATTTCGTCAATTGTTTGATAATCGCTAATATAAATTAAATCGCTTTGCAAAGATAACCCATTATACTGATTATTAATAGCCATTCCTATACAAATTTTACCTGGTCCATTAAGTAAATTCAGTTTTTCTTTTGCGGTTTGATTAATTTTGCCAAACCGTCTTTCAGCCATAACATCAATACCGGCAAGCGGTTCAAGAGAACGAATCAAAATTGCCGAACCTTCGTTAATATTTCCCGTAACAACATTACTGCAAAAATACATTCCATAAGTAAAATATACATATAAGTTTCCACCACCATCAAACATAACAGAGTTTTTATTTTTTTTACCGTTAAATGAATGACTTGCAGGATCATCGGATGTATAAACTTCCACTTCTGTAATTTTGCCCGCTGTAATACCATTAAAATCTTGTTTTACCAAAACTTTACCTAATAATTTTTTAGCAACCACAAAAACATCTTGTAGGTAAAACTCAGTAGGTAGTTTAGAACGTATAAAGGATGGCATTCAAAATTATTAGTCTTTTTTCTCTAAAATTGTTTTAATTTCTAAAATTTTAGCATTAAAAATCATTTCTTTTTCAGGATGTATTTTAATAAGTTTTTGATACATATCTATTGCTTCATTAAAATTACCCTGTGCAAAGTATATTCCGGCTAAAGTCTCAGATACTATCTCTTTATTCTTAAACTCAAAATTAAAGTCTTCTTGTTCATCATGAATTAGGTTTTGCTTTGGAATTTTTGCTTTTCTAATTTCTTTAGCAAGCTTTTCAAGTTCATCGTTATCTTGTAACTCTTCTATCTGCTCATCAGCCAAGTTTTCATCTAAGGCAGTATTAAATATTTCTTCATCAAAAAAAGGTGTACGAGTACTTTCTTTTAGTTCTTCTTCTTTACTAATAATACTTTCTATTTTATTGTTATAGTATACCAATGTTTCCGACGAATTGAGTAAATTGGAAGCAGTTAAAAAATGTTCTTTAGCTTTATCATATTCCCCTTTAACCAATGCTACTTTACCCATTACAATATGGGCTGTTGGATAATCAGGATATAAACTTAAACCGTGTTCTAAAACTTCTTCAGCTTTCGTAATATCTTTTGATTCCAGATAATGATGGGCTACTCTGGCAAACAAAGGTGAATCGTTATCAAACTCATAAATTAATTGCAGTTTTTCTATAAGATCATTTTTCATAGTAGGTTACTATTAGTTATAAAATAAAAAAAGTCTGCTATAAAAATAGCAGACTTTTTTATAAAACAAAATATTATCTAAAATTTAAATTAACTTTTTGCTCTTTTTCTTGACGCTAAATTGTGTTTAATTGATAACCCTGCAATTGAAGCAAAACCAAAGAAAAACATTAATTGAAAAGGAATAGCAGCTATTTCCATAAAATAAATAGAAGCTACAACACCAATTAAACAATATGCAGCAAGTAATGCTTCTACAATTGTTGAAGAATCAATTTTTAGATTAGTTACATATTTATTCTTTGTAAATTTATCTTCTTTATTCATTACTTTCATTTTTGGAGTTCTAACAAACTCGCTCTTTCTATCCATTAAGCCTTCAAAAACCGCACGACTGTTATTTACTGCCAAACCCATACTTCCAGCCATAAACAATGGGAAAAGAGTAATTTTTTTACGCCAGTCTTCATCAATATCTTTTTGTGCATAAAGATAAAAAATAAACGAACTAATAAACCCAAGCACAAAAACTGCCATCATATTAAAAAATGGATCATATGGACCTGAGTTTTTAATAAAAATCAAAGGCACGTTTAATATTCCTGCTAACAAAATAAATGGAAAAGCAAAATTATTTGTTAAATGGAAAGTTGATTGCAATTTAACTCTTAATGGAATATCTGATTTCCAAACTAAAGGAAGAATTTTTTTACAAGTTTCAATTGCACCTTTAGTCCATCTAAATTGCTGAGCTTTTAATGCATTCATTTCAGCTGGCAATTCAGAAGGAGTAGTAATATCTCTTAAAAAGATAAATTTCCAACCTTTTAATTGTGCTCTGTAACTTAAATCCAAATCTTCAGTTAATGTATCAGCATGCCAGTTGCCTGCATCAAAAATACATGATTTACGCCATACGCCGCCGGTACCGTTAAAGTTAATAAAAAATCCCGAACGGTTACGAACAGTTTGTTCAATTACAAAGTGACCATTTAATGCTAATGCTTGTATTTTAGTTATAATTGAATAATCTTCGTTCATATGTTCCCAACGAGTTTGAACCATTCCAATTTCGTTGTTAGTAAAATAACGTAAAGTTTTTTTCAAAAAGTCAGTATGAGGAATAAAATCAGCATCAAAAATTGCAACAAATTCACCTTTTGCAGTTTTTAATCCTTCTTTTAAAGCTCCGGCTTTGTAACCTTCTCTTGAACTACGTCTTACATGAACAATATCAAAACCCTCAGCCTGTTTTTGTTTTACTGTTTCAGCAACTATTTGTACAGTTTCGTCAGTAGAATCATCAAGAACCTGAATTTCTAATTTGTCTTTTGGATAATCCAATTGACAAATTGCATTAATTAATCTATCTGCTACGTATAATTCGTTATATAATGGGAGCTGAATAGTCACCATTTTATCATCTTCAGCTGTGTCATTACCTTTCGGTTCATTTTTTAGGTATTTGTTATGATAATAAATCATAATAAAACCGTGACTTGCAAATAATAGTATTACTAATAGCGTTGCTATGTAAAGTATTAATACTATTTCGTCAATTGCCATTTTTACACCTGTTTATTTAAATTACCAATTTGATACTACGTTAATTAAAATGTCTTCTGTTATATTTTCTATTGAAGTATTAATTGCACTTTCTCTTGCCGTTGTTATATCTCCTGTTGTACTGTAATTACCGTAATTTGATATATTTCTTTCAAAGATTGTTTGTTTTTTTACTAAATCTCTGTATAACACTCTTACAGTAATCGTAATTTTTCTTGAAGCAACTTCTTCTCCACTTACAACTGCTACTGGAGAATCGCTTAGCGATATTATTGTACATTCCAGTAAGGCATCGGCATTTACCTTTGGAACTACTCGTAGTTGATTATCTTCAAGAAACTTTTTTGTTAATGAATTTGTAAAATCTTCTCTTAATTCCGGTTCACCCGAACCACTGTTGTCTTTAAATAGAGGGATAGCAATAGTTTTGAGATGAGAAGGAATTGAAGCACCAGTAAATGAATAAGAACAGCTATATAAACAGCATATTCCAAAAAATACAGACATTAAATATAATACATTTTTTACTTTATTGTAATTCATATTCACGTATTTTCCTATATAGAGTTCTTTCACTCAGTTGCAATAACTGTGCTGCTTTTCTTTTATTTCCATGTGTAAAATTCAAAGCTTTTATTATTGCTTCTTTTTCTAATTCCGGCAATGGAATTATTTCATCAACATGAACATGATTCTCAGCATTTGATATTCGTTGTTCATGATTATATGCTAAATTTTTAATTTCGAGCAAATCTTTTTTTAAATCTATTAAAGCCCTGTAAATCATTTCTCTATCTAAAGTTTCTGGAGATTTATTAAGATATACGGGCAAGTGTCTTTCATCATTTTGTGTTGAAGGAGCAGAAAACAATGGTAAAAATGCTTCGGGCTCTAAAATATCCGATTTATTTAACGCACAAGCTGTTTCAACTACATTCTTCAACTCTCGTATATTGCCGGGCCAAGAGTAGTCTATTAACAAATTTAGTGCAGAACTGCTAATTTTTGGTTCCGGAATTCCATTATTAAGTGCAAAAAGGGTAAGAAAATGATGAACTAATAAAACAACATCTTCTTTTCTTTGTCTTAATGGAGGAATTAAAAGAGTAACGGCTTTTAATCTGAAATATAAATCGTTTCTAAATCGTTTTGAATCAACTTCTTTTTGCAAGTCTTTATTTGCTGCGGCAATTATTCTAACATCTACTCTTGTTACAGTTTCGCTGCCAATCCGCATAAACTCACGGGTTTCAAGCACTCGTAAAAGTTTAACCTGTGTGGTTAATGGCATTTCTGCAATTTCATCTAAAAAAAGCGTACCACCGTCAGCAATTTCAAAATATCCTTTTCTGTCATCAATTGCACCGGTAAAAGAACCTTTTTTGTGACCAAATAATTCACTTTCAAGTAAACCTTCCGGAATAGCACCACAATTGACATTAACAAGCTGCTTATCAGCTCTTTTGCTTGCCAAATGAATTGCTCGTGCAAAAACTTCTTTACCAACACCACTTTCACCTTGTATAAGTACAGAGATATCCGATTGTGCAATTTGCAGAGTTATATCTACCAAATCGTTTATTTCTTTCGACTTGCCAATTATCCCGAATGTTTTTTTGACTTCTTCGCGGGTCATTTTGTCAGCTTTTTAAATTTATTCAAAATTTAAATGTAATATTTTTTTCATTATTAAGCTATTTTAAACACATTCTATCAAATGCGGTTAAAATTTTGTTCTCTTTTATTTTACTACTCAAATATATATTATCGAAAATTTCTGCAAGCTTTTTAGTATCCAAATTAGTAAGCACTATTGTATTGGATTCAATTGTTGCCAAAACGTCACACAATCCCAACAGTTCAACTTGAGTTGTTGTGGTAATGCAATATTTTGCTTTATTGATGTTAAGTCATTTGCGAAGGCTAATTTCAGCTACTTAGGGGGTATAGATTTATGATTGAAACAACCGTTCTAATTCAATTATCGATTTCAAAATTTGCAATATAGCGTTTAATGAACTCTTCCTTAAATGAATTCCAGCTACATTGCTCTCCCAATTCAAATACATTACCCGGCATAACAACTTCATCACTTTCAATTGGATAAATACCATAATTATCGTCATCCATTGAATAAGTTGCCAATTCCGGCTTAGTAGAATCGCCGCAATTCATTAATTTACATGGGATCAAATAAGTATTTCCATCAACAAAGCTATTCTTAGCATCATTAAGCCAATGCCACAAAAAATTGACTTTAACTGTATCACCAATTTTAAAACTTCCATTCCCCTTTATTATATCTTCAACTAAACAATACATTTTATTTGCACTAAACTTGTTTGTTATCCTTGTATCTCTTGACGTATAATCCCAATGGACTTGTTTAAGTATTTTTGCTTTAATAAAAAAAGGGGTTGTAATTACTTGATATAACGTATAATTTAATTGTTTTCTCAACTGCGAACTAATTAGTCTATGTAAATTAGATGGGATTATTTTATTATTATACTCAGGATTTTTATAATAAACACCTTTTTTATAATCTAACTCAGCATTATATAAATATTCTTTATATTCTAAATAATTAAATTTGTATATGTTATAAATCTCACGGGCTAAGATATCAACTTCTGACTTAGAGAAATCTTGATTTAGTTTGTATATATTGTTGGTTTGCTTTGAACCATATTTATGGCATAACGTTTCACACATATTAAAGTAATCTTTTACATCTGAAACTTTACCATCTAACACTTGCGAATAAATGCTTGAATACATAATTAAACAGATGATTAGATATTTCATTTACACCACACATGATTAATGAATAAATTGGTATTACCAGAACTATGAAGTTTGGGTATATTTTATTCAGTAACTTCTACTACTCGTCCTTTAACAGAAAATTTTGTGTCAAGGTCTTCAAGGTCTTCCTTTGCATCATCTTTTTCTTTGTATTGCCCAACTAATACAAGATTAAAATCAGTACCACCAACATTTTTTTCTTTAATTTGGGTTTTATAACCGGCTTTAGATATTAATTCTTCTAATTCTTTTGCTTTATCCAAGTTTAAAAAGGCACCTGCTTGAATGGAGTATTTATAATTTTCAACAACTACAGGCTCAACAACTTTTACTTTTTTTTCTTGTTTAACAACTTTACTATCAGGTTGTAAATCTAAATTTCTATCAGCATTTTTAATATAAAGGGAATTTGGATAATTCACTTTTAGGTCTGTAAGATAACCTTCAGCTTTTTTGTAATTTCCCAGAGCGTATTGATAAGAAAACATACAGTAAAGTGCGGCATCTGCATATTGCGATTTTGGATAATCTCTTACTATGGTCTCATATCTATTAAAAGCTAAATCGCCATCTTTAGTTAATAAAGCATCTAAAAATATAACTGCGGGATCATTTGGATATTTAGCTCGTAATTCTTTTAACGCAACACTCGCTTTATCAATTTCGCCATTTTTAATTTGTTTTAATTGAACTGATATATCAGCATCTTGAGCAGCAACAATTCCAAAAACAAAAAACAAACCTAAAAAAAGATTCCAAATTTTCATTTTAATACCAATTTATGCTAAAACGGTTGATTTCTTAACAAATGGCAAAACAATTTCTACAAAATCCGCAAACAAAGTACCCGATGTTGAACGAGTAATTTTTACTTTTACATAATCGCCAACTTTCACATCGTTTCCAACAGGAAAGATTGCTACTTTATTGCCGTCGGTTCTACCTGCAAAAAACTCGTCCGATTTTTTACTAAATCCTTCAACAAGAACAATTTCTTCTCTTCCTGTCATTTCACTATTAATTTCAGCAGAAATTTTTTGCTGTAAATCTATAATTTCGCTTAATCTTCTGTTTTTAACAATTTCAGGAACGTCATCTTCCATTTTATATGCTTTTGTGCCTTCACGAGGTGAATACATAAACATATAAGCACCATCGTAACGTACTTTTTTCATTAAATCTAAAGTACCTTGGTGATCTTCTTCTGTTTCAGTAGGAAATCCCGCAATAACATCAGTCGAAAAACTTACATTTGGAATTATTTGACGAGCTTTTTCTATTAAGCCTAAATAATGTTCAACTGTATAAGTTCTATTCATTTTTTCTAATATAACATTTGAACCGGATTGAAACGGTAAATGTATATAATTGCAAATATTTTCATTATCAGCTATAACATGCAAAAGTTTTTCAGATAAGTCTTGAGGATGTGAAGTAGTAAATCGAACTCTCATGCTTCTATCAACTTTTGCACAAGCTTCGAGCAAATCGGCAAAATCTTTTCCGTCATCTAAATATGAATTTACATTTTGTCCTAAAAGAGTAACTTCTTTAAAATTTCTATCAGAAAGAGTTTTCATTTCGACAACTATTGATTCTAAAGAACGACTTCTTTCTCTGCCTCTTGTATAAGGAACGACACAATAAGTACAAAACTTATCGCAACCACGCATTACGGAAATCCATGCAGAAAGACCTTCTTCTCTATAAGGAGCTATATCTTCGTAAGTTTCTGATTTTGATAATTTTACGCCAATCCCTTTTTCACCATGAAAAGCGTTATCAATAAATACAGGAAGTTTTCTATATTCGTCGGGACCAACAACAATATCTACTATTTTTGTTTCATCTATTAACTCTTTGCGTAATCTTTCAGCCATACAGCCTAAAATGCCTATAACCAAATCAGGTTGTTTATTTCGTAATGTCTTTAGATTACCCAATCTGCCATAAATACGTTGTTCGGCATTATCCCTTACGCTGCAAGTATTTAGCAAAATAACATTTGCTTTTTCAGCTTCAGTAGTTAATTCATACCCTTTATCTTTTAAAATACCCATTACCAATTCGGTATCAGCTACATTCATCTGACAACCGTATGTTTCTATATATACGTTGTTTTTCATTAATAATCTTTCTATTTAATACTAAGAAGTGCTTTAAACTATACTTTGGATAACATCCACATAATAAGATTAAAAAAGATAACAGCTAAAACTGCAAAAACAATTACAAAGTTACGCTGTCTTTTTCTTTGATCTTCCGCAATGTTAATATCCGGTTCGCTATCGTTATTCGTAATATTTAATTTTTTAAACATAATACCCTATTTAAATATTTCAAGAGAGATAAAATAACATTAAATTCCAAAACTTACAAGGCAATTAATGAGACTTGAGACTTGAGACTGGAAACCAGAAACCAGAAACTTGAAACTGTTTTTGGTGATTGGTGATTGGTATAAAAAGCCCTATTGGTAGAATATTCGTAAAAACAACACGCAATCTCCACTCCAGAGTGAGTGGGTCGGGTTTGTATTTGTGACATTACATCTATTATTTATATCGTTTTACTGCCAGAGCGAATCCGCTGGATTCGCTTGTTGTAGTGGTGCAAGTTCCTGCCCCGACGTAAAAAACACGTCGGGTTACAACCAGATTTTCTCCGCTGGAGAAATAATTAAAATCAGTGACTTGGTTAATTTTTGTCTGAACGGGGATTTGGGGGGATTTAATTGATTTTTGGGATTATTGATTAAACAAACCATAAAAAAAAGCAGAAAATGTAGTATTGGATATATAAATCGCAAAAAACAAATATTAAGCCCCAGAGTGGGCGACATGTTCTTTTTGTTTTACAAATATTTATTTTTTATACATTCCCCATTTTTTCAACAACAATGTTTCTCGTCATTTTTTGTGTCGCGCCTAACGGAGCTTTTTGTTTTTTTTGGCTTTCATTTTTCTATTGAGGTTTTAACCCTAATGGGTCTGATTAGATGAAGATTTGAGCGATTTTGTTTTTATTAACATTTATCTATTTCTAAAAATACAATATTTAGCATAAATGTTAAATTATTTAGACAAATCTGTTAGCTATTAGCTATTAGCTGTTTCCCGCTTTAAACACTCGTCACGTTCTTTTACACATCACGCATCACGTTCTTATTATTGGCTGTTACCTGCTTTTCGTCACTTGTCACTTCGTCACGCGTCACTTTCTTCTCGTCACTTGTCACTTCGTCACGCGTCACTTTTTTTGACCAACAAACCCAAACAATCCCCACGACTTCGGCTGAAGTCGCACAATTACGATAACCTTTGTTTATGCCGCAAGCTGTTTTTAAGATGTGCCCCTTTTATAATAAAACAAATTAAACTAAAACCATCTTTAGCAAAAATTTTCTTTAACAACTTAAGCACAAGGTACTTTTTTAGAAAAATTGTTTTTATTAACCCATAATGCTTTCTATACATGTAAAAAAACGATATATAAAACTCTTTTTTAATATCTAACGATTTTTCCGTACTTCTACCACCAAAATGTTGTATCATTACATTGGGAATTATTACAACATCATATCCCGCTTTTGTAACTTTCAAAGCCAAATCTTCTTCTTCGCAATAAAGAAAATAAGTTGTATCAAATCCACCTATCTCAGAAAATATTGCACCATTTACAAACATTACTGCCCCGCCAACCAAATCAACCTTAAACGGTTCTTTATAAATATCTTTTTTAGGGGGATAATTTACATCATTAAACCATCTTGAAATTGATACACCAAAATATTTACTGCTTATTGTTGGGAAATGTGAATAATTATACTGCAAATCCCCTGTTTCAGATTCAGTAAAGCACGAAACAATTCCCACTTTAGGATTATTTATACAATATTTGTAAAATTCAGATACCGCATCTTTTAACAACACCGAATCATTATTCAAAAAGAAATAATACTTACCTTCCCCATTTTGAACCCCAAGCATATTTCCACCGGCAAAACCAAGATTAATCTTGCTATAAACAAGTTTAATTTTGGGGTTATTCAAGAAACAAGCAAGTTTGTCTTTATCAGCTTTTTCAGAGTTGTTATCAACAATAATTATTTCATAATCTAAATTATTATCCGTCTTTTCCAAAACAGAATTAACACAATTAATTGTATAGTCAACTGAATTGTAATTAATAACAACAACAGAAACTTCTTTTGCCAAAATAATTTACCTTATTATTCTTTTTAGTTACCCAAAAGTAATTAAATAGTAAATGAAAATCGAGGTTAGTTTAGTGATTTTTATAATTTACGGCTACCTTAATAACTCTCTTTAACAATCAATCTTTATCCCACTAATCATCATAATCCCTCAAATCCCAGTTCTGACATTGTTTTAGCTTAAATTCAGCGTTAAAGCGTTTTTAATTAACTAATATTTTAATATCTTTCTATTTGGAATATTTTAAAATTAAACTTGGCTTATGTTATGAAAGAACCCAAAATTAATGTGTCGATATTAGAGAGTGAAGTAATCAATTTTGATTTAAATGGCGAATTTTTTGTTGAAGGAATAGCCGAAAAACAGAATGGCAGATTTACCGCCACTCTTGAAAATGATAAACTTATAGTAAAAAAAGATGATAAAACTTTAGTTTTTGATGAACAAGTAATTTTTACACCTAACGATTTTACAGAAGACAGCATATTAATCCGCGATGTTGTTATTGGCATTAAATTTCACTGGGAAAAGAAAGAAAAGCAACGTTTTGTTGGATCTTTAAAACTATTAAAAGATGGTAACAAAATTATTGCTATTAATATTGTTCCTGTTGAAGATTACTTAACAAGTGTAATTTCATCGGAAATGAGTGCAACAAGTTCACTTGAGTTGTTAAAAGCACACTCAATTATATCACGCAGCTGGCTTTTAGCTCAAATCGAAAAGAAAAATGAATTGGCAGAAGGTTCAGAAAAATATAATAGCACACATTTAACAGAAGATGAAATTGTAAAATGGTACGATAGAGAAGATCACGTTTTATATGATGTTTGTGCTGATGACCATTGCCAAAGATATCAAGGAATAACAAAAGCTTATACACCAAAAGTGAAACAAGCAGTTGAAGAAACACGCGGTTTAGTTTTATCATACAATGGTAAAATTTGCGATGCTCGTTTCAGTAAATCATGCGGAGGTGTAAGCGAAGCATTTGAAAAAGTTTGGGAACCTATTAAACACCCATATCTTTCTGCAATAGTTGACTATAAATTTGAACCCGACAACTACGACATGGACTTAACAAAAGAGGAAGCTGCTGAAAAATGGATTAGAACTTCTCCTTCTTCTTTCTGTAATACAACAGATTCTAAAGTTCTATCACAAGTTTTGTTAGATTACGATCAAACAACTACTGATTTTTATCGTTGGAAAGTTGAATATACAAACAAAGAGCTTTCAGATTTAATTTTAGAAAAGAGTGGTAGAGATTACGGCGAAATTATAGACTTAATACCACTTGAAAGAGGATTTTCAGGAAGATTAATCAGATTAAAGATTGTTGGCACTAAAAAGACTTTTATTATTGGTAAAGAACTTGAAATTAGAAGAACATTAAGCAAATCACACTTATATAGTTCTGCATTTGTTGTAGACAAACATGATGTTGAAAATGGTATTCCTAAAAAATTTGTTTTAGTTGGTGCCGGTTGGGGACATGGTGTTGGATTGTGTCAAATAGGTGCAGCAGTTATGGGAGAAAAAGGATATCGTTTTGATGAAATTTTACTCCATTATTTTAAAAATTCAACAATACAAAAATTTTATTAATGACAATTTTATATTCTTGTCTTTCACAAAGTTGGGGCGGCATGGAAATGTTTACAATTCAAGCCGTCCAACAATTATTAAGCAGGGGCATTCATACCGAGTTGCTTTGTTACCCAAACTCAAAGATACATGAAGAAGCTCAAAAGCTTAATATTGTTACATATACTGCAAAACAATCCGGATATTTCAATTTTAGCGAGTTAACAAAAGTTGCCCGTTTGTTAAAATCTAAACAGTATAGTTTAATTCATACACAAGCTTCAAAAGATTTATGGCTGTTAGTTCCTGCTCTTAAATTTACAAATTTGCAAACTCCTCTTTTTTTAACAAAACAAGTCGGCTCTTTTGTTGAAAAAAACGATTTTTTACACAAATGGCTTTACAACAGATTAACTTCTGCATTTGCAATTAGTACAATTATTAAGAACAATCTATTAAACACTACTCCATTAAAGCAAAACAAAATTTTGATGTTACATAATGGAGTTGATACAAAACGATTTGACCCTGCAAAAATTAACAGAGAAAAAGCAAGGAAAGAATTAAACATTGCCGAAAATGATATTGTAATAGGTATGCTTGCTCGTTTCAGCCCCGGTAAAGGACACGAAGATTTATTATACGCTGCAAAATCGTTAACTCAAAAATACAAAAACATTAAAATATTATTAGTTGGCGAGCCAAGCAGGGGCGAAGAAAAGTATGCAAAAAAAGTAAAGCAAATGGTGGAAGATTATTATTTATCTTCATACGTTATTTTTACCGGCTTCAGAAAAGATACCGAAAATGTTATTAGTGCAATGGATATTTTTGCATTCCCCTCCCATGCCGAAGCATTTGGAATTGCACTTGTAGAAGCTATGAGTATGGCTAAACCAAGTGTTTGTTCAAATAGCGATGGTGTTTTAGATATTGCAGTTAATAACAATACAAGTTATTTGTTTGAAAACAAAAATGGTGACCAACTTGCTGAAAAATTGGAGTTATTAATTAAGTCAGAAGAAACAAGAACTCAATTTGGCTTAAATGCACGTAATAGAGCAGTTAAATATTTTGACATTGAATATTTAACTGATAAAGTTATAAATTATTATAAAGATTTCGTAAAGGAATAAAAAATATAAATGGTATTTCTTAATCCTGCCGTATTGTTTGGATTTATTGCTGCAAGTATTCCAATTATAATACACTTGTTAAACTTGCGGAAATTAAAAAGAATAGAATTCAGTACTCTTGCCTTTTTAAAAGAGTTACAAAAAAACAAAATTAAAAAAGTTAAAATTAAACAATGGATTTTATTAGCACTTAGAACATTAATAATAATTTTTTTAGTTTTATCTTTTGCACGTCCTACTATTAAAAGTACTGCTATTACAGGAACAGGCTCGGCTGCAAAAACTACTGCCGTATTTATTATTGACAATACTTACAGTATGTCTTTAATAAACGATAAAGGTTCATACTTAAACCAGGCAATAAAAACTACAAAATCTCTTTTAAATCAACTACAAGAAGGAGATGACGTTTATATAATCCCTTTAAGCACTCCAAATAAAACTATCCACTCTTCAGATTTTAGCAAAATTAAGGCTGAATTAGATAATTTACAAATTTCTTACATAAGCACCCCGCTGCATTCTGCTATAACAAAAGCAGCCAATTTAATTTCGCAGTCCGATAACTACAACAAAGAAATTTATATTCTTTCTGATTTTCAAAAAAAGCGTTTATCGGATGAGGAAACTATTTCATCAAACTTAAGCACATTATTAAATCAACAAGTAAGACTGTATTCGTTTAATTTTTCGGGTAAAGAATCTGCAAATTTAACTTTATCCGAACTTAATTCAACCAACCAGATATTTAGAATTGGAAAAGAAATTGGCTTTGAAGCTTTGGTTAGCAACTATGGCAACATTACTGTTTCTAATTCTGTTGTATCTTTGTTTATTAATGGGGAAAGAACAGCTCAACAAAATGTTACACTTAATCCCGGTGAATCCAAAAAAGTTGAGTTTTCTACATTATTAAAAAAAGGAGGCAATGTAGAAGTTTTTGCCGAACTTGAAGATGATGAAATAAAATTTGATAATAAAAGATTTTTATCAATTGAAGTTCCCGAAAAAATAAAACTGCTTATTCTTTATGATAATCAAAACGATTTGTATTTTATTAAAACCGCTTTAATACAAAGCGATTCACTAAGCAATATTAGCATATACGAAAAGCCACTATCTAATGTTTCCTCATTAAATCTTAACGATTATAACACAATAATACTTGGTGGAAGTGAAACAATCCCCAACTATTCACCTATTAAAGAATATTTGGCAAATTCAGGTAATTTAATTGTTTTTCCAAGTTCTAAATCAAACGGTCAAAACTTCAAAAGACTTTTAGAAAATTTAGATATTCCATATAGTGGCGAAACGGTTGGAGGAATAAACAACAAAGTCGGCTATAATTTTGGATACGCAGATTTTTCGCATCCTTTATTTGCTGATTTGTTTAGCAATACTAACAAACAGAAAATTCAATCCCCAAGTGTATTCTTATATTACAAACTTAAAACCGGCTCTTTTGGAAGAAGTATAATTGAAATGGAAGATAAATCCCCATTCTTAGCTGAATATAATTTTAAGCTGAGTAAAGTTTTGGTTTTTAATTCCGCTCCTATTCCGGAATATACTGATTTCCCATTAAAGGGAATATTTGCCCCTATAATAAACAAGGCGGTATATTATTTATCTGTTAAAAACTTAGGCAACAACTCAATTAATGCGGGGAATGATATTTATATTAACATTGCTAAATTACCTGTTACTGTTTTACAAATTAAAAAACCCGAAAACCAGTCGGAGGTTTTATCTACCGATTCTTTGATAAACAAATCTGTTTTCGATTACAAAAACACGGAAACTATTGGCATATATAAAATAATTAACAATAATAAATTAATAAACTTTCCATCAGTAAACATTAACCCTATTGAATCGGATTTAAATTACTTAACTGAATTGGATTTTAAGAATTATTTAAGCCAATTGAGATTTGAAGGGAATTATTATAAACTTGACCCTAACAAAGATTACCTGCAAAGTATTAACCAATCACGTTTTGGTGCTGAGTTATGGCGATTATTTTTAATAATTGCATTATTATTGGCAATTGTTGAAATGTTGGTTTCAAAAAGTTCAAAAAAAGATTTAACTAATTTAGGATAAAATGGAATTACAAATAATAGAACAAAAAAAGATAGAACGAGCAATTTTGGTTGCACTTACCGGTTTATCTGTTGACGATTTAAGAGTTGAAGAATACTTAAACGAACTTGAATTGCTTGCAAAAACAGCAGGTGCAGAAACTGTTTTACGTGTTACTCAAGATAGAAGCAAAGTTGATACTGCTTTTTATATTGGCAAAGGGAAAGCAGAAGAAATTAAACAACTTGTTGAATTAAATGATATCGATTTAATTATTTTTGATGACGATTTAAGCCCAACACAGGTTAGAAACTTGGAAAAGCTTATTGATAAAAAAATAATGGATAGAAGTGGTTTAATTTTAGATATTTTTGCTCAGCATGCACGTACAAATGAAGCAAAAACTCAAGTTGAATTAGCTCAATTGGAATATCTTTTACCTCGTTTAACACGTGCTTGGACTCACCTTTCAAAACAATATGGTGGAATTGGAACTAAAGGTCCCGGTGAAACACAAATTGAAACAGATAGACGTATAATAAGAACAAGAATAAGTAAATTAAAAGAAAAACTAAAAAAAATTGAACAACAGCAAGCTACAAAAAGTCTAAAACGCCAAGATGTTGTTTCTGCGTCTTTAGTTGGTTATACAAATGCGGGTAAATCAACCTTGCTTAACTTGTTAACTAATGCCGAAGTTTTAGCCGAAGACAAATTGTTTGCTACTCTTGATTCTACAACTCGTTCTCTTGAACTGAAAAAGAATAAAAAATTATTATTAAGCGATACTGTTGGATTTATAAGAAAACTTCCCCCTCATTTAGTAGCATCTTTTAAAAGTACATTAAATGTAGTTCGCGAAGCGGATATGATTTTACATGTTATTGATGTAACACATCCTTATTTTGAAGATCATATTAAAGTTGTAGAAAACACTTTAACCGAACTTAAAAGCGAACACAAACCTACTTTATATATTTTTAATAAAGTTGATGCCCTTAACGACAAACATATTATTGAATATATAAAAGCTAAATACACAAATAGTATATTAATCTCAGCCAAACGAGGGATTAATATTACTGCCTTAAATGATATGTTGGTTAAATTTTACGATGATAATTTTATTTATAAGGAAATTAAAATAAGTTCATATAACTCAAAACTTATTTCATTAATTTATTCACTTGCAGAAGTCACAAGTATTAAATATGAAGAAGATTTTGCTTATATTACATTTAAAACTTCAAAAGATAACTATAACAAAATTAATAAGCTGATTTATGAAAACTGATGTATTAATTATTGATGGCAAAAGCTTAACTTTGGAGAAGATTGAATATTTTATTACAAATTCTCCCCATATTCAACTTTCTGAAAAATCTTTGGCAAAAATTGAAAAAGCATGTAATTTAATAGATAACTGGATTGCTGAAGATAAAGCTGTTTATGGAGTAACGACCGGTTTTGGTGAATTTGCAAATGTAAAAATATCACCAAAAGATATTAAACAATTACAAAAAAACCTGATTTTAAGTCATTCTTGTGGTGTCGGCGAGTATCTTCCACCAATAATTGTTAAAATTATGATGTTATTGCGTGTAAATGCTCTTGCTTTAGGACATTCGGGGATTAGACCTTCAACAATCAATTTATTGATTGAAATGATAAATAATAACATAATCCCTGCGGTTCCTTCTCAAGGCTCTGTTGGCTCAAGCGGTGATTTAGTACCATTAGCTCATATTGTTTTAGCTTTAATTGGTGAAGGAAATGTTCAAGTTTTTGATGTTATTAACGATGGAGAGACTGTTTTTAATAATGTTATTCCATCACGAACAGGTTTAGAAAAATTCAATTTATTACCAATTGAATTGGGTGCAAAAGAAGGACTTGCCCTTATTAATGGAACCCAGATGATGACTGCTTTTGCAAGTTATTTGTGCGTTAAAGCTAAAAGATTAAATAAGATAGCTGATTTAAGCGGTGCTTTGTCACATGAGGCTTTGCGTGGTTCTGATAGAGCATACGATTTAAGACTTCATAAATTACGCCCTCATAAAGGTCAAATAACTACTGCCGAAAACTTGTTAAAACTAATTGAAAGCAGCGAAATTAGAAAATCACACCTTGTTAATGATAAACGAGTACAAGACTCCTATTCTTTACGCTGCATTCCTCAAATACACGGTGCTTCGCGTGATACAATTGATTATGTTTGTTCAGTTGTTTCAACCGAAATAAACTCTGTTACAGATAATCCTTTAATATTTCCAGATGATGAGGATTATTTGGAAGGTGGTAATTTCCATGGACAGCCAATTGCTTTGGTAATGGACTTTTTAGGAATTGCACTTTCGGAACTTGCAAATGTTGCAGAAAGGAGAATTGAAAGACTTGTTAATGGTTCGTTAAGTTTATTACCTCGTTTTTTAACTCCCAACGGTGGATTAAACTCAGGCTTAATGATTGCACAATATACCGCAGCAAGCTTAGTTTCCGAAAACAAAGTTTTGGCACATCCGGCAAGTGTTGATTCAATTCCTACATCAGCAAATCAAGAAGACCACAATTCTATGGGTTCAATTGCCGCACGTAAATGTTACAATATTCTTAAAAATGTAACTAACGTTCTTGCTATTGAACTATTAACAGCAGCTCAAGGAACTGAATTTTTAAAACCACTAAAATGTGGTATTGGAACCGGAATTGCAGTCGATTTTATTAGAAATTTTGTAAAACCACTAAACGAAGACCGCATTATTTCCGATGATATAAAGACAATACAAAAAATTATTGATAACAACAGTTTATTGTTAGAAATCGAAAAAAAAATTAATTTGGCTTAATTGATATGAGTGAAAACGAAAAACTAAAAGTATTAAATCTTACCCAGCAAAGTGAAGTTACAACTGTTCCGGTTAAGTACATATTTTTAGATATTGTTAACTTTACACAAGGGCGAAGTGTTGAAGCCCAGAGCGATATAGTAAAGGTATTAAACGGCATAGTTAAAACTACTGTTGAAGCTAATGGGATGAAAAAAGAGCAAGTGATTTATCTTCCAACTGGTGATGGCATTTGTATTGCTCTTTTATTTGCCGAACAACCATATGATTTGCCATTAAAAATTGCTGTTGAGATTATTGGTAGAATTAACAAACACAACAATAATTATTTAGACCCAATGAGGCAGTTTAAGGTTCGTATTGGTATTAATAGTAATATTGATAACATTACTGTTGATATAAACGAAAACAGAAATATTGCCGGTACGGGTGTTAATGTGGCACAAAGAATAATGTCTTTGGCTGACGGAAATCAAATAATGATTGGTGCTACTATTTACGAGTTGTTGAGGTTTAGAGAAAAGTACATGCATTCTTTTGTACGCTTCGAAACTTTTGTAAAACATAACGAAAAGCTTGTTGTTTACCAATTTGTTAAATCTAATGTTGAAGGTTTAAATACTGATACTCCTTCTTGTTTAGATGTTGTTAATACCGAAGGTGAAAAATTAAATAAATTTGCAGCTTATTATTTTGTGCATTCTATATTAAACAGAAAGTTTTTTATTCGCAAGCAAAACACTCCTGATTTAGTTGTTGGAACCGTTCTTATATGGAGCCTTGCAACTGACAGTTTAAGCGAGGCTGAAAGTACTGAATTAAAGCCCCCAAATTATATTACTTGGAAGGCAAAAAAAGCCAGCTTTGAAGAGCAATTTCAATATTATTCAACTATTGATATGCGTATATTATGGTCATTATTTAAGTTTATTGTTAAATATGATTTACAAGTTTACGAACGCTTTTTTGAAAAAACTGTAAACACCGATTGGCGTTTTATTACTGCAGGAGGTCGCGATAAACTTAAAGAAGAATGGTCCGGTATTTTACGTCAATTCGACTTGTTATAATTTTACCCAATTATTAATCAAAATTAGTATATTTACTTTTTATTTTTGTAATATTTAACTAATTTTGATTTAAACTTTTAATGAATATTTATTCTAACTGTGGTATTTGCATTGGTGCATCTTCTGTTTCTGTTGTATGTTTAGAACCAAACTGCAACAATATACCTGAAATTGTATATTCCTTTTCAACTCCTCACAATGGCAATCCGCAAAGTGTAGTAAGATCATTATTAGAATCTAACCAATACAATAAAGTTACTTCTACTGGTAGAAATTTTAAAGATATTTTAAACACTCCATCCATTTCCGAAGCCGAAAGTATTGAATATGCTCTTCAATTTTTAAAGCTTAAACCGGAAGTAATTATTTCAGCAGGGGCAGAAAACTTTATTATTTATATTTTAGATATAAACTCAAAAATAAGCAAGGTTGTAACCGGCAATAAATGTGCTTCAGGGACGGGTGAGTTTTTTGTTCAACAGTTAAAACGAATGGATATTAAACTTGAAGAAGCCGCAAGGCTTGTTTCAAACGGTACACCTTACAATATTTCCGGCAGATGTTCGGTTTTTTGTAAATCCGACTGTACTCACGCTCTTAACAAAGGAGTAGATAAAGCCGATATTGTTTCCGGATTAAGCAAAATGATGGCTGATAAAATTATCAACCTAATACCCCGATATAAAGAAAAACGTATTCTCTTAATAGGCAATACTATTAAAAACGAAGGCTTTGTTGCTCATTTAAAAAACCGGTTGCCTAATTTATTTGTAAACGAAACATCAGGATATTTTGAAGCCTTAGGTGCAGCTTATTTTTCTTATTATAATAATATCCCAACTCTTGATTACGAAAATTTATTCAAACAATACAAAACTGCTTTTTCATTTCATCCTCCATTAGCATTGTTTGCTGATAAAGTAAAATTTGAAAAAATGAGTTTTCAAAAAGCTTTAGCCGGCGATGAATGTATTATTGGCTTGGATGTAGGCTCAACTACTACAAAAGCTGTAATTTTAAGAATTAATGATAATGCTATACTTGCTTCGGAATATTTACGAACTAATGGAAATCCGTTAACCGCATCCAAAAATTGTTATATTTCACTTAATAAACAAATAACTGAAAAAATAAACATTATAGGATTGGGAGTTACAGGCTCGGGACGTGAAATTTCGGGATTACATGCACAAACCAATTCAATCATTAATGAAATAATTGCACATTCTACTGCAACTTTGTTTTTTGATAAAGAAGTTGATACTATTTTTGAAATTGGCGGTCAAGATGCAAAATACACTCATATTACTGCCGGAACTGCATCCGATTACGCAATGAACGAAGCATGTTCAGCAGGGACAGGCTCGTTTTTGGAAGAAGCTGCCGGAGAGACATTAAATGTTGACTATTTAAGTATAGCCGATTTAGCTTTGGCTGCTAATAATCCTCCTAACTTTAACGATCAATGTTCGGCTTTTATTAGCAGCGATATAAAAAATGCTTTACACGATGGAATTTCAACAAACGATGTACTTGCAGGATTAGTTTATTCAATCTGCCTAAATTATATTAATAGAGTTAAGGGGAATAGACCAACCGGTAAAAAGATTTTTATGCAAGGTGGCGTTTGTTACAACAAAGCCGTTCCTATTGCTATGGCTGCCTTAACAAACAAAGAAATTATTGTTCCTCCCGAACCAGGCTTAATGGGTGCTTTTGGAGTTGCCTTAGAAGTAAAAAAACGGATTGAAAAAAACATTCTTGGAAAAAAGCTTTTTTCGCTTTCTGAATTAATTGAAAGGGAAATTAACTTTGAAAAATCATTTATTTGCATTGGGGGCAAAGATAATTGCGATAGGAAATGCCAAATTTCTGTTTTTAAAATTGAAAATAAATTGTTCCCCTTTGGCGGAGCTTGTAATTTATATAATTCTATAAAAACAAAAGATAAACCAAACATAACCACCGATTACGTAAAACTGAGACAAGAGTTAGTTTTTAACAAATATATTAACAACAAAAATTTTGACACCTCAAAAAAAACAATTGGGATACTAAAATCGTTTTTAACTAATACTTATTACCCTCTTTTTTATAACTATTTTTCCGAATTGGGATTTAATGTAATTCTTGAATCTATTCCAAATCCAACAGGTGTTGAAAAAGTATCATCTTCATTTTGCTATCCCGTTGAACTTTCACATGCTTTTATGGAAAACTTAATAAGTAAAAAGCCTAATTATATATTTATTCCTCACATAAAAGAACTTGCAAAAAAAGAAGTAAACAGCATTAATCAAAAAACATGTGTTCTTGTTCAATCAGAAAGTTATTATCTACATGCAGCATTTAAAGATGAACTAAATAATATTCAAATAATTTCTCCGGTTATTGATTTTAATAACATTTTTGATGATAAACTTGGATTAATTAAAACAGCATTAGACTTAGGAATTGAAAAAGAAAAAGCCGTTTCAAGCTTGGACTCTGCATTAAAGAAACAAAAAGAAATGTTTGTTGAATTTAAGCAACACGGCAGACATTTTATTGACGATCTCAAAGAGAACCCTGAAGATATTGGAATAGTATTAATTGGGCGTTCATATAACGCTTTTGCCGAACAAGCAAATATGGGAATTCCTCGAAAGTTTACATCGCGTAACATTTCAGTTGTTCCAATGGATTTTCTTGATTTTGATTCTTACGAGTCCATTAATCATATGTATTGGGGAACGGGAACTCAAATTGTAAAAACTGCAAAGTTAACAGTCAATAATCCCCAGTTATTTGCTGTATACATCACAAACTTTAGCTGCGGACCTGACTCGTTTTTATTAGGATATTTTAGGGATATAATGGGAAGCAAACCTTCTTTAACTTTAGAGTTGGACAGCCATTCAGCCGATGCCGGTATTAACACACGAATTGAAGCAGCAATTGATATATTCCGCAGTTACTTAAAACTAAAAGAATCTTCTTCGCTTAATAATATTTTATTTACGCCTATTCAGGTTTTACCTAACTATGATATTTTTAACCACTCCGAAAATAAAAAATATTCATTGTACGATCCTAAAGTTAAGATTTTACTACCAAGCATGGGCATAATATCATCAGAAGCAATGCGAGCTAATTTTAAATATTTTGGTATTAACAGCGAAGTACTCCCAATTTACAATAATAACACATTAAAGTTGGGACGTGGCAACACTTTATGCAAAGAATGTTTACCCTTACAATTGTGTACGGGAGCTTTAGTTGATTATTACACTAATAAAAAGGATGCCGACGAAATTAGTTTGTTTTTTATGTCAGCCGGAAACGGACCATGCAGGTTAGGACAGTATACCGTTTTTTTAGAAAACTTTATCAGGAAAAACAAACTTAAAAATATTGGTCTATTTACTTTAAGCGATGAAGACGGGTATACAGGTCTTGGTTCAGATTTCTTTTTACGGGGCTGGATTGCTTTTGTTATTGCAGATGTCTTTAAAAATATTGAAAACGCCATACGTGTATTAGCCTTTAATAAAAATAGTGCATTAAAAACTTTCAAACATGAGTGGGAAATAATTCAAGAAGTAATTGCATCAAAACCAACAAATGAAATATTTGAACAGTTAAAAAAATCCGCAAGTATATTAAAAAAGATTGAAAAAAGGTTTTCTATTTCCAATGCAAAAAAGGTCTCAGTTATAGGCGAAATTTTTGTAAGACATGATGAATTTTCTAAAATTGATTTAATTAATCGCCTTGCTGAAAAAGATTTTGTTGTTACGGTTGCACCTATTAGTGAATATGTATATTACTCCAATTATTTAGAGAACAAAAATAATCCATCGCTAACAATAAAAGACATATTATATAATAAGATAAAGTCATTTGAACAAAAACGAATTGAGCGAAAAATTAAAACCATTTTGGCTGAAACTGATTTGGTCGAATTTGAAATGATTGATATTGAATCAATAATAAGTATAGCATCAAAGTTTATTTCACCGGAACTTGAAGGGGAAGCAATTTTAACAATTGGTTCTGCATTAAAAGAAATATTAAACCATTCATGTGGAATAATCTCAATAGGTCCTTTTGGGTGCATGCCTTCACGAGTTGCTGAATCAATACTAAACATAGAAATGAATTATGCTGGCAAATTAAAAGGAGAAAATAGAATAGATTATCTATCCTCATACTTTTCTAATTTACCGTTTCTTGCAATTGAAACAGATGGCAACCAGTTTCCGCAAATAATTCAATCTAAAATTGAAATATTTATGTTGAATGCGGAAAGAATACATTTTCAATTAAAAGGAACTAATAATGATACTCTTTCCGATTCACTTAAAGCTTTAATTAAATACATAATATCATTTTATTCCGAGCCGAACAGCGATTCGGAAAAAATTAATATTATTCCAAGCGAGTCTTAAAACTCTAAACTTATTCCTATTGACGGGAGCAGACCGATTGAAGATTCATCTCTAATCTTCATTTCTTCATAGTCCCATCTTACTGAGGTTCTATTTTTTCTATTATAAATATTCTGGATATCTATATAGGCAATTAAATCCATACTTTCAAAAGTCCATTTGCGTTCAACCCTTATATCCAAACTATGATTATCGGGCAGAGTTTTAGTATTAAATAACAACACGCTTTGGTTACCAAAATTGTCAAAAGGAGTATATGGCGAGCCGGTAGAAAATCTAAATTTCGAACTTATCTGCCAATTATCATCAAGTATATACCCCACACTCAAATTAATTATCCACTTCTGGTCATAATTTCCTTTTCTTTCAATACCGTCAAGCGGCGTAAATTTTGTCTCACTGTAAGTAACACTTAATAAAGCGTAATGAGGAATATCTGATGATTTTTTTTGAACTGAAAACTCAACACCTCGTGAATTTCCTTTTCCTTCACTTACTAAGGGTTCCAATCCAAAAGAAGCAAAGTTATCATCACTGCCAGCATATCCGGCACCTGTATTAGCAAGTACTAAATAAGGGCGTAAACCACTTGTCGGGTAATCTTTATAGTTTTTATAGTAACCTTCAAGCTTAACCCGCACATCTCTTCTTAACATTTGTTCAATTCCAATTACAAATTGTTCAACCTTAATAGCCTTTAAGTTTTTGTTTTGTGTATCTCCTAAAAGCCATATATACGATGGGAACTGATGGTATATACCGGTACTAAAACTAATATTTGTCATTTCTGCAAGGGGATAAGAAATTGAAAGTCGAGGACTTATATAGAAGTCTTTTTTAATTTCATTAAAATAATCCCCTCGTACACCTAAATTAAACCGAACCTTATTAAACCACAAATTACTATACTGAGCATAAAAAGCATACTTATGGAAATATGTATCGGCAGTTAAATTGTTTTGGCTTAAAGTATCACCAAATGTGGTAACAAAACTATTGGGGAATAATATATCAGCATTAAAGCTAATCAATTTGCCGGACAATCCAAAATTTAATTCCGCATTACCCGATAGCTTATATACCATATCAAATTTTAATTCATTCTCCCCTTCTTTTGATTTATTAAGGAAAATTGGATTTAATAAAGTATCTTTTTGAAAAGTATCATAATCCACAAAGTTTCTACTTAAACCAACAGTAAAAAAGCCTTTTCCAAAAAGTCTTCTATAAGAAACACCGGTAACATATTGATTTTGATTTGATGCCAAAATTCTTGAATTATCTATTAAATTATCTCGACTATCATTATTAAATTTTACTCTATCAAACGCACCAATAAACAAATAACTAAGTTTATCGCTTTTGCTTATATCGTAATTAACTTTGGTAATTACATCGTAGTATTCGGGGACAAATCCAAAACCGGCAGCATTAAAAATAAAATCCAAATAACTTCTTCTTACAGAAAACAGGAAGTTTGAGTTTTCAGATATTGGTCCTTCTAAGTTTAGTCCAAACTGAGTAGCAGAAACCAATGCTTTTCCGCCAAACCTGTCAGTTCTGCCTTCTTTTAGGTCAATACTTAAAACCGATGATAACTTATCACCATAGAGTGCGGAAAAACCACCTGTTGAAAACGATGTTTCTTTTACATAATCAAGATTGATAAAGCTTAAAGGTCCACCTGTTGCACCCTGACTTCCAAAGTGGTTAATGTTTGGAACAACAAAACCATCAACTAAATATAAATTTTCAGATGGGGCACCACCTCGTACAACCAGATCATTGCGTCCTGCACTTGCTTGGGCAACTCCCGGTAAAATTGATAATGCACGTACAACATCTTCAAAACCACCCGGAGAGCGTCTTATCTCTTCATAACCAAGAACCGTTAAACTTGATACTTCGGTTGGAATGATATTAAAATATCCTGTGGTTACAGTTACCCCTTGTAGCTCAATGACTGATTCAATTAACTCAAAATCAACTACGGCAGGTTTCGTTGATTTAACAACAATATCGGTTTTAATAACAGAACTATAACCAATAAAAGAAGCCTGAACAGAATGAGTTCCTATACTAACTTTTTCAATAATATAATTACCATTAATGTCAGTTGCGGCTCCCAAATCTGTATCAAGAACTCTAATATTAACACCGGGAATCGGCTCTTTTGTGTTTTTATCAACAACTTTGCCGGTTATTGAACCTGTAATTTGTGCAAAAACATTATAATTAAATACAATTAATAAAAGTAAAATCACTCGCTTTGTCATGTTCACCCTATATTTTATTCTTTATAACAAAATAGTAAAAAAAGAAGTTCTTTTATAATCCAAACAAGTGTGAAAGTAGTATTTTAACACCTACACCAATCAAAACAACACCGCCGAAGATTTCAACACCTTTTCCAAAATGACCTTTTAGTTTTGTGCCTGCTTCAAATCCAATTACTGCCAAAATAAAAGTTACAATTCCTATTACAACACTTGGATAAAAAATGGTAATATTTAAAAATGCCAAACTTAATCCCATTGCCAAAGCATCGATACTGGTAGCAATTGAAACCATTACCATTGACATTCCTTTGGTTAAATTTTTTTGTATTTTTTCTTCTTCACCTTTTCTTCCTTCAATAATCATTTTTGCACCGATGTAAAAAAGAATAAAAAATGCTATCCAATGGTCAAATTCTTTAATAAAAAATGAAAATTTGCTGCCAGCATACCACCCAATTATTGGCATTAAAAACTGGAACAATCCTAAATGAAAAGATAAACGAATTGAAGACCGTTTATCACTTACAATTCCAGATGACCCCACGCTTACAGAAACCGCAAAGGCATCAGCCGCCAATCCTATTGCCACCAATAAAATTTCTATAAAACTCATTAAATTTCCAAGATTTTGGTTTTATTCATACGATTGATTATTATTTTTTGTGTCGCCTCGATGAGGCATTTTTGTTCTCGGGTGCTACGGTCGAGAGTATTCCTCAATTATAAAACATCATCAATCATAACCGCCATGCGAATCAATCAAAATGGCTAATTAAAGGTTATTCCACAAACAACAATCGCTTTTCCCATTTGATGAGAAAAGCGATTATTATATAACAAAACACAAATAATAATCTATTTAATTAAATTGATAATTAAATCAATTTCTTTTGCCATTTCTTCATTATTACCGCTAAAACCTACACTTTTATAACGAATTTTACCATTTTTATCAACAAAATACTTTGTTGGAATTCCGGTTGTTTTAAAGCTTTCAACTGCTGTATTTTTATCATCTAATAAAACATGAAATGGATATTGGGTTTTTGCTAAAAACTCTTTAGCATTTTTTAATTTATCGTCAACTCTTTCCCATGTATTAACAAACAAAATTTTAACCGTTGGGTCGTTTGCATATTTTTCAACAACCATTTTCATACCCGGGAAAGAACTCATACAAGGACCACACCAAGTAGCCCAAAAGTCAACAATTACAGTTTTACCTTTAAATTCACTTAATGAAACAGATTTGCCATTAACGTCTAACAAAGTAAAATCAGGAGCCGGGATATCAATCAATTCTTTTTTAATTTTTTCTAACAATCCTGCGTCAACCAAAGCTTTTAAATCAGCTAAATATTTATCGTAGGCAACTGTGTTATTTTTATCTTTTGTGTAAGCTTCTTTTAAAAGTTCTTCTGTTTTATCACTTACATTACCATTTTTAATATCAAATTCTAAAATAGCTTTGGCTTTTGCAAAATTTCCATTTTTAATTAATTGGTCGGCATATGCACAATTAATATCTGCATCTAATCCTCTTGTTAATTTAAATGCTGTAACAATGTTACCGGCAGCTAAATCATTATAACCCATTGTTGATTGAATTTTAGCTAAACAAAACTCGTTATACCCTAAAACTCCTTCTCTTTCTCTTTTCCATTGTTCAACAGATGAGTATTCAGGTTGTTTTTCTGACGGCTTATTTAAGTATTCGTCAGCCTTTTCAACACCTAATTTAGCTATTTCAAAAGCTAATTGATTATCTTTTCCTGATTCCAAAATTGCGTTGGCTGTCATACCCAAACGATATGGACTTATTGATGACGAATTTGCATTTATATATTCTTTTGCTTTTGCATATTGTTCTGTTTTAACATATTCGGCTAAAATACTATTATACATGCTTTGAGTATATTCGGAATTAGGATATTTTTGGGCAAAAGCTTTAACCATTTCAATTTTTTGTTCTAACGCTGCATTTCTAAATGCTGTATAATCTTTTTGTTGGAAATAAATTGCTTGTGGAAATTTTTCAGCAAGCATTTTAGTGTATACTTCTGCTTTAGAATCCTTGAATTGAGTATACCAATTTATCATAGAAGTAATAGTTTTTTCATCTAATGTTGATTCTTTTTCTAATTTAGAAAGCTCAGCCGGAATTAATGTACTTGCTTGTTGACTATTTAATCTATTAATTAAAAATAAATAGGTAGGAATAAACCCTTTCTTTAAGTTTTCATTTTTAGAAAATTCTTCATTAAATAATTTATAAGCCAACTCTCTATCGGTTTCAATATCAAGATAATAACCCCAATCTGCATAACACATTGCTAAACCGGCAGTTGCTCCTGGTACTACATTACCGGAATTATCATAAGTTTTTACAACATAACCTTTATTTTCGTTATTATCCGTAATTAATTCTTTTTCATTTGTAAACTTAATTACAACCCCTTTTGTAGATGAATCAGTTTTAAAAGTAGCTTTCCAAATACCATCTTCATTTTTTAATGTATATTCTTCTGTTTTAACCAATTCTTTATCATAAAAATAAACAAAAGCTTTAATTATATTTTCTTTTTCTAATTTAGTGCCTATCGGATTATATTTAATAGTAACATATTCTCCTGCTTGTGGCTTTTCGGGTGCAATAACAAATTTTCCTTGTGGTGTATTTCCACTACAACCAACTATCAAAATTGCTAAAGTTATAAAACTTATTAAACTTTTTATTATTTTCATAAATTCCTCTTTGTATTTTTATATTCTATTTCCAAATATAAATATAAAACTTAAAATGAAAAAAGGCAGCGATAAAATGGTCTTATCATTTAGAATAATAACCTAAATTGTGAAAAATAATACAAATGTGCCAGGAATAATAATGATGGTGTTTTTTTATCATAATAAATCTTTTTATATTAACGACTTAATAATAAGTTTATAAATGCGGAAACCATAATGAGCTCAACATTAAAGAATCTTTATTCAGCTCCCTCCCGTCGCTTATTAAAATTGTTAAAGCATACTAAACTTACCGAAGACACATTTATAATTATTCTTGCTTTTTTTATTGGAATAATTGTAGGCTTGGCAGCAGTTGGAATGAAATTTTTAATTGACCAAGTTTCGTTTTTCTTTTTCCCGGGCAATGGCAGCATTCAAGAAAACATTTCAAATACAAGTTGGTATTTACGCCTGTTATTACCGGTTATTGGGGCATTAGCCATTGCACCAATATTTTTTTTCTTTTCTCCCGAAGCAAAAGGAATTGGATTTTATGAAGTATTAAATTCTATTCTTTTTAAAGGAGGAAAAATGTATCCTCGTATTGTTGTAACCAAAACGTTAACCAACACCATTTCTGTAAGTACAGGCAGTTCGGTTGGAATAGAAACTCCAATTATTCAAGTTGGTGCCGGGTTTGGCTCAACAATTGGTCAGTTATTTAAACTTACCGACAAACGACTAAAGACTATTTCGGCATGCGGTGCTGCCGCTGCAATTTCTGCAATATTTAATGCCCCTATTGCCGGTGCAGTTTTTGTGGTTGAAATTATTATGTTGGATATTGCATTTTCTCAGTTTACTGCAATTTTTACGGCTTCACTAATGGGGGCTGTTACAAGAGAACTTGTTATTGGAAAATTTAATAGATTTATTATCCCACCCTTCTCTTTAAATAGTTATTATGAATTGTTTTTTTATCTGTTATTAGGTATTATTTGCGGATTTTGTTCTCTTTTGTTTATTCGTTCATTAAAGTTTTCAGATACCTTTTTTAATAAAATAAAATTACACCCGATGCTTAAACCTGCACTTGGTGGTTTTATTGTTGCAATTATTGGTATTTATTATCCTCAAGTTTTGGGAATTGGCTACGATTCCATTAACCTGCTTTTTACTTCTAATTCAATTGTTTGGCATTCATTGCTTATAATTGTTCTTCTAAAAGCCCTTGCAACATTTTTATCATTAGGGTCAGGTAGCTCTGGCGGAACTTTATCACCAACAATTTTTATTGGAGCCTTTGCGGGATATTTATTCGGTATAGCAATTAACAACATCTTTCCGGGTTATAATGTTTCACCATTAAGTTTTGCATTAGTCGGAATTGCCGGATTTATTGCCGGAACAACAAGAGCACCTATTACTGCAATTATTATTCTATTTGAACTGACTGGTAATATTAATATCGTACTTCCATTATTTGTTACATCTGTTGTGAGTTTTATTACTGCTACAAAATTTTGTAAGGATTCCGTTTTTACCTTCAAGTTTTGCTTGCAGAATAAAAAAATGAGAAATGGAATTGATATTAATTTAACTCAAAAATTAAAAGTAGTCCATGTTTATACAAAATCGTTTGAAGCAATTTCAATTAGTGATAACTTTAATTATATAATTAACAAAATAATAAATCATAAAAACCCTATCTTTCCCGTTATTGATTCGAGAGGAATCCTTAAAGGTGTAATAATTTCAACAGATATTAAAAATTCTGTTCAAGAAAGAGATTCTCTTCAACAACTTTTAATGGCTGGAGATATTGCAATTACAGAATATGAAACGGTTACTTTGGATGACGATTGCAATAATGCTTTATTTATAATGAACAAATATGATTTAGAAGGTATACCTGTTGTGGAATTTCAAAACAACAAAGTTATAGGCATGCTTTGGAAAGAAGATATAATTAAGGCTTATTATAAAGAGGTTGAGACAATTGATTTAGCTAATGAATTAGCAGACAATTTAGATTTGAAAAACGAGTATAATTTACTTCATACAAGAGTTGGTTTTGCTATTACTGAAATTGTTCCTCCTATCTTTATTGTTGGAAAGTCGATCAACTCTTTAAATCTCTATAACAAGTATGGTCTAAATTTGCTTGCTATAAAAAGTAATGTTAAAAACGATAATAAAATAATTCCTAATCCGGATGGTGATTATATTATTCAAGAAAAGGATTCAATTGTTATAGCCGGTGAAACTAAAAACATTCAAATGTTTGTAAATTTAAAGTAACGATTTATTATATTTTGATTAGGTGCATAATGAAAAAAGAACAGTACACTATTCTGGTTACAGATAGTGGGTTAGGTGGATTAAATGTTGTGGCAAGTCTGCGTAAACAAATATCACAAAATAAATACTCAAAAAAAATAAAGCTAATTTATTTTAATTCTCTTCCTAAAGAAGGTTACGGCTACAACAGCATGAACAGCTTTGAAGAAAAAGTTACTGTTTTTAACAAAGCAATAAATAGCATGGCAAAAAACTTTGTACCGGATATTATTTTAATTGCTTGCAATACTTTATCAGTTGTATATGAACATACTGAGTTTTTTAGAAATCCATTAACAAAAGTTATGGGTATTGTTGATATTGGAGTTAGACTAATTCTAAAGGAGTATAACGATAAGTGTAAAATAGTTTTATTTGGTACACCAACAACAATTAATGGGAAAGCACATAAAAACTTATTGCTAAAAGCAGGAGTGCCTGAAAGCAACATTATCGAACAACCATGTAAAAATTTAGAATCCGAAATTCAAATAAATGCTTCTGCTCCCATTGTAGAAGAGTTAATAACTAAATACCTTTCTGAAGCCGTACCGGGACCATTACACAACACACCTTATTTATTTGCATTATGTTGCACTCATTACGAATTCAGCATTCCTCAATTTAACAAGTGTATCAGCTCCAAAATCGAAAATTTCAAAATATTAAATCCAAACGAACTTATGGTAACTGATGCTCTTAATATTTTGCCTGAACTTAGTGATATATCTCATCCGGTTGAGGATTTAGTAGTATCCAAAACAATTATATCACCTAACGATATTGAAAATATTGGAAAACTAATTGAACCGATTTCAAAAGAAACAAACATAGCCTTAAACAACTATATATGCGATGCTTTATTATTTTAATTAATATGGGGTTTAATTAACCCCTTAATATTAACCAAGCTTAAAACTAAGCATGCTGATAGAAGATATTACTTCATCATAAATTATTTCTAATTTATCACCGGTAATTGATGCACCCAATGAATAAATAAGGGGAATATAATGCTCACTTGTTGGTACAGCAAGAGAATGATTGTCTTCCTTGTTATATTCTATTAAACTTTCATAATCTTTATTTACTAAATACTTCTTTACCCGATTGTTAAATTTTATCCCCCACTCATATGGTGCCGGGTCTTTATCATTATACAACGCCAAATTATGAACAACATTCCCACTTCCAATTATTAAAACATTATGGCTGCGTAAATAACTAAGTTTTTTTGCAAGTTCAAAATGGTCACGCATACTTATAGTATAATTTATGCTTAACTGAAATACGGGAATTTCGGCTTTTGGGAAAATATGTTTCAATATTGACCAGGCTCCATGATCAAGTCCCATTTCATCATCTTCTTTTAATTCAGATACTGTTTTAATTAGTTTTCCGGCAATCTCTTTTGCACCTTGAGCCGGGTATTTTTCCTCATATAATTGTGGTGGGAAACCAAAATAATCATGTATAGTTTTAGGTGCTGACGAAGTTGAAATAAGGCTTGCATCGGTTAACCAATGAGCAGAAACAACTAAAATGGCTTTTGGAACTGAAGGTAATGTCTGTTTAATCGTACTAAGTGCTTGCGTAAAAGGATTATCTTCTATTGCGTTCATCGGGCTGCCATGACCAATAAAAAGTACTGGCTGCATTTTCTTTCCTTTATAAATATCTTAATACAATATAATCAATTATCCATTACCATAATATTTATTTTTATTATTTTTTATCCAACCGATAGTTTCAGTAATACCCACTTCATAAGACGTTGGATAAAAATTATAAGTCTTGTTAAATTTTGTTGAATCAAAATAATAATCATATTCAGCCTGATAAAGCATTTCATATACTTCATTAATTGGTTTAACAAAATATCCCAAAAGTTTTACCATCCACGATTTTAGAATGGTAGTTTTTGCGTTTATATTTAATATTTTTGCTGTTAGATCAATAAATTGTCTACTTGTTATTGGTGGATTAAAAGTTGGCAGATGCCATACTTGATTAAATGCATTTTCATCATCCGCTAAAAGAATTAAACTTTTTGCACAATCAGGAATATATGTATATGAATGAAGAGTATTAATGTTTGCCAAACATTGAGCATTTTTTCCTTTAAGCAAATTTTCAATAATCATAAAATTTGGAATACAGTTATTTCCCCCATAAATTCCATATAAATCGGCCGCTCTTGCAATTAATGATTTTAATTCGCCTTTAGTAAACTCCTCTTCTATCAACTTGGCAACTTCTGCTCTTATTTTTCCCTTTTTACTGCATGGGTTATATGGTGTAGATTCAGTCATTTTACCATCAACTTTTCCATACATATAAACATTATCAAAAAACACTAACTTTGCATTTACTTCTTTAGCAGCTTTAATTGTATTTTTTATTATTTTTACCCAGCTTTCAGACCATACTTTATAATCGTATTGCAAACCTACTGTTAAAAATATTACTGATGAATTTTTAACCGATTTAACAAGTTCATCATAATTTAGTATATCTGCTGCAACCGACTCTGCACCTTTAACTTTGGCACCCTTTCGTGATACCAGCTTAACTTTTTTATTTTGTGCTAATAATTCATCAGCAAGTGCATTACCAATTGAGCCGCCGGCTCCTAATATAGTATAGAACAATTCCATTTTAGAATCCTTTCTTATTCATCTAAAAAGTTTTGAAAAATCTCATAAAATTTTCCAACATGATATCCATCAACTAAAGAATGGTTAACATGTACTGAAACTGGAAGAAGTTTATTATTGTTTTCAATAAAAAATTTTCCGAATGTAATTTTGGGGACATAATCTTTAACTGAAAAAGGGCGAGCATGTGAAAGGGCTGAAAATGATATCCATGGAATTGTTGAATAATGAACTACATCTTCAACTTCTTCACAAGTAAAAAGACCTTTCATATTTCGTACTCTTTGAACTTCTTCTTTGGCTTTATCCATAAATGTTTCTATATCTTCGTAATAATTTATTCTGGCAAATCCAAATGTTCCATTATCTCTATCAATTACCGGAGAAGCATTTATCACATCATATAAATAAATTTTATTATCAATAACTCTTAGTTTTAATTCATCAATATGATTTACTGTTTTTAAGGACTTATATAGATAATATAAAAAGAACGAATAATTCTTTTCTTTAGCTTTTCTATATGCAATTGTACAATCTACATTTGCGGTTATACCCCAAAAAGGCTCTTCAAATGTGTTAAAAAATTCAAACTGTTCTTTTCTTATCCAATTATCTTTATTTATTTCTTTTCTCATTAAATTAATCCCAAAAGTTCTGAAATATTGTTTATTTCTTTAAACTTATCTTTGTTTTTAATTTTACTTTCATCAATTACTTCATGCAGCCAAGTAATATGAAACGGAACATGAATTCCATAACCGCCAATATTTACGACAGGCAAAATATCGGATTTCAACGAATTTCCCACCATCAAAAACTCTTCAGGTTCTATATCTAAATGTTTTAACAAAGACTTATAATTATCCTCATTTTTATCACTCATAATTTCCACATGATGAAAATATTGCTCCAAACCTGAACGGCGTAATTTACTTTCTTGATCAATCAAATCCCCTTTAGTAGCAACAATAAGCTTATATTTTTTGCTCAAAACTTTCAAAACATTTTCAACGCCATCTAATAATTCAACAGGGCGGTATAAAAGATGTTGACCCATTTTAATCATTTCTTCAATTTTTTCGTTTGGTACTTTATAATTAGAAACATTAATTGCAGTTTCAATCATACTTAACATAAAACTCTTAACACCATAACCGTAAATTTCCATGTTCTTAATTTCAGTTTTAAATAATATTTCCGATAATTCCTTTTCTGCAATAAATTCTTTTAACAGTTCACAATATGATTTTTCTATTTCTTCAAAAAATGTCATATTCAGCCAAAGTGTATCATCTGCATCAAAACCAATAACTTTAATATTCATATTTCTTTAGTATCCAATTTTTGTCTATTAAGACGCTTTATTTAATATAATGTTTTAAATTAAATAAATATCTTTAATTTTCCATAAACCCAAACTTTTATCAGAATATGTACCATTACCTTCAGAACACTTTTCGTTTATTATTAAAAGTGGTTCAGGGAAATTAAATGGTTCTTTTTGCAAATTAATAACACGCCAATCACCTGTAATAATATCTTCGTTTGTATCACATTCTACAAAAGTAGTAGTTAATAAATATTGACATTTGCTTTTTTTTATATTTTGTATCGCTTTCAAAATATCGTTATTTGAAAGATGCACAAAACAGTCCCTGCATAAAATTAAATCGGTAGAGGGAAGAGAATCATTAATTATATCTAAAACTAAAAACTCTCTATTTTCGCTTTTATATCTTTTAATATTTTTTTCAATCAATCCTTTAACAATATCCCCGCCGATATAATTAACCGGAATGTTTAACTTGTCCATCCAATTAAAATCGCCACATGGCAAATCGAGCAATGAGGTTATATTTAAGTTTTTAATTAATAGGGGAATTTTTTTGGAGATTTCATCTGTTTGAACAGTATTTGAACCAGAACCCGAAACAGAAGAATCTCCATTCCAATGTGCAGTATCATATATTTTAGTAAATACTTGTTCAGTAGTTAATTTAGCATTAAGCTTTTTAAAATACTCAACATCAAAGGGGACAGAATCTCTATCTTTTGGCATATTAGCTCTCAATTGTTTTTGAATAGCACCTTCTTCTTTTATGTAATCGTGTCTCAAAAAACTTCCATTGTGCTTGTATTTTTAAGTTGTTTTCCAACTCTCTGTTTGTTTCAACTTTTTTAATTTTATTTTTTACAAGCATTTTGTTTATCTGATACATTAAGATTGCATTTACACCTTTGTTTTGTAAATCAGGTCTTACACCGGTTAAATACAAATCTACCCTGTCAGCACGTTTCATCGCTTTTAATACATGTATAAAGCCAAAAGGGAATAAACGTCCTTTGCTTTTTTGCATAGCTTTTGAAAGTGATGGCATTGTAATTCCAAATGCTGCAACTTTATTGTTTTCATCTAAAACAACCGGTAAATATTCCGGCAAAACAAATCCAAAATATTGTTTTACGTAATCATCAATTTGTCGTTCCGAAAGTTCAACAAAACCAAACAGATTTTTATATGTATCATTTAAAACTTGAAAAATCTCTTTTGCATAAGGCAAAAACTCTTTGGAATTTTTAACCTCCAAAACATGTAAATTATTTCTTTTTAGTGCTATTTCAGAAATTCGTTTAACAGTTTCATCAACCTTTGGGGTAATAGTTACTTCAAATTCAACCCAATCGCTTTCTTTTTTGTAGCCTGACTTTTCAATATATAACGGGTAGTATCTGTAATTATATAATGCACCATAAGTACTTAATTCTTCAAATCCTTCAACCAAAGAACCTTCTGCATCCATATCAGTAAAACCTAAAGGTCCATTAACAGTATCTAAATTCTTTTCTTTTGCCCAATTTTCAACTGTTCGTAAAAGTTTTGCTGCAACTTCACTATCATCAATAAAATCGAACCAGCCAAAACGAGCAACTTTTTTGTCCCATATTTCATTATATTTATTGTTAATTATTCCGGCAATTCTACCAACAATTTTTTCGTTTTTATACGCCAGCCAATATTTTGCTTCGCAAAATTCAAATGCTGGATTTTGGTTTTTTAATAAAGAATGATATTCATCCCTTTTTAATGGCGGCACCCAAAACTTATTGTTTTTATACAAACTGTATTGAAAATCAATAAAATTTTTCAAATCTTTTTTTGATTTTACTTCCCTTATTTCAATATCCAATCTTTTCCTCAAGATATTATGTTACCTAATTAACTACAAATAAATTATAATTGCGGAAAGAAAAGAATTTAATAATAAGACAAAAAGCAAATTAAATATTCTGCCCTGAGGAAATAAAAAAGGCTCTTCAAGAAGAGCCTAAAAGAAATAAATCCTTTATCTAACAAATTTCCACCAATGATAGTATTTGTTTTCCAAATCATTTAATGATGGCATTGGGAAAAATTTAAGTTTTTCACCTTCAGCAAACCAAAAGCCATGTCTTAAGAATTTATACGATATATCTCTTAACAAGCTTCCCAAACTGATTGTTTTATTCAATTTTTCGGGTTTGCCTTTAATCTCCATTATACAATCATACAATCTATAAGGGTTAATTCCATATAATTCAGCATGGAAAATTTCTTTATCTTTATTCATCTCAAAAAATTGTTCTATATTAAACTCAATTTGAGTAAACACCATTTTAGGTGCTCCTTTTGAACGGGTTTGAGTAGTAATAAATTTACCAAAATATCTTTGGTCTAATGCAGATGCCACTAAATTTTCAAGAGGACAGATTTCTTGATAAATTCTTATTAAACCTGGTTCATTAACAGCAGTATACTCGGCAGGCTGTATTGGAAGAACCTTACCATTTGCGGTACATAAAAACAAAGTTTTTATTGCATCTAACTCAACATGTTCCAAAACATTATAGGAACAAATAAACTTTGTTTTTTTAGGGCTTCCATCTTCATGAGGTACAGTTACTTTCAAATGCTCATCAATCTGGAAATAATCGTTTCTATAATTTATATCTATTTCGGCAAAAATTACCTTGCCGCTATAATGCTTTGCACTTCCAATTATATAATGTTCGGCAAACTTATCCGGTTCTAATTGTGAAGCTACCAATGCATTAATAGGAAATACTATCATATATAGATGTTTATTGTATTCTGGCATGGATCCTCCGAATTTTAAAATATTCAAAATTTCACTAATGTAAAGCTAAATAATCCCGATTACAAGAGCAAGACAATCCCAATTAAATTTCGAATTATTTTACGATTTTGAATCTATTTTACAATTGATTCATCTTATAAACATACAAATTATGAAAGAATAAAAATGAAGATAGATAAAAATTTTTTGATTAAAAGAGTTTTACCGCCAACATTAGGAATGATTGCGGGATATGCCTATTATTACTTTATTGGTTGTGCAAACGGGAGCTGCCCGATAACCAGTAATCCTTATATTTCAACAATTTACGGTGGTATTGCCGGCTTATTACTTTCTTTTCCGTCAAAAAAGAAACAGGAACAAAACGATGCCAAACAAAGTTAAAATTACAAAAGAGACTGAAATTGAAGATTTAGTAAACTTAATTCCTGATTCAATTGTTTATTTGATGGAAAAAGGGATTAGATGTTTACGCTGCGGAGAACCCATTTGGGGGTCACTATATTCAGCCGCAAAAGAAAAAGGATTTGATGATAACCAAATTGAAGTGTTTGTAAACGAAATTAACAACTTGCCAAAATTAAATTAAATTGTGTATATTAGTATATATTAAATGAATGGAGAAAGCATGAATCAAGCTCAAAAAAACAATAAAAAAAATGATATACAGAAAACCCCTTCAAATTTTGAAAAATATAAAAATTATATTTATACAGGTGCTTTTTTAACTATATTCTTAATTTTGTTTTTTGCCAACAATACAGGTGGTGAAACTCAAGAAGGACCTTATCCTCCTTACTATCAAAAAAGCGAAGTATTAAAGCTTTCAAGCTACGCTGGAAAAGTTGTAATTTTAGATTTTTGGGCAACATGGTGCCCTCCTTGTAGAAAAGGGATTCCTGATTTAATTCAGCTTAAAAAAGATTATAAAGATAAAGGCGTTGAAGTTATTGGTGTAAGTTTAGATGCATTGACACATGGTGGAGCAACTGCTGCAGATGTTATTCCGTTTATTAAGACTAACAAAATAAATTATCCTATTGTTAGAGGAGATAATGAAGTTATAAATAATTTTGGCGGAATAAGTTCTATTCCTACTTCATTTGTTGTTGATAAAGAAGGATATATAATATCATCCTACGTTGGTTTGGTTGAAAAGTCAGCTTATGAAAATGATATTAAAAAAGCATTAAAAGGTGGTTATGATAAAAAGAATCTTAAAAAAGCACCTCAATTTACTTTAGATGTTATAAAATAAGTTTTTCTAAAAGAAGTTTAAAAAGCCGTGTTTTGTTAAGCACGGCTTTTTTGTTTTAAATTGAACTAAAGTAAAACAAAAATTGTATTAATATTAAAATAGAGAAAAACCATGACTGACATAATTACAAAATATTTTACCCCGCAAGATGCTCAAAAAGCATTACCATTAGTTAAAAGCATCATAAGAGATATAATAAATTGTGGCTTAGAATTAAAAGAGTTGTCGGAAAATACTGATAGAGAAGAAGACGAAAACAATAAAATTCGCACTCTAATATTAGATATGCAGAAATATATTGAAGAATTAGAAGAGTTAGGTTGTTCTTATAAAGACTGGAGTTTTACAGTTGGATTAGTAGATTTTCCATCTATAATTGATGGGCAAGAAGTGTTTTTATGTTGGAGGAGTGACGAAGAAAAAGTTATGTATTATCACTCCCCCCAAGAAGGTTATTCAGGAAGAAAGCCAATTCCTGACATTTATTTTTACTGATTAATTTACATCTTTAACTAAAAATGGGTTAAAGTTTGTATTGTAATCATAATAATCTTCCGTTTCTTCTTTTTTAAGCCAATTAACAACCTTATAAGTTATTGGTGTAAACAAAGCCTCAATAGAAGTTTTAACAATATAATTAGCAATAATAATTTCCCAAAGCAGCGGCATTGGCAATTCACCATAAAAGGCAATAAAGCTAAAAATCAAAGTATCAACAACTTGTCCAAAAATAGTTGAACCAATAGTTCTCATCCAAAGATGTTTACCTTTTGTAATAATTTTCATTTTTGCTAATATAAATGAATTTGTAAACTCGCCTGAAAAATAGGCAACCAAACTTGCTAAAACTATTCTTGGTGCAGTTCCTAAAATATCCATATAAGCCTGTTGCCTTCCCCATTCAGCGGCTGCTGGCAACCACCCAACAACAATTAAAACAGCAGACATTAAAAGTGATGAGCTAAAACCAAGCCAAATAACTTTTCTTGATCTTTTATAACCGTACACTTCTGTTAAAATGTCACCAAATATATAACTTAATGGAAAAACAATAATTCCACCATCAATGCTTAAAAAGCCAACGTTAAAAATTTTTGTTGATGCTATATTAGAAATTAATAAAACAGCAACAAAAAATGCAGTAATACTATCTAAATGTTTGTAACCTTTCATTCAACAATCCTAAACGAATGAGTAATTTCAATTGCTTTTTGCAGCATTGCAGTAACACTACAATACTTTGTTTGAGAAAGCTCAATAGCTCTTTCAACATCCTTTTCAGGTATATTTTTCCCTTTAAAAACATATTCTATGTTGATTTTGGTAAAAACCTGTGGATGTTCTTCTTGCATTTCTGCAGTTATGTTCATTTCAAAATCTTCTATTTTTAGTCTTTTTTTCTCTAAAATTGTTATTACATCACTTCCGGTGCAGCCACCTAAAGCAATTAATAATAATTCTTTTGGTCTTACCGCACCGTCGCTTCCACCAAAAGCAGCAGGACCATCCATCATAACCCAATGGTTAGAGTCAGCTTTACCTGTAAATGTAACGCCTTTAATATGTTTTACAACAGCAGTTTTTGTTGCCATGTAATACTCCTTTCTTATAATTCCCCTATATCTTCATTCCAAAGTTTTGGGTTGTTGTTAATAAATGTCTTCATTAAATTTTTACATTCTTCATTATCAAGATCATTAACTTCAACACCATGACTTTCCATAAATTCTTTTGAACCCGGAAAAGTAACAGATTCACCGGCATATACTTTTTTTATTCCAAACTGTACAATAGCACCACCACATAAATAACAGGGCATTAAAGTAGAATAAAGTATAGTATCTTTATATGTGCCGATTCTGCCTGCATTTTGCAAACAGTCAATTTCAGCATGAATAATAGGGTCATTTTTTTGTACACGTCTGTTATGTCCTCTTCCTATAATTTTACCATCTTTTACCAAAACAGAGCCAATTGGAATACCACCTTCTTGAAGACCTAATTTTGCCTCTTCAATAGCGGCTGCCATAAATTCATCCATAGTTCACCTCATATTTGTTTTTTTCAATAAGGATAGAATATATAAAATAAAACCGAAAGAGTAGATAAAACCCACATTCCCGGCTTAATTTGTTTTATCTTACCTGCAAATATACTTATAATTACATATATAATAAATGATGAAGTCATTCCTATACCTAAATTATATGTAAAACACATCATAATTATTGTAATAAAAACGGGAATAACTTCTGTTAAGTCATCAAAATTAATATTTCTAATAGGATTCATCATTAACAAACCAACAACAATTAAAGCCGGACCATATGCAATGGCTGGAATTGCAATAAACAAAGGAGCTAAAAATAGTGCAGATAAAAAAAGCAAAGAAGTAACAACTGCTGTTAACCCTGTACGTCCTCCTTCTTCAATACCCGTAGCAGATTCAATATAAGTCCCTGTTGTTGTTGTTCCACAAACGGCACCAACTACTGTGGCTAAAGCGTCGCATAACATCGGTTTTTCAATCTCAGGCAGGTTCCCTTTTTCGTCAAGCATATCCGATTTATATGCCAAGCCAATTAAAGTACCCATAGTATCTACAAAATCCATTACAAACACCGTTAGAAGAACAGCAAAAAAGCCCCAATTTAATGCTCCTTTTAAATCAAATTCTCCAAAAATTGGAGATATATCAGGAGGCATGGAAATTATTTCTTTTGGCATATCGGCTATACCTAAAACAAATGCTATTACCGATGTAGCTAAAATACCAATAATCATTGCTCCATTAACTTTTTTTATCATCAAAAAGCCGATTATTAAAAATCCAACCAATGAAAGAAAAATTGCCGGATTAGTAAAATTGCCAACTTTTACGGGTGCACCGGGGACTCCAACCGCAACTATTCCTGTTTCGTTTAACCCAATAAATGCTAAAAACAGCCCTATTCCAACAGTAAAAGCTATTTTAAGATTATTTGGAATAGAATCTGCCAGCCAAGTACGAATTTTTAAAACAGTAATTAAAGTAAAAAGAACACCACCAATAAAAATGGCTCCTATTGCAGTCTGCCAGCTATATCCCAAAACATTAACAACAGTATAAGCAATAAAGGCATTTTCGCCCATATAAGGAGCAATAGCAAATGGACGTTTTGCATAAACCCCCATTATGAAAGTACCAAAAAAAGCACTAATTATTGTAGCTGTCATTGAAGGACCAAACGGAATACCCGCTGCTTCTAAAATTTTTGGATTTACAATTATAATATATGCCATTGTAATAAAAGTAGTAAATCCTGCTGTAACTTCTTTTTTAATAGAAGAATTGTACTTATCAATTTCAAAATATTTTAACAAAAAATCTTTCATAATAATACCAAATTATAAATCATCATTTCCTATTCTTAGATAACATATCATATAACCAGTTAGGTAGTAACCCTACAAATTTTGCCCCCAAAGTTGTTGGCAAAGGGAACTGGATTATTCTTTTTTCTTTTTTTATTCCATTTAATATGTATTTAGCTGCTTGTTCCGGTTGAAGTAAAAAAGGCATTTCAAATTCGTTGATATCCGTCATTGGGGTTTTAACAAATCCGGGTTTAATAGTTAAAACCTTAACATTGTGTTTTATTAATTCAACTCTTAAACCTTCCAAATAAATAGAAGAAGCCGCTTTGCTTGCACAATAAAATCCACTTCCGGAATAACCTCTATTATCAGCCAAAGACGAAACTCCGGCAATTAGCCCTGCTTTATTCTTCATCATATTTGGAAGTAATTGTTCAATCCAATAAACTTGTCCTAAAAAGTTTGTAGCAAATGTTTTTTCAGCAAGTTCTGAATTATAGTTTTCAACAGTCATATAATAACCAACACCGGAATTAAGAATTGCAATGTCAATTTTGTTTTCCTTTTCTGAAATAACTTTATAAGCTTGAAAAACGGATTCTTTATCACCAACATCATTAGCAATACAATGAATTGAAGCAGGTTTTCCTTCTAATTCTTTTTTAATCTCTTCAAGCAAATTTACCCTGCGTGCAGTAATAAACAGATTACATTTGTATTCTGCCAACGCTTTTACTAAAGCTTTACCAATTCCAGATGAAGCACCTGTAATTATTATGTTTTTATTTTCAAATGTCACTTTGTTTAAGCCTATTTATTTCTTGTCCAATTTCTTCAAAGCCTTTTTTAGCTTCATCAATAAAGCGTTTAACTAAATCAAAATCTTTTCTACCGTCTTTGCCTTCAACTCCCGTATGTACATCAACACCGGCAGGTTTAACGGCTATTATAGCTTCTCTAACATTATTTGGATTAAGCCCGCCTGCTAAAATTACAGGTTTTGGAGAAAGTTTAATAACTTCTCTGCTTATGTTCCAATCATGTGTTTTTCCGGTTGCTCCTGATGCACCTGTTGAAGGATCAAATGTATCGGTAATATAAGCATCTATCCAATTACTGTGTTCGTTAACGATATTAAAAATTTCTTGATTGGAATATTCGCCAATAACCAAACTTTTAATAACCTCTAACTCCGGCATTAACTGTTTTAACTTTATTAATTCTTCTTTGCTAATTTTACCATGCAGCTGAATAACAGGAATATTTAATTTTTTAACAAATTCAACAATTTCATCAGCTTGATTTAAATAAGTAATTAATACCCCTTTTCGAGGTGGTTTTATTTCTTTTATTAATTCCGCAGCTTCATCCTCGGTTAAATCTTCTTTATTTACTGGAAGCCTTAATGGAAAACCAAAATAATCTGTTCCAAGGTCAGCCAATAAAACAAGTTCTTTTTTGTCAATTATTCCTGCTATTTGTATTAAATTTTTCATATTTTAATTTGTTTCTCTTTTTTAATTAACAAAAATATAAATTATTTTGATAAGTTACTTAACAATTTGTCGGCTTTGATGATAACACATTAGTTTACTATTTATTATTATTTGATTTGAAGGATTTAATGAAAAATTTAAGAGTTGGTTTCTATCTATTTATTCTGGTGTTTAATTTCCAATTTGGTTTAAGTCTTATTTATGCAAGCGGTATCAAGGATTTTGTTGTGAGTCCATATTTTGATGAACAGGTATGTTTATTTAATTATTCCCCAGAAATTAAAGTTTTAATAAATGCTCCATCTATTGAAAAATTTGATCCTCAAAAACCAACATGCATAATGTTATATGCATTACCAAATGGAAACATAATTGAATGGACAGCTGGAAAGAAATTAAATGAAGGGGACAATTTCCATTATGGTATTCAGCATGTTGGAGCTCAAACAAGATTTTTGCGAAATACATTGGTTAATGAAAACTTAGTTATTGTGTATTTAGAAAACAACGAAAAAAGTTGGCCCGCATGGAAAGCAAAGCATATTGAAAACCACGAAGTAATTATTAAACAATTAGTAGAATACATTAAAAGCCTATTTGTTGAATATAATCCTTACGTTGTTCTAACCGGTCATAGTGGAGGAGGAAGGTTTACATTTTCTTTTATGGATGCTTTTTCTGAAATTCCTTCATATGTTAAACGGATAAGTTTTTTAGAAAGCGATTATGGTTATGAATTAAAATATAAAGACAAACTTATAAATTGGTTAAATGCCTCTGAGGAAAATTACTTAAGTGTTATTGTTTACAACGATAGTCTTGCATTGTTAAATGGAAACAGAATAGTTTCCGATACAGGTGGAACTTGGACAAGAAGTCGTATGATGAAAGATGACTTTTCAAAAGTATTTAAGTTTAATTATACAATAGATGATAATTTTATGAAGTTTGAAACATTAAATGGGCGAGTAAAATTTAATCTTAAGCAAAACCCAAATAAGGAAATTTTCCATACAGTTGTAGTTGAAAAAACCGGGTTCATACAGGGCATCTTATCCGGTACTAAGTATGAAGAAGATAAATATACGTATTATAGCGAGCCTGCATATAAAGATTTAATTCAATCGGCTAATTTGCAGCCAAAACCATTTGCTATTCCACCTCGTGGAAAAGAGAATTTAACAGGCTTTGAATTTATGAAATTGATTGATACTTTGTCATTTTTAGAAAGAGAAAACTTAATTTATAATGAATTTGAAAAAGGGAATATTCCGAGTTTTTACAGAAAATTAGTGACTATTACGTCCAAATTTCTTGATACAGCCGGAATTGAACACGAATTAGTATATCAGGTTATGCCTGATTATTTAGCAATTGGTTCAGATGAAGACTATTGTAGAATAGCAATGGGACCAATGACAGCTCAAAAAATTGCAGATTTATATGGAGCAATTTTACCAACTCCAAAATTAGTAGATGATATATACAAAAACAGTTCAGTTAGATTAGAACCTGTTACTTATTATCCCAAAGAAAACAATAACGAAAAAATCTATATGTTTGTTAAACATAATACTGCAATAGATAGTCAATTAACAAATGAATCATACAAACAAGGTGATTTGATTGGTGGAATCAAAAAGGATGTAGTTATATGTGGTTTGTTGGCAGATACAAACAGAGTAAATCACGTTTCAATTTATGGATGGCACAGATTAGATGGTAAAGCTATTCAACCGTTAACAAATATTCATAAAAACTCATACGTTGATTACAGTCACGGTGTTAGATTGATTAACAACGAAGCACTATTAGACGGTAGTTTAATTAAAATATCTGATTTGCTAAAAGATATAAATCTTTATAAATTAGTGAGTGATGAAGATATTCCTTTAAACAAAACTCAATATTTTCAACAGATTCATCAATAAAATGTATAATCATTTTATTTATTGTAATATTTTGTTATTTTAAGTTTGGTAAATTTGAGCTGTGGATGAGAAAAAGTACTGTTATAGCATGTGGCATAAAAATATTCATAATATGTTTGATTTTTAATCAAAATATTTTTTCTTCAGGGGTTATTGCTGAAAGAATAAATAGATTGGATTCATTAATCCCAACCTTGCAAGAGAGTGCAAAAATAGATTCAATTCTTGTTCTAGTTGACTTGTGCAGTTATGATTTACCTTATATAGGTTTAAAATGGGGTAATGATGGGCTTGACTTAATAAGAGAAAACCAAAAATTCAAATATAAAAAAGGTTATCTATTTAACTTTATTGGCAAAATATACAACCAAACAGATGATTTTAAAAATGCCGAATATTACTTTCAAAAAGCAAAAAATACAATGGAAAAGCATGATGATAAGTATGGCTTAGCTATAGCTTATTATTATATAGCTTATAATGCAATTTCATTAAGAAATTTTCAGTTGGCTGGGGATTATTTTTTAAAGGCAATAAATTTTGCAAAAGAAAGCAATAATATAAAAATTATTGCAGATGCAAACAGCAGTCTTGGTGTACTAAATTATATCTTGGGAAACAACAAAGAATCTCTCAGTAGATCATTTAGAGGATTAGAATTAAGTACTAAAATAGATTATAAAGAAGGAATGGCTTTAGCCTGCGAGCATTTAGGCTTAACTTATTTGAGCATCTCCGATTATCCTAACACTAAAAAATATCTTGAAAAGGCTTTGTATCTTCAAGAATTTATTGGTAATAAATTTGGAATTGCTGAAGCAATGGAAAGTTTTAGCGTTTATTATTTATACCAAAATGATAATAATAAAGCATTGGAGTTATTAAACAAATCTTTATTACTATCTGAAGAATTAAATGTTAAACAATCAATTGCTTCTGCACTTACAAACTTGGGAGCTGTTTACGAAAACGTAGGCGATTATCCAAAATCTTTATCATATTTTGCTAATTCAATTAAAATTCTTGAAGAACTAAACGATTTACGAGGCTTATATTATGCTTATAGAAGGATGTCGTACACTTATGAAAAAATTGGGGAATATAAAAAAGCTTTAGAGAGTTATCGCCTATTTAAGAATATTTACGACTCTGTTTATACAGATATAAGGGCACAAACCATTTATGGTTTGGAATCGAAAATTGAATCCACACAAAAAGATTATGAATTAAGAAAATTAGCCTTGCAAAACGAATCTACAAAAAAAATCCAAATCTATTTGTTTGCAAGTTTAATAATGGCTTGTATTGTTATTTTGGTTATATATTATGCATTAGCACAAAAAAAGAGAGTAAACCAAAAACTTGCTTATATTAATAAACAATTGGAAGAGAATCAAGAAGCCCTGGAAACAGCAAATAATAATCTAACAAATGCAAATAAAGAGAAAGATAAGTTTATTAAAATTTTGGCACATGATTTACGCTCTCCATTTTTTGGTATATTAGGAATTTCAAGTTTGATTGCAAGTGATTTTGATTCTTTTCAAAAACATGAAATGAAACAACACCTTTATTCTCTTAATGGTGCATTACGAACTTTATTTGAACTTTTGGATAACTTACTTACTTGGAGCAGATTTAACAGCCGTAAAATTTCTTATACTCCCGAAACATTTAATGCTTCGGAAATTATTAATAATTCATTTGATATTTTTAAATTTAATTTACTTGAAAAATCAATTAATCCCATAATTTCAATAGATGATAAAATACCTATACATGCCGATAAAAACATGTTTGAATCCACTATTCGTAACTTAATTTCAAATGCTATTAAGTTTTCAACACATGGGGGTAAAATTCAAATATATGCAGAAAAGATTGGTGATTTTTTAAGTATCGAAGTCGCTGACGAAGGGGTTGGTATTGATCAAGATACTATAAACAATATACTTAAAAATAAATCTGTTTCAACACCCGGAACCAAAAATGAAAAAGGTTCGGGACTTGGTTTAGAATTATGTCAAGAGTTTGTTGTTAAAAATGGTGGCGAATTTTTTATAGAAAGCAATAACAATTTTGGCACAAAAATTAAATTTACCACTCCTTTAAGTAAATCCTAAAACAATATTAGTTTCTGAATCCTTTTAAACGATACTTCATCTTATTAATCAGCATAGTAACAAAAACTATCTAATTAATAACAATGGGGTATTTATATGAAACGAGTATTATTTATAGCTCTGGTATTTGCTTTATCAAGTATTTCTGTTTTTGCACAGAACGGAACTAAAATGTTAGGGTTGAATGCAAAAACTTTAGGAAGAGCCGGCACAAGCGTTGGTACATTTGATAATGCAGAATTAATGATGACAAATCCGGCAGGAATTTCATTTCTAAATTCAAGTTTAATAGACGTAAATTTTTCATTAATGTTTCCAACTGTACATTTCAAAAATAGTTTGAATGATTTAGAAGGAGATAAAAACATATTTCCTATGCCTGATGCAGCTTATATAAACAAGTATAAAAATAGCAATTTTAATTGGGGCATTGGCTTTTTTACAGCCGGTGGTATGGGAGCAGATTTCAAGCTAAAACACGCTTTATACCGCAATCAAGATGGTTCGTATAATTTGCAAGAATATCATTCAATGTTAGCTGTAATGCAAGGAGGACTAACAGCCGCATATAAATTTAATGATAATTTTTCAGTTGGCTTAAGTGCTCATTTAGTTTATAGTATGTTGGAATTCAGTATGCCTTATTCATTAGACCCGGCGATTATGAAAGGGACAGCTATGCCTGGAATGACCTTTGGACAAATGTTTGCTGCTCCAACAACAATGGGCGGATTTGGTTATGAAGAAGTTACTGCAACGGCCAAAATGGATGAATTAGCCGGTATGGGATTTAATGGGAAAATAGGTTTGGCTTATAAAGTAAACGAACAATTATCTTTTGGTTTATCATATACTTTACCCACCACAATTACTTACAAAAACGGCAAAGCAACCATGGATATGACAGCTCAATTTAATGATGCCTTTGGTAAGGCGATGATGGGATACATGGCTAACAATCCAACTGCTACTCAAGCCGAAGCACAAGTAGCCGTAATGACAATGTTTGGCAGTATGGGTATTGATATGACAAAAGGTGTTGCCGCAGATTACGATTTGGAAGTAGAATTATCATTTCCCCAATCCATTGCATTTGGTTTCTCATACGCTCCTACAACAGAGTTTAGAGTTTCGGGCGATTTTGAATGGTTAAACTGGGAAAAAGCTTTCGATAAAATGACAATCAATCTAAAAAATGGAAATAATACCAACATTAATACAATGATGGGAAATAACGGTACTTTTAGTCTTGAGTTTCCAATGAATTGGAAAAATAGTGTTGTTGTAAAAGTTGGTGGCGAATATGACCTGTCTGATGCTGTTACAGTTAGATTGGGTTATGCTTATGGAAGCAATCCCGTTCCGGAATCAACAGTATTTCCGGTATTTCCTGCAATCGTGGAAAACCACTTAACTTTTGGTGGAAGCTTTAAAGTATCTAATCCATTAACTCTTCACGCAGCTTTTGAAACAGCATTAAATAAATCGCAAACAGCAAGCAATCAAAGCATTATTGCTAACGAGTATAACGGAAGCACAAGTGAACTTTCCACAATATTAATTCACCTTGCCGCTACTTATGCTCTTTAATGAGCGAGGATAGATTATTAAGCGGACACAGTTCATATAGTGTCCGCATTTTTTTGATTAATTACCGAATTATTTTTTGAACTGCTCCCTTTGCAACTTCAACAATTGGAGTAATACTGTTATAAGTGGGTATATATTACTATTATGTTTGGACACCACATATTCTGATTAGATTATAATGTAAGACATCAATCTCTTTGTGGTTGAAGAGTTATACAACATTCATATAACCCCATTTAATTATACCCAGCATGTACGACTTACCTGTCCGTTGCTTGTTTAACAACATTAATCTACACACTTGTTGAATTGTATTTTACCAAAGATTGATTGCATAGCCAACAAATCGAGAAAACAAAAACAACAAATATTCCTAACTTAGGTACAATTAATAACTATACTTTTCTGATATTTTTTTAATAACATTTTGTAAATCAATCCGAGAAAATGGTTTTGGAACATAAAAATCAAAACCTTGTTCTAAAAGCCTCGATTCATCGTTTAATAAAGCATACCCAGTTAAAGCTGCAATAAAAATATTTTTATAACTTGGCATGCTTCTAATCAACTTAGCTGTTTCAACACCATCAATACCGGCACCTAAATTAATATCCATCAATATAGCGTCATATTTTTTTTGAGTAATTGTTTTAACAGCTTCTTCTCCAGAATTAACATGGTCTAAAACACACTCAGCACCAATATACCATCTAACAACTTCACTATTTAAGTAATTATCTTCAACTAACAAAACATTATAAGCTTTTGACCGAGTAAATATTTTCTTATCAGCAACCTCTTCATTTGAACCTTGAACAACAATGTCGGACACATTAAATATCACACTAACTGTTGTTCCTGAGGAATTAGAAACAAGACTAATTTCGCCACCCATATGTTCAGTCAATCCTTTTGCAATAGTCAATCCTATTCCATTTCCTTCATATTTTCTACTGAGTCCTTCGCTAATCTGTTTAAATTCTTCAAAAACAACTGATTGATATTCTTCCGGAATTCCTATTCCAGTATCAGAAATTTCAATTTTAGCATAGTTAATATTACCCTTACTAATAGGAGATATTGTAATTTTTACTTCTCCTTTATGGGTAAATTTAATTGCGTTATCAAGCAACTGTCCAAGTATTTTTAACAGAAGTTTTTGATCTAACCTACATGTAAGTGTGTTATCTAAGGAATGTACAAAAAGTTTTAATCCCTTTTCTTTGGCTTTCTGTTTATAATTATTTATTAATTCGTAACATATCTCGTTTATATTAATATTTGAAGCTTTAAACTGTATTTTATCAGCTTGTAATTCTGCTAAATCCAGCATTGATGTAAGAGCAGCCATTAAGCGAGTTGCGGACCCCATAATATCAGAAGCAATCTGTTTGGTGTTTTCATTTGATTCGTCACTAAGCAAGATATCTGAAAGCCCCATTATTCCATTAAGGGGAGTTCTAAATTCATGGCTTAAATTAGCTAAAATTGTAGACTTAAAAGAATTTGATTCTTCGGCTTTTCTTTTAGCCTCAAATACTTCTTCCTCTTGTTTCTTTTTAATTGTAATATCCTCTTTAATTACCAAAATATTACCAATTCTACCATTAATGTCCGTTACCGATGAAACAGAAATGGAATCCCAATAAACAGAAGAATTTTTTCTTTTACTTAGTAATTCACCTTTCCACTCTCCTCCATCCCTTATCATTCCCCATATACTGCTTATTTTATCTTTGTCACTTTGATTGGCAAGTAAAACACTATAACTATTCCCAAATAGTTCGTCACAGCCAAAACCCGTTTCTTCGCATACCTTTTTATTTACATATTCAATTTTTCCGTCTAAATCCATAAAAACAATACCAACCGAACTTTGCTCTAAAGCATAAAGTATTTTTTCTAATTCGTTTCTATTTTTTTTTGTTTCGGTTATATCGCTTAATATTATTACATATGCATTTACAGAACCATCGTTTTCTTCAAGAGGATTAATTGACAAACTAACCGATACTAATTCATTATTTTTGTTTATTATTTTATCTTCAAGATCAACAATTTTAGAATTTTCGATTAAGCTTAGCTTTAGTGCATCAAACCAAAAAGCTTCTTTATTAAAAACATTATTCAGTTTATTTCCAATTGCAGAGTCATAATTATATCCCGTTAATTCTTCACTACGTTTATTCCATTCTAATATTTTTCCTTCTAAATCGATAGTGATAATTCCAACCGGTGAAACATTGTGAATTGATTGAATAAAGTTTTTAGTTTTTGCTAAATTTAATTGCACTTCAATTCTTTCTGTTATATCATAAATAATAATGCAGGTATGGGGGGTATTATTAAATTCCAACAAACTGCTAAACACTTCAATATTTCGTTGTTCACCCGAAGCAAGTTTGTGTATATAATATTTATTAATCAACTTTGAATTAGAAAAGAACTTTTCATTAATAATACTTATATCAAAATCTTGAACTAAAAGGTTAGAAAACTTCATTGTTTTAAATTGTTCTTTAGTATACCCATAAAATTCTGCTGCGGCATTATTAACTTCAACTATTTCTTGTGTCTCGTTTTTAATTAATAACATAGGAGCATTGTTATTTTCAAACATATTAAAATATCTTCGTTCACTTTCAGCAAGCTTTTGTTCAGTTATTCTTTTTTGTTTTCTGTTTTTTGCTTCAAGAATCTCTCTTTCAATTGCCGGCACTAATCTGGTCATATTATTTTTCATAATATAATCGTTTGCTCCGGCTTTCATAATACTTACTGCAAATTCCTCGCCAATTGTACCAGAAACAATAATGAAAGGAAAATCTTTTTTTGATTCTTTTAATATTTCTAAGGCTTCTCTACCATTAAATTGAGGAAGTGTATAATCAGCAATTATAACATCCCAATCTTCTTCTAAAGCAGCAATAAATTCATCTTTAGTAATAACATTTTTATATTGTACTTGGTATTCAGCTCTTTTAAGTGCAAAAATTAAAAGAGTTAAATCTTGTTCGTTATCTTCTAATAATAAAAGTTTAATTTTATTCATTACTTATTCCTTAATTGAAGGAGTTTCATTTAATAACAACCAATATAACCCTAAATTTTTAATTGCTTCAATAAAATTATTAAAATCAACCGGTTTTCTAATATAACTATTAGCCCCCAAATTGTAACTATTAAAAAGATCTTGTTCTTCTTTAGAGGAAGTAAGAATAACAACAGGTAAAAATTTTGTTCTCACGTTACTTCTAATAAACTTTAACACTTCTAAACCATCTACTTTAGGAAGTTTTAGATCTAACAATACTAAAGCTGGAATTGGAGTTGGTGGTATGTGCTTATCATTAATGAACGAGCTAATCAATTTTATTGCTTCTTCCCCATCTCGTGCAATCTCGATTTTATTCGTAATATTATTTTTTCCTAAAGCTCTTAAAGTTAAAGTTATATCATCGGGATTATCTTCAACTAATAGAATTGACTTTGCTTCCATTATTTTCCTCTAAGTTAACTGTAAAATATATTGTGGTTCCCTTATTCTTTTCAGATTCAATCCAAACATCACCATTATGTCGTTTTATTACTCTTTGCACCAAAGCTAAACCAATTCCGGTACCCGGAAATTCATTATCGGAGTGTAATCGTTGAAATGGTGCAAAAAGTTTTTTAGCATACTTCATTTCAAAGCCTACTCCATTATCGGAAATAGAATATATTAATTTAGAATTTTCGTAAAGACACTTAAATTCTATTATTGTTTCTTCATTTTTTGATGTAAATTTCCACGCATTTGTCAAAATATTAGTTAAAGCAATCTCCATTAAAGCATAATCGGCAATTGCATAAACATCTTTTTGAATAAATAACTGTTTCTTTCTATTCTCATCTTGACAGGAATCTTTTAGTATTTTTTCTATCAGATCAGAAATATTAACTCTTGAGAAAGAAATTTCACGCCTTCCTAACCTTGAAAAAGAGAGCATATCATCAATCAGTTTAGCCATCTTTTTTGCTGCACTTCTAATTCTATTTAGATAATCTCTCCCTGTATCATCAATTTTGTCTGAATAATCTTCTATTACAGCTTGACTGAAACCATCCAAAGTTCTTAAAGGTGCTCTCAAATCATGAGAAACCGAATATGAAAACGCCTCCAATTCTTTATTTACATTATTTAACTCTTCTGTTCTTTCAGCAACCTTTTTCTCAAGATTTTTATTTAATTCAACAATTTTTTGTTCATCTGCTTTTTTATCGGTTATGTCAATCCCATGTGCAATTGTATAAGCAATTTTATTGCTATTCTGATAGGTTATTGCTGCCGAGTTCCATTGAACAAGTCTTTTTGTTCCATTTTTACACAATATTGGAATTTCTGTATCTTTTAATGAAATGCCTTCTTTTGTTTTTTTAATTAATTCACTTGATTCAACCATTGAATCATTAGGGAATAAGTATGAAACGCTCCTTCCATTTACATCTTTAAAAGAGTATCCGGTTAATTGTTCAAATGCATGGTTAAATAACGTAATTCTATAATTTGAATTCCAAACAATTATAGGTGAACTTGCGGCTTCAATTAAATTTTCTGCATATTGTTTAGATTCAGATAGTTTTTGATTTTTCGTAATAATATCTGTTATGTCTTCGCTGATAATTATTATTTTTTCAACAACTCCTTTTTCATTATGAATAGGTACTAAAGTTTGCTTAACAGTAATAATTGAACCATCCTTTCTTACTTTTGTAAAATCCAAATCGTTGTAAGAAATACCTGTTTCTAACGACCTTACAAATCTAAAAAACTCGTCTTCTTTGGATTTTTGATTTATTGGCATAGGTTTTCCAATAACCTCTTCTTTCGTCCATCCAAAAATTCTATTACTTGCTGGATTCCAGATTGATTGAATTACCCCTGAAAAATTAATATCAAAAATGGAATACGGAGATGATTCTACAATGGCATTTAAATAGCTGTTTACTTTTAGCAAATCATTTTGCGATTGAACTTTGGATGTTATATCAAACAAATTACACAGCATTCCTCCAAAATTTCCATTTTTTATTATAGGAGCAACCCAACCCGAGTAATATGCTTCATTTTCAGCAAAGTTAATTTTTAAGGATTCATAAAAGACCGATTGCATCGTCTGTTTTACTTTATCAAATTGTTGTATGAAAAAATCGCTTAAACCATTGTTAAGCACCGAAAACAAATTTTGACCAAAGAAGGAATCTTTATACTTTCCAAATATTTTTGCTGCTGCATTGTTAATATAAATTACATGGTCTTCAATGTCTGTAACTATTATTCCATTATTAATGCTTTCTAAAATTGTTTCGTAAAACAGTTTTAATTTATTTATTTTAGTTTCAAAAGTTTTCTTTTCGGTAATATCATCAATCCCCCCAATCATTCTAACAGCAATATTATTTTTTCTAATAATATACGCCTTATTGTGTATAAGAGAATAAGTACCATCATTATTTTGATGCCTGTATTCAGCTTCCCAAATTTCAGAAAATTCTTCAATTGCTTTATGAATCGATTTATCTAATTCTTCAAAGTCTTCTACATGAACCCTTCGCGAAAACATTTCTTCATAATTCATTAATTCAGGATTTTTAAACCCAAATAACTTTTCATATCCTTCATTAACCCATATTTTATTAGAATAGATATCCCAGTCCCAAATAATATCTGTTGATACTTTTGATACAATTTCAAATCGTTCTTTACTATTTTTTATTTCTTCTAAGTTATAAATTTGTTGTGTGATATTCTGAAGAATTGCCAAACCGGCAAATACTTCCCCACTTTCATTTAAAATAGGAATGGCTTTAATACTATAAAAAAGGTTATTGTGTTCAATTTCAACAACCGATACTTTACCGTAAATAGCAGATAAAAATACTTTTTGAGTTTTTTCAAAAAACTCTTTACCAAGAACTTCAAGGATGTATTTACCGGCAAAATCAGCATTAGTAATACTTTGTCTTTTTAATTCAGAACCTTCGGCAACCAAAAAACGTAAGTTTTTATCAAACAAATATAAATCGATATCGGGAATGTTTGATGAAAGTGCATGATACAACTTTTGGCTTTCCAACAATTTTTCTTCAATTTTTTTTCTTAGCTCTATTTCATTTTTTAATGAATCATTTAATTCGCTCAGTTCTTTTGTCCTTTCAGCAACATCGCTTTCTAATCTGTTTTTATGATTAGATAGTAATTCTATGTGTTCGTTTACTGTTTGTTGTAACTTAGAAAAATTTGAGAATAAGCTTGTAACTTCAACAATTTTTGATTTGGATATTTCTTTAAAACTACCGGAATAATTTTCCGAAAAATTATTTGCCCACAAAGTTAATTCGTTTAGCGAAGATGTTAATAGTTTTGCCAAATATAATGATAAATAAAATGCAATTATAATTAAACCTAAAAGTATAGAAAAGTTGTAAATATAAATCGAAAAAATTCTATTTATATATGGAGCAAAATTACCCTTAGTAAGTAGATTATAATGCATAACTTGAATATCGGAAATCCTAACAAAAGAATAGTTGACCCAGTTAAATATTTTAGCTTTTTTTGCAATTGATGAATTATTTAAAAATACGTTTGATGCTAATTCTATTTTTTCTTTTTGTAAATCTTCAGGATTAATTTGCAAACTATCTTTTGCATTTGGATTAGTTGATAAAATTATTTTATTTGATTCAAAAATGATAGTTTCAACAAAATAGTATGAATCCAGACTTTCTAAGTTTTGTACTAAATCAGTACAGTTTATTATTCCAACAACAAACCCCTCAATTTTATCAGTAGTAAATACCGGAATTACAATTTTAAATTGGGTAAACTTATTATTCTTTTTGTTTTTAACAAATTCTAAAACATAATTCAGCTTTTTGCTCGAAGATTCCTGCAAAGGTTTCTCTAAATAAGTATTTTCAATATCCGAAATACTCAATTGAGACTTATTAATAAAAATATTATAATCTTTTTTCGAAATATTATAATAAGCCAATAAATCAACTGCAGGATTTTTATACGAAAACATAAATACATCCGCAGTATCATTTTTTTTATACTGTTTTTCAAACTCTTCAATTGAACTGATATATTTATCTACCCAGGTAGATATAATTGTTTTGCTGCTTTGTCCCGTTTTTTCAACATTATAATAAATATCATTTTTAATGGCATTAACAGCAGAATTGGTATTAATAATAGTAATAAGCAAAATTGGGAAATAAACAAAACTTAAAAAAGAGATTAACAACAGATTTACAAGTGACGATTCTTTACTGTTTACAGAGACAGTAAAATATTTGTTAATAGGAACAAAGGATATAATTAATACCGCCAACAATATATTAAAAACAGCATTAATACATTCTTTTATCAGAATAAAAGTTACAGCATCAATATTTAGCCCAACTATAAAATGCCAGTACAAAAATATAAACGACGAACCTATTGCTCCCCAATATATTGTACCGGAAATTAAAAGCGAAATATTTTTGCGAACCAATAAATAATAAATACAAATAAAGGGTAAAATATTAAAGAGGATTGAGTAAAGACTAAAACTATTAAAGAGAGAAGAAATTCCAACAACAAAAGCAGAAACAATACCCCACTTAAAACCGTAAAAATACAGTACTAACAAAATAAACAAATGGGAGATATTAAAATCTATACCCATTGCAATAGGAATATTTATTAAATTAGCTAAAACAGCAGCTATAACAAATATCAATATTTCGAGATAATATTTTGCTCTTTCTATTTTCATGCTGCCTACAATATAAATTGGAAAAACAATCTATACAATACAAAACAGCCAAGCAACTAACCTAAAAATTGTTTTGCATAATATTTAGGAGATAATGTTTCGCCAGTAGCCTTTTTTATTAACTCATCCCACCTGTATAATGCTCCATAGCTGAAAAATAAGTTAACAAAATAATCACCAAGTTCTTTTTTATTATATAAAGAACTGTCATCTCCTTCGTTTATTTTTAGTACTTTATCTTTAATAAAAAACCAAAATTGTGATGCTAACAATTCCCCCAGCATATAATTGTGATAATATGCCGGATATAATGCAATATGAATTTTTGCAGCCCAATCGGGGTTATTTCTTCCAGCCGGTTTTTTTAAACCTTGATATTTTTCCACTAACTTCCACCAAAGTTCATTTAAATCTTGATTTGGATTTTCATACATAGCTTTTTCAAACCTAAAAACCACTTGTACCCACCTGCTAAAAACCAATTGATCAAATTTTAAGGCTTTATAAGCAAAATCTGCACTTTTATTGTATTCTTCTTCATTTAAATTTAATGTTTTTCGCAGCCAATCTGCATTAAATATTAACCGTCCAAAAAACATTGCAATTGCCTCAGTAGCAAAAATATGTACATGTGTTCTAAGTTCCCATGGTAACAATCTCGAAATATATTTATCATATACGGCATGACCAAATTCATGCAGCATTGTTCCCATCCAGCGACTGTTGTTTTTAATATTGCATAAAACTCTTACATCACCCGCTCTATCAATACTTGTGCAATACGCATGTTGATACTTCCCATCTTTTTCAAACAAATCCGATTTTTCCAGCAAATCATCAATGTTTAATCCTAAGCCATTATAAAAATTACGAGTAATTTCTACTAAGTCTTTATTCTTAAAATACTTATCTAAATCAAAGCTATCAATAACCGGTGCATGTTGAAAAAACTTCTCTTTATAATGACACGGTTGCAAGTCTTCAATCTTAATCTTTAAGTCATTAGCTAAATAAGAATCCATTTCAATTTTAATTTTAAAGAATTCGTCTTTAGTTAAATCATCTAAATCATCAAACAACTTTTCAATTTCTGAAACATTTTGTTCGTTTAACGAGTAACTCTTCTCAAAATAGTTTGAAAATCCTAAACTTTTAGCAGATTCGTTTCTTAGTTTAACTAATTCAATAACATCGGAGGCAACTTCACTTCCAATTTGTTTACTTGCTTCCCAAACAAATTTTAATTCATCAAGATTTTGGGATTCAACTAATATTTTTTCTATTTCATTATCCGAAATTGACTTGCCGTTATATTGTGCTCTAAAGGTTGAGTATTTTTTTTCAATTTTGCTGGAAAGTTTTTGTATTTTTTCGAGAATTTCTTCATCAAATTGATTTGATGCAAATCTATTGTATAATAATTCAACATATCGTTTTAAGATAAGTTCGTTAATTTGGTTAGATTGTTTGAATTTTTTAATGGTTTCAAACAACTCCTTATCCGCATAAAATTTATTAAGTTCAAGTTCGTACTTACTGCTTAACTCAAAATCTTCTTCCTTGCCGCTTATTGAAGCATTAAACGAAGCAATAGAAAACTTTTTCTCAAGTTCAGCAGCTTTATGCTCGTAATTACTGATAAAATCTAATAATTCTTTTTCCATTTTCTCAAATATTTAATAAGTCTTCATCTCTAACTAACATTAATACGGCACTATGTGGAACTATAACAAGTTTTTCCTTGTGATATTCAATTTCAACTGCATCTTTTCGTAAATATAGAGCATAATCACCCGGTTTAGCTTGCAAACCTATATATTTTGTATTTGTTTTTTCTTTCCAAGGCTCTTCATCTTCATTATTTGAAGCAATTGGATAACCGGGTCCAGTTTTTAAAATATACCCACCCTGTACCTTTTCCTTTTCAGAAACACTTGGGGGTAAATAAAGACCGCCATTACTCTTTTGAGTATTCTCTTCCGGTCTAATCAATACTTTGTCACCAATAACTATCAGTTTTTCAGTATCTACCACATGTTCTCCTAATATTTCTAAATTAATAAATAATATAAATAATTTATGCATTTATTTAAATGTTATTTGTGTGAATCCAATAAAAAATATTAAGCAAATAGAACTTTATGTCCTATTTTTTAGTTTAGACAAATAAGTAACAATAAATTATTATAACTAAGAGGAAAGAATGTTAACTATTGGTGAAAAATTTCCCGAATTTAATAAAAAAGCTGTCATTTCAATGGAAGCTGGAAAAGAATTTGGAACATTGAGTTCATATGATTACAAAAAAGCCGGTAAATGGTTAGTAATGTTTTGGTATCCCAAGGATTTTACTTTTGTCTGCCCAACTGAAATTGCTGAATTTGGAAATCAATACGAAGAGTTTAAGAAAAGAAATGCATATTTAATTGGTGCTTCAACCGATTCAGAGTTTGTCCATTTAGCTTGGAGAAGAGATCATCCAGCTTTGCGAGATTTACCATTCCCGTTGTTAGCCGATACTTCCAAATCACTCTCTGAAGATTTGGGCATTTTAGAGGAAAATGAAAAAGTTGCTTATCGTGCAACATTTATCGTTGATCCTGATAATATTATACGATTTGTTTCCGTTAATGACTTATCGGTAGGAAGAAATGTTAACGAAGTTTTAAGAGTTTTGGATGCTCTTCAAACAAAAGAATTAACACCATGTAATTGGACCAAAGGACAAGATACATTACACGTATAAAATAAAGTTGCTATTCATAAAATGCTCCTTCTACCCTTTCTTTTAAGGTTTTAGGAGCATTTTTTATTTTAAACCTTTTCTATTACAAAAGCATAAAAATATTAAAAACAAAAATTTAGTAATGTATTAATCATACTTTCTAAGATTTTTTATTCGTTTGCACTCTTTAAAGTAAATATAAAACTTGTCCCTTTATTTAATTCACTTTCAACTTTAATAGTACCATTATTCTTTTCTACTAATTCTTTACAAAGAATTAAACCTAAGCCTGTGCTTGTTTCGCCGGCAGTACCTGAGTTATAGAACTTTTGGTCAAGTTTAAATAGCTTTTGAATATTTTCTTTGCTAATACCAACACCGGTATCTTCAACAACAACTTCAATTAAATCATTATTAAGTCTATTTGCACTTATTGTAACTTTCCCATCCGTTTCTGTAAATTTTACTGCATTAGATACTAAGTTACGTATAATTGTATTTAACGTGTTTTCATCTGCCTCAACAATAATGCTGTCATCAACATTATTAACAAGTGAAATATTTTTGTAATTAGCTTTTTCTCTTATAACACAGATATTAAATTCAACTATTTCAAACAAATTAATACTTTTAGGTATAATATCAACTAATCCTCTTTTAATCATCGACCACTGGAGCAAGTTTTCAAGCAGCTTGTATAAAACATCGGCAGAATTTTTCATTCTGATAACAGTTGATTTTAGTTCCTCAGGTGAAAAATCTTCAAGTTCTTCCGCCAGCATTTGTGTCAAGCTTAAAAATCCCGTAAATGGGCTTTTTAAATCGTGTGCAATTATAGAAAAGAATTTATCCTTTTCGGTATTAAGCAATAATAATTCTTCGTTCTGTTTCTTTATTATTTCTTTTGATTTTTTTAGTTCAAGTTGATTCTTAATTCTTACAAACATTTCCTTCGCTTTAAAGGGTTTTGTAATGTAATCTACACCACCCATTTCAAAACCTTTTACAATATCAGCCTCTTCTGTTTTGGCAGTTAAAAAAATGATAGGAATTTCTTTTGTTTTTTCCCATTTTTTTAATTCCTCACACACTTCATAACCGGACATATCTAACATCATAATATCAAGCAAAATTAAATCCGGCAATTTTTCTTTTGCAATATTAATTGCATTCTTTCCATTACTGGCAATAAGTAATTTATAGTATGGATTTAAAACAGTTGCTGCCAATTGTAAGTTTTTTGGCTGATCGTCTACTATTAAAATTACATCTTTATGTTCCATCTAATTTCCGCTTAATAAATTTAGTTTACTATTTATTGTATCAATTTTTTTTGTATACTCTGCTAATAATTTCTGTACTTGCTCAATATCAAAACTTTGATAGCTATTATATAGTTTATTAATATATGATTCAAAAATGTAAAAGTCATTATCTTTTTCAAATTGTTTAATTTCAACAATTAGTTTTTCTAAATCATCTAAATCCAAATATTCAGTTAACTCAACAATAATATTACTGAATTTATTTTTGAACGTCAGAAATTTAACTTTAACAGCTTCAATATTATCCTCATTAATTAGTTTTGATAAATTATCATCTTCTTCATCACAAACAAGAGCCGCTGAATTTTCAACTGAATTATGTTTCAAATGTTTTTTTAATTCAGCAACTAATAAATTATATTGAATTGGCTTCATCAAAAAACCATCAAATTTTTCCTTTAAGTCAACAATGCTATTTTTCATTGTAGAAGCTGTAAAAGCAATAACAGGAATATGTTTTGTGTTCTCATTACCTTTTAATATTTCTAACGCCTTATAACCATCAAGCTGCGGCATTCTAATATCCATCATAATTAAATTGGGCTGCATTTTAATTGCAATATCAATACCTTCTTTGGCAGAGGTGGTTTCAAACACCGATAAATTGTGGACTGCTAAATACTCTTTAACCACATCAATATTTCTTTGAATATCATCAACTACCAAAACCGAAGCAGGAGAAAATTGAACTAATTTATTACCCCATTCATAATTACTATGTACGGTTACATCTTTCTCAGATATTTCCACGTCTTGAAATACGGCAATAAAAGTACTTCCTTTACCCAAAATACTTTCAACAAATATACTACCTCTCATCATTTTAACAAGTCGTTTAGTAATAGCAAGCCCTAATCCGGTTCCACCATAATGCTTTGTGCTTAATGATTTAGATTGTTGAAAACTCTCAAATATTATTTGCAAGTCTTCATTACTTATTCCAATGCCCGTATCTTCAACTATTAAATAAAATTCTACTTTCCCATAATCTCCACTAATGTATTTAGTGTAAGCTTTAATTTTTACAGAACCTGTTGAAGTAAACTTAACTGCATTACTTACTAAATTAATTAATACCTGCCTAATACGTATTTCATCCATATTTATCGCTTTCGGAAAGCTTTCATTAATTTCAACAATTAAATCTATCCCCTTTTCCAAAACTTTTTCTCTAAACATTAAACTAATTTCATCAATAATAGATTTAATACTTATTGGTTCATTTTTTATAGAAAAATTTCCCGATTCAATTTTAGATAAATCAAGTATATCATTAATCAAACTGAGTAATGTTCTACCGCTTGTTAATATATTGTTTAAATAATTTTTAGACTTAATATCGGTTGTAGTGTTCAACATAATTTCAGCAAAACCAAGTATTGCATTCATTGGGGTACGAATTTCGTGGCTCATATTAGCAAGGAATTCACTTTTAATTCTATTTGCGTCTTCAGCAACTTCTTTTGCTATTTTTAATTGGCTATTTGTCCATGCAATTTCATCAACAGCCCTCTGTAATTTTTTTTGATTTTCTAATAGCGATAGCTCTGTAGATTTTAGATTAGTAATATCTACCGAAACTCCTAAAACAGCCGGACGGCTGGTTTCGTTAAAAATGAACGGTATTTTTGTTGTCTGCATATAACGTTTCTGTCCATCAGCTCTTACAAATATTTCCTCAGGTATATGCCTTTCTTTATTTGACACAATTACTTCAATATCTTCAATTCTGCTTTTGTTAATTTGTTCATAGTTATTTAAAAAGTCTTTATCCTTTTTACCAATTAAATCTTTTACTGAAGTATTAAGTGCATCTGCCAATGCATTGTTAGATATTAAATAATTCCCCGCAATATCTTTTGCAAAAATAAAATGAGGAACCAAGTTAATAATTTCGCGCAATCTGCGTTCGCTTTCAATTAAGTTAAATTCTATTTTTTTCTTTTCCGTAATATCTAACGAAGAGCCAACTATAAACTTAGAAGTATTATTTTCAACAATAGGGGTCAGCGTTGTTATTAATATTTTTTTACCTGTTAAAAAGTTTACTTCTTCTTCAAAAGTTATAGATTTAAATTCTATTAAACATTTGTTAAATTGGTAAATATAATGAGATGCTGTTTCTTCTTCAAAAATATCAATTGGGTATTTGCCCTGAATATCTTTCAACATCAAGCCGGTTAATACTTGATGTGACAAATTTGTTCGAATATATCTAAACTTTTCATTGTCTATTACTTCAATTAAAAACAAAGAGTCTTGCGTACCATTAAATACTTTTTCATATTCAAACGATAATTTCTTTTTTTCAATTTCTGTTTCTTTACGTTTTGTTATATCACTAATAACAAACAAATAATTATCCTCAGCGTCACCTAAACCATCAATTTTATTTGCTCTAATTAAGAACCACTTGTTTTGGCTATTTGAAAATACTTCTCCGTTATATTTCTTTTCATTATTTTTTAGTTTTGTTATTGTCTTTTTTATCAAGTCATTTAATTCGGGAGAGAATATTTCAGAGTATTTTTTCCCAACCATTCCATACTTTTTATATGGCTGCGTAGAATCGTTATATTCAACAATTTTATTATCCCCATCAACAAGCAAAATAATATCTTGCATTGCCGCAAAAAGTTTTTTTAGTTTTTCTTCATTCCTTGCCAGCTGGTTTACTAATTCATCTTTTTCAAACAGACTTTTTTCTGCCAGACCCTTAGATATTTGTAAGCGTAAAAGGAGGTTGTTTTTATCTTCTTCATACTCTCGTATTGCAGTAATATCTTCTTTAACAGCAATAAAATGAGTTATTTCATTATTATTATTAAAAACCGGATTAATTGTTTGATATTCCAAATAAAGTTCACCGGTTTTTTTTTGATTAATAAGTTCGCCTTTCCACACTTTACCTGCCGTAATAGTTTCCCACAATTCAGCATATATTGAAGGATGAATTTTTCCCGAGCTTAAAAAAGAACGACAATTTTTTCCAATTACATCCTCATAACTATACTTAGTAAGTTGTAAAAAAGCTTGATTACACCACTCTATATTACCCATTATATTGGTTAAAATAATTCCATCTGAAGTTGCTTCAAGAGCGGTTTTGTAAATATCTAAATCTTCATTCGTTTTTTGTTCATCGGATACAGGTTCAATAATTTCTGCAATTATTTCAATACCTTCATGAATTATACTTGAAGTAAATAATTTTACTTTAAATATTTCACCTTTTGTAGATTTGTGAAGTTCAATTTTTTTGTTTGTAGAACCTGAATCATTCAGTTCTTTTACTAAAAAATCTTCTTTTGAATAGTTCTGTAAAGTTTTTTTATCAAACCCATATAAATCAAATGCTAATTGATTTGCATTAATTAGTCCATTTTTATTATAAACCCAAACCGGAGTATCTAAAGTTAATAAAAATTCAAAATTAAAATCACTATGCATTATTAATTATTAACAAGTATTTTATCAAAATAATGTCTGTTCAGATGCAAAATAAATTGCGAGCCTTTCCCTTTTTGGCTTAAAACCTTAATAGTGGCTTTATTGATATCACAATAGTGTTTAACCAAAGCCAAGCCCAATCCGGTGCCTTCAAAGGAACGAATGTACCCCTCTTCTTCTTGAGTAAAAGCATCAAACAGCTTGGGTAAAAATGCTTCTGAAATACCTATACCTGTATCTTTAATCGATATTTTTAATTTATCCTCTAACTCAGAAATTTCTAAATCTACATTACCGTGTGGTGTATATTTAATAGCATTATCAATTAAATTAACAATAATTTGGGCTATACTATATTGGTCACCATAAACTCTTGTATTTACAGTATCAATTTTTACATTTAAATCCAAACCTTTGCTTTTGGCAATATAATACATTTCTTTTGTAATATTTTCAACCAACTCTAATAAATTAAACTCGGAATAGTTTGCATCGTACTTTCCAGTCTGAACTTCCGACATATTCAGCAGTAAATCAATAGTTCTTATAAGCCTTCTACTTGCTGACTCTATATTGTTATATAAACCGAAAATTTCACTTCCAATTTTACCCTCAACCTCGTCTTTAATCAAAGAATTAAGAGATAAAATTGCATTAATTGGTGTTCTTATTTCATGTGACATTTGAGCTAAAAACTGCGATTTCATTTTATCTGCATGTACAGCTCTTTCTTTAGCCTTAACAAGTTCAAATTGAGTTTTTCTTTGTTCAGTTATATCACGTACTAACGAAAGTATTCTATTTTCCCCACATCTAACAGCTCTATTTTCAAAATATTTCATTTCTCCTTTAATTCTAAGGGAGTATTCAAATTCAACTATTTTATCCCCTTCAATCAATTCTTTAAGCTTATGTGTTACTAATATTGCCAAATTTTTCGGAAAAACTTCTTGCACCTTTTTATTTACAAACCTTTCACGAGGAATAAAAAGTAGATTGTCATCGTTACTCCAACAATCCAAACAAACTCCATCATTGGAGAACAAAAAAAGCAAATCGGGCATAGCTGAAAGCATTGCATCATTTCTTTCATTAATTTCTTTTAATGCAAGCTGTGCTTTTTTCATATTGGTAATATCTCTGTTGCTCGATCTTCTTCCAAAGTACTCATTTGAATTGTTATAGATAGCACTACAGCCGTGCTGAATGTACTTTATTTCTCCATTTTTGCTTTTTATTCTAAATTCAACAATTGCTTCATTAGAATTCCCTTCTATTGAATGATAGAAATCCAAATGCATTTTATACTTGTTAAAGTCTTCTTGAATAACTAACGAAGGGAGCAGCATTTTGTTAGATAAAAATTCCTGTTGTGTATATCCGGTAATTCTTTCACATGCTTTTGAAACAAATAGAAGTTGTCCATAAGGGTCAACCCAATATTCCATATCATAGGTATAATCAGCAAAATTTTTGAACATGTTTTCGCTGTCATTCAAGTTCTTTTCGATTTGTTGTTTTTTTAATGATTGACTGATATATTCAGATGCTGTAATTAAGTATTTTTTTTCTGTTTCTGTCCATTTTCTTTCTCTTACACAATCATCAAAGCCAATAAAACCAAAAAATTCTTCCTTATACATCATTGGTACAACCAATAACGAAATTATACCCTGAGCCGAAAATAATTCTCTAAGCTCAATTTGAGGTATCTCTTTAATCAAAACATCAACAATTTCGCCATTACTCAATTTATCAAACAATTTTTGAGTAGTTTCATTAAGTTGGAAAATGTTTACAGTCTCTAAATATGATTCAATATCTTTATTGCACCATTCGGCAAGTGCTACGGCATACGGTTCTTTATCTAAGTCTTTTGCAATTGATACTGTAATTCTACTTACTTCGGATGCTTTTCCTAATTCGGCTAATATTTCATCCCACGGAAAATTTTCATTAGCATCAACTAAATGATAAGCAATTTTATTAAGTGCCGTTAAATACAATTCCTTTTTTCTTAAATCGCTTACTATTATTTCATAGTTATTTTTTTTATCTACAATTATAAAGAAATTTTTCACAAATTCAGTTATTCGCGAAAACTCTTCAAAATAATCCATGCTTAATTTATTATTACTAACAATTACCCAAAAACCAAGCAATTCGTGAGCATTAAATATCGGGAAATAGCCATAATTAGGTTTATTAATATCATTTGAATTAACAATATTAATTTTTTCAGGAGAATTATTTAAAAGGAAATTGTTTAAATCAGAATCTGAATAGTTTGTTATTAAACTTGAAACTTCATTTATTACGTAACTATTTTCTCCATTTTCATATTTTGCAACAACAAACGCCAACCCTTTTGTATATTCTTTAACTAAACTCGACAATGTATAAATAGTTCCAAATTGCCAATCATAATCAAATAATCGAGTGGTTAAATCAAATAATTTTTTCAAAAACTCATTTTTGTCCATCTTTCTCCCAACACTAAAACACCGTTGCAACAACTTCTTCCATAATTGTGTGCTTAAATTAATAAAAATTAATATATAATTCTACCTTTATATATGATAAATACAACCTATTTTTCAATATATTCATTCAAGCTGAATAAAATTTCCATTTGGAATTCTAAATTATCATAAGATTTTGAGTTAAACTTATGTTCTTTAATATTTATTTTTGTAAAAAACTCTTCTAATACAACGTACATATCTTTGTTGGGGTAACCATTATCGCGTAAAAAATGGACCAACTTAAGTGTTCTAAAGCCATCAAAGAAAAACTTTTTTTGCTTAAATAGTTGCTCCGGTGTATTTTTACTTTTTATCACTTTTGTCCAAACATCTTCAAACTTAGCATTTTTTAAAAATTCAAATAGTTTAATATCAATTTGAATCGCTTTATCTAAGTAATAATCGGCTTTGAACTCGTTTTTATCAAAAAACAATTCATTCCACAGTTTCAAAATCTCAAATATTTTTGGATCGTATAAAACATATTCGTTCAGTTCATGCGTTAAATATCGTGCAACCCTTTGTCCGGTTCCAAAAGGAACTCGCCACGAAGTTCTACCTTGAGGATAAACAAATGTACCTTTTATTACTTCAATATTTGTAACTTTAGCCAATTTTTCCATAAAATAAAAATCTTCTGCTGCTTTGCGTTTGTTCATTCCTTGTACTTTAACATAATACTCCGGAGAACAAACCATTGTTGAACCTATTGAATGAAAAGCAAATGGAGATTTTGAATATTTTAATGCTGCCACATAATAATTTAGAAATATTTCGTAACAAGCTATTGCAAGTCTTTCTTCTTCAGTTGGGCTGTAAATATGCCTAAAAGGAATATAACCGGCTTTTAACCCCCGTTTTCTATACTTTTCTATTACTTCAAAATAATTCGTCTCAATTACACAGTCGGCATCTAAACAGATTAATAAATTATTTTGATTATAGTTAAACCTTTGCAATGCAGCATCCATTCCAATTTTTCTTGCTAAACCAACACCTCCATCTTTAAGCGGGAGTCCATTTCCATTAGACGAAGCATCAATAAAGGCAATATTTAATTTATTTAATGAATTGTTTACATATTTTTTTAGATAGATTAACGTTTTGTTATTTTCTTCAATAATCGAAATATTTGAATCAACAAGATTATTAACAACAAAAATTATTAAAGAATCCTTATAACTTTCCTCATCATTACTTTCAAATGAATCAATTAACTTTGTAATATTGTTTAATTCGCTTAATACCGGAATAACAATAATACAATTGTACTTATTTGCATTATTACAGTTAAGGCTGTAAGAATTAAATTGATATTTTTTTAAGTAACTTTGGATATGGCTTGGGGGGTAAATATCATTCATTAACATAAAATTTGTTTTCGATAATTTGCGATGCTTTTTCGATGTCAGGACCTTCAACCCAATTAATTACTATTCCTTCTCTTTCCATTTTTCTAAACCATTTTATTTGTTTTCGTGCAAATTCATAAATTGCACTATTTAATTTTTGATACATATCGTTATAATTAAGCTGCTTAAATAAATACATCCCAATATATTTGTACTCAAGTCCAAAAAACACAAGCCTGTCAAAAGTTAATCCATTCTTAATTAAAGATTCAACCTCTTCAATCATTCCGGTTTTAAGCCTTTCTTTCAAACGTTTATTTATTCTTTCTTTAATAACTTCGTTTGGTAAAGTAATTCCAATAATTAAAGGATTATAAATAATGTTGGATTTATTATGGCTTTCTGTTTTAGCCCTATTAATAAGAATCGCTTTAACTATTCTTTCTTTATCTAACAAATCTGTTGTGTTGTGAAGTTGAGGATTATTTTTTAGAAGTATCGATTGCAGCTCTTTGATATCCATTTTTAAATATTCCTCACTCTCCTTACTCGCCAAATCAACAGGTACCATATTGTAGTTGGTTATTATTGAATGAAGATATAAAGAACTTCCCCCAACCATAAAAGGATTTTTATTGTTCTTTTTTATTATTTCAAAATATTCATCAAATTTGTTTTTAAACTTAAACAAATCAAAATTTTCATTAGGTTCAACAATATCAATCATATAGTATTGTATTGTTTCCCCATTAACATTATACTCACTAATATCTTTGCCGGTGCCCAAATCCATTTGACGGTAAACCTGCCTTGAATCGGCAGATATTATTGCCCCGTTAAATTTTTGTGCAAGTGCTGTCCCTAATTTTGTTTTCCCGGTAGCAGTAGGTCCTAATATAATTACTAAATTATAGTTCATTTATTAAAAATCTTGTGCAATAGGAAGTTTAATAACAAAAGTTGAGCCTTGCCCTAAACTACTTTCAAAATCAATTGTACCGGAATGTTCTACAATAATTTTTTTAGAGATTGAAAGCCCCAACCCTGTCCCTTCTTTTTTGCCATGACTCATAAATGGGTCAAATATTTTATCTTTAATACTGTCAGCTATTCCTAAACCGGTATCTTGTATTGATATTTTAATATAATTATCTTCTTTTTCAGTTGAAACACTTATAGTACCGCCATCCGGCATCGATTCAGCAGCATTTTTAACTATGTGTTGATAAGCTTGATAAAATTCTTTTAAGTCAACTCTTACTAATGCATCAACTTCAAAATGATTAACAATAGTGCAATTCTTCTTTTTAACTAACGATTCAACTCGCGAAGTATAATCATTAAGTACAGAAATAATATTTGTATTTATTTGACGTAAAACTTTATTTTTTTCTGAATAATTAGAAGTAGTTAACACCAAATCGGCAACTTGATTAAGCTGTTCTAATATCATATCCAATATTCTTGAAACATCCTGCGTTAAATTTTTGCTTTTAAGATGTTCTGTATATTTTTTACTAATTAAAACCGGATTTTTAATATCTTGAATTAAAAAGTTTGCCATTTTCCCCAACGATGAAATTCGTTCAAATTGCAATAGTTTTTCAACCAATTCAGCATTTTCAAGGGCAATTGAAGCATGAATAGAAATTGCATTTAGAAATTCCACATCCATTTCGCTAAACTTGCCATTACGACTGTTAAGAAGTTGATGAACACCAATTATTTCTCCTTCAACGTTTTTAATTGGAAAACAAATCATACTTTTAGTTTGATAACCACTACTTTTATCGAAGGAGGCTTTAAATCTTGAATCCGTTTGAACGTCTGTAATATTAACAATTTCGCCTGTTTTAGCAACCCAGCCGGCAATACCATCACCAATTTTAAGCCTTATTTCTTTAAGTTCGTTCCCCATTGCAATTTTAGACCAAATCTCTTCTCGTTCTTTATCAACAAGATAAAGGGTTCCTCTATCGCAATTGGTTAGATTAGTAGCAACCGATACAATATTTTGCAAAACATCATCTAATTTAATTTTAGAACTAACAAGCTGGGCTGCCTTTAAAATCATTTTTAACTGTTCAATATTCATTACCGCCCCGTTGTTGGCTGCAACACTTTGAGGTTCAGCAACCTGTTCGGCTTCAACATTTATTTCAGGCTCATCATCTACCTGCGGCTCTTCAGAATTACTCGTGTTGTTTATTTGTTCTTCAGCATTATCAAATATCTTATCAATAAGCTCGTCGGATGACAGAGTTGTATTTCCTTTTTTTTGCGATATGTCAAAGCTCATCTCAAAGTTTGAATAATCTCTTTCTTCTTCATTTGAAGTATATGAGTCTTCAAATTCCGATTTTAAAAACTGTTCTTTATTAAAACTTTCCAACTCTTCAATTTCTTCTATGTTTCCTTCAGGTTTTATAATATCATCTTCTTCAAATTTAATTGAACCTATTTCCGTTTCTGAGCTCAATTTTTCAAAATCATCATCATTAAATTGATTTAAATAGTTGTCTAATATTGAACCGTCATTACTTTCCTTTTTAATATCAGTTTCTTCATTTGATTCATTTATCAAATCTATTTCAATTTCTTTGGGATAATTATTAAGCTCGGTATCATCTATATTATCAATAAAGTTTTTTGCCTCTTCTAAATCTGAACTTTTATTTTGCTCAGTAACAAAACTTTCTAAATTAAATTCATCTGAAACAGAATCGTTTTGGGGAGTTAAATTATCTGAATCAGTAAAGTTATTAATGGGTTCACTACTATTAAATTGATTTAAAAATAAATCTTCGGAAAACTTAAATTCAATATTTTCCGGCTCTTCATCGTCAATAAATTCCAACAAATCGCTTGTATCCGGTTGTTCCAAAGAATCTTTGCTTTCCAATATATCTAAATTTTCTTCCATTAAATCAATGTTTTCATTTAATTCAGTATTATCTTTAACTTCATTGCTCAACACGTCTAAATCTTTTTCAATATCATCATACACACTATTATTAAGCATATCAAAATTATTTTCTATACTAAAGCCACTATTTATATCAGTTAAAGAAGGCTCATTATCTTCTAATTTAACAACTTCTTCTTCCAAACTAAAACTACTTTCATCAAATTTTAATGTCCCTTCATTAATTATTTCATTTTCTAAAATATCAGGCAAGCTTTCTTCGTTTTGAGTTTCTACATTACTAACCGCCAAACTTTCCGATTCTTCAGACTTAAAGGAGCATAAATTTTTTAAATTTTGTAAAATATTTACATCCTGCCATAATAAATTATTCATTTCCGCTTTAGAAACAGCGATTAAATAAGAATCTTTAACACCAACAGCATTTGTATGACGAATAGATGTTTCGTAAAAGTCGAGGTGTCCAAAAAATTCTCCTCCTGTAAGGATAAGCGAATTTTTTATTTCGTTTTCATCACGCTCGTAAATCTTTATTTCTCCGCTTACAATTAAAAATATAGATTCTGAGACTTCGCCTTCTCTAAATAATATTTCACCTTCTTTTAGAGTAACAAGCTTTCCTTTAATATCTTTAAAGTTTAATTTTGAACTATCAATATTTTGAAGCAGCTTGTTATTTTTGAATGTTTGTGTTATTTTATTTTCCATTTTAGGTACTTATTTAATGAATAATGAAATAGTTAATCAGGGTATAGAACATTTAATTATTAATGATAAACAATTATCAACAATAATAAAAAAGTTTGGCAAATGCAATATTCATAAGCATAGAAATTATTTAAATGCTTTATTAAGTGCAATCATAGGTCAGCAGCTATCAATTAAAGCCGCATCAAAAATTAATGAACGATTTAATAATTATTTTGGAATGAAGCCTGATCCAAAAGAAATTGTTTTAACAGATGATTTAATTATTCAAAAGTTAGGGTTATCAAAAGCCAAGACCCAATATGTAAAGGATTTATGTATCAAAATAATTAAAAAAGAATTATCTTTAGCAGGAATAAATTCAAAAACTGATGAAGAAGTAATAGAAACTTTAACAAAAGTTAAAGGAATAGGTGTATGGACAGCTCAAATGTTCCTAATTTTCACTTTAGGTCGATTAAATGTGTTGGCAAGCGGTGATTTAGGAATAAGGAAAGGAGTAATGAATATATACAAACTTTCAACACTGCCTACGCCGGAAGATGTAGAAATAATTGCCAAAGAAAATAATTGGAACCCTTATAATACAATAGCTTGTATATATATATGGAAAAATTTAGATAATTAATTTGCAACCTTTTACAGGGAAAATCATCTAACTATATGGAAGAAGAAATATTAATAGAAAACGCTCAAAATGGTGATAGAACAGCCCTTTCGAAATTAGTAAAAAAATACGAACAGACTGTATACAACTTTGCATTTAAGATTTGCCGCGATAAAGACAAAGCTGAAAATACCATGCAGGAAACATTTTTAAGCATGGTAAAATCATTAAACCAGTTCTCCGGCAAATCAAAACTATCAACATGGCTTTACACAGTTGTTTCAAACCACTGTTTAATGCAGGCACGTAGTAATGCAAAGTTTAAGTTCGCTTCTTTTGACGATGAAGAAAGCTCCATTAATGAACGGGATATTGTTGATTGGGAAGTTGCTCCCGATAGACTTGCCGAAAACAAAGAATTAAAAAAACACTTAGATAACGCAATTAAAAACTTAAGTCCTGAATATAGAATCGTCTTTCTACTTAGAGATATTGAAGGATTATCTTCGGAAGAAACCGGTAAAATAACTAATTTAAGTGTTCCTGCTGTAAAATCAAGACTACATAGAGCAAGGGCTTTTTTAAGAAATGAATTAAACGAGTATATTAAACATGAAAGAAACTAACACTAACTGCAATGATGTCATGAATCATATTTGCGAGAATCTTGGTCAAGATGTTGATTCTCCTAATTGTGTTGCTATAAAAAATCATTTAAAAAGTTGTAATAACTGTCAAAAATATCTTAAATCAATTGGATTAACAATTGAATTATATAAAAACTACAATGCTGAAATTTCTGATGATATGCATAATAGACTATTGGATGTTTTAGGGATTTCTGATTGTAAATAGAGGATACTAAATATGGAAAACACTTATATCTATAATAATAATGTAACATGGAAATTTAGAAAAATTGGCGAAATAAGCGATAACAATCTTACGCCCATTACTGTTGCAACACCTCCCGAGTTTCCCGGCGGTGTTCCTAACACATGGTCGCCCGAACATTTATTTGTTGCTTCTGTTAATGTTTGTTTAATGACAACTTTTTTGGCTATTGCTGAAAATTCAAAATTACTTTTTTCTGCTTACTCTGCTAATGCTTCTGGTAAACTTGAAAAAGTTGATGGGAAGTTTATGTTTTCTGAAATTACAATAAATCCTATTATTACGGTAACTGAAGAAAAAGAGATTGAACGAGCTTATAGAATAGTTGACAAGGCGGAGCAGCATTGTTTAATTTCAAATTCTGTAAAGACCAAAATAATTTTAGAACCTGAAATTATTTGGACTAACAAGAGTGAATAATTAAAAAATAAATGCTTTTGTTATTCCCTTTGTAAAAAAAGCACAAAAAAGTTCGATTTCTGTAAAATATTTCTTTACTTTTATATACAGTTTTACTTATATTATTCATTGTACATAACAACTAATTTACAGGTGAGTATATGGCATTTATACAAATTACCTCGAAAGAAATAAGCGACATCGTTCGCAGATATGGCAAAGGCCAAAGCATTAAGTCAATAGCCGAAGAAACCGGTCATGACCGCAAAACAGTAAGAAAATATATCCGTGCTGTTGAAGCTAAAGTTGACTTAAAAAACAAAGAAGAAGTTAAAAAGGCAATCAAAGAAGTACTGCCTAAAAAACCCGGTCGTCCTAAAAAAGTTCAATAAGTTAGGATCGGGGGAAGATTTTCAAAAAGGGTTGATTTTTAACCCTTTTTGTATTTTAAACCTTTCATTTTCTTTTATTGCTATTCATCTGTTTTCAACCTTTAATTTAGTTGTTTTATTTGGTATATTTACTCTAAATAATTAAGAGTTATTGTTTGTATACTAAAAGCGTTGTTTTATTTTTAGCCGAAAAAGATTTTGACGAACAAGAGTTTCTTGTTAGCAAGAAAGTACTTGTTAGTAATAATTTTAATGTTTTTATTTGTTCTGATACTAATAGTGTTTGTATTGGCAATAACGGCTTAAAAGTTAAAAATGATATTATACTACCTAATCTTAACCACGCTAATTTTGCAGGAATTATTATTATTGGCGGAAGAGGAATAGTCAATTATTTTGATAATCCCAAACTAAAATCCTCAATACAAGATTTTAATAAAAACAAAAAAATTATTGCTGCTATTTGTGCGGCTCCTGTAATAATTGCAAAATCCGGAATTTTAGAAGGAAAAGAAGCTGCTTGTAATTTAAATTACAAAAAAGAACTTGAAAAAGAAGCTGTTGTTTTTTCTAATGATAATATTGTTGAAACAAAAAACATTATTACCGCACAAAATTCTATTGATAGCAGTATGTTTATATCAAAAACTATAATGGCAATACAAGCAGCAAACTCAAAAAAATATTAATAATTTATTACAGGTTTGCAATGAGCTTAAATAATTATAAATATAACAATTCGCTCACCTCTTACTCCCGGTTTTTAACAAAAGAAATTAACATTGGTGACATTCCACTTGGCGGTACTAATCCTATTAGAATTCAGTCTATGACAACTACTGATACAATGGATACAATTGGTACCGTTGAACAAACAATAAGAATGGTAAATGCCGGCTGCGAATATGTTAGAATAACTGCCCCAAGCATTAACGAAGCACAAAATTTAGCTGAAATTAAAAAAGAACTTAAAAAACGAGGTTACAACGTTCCTTTAATTGCCGATATTCATTTTACTCCAAATGCTGCCGAAGTTGCAGCAAGAATTATTGAGAAAGTAAGAGTGAATCCCGGTAATTATGTTGATAAAAAGAGATTTCAACAATTAGAGTATACAGACGCTGAATACCAAGCAGAAGTTGATAGAATTAGAACCCGTTTTACCCCACTAATAAAAATCTGCAAAGAATACGGCACCGTAATACGTATTGGCACAAATCATGGTTCTCTTTCTGATAGAATTATGAGTAGATATGGCGACACTCCTTTTGGGATGGTGGAATCAGCCTTGGAATTTGTTCGTATTTGCGAAGACGAAAATTTTTACAACATTGTTTTATCAATGAAATCGAGCAATACTCAAGTTATGGTTCAAGCTTATAGATTATTAATAAATAGAATGATTGAAGCTGGAATGAATTATCCTTTGCATTTAGGCGTAACCGAAGCCGGAGATGGTGAAGATGGACGTATTAAATCCGCAATGGGAATAGGAACTCTGCTTGAAGATGGAATTGGCGATACTATACGTGTTTCATTAACCGAGCCCCCTGAAAATGAATCACCGGTAGCAATATTACTTGCCGATAGATATAAAAACAGAATTACCGATAACTCTATTCCCGATATTGATTATTGCATTAATCCTTTTGAATACAAAAGAAGAGAAACTTTTGATGTGTTATCTGTCGGTAATCAGAATGTTCCAAAAGTTGTGGTTGATTTTTCAAACACATCAGACATTTCAAAAGAAAGACTTAATCAAATTGATTATAAGTATAACGAATCATTAGACAAATGGTTAATTGGAGACCAAGCTGCCGACTTTATTTTTCTTGGCGATAAACAATTAGATTTTGACATTCCTAACCCATTAAAAGCGATTTATAATTATAATACCTGGCTTTCACTTTCAGATAAAACAACCGGTTTCCCATATTTTAGTTTTTCTGAATTCGTAAATGCCAAAACAAAATCGTTTATATGTAACTTTGTAGAACTAACTATTGACGATTTAAATAAAAATGTAAACAATATTAATAATTTAGAAACCGTAATATTTGTTATTACAACAAAAAGCCAGAATGGACTTGCCGAACAAAGATATATGACAAACACTCTTTTAAAAAACGATATTAAAAATCCTGTTATTTTTAAACGTTCATATAATATTGATAAAGAAAAATTAATGTTGTATCCGGCAACCGATTTAGGCGGATTATTAATTGATGGACTTGGTGATGGCATTTGGATTGAAAATAAAAACAACGAAATTGAAACTAATTTTGTAAATAAAATATCGTTTGGTTTATTACAGGCAGCACGCGTAAGAACTTCCAAAACAGAATATATAGCCTGTCCTTCGTGCGGTAGAACATTATTTGATTTAGTAGAAGTAACTAACTCAATTAGAGAAAAAACAGGACATTTAAAAGGAGTTAAAATAGCCATAATGGGATGTATTGTAAATGGTCCGGGCGAAATGGCCGATGCTGATTATGGCTATGTTGGAAGCGGTGTTGGTAAGATTACACTATACAAAAACAAAGAAATTGTTAAGAAAAACATAGACTCAAACTCAGCTGTTGAAGCCTTAATTAATTTGATTAAAAATGATGGTAAATGGATAGAAAAAAGTATATAATTTATAAAAATTTGAGTTGAGTATTTGTAAAATTTATGTTAATTTTGTATTACAAATATGAAAACTAAAATACTAAATAGAATAATAATTTTTACACCACAAAATTTTGTGGTAACAAAATAAATTAAATGCATCTTTTATTAAAAGGGTGCATTTTTTTTTGATATGATTACAAACGATCTTATTAAACATTACGAAAGTATAGTTCCTAAGGGAGCTGCTTGGGAAAAAGATAACGTTGGACTTCAGATAGGAAATCTGAACGCTCCGGTTAAAAACATTTTTTTATGTTTAGAAGTTACCAAACAAGCTCTTAATGCCGCAATTAATAAGAACTGCAATCTTATTATTACTCACCACCCATTAATTTTTAATCCAATTAAAAAAATTGACACTTCAAAAGGAATTGGAAATCTTATTGCAGATATTATTAAAAACGATATTACAGTTTATTCATCTCACACAAATTTAGATTTTAACAAAGGAGGAGTTAGTTTTGAGCTTGCTAAACAGCTAAAACTGACTGAACTTAAGTTTTTATCAAATTTTGATAAAAACCAATACAAAATGGCGGTGTTTGTACCGCAAGAAAATGTTGAAAGTGTTGCAGAGGCAATTTTTAACGCTGGGGGAGGGTTAATAGGAGAGTACGAAAAATGCAGTTTTAGGTTAAAAGGCGAAGGGACATTCAAAGGTAATTCAAATACAAATCCAAATTTAGGCAGCAAAGAGCAATTCCAAACAGTTCAAGAAATCCGATTAGAAACTATTTTTGATTCATGGAACTTTAACAATGTTGTTTCTGCTATGATTTCTGCTCATCCTTACGAAGAGCCCGTTTACGATATTTATCCTTTACATAATAAAAATGTTAATCACGGTGCTGGTGTTATTGGAAAACTTAGTAACGAAATGACAAAAGAAGACTTTTTATTGCATGTTACTAAATCTTTAGGTATTTCCAATTTCCGATACTGCGAAGGGAAAAAAGATAAAATTAAAACGGTTGCCGTGTGTGGTGGAAGTGGTTCGGATTTGTTAAATACTGCTATTAGTTCTAAGGCAGATGCTTTTATTACTGCTGATATCAAATATCATACTTTTCACGATGCAGTAGAAAGTATTTTGCTTATTGATGCCGGTCATTACGAAACTGAAATTTTTGGGCTTAAGGCTATTCACCGTAATTTATTAGAATATATAAATTTAGTTAAAAGTGATGTTGAAATTCATTTTTATGAAGGTTCAACTAACCCTGCAAAGTTTTTTAATAATACAGGAGATAAATAAATTGATTAACAGACTTTCAACATTGTATGAATTACAACTTATTGACGAGCAGTTAGACGAACTTGAAGAATTACGCGGCGATCTTCCTGCAGCAGTTAATGAGTTAACAAGTACAATTAACGGTATTAAAGACTTAATCAGCACCAAAGAAAAAGAAAAACAAGCTTCTACCGAAAAACAGATTGTTAACGAAGAAGAAAAAGAAAGATTAACTGAAAACTTAAAAAAATACAAAGCTCAGTTATATCAAGTTAGAAATAACAAAGAATATGATGCCTTAACTAAGGAAATTGACAGTACTGAAGAACAAGTTAAAAAGTTTGAAATTGAAAACGCTCAATTTGATGAACTCATCAAAAAATTGTCTGCTGAAATTGAAAGCGTTCAACCTCAACTTGATACTTTAGAAGAAGATTTAAAACTTAAAGAAGCCGACTTAAAGCAAATTATTAAAGCAAACGAACGCGAAGAATCTAAATTACGCGAAGTTCGCGATAGAATTGCTGAACAAGTTAAAAAACCTGATTACAATACATATACTCGTATTCGTAAAGCACGTGGTGGAAGAGCAATTTCTTCTATTATACGTAACGCTTGTTCCGGCTGCCATAACGTTATTCCTCCTCAGCGTCAATTAGAAATTAAAGGCAACAAACGTTTTTATACTTGCGAAGCTTGTGGTAGGATTATCATTTCAGCTGAAATTGCTGAAGCCGTTGAAAAGAAAATTGGCTAATTGTTTGTTATTGTTGTAATAACATAATTCTTAGTGCCTTTAGTGTTTTTGTAGTATTTTTTACTGCAAAGGCACTTAGACACCGGGAAAGCCTAATAAGCCTCACTCGTAAATAATTGGGGTTAATAACTCTAATTATTATTTTTGTATTACCCTTACAGTCCATTTATTTACCTATCTAAAATATATTTTTGTGTGTACCATAAATTTTTCGTCAAAACATGATTAGAGACTTGAAACCAGAGACTTGAGACTTGGTTTATAATTGTCTGAAAGAGAATTTTTGGGATTGTTGATTAAACGAACTTAATAAAAACAGAAACTGCTTTATTAGATATATAAGACCCAGAGGGTCGAAATGTTAATAGAAAACCGACATACCACAATAACAAGCCCCAGCGGGGCGACATGTTCTTTTTGTTTTACAAATATTTAATTCTTTATATATTCCCCAACATTCAACAACCATGCTACTCGTCATATTTTGTGTCGCACCTAACGGAGCTTTATTGTTTTGTTTGGATTCCATTTTACTATTGATGTTTCAACCCTAACGGGTCTGATTAGATGAAGATTTGAGGAATTTTGTTTTTGTTAACATTTATCTATTTCTAAAATTCAATTAATAGCATAAATGTTGAATTATTTATACAAACCTGTTAGCTATTAGCTGTTACCTGCTTTTTTCACTCGTTACGAGGGTGTTTCATAATTGAGGAATGTTATTCTGTGCGGTCATAGTCTTACCATGACCGAATGAATTATGTATAAAACAGCAAAACAAACGTATTTTTGAATAAAAATTTTAGCGTCACGGTACGACCGATGACGCCCGAGATTGGGTTTATCGTATTTTGCAACATCTTCGTCACTCGTCACTTTTTTCCCGTCACTTGTTACACCGTCACTCGTTACTGTCTTTTCGTCACTTGTTACACCGTCACTTGTCACTTTCTTTCCGTCACTTGTTACATCGTCACCCGTCACTTTCTTTCCGTCACTTGTCACATCGTCACTCGTCACTTTTTTTCCGTCACTTGTTACATCGTCACTCGTCACTTTTTTTCCGTCACTTGTTACATCGTCACTCGTTACTTTTTTTCCGTCACTTGTTACATCATCACTCGTCACTTTTTTCCGTCACTTGTTACATCGTCACTCGTTACTTTTTTTCCGTCACTTGTTACATCATCACTCGTCACTTTTTTCCGTCACTTGTTACATCGTCACTCGTTACTTTATTAGCACAAAAAAAACCGCTCAACATTTTTTTGTTGAGCGGTTTTCAATCCGCCACAGGCGGAATAATTAATAATTCAATAATTAACAATTAATAATTATTTGACCATCATCATCTTCTTGGTAATGTTTTTTCCGTTAGCTTTTAAGCTATACAAATATACTCCAGATGCAACTTTTGAGCCAGCTGCATTTTCTCCATTCCATGTTAAGGAATACGAGCCATTATATTGAAAACCATCCACTAAGGTTTTTACTTCATTCCCCAATATGTCATATATCTTTAATGTTACATAATCACTTTGAGGCAAAGTATACCTAATTTGTGTTGATGGATTAAATGGATTAGGATAATTTTGTTCTAATGTAAAATCTACAACGGTTAAGCCGTTATCGTATAAATCTTCAACATTTACCAAAATATCTTCGTCAGGTTTTGGAAGTCTAACGTTTGTATAAATATGAAACTCACCCGGCAATAAGCTTATTGCTTCAGTCGTATTGTTAACTATTATACTGTCACCTGAAAAATAATCATACCATTTACCTGTTGATTGAAATTGTGGATTAACCGTTAACGTTGCAACATCAAAATTTCCTATAACGCAAACATACATTGAAGGATCATTTAAGCTGATTCTTTTTGTTTTATTAGCACCGTCAATTGAAAAATCTGTTGTTTCAAAAACAGGTAATGTTGTTTTTAATTTATTTAACGCAGCTATACTTCTATATAACTTATTTCTATCAGGGTCGGTATAATATCCCCATTTAATCGGTTTTGGATCAGTACGGCAGTCAGAAGTCATACACGGATAAGTTATTGAAACATCATAACCAATCTCGCCAAACTGCCATATCATCTTTGGACCTGGAATAGTTAAAAAGAAAGCATTTGCTGCCTGCATTCTGCTAATTGCTGTTGATGGTGTTTTTACATTGTATGTACCCATTGAACTTCCGTACATCAGGTTTTTATACATCAATCTTTCTTCATCATGACTTTCCATATAAGCTACTAAATTTGGAGAAGTCCAACCTCTTCCTTTATACGAAGCACTTAAAACGCTTCCACTATAACCCATTGTAATTTCATTGTAAGCATGGTTACAGTTTCCCCACAACATAAAACCGTATGACGATAAAACCGTTTCTTCGCTGTTATCAGCAAAATGTTCTAATATCATATAAGTATTTGGGGCATAACTCCAAACTTTATCTCCCATTCTTTTTAGAATGTTAATGCGTGTTTGGTCATACTGCCCCCACAAACCAACATTTGAACCACTATTTTTTTGCGTAAATCCTTTTGACAAGTCAAATCTATACCCATCAATTTTATATTCATCAATCCAAAACTTTAATACTCTGTCAACCAACTGTTTTGTATAATTACTTTCGTGATTAAAATCGTAACCAACACTATAAGGATGGGTTGCATTTACATTATACCACAAATTTGAAGCCGTTGGTGGTCCATAATTATCCGAAGCATATAAACGTACAAATGGAGATTGACCAAAAGAATGGTTTAATACCATATCCATAATAACTGCTATATTTCTTTTATGACATTCATCAATAAATGTTTTTAGCATTTCCGCTGTACCATAATATTTATCAGGAGCAAAATAAAACGATGGATTATATCCCCAACTTATATTCCCTTCAAACTCATTAAACGGCATTAATTCTATTGCGTTAATACCAAGATTTTCAATATAATCAAGAGTGTCAATTAAAGTTTGATAATTGTGAGTTGTTAAAAAATCTCTCAGCAACAATTCATAAATTACCAAATCGGTTTTTTTTGGTCGTTCATAATTAGCTGCCGTCCAATTAAACGCCGGCATACCTGTTTGAAGAACAGAAACTATTTCAGAAGTTTTTCCCGTTGGGTAAGGTTTTAAATCTGGATAGGTTGCCGCATCAATGTAAGAATCGTTCCAAGGGTCTAATACTTTTTCTGCATATGGATCAGCTATTCTTAAGTTTCCATTTACTAAATATTGATAGCCGTATTCTTCACCGGGCGTTAAATTGTTTATTGTTAACCAATAAGTTGAATCATCAGGAGTAACTTTCATTTGGTAACTTGCATCAACCTGCCAATTGTTAAAATCACCAATTACATAAACAAAATCTTTAGCGGGTGCAAATAACGCCAATGTAACAGATGTACTATTAATATAATTAATTCCGGGTTTAACACCGGCTGGCAATGGTTCAACTACAACAGAAGGACTTGCTGTATAAGTAAAAGAATCTACTTTTGTTGCTCCTGCATTATCGGAAGCAATTACTTTGCATAATTTTGTTCCATATTGATCTACTGTAATGGTATATTCCAAAGTATCATTTGTTGTTTCGGTTTTTAACTCGCCATCAATATAAAACTTCATGTTAGCAGCATCTTTACTTACTGCCAAAACAGGAATTTGCTGATTTAATGTCGCAAATATTGGGAAACTGAATGGCTTAACAATTCTAACATTTAGTCCGGGTTCATATACCGGAACAAACATGTCGCCATCATCACCACGCCCAACAATTGTACCCGCGGCATTTCTAAATACAAAAGCAAGTTTCAAAATTGTTTCAGTTGCAGGAACATTATAAAATTCTCTTATTTTAAAACTAATTTTCCACTTGGAATTACCAATAAACTGCATTGCACATGCCGGAGTATTAACTCCCCAGTCAGCTTTAACATATTTCCAATCTGATGGAGATGTGCTTAAATTTGTTATAACACCTGTATGTGCATAAATTGGGGGACCTGCATTTGCTAAAGCACCGTTACCCAACGTTGCATCGTATACAATTACAATTGAATCTGTATCTGCTGCAAATGGTGGCGACCAAGATAAAACTTGAGCTTGCAGTGATACCACAAATAGAAAAAAAACTAAGAATGATTTTAATTTCATTTGTTCCTCTTATTTATTTTTTATCATTTATTCTAATTAAACAACTCCCAATTAAACCCAAATCTAATTCCCCTGCTTTGTTTAGGATAATATGTAATATAATAATTTTCTTCATTTAATAAGTTTTCAAATACAAAATATAATATAGCGGCATCTTGTATTCTTGCCGCTACAAAAATATCCATCTGAAAAGACGATTTTGCATAAACACTTTTATAAGTTTCAACTTCTCCGGTTGATAATTGGTAATAAAACGAAGTCATGTTATTATTGTAATTATATATTCGTCCATCTTGTTTACCAACAATTCTAAAATTTACACCCGCTTTTAGTTTTAAATTTCGGTTGAACAAAGTGTCTATATAATAAATTCCACTATAAGCAGTATACTCCGGCATAAACTTAGTTTTAATGTTCGTTTTTGTGTAAAACAGAGATGAGTTATTAGTTATTAATAATTTCCAATATTTTAGACTGAAGTTTAAGTTAATCCCTTGCGTTTTTGTTTCTTTTGTGAAATATGAAATAAAATTTTCCGTTTTTATTGAATCAATTGTTTTATCAACCACATAGTAAGGAGTTTTATTATTATTAGATAAAAAATAACCTAAAGAGCCGTTAAAAACTTCCGATTTATATTTAATACCTACTTCAATATTGTTTATTGTTTGAATATCAGGTAATTGTACATAATTATCACTTTCAATGGGATTTAGCGGTTTTTGAAATGTAGATGCACCACCATACAAATTTAAGCCGGCAAAATTAATATTTACATCACCACCAAAACCATTATAGGTATTGTTATCATAATTAGATATTTTATAATATACTGATGGCACAATATTAGGTATTATTATCAACCTATTAATTCCCAAAAAAGAAATAGAATTAATTTTTCGGCTATTACTTAGCATGTCAGAATTAAAACTTAGTCTTTCCATATTAAAACCAAAATCCGATTCAAAATAAGGAAAGTTGAATTTTTGATTTATATTAATTCCAACTAAATTATATTTATTTTTCTGTATGGTTGTATCTATTTTTTGATAGTTGTTATAGTCATTTACTAAATCATGAAAAGATTGAGTATTGTTTTGATAATAAAAATCTAATGTTGTAGGCAGACTTTTTAATACAGTTGCCAAAACTTTAAAATTAAACCTATGTCCTATTTCTTTTTGATATCTATCCTCATAATTAACAATAGCAGCTAACTGGTCAAACATATTAGTTTTAACAAACTCGCTATAGTAAGTACTTTCTAAACTTTCTAAATCTACCCCGCCATTTAATCTTGTTTGTGCTCGTGAATAGTTGTAATCAAACATAAAATTAAAAATATTACTCATACTGTACTTAGCAGAAACAAAAGCCTGCCAGTTTCCATATTCCGTATTATAAAAACCATCGCTAATTGAATAATTTGAAATATTAATTTTAACATCAGTTTTTTTATTTATGTAAGTGTGAAACAAAAAATCAATTATCCCTTCTTCGTTTGAAGCCTGAGAAAAGCGTATTTTTGTGTAAGGTTTTGCCGGATAGTTATTTTTTGTTATAAAATTAACTGTAACAGGGTTAAGGAAAGAACCACCTAAAAACCCACGCGGTAAAGGATAAACTTCAACCGAATCAATTGATTCTAATTGTAAATTGTAAAGATTAAAACTGTTTTGTGTACGGTTATTTATTAAATTTCCATTAATTAAATAGGAAACGTTATTGAAGCCATATCCATATAGTGTTGCTTCATTAGGTTTTCCTAAACTTCCTAAATCCTGTAAAAAACCAAATGGCAGAGAATTGACTACATCGCCGCTATAACGATAATCAAGCAATTCAATTTCTTTTCTATTTTTGGTTGAAGAAAATTCAGAAGATTTATTAAATGAACTAACTGATAACGGTTTTAATGTATCAACAATAATTTTAATTTTGTTTGTATCGATTTCTGCTGTTGTTTTAATAGAATCAGACTGAAAAAAACCATATAAGGTGGATGGGAAATCGCTCCCCTTAACGCTTGCAACTTGCAATAAAATAAAAAATAGAACTAATATTTTGTACATTTAATTAATCAAGATATTTTAAACTAATTAATAAGATAAGTATTTTTATACAAATATTTGAGTAATTTTATATTGTCTGTTAAAATTTGTTAAAACTTAAAAAATTGGATTTATTTAATGAATTTATTTATATATATTGTTGGGTATTAATTATTCAATTAATAATTATTTAGATTCAGCATTTTTATTCAATTTAACTGAATAATAAAATCAAATGGAAAAAGAAATTTTAATTCAAAAAGAGCTTGAAAGAGAGGAAATTGACACATATATGTGCCCTTTTTGTTACAGTCCAATTGATTTTGTATGGTTATGTAAAATGCATAATTTTTCATTATCCTCCTATATATATATCTGCCCAAAGTGTAATAATTTATTAAATTTTTCTAATCGAAAAGGCTTTCACCCACAAAGTAGTAAATTTTAACTCATTATAACAGAAACACTTACATAAATATTTTTTACATTTTACAAAAAATTATTTGTATAATTTAAAAAATATTTTGTATTTTCAATGCGGTAATCCAGTTTAAAAAAAAGAAAGTGCGGAGTGGCGCCTCCGCACTAACTAACTAAGCAGGAGTATTACAACAGGGTATTAAAAATACTCTGTTGTAACTAATTTACCATCTTCCTTTAATTTATCTATTAATAAGGGGATGATCTTATTTCTTTTTAGGATGCCGTTTTGTGTAAAGCTAATATCGTTATTTGCAGGATTTTCAGATAAACCCAAAAACAAATTTACTTTATCGGCTACACTTAAAAGTGAAAATAAATCAGTGACGGGACTATCTTTTTCCATCGTTTGAGGGTCGGCATCCCAAATATTATATACTTGATTTAGTGTCACCGCACCTTCGGTAACTAAATCAATTCCTTCAATTGAGTAACTTAAAGGAGCTAAGTTACTTGTGTAATTTTCTTCCATTTTAAATTGTTTACCGGTTACTCTGGAAAAAATTTTCCCGGTTGTTGCACCACAAACTATTTTAAGTCCATCCAAACGCAAAAACTTTTCCACCCATTCTTTATCTTTTTCTTTATCTTTTGGTGGACCGGTAAAAAGATTTATAACTTTCCCTTTTCGTCCTTTTGCCAACAAAACCGTACAATCATCTTCTAATCTATATTGCCAAAATTCTTCGGCTTTTTGTTCAATTTTTTCAGGTAAATCATCATAATCATAACCTAATGTAAGCAAAGAGTTTATATACTTGTTAAGGTTTTCTATTCCCCACCCTTTTGGTAAACCTTTGCCTGTACCGGCTTGAGTTAGACCATCAGTTACAACCATAATTGCTTCTTTGGCTTTAATAAAACAATTTGATTCGCCAATAATGGAGTTTTCTACTGTATAAATTCTTTGCGGTAAAACAGTTGAATATCTGCCCGATATGAATATAGGAGGAGGCATTTCATAAGATAAAATACTTGTTACTCCATCATTCAGAATTTTTACAACAGAAAAAACAGAATAAGGCATATCATGTAAACGAGCTTCCTCCATTGTTTTTACAAGAGAGGCAAATGCATTACGCAAAGAAAAATCTTTAATTAACAACTCTTTGAGACGTGTTGCACACATTGTAGCTGCTAAATTTGCTTTAATTCCACTCCCTAACCCATCGCATAGTATTACTGTTGTTGAATGTTCATCTCTATTTTCAACAAAATAATCACCACAAACAAGATTTTTTCTTTTTGAGGCCTGATATGATATTACTTCGACGTGTAAATATCCCATAACCAATTATTATTTTTAGTTTTGGATTGTTCGTCTTTTGCAAGTCTTAGTAAGTTTTCAACCAGTAGTTCTCCTTTTGCAGTATTTTCACCCAATATTTTGGCTAATTTTTGTGCCATTTCTATTTGATGAACTAATAATTCTTGAGCTTGAACTACAGTTTCGTTTCTTAACGAACTTAGTTGTTCTTTATCAGCTAAATTTTTGGTAATATCAACAAAAATTCCGACTAATTGCTGTTCGTTCTTTAATTTATACAACTTTTGATGACAAATAATATTATATTTTTCGTGATTAACTGTAATCTCTAAAATATCTTCATCACCGGATTTTAAGTCTTCAAAATAGACAGGATCCATAAGCATTGAAATCTTTTTACCATAAACAGAGTTGTTACAATAAAAGAATTTTTTAAATGCAGGATTCATATTAATTATATTTAACTCTTGATCTAAAATAACAATACCGTTAGGGCTTGATTCAATAATTTTATCACCACGCTGTTCGGCAATTCTACGCATATAAGGAATACACATTTCAATTTCGGCAATTCCTTCTATAACCGCAATTGCTTTTTCGCGACAAGTGTTATAACCACAAGCACCACAATTTAACTGGTCTTCATCTTCAAACTTGCCGGTCTTTTCCAATACTTCTTTAATTTGCTCTTCAGTATAACCGGTTTTAAGCTCTACTACTCGCTTTTCAAATTTTGTACTAAGTTTATAGTTGTTTTTATCAAGTTTTTCGCTAACAGGTATATTCTTTTCAGAATATTCTAAAACTCTTTCTTTTCTTTCAAAATAATTTGTTTCGTTTTTAATACCGGCACCATTTATGCAACCCATTGAGCAAAATAATCCATCAATTAAAATATTTTTATCTGGGTTAGCATAATTCAAGGCTTCTTTAATACTTTCAAAGCCGGTAATAGTCATTGAATTATCCGAAATATAATTAGCTTCTAACTCAGCAGCTTTGCTAAAGCCACCTGATAATGCAAATAATTTTGCGTCTTTATCGCAAGGATCATCAAACCAGCTTTCTTCAAATTTGCGTAAATCTATTTTTTCTTCTTCAAACCATTCCTTTAACTCATCAAAAGTCAAAACTGCATCAATGTAGCCATTGTAAATATCTTTTTCGCTTTCATCTTTTTTTGCTATACAAGGACCAATAAAAACGACTTTACAATCGTATCCATATTTTTCTTTAAGATACTGACCATGAGCTATCATGGGCGACATGATGGGGAGCAAACTTGAAACCAGTCGAGGATAATACTTTTCAATCAAATTAACAACAACGGGACAAAACGAAACGATGTGCGTTTTGTCTTTGTTTTTCTTTATATATTCTTCCGCCTCTTTACTAACAAGATAGGCACCAATAGCGGTTTCGGAAATAACAGAAAAGCCAACACTTCTTAAAGCGGAAGGGACTCTATTAACAACATGCTGATCAAAAAAGGCAGGAAAAGAAGGAGCCAAGCTAAGTAATACTTTTTCACCATTTCTAAAGAACTCCTTAACAATTTCAGCATCTTTTCTATATTGTTTAGCTTGTTGAGGACATTCTTTAATACATGTTCCGCACAAAATGCATCTATCGGTATCGATAGATGCTTGTGCTTCAAACATTTTAATAGCTTTAACAGTACACGCTCTAACACATCTGTAACAATCCTTGCAGCGTGCCTTGTTAGTAAAAATAATATTTTTTTTAGCTTTTTCAGTCATTTTTATGCTTTAAGTTCTTTTAACTCTTCGTCTATATTATCGCATACGGTTTTGAAATTAGCATGTTTAATAACTTTATCTCCAATTGTAACACTTGGACCTTCATCACAATTTTCCATACAGAAAGTTGCATTTATCTGAACTAAATCTTTCAAATCAGTTCTTTCAACATGATCAATTACTCTATGTAACAAATTCTGTGCCCCTTTCAAATAACAGCTTGTACCAACACAAAAATTAACACAAAGTTTTTCTTCTTTATTGCCGGTAATTAAATGTATCTTTTGATCAGCAATACGTTTTCTGTTTCTATATTCAGTATGTAACAATTCATGAGCTTCATGACTGTTTGGCTCACCCAATTTTGTATTATAAAGTTCAGCAACGTATGGGTTTTCTTGTGCTTTATGCAATTGTAACATCTTATCGCAATCATATAAGCCTTTAGTACGGGCTTTATTAACATCTTCACCAAAATAAACCGGTTGACCGGCACCACCAATACAGCCATTCGGGCAGGACATAACTTCAACTAAATGATAGTTTGCTTTGCCGGCTTTAATTTTATCAAGTACTATTTTGGCATTTTTTAATCCAAAAACAATTGCAACGTTAATGGTTTCACCATTTAATTGAACTGAAATTTCTCTTATTCCAGAAGTTCCTCTCACTTCTAAGAAATCAGCATTTGTTAAATGAACATTGTTAACTTTTTCAACTGCATATCTTAAAACTGCTTCTGTAACACCACCGCTGTTACCAAAAATAATTCCGGCACCGGTTTTAAATCCTAATGGCAAATCTAATGATTCCGGTTCAAGTTCTGTAAATTTCAAACCGGCTTGTTTAATCATACTTCCCAATTCTTGTGTAGTAATAACAATATCAACTTCTTTTACGCCATCATGAGTAAATTCTTCTCTATCAGCTTCAAATTTTTTAGCAGTACATGGCATAATTGAAACAATTACCAAATCTTTTGGGTCAATATTCATTTGTTTAGATAAAATATCTTTTGCAATTGAACCAAACATCTGCTGTGGAGATTTACATGATGATAAATGATTTAACATATCAGGATAATACTGTTCTGCATATTTAACCCAAGCAGGGCAGCAAGAAGTAAATATAGGTAAGTTTTCACCTTTTGCCTTACGAGCTAAAAATTCATTAGCTTCTTCAATAACTGTTAAATCTGCTGCAAACGATGTATCAAAAACCTTATCAAATCCCATACGTTTTAATGCAGAAACAACTTGACCGGTTAATAATTCTCCCGGTTTTAATCCAAAAAGTTCGCCAATAGCAACTCTTACAGCAGGAGCAACTTGAGCTACTACTACTTTTTTAGGATTGTCTAAGGCTTCCCAAACTTTTGGAGTATCATTTTTTGGTGTTAAAGCACCGGTTGGGCAAACCCTTGCACACTGACCACAATCAACGCACTCAACATCGGCTAAGTTTTTGCCAAATGCTGGTACTATTCTTGAATGCGAACCTCTAAATGCAAAGTCAATTGCTCCAATTCCTTGTAATTCTGTACATGCTCTTACACAGTCACCACATAAAATACATTTGTTTGCATCTCTTACTAATGCACAAGAACTAAAGTCAATTTCTTGTCTTTGGTCAGTTTGTTTAAATCTTACTTTATCAACACCAAGTCTATGTGCAATTTCTTGTAATTTACAAGTCGTGTTTTTTGGGCAGACTTGACAATTTTGGTCGTGATTTGCCAACAACAGCTCAATAGAAATTTTTCTTATTTCTCTTAATTCTGAAGTGTTGGTTTTTAACTTCATATTTGGTTCGGGTGGGATTGAACATGATGCTTGAATACCGCGTCCTTCAATATCAACTAAGCATAATCTACATGCACCAAACACACTTAACTCCGAATGATAGCAAAATGTAGGTAAATCTATTTTTGCTTTTCTAATAACTTCAAGAAGATTTTTTTCACCTTCTAATGCAATTTCTCTTCCATCTATTTCAATTTTATTATTTGTATACATCTTTTCTCCAAATTAAAATTTTAATATTCAATAGCTTTTAATCTGCATGTAGAAATACAAGCACCACATTTAATACATAACTCTTGATTAATAGAGTGTGGTTGTTTTCTATCACCGGTTATAGCTCCAACAGGACAAACTTTAATACATAATCCACAACCTTTACATTTTTCTTCAACAACATGAGGAGTACTTAAAGCCGAGCATTTACCAGTAGGACATCTCTTAGAAATTACATGTGCATCAAATTCTTCTCTAAACTGTTTAATCATTGCCAATACAGGATTAGGAGCTGTTTTACCTAAACCGCATAATGAACCAACTTTAACTGCATGAGCTAATTTTTGCAATAAATCGATAGTTTCAATTGTTGCTCTACCTTCAGTAATATCTTCCAATAAAGCCAACATCTGTTTTGTTCCTTCCCTGCATAATACACATTTACCACAAGATTCATTTTGAGTAAAAGTCATAAAAAACTTAGCCATTTGAACCATACAAGTTTCGTTGTTCATAACAACCAAACCACCAGAGCCAATCATTGCTCCAATTTTTCCTAATGAATCAAAATCTAATGGTAAATCCAAATGTTCTTTTGTTAAGCAACCACCTGATGGTCCGCCAATTTGAACTGCTTTAAAAGCATCATTATCAATTTTACCTTCTCTAGTAGTAACACCACCACCAATATTAAAAATAATTTCGCGTAGTGTTGTACCAAAAGGAACTTCAATTAAACCGGTATTAGCAACGTGACCGGTTAACGCAAATGTTTTTGTTCCCGGTGATGTAACATTACCTAATTCTCTAAATTTATGTGCACCATCTCTAATAATAATAGGAACGGTGGCAAGGGTTTCAACGTTATTAATAACAGTTGGTTTTCCCCATAACCCTTTTTGAGCAGGGAAAGGAGGTTTTGGATTTGGCATTCCGCGTTTACCTTCAATAGAACCCATTAATGCAGTTTCTTCACCACATACAAAGGCTCCGGCTCCTTCCATTATTTCAACATCAAAACTAAAATTTGAACCAAAAATGTTTTCGCCTAAAATTCCCAATTTACGAGCATCTTCTGCTGCTTTCTTAATTCTTTTAACAGCCAAAGGGTATTCTAAACGTACATATATATAACCTTTATTACCACCAATACCTTTTGCGGCAATCATCATTCCTTCTAAAACTGAGTGAGGGTTTCCTTCCATAACGCTTCTATCCATAAAAGCACCCGGGTCACCTTCATCACCATTACAAATAACATATTTATCATCTGATTTTTGTATTCTTGTTAAGTCCCATTTTTTACCGGTAGGGAAACCACCACCGCCTCTTCCTCTTAAACCGGAAGACAAAATTTCATCACAAACTTCTTTATCAGTCATTTCAAGAATTGCTTTTTTAGCAGCTGAATAACCATCTAAAGCAATATATTCATTAATGTCGTTTGGGTCAACCATACCGCATTGTTTTAATACAAAGCGATGCTGTTTAGCATAAAAATTAATTTCTTTATGTCCCTTGCAATGTTCATGTGTTTTAGGGTCTGAATATAATAATCTATCTACTAATTTATCATTTATTAAAGTTTCGTTAACAATTTCAACAACATCACCTTCTTTTACACCAACATATAAAATACCATCGGGTTCTATATCCACTAATGGTCCCATTTGGCAAAAACCTTGACAGCCACTTTCTGTTAAATGAACAACATCATTTGAGTGTTTTTCAAAGCTTAAATCTAAAATAAGGTCTAATCCTTTTTCTTTTATATATGATTCAAATTTATTAAAAACTTTACTTGAACCATTGGCAATACAACCAGTACCGGCACAAACAATTATTCTTCTTTTAACAACTTTCGATTTTTCTATATAATCATTTTTAATTGCATCTAAATCAACAAGCAACGTCTTCATGCTTTTTCTCCTTTTCAATTATTTGATCAAGTACTTCATTAATTTTTGCAGGTGACATGGTGGGATATACTTCGTCGTTAATAACAACAACTGGTGCTAAACCACAAGCACCAAGACATGAAACTGTTTCTAAAGTAAATAACATATCGGGTGTTGTGCGTACTTTATAATCTAAGTTTAATTTTTTCATAATCGCTTCAACAATTGGAATAGACTCTTTTACATGACAGGCAGTACCATCACAAACTTTAATGATATATTTGCCTTTTGGTTCTAATGCAAAATGTGCATAAAACGTTGCAACTCCATAAACTCTTGCTGGAGGCAGGTCTAACGATGTAGCAACAAATGTTAACAATTCTTCTGGTAAGTATCTATATTCTTCCTGAACTTCTTGTAAAATTGTTATCAATTTGTTGGGATTGTTGTCGTGCTTTTTTAGTATCTCACACACTTTTTCAAATTTTCTAAATGAATATGACGCATCATATTGTGAAGTCATACAAATTATCTCCTAAATTAAAATTATATTCCGTCAACTTTCGTGTAATAACAGCCAAGCTGTGACTTAATTGTGCATTTTCTACTATTATATTTTCCGGTACTTTAATATGTGTTGGGGCAAAATTCCATATCGCTTGAATTCCGCCCTCAATCATCATATTAGCCAATGCCTGTGCGGCAGGGGCAGGAACAGTTAAAACTCCTATATGTACCTTCATTCTTGAAGTTAAATTTGTCAATTTATCCGTTGATAATACAGGAACACCATGAATGAACTCTCCAATTTTTGCCGGATCGTTATCAAATGCCGCAACAAAATTCACACCATGTTGTTTAAACCTGTCATAACCTAACATTGCTGTCCCCAAACTTCCTGCTCCAACTAAAAATGCATCTGTTATGTTATCCCAATTTAAAAATGATCTTATAGATTTTATTAACTCTGTTGTAATAAATCCTGTTTTGGGTTTCCCCTCAATTCCTGTATATTGTATATCTTTTCTAACCTGTGTAGGATCTAAACCTAATTCGTTTGCTATTACTGTACTTGATACTTCTTCTATATTTTGTTCTTTTAATAAAGCTAATAGTTGCAAATACTTTGGAAGCCTTCTTAAAGTTGGTTCCGGAGTTGGCTTAGTCTTAATTTCTATCATTTTTTCTCCATTCAGTAAATTTATACCGATATCGACATATCGAGAAATTTTTCACTATTAAAGTTATTAAAATGTAGACTTTTTGTCAAGTGACATTTGACGATTTTTAAATTATTTTTTTGTTTGTTTTTGAAAAGAAACAAGAAATTCCGAACCTTCTCCAACAACACTATTTATTGAAAGAGTTCCTTCATTTACTTTAATAAATTCTCGGCAAATTGTTAAGCCCAAACCTGTTCCCTTTTCGTTTGATGTGCCGATAGAAGACTCAACAGAACTGCCCGATACTATCATTGCAATTTTATCTTTCGATAATCCAACACCATTATCAATAATCGATAATAGAACCTTGCCATTGTCTTCTTTACATTCAATTTTTATTTTACCATTTGTTGGAGTAAACTTAATTGCATTTGAAATCAAATTCCTTACAATTGTGGCAGTCATTTCTTTATCCGCACAAATAAAAATCTCCGGCTCAAATACTGTTTCAATTTTAATCTGTTTTAGCTGAAAATTTATCATGTTTTGACTAATCGTTTCTTTGATTGTTTGAATTAAATCAAAAGAGGTAAAATTTGGGGTAATTTTTCCGCCATGCAAAGAACTCCACTTAGACAAATTATCTATCAATTCTACTAAATTTCGAGAAGAAGCTAAAAGAGTTTCAGATAATTTTTTTAACTCTAAATCCTTTAATTCATCTGCATATTCACTTATTAACGAAGCAAAACCAAAAATACTTACAAAAGGATTTTTCAAATCATGGGCAATAATAGAAAACAGTTTATTTTTTGTTTGGTTAGCGTCTTTAAGTTCTTGATTTGTCGTTTCTAATGTATTGTTATATTCAGTTAACTTTTTATTGTTTTCGTCAATTGTAACATTTAGTTTTTTCTGTCTTTGCATTTGTATAATAATTATTATACCCCCACCTAAAACAATAAAAATTATTATTGTATAAAAAATCTGAAGATATTGATTATTAACAATTATAGTTTTTTGCAGTTCGTTTTCTTTTTTTAATTTTTCTTTAACAATTTCGGATTGCTGAACGGTTTTTCTAATACTGTTTTCATTAATACTGTTAATAATTGTTTCGTTAATAACTTTGTCCTTAAGTTCTTGAAAGTTTTCTAAATAAAATAAAGCTTGTGTAGTATAATTCAGTTTTTTGTACGACTTGTATAATATTTCGTAACAATCTCTAATAATAACATTATACTTTTGTTTTTCCGAAATAGTTAATGCTTTTTTTGCAAATTCAATTGATACATCAAAGTTATTTAACGAGTAATTTAATTCCCCCGTTTTAAGGTAAGATAAAGCCTCTGTAAATTTGTCTCTTTGTACAACTGCTTTTGCAATTGCTTTGTTTAGATAAAACAGAGCAACTTTGGGTTTGTTAGTCAATTGATAAAGTTTTCCATACATGTAATATATATCCATTACATCTTTACTTCTCTTTAACTGAGCAAAAACTTCATCTGCTTTATCAATAAATACTTTTGCAGCATCAAATTTATTTTGGTCTAAAAGAAGATCGGCATAACGTTTATAACTATATCCCAAACCAAATATATAATCAGAATTTTGCGATAATTTTACAGCCTGGCTTATATAGTTTTCTGAAAACTCAAAATATTTAAGTCGCTGAAAAATCAAACCTAAATTATTAAGCACCAAAACCATTGTATTAGTATCTTTTGAAATTTTACAATAATCATAAGATTTTGAATAATTAATATAGGCATCATATATATTTCCCGATTTCCAATATAATACTCCAATTATATTATATGCAGAACCCAATGAATTTGTATCCTTAATAAACTCTCGTATCTTGATATTCTGTTCGGCATATATTTTTGCCGAATCAATTTCTCCTAACTGCAAATAGTTTTGGCTTAGCGATTTATAAAAAACCACTTTCAATTTGCTTACAATTAATTTTGAATTGTTTAATATTTCTTTTATCAGCCTTACGTTTTCGTTATGTTTGGCAGAAAAATAATAATAGTTGGTATATATATTATAGTAATTAGAATATTTAGGACTATTAAAATTAGCAGGATTAACAAGATATAATTTAATTAAAGAAAAGATGCTGTTAACACTATTATATTTGTTAAAAACTTTAATTGAATAATCAAGCAAAGGTTCATTATCAAGCTGGGGATTATTTTTCTTATAGTAACCTTGCAGCTTATCCATCCACAATTTTACATTAACCGAATCCCCGGCTAAATAATATCTGTTTACATTATTTATTATTAATTCTACATTTTTTCCATCAACTTTAAGAGAGCTGCTAATGGAAACAGAATCAGAATTAAAAAATGCAAAAAGAGAATTATAAACTAAAAACAGAAGAAACCATTTCATAATAATATTTTTATTTACAAATTGCATAATAATCTAACAAAATTCAAATTAACGTAAAGAAACAATTGAGTCATTTCCCAAATTAAATCTTCCAACCAATTTATAAAGATTGTCAGTAAGCATATTTAATTCTTCAGCAGCCTCTGCAATTTTTGAAATATCGTGAGCTGTCTGCTGCGAAACATTATTAATCGATTCAATATTTTTACTAATTTCTTCTGCCGCACTTGATTGTTCTTCGGAAGCAGCTGCAACCTGATCAATTGAAGAAGAGACTTTATCAGTATTATTAATAATCTGACTTAACGAACTACCGGCTTGTGTAGCTAAGACTTTTCCATCATTAACACGTTTAGTGCTTAAATCCATTGCAGATACAGCATCGTTTGTATCGTGTTGTATTTGTTTAATCATATCGGCAATTTCTTTAGTAGCTTTTGAAGTACGTTCGGCAAGTTTTCTTACTTCATCAGCAACAACAGCAAATCCACGTCCTTGTTCACCGGCTCTTGCAGCTTCAATAGCAGCATTAAGAGCAAGCAGGTTGGTTTGATCGGCAATATCGTTAATTACTTGCACAATTTCGCCAATCATTTGACTATTTGCACCAAGATGCTTAACAGTACCGGCAACTTGTTCAACAGCTTCAGAAATTTTTAACATTCCATCAACTGTCTGATTTACTACTTTTCCACCTGCATTTGCATTGTCAGCAGCGTCTTTTGAATATTGAGAAGCAGATTGAGCATTTTTACTTGTTTCATATATAGTTCTGGTCATTTCTTCAACTGCAGCCGCTACATCATTAGTTTGAGCACTCTGCTCGTGGGCACCTGTCGATATTCCATCAGCACTTACTAATATTTGACCACTTGCTCGTTTTGTTTGTTCAACACTATTAGTAACTTCAAAAATCATTTCCTTAATATTTTGAACAGACTTGTTGAACCCTTTATACAATTCACCAATTTCGTCGTTTTTTTCAACTTCAACTTTAACCGTTAAATCACCTTGAGCAAATTTGTTCATTGCTGTTAAAAGAATTCTTGTCTTTTTTGCTAAGTACTCTTTTTGTTCATTTGCTTGATGTTCGGCTTCCACTGCTTGTTGAGCGGCTTGTTCAGCTTTATGTTCTTTTTCTTGTATGCTTAATATTGATTCTTTTATATTTTGAATCATAATATTGAACGAATTAGCCAAATTACCAAATTCATCTTTAGATTTAATATCTACACTAACATCATTATTCCCTTTAGCAACTTCATTTGAAACATAATTCAATTTAGTAATCGGTCTTAAAATCATTCTACTTACTAAATAAGTAATTGCAGCTATTAATATAAGCAAAACAAAAATACCGCCAATTATTACATTATTACGAGTTTCGGATACAATTGCATAAATATCAGATTCGGGAAAAGCAGCAACAATTTTATAATTCCAATTTGCGTAGGATGAAATTTCAACCTCCCAAACCTCTCCATCTGAAGTTTCTTTTTTATCAAAAATGTTTTTAATTTCATCTTTTGCTATATTATTTGATGCAAACACAATATGGTCTTTTTCGTTAAGAAGTGCAATTATTCCATTTTGCAAAATTCGTGTATTGGAAATACGTTCACCAATTACACTTAAAGATGACAACATATATCCGGTATAAAAAACACCAACAACATTCCCCGATTCACTTTTAATCGGTTCGTATCCTGTTAAATACGGTTCTCCTAAAATATTAACCAACCCATAATAAGCAGACCCACTATTAATTGCAGCATAAGCTTTTCCATTAGGGTCTAAAACTGTTCCAATTGCTCTACTTCCATCAGCTTTTTGAACGTTAGTACTTACTCTTAAATAATCACTTCCTCTTTTAACAAAAAAGGTGGCTGTTCCGCCAACTAATCTTTTTACTCTATCAACAATTCCATAATTAAGATTTATTTGTGAACTACCAAAAACTAATAATGGATCCCCATTTGAATCTTCTCCTTTAATTTCCGGTTTGCCCAAAGACTTACTTTGTTCAATAAGAACATTCATTCCATTTTTTACTTGTTCTAAAACCAAGTTGTTTGTAAGATCAATTTCTTCTATAATTTTTCCGGTAGTTAATTCGATTTGTTTTTCAGAATCGTTTCTAATTAATTGTTCTGAACTATCAGATATATATTTAACAGATAAAATAATTACAAGTGAAATAATTAAAATTGTAGGCAAAAGAAATCGAATTGCCAATTTATTCATAATAAAACTCCCTTATAAATGAAATAATAATAATATAGTCAATAAATTTAATAAATAAATAATATTCATACTACTTATTATCGAACAGAAAAATTTAAACTTAAACTTTTATGTTTTAATATTTACAACAATTGGATTTTTCCTAAAAATATGAATAATTAATTTACTAATAAATAAATATTAGTGTAATAAGGTGAAAAATATTTAAATTAACAGATAAGTGTAATAAAATTATTTAAGATTTTTAATAATTATACGATAATGATATTGTATTTTAAAATGAAATCAAACTGATATATTTGGAGAAAGAATGAAAAAGAAATCGATAGCTTATGTGGTTATTTCAATTATAATTATTATTGCAGTTGTTTTTTTAGCAACAAACAATTTTACAGGAAATGTTAACAATTTAAGCGGCACAATTGGAAAAGTAGAAAAATATCGTAAAGTACAATTAACCGAACAAGATATAAAACTTCGCAACGATTTATTAACAGATACATCAGAGGTTTCTAAGTCTATTAAAGGATTATTGATATTTAATAGTTTTAGTTTAAAATTAAAAGATGGTATTGATAAATGGACAAATGAATTAAAGTCAAAAACATCAAAAGAATTTGAACCAACAATTGCAATTTTAAGTGATTATTCAAAATTTATTAACGATAATTCAAAAACGGTAGAAGATGCCCTTTTGTTTTTGTTAGACGTTTATAATGGAGATACAACCGAAGCAAGTGCAAATATGACTGTTAAAATTAAAAAATTTGATAGTTTTGTTGAACAATTAATTAAAAAGGATTCACTACTTGCAGAAGTTATTCCGGGATTTGATAAAGAAATAAAAGCAAGAACAAAAGCAAATGATTCAAAAGAGGCAATTCAAACTTTAGTAAATATTAAAGAACAATTTGCAATTAATGCTATGCCGTTAGCTTTAGTTTTAGGGAACAAACAATTAATTGGTGTAATGAGCAATACTGTTATTTCCAATACTGCCAACTTTGGCTTATCGTGTTTATCAGAATGGATAAATTCAAAAGCCATTGTAGGCTCTAAACCACTTGGTACAATTGTATTTGAAGGAATTCAATTGGAAGCAATACGTACAGGATTTACAGGCAGTATAAAATCTTCATTCAATTCTATTACAAGCATTAACTCTGCAGTTAATAATGTTGGCTCAAAATCTAATCTTTCCGGTATAGAGATTTGTTCAATGCAATCATTAGGCATAATTTACATACACAACTTTAGTAACAGCTTAGGTTGTGGAAGTAGTGCAAAGTTAGGGCTCAACGACCTTAGCTCTTTAATTAATAGCTCTTTGAATAACGTGGTTAAAGCTAAATTAAGTGCAAAACTCGGAATGGTTAATTAAGGATTTTTTCTTAATATAATTTTGTAAATCCAAAAAAAATGGTGGATATTTAAAAATGAAGAACAATGTATAGATTGGTTTGTTTTGTCATTTTGTTAATAATTGTAAAAGATGTTTAGTTAAGAAACAACTTAACGACAGATATAAGGATTTTTACTATTTCAAAGTTTTATTTTATAAATATAAACCTATACAATAAGTTATGTAAGTTATGGAGGAAAAATGAAAAGTAAGCACGTTGTTTATGCAATTTTATCGTTAATAATTGTGTTGGTAATTGTATTTATTTCTATTAACAAATCTAACAGTAGTACAAGTGATTTAAGCGGAACAATAGGTAAAGTCGAAAAATACCGAAAAGTTCAATTAACTGAAGAGGATATTAAGCTTAGAAACGATTTAATGACTGATACCTCCCAAATTTCAAACTCTATTAAAGGTCTTTTGTTATTTAATGATTTTTGTATAACATTTACAAAAAACAATAACGAAATACGCCAACAAATGAAATACAATTATTCGCCTGAGTTTAACAAAACATTAGCATTTTTAGACAGTTATTCAAATTTCATAAAAGAGAACACTAAAACTGTTGAAGATGCATTGTTATTTTTATTTGATGTCTATAATGGAGACACAACAGAAGCAAGTGTTAATACAACTCCTAAATTAAAAAAATTCAATGCATTTGTAAGCGAACTTTTATCGAAAGACTCTTTGTTAACTAATGTTTTATTTGAGTTTGACAAGGAATTTAAAGGATTAAAAAATTCCAAAGTTCCAAAAGAAGTAATTAGTGAACTCGTTAATGCTAAAGAACGATTTGCTATTAACGCTCTACCGCTATCTATTATTTTAGGCAATGCCAATATGGGAACTATTTTATGGAACACTACTATTTCAAATGCTGAAAATCTAAAGTATTATTTTGCGGGAAAACCAAGTTTACAAGCCGGATTTACTGCAAAACCATTGGGAAAAATAGTCTTTACCGGTATTGAATTAGAAGCATTAAAAATGATTTATAGTAAAAACAATGGTTTGAATTTCATTTATATTAGTAACTCTTCCAAAGACTTACAAGCAATAAACAATTCTCAAACTACTCTTCAATATGGTCCTGTGGAAATGGCAAGGATGATTTCGAGTGGAACGGCTGTTTATGCTGCATTTAATCATCTTGAAGGTCTCATAATTATTCGCAGTTCAGAACTCAATGGAAAATCTCTTTCCGGGTTATTAAGCAATAACACAACCAGTTTAGCTTTATACTCAAAAATGCAGGCTAAATTGGGTGCCTGGTAAAATTTAATAAATTTTTATTCAAAAGCCTTATTATTAAGGCTTTTTGTTTTTTTAAATAGTATTTTAAATAATAAATAAATTTATATTAAACTATTCAATCATTTTTTCGACTATAATTTATTGATTTAAATATTATAGATGGGTTATTGTTTCATATATAATATGAACTTAAAGCAGAAATTATGAATAAATACTTTGTTATACTGATTTTTTGGGGAATAAGTAATATTTTTGCACAGAGTAATCAAGCTAAAATAGACAGCTTGCTTTCGCTTGATATGGATTCTCCATCAGAAAAAATTAGAATATTTTCTGAAATTTCTAAACAATATGCATCTTTTGATTTTAACAAAGCATTTAAGTATGCTAAATCCGCTTATGAAATTTCCATTTATACAGAAGATTTTCATTCTGCAACCAACCAATATTTATTCATAAGCAAGCTTTATTACCAGCGTAAAATGTATGATTCAGCCATCGTTTATCTTAAAGCAACATTTGAATTTTTCAAATGGTTTAACGACAAAAAGCTTATAGCTTCAGTTTACACCCAATTAGGAATAAATCACGAACGATTTTACAATTATACCCAAGCCAACGAATTCCATTTTTCTGCACTAAAATTTTCTCGAGATATAAGAGATTCAATTGGAATTGCCTCCGCATTAAATAATCTTGGTTTAAATAATTGGCGTACCGGTAATTATACAGAAGCAGAGAAATATTATTTACAAGCATTAGATATTAGAAAACGTCTCAATCTTTATAAAGCATTATCAACAACCTATAACAATTTAGGGGTTTTGCATTGGAATTGGGGTAACTATTTTAAAGCACTTAAGTTCTATTTGGATGCCTTGGAGTTAATAGAACAATCTAAAGATAGTACAGGTCTAATTTTAACTAATAATAATATTGGGATGCTATATCAAAAATTTGGCGATTTAGAAAAAACAAAATATTATTATTTCAAATCTTTAGAACTATCTGAAAAAATTAATTATAGATTTGGCATAGCTTACTCTAATGAAAATATCGGCACATATTGCATGGAGCAAAAAATATATAACGAAGCCGATAATTATTTTCAAACAGCTCTCATAATATATAAAGAAATTGGACACAAAAGCGGGCAATCAAATGTTAATAACAGCTTAGGGAAGTTGTATTTTATTTTAGCTAAATACAATGAATCCTTAAACTATCACCTTGCTGCTTACAAATTAGCTTCTGAAGCAGCCGATAATAGAGCACAAGTCTTTTCTCTTAACAACTTAGGTAAAGTGTATAATTATTTAGGACAGACCGATAAAGCACAGCAAAACTTGTATACTGCTCTTAACTTATTAAGAAATACCCCTTTAGCTGATCAAATTAAATATACATATGCTGAATTATCCCTTTCTTATGAAAAAAAGAATGATGTTAACAAGGCTTTTTATTATATGAAGCTTTATAAAGGTGTTACTGATAGTTTATACGATGCAGAAAATTTGAGAATGATTAATGACTTGAAAGAAAAATACGAGGCAGATAGGCGTGAAAAAGAAAACGAGGTTTTACGTTCTCAAACTGCTCAACAAAATTATGAACTTAAACGCCAAAGCTACTTACAAAATTTTTCCATTATCGCCTTAATTTTCTTTGCGTTATTAACATCGTTTTTGTTTTATTCAAACAGACAGAAAAAGCTTAATAATAGAATTATTTTAAAGGGCAAAGAAGAAGTCGAAATTTTAAATACTGAGCTTAATTTAATTAATAAACAGCTAACCACTTCGGAAAATAATCTTAAAGAATTGAATGCTACAAAAGATAAATTCTTTTCAATTATTGCTCATGATTTGAGAAATCCTTTTATGAGTATACTCGGATTTCTTGATTTACTTACAAACAGTTTTGACGAGTATGATGATACCGACAAAAAACTGATGCTCTCTAATACAGCTTCCTTAGCATTAAACACGTATAAGCTGTTAGAAAACTTACTTCAATGGGCTCGCCTACAAACCGAAGGCATTCATTTTTATCCTCGCAATTTAGATTTTAACAGATTAGTTGAAGGATGTATTGAATCATTAAAACCAAGCAGCAGCTTAAAAAGCATTGAACTTATTTTTTATGCCACTCAAAAAGTTTTATATATTGGCGATGAAGAAATGCTTAATACCATTATTAGAAATATTATTTCTAACAGCATAAAATTTACCCCCGAAGGTGGAACCATAACAGTTGAACTTGCAAAAGATGAAAACTATGTTCAATTAACCATTACTGATACCGGTATTGGTATGGATGAGAAAACAGTTGCAAACTTATTTAAGGTTGGAGTAAACACGTCACGCAAAGGAACTAAAGGCGAAAAAGGGACTGGTATTGGACTACTTCTTGCTCAAGAGTTTACCGCCAAACATCACGGCTCAATTAACGTAACAAGTAAGATTGGTAAAGGAACATCATTTATTATTAATCTACCTATTTTGGAAGAAACAGCTTAGCACTTATTTTTCTAAAATTATCCTCATAGCTTCTGTTATTGTGTTAACCGGTATTATTTCTATTTCTGATTTTGAATTTGCAAGTGATTTTGAATTTCCTTTGGGTACAATAATTCTATTAAAGCCTAACTTTGCTGCTTCTTGAATCCTTTTTTCAACATTACCAATATTTCTTAATTCACCACCCAAACCAACTTCTCCAATTGTAACAACATCGGTATAAGCAGGCAACTCTAAAAGTGACGAAGCAATAGCACAACAAACGGCGGCATCAACAGCCGGTTCATCTATTCTTAAACCGCCGGCAATATTTAAAAAAACATTCATTGCGGCTACTCTTAAATTTGCGCGTTTTTCTAAAACTGCTAATAAAATTGAAAGTCTTCTGTAATCAAACCCCGTTGCAACTTTTTGCGGATTGCCGTAAGGCGAAGGAGTAAGTAATGCTTGAACTTCTAATAATACCGGACGAGTCCCCTCTAAACTGCATGTAACTATCGAGCCCGATACATTTGCCGTCCTTTCACCTAAAAATATTTCACTTGGATTGGTTACTTGTTTAAGTCCTGATTCATGCATTTCAAACAGGCCGATTTCATTTGTACTGCCGTATCTATTTTTATAAGCTCTTAAAACTCTATAATTGTGATTTTTTTCCCCTTCAAACTGTAAAACAGCATCTACTATATGTTCTAAAATTTTTGGACCTGCTATATACCCTTCTTTTGTAATATGACCAATTAAAATAATCGAGCACATCGTTTTTTTTGCAGCATCCATCAATTTCATTGTGGCTTCTCTAATCTGAGTAACTGTTCCGGGTGCATTATCCAATTCCGGAATAAAAACTGTTTGAACGGAATCAACAATGATTACATTATAATTACCTGAATTAATAGCAGAAAGAATGACATCTACATTAGTTTCAGCTAAAAGACTAATACTTTGGCTTGTTATTTTAAGCCGTTTAGCTCGTATATTAATTTGATTAATTGATTCTTCACCTGTAACATATAGAACGTTTCCATTTAAGCTTTCTGCCGACTGTAAAACCAAAGTTGACTTGCCAATACCAGGGTCTCCTCCAATTAACACAACAGAACCCGGTATTAAACCACCCCCAAGTACTCTATCAAACTCGTCAATATTTGTTTTATATCTTTTTTCTTCAAAAATACTATTATTATCTAATTTATAAATATTTGCAGTCTCTATTATTTTTTCATTCTTTTTTTTGTGAACATCTACTACTTCTTCTGAAAAAGAATTCCAAGAATCGCAGGAAGGACATTTACCAACCCATTTTAACGATTCATAACCACAATTAGTACAAATGTATTTAGTTTTTAGCTTCAAGTGTAAAACCTGTTCTTTTAATAAAACTATTTATTATTTCATCATTGCCGTTGATTAATTCTTTTGGAGTTCCTGTAAAATATATAACCCCGTCATTAACCATAGAAATTTTATCAGCAACATTTTGGACACTAAACATATCATGAGTTATCAAAATTGATGTAACTTTAAGCTTTTTACTTAAACTAAATATTAAGTCATCAATTGAATCGCTCATAATGGGATCTAACCCTGTTGTTGGCTCATCATACAAAATATATTTAGGATTTGTAATTAATGATCGAGCCAGACTTATTCTTTTTTTCATACCACCGGAAAGTTCAGATGGCTTCAATTTTTCTGTCCCTGGCAATCCAACCAGTTCAAGCTGTGTTTTAACTTTTTCTTTTATTTCTTCTTCAGTAAAATCATAATTATTTTCCACCAATGGAAGACTTATATTTTCTTCAACATTTAACGAATCAAACAAAGCCGCTCCTTGAAATAAAAATCCAAATTTTCTTCTTATCTCATACAGCCTTTTTATTGAACATGTAACAATTGATTCTCCTTCTATTAAAACATCTCCCTCATCTGGCATTAATAAGCCAACAATATGTTTTAGAAGAACGCTTTTTCCACAACCACTACGTCCAATAATTGCATGCGTTTCACCATCATTTATTGTAAGATTAACCCCTTTAAGTATAGGTTTTGAGTTAAATGATTTTTTTACGCCTTTTATCTCTATCATATTTGCATACTCGTCATCAAAATACAAACAATAAATTTATAATTTTTTTAATTCAAAAAACATAAAAATTTGAGAATAACAATTTTTACTACAAGATTTAAATTTGGTATTGAAACTTGTAAAATTAAATTATATATTAGTTATGGGCGTACGCTCATAATATAGGATTAAAAAAAATATGCCAAGACCAAAAAAATGCCGAAGAATTTGCTGTAATCCCACTACCAACTATTTTAAGCCCTGTGGAATTCCCATTAATGAGCTTAAAGAAATAGTTTTAGAACGTGATGAATTTGATGCGTTAAAATATTCAGATATTGACAAATTATCGCAAGACGAATCTTCCGATATTATGCAGATTTCAAGGCAGACTTATGGCAGAATTTTACAATCAGCCCGAAAGAAAGTCTCTTTATCTATTATAAATGGATATTTATTAAAAATTAACAATTAATGGAGGTCTTAATGTTAGTTGCAGTAGCAACAGATGATTATGTAACAATTACAGGTCATGTAGGAAGATGTAACGGTTTTTTAGTATATGAAATAGAAAACAACAAAATTACCGGTATTACTGAAAGAGAAAACAGATTTACTCATCACAAACTAAATGGACCAGATGAGCATTCACATAGTGCAGGAGAACATCACGGTCATAGCCATATTGGTTTAATTGAAGGATTAAAGGATTGTAAATGCTTAATTGCAAACGCAGCAGGCCGTCCTTTGGTGATGGAATTAGAAAGAAACGGTATTGAAGTTGTTCTTACAACACAAAAAGATCCACAAATAGCAGCTTTAGCTTATGCCAGTGGTGAACTAAAAACGGATCCAAACGCTGAATGTAGACATTAAAAAAAACAAGCCCGACCTTGTTAGATCGGGCTTGCTCTGGTTTTGCGCCTTAGAGGCGCATGGGCAAAGGAGGGTTTGAGGGCACTTCAAAGATAGCATTTTTTTTAATTTTGTCAAAGAAATTTTTAACAAATTTTTAATATGGATAAATATTTGACCTATTTTTTAAAAGGAAGATTGCCAAGATCTACATTTCCACCCGATAAAATAACTCCAACACTCTTGTTTTTGAATTTTTCCATATTTTCTAACATAATAGCTAACGGAAGTGCACTTGAAGGTTCTATAACAATTTTTAATCGTTCGTAAATAATTTTCATCGCATTTATTATTGAATCTTCGCCGGCCGTAAATATTTCGGACACATTCTCTTTTATTATCTTAAAAGTTCTATTACCTAATGATGTTAACAATCCATCAGCAATTGTTTGAGGATTTACTGAAGGATAAATAACATTATCTCGGATTGAACGGTAGGCATCATCGGCACCCTTAGGTTCAGCACCTATCACTAAAGTTTTGTTAGAAAAGTACTTAGCCGCAAGAGAGGTTCCGCTTAAAAGCCCTCCGCCACCAACCGGTGCAATAATATAGTTTAAAAACTCTACTTCCTCTATTAATTCTTTTGCTGCTGTACTTTGTCCCGCAATAATTGTATAATTATTAAATGGATGAACTTCAACAGCTCCGGTTTTTTCGATAACTTCTTTTAACATTTCTTCGCGTGACTCTAAAGTTGGTTCACTAAAAATAATTTCACCGCCGTAATTTTTTACAGCATTCTTTTTTATTTCGGGAGCGGTATGAGGCATAACAATATAAGCCTTTACTCCTCGTAGTTTTGCAGCTAACGATAAAGCTGCTGCATGATTACCGGAAGAATGAGTTGCTACACCACGCTGCTTTTCATCATAAGTTAATGTTAATAAAGCATTTGTAGCTCCTCTATATTTAAAAGCACCTGCTTTTTGCATGTTTTCACACTTAAAATATATTTTACATCCAAATAGTTTGTTAACTGATTCAGCACTTAATACCGGAGTTTTATGAATAAACTGCCTAATGATATTATGAGTTGATAATAAATCCGCTAAAATTGGGGGAGAAGTTAATGCTTTTATCATAAGTTTTAATCTTTTTTTATTGTACTCCAAAAATAATCCAAAAATTCATTTGTCTTTGAAACGGCTAACAAAACATTTTTTTGATTATAATTTAACAAATATTCAATTCGCAGCATGTATAAATACGAAATAAAGGTTTCAGATAAAATACGTGGGCTATTCTGTTTAATTAATTCATTTTTCAGCATTTCACTAAAAATAAAGCCCCAAATCCTTTTTGATTCTTCTAAAAAGTTATGAAGGGTTAAGGGTATATCACCGGCATTTTTTACTTGGTCGGTAACAATCAGCTTAAAAAACTCGGTTTCTTCTTTATTCTTCCATAGATTAATTAATTGAAAAGTAAAATTTTTTATAAATCGTTTAGGATAAATAATTTCATCTAAAAGTTCATCTGTAAAAATACTTAAACCGATTGAACTTGTTTTGTAAGTATTAATAAGTTCTTTGATTATATCGCTTTTAGATTGGAAGTGATTATAAATTGCACTTTCTCTAATTTCAACTTTTCGTGCTATTTCTCGTATAGATGTTTCAGCATATCCTTGTTTTGCAAATAATTCTAACGAAACAAGCAGAATCTGCTTTTTCCTTTCGCCATGCTTCATAGATTTTCAGTATTAATTAATTAATATTTAACTATTGAAGTATTAATGTTTACAAATTTAGAGATTTTTTTTGAATATTGCTCGTTAGAAAAGAGATTAATTAAAAACAAACCGATTAAAACTGAAATAATAATCAAAAGACCCCCCTCAGGTCCAAAATTACCTCCTGTTATTTCCGCATCTCCGGAAATTGAAGAGCGAAACATGGAAACCAACGGTGGAAAACCGCTTACATTTAACCCAAATATTTGTGCTTGTGTAAAATTCCATGCAAAGTGAAGTCCTATTGGAAGAGCAAGCGAACCGGATGCAACAAAAGCATATCCGAAAAGGAACCCAATAAACATTAGATTTATCGAACTTATGATTGTAGCATTTGCATTAAAATAGTGTAATAAACCAAACAAAATTGAAGTAACTGTTAGAGCAATTATTATGGAGGTGTTAGTAGAAATATTTTTGATTTTTATTGTTTCTGCAATATTTACTAATAGATATCCCCTAACAAAAACTTCTTCTGTTACCGCAACAGCAAAAAATCCAACAAATCTACCTATCATTTCCACAAAAAAACTATAAACGCCTGTACCAATAAAAAAACCTTCAATATTAATATACCCTAAAATATATATCACCGTATAATTAACAGTAATAATAAAAAACCCTATTAAACAACCAATAGATAAAATATTAAACCATTTACGGTTTATCAACAAACCGATTTGTACAAGAGATCTTTTATCAAAAATAATAATGGCGGCAATAAAAACCAACACGGTAAGCAAACAAGTTAAAATTTCATTACTTGTGTAATAAATAAAATCATTTGAAATTGATTGGCAGATATCAGCAGCAAACCAATAAACACCTAATATTAAGCTGCTCAATATTATTAAACGGAATAGTCCCCTTATTCTTTGTTCATCCGGATTATATATTAAATAAAAAAGGGACATTTAAAACCTTTGTTAAACTTTAGATTTTAAATATCCCAAAATATTTGAATAAAAACAGGAAAAAATTCAGCTATGTGATACAGATCACTTTAAATTAAATCTTTTAATATAGATTTTAACTTTTCAATTGAATTTTCCCAATCAGCTTTTTTGTTTTTTTCGTTTTGAACCACATCAATTGGAGCTTTATCAACAAAATTGGCATTACTAAGTTTTTTATTAACACCAATTAACAATCCTTCTAAACGAGTTAATTCTTTTTCAATTCTTGCTTTTTCAACTTCTATATCAATAATTCCTTCCAAAGGAACAAATATATCGCAACCCTTAACTACGGCACTTGCAGCACCATTGGGTTTATCAATATCCTTACCAGCCGTTAAGTTTTCAACACGGGCAAGAGATTTTATAGCGTTTATTTGGTCTTCAGAAATATTTTCAGCTTTTAATATTACAGTTATTGGTTTTGTTATAGGCACACCCATTTCACCGCGAATATTTCTTAAAGCCGTAACAATACTTTGTACTAATTCAATATCACTTTCAGCTTGTTCATCTAATAAAGCTTCATTAAATACCGGATATTGAGCAGTACAAATGCTTTCTCCATCTTTTCTTTCTTTTATTGCCTGCCACAATTCTTCAGTAATAAATGGCATAAATGGATTAACAAGTTTTAACATTTCTTCATATATCCAAAATGCACGAGTTAAAACTGACGAAGCCACTTCTTTATCTTGAGAATATAAACGTGGTTTTGAAAGTTCAATAAACCAATCGCAGAAATCATTCCATATAAACGAATAAATTAATTTAGATGCATTGTTAATTTCAAATTTATCTAATGCAGTATTTACTTCTTTAATTGTTCTTTGAAGTTTTGATAAAATCCATCTATCAGAAAAATCAATATGTTTATCTTTTAGCGATTCATTAACTTCGGTTTTTTGGGCATTCATTAATAAGTATCTGCCGGCATTCCAAATTTTATTGGCAAAGTTTCTACCTATTTCACATTTATCAACGCTGAACAACACATCTTGACCTAAAGGAGCAATATAATTAATAGTAAAGCGTAAAGCATCTGCACCATAATCTTTAATTACATCTATTGGATCGGGTGAGTTACCTAAAGATTTGCTCATTTTACGTCCCTTTTCATCACGAATAATACTTGTAAAGTACACATCTTTAAAAGGAATATCATTCATGAACTCCATACCAGCCATAATCATACGAGCAACCCAGAAAAATATAATATCAGGACCGGTTACCAATAAATCAGTTGGATAATAGTATGCTTGTTCTTCTTTTGTTTTGAATACATCTTGTGCCCACAACCAGCTTGAAGCCCATGTATCCAGAACATCACTTTCCTGAACATAATTTTCAACATCAGCCGGTGGTGTAGTTTCGCAATAAATTTCGCCTGTTTCTTTGTGATACCAAACAGGAATTCTATGACCCCAGAACAACTGACGTGAGATACACCAATCTTTAATTCCAGTCATCCAATGTTCGTAGGTTTTTACCCAATGTTCAGGATGGAAATTAACTTTACCCTGCTTAACAACTTCTAATGCAGGTTTTACTAATTCATCCATATTCATAAACCATTGTTCGGAAAGATATGGTTCAATAGCAACGTTTCCACGCTGTGAATATCCTACCTTATTAGCATAATCTTCAATTTTAACCAATAAGCCGAGTTCTTCCAATTTTTTAACTACTTTATCGCGAGCAGTATATCTATCTAAATTTCTAAATTCTTCAGGAACATTATCATTTGTTACCGCTTGAGGAGTAAAAATATTTATAACTTCTAAATTATTTCTTTTACCCATTTCATAGTCGTTAACATCGTGAGCAGGAGTAATTTTTACTACACCTGTTCCGAATTCTTTATCAACATAACTATCAGCAAAAATTGGAATTTCTCTCCCCACAATCGGAAGAATTACAGTTTTGCCAATTAAGTGTTTATATCTTTCATCTTCGGGATTAACAGCAACACCGGTATCACCAAGCATTGTTTCAGGTCGAGTAGTTGCAACAACCAATACTTCTTCACTATCTTTTACCGGATATCTAAAATGCCAGAGTTTGCCATTTACGTTTTGAAAAATAACTTCTTCATCCGAAATAGCTGATTGAGTGGCAGGACACCAGTTAACCATTCTATGTCCTTTAAAGATATAACCTTTTTTATATAAATCTACAAATGCTTCAATAACTTTTGAATAATAATGGTCGTCCATTGTAAAACGTTCGCGTTCCCAATCGCAGCTAACACCCAATGTACGCAATTGCTCAATTATTATTCCACCATATTTTTTTTGCCATTCACGGCAGTGACCTAAAAACTCCTCGCGAGATATATCATCCTTTTCAATACCTTTTGTTTTTAAGTATTGAACTACTTTGGATTCAGTTGCAATAGAAGCATGGTCAGTACCCGGAACCCAACATGCATTAAATCCCATCATTCTTTTGTAACGTATGTAAATATCTTGAATGGAGTTGTTTAGAATATGTCCAAGATGCAAAATTCCTGTAATGTTTGGAGGAGGTATGACTATAGTGTATGGTTTTTTTGTTGTATCAACTTCTGAATGAAAAAGTTTATTATCTTCCCAATATTTGTACCATTTTTTTTCTACTTCACCCGGATTATATGCTTTGGGTATCTCTCTTGTTGTTTGCATCTTTTTACTCAAAATAATTTTTACATAAACTTTAAATATAATAAAAATTAAGGGATTTACATAAATGATTAAAAATGCAATTACAATCATTTAAATATATTTTAATAAGATTTAATTTTCTTATTTCTTGACTAATAAATATAAAAAGTTATATTTGCGATTAAATGAAATAGAAATTCTTCGTATTACTCTCTATTCGGTGTAGATATTGATGTTGTATTGAAATCCAATAACTCTTTATCCTTAACTAAATGAGGTTTTTATGAAAAACTTACTTATACTTTTTTTTAGCTTAACATTTAGTTTTATCACCGTAACCGCACAAATCACTTTTACCGAACCAATTGTATCGGCATTTTATGCCCCCGGAGCTACAATAACAAGTAATGAAGATACAATAATAACAACTGTTAATATTGGTGCACCTGGAGGTAATAATGAATGGGATTTTTCAATTCTCAATTCACATGTTGTAGTAATTAATACCGGAATTGATCCAAATAGCTCCCCATTTATTTCTTCATTTCCAACAACAACGCATGTTTTTGTTTCTCCAGACACACAGCCAAACGGAACAGTTGTTGACATGTATACACATCTGCAGTTTTCTCCCGATGCATTTAAAACTTTGGGCACAGTTATGCAATATGTTTATCAGACTTTTCCATTTAAAACAACAATTTCATTTGATCCATCAGAAAAAAACCTTAGTTTTCCACTAACATATGGGACTGAATGGACAAATGTTTGTACTAAAACACTAAAAAACGAGATGGGGGGAACTACCGTTTATTCATCAACCGAATACCATACAACCCATTATAAAGTTGACGCTTACGGCACTATCAAAAAACCAGGCGGGGAAATTTTACCGGCAATTAGAATCAAAGAAGATGACACATACACAACCTCGGATAAGAAAAGTACCAATAGAACAATTTCATATGATTTTATTACTCACTCCGGTTTTACCGTTTCATTTGATATAGCCGATATAAATGCACCGGATAATGGAAATATTGAAGTTGACGATTTTTTCTGGACTACTATTAATTTGGTTGATGTAGAAGAAGAAGCTTATACTCCAACTGAGTTTAATTTATATCAGAACTATCCCAATCCTTTTAATCCAACAACAACTATAACCTACCAATTACCAACTGCCGGAAATGTTTCGTTAAAAGTATTTGACGTGCTTGGTAAAGAAGTTGCTGTATTGGTTGATGAATATAAGAATTCTGGGAAATATTCAGTAAATTTTGATGCGGGTAATCTTTCAAGTGGAGTATATATATACACAATTAAGTCAGGTGATTTAATTAGTTCTAAAAAACTTATGTTGATGAAATAGGACAATTTATTCTCAATTTTTAATTTTTAATTGTTGAATGCCGCCCAACAAAAAAAACGTTGAGCGGCTTTTTTATGGAAAATTTAAATGAAATAATTGTGGGGATTAGTTTTGTTTTTGTTATTAGGTCACTCCACTTGGGAGGGTGATGTTTCGTTTTTCTTTATTCAACCGAGTCACATTTTATTTTGAAAAACTGTTTGAATCGGAGAAAATGTCGGAGAAAATGTCGGAGAAAACGTCGGAGAAAACGTCGGAGAAAATTTTAAAGCTTATGTTAGAAGACCAATTTATATCGATAAATAAATTGTCTGAAATAGTTGGCGTTAGCAAAAGATCTATTGAACGAAATATTAAGAATTTACAAAATAATGGTTCCATTACACGTATAGGTTCTGCAAAAGGGGGGCATTGGAAAGTAAACTAATTTACCCTACAACCAATTTAAATCCATAACCATGTACGGTAATAATTTCTATTGATGAATCTTGTTTAAGATAAGAACGGAGCTTATTTATATAAACATCCATACTGCGGGCAGCAAAATAACTTTCGTCATTCCAGATTACTTGCAGGGCTAAGTTACGTTCTAACAGGTTGTTTTTGTGGAGGCAGAGCATTCTTAATAATTCGGCTTCTTTGCTTGTTAGTCGTTTGGTCTCTTCTTTGTTTATCAAAATTCGTTTAGAATAATCAAACCTAAAGGTTCCTATCAAGTATTCATTTACCGTACCGGTAGTGTTATTGCCGTTAACACGCTTCATAATTGCGTTTATTCTTAAAACCAATTCTTCAGTACTGAACGGTTTTGTTACATAATCATCAGCTCCAATTTTAAATGCATTTATTTTGTCTTCTTTTAAGGATTTTGCTGTTAAAAATATTATTGGTGTTTTTTCGTCAATTTTTCTAATTTTATTTGCTAATGTAAAACCATCTTCAACAGGCATCATAACATCTAAAAGGCATAAATCAAATTTTTCATTGTTAAATTTATTCCAGCCGCAGGCACCATTTTTTTGGAGGTCAACCTGAAAGCCGTTGTTTTCAAGTTGCTCTTTAACAAGAAGACCTAAATTTACATCATCTTCGACTAATAATATTTTAGTTTTCATATTGTTTTGGTAAATAAATTGAAAATTTTGTTCCTGTTTTTAATACGCTGTTAATAACAACATAACCACCCAATGCTTTAACCGCTTTTTTAACATAACTCAATCCTATTCCATATCCTTTCCCCTTATAGATATTACCTGAAGGAATTCTATAAAACGTATCAAATATTTTATCGTAATATTTTTTATCAATCCCTATTCCGTTATCTTCAACCGTAATAGTTATTCCATTTGTATCGTCTTCAACAATTATTTCTATTTTTGGAATTTTATCACAATATTTAATTCCATTATCAACTAAGTTGCTTATTATACTATGCAGGTGAAACGAATCTGAAAAGATCCACATAGGTGATTGGGGATTGTTTATTATTATTTGTCCGTTATTTTTATCAATAAGCATTTTATATTTTTCGACAATGTCATTTAACAAATCAGTTAAATTAATTTTTTCTATCTTTACATTAATATCCCCATTTTCAAGTTTGGCAGTTGTTAATAAATTATCAACCATAACTTTTAATCTTTTATTTTCGTCATTTATAATGTTAAGATATTTTTTAGCTTTATTTTCCTCATCAACAACAAACGAAGACAAGACTTCATAAGCAAGTGTAATTGAAGACAATGGAGTTTTAAACTCATGAGTAATATTATTAATTAAGTCAGTTTTTATTTCATTCACTTTCTTTTGCTTTATATATGATTTATATGTTATGTAAAATATTATTACAATTAACACAATAAGAAGAACGGACATACCCAGTATAGCCAATACAGATTTTAATTTACTAAATATTCCCCGCTCAATACTTAAGTACAGGTAAAATTTTTCCTTGATAAAACTACTGGACAGTAATTCCGCTTTGTATGGTGTATTTTTAAATGTGAGCATATTATTACTGTTGTTTGAATATATTATACTATCCTTATTATTTTCCACAACCGTATACAAATATTTTTCAGCAATCCCTTTCTTGTTCAAATTATCAGCTAATATAGAATCTAAAACTTTTTTCTTAACTCTATCTTTAAATCCTTTTTCGATACTAACAAAAATTAAATCATCAAATACTTCGTTTAATACTTTCTCTTTTTTCTTTTTAAATGTGGTTACATTAAAATCAAAATTTAAATTTTGATTCATCGAGTCAAACAACTTTAACTTTGACTTGTTGAGAATTATACTATTGAGTTTATTATTCTTATCAATTTGGATATTTTTCATTTTTTCAGATAAAGAATCCAAACTTTTGAAGTTAACGTTTGTAAGAGTTGTTTTAGTAATTTCATTTGTTAGTGAATCGAAATTAGTAATATTAATTTTTGTTAAAAACGAATCATTCATTGTTTTGGTACTAAATTCAAAATGGAAACCCGATTGTTTTTTACTCCTTTTATTTTTTACTCTTTTATCATTCCAGCGAATAGAATCTAACTTAACAGTTGTTGAGTTAAAAACATTATTGTTTGTTCCACTTGTAAAATACTTAACCATTTGATTTTTTGTTTCTAATTTTTCTAAATCAAGTGCAGTTGTGTTAATTGCTTCTTTTACATTTCTATTAAAACGTTCGTTTTCAAGATTAATAATACTTACTATCCAATAAATTTGAATTGTTATTAATCCTATTGCAGCTAAAGCAATTATGTATATTCTCTTAGGTAGTTTTTTTCCTTTCATGTTTCAAATTTAACTATAAAGTCTGTTTATTGCTCATAAATTAACATTTTTTAACATTCCTTAACAACCTGTTAACATTTTTGTATCTCTTTGTTATTTAATTTTAGCTTAAAGTTTCAACTAATTTTGGAGTATTCAAATGAAAAAATTAATAGTTTTATTTTTAATGTTTATTGCAATAAGTACTATTTTGGGACAAAGCAAAAAAGAACTTTATAACAAATTAAAAGGGATTGAAGGAGATATAAAGTCCTTAACAATTACTACAGATAAAGGAAATGTTACATTTAAAGGTGATGATGCAGAATATCTATTAAAAAAACTAAAATCAGCTATAAAACAAAAGTCTTTTAGAATAGTAATTCCTGAATTTGATGATGATTTTTGCGATTCAACTAATAATATAATGATGTGGTTAGATAAAGGTAATTTTAAATTTAACTTAGATTCATTAAACAAAAAATTCAATTTTAACTTCAATTTTAATGGTACTGATTCCGGTCTTGTTACTAAAAAGATTGATATCAACATGGAAGGAAGTGATACCACTTTATGTGTTACCACAACTCAGAACGGAGAAACTACCACAAAAATTTATACCGGTAAAGAAGCAACCGACTTTATTAAAAAACATGAAGCTGATTCAAGCGATAAAAATAAAAAGAAGAAAATAATTATAAAAGAGTTCAAGTCGAAAGACGATGAATAATTTATAGCGACTACCAAAAACCCGACACGTGTCGGGTTTTTTTATACAACAATCAAAAAATAATTTCTAATATCTTTCCAGCAGTTGCTTCTAAAAAACTTTTCTTTTCTTTCATCAGTATATGGAAAACTTGCAACCCAATCATCAAATTTTAAATAATTAGTTTTCATTCCATTAACAGTGTCAGCAGCCATATTTTTAATCCAAGCAGCAATTTTATAATCAAGTTCCCAAATACCTTCAATATTTCCTTTTACTGTTTTAAGAATTTTTATTGATTTATCTTGTTTAATAACTTCCGGAATTGTTCCTTCCCAAACAACTATTTTTGATTTTTCCGGCAGATACACAATATTGTTTTTTACAATAATTTTAGATATAAAGTTTTTATCAATTGTCGGTTTTGGAATGGAAACATCAAACCACTTATTTAAACTCCAATCAAGCCCAATTCCATGCATATAATTATATAAAGCATAATTTAATCCGTTTGTAAACTTATCATGGTTAACACCTGACAAGTCTTTAAACTTTAAATCGTTATTTGCAAAAGGATTACTAAGAGGGGATAAGATTTTAAGTCCGTATTTTTTTGGATTTCGAGCAATTGGACTATGTATTGTTAAAGAAAATTTATGCCAGAAAGCGGATTGTATTAATCCATTTTTAATAAACTGTCTAACCATTTCCAAACTATTAATAGTTTCTTGCTCTGTTTCAGTAGGGTAACCATACATTAAATAAGAATGAACTAAAATTCCGGCATTTTTAAAATTGTTTGTAACTTGTGCAGCCTGCTCAATTGTTACTCCTTTGTTAACCAATTCAAGCAAACGAGGTTCTGCTATTTCAATTCCCCCGCTTACCGCAATACAACCGGAGTAAGAAAGTAATCGGCATAGGTCATTTGTAAAAGCCTTGTCAAATCTAATATTACCCCACCAGCAAATATTGCTTTTTTGTTTTAATAATTCCAAAGCCAATTCTTTTAGTTTTGAAGGAGGAGCTGCTTCATCTGTAAAATGAAAGGTGTTTTTTCCCGTTTCGTTACTAATTTCATTTATATTTTCAACTAACTTTTTTGCATTAGCCGGCGAATAATTTTTAATGTAATCTAATGTTATATCGCAAAATGTACATTTTTGCCAATAACAGCCATGTGCAACGGCAAGTTTATTCCAATAGCCATCGGACCATAATCTATGCATTGGATTTAACATTTCCAACATTGAAACATACTTTCCAATTTCAATTCCTTTATAACTTGGTTTTGGCAAATCTTTAAACGAAAGATTATTATTAACAGCATTATCCAAATAAACAAGCTCGTTATTATCAACTGTTAATGTTCTAATCCATTCTTTATTTGTATTGTTTTCCAAATTATTAAGTATTTGCAGCAACGGAAGTTCGCCATCATCAAAAGTAATGAAATCGGTAAATTCAAAAAATCTTTTATCACTTAACTTTCGCAACTCGGTATTAACATATCCCCCTCCAAAAGATATTGTTATGTTTTTATGATGGCTTTTAATGTGCTTAGCAGCTATTAAACCTGAAAGCAAGTTACCCGGAAAAGGGATTGAAAATCCAACAAACTGTGGTTGATACTTCTGAATTGCCTTTTCGGTCTCTTCAATAATGAACTTTTCAATAACATTTCTTTCTTTATTTACTTCATTTAATAAACCTCCAAATTCCGGAGGAGTTTGAGCAATAGATTCCGCATACTTGCTTAATCCATAATGTGGAGTAACAACTGCATTAATTACTGCATAAATATCTCCTATCATTAAGGCAGCATAATGTTTGGCTCTATCATAAATGCCTACATCACCAAAAGCTGCATGATTATATTGATCATTTGGAAAGTTTTTGCCTTGAGGAATGTAACCATCTTTAACTAATACATTAGCATAAGAGGGATTATTCCCTTGAAGAAAGTAAATTACCGAATCAATTATTTCAATATATCTATCAAACAAACTTATACTTCTATCAATGTATTCATCATTGGTACTTTTATTTTTAATAACCTTATGAATAGCTCTTAAACCATTGGAGCAAAATATTCTTAAGAACACATTTAACGATAAGTCTACTGAATATACATCATGCCCTTTAGAATTTAAAAATCCGGAAAGCTGTGTTACCGATGGATATGTAGAGTTAATTTGCGTAAAGGGAGGAATTATTAAAACAGCTTTCATTGTTCTTTGTTATAATTAAAAAATATTTATTTTAGTTTAGGTTAAATATAAGGAATTGTATGAAAATCTTTAATAAAATATTGTATTTACTTTTATTTTCAACACTTTTATTTGGTCAAGATGACACAGTAGATGTTCAAATTTTAGTCCTATCTTCTGATTTAAAAGAAACCGAGAATGTTTATATTGTTGGAAATCAAGAATTTTTGGGTTATTGGGATCCCTCAAAAGTTAAAATGACCAAAATAAATAAGGGGGAATATTCAATCTCTTTTAAGTTAGAAAAATATTCTTCTATCGAATTTAAATTTACTTTAGGTTCGTGGGATAGAGAAGCCTTAGATGAGAATAGCGAAGTACCGGAAAATTTTGAACTTATTGCAGAAAAAGATACTGTTTTAGTTTATAATATTAAAAATTGGGCACATGAGTTTGTTAGGTTAAAATTTAACGGTCAAGTTACAGGGAATGTTAAATATTATCATAGTGTTAAAGGGAATGGTTTAGTTGATAGAGATGTTATTGTTTGGCTCCCACCAAGTTATGAAAATAATTCAAAAAAGCGTTATCCTGTTTTTTATATGCACGATGGGCAAAATCTGTTTGACCCTGCAACTGCTTCCTTTGGAATAGATTGGCAGGTTGATGAAGCAGCCGATAGTTTAATGCGTCAAAACAAAATTGAAGAGATGATTATTGTAGGAATTTATAATACAAAAAATAGGTCTACTGAATATATAAATTCTCCCCTTGGTTATACATACATGCAATTTGTTGTTAACCAGCTAAAACCCATGATTGATTCAACATACAGAACAAAAACGGGAAGAGAATTTACTTATACAGGAGGTTCTTCAGCAGGAGCTTTAATTTCGTTTATGTTATTATGGGAGCATAACAATATTTTTTCAAAGGCATTATGTTTTTCACCTGCCTTTAAAATTGAGAAGCTTGATTATGTTTCTACTGTTGAAAAAGATAAAAAACGAAAAAACATCAAAGTCTATATTGCTAATGGCGGCGTAGGTTTAGATGCTTTATTACAACCGGGATTAAACGAAATGATTGACACCTTGCTAATTAAAGGATATGATGAAAATAAAAACTTTTGGGTTAATGTTTATCCTAACGATGCCCACAACGAAACGTTTTGGGCTAAAAGAATTCCTTTTTACTTAAACTTAATGTTTGGTAAATAAAAATGATAAAAGTTTTAGTCGGCTCAAGAAATCCTGTTAAAATAGAATCAACAAAAATTGCATTTGAAAAATACTTTGGTGAATGCGAAGTTATTGGAATTGATGTTAATTCAAACGTTCCGGCTCAACCGGTAAACAAAGAAACTTTTGATGGTGCCCGCAACAGAGCACTTGAGCTTTTACAAATTAACGAAGCTAAAAATTTTGAAGCGGATTATTTTGTTGGAATTGAGGGGGGAATAATGGAAACCTATAACATTTGGTTTTCATTCGGCTGTATGTGTATAATTGATAACAAGCAAAAAACAAGCTTTGGTACTTCTCCCTTATTTCCTCTGCCGGATACCGTTATTTCTCGTTTATTAAATGGCGAAGAACTCGGCGATGTAATAGACAAAATGTATGAAAAAGAAAATACAAAGCAAAATTTAGGTGCCATAGGATATTTAACTAACGGTATAATGGATAGAACTGAACTTTATGTCTCCGGAATTGTTACTGCGTTAATACCTTTTGCAAATCCAAATTTATTTTAATTTGATGTTGTAAGATGTCAACTTAACAATTCTGATTTTATTTTGTTTTGTAAAGCTGCCACCAAGGAATGGAGCTGTCTTCGTGATGTTCGTAATGATAGCCAAAAAAGTAACAACTTAACATTGCCCAAAGATGATTTTTGTTTTGAGTGCGTGCATTATGCGGCAGCATATCATTATTATGAGGCAATTTGTGTGGTCTGTATGTTCCAAAATAAAATAACTGCATTGTACTTAAAATGGCAGGAATAAGCCAAAAGAAAAATATATTTAATTCGTTTGAAAACAACTTAAACACATTAAAAACTACTGCCATTATTATTATTTGACTAATTGTAATATATTTGTACAAAAAAGTTGAAAACCAAACAAAAAAATTCTGGTTTTTTGAAAAATCAGGATCTTTATCTGTTGCAGGATATCTATGGTGAAGTTGGTGATTTTTGCTTAGCTTTTTAAATGACATTCCGGCAAAAAGAAAAGCAGTTAAATAACCAAAAAATTTATTTAACTTTTCGTTTTTTGTAATGGAATAGTGCATTGCATCATGACCGGTAATAAACAGACCGGTAAACAGATAAGTCTGAATAAACATATGCATTATAACTGAATAAACAGCATACGTGTTAATATATAAAAGTGTATATATTAAGTGAGCCAACCATAACAGAACAATAACTGATGATATTATTAAACCCATATTAATAAAAGAAAAATAATAATAATAAAAATAACACTTGAGCAAACAAGTAATATATTGGCAAATCTGATTTAATTTTAATTTCTAATCGTATAAAAATATCACTTGCAACATATGAAAGAACAAACCAAGTAATAAAATTTTTAATTGGGATAACATTATTAAACCAACTCCAATAAAAAAGCTTTGTAGCAACCGGCTCCAACAATAAATCAAACAAAACCGTAATTATGGCAGCAACCAATGGTATATATTTTATATTCTTAATAAATTTAACAGATACTAATATAGCTCCCAAGATAATAGTAACCCAATTAAAGCCTATTACCAAAGGCACATCCATTAGTCTAAATCCCAAAATATTTGAATAACTATATCTGCCAAAAATAACACCCGTTTTTGTACCAATTACTTCGGCAACAAAAGTTAGTAAAACAACTCCTAAAAACCATTTAATAAATTTGTCTTTTTGTTTAGTTTCAGCATAAAAATAGATAATTCCTGCACCTGCAAATAAAATATACGGAGTAATATTTTGCATAATTTTTAGCGTTAATGGCAAAATATGTCCAATAAATCCAACAAAAAAAACAAATATAATTGCTAATCCAAAATTTCTTTCTTTTAAATTGTTCGTCCTTTCCATAATATCCTTTTTTTATTGAAACTAATAACAGATTTTATACCAACAAAACCCATTAATAGTAGTTGTAGGGGGTGTAAAAACACATTGATTAAATAATTTTCTTTTGTCAATGTAGTTAAAACTAATCTAATTAACAATATTATAATAACATTGTAAAGGAACAAATAATTTGCAAAAACCAAACCGAACGGTAAAACAAAAACAACAAATATAAATACTTGCAATAATATAAAATTGATTGTAGACGTATTAAATCCGGCAAAATAGTTTTTAGTAAACCCCAATATTGAACTTGAAAAACCTGAATACATATTGCAATTTACCTGGTTATTCCCCAACAAAGTCATCATATTCATTTTATTTCTTTTTACTAAACGAGCAAATTCCATGTCTTCAACAACTTTATTATTAACAGCGGCATGAGTACCAAGTTTAAAGTAGGTGCTTTTTTCAAACATAATATATTGACCATTTGCCGCAACAAAAGATTTGTTTTTTGAGGAGTATACTTTTTTAAGAGGTAAAAAGGATAGCAACAGCCAGTTCATAAGCGGAACAATTAGTTTTTCACCAAATGTATTTTCAATTTGAGTTGGAAAACATGATAACATATTAAGTTTGTATTTTTCCATTGTAGCAATGGAATAACTTATAGAATTATTTTCCAAATAAACATCCGCATCAATAAATAATAAATATTCACCATTAGAAGTCTTTGCAAGCTGATTGCAAGCCCAATTTTTTCCAAGCCATCCTTCAGGCAAAGGAGAACCATCAATAAGTTTTATATTTTTGTTTTGCTCCATTAGTTTTTGTACAATGTTCTTAGTGTTGTCTGTACTAAAATCATTCAACACTATGATTTCAATGTTTTTATAAGACTGGTTAATAATTGATTGAATAGTACTTTTAATACTTCTTTCTTCATTTCGTGCGGGTATTAACACGCTTATCAATGGAGTTGTTTTTAAAGCAACGGTTATATTCTCCATTTTTGGAGCTGTAAAATAATTATATACTACAACACCAAAAGAGATTATTACAAAAACAAAAGAGATTAACCACGATACTTCAATTATCATAAAATATCCAATTCCCACTTATTAGTCTTTGAAGCAAAATCTAACTGTTTAATATTATTTACAAACGCATTAATAAAAACATTATAGTCGGCAATAATTTCTTCGGATTTTAATAGTGTTCCAAATCGGCATAATATAGCCGGTTTTTGATTTTCGTAATACTGAATTTTAAATGCAATTGGTAAAACATTAAAAGATGCATTTTTATTATTAATAAAATATTTTAATCCTTCTTTTACTTCAATGTCTTCAGTTTTAAATACTTCCATTTTTCCTTGTGGATAAATAGAAATTAAACTTTCATCATTAATGCTATTATTAATATATTGTTTTACTTCAACAACACTTTTGGAATTAGATTGATTAATTGAAAAAGCCCCTAAAAACTTAAAAAACCAATACCTTTTTAATTGGTCTTCTAACATTAAGATGTAAAAACTTTTTTCAAATAGTTTTTTATTTAATTTATAAATTAAAAAGCCATCCCACCAACTAAAATGATTTGGAGTAACAATTATTTTACCTTCTCCAATATTTGGGACATCATTAACAATGTAAAAATTGGAAAAATGCTTTTTAAATTCTCGATTAATATATAAATCAAATAATAGTTCAGCCCATTTTTTATGTTTTGCTTCTATCATAACAACGCATAATCCTCTTTTATTAGTTGAGAGGCAATTTCAGCAGATAACATAACTAAAGGAATACCTCCACCCGGGTGTACACTTCCACCAACAAAGTATAGATTATTAAACTTATTCGATTTGTTTTGTTGACGTAAAAATGCTGAATATTTAGAGTTTGATGAATCCCCATATAAACCACCCTTATAACTTATAGTTTCTTTTTCAATATCTATTGGAGATATTATTTTTTCAAATACAATATGTTTTTGTATATCTGTATTTAGTTTTTCATTTATTTTATTTATGATAATTGGTTTTAGTTTTTCAATTTCATTAGACCAATCTTGTCCATTATTGTAAGGTGCATTAATCATAACAAACCAATTTTCACAATCTTCCGGAGCATCGGTTTTTTCTGCCTTTGAAGAGATATAAATATATATAGTTGGGTCTGAAGGTATTTTTTTTAATTCATGAATTTCATAAAATTCATTTTTATAGTCTTTACTGAAAATAATATTATGCATTTCTAAACTTGGATTAGTCTTATTAATTCCCCAATAAAACACAATTGCCGAACTTGATATTTCGTTTTTATTAGTTTTAACATTTTCGTTGGGGAATATTATTTTGCGAGTATTTGTTATATCAGAGTTGGAAATAAATAAATCGGCACCAAACAACTCAATAACATCTCCGGTTTTTACCTTAACTTCTTTAACTCTATTTTTATCAGTAATAATTTCTACAACCTGACTATTAGTAACAATATTAACTCCCCTTTTTACCGCCAACTCGGCAAGTTGTTTCGGCAGATTATACATTCCCCCTTTTATAAAATATCCGCCCATTCCATTTTCAACGTGTGAAATTAAATTTAATGTTGCCGGAGCCTTAAAAGGACTTGAGCCATTATAAGTAGCATATCTATCAAAAAGTTTAATGGTTTTTTCGTCTTTAAAAAAACTTTCAATGGCACTATGCATTGTTCGGTTAGTATCTATTTTTGATAAGTTTAATAATGCTTTAAATGCACTTTTATTAAAGTATGTTTTAAGTTTATTTAGACTACTATGTAAGAATATTTTTTCGGTAAGATTAAATATTGTTTCTGCATATTTAAAATAGCTAACAAAACTTTCTCTTTTATCAGTAGTTTTTAGTGTTAATTCTTCTATTAACTTATCTATATTGGAATAAGCATTAATAACTATATCATTATAAAAGTACTTACAAATAATTTCCGGTTTAAATAATTCAAGCCCTAATAAGTTTTCAGCATTAATATCTTTTAATAACTTATTAAGGACATCCGGCATTGTAAATAAAGAAGGTCCCGTATCAAACCTAAAACCGTTTTCATATATTTGCCCGGCTTTTCCTCCAATTCTATTATTTTTTTCAAATACCGTAACAGAGTAACCCATACTGTTTAATCTTAAAGCAATAGATAATCCACCTATTCCAGCTCCAATTACAACGGCTTTCCTTTCCATTGCTTCCTCAAATATTCATAAACTAATATATTTAATGTTATTAACGAAAAAGAATATAAAAAATCTTCTATTGGAATTGTTAACACTCTAAAACCTAAAATTGCTTTATCTGAATAAAAAACTATTGGTATACTTGTTAAAATGTAATTAACTATAAAAAAAGGAATATAACTAAAAATTATAATAATCCAATAATTTCTATCATAAATCAATTTGTTAAAGTATAGTAAAATACTTGTTAATGAAGCAAAAATCAAAACTATAAAAGTATAATGTTTATTTATAAAAGGTATTGCTGTAAATAGAAACAAAGCTCCAAGCACTACAAATAAATATTTGTTTATATTTAATGTTTTGTTAGGGATATAATAATTTATTGTTTCGTATAAAAACAAAATAGCGTACGGTATTGTAATAAAAAACAAAACTTCTTCTATGGGCAGGTTAAATAATTTAAAACCCGTCACAAAGTTTTTATTAAATCCCCAGTCGCCTTGATAAGTTGCAAAAGAATCCCATATTAAATAAGGGAATGCAACAATTAAAATACCAAATAGTGTTAACCAAATTTTTTTGTAGAAATTTAATTTTTTTTCAAAAGTCAAAACAAAGGGAAATAAAATTACTAAACAATTAATTATTAAATACGTTTTATCCATTTAATAAATCTTTAACAATGTTTAATTGAGCTGCTGTAAGCCTTTCACTATTTATTAGAAATTCAAGCATTCCAATTTGTATTTTTTGAGGTACCTTGCTAAAATTTTGTTCTTTTAATTTTTCTATAATTACTTTAATATCATCTTTTTTCTCTTTTGAGTAACCTAATATGCCCGGCACGTAATGTAAAACAGAAAAACGCATAAATCTAATTTCAAGATTTAACGAATCCTTATTTATGGCATCTGCAAATAATTCCATTGAATCTAAAAAATACGAATATTTTGTTGTTATCCAAAAAGCATGCTTTGATTTTAATGCATTAACTCCACCCAAATAAGCAGTAATAATTGGGGGAATGTTTTTATTGTCGTACTTAGAGAGCAAATAGCTTTCTAATTCTTCAACTTTATTCTCTTTTTCAACTGCTTCGTAATAAGTAGTTCGCAAGTATTCCAATTCATCAAAAGCTGAGAGATTTACCACCCAAATAAATAAAACTATAATTATATAAAACTTTTTCATCTCAATTTTTCCGAAGTTAAATTATTTGCATAAAAATACGATTTAACCAATAAAAACAATTTTTGATAAGTTGGTACACTTATTCTTTTTTCATAAAGCTGAGTAATACTTAATTTACTTATTTTTTTGTAAAGATTATAAAAATATAAAAATGCTGTTAGTACACCCATTCTAACCGTAATAGGCAATTGCATAATTCCAATTAAAGCATCATTAAATTCTTTTTTTATTTCGCTTTCCAATAATTTTTTATTTTCATCATTTATTTGAATAGTAATTTTAATTCCTGGCAAATAAATTCGTCCTCGTTCAACAATATCACTTTTAATATCACGTAAAAAGTTTACTTTTTGAAAAGCAGCCCCTAATTGTTTTGCAGGAAACTTTAGTTTTTCGTAAAGCTCAGCATTATTTTTAGTAAAAACTTTTAGGCACATTAAACCAACAACTTCTGCCGAGCCGTATACATAACTATCGTAATCATTTCTTTCATAATATTTTTCTGTTAAATCCATTTCCATGCTATTAATAAAAGCTTCAATCAATTCCCTATCAATATTATACTCATTTACGACTTTCTGAAATGAATTTAAAATTGGATTTGTAGAAATTTTATTATCAATTGCCGAATAAGCATCTTGCTTAAATTTTATCAATAATTCTTGTTTATTATGCCCATGAAAAGTATCAACAATTTCATCGGCTATTCTAACAAACCCATAAATACCATAAATAGGATCTCTGAATTCTTTGGAAAACATTTTTATTCCAATACTAAACGAAGTACTATATGCGTTAGTTAATATTTTGCTTAACCCAAAAGAAAGTTTATGATAATCGTTAGTTGTCATTTTCTATCCTCTCCATTACTAATTTTGAACTGATAATTACCATAGGCAGCCCTGTACCAGGTGTTGTGGACGCACCTACATAATACAAATTTGAAAACTCTTCGTCTTTGTTTTTTGGTCTAAAGGCACCAACTTGATCCATATCATGAGCTAAGCCAAGTCCCGAACCTTTGTATAAATTTAGTGTATTTTGCCAATCAAGAGGAGACAATACTTTTCTATATAAAACATTTTCTTTTATGTTATAATTTACACGTTTAGACAAATCATCAATAATGGTATCAGCCAACTCATCTTTATCATTCCAATTTGATTTATAACGCAAATCGGGAACAGGACAAAGGATAAAAACACTTTCACAGCCTTCAGGTGCAAAATCTCCTTCTGCTTTACTTAAAACATTTACATAATAATACGGTTTTTGAGGTGAAATAGAACTTGTAAAAATAGTATCGGCATAACCCTTAAAATTATTTCCTAAAAAGTAATTATGATAACCTAAATTGTCTATTTTACCTTTAACACCTAAATAAATTGTAAAAGGAGCCAAAGTCCAATGCATTTTATCTAACTTTTCTTCTGTATATTTTTTTCGTTTTAATATACTTCCTCTAAAACCTGCCGCATCGGAATTTACAACAAAAAGGTCGGCATACCACTTTTTACCTTTATTATCTACAAAACCTTTTATTTTATTATTTTCTTGAATGTAATCAACAATTTCGGTTTCATAAACAAATTGAACATTTTTCTTTTTTAACAAATCAACAATAAGCTCAACCATTTTATACATTCCCCCCTTAACTTTCCAATAGCCGTTGTTTTTTAACTCTGTGTAGTTAAGTAGCGAATAAATGGCTGGAGTTTGAAACGGAGTTGATCCTAAAAAGAAAGCAACTAATGAAAAAATAACTTTCATTTCTTCACTTTTAAATGTTCTATCAACCTCACTCCACATTGTTTTAAACAAATAAGGAAGATGTTTTAATGGAACACCTGTTAACTTAAGCAAGTATTCCAATTTATTGTTGAAGTTTGTTTTTACAACTTTGCCTTCGGTATCATGGAAAAACTCACCTGCTCTTTTTAAATATTTTTCAACCTTCTCTTCTAAATCAGGTTCAACATCTTCAAATTCTTTTGCAAGTTTTTTTAGATTTTTCCATATTATGCGTGGATTTTTTTTACCTTCAAAAAACACATTATATAAAGGATCTAACTCTTCCAACTCGATTGGATTTTTTTCATTAATTGAAGAAAACAATTCATCTAACTCGTAAGTCATACTCATAAACGAAGGACCCAAGTCAAATTTAAACCCATTTTCGTTAATAATGTTTAGCCTGCCACCGGGAGTTTTATGTTTTTCTACAATAGTAACATTATAGCCTTTGTAGCTTAAACGTAAAGCAGCAGCTAATGCTCCTAATCCTGATCCTATTATTAATACTGATTTCATTTCCTTTTGCTCTTTTATTTAAGTAACTTATTTTCATTTTGTTTAGTTCCAAATACAAATTGTCCAGATATCAACAAGCTAACAAAAAAAAACCGTAGTTACAAAGAGAATAACTACGGTTTCAATCAACGATAAATTATAAAAATAACCGGACACAAAAACGAAGTATGTTTATTATAGCATTTAATGGGTATTATTCATGGGAAGAAGTATTGTCGCTTTATAGAAGCAAACAATTAATAGAAATAAGTTTTGATATATCAAAAAAATTTTGATGTTTCAACACCACAGGTTCATAAATCAGATACACCAAGAGGTATATTTTTTGTATCATTTATAGCCCTAATTTTTCATATGCGAATTCTAAAGTTGCTAAAAGATAATAAACCTCAAGATGAGTAGGGTTTGGTTTCCACTTGGTTTTACTCACCCTTCATGAAAAAGATAGCTATATTAGTATGTTTGTTTATTATTAAAAGATCTAAAACAATTTAGAATAAACCTTAAAATCCTTATTCTTAATTATTTTATTGCCTAAATAAAATAAACTTGTACTTACAGCGATAGTGCTTATGGTAGCCAAGATTGGATTATAAAATGTTAGTAAAATTATTGAAACAGAAACAACTAACGAAACTATTATCGATACAACATTAGTATTACTCTTAATTGAAATTATATTATTTATTTTTTGAGGAAAAATGAATGAAGAATATATTCCAAATGGTATCATAAAAATTGTAATATTAAACCAGACTAAAACTGTAGAATAGTTTAGCAGATTAAGACTATATAATAAAATTAAACTTATTAAAAAATCCAAGAATAGCGGCAATATAAGTATAGAAGTGTAACTTTTGACTATTTTTGTAAATGACGAACCTATTAATGTATGCGTCAACCAAAGAGATCGCAAATAACCGAATAAATTATTAAAGATATATGTAAAAAGGATTAGAGGAGATAAAAATAATATAATTCCATACAACTGAATAGGTAGTAGGGGAATTCCTTTAAAACTTTTCCATCCATTAATAAAAACCATTAAAACTTTAACTATTAACGATATGATTAAGACTGTGCGTAATTGTTGATTATTTTGGAAGATATTTATAAACCATCTGAAAACTTTTTTATTAGAATAGTTTCTTACTCCTATTTTTTCAATCCTAAAATTGTTATCAACATAATAGTTTATAACAAATAAGAAAAATATTATAAATAAGCAAAAATAGATACTTAAATTGTCCGACAAAAAAAATGAATAAAACAAAAATGGCAACAAAATTACTATTAGTAAAAATGAGATTCTAAAACTAATCTTTATGTTTTTTTGAATAGAATAAATAAATAGCCTTTTTGACAAATGACCCATGATAACCAAAAGCAATGAATTTGTTATAAATACTAAACCATCTAAATTGATTATTAGAGTATAAATAAGAATAAAACAAAAAATTCCCAAATAAACTATATCAACAAATTCATTAATTATTTGCAATAAAAACTTCTTTTTTGCTGTAACCGGCAAATTTGATTGAATTATATGTTTAATTGGAGTAAATGAAGGAAATAAACCTTTTGTAAAAACAATGAGAGTAATTAAAAGATAAACATATTTATTAAATTCATTTAGTGTGATTAATTCTTTTTGAAAAGCAATTTGGTTCGATATAGCAGCAAATAAATAACCACTAAAAGAAAAAGCAAATAGAGAAATTACTCTACTAATGGACTGTAAACCGGAATGTTTAAAATCAAAGAACCGTTTAAACCTGAATGAAACTAAACTTATTATAGCATCCATTCTAAATCCTCAACATTCTTAGGTGTTTTGTTAAGAATTTCCATTAGACTATCGTTTATGTTTTTTTCTCCATTTTCTATAAATGTTTGAAACTCACCATTAAATAATATTTTTCCTTCATCTATTACTCCAATATGAGTAGCTATTTGTTCGACATAATTAATATTATGTGAAGATATTAGCATTGCTCGATTGCCATTGTTATATTTTTTTAAAAGGTTTACAAGTAAGTTAGACGCATAGGGATCTAAACTGGAAAAAGGTTCATCTAAAATTAATATATTTGGTTTATTAAGTAGAGCTGAACATAACATAATCTTTTTTTTCATTCCTGTAGAATAATACATAATTGGAATGTTTACATCCGTTGTTATTTCAAAAAAATAATTAATAAGCCCGTTTATTCTTTTATTTAATTCTGATTTGTCAATTTTATATAGACTACCAACAAAACTTAAATACTCAAAACCGGATAGCTCTTCAATTAGATAATTAGCCTCACACATAACGCCAATATCTTTTTTAATTTTAATACTGCCTTCAGAATAATTTAAGTTGTTTATTAAGACTCTGCCTTCGGTTGGTTCTATAAGATTTGCCAAAATATTTATTAATGTTGTTTTTCCGGCACCGTTTTTTCCTAACAAACAATAAATACTATTTTTCTCGATAGATAAAGTAACTTTATTTAAGGCAAGTTTAATTGAATATCTTTTTTGAATTTCAATAAGTTTAATCATTATTTTATAACTCTGTGACAATTTTGTTTTAATAATCGAATAGCTGTTAAATGGTTAAAGTTTTGTCCATATATGAAAACAGCAATAAGAATCCTCAAAAAACTTACCAATTTAGAACTAATAATTTTATAGCACCAATAATCCACCAAACTATAATATATTAATTAACCAGGTAAGTTTAAATTAATAAACTAAGTTATAAAAAAATATTAAATAAATGGATAGTAAACCAAAGTTTTATAATTTTAATCCTTTTATATCGTAAATACCCCTGTTTTTTATTTATTGTTCAAATATTACAATGGTGTTATTTTTCAAACCCTATTCTTTTTAATCCTTCAATAATAACAGGGTCTTTCATACAGTATTTCCAAACAAAACCCGTTTTATAGTTTTCAATCATAAGAGCAATAGGAGCTTGGTCAATTCCTAAATAATCACTTGCAAACCAGTTTACAGTTGGATTAAGGGCATCAACAAAACCATATTTTCCTAACAAAACTTTATCACCGAAAGAATTAACAAAAAAAAAGATTAACGAGATGTATATTTATTACACGAGAGATTCCTGCTTGTTGGACGATGATTATAAGGGAGAACGAGACTAAAACCCATCTCGGTTTTCTTTTTTCTACTCTTTAAGTGTTGTAGATGACACTAAAATCACTTGATAAATGGAAATAAACAATAGTTTTAATTGGAAAGGTAATTGGTGTTAAGTTAATTATTTGTTCTAACTTTGATTGATTTACTACTACAAATATTCCAATTGTTATTCCAAACAAAAGATAAAATAGAACAGCTCTCGACCTAATAATACTTATTATTGTGTCAGTCAACTCAACTAATAAATGTACAAGTAATATTTAGGTTACAATTATTAAAAATAAAAAGAAAAAGGTTTCTGCTGAAGACGAATTCCCGGTAATTAAACCAAGGAATTGGCTAATTAACAATTAATTGATTTTGTTGAAAAACAAAGCAAACTCCCACAAACATGTATAACGCAAATTTTTGTTAAAACTGGCGTATAAGATGTTAGGAAAATTACTGTGATGCACAAGTAACAACTAACGAAATTATTGCTGGCCCAACATTAGCATTACTCTTAATTAAGATTATACTGTTAATTTTTAGGGAAAGTATCAACGACCAATAAATACTTAATAACTATAAACAAATAAAATTTTTGTGTTTATAAGAAAAATAAATTAGAATCTGATTAATATTTTCTCTCTATTAAATAGTTTCAAAGAAATTATTGTAAAAATTACACTGGCAAATAATGTAAACAAAAACAATAACAAAAAATAACTATTGTAAAAAATTAATGTGCCATCACTGACTAACACAAAGAAAACCATAAATGGAAATAAGACAAAAACTGCAATAAATTGAGAAGTCTGATATTTATTCACCAGACAAGAAATCGTTATTGCAACAACATTTATCAAATATGAAATAGCAGGAATTAACATAAAGACAGAGAAAAGCCATTTACCCTCAACCATGTGAACCATCAAGAACTTATAATCATATAAATATGTAATTATAAGTGTAACAAAATATAAAAACCAAACTATAAAAATCGTAGATATTAAACTAACTAAAGTTTTTCCTAAAAGAATTTCAATATCAGTTAAAGGGAGTGAAAATAAATTTTCAATTGTTCTCTCTTCCTTTTCTTTTACAATCAAATCAATTGTTAAAAACAAAGGAATAACGAAGGTCATAGTCAAAAGATAATTTAATAGCTTGATGTCTGTAAGTATTATAATTACTAAATTACTACTATCAAGTTGATGATTTTGGTTCTTATACAAATTGAGTAATTCAGAATAATTATGTAGTTGAACATTTTGGTTATCAACAATTGAAGGTAATATAAATATTAAAACTATTGTTATAAACCCTGGTAATGATATAAGTAATTTTAATTTGTTGACCTTTATCTGGTGCAGACATATTTTTACAAGATTATTCATATTCATTTCATTATCTCACTATACAATGCTTCTAAATTTAGACTTTCAAAAGAGTCATTTAGAGTTTTCTTAATATCCAAAATTATTTTTCCTTCTTTCAAAAAAATAAACCTGTCACATAATTGCTCTAAATCACTTAAAATGTGACTACTAAAAATTATAATTTTTTTAGTTTCTTGAAAAGATTTTAAAGATATTTTCATTTTTATTCTTGCACTTGGATCAAGCACGTTAAACGGTTCATCGAGAATCAAAATATCTGGATTATGTATAATGGATTTTATAAACAATAATTTTTGTTTCGTACCTCTCGAAAATGTGCCAACTTTTTTAGTTGGATCAATTTCAAATTCCTTAAACATTTGCAGAATACTTTTTTCTGTTATATTATTAAAGAAACTAGTATAAAAACTCAAATTTTCAAGTGCACTCAGTTTGTTATATAAGCCCGAATCTTCTGGCAAATATCCTATCGTACTACGAAAATTATTTACAGTAACAAAAATATCACGTTGATTATAAGTAACTGTACCATTATTAGGTTTATATAATGTTGCCAGCATTCTTAAGAGAGTGGTTTTACCTGCACCATTTGGCCCAATCAACCCCACAGTTTCACCATTAGATATGCTGAAATTTATATCAGTTAATATTTTTTTTTGATTTATATATTTATCAACATTAGATAATGTCAGTTCCATGAATTTACCGTTCTCCAAATTATATTATTTTAAAGCTCCGATAATAAATCGGAGCTTTAAATATCATTCAATTAACCAAAGAGGCGTGCAAACACATAACCCGTACAAAACCCCGTAGCAAAAAGCCCTACAGGATTAGCACCAGCTGCACCACCAGTTTGCAAAAGAACGCCGCCCCAAATTGCACAACCAACATCAACGACATTACCACCTAGTATATTATATAATCGTTTATTATCTGTTATTTCTTCCATATTACACCCTTCTTTTAACACGGACTAGTTGAAGAATAAAGCGAACCTACAAAAAAACCTATTGATAAAGCACCCATTCCACTAGCGACGCCAACCAAAGTTACAAAAATCATAGCCCCACAAGCTACAGGTCCTGCACCTTTAATCTGTTGCATTTGACTTACACTTATTTCTTTCATAAAAACCTCCATTATTTTTAATCAACTATATTTTAATTAACGTCCTACGGCACCAGACAAACTTATTTACTGCCTCTCAACCGTATTTAGGACTACGGTTTTTTTTAATTCTTCCATATATAGACTGCATAGTGGATTTAATTTTCATTTAATTTAATTTCAAATTCCTTATATATCTGCAGAATACTTTGTTCTGTGATATTGTTAAAGCACTTAGTATAAAAACTCAGTTTTCTAAGAGGCTCAGTTTATTATAGAAAAGCAAAAGCTCTAATTTCCACAATTAATAATTGACTAAAGCCATGAGAGTGTATTTTCATTTTCACCTTTTTTTAATGTTAAATGCAAAAAAATATCTTCAAGCGATTGATAAGTTTCATTTTTTACTTCGTTTTTAATCTTATTTCGAATATCTTTAGTTTCCGATTGATAAACAATTTTTCCCTTGTTTATAATAGCTACCTCATCACAAAAGTCCTCCACCTCAGCTAAAGCGTGAGAAGTTATAAAAATTGTTACTCCTTTACCTTGCATCGTTTTTAGCACATCTTTCATTTTTTTTCGTGAAATTGGATCAACATTTTCGAATGGTTCATCTAAGAATAAAACTTGGGGAGCGTGAATAATTGCCGCAGCAAATGCTAACTTTTTTTTCATACCTTGTGAGAATGATTCAATTAGTCTATCCTTCGCAAAATATAGATCAAAAAATTCAAGTAGTTCTTTACTCCTAACATTGTATTCTTCTGGTTGTAAACCATAAATCTTAGATACGAAATGAAGATGTTCTTCACAAGTTAACCCATCATATAATGCCAACATTTCAGGCATAACCCCTATTATTCTTTTTATTTCCATAGGCTCTTTATCAATATTAAATCCCATAATAGCAATATTGCCATTGGTTTTCTTTATTATACCCGTCAATATGTTAATCATAGTTGACTTACCGGCACCATTAGTACCCACAAAACCAAAAATTGTATTATTTCGAATTGATAAAGAAATTTTATCTAACGCTTTTGTCTTATTAAATACTTTTATAACCTCTGATATTTCAATCATTCTTTTGGTCCTTTTCAATTATTTATTCGTTTTCACATAGTGAATTATACATTTTCTCTTTTTGCTTGGCAAAATATTTAGAATACGATCTAAGTGATACAAAATAGCCAAAGACTGATAAAAGTGTTATTACCAAATATATTATAAAGGTTAAAATCCATTCATTTAGCCTCCATAAGAAAAACAAGAGAATTAAAGAAAATATCAAAACTAATAACAAACCTAAAAAACCTAGCATTGAAAATTTGGTGTTAGGTGAATTTTGAGACAATAAAGTATCCGATACATCAATCGGAAATGGATAGCGAATTGAATTATAATTTGCTATAGTTATCAACAATAAATTTAAGATTATTTGTAGGAAAATAACAAAAGGAAATATATCTACAGAAACATAATAACCGAACAACAACGTACTTATTATTAGTACTGGAATTTTAATAATAAAGTAGCTTAGGTTCTTTGCAAGAATCATGTTGTAAAATTTAACCGGAGCAAACAAATAAAAACTAAAGCCTTTTTTTTCAATACCCCATTGGTTGCTAAGATAAAAATCCCACATAAGTACGGGAAAAATTATTGTGATAAATAATGTAAAGTATAAATTATGAGGAAATATGTTAATATTATAATAATAACTTAGTGTAAAAATAAAAACTAAAAGTATTTCAAAAATTATTTGACTAAACGATCTATTGTTCCGCATAATAAACTTAATATCTTTTAACAAGAAAACAGATACATCTTCATTGAATATCCTAACTATTCTTATTTTTTTAATTGTTTTAATTGGCGAAGTGCTTTGATTACTATTTTTAGTTATAAATAAATAGTCAGTCCACTTTACAGAAAAATAAACCAACAAACCAATTAATAAACTAATAATGTTGTAAAGAATAGTGCTTGAGATGACTCTAAAACTACTTGATAAGGGGAAATAAACAATCGTTTTAATTGAAAATGTAATTGGTGTTAATTTAATTATTTGTTCTAACTTTGATTGATTTACAATTACAAATATTGCAATTGTTATTCCAAGCAAAAGATAAAATATAATAGCTCTCGACCTTATAATACTTATTATTGCGTCAGTCAACTCAACTAATAAATGCACAAGTAATATTAAGGTTGCAATTATTAAAAATAAAATGAAGAAGGTTTCTGCTGATGACGAAATTCCGGTAATCAAACCAAGTAATAGACTAATTAGCAATAAATTGATTTTATTGAAAAAACTAAAAATAAAATCTACAATTAAGAATAAAATAAAGTTTATCGGCATAAACCTTAGGTTACGATATGTTATTTGTTTTAGGATTTTTCTACGTGATAAAATATTCGCAATTACAAGAACTAAAATAAAAGTATTAAGCGAGTAAAAAAGCACCTCAAGATTTATTTCGTTTCTAAAATTATGCGAACTTTTAATTAAATAACCAAAAGAAAAACCGAAAAAGGAAAAAAGAATCAGTGGAATAACGATAACCAAGCTTATATATATAACTTTCTTTTGTTCTTTTTTTTTGAAATAATTTTTAATTATAGAATATTGCAAATAAAATAAAGTTGATAAACAATTCATGCTTTTCTCAAATATAAATTAGGAATAATAAAACGCCGGGAAATTAACTTTGGCGTTGTAAAATTTCCCAGCGTAGTTTACCATCTACTATTCATTAACTAACACAATCACGTAAACCATTCATAGCTCCCCCAAAAAACAGTGCGGCCAAGAAAAAACCAGAACCACCTGTCATACCGGATACTGCTATTATTCCCAAACCAGCAACTGCTGCGGCAGCACAACCCGTAACATTGCCACCATTTATCTGTTGCATTTGACTTACACTTATTTCTTTCATAAAAACCTCCATTATTTTTAATCAACTATATTTTAATTAACGTCCTGCGGCAACGGACAAATTTATTTACAGCCGCTCAACCGTATTCCGGACTACGGTTTTTTTAATTCCTCCATTATTCTTTCAATCTTTGTTTCGCCATTTATTTTAGCTGTAAGTTTGCCATATTTATTAAAAAAGTAAAGCGAAGGTGTTATAAATTCGCCAAACATTTCTCTAAATTCATTTTCTTCTACAATTCCATAGACTACTTTTTTGTTAAAAAAAAGATTTTTATTTGTTTTTATTTCTGTACTATTAAGGTAATTCCTATCTACTGTAAAAAGATAAATAATAGTTTCGCTCAACTTGTTTATATTTTTATTTAATAGTTTTAACTCATATTTGCAATGCGAACACTTTTCACTGAAAAACAATACAAATATTTTATTTTGATAATCAATTTTCAATGTATCATTTCCGTTTAATGTTGTAAAAATTAGTCTCGGAAGTTTGCTGCCTATAGGAAGCACTTCAGGTTTAGCACCTTGAATTAGAATAAAAATTACTACGCCAATCAAAAGTGCAAAAAACAATGTAATTGATAAATTTTTTTTCATATTTTAAATAGTTTTTAATCTAACTCTGCTCATTAATCTTGTTTGCTCTTTTCAAATAATATAGAAGAAATAACATAATGATATTTTTGAATATTGCCGCTGTAGGCGAGCTACTAACTGATTTACCAAAACAGCCACAATTGCTATATCCATTCAACAAGAAAAAAAGATTAACTATTATAAACGCCATTATTATTCCAAAAACGGATAAAAACACAAATTTATTTTTTAAATAATCAGTCATTATTAAATAAGAAACCACTATTTCAAGTATTATTAGTAAACTTAGTAATATTTTTACAGGTACACTTTCAAGCCCGAATATATTTGCAAAGTATTCTACTGTTAAAGAATAATCTATTAGCTTCAACACTGCTGAAACAAGAAAAACGATTCCTACTATATATTTGATAACATTTCTGAGACTCATAATATACTTAAACTAAGGTTTAACATTGTTTGCATTATTAGAATACCTGTCCACACACTTATTACAACAAGAATTGAGTCTATTTTCTTTACTTTCCCAGTTTGGTATAAACCACGGCATACAACTAAACTCCAAAAAAACTCAAAAACATTAATTTTAGTTAAAAATTCATAAGCTATAGTTGAGTAATTGCTTTTATTTAGAAAATTAGTTATTGATAAAGGCGTTATCATCAAAGAATCAGTAGTAAACATTTCTTTCGGGAGAAAAAACAAATAAAAGAACCTAAAAACATCTGCGAAAAGTAAAACAAAAAACGCAAAAACCGTTATTCGAAAAATCTCATTGAAAGAGAGTTCAATACCCTTTAACAAAAAGGGTAATTGAATAAGGAAAGCAACAAAAGCTAGACGCAACCAGATAAATAATGGAGTTGCAAAATAACTCCAAACTTGAAGTTTTTCCAAAAATTTAATAAGGTCATCTATCCTATATTCTTCCATTTGATTTCCATAAATCAAATAGTAAACTTCTTGAGTCATAACAAACTTTTGGTACGCCATAAGTATTATTATAGACAATGTAGACAAAATCAAATATAACTGCCAAGTTTTAATAAAACCTTGGTTGGGCAAAGTAATTTCAATGGAATTGACTTCATTCATTAATCGGTTCCTTATAATAACTGTACACGCTATCTTTCATTTCCCAAATATTTTTGAAATTACCGGTTTGCAAAATTAATTCCTGTGGCTTTCCTTGTTGTTCAATTATACCATTTGATAAGATATAGACAAAATCAGTTTTCATTATCGAATGTAGATTATGTGTAATTAACAATACAGCATTTTCTTTAGCATAACTCCTCAAAATATCGAATATTATTTTTTCATATTCAACATCTATACCGCTCAGACCTTCATCAATTATTAAAATATCAGGTTTATTTAACAATGCTCTTGTAAGTGAAATTATTTGTTGCTCGCCTCCCGAAAGTTCACGCCCGTCTTCACCGATTATAGTTGCAAGTCCATATTCAAATTTTTGATAAAATGCAATAAGTTCTAGTTCAGCAATTCGCGTTTGCAACATGGCGTAATCTTGGATCTCCCTCCCAAGCAAAATGTTTTCCGCTATTGTTCCGTTTAATATTTTAATAGATTGCGGCACAACACAGACTCTTTGTCTATACTTAGTTATGTTAATTTTGTTTGCATCAAATTCATCAACCATCAACTTGCCAGCATAATTATTATACTTCCTATGTAAAATTTTAACCAGAGTACTTTTACCTGAACCACTCTTACCCCATAACGAGGTTAATTGTCCTTTTTTAATATCTAAATCAATGTTTATCAACAAATAATCAAGGTTATTCCAAGTAAACGAAACTTTTTTGAGTGATAATTTTTCTTTAAATCTAAATTCTGTATCTCCTTTTTCGCATTCTTCATTAACCAAAATCATATCCATTAGTCTGGTCGAGGCAATCGATGTTTCTTGCAAAACGATACTTGTATTTACAAATCTATTTACTGCTGGAATTATATTTGCAACCAATGAATAAGCAGCCATCATTCCGCCAATTAAAAATTTACCATTTATCACCAAAACTGCACCACCCATTAACAAAAAAACAACTATTAAACTACTAAACATGTCACCAAAGAAAGATAGTTTTGCCTGAGTTAAACTAAGAATCTTAACTTTTTTTTGAAAATTACCAAACAAATATTTATTGATCATAGAATAAAAATTACCTGATGTATAACTTAATATTTCATCTACACCTTTGAGACTGTCAATATACATTGATTCAAGCAAAGAATATCCTTTCATTACTTCATTCTGTTCATTTTTAATTCTATTCATACTTAAAAACAATACTAAACCATAAGCCGGTATAAGTATAAGAAAGAATAAAGCTAAGAAGTGAGCAACATATAACAATAATAAAAATGAAGAGATTATTACAAATGTATCAATTATAGTAATACCTATTATTTGTAAAACAGCATTTTGTATTCTAACGGCATCATTCATTCTTGCTGTTATATCACCTATTTTACGCGATTCAAAGAAACTCTTTGGTAGCTTAAATAAATGCTCCAAAAAATCCGAATTTATATTAATATTAATATTTTTATTAAGAATTATCAAAAATCTTTGGCGCAAATAATTAGCTACTGATTTTATAAAAAGAAGCCCAACTAAAATACCACCACTATATATAATTTTTGTATACTCTTTTTGCGGAATATATTTATCCAACAACAACTGAATGAAAAGTGCTGTCGCTAGCCCCAATAAAGAATAAATCGTTCCAAGGAACAAAGATTGATATATCCACGATATTTCTTTCTTTAGGTAAGCATATAACCATTTATTCCAAGTTGGTACTTTTATATTTAAAATTTCACCTTCCGGTTTAAACAAAATAGCAGCATTGCTTACCCACATTTTTTGAAATTCTTCTTTTGACAACCAGTATTTCCCCTTACCCGGATCAGCAATGAATACCTTGTTTTCTTGAATTTTATAGACAACTACGAAATGATTTAACTTGTTTTCAACTACTACATGTACAATACAGGGCATTTTTTCTTTTAATAAATCATCATATTCACCTTTGGCACCAATCGAATTAAAACCAAGTAATTTTGCAGCACTAACTATATCGAACATTGATGACCCTTGTAAATTTGTGTTGCAAAGCTCACGGATATAAGTTAACGAAGAATTCCCACCATAATATTTTAAAATACTTAACAATGCTGCGGGTCCACAGTCTTTTTGATCATATTGACGACATAGTGGATATTTTTTATATAGCAATTACACCTCAAATACATATATCACAATGAAAAATTATAGAGGGGGTAATAGTGGTGTGTCTCAAAATCCTCACAATATACCAAATCCTCATGCTATTGAAATTTAAAAAAAAAAGAAAAATTGCAAGCACAATTTTATTTCTGCTTAAAATATTTTTAAATTAAAGATAAAATTTAGGTTTATATACCGCTTTACTTATATTTAAGTCGTTCGCATTCTATTTATTTCATTTTTGTTTAAATACCATGATATTTTTATTTTTCAAACCCTATTCTTTTTAATCCTTCAATAATAACAGGGTCTTTCATGCAATACTTCCAAACAAAGCCTGTTTTGTAGTTTTCTATCATAAGAACAATTGGAGCTTGGTCAATACCTAAATAATCACTTGCAAACCAGTTTACAGTAGGATTAAAAGCATCAACAAAACCATACTTTCCCCACAATCCTTTATTACCATATTTTTCGTACATGTTGTACAAAGTGGGGATAGATATTTCGGGAGCAAAAGGAATAGATCCACCGGCTGCAGTTGGAGCAATTGTACCATCATCAAAATAGTTATAATCTTTACCGGCACTTCCACGTCCTGCATACCATAAAAACTTTTTATCGTCAGTATTATACAACTCACCGGGTCCATCACAAGCAGTTATTCCCCATGTTAATGAATCGTATCCAGCCCACCCGTAAGGATTTTCCATACAATACTTTTGCTGTGTATATGCAGCTCGTCTGGAATTTTCAAAATAATCACTATTAATATTTTTCATATAATCATCGTAAAGCCCTCTGAAATCAACAAACAGGTGAGAATACTGATGACCAAACAAAGGAGGAAATAAAACATGTTTTAATCCCTCATAAGGTTCACCTATTTTATATGTTGATAACCAGGCAATATATCCTTCTTTATAGTTAGTATAATTAGTACCGGCTGCTATAATATACATTATTAAAGCTTCATTATATCCATGCCAGCAGTCTTTACTTATTCCTTTTTCAGGATCCCAGCTCATAGCAATAGTATTGTTAAATTTTTCACGTCCACTTACAACAACAAAATTCCAGTCAATACGATGTGTTAAACTATCCCCAATTTTTCTAATCATTACATCTTTACTGTTATCTGAGGAATAATATTGGACTGCAAATCTTATTCCGGCAAGCAACAAACCGGTATCGATTGTTGATAATTCACAATTCCACATTCTTTTACCAGTTTGCATATCTACAAAATGATAATACAATCCTTTGTAACCGGTAGCATCAGGTTTTTCACTTTGCTCGCTGTTCAATAAAAAGTTAAATAAATTAAGAGTCAAATCTCTTGCTTTATCTAAAGTAATCCAGTTTTTTTCAGCAGCTAAAGCCCAAACAGGAATTGCAAAACCAGTTGCAGCCATACTTGCAGGCGATTCTTTTGTTGATCTATCTCTTACCAATCCATTCTGCTCGTTTATTTCGTTAACGAAATAGAGGAATGACTTATATTGTAATGAATCTAAAAAATTTTCCCTTGTAATGTTTTGGCTGAATGTAGTAATACTGCAAAAAAGCATTATTGTTATATATATAAATAATCTCATAAGCTAATTCCAAAATGAATTAAAAGAATAATATAATAAAAAAATAGGCGGCAATAATATAAATTAAAGCCGCCTACTTGTTTCTCGGAGTAATGCTAAAATTGTATACCGATTGTAAATCTATGAGCTTGATCTAATCTTCCATAATCAGCCCAAGCATAATCGAAATGGACGTTATATCCCGGAGAGAATTCATAAACAGCACCGGCACCAAAAACAAATCCACCTTCCGAATCGTTAACAAACAAATCTCTGTAACCTGTTCTTAAAGCTAAAGCTCCAAACAATTCCCATTCAACACCTACGTTAACTTTTTCGTAATTATCGTTAGGATGAACAGCATCAACAGCAACCGTTACTTTGTGCGAGTTAGTTATCATAAAAGGGTAAGAAACCCCAACTCTAAACAAAGTTGGAAGAGAGAATTTATCGGTTCTTAATTCAGCCGGTAATTGGTCATTATCGCCATTAATATCCGGATCAGCATCATAATCAATAAATAAATCACGTCCATCATAACCGGCACGAGGTCCAAAATTAGAAACGCTTGCACCAAGTGTTAAGCCGCCTTCTTGTATTTCGTATTGAACACCAAAGTTCAAACCAAAAGTAGACAAAGAAGAATGCCAAATTGATTCGTTTATATAATTAATTTGCAAACCAACAGATACTCTATCGGTAAGCATAAAACCATAACCAATACCAAGTGCAAAATTTGTTACGGTATATTTTTCACCGGTTCCATGTTCTGCTTCAACGGTTCTTACATCAATTTCACCGGAATTCAATGAAGTTGCTTGAAGAGAAAATGTACCAACCGATTCCATTTTTAATGCAACTATTGCATAATTGTACGAAATATCCGCTATCCATTTGTTATATGAAAATTGAACATCGGAACGCTGAATGCGACCTAAACTTGCCGGGTTAAAATATGCTGAAGCAGCATCTCCCGAAAGAGACACACCGGCGTTACCCATTGAGGCAATTCTTGCACTCGGTTCAATTTTTAAGAATTGACCAATTGTCGTTCCCGTTTTACTTTGAGCAAAAATATTACTAAATAAAGCAAACTGGAAAACAACAAAAAAACATATATACAATATTGATTTTATATTTTTCATAATTCCACCACCTTATTTAATAATAGCAAATTTGCCAATATGTGAACCTATTCCCGGTGCATCTACATGGAAAATGTATAAACCCGGAGCAACTTCCATATTGTCTTTTGTGCGTAAATCCCAACTAACAGTACCATCGGTCATATTACCATCGTGAGTTAAAGTTTGAACTAATTCCCCATTAACGGTGTAAATTCTTATTGTACAATTAGCAGGTAAAGCACGGAACTCAATTTTTCTTTCCCCACGACCGGAAACGGCAAATCTTTGCGGTTCAAAGCTCGCCGCTCCAACATAGGGATTTGGTACAACATAAGGCTTGCCGTCAAAGTCTTCTTTCGCTGAATTTTTGTTAATATATTGGGCTTGTGTTGAAAACTGGAATACATCACCTTCTGAATAAGGAACTAATAATTTTAAATTATAAACATCGCCCAAAGTTGCTGGAACGAGTTGATAATTATTTCCCCATCCGGTAGTATCAAGTTCAATTTTCCAAGTAGCCTTTAATACATTAGGTTGTTCTGTTGTATAAGTAAGTATTTCAATATATTCAGTTACTGAGTTTAATGTACCAGAATTATCCAAATCGCGGAATCTAAATTTGAGTTTTTTATCACCATCAACAGTTTTTGCCCAAATTCTAAATTTAGCTTGTTTTGCAGGCACACCAACAGCAGCAACAGAAGTATCAACAGAAACATTTGAAAAAACAATTTCAATATTTTGAGGGAAACCTTCTCTTCTTAAAGTAATAGGAAAAGCTTCGGAATATCTTACTTTGAATTTTCCATTTGTCAAACTGCTTGTTGTAAAGCCTGTATTAGCAGAATCAATTTCAATAATTTGAGGAGTTTTGATTACCGGTAGAATACCGCTTCCAACTTGTCCGGTACCCAATCCTTCAAAATCCGAACCGGTAGTAAATAATGTATCCTTTGAAGTTATATCAATTAAATAATAATACTGTGCTCTAACACTATCTTTATTGTTTGTAAAACATATTTCAAACACATGGTTATCAGGAACTAATTCAGGATTTTTTACTTCAATGTCGATATTTCCAATTCCTGTTCCATTTATTTGTTCTAATCCCATTGTTGCTGCCGGAACGTAACCAAGTACAGGAGCATTTGGATAAACTTCAACAACGTTCTTTGGTAAAATAATACCACCTCTTAAAGTTTGGCTTACGGTAATAGCACTTTCAGAAGGGTATATTTCAATAGAATCAACACCTCTGTCATAAGAAGTAACAGCATAAAAATAACGCTGTCCATTATTAACAGTTGTATCTTTAAATGTATGAGTAATTCCTGTTTCACTTCCTAAATAATAAGCCACACCTTCTACGGTAGTTTTGGAAAATCCTTCAACACCATTTATTAAATCATATTGAGCAAGTGGTTTTCCGTTTCCAATTGGACCTGTTCCGGTTGCAGTATAAATAACTTGAGGATCAAGGAATGTTGGGTCAGTACTGCGGTAAATTCTATAACCTTCAAAGTCATTATTATTTGTAATAGGATCGTATGCACTTTCTGCATCATCATCCCAAGTTAAAGTTACATATCCATCACCGGCAAACGCTTTTAAGGTTGGAGTAGGAGGTGGAACTGCAAATTGATAATTAGCTTTGTAAATTTGTTGAACAACTTTTGTTGTTGTTCTTAATTCTCTTAAATCTTGACCAAAACCAAGTGCCAAACTGAATCTTTCTGTTTTTCCAGCTTCAAGTTTAAATGGACCGGATGCAAATAAAAATCCAATATTATAATTCATTACCAAAGGTTGGTCAAACGAACTATCGGGAGTTGAAAAGTTGTTATATAATCTTTTTGGCCATTCTTTACCATCATCAAAAAATACAACATTATCAACTTGTGTTGTTGGAGCACCGGCACCGGCTTTAATTCTATTCATTTTAAAACCAGTTAAACCGATTTGGTCTGATTCATCAACATCAGTTTTATCAAAGTTTGGTTCGCCATATGTTGGTTTTCCATCCCCTTCTCCGGTATCATTGGTACCAAAAACACCATCAGCACCGGTATCATGAAACTCTGCCAACCAATCCATGTCTTCATCACCTGTATACCAATAACCTACCTTGTAAGCAGGCATGTTATCTATTTTATTATAGAATGATTCAAACTTTGAAATATTATAATTAGCCTGTAAATAAGTTTTAATTGCTTCTTGACCTACTATTAATTCTCCGGCACCACCATCTCTTTTTTCATCGGTAATACCATCATCATCATTATCGACTAAATCTGTTGGTTTACCCGGTGTTTCCATGTAAGAATAACCGAGATAACCCGTAACACCTTTAACACCATGATTGTTTTTATCCCATGTATAAACAAGGTTTAAGCCGGCTGCTTTATCAAAAAATGCATTGTCATCATCCGATTCTGCCACGCCATCAACGCCAATACCGCTGCCGCCAACGCCGGAATCCATGTACAAACCAAAAATAATATTATCATCGTAGGTTGTAGTCCCTTCGTTAGCAATATCGTAATGGAAAAAGATTACGTTGCTTGCTTGAGGATTTGACCATTGAAAACCACGTTGTTCAATTCTTAAACCCAATCCTCTTCTTGTGGCATCACGTGAATCAGGATTAAAACGAGGCCAAGCATCATAAAAATCGTCGTCATAAACAACAAAACTTTCTTGATCCGCACCCGGTGCTTTACCAAAGTAACCATTCCAACTTCCAGCCCAACCCGGATCGTCAGTATCATTAACTTTATCAATCCATTCATTAGGCCATGTTCTATAATCATTACTCATAGCAACAGAACGTCCTTGATTTATTAATGGATCAGCTTGAAAATATCCGGGGCGTGGTTCAAAACGCATTACTCTATTATAAATTGGAGAAGTTCCTTGTCTTTCTCTGTATCCTGTTTCCATAATATAAGCAGGAGTTCCGGTGGTTTGAGTAACCTTTGCAAGAACAAAAGGAGTTGTACCATCGCTATAATTTTCCCCACTTCCTTTAGGAACTTCAACAGAATGAAATACACTTAAATCTACTTTTAATGGATCAGGTGGGTAATCACCAACCATACCAAAGTTATAAAAAACGGTTCTTATTCTATTAGCATCGTGTGTACCTTCACGCTCTGCATCCAATCGCCCTCTTAATTCTTGAGGAACAACGGGCAATAACGATTGTGCATTAATACTATTTGCTAAAATTAGAATAAAAACAAAAACAATATTTTTAATTTTCTTTTCGATATTCATAATTAATTACTCCTAATGGAAATACCGAATTCAATTCTTCGTGGTTCATAATAACGTGATGGATTTGATAATTGAACTCTGTTAGCCGACGGTGTAAGAGAATAATCCGGGCTTCCGGTTGAGTTAAATACAAATCCATTTGCAAAACGAGTGTTAAGTAAATTAAACACTCTTGCAAAAACACTTAAATTTATTCCGGCAATTTCAAAATATTTTTCTGCACGTAAATCAACAAGGGCAAAACCATCTTTTGAGCCTGAATTTGTTTCCAAATCAGCACCAAAAGCAGTTGTACCAATTTCCGGAGTATAAGGTTGACCACTACCATATCTAACAATAGCACCAAGTGAATAATTGTTATGTACATACCAAATGGCTGTTAGATTAAGAGTATGTCTTTGATCCCATCCAAAAGGAATGTCACGTGGGCGGGAATCTTTTCCGGAAGCAGCTCTATTTGCTGTTTCTTGTGGATCAGAAGAGTTACCTTGTGCAAACTGCATTGTATAATCTAATGTTACACTTAAGGGGGACATATTTCTATGTGTTAAAGAAACAGTAAATCCCGAAACACTACCAAAGTCAACATTAGTAAATCTTGCATAATCTGCCGCTGCATAAGTACTAATAAATTGAACACCAAGTAAATCTCTTATATCTTTATAAAAGAAAGATACTTCTGCACCAAAATAATTTGATATTGCTTGTTTATAACCAAATTCATATTGAACAGTAAGTTCCGGTTTTAAATCTGGATTACCCATAACTCCATAACTGATTCCTCCTTCTTGCAAATCTTTTAATACAGTATAATCAGCATTGCTGTATAATTGACCTAAGCCGGGCATTTGATAAAAATGTCCATATGAAAAATATAACGAAGAAGATTCGGTTAATGGAAAACTAAATCCTAAACGAGGAGCCAAAGCAGTTTTAACTTTTGTATCTTTATCAACCGAAGTTGGAGCTCCTGAAATTGTATTAGCCGGATTTTGCAAATCTGATGGAACAATTGTATTTGCATCAAAATATTCTAAACGAAATCCTGCTCTAATAACAAAATCTCCCCATTCAATTCTATCTTGTGCATAAGCAGAAAATTGAAATGGATTATATCTTTTAACTGGAGTATAATCAAATCTTGGTTGTAAGGTTTGCACGCCGTCAATTGAAGTTTGGGTTAATGTACCGGGGGCACCAAAAGTCATTTCACTTGCCTGCGATTCAAAACCAACTTCTATTAAATCGGTTCTTGTTACCTGCCAGTTAAAATCACCTTTCAAAACTAACGAATTTGTTTTTTGTACCCATCTGCCTAAATCAACACCTTGTACAAATGCTCCGTCGCTGTAATTATCATCACCTTTAGGAACACCGGCAGTATAATAACGGGAATCATAAACATCTTCATATTTATAATCTTTGTAATCAAAGTAATTTTGTCTAACATTAAATTTATAAAACATCTTTTCGCTAATAGTGTGTGTAAATCCTAAACCTTGTGTAAAAGATGTTGTTGTATGTGTTTTTTGACCATCGGGATTAATTCTATAAGAATGGTCATAATTTTTTCCTTCACTACTATTAATAGTTAATTGATAGTTAAACTGCATTCCTTCAAGTGATTGGTTTGTAATTTTAAACTGACCTGACCATTCTTCTTGATTAGACATTTCTACTTTTTCGTTATCCCCTGTTGGGTTAAACTCTCTGGTTTCAAAATTACTTACATCAGTTGGATTAAATAATCTTTTACCAAACAACCAACCTTCGTTAACATATCTTCTTCCACTAACAAAAAATGTTGTTTGAGGAATGTAAGTAGGTCCGCTTATTGTTAATTGATAATTTTGAATTGCTATTGGATTAAAATCGTCATTATTAGGATATCTATCAGTTTCAGTAGTATAATAATCTCCACCATAGGCCTCAGCATAAAACTCGAATTTATCAGAACCTGTTTTAAGAATAGCGTTAACAACTCCAGACATAGCCTGTCCATATTTAGCATCAAAAGTACCACTAATAACTTGTACTTCTTGTAAAACAGAACGATCCAATTCTAACGATGAGGAATTATTATAAGGGTTATTTACTGTAACACCATCAACTTGATATTGAACCTCGCCAATACGTCCCCCTCGGAAGTGACCATCAACAACACCGGCTTGCAAATTAACAATTTCATTTAGTCCTTGTACCGGAAGGTTATCAATTTCTTCTTTTCCAACAGATGAAACTGAACTTGTTTGATTAAATTCTACAATTGGTTTTTGAGCGACTACTACAACTTCTTCACCTGTAATAACCGATGAGGATAGTTCAATATCTAATTTAGTTGTTTGATCTGCATTTATTTTAACTTTCTGAATTACTTTTGTCTGATATCCAATATATTGAGCTTTAACAGTATAACTACCTGCTCTGATATTAATAATTGAGTAATATCCATCCATATCAGATGCCGTACCAATTGTAGTTCCATCAATAATTATATTAGCACCAATTAAAGGCTCTCCTTCTGCATCAACTATTCGCCCTGAAAGTTTTCCGCTTGTTTGAGCATAACTAATATTAAATACTACCAGAAATATTATTAACGTTGATAATACTAAATTTGTCCTATTGCTTAAATACTTAAGTGCAGGCACATTTACCTCACAATTAATTTCATAATAAAAAATAGGCGGATAAAATTATCCGCCTAAGTAAACCATTAAACACTTATTACTTTATGAGCATCATTTTGCCAACGCTGCTTGAATAAACTTTAGCGTTATTTGAATTTAAGTTAATCTGATAGAAATAAACACCGGAAGATAAGCCTGAAGCATTAAAATTAATTTCATTTTTGCCTGCTGAAATATTTGCCATTTCAATGTTTTTAACCATCTGACCTAATGCATTAAATATTTTTACAGTTGCTTTTCCTGATTCAGGAACGCTGAAAGATATTTTTGTTGATGGGTTAAATGGATTTGGATAATTTCCAGCCAACTCTATTGATGTAGGTAAAACAGAGGTTTGTTGATCTTCTACACCAACTACCATCGTGTTTTTATCTAATACTCCCCATGCAGCAGCAGGACCGCCGGCATGTTCTCTATAAAACCATGTTCTTGTGCCATAATCGTTTAATACGTCATCAAAAACATCACCATCAAATAAATCAATTCCAAAGAACATTAAACCATCACCTAAATCGGCAGGATAACCTAATTTTGTTAAATCAAGTTTCATTTCTACTGTGTAACCTTCATCTACATCACTATTTACATTTACAGTTGAAGCACCTTTTAACTGCATTGCAACTTGTGATTCTGAAGAGTCAACCATAATTGGTAAATAATCGTAAGGATTAAATGTTCCATCCATACTAAAATTAGCTCTTATTAATCTGAATATCATTGCAGCTTCTTCATTTACATTTGCTCTATCACCAACTGACAAAGCAATACCATCAACTTTATCATAAATTTCGGTACCTTGAATAATTTGGTCATTAATATCGGCAGCTACATATAAATAGTGATCTTTAAAGAATAATGAAACTTTTGCATAAGATGAATCCAAAATTGGGGCACGTGGATTACCGTTTAATTCAGGTTGAAATTGTCCACTCATAAAAGGTCCTATACCAGTATAGGCATCTCTAATTTCTGAATTATTCCAAGATAATTCTAATTGATAAGCACCTTTCCAAACATCTTCATTCAAATCGCCATCAATAGTAACATCAGGGAAATTTGCACCATTAGGAATAACAACATCAGGAGCTACTTCTGGCAAAGTTGTAGTGTTAATTGTTACATCAGGACGGCTATAAATTCTGCCAACGTTATTAGCATTGGTATTTCCCCAAGGGCTTTGCCAGTGAGTTCTTGTTGTATTAACTTTTGATGGATCTCCTTCAAATAAATAATCACAATCCCAAATACTAAAGTTAAATTCTACAATATCACCAGCAGGTTTTGTAACATCGTAACCCATAACACCTAAGTCAAAAACCATTTCTGTTATCCAGCCTTTATCTCTTTGAGCATCGTTTGCAATACCATCAACTACAGTAACAGCATCCCATGCAGCTATTTCTTCTGGAGTTCTTCCGTCACCTGTCCAATCACCAAATTTACCAACAAATCTTGGTGGACGACCAGCCCAAGCTGTTGCTGTATCAGGTAAACCTTCTAACCAATAAGTATAAAAATATTCTCCGGATGGTGCAGGTCTTGTTGTGCTGCCAACTTCTTTTAACGACATTAAAAGTCCATCCCATCTTGCCCAATCTCTTGTTCCACCAATTGAAGAATCAGGAACAATAAAACCAACATACAACTTATTTCCAACAGTTAAAAATTTAACTACTGCATTTGTTGGGTCTGTAATTGCATCCGGTTGAAATTCTGATCTGTAACCACTTGTAGGAAGTCCTGCATTTTCTCCATATCTAATTACAAGAGATTCTGCTTTTGCCCAAGCTGGTTCGTTTAATATACCATCTAAAGTTATTTGTGCCCCATCAGTTGTGCGAGCCCAAATTCCATCGGTTCTTTGTGGGTACTGTCCAAATACTGTACCGGCAATTAATAAAAATAAAAAAACCGCACTTATAAAACTGGTTTTTTTCTTTGTCATAGTTCCTCCACTTATATTTTTTTTGTAATTTGTTTTTCACTCAAAATATCAATGTAAACGTTTACATTAATGGTAAAATCTCACTTTTTATACTAATTGTCAAGTTTAAAATTTTGTTTTAATATTAATTTTTAGAAAAATACGAACTATTCTTTTACTCCACCCATCATTATACCTTTAATATAATATTTTTGTAATGCTAAAAATACCATAATAACAGGTATAATAGTTATAACCGAACCTGCCATCATTAGTTCTGGGTCTTTTGTATGTTCACCCATCAAGTTAGCCAAAGCAACCGGAAGAGTATACATACTATTATCAGTTAACACAATAAGAGGCCATAAAAAGTCGTTCCATGTGCCTAAAAAAGAAAAAATAGATAATGTAACCAAAATTGGCAGACACAAAGGAAGAATTATCTTATAATATATTTGAAAATCCGTCGCACCATCAATTTTTGCAGATTCTATTAAACTATCCGGTATTGACAATGCATACTGCCTAATCATAAAAATTCCAAAAATATTCGCCATGCCCGGAATAATAATTGCCATATACGAATTTATTAAACCCATATATTTTAACAAAAGAAACAATGGCAGCATGGTTACCTGAGATGGAATTATCATAGAGCTAAGCAAAATATTAAAAAGGTTGTTTTTTCCCTTAAAATGTAATTTTGCAAACGCATAACCTGCCATTGAATTAAAAACCAACGAAACAAGGGTAACAACTACCGATAAAATTAAACTATTAATAAAATTAGTACTAAGATTTAATCTACTGAATAAATTATGATATTGAACAGTTAATATTTCATCAGGAAAAAACTTAGGGGGATAAACGTTTGCCTTACCATCCGCCATAAATGAAGCGGATAACATCCAAATAAAAGGGGTTATTGTTAAAACAGCAAAAGCAATTAACAAAAAATGGACAAAATACGATTTAACTGTTTTCATTCGCCGGTACTCCTTTGAACTTTAAACTGAATAAGTGTACCAATTAATATAATTGCAAAAAGAACAAACGCCAACGCAGCAGAATAGCCCATATTCCACCATCTAAATCCTTCTTGGTACATATATTGAACAATACTTAATGTACTATTTAAAGGTCCTCCCTGTGTCATTATATAAGGTTCGGCAAATAACTGGAAAAATCCAATCATAGTAATAATACTTATAAATATTGTTGTAGGTGCAAGCATAGGCAATGTAATATATCTAAACCTCTGCCAAGCGTTTGCCCCTTCTAAAAAAGCTGCTTCATAAAGATGTTCAGGTATATTTTGCAATCCGGCAATAAAAATAATCATATTATAACCAAAATTTTTCCAGACCGCCATAATTACAATTGCCGGCATAGCAAAAATCGGGTCGCCCAACCAATCAATTGGATTAATTCCTACAAAACTGATTAAATAATTTAATATTCCAAAGCGAGGATGATATATAAACCTCCAAACAATTGCAACAGCAATTAAAGTGGTAACAACCGGAAGGAAATATGTTAATCTAAATATTGCCTTAAATCTTACTATTTTGGCATTTAATATCATTGCTGCTAATAATGAAACCATTATTGATAAAGGACCCGCCATAATCACAAAATAAAACGTATTTGATATGGCTTTCCAAAATAAAGGATCAGAAAATATTTTAAGATAATTATCAATTCCAACAAAACGAGCATTTGAATAATCACCGAGTGCATAAATATCAAAATCGGTAAAACTGATTAAAAATGCCGCAATTACAGGTAAAAAGAAAAAAACAAATATTGCAGCAAGTGCCGGCGTTAAAAATATATAAGCCGCATTGATATTACTTCTTTTATTTAAAGTATTATTTTTCATTTTTCTTTTGATAAAATATAACGTCGTTTTTCTAATATACTATTTACATCTGAATCTAAGTTTTTTAATGCTTTATCAATGGTTTCTGTTTTTCTTGAGCCAATTTCTGCATACTGCTGAACTTTTGAAAAAGCTATCTGTTCCCATTCAGGAATTTTAGGAGTTGGCTTTACATTACTAAATTGTTTTTCAAAAGCTTTAATAAGTTCATCGTTTTGAATTAAAGTATCACTCCAAGCCTGCTTAACAGCCGGTAAATCGAATAAATACTTATAAAACTCTAATTGAACTTGTGGTTCTGAAAGATATTCAATAAACTTCCATGCTTCTTTTTTATGTTTTGATTTTTTATAAACCACCAAACTTGCTCCACCTGCAAGCGAAGCTCCCGGATATTCATTTTTATATCCCGGCATTGGTGCTGTTTTCCAAACGTTGCTTAGCTTTCCGGTCATAGTTTTTTTGAATTCAACTATATTCCAAGGTCCTGATATATACAAATTGATATATTTATCGGCGAAAGCTTGATAAATGTTGGTAACTTGTGATATTCCTATTGGAGTTAAGCCTTCTTCAAAATATTTCATTAAATAAGTAAAGCTCTCTTTAAATTGATTTCCACTAAAATTACCGTATGAATCGTTATTTTTTAATATATTTGAACCCGCTTGCAGACCAAATATAATAAAAGGAGCCCATTCATTAGTTGGGATATAAATTGGGTACTTATCTTCTTTGCCAAAATTCTTTTTTATTTTGCGTGAACAATCAATAAGTTCATCCCAAGTTTTGGGTGGTTCGTTATAACCGGCTTCTGCCAATACATCTGCTCTATAAAACAATAAACGAGTATCACAATACCAAGGAATACCATAAATTTTACCATTTAAAACATTAGTATCCCATATACCTTCAAAATAATTCTCTTTTTTTATCTGTTCACTACTATTGACATAGTTAGATAATTCTTCAATAGCATTTAATGCAGAAAATTGTGGAATCCATGTATTTCCAAGCTGAAAAGCATCGGGGGCGTTATCACTTGCATAAGCTGTAATCAGTTTTTCTTGGGCTGCTGTCCATGGAATCATTTGAACTTTTACTTTAATATCAGGATTCCTTCTTTCAAACTCCGGAATAAGTTTTTGAATATATTCACCTTCGGCACCCATAGCCCAAAAGGTTAATACGGTTTTAGATTCTTTGTTTGAGGAACAAGAATTAAATAGCGTTAAAATTATCAATAAAATAAAATATTTTTTCATAATATTATTTTACAAGCAGCATTTTTTTACTTAACAATTTACCCATATAGTTTATTCTATATATATATACACCCGAAGCAGTTCTTTCTCCAAACGAATTATCGCCAAACCATTCAACTTCTTTTTTACCGGCATAAACTTGTTCGTTTAATAATGTTTTTACTTTATTTCCTAATACATCGTAAACTTCCAATTTAACATTTCCGGCAGATGGAATATTAAAAACAATTTTTGTTGAAGGATTAAACGGATTAGGATAATTACCCAATAAAGCAAAATCTTGTGGATTAATATCAACATCTTCTACCGAAGTAGTTGTGTCAGGAACAAATCCAACTGCTGTAAGCATAGATTGAATTTCAGAATTTGCCATAAATTTATTCCACAACAAACCTGAGCGATAATTTTCAACCATTGCAATTATTGGACCTTGATCAATAGCAATATAACTCGAAGCATACCAGTTTTGTTTTACATTAAATGCATCTGTAAAGCCATATATCTTCCATATTTTAGACCCATAAAGATTATACATTGCCTTTAACGCATTCATTGATTCTTGCGGAGTATAAGGAAAAGAAGATAAAGCCGCAGATGGTGTTATAGTACCATTATCGTTAACGGGTTCATGAACTCTATAACCGGTTGGGTCGTCAGAAGCAGTTAAGCCCCATATAGAAGAACTATATCCCGTATAATTATTTGGATTTGCTGCACAATACTTATTATGTATTAATGCAATATTTCTATTATTAACAAAATAGTTTGTATACTGGTCACGTATGTTTCTTGGGTCAAATCCCAAAAACGAATAGTGAGTAAAGAATAAAGGTCCTCCGTAATTCCAGCCAACATCTAATTTTATTCCATAAAAAGTTCTTCCATTTAAGTAATTACCTCCACCTGCCCAGCCATTTTGATAAGTACTTGCCGGAATAGAATGAGTTGGCGATGCAATTCCTAAAAAGTAACACATTTGTGCTTCATTAGGACCTTGAATTTTCATATTAATCTGCCAAGCATAATTAGGTGACCAATGCCAATACAAAACATTACTAAAAGAAGCTCTTCTATACCAATCGAATTCTGTTTTTTCCCAAATTGAAGTAACAATAGTTCTTATACTATCTTCTTTAGGTGTTGAATTATTAAAATACTGTCTTGCAGTTAATAAACCTTGTAAAAGAAAACTTGTTTCAACTAAATCTCCACCATCATCGTATTGGCTGAAAGGGATAACAGACCCTGTTTCACCATTTAACCAATGAGAATAAACTCCATGAAACCGTTGGGCTTTTTCATTTAGAAACTTTACAATTTTATAAATTCTATCAGTTCCTTCTTCTCTTGTAATAAATCCTCTTTCAATTCCTACCATAATTGCCATAATTCCAAAACCGGAACCACCGGATGTAACGGTATTTCCTGAGCCAAGCCTTTCTCTACTTAAACCTGATACAGGATGTCCATAATCCCAAAAGTATCTAAATGTTGCCTCTTGCAGCATATCAAGCCATTCATCATCAGTTAGTTCTCTTGTATCTGACGATACTTCATCGCTTAACTGCGATTCGGTTAAATTTGTACTTATTGCAGACACTTTATATTTTCCGTTTACTCCGGTTGTATCTATAAAATCGATATAAAATCTACTTTCTGCCGATGTAGTACCAATCATTTTATAAGAACCATTTAAGTATTTATATATTCTATAACCACCAATGTTTGGTTCGTTATTTAACGTCCAGCTAATATCTATATGTTTTTGATAACCTTTTGCTTCAACATTTTGCGGAACTTGAGGAGCAATATCAGCACCTTTAGTTATTTTTAATTCATCAACATAAATAATATGTTCAATGTTATCGTTAGTATTTTGACCAAAATAAATAGTTTTAATTTTAGTCATATCTAAACTACCGGGATTATTTAAATAAATATCTAAAGGAATAGAAATTTTTGTCCAAGTATTTGCAGGCAATAAACTAACATAGTCCGATATTTTATGTTTAACACTTTTATTGTTGTTAATGTCTTCAATATATATCATAGGCAAATCAGTAACATTTATTGCAGTAGTTGTATAAGCCATAAAAACTATTGAATCCATTGTTGTAATATTATTAGCAGCCCAGTTTGCTCCCGCAGCAGCAATTCCCCACTCGCCACCCGATACTGATTTCCATTTTAAACGTAAACTATTTAAACCACTATACTTAAATGTTACATCAACCGGAAATTTACTTCCACTTATTAATTCTAAAAAACTACCATTTGCAGAATATCCCCAGCTTGTTTCGTAATATGTACTGTTGGGACTATCATCAAAGTAAATAAAACTTTGAGCATTTAAATTTATTCCAAACGCTAATGTTAATAACGCAATAGCAATTATTTTTTTTATCATTCTATTTCTCGTTAAATAATGTTTTTTTGTCGTTTATTTTAATTTCAAATTCAGTATCTGCTAAACAGTTGTTTTTTTGAATCAATTTAACAGTTACTTTATTTATCCCCACTTTAAAGTACTTTTCAATTGGGCTTTTAAATTTTTCCCAATCATAAAAAATGTTGCTGTTTTCTTCAACGGTTATATTTTTAAATTCTACTATTTTTTTATTATTTGTTTCAACCACTAAATTACAATTACCAAAACTCTGCCATAAATCATTAATTATCCACAAGTCAAAATTTAAATAAGAGTTGGTTAAGTATTCTTGCTGTCTAACTCTAACCGAAAGAATTAACGGCAAATAACTTCTTTGTAATTCGGAGTATCCTTTTTTCTTATTTTCGTAATAATCAACAATCGACCAAGTAATACTATCCCAGCAATCAATAAACATAAATTGAAATACGCCCGTTATTCCATCGTTTTTCTTTCTTCTATAAAACTCAGTTGCTGTTTTTAATAGTTCTGCTTGATAATTTTGTGAATTGTTAATATATGTGTTAATATCACTCCCCTTATCAATCTTTGCAATATAATTTGTTGTTTCGTATTGATAATCGTGATATTCCCATTTATCCCAACAAGGAGTATTTATTTCCTCATCAGTCATAAATCTTTTTAATGTTTTTAGTTCAGGAATAGCTTGTGCCCCAAATTCAGTAACCAAAGGACCCATTGGAGCAGCGGCGTAATGTTCAGTTTTTCCCCAATACCATCCATCATATGGATGTTCTTCATAATTTGAGGCTAAGCGTATTATTCTTGAAGTATCTTCACTTAATACCGCATCATACAAAAATGGATCGACTGTTTTAATCTGCTCACCCGGTTCGTTATGGCAGCACCAAATTGCAATTGAAGGATGATTATAGTTTTGCCTAACCAAATCTTTTATTTGGTTAACTGCATTTGCAACAAACTTAGGTGATTCTTCATAAGTCCATTGTAAAGCAAAATCCTGCCAAATAATAATTCCTTGTTTATCAAACTCATCGTAAAGTTCTTTTCTATTAACATGTGCATGAACTCTAACTGCATTAATATTAGCTTCTTTTATTAACGTTACTAATTTTTTAATTCGTTTATTTGACAAACTACTTAAAAATTGTTCAGGAATTATATTTGTTCCTCTTAAAAAAAGCTTTTTACCATTCAAAAAGAAAGTTTTATCTGACTCTAATTTTACTTCTTTTATTCCAAATGTTTCTGTTAATGCTGTAAAATAATTGGAGTTTATTTTTAATTCGTATACATTCGCTTTTCCAGTATCCCATGTATACCATAATTGAGGATTATTAATATCATAAACTAAATTTAACGTATTAGAACCTACATTAAGTATAACATCTTGTACAGACTTATTTATAATACTTTTTTCAAGTTTTGTTTGAAAAACTATTTTATCGTTTAATGCTTCACTACTTTTGTTTAAGTATTTTAATTCAACATTTATACGTGCTGTTTTTTCATCAATTAATTTTGAACTGATTTTTACATTTTCAACATAAACAAATTCATTTAATTGTAGTTTAACATCATTCCAAATTCCACCTGTGTTTTTATCCTGCCCGTGTTCATAGCTCCAGCTTCCCGGACGACAATCATGGTGATTAAATATTCCCTTTATCAATTGTTTTTTAAGGGGCCAAACAGTAATAGGTTCTTCTTTTGGTGAAGTAACTTTTACAACAATAATATTATCCTCATTACTTTTTAATACATCGGATAATTCAAAATAAAATTTTTGAAAATAGCCTTCATGTCTACCAATATATTTATCATTTACCCATAAATCAGTAAAATAATCAACTCCTCCAAATTCAAGAATCGGGTTTTTAACATCTTGAATATCATCAAGTTTAACGGCTTTATAAAACCAAACCGAGCCATTAAAATTATTTAATCCTGCTAATTGCCAATTTTGTGGAATATCCATTATTTCAGATTCAGTAATTAGTTCAGCAATCGCTGTTTCATAACTTATACTGCTTTCCGAATCTAAAATATAATTCCACTTACCATTTAATAAAATTTCTATATTTTTCATTTAATTATAAAATTCCTCTTTTTTAAGCAACTCCATCATTTTTTTGAACTCTTCATTTTGTTCAAATATTTTTGGAATATAGTTATCTGTTAAATAATTAGCTATCGATAAAAATATCATTGCTTGATCTAACGCCAAATACGTTTTTCCAACTTCTTTAGTTCTCATATCAATACAATCATAAAAACCATATTCACCATATACATCGTAATTATTAATCAATTTCTTTATGTTGTCTACAACCGAGGATGTTGAATAATTAATTCCCAATATTGAAGCATGAGGTGTAACAACACCGGCTTTATAACCATTTACCATAGTGCCAATTTTAGAAACCCCAAATTCAGAGTATCCTCCATCAGGAGTTGCACATGGAGACATTCCCCACACATCATAATTTAATTTATTTAAGGCAAAATCTTGTTGAGCCGTTATTACATTTTTGTTATTTATTCCCATGCTTTTTGTTAATACAGATTCATCAACAAACATATCGGTCATTAAAAACTCAAAAGCACTTCCACCCCATGATGGCACAATCTTTAAGCTATCATATAAATAAAAACCATTAAAATAGTTTATTGTATCTATTGAATTAATATTACCAAGTGGTGTTTGTTCTTGTTCAAATTTTTTATCAAGAGTTCTGCTTAACTTAAACCATAACATTGGATCAATCTGTTTTTGCATTGCCGCATAATAAAACGCAATACGAGCTTCGGAACATAATAATTTATAATGATATGGACTGAACTCTTTTGTTTTAACATTATAACCTAAATAAAACGATTCCTCATTTTTATCATACAGCCAGCTAAAATCAGCTTCTTTCATTAAATTATTGCAAATTAAGCCAAACTCGTTGGGGAATATTTTACTAATAATAAACAATGAAGAATATAACCAGCCCGAATCTACGGTTGATATATAATCCCCATCTTGTTGAAGTACATCAACTTCGTACCAATTATAAAAAAAGCCATTATACCGTTCTAACTTTTGTAAAGTATTTAAAGTTGTTTTAATTTTTGAAATAGCTTCTTCTTTAGTAATCAAGTTTAATTGATATGCAGCCGAAACTCCAACTAAATATAAACCAATATTTGTAATGCTTGTATAATGGGCAGCGTTTTGTTTATCAACAAAAATTTTATCAACAACTAAACCTGTATTAAGATATGTTGAATATTCAAAAAATTTCCAAGTGTCGGCAGCAATAGTTTGCAACAACAAACTATCACCACTTACACTTTTAATTTTTGTATTATAAATAGATGAAGGAAAATATTTTAACTTATCTTTTGCATTTCTATCAACAGTTTGGCAACTGCACAATGAACTAAACAATATTATAGAAACTGTTAATATTAAATATACTTTCCTCTTCATAATATTACATTTTTACTAAAACTTCATTTATTTGTTTTCCTGTTTCGGCTATTACATTACCATCAATCAAATTATTGTTAACGGTAATTGATTTTACTCCACACGATACACCGCTTTCGTTAATAACAGTAATGTTATAAATAGCACCTTTATATTTCCTTTTTACAGAATATTTTTTCCACTCTTTTGGAATACAAGGGTCAATTAGTAAGCCATTATCTACTGCTCTTACACCAATAATCCAATCAACAATTACTTTTTGGAACCAGGATGCACTACCTGTGTACCAAGTCCAACCAGCCATACCGTAATTTGGTGAATCAGGACCATCAATATTTCCCGGAGTTACATAAGGTTCAGCTACCCATTTATCAGGATCCATTCCATTATATATTGGGCATAATCTTTTGAAAGCTTCATAAGCAAATTCAGCATCTTTTAATTTTCCAAAAGCCCAAACCGACCAAGTAGCTGCATGGGTATAAACACCGGCGTTTTCTCTTCTTCCAGCTGCATAACGCGATAAGTAACCAATAAATTTATCAGGTTTTGAATAACCGGGATATAATAATAATGGACCATTATCTTTAAATAAGTGTTCTTTTACTGAATCAATTGCAATCTCTTGTTTATCTTTTGGTGCAATTTCACTCATTACTGCCCATATTTGAGGATTTAAGAAGATTTTTCCATCTTCGTTTTCATTACTTCCAAATTTTTCGCCAGAGTCTTTTGTTCCTCTGTAATACCATTTACCATCCCAAGCGTGTTTATCAAAAGCAGTTTTTAAATCTTCAGCTTTTTTTCTATAATCATTTGCAAGTTCCGGTTTGTAATATCTTTCGGTTACATCTGCAAAATTTACTAAAACATAATAAAGAAATTCAGCCAACCAAACAGATTCCCCTTTCATTTCCAAACCAACAGCACTTAAACCATCGTTCCAATCGCCTGCACCAATTAACGGCAAACCTCTTTCACTAAAACGAGTGTAAACTTTTTCAATTGATTTTACGCAATGATTAAATAACGAATCAACTTTTTCACTTCTATAATATGGTTCTTCAATATTTAACAAATCATAATTTCCAGTTTCGTTTAAGTATTGAACTATTACAAAAGGAAGCCACAATAAATCGTCAGTCATTTTGGTTTCTAAACCGACTTCAGCTATTGGATGCCACCAATGCAATACAGCACCATCTTCTAACTGGTGTTTTGCATGTAGTCGTATTTGGTTTTCTGTTCTTGCCGGATCAATAGGTAGATAAACCAAGCTATCCTGTAATTGGTCTCTAAATCCAAAGGCACCGCTTTGTTGATAATATCCCGTTCTGCCCCATAATCTTCCGGCTATTGCTTGATATCTAAACCAATTGTTTACAACAAAATTCATTGCTGTATCAGGAGTTTCAATATGCAAATCTCCTAACAATTGTTCCCATTGTTGTTTAACTTCTTCAAACAACTCTTCTATTTTGTTTGGTTTGTTTATTTCTGTTAAAGAAGTTTTTATTTCTTCTTTATTACTTTTTAATCCTATATAAAACGAAACTTTTTCAGCTTTTCCTTTTTCAATATTTAAATTTACCTTAATGGAGCCTATTGAATCGTTAAATCTTCCTGTTGTGCCGGAAAGTTTTCCTTCAACAACTTCTTTTGGTGCGTTTAACGAACCATAATTTCCAAGAAAATTTTCTTTATCCCCTTCATATTCGGCAATAGGTTTAGATGAAGACAAAAAGCCCAAATATTCATAATGAACATTCCAATGTCCTCTATCGCCCAAAGGAATATCCCACAAACGTTTTGCTGCAACTAAAGAATTTAAATTGTTATCAAATTCAGTTTCTAAAAAAGTTTTATGAAATTCTCTATGAAAATCGTTTGAAGAACCAAGCACCCATTCAAAATATGTAAAAACAGAAAGGTCTAAATCTTCCGAGCTGTTATTTTCTATATTAAAATCCCATACTTCCAAACTTTCGTTAAATGGCACAAAAACTTTTAAAGTAATTTTAACATTTTTGTATTCAGTTGTAAAGATAGCATAACCCTGCCCGTAAATAACTTCATAAAAATCATAATTTGTTTTTACAGGCTGCCAAGCAGGAGACCAAAATTCACCTGTTTTGTTGTTTCTTATATAAAAATATTTACCCCAGTCATCTTTAATTAAATCTTGATGCCATCGAGTAATTCTATTAAACTCGGAGTGTTCATTCCAGCTAAATCCACTACCGGTTTGGGAAATGATTAATCCATAGGTTCCATTGGAAATAACATTTACCCAAGGTTTTGGAGTAAATGGGGTTTTAATAACATATTCTTTCCCATATTCTGAGAAAAAGCCATATTTGGTCTCAAAAGTCTTCATGTTCTACTAAGTTTATTTTTTATAAATTATTAATTAACAAGATTCACCCTCAACCAAAGTTGTGGGAATTTTTAAATGTTGTGGTTTGTAGTTTTCGTTACTGTTTAATCTTTGCAGCAACATTTTTGCAGCATGTAATCCTATTTCGTAAATTGGTACGTTAATAGTAGTTAATCGCGGAGTTAAATACTGCGAAATAAAAATATCGTCAAAACCTGCAATTGCAATATCGGTTGGAATCTTAATCTTGTTTAATCGTGCTGCATTATAGCAGCCAATAGCCATCATATCATTACCGGCAAATATTACTTCCGGTTTTTCTTTTAATTTCATTATATCATTAAAACAATCAACACCGCTATCAATAGTAAATTTTCCCTCAACAATCCACGATTTATTAACTTTAAGCCCGTGTTTTTTTAATGCATCAGTAAAACCCTGCAAACGTTTTACTGCATCTTCATTTTCTTTAGGTCCGGTAATGTGAGCGATTTTTTTATAACCTTTTTCTATTAAGTACTCTACCATTTTAAACGAACCATTGTAATTGTCTATATTTATTGAATCCGTTTTGGAAAAGTCTTTTTTACCATTAATTACAACAAATGGAATAGTACATTTAGAAAGCACATCCTTTATTTCGTTACTAACAGCAGGTGCCATCATTATTATACCGCCAACCAATCCGGTACTCATAAAGTCAATAACGGCTTCAACCGTTGTTCTTTTGCTGTGCGAACTTGTTACCATTGTAAAGTATCCTTCACTAAAACAATGTTGTTCAACCCCTTTAATAATTTCAGTAAAAAACTCGTCAAAAATATCCGGTAAAATTAAACCTATTGTGTTTGAAGTTTTTTTTACAAAATTCCTGGCAAGGAGATTAGGATTGTAATTTAATTCACCCGCAATTGAATTAACCAATTCCTTTGTTTCGGGTTTTACCTTTGGATCATCATTTAGAGCACGAGATACCGTTGCAATTGACACTCCGGCTTTTTTAGCTATTTCTTTAATTGTAATTGCCATAAAATAAAAAAAATGTTAATGTAAACGTTTTCATTGATATTTAACTTAAACATTTTTAATTTATTTGTCAAGTTTTGAATTTTTATTTTTTTATCAATTCAACTAAATTTTGCATTTTTATTTAGGTGGGAGACAAAATATCATGAATATTTTAAAGTTTACAAAATCAATTGCCTCTTTTTTTCTTCTTTTTTCCTTTTTTTGTGTTTTATTTGCTCAAAATAAAACTATATTAGATAATTTTGATGACTTAACGCAATACAAAATTAACGCTTCCGATCAAGTCGATATTAAACTTTCAATTGTTTCCGGTTATAATGGAAACTGTTTAAAAATTGATTACAACTTTGTTGCAGGAAGTGGGTATGGAGGAATTCAGGCAAACCTTCCTATTTCTCTTCCAAGTAATTATGCCTTTTCATTTTACATAAAAGGAGAGTCGCCTAACAATACGTTAGAGTTTAAATTAATTGATAAATCCGGCGATAATGTTTGGTGGGTTAACAATAGAAATTACAATTTTCCAAAAAATTGGACAAAACTTAAATTCACTAAACGAAATATTTCTAAGGCTTGGGGTCCTTTACAGTTAGAAAAACCAAACGAAATTGATAAAGTTGAATTTATTATTACTTCTGTTAATGGTGGAAAAGGGAGTGTTTATTTAGATTTATTTGAATTTGAACAAAGAGAACCGATTGATACTTCAAACATTAAACCTTTAATTAGTTCAACTACCACAAAAAATATTGATTATGTTTTCGATTCTAACTTATTAACTTCGTGGAAATGTAGCTCAAACAAAAATCAGTCCGTTCTGTTTGATTTCAAAAAGATGAAAGAGTTTGGCGGACTTGTTATTATTTGGGATTCACTTGCCTGTTCAAAAAATTATGTAATTTCTATCAGTAACAACAATAAAACTTTTGATACTGTTTATATTGTTAAAAACGGATCAGGAAATAAATCTTTTATTCCATTAAAAGAATGTGAAGCTAAATATTTAAAACTTGAATTATTAAAAGAAAATTCTGCTTCTTCTTTTGGCATTAAAGAAATTCAGTTTTTACCGCTTGAATTTTCCGATAATGCAAACAATATGTTCAAAACTATTGCAAAACACTTTCCGTACGGCTATTTCCCTAAGTATTTTTACGATATTGCTTCCTATTTTACTGTATCGGGAGTTTTGAACGATACTCAAGAAGCATTAATTAATGAAGAAGGGCAAGTTGAACTTGAAAAAAACAGTTTTTCGATTACTCCATCGTTATCTATAGATAACAATCTTTACACTTGGGATAAAGTAACCTGTACTCAAACATTGCAGGCAAATTATCTTCCAATTCAACATGTTTTATGGACTTCCGACAAGTTTAATTTAAAAACAACTTTGTTTTCAACGGGTATAAAAGACAGCTCTCAAGCAAACATTGTATATACAATTTTTAACAAATCAAATTCGCAAATTAAAGGGAAACTAAATTTATCAGTTCTTCCGTTTAAGGTAAATCCTTCTTATCAATTTTTAAATATTACTGGGGGAGCCGGTCGTATTGAAAGTATTAAACAAAACGAAAACAACATAAACGTTAATTCAAATAACGATTTATTTGTTTATCCAACAAAATTTAAGTTTTCTACCGGTAAATTTAATAACGATAATATCTATAACTCTATAATTAACAACACATTATCTAACGAAACCAGCTGTAACGATCAGTTAGGATTTGCTTACGGAAACATTCAATTTGATTTTGACTTGGCTCCTAACGATTCCGTTTCATTTTATATAGCCGCTCCTTATCATAAAAAAGTTAATATTGACTATAAAAGCAATTATGCCGAAACATTTAACAACTTATTAAACAACAATATAGAGTATTGGCACAACCTTTTAGATAGATTATCTTTTAAATTGCCTAAATCTGCTGATAAACTAATTAACAGCATGCGTTCTATTTTAGCTTATATATTAATTAATCAAGATAATTTTGGATTTCAACCCGGTTCTCGTTCTTATGAAAGGTCTTGGATTAGAGATGGCTCTATGACTTCTTCAACACTATTAAAACTTGGAATTTCTGACGAAGTAAAAGATTACATTAAATGGTATAGCACATATCAATTTCCCGATGGTAAAATTCCTTGCGTAGTCGATTCAAGAGGACCCGATCCTGTTCCTGAAAATGATAGTCATGGACAATTTATTTTTGCTGTTTATCAATACTTTTTATTTACAAAAGATACTACTTTTTTAAAAGAGATATTTCCTAAGATTGAAAAAACTGTTGATTATATAGAACATTTAATTAGTCTACGTTCAACAGATGAGTATGCTACAAAGCCGGAGTTAAAGAAATTTTATGGATTGGTTCCCGAATCAATCAGCCACGAAGGATATTCAGATAAACCTATGCACTCGTATTGGGATAACTTCTATATATTAAAGGGGTTAAAAGATGCTGTTCAAATTGCTAAAGTGTTAAAAAGTTCACAACAAGAAAGATATTATAAACTTGCACAAACATTTAAGACAAATTTATATAACTCTATTGCTCTTGTTATGAAAGAACACAATATAAATTACATACCCGGTTGTGCAGAAAAAGGGGATTTTGATGCAACTTCAACAACAATTGCACTTTACCCTTGTAACGAAATTAATAATTTACCATTAAACTATTTGCATAATACATTTAATCAATATTTTGATTATTTTACCGAAAGACGCGACAATCCAAACTTTAATTGGGATGTTTATACTCCATACGAAATTAGAACAGCCGGTGCTTTTTTATTTTTGGATGAACCTGAAAAAACTTATCAATTGTTAGACTTCTTTTTTAAAGACCAAACACCTGAAAATTGGAATCAATGGGCTGAAGTTGTCTGCAAAGATAAAAAGACACCACGATTTATAGGTGATATGCCGCATACTTGGGTTGGAAGTGACTTTTTAACAGTTGCACGTTCAATTTTTGTTTACGAAAATGAATCAGATTCTTCTTTAGTAGTTGGAGCCGGATTAAGAAAGGACTGGATTGATGATACTAACGGAATAGAAATAAATAACTTACGTACATATTATGGTTTACTTAATTATTCAATAAACAAAATCAACAATAAGTACTTATTAAAACTATCCGGTGATATAAATTTACCAACCGGAAATATTATTATTAAAAATTTTAACGAGTCAAAACTCCCTAAATCAGTAACAATAAATGGTACTACTTCAACAAAGTATACAGACAACTCAATTGTTGTAGATAAATTTCCGGCAGTAATTGAAATAGAGTATTAAAAATAAAAAAAGCCGCAACTTTTTGAGGGTTGCGGCAACTTTATACAACTAACCAATTTATAACTAATTTATTACGGGGTTTGCTAATAAAACTTCATCAATTGCTTTTACTAATGTAGGTTTAGGTAAAGCACCTTTTGCCATTTGTGGTTTATCGTTTTTAGGAACAAACAATAAGGATGGAATACTTTGAATACCAAATACAGCAGCTAACTCTTGCTCGGCTTCAGTATCTATTTTATAAATCTTAATTTTTCCATCATATTCTTTTGATAGTTCTTCTAAAACAGGAGCAACCATTTTACAAGGACCACACCAATCAGCATAAAAGTCTATCAAGCAAGGTAATTCACCTTCATATTTCCATTCGGTATTTTTTTCATAATCAAACACCTTTTGTTTGAATGTATCTTTTGTTAAATGTTCAGTCATCGTTTTCTCACTCATTTTATTTTAATAACTATTGGTATGATGTGTTAAATTTCAAAAAGATTCATAAAAAATTATATTTTTTTAATGTGTATAATTTTGTAACTTAAGGGTATAATTTTCCGTGAGTTATCTATGAAATATCTTAAGATTTTTGCATTATTATCCTTGTTATGGGCTTGTTCAAACAGTACTGAAAACGAAGAGCATATTTTTTATAAAGCTGTAAGCGAAATTCAAGTTTGCGAAAACAGTTATTTACGAGCCAATCTTGGTGCTGTAATTGCAATTCAATTAGAAAATATTCAGACCCCCTCAAACGATTACGAAAAAGATTCCGGAGGCAGGGGTTTAGATGCTATTCCCATTACGGTTATCAACGGTGGTACTTACGTTTTTTCGAGAGATTCAAGTGTAAATTGTACATTAAGATTATTTAATAACGCTAATAACACTTATACAGATATTTTAACAGAAGCCGATACAATAAATAGTATTCGTTTGGAAAAAGGAGATTATATATTACAGTTTAGAGCTGTGAATGAATATAGTGCCGAAGGAATAAACTACCAAACAATTTTTATGTACTCACTTGGTGGCAGCTCAGACATTTTTAACCAAAAATTATCAAGCCTTGTATGTAAAAATTCCGATTTATCAGGAATTAATTTAACAAACTACGTGATGAATGGAATCAATTTTTCGGGTTCGGATTTATCAAGTGCAATATTACGAAATGCTGAATTTAGACAAAGCAAATGTGTAGGGACAAATTTTTCATATGCAACCCTTTTTGCCGCAAATTTAGTTTCTTCTGATTTACAATATGCAAATTTTTATAAAGCCGATATTCAATACTGTGCAATAAGTCATTCAATTGTTAATTATGTATCTTTCTGCGAAGCTACATTTTATGGCTGGATTAGTGCCGGTTTAATTTATGACCGCTCTAATGCAAATGCTATTCCGCAGTGCATGCCTAACGAACATTAATAAGACTTGTTATTTTTCGAGCATCTCTTCAATTTTATTAAAGTATTCTTCGGAAATTTTATGCTTAAAAAGAAACCACGATTTTAAGAGTGATTTCTTTTTTAAATCAAACAAACTTGTAGAATTAAATGGGAAATTTTGAATTACGCTGGTTTTTCCATTATAAATGATTTCATAGCCACATTTATATATTCTATATGATAACTCTATATTTTCCCAACCCGAATCAGCCAAATTAACATCCATTAACCCAACTTTTTCTACTGCCTTTCTTTTATACATTACACAATCATTGGAAACAATATTTGTTTTTGCAATTATATTATTAAACTCCATATTTTCAGTATTTTTAAGAACACCGGCAAAACATGTACTCCCCGTTTTTGAATCAATCACTTTTGGAGAAACTACGGAAGCATATGGATATCGTTCAAACATTTTTATAAATACAGATATTGTTTCTTCCGCCAGTTCAATTCCTGCCGCTAAATTTAATATTATCGGAGCACTTGAAATTGATAACAGCCAATTAAATACCGAAGAGTTTCCTATTGCTATTTTTGAACTTGCTCCTTTTAGATGGGTATTATTATTCTTGATGAAACTATTTATTTGTTCTTCATCTTTTTCAGAATTTCCGTTACTAAATACTACAATATTATAATTTTTGTATTTCGACTTTAAAATAGATTCAACTGTTCTTTTAACAAGTTCAATATTTTTATTAAACTCAACAAAAATATCAACTCTGGGTTCTTTACCAATATCATTTATTAAATCCTCATTTATGGATTTAATAATCTTTTTGTTGAAATATTTTTTTCTAAGATAATTTAAATCAGGATGTTGTAAATTCCAACCCCATTTTTTAATCCAAAATTTTGTATATATCTCAATTAACCTATCGGGATAGTCATATTCAAAATCATCTAAATATATTTTACCATAAATAGCAGGATTTGTTTTTATTTGAAAGCCCTTATTTTTCAATTGAAAACAAAAGTCATCAATAATTACAGATTTGGACAAAAAGATTTCTATTGATTCATCAAATAATATCTGTTGTTTAACAATTTCTTGAGGAATATAAAAGAAAAAATAATCTACCGAATCAACTTCTTGAACCCCACTTTTAATAAAAGAAGACAAAGACTGTCCATAATTTATTTTTGAATCTCCAAAAAAATAATTTTCTCGGGTAATAAGTTTGTTACCACTTGAAAACAGAATGCTATCCTCACAATAATTTTCTTCATTATAAACAAGACTGCCAACACAAACAGAAGTGTTATTAACCGAGCAATAATCTTCAAACACTTCCAAATAGTTTTGCTGTTGAGGAATGATATTAAAATCCAATATATGAATATTAAAATCAGTATTTGTTTTTATAATCTTATTTATTTCGAAAAATATTGTATCTGTTTTTGTAATGTGGAAATAATTATAATCTGAAAAATCATCATCACCATAATTAAGCAGATATGTTTTTTCACTTTTAGTAATAATATATTCTATAGTTTTAATATTATCATCAAGATTTTTTTTGGTATAAACCAAAAGAATAGAAACTACATTCATCGCATTAAATCCAAATATTATATCCCCATAATTTTTAGAAGATTTTCAGCACTTTTCTTCCATGTAAAGTTTTTTAAATCAACTCCGGCTATTTTCCCTTTCTCTCTTCTATCCTGCACATTATTATATGCAAACTCAATTTTATCAACCAATTCAAGAATAGAAATATCTTCCCAATCAGCCCATAAAGTATTATTGTTATCGTATAATCTAAAAGGTTTGGTTTGTTTAAGAGGATATGAATTTTTATCAGTTAAAACATCTTTATGACCACTTGTGTAAGATGCAATTACCGGTCTTCCGCACGCCATATATTCCATCATAACCAAATTAGTTCCCCCTTCACATCTATTAGGAAAAACTCCTACATCAGTTAAAGCATATAAATCGCGTAATTGAGTGTTAGGAATTATATCATATGTAACAACCCGTGCAGGGTCAACATCATTCAACTCGTATAATTTATTCATTTGTTCAAGCCAAGTCTGCCCATAATGTTCAAATTTTATATAAGGCGAGTTATACATTAAATCCATTGTTTGGGGCCACATATTATACCAGGCATTAACAAGAACAATATTAGAATATTTTTTTTGTAAAATGCTAACAGCTTTTAGTACCGCATCTTGCCCTTTCCGTAATTCAAATTTTCCTCCTGAAAAAATAACAAACATTCCTTCATTTTGCTTATTTTCAACAGGATAAAACACTTCTGTATCAATACCTTGAATTAAAACATCAACATTATTAATACCTGCTTCAACCATTTTATCTTTGCACCAAGTAGAACCTCCAATAACTAAATCATACTTTTTAGCATTTTTGATTGAGCTGGGAAGTATTTCATTTTCAAAAAAAGTATAACCATAGTTTTCGGTACCTCTTATTTTTGAAATACTTTCAAAGTCAATTCCTGTTAAAGCATGAAAAACCTTTCCCTGTAAAACCGTATCGTTATATTGATCGTTGTCGTATTCCACAATAACAGTTTTATTGTATACTTTAGAAACTTCTTGATTCAAATACTTGCTGCATACTCCCCATCCAAAATTTTCGCCCTTACTTAACGCCATGTAGACTTTTACAGTTGCCTGCTCTTGAACATTTTGAAGTGTAGATTTTTTATATTTTGTACAAAAAAACAGCCAATATAAATCGGAAAAAGCGGCATTTTCGCTTTGCAAGTTTACATCTACTGTATCAATTATGTTAAATCCAACCGTTTCAATGTTTTTATACCATATTTCTTTGCTAAATAACGAAATATCCGATTTATTGTGTTTTTCAAATTCGTTTTTATCTGACGGGGTCTCAATGTATAACAACCCATCATCTTTTAGTGTTCTAAAAAACTCTGTAATTGTGTATAACGGAAATAAACTTTTTTGAAGTGTTTGTTTTGCCCAAATAATATCAAAAGATTTATTTGTAAATTCTAAAAATGACTGATGCATCAATAGTATTTCAAAATTACTATTTTCATATTTAGCCTTTATTCTTTCATCGGACGTAATTACTACTACCTTATAACCACGTGAAATAAAAAGGTTAATTTCTTCTAAACTATTAAAATTAACAATAAGAACTTTTCTTTCATTTTCCGAAGGAATAATATCTGCAATTTTATTAACCACAACCTCCGAAACATCTAAAAATCTTTGATCTTGTATTATGTTAGATGGCAAAAGGTCCAAATCATTAATATATTCAAACATTCTGTTTTTACTTTTTTGCGAAAGAAATTTACTCCACTTTTCCAACTTTAATTCCATTAATTTAATAATACCTTAATTTAACTAATTTATAATTACCCATCAACTAAAATAGATAAATCACTTAATATTTTTTAAAATATATTTTCTAATATTTTCTATTGTATCATTCCAATTGTTTTGTTCTTTTTGCCGAAATATTAAAACATCGTTGTAAATATCAATTTGTGAATCTAAACCCCATCTCCAATCGGGATAAATCGAAAGCATAAGAATCATTTTTTTACCAAGTGCCCCTGTTAAATGAGCTACTCCACTATCAATTGATACTATTAAATCTAAATTATCTATTAATGCCGCTGTATCTTCAAAATTTGAAATAAATTTTGTTAAATCATATACATTTTTATAATTAATACTATTAATTTCTTCAGTTTCATTAATTGCCAGAGAAAACCAATTAGTATTTTCAATCTCAAATAATGGGAAAAAATCAGGTAGTTTTGCATGCCTTTTTTGGTTAATTGGGGGATACGGATTCCCTTTCCATAAAAATCCTATTTTTAATCCATTATAACCTGACAATCTGCTTTTCCAGTTTTCTAAAACTCTTTGTTTTATTTTTATGTAAGGTAACACTAAATCTAAATCAAATTTATTATGATAAAAAATTGCAGGTAAATTAGAAAGCGGTAAATAATAATCAAAAGGAATTTGTTGATTAGATTTATCGTTGGTCAAAAAATCAAAAAATTCTGAAGAGTTACTAAAAAGAGAATACAAAGCCTCAGGACACTCAAAAATTATTTTTGCCCCCATACTTTTCAAAGGCTTTAAATACCTAAAAAAATTAATTGCATCTCCAAAACCCTGGTCTGAAAACACAAATAAAGTTTTTCCGTTAATGTTTTCTCCATTCCATTGTAATCCTTCAACGTTTCTTTTAATTCTATTTTTGGAGATATAGCCCCATTTTTCATAGTTTTCCCAACCATTATCGTAATTACCAAGTAATAAATTTACCAAAGCTTTATTAAAGTGTGCATCTGCAAAATCCGGTTTATATTCAATTGCTTTCTCATACATTATAACAGCTTCTACAAATTTTCCACTCTCTTGATAGGCAACACCTAAATTATAATAAGCTTTGAAGTTTTTATTATCAATATCAATAACTCTAAAAAATAAATTTATGGATTCATCATATGCGGCTTTTTTATTACAGAGTATCCCATAATTTAAAATAGCATCTATAAATTCCGGTTTTTGAGATAGAGATAATGAAAAATACTTTTCTGCATTTTCAAAATCTTCCATTTCGGCATAAATAACTCCTAACTTATTAAAAGCATCATACAAATTGCTTCCGGAGTTAATTTGCTTTACAATTGTATCAAGTAAAACAGCGTAATCTTCAAGTTTTTTCTTTTCGTCCATTTACAATCTACTTATTTAGAACAAATGATATTTCGATCAATAGAATTAAGTTTTTCCATTTCAATTTTTATTTCGTCAAATTCATTCTTCTCTTTTATTAAACTTAATATATTTTCTATGAACGAGTCTTTTGGTGGTTCTGCTAATTTGAAGTTTACCCATTTTCCATCTTTTTTATCTTCAATTAAACCTGCATCTCGTAAAATAGATAGGTGTTTAGATACTGTTGAATTTGCAAGTTTTAAGAAACAACGTATCTCACAAAGACATAATTCTTTTGTTTCTAACATCTTTATTATTTTAAGTCTATTCTTATCCCCTAATGCTTTAAAGACTTTTACCGTATTATCCATTTTATAATTTTCTTATTTTAGTTTTATTTTGTGTTTGTTCACAATAATTTTAGTGTTTTGTGAAAAAAAGTTTTTATATTAAAAGATAATAAAAAATAAAATAAAATGAGTATAAAAGATAATAGTGTATTTCCCTTTCTTTTATTGGCTGCTTTAGTGTATATAATATTTTATATATGCCTAAACTCATTTTTTTTAAACGGGAAACAGAATATCACACATGAAAAAGCTGCTATATTTTCAGAGGCACAATTTAACCCAATAAAACCTACAATTGAAGATGTAGCAAAGAATAATTATGTTTTGCCTGATTCACTTTTAATAGATCAAAATTATCAGTATTCGGGTTGGTCAGAAATAAGAAAAGACTTATCGCAAAAAGAGGTTGAAAATTTATTAGGAAAACCTTCTACCGTTTTCAAAGGAATTACAGAATTGTGGTATTATGATAACTTAAAAAAAGAAAGAGGAATGGTACTTTTTTATAAAGATAAAGTCGTTAATTGGAATCTACCCGGCTTAGGAAAGAGATTTTAACTCTAAAATTCATTAGCAATTCCAAAATGAATTAATCCATCACTTAATCCCATCCCTTCTCCTATTGCGTAACTAACTTTTAATACTCCCACTCCTGTTTCTAAACTTAAACCAAATCCATACCCATATTTATAGGCAGACAATTCTTCAATATTTGAATCTTTGTTTTCATTTCTTAAATAATACCCGCTATCATAAAATATAAATGCATACGAACGTTTTGATAACAACGACCTAAATTCAAGATTTGTCCACATTACCCTATTGCCCAAAAATTGCTTTTCTCTATATCCACGTAAACTATTTGTACCACCCAGCTCAAACAAGTCACTCGCTTCAAACAAATCACCTCGCATTTCTTTTGCATTAAGCCTTAACGACACTATTTGCCTGCTCCATACCTCGTAAAAATAGTTGAACTCAAATTCATATTTTTGCAGCTCAATTTTTTTTATCGTATTTTCTGTTATGTATTTTGCCGGACCATTTATTTTTTTTGAATTAAATTTATATGAAGTAACAAAATATATCCCTTCGCGTGGGGCATAAATATCATCTCTCGTATCTATTGAAAAGCTTACACCTGTTTGCAACGCTGTTGAATTATAAACTGTAAATTTTGAATATTCACTTTCTGTTGGTATTGTTGACTGTGTTGATAATAATAATGAAGCAGAAATATCTTCTGTTGCTAAGTATTCTAAAGACAAATCAAACTTTCTTTGAACATAACTTGTATCTTGCTTTTTTTGATATAAACCCAAATTTATATTAAAGGGATAATTAAAAACCCATGGTTCCAAATATTTTAAGTCAAATTCCTGTGAGTGTCTATCAATTTGCTGCCATTTAATTGAAGCTCCTCTTCCTGTACCAAAAATATTTCGCAAGCTAATATTTACATAACCAGTAAAATAGCCTTTTTGCTTATCATCGGTAGATGGAACATAACCTAGCACTCCATCAAAGTTATTGGTTTCAAGTTCTTTTACTTTTATTTTTAGAATTCCGACATTGTCTTTATTAAAATAATATTCCGGATTTTCTACGGGTTCAAAAAATCGCAATCTATTTAATCGTTTTGGAATTTCTTCTAATTTACTTTGCGAATATTGTTCCCCATCTTTAAAACGTAAATTTCGTATTACTACATAGTCTTTTGTTTTTGTGTTTCCTTCTACTTCAATACTATCAATACTGCTTTTTTTTTCTTTATTAAAACTTAAATAAAATTCTGCAAAATCTTTTTCTTCGACGCTATCAGTTAAAACAATAACTGAATTTACTTTTATTATTGAAAATGGATAACCTGAATCTTCAAATTGGTTGATAAATTGGTAAAAATTATTTTCTATTTCCGCAACATTAATAGTTTTATCTTTTAAAAAAGATAAATTGTCATAAACATATGAACTGTCTAAAGAATCTAAACCTGTTATATAAAAATCTTTTACATATGTTTGAAATCCTTTATCCAAAATAATTTTTATATTTACCTTTGAGCTATCTTGGTTATAATTTGCTGAGGAATAATTAAAAGTAAAATTATTATATCCTTCGCTAATAATTTTTTTACTTATTGTTTTTTTTATGCTATCTAAAGTAGTAGGGGAATATTTAACATCAACAAAAGATTTGTTTATATCTGTATATAAAAATTCCTCACCACTTGTTGAAATAATTTCTACTTTCTCAACAACTTGAGGAATTATATATACAAAAAAACCAAAATACAAAAAAAATAAAAGTCTAAATGGTTGGGGAATCATCTATTATTTTCATTTTTTTTCCAACGGGTTCAACAACAATTTCCTTGCTTAAAGATTCTATATCTTCAAAAGGAAAATTGCATGTTTTCCATGATTGTGCATTAATTATACCCAATGCAGAAGCAATTTGTGTAAACTCGTTAAATACTAAATCTTTTTCCATTCCATATGCAATTCCTGCAACAAAAGCATCTCCGCTTCCGGTGGAATCCACCGCTTTAATATTTTGGGGATTAATTTTATAATGGAAATTAAATTTTGAACAATAAAATTCTTTTTCGCCGTCTGTTAAAAAAGCAAGTTTAATTCCTTTATTATATAAATAATTTAGAAATTCAATTTTGTCTTTACCATCATTAATCTTTTGTTTAAGCGAAAGATTAATCTCTTCGACATTATTATGCAAAACTGTTGGGGCTTTATCAATACAGTTTTGTAAATGATTACCATAAGTATCTAATATGGAAATCTTATCATATTTGTTGGCTAACTCTATTCCGTAAGGAAAAATAAAATCAGTTTCTTTACAAGGAGAACTTCCTGAAAAAACTACAATTGAACAGTTGGCAATCATTTTATCTAACTTAGAAGCAAAGTCTGCTGCTTCGCTTTCGGAAATAATTGGATTGGGTGGAAAATAGGTTGTTAAATTATTTTCTTTTTCGTCAATAGTCAACACGGCTTCTCTTGTCGCAGCTTTTGTAGAAACTGCTAAATAATTTAACTGTTCTTCATGATAAATCGACCGCAAAATTTTTCCTGACTGCCCACCTAAAAATGTTATTGCCTGATTCTGCATTTTTAATGCATTTAACTGCCTGCTAACATTTATTCCTTTTCCACCTGACCTAAATTCTTCCTTATTACTTCTGTTTGCCTGATTATACTTAATTGAATTAAAATATAATCTTTTTTCTAACAATGGGTTTAATGTAACTGTTAATATCATAATCGTCTTTATTTATTTATTGTCTATATCTAAACCAATCTCCATACGCTCTATTATACAATCTATACTCACCAAAACCGGTTTCGTCAACAAACAAAAAGCTTTTATTAATTGTATAATATTCCCATATTTCGTATGGTTTGCTGTCATATTCAAATGGATGTCTATCAACATTGTTTGGTGGTCCTAAAATAATATAAACCATCCCCATATCGGTTTTCCATCCTTCATAATATTGTTTAAATTTTTCGTTGGCATAAGCAACTCTTCTGTAATACTCGTTAAAAACTTCGTTTTCTTCAGTATTAGGTGTTGGGTCTTTTGCTTTCCAATAGGCTTTAAATCGTGCAAGTTTTTCTTGGTAATCTTTTCCTTCTTCTATAAAATCCTGATCATCACTTCCGGCAATATAACTCATCTGATTAATTGCTTTATCTAAATCAGTTATTGTAACCGGAAATCCTGTAACTCGAGAAAAGAATTTTTTAATCATACTTTTTTGTATGCTGCCTTCTTTATCTAAAAGATTTACCGTTAATAAATATTCACCTAACGAAAATTTTATGTTTTTAATTGTTTTAAATATTCTTACTCTATCTTTACCTAAAGCTGTTAATTCTTTTTCTTTATAAATCTCTTCATTTTCTTTATCTGTAACAATATACTCAACATTAATTGTTTTAGATGTATCATTAAAAACATCATAAAAAAAAGTAAAACTTGTATCTTCACTTGTTACATAACGGGCAATATTTGGAACAATTTGGTCTTTTACCATTCCACTTACCATTATTATATCGCTTAAATTAACTCCATATAATAAATCTGTTACATTAATTTTGGCTTCGGTAACTCCATTCTTTTTTGAATCCTTATCAATTATTTCGCAGCGTAAAACGTATTTGCCCGGTTTTAAGTTAACAGACTGATGAAAATACTTAAAATTTTGTTTTGAAACAGCTTCTTCAAATGAATTTGCATTAATTTCTTGATTCCAAAGTTTTTCGTAAACAACATTTTCTTTATCTTCATCGTAAAATGTTAAAGAAACACTATAACGTGCTTTAAAATAATCTCCATTTTTAACAAATTTCAAATTACTATAAGGTATTTGCAAAAAAACATCAACTTTAGTCTTACCATATTCAGAGCCTTTATAATTTGCAACATCAATAAAAAAATTTGGTGTAAACGTATAAGGGGAGCCTTTTTGGGTGTTTTCAACCTGTGCAAAAGTTGTTGTAAATACTAACATGATAAGTAAAAGTATCTGTTTGGTTTTCATAAAACTATCCGTTTATTATTGTAATTTACCAAATAAATCAAATTCGTCACAGTCAAAAATTTTTACTTGATAAAATTCTCCTATTGTTAAAGTATGATTTTCTTTTTCAATTAAAACTTCACAATCAACTTCGGGCACATCTTTTTCACTTCTTCCAATATAATAATCCCCTTCTTCACCTTCAACAATAACTTTTATTTCTTTACCTATCATCAGCTGATTTTTTTCGTAAGATATTTCTTCTTGTAACTCCATAAGAATACTTTTTCTTCTTTCTTTCTCTTCTTGTTCAACAGTATCGCCAAGTGGAAAAATAACAGTATCATCTTCAACAGAATACTCAAAAACACCTAATCTATCAAACTTAAAATCTTTTATAAAATCAAATAATTCTTCAAATCTTTCTAATGTTTCATTAGGGTATCCAACAATAAATGTTGTTCGTATTGTAATGTTAGGAATTTTTGTTCTTATATCATTAAGTAATTTGATAGTTCTTTTTTTTGTGATACCTCTTCGCATAGATTTTAGTACTTCATCATTTATATGTTGAAGAGGAATATCAATATATTTACATATTTTGGGGTTATTTGCTATTTCATCAATTAAATCTTCCGGAAAATTGGATGGATAAGCATACAACAATTTAATCCATTCTATACCCTCCACCTTGCTAATTTTATTTAGTAATTCAGCAATATTTCTTTTTCCATATAGGTCTTTGCCATAATATGTTGTATCTTGACCAATAATAAGTAACTCTTTTACTCCCTTTTTTGCTAACGATTTAGCTTCATCTATTAAGCTTTCCATACTTCTACTAACGTGTTTTCCCCTCATAAGAGGGATTGCACAAAAAGAGCATGGATTATCACAACCCTCAGAAATTTTTATGTAAGCAAAATGTTTAGGAGTGGAAAGCTCTCTTTCTCCAAGCAATTCAGCTTTAAGATTTAACCCTAATTCATTTAGTATTCCATTATAATCTTCCGAACCAAAAAAGGCATCTACTTCAGGAAGTTCATTTCTAAGTTCCTTATCATATCTAACCGGAAGGCAGCCTGCGGCTATCACTTTTTTTATTTTGCCCTGTTTTTTTAATTCTATTCCCTCAATAATTGCATCAATAGATTCCTCTTTTGCATCTTGTATAAAACCACATGTATTTATAACAACATAATCAGCATCTTCGGATTTTCAACAATTTCTATATTATTTAATTTTAATTGATTCATTAATCTTTCCGAATCAACAGTATTTTTTGAACAACCAAGTGTTACTACTGCTACTTTATTCATTTTTTCCCTAATTTTACATTTTTAACAAACTTACGAGCGGTTCTGTTTCATTGAAAAACAGTAAAGATTTTATATTTGCACCATAAAATGAAAATATAAGTATATAATAGGGGCTGAAAAAAGCAAAGAATCAAATCTATCAAAAATGCCTCCATGACCAGGAATAATTGAAGAGGAATCTTTTACAGATGCATCTCTTTTTATTAAGCTTTCAATTAAATCACCTATTTGTCCAAAAATTCCAACTATTATACCAATAAAAATTATATCTTGCCAATTCAAGAAATCTAAAATAATTCCTTTTAATGCTATTACAGTTATAACTGAAAAAACAAATCCTGCAATTGCTCCTTCCCAGCTTTTATTTGGACTAATTCTTTTGTATAATTTATGTTTTCCAAAAGGAGATCCTATAAAAAAGGCGGCTGAATCACATACCCAGATTGTAATTATCAAGGTAATTATAATTAAACCACCCCTGTTATAAATAAAACTTGATATGTTATATAATTCTCGTATTTCTACTAACGATGATGCAAATAAACCAATATAAAAGGTACCAAACAAAGTTGAACCGATATTATATATCGCAGAATTTCGGTTTCTAAACAGTTCAACCAATGTTAAAAGAATTACTGTTGTATATACTATTACTTCAAACTCAGCAAAATTGAAATAAGCATTTATTATAAATGCTATTATTGATAAGTATCCTATAAATTTATTTACAAAACTGTTCTTCTTGATTACCATTACAGAAAATTCATAAAACGACATTAAACCAATTAATAATGCAAAAGCCAAAAAAGCCAGTTTTCCGTAATAGCATATTCCTAATATTATAGGTATTGCTCCTATTGAAACAATAATTCGGGTAATAGTATTCTTTTTGTTAGACATTTATTCTTCTGGATTTTCCTCTATTTCTAATTTTTTTGAGTCTATATCATTTATTATTTCAATTGTTGCAACTGAATCTTTTTTTCTAACCAAAAGCTTCACAATTGATAAATCGCCATAAGCCGGAAAATTTCTATCCTTCTGCGACCATATTAATGATTCAATTCCTGCACTTTCTAAATTCGCTTTTAACATTTCAGCTTCATATTCTTCGCTGCATGTATAAACTATTACCCAATCTTTGGGGTTAACTAAATTTCCTTCATACTCTTCTTTTGGAATTAACTGTGTCTTGCAATCTGGACACGTTTCTACTCCTTCAACATACTCATATTCACAATTTGGACAAATCATATTTCCTCCACAATTGTTTTTTGTTTTTTATAGTAATTATGTATGAACTTCATTATTAAGATAAAAATAAATAATAAAAAAACAAAAGTAAAAATATCGGCTGTTATACTCCCCTGCGAAAACATTTCGCTTTCTACCTTCATTTTATCTTTATATATATTCATTACTGTTACAGAAAAGAAATTATTTGCAAAATGTAATATCATAGAGATTAAGATTGACTCGCTTAAGAAAACTGAATATCCAAAATACATTGATAAAAATATTAACGGTATTAATCCATAAGGATTAAAATGGTATATACCAAAAATAAATGATGTGATAAAAATTGCAGTAAATGTTTTAAATCTTAATTCAAAACTTTTTTGTACCAAACCTCTAAATAAAAACTCTTCACAAATTGCCGGTGTTAATGCTGCAAAAGCAACAATCCAAATAAATTCTAATGGATTTTTAGCAATCATAACACTATTATAAACATCATCTAAGGAGCTGTTCATTGAATCCAAAAAACTTTTTATATTATTAATTGCAGGGCTAATTTTAGCCAAATATTCAATACCATATGTTTGAAAAGCTATCAAATATTGCAAAATGGGGGTTAAAACAATAAATCCAATAAAAAATAAACTAATTTCCATTAGTTTAACTCTTTTTACCCTCATTATAGAGGTAACATCTTTATAAACATACTTAGCAATAACTAAAGTAGGAAAAAGCATAAACAATACTTGCCCGCCAATAGTTAACAAACGAAAAATATTAATATCTAAAGCAGAAAATTTTTTAATATTAACGACATCCGCTCCAAAAATTAATAAAAAAATTACCGATCCTGCTAATTGATATATAATAAAAATAGCCAACGCAGAAGCCAGACCTGTAAACAATGGGGGCATTTTGGGATAAATTGAATTATTATTATCTTCTATTTCAACTTTTTTGTCATCATCGTCGTTATAATTCATAAAATTCTCTTTATAGTTCGTTAATTTTCTACTTTTTGTAAAAATGTTCTTACTTCAGCAATAAACTCATCTGGTTTTTCTAAATTGTGCATATGCGAAGCACCTTTAATAACAACAAATTCAGAATCACTAATTAGACTTGAATACATTTTAGTCGTTTCCGGAGAAGCTTCATCAAATTCTCCACATATCAAAATAGTTGGAACAGAAATTTTTTCAAGTTGATTTGTCAAATCAATATCTTTTATAGTTCCATACACCGAAAACTCGCTTGGTCCCCACATATAATTATAAACATCAGCACCCATCTTTTCCATCGTTCTTAAAAATGATTCAGGAGGCGGTACTATTTTGCAAACATGTTTTGCATAAAAAACTTCCATTGCCTGCTGAAATTCTAATGAAGAAAAATCTCCTTTTTCTTCGGCTTCAAAAATAATACTTTTTTCTTTATTCGGCAGTTGATTAACCATTTTTCTAACATCTTCTGTAAATTTTACAGCACTTAAACATGGTCCTGAGAGTATTAAACTGTTAACACCGTTATTTTCGTTATCAAAATAGTATTTAACAGCAAGCATACTTCCCCATGATTGACCAAATAAGTTAAATTTTGTTAAATTGAGTTCTTTTTTAATGATATTAATTTCTTCTACAAATCTATCAACATTCCACAAAGAATTATCAGCCGGTCTATCAGAATTTCCACATCCCAATTGATCATAAAAAATTATTGGTCTTTCATCTGCTAATACTTCTAAATTTTCCAAATAATCATGTGGTGCACCCGGTCCACCATGTAAAACTAACATAGGAATCCCTTTTTTATCAGCACCTATTATATTGTACCAAATTTTACCGCCTGTAACACTAATAAATCCAGTATTCATAATTATCTCAAATTTTATTAGCAAAATAAATAAAAACAATAATAATAAAAACAAAATATAATTAAGAATGATTAACGTTAAATTGTCTTATTTATTTTAAATATTTTATATTATATTAAGCAAAAAATATCATAACTATTAATAATTTATATTTTTCATCGATTATATCAATTGAAATATTTAAAATCTTTAATATATTTAAGGTAAATCAATGAACAAAAACAAATGGAATCCTAAGTTAGGAGATTATAAAAAAATCAATGCCTCGATTGACAGACGTAGGATTCAGAAAAAAATTAAAACTGAAAAATTGGTAATTTACTCTTTATTGGTGATAATTTTTTTCTTATTAATATTAGCATTCTATAATTTTTAAACAATTTAAAGGAAAAACTATGAAAAAAATTATTTCACTTGTTTTATTATTAATTATTGTATCATCATTTTCAGTTTTTGCACAAGATGAGTGTGAAAAAACTTGCTGCGAAAATGGTATTGTTGATGTCCGCTTTAATGCTGATATTGTTAGCAGATACCTATGGCGAGGAATGGAATTTGGAGTAACAAATAATTCACCTGCTTCACCACAGTTTCAACCAAGCATAAATATCAATTTTGCTCTTAATTCTGAAAACACCATTTCTATTGGTGCGTGGGGATCATATGGATTTTCAGGCGATTATAATGAATGTGATTTAAATATAAAATATGCTTATTCTCCTGCAAGTTTGGGAACAATAGCTTTAACAATTAATGATTTTTATTTTCCTTTTATGGGTCGCCCTTTCTCAAATTACGAAAAAGAAGGTGCCGGTGCTCATACAGTTGAATTAAATTTATCTTATACAGGAACCGAAAAATTTCCAATAAATTTAATTGTTGCTAACAATATTTTGGGAGATGCTCCTGATCACAAATCATTTTATGCTGAAATTGGGTATACTGTTATTGTAAAAAATGTTTCTTTATTCTTTTTTACCGGTGGAGCACAAGGCGTAAGTCCATGGAATATGGTTAGTAAAGATGGTTTTATTATTACTAACGTTGGTGTTACTGCTTCTAAAACAATTAAAATCACTGATGATTATTCTGTACCGGTTGGTGTAACTTGGGTAACAAACCCTCACTTGGATCATACTCTTTTTGCTGTAAAAATTGGTATTCTTTAATTATTCTTCCATAAGTTTTTTTTATGTTCTAATTAAGCAGGAGAAGTAATAATGATAAAACTAAATAGTATTAAGTCAAAATTATTAACTTACATTTTATCAACTTTAATAATTGTATTAATAATTGCTACCTATATAATTGTTTCATCTGTTAAAACCGCACAAACTGAAGCCACTTATTCGGGTGCAGAGCAAATGGCTAAAAATTATGCTAATTATATTAACAGTATTGTAATTAAAAATGATGCTATTTCGCACACTATGGCTAATTGGCTAAATCAGTATAATAGCAATAATAGATATGAAATTGTTAGAACTTTAAAAGCTGTTATAGAAACTAATCCAAGTTTGCTTGGTACATACATAACTTATGAACAGAATATGTTTGATGGTAAAGATAATGAATTTATAAACAATAAGGAGTCTGGCAGTAATGAAGTTGGAAGGCTTTCTCCTTATTGGAATAAATTAACCGGCTCACTCGTTTTTGATGCTGTTAATGAAAAATTATCTATTGATGGTGATTATTACAAAATACCAAAACAAACTTTACAAAGTGTTATTTTAGAACCTTATTTATATGAAGGGGTTATGATGACCTCTTTTGCATACCCAATACTTAAGAATAATATATTTTATGGAATTGTAGGAAACGATGTTTCCTTAAACGAATTAAATAGCGAAATTAATAAAATTAAAGTTTATGAAACAGGTTTTGCTGCTTTAGTTAGTAATAATGGTACTTTTATTGGCTATAAAGATAAAAATTATTTGGGCAATGAAAGTTTGTCTTCTATTTCACAAAAACTATCTGATTCTGAATTAGCTAAAATGGCAGCCGATATAAAAAATGGAATTGGTGGACAAATTGAAACCGATAAACTTGTTGAAGGAACTGATTTAATAGCATTTTATCAACCGGTTGAAAAAAGCAAATGGGGATTAATACTATTTATCCCTAAAGATGAAATTTTTGCTTCTGTTAATTCAATTATCAACTATCTAATTTTAATATTCGTTTTAGCTATTATACTTATAACTTTTATAGTTTATTATATTTCCGGTGTTATAACTAAGCCAATTAATAAAGCTGTTTCTGCAATTCAAGAAATTGGAAAAGGACATTTATCAACTCGATTAAACATTAACTCTGATGATGAAATAGGGGTAATGGCTAAAACTTTGGATGACTTTACAAATGATCTGCAAGGTCTGGTTAAATTACTTTCTAAAGTATCTGAAGGAGACGTTGAAGTATATTACGAACCAAGAAGTAAAAGTGATGAAATTGCACCTGCTATTAATAACACGGTTTCTTCATTAAAAGGTTTAATTGATGAAGCTAATACTTTAATTGAAAAAGCAGTTGAAGGCAAACTTGATAACAGAGGTGATGAATCCAAATTTAAAGGTGGATACAGACAAATAGTAGTAGGAATTAATGAATTACTTAATGCTATTGTTAGTCCTGTAAAAGAAGGCTCAAAAGTATTAGCAATAATGGCAACAGGCGACTTAACAACCCGCATGGAAGGCGATTATAAAGGAGACTATCTAATTATCAAAGATAGTATAAACTCCCTTGCAAACTCACTTACGGAAGTTTTAACCGAAATTACAGAAGCAGTTCAAGCTACTGCAAGTGCATCCAATCAAATTTCTGCAAGTACCGAAGAGATGGCTGCCGGTGCTCAAGAACAAAGTTCACAAGCCGGTGAAGTTGCAAGTGCAGTTGAAGAAATGACTTCTACTATTGTTGAAACTACTAAAAATGCAAATATTGCTGCTCAATCTGCAAAAGATGCCGGTGATACTGCCAAAAGTGGTGGAAGAATTGTTAATGATACCGTTACTGGTATGAACAATATTGCTAACGTTGTTGCCAAAGCTGCCGAAACTGTTCAAGCACTTGGTAAAAGCAGCGATGAAATTGGTGAAATTGTGCAAGTTATTAACGATATTGCTGACCAAACTAATTTGTTAGCTCTTAATGCTGCTATTGAAGCTGCAAGAGCCGGTGAACAAGGACGTGGTTTTGCTGTTGTTGCAGATGAAGTTAGAAAACTTGCTGAAAGAACTACTAAAGCTACTAAAGAAATTGCTGAAATGATTAAAAAAATTCAAAACGATACTAATTATGCCGTAACTTCTATTCAAAAAGGTAAAAACGAAGTTGAAAATGGTAAAGTTTTAGCTAATACCGCCGGCAAATCAATGAATGAAATAGTTTCTGCTGCTGAAAAAGTACTTGATGTTATTAACAGCGTTGCTTCAGCAAGCGAACAACAGTCAAGTGCTGCTGAACAGATTAGTAAAAATATTGAGGCAATTAGTAATGTTACTCAAGAATCTGCTAATGGTATTCAGCAAATTGCCCATGCTTCAGAAGACTTAAACAGATTAACAGAAAACTTACAATCTCTTATTAATAAGTTTTCAATAGGAACAACTACTGTTCATAAACAGAATACTTTATCTCATCATAATAAACATAAGTATTTAAATTAATAGGCTATAAAAAAAAGCGGAATTAAATTCCGCTTTTTTTTCAATCACTTTCTCGTTTTACAGAAGGAACAAATTCCGGAGTTCGCCCTAATTTAGGCAAACCTAAAATTTCTCTTGCCTTATCTAACGCATCATCAATATTACCATAAATATAATCATCACCAATTTGATCTAAAAAGCCTGCTTTTTCTAAAGCCATTAATGGTTGTGTATGTACACCGGACAATATTAATTGTGTTCCCATTTTCTTTGATTCTAAATAACTTTGTTCCAAAACATGTATACCACTTGAATCAATTGCCGGAACACTTCTCATTCTTATAATTCTTACTTTTGGGGGTGTTTCTATATCTTTTATTGCCTCGCTGAATTTTTCTGCTGCACCAAAAAAGAAAGGTCCGTTTACTTCAAAAACCTCTACACCTTCCGGTATATTCTTTTTGTCTATTGACATCGGATCTATAATTTCGCTTTCTGTATCTTCAAGTTCTCGTTTGATTATTCCAATATTTGTTACTTCAGACATTCTCTTTATAAATAAGAATACTGCTAATAACATTCCAACTTCTATTGCTATAGTTAAATCAAAAATAACGGTTAAACCAAATGTTGTTAATAAAACTACAATATCACTTTTTGGAGCTTTTAATATTGAAACAAACGTTCTCCATTCGCTCATATTATAAGAAACAATAACTAACACAGCAGCTAAAGTAGCCATTGGTATTAATTTGGCATACTGCCCTAAGAATAACATAATCAATAATAAAGTAACGGCATGCGTCATTCCTGCAACAGGAGTTCTACCACCATTTTTAATATTTGTGGCTGTTCTTGCAATAGCACCTGTTGCCGGTATTCCACCAAACAACGGAGTTATAATATTTGCAACTCCCTGTGCTATCAACTCCATATTACTTCTATGTTTTCCTCCAATCATACCATCTGCAACAACTGCAGATAAAAGCGATTCAATTGCTGCAAGTATTGCAATTGTTGTTGCCGGTTGTATTAAGTTTTTAATCATTTCAAAATTAATATCGTAAAAAGTAGGAGAAGGTAAATTTGAAGGAATTTCTCCATATATACTTCCAATTGTATCAACTCTCATATTAAAAAAATGTACTAATAAAGTAGTAACTATTATCGCTACTAAAGAACCCGGTATTTTTTTAAAGAATCTGGGCCAAACAATCATTATTAATAATGCTGTACCACTTATTATTGCTGCATTAACATTTAATAAATGAATATTTTGAAAATAAACATACCATTTACTAAAAAATTCCGATGGTACTTTATTTATTGTTAATCCAAACAAATCTTTAATCTGAGTTGAAAAAATTAACAAAGCAATACCACTTGTAAAACCAACTATTACAGGATGGGGAATAAATTTAATTACTGCTCCAAATCGTGCCAAACCCATTATTACCAATATTATTCCGGCTAAAATGGTTGCTATTGTTAAACCGGTAATTCCATAAGTTTGTATTATTCCATAAACTATAACAATAAAGGCACCTGTTGGACCTCCTATCTGTACTCTGCTACCTCCCAAAAATGAAATTATAAATCCTGCAATAACTGCTGTAATTAATCCTTTTTCCGGTGTTACTCCAGATGCTATGGCAAATGCTATTGCCAAAGGTAAAGCTACAATTCCTACAATTACCCCTGCTGTTATATCAGAAGTTAATTGTTTTTTATCGTAGTTTTTAATTGTTGTAAAAAATTTAGGTTGTAATCTGTTCATCTTTAATCTTTATTTATATCTAAAATTATCAATTCAAATATAAATAAAAATAATCTTATATTGTTTAGCGAAAATTTTCATACTCTCTTCTAACCAACTCTACCTTCTACTTTCTGTTATCTACCTTCTATATTCTAATATCTATTTTCTATCCTCTTTTATACACACACAACATATATATATTTAATTTCTTATTTATTTAAATAAATAATGATTATTATTATATAGTGTGAATATGTGGATAACCCAAATAAATGGCTTTTTTATATAGTTTTTAACCGTTTTTTTAGTAGTGATAATGTTGATTTATTAAATACAAAGGTTTTGATTTCCACATACTAAAGTTTATATGTTTGTAATTTAGGTTTTAGTTAATTTTTTCCACATTATGCAGTTAAATAAGACTAAATAAACTTGTTCCTTTTTTTTATATTAAATAGTTCTTTGTTAGGCATTTATCAAATTTAGTTATTTTATTTATTAGACTAATGAACATTGTTTATCCACATTTTATCCATATTTTGTATAAATTTAACTTAACTAAATATGATTTTTAAGTCAATTTAGGTAATTTGTTTATTATTAAGAACTATAAAGGGTTATTCCTTATTTATATCTTTATGTTAAACAATGTAACTTGTTATATATAAACTAATTAAAATATTGGATTTTTATATGGGAAATAAATTAGTTCCAAAAATAATTTTAGAAGGTACTCGATTAACACTTAAAACAGAGATTGCTTTTGCACTTAACGAACACCCTCGAATTGTGGGTCCCAGAAAATATAAGTATCATTCTCCATTAATATCAGGCGAATGGTGTTCTTTTACCAACTTTCCTTGGGGAAGAGGATTAATCAATTTTAATAAAGAAGAAGAGCATAAGGCGTTTGTTACTTATGATACTTGGGTAAAACTGTTTGAATTGCAAAAGTACTATTCATGGATAATTGATAGATTTCATATTTCGACCAAAATGTACCAAAAGAAATATAATTACAGAGACTATGAGTTTAAATGGCTTGAAGAAAGATTACTTAGTTTAGGATTTAAGCTTGTTTTCTGTTATAGAAATAAAGAATCATTTGAAATTGCAAAACAGGAACGATTAAAAATATCCGGTAATCCATCCCAATACAACAATTTAAGCATATTTTATGAAGAACAGGAAATGTTAAAAGAATTTATAGAAAACTCTTTACTTCCTTATTTATTTGTGGATGTTTCTGATAATAGTGTTGAAAACGCAGCTAATAAAGTTGCAGACTGGCTTGAACAAAACGGCGGTTTATATTTAGAATAAAAAAAGCCGTTGAAAGATTTATCTTCAACGGCTTGCAAAAATTAATAATTATATAATTAACAATTTATAATTATTGGCTTATTTAATTAACATTAATTTTTTAGTTTCTACAAAGTTTCCTGCAGTAATTCTATATAAATAAGCACCGCTTGGAACTTTAATTCCTGCTTCATTTGTGCCATTCCATACTAAATTGTATGTTCCTGCATTTAAGTCTTTGTTAATTAATGTCTTTATTTCTTGTCCTAATATATTATAGATAACTATTTTAACATTAGCATTATTTGGTAAACCAAATTTAATGTTAGTAGTTGGGTTAAAAGGATTAGGATAATTTTGTGACATATAATATTCTGTTGGAATTGTGTTTTCTTCTTCAACTCCAGTTATATCATCACCTGTACTAAAAGATTCTACATTAGAATAGATTGAATAGTCACCTTTTCCGGATGTTTGAGATCTAACTCTCCAATAATAAGTTGTATATTCTGATAAATTAGTTAATTCAACATTATTAGAGTTTAAATTTCCAACTGTAACAGCGTTATTCATTTCAGGGTTATCTGCATATTGCAATTCATAATTTAAGTTACTGTTAGCAACCGGCATAGCCCATGATAATGTTGGAGTAACAGTATTAATAGTAATACCTTCGCCAGGAGTACCGGAAATAGGCATAAAAGCAGCACTTTCGGAATAAACTACAAAGTATTCAGTTGTTGACCAAGCTGAAGGAGTAACGCCATTATTTGATCTAACTCTCCAGTAAACTAAATCACCAATTAATAAATTTGTTAATTCGTATTGCATATCTGTTAAATCTGATTTAGTTGGATTAGTACCAAATAAACCATTGTTGCTAATTTGAATATCATATGTTAAACCGGTACTATTTCCGTTTATATACCAAAGTAATAATTGTGTGTTTGTAAATACATGAACACCACCTTTTGGCCACGAAATAACAGGTACGGGCGAACCACCAACACCTATTACAGTAAATGTTTGTTTAGCTGACCAAGCTGAAGGCGTAATACCATTATTTGATCTAACTTTCCAGTAATAAGTTGTTCCTGCTGTTAAATTTGCCAATTCTAAATATTGATCAAGAATACCTGTATATGTTCCTGTAGGACTTCCAGTAAAGACGTTTGTAGTATTAATTTCAATTTCATAAGTTAAGCCTTCAGATGCACTATTCATATACCATCTTAAAACAGTATCTGTTGAATATACAGTAGAACCTGTTGCCGGGCTGTATGGATGGGGTACTAAAGAAGCCATATTACCATAAATTCTAAAAGCCTCTTTTGTTGTCCATGCTGAAGGTGTGGTACCATTATTTGAACGAACTCTCCAATAATATTTAACTCCTGGAGTTAAGTTCATTGCTGTAAAATATAAATCTGAAATTCCTGTTGTATCTATAATATTTGTGCTAAAGGTTCCATCTTTATCAATTTGTAAATCATAGGTAAGTCCTGTTGAGTTACCTAAAACATACCAGTATAAAGTTGGATTTGTTAAATATACAATTGTATTATCAATTGGATAAGTAGCAACTGGTTTAACAGGTGTTAAAGTACCAAAAACTTTGAATTTTCCAAGTGAAGACCAATTTGATGTATCGGAACCGTTTGTGGATCTAACTTTCCAATAATATGTCTCACCAGGGGTTAAATTGTTTGCTTCATAATATAAGTCTTCAATATCAGTTGCAGTTAATGCACCAGTAAAGTCATTAACTGTATTAATAATTAATTGATATTTTAATCCTTGTCCATTACCTAATAAATACCAATATAAAGTTGTAGATGTGCCGTATACTGTTGTATTTCCAATTGGATAAGATACTTTTGGAATTAGTGTAACAAATCCCGGTGCTTGAATTTTGAAATAGCTAATATTTGAATAAGCCGAAACAACATTAGTTGAAGTTTTTGAAGTAACTCTCCAATAAAGCTTTGTGTTACCAGGTAATCCAGCTAAGTCTTGTTCAAGAGTTGTTTCTGTTAAGTCTGTTAATTTAATAACAGGATTTGTCATATCAGCATTTAATGAAATTTCAAAATCATAAAGTAAACCCGTTCCAACTTGATTTAAATACCAAACAAACATAGTTGGATTTGTGTTTACATCTGATCCATTTGTTGGGGTACTTAAAACAGCTTTAATTTGAATAACTGTTCTAAACTTAAATACAGTTGAATAATCGCTTTCGCCATAAGCATCAATAGCTTTTACTCTATAGTAGTAATCTTTATCATTTTCCAAAACATAAGCTGGAGGAGCAAATTGGAATTCGGTATTTGTTATGTTTTCAATTTTTATTAAACCGGCAGCAGGAAAAGTATTACTTTTAGAAATTTCTAAAGTGTAAACAATTGGAGCCTGACCAATTGTAGGATTCCAATCGAATAAAGGAATAATAGAATTTTTTACAGAATTATTTGCCGGCAAACTTAATGTTGGTGGAGCTAATTTTGTTAAAAACGTTGCTGAACTATAATTACTTGTACCATAAGCATAAATTCCTTTTACCCTCCAATAATATTGAGTAAAATGAGTTAAACCGGAAACAGTAACAGTAGTATCTGTTATCCCGGTTTGCGAAAATACTGTAGTGGCAAATAAAGGGTCGTCAGAAACTTCAACTGTATAAGCATTAGCTCCTATACTTTCATGCCAAAGAAGCGTAATGTTTGTTGGTTGATGAACTGCATTATTTGCTGGTGAAATTAAAGTTGGATCAGATAATATTGTTAAAAATGTTCCAAAACTATAAAAACTTTCAGCGTGAACTGTGGTTGATTTTACTCTCCAAGTATAAAGAGTATTATAATTTAATCCTGTAATTGTTATACTTGTATCTGTAACTCCAGACTGTGAAAAAGTTGTTGTGGCAAATGTACCGTCTTCTGAAACATCGATAGTATAAGCTTCAGCCCCTGCACCCGGATGCCATGAAAGAGTAATATTTACCGGTTGATTCTGTGTGCCTAAGGTAGGAGTTGCTATTGTTGGAGTGCCAGGATTTGTATAAAAAGTCCAAGTTGGAGAATATGGAGTACCGGCAATATTTGATCTTACGTGCCAGTAATATGTTTTTCCTGCTTCCAATGGGGTTGTAAGTGTTAATGCAGTATTATTCCCAATGTTTTGATTATAAACAAAAGTAGTAAAATTAATATCTTCCGATATTTGTATTCTGAACTGAGTTGCACCTGCGTCAGGTGCCCATGCAAATGTTGGGGTCAATGTAACTACTGTGCTTCCATCAACCGGTTGCTGCAACGTTGGTTGAGCCGCAATGCTTAAAGAAAAAAGCATTAAGATTATTAATTGTTTGAAAATAGCCTTCATTTCTCACCTATATTTTATTTTTATTATTATTTTCAGCATTTATCAAAGCAGCCTACACTTAAGGCAATTTAATATAGTTTAATTTGTTAAATTTTCCAAATTATTTTTAAATAAATTTTTTATTAAGTTGTTATTTTATAATAAGATACGAGGTATTTTAAGTGTTTTAATAAAAAAAAGAGGCTGCAATTAATTATAATTGCAACCCCTTTTTATATAGGTGAACAAACAAGGACTTATTTAATGAGGACTAATTTTTTTGTTTCTATGTAATTATTGGCATTAATTCTGTACAAATATGCTCCACTTGTAACTTTAATTCCGTTGTTATTTGTGCCATCCCAAATTATTGAATATGTGCCGGCATTCAAGGAATTATTTACCAATGTTTTTATTTCTTGACCAAGCATATTATAAATAGATAGCTTAACATTGCCAGAATTTGGTAATCCAAATTTAATTGTTGTTGAAGGGTTAAATGGATTTGGATAATTTTGTGACATAAAATAATTATCTGGTACAATATCCTTTTCTTCAACGCTTGTTACGTTATCAGTTATTTCAAACGATGCAATATTTGAATAATTTGAATAATTATTTTGTAATGTTTTTGATCTAACTCTCCAATAATATGTTTTGTTCGATTCTAAGCCATAACTGTTAAATAAAGGTTGGGTTAAATTTTCAATTAATGTTGGATTATCCATATCTGAAGATTCGGAAATTTCCAAATTGTACAACAAACCGCTATTTTGTGCAGGCATTACCCAGGTTATTATAGGTGCATTTGTATTTATTGTTATTCCGCCAGCAGGACTTCCCGTTATAGGCATTAATGGAGCTGAAGAATCGTAAACAACAAAATACTCCGGTGTTGACCAAGCAGATGGTGTTACGCCGTTATATGATCGTACTCTCCAGTATACTGTGCTTCCTTCTAATAATCCTGTAATAGTATAGTTATGATTATTTATTCCAACAAAGTTAGGAGTTCCCGAAAAAGCACCGGTTGTACTAAGTTCAATTTGATATGTTAATCCTGTACTTGAACCATTTAAATACCAGTTTAAGTTTTGACTTGTTGAATATACAGTTGCTCCACCAACAGGCCAGGAAAGAACGGGTACTAAAGAACCACCGGAGCCTATTACTATAAAGCTTTCTGCTGTTGACCATGAGGAATAGTTAGTTCCGTTATGTGAACGAACTTTCCAATAATATGTTAAACCTGCTGTTAAATTAGTTAAATTGTAATTTAAGTTTGTTAAACCGGCTACTGTTGGTGTTCCTGTAAATATGCCTGTTGAATTATATTCAACATCAAATGTTAAACCTGTTGAGGAACCATTTAAATACCAACTTAATGTTGGATTTAATGAATATACTACTGTACCACCTATTGGATATGAAGGGACAGGGATAATATTTGTTATTGCCCCATATACTTCAAACACTTCAGTATTTGACCATGAGGAATAAGTTGTTCCATTAAATGAACGAACTCTCCAATAATAATATGTGCCGGGCGTTAATCCGGTTATTGTATAGTATTGATTTGTCAATCCGGTTACTGTTGGAGTTCCTGAAAATAGGTTTGATGTACCATATTCTATTTCGTAAGTTAAACCAACCGCATATTCATTTAAATACCAGTATAATGTTGGACTTGTTGTATATACTGTTGAACCAGAAATAGGCCATGACTGAACAGGTGTTACTGGAGTTGAAATACCATTAACAACAAAACTTTCAACAGTTGACCAATCGGAATATTGCAAACCGTTAAAAGACCTAATTTTCCAGTAGTAAGTATCTCCACCATTTAATCCACCTAATGTGTAATATAAATTATTAATTCCTGCATAAGTTGGATTTCCTGTAAACACCCCGGAATTATTAATTTCTATTTCATAAGTTAAGCCTGTTCCTGCCGCTAATAAATACCAATATAATGTTACTGAGGAATTGTAAATTGTTGTTCCACCAACCGGATAAGAAGGATATGGTAATAACGCAACAAATCCCGGTGTTTGAATTGTAAAACTATCAATTGCTGAATAATGGGAAACTATGGTTGGGGAAACTTTTGAAGTGATTCTCCAATATAGCTTTGTATTACCAGGTAAGCCGGTTAAATTTTGGCTTAATGTGGTTGCGTTAATGTTCTGTACTGTAATTACCGGAGAAGTTAAATCGTTATTTAGTGAAAGCTCAAAATCGTAAATTGTATTTGGAGCAAACTGATTTAAATACCAAGAAAACAGCTGTGGATTATTAAATGCACCTGAACCACCAATGGGCCAGCCCAAGACAGGTATTATTTCCGGTACAGTTTTGAAAGTATATACTGAGGAATAATCACTTGTACCATAAACATCTGTTGCTGAAACTCTATAAAAATATTGTTTATTATTATCTAATACATAGGCAGGTGGGGAAAATTGAAGTAAATCTGCCGATAAATTAGAAAGAGTAATTAATCCTGTTGTAAAAGATATGTCTTCTGCTATTTCCAAAGTATATGTAATAGGGTTTTCACCCACAACGCTATTCCAGTCAAATAGTGGAACAATAGAATTGTTTATTGAATTATTTATTGGTGCTGCTAATACAGGTGCTGCTAACTTAGTTTTAAATGACCATATATTTGAAAAACTACTTGTGCCATGTACGTTAATTGCTCTTACTCTCCAAAAATAATCAGTAAAATTACTTAAATTGTTAACCAACAAATTTGTTGCCGATACATTGGAAAATGTTTGAAGATTTAATGTGAATATGCTGTCTTCTGCCAATTCAATAGTATATTCAGACGCTCCATTCACACTATTCCAACTTAAAGCAATATTTGTAGGGTTGTGTACTGATAAGTCGTTTGGACTTAATAAAGTTGGATCGGCTAATAAAGTTATAAATGTAAAAGAAGAAAAAGCACCTTCACCATAAGCATTTACACCTTTTACTCTCCAATAATATGTTGTGTAATTATTTAATCCTGTTACAGATGTATTTGTTGCAACTAATCCTGTTTGACTATCAATAATATTAGCAAATAAAGAATCGTCAGAAAGTTCAAAAGTATAAGTATCGGTATTAGTTGAAGCATTCCACAAAAAGTTTGCTGAAATAGGATTATTATATGAATTATTTGCTGGAGAGTTAAGAGTAATACTTCCCGGATAAACTAAAGTAGTTAGTGTAAAGTAGGATGAGTATAATCCTGAAACATTATCCATTACTCTCCAATAATATGTTGTGTTTTCAGTTAATGGATTTCCAAGTATATAACTTTGTACATCACCTAATGAAGTATCTATAATTGTTGTTGTAAATGTATTATCGTCTGAAAACTGTAAAGTATAATCTATTGCTCCAACTACAACATCCCAACTTAATGTTGGAGTTAATGAAACACCGTTAGATAAATCTGTTGGTGTTTGTAACGTTGGCTGTGCTTTTGTTGTTATAAAAGTTGCAATAATTAGAATAATTAATAGTTGTAACTTTTTCATTGTTTCACCTTTATTAAATAAAAAGATAGCTTGTCTTAATATAAACAAAATAAGACACGATGTCAAGTTTAAAAATGTTTGTAAGTTATAATACTTAGATAAGTTAGCGAAATATTAGTTAATTATATTAAATTGAATAAATTTTTCTGGTTTAAATGGAGATTTAGTCCTAAGTTTGACACTTTGATGCTGTAAGTTATTATAAAATAAGAACAATTGAAAAAAAAGTTGCAGAAATTGCCACTACAATTTAAATTGCTTCAAGCATTTCACGATTATTTATTATCCCTAAACAATACATAATATGCTTTTTTAGTTGTCAATGTTCTTTTTTTGTTTGACACTTTTGGCGTATTCTTGTATTTTAAAATTATTCCCAATTAAATAATTTTTGTAAGGAGGTTTTAGTGCGTGCTTTTTACAGATTTGTAATTTTATTGATTTGCTTAAATACTATTGTAATGGGCGAAGGATTAACTGGAGAAAAAATTATTGGTGCTGGAGGTGACTACGATACTTTTTCTGCTGCAATTACAGACTTAAACAATAAGGGAGTTGGTTTAGGTGGCGTTACTTTTTTGATTAAAGGAGGTACCTATAGCGAGGCAACAGCTTTGTGTCTAACAACAACTTCTTCATCTGCTTCAAGACCAATAATCTTCAAAGCATATAATTCTGAATTAATCACATTAAATACTTTTCAAAGTAACACAAAAAAGTATTGCGTTCGTATTGAGTCCGACTACGTCACATTTGAAGGCGATACAACATCAAGTGAGTTTAATTTTGTAATTAATTCCACAAACACAACATATAGCTTTTATGGATTTGATATTGTTGGCTCAAACAACATAATAAAAAAATGCAAAATTGACTTTCCATCAAAATATTATGTTTCTGGATCAACTGGTATTTATTTAAGAAACGACTGTAATGATTGTCTAATAGATAATAATGAAATAAGTGCTTCGATTGGAATTGCTGTTGGATCTTTACAAAATTCGTTGAATTTACCATGTAATAGTCATAAAATCTCACGAAACTATATTAATTTTAACATTTATGGCATAAATGCTAATGCCAGATTCAATAATTTATCAATTTCTTCAAATATATTATCTGGAAATTTAGCAAGTAGTATATCTGCTTCAGCAACAGTCGGTATCAATATTAATTCGACTCATAATGTATCGCCTTATCCGCAAATCATCATTAAGGCAAACGAGGTATTTGATTGTGGAAATCAAGCAGCTGGTTCTTATGTTGTTAATGGAATAACTGTATCTGGTTTTGGTAATTTTACTATTACAAAAAACAAAGTACATTCACTTAACAATGAAAGTGGAGGAGGAATAAATGGAATTCAATGTGCTTATAGTGCCAATGAATCACTAAATAACATTTTTTATTTAAACAATAATTTTGTTTATAATTTCCAAAATATAAGTTATTCAAGAGTTGCTCAATACATAAATTGTTTTTCACTAAATGCAATTGGCATCTATAATGTTTTTAATAATTCAGTTTTCTTAGACATGAATTATAATGCAACCGATATTAATATTTTATCTTTCGTTAGAAATTATTCATATTCTTTAGAAGTTAATATTAAAAATAACATATTCCACTATTCAAATATTAATAACGATTCTAATATAGGATTTTATTATTTCGACAATGGGCTGAGTAACCTAATCAATATTGATTACAATAATTATTATTCTCATAACTCCAGTCATGCATTCTTTGGTACGTTCAATGCTAATAAATCTACTTCACTAAGTAGTTGGAAAACCTTTATAAACAATGGGAACGAAACACACTCACAGGAATTTGACCCCCTTTTCCATTCCCCAACTGATTTACATTTATTACCCAACTCGCCATGTGCTGGAAAAGGAGTAACAATTGCCGGTATTGAAACAGATATTGATGGTGATACAAGAAAAAATCCACCCGATATTGGTGCCGATGAGTTTACTGCGTTTACACTAACGGCAAATGGAAATACATCAAACCCACCGGCTGGCTCCCCAACAAATATAATTCCCACGTCATCAGCCGGAGGAGTTGAAATTAATCCTTCAACAACATCAACAGGTAATATTTCGGCATTCTTTTTTAATCAAGCCCCATCAGGCAATTTACCAAGCGAAGTTACAACCATTTCTAATTATCATTGGGTTTTATCAACAAATATGCACAACTTTGAAACAGATGTAATTTTCTACTTTGATAATATTATTGATAATGGAATTGATAATCCTGAAAATATAGTTTTATTAAAGCGAGAAAACCAAAGCGAAGATTGGCAGATTTATTCAAATGTGGAAATTGGGAGTAATTATATAAAAGCAAAAGGATTAACACAATTTTCCGAATTTGCTATTGGACAAAACAATGCAACGCCTGTTGAAGCAACAAATTTTTACTCATGTGTAAATGGTAATACTGTTATTCTTAACTGGGAAACAGCAACTGAACTTAACAGCTATAGCTTTTTAATTGAACGTAAAAGCTATGTTGACAACACATGGAAAACAATGGATACAATTCTAACAAAAGGAAATAGTAATACAACAAACTATTATGGGTATAAAGAATATAATGTTTTTTCGGGAAGTTATAGTTATCGTATTAAACATATCAATACAAATGGCAGCTATGAGTATATCAAAACATTTAATATAACAGTTGGTGCCCCTAACAATTTTATATTACACCAGAATTATCCCAACCCATTTAATCCAAGCACCACAATTAATTTTGACCTGCCAATTACAACAAATACCAAGATATCAATTTACAATATTACTGGTGAAAAATTATTTACACTAATTGATGAAAAATTAGAGGCGGGGAATTATAGTTATGCATTCAATTTTAGCAGCTTAGCAAGCGGGGTATACTTTTATAGACTGGAAACAACCGAGTTTGTTAGTGTTAAAAAGATGATTTTATTGAGATAGAAATTAAAAAAAACCTATACCTGATTAAGTTCAAGTATAGGTTTTTAAATTTATTTACTATTAAAGTTATTTTACTTTTGCAAGTTTTTGAGTAATATTTTCTTGTTTATCACCATTCTTTAATATAATCTTATAGAAATAAACACCATTAGCTACATCATCACCATCTTCATCTTTTCCATCCCAATAAATTTTATTAAAATCTACATTTAATAAAGCTGGGCTTACATTAATTTTTTTAATAAGTCTGCCAGCAACAGTATAAATTCTAATATTTAATTCATCAGGTACTTGAGTAAGCTTAAAAGTAAAATAAGTATCCTCACTAAATGGATTTGGGTAATTATAAGCATAAAGGATTTTAGCTTCAGAAGAAACCACAAAGCTCTTTTGATATCCGTTTGTACTACCTAAATCCCCTTCCAAGTTTTCACCTTGAATTCTAATAGTATGTTCGCCATCTTCCAGATCGGGTTTAAGGCAATAAATTACTCTTTTAGAAATTGTATCATAAACCGTACTATCTAATTGAGTTCTATATTTTCTAACTCCATCAAGATAAAAACGTATAGCAGTAGTATCGCTGTATGGGAATAACGACATATAATCCAAATTAATTTTAATATTAGGATTGGATGAAACAAAATCCCCTTCGGCAATATCAATTTCATCAAAAGTTGTTGAAACAGTTGCGGAATGTAAATTAGTTACGGTATCTTTTATTACATAAAATGGTATTTTATAATAATTATTATCCTTATAAAGTTCTTTAATCTTATTTTCGGGATCTAAATAAACTTCAAAAGCCATATTACCGTAACCATCTTCAAAATTAGTTTTGTAAGAATATTGAAATTCTTTGATAGCCATTGTATCCGCAGAAGCAATAAGAGTATCAACAACAATTCGTTTAGAATTATCAGATTTAACTAAATTAACCATAACATTAAAACTATCAGCTTTAGAACCACCTAAATTCATAAAAGCATAATCAATTTTAATAACTTCGCCTTGATCAATAGAATCGCTTGACACAGTAACAGTTTGATAATTTTGAGCCAATTCAGGCAATTTGTCATAATCAACGGCTAATAAATTTAACGAAGGAGATTCTGCACCGGGATTAATAGCAAAATCCGATTTAATTTTAATAAAAGGATAGGTTTTAGCATTAATATTGGATAGATCTCCAATTCCTTGTTCATTAACAACAATTGAATTTAAAGTATCAACACGTCCGCTATCAGTAATACCAATTGCTTTGTATTGAATAGAAGAGCCTTCGGGCAATACTTGACCAACCTCCAAATTTTTCCAATTATTAACCGGTCCAATAGTTGAAGTTACATAATACCCACTTGAAGGCATTCTTGTAATAACAGTATCAATCTCCACCTTCCCATCAAATGCCGATTTTAACCCCTCCGGTACCGACCCCGTAGGAGCCCCTTTATACCCAATCATTGCCCAAGATTTACGATATCCAAAGCTTGAAATATACTGACTTCCAAACTCCATTATTTTATTTCTTACCGCAGAAGTTAATCCCTCTCCACCATCATCTGAAACCGCAAAAAACACAATTTCGTTTGTGCTAATTGAATCTAAATAAGTAACAAAAAGTGCATTAGCTGTTGCACCGGCAGCAACATTAAAAAGCTTATATTCAATAAATTCTAACGTTGAGGAATTAAATCTTCCAACGTGAAAACCTCTCATTGTATTTTCAGGTATAAAATTTTGATTATTTATTGCAATTATTGCTGTTCGCCCTGCGTTATACCCGGCTGATAGTGCATATAAATGATATTGAATGGAATCCAGTTTTACTGAATTATCAGAGTATTTTATTTTTTCCAATAATCCAAGATTAAAAGTAATACTATCTCTTAATAAATAATTATCTTTATTTCCCAAAACAATTGAAACGGGTTCATTATATTCAGTAAGATTTTGTAATTTCGTTTTAAGCCATATTCTATCAAAATTTGAATAAGACAGTAAATTAATATTTGTAAATAATTTGTTTAATGATATTGATAACGAATCTGCCCCAATAAAATTTGCATTATCTGCAATTTTGACACTAATACTGTTAGAGTTTGGTTTTGATATTGGGTTTATAAGAAAGAAGTCCTTTTTAACTTGGTTTTCATATTTTGAGAACAACAAAGTTCTGATAGAAGTACTTGCAACACTAAAAGAGAATAATACATTGTTATCTGTCTCATAAATTTCATCAATAAAACTGTTTTCATCCAAAACGACTTCTAATTTATGCTCTCCTGGCATATTTCTTACTTTTAAATAACAAGATATTGAGTCATTTAATAATGGTATCTCTTTTTGATAACTATATTGCTCTAATAATAAATTGTTGTAGTAATGTTTTATTAAAATACTTGTTGAATCTTGTATTGTTCTTCCATAATTATTATAGAAGACATTACATAAAGTAGAATCCTCTAAATCATCTATTTGCCTCGATAATTTAATATCACTTTCAGAAATACTTAGATTAACCTTTTGAGGAATGGCTAAATTAATAATGGGGTCTCCAACCAAAGTATTTGTTAAGGCAAAAAGCTTATATGTACCTGTTGAGCCATAATTAGTTAGCATGCTTGTTTTTGCTAATCTATGTGCATCTCCTAAGTTATAGATGGAGTCTCGTAATACTTTTTCAAAAAACAATTTTGGGGCAATATAAGAAGTTGAAGTAAAGCCAAGTGAAGAATTTCCAATATAACCAATTGCTTGACCGGAAAGCCCATTAACAAATAATTCTGAAAATGAAGTGATGTCTGGTTCAGCAAATCTTGCAGTTGAACAGCCAAAATCAGTAATTAAAGCTGATTTGTTATATAAATTTTTTAGCTGAATTGGATCAGTAATGCTGTTATCCCATGTTTGCGTACCACTATGACCTAAATATGAAATAAAAACACTACCATAGTCTATTTGTTGTTGGATATAAGCAGCTGAATAAGGTCCAAAGTTAGATACAGGATTGACAGTTTTATAAAAATGTGTTGCTAACCCTCCAATTGGGCTTGGATTAACATATTGGTCTATTAGATTATCATTGATTCCTTTTAATGTGTTTATTTGATTAGGATCGGTAAAGTTACCTCCTGAAAAAAACAAAAACGTTTTATTCCATTTTGTGTATGGATTATTTACATAATTTTGATGTTTTTCAAAATAGTGTTCAAACTCCTCGTTACTCCGCACAGGTAATCTGCCGATATTAATTTGAGGAATGTTTGCACCAGTTGTATCCCAAACAACATACCAAGTATCGCTAACAGGCGAACCATACGAGGGAACATAACAAATTTCAACAGGAGCAGCCTGGTACTTCGTTTTATAACCATAATAATCATAATTTGATCGACCAACTATACAAACATTTTTAATGTTTGGTGTTTGCCAATTATGATATGCATATTGTAAAAATTCTTTAATAGGTTGTGGGGCAAACATTCCATAATTAAACTCATCATAAATATCAAAAACATTAATTACTTTAGCATTTATATTGTAAGAGCTTTGAACAAATGTTGCGTATTCGTTTGCTTTATTTAAAAACTTTGGATGGGTTATTAGTAAGTAGTCAGCTTGATTAGCAGTGCTTTTTAGATTAACAAACTGCTTTTTATAATAAAATATAGGTTTTTTTACAGTAGCCGGTGTTTTTAATACATACCAATCATTTTGTTTTAGTGAATCAATAAAATACAGTTCATTATTAATTCTTGTATAATTTTTAATTTGCTTAAACTTGTAACCACCAAGATATTTATATAAAATATTATCATTAGAATTAACATTACCAATCTTAAATGTAGAAAGTTTTATCAAGCTGTCTCTATCAGTATATCTAAAATTTAATGTGTCATTTTGTGCTAAAAGATATCTTGGATATTCAATTTCTCGCCAATCACCAAAACAGCTATTAATTGTTGCCTGTGTTGCTTGAGAAACTATTTTAATAGAATTTGTTCCATTATTAAGAAGGTTTGAATTAAACTCTGCTGTTAAAGTTTTAACTTGATATTTATTTATATATCCAGAGTCATACATTGTAGAATAATTATTTATTCTCAATCCTAACAAATGTGCATTTTGAGTAACGTTTGTACCCCAACTTTGCAGTTTTACATAGGCTTTAGCAGTTTTATTTGGGTAGAGATTTGCCACGGAAAAATTTTGGGTGGCTGAACCGACATATTGTCCCCACCACAACCAAGTTTCATTTTCATAAATTTCAGGATCTTCTCTTCTTAAAGTACCGCCTTCTAAAGAATAATCACACCATGGGTTTTGCTCAAAATGAAAGAATTGGTCATAATAATCAATAGTATCTTGAGCCACTCCAGAAAATATTGAAAGTGTATCTATTCTTTGACCAATTTCACCATCCCAGGTTAACCAATAAGCTGTTGTGTCCGAATAAAGATTCAGATACTCTTTATATGGTTGTCCATAAATAGCAGGGGTACGATAGTCTTTTGCCCCATAATTTCTAACACCAAGAAATTCAATATAATCATTTTCATGAAATATTCCATCGCTACTTCCTGAGACATAGATGGGAATTTCTTTCCCTTTAACAAAAAGTTTAAAAGTTTCTGGATTAATTTCGTTTACATTTACGCCATTTTCATTTAAATCCTGTTGAGTTATTCTATATACATCATCCTTTATTACTCCAAGTTTTAAGTATGTTTTGTTATAATCTATCCAGTTTTCTTCAATTTGCAGCTTCGCCTTTGAGTTCATGTCTCCAAAAAAACCATTGTTGAGAACAAGTCCATTCTTATTATTGCTTGTAACATTCAAATCTGGAAGAGTAGTTTTAAAAGTTAAAATAAAATTCATTTCTTCAATTTTAACTATCTTTCGTTTGTTCAAATCAAAATAGATTGGCTTATATGAAATATGAATACAATATTGCTTATCTATATATAAAAATCCCTTAACTTCATAAATACTTTCTTCTTCATAAGTCGGTTCAGCTTCTTCATATACAATTGTTGAGTCAGATGTTTTGACAACAATTGGATTAATTATAGGAACAGCATTAATCTCTAATTTATTCAATATCTCAAGCTGAACAGAGGGTTTTGTATTTTCTGGGATTGCAATTAACAAGTCTTTGTTTGGTAAATTAAATTTCCCCGGTTTGGATTCGTCAGGTAAATTTGTAAATTTTATTAAATTAATTCCATTTTCGGTTATTATTTCATAATTATCGTTGTTTTGAATTGTTAATGTGTATATTTTTGTGTTTATCGTTTCCTTTACCAAAGTTTGTGACAGATACGACGAAGTTAAAAGAAGAAATATTAATATAAATATCTTGCTCTTCATATAAGCCCTAAAATTAATTATGAAATTTGAAATTTTTAATACTTTTGTAAATATTTCATCAGAAGAAGAATATATCAAAAATATTTTTGAAACATTACAAAATAATAAAAAGAAAACATTTTTTTATTTAAATTCATATTCATTTTATCTATTTAATAAAAATAAAATGTTTCGAGATGCTTTATCAAATGCTGATTACATAATTCCTGATGGGTATAGCATTGTTTGGGCGAATAAAATGCTAAATCAAAAAAAAATTTCTAAGGTAGTATTTACTTACTCATTTACCAAAAAATTAGCCAAACTGTTTGAAGAACATAATATGAAGGTGTTTTTTTTAGGTGGGACTGATTTAACATTAAAAAAGTGTATTTACAATTTAAGTATCACCAATCCAAATTTAAATATTGTTGGCTTTAATAATGGATTTTATACTGAAAATGATAGCTTTAATTCAATAATAAAAAGAATTAACGAGTCTCATACTGATATATTAATAATAGGCATGGGTATGCCTAAATCCGAAATTTGGATAGATCAGAATCATTCAAAATTAAATTGTAATTGCATTTTTAGTGTTGGTGGTTTTTTTGAATTTATAGCAGGAAACAAGATTCAAGCTCCTAAATGGATGTATAATAGTGGAATTGAATGGGTTTTTAGATTAATTCAAGAACCTAAAAGACTTTTTTTTAGATATTTGGTTTCAAATAGTTTTTTTATTTATAAGATCTTAAAACGAAAAATCGAGTTGTATTTTGAATAAATTAGTCAGCATTGTAATATTAACATATAATCGAATTAATGTATTATTAAGCGTTTTAGAAAAAATATATAATCAAAATTATTCCAATTTTGAAATAATAGTTATTAATAACAACTCAACAGATGATACAAAAATTTTACTAACTCAAAAATTTCCAAAAATAAAGTTAATAAATTTAAACAAAAATATAGGGGTTAGTGGATTAAATTTGGGGTTGGAAGCGGCAAAAGGAGAATATATTTTACAACTGGATGATGACAGCTATCCTGAAAAAGATGCAATTGAAAAATCCTTACAGTACTTTGAACAAAATGATAAACTGGGAATTTTGTCCTTAAAAGTAAATAATTTACGTTATAATTATTGCGAGACGGAAACTTTTCAAACAAGACCAAAACTTTTTAATGGTTGTGGTGTTATGTTTTCTAAAAAGCTCTTTTCAAAAATCGGGTATTATAATTCCAATATCTTTATTTACTATAACGAATTAGATTTAACTGCCCGATGTTATAATGCAGGATTTGAAGTATTATATGTTTCTGATATAAATGTTTTTCATTTGCAATCATCTGAAGCCCGAGTATCTAAAAATACAAACCCGCTTTATACAAAATTTCGGTTTTATCATTATTACCTAAGTTATTTTGTTTTTCTTGTTACATACTTTAATACTTCAAAAATTATTAAATACTCAATAAAACTTTTTTTTAGTAATTTACTCTCTTGTTTTGCTACAAATTATTGGCTTGCATTTATTAAAGCAGCGGTTGTTAATATTTACAGATTTCCTAATTTATATAAAAACAGAACACCACTTAATATTGAAACTCAAAAATTTTATAATAATGGGAATTTTCCACTTTTAGATAGGTTTGTTTTTGTTAATTTTGAAAAAAGCTTGTTATATAAATGGCTAAAAAAATAATTATCTACTTTTCTAATATTAATGCCTTTGTTGTTTATCATTTTTTGTTTTTATTATTATATATTACAAGGAAAAAAACATCTACAGAGGCACAATATCTATTTATTAATTTTGGTCAAATAGGTGACCTTAGTTTAACTTCAATAATTAATGATTACAAGCTAAACCGTGAACAACACCATATTTTGGTTGATGAAAGGTATTTTGAGTATGCAATTAAAATTTTTGGAGAATTCATTATTAAAGCTGTTAATTTGTCAAAATATAAAAAATCTTTTTTTTATAGGGTAAAAATTCTTTGGAAATTACGACAGACTAAATACCAAAATATTATTAACTTAACTTCTTCACGAAGAATATTGACTGATGAAATATGTTTGTTAGCGAATGCTCAAAATTATATTTGTTTTGTAAACACTTGGAAAATGCAAAAACCTTTATTCAGAAAATATTTCGATAATAAATACTCTTCGATTTATGATTCTAAATTATTTAACGAGTATGATCGAATCAATCATTTATTAAGTCATACATTCTGTCTACATGATAATACATTAACAATTGCTTCTGGTATTCAGCACAAATTAAATATAAAATCGCAAATCGTGGTTGCACCATTTTCATCTCATGAATCGCATTCTTGGGCGTTAGAAAAATATTTTGAATTAATTAATCTTCTTTCAAAAGATTACAAGGTATATGTTTTAGGGGATACTTTAAAACCGTTAAAAAATATAAGTGGAAATAAAAATGTAATTAATAAAATAAATAAAACCACAATAGTTGAAGCACTTGAAATAATTGCTCAGTCATTGTTTTTTGTTGGTAATGATTCTGGTTTAACCCATATTGCATTAAAATTCCGAGTACCTTTACTTGGTATTATAGGTGGTGGGAATTTTGGCAGATATTTGCCTTATAACGAATCTGCCACTACAAAATTTATATATCATAAGTTGGATTGTTATAATTGTGAGTGGTATTGTAAATACCAGCAAACATTATGTTTGCAAAATATAACCGTTGATGAAGTATTTTCTGAATGTGAAAAAATTCTTGCTTTATTAAAATCCAAAAACTAAGAAAATACTTATTATGAAATTTTCAGTCAATAGCAAAACCTATGTAGTTAAAAATTATTTCCTATTTTTTCTTCATTTTTTTATAAAGGGTTATTATCATCTATTTATTAAACGAAAAACAAAAAAAGATACTAACACAATACTATTTTTTAATAATGGACAAATTGGAGATCTATTAGTTTCATCAATCATTTTAGAAAATGAAGATTTGCTACCTAAAAACTTTTCTTATTACTTTTTAATTCATGAGGATTATAAAAATATTTTCAGTAATTATACTGGCAAGATTAATTTTATGACTTACGATATCAATAAATACCGGGAGACCCCTTTTTATCGTATAAATTTATTAAAGATGTTGGATGGATTTAATTTTTTGTTCACATTTAATATTTGTGCTGCGAGGGGAATTTTAACTGAAGAAATTGCATGTTTAAGTGGAGCATCCAATTTATTTTGTTTAAATAAAACATCCATTTATTTAGATAAATTTTTAATTAATTATTTTAATAAAAAATACAAAAAACTATATTCCGCGACAGATGAAAATGAATATTTAAAAACTCTCCATTTTATTGAACATGTTTTATGTAACGACAGCTTTTCAAGTGTTAAGTTTAGCAATAAAAAAGTTTATAATTTTGCTATTTCTACTGAAAGCTATATTGCAATTGCTCCCTTTACTTCTGATATTTCACGTAATTGGGGTTTAAATAAGTATATTGAGCTTATTAACTTTATTAGCAAAACCAACAAAGTAGTACTGCTCGGGAGTAATAATGAAGCAAATTTATTAAATAATTCCCTGACTAATTTGCACAATATAAACAACTTGATTGGAAAAACTTCTTTTTATCAAGCGGCTGAATATATAAATAATTGTAAGCTATTTGTTGGCAATGATTCTGGATTAACGCATTTAGCCTTAAAGTTAAATAAACCGATTGTAGCAATAGTTGGGGGTGGAATGTGGGGTAGGTTTTTCCCGTTTAATGAATCAGAAACAAAAATATTCTTAAATAACGATATTGGTTGTAATGGTTGCCATTGGAATTGCATACATAAAGAAAAATATTGTTTATTAGATATATCTATTAAAACAGTAATAAAAAATATTACCCTTCTATTAAAAAGAATTTAATGATTTGTTAGTTGATGGACTCTTCATATTTACTTAGTAGTATATTTCCTACAACATCAATAGAATAATATCTTTTTACAAAATCATGTCCATTTGAAGAAATGTATTTATAAAGATCCAAGTTTGTACTCAGCAAATTAACCTTTTTCAACAAATCATACTCATCTTCTGGTTCAAAAAACAACAAATTATAACCATCCACAAGATTTATGTTAATACCCCTTACTCGACTTGCAATTACTGGAATTCCCAACGACATCGCTTCAAGCATTACTAAATTTGGAAGCCCTTCGCCTGAATTGTTAATATCTCGGCAAGGTACTATCATGATTTCTATATCTTTATATATATCTTCTAATCGAAATGTAGGCTTTATTAATTTAATTTTTTTACAAGATCTAATTAAACCAAATATTTCTTCATCTACGGTACCATCTCCTTTAATTAATAAATTATATCCCTTTTCGGCTAAATCATACTTAACAAACGTTGAAACTAAAAAATCTAATCCTTTGATCGCATGAAATCTCCCAACAAAACCTAAAGTTTTTATGTTTTTCCCATTAATAGAATTTTCAGGCACAACAAACCCATTAAATAATATATCCACCCTGCGATGAAAAATACTTTTATTAAGTAATTCTCTTTTATTTGTTTCCGAAATGGCAAAATAAAAATCAGAACAAAGAAAATAATTTAGAAAATCATGGTATAAATAGTGGTGAGTATAAAATATTTTTATTTTGGGAAATAATATTTTAAGAAAAAAGATGTAAGGAAGATGTATTCTAAAATGATAATGAACAATATTAATTTTTTTTGTTTTTAAGATTTTAGATAATTTAAAAAGATTCTTTAAAAAATAGATTGGTTGTCCAAAATTATTAAAACTCGTATATATGTTAACTTTGTTATTTATTAAACTATTTTTTGAATAAAACCCCTTTAACCCGGCAATACCTACAAAATCCACTTTCTCAGATAAAAATTCTGAAAAGTTTATTGTTGAGCGTTCAATACCACCTAATTCAAAACTTTTTAATAAATATAAAATTCTTACATTATTTTTCATAATTTTTTAATCTATAAACAATTAGTAAACCAACAAAAACCACACTTTCAGAAAACAACGTAGCAATTGACGCACCCATATATGAATAATTTGGTATTAACACAAAATTTAAAATAATATTTATTACTGCTCCAAAAGTTACAGCAATTAAATATTGTTTTTGTTTCCCTAAAACCGTTATAGGCTCACCTAACCCCATATTAACACTTACAACAAGAATATTTAACGCCAATATTTTTAAAGGAAAGACAGCCGGCAAATATATACTTCCAAAAACTATTAAAATTATATAATAACTTAAAAAATAAGTTGTTATGCCAATAATTGCTCCACAAAGCCCCATTAAATGAAAATAGTTTCTGTAATTTACAAAATCTTTTTTTGCTGCAATTTTTGGTAAAAACACACTTGCAATTAATTGAAAAGGAATTGTTCCCAATATAAATATTTTATTGGCAGCAGTATAAATTCCTACATCCCAATCGTTTTTAATAAAACCAAGCATTATAATATCTGAAGAATAATAAATGGCTACCATTATAGAAGATACAAATAATGGATAAGATTCTCTTATCAGATATTTTGTAAAAATTTTTTCAATTGAAAGTTTTATTTTTCCAAATTGTTTTACATATATACTGAACAAAATTATTACACTTATTAAAGTATTAGCTGAATATATACATGCGGCATAAATAGTATCTTCTTGTTGACGTACAAAAATTATATATAATACAACAGTTAATATACTTGTAACTATTTGCGTTTTAGAAATAATCTTAAATTGTTCAACAGCCCTAAAAATAAAACTTAAAGAAACTGCTTGAAAAATTAGTCCCAATAATAAAACAATTAAAATACTTGAGTTTTTATTGTTTAGTAATATTATCGCTGTAAGCAAAAAACAAAAAAGTACGATTGAAATAATTAATCTTACTGCTAAAATATTATTTGAGTACTGGTTAACTGATTTTTTTTTAATTGCTAAATCACGTAAGCTTATCCTATCAAAGCCGAAGATAATAAAATTACCCAAGAATCCTAAAACTGCTATTCCAAATCCAAAAACTCCAAATTCTTTAACATCCAATACCCTTGCCAAATATGCAAATGATACAAAATTTATTGCTCTACTAATAAATTCACCGGAAAATAAGGTTAATAAGTTTTTTAGTGTCTTTATGATTTAAAATTCCTAAATTTGAATTACTAATTGGCAAAATATAACACATTATTTTTAATTGACATGAAAGAAAATCTAAAAAATTATTTACCATTAATTATGGTATTCATTGCAAATATTATTGTATATATTCCTGTTATTGTTTTTTATCCGGGTTTTATTACCGATGATTTTTTAATTTACAAGTTAATAGCCTTAAATCCTCAACAACCAATTTGTGTAAATCCTCAAGAAGAGTTTTTCCTTTTTTTGCGTCCAATTTCATATTTTACCTTTTGGTTGGATTTTCATTTTTTTGGACATAACTATTATTTTATTAAGTCCGCTAATTTACTTCTCCATCTTATTGTTATTGGTTTGGTATATAAAATTCTAAATGAAATTATTACTGAATTTCATTTAGAAAAAAACAATAAAATAATTTTTACTTTACTTTTATTTTTTTCTTTTCATCCTGATGTTCATCAATGGATTTTTTGGATAGCTAACAGAACAGAATTGTTAGGTATATTATTTTATTTTTTGAGCATATATTTTTTTCTAAAGAATATTTCATCTAAGAAGGGTTTTTATTTATTAATATCTTTAATATGCTATATATTATCGATTTTCTCAAAGCAAATAGGGTTACATTTACCATTGCTTTTATTATATTTAATTATTTTGAATAAGAAATACAATTTTATTAGTATCAAAAGAAATTATAATTTAACCTTGTATGTTATTGTAGGGTTGATAATAATGGTGCTAACCCTATTTATTAATACTATTTTTATTACAAGTGAAGCTTCATTTTTTCAAAATATCTGGAAAAAACCTTTTGCTTTGCTTGGAATTTTCATTTATATCTTTGTTCCTATTCATTCACAAACTCTATACAATTATTTCCTATTTCACAAAGTGCTTGCCTTTATTTTAATGGGAATTCTAAGTTTTAGTCTAATTATTTTAAAAAGATGGATCTCCCTATCAGCTATTTTCCACTCCTTCATATTGCTATTAATAATTAGTTTTCCAAGAATTGTAAGTGCGGCTGGAGGTAGAATTAATACAGTTTATTTATTATGGGCAATGATTTGTTTTTACATTATTTTAGTTAAATATAAAAATCTTAGAGTAGTCTATTTTCTTGTTGGATTATTTTTAACTGGCAGTTTTACTCGAATGATCTATCTACCTCAAAACATAAAAAAAGAACACTATGTGGCAGAAAGGTTTCACAAAACAGTCGTTAATAATATGCATTACCAATTGTTTACTTGTTCTTATCCTGAAGCAATAGTCTTAAATGACTATTATAATTTTTTCCTTAAAAAAAGTTTTGGAACTTATACAAATAACCAAAATTCTCCCGTGTATTTTTCGTATTCATTAATAGAGCAAAGCTTTCCAATAATGAATAAAAAATTTGTTAACGTTTCATATGATAATAGAATTATTACTGTTACTTCGCTCGATCCTTTTGTACATTTGTTAATAAGTAGTTCAATTACTAACTCAAAAATCCTCTCTACCAAACCCGATTTATCTGGTCGTGGATACTCTCAAGTTACGTACGAACTGCCAAAATGGTTGGATTTGAAGAAAACCAAGTTAATTTATTTTGATGGTAAGGATTGGCTTACGTTAAACTAACTACTTACTCCTTACTGTAAAAAACAATATTATTGTTAATACTGCACTACTTACTGCTATTATTGGTTCAAGCAATGAAGGGGCAAGGGGTTCGGATGGTAAAGTTCCTCGTGTAAATGGGAGTGAATAGTTTTCTATTTTATTTATATTATCATAGTTAACTGAATCTTTTTGGGTTAAATATATATTTTCGGTTAGTTTTATTTGGTCGTTTTGTTTTATTATATAATTTCCGGTTAGTGTTATTTCGCGATTAATATAATAATCACCTAAAAAGCCATCTTTTTCTATATCTTTATAATTTACAACTGCATTTTCAATGTTAATAATCACTTTTTGGTAGTTACTACTTTCATTTTCAGAAACCGTTTTACCATTTTCTGTAAAAAATTGTTCTATTCTACTGTTAAAATAAATTAAGTTAGAGGGACTTCTATTAATTAATACTATTTCTTTTTCACATTTATCCGAAATATTTGCACATAAATTTTCAAGCAAACTGTTCATTGCTTCAAGATTTGTTATTTCTTGTGCTTTTAGGCTTGTTGCAAGTAATAATAAAATTACTAAAATACTCTTCAAATTAATTCCATTTTTTGTTTATTAAGATAACAATATTAATATATAAAAATAAACCAAAAAATTTTCTTTGAATATTAAATAACCTAACTTAAATTTGATACGTCTAAATAATAAATGAAAATAGATTAGAGTATTATGTCGGCTGGAAATAGAATAAAACATCTTTTTGATCTTTATACAAGCGATTTAAGCTATTCCGAAATTGAGAAATTAATTAAAAGGGATTCTGCAGAAGTTTATGAATTTTTTACCGCTAATATTCCTAAATCTAATCCAAACGAAAATAAAATACGCAGAGGTTTTAAATTTATTAAAGGTTTATTTAATGCCTTTGTTTTACGACTAACTCCCGCTCGCAGAATTATATATTTTTTAACTCTCTTGTTTTTCTTTGTTGGCTTAAATAGTTTAAATACTTTTCAAATTTTCCTTTCATTTTTAGTTTTAAACCTTTTGTTAGCTTTTGAATTAGCTGATAAACTAACCTTAAAAAGCGAAATTGATATTGCCAGCAAAGTACAAAACGGGTTAGTTCCTAACTCTCCCCCTAAACACGAAATTTATGATATTGCCATTCACTATGAACCGGCAAAAATTGTAAGTGGCGATTATTTCGATTTTATTTCCACTAATAATAACGGAATGTATTATTTTATTGGCGATATTTCCGGAAAAGGGATGTCTGCGGCTTTATTTATGGTTCAGGTACGTTCAATTATTCATTCATTAGTTAATCTTTGCAATTCACCAAAGCAAATATTAATTAAATTAAAAGAAATATTTTCGCACGATTTAAAACCTGGTACTTTTTTAACCATTGTTTCAGCTTTAATTAAAAATGATGGTTCAATTCAAATGTCACGTGCCGGACACAATACAATTTACTACTATAAAAAACAAACAAATGAAATTGAAGTATTGTTTCCTAAAGGACTTGCTATCGGATTTAACGACAAAGGAGTATTTGCATCCTCTTTAGAAGAAATTTCTGTTAATCCAGCTGAAGGTGATATTATAGTTTTCTATACGGACGGCATTACTGAAGCAATGAATCAAAAAAACGAACAGTTTGGCGAAAGTCGTTTTAAGGAAGAGATTATTAAAAATGCCAATAAATCTGTTGACGAAATTAAAGATAGAATAATAAGATCAATTGTTCGTTTTCGAGGTAACAGCACTCAATCAGACGATTTAACTTTAACAATATTTAAACACAAATAATACTTATTTATTTGTTAACTGAATAGTAAAATAAAATCTACTCCCCTTTTGTGGTTCGCTTTCTGCCCAAATTTTGCCTCCAAGTTTTTCAACATATTCTTTACACAAAATTAAACCAAGTCCCGATCCGGATTCGTCTAATGTCCCCTTTTTACTAACTTTTTTATCCATCCTGAACAAATTACGTATTTCGTGTTCGCTACATCCTATTCCGTTATCAATAACCGAAACAACAATTTCATCGGGTTTATTATATAATTCAGCATTTAACTCAATTATTCCGCCGATATACGAAAATTTTATAGCATTTGAAATAAGATTACGTAAAACCGAGCTTATTAAATGCATATCAGCATTTATATAATAACTATTAGATATTGAATTAATTAGTTTGATTTTTTTCTGTTCGGCGTTGTTAGCGTATAAAACAATAATTTCATCAGCAACTTCATAAAGGTTTAATTTTAAAAAGTTGTAATTTGTTATTCCTCTTTTAATGCGGGTCCATTCTAATAAATTTTCTAAAAGATTATTCATCGACTTGGTGGAGTTAAACATTTCTTTCAATAAATCTTTATTTTCATCTTCGCTTAAAATTTCAAAATTTTCGTGTAAAATCTGACTAATTCCCAACAATCCGTGAAACGGGCTACGTAAATCATGTGCAATAACAGAAAAGAATTTATCTTTTTCAGCGTTGGCTTTTTTAAGTTTTTCTTCAGACGCTGCCAGCATTTGAATAAGAGCGTTTTTTTCTTCTAAATTTTGTTGAATTGCATTGTTTGAAACCGTAACTTCATTTAATGCTTTTTTAAGCTTTTTAAGGTTTTCATTTTTTTCGGTTATATCTAAGGCTGTAAATATTACTCCTTTTTCTAAGTCATTTACATCAAGTGCTATTGAACTAAGTAAAATTTCAATTATTTTTCCATCTTTTCTTTTAAATTTTGTTTCAATCGTTCCAAATCCTTTTTGGTAAATACTTTTATATTTATTTTCACCAACAAAATTATATTCTTCAACAGAAGGATATAACATTATAGAGGATTGATTAATAAGTTCATCTTTGTTATACCCAGTAATGTAACATAGTGTGTCATTAACATCTTGAAAAACTCTATTAATTACCGTACCAATTCCAACAGGTGCAATAGAAATAATACTGCGAAGTTTTTCTTCTTTTTCTTGAAGATTTTGTATGGCAATTTTTCTTTCAGCAATATCCCAAGCTAAATCGGCAAACAACGATACGATTTTTACGTCATTATCGTTGTAATCGGTTTCTTTATTGCCAACACCAACAATTGCTACAACTTTATTTTCTCTTATTACAGGAACAATTAGCTCTCTAACTAATTTTGCGTGTCCTTCAGGCAAACCTCGTTTTCCTTCAGCAGTTTCGTAATTATTATGTATAACTGGTTCTTTAGTGAAATAACTGCTTGCCCAAATTCCGGCTTCTTCAACTTTATATGTGTGATTATCAAACTTCCTTTCGCAAAAGTATTTTACTGTATTAGTTGACCACTCTTGCAGCTTAATGCTTTTTTGATCGTGTTCAACAAAATGATAAAATCCTATTTTGCTTTCGGTTAATTTTTCTGCCTCGTCTAAAGTTTTCTGCAAAAGAGAACTTAATGAATGTTTGTCTGAGTACTCTCGTAATTTGAGGCGTGAACTTAATATTTCTTCTTCTAACTTTTTTTCCGTAATATTTCTTGCAATTGCAACAATCGAAAAATTAGAGCTCTTTTCAGATTTTGTTATTACTTTATTTTTTGTTTCAAACCAGGCATAACTGCCCGATTTTAATTTTAATCTAATTTCCTTATGCGAAAAATCATCATCTAAGGCTTGATAATCTATATATTTCATCAGCTTAACTGCATCATTTGGGTGGCAAAAATCTACAAAACTTTTTCCTATAATTTCCGCCTGGGTATATCCTAATGCTTGATTGCAGCTATCACTTATATATAATATTTTACCTGAGTTTTCAATTTTAAATACTATATCTAATGTGTTTTGTAAAATTGTATTTATATCAATAATACTTTCAATATTATAGTAATCGTCTTTAATTATGCAAAGTAATACTTCTTTATTATTTATAATTTGAGAATAAAAAATGGTTTTTTTTGTGCCGGCAATAACAGAACCAGACAAACTATTTAAGCTATCTCTATTGAGATATTCTTGAACTGCTTTATATAAAAAATTCAAGCTCTCAATTTTTGATAAATGAAAACTTTCAAAACTAATTTTAAAATTTTTAATGGCTGTATCGTTTGCCCATAAAAGATGTAATGAATCTAATGCAACTACAAATGCGTAATCATATTTAGTACATGTCAAAACATCCAGAAAAAGCTCGTTCTCTAATATTAAATGAGTATCTCGTTCCCTCATGCAATTTTTTCCTATCCTAAAAATCGTGCATTATTAGTAGTAAATTAGCTATTATTTATATATAAATCAATTGTTATTATATCTTAAGTTGTGGAATTTTGTTTATTAATGAATTGTTAAATAAACAAAAAGGAGTTAAAATGAAATATACAAAACTTGGCAAAAGCGGATTACAAGTTAGTAAACTAACTTTAGGAACAATGAATTTTGGAACTTATTCAGATAAAGAAATCAGCTTTAAAATTATGGATAGAGCGTTAGAACAAGGAATTAACTTATTTGATACAGCAAATGTGTACGGTGGAGAAGGAAAACAAGGGCTTACCGAGGAAATTATTGGTGAATGGTTAGCTCAAAACAAATCAAACAGAAACAAAATTGTTTTAGCTACAAAAGTTTATGGTAAAATGGGTGAACAAATTAATCAATCCAAACTTTCGGCTTATAACATTAAACGTGCTTGCGAAGATAGTTTACGCCGTTTAAAAACAGACCATATTGATCTTTATCAAATGCATCATGTTGATAGAGATACTCCTTGGGAAGAAATTTGGCAGGCTTTTGAACAGCTTATTAAAGAAGGAAAAATTACTTATGTAGGTAGTAGTAACTTTGCTGCTTGGAATATTGCCGAAGCTTATTTTACTGCAAAAGAAAAACATGTTTTGGGTGTTATTTCCGAACAAAGCATTTACAGTTTAAGAAACAGAAATATTGAATTAGAAGTTATTCCAGCCTTAAAAAGATTTGGTATTGGCTTAATTCCATGGAGCCCATTGGCAGGAGGTTTATTGTGCGGTATATTAGACCCCAAAACTGAAGGGAGAAGAACAAGAGTGCCATTATTAAAATCGGTAGAAAAACTACGTCCACAAATTGAACAATACGAGGCATTGTGTAAAGAATTAAATTTAGCACCTGCCGATGTTGCTTTAGCCTGGGTATTACATAACCCCGTGGTTACATCGCCCATTATTGGACCAAGAACAGTTGAACAGTTAGATAATAGTATTAAAGCGTTGGATATTATATTAGATGCCGAAATCCTTAGCAAATTAGACCAAATTTGGCCAGGACCAGGTAATCAAGCTCCTGAAGCTTATGCTTGGTAATAGGAACATAATAATATTTTAGTGTTATAATTAAAAAATAATTTTTTTTGAGGTATACAATGAATATGTTTAAAACCGTGTTTTTAATGACCCTTATGATGGTTATTTTTATGTTGGTGGGTTCTTTAATTGGCGGTAAAAGCGGATTAATGATTGCTTTTGTTTTTTCACTTGCAATGAACTTTGGTTCGTATTGGTTTAGCGATAAAATTGTTTTAACCATGTATCGTGCTCAACCGGTTACAAAAGCAGAGGCTCCACAATTATATGATGTAGTTGAAAAACTTTCGCAAAAAGCTATGCTGCCAATGCCCAAAGTGTATATAATTGACGATCCTACTCCTAATGCATTTGCAACAGGTAGAAATCCTGAAAATGCAGCCGTTGCTGCTACAAGTGGAATATTACGACTGTTAAACAGAGATGAATTAGAAGGAGTTATGGCTCATGAATTGGCACACGTTCAACATAGAGATATTTTAATAAGCACTATTGCAGCAACTTTAGTTGGTACAATTACATTTATTGCCCGCATGGCTGGCTGGGCTGCTATGTTTGGTGGTGGACGTAGTGACGATAGAGATGATGGAAATGCTTTTTATTCACTTGCTATGATGATATTAGCTCCAATAGTTGCTACAATTATTCAACTTGCAATTTCTCGTTCACGTGAATTTTCGGCAGATGAAGGTGGAGCTTCAATTTCAGGAAAGCCTTTAGCGTTAGCATCTGCTTTAAATAAGTTAACCAATTATAATCAACAACGCCCAATGGATGTTAGTCCTTCAAGTGCACATATGTTTATTGTTAATCCCCTTTCCGGAAAATCTTTTATGAAACTATTTTCTACTCACCCTCCTGTTGAAGAAAGAATTAAAAGACTTGATGAAATTGCAAGAGGACGTAGATAATACAAATTATTAATCAATTTTTAATTCATTGTATCAAAAGATTTATTATTTTTAATCTTTTGATACAATTTTTATTTTAAAAGGTAATTATGTTACAAGATGTTATTCAAATTTCAAAAGAAGCCGGAGAAATAATTCGTAACGGCTTTCGTTCTAATTTTTCAGTTAAATTCAAAACTAATGATGCTAATTTGGTTACTTCAATTGATGAAGCTTCTGAAAACTGTATTATAGATTTTATTAAACGTAAATACCCTACTCACGGAATACTTACCGAAGAATCCGGTAAAGTTAAAACCGGCGGTGATTATCTTTGGGTAATCGATCCACTTGATGGAACGTCAAATTTTGCCCATGGACTTCCAATTTTTTCGGTTTCAATTGGTGTTCAGTACAAAGGAGTTACTACGTGGGGTGTTGTTTACGATGTAATGCGTGATGTTGTTTATTCTGCCGAGCTAAATAACGGTTCTTATGAAAATGATGTAAAATTAAAAGTTTCGGAGCATGATAATATTAATAGAAGCTTTTTAGTTACCGGATTTCCTTATGATTTAAAAGATAATCCTGAAAACACGATTAAAAAGTTCAATACCATGTTGTTAAACTCGCGTGCTGTCCGCAGATTAGGCTCAGCCGCAATTGATTTTTGTTATACCGCAGCCGGAGTTTTTGATGGCTTTTGGGAAGTTCATTTACATCCATGGGATTTGGCAGCCGGCAAACTAATTGTTGAAGAAGCCGGTGGAGTTGTAACCGATTTTGCTAACAACCCAATTGATATTTATTCAAAACAAATTTTAGCTACTAATGGAATAATTCATGGTAAAATGTTAGAATTATTAAATGTTTGATAAAAAAAGTAACAAGAAACGAGTAATGAGTGTCACGGTTGTTACAAAATTAAAAACATTGTCTGAACCTGGATTGTTGGGATTAAAATGATTTATGGGATTAAGGATTAAACCCTTTCATTACCCAAATCTGGATAGTCCCACTCCGCTGGAGTGGGGATAATTTGGGGTGAATTTGTTTTTCTACAAACAGAGCCATTCCGCCGGAATGTCTTTATATTATTTCTACATGACTAAAGTTATGGGCTAAAAGTTAAATAATTTTGCATAAAACCGCACGACTAAAGTCGTGGGACAGTAATTCTTTTCCTCCTCATCTTGCTTCAAGCTTTTTGTAACGCGTTTCTTGTCACTTTCTTTCCCCGTCACGAGGGCGTTGCATAATTGGGGATAGATATTCATGGCGGTCATGGTCTTACCATGACCGAATAAAATTTGTATTAAAACAGCTATATTTAAGCTATTTTTTGGTAAAAACAGTAGTGTCACGGTGAGACCGTGACACCCATGAACTTGATTTTCGACTTTTGCAACACCTACGTCACGCGTCACTGTCTATCTCCAGTCTAAAGTTTCTGGTCTCAAGTCTCAAACTTCCAGTTTCTTTATTCCCCCAAAATTAAAAAATATTATGGAAGTTGTTTTAATTTAAATACTTATCAAAGTAATATGTTTTATTTATTAAATTAATAAAACTTTATTAAATATCATTTATATCTTTGGTTGTTTTAGCTCCTTTGTGCAAGGGCATAATATTTGCTATTTTATTATTTTATTTAAACTTAAGGAATAATATTATGCGGTTATTATCTTTAATTTTTGTTGTCTTTTGTTCACTTTCTTTAGCTCAATCCAATTTAAAAATCAACAAACAAGAGTATTTTGAAACTCAAGGGTTAAATGTGATGGTATTTCACGATTATTATCCCGATGGACATCAAACCGGTGTAACTATTATTCAAAATGGTAATAGAATTGCTGCAAATGGCGATCTTAGGTTAGAAGCTGCTCCGGGGCAATGGTCACCAGTTCCTGTTGTTGGTAAAAGGATTGTGAATTTGGTGGAAAATGAAATTTCTGTTTCATTAAGTTATCCTGATTCTTCTAAAGATAGAAAAGGATTTAACCCTATTGTTTATCCTGATTTAACATTAAAGTATAATGTTCGTGTAAAATGTGTTGATACAACCATAAAAATATTTGTCGATCTGGAAAAACCTCTTGATAAAGAATGGATTGGTAAAGTTGGATTTAATATTGAGTTATTTCCGGGTGAATACTTTGGAAAATCGTATATAATGGATAATAAACAAGGAATATTTCCGCAACAGGTTAATGGTCCAAGTTATTACGATACTGAACACAAACTACAAATAACTCCTTTGGCTGAAGGCAAAAATTTAATTGTAGCTCCTGAAAACGAAAACAATAAACTGGTTTTTCAATCTAATAACAATTTAATTTTATTAGATGGACGTGGCGAGCATAATAATGGTTGGTTTATTGTCCGCTCGTTAGTGTTACCAAACAAAACAAAAGATGCTGTTGAATTAACAATAACACCCAGTATTAAACCTAATTATATCTATTCACCAGTAGTTCAAGTATCGCAAGTTGGTTATCATCCTAATCAAAGTAAAATAGCTGTAATTGAACAAGATAAATACGATACATCGGTACAAACAATAAAATTGTATAAATTTTCTTCAATAGGAAACAAAGAGTTAATAACATCTGATACACCAAAATTGTGGGGAGGGTTTATAAGGTATAAATATTATCAGTTCGATTTTTCAAAGGTTAATGACGAAGGCATATATTTAATAGAATACGGCAAGTATACTACTTCCCCTTTTCAAATTTCCAAAGAAGTATTTGCACGTCATGTTTGGCAGCCCACTCTTGAATATTTTTTACCTGTTCAAATGTGTCATATGCGTGTTAATGATAGGTACAAAGTTTGGCATGGCTTGTGTCATGAAGATGATGCTTTAATGGCACCAACGGATACTATTCATTTTGATGGATATGAGCAAGGGAAAAGTACGTTAACAAAATATAAATCCGGTGAACATGTGCCTAATTTAAATGTTGGCGGGTGGCATGATGCAGGAGATTATGATTTGAGAATTGAATCGCAAGCAGCAACCGTTTATTCATTGGCTTTAGCTTATGAAGAGTTTAATGTAACTTATGACGAAACAACTATTAATCAAAACAGTAAATTAGTTGAAATGCATCAACCGGATGGAACACCTGACATTTTACAACAAATTGAACATGGTTTGATTAGCATTGTAAATGGATATAACAGTTTGGGAAGACTGTATAGAGGGATAATATGTCCAACATTGAGACAATATACATTGCTTGGCGATGGAATTAATATGACTGATGGAAAAATATTTAGTGATTCCAATAAAGATATTGAGGATGACCGATTAGTTTTTACTGAGGAAAATCCATGGCGTGAACTATATGTTGCGGGTACTTTGGCAGGTACTGCAAGAGCTATAAAAAATTATAATCCACAATTATCCAGCGAATGTATAAAAATTGCAAAAACTATTTGGGGTAACTATAATTCAGAAAAGTATTTTAAAAGTTTTGTTGCAATTGAATTATTTTTAACTACTGGAGAAGCTGAATATAAAAATTATATATTGAATTATATTAGTACCGAAAAACAAATTATTAATAATGCTTGGTTGTTAGGCAGGGCTCTTCCTTTATTAAAAGATGAAAATTACAACTCGTTAGTTAATTCTGTTTTGGGAAAATTAAAAACAGAAATAGAAAACCAGCAGAATGAAAATCCATATGGTGTACCTTATAAGCCGGACATATGGGGAGCAGGTTGGAGTATCCAAGAGTTTGGTGTAAAGCAATATTTTTTAAATAAATCGTTCCCTAATCTCTTTCCAAAAGACAATTTATTAAAAGCATTAAATTTTGTTTTGGGTACACATCCGGGTAATAATACATCTTCTTTTGCTTCCGGTGTAGGTGTAAATTCTTTAATAGTGGCATATGGTGTAAATCGTGATGAATGGTCATATATTCCGGGTGGTGTTGGCTCGGGAACCGCAATTATACGTCCTGATTTTCCAGAATTAAAAGTTTGGCCCTATTTTTGGCAGCAGGCTGAGTATGTTATGGGAGGCGGAGCCTGTGATTTTATGTTTTTAGTTTTGGCTGCAAATTCTATATTGAATAATTAAGTCTGTTAAGTTCTTGAATATTGGGTTAAAGTTTATAGCCATTCTTATTGAATGGCTTTTACATTAATCATAAGTTTTGTATGAAAGCAGCTAAAATAAAGGTGTTTTGAATCATAATTATTGCGTCACAGTACGACCGATGACACCTAAGATTGGGCTTGCTAAGTTTTGTAACAACCTGGTTACGTATGTGTTTCATAGTTGAGGACTGTTGTTCTTGGCGGTCATGGTCTTACCATGACCGAATGAATTTACTGTCAAAAGACCAGTATTTTTGATAAAAATTTGCGTCACGGTACGACCCCGAGATCGGAATTTTTGAGTTTTGTAACAACCACGTCACGCGTCACTCGTTTCTCGTCACTTTCTTTCCCTGTCACGCGTCACTATCTATCACCAGTTTCAAGTTTCCGGTCTCAAGTTTCTATCTTATTTTCTAAAATTTTCTTTCCAAAACTCAAAAGTTAAAAACCATTCAACAATTTGTGCTTTTTGATTATTTCCATTATAATAATCAAATACTGCTGTTTTTATTAATTCTTTATTATAAATCGGTTCGTTAATAAAACTGCTGCTGTTTAATTTGTCTAATGTATAATCTTTTAATTTACTTAAAACTACTGTATTTAAATCTAAAATAAATGGTTTTGTAATTTTGCTTTTTACTTTTGTAAGAACCCAGGCAGTTCTATTGCTCATCCAAAATGGATAAGAAGAGTGATTTTTTACTAATGGAAATCTTGTAAGCTGTGGTTCATTCTTTTTAATTATTTTTCTAAAAAGTCTTGCTTTAAGTCTTTTTTTAAGCGGAATCCTAAGTCCGATATTTATTAAATTAGGTTGAATAAATGCTGTAAAAGTGGTACAAATATCATCTAAACGCTGCTGACTAAAAGCTGTGCTGTTTGGCAATTTAACAACCATAGACATTAAATCTAACCAATTTTCAACCCCAATATCTTTTGGATTTGGGAGCATTGTAAACATTTCCGCAATTGAAAGCTCGAGATTTTTAACGTTAAAAAAATCATTATTAAAAATGTTTGGTCTACTACTTAAAAAGAATTTTAACATGCTGTCAATTCGTTTATCTAATATCTCTTTTCTACCTGCAATTGCAAGTCGGTTAAACATTTGTCGTCTGTATAATTCGCCGTAACTACCATCCATTCCCAAAATTGTTGAGTCCGAAAAATGCTCATGCATACTAAATTGAATCATTTCGGAAATTGGAATTGTAACATTTGTATAAGCTGCATTATTAGTAAAATCTTCTACTAATTTTTCAACTTTTGGAATTTCATAATTATAAATTTTATGTTTAATATTAAAAGTGTCAGTAATATTTTTTGAATAAATTATGTCGGGTAGTTTGTTGTTTCCAAAAGTGTGAACTGCCCATTCGCCTTTAGTTTCTTTAAGTAAATACGATAGCAGCAAGCGGGAATCCAAACCGCCGGTTAAACCAAGTGATAACTTTTTATTTGAATTTAAATAAGTTAAAGCAATTTTTTCTAATACATTGTCAAATTCGTTCGTTTCTGCGGTGCTTTTGAAATTTGGTCTTAATTTGTGGGATAATGTTTTTTCAAGTTTACCATCTTGATATATTAAGCGTCCTGATACTGTATTTAAGTTTTTAATTAATGGAATACTGTTTGTTTTGAAATTCAAATACCATGCAGCTGCTAATTCCTGATAATTAAAGTCTTGTTTTGAGGATAGCTTGGAAATTATGTTAAGTTTGTTTGAAAAAATTATTGTTTCATTTTCTTCAACAAAGTATAATTTTTTAACTTCCAGAATATCATTAAAAAATATTAACTTGTTATTATTCCAAATTACACCGCAATAATGTCCATCCGGTAGTTTTATATTTTCTATTCTTTTTGCATAATCAAACCACTTTTCTGAATCAAGCAAAGAATAACCTTTGTCTTGCAATGCTAAGCCAACACCACTTATACAAAAACCAAAATCCGGGTTGTTATTATTATAAAAGATATTTTTATCTTTTTGTCCTATTAAAATATATTTATTTTCTGCAATAATTGCTTTTGAAGAACTATTTGCAAAGGTATTAATTTTGTTTAATAATTCGGACGAGTACTTTCCAAAGCAGCCGCAAAACCAGCTCATAACTAAACCGTTAAAACCTTTTTCATTAAAGCTTCATCTTCAACCAAAGCTTGAAAAGAAGTTTGAATAAATTTTACATTTTTAGAAAGAGGCAAATAATTGGCTTTAAAGGATATTGTGTCTTTTGTATTTAAAACAACAATTTTGGTTTTCGGACAAATATTTTTCTTTAATAGAGCTTTAATGTGAATATCGGTATGAGAAAGGGAATAGCCAATAAAAACAATTTTTTTTGCTTTTCTTATTTCTCTTGAGGCTTCAGAAAACAACTGAGAAATTATAGGATGAGATAAAGCTTTTATATTAGATGGAGGCAAAATTAAAGTTTGAAACTCTGTGTTGTCAATGGGACAAAAATATTCATATTGTTTCATATCGGGATAAGTATAACCTAAAAATATTCCCTTGTTTAAATCGATCTTTCTATCCCAGGTAGTCAATAAAACTTGATTGCAGCAATTGCAATATTTCCAATTTAAGCTGCCATGTAGTTTTAATATTTTATAAGCATGAGGTTCAATATCAATATCAACCGATACAGGTTCTTTTGGGTTAATCCAATAATTATATTTGTGCAATGTATGAATTGGTTCGTAATTCATAAAAGGTAGATGGTAATCAATAAAACGTTGTTTATGAAACAGGGAATCAAAAGCTTGTTCTAATAGAGTATCGTAATTTAAGTTAATAATACTAATGTTATTATTATATTTTTCAATAGCCTCCCAAAATAAGTGATAATAACGGCTCGATTTACTTGCTTTAGCATCAACCACATAATGAATCAATTTAATTAAATATTCTTTAATTAAACGTAATGTTCTGTTGGTATACTCTTGGCTAAGCGATTCGTCTTGTTGAATAAAATAATCAATAAATCCAAAAACGGCTTCAAGAGGAGGGTAATAGTCTTTTTCAATGTTATAATTGAAGTTTTCGGTAACAAATTTTGTAACAATTTTACCAATATCAGATTCACTAATTTCGGGAAGCTCTTTACCCAAAATCATGGGGAGCAGGTGTTTTTGGAGCGGAACATCATCTGCATGGGATGCTCCGGCTCCTAAAACAAAAACTATATCACGAGAAGAAGGATAACGTAAAAATATTTCCTTTTTCAACTATTACCTTAAATTTAATTACGAGTTTCGTTAGCAATTGCTTGACGAACAAAACCATCAGCTTTTTCTAATCTAATTTTAGCTTCTTCAGCAGAAACATTAGCTTTAATCATAACAAGAGCGGTTTTAACATGCCCGCCGGCTTCATTTAAGTATTTACCTGCTTCGTCATAGTTTAAGCCTGTAATGGTCATTACAATACGTTTTGAACGTTCTACAAGTTTTTTATTTGTCATTTGTAAATCGATCATCATGTTTTCATATACTTTTCCCATTCGTATCATAGAGGTGGTTGTAAGCATATTTAGGACTAATTTTTGAGCGGTACCGCTTTTCATTCTTGTTGAGCCCATAACAACTTCAGGACCAACAAAAGCACAAATAGCAACATCAACAAAATCATAATCAAATGTACTGCGAGGGTTACAAGTAACATATAAAGTTTTAGCACCAATTTCTTTAGCTTTTTTAACCGCACCAACAACGTAAGGAGTTCGTTTACTTGCTGCAATACCGCAAACAACATCCTTATCTGTTACATTAACTGCCATAACATCATTAGCACCATATTCTTCAAAATCTTCAGCACCTTCTTGAGCTCTGAACATAGCTTCTCTACCGCCGGCAATAAAACCATCGATCATACCAAAAGGAGTACCGAAAGTTGGAGGACATTCAGACGCATCAACAACACCCAAACGACCACTTGTTCCCGCTCCAAAATATAAAAGTCTTCCACCATTTTTAAAAGCTGTAACAATAATATCAACCGCTTGTTCAATATATGGTATTTCTTCTTCGACAGCCAAAGGAACTTTTTTATCTTCGTTGTTGATGATTTTTAATATTTCAAGGGTTGAACGAGCATCAATATCCATTGAATTTGGGTTGCGTTGTTCGGTACTTAAATTAGTAATTTCTTCAAATAGTTTTTTGTTTTCAGTGTTCATTTAATCAATTCCAATAATATTAATTTTTTTTCTTTTTCATTTCTTGTATTAGTTGGTTTATATCCAAGTTCAAATATAGTAGATTTTTTAATATGAGACTTGTATTTTGTTCCTGCTGTTTCAACTTCTTCTTCAATCTCTCCCCCCTTCAGCGATAAAAGTATTGTTTTTTCTTTCATCAACGGAAGTGCATAGCGTACTAAAACTATTAAAGGTACAGTAGCTCTGCTAACAATTACATCAAAAGAATTAGCGTATTTGGCAATAAACTCAGGACTTTCTACCCTATCGTTTACCGCCGTAGCATTGCTTAATTTCATTTTTTTAATAAATTCAGAAACTGATTCAATCTTTTTTGTAATTGAATCAACTAAAACGCCTTTCATTAAAGGACGCATAATAGCAATTGGGATACCCGGGAATCCGCCACCCGTACCAATGTCTAAAAACCGAGAAAACTTATCGGGGATATACTGTGAAATAAAAGCAGAAATAAAAACATGGTTTTCTACAACTTTCTCAATATCTTTCCTTGAAACAAGATTAATAACTTCATTTTTTTGCACAACTAAAGATGCATAATGAGCTAATCTTTCCATCTGGTAGATGTCTGGTGAAAGGTTATTTTCCCAAAAATAGCTTTTTAACTCGCGCAAATATTGTTCTTGATTGTCCAAAACCGCCTCATTTTAGTTCTTTAAATATATTAATAAAGCCGAAATATCCGATGGTGTAACTCCGGAAATGCGTGAAGCTTGACCAATCGAACGGGGCTTAACCTTATTTAATTTTTCTCTTCCTTCTGTAGATATTGCATTCAACTTCTTATAATCTAAATTAACTGGTATTTGAACATTTTCTAACTTCTCAAATCGTTCAATAATCTCTTGCTGTCTTTTAATATAACCTTCATATTTCAGTTCAATTTCTACCTGTTCAACAACAGTTTGATTCTCCTTTAATTCTGTTAATGTTTTGTTTGTATTCTCTTCAACTAAAGATAAAAGAGTGTTTAAATTTGCGTCTGGCCTTTTAACTAACTTCCCAATGGTTTCCGAAAACTCAATTTTATTGTTTTCTTCAACAATGCTGTTATATTTTGCCGGTTGAATTTTTACCTTATTTAGTAGGTCTTTCGATTTAGTAATTAAAACTTCTCTAATCTTAAATTCTTTATAAATATCCTCGTCTACTAATCCAAAGCTGTAGCCGTATTCCATCAGTCGACGGTCGGAGTTGTCTTGACGCAGCAGCAGCCTATGTTCGGCACGTGATGTGAACATTCTATATGGTTCGTCGGTTGATTTGCCAACCAAATCATCAACCAAAACTCCTATATACGCCTCGCTTCTTTTGAGAACAAATTCAGCTTTGTTTTGAATTTTTAAAGCGGCATTTACTCCGGCAATTAAACCCTGAGCAGCTGCCTCTTCGTATCCGGAAGTACCGTTAACTTGACCGGCAAAGTAAAGCCCTTTTATTTTTTTTGTTTCCAAAGTCAAATCAATCTGATATGGTGGAAAATAGTCGTATTCAACGGCATATCCCGGTCTAAGCATTTCTACATGTTCCAAGCCTTTTATTTTATGTAAAGCATTGTACTGAATATCAGCCGGTAATGATGATGAAAAACCATTTATATAAATGATGTTTGTGTTTAAACTTTCGGGTTCAAGGAATAATTGGTGACGAGGTTTATCAGAAAATCTTACAATTTTATCTTCAATAGAGGGACAGTATCTTGGACCAACACCATTAATTACGCCTGTAAAAAGCGGACTTCTATCAAATCCTTTTTCTAATTCTTTGTGTACATCTAAGTCAGTATAAGTCATGTGACAGCTAACTTGAGGCAGAAACGGGAATTTTAATTTGTTTGTTTTTAATGAAAATGGTTCTGGGTTTTCATCTCCCGGTTGTTCTTCAAGAACAGAATAATCGATAGTCTCTTTGTTTAACCTTGCGGGAGTCCCTGTTTTTAGTCGTCCGGCTTCAAATCCCATTTTAACTAACGATTCCGTTAACCCCAATGATGGTTCTTCGCCATACCTTCCACCCTGAGTTTTAGTGAAGCCGGTATGCATTAATCCGTTTAAGAAAGTACCTGAACAAACAATAACCGATTTACATTTAATCTCTTCCCCTTTCAAAGTTCTTACACCTACTATTTGGGCGTTTTCTTCAAAAACCTCAACAACAGAATCCTCTATAATAGTTGTACGAGGCAGCCCTGCAACAAATTCAGAAGCAGCTTTTGAATAAAGTTCTCGTTCGGATTGACATCTACCTGCCCATACAGCAGGACCTTTAGAGCGATTTAATATTCTAAATTGAATACCTGTTAAATCAGCCAATACACCCATCGCACCGCCAAGTGCATCAATCTCATGAACCAAATGTCCTTTTGCACTCCCGCCTATTGCCGGATTGCAGCTCATTCTTCCAAAGCCATTTTTATCCATTGTAACAACGGCAACAGAACAACCCATTTTATCGGCAGCATAAACAGCTTCAATTCCGGCATGACCGCCGCCAACTACTATAACATCAAAGTATCTCATTTATTCCTTTCGTTTCACGTGAAACATGTTTTTTGGTTTTTTTTAGTTTATAAATGTTCCACGTGAAACATGTTTATTTACCAATACAGAATTTAGAAAATATATTATTTAGAATATCATCAGAAGTAACCACCCCAATTATTTCCGACATTGCATCAATTGCGTTCCGCAAATCAACAGCAATAAATTCACCGCTCATATTGTTGTTGATTGAATCTTTTGCTGCATGCAAAAATTCGACTGTTTTTTTAAGTGAATCATAATGCCTTACATTTGAAATAATGGTAGATTTTTCAGTATACACTCCTTCTCCAACTGTATGCTTTTTCATGCTATCAAAAAGCTCTTCAATTCCGCTTCCGGTTTTTGAAGAAATGTAAACGTCTCCCTTAATATTTTTTTTATTCTCTAAATCAATTTTATTTACAACTTTAATTATTTTGTTTGTGTTTGTATATTTCTCTAATTCGTTTTTAATAGAATCAGAATATTCATTGTTTACATCTGTAAGCCATAAAATTATATCGGAGTTTTGAACGGTCTCTAAAGACCTTTTAACCCCCTCTTTTTCAACCAAATCTGCTGATTGACGTATACCGGCAGTATCATAAATTTTAAACAAAACACCATCAATTGAAATTTCTTCTCTAATAATATCTCGTGTTGTGCCGGGTACATCGCTTACAATTGCACGTGCTTCCTTTAGTATGTAGTTAAGAAGCGATGATTTTCCAACATTTGGCTCGCCTATTATTGCCAAATTGATGCCATCTCTCAGTAATTTTCCAAAACGATAAGAGTCCAGCAAAAAAGCTATTTCGCTTAATACGCCATCAATTTTGTTTAAAACATCTTCTTTGGAAATAAATTCATAATCTTCTTCCGAAAAATCCAATTCCAATTCAATAAGTGATGCGGCGGCAACAAGGGTATCTCTAAGACCGGTTATTTTTTGCGAAAGAAGTCCGTCAAGCTGATTTCTTGCCCCCCTTAGTGCGGATTCAGTTCTTGATTTAATTAAATCTAAAACAGCTTCTGCTTGAGATAGATCAAGTCTTCCATTCAAAAAAGCTCTTTTGGTAAACTCGCCCGGCTCTGCACTTCTTGCTCCTTTTTCAAGTAAAAGCTCTAAAATTCTTTTAACAATAAGATTGTTCCCGTGCGAACTGATTTCAACAGAATCTTCGCCCGTATATGAGTTTGGAGCACGAAAAACCGAAACAAGCACATCGTCAACAACCGCTCCTACTTTGTCTAAAATATTTCCATAATGAATAGTATGCGTTTTTGATTCTGTTGTTTTTGATTTTCCGGCAAAAATAGAATCAACTATAGTAAAACTATCTGTTCCGCTTACTCTAATAACCGAAATTGCCCCTTCGCCGTTAGCGGTTGCAATTGCTGTTATTGTGTCGTTTTGTAAAATATTCATATTGTGCAAATTTTTATATAAAAAATTAATAAATATATAAAAATTTTAATTAATTAACAAATTTAATATTATTGTAACTGCTTTATTTACAATAAGTTAAAACATTTGTTTAATACATTCCTCAAGAAAACGTTTATTTTAAACTTAAATGTTTTAAAGTTAAACTATTATATTAAAAGACATTGTGGTATAAATTTAATAATTACTTAACAGAAATCGATTTTAGATTAAGCTAATTTTGAATTAACAAATTATATTTTTGAAATTATTATGCTTAAAAATGACAATTACAGTTTAATCAAACATCTTTACAATGATAGTTTCTTGCAACGAATAATTGAAGAAACAAAAAGTCTTTTCTTAAAAAATAGGATGCTGGTAGATAATAGGCAAACATTAAACATATCTCGTACTATGGCATTTATTTCTCTTTTAACAATTGTATTAATGACTATTTACGAAACACTAAAAGGGACAATTTTGCCAAATCTAACTCTTTGGCAGTCTCACATAATAACCATTCTATTTGCCGGTTTTATTGCTCCAATTGGAGCGTATTATGCATTAAAACGAATTGAGGAATTAAGATTAAAAGCTATTAAAGAATTAAACGAAAAAAATATAATTGCAAAAGAACTTCAAAAAGCTCACAACACTTTAGAACAACGAGTAAAAGATAGAACTTTTGAGTTAAAAAAATTAAACGAAATTATGCACGAAGAAATTGTTTTAAGAAAAAAAATTGAAGAAGAACTACGTAGTTATACCGAACAAATATTTGAAAGCAAAACAATTGTTGAACAAAAAAACAAACAATTAATAAAACTAAACAAACAACTTGAAGAGTCCGAAAAAGAACTAAAAGAGTTGATAGCAGCAAAAGATAAGTTTTTTTCGATACTGGCTCACGATCTACGTTCCCCATTCAACGCCTTGCTTGGATCAACCGAAATGTTAGAACACGAAGCTGAAGATTTAGAAATTGACGAGATTAAAGCCTTTGCAAAAAGCATAAACAATACATCAAAAAACTTTTATCGTCTTCTTGAAAACCTGCTTCAATGGTCAAGAATGCAAACCGGGCGGATTCAGTATCAACCAAAGTATTTTGTTCTCGAAAGTGTTATCAATGAAATCTATTTTCTTTTTATCGGTAATGCACAACAAAAACAAATTAATTTAAAAATTCCTCAAAATTTTACACATGAAGTTTATGCAGATTATGACATGATTTCTACTATTATTAGAAACTTAATTTCAAATGCCATAAAATTCACCAATAAGGGAGGAACAATTAGCATATTAACCGGCTACCAAAACGAAAAAGTTTTCTTTAGAATTTCAGACAACGGTGTGGGGATACCTAAACAAAAATTAGCTGAATTATTCAGTATAAATAAAAACACATCAACAAGAGGCACCGATAACGAAAAAGGAACGGGTTTGGGCTTGATATTATGTAGAGAATTTATTGAGCTGAACAAAGGACATTTATCAATAGAAAGTCATGAAGATATAGGCTCTACTTTTACGATATATTTACCAAAGAATAATTATTTAGAGGACTAATTGGATACAAATACTTGGATTTATACTACCGAAAACAAAGCAACCAAAAGCGATATAAACATAGCAAAAAGCAATTCTTTTAAAGATAAAATCAAAAAGGATGATTATTTGAATACCAAAATTATCAACGAGGGTTTATTTAAGCCGTTAATTGCTATTGCAATAATTACAATGGCAATTATGACAATATATGAGTTGTTGAAACAAGAAGTAATTCCAAAAATTTCAATTTGGGAATCACATTTAATAACAATTATTTTCACAAGCATAACTGCCCCCGTTGCAGCTTATTTCATTCTTAAAAGAATTAATGATTTAAAAAACAAATTGGCAATAGAGTTACATAAAACAAACCTTGCACAAGAAAAGTTAAATGAAATTAATGATCAGCTTGAATACAAAGTAAAAGAAAGAACCAAAGAACTTAGTCAATCAAATGCTAAATTAGAAAAAGAAATATTTGTTAGACAGCAAACAGAAAAAAAATTAAAACAAAATGAACTAAAATACAGACTGTTATTTGAACGCTCTCCATCTGGGATTTTGTCTTTTAACAATAGCTTAAAAATAACACAAATTAACGCAAAATTTACTCAGCTATTTAAATTGACAGAAACTGAATTAATAAATTTTGACTTAACAAAAATTAATAACAGCAAATTAGTAAATACTTTTAAGGAAACCTTAAAAGGACACGAAACTGTTTTTGAAGGAGAATATAAGTCGATATTAAATAATGAAAGCAATACGATTCTTTTAAAAACAACCCCAATATTTGATAAAGATGGATTAATAATTGGTGGAATTGCAACCGTAGATAATATTACAAAGCAAAAAGAATTTGAGGCGGCTTTAATAAAAGCAAAAGAGAATGCTGAAAAAAGCAACATGTTAAAATCAGAATTTTTAGCACAGATTTCGCACGAAATAAGAACTCCTATTAATGCAGTTCTAAGTTTTTCTTCACTATTAAAAGAAGAAGTTTCCGAAAATATAGATGATGATTTAAAAATGAGTTTTGAAATAATTGAAAAGCAAGGAAAAAGAATTACACGAACAATTGATATGCTTGTTAACATTTCTGAAATTCAAAGCAAAACTTACGAACCGCTAAACAAAGAAGTATGTCTCTATTCAGAGATTGTTTTAAAGGTGCTTAAAAATTATGAAAAAGATGCAAAAGATAAAAATCTTAATATGTTTACAAATGCAGATATTGCGGATTATAAAATTATAACTGACTCATATTCTGTAACTCAAATTATTGAACAATTAATTGATAATGCGATAAAATATACCGAAAAAGGGAGTATAAATATTAATTTGAAAAAGAAGGCAGATTATGTTGTTACAGAAATTATTGATACAGGAATAGGGATTTCCGACGAATATAAAAACAAATTGTTTGGATTGTTTAGTCAGGAAGAGCAAGGGTACTCAAGACGATATGAGGGGAATGGCTTAGGCTTGGCTATTGTAAATGGATTCTGCAAATTAAACAATATTACATTACAAATAAATAGTGTTAAAGGAGAAGGAACAAAAGTAAGCCTGCTTTTTCCACTACAAAAAAATTAGAATATTAAAATATATATTCCTATTTTTGTATTATAAAATATTGCGGAGCTTATAATGCAAAAAATTTCGGTTATTGTTTTTGATTTAGGGAACGTACTAATACCATTTGACTACAATATAATAATAAACAAGCTTGATAAAATTGAAGAGGGCTTGGGTGAAAGATTTTATAAGTTTTATCAGCAAAACTATCACGTACACAGAAGTTTTGAAAAATGGGAAATAACGACTGAAAAATTTATTGAAACAATGCTTAATTGGGCAGATAATAAAATCGATGGTGAAACATTTTGTAAAATATACTCCGATATTTTTACTGTAAACGAAAGTTTAACAGACTTATTGCCTCAACTTAAACAGAATTACAAATTAGTATTATTATCCAACACAAATTATATTCATCAAGAATATGGCTGGAAAAACTATTCCTTCCTTAACAACTTTGATAAACTTATACTTTCACACGAAGTTCATGCAGTAAAACCTGAACCCGCTATTTATAAAGCGGTAATGGATTTTACAAAAGAAACTCCCGAAAAACATCTTTTTGTTGATGATGTTGCAGAATATGTTGAGGGAGCAGTTGAAGCGGGTTGGGATGCAATAAGATATGTAGGTTTTACATCCCTTCTAAAAGAATTTGATAAAAGAAATATAAAATATTAAAATTAAATCCTTGTAAATAATTATTATATTTACTATTTTTATTTACCATGTTGGTAAATTATTTATTGACATTAATGAAAATTGAATTTCAAAGTTCTAAACATGAAAAGTTGGTCAATAATATTGATGATTTAAGAAAAAAATTCAACAAGACACGTGGTGTTGATACGGCACTTGATATCATTGAATCGTTAAATATTTTATTTGCAGCGGAATCCCTTGCAGATATTCCAAATTGTTTTCGTCCTCATCCGTTACAAGGAAACTACAAAGGTTGTTTTGCAATTGACGTTGATAAAAAAAGCAGAATTATTTTTAAACCAAACCATCCGAATGATATAGACTATAGAATTGACAATTATTCATCTATAAAAAACATAATAGTAATAGAAATATACAAGGATTATCACAAATGAGTTATACACCAAACATCGCACTTCATCCCGGCAGAACAATTGCAAAAGCACTTGATAAAGAAGGGTTAACGCAAAAAAGCTTAAGCGAAAGAATGGGAATAACAGAAAAGCACTTAAGTTTTATAATAAATGGAGTTGCTTCAATAACATCCGATACAGCTTTACTATTAGAAAACGCACTTGGTGGTTCAGCATCTTTTTGGATGAATTTAGAAAAGGAATATCAGATTACAAAATCCCGAATAGAGAGAAAACGATTCATCGAAGAAGAAACAAAATTAATTTGTCTTTTCCCCTATAAAGAACTTGAAGAAATTGGATTTGTAGTTAACTCAAATGACAAAGAAGAAAAAGTTCTAAGTTTGATGAGGTTTTTTGCCGTTAACTCCTTAACAACTATAAAAACGACTGAAAGTATAGCTTTCAGGAAAAAAGATTCTACCAATATAAAAAACGAACATATTGCTGCTTGGTTACGCTGTGGTGAAATATTGTCTAAAAAATTGGATTTACCTGAATATTCAGATAAAAAACTAATGGAATTAACGACAGAACTAAAATTGTTGTCAACAAAATCAGAATTTGATTACCTAACAATAGTAACTAATCTATTAAACGATGCTGGCGTTGGTCTTATCTTTCTAAAACAGTTTTCGAGTACAAAATTAAGCGGAGCAGTAAGGTGGATAAATAAGAACCCTATAATCCAATTAAGCTTTTTTAATAAGTGGGCTGATATTTTTTGGTTTAATTTATATCACGAAATTGGACATATCCTTTTACATGGGAAAAAGAATAAGTTTTTAGAATTTGATGATAAAAAAATGCATGATGATTTAGAAAATGATGCAGAAATAGAAGCCAATAAATTTGCACGAGATAAATTAATACACCCAGTTTTGTACAAAAATTTTCTTAATCAACAAGATTTTTCAAAACTTGCAATCACAAAGTTTGCAAGCACAATCAATATTCATCCGGGAATTGTTGCTGGAAGATTATGTTTTGACAAACATGTTAAATGGGAACATATACGTCAATTAAGAAAACTAATTGACGACAAAAGCATTTTTTCTAAATCGGTTAATTAATCGTTCAGCCATTTTTTCCAAGTATCAGGCTGGTAGCCAAGCGTAACATCGTTTTTAACCCGAACTATTGGAGTACGAAACAACAATGCATCTTCAAGCAACTCTTCTTCTTTATCATATTTCATAAACTGAAGGTTTCTGCGTTTATATTCTTTTCCCTCTTCATTAAATAACTCGTCAATTGAATATTTCCGCTTAATACTATCTAACTCTCCCTTACTAACCCCTTTTTCGGCTAAATTTCGGTATTGAAACTGAACGCCCCTTTCTTTAAAAAAGCGTTCAGCTTTTCGAGTATCTTGGCAATCTTTGGTACCAAATATTTGTAAATTCATTAAACTCATTTTTCCACCTTAAATGCTTTAGTTACTGATGTAGTATTTCCATTTAATTCATCTTTAACATTAAATGTAATTTGATAATTGCCAACAGCATAGGTTGAATCAAGTTCTAATTGACATTCAAGAGGTATATCCAATATTACTTCGTTATTAATTTTTTCAACTTTATTAGAAAAGAGATTTTTTTTTATTGTATTATCAGGCAAAGTTAAATCAGTACTAAAAGAAATCTTTGCTGAAAAAGTATTATTCTTTTCTTCCTGCTTAAAATTTTTAACATTTACAGTTGCGTTTAATTCCCAACCCGGCTCCAACGAATAACAAAATGCTTCCGGACTAAACAACTCGAGTTTTTTTTCTTCCTTTGAACAAGCAGAAAACAAGAATAATGAACTAAATAAAACCAAAAGCAATTTTCTCATATTAACTCCACAAAGAAAAAAGAATTTACACCTAAAATAAATTCCCCTTTCCAAAAAATTGGAAAGGGGAAAAAGGAATAATTCTTAACAAAATTTAAATTATTTATAGCTATTTATAAAGTTAATAAAAACTAATTATTAGCTTTAAATTCTTTCATAAAATCAACTAATTTTTCAACCCCTTCTTGAGGGAAAGCGTTATAAATTGAAGCTCGCACTCCACCAACCGAACGATGACCTTTTAATCCGGAAAAACCTTTAGCTGAAGATTCGGCAATAAACTTTTTAGTTAAATCTTCATTTGGCAGAACAAATGTAACATTCATCAACGATCTATCATCTTTATTAATTACAGTTCCTGTATAATAGCCAGAACTTGAATCTAAATAATCATATAAAATACCGGCTTTAGTAACATTCCTTTTGTGCATAACTTCCAAACCACCCATATTAAGCAGCCATTTGTAAACTAATCCCATTATATAAACAGAAAAAGTTGCAGGGGTATTATACATTGAGCCATTATCGGAGTGAATTTTATAATTCAAATAAGTGTGTAAAGTATCCGATGATCTTTCCAAAAGTGCTTTTTTAATAATTACAACAGTTGCACCGGAAGGTCCCATGTTTTTTTGTGCACCGGCATAAATTACGCTATACTTTTGAATATCTAATGGTTTGTATAAAAAGTCAGATGATGCATCGCAAACGAGAGGCACGTTTCCGGCTTCAGGTTCACTTTTAAATTGAGTCCCATAAATTGTGTTATTTGATGTAAAATGAATATAGGCAGCATCTTTATCAAATTTAGCAGAATCAATTTTTGGTAAATGATTAAAATTGTCCTCTTCGGATGTTGCAACAATATTTACATTTCCAACTCTTTTAGCTTCTTTTACTGCTTTTTTAGACCAAACACCTGAAACAATATAATCGGCTTTATTTGCCGGTGGCATTAAGTTTAACGGTACCATTGAAAATTGAAGGGTTGCTCCACCTTGCAAAAATAGTACTGCATATTCATCGCTAATATTTAATAAAGTTCTTAAATCTTTTTCGGCGGTATAAAAAATATTGTCATAAACTTTTCCTCTATGACTCATTTCCAAAACCGACATTCCGGCACCTGGATAACAGAAAAAATCTTTTTGAGCTTGTAATAAAACTTCTTCAGGCAAAACGGCTGGACCAGCACTAAAATTAAAAACTCTTTGTTCCATAATTAAACCTTTTAATTAGTTTCTTAAACACATTATATGTAAATATACAACTTTTTTATACATTTTGCTGAAGATTAAAAGAACAAATAATTATCCGCAACGAATAAATTTATTTTTATTATTTAATTTTTAAAGCAAAAATATTTATATTTAGTTAAAATAGATTGGTCTAATTGTAATGGAACAAAATGTTTAAAATATTAATAGTTGATGACGATGAAGGGCAGCGACTAATTCTAAATCGCTTATTAAAAAGAAAATTAGCATGCGAAATTACCGAAGCCGAAAACGGATTAGATGGGTTAAACAAAATTGACAAACATAGACCCGACATAATTTTTTTAGATGTTTCTATGCCTATTATGAATGGAGAAGAAACTTTAGAAGCCATCCGTTCAGACCCATCAACTGCTAAAATTCCGGTAATTATTTTAACCGCTCTAAACGACAAACAAAGTGTTGGTAAACTTATTGCTAAAGGAATTTCTGATTATTTATTAAAACCATTAGACTTTGATTATGCTTATGATAGAATTTACCGTGTTTTATCTAATGTTAAAAAAAACAAATCCTCTACAATAAGGCGAGCAAAAATATTATCGGAACAAGATGGAAAAATTAAGGTTTTGATGGTTGAAAGAGACAATAATTTCAGAACTTTTTTTACTACCTTGTTTAATGATAGGTTTGATATAATTGAAGCCGCTTCAGGTATGGATGGATTGTCTAAATATATTGAACAACATCCTCAATACGTTATTCTTGGTGAACGACTTAATCTGTTGAATGAAAAGTTATTATCTCAAAAAATCCGCTCTTTAGATACCGGTAATGAAACCAATATTTATTTATGTGCAGATAACCCAAACACTTCGTCAGTTGATACTTTCTTTTTTGACGGCGTTATAAAGAAAAGTTTTGTTCCGGAGAACATTCTTAGAGAGTTTAATAAAACAATTATTGGGCAAGATGACATTTTTGATTCTTTGAATGATATTTTGGTAATAAATATGCCCGCACAGTTATTAAATGCTGTTCGGCAAACATTTGGCGTTATGACTAATCAAGAGGTTTATGGTATTACCCGCTCCGATTTAAATCTTTCACAAAATTTATGTCGAGCAAAAACTTTAATTAAAAATAAAGATTTGAGAATTTTTACCGAAATCCAAATGTTCTGTTCGGAAGAGGACTTAATTTCTTCTGCAAAAAAAATAAGAAATTCAAACGTTTCGTTAGAAGATGGAGGCAGGGAGTCTTTTGTAGATTTGTTTAATACAATTACAGGAAGAATACGAAATGCTCTTGAGGAAAAAGGGATTAATTTAAAACAATACGAACCAGCCAATTTTAGTATTGTTCCACACGATGAAATATTAACATATTTAGTTGAACTTTCATTTAGGACAGAATCGGGAGAAAGATTTTTAATAGGAATTAATACTTTTAAAGATTAATTGTGTAATTGTTTTGCTTTTTTATTTAAGTCTTTTATTTGACTGCTATTTGTCGGATGACCAAGCGAATTAATAATTTTGTAATATTCTTTATATTCTTGTGTGCTTGTTTTATTATTCCACTTTCCTGAAATAATTCCGCCAAGTACAAAAAGGAAATAAATTACTACAACTCCAATTGCTACGTGTTTTTTATTTATTACTTTATTAAAAAATCTATCTCTTATTTGTAATGTGTCTTTTACCGGACAGGCATCAACGCAACTTAAACAAGATGTACATTCATCGGAAATTACAGTTTTAACTTTATCAACCTTAATATGCGAAGGACAAGCTTTACTACACAATGAACAATTAATACAGGATTCCATATCCCGTTTGATTCGAGTTGGACTGAAAAAAGAAATTAGTCCTAATAAAGCACCATAAGGACATAAATACCTACACCAAAAATTCTTAATTACAATTGAAAGGAAAAACAAAGTGCTAATTACTATCAAGGAAAATTCTGATATTTCAGCAAAAAACAGATACATTTTAATATCAGCAACAATATTATATGGGCTATCTAAAAAATATTTTAAAGCTAAAACAGTCATGCTAAAAAATATAGAAAAAACAAAAAATAATAGAAGTAAATATTTTAAGCTTCTAAGCGGGTAATCAATAAACTTAGGCAAGTAAAGTTTTCGTTTAAATAATTTTAGGCTTAACCTGTCACCAAAATCACCAACCAATTCGCTCGCAAATCCAACCGGACAAATCCAGCTACAAAAAGATTTTCCAAAAACAAACGAAACTGAAATTACGCCCATTAATATAAAAAAGCCGGCAGGATGTGCAGGATGAATAATTCCGGTCAATAAAAAATAGTACAAACTCATTAAAGCACTAATAGGTAAAAAAGCTTCTACCCCAGCCGGTCTATAAAAATTACTTAAATTCCCCTCTTCAAGGGCTTTAACAAAAAAATGGAAATCCAAACCTATCCAAAGGCAGATAATCACAAAGGAAAGCTGAACAAAGAATCTATATTTTTGAATTGGTTTTGCTTGTTTTTTCATATTATAATCAGATATAAAATTCTGATTATAATATGAAAAACAACACGCGTAAATACAAGGGTAAAATAATTTAAATATTTTTTCATTTTTTTTATATTTTAGTTGCGTAAACAAAAAAAAAGTATTAAATTTACAGTCTAAATTTGCTGGTGTAGCTCAGCTGGTAGAGCAGCTGATTTGTAATCAGCCGGTCGGCGGTTCGAATCCGTTCACCAGCTCCACAAAGTGCGATTTCAAAAGAATCGCACTTTTTTTTTACTCAAACTATCTGCCTCGAAATGCCTTACCAACAAAATTGTAAAAACATAAGAAATAAAAATTATTAAGATATTCCGATTCATATTTAGCAAAAAAGTTTACTTATTCTATTTATTATTGAATTAATAAAAAAAATAAGTAAAATTTTTGTAAAAACATGGATTAGGAAATTATGATATTTTTTTATATCTTACATTAACCATTAATAGAACACTTAATTAGTTCTTAAAGAAACTCAAAAAAAGGATAAAGCTATGAATATCTACGTTGGAAATCTTGCAAAAGAAGCAACCGAACAAGACTTAAATACCCTCTTCGCACAATTTGGAGCAGTAAAGAGCGTAAAAGTAATTAAAGATATGTTTACAGGCGAATCAAAAGGATTTGCGTTTGTAGAGATGCAAGACAACGCTGAAGCAACAACGGCAATGAATGAAATCAATACTCAAGATTTAAAAGGAAAAAAATTAGTCGTAAACGAAGCACGCCCAAAAAGCAATGACAAACGTGGCGGTGGAAACGGCGGTTTTAATAGAGGCGGTGGAAGAAGCGGTGGAAGCAACCAACGTGGCGGCCATGGCGGTGGAAAAAGATGGTAAAATTTTTGCAGCCTTTTTAAGTCATTTTAAAAGGCTGCTTCACTTTTAAACATTAAATTAAACGTACTTCCTTTATTTACTGAACTGTTAACCGAAATTTTTCCCTTATTCTTTTCTACTAATTCTTTACATAAAACAAGCCCCAAGCCTGTACCTTCTTCTTTGTCCGTTCCCGGAGTCGATGAGCTTTTATCTATTTTAAACATATTTGCAACCTGTACTTCACTCATTCCAACGCCATTATCCATTACGGAAATAATAATCTCTTCCCCTGTTTTTACAGCTTCAACAAATATTGAACCACCGTGGCGAGTAAATTTTATTGCGTTGGATATTAAATTACGCAATACCGTTTGAAGCATTTTTTTATCAACAAAAAGACGTACATTGTCGTCAACACTAAAATCTAAACTTATTTCTTTATTTAAGGCAGAAATTTTATACAGAGAATCAAGAGAAGAAAACATTTCAAGTAAATTTACAACTTCAGGATCATATTCGGCATGTCCGAGTTTTAAGCGTGTCCAGTTTAATAAATTTTCCAACAAACCAAAAAGATTTTTTGATGATACTTTAATTGAGCTGATTGCCTCAATAATTTCTTCATGGGTAAGTTCCTTGTATTCTTCTTCCACCCATTCGCTGTAAGCCATAATGGCACTAAGTGGATTTTTAATATCATGAGCAATAATAGAAAAAAATTTGTCTTTACTTCTATTGGCTTCTTCAAGTTCTTTATTAACACGCTCTAATTCAGAAACGGATTGTTTTAATAATTCCTCAACTTTTTTTCTTTCTTCAATTTCATATAAGGCTTTATTACGCATTTCTTTGTAGTTATCAATTTGTTTTTTTTCATCAGTAATGTCAATAATTGAAAAAACGATAAATTGTTCATTAGAAGTTGGAGCAGTCATTCTAATGGCAGTTGCATGTTGTGTTTTGAAGGCACCAGTTTTATCCTGAATGGGAATAATATATTTGTTTAATTGAGCAGAAAAGAATTCGGGAGGACCTCCTGCAAAAAGATTATTCATCCTTATTTTAAAAATTTTATTGTCAAGATGAGGGAACAATGAAAATATATTTTTATGACAGACATCTGCATACGATAATAGGGATTGTTCATTTAATGATTTATTCCAGAATACTATGTTATATTGGCAGTCAATTACAAAAACACCAATTCTGACAGAATTATAGATGGAAAAAATTTTAGCACATGTCATTTTACAAATTTTCCAAAAGTTTATTTAGTTCAGCTTTTAAACTTTCAAAAGATGGTATTTCAAGTAAAATAATAATATCCCCCTCAATAGAAAGCTGTTCAACTTCAAAATGAGTTTCACCCATTAAAATAACTTGATTATGAGAAGAAAAAGTAAGAAGATTTTGGAACGTATCTTCATAATAAACCGGAATAGAGTATTGAAAACTCTCTTTTAATAAGTTGGAAATTGAGCCCATTACCCCGTTTAACAACATATTGGCAACTTCGTTTAATGTGCCGACCCTAACGTTATCGAGTTCATCAGAATATTTTTCTTCTCCGGTCAAAACAGAAACAAGATTATTACCGCTTTCGCTTGGAAAAACTATTTCGGCAACACCGGAAAAAGTACCGTCGAAGTTTAATTTTACTGCAAAATAGGGATTAGAATCGGACTTAATATATTCCTCTATAAAAACAGAAAGCTCTTGTACAATAATATTTGGAATAGATAACTTTATGGGAGATTGTACAAGTTCATTCAACAAGGAAGCTGCTTTGCCAACTCCAATATTAAGTAATTCCTTAAATACATCTAATTCGTGTTCATTTAACAGCACAAATCCTCCACTTATAATTTAACTGCTTCTTTTACTTTTGATATTAATTCCTCGTTTTTAGGAGGTTTGTTTAAAAAAGCAAAAGCTCCGTTTTCCATACAAAAACTAACAGTAGATTCCTGAATATCAGCCGATAACGCAATAACAGGAACACCAACACCTTGATTTTTTAATTCCACCAAAACTTGTTGTCCGGTTATTTTGGGCATAAGCATATCTAAAATAATTAAATCAAATTTTTCAATTTTAATTAAATTTAAAGCCGCCTCTCCATCGGGTGCTTCAAAAAAAGTAAAATCAAATTCTGCAAGAATCGATTTTAAACGTTTTCTAATAAATGCAGAATCATCGCACAATAAAATCTTTTTCATAATAAACCTATAAATTATTTGGTACTTTAATTACCATTTTTTTTACGTATTCTGAATTATCTAAAAAGTTTAACTGAGGCGTGTGCCCTTCATAGGGAAAAAGAATAGCAAACTTTGGATACTCAAGCTTAACAAACTCTTGAACTCCATCTAACTTACCAAAGTCTTTTTCATCATCAAAAGTTAAACTTTTACAAGATTCAAAATCGCAATAACCTAATTTTTCTTTTCCTTTTAACACAATTTGAATATCAATATATTTTTTATGATATTCAATAAAACTTTCAGATAGATTTTTAGTATTGTATTCACTAACTAAAGCAAAGGTATCTTCATTAATATAATATTTAGGCTCTGTAAGGTTAACAATATTATTTTGCTCCAAAAACTCAGCTACATCTTTAAAGTTATCATTTAATGAAATATACTTTTTGAAATTGCTTAATGAATCATAAATCATAGAAAATCCTTTAATAAAAAGAATATAAAAAGTAAAATTAATTGTTAATAATAATCGACTAAACATAGTAAAAATTTAGCCAAAAAAAAAGCCTTATTAGTTTATGCTAATAAGGCTTAAATAGAGATTAATAATTGTTGTTATTTGATTTCAAACAAACTGTCATCAATTTTACCATTAAGTTCTACCGATGAAGCATTCAAATCAAAAGTTTGACCTGCCATACTTTGTGTTAATTTATGAGCATATTTAATACCGTTAACTTCTTTGTAATCACCATATATGTTAGTTTGAGTAAAGTTTCCTTGAGGAGTTTCCAAAGTATTAATGTCTCTATCTTTTAATCCGGTAGCACTATCAAAATAATGATATAATTTTTTACCTGAAGGCAGAGTTAAACAGACTTTATATAAGTCTTTTCCATCAATTGATTCAAAACCTACTAATTCGGCTTTAATTCCATTTTCTTCTAAATGAAGGTATGGCTCAAATGAACTTTCGTATTTCAATTGTTCCAAATCGCTTCCTTCTAAATCTTTTGATTGACCCATAGCAGACTGCCTGCCTTTAGTTCCATCAAAAATAGTTTCCTGAACAAACATACCGGCATCAATTTTTTGATATAACTTAAAAGGAGCTTTTTTCATAATATTAACTGTAAATTCACCCATTGGAGTTTTTCCACCCAAAACAACGGATGAAGAAGTAATGCTTAATAATTTTTCTTTTCCACCTAATGCATTAATAAAGTTTTCAATTACTTTTTCAACAGTAACTCCTTCCGGAATTGTTTTTGCAGAAGGGTCATATTTTTCACCATTAAGATCTAAGTAATCAAGTTTTCCTGTTTGGCTGAATTTTTTTAATCCATCTGCAACTTGTTCAACACTACCAACAACAACAACATGAGCATTGTTAGGTTTAATCATTTGATTTGCAGCATTATAAATATCATCAACAGTTAATGAGTTTAATGAAGTTAAATAATTTTTGTAAAAATCTTTTGGAAGATTATATCTTTCAATATTAAGTGCAAAATTTGCAATAGTTTGAGGGTCTTCCAAGCTACGTGAAAAACTGCCTGTTAAATAGTTTTTAGTGTTTTGTAATTCTTCTTCAGTAATTTTTTCGGTTCTTATTTTTGTCATTTCGGCAACAATTTCAGCAACAGAACTATCAGTAACAGAATTTCTTACTTCGCAAGAAGCTGTAAAATTACCAACTAATTCATCGGGAGTAATATTTGAATAAGCACCATAAGTATAAGCGTGTTTCTCTCTTAAGTTCATAAACAAACGTGCAGTTGCACTTCCACCCAAAATTGAATTTACAACCTGAGCTTTAATTTGATCAATAGTTCCTATTTTTAAATTTAATGGATAAGTAACAGATACAACCGACTGAACAGAATTATCTCTGTTTGCAATTGTAACTTTACGTACTAAAGGAGCTTTTGGAGTTTTGTATTCCGGTTGAGGAACTTCTTTCTTTTCCCAGGCACCTAAGTATTTAGTTACCAATTCTTTTGCTTCATCTAAAGTTATATCGCCTACAATTGCTAAATAAGCAATGTTGGGAACGAAATAAGTTTTATAATATTCGTTACAAACATCTAAATTGATATTTTTTACTGTCGTTTCGGTTTCTAATTCGCCATAAGGGTGTTCTTTTCCATAAATTACTGCTTTTCTAATTCTTGCGGCAATTTCACCGGGATCATCTTTTATGGATGCTAATCCAGATAATGTTTTGGTTTTAATTTTGTCTAATTCTTCTTGTTTGAACTGGCTATTTAAAATTACATCAGAAAGAATTGAAAAAAGTTTATCTGAATATTTTGATAAACAAGAACCATTAACTGAAGCAGATGAAGTATAAAACGAAGCTCCCATAAAATCAATTTCTTCATCTAATTGGGCTTTTGTTCTGTTTTTTGTTCCTGTTCTTAATAATTGACCTGTAATATCAACATAACCAGCGTTATCTTTTTCTAAAATAGGTTCTCTATCAAGTATTAGTCTAAAATTTACTTTAGGAAGTTTATGGTTTTCTACAACAATAACTTTTAAGCCGTTAGGCAATTCAAATTTTTCATAATCGCCAATTTGAATGTTAGGTGCTGGTCCGGGCATCGGTTTTTTTGAACGATCCAGCTGACCAAACATCGATACAGCTATTAATAGATAAAAAATTATAAATAATCTTGTTTTATTTTTCATTTTAAGTTTTCTCCAAAATCAAATTATTTTTTTTCGCTTTTTGGTAAATAATGTAAAACTACTCGGTTATCTTTAACCAAATATTGTTTTGCTACACGTTGAATATCTTCGCGAGTAACTTTCATAAAACGTTCTAATTCTGTATTTATTAAATTAGTATCGCCAAAATAAACATAATAGTTTGCTAAATTTTCAGCTATACCGCCAACGCGTGAATTTCCTGATACAAAATCATTTTCCATTTGGTTTTGTAATTTTTGAAATTCTTTTTCGTCAATTAATTGATCTTGTACTTTTTTAATTTCTTCATCCATTAAACTTTCAACACTATTAATTTCTACTCCCATATTGCAAACAGCAAAAGCTAAAAACAAACCGCTATCTTCTAACGTAAATGGAATAGACATTGCCGAAACAGCTTTTTGTTCTTCATCTACAATTCTTTTATAAAAACGACTGCTTTGACCTGAAGATAATAAAGTTGTTAACATGTTTAATGCGTAATAATCAGTACTTCCTTGAGCAGGAATTCTATAAGCTTGAATAACAGCAGGAAGTTGAATATTATCATAAACAGAGTCTCTAACTTCTGCTATTAATGGGGGTTCAACAACATTTGGTCTAAAAATTTCTTTTGTCCCTTTTGGAATTTCGCTAAAATATTTATTAACTAATTCTTTTGTTTGTTCTTTGTTAATATCACCGGCAATTGATAATGTTGCGTTATTTGGAACATAAAATTCACTATGGAAATCTATAAACTCTTGTAGTTTAGCTTCATCTATATATTGAGCTGAACCAATAGGAAGCCATTTATAAGGGTGAACCTTGTAAGCTCTTTTAAATGTTTCTTCCAAAATAGAACCATATGGTCTATTTTCGTAACTTTGTTTACGTTCTTCTTTTACAACTTTACGTTGTGTTTCAACACCAACACTATCAATTCTTAATTGCAAAAGACGTTCTGATTCAAGATACAAACCTAATTCTAATTGGTTAGAAGGTAATATTTCGTAATAAAAGGTTCTATCGAACGAAGTGTTTGCGTTTAACGAACCACCTGCACTTTCAACTGTTTTAAAATATTCACCTCTTCCTATATTTGGCGAACCTTCAAACATTAAGTGCTCAAAAAAATGTGCAAAACCTGTTCTTTGAGGGTCTTCATTTTTTGAACCTACATGATACATAATCGATACTGCTGTAATAGGAGTTGAATGATCTTCATGTAATATTACATGTAGTCCATTATCTAAATTGTACTCTTCAAATTGTATTTGACGAGAACTTGAACATCCTATAAAGAATAATAATAATGGTAATATTATTAGGATTTTGTTTTTCATTACTGCATCCTTTGTTTGTTTAATGATTAATTTTACTCAAATGTTAAATATATTAAATTTTTGGTTAATTTTTAATTTTTGCAATGAAATTCAGTTAAAAAACATTATTTTATACTGATTTGTCCGTTATTTTGATTATTTTTTAAAGCATTTTTACAAATCTTATTTAGGTAAAGAAATGAAAAAATTATTACTCTTTTTAGTGCTTATTTATTCTATTAGTTTTGGTGAAAATATTACATGGACAGATGTTACTTCTAATTACAATTTGCCAAACGGAGTTAAATTATTTAAAGGAACAAGAACCTCCCCTATTTTACAGGCTTATTACTTTGATGTTGACTTAAATAATCCAAATATTGCTATTAGACCTTATTTAGCTACAAGTGCTGCAACTGTAAAAGTATTAAATGCTCAGTTTGGTGCCTATGCTTCTGTTAATGGTGGTTTTTTTGGTGGCTCAACATCTTATTCTGCAGTAATTTATCCTAACGAAGTAAAAGCTCAAAATGTGGGTTCTCTTACAAGAAACGGCTTGACTTATCCCGTGATGCGAGGATTTTTTGGAATGAAAAACAACAGAGAACTTTCAGTTGATTGGATTTACCATTTTAACAATACAATGGCTGGAATTTATAAATACGATAACCCCCTTAACTATATATATAACGACCCAAATCCAAAACCGGCTCCAACACAATCAACCGGAATTGTTTATGATAGTTTGCTTGTAGGTATTGGCGGCGGACCTGTTTTAGTAAAAAATGGACAGGTGCATGTTACTTATAACGAAGAAATTATGTGGGGCAGCGGCGTTGGTTTGGATAACGGCGATCCAAGAACCGCAATTGGTTACACAGCCAACAAACATGTTTTAATAATGGTTGTTGATGGAAGACAATCAACTATTTCTACAGGAATTGGACTTACAGCCTTAGCACAGGAATTTATTACCTTAGGATGTGTTGAAGCTTTAAATTTAGATGGTGGCGGTTCAACCCAAATGGCAGTTGGAAATCAGTTTGTAAACTCCCCTTCTGAACAAAGAGCCGTTCCGGTAATTTTTGCTATAACTCATTCCGATTCTTTGCATTTACCAAAAGAACCGACATTTGAAAAAATTATAGATACAGGTGACCCGGAAGCTTCGCTTAATGGACCTGATTGGTTTCCAACAGCAAATACTGGGTTTTATGGAACAACAGCTGCTCAATTAAATGCTGTTGGCACAGGTGAAAGTTATGCTCAGTTTAACTTAAACTTAACTAAAGAAGCCTCTTATCAAGTTTATGGTTGGTGGGTTGCCTCTTCTAACAGATGTAAAAACACTCCTTTTATTATTGAACATAAAGATGGAATCGATACAGTTAGAGCTGACCAGTCTACAAGTGGTTCTACTTGGAAACTTATTGGAACTTATACTTTTGCCGGAACATCAAACGAAAATGTAAAAATTTCGGATGCCGGAACCGGTTCTAATGTTTATGTGGTTGCGGATGCTATTCGTTTGGTTTCTTATGATTCTGTTTTTGTTTCTGTTGACGAAACAGTTTCAACTCCAGTTGATTTTAATTTATCACAAAATTACCCAAATCCTTTTAACCCTTCTACAACAATTAACTATTCAATTGCTGATCAGCAGTTTGTTAATTTAACTATATATAATATAGTTGGAGAAAAAGTAAAAGAATTGGTTAACCAAGAACAAAACACAGGAAATTATTCGGTCAATTTTAATGCTGAAGGATTATCATCTGGAACTTATTTTTACACTTTACGTGCAGGAAATATAATTACAACTAAAAAAATGACACTACTCAAATAGAGTTAAGTGTTAAAGTTTGAAGGCTAAATGATTGAATGCCTCTAAACAAAAAACGTTTAGAGGCTTTTTTTTCGTATTTATTCCCATAATTGTACTTATTATTCCCTTATATTTATCAATACGAATCTTATTAATGAATTTATACAGTTCTATGTTTCTGCATAGAATCTGATAAATAAATTCTGTATTTTTGCAACTGCATTTTTTTATTTATTTAGGAATTTTTTAAAATATGAAGAAAGTTTTTTTAATAGTTTTTTTGATTGTTAGTGGCTTTATTTATGGACAGGTTGGTATTTCAGTTGCAAATATAACAACTGAAAATTTTGGAACTGATGTAAATTCAGCATATAGTAATAATCTACCGGCTTTTTGGAAAATAGATGATAATTATAATCTATCGAATGTCCGAACTGTTGGTAGTTATTTTGGAGATAATGTTTCAACAAACGTTAGTTATATTGTTTCTGGAAATAAATTTCCTTCCATTGGTCAATATTCTTATACCGACTATTTTAAGACTACCAACAATGATAAAGCACTTGGTGGACTCTTGTTTCAATTAAACAAAAGCATAAATATATATACCCAGTTAAAAAATACCGGAGCCTCAAGTATAAAATCACTAAATGTTCAATATAATGTAGAAAAATATAGACAAGGTACATATACAGGTGGATATTCTATAATAATGTATCACTCAACAGATGGGATAAATTGGATTCAATCCGGTGGTTCTTTTGTGACTAATTTTGCCGCCGACAATTCTATTGGATATCCATTATTTGGAGGATACGAAATCGGACCGGGTGTTACAAGAGGTATTAACAACAATATTAATGTAGAAATAGCCCCTGGTGAATTATTTTATTTAGCATGGAATTATACACCAACATCGGGCGAGGGTTCTACAACTCCGTTATATGTCCAAGCATTGGCAATAGATGATATTAAGATAACACCAGCAGGTTTACCTGTAGTTACAACTACAAGTATCACAGATATCACAATCAACGACGCAAAATGCGATGGCTCTATCCCATCTAATGGTGTTGTTCCTCAAGCTACTTATGGTTCTATTGACTATGTTCTTGAAAAAGGAATATGCTGGTCTACAGATCCCAACCCTTCTGTTGATGATGAAAATGATCATAAAGTTACTTATACAGTACTTACATACCACATCGTTGGAACTCTAACCGATCTTGATCCATCTCAAACTTATTACGTCAGGGCATACGCAACAAATCAATTTGGCACCAGCTACGGTGAACAAAAGATATTAAAAATTGCTCCAACAGCAAATTTAGGTACGGCAGTAAATAATAATTCATTTACTGCAAGCTGGAACGAACTTACAGGTGCAGCAAGTTATCTTTTAGATGTAGCTACATCTAACAATTTTGAGACTGATTGCATTGAAGGATATACTAACTTGTCAGTATCTTTAACAGCAAAAGAAATATCAGGATTAACAGCCGGGCAAACTTATTATTACAGAGTTAGGGCAGTGGATGCTAATGAAAAAATAAGTTTTTATTCAGATACAATTAGAGTAACCACATTAGGCAGCAATGGAAATAATGGAATTGTAGGCAATACAGGGAACCAGAATATTACAATTGGTAATGGAACCGGTATTGGCGAAATACAATTTGGAAATATTACGCAAACCGGAAATATTCTTGTAAACCACTATAATAATCCACCTGCAAACTACGGAACAAGTTTACCGGCAGAAGTTAGTAATTACCGCTGGGTAATTGAACCTAATAATAATTTAGTTATAAATGAAGAAACCGGTTATAAATTACGTTTTGAAGTTGAAAACTGTCCTGATATAACTGAATATGCAAATGAAGCAACTACAACAATAAAATTATACAAAAGAAGTAATCCGGGCAGTGGTGATTTTTCTGATTGTGGATTTTTAGTATACTATAATAATGGTACAGTAGGCAACAAAGATGACGACTATTTGTTCTCTCAATTAATTACAACCGGTTTTAGTGAATTTGTTTTTGGTTCTGAATCTGCTTTCCCAGTAGAATTATCATCTTTTTCTGCTGTAAAATCTGATAACAAAGTAATATTAAATTGGGCTACTGCAACTGAACTTAATAATAATGGTTTTGAAATTGAAAGAAATGTTAATAATAATTGGGAAAAAATAGGTTATATCTCAGGATTTGGAAATAGTAATTCTATCAAAGAATATAGTTTTACAGATAATAATTTAACAATTGCCGGAAAATATTTATACAGATTAAAACAAATAGATAATGATGGCAAATTTACTTATTCAAACATTATTGAAGTAAACATTGAGGCTCCAAAAGAATTTGAATTAGTACAAAACTATCCTAATCCTTTTAATCCTGAAACAACTATTAATTATAGTATTCCACAAAACGGAAACGTTAAATTAGTAGTTTTTAATACATTAGGTGAAAAAATAGCAACCTTAGTAAATGGCTTTACAGAAGCAGGTACACATTCGGTAAAGTTTAATGCGGGTAATTTACCAAGCGGAATTTATTTTTATCAAATTAATACCGGCAATTTTTCAGACGTTAAAAAGATGATACTGACAAAATAAAGGGACTTACATGTATTTTCTTGAGGCGGTATAATTGTACCGCCTTTGTAGTTTAAACAAACGAAATAGATGGAAATTTTGTTTAAAAAGAAATATATTACAATATTCATTTAGAAAAAAATAAACTTATGTCAGCTAAAAATGTGATAATAGAATTAGGCAACTCCTCGGAAGTACTACAAAAATATCCAGATAGCTTTGTGGATTTGATAGTTACATCCCCTCCTTATGCTGATAGAAGAAAAAATACATATGGGGGAATTTCACCTGAAAAATATGTTGAATGGTTTTTACCTATTAGCGAGCAATTGCTGCGTGTTTTGAAACCAACCGGCACTTTTATTCTAAATATAAAAGAAAAAGCTGAGAATGGCGAAAGACACACATATGTGTTGGAATTGATTTTAGCTTTAAGAAAACAAGGATGGTTTTGGACTGAAGAATTTGTTTGGCACAAAAAAAACAGCTACCCTGGTAAATGGCCAAATAGATTTAGAGATTCTTGGGAAAGGTTGTTGCAGTTTAATAAAACAAAAAAATTTAACATGTACCAAGAATCTGTAATGGTGCCCGTAGGCGATTGGGCTAAAGACAGATTAAAAAATTTAAGTAATACCGATAAATTACGCGATGAATCAAAAAGCGGAAGTGGTTTTGGTAAAAATATTTCTAATTGGGTTGAAAGAAGTTTTGTTTATCCAACAAATGTATTACATTTATCAACAGAATGTGGCAATAAAAACCATAGTGCGGCTTTTCCAGAAGCTTTACCGGAATGGTTTATTAAACTTTTTACTCAAGAAAATGACCTTGTATTAGATCCCTTTATGGGAAGTGGTACTACTATAGATGTTGCCTTAAAGATGCATAGAAAAGCTTTTGGAATAGATATACAAAAAGAATACTACGATTCGGTTTTAGAAAAAATTCAGAATAATTTCGAAACTCAAAATTACTTGTTTCAGGGCGATGACGGATATGACAAACTTAAAGTTGGATGATGTAATTAATTATGTTGAAAAGAATATTAAACAATTTCATGACAGCAGATTAAATAGTATTAAAAATTTAACATTAAAGAAAATTTTGTTACGAAAAAATCCTTATCTATTTAGGGCTAAAAATATAATTAGTGCACATGATTTAGTAAAAAACTTAATTGATGCACATTTATCTTCACAAGAAGAGACGATGTTTGGTACTTGGCTTGAAGGATTGGCAATCTATATAAATGAACAGGTTTATGGTGGATGGAAATCAGGTATAATTGGTATTGACTTAGAATTTAACAAGGAGAACAAACGTTATATAGTAGCAATTAAATCTGGTCCAAATTGGGGTAATTCAAGTCAAATCAAAAAGATGACAACTGACTTTGATAAGGCAAGAAAAACACTCCGCACAAGTGATTCTAAAATTGAAGTAGTAGCTGTAAACGGATGTTGCTATTGAAAAGATAAAAATCCTTACAAATCAGAAAATTATTATAAATTTTGTGGTCAGGAATTTTGGAATTTTATTTCTGGGGAAGAAAACCTTTATATAGATATAATAAAACCGTTAGGTTATAAAGCACAGCAAAGAGATGAAGAATTTAATGTTAGTTATCAAGAAATAATTCATATCTTTACTATGGAATTAGATGAAATGTTTTGCAGCAAGGGAATAATAAATTGGGAAAAATTACTCAAATATAATTCCTCATCACATAAAGATTAGTCGTTATCGCAATTATGGCAAACAGGTAAATCGTTAAAGCCGAAATATTCATTTATATAGACTCTACGACATTCTTTTGTTTTGAAATAATTCACCACAGAAAGAAGTTTTTTGTTGTCTGAAAGCAGTTTGCTGTTTAAATATTTTTCGCTGCTCAATTGATGTGGTAATTCCCCACATAAAACCAAATTTTTGTTTTCAATATCCCCTTCCGTTATACCGTATCTATCAAGCATTGCAAGGGTTGTTTCAACTCTAAAATCGCTTTTATCTTTAAAGCTGAGTTGTTCTCTAAGGTAATCAATCCCCATAGAGTTGACGGCAGTAATGTCAGCTTTTAGCAAGTCATATACGCGGGAATAATAATCTGCGTTGGGGTTTGACCATTTTATAAATTCCATTTGGATGTATAAATCTTGTTGATTATACAATAAAACACATAATGAATTTTTGCCGTCTCGTCCTGCTCGTCCAATTTCTTGGTAATAAGATTCAATTGAAGAAGGAACTTCGGCGTGAATAACAAATCGAATATCCGCCTTATCTATCCCCATACCAAAAGCATTTGTAGCTAAAATTAAATCGGTATTTCCTGAAAGAAAATCACGCTGGGTTTTCTTCCTTTCTCTTGGGTCAAGCTTGCCGTGATATACTTTATGTTTGTAGCCTTTATCACTAAGTATCTGGGAATAATATTCTAATTTTTTAATTAAAGAAAAATAAATAATTCCACTCCCCTTGTAATTATCCAGCACTCTAAAAATAGATTTTAAAGTTTCTTTTTCATCGTAAACATCAACAGCTTCCAAACGTAAGTTTGGGCGGTTGATTCCACTATGGAATAATTTTATTTCTTTAGATTCTAAATTAAGTTTTGATACTATATCTTTTTGTACATCTAATGTAGCGGTTGCCGTTAATGCAATTGTTAAGGGGTTACCCAATAATTCTCTAAATTCACCAATGCGTGAATAATCGGGTCTAAAATCGTGTCCCCATTCGCTAATGCAATGTGCTTCATCAATTGCAAGTAATGATATGTTGGTTTTTTTTATTTCCTCAACAAAGTCGGGTTTTCTAAATCTTTCGGGAGTAACATATAAAAGTTTGGTTTTTCCTGTTACAAATCTTTCAAGACGTGTTTTCTTTTGATCTGCTGAAACAGTAGAGTTTATAAAATCGGCTGGAATCCCCTTTTTCTTTAATGTATCAACCTGGTCTTGCATCAAGGCAATTAATGGACTAATAACAATTGTTCCGCCTTCAAAAATTAATGCAGGTAATTGATAGCAGATTGATTTGCCTCCCCCTGTTGGCATAATAACAAATGTGTGTTTTTTTTCAAAAACAAGACGTTTTATGACTTCTTCTTGAAATCCGGTAAACGATTTGTGTCCAAAGTGCTTTTGTAATAATTCTAAGGTGTTTATCATAACTTATAATATTTAAATATAAACTCTAAAATACAAAATAATTTGCTTTAATTTTGGCAGAAATGATTTGGTATGTGACAGGCTGAATAAATGTCGTATTGTGTTTTTCTCCAGCGGAAAAAGCTGGTTGTGACCCGGCGTGATTTTTACGTCGGGGTAAGTGAACACCGCTCAGTAAAATTGGATGGCTAATAAATATTGCCTAAAAACATATATTAAATGAATTACGATGTACAGACCCGAGGCTGTATCAAAAGTATGAAGATAGATAGTTGTGAGGTCTTTAATGAATTATGCGATTTATTAATAATACTCACATTTACATGTTGACAAACTCATCCCTCGACTCAACAAACCCCGTTGAGTACACCGCCTTCTCTTGAAAAGAGAAGGGGAATGTATAACACGTATCATATTATAATTTCATGCGTTATGCAATACATATTGAAAGAGTAAGAAAGAATAGACGACAAATATTGGACGGGAAAATTTCCTTTCTCTTTTATAATCAAGGGAATCGGTTTACTTAGCGATGTTTGCTAAGTCGAGGTGAGTTCCCAACTTTAAAAAGTTAAATCCGACTTTTGAGACAATCTCGTCCATTAACTCCAATCACCAAGTTTCCAGTTTCAAGTCTCAAGTTTCTATTTTTTCAATCTTTAATCCCAAAAATCATTAAAATCCGAAGAATCCCCGTTCAGACAAATATTTGCTAAGTTTCAAGTCTCTGGTTTCAAGTTTCTGCTTTTTAACTTCAGCGGATTAGCTATGGAAAATACGATGATGAAACAATATATGCCAAAAATGAGAGAAGAAAAAATTGCATTAAGAGTATAATTGAAAGAATTGAAAGGATTATGATTTATAAGAACAAAAAATGGCAAAATCTAAATATTTCGCTCTATTTTAATTAAAAAAATAAAGCAAAATGCATAGCTTAAAAATTGAAAATGATGTAAATTTTTGGTATATTAGCCTTTTAATTTGGAGTGTAAAATGGAATTTAAAGTTAATAGTACTGAGCTGAATAAAGGTTTATCAAAATTATATCCGGTAATCAATACAAAGTCTCCGGTAGATTTATATTTAAATTTTTTAGTTGAAATAGCTGATGGCGTGATGACAATTTATGCATCTGATGTAGAAATGGTATTATGTGCAAAATTTGACATTATTAACACAGAAGAAACAACAGCAAGTTTTTTAATTAATGCAAATCTAATTTATGACATAGTAAGAAGTTTGAAAGATACACAGATTTCTTTTTCCATAATAGAAGGCAAACTTGCAACTCTCACAACCCCAAGTGGTACTTATAACTTAAACATATTAGATAGAGATAATTATCCATTAAACATTCCAAATGCGGCTCCAACAGATGTTAAAGTTACAATGAATGGTAAAAGAATAAAAGAGATTTTTGACAATTCGTTGTATGTAATAGGTGAAAATACTAAACAATCGATGACGGGCTTGGCAATTGATTTTAAAGATGACGGTTTGCGTATTGTTTCTACAGATGGTTACCGACTTGTTAAACATACTTTAACAGATATTAAGTTAGATTCTCCATTAACATGTGTTGTTCCTAAAAAGAGTGTAGTAATTGCATCGAAAATTTTAGAAGAAAAAGATTTTGAAATTGTTATAGACAAAACTTATATTACATTTAATACCGAGCAGTTTACTTTGTATTCTCGTTTGATTGCCGATAAATTTCCAAATTACGATGCCGTTATTCCATTAGATAACGAATTAAGAATGAAAGTAAGCAAAGTTCAATTACACGATGCTGTAAAACGTATGTTGATTTTTGCAAACTACTCTGACAATAAAAAAGTATTATTTACTTTTGGTGTTGATAATGTTGAAATTAGTGCCATCGATGTAAATAATAGCTTCTCAGCTAAAGAAAACGTTCAATGCAAATATACAGGTCTTCCTTTGGAAATTGGCTTTAATTGCGTTCACTTAAATGATATGCTTTCACATATCAATAGTGATGATGAATTAGTATTCAAAATTAAAGAAGCAACAAAACCTCTTTTGGTTAGTTTAAGCGATAATAAGCCCGACGAAGATTTGTTAGTGCTTATTATGCCAATGCGTCTAAATAAGAAAAATGACAGTTATTGATATAGAATTAATAAATTTTAGATTACATAAGAATACTTTTTTAAGTTTTTCTGAAAATTTAAATTTTATAGTGGGAGGAAACGGACAAGGTAAAACATCAATTCTTGAATCGATTTATTACCTTGGTACAACAAAAAACTTACTTCAGTCTTTAGATAGCGAAGTAGTTAACTTTGGGAAAAATTTTTTTAAGGTTACAGGTAATTTAAACAGCATTACTAAAAATAATGCTGTTGTCTATTACGATACAAATACGAACAAAAAGAATTATTTTCTTGACGGTAAGCAGGTTACAAAATCTGCCTCTGTTATTGGAAAATTCCCTTTAGTAACCATAACACCCTCAGATCATCTTATAACTCAAGGATCTCCGGCTGATAGAAGAAAGTTTGTTGATTCTGTTATTTCTCAAACAAGCGAAACATATTTAAATATATTACTGGATTATAACAAAACATTACGCCAAAGGTCTTCTTTACTTAGCCAAATTAGTGAAAGGCAAGATAAAGAATTGTTGAAGCAGTTAGATGTTTGGTCTGAAAATCTTGTTGTTTATGGCTCGGAAATAATTAAACATAGATATGTGTTTATTGAAAAATTCAAGGATTATATAGTTTCCGCTTATAATAATCTGCTTGAAGGAAATGAAAATCCATCTATAAAATATGTCTCCTATGGTAGTTTTGATATCAATAAAATTCAAACTGAATTTTATGAACTTCTGACTAAAAGAAGAAATGACGAGTTAAGAAGATGTACAAATTTGGTTGGACCTCATAGAGATGATTTTATGTTTTCGATTAACAACTTAGAGTTAAAAAAATTTGGATCGCAGGGACAACATAAAACATTTCAGGTTGCATTAAAGTTTGGACAGTTTTTTTACATTAAGGATAAACAGAATATTTCCCCTGTGTTCTTGATGGATGATATATTTGGCGAGCTTGATACTTACAGAGCTTTTAATATTAGTAAGTATTTGAAAAATATTGGACAGGCGTTTATTACATTAACCGATTTTGCCAATATTGAAAAGCTTGAAGCCGGCAGCAATGCAAACATATTTAATATTAAAGGGGGAATGGTGGTTTGAGAGAAAATAGTATTAAAAGTTTTGCTGAAGTTCTTATGAATTCGGCAGGTATGGAAAAAATTAGAGAAGTATCTCTTAAATATAAAGTTGTTGAAGAATTTTTAGAGCTGTTCCCGGAATTTAAGGAATTTGTGGAACCTATTAAGCTGAATAAAAAGGTACTTAGCTTAAGGGTAGAAAACTCAGTTATGCGGAGTGAATTAAATTTACGACAAGAAGCTCTTAAAGAAAAAATAAATAATTATTATAAAAAAGAAGTTGTAACTTCAATTAAATTTGTTCAGTAATTAAACAGGAGAAAATAAGGTGGTTGCCAATAGTTCCAATAACTATACCGCAAAAAATATCAACGTATTGAAGGGACTTGAAGCTGTTAGAATGAGACCCGCTATGTATATTGGGGATGTAGGTTCAAGAGGTTTACATCACCTTGTTAACGAAGTAGTAGATAACAGTATTGATGAGTGTTTAGGCGGCTATAACGACTACGTTTTCGTTCAAATAAATAAAGACGGTAGTGTTACGGTAATTGATAAAGGCAGGGGTATTCCGGTTGATTTGCATCCGGAAGAAAAACGCTCTGCTTTAGAAGTTGTAATGACAGTATTACATGCCGGTGGTAAATTTGATAAAGATAGTTATAAAGTGTCCGGTGGTTTACACGGCGTGGGTGTTTCGGTTGTTAATGCTCTTTCAGAATGGCTTCATGTGGAAGTTAAGAGAGATGGAAAAGTATATTATCAAGAATATGAAAGAGGATTTCCAAAAGCTCCGGTTAAAGAAATAGGGAAATGTAAAGAAGGAGAAACAGGTACAAAAGTAACCTTTTTGCCTGATAATCAAATATTTAAATCAGTTAAGTTTAAGTTTGAAACTCTTGCTGAAAGAATGATGGAGCTTGCTTACTTAAATAAAAATATAACTATTGTTATTCGTGATGATGCTGAAAACGAGGAAGCAACCTATCATTATAAAGGCGGTTTAATTGAATTTGTTAAGTATCTCGATGAAAATAGAGAACCATTACATAAACCTGTTTATATTGAAGGTGAAAAAGATAATACACCTGTTGAAATTTCGTTTGAATATAATGCAGAGTATTCTGAAAACATTTTCAGTTATGTAAACAATATTAATACTCACGAAGGTGGAACTCACTTAGTTGGTTTTAAAACTGCACTTACACGTACATTAAACAATTATGCAACAAAAAATAATCTTGTTAAAGAAAACTCGAAAATCTCTTTAACAGGTGACGATTTTAGAGAAGGTTTAACTGCAGTTATTTCGGTTAAGGTTGCTGAACCTCAGTTTGAAGGTCAAACTAAAACCAAATTAGGAAATGGCGAAGTAAAATCTATAGTTGAAACTTTAGTAGGTGAAAAGTTAGCCGAATACTTGGAAGAGAATCCCGGTGTAGGTAAAAAAATTATAGAAAAGTGTTTACGCTCTGCTGAAGCTCGTGAAGCGGCAAAAAAAGCACGTGAACTTGTAAGAAGAAAGAATGCATTAGATACCATGCGTCTTCCGGGAAAACTTGCCGATTGTTCAATTAATGACCCCGAACATTGCGAAATGTACATAGTGGAAGGGGATTCTGCAGGTGGTAGTGCTAAACAAGGACGTGATAGAAGATTTCAAGCAATTTTACCGTTACGTGGTAAAATATTAAACGTAGAAAAGTCTAAATTAAATAAAATATTGGAAAATAACGAAATAAAAGCAATGATTGCGGCAATTGGTGCCGGAATTGGAATGGAGTTTAATGCTGAAAAATCTCGTTATGGAAAAGTAATTATTATGACTGATGCGGACGTTGATGGTTCCCATATCCGTACATTATTACTTACTTTCTTTTATAGATATATGCGTGATTTATTAACTGCGGGTAAAGTTTATATTGCTCAACCTCCTTTGTATAAAATAAAAAAAGGGAAGGAAGAGTTTTACGCTTACGATGATGATGAACGTGATAAAATATTAAAACGTTTCAAAGCATCAGGTACATTTGAACCCACAGGCGAAGTTGATGATTCAGGTGCCCCTAAAGGAGTTACAATTTCACGTTACAAAGGTCTTGGTGAAATGAACCCAGAGCAATTGTGGGATACTACAATGAACCCTGAAACAAGAACCATTTTACAGGTTAACTTGGAAACTTCAAATGTAGATAAAATTTTTGAAGTGTTAATGGGTGATGCTGTTGAGCCCCGTAGAGAATTTATTGAAAAACATGCAAAATATGCAAATTTAGATATCTAATTTTATAAATATTAAAGAGTGATTTTTTATGCCTACACTTTTTGAAAAAGTTGTACCAGCCTCAATAGAAGAAGAAATGAAATCGTCGTATATAGATTATGCGATGAGCGTTATTGTTGCAAGAGCTTTGCCTGATGTGAGAGATGGTTTGAAACCAGTTCACAGAAGAATTTTATTCGGGATGTATGATTTGGGTATGGCACACAACAAGCCATATAAAAAATCAGCAAGAATAGTTGGTGAAGTTCTTGGTAAATATCACCCACACGGTGATTCTGCTGTGTACGATTCGATGGTACGTATGGAGCAAGAGTTCTCACTACGTTACCCGTTAGTTGATGGTCAAGGAAACTTTGGTTCGGTAGATGGTGACGGAGCAGCAGCTATGCGTTATACTGAAGCAAGACTTGCCCGAATATCTGAAGAAATGTTAAGAGATTTAGAAAAAAATACAGTAGATTTTGTTCCTAACTTTGATGATAGTTTACAAGAACCAAGTGTTTTACCATCATATCTTCCAAACTTGTTGGTTAACGGTGCAAGTGGTATTGCTGTTGGAATGGCTACAAATATTCCTCCTCATAATTTGACTGAAGTTGTTGATGGTCTTATTGCTTTAATAGAAGATCCAACAATGGATTCGTTAGGTTTGATGAAATATGTAAAAGCACCTGATTTTCCTACTGCCGGTATTATTTTTGGTTATGATGGTGTTAGGGACGCTTATACAACAGGACGCGGTAAAATTATTGTACGAGCCCGTGCTAATGTTGAAACATTAAAAAATGATAGAGAAAATATTATTATTACTGAACTTCCTTATCAAGTTAATAAAGCTAATTTAATTGAAAAAATTGCCGAATTGGTTCATGACGGAAAAGTTACTGACATTTCAAATATTAGAGATGAATCGGATAGAGATGGATTAAGAGTTGTAATTGAAACTAAACGAGATGCTCAGCCGGAAGTAATCTTAAATCAATTATTCAAGCATACTCAAATGCAGGTTACTTTTGGTGTTATTAACTTAGCATTGGTTAAGGGAATTCCTAAAGTATTAACTCTTAAAGAAATGATGGGTCACTTTTTAGAACACAGAATGGATGTGTTGATAAAAAGAACCAAGTTTGAACTTGATGCAGCAGAAAGAAGAGCACATATATTAGAAGGTTATATAATTGCTCTTGATAATATAGACGAAATTATTGCTACAATTAAAAAATCGCGTGATACCGAAACTGCAAAAGTTAACTTAATGAAAAAGTTCAAGCTTTCTGAAATCCAAGCAAAAGCTATTCTTGATATGCGTTTGCAACGATTAACAGGCTTGGAAAGAAAGAAAATTGAAGATGAATACAGAGAAGTTATTAAGTTAATTGAAAAATTACGTGGAATATTGGAAAGCGAAGCAAAAAGGAATTTAATTATTAAAGAAGAATTAATAGCCATTAAAGAAAGATATGGTGATAAACGTCGTACAGAAATTATTTATGACTATAAAGAATTTTCATTAGAAGACATAATTGCAAATGAAGATGTAGTTGTAACAATTTCCCATAAAGGATTTATTAAACGTTTTCCTGTTAGTGGTTATAGAAGACAAAATCGTGGCGGTAAAGGCGTTACCGGTGCCGGCACTAAAGATGAAGATTTTATTGAACATATGTTTATAGCATCTACTCATCATTATATTTTGTTCTTTACTGATAGAGGAAGAGTGTTCGCCCTTAAAGTTCATGAAGTTCCTGATACCGGAAGAGCTGCAAGAGGTAGAGCTATTCAAAATATTCTTGAAAAAGATAAAGATGAAAAGATTACCGCTTTCTTAGCAATTAAAGAATTTGCCGATGATAAGTATACTATTATGGTTACTGAAAATGGAACCATTAAAAAAACAGTTCTTTCTGCATATGGAAATATAAGAAAAGGTGGAATTATTGCTATTAATCTTGTTGACGGAGATAGTCTGCGTGAAGTTGGCTTGTCAGATGGAAACAATGATATAGTTATTGGTACCAGCAGCGGTATGGCAATTCGCTTTAACGAAAAAGATGTTCGAGATATGGGTAGAACAGCTACGGGCGTTAAAGGTATTACTCTTGATAAAGGTGATAAAGTAATTGGAAGTATTGTCGTAAAACGTGAATCCACATTATTGGTTGTTACCGATAAGGGATTTGGTAAACGAAGTGAATTGAGCGATTATAGAATTACTCATAGAGGTGGAAAAGGTGTTATTACTATTAAAACCGGCGATAAAAACGGTAATTTAATAGCAATGAAAGAAGTTAATGATAATGATGAATTTGTAATTATGACCGTACAAGGCATGGTAATTCGTCAAAGCGTAAATGATATGAGAGTAATGGGAAGAAATACGCAAGGAGTTAGAGTAATCCGTCTTAATGATGGTGACTCAATTGTAGATATAGCTAAAATCATTCCCGATGAAGATAATAACGGAAATGACGAGGAATTATTAAATACTTAACATGGAAGGTTATCATGGAAAATAAGAATGCAAGTTTTGAGACGAAGTGTGTACATGCCGGAATTGGCGAATATGAATTTAGACCAGTAGTTCCACCAATTTATCAAACATCTACTTTTAAGTTTGAAAGTGCTGATCAAGGTGCTGCAATATTTAAAGGAGATGAAGAAGGATTTATTTATACCAGAATGAAAAATCCAACTGTTGAAGCAATGGAAAATGCTGTTGCTGACCTTGAAGGAGGATATAAAGCACTCGGTTGTGGAAGTGGTATGGCTGCTATTAGTACAGCTTTAACAACTTTATTAAAAGCTGGCGACCACGTTGTTTGTTCTAAAGCATTATATGGACCTACAACAACTTTGCTTGGTACAATTTTTACTAAATTTAATATTGAGGTTACATTTGTTGACACTAATATTTTAGACGATGTAAAAAATGCTGTAAGACCTAATACAAAAGTAGTATATATTGAAACTCCCGGAAATCCAACGCTTGTTATTACAGACATTGAAGAATGTGCAAAAATTGCTCATGCTAACAATGCTTTGTTGGTTGTTGATAATACTTTTATGAGTCCTGCTTTGCAAAAACCTCTTTCATTAGGTGCAGACATTATACTTCACAGTATGACAAAATTTTTAAATGGACATGCTGATGTTGTTGCTGGTATTATTGTTGCTAAAACTCCTGAATTATACGCTGATTTAAGAAAGTGTTTAAATCAAATGGGTGGAGTAATTGATCCATTTAATTCATTTTTAGTACATAGAGGATTAAAAACTTTATGTTTAAGAATAGAAAGACATTGTCAAAATGCTCAAAAAATAGCAGAATTTTTAGAAGCAAATGACAAAGTTGAAGTTGTTTATTATCCTGGATTAAAAAGCCATCCACAATATGAAGTTGGTTTAAAACAACATAAAGGTCCTGGCGGTATGATTACTTTTGTGCTTAAAGGTGGTTTTGACGCAGGTAAAGTTGTTATGGATTCTGTAAAACTATGCCAGCTTGCTGTCAGCCTTGGTGGTGTTGAAACTTTAATTCAACATCCTGCAAGTATGACACATCTTTCAATGGGTGCTAAAGCTCGTGCAGAAGCAGGTATTACCGAAGGTTTGGTAAGACTTTCAGTTGGTATTGAAAGTGCAGATGATATTATAGCTGATTTGCAACATGCTTTTGAAAAAATTTAATTTTTATAAAATTATTTGAGTACTAATAAAACCGCTTGATTTTTTAAGCGGTTTTTTATTTTTTAAAGCATTAACTATGAGGAAATTATGAAAAAAGTAGTGTTAATTGTTTTATTAATAATTGTTGGCTGCTTAAGTACTTATGGGCAGAATAATAAACTATACACCCCTTTAACTATTCAGGCTGCTTACGAAAAAGGAACGCGTTCAATTGATGGACATCCCGGAAATAATTATTGGGTAAATTCATCTGATTACAAAATTACTATTAATTTTGACCCAATAACTCGAAAGCTAAATGGAAGTGAAACTATTCAATACAAAAATAATAGTGCCGATTCTTTGAATATGATTGTTTTTAGATTGTTTGAAAATATTTATAAAAAGGGGAATAGTAGAGATTGGTCTATTCGTCCTGATGCAATTGGTGATGGTGTCTGTATAACAAAGTTGGTTGTAAACGATTTGGATTTAACTTCGAAAATAGGAACTAAGGATGTTACAATCTATGGTACCAATCTTTTTGTTAACTTAAATGCTAAAATAAGCCCAAAAAGTATTGCGGCTATTACTGTTGAATGGAATTACGTTATTCCGGCAAAAAGCCCACTTAGAATGGGACAATATGATTCAACATCTTATTTTATAGGATATTTTTACCCACAAGTTTCTGTATATGATGATATAGATGGATGGGATACATTTAATTATGACGGAATTCAAGAATTTTATAATGATATTTGTAATTTTGAAGTAACAGTTAATGTTCCTAAAAACTTTGTCGTATGGGGAACAGGTTTATTAAATAATGCAGAAGAAGTTTTAAGCGAAAATATTTATCAAAAGTTTTTGAAAGCTAAAAAGAGTGAAGATGTAATTGGCATTATTACCGAAGATTATTTAAAAAATGGAAATATCACTTCAGATAATAAAATAAACAGTTGGCGTTTTAAGGCGGATCAAGTGCCGGACTTTGCATTTGCTTTGAGCGACCATTATCTTTGGGATGGGGTAAAATACTATTCTGATAAAGATGTTTTTGTTTCTGCTGCTTATAAAAAAGAAAATGAAGGATTTAAAAAAGTAGCAGATTTAAGTAAAAAATCAATCGCCTTTTTTTCAACAGAATTGCCGGGTGTGCCTTTCCCATATCCAAGTATGACAGTTTTTGATGGAAGTGGCGGCATGGAATACCCAATGATGGTTAACGAAGGAGTTGAAGCAAGCAATTGGAATGGGAATGTATATGTTACTTCACACGAAATATTGCACACGTATTTTCCGTTCTATATGGGTATTAATGAACGAAAATATGCTTGGATGGATGAAGGCTGGGCAGTTATGCTTCCAATGGATTTTCAAAAATCTCAAACAGAAGGATATGACCCTGAGGCAAGAAATATTAAGGGTTACGAAAAACTTGCAGGTGTTGAACATGAAGTTCCATTAATGACTTTGACGAGTAATTTGAAATCAGCAGCTTATCGTCAACATGCTTATGGGCGTTCTGCGGTTGCTTATTTAATGCTGGAGAATTTAATAGGCGAGGAAAGTTTTAAGACTTGCTTAAAAGAGTATATTGATAGATGGAATGGTAAACATCCGATGCCGTATGATTTCTTTTATACTTTTGAAGATGTTCTCAAAAAGGATCTTTCGTGGTTTTGGAAAAGCTGGTTTTTTGAACCGGGTTATCCTGATTTAGGAATTAAATCAGCCGAATATGTTAATAACGAATTAGTTGTAAGAATTGAAAAAATTGGAAACCTGCCAACCCCACTTGAATTAACACTAAAATCAGATTCGGGATTTGAAATTACAAAATATGAACCATTAAGTATTTGGAAAGATGGTAAAACAGTTTACGAAATCAAATTACAGACAGTTGAACCGATTACACAATTATCATTAGGAAGCGAACATATTCCGGATGCAAATTATAGTAATAACAATTACGAAATTAAAAAATAATAATTTTGAACATTCTCGAAAATTATTGATTTAATAATCATTTTTTTCGGGATTGTTCTTTTTAATTACTAAGCAATAAAAAGGTAAAAAACAATCATGTTTCAAAAAGTGCTTGCATTTTGTAAAAGATGGTTTATATTTGCACTTAGTTCTTAAAAATATTTGTCGGGATTTAAAGCAAATTGCAACGACATTAAATAAATAGCTAAATAGCATGTAAAATTTTGTTAATTAAAACCCGCTATTTGGCGGGTTTTTTTGTTTTAAATCCAACGTCGAATTTGATGACATATTGCAACGACGTAAAATATTGCTAAAAAGTCTTGGATATTGAAACCTCGCTTTTAGCGGGGTTTTTTAGTTTTAAATAAAATATAAAAAATATAATATAGGAGCATTAAAATGAACGAATTAACATCAATATTAGAATCAATACCGGTTGACCCATTAACAGGTGCAGTAGCGGTTCCCATTTATCAAACATCTACATATGTACAAGAAGCACCGGGAGTTAATAAAGGATTTGAATACACAAGAACTAATAACCCTACACGAAATATTTTAGAGGGAATTGTTGCAAAGTTAGAACAGGGTAAAAATGCTTTAGTGTTTGCAAGTGGTCTTGCCGCAATAGATTCTGTTGTTAAGCTTCTAAAATCCGGCGATGAAATTTTAGCAGTTGACGATATTTATGGCGGTGCATTCAGATTGTTCAAAACTATTTACAATAATTTTGGTATTACTGTTAATTTTGTTGATACAACAGATGCAGAAAATGTTAGAAAAGCTATTAACGAAAAAACCAAAATTATTTGGTTGGAAAGCCCAACAAATCCACTTTTGAAAATAAGTGATATTAAAAAAATTTCAAAAATAGCTAAAGAACATAATGTCTTAGTTTGCGTTGATAATACTTTTGCATCACCTATTTTTCAAAAACCTTTAACATTAGGTGCTGATATTGTTATTCATAGTGCAACCAAATATATTGGTGGACATACCGATGTTTTGGCGGGTTTAGTAGTTACAAATTCCGAAGAGTTAGGGGAAAGATTAAAGTATATACAAAACGCAACCGGTGCAGTATTAAGTCCCTTTGATAGCTGGTTATTAATTCGTAGTATAGAAACATTAAAAATTAGAGTGGAAAAACATTCTGAAAATGCACAGAAAGTTGCAGAGTATTTGGAAAAACGACCGGAAATTAAAAAGATTTATTTCCCGGGATTGAAAAAACACAAAAACCATAATGTTGCAGTTAAACAACAAAAATTACCGGGGTCAATGATATCAATATCATTTAAAGAAGATACAGAAGAAGCTGCGGTAAAGTTTATTACATCCACAAAAATATTTAAACTTGCGGAAAGTTTAGGTGGAACAAAAAGTTTAATTTGTAATCCTGCCACAATGACACATAAATCAATACCGCGAGAAAAAAGATTAGAATCCGGTATTACAGATAGTCTTGTGCGTCTTTCAGTCGGTTTAGAGGATGCAGAAGATTTAATAAAAGATTTGGAACAAGCATTAGTTAAATGTTTTGGTAAAAAATAAAAAAGAGTAATAATTTGAAACGCAAGATATATAAATTCGGGGGTTCCTCTGTGGGGAATCCTGATACAATAAAAAAAGTAATTGAAATTGTAAGCGGAAGCTTAAATAATAATGAAAACATAGTTGTAGTTTTTTCAGCTTTCCAAACAATAACCAATCTTTTGATTTCAACCGGTGAGTTGGCTTCTGTTGGTAATGAAGAATATAAATTAGCATTCAGTCAAATAAAAAATATTCATCTAACAGCAATAGAAAAACTTACTGATGGGGATATATTAAGGAAAACCAGAACTAAAGTATTTAAACTAATTGACGATTTGGAAAAACTTATATATGGTATTTCTTTAATAAAGGAATTATCACCACGCAGCCGTGACCATCTAATGAGTTATGGGGAAAGATTTTCTTGCACAATTATTGCCGGTGCATTTAACAACTCTGGTGTTGAAGCAGAATTTCTTGATAGCAGAAAAGTTGTTAAAACTGATGATAATTTTGGAAATGCCCGAGTAAATTTTGTGTTAACAAATAATTTGATACGGGAATATTTTGATAACGCAAAAAAACTGCAAGTTGTTTGTGGATTTATTGGAAGTACTGCCGATAATGAAACAACCACACTTGGAAGAGGTGGCTCTGATTATACTGCATCAATATTTGGAGCTGCCTTAGAAGCTAAAGAAATACAAATTTGGACAGATGTTGATGGTGTGTTAACAGCAGATCCAAAAAAAGTTAAAAAAGCTTTACCAATTCAAAAAATGAGTTATGAAGAAGCTTTGGAAATGAGCCACTTTGGAGCAAAAGTAATTTATCCTCCAACAATTCGTCCGGCTTTAATTAAATCGATTCCAATTATTATTAAAAATACATTTAATCCAAGTTTTGTTGGAACAGAAATTACAACAGCCGCATTTGCAAGTGATTATGCTATAACCGGAATATCAACAATAGAAAATGTAGCTTTAATAAAAATACAAGGGACGGGATTGGTTGATGTTGCAAATATTGCTGGACGAATATTTAAAATTATTGCAAAAGAATCCATTAATGTAATATTAATTTCGCAAGCTTCATCAGGGCATTCTATCTGCTTTACTGTTTTAGAAACTCAATCCTCAAAGGCTGTCGCATTAATTCAAGAGGAATTAAAGTACGAACTTAATGAGGGTTTTATTAGTGGTGTAGAAGCAGATAAAGAAGTATCCATAGTAGCTGTTGTTGGGGAAAATATTCGTAACATGTCAGGTGTATCGGAAAAAATTTTCCAAGCATTGGGGCGTAATGGTATCGAAATATCAGCTATTGCTCAAGGCTCGTCTCGTTTAAATATTTCTTTTGTAATAAAACGAAAAGATGAATCAAAAGCATTAAATGCAATTCACGATAACTTTTTTCTATCAGATTACAAAGCTATAAATGTGTTTATGGTTGGAACCGGTTCACTTGGAAGAACATTTATTCAGCAGTTAAAAAATCAAAGCAAATACCTCTATGACGAACTCAATTTAGATATAAAAATTGTTGGAATTGCTAATACGCGAAAAATGCATTTTGATAATGATGGAATAAACATTGAAAATTGGGAAAATGAATTAAATATTAAAGGAAAAGAAAGTAATACCGAAAACTTTTTTGAATTGTTAAAACAAAGCAACTTACCAAACTCTGTTTTTGTTGACTGTACCTCAAGCGAAATAATTATAGATAAATATCTTGATTTGCTTTCATCAGCCGTGTCGATTGTTACTCCTAATAAAAAGGCAAATACCAGCCGATATGATTATTATTTACAGTTAAAAAAAGCTGTCAAAAAATATAATGTCAGCTTTTTTTATGAATCCAATGTCGGTGCCGGTTTGCCTATAATAAGTACAATACAAGATTTTGTTTATAGTGGTGATAAAATATTACAAATTGAAGGTGTTTTAAGCGGTACTTTAAGTTATTTATTCAATAATCTTAGTAAAGAGCGTACTTTTTCACAGATTATTAAAGATGCACACGAAAAAGGGTTTACAGAAGTTGACCCAAGAGAAGATCTAAATGGAATTGATATTGCACGTAAGCTTTTAATACTTGTTAGAGAAGCAGGTTATAAATTAGAGTTAGAAGATATTATTATTGAAAACTTGGTACCAAGTACTTTAATTAACGGAATATCAAAAGAAGAATTTTTTAATAGATTAAGTGAATTAGATGACTTATATGAACAAAAAAGGATTGAAGCAGAAAAAGAAACAAAAGTGCTAAGATATATAGCAAAATATGAAGGCGGTAAAGCTTCGGTTGTTTTGGAGGCGGTTGACTCAAACCATCCACTCTATTCTCTTTCTTCAAATGATAATAAAATTGCTTTTAAAACAGTTTATTATAATGAAAGACCGGTTATAATGCGTGGTCCAGGAGCCGGAGTAAAGGTAACATCCGGTGGTATTTTGGCTGATATTGTTAGAATTGCAAATAATTTTTATTAAAATACTTTACTTTACCCTTGCATAAAAAGAAAATAAACTTTATATAATAGTATCGATTTGAAAACTTATGCAAAAAAGTGAAAAGAAATAGAAAAATGACAAAATTTAATATATTAACCGTATCAACTTTATCATCTACTACCATAACTACAATCTTCTATATGGACTGAAGTTGGTACATCTTTATTTTTTTAGGAAGCCGGCTTTAGTCAAACAAAGTCGGCTTTTTTGTTTTAAACAAATTTGGAAAACTTATGATAATTTTAAAGTTTGGCGGATCTTCCGTAGGTAATGCTGAAAGAGTTAAAAGCGTTGTAGATATTGTAATAAAATCATTAGAAGTAAACAAAAAAATAGCAGTTGTTTTTTCTGCATTTCAAGGAATTACTGATTTACTAATTGAAGCAGGCACGCAAGCGGCAGCAGGCAGCAATAAATATTTAACATTATTAGAATTAATTAACAACAAGCATAAACAAGCTTTAAAAGAACTTGTTAAACATGAAAACTATAATGATTACGAGATAGTAATTGAAAGAAGACTAAATGAATTAAATGAATTATTGCAGGGAGTGTATTTAATTAAAGAATTAACTCCTAAAACTTTGGATCATTTAATGAGTTTTGGAGAAAGGTTATCTTGTCAAATTATTACATTTTGCTTTAATGACAAAGGTGTTAAAGCTGATTTTTGTGATGCAAGAAAGCTAATTAAAACAGATGACAATTACAATAACGCAAAAGTTGATTTGTTGCAAACTAATACAAATGTTAAAGAATACTTTGAAAACAAAACAAACTTGCAAGTTATTACAGGTTTTATATCCTCAACAGTTAATGAAGAAACAACAACGTTAGGCAGGGGTGGTTCGGATTATACGGCATCAATTATTGGAGCTGCCTTAGATGTTGAAGAAATAGAAATTTGGACTGATGTTGATGGAGTTTTAACAGCAGACCCAAGAAAAGTTACTAATTCGTTTCCGGTTTTAAATTTAAGCTATGAAGAAGCAATGGAGCTTTCTCATTTTGGGGCAAAAGTAATTCATCCCCCAACAATGTATCCGGCGATGGTTAAACATATTCCTATAAGAATTAAAAATACTTTTAATCCAAAGTTTTTGGGCACTATAATAGGAGCTAAAAATACAGACTTTAGATTTAGAATTAAAGGAATATCTTCTGTTGATGAAGTATCTATATTACGTGTTCAAGGTCCCGGCATGGTAGGGGTTGCCGGTATTGCCAAAAGATTATTTGGAACATTGGCAGCGGCAGGAATTAACATAATATTGATTTCGCAAGCATCTTCAGAACACTCTATTTGTTTGGCTATTTTACCAAAGTATACATCAAAAGCAAAAAAAATTATTGAACAAGAATTTGTTTATGAAATTAAAGATGGATTAGTGAATGAAGTAATTGTTGAAAATCAGCTTTCAATTATTGCCGTAGTTGGGGAAAATATGCGAATGACCGCTGGTAATGCGGGTAAAGTTTTTCAGTCGTTAGGTAAAAATAATATTAATATTATTGCTATTGCTCAAGGCTCGTCAGAACTTAATATATCAATGGTGATTGCAAAAGAACGATTGGTGGAAGCGTTAAATGTTATTCATAACGAGTTTTTCAACAAAATATATAAGGTTAATTTGTTCCTCGCAGGAGTGGGGAATATTGGAAATGAATTGCTGAATATAATTACCAAAAAACAAAAAAAACTATTGGCAGATAAAAATGTAGAATTAAATATTGTTGGAGTAGCAAATTCAAAACAAATGTTGTTTGATAAAAAAGGGATAGATATTGCTAACTGCAAATCAATTCTTTTTGATTCAAAGCAATCAATGAGTACCGATGGGTATGTTAATAATATAATTACCCATAAAACAGAAAACAATATTTTTGTTGATTGTACTACAAGCCAACAGATAGCAGATATCTATTTAGAATTACTTGAAAATGGAGTTAATGTTGTTGCGGCTAATAAAAAAGCAGCATCGGGAAATTATGATTATTATAAAAAGCTAAAATCAATCTCAAATGGAAAAGTTAAATTTCTTTACGAAACTAATGTGGGAGCTGGATTACCAATAATAGAAACTATAAAGGGATTAATTGAAAGTGGTGATGAAATAATTAGTATTGAAGCGGTTCTATCTGGTACTTTAAGCTATATCTTTAATAGTTTTAATGGCTCAAAAAAGTTTTCCGAAATTATTAGTGATGCAAAAAACAAAGGTTATACCGAACCGGATCCTCGTGATGATTTAAATGGAATGGATGTTTTAAGAAAATTATTGATTCTTATTCGGGAGTGTGGAATAATAATTGAGGCAGGCGATATTGAAAAAGTCAATATATTGCCAGATAGTGTATTTGATAATTCATCAGTTGACGAATTTATGAATAAAATAAAACTGTATGATGACGATTTTGAAAATGTTCGCAAAGATGCTGCAATGGAAAATAAAAAATTACGCTACATTGCAGAATATTCAAATAATCAAGCCAAAATAGTATTAAAAACTGTTGATTTAAATAGCCCGTTTTATAATTTAGCGGATACAGATAATATGGTAGTAATTAAAACAGCAAATTATAATAAAACTCCGTTAGTAATTCAAGGTCCCGGAGCAGGTGTTAAAGTTACTGCGGCAGGGGTAATGACAGACATAATGAAAATAATAAATAATATTGGATAAATATTTTATGACAAAGGAAATTAAAGTTTTTGCACCGGCTTCTGTATCAAATATCGCTTGTGGCTTTGATACTATGGGTTTTGCAGTTGATAGGCCGGGTGATGAATTGGTACTTAGAAGAATAGAAGAAAAAAGTATAGTCATTAAAAGTATTACGGGTGATGATGGTTGCTTAACAAAAGAAGTATCTAAAAATACAGCAGGTCTGCCAATTATTGAGTTGTTTAAGGATTTTAATTTGCCAGGTGGGGTTGAAATAGAACTTCATAAAAAAATGCCATTGGGTAGTGGTTTGGGTTCAAGTGCTGCAAGTGCTGTTGCTGCTGCTTTTGCAATGAATAATTTGTTTGACTTAAATTTAACTAATATGGAATTACTCCCTTATGCAATTAAAGGTGAAGAGTTGGCAAGTGGTGCCATACATGCAGATAATGTTGCCCCTTGTTTGTTCGGTGGATTTATTTTAATTAGAAGTTACGATCCAATTGATATAATTGAACTCCCTGTTCCGGATAATCTTTATTGTTCAATATTACATTTAGATGTTAAGATAAATACAAAAGAATCACGTAAATTATTACCAACTGAAGTACCCTTAAACTTAGCAATTAAACATTGGGGAAATACTGCCGGATTAATTGCCGGCTTGTATAAAAATGATATAGCTTTAATAGGCAGAGCAATTGAAGATTTTATTATTGAACCGATAAGGGGTAATTTTATTCCAAATTATTATAAAATTAAACAAGCCGCTTATAATGCGGGTGCTGTCGGGTGTAATATATCGGGTTCCGGTCCGTCTGTTTTTGCATTGTCTGATAATGCCGAAACAGCAAAAAATATTTCCCGTGATATGGAAAACGCTGCTGGAGAGATTAATATTAAAACTTGTTCTTTTGTTTCAAAAGTTAATAAAGTTGGTCCAAAAATTATTTACAAAAATTAATGGTGTAGCTATGAAATATTATAGTACGAGAAATAAAAATATTGTTGCAACATTTAAAGATGCTATATTAAAGGGAATTGCTGCTGATGGCGGTTTATATATGCCAGAAGAAATTCCCATATTAAACAAGTCCTTTTTTGTAAAAATTGAGAACTTAACATTTCAAGAAATCGCTTTTGAAGTAGCAAAACATTTTTGCATAAATGAAATATCGGAAACTGATTTGCACAAAATTATCGATTCGGCAATAAATTTTTCTGCACCTGTAAAATATCTCGATGATAATATTCAAGTTTTAGAATTGTTCCATGGACCAACGCTTGCATTTAAAGATTTTGGTGCAAGGTTTACTGCTAAAACCATGTCTCATTTTTTACAACAAGAAAACAAAGAAATAAACATATTGGTAGCAACATCTGGAGATACAGGAAGTGCAGTAGCAAATGGATTTTACAAAACGCCTGGAATTAATGTGACAATACTTTATCCATCAAACAAGGTAAGTTATCTGCAAGAGAAACAATTAACAACACTTGGGGAAAATATTACAGCATTGGAAATTGATGGTACTTTTGATGATTGTCAAAAATTAGTGAAGCAGGCTTTTGGTGATACTGAAATAACAAAACAAATAAACTTAAGTTCCGCAAACTCAATAAATATTGGCAGGTTATTACCTCAATCTTTCTATTATTTTAATGCCTTTAAACAAATTAAAGATAAATCGAAACAGATTGTGTTTTGTGTTCCAAGCGGAAACTTGGGGAATTTAACGGCTGGTTTATTTGCTTATAAAATGGGTCTTCCAATTGATAATTTTATTGCGGCACACAATGCAAACGATGTGTTTACAAACTATATTAAAACCGGCAATATGAACACTCGTCCATCAGTACTTACACTATCGAACGCAATGGATGTGGGGAATCCAAGTAATGCGGAAAGAATATTTGATATGTTCGGATATAATTACGAAAACATATCTACATTAATTAAAAGTGAAGCCATATCGGATGAGGAAACAAAAATCGGAATTGTTGAAGTTAAAAACAAATATAACTACATTATAGATCCTCATGGAGCAGTTGGATATAGGGCGGTTAAAAAAATATATGGGGATAATAATAACGATAAAAATATAATTATCCTTGAAACAGCTCATCCGGCTAAGTTTTCAAGTATTATTGAAGAAGAATTAAATTGTAAAATAGAATTGCCTGTACAATTAAAAGATGCTCTCGAAAAAGAAAAAGTATCAATTAAATTATCTAATAGTTACGAAGAATTTAAATCTTACTTGTTAAAGTAAATAAAATATAGGTATTAAAATGAGTAATAAAATTAAAGTTGGAATTTTAGGTGCAACGGGAAGTGTTGGACAAAAATTTATTTCTTTGTTAGAAAATCACCCTTTTTTTGAAGTGGCAGAAGTTGCAGCTTCTGATCGTTCGGCAGGTAAAAAATATTGTGAAGCTGTAAATTGGCTTGAAGACAAATTTATTCCATCATCAGTAAAAGAATTAGAAGTTAAATCATGTAGTGATGCATTTGAAAGTAAAGTGTTGTTTTCAGCTTTAGATGCAGGTGTAGCCGGAGAAATTGAAGAAACTCTTGCTAACAAGGGTCATATTGTAATATCAAATGCAAAAAATCATAGATGGTCGCCTAATGTTCCTCTAATTATTCCAGAAGTCAATTCTGAACACCTTCAGACAATTAAAAAGCAAAATTATAATGGTGGTTGTATTGTAACAAATCCAAACTGTTCAACAATTGGTTTAGTTCTTTCTTTGGCACCTTTGCATAAAAAGTTTGGTATTAAAGATTTAAATGTAGTAACAATGCAGGCAATTTCCGGTGCAGGATATCCCGGTATACCAAGTATTGATATGATTGATAATATAATTCCATTTATAGGTGGAGAAGAAGATAAATTAGAAACCGAACCAAAAAAGATTTTGGGCGACTTTATAGATGGTGAAGTAATAAATGCCGAAATTAATATAAGTGCCCAAACAAACCGAGTTTTTGTTAAAGATGGTCATACGGAATCTGTACAAATTAATTTTGTAAATAAACCTTCAAAAGAAGAAATATTACAGGCTTGGAAAGAATTTAAGACTGTTCCTCAAGCTCTCGAACTTCCATTTGCACCTATAAATCCTATAATTTACATGGAAGAATCTAAATATCCACAACCAAGACTGCATAGAAATATTGATAAAGGTATGGCGGCTGTTACAGGCAGGTTAAGAGAATGCAATATTTTTGATTACAAATACGTTGTTTTGTCTCATAATACAATTCGTGGTGCTGCCGGTGGAACCATTTTAATTGCCGAGCTAATGTATAAAACAGGACTAATTGAATTTAAATAATCGTTTATTGTACGGTAAATTTAAGAAATTCGTATATTTATACAGTAAAATTTGTGTTTTTTGCAAAATAATGATGTGAAAGGAGTTTTTAATCCTTATGATAACAAAAGATTTTCGTTTTAGAGAGATAACATACAATTATACTTCTTTTTCTGATAAAGAAATTATATTAAAATACTTTGATCAAGAAATTTGGGATACGGTAAATCAATTACGTTCTCATAGAATAACAGGTAGAAGTGCAAAGCTTTTATACGAAAACATAGGTGACATTTTTATTATTGAACGAAACCCTTATCTTTTTGAAGAGTTCCTTAATAACAAAACAAAACGAAATAGATTAAAAGCCTTACATCAAACAAGAATAAATACAGTTAAAGAAAATGGGAAGGATAATCCTTTAGTTGCCAAAATAATTACTGAAGTTCAAAAAGCAAACGATAATTTTTTTAAAAGCTTTATTGCAACTCGTTTATTGAGGCAACGGCTAAATTTTGCATTTACAGGGGCAACCTCACATAAAAATTTATTTTATACACCATTTCACAGAATAACGCATGCAACAGATGCAACTGACTGGCGTGTAGAGCATCCCTTTGCTGTTGTTTATCCTGATAATGTTACTGAAATACCAAAACTGATTCGATCGGCTAAAAAGATAGGATTGTCAATAATTCCTCGTGGTGGTGGTACGGGTTTAACAGGTGGAGCTGTGCCGGTTAATAAAAAAACGGTAGTAATAAATACTGAAAAGTTAACTCATATTGGTGAAATTAAATTTGTTGAAGAAAACGGAATAAGATTCCCAATTATAGAAACAGAAACTGGAGTTGTAACTGATACAATAATAGAACATTGCGAAAATAAAGGGTATATTTTTGCGACCGATCCTACTTCTTCTTGGGCTTCTACAATTGGTGGTAATATTGCAGAAAATGCAGGTGGTAAAAAATGTGTGATGTGGGGAACTGCAATTGATAATATATATTCTTTCTTAATTGTTGATGCTAATGGGGATATTTTAAAAATAAAAAGAAAAAATCATCCATACCACAAAATCAATCAAGATGATATGGTTGAGTTTGATATTTATAAACATGATTCCAAAAAAGATTTTTACATCAAAACTATAAAACTTGATGGAACAGAAATAAGAAAAAAAGGTTTGGGAAAAGATATAACCAATAAAGTATTAAATGGTTTGCCCGGAATTCAAAAAGAAGGTGGGGATGGTATAATTCTTTCTGCTGAATTTGTATTATATACTCCTTTTACATGTTGCAAAACTTTATGTTTGGAATTTTTTGGCACAAATATGATAGCTGCTTCAAAAGCTATTGTACAAATAAATAACGAGTTTATAAATGATAACGTTGTTTATTTGACAGCACTTGAACATTTTGATGAAAAATATGTTGATGCAATAAATTATAGAAATAAATCGGAACGGAACGAAATACCAAAGGCGGTATTGTTGATTGATGTTGAAAGCAACAATAAAGAAAAGTTAGATTTAGCTGCAAATAAAATAATCAGTATTGTAACCCCTAACAATGCTGAAGGAATTATTGCGAAAGATGAAAAGGATAGAAAAATATTTTGGAATGATAGAAAGCATTTAGGAGCTATTGCAAAGCATACTAATGCTTTTAAGTTAAATGAAGATATTGTAATTCCCCTTGAACGTCTTCCGGAATTTGCAGACTTTATAGAATTGTTAAACGTCAAAAAAGAATTAAGTAATTCCATTGATACAATAAATAGTATAGATATCTTAATTGGTAAGCTTAATAATAACGGTTTTGAAGAAATTGCAAATGAAAGAGTACAGCTTTTAAAGAAAAAAATAAATGATATTAAAGCAAACTATTTAAATTTACAAAATGCATTTGAACAAATAGATTTACAAGATGAAAAAGAGGGGAATGTATTTCGCAAATTGCAAAACGGGGAAATAAAATTTTCGTTTGATGATGATGTAGTTAAATATGTGAGTAAAGTATTTTATGGTTATGAAAAAATATTAAAAGAATTTGATTCTATTGTAAAAAGCGAACGAACCAGAAAGCTGATAATTGCAACACATATGCATGCAGGAGATGGTAATGTTCATGTGAATATCCCTGTCCATTCAAGCGATTATTTAATGATGCAGGAGGCGGATGAGTGTGCATCACTTGCTATGAAAGAAGCCGTTAGGCTTGGTGGTGTTGTTTCCGGTGAGCATGGAATAGGCTTAACTAAATTAAAATTTGTTGAAAAAGAAATATTAGATAAATACCAAGAATATAAAAAAGTTAATGATCCCGATGATTTGTTTAATCCGGGGAAACTAAACAGTAACTTTCCTCTTAATCAAATATATACCCCATCTTTTAATTTGCTGGAAAGAGAAGCAATAATATTAGAATCGACTGACTTAAAACAATTGACCCAAGCAATTGCTTCATGCGTTCGTTGTGGCAAATGTAAATCGGTTTGTAATACGCATTACCCAGCGGGTAATATGATGTATAATCCGCGTAATAAGATATTGGCTGTTGGATTAATTACTGAAGCTGTGTTATTTTCTGCCCAAACACTTGATATGAAATCGTTTGAAAATTTCAAAAATTTACGAGAAATATCAGATAATTGTACCGCTTGCCATAAGTGTCAAATTCCTTGTCCGGTTAAAATTGATTTTGGTGAGGTATCGTTAACAATACGTAAACAATTAGTACAACGTAAAAAAACTTCGGCAAAAACTTTTACTAATGCCGCACTTTTTTATTTGGGTCGTAAAAAATACTTTATTAACAAACTATTTCGAATCGGTTTGTTAAAAATCGGTTATAGTGGTCAAAGAATAGCTTCTGTTCTTAATAAACCAATATCCGATTATACAGGATTAATTTTACCAAAAATTAATCATATTTTGCGAACTCCATTCCCTAAAAGCGGTTCAAAATCGATTAGGGAAATTTTTAAATTAACTAATCCTAACGCTTTTTATTGTTTTGAAAACAAAAACGTACCTGCTGGAAAAAGTGTTGTTTATTTTCCCGGTTGTGGCTCGGAAAGAATGTTCCCCGAAATAAGTTTAGCAGTAATTGCTTTGCTTTATGAAAAGGGGGTTAAAGTTGTTATTCCTCCCGAATATTTGTGTTGTGGATATCCATTTTTAGCAAATGGGAAAATTGAGCAAGCAGAATTAAAAAGCTACGAAAACAGAGTCATCTTCCATAAAATGGCTGATACTGCCGGCTATTTAAATTTCGATTCTGTGTTAGTATCATGTGGCACATGTTACGAAATGTTGGAAAAATATGAACTTGAAAATATTTTTAACAATGCCGGATTAATTGATATTAACGAATTTATAGCCAAAGAAAAACTCTACTATAAAGAAGATAAAACTAAAGTTTTTTATCATGAACCTTGTCACACTCCATTAAAGCATAAAGGTTATGATAAAACCTTTACGGAACTGTATGGTGAAAAACCAACTTGTATTCCTAATTGCTGCGGTGAAGCCGGAACTCTGGCGTTATCACGTCCAGACATTGCCAACACTTTACGTGATAGAAAAGGGGAAAATGTAAACGGTTATAATTTGCAAAACGATATTGAAGTTTTAACCACTTGCCCAAGTTGTGTTATGGGTTTAACAAAGCTTGATGCCAATACAAAAGTAACCGGAAAATCGTTAGCCGTATATAATGCCGAACAATTTTTAGGTAAAGATTGGCAGAAAAGGTTTATTAAAAGTGTTAAAGCGAACAAAGTAGAAGAGATTTTGTTTTAAGAAATTTAACCATTGTTATTTCTTTAATTCAAATAAGTCTTTCAAATCGTTAATGAAATCATTTAAATAATTATCAAAGTCAGTTTTTCTATTTTGGTACAATATGGTTTCTTTTAACCTAAGTATTCCTAAATCACTTGTGCTGCTAAAATGATTATTAATAATTGTTTGAAGTCGATTAAGCAAATCAGTCGATTTCATATCATTTAATTGTTTAGTTGCGTTATTCCAGTCATTCTCATCCATATTTAATATTGTTGCAAATATATCAAAAGCATGGTGCCTACCAAAGTCAACTGTTTCGTCATTTATTCTATCGTTGAAAGCAAAGAGTTTTAGAAGTATGAAATTGTAGCTTGAAAGAATAAAAAGATTTTTTACTTCTTGTGCCGCAAAATAATCGGAAACGTTGATTAATCCAATATCAATAAACTTAGCTTCTTCCACTAAAAAGGCATGAAATTCGGTGATTCCTTGAGGCTTTATACGAGGTTTCTTTATAATAACTTTGTCAGCATCGTTTTTATTTGGAGGTGCAGATAGTATATCTACTAATACTCCTTTGTTTTTCTCAAATTGAAAATATTTTGTTTTCGGAGTATATCCTAATTTATTAATAATGTTTTTAATTTTTTCAACATCACTTGAATTAACAATTATCTCGCTATTAAGAAATATGTCAATATCTTTTGTCGAGCGTTGATTCGTTTGAATGGGGTATCTTTGGCTTGTTGATTTTTTTAGTAAGCCGGTTCTAATAAAAAGACTTAATCCACCGCCAATTATGAGTGGCAAATTTTCTTTCTCAAACTCTTTTGCTAAAAAAATTAATTCCTGCAATAATAAATTATTTAGATTATTCTTGTTTGTTTCTAAATTCATTTAATATTTCCTCCTTTATGTCCTTGCCAATTTCGTTTTCGCGTTTCCCTAATTTCATTAGCTCAAATAGACATTGCAACTTTGATGCAAAATTGTTTTTGCTGTTAAAATATATATAATTGTATTTATCTCCAAATAGATAAACAGTATAATTATAAAATCTTTCATTAATATATTCAGTAAAATCGAAAGTGTTATTTAATTCATTTCCAAAAACTATATTATTATTGTTTGGGGTAGTTATAGCATAGTTTGAGATACTGCTCTCGCCTGAATAAATCCATTTATTATTTAACATACAATCGAGTATCTGTTTTGCCTTTGTGGTATCGGTTGGTAGTTTTAGCCTAATTGTTTGATAAGGTATTGGTAAAGTATAATTATCAATTAAATTGTTCAGTAGTTTTTCGGACTGGATTAACTTAATTCCATTGGTTTTATCGATAATTAGTTCTTCAGACAATCTTGTTAATGCTTTAGAAACAGCAGATAGAGATATGTTGCCATTTAGATTTTTTATTTCATCAAAAAATTCATTTACTCCATTGAATGTTTTGTTTGTTGTAAGTAATGTTCTTCCAACTATTGATGTGTTGCCTGTATATACATTTTTAATAGTCGAATTTTCCGGATAATTATTTTTCTTATCTAATCGCACTGCATTAAATGATTTGGTAATAATAAAATAATTCCCATTTAAATCGAATGCTGAAACTTTGTATTTAGTTAGTATTTCAATTAATGAATTGTTAAGATTTGGAATAATGATAGCAATATTTTTATCCTTGGTATTGCTAATAAAGTTTAATTTACTAAATACAGGAAAAATTATTGAGGGAACACTTCTATTTTTAACTTCTACATTAAACAAATACTCTTTATTCAAATATGAAATTCTAATTATTAAATCAGAAAAAACATTGTTAAAACTGGTTTTATTATTAAATGGTTCAACCGAGATGATTTTTAGTGGATTGTATAAATCCAGATTTTCATTTAATATATTAATAACAGCTTTGTTGATTGGTTTCTTTGAAATTGTTGTTTTCATTTTCTTAATTGTTGTTATTTTCCTATGTAGGAAAATACGGATATTTAGGAAAATATCAAAAGAAATTTTTAGTTATACTTTCGTTCCCTGATGAAAAACTATTTGCCAATTGATTTCTGTATTTACTCAAATTGAACTATGCTTTATCGCAGTGGAATTTTCTCGGTGGTAATGGTCGTAGGTGTTGCCAAACTCGAAAAATCCAATCTCGGGCGTCATCGGTCGTACCGTGACGCAAATTTTTATCATAAATACTGTTCTTTTTACAGTAAATTTATTCGGTCATGGTAAGACCATGACCGCCGTGGATGTCTTTCCTCAATTATGAAACATCCATGGTCTTACCATGACTGTTGACCACTATTTGATGGTTTTGATTTGTGCGACTTCGTCTGGTGGAAGACACATAAATAAAGGAAAACCGAAGGTAGTTCAAATTTGAGGAATATTTCGAATAATCTATAATCAGAAAAGAACATGTCGTCCGGCAATACTGCCGGACTGTTTATATATTTAATTTTTCGTTGTACTATCCACATTCCACCCCGTAAACGGGGTTGAGTAGTTGAATTTTATTCATTTTTCTGTTTTTAATCTTAATATTTCAAAGAATAAAATAATTTAGAAAGAGATATACAAGTCCCAGCGGGACGAAATGTTAATAGAAATGTATAGTCCTGAAATAGGTTGACTTTTTTTATTAATTAAATATAAGAATACTCCAAATTAGAAGGAATAGTTATTTTATTAATTTTAGAATAATCTTTATAATAAGGCTTCCATTTTCTTTTAAGTTCTATGTTTAATTCATAAGCCATTTTTGGTGTATACATTTCCAAAGATCTGTGAGGTCTTTCGTTATTATAAAAATCAATTATCTTGGCTATTTTATTTTTAGCTTCTTTATAATTACTAAAACTGATTTGCTTTTCTTCTGTAAATTCTTCTTTTATAGTTTTATTTATTCTTTCTGCTACAGCATTTTCTAATGGATCTGAATGTTCTGTCATACTTATTGCAATATTATTTTTCTTTAGTAATTCGGTATATTGGTTTGAACAATACTGTATGCCTCTATCTGAGTGATGTATGCACTCTTTTATATCACTCATGTTCTTTAATGCCATTGTTAATGTCTTTATGGCTGATTTTGCCGATAAATCTGAACTTACATTGTAGCCAAGTATTTTCCTTGAAAACAAATCTGTTACTAAAAATAAATATGCAAAACTATCACTTTCTCGTAAATATAAATATGTTATATCACATACCAATACTTGATTTATTCTTGCTACTTTTAATTCTTTTATTAAGTTTGGATACTTGTGAAAATTATGATAACTGTTAGTTGTGCTTGTTTTTCTATGTTTGCTTTTTATTAGTAAGTTGTATTCTCTTAATAACTTAAAGAATTTATCCCTGCCAATTGATATTCCATGTCGCTTAAATTCAGGCTGTAGACAAGCAAATAAATTCCTTCCGCTTCCTTTTTTCCATAGTTTCCTTTTATTTAGGACAAGGTCAACTATCAAGCCTTCATTTAGGCTTTTTTTATCTTCTCGTTCCAGTTGTTTGTAATACGATTGTTTGCTATAGCCAAGTAATTTGGTTAAATCCTTTATTTTCAATTTTCCCTCTTTTAACGATTTAACTTTTTGGATCGTTTCGGTTCTGACTTTTTTTTTATAGCTAATCCGTATTCTTTTTCTGCTATTTCTATCATTGTTTCATATAGCATCGTTTTGGTTTTTTCGATTTCTAATGCTTTTTCTAATACTCTTATTTTTTCGTCTTTTGTTAGTTCTTCAAACCCATTTTCTACGATTGGACTCATTGGAATTACTGGCGTTGGTGGTTTATTAGGTGGATTATATTTGGGTGCTAAGTTAAATTTTCTCATCCATGTTAATATACTACTATTTCCTCCAATTCCATATATTTGCTGGGCTTCTGTTTTTGTGTATTTTCCTGAAAGAACTTCTCTTATTATTTCTTTCTTAAAATCATCTGAAAAATATTTTACTTTCTTTTCAGTTACTATTACTTTTTCTTCTCTTTTCATGTTTTGTCCTTGTTTTGGTTGACTTTTATTGTTTTTTGAGTCAACCTATTTCAGGACTATACAAAAACCTAAAAAACAATATATTAAGCCCCAGCGTGGGCGACATGTTTTATTGCTAATTGGCAACCATTTATGCGACATCCACAGTCCGAAATCGTGGGGATAGTATGCCCGGTAAAGTTACCGATGCGTGATTGCTCCACAATCATTACGCCAAAATAGTGGAGTGGCAAAGTAAAATTGTTCAATCTTTAATCCAAAAAATCATTTTAATCACAAGAATCTCCGTTCAGACAATGTCTTTGCATTATGCAAGACAGAATTTATATATCAGAAGTTAGATAATAGATATTAGATGCTAAATCGTTACGGTTGTAGATGTTTCATAATTGGGGAATAATTACTGGGCGGTGATTGTCGTAGTTGTTGCAAAACTAGAAAATCAAGTTCATGGGTGTCACGGTCTCACCGTGACACTACTGTTTTTACCAAAAAAAATAGATTAAATATAGCTGTTTTAATAAAAATATATTCGGTCATGGTGAGACCATGACCGCCGTGGATGTCTTTCCTCAATTATGAAACATCCACAGTCTTACCATGACCCAATAAATTTACTGTAAAAACACCTGCGTATATAGCCCGTAATAAAATTAGCTTTGGAAAATATTCAGTATTAATAATTAAATGATAAATTAATATTGTGTTTATAAATATTCTTGGGTCGTTTTGATTGAATTAACTATTATTGTGGCGTTCTTTTTGATTATAAATTCACTTAAACCAATTTCACTATTTGGATTTCCCCAATCATAAGTGTATCCCAGTCGTGTCCAAGGATATTTTTCTACACCCCTTGGTGGATAATAAGAATCAATAATGTTATTATTAAACCATAATTTATATTCATCGCTTATAGTTTCGGTAAAATATGTGCCACAAGTTTTATCTGTTATTTCGTTATCATAACTTGGGCGTAGCAAATCTTCCGGTTTTACCCATAGTTCAGCAAAGTAAGCATTAGTGCTGTTGATCGGCATTCCTAAAAGTTGAGCAGTTCTTTCATTTAGATAATCACGAGATGTATAATTATTTCTAAACCAATCCTTAATTTCAGGCACAACAGTAACCCAAGTTTCCCCCCACCATGTTGATATTGTGTCATTAACCGGATAACTTGAATAATGGCTTGTCCATACAACAACAAGTACATAACCGTTAGACCACTTTAGGTAGTTATTTTCAGGGATGATAGCTATAAGATTGTTACTAATTTCATTTCGTTCAATAATCATGGCATCTATTACAGCAGCTTCATATAGTTCATCATTGGTTTTTGTGTTTTGAATAACCGGATTTTTATCATTGTCACAACCGGTAAATAGAAGAATAATAGATAAAACAAAAACTGGAATAATTCTTTTCATTTCAAATTTCATATTAATGTTAAAATTACCTAATTATATGAAATTATCGTATTATCAGCTTAAAAGTTTAGTTCATCTACACTATTTCCTTTTTGAACTAATATCAGTTGGCTACTAAAATTTTTACATGTACTAATCTATTGTTAATTAGGCATAATCAAATTAAGAGGGAAATACTGTTGAAGTGATTAATAATCCCCCGGCAGAGTAGATTTAGTTAAGGGGGTAAATCATACTCAAATGATAAGGAGTTCTGTTGAGTACTCTGCCGAGAGTAAGGTGTGTGTATCTATTATTTGAAAGAACCTGTTACATTAAGGTAATTAATGTATTTAATTCTATAATCAGATTTAGCATCAATTAAATTTTCGGTTGAGCTTTGCTGAATAGCTTTTGCTTCAAGAAGGTCTGAAACATTAACCAAGCCCTGATTAAAGCTATCAGTATTAACTTTTAAATTTTCTTCTGCTTGGGCGAGTGTTTCTGTTGCCAAATCAACTTTTTGAAAACTTTCAACAAGTTCATTCCAATATTTATTTACCTGCAAAACTAAAAGCTCTTTTTTGTCTTTTATATCATTTTTAGTTATATCTTCTTGAATTGAGCGTTCGCTCAATTTATGATATCCTCCCCACCAAGAAGAAATAGGAACGCGAACAGTACCAAAGTAAACAAGGTGTCTGCTTTCAGTATCTAATGCGTCCATATATAAACCGGATACACCAACGGCAACTTGTGGAAGTAATTCACCAAAGGTCATTGAACTTTTTAATTCCTCAGCTTTCAAGCTTAAATCTAATAATCTAAATTCCGAACGATCAATAATGGCAGTCTGAGGATCTTTGTAAATAGTTTCAGGTTTTGCTAATATCTGTAAAGTATCTACTAACTTATATTGATTATTGTCATTTAATCCAATTTTTTGTTTAAATGCCAACATGGCAAGTTTAATTCCATTTTGTAAAGTCAATTTGTTTAATTCAATTTCACTTTTCTTTAGCTTAACTTTTAGTAAATCATTTTTTGTAATCAACCCGGAATTATACCCATCGGTAACCTGTTTGAGCAAATCATTTAAAAGCGATTCGTATTCATTTAACGTTTTCATTTTATTTTTCAACGAAACAATCTGCCAATAACTTTCCTCAACATCAATCGAAAGAGAATTTTCTTCAATATTCACAAGCTCCTTATGAACATCTACATTAACTCCGGCAAGCTTGTTTCCGTTAATTATTCGTCCACCCGCAAAAACAGGTTGAATGGCAGTTAGGGACGCAACATTAATTTTATCCAACATAGAAAATGACATTCCCATTAATCCTAATGTTAATAGTTTGTCGGTGGACTTAATAGCTGAACCATCTAACTCTATGGTTGGGAAATAATTAGTAATTGCTTCGCTCCTTGTTTCATTAGCGGCTTCTTGTTGTAGTTTAACGTTTTTTAATTTATAGTTGTTTTCATATGCCAATTGTTTACATTTATCAAGAGTTAGAAATTCTTGAGTAAACATATTAGATTGTAATAACAATAATAAAACAAAACCGTGTATGTATATTTTAAGTGTTTTCATATAGTTCATGTTTATTGTTCAATTAATATTTTATCATTTTTAAAAAAGTACCAATATAAAACAGGGAGTACAATTAAGGTTAATACCATTGAGAAAAGTAATCCAAAACAAATAACGGTACCTAAAGGTCCCCATAATGAAGAGCCGCTAAAAATCATTGGAACAACTCCAATTGCAGCAGCGGCAGAGGTTAAAAATATAGGACGCATTCTTCTTTTAGCAGCTTGCAAAGCGGCATCTTTTACATCAACCTGTTTATTAATTCTTAAATCTTCAGCAAAGTCAACAAGTAAAATTCCATTTCTTACCACCATTCCACAAAGACTTATCACACCTGCAAAAGCAGTAAAACCAAATGGATATCCTGTAGCAAAAAGACCAACAACAGCTCCAAGTAAACTTAGCGGCATGGTCATCATAATTAGAGTAGCAGTTTTTACTTTTTGAAATTGGAATAAAAGCAAAAAGAAAATGATTATTACACTTACTCCTAATGAAATAGCCATAGGGGTATAACTTTCAATTTCACTTTCTATTTCGCCTCCATAGGTAATTGACAAGCCTTCGGGCAATGCCAAATTATCAATTTTGTCTTTTACTTTATTCATAACTGTATAAGCCAAAGTATTCCTATCTACATCAACTTTTACTGTTAAAGTACGCTGTCCATTTCTTCTTACTATTGAACCCTCGTTCCAAACAGGTTTAGGCTTAACTAATTGTCGTGCCGGAATAGTAGCCATTAAAAAAGGAGAAGTTAAGTATTGATTAGTAATGCCGGTAATGTTGTCTTTTTTGTTTTTGTCTTTCATCAAAACAATGTCTACCGGATAATCATCTTCCCAAACTGTCCCCATTGGTAATCCTTTTAATCCCATTGCAATTGAATAGCCAATACTGCTTTTAGTAAAACCCAATCTATTGCTCATATCTAAATCAACATCAAGTTGAATCCCTCCTACCATGTCGCCATAGTCGGTTCTTGCCCAGGCTACGCCGGGTAAGTTTCTAAACATTGAAACAATTGTTTCGCTCGTTTCTTTAAGCGTGTTTAAGCTATCCCCCGAAATTCTTATCTCAATGGGGGCATTATACATAGCCATTTCAATTTGTTTCCATTTTATATATGCATTTGGGAAATAATTGGAATATCTTTTAGCGTATGTGTCTAATATATTATAGGTAGATTCTTTAGTATCGGTATTTACAATCAATTGTGCATAACTTTTTGCCGGAAAATTTGGAGCATAAGTAGTATGAAAACGAGGTGAACTTGTTCCTATAAAAGCTGTTACATCGGTTACTCGTTTATCAGCCAATAATTTATTCTCGAAAAATTTCGATATTTTTTCAGTCTCGTCTAATGAAGAACCATCTTTTAGGTAAATTTCAACTGCAAATTGATTCCGTTCAACTTTGGGAAATAATTGACGAGGAACGATTATGGTTAATGATAAGCCTGCTACAACAGCTATAATGCCAATTAATAAAGCTAATTTAGGTTTTTTGAAAGCCAGTGCAATTTTGCTATCATAAAATTTTTGTAATTTATCCAAAAATGTTGGTTTGGAGTTTTCGTTTTTATTGTGTGTTAATCCTTTTTTAACTAATTTATAGTCCATGTAAGGTACTACAAGCATAGCTATACAAGTTGAACTAAAAAGTGCAATTCCTATTGTAATTGGAAATGCCCAAATAAAGTCTTTCGTCTGCCCTGTTAAAAATAAATTCATTGGAAAAAATGCAAACAAGATTGCTAAAGTTGCAGTTAATACTGGAATAAATAAATCTGTTGCGGATTTCCACGCAGCATCCCATGGATTCATACCGTGGTCTAATTTTTCAACATGATCATCTATTACTACTATTGAATTATCAACAACCATTCCCAATACTACAATTAAGGCAGCTAAAGTTACGGTATTCAGTTCCATACCAAAAGCATATAAAAATCCCAATGTTATTGCAATGGAAATTGGAATTGTAATTGCGGCAATTGAAGAAACGCGTAACGGGAGTAAAATCATTGTTACAATTATCACGGAAATAATTGCCATTGCAAATTCAAACAAAAATTGGTTAATAGAGTTTGAAACTGCAAGAGGCATATTTGCAATTTTTTTAATTTCAACTCCGGCTGGCAATGTTTTTTGTACTTTAGTTATGGCTTTATCAACATCTTTACCAAAGCTTACAATATTATTTCCTTGCTGCATTTCAAGCGATAATAAAACACATTTTTTACCGTTTGTTCTTATGAATGAATCCGGTTCTTTGTATTCACGAACAACTTTTGCAACGTCTTTTAATCTAATTAAACTTCCGGTAGGATCGCTATATATAATTTGTTGGGCAACATCATTTTCCGAATTATATCGAGGAGGCATATATATTGGCATTATTGATTTGCCATTATCAATATCACCGGAATAACTTAGGGAAGATTCGGTTTTTAAGGCTGCTAATACTGTTAGCGGTCTTATACCATAGTTTGCAAGTTTATCATCTTCAATGTAAATACCAATTTGTTCTTTTTGCAAACCGTATCTTCTTAGTTTTGAAACCACCGGATTTTTTCTTAACTCATTTTCTAATTGTTCCAGATAGTTTTCTAAATCCCTGTATGTTTTATTATCCGATTCAATTGTAAGCAGCAATGCTGATGTATCACCAAAATCGTTATTTCCAATTAAGGCAAGAACTTCGGGTGGAAGTTGGGCTTTAAATTCAATTAGTCCATGTTTAAGTTTAGACCAAAATTCATCGGAATTGCTTACATCGTCGTTTAACTCAACCATTACTACAAGTATTCCGTCTTTTGAAATAGAATAAGTCTTCTCTTTGTTGACTTCTGAATAACTGAATAAATAATTTTCAACTTTTTTTGCTAATTGTTGCTCAACCTGTTTGGATGAAGCACCCGGATATACACCGATAACTAAACCTTGTCTGATTGTAAATTCAGGAAACTCTTGACGAGGCATTACAAAAAGAGAAACTATTCCATATATCATTAGAACAGCAGTAAGTAATAGACTTATTTGACGGTACTTTAAGCTTTTTTCTATAAAATTCATTTTCGTTTTCATATTTAGCCCATCAATAATTAGTATATTTTATAATTTCAATGGGGGCATTATCGTAGAGTTTGTGAAACCCGGAAATTACTATAATGTCATCTTTTTTTAATCCGGATAAAATCTCTAAATCATTTTTAGTGAATGTTCCAACTGTTACTGTATGTTTGTTTACCTGTGACTTGTTTTCATTAACTAAATAAACAAAGTTAAGCCCGGTTTCATCTACTTGAACCGCACTACTTGGTACAAGTAAACATCCTTGTTTATCAATTCCATCTATCTGAACATTGCAAACCATTCCCGGTTTAAGTGATTTTGCTGGATTGGCTAATCGTATTTTAATATCATAAGTATGGGAAAGTGGATTTGCAAGTACTCCAATTTCTTCAATAGTGCCGGTTATATAGTTTTCGTTAACTGCATTTATTTGAACTGCTGCTTTTCCTCCTTTTTTTATCTTACCTATTTCGTTTTCGGGGACAGGTACTTTAGCAAATACAGAACTGATGTCTACAATAGTAAAAACTGGACTTCCCGGAATAACGTTTGAACCCGGATCGATTAATCTTCTGCCAACAATACCGGTCATGTTTGCATAAAGTTTACAATCATTTAGGTTTTTCTTAACAATTTCTAAGTTGGCTTTTGCTTGTTGTAATTGAGTTTCTAATTCAACCATTTTAATTTCCGGGTAAGTACCGTTTTTATACATAGGCTCTAACCTTTTATACGCATCTTCGGCTTGATTAACGCTTGATAAAGCAATTTGATAAGCATTTTTATATGTTTCAGAGTTTATTTCTGCCAAAAGTGTCCCCTTGTTTACAGCTTGTCCTTCTTCAAAGTATACTTTATCAACGGTTCCCATAACGGAAAAACTTAAAGAAGAGCTTTTTGCTTCTTCAATTGTACCGCTAAATGTAATTTGTTCAGTACTGTTATTAAGTTTTACTTGTTGAATTATTACTCCAATTTGTTTTTTGCTGTTCAGATTAGCACTATCTTCTGAACAGGCGGTTAGTAAAGTCCCTAATATCAAGAAACTTAAAAAATATTTGATGGGTTTCATTATACTCCTTATATTTATATAGAATATTCGACTAAAATCGTATTGTATTCGATTTTTGTTTAAAAAAATTATTTTTTTATTCCGTTTACAATTAGATCTACAAAAGTATCAGCACTGGAAATCAAATCAGGGCTTTCTGTTCCAAACAACAAGTCTTCGGCTAAGCTTCCAATGGTAGTTACAAGCACGTAAGAAAGGATTCCAAAATTTTCTTCGTCAATCGTTTTGAACTCTTTGTTTTTAACACCAAGACTTATAATCTCACTTAGTTTTTTACGTTCCAATCGATTGTATTTTTCTTTAGTTTCTCCCACAATTTTCCAATAATCTTTAATTTCGCCTTTAATTACATGGTAAAGATTAATTTTTTTTGAAATAGCTAATGAGGTTGTAATAATATAAGCTTTTAATTTATCGGTGGCAGAATCAACTGAATCAATTTGTAAATTTATCTCGGCAGCTATTTCGTTTATTTCTTTGTCTAAAACCGCCGTAAAAATTTCTTCTTTGTTTTTAAAGTAATAATAAAGAGTACTTTTACCTTTCCCCGTGGCTTTTGCAATATCTTCCATGGTGGTTTTGGCAATGCCAAACTGAATAAATAATTTTTGAGCTGAAGAAATTATTTCTTCTTTTATTATTTCATCTTTTGTTAAATTTTCAGACATATCGACCAAATTCGTTTTGTAGTCGAAAAATATGCAAAATTTAATAAATTGTCAAGTCAGTTAAATAAAGCATAAAATTAGTAGTTCAAAAAGTGAATATTTATCCATTTGGATTGTTAATAATATTTTAAATTAGTACTTTTAAAACGATAAATGGATATTGTATGCAATATAATCAATTAGGGAATACAGAACTTCATGTATCAGTCTTGGGATTTGGTGCAGGTGAAATTGGCGATTTTAACATTGAAGATAAAAAAGTTGAGCAAGTTTTAAACTTTGCATTGGATAATGGGATTAATTTAATAGATACCGCTCGTGGTTATTATGCATCGGAAGATAGAATTGGGCGGTTTATTTCCCACAGAAGAAAAGAATTCATTCTATCTACTAAAGTTGGTTATGGCATTCAAAACGAGCCGGATTGGAGTTATAATAGTGTTAGTAAAGGAATTGATGAAGCATTAACAAAAATGCGTACCGATTATATTGATATTATTCATTTACACTCTTGTACTTTAGATGTTTTACAAAAAGGTGAAGTTATTGAAGCTTTGCTAAAGGCGAAAGAAGAAGGGAAAATACGTTTTGCCGCATATTCCGGCGAAAACGAAGAGTTAAACTTTGCAATAAATAGCGGGGTTTTTGATTCTGTTCAAACCTCTTTTAATATTTGCGATCAAAACAATCTTTATACTGTTTTTCCAACCTGTATTAAAAAAGGATTAGGTGTAATAGCAAAGCGTGCAATTGCAAACGCTCCTTGGTTACACATAAATCAACCGAATGGGCAATATGTAGAAGAGTATTGGAAAAGGTTTGTAAAAATGGATTTTTCGTTTACTGAAGAATGGTTTGAAAAGGCAATACGTTTTACAGCATTTACGGAAGGTGTAAGTAGTGCAATTGTAGGGACAACAAATATTGAACATCTAAAAAGAAATATTAAATATGCTGAAAAGGGGAAGCTGCCAGATGTTGAATATTTTAATATTGTGGAAAGTTTTAAAATACATAATGAAAATTGGTTAGGACAAATATAGAAAGGAAGCAATGGTTTACGAAGCAACAAATGGCGATTACTTACTAAGCACAGATAAAACTAAACTACAAGTTAAACAGATTAGTCTTTTGCTTACTCAAACATATTGGGCAAGTGAACGTACTAAAGCAGTAATAAACACATCCATCAAAAATTCACTCTGCTTTGGTTTGTATAATAAAGGTGTACAAGTTGGTTTTGCCAGAGTAGTAACAGACTATGCGGTTTTTGCTTATTTATGTGATGTTATTATTTTTGAAAAGCATAGAGGCAATGGATTGGGTAAGTGGTTGATTGGAGAAATATTAAAATATCCAAAACTTCAAAATATAAAACGATGGCTTTTGGCAACAAAAGATGCACATGGTCTTTACAGCCAATTTGGCTGGAATGTAGTGGAAAATCCTGATGGTTGGATGGAAAAATTAAATAAAGACAAAATAAATTCATAAAAGACTTGACAATAAATGAATAATCATTTATTTTAGAACCATGAGAATTAAAGACGAAGTAAAACAAGAAGCAATAATAAGTGCAACTATTAAGTTGGTAAACGAAATTGGTTTTGTTGCCAGTTCAGTTGCAAGAATAGCAAAAGAAGCAAATGTTTCACCTGCTACTCTTTATATCTATTATAGCAATAAAGAAGATTTGCTCGTTTCAACATATGTAGAAATTAAAAAGAAATTAAGCAAATGCCTGCTTGAAAATTTTGATGAATCCAAACCATTACGTGATATTTTTAAACAGTTTTGGCTTAATGGATTTGAGTTCTCAAAGAAATATCAACACTTATATCAATATGTTGAACAATTTACCAATACCCCATATACTGCTTTGGTAAACCATAAAGATATCGAAAAGCATTTTGAACCATTATATGCTGTTCTAAAAAAAGGAGTTGACCAAAAAATAATTAAAGATGTACCAACTGAATTACTTGTGGCTTTTATTTTTCACCCAATGATGATATTGGCGAACAAAAAAGAATGTAAATCGTTCCAATTAACAGAAGTTAATATGGATTTAGCTTTTTCTTTAGCATGGGATGCAATTAAGCTTTAAAAATTTTTAAATATTTAATAAACGAATATTCATTTATAATGAAACAATTGTCACTTATTTTCGTCTTAATAATTATAGCTTTGGGATGTAATACTGTAAAAGTTGTAACAGAAGGAGAAAGCATGAATAAAGAAAACTACAATTCTATATTTAAAAATGGCAGATTTCATAATATAAACAAGTGGAAACAACCCGGAATGATAAGTATGTTAAATACGATGGGTAAATTTATATTTAGCGGAAACAATAGAACGCCAAAAGCATTATTACCTGTTCAAAAAGCAGACTTGTCAAAATTTAACGACACTTCAAAAAATAGTGTCAATGTTACTTGGTTAGGTCATTCAACCACTTTAATTAATATTAACGGATATAAAATAATTACCGATCCTGTTTTGGAGATGAGTGCCTCAATTTTTGGACCTACACGATATAATTGCAGTATTCCTGTTGAAACTGATTCGTTAAAAGAAATAGATGTAGTTTTAATTTCGCATAATCATTACGACCATCTAAATAAGTATTCAATAAAACTGCTAAATGCTGAAACTAAAGTATTTATTGTCCCCTTAAAAGTTGGCGAATTGCTAATGGATTGGGGGGTAGATAAAGAAAAAATTGTTGAATTAGACTGGTGGGAAGAATACAGTTGTGATGAAAATTTAACATTAACAGCAACACCAAGCCAGCATTTTTCAGGAAGAGGTTTGTTTGATAGAGATAAAACCTTATGGGCTTCTTATGTTGTTAGAACACCAAACAACAGAATATTTTTTAGTGGTGATGGTGGGTATTCAGAATCATTTAAAGAGATAGGAAATGAATATGGACCTTTCGATTTAACAATTATGGAATGTGGAGCGTATGACAAAACATGGCATCATATTCATTCATTTCCGGAAGAAACAATACAGGCACATTTGGATTTAAAGGGTAAAGTTTTACAACCAATTCATTGGGGAACATTTAATTTAGCTTTACATGCTTGGTATGAACCAATGTATAGAGCAGTTGCAGCAGCAGAAAAATTCAATGTGCAATTGGCTTTGCCAATTCTTGGCGAAACAGTTGATCTGGGAAAATATATTCCTCAAGACTATTGGTGGGAAGAATATGTTGATAATAAACTTGAAATTAATTTAGCAAACAACGGAATAAAATAATGAAAGAAGTAGTTTTGATAACCGGAGTTTCTGCGGGAATAGGGAAAGATACAGCCCGCTTATTAAAAGAAGAAGGGTATATTGTTTATGGGGTTGCACGACGTGTTGAAAAAATGAAAGAGCTTGAACAGTACGATATAAATATTATGCAAATGGATGTTACAGATGATTCAACTATGCAAAATGTAGTACGACATATTATTGAAAAAGAAGGACACCTTGATATTTTAATAAATAACGCCGGTTATGGGTCGTACGGTGCTGTTGAAGATGTACCAATAAGCGAGGCTAAATATCAATTTGATGTTAATTTATTTGGACTTGCTCGCTTAACTCAATTAGTACTTCCATATATGAGGAAAAATAAAAAAGGAAAAATTATTAATATTTCCTCAATTGCAGGCAAAATATCCGAACCGCATGGTGCTTGGTACCACGCAACAAAATTTGCACTTGAAGGATTTAGCGACTGCCTCAGACAAGAACTTAAACAGTTTGGAATTAAAGTGGTACTAATTCAACCCGGTACAATTTATTCAGAGTGGAATAGCATTGCACGCAGAAATATGAGGAAAATATCGGGAGATACGGTTTATAAAGATTTAATAGAAATGCATATAAAGTTTTTTGAGGCTACCGATAGTTCAAGCTCGTTGCCAATTGTTGTGGCTAAAACAATTCTTAAATCAGTTAAGGCAGCTAACCCAAAAACAAGATATGCAGTTGGTAAAAACTCAACTATAAGTTTGTTGTTAAGAAAAATATTACCTGATAAACTTTATGATACCATATTTTTATCAATAATAAAAAACGTTAAAATATGAAAATTAAAGCGATAGTTTTTGGTACTACCGGAATGGTAGGAGAAGGAGTTTTACATGAATGTATAAACTCTTCTGAAGTAGAAGAAATACTAATTATTAACAGAAAAAGTTTTGAAATTAATAATGCTAAAGTTAAAGAACTGATAATTAAAAATTTTGATGATTTTAATTCTGTTAATTATGACTTTTCAAATTTTAGTGCTTGTTATTTTTGTATGGGGGTTTCTTCTGTTGGTATGAATCCAGATAAATATTATAAAATTACCCATGATTTAACATTATTAATAGCAAATAGGTTGGTAAAAGAAAATAAAAACATGGTGTTTTGTTACGTTTCGGGTTCCGGTACTGATTCAACAGAAAAGGGTAAAATTAGATGGGCAAGGGTAAAAGGACAAACAGAGAATGAATTGCTAAACTTGGGATTTAAAGATTCTTATATGTTTAGACCGGGTTACATTCAACCAATTAAAGGTTTGAAGAATACGTATATGTTTTATAAAATATTCTCCCCTCTTTATCCTGTAATTCGTAACTTATTTACTTCGGCAACTTGTACATTAAAAGAACTTGGCAAAAGTATGATAAATGTAACGCTGAACGAAAACAAAATAAAAGTTCTGGGAAATAAAGAGATTCAATTATTGGGGAAATAAAAGCCCAATTTTAATTGGGCTTTTAGTATACTTATCGAATTTGTGGACGTTTACTATAACTTGTTAAACTACTGTTAACCAATTTAAATCTACCAAATAGATCTTGTAATTCAGCTGTAAGACGATTCAAGGCTTCAGCAGCATGAGCAATTTGTTGAATACCGTTTGAAGTTTCATTAGTTACATTATTGATAGATTCTATGTTATTGCTAATTTGTTCAACTGTAGCTGATTGTTCTTCACTTGCTTGGGCAACTTGTATAACAATATCGGACACTCGTTTTGCTCCATCAACAATCTGAGATAATACTTCGCCAGCTTTATTAGCCTTTCCCTTTCCGTTATCAACTTCATTAGTTCCAACTCTAATAGATTCGACAGCTTCATGGGTATCTTTTTGAATGGTTTTAATCATCGTTGCAATTTCTTTGGTTGCGTTGCTTGTTCTCTCAGCCAACTTTCTAACTTCGTCAGCAACAACAGCAAAACCACGCCCTTGCTCACCGGCACGTGCGGCTTCAATGGCAGCATTTAAAGCTAATAAATTCGTTTGGTCTGCTATGTCATTAATTACTTGAACGATTTCGCCAATTCTATCACTATTTTGTCCGAGTGCGAAAACAGTATCTGCAGACTGATTAACGACTTCTGAAATTTTATTCATTCCGGAAATGGTCTCGTCAACAACTTTTCCACCTTCAATTGCTTTGTTTCCTGCATCTTTGGCAGTTTCTGCAGCAAATGAGGTGTTTTTAGTGTTTTCAATAATTGTTCTTGCCATTTCTTCAACAGCACTTGCTACTTCATTAGTTTGTGCAGATTGTTCCATTGCACCAGCTGCCATTTCTTCTGTGGAAGCAGAAATTTGAGAAGAAGTTTTGGCTGTCTCTTCAACAGCTAAATGAATTTGATTAAGCATGTCGTTAATGTTTTGAACCGCAGTATTAAAACCCGTATAAAGTTTCCCAATTTCATCGCTTGAATTGACTGGAATTGAAACTGTAAGATCTCCCGCAGAAAATTTTTCCATTTCTATCAATAATCTGTCTACACTCTTCGCTAAATACTTTTGTTGTTTCTCTGATTCAAAAACAGCTGCTTCTACTTTTGCTTCAATACTCTTTTTCTCATCTTCTAATTCTTTGCTCATAGCTGATAGGTTTTCAGCCATATTATTAAATGACTTAGCTAAGCTTCCAACTTCATCAGAAGATTCAATTTTAATTTTAACATCTATTTTACCCTCTCCAATTTGACGTGCAGCGTTATCCAAGTGAAAAATCTGAGTTATTATTGATCTAGTGGAAAAATGGGTAATAAAGTATGCAAAAACTAAAATAATAATACTAATTATTATAGAAAACCAAAAATTTGAATTTACAGCACTCTGAATAGAATCTAAAGAATAGACTAAAACAATTTTCCCATAATTCTTCTCTTGGTAAATAATTTTGCAATCATTTCTTAAGGTGTTTTCAAATATAGTGTTCTGAACAAAATCAGACGAATTAATTTTTAAGTTTTGTAGATTGTATTGAATAATTGAAGAATTGGTTTCATCCAGTATGTCTATAAAGATTACATTTTTGTCTTCTTTTGCCCAGTTAAAAGCAGTTTGAACTAACTCAAAATTAGACTCTTTAAGTCCAGCACCAACTGAAAAAGCTAACATCTCGCTAAGAGTATTAACCTGAGTTTGAACTGATTCGATAGTAAGTGACTTTTGCTGATTTGGATAATAATAAGTGATAAACAAAACAATCACAAATATTGGTAACAGTCCAGCAAAAATAATTTTAGCTTTAATCGATTTACGATACTTTTCTATTATTTTCATGTTATTTATTTGATAGTTAATAAAACTTTCACATTCGCATTAACTTTATCTGCACTAACATATCCAATAGCACCATTAGTTGAAGCAACCATGTCAACAATTTCATACTCTGAAGATAAAGACTTTGGAGCGTTTCCTTCACCTGTTAACTGTAAACGCATCCATGTTTTCTTTAATTCATCAGGACTTTTTCCCATAAAGCCATAAAACGCAGTTCTGGTTTTGCCTTCGGTTTTTAAATCAAAAACAACTATTTTATCACCGTTTTTCCATTTATTAGTTGATAACTTGTAAATATCTTCCAGTTTTGATTTATTTATCACAGACTCGGGAACGGATTTGTTTGCTATAACTACAACCTGTGCATTTGAATTTACTAACAAACCAAAAACAAACAAAATTACTATAAAAAATAAACTTTTCATATTTTCTCCTTCTATTAAAAATAAACACTAAAGCCAAGCAATAAAGCATTCAAATTATAGTTTCTAACTTTAATGTTTTGGTGACTGTATTGTCCCTTAATTGAAACTGTAGGCAGAGGTGCCCAAGTTGCACCAATAGAATAAAAATCTAATTTGTCTTCTAATCGAACATCAAATTTATCTTGTAAATAACAGTACATTCCATAAACTTGAAGATCGTCTGTAACATTATAACCAAGCATGGCATAGTAAAAAAGCTTATCTAATTCTTTACCTACTAAACTTGTCTGATTTACATAATTTGCTAATTCTTCAGCAAAAGGAGTTAATTGAGACAGTTGTAAAATTTTAACAGAATTGGCAGGATCAGAAGGGTTGGCAACAATTGCTCCGGAAAGTTGCTGAATTGTTCCAGCAGTATTAACGAGGGCATGTTGTATATCTTCTCTGTAATTGGATAAATAACTTTTTTGATTATCGGCAAGAGTATATTTCACGACAATAAACTCACTTTCAAACGTAAACTTACCAATATTAAATGACAAATCAGCACCTAACCTAATTCTTGGCAAATCCCCACTTAATGGAGCATAATAATATCCGGATGCATTTGTACTGTTTAAAGGTGATTGGTTAAATATGGAATTTTTGTTATCGCGATCGTAAGTAGCGGAAAAACCAATTTTTATATCATTGAATTTTAAACCAACTCTTGCACCAACTGACTTAAACTTTGATGTATCCAAACCCGGTAAAACGATCCCAGATAATTCTTGAGCAACATAACTTTTTTCAGCATTACCAACAAAAGCCGAATAATTGAATTCAACAGATTCAGTCAAGTCAGTTTTACCATAAATTTGCATAAAAGCTTGTTCGGGGATAAAATCTTCACTTGAAATAATTCCATTTACATAAGTCTCATATACTAATGGTCGAAACATGTAAGATAATAAGGGTGTACGATTTTTAATTTCATTTAAATTGTTAAAAGTAGGAATCATAGCTCCAAACTTAACATTAAAAGCATCTGAGTATGCATATTTTAACCACGCTTCTTGTAAATTAAAAGCTCCCCAAAAATTATCGCTTGAATAATTAGATGTTAACTCCAAATTAACAAATGTAGTAAATTCTCCATATGAGCCGCTAAAATCTTTTTTTAAAAATAAATTTAATTGCTGAGAAAGGAAGGAGTTTTTTGCCTCCGATTTTATTGTTTTAATGCTGCTGCCATTATTTAAATAAGGATTGATGGGTATTTCAATATTATATTTTGAAAAATAATTGTAATAACCTTGGAAATATCCAAAAATTTGTAAGTCACTCGATTGAGCACTAACTGAGCTGACCACAAATAGTAATAAAAAAGAAAAATATTTTTTCATTTATACCTCGCGAGTTAAATTAATTTTTTTATGCAAAATTTAAAACTTATTAATTATCGAAAAATTAATGAATAAGTTTATAGAATACTCATAATAATTTACGAATTAATTATAAGTTAATTTTAGTCTTGATAAGATACAATTGCTTAAAATAGGATTTAAAATAAAAAAACCGGCATTTCCAGTGGGGGATTGAAATGCCGGTAGAGGGGAGGTTACCACGACAAAAAACTTAATCTGTTTTAATTCTTAGCTAAACGCTCAATCGTATTTGAAATACTCTTAAAACTTTCATCTGAATCTTCATCAATCTGAAATTTTAAGTCGTTAAACAATTCAGCATTTTTTATATATAAGAATGCAAGATGTGCTTGATATCTAATTCTAACTGTTTGACCATTTAAAGAAAGCTCTTTCAATGATTTAACTACGTTATTAAAGTTGAGTTCAGGATATTTATTTTTTAATAATACTGACTGATAAATACAGGACTCAACTAATCCGTTAATATCAGATTCCATACCTCTTATGATATTTGGAATACCTTTTTCAACAAAATAACTTGGTGCCTTAGCTTCAACAAAGTTTGCTGATAATACGAAAACCAATATATAAAGTACCTTTTTCATTTTTTTCTCCTGTTTTATTAGGTCTTTGCCTTATTATACACAAAGGACGTGCCAAACAGTTGAAAAAAAGTTAAGTAGTTGAAATATAATAGTTTGTGAGTGAAAATGAAAAAACAGTAAACGCTTAAGGAACTGCCACAAAAAGTAGCTTAATATTAAATAAGACGGTATAACCTATTATGAAATAATAATTTAGGGGTGTGCAAAAAAGTGGATGCGTGCAGAAATGTGGCACCCCTATTTTTTCCGCTGCAATCTGTTGTTAAGTGCACGTCTTGAAATGCCAAGTAACTCGGCTGCTATTGTTTGATTTCCGTTTGTTCTTTTTAAAGCTTCTTCTATTAAAGCGTTTTCAGCTTCATCAAGAGTAGGTAGGCTGAATTGCGAAAAAGCAATAAGAGACTGTTCGGCTTTTACTTTATCTTCAGTAATTAAAAAGTCGTTAGAATTTAGATTCTTTTTAAATATTTTTTCTTTAATTGGCTCTAATGATAAAACACCTGCTTTATGGGTACTTACAGCATCAAAAATTATCCCCTCAAGTTCTCTAATATTACCGGGAAAATCGTAATTAGATAAAAGTGTGTAAATTTCGCGTGGTAAAGTGGGTTTAGGTTTAGCCAATTTTTCGGATGCTATTTCAACAAAGTGGTTAATTAACAAAGGAAGATCATCAATTCTTTCACGTAATGGAGGAATTTGAATTTGATGGGTATATAATCTATAATACAAGTCTTTTCTAAACTTATTACTTCTTAATAATGAATCAATATCCTGCAATGTAGCACAAACAACACGAGCATCGCTTTGTTTTGCAATGTCTGAGCCTAAAGGATAATAACTTCCTTCTTGAAGTAAGCGGAGAAGTTTTACTTGTGACTCCATGCTTAAATCACCTATTTCATCTAAAAATAGGGTTCCCCCTTCGGCTCGTTCAATTAGTCCTCGTCTTTCTAATTCTCCACTTGTAAAAGCCCCTTTTTTATGACCAAATAAAGTGTCCGAAAATAAATTATCATCTAATCCAGCAACGTTAACTGCAACAAGTTCACCGGATCTACCGCTCAGTTTATGAATAGCTTTTGCAATCAACTCTTTTCCTGCACCTGTTTCACCTGTAACTAAAACCGGTAATGGAGTTTTAGAAATAGCTTCAATATATTTAAATATTGCTCGTAATGCAGGGGATTTGGTTACAATATCTTTAAATGCTTCTGGGTTTTCTAATTCATCTTTTAGAAGGTACTTTTTTAATATTTTGTTTTCGTTTTTAACCTCACGTAAACTAATACCGCCTTTAACAGTAGTGGCTAAACGTGTAGAGTCAACCGGTTTTAAAATGTAATTAAAAGCACCCGATTTTATACAATTAACAGCATTATCAACATCGTTAATTGCTGAAATGATAATAATAGGAATATCGGGGTATTTCTCAACAATCAAAGGAAGAAGCTCCGTCCCTTTGATGTGCGGCATGTTAATGTCTAAAATTATCAAAGCATAATCACTATGTTGAAGCAAATCCATTACTAAACGACTATCGCTTACTGTAACAAGATTAGTTATTCCATTTGCGTTAAGTGCTAGCTCTGCACTTTGCAAAAATTCTTCTTCATCATCAACAATTAAAATTGGTAATCTGGGATATAAAATGCTACTCATAATCAGCCTATAATTTATTCAATTACATTACATGGTAAAACTATTTTAAAAGTTGTTCCAATATCCGGAGTACTTTCTACTTTTAATTCGCCGCCATGTTGTTTAATAATGTTATACGATATATATAAACCCAAACCTGTTCCGCCGGACTCACGCTTAGTTGTAAAAAAAGGATCAAAAATATGTTTAATCTTTTCTTGGGGAATGCCGCTCCCTTCATCCTTAAAAATTATATAAATAGAATTGTTTTCTGATTTGTGCATTAAATCAATAGCAATTTTTTGAGATGGAGAAGTTAATGCATGACAGGCATTATTAATCAAATTAATTATAACTTGCTCAAGTTGTTGAGGATTTCCTTGCAGCTTTGGTAAATAGTGGTTGTAGTTTACAATAAAACAGTTGGTGGAATTTTTTATTAAATTTCCGGATATCATAACAGCATTTTCAATAATTTCGTTAATATCTATAATAGTGTCAAAACTGTTTTGGTTATCTCTACGAGCAAAATTGGTTAAGCCTTGAGTTATTTTTTGAATTCGTATAGCACCGTTGTAAATACCATCAATAGATTTTTTAATTTTTTCTGTTGATTTACTATAAACCATACCGCCTAATAGAAAATCACCATTTGTTTTATAATACTCTTGTAAAATTGGTTGAATATCATTCCACACACGCCCCAAAACCGAAATGTTTAACAAAATAAAGTTGTTTGGATTGTTGATTTCGTGTGCCACGCCGGTAGTTAAAGTTCCAATTGAAACCATTTTGTCTGCTTCAATAAGTTGAAGTTGTTTAATTTCAGCTAAGTCTTCGGCTTGTTTTCGTTCTGTAATATCATTAATAAGTCCATCGTAATATATTACTTCGCCAAATTCGTTTTTTGAAAGTACAATGCTATTCCTTACCCATTTAAGAGAACCATTTCTGTGGTATATTCTATGTTCAAGTGATTGAACATTAATTCCAAGCGATGCATTACGTGCTTGTTCAAGCACTTTAGGTTTATCATCTTCATGCACCATAGAAAACCATAAATCAGGATTAGCCGTAAAATCTTCAGATGTATATCCTGTTACAGCCAAACACCCGGGACCGTGTAATGTTTCTGTTGCATGGTTGTTATAAATTTTTACTGTATAAATATAATCGGTAAGATATCGTAATAGTCGGTTATATCTTTCCTGTGCTTCAATTATTTCATTAACCATATAACTTTAAATTTTTAATACATAATGTAAATTTAACAATAAAATGATTAAAGTTAAATTTAATTAGGAAGGATAGAATATCTCAACTTTTATTCAAATAAAGCCAGATAATCCTTAAATGAATATTTTTTACTCCGTTGAAGTCCAGTAATTTCGTGAAGAATACCTAATGCTTCTAAATCATTTACTAATCGAGAACTTGTAGAAAAAGAAAGTTTGGTGATTTCACTAATAATTTGTGTGTTTACAATCGGACGTTTATACAGGTAGTTTACAATTAAAATGGCATTTGCTGCTCTATTGCCAAGTGTTTGGATTTTTTGTTCAACATCTTTTTGCAATTGCAAAATATTATCAAAAGTTTTAATCTCTTTTTCTGCCGTTGTGATTAAACCGACAAGAAAAAACTTAAACCATTGATTAAGGTTATTGTTATTTCTTACATGCATTAAGTTATCAAAATAAATAGTACGGTTTTTTTCAAAAAAATCTGATAAATATAAAATCGGCTTTTTAATTACCCCCTTATAAATAAGGTATAAAATAATAAGTAGTCTGCCAAGTCTACCATTGCCATCTAAAAATGGGTGTATGGTTTCAAACTGATAATGAATTAATGCAACTTTTAACAACTCAGGTAAAAGAATATCATCATTATGAACAAATTTTTCCAAATCGCCCATTAAGTCTCCTATTTCGGTATGAATAGGTGGTATAAAAACAGCATCTTTTAATGTTGCACTACCAATCCAATTTTGACTTGTTCGAAATTCGCCTGGCTGCTTATATTTTCCTCTAACACCTTTTAGTAATATACTATGAACATCTTTGATTAATCGGGTTGAAAACGGTAATTTTTTAAGTAATATTTGGGCGTGTTCAATAGCTTTGATGTAATTTTGTACTTCTTCCCAATCCGATTTCTTTTCTAATGGAATATCTTCTGAATCTAAAAAAGCATCTTCAATATTAGTCTGAGTTCCTTCAATTCTATTACTATAAGTCGCCTCTTTAGCAACGTGCATTTGGATAAACAAGTTAATATTAGGAATGTATTCTGAATACATATCTAATTTCCCTATTAAACGATCTGCTTGACTTAATAGAGAAATAACTTCCATGTTTTCAACACTCCAAGGTTTATTTAATAATGAAGGTTGAAAGCTTTTATAACCCGTTTGATTGATGTAATTACCAGCAATAAAGTTTTTCAAAACACACCTGTTTTTGAAAATAAATATAGAGCTTATTTTCATTTTTGTCAATATTTGAAAATAAGGAATGTCGTTATTTTCATTTTTGTCAATATTTGAAAATAAGGAATGTTGTTATTTTCATTTTAGGGCACTTTTGAAAATAAGGGTTGCGTTATTTTCATTGTTATCGATGAAATTAATTAAGTATAAAACTTTTACAAATTTCAAATTAGAAGTGCTTTATTTGGAGAATTATTGTAATTTGCAAATAATAAAAAGCGAGGAAAGATAAGTCCGGTTCATTTATGTGTACCAGGTGCCAAACCTGTTTTTTATGATGGTCAAATTTTCAAAACGATAATACCATTAACAAGTGACATCGCTTTAGATGATGGCACTATAAACGGTTCAGATGGCACTATAAATGGTGTAGTAAATGCCGTAAATGGTACAGTAAATGGTGTAGATGGCACTATAAATGGTGCAGTAACTGCCAAAAATGGTACAGTAAATATTGAACAAGTAAAAAAACACTTATAAGTTGATTCCAATACAAGTAATTTAGTTTTAGAAAGATTGCTGAAATTATATGAATATATATTACATAATCCGGGGAAAAATACAGTTCAGTTATCTAAGGCAATGGGAATCCCTTTAAGGAAATTACGACGAGATATTCAATTGTTGGAAAAACAAGTTTTATTTATAGGCTCACCTAAAAAAGGTGGCTATTATATAAAACAAAATGGGAAATGATTTTAATGGTTAGAGTTTAAATAAAGTTTCATTTTGCAAATTAGAAGAAAGACCCACAGTAGAAAGTGAAATCAGAATAACTTAAAGCCGATTTTGTATATTGAATTTTTCCCATATAAACACAAAAAAGCCTGCCAATTTGGGCATTGCAAATGCAAAGAAGCCTGGCAGGCATGTTAATTCAAATTTAATAAATATTTTGACAATTACAAAAATAGTTATTAATGATTATTAAATATTTTTGTCTAAAGGAACAAAACAGACACTAAATATAGTTATAATAAAAAAAGAGAATATCTATGAAAACTATTATAATTTTACTTGGTTTGGTTTTAACAGTAAACATAAGTGCACAAAATAACGAACTTAAAACGGTTAAATCTGTAGATTTAAAAAAATATGTAGGAACTTGGTACGAAATTTCAAAAATTCCCAATAAATTTCAAAAGCAATGCGTAAAAGGTACAACCGCCCAATACAAATTAAACGAAGATGGCGAAATTGAAGTAATAAATAGCTGTATTGATATTGATGGCGAAAAGGACGTTGCTAATGGATTGGCAAGAATAGTTGATAAAAATACAAACTCAAAGCTTGAAGTTAGTTTTGTAAGTATCTTTGGCTGGCATTTGTTTTGGGGAGATTATTGGGTAATAGGATTAGGTGAAAATTATGAGTATGCTGTTGTTGGAACTCCATCAAGAAAATATGGCTGGATATTAAGCAGAACTCCGCAATTAGATAAAGAAAAATTAGATGAAGCATATAAAGTTTTGGAAGACTCGGGGTATAAAATAAAAGATTTTGAATTATCAAAGCAGTAATTGTGCTAATTTAAGAAAATAATAATCCTTTTTTAATAGTACATTTATTTATATTTTTGTACATATTAATAATAATTGAATTCAAATAATGAAAGAATTACTTAAGAAAGTACCTCCACTGTTTGCTATTGCACTTAAAGCATACAGGGCAAAAATAGCTTTTGCGTATTATAAAAAACCATTAAAAAACATTCTTAAATGGTTGTTTACTTCTAAAGAAACTACAAATTTTACGTTTCCAATTTCGGAAATGAACAAACAGTATTTGGCTTCTTTGATTTCGTATATTACAAAAACAAGCTACAATAAAGTATATGGCTATTTTGATGAGTTAGAGCAAGATCAAGAATTAGCAAATCATATTATTGAATATGCAAAAAAAAGCGATAGAAATTTTGTTTCAGATGAAAAACCACTATATGGTAGAAGAGTAGGCTGGTATGCGTTTGTTAGAATTATGAAACCCGGCATTGTTATTGAAACAGGGGTTGAAAAAGGTTTAGGAAGCTGCGTATTAACAACTGCTTTAAAAAGGAATGCTGCTGAAGGGTATAAAGGATACTATTATGGCACCGATATTAATCCTGATGCCGGTTTTTTATTTGGAGGGGAATATAAAAAATACGGCGAAATTTTGTATGGTGATTCCATTACATCATTAAAAAAATTAGAATGTACAATTGATTTATTTATAAACGATAGCGATCATAGCGATGAATATGAATATGATGAGTATATGACCATATATAAAAACCTTTCCGAAAACGCCGTTATTTTGGGTGATAATTCTCATTGTACTACAAAACTATTAGATTTTTCGCGATTGATGAAGCGACAATTCATCTTTTTTAAAGAAGAACCAAAAGACCATTGGTACCCGGGTGCGGGAATAGGAATAAGCTTTAAAAGTTAACTAAAAGTTTGTAAGTTATTTATTTTGGCTTTTGAAAGTCATTTTTTAATACATTATAAACTTTTTATTTGTTTTTTCGATAATTAAACAAATTGGGATAACAAAAAGTGTATAGTGTATGGAAAAGATAAAATTCAAAACCATCATATTGGCTGAAGAAGATAGAGTTTTTCGTATTATTCATTATGTTACTTTATTAATCCTAATTGGGTTTGTTTCACTAATTTTTGAAAGACTCATATTAAAAGAGTATGAATTAGTTACCTCCTATGCTGTTTTTACTTCCATTCTTTTTATTGCCTTTATACTTGTAAAATTGAAACATGCTGTGTTAGGTGGATATTTAGTTATTGCCGATTTACTGGGTTTTGCATTTTATATTTCGTATCTACATAATGGACTAAATAATGCGATGTTGTTTGCTATTCCGGGAATTTTGGTTCTTGCAGGATTAATGTTTCCGGAAAATGAGTTTTATTTTTTCGCTTTTTTTGCAATTGTAATAATTGTGATAATAGGTATATTGGAAGTAAATGGGACGTTAATAGGAACGCAGACCCCTTATACCATTTCGGATGTGTTTGATAGAAGCTTGGTGGTTTTACTTAGTGCAATAGGTATAAAAATCTTTTCTAATGAAATACGGAGAAGTTTTAAATTTGCCAAAGATAGAGAAGCGGAAATAAGGGTTAAAATTGAAGAGGTTACTGCTTCAGAAAGCAGATTTAGAAGTTTGTTTGATAATTCTTTAGACCCTCTTTTGCTTGTAGATGAAACAGTACAAGTTGTTGATTGTAATAAGGCAACCGTAGATTTTTTGAATGTTAAAAGTAAAGAAGAAATAATTAATAAAGATTTGCTTAGTTTTTCCGATGAATTACAACCCGATGGTCTGTTATCGATAGGCAAATTTGAAGAAATTAAACGTGAAATGGGCCGAAAAAGCACAAAAGTTATCGAGTGGGTTTTTGGTTCTAATAATAACAAAAGATATGTTGAAATGTCTTTTACTTTAATCCCCTTTGGTAACAAAAGTTATTACTTAAGTCATTGGCGTGATATAACTGAACGGAAAATTTACGAAAATGAATTGAAAGAAAAACAACTGTTTATTGAAAGAGTTACAGAGCAATCCCCAGATATAATTTATATTTTAAATGTAATAAAAAACGAATTTATTTTTGTTAATCAAAATGTTGGCGGTTTACTTGGCTATACACAAGATGATTTGCCAGCCGATTTTAATTCTTCTTTTAAAATGTTAATCCATCCGGATGATATTTCTGTTTTTACCAATTACCATAAAAATATTGAAGAAATGGAAGGTAAATACAAATTTGAATATGAATATAGGTTAAAAGCACAGGATGGAACTTGGAAATGGTTTGCCGGAAGAGAAAAAGAGTTCCAAAGAGAAAACGGAAAAACCATAACAGTTTTAGGCGTACTAACCGATGTATCCGAAAGAAAAAAAATCGAAGAAGCAATAAAACTTTCTGAAGAAAAATTTTCTAAAGCTTTTAAATCAAGTCCAGTTTCTATTAATATAACCAGATTTTCTGATGGAAAATTTATAGATGTAAACAATACATTTGAAACTCTTACCGGATATAAAAGGGATGAAGTGATAGGGACTGATGCAAAAGAACTTGGCATTTGGTATGATACTAATGAAGGCGTTTTTTTGTTTGATGTTGTTTTAAAACAAAACAAAGTAAAAGACCACCTTGTTAATTTTTTGGATAAGTATGGTAATAGTCATATATGTAGATATACTTCTGAGAGAATCGAATTAAATGGCGAAGAATGCCTCCTTGCAATTGTTAATGATATTACCGACCAATATAAAACCGAACAAGCTTTAATTGAAGCAGAAATGAAATTTGGTCTGGTCTTTAAAAGCAGCCCTAATGCTTTATTAATTACATCTTATGAAGAAAAAATAGTTTTAGAGATTAATGATGTAGCCCTTAAAATTTTTGGTAAAAAAAGAGACGAAGTTATTGGTAAATCATTGCATGAATTACAATTTCTAAGCGAAGAAGATAGAAATAAACTTGTTGAAAGCTTGGAAACCTTAGGGGTAATTGATGGTATTGAAATGAGGGTTGAATTTAATGGTGTATCTAAAGTAGGATTGTTTTATGGGTTAAAACTTGAAATGAATAATGCTGTAAATATCTTTTTAACCGTTGTTGATATTACAGAATTAATAGAAACTTCAAACGCACTTAAACAGAGAGAAGAACTGTATAGAACATTGATGGAAAATATGAATGAAGCAGTTCTTCAAACAGATTTAGAAGATAAAGTTACTTATGTTAATAATAGATTTGAAAATGTGTTGGGTTATAACCCAAATGAAGTTCTGGGCAAATCAATATATCAGTTTTTGTTGGACGCAGAGGATTCCGATTTTGTTAAACGGGCAAACGAAAAAAGAAAAAACAAAGTATACGAACAATATGAAATGAAGCTAAAACATAAAGATGGGTATTACTTAAATTTTTTGATTAGTGCATCGCCTGTTATTGAACCAAGTGGTGAAGTTTCCGGCTCGATTGGAGTTATGACGGATATTACCGATATGCTAAAAGCAATTGAACAATTAAAAACGAGTGAGGAAAAATTTAGACTAATTGCAGAAAATTCTGCCGATATTATTAGCATTCAAACAATTGATGGAAAATTTAAATATTTATCACCATCCTGTTTTTCAATAATAGGATATTATCCTGAGGAATTAATTGGACAAACTCCCGTTTTCTTTATAAAACCCGAGTATAAAGAAAAATTCTTAAATGTATATTCGCAAAACTATCAAAAAAAATCTTTGTACACAGTTACATTTGAAGCAACTGCTAAAGATGGAAGAGATATTTGGTTAGAATCGACATCAATTATAGTGAAAGACAGTAATAATAGCCCTAAAGAAATTCAAACTCTAACACGTGATATAACCGAAAGAAAAAATATTGAATTAGTTTTAGAGGATGCAATTAGATTTAATAACTTGGTAATGAACTCCCTTCCAATTGCTTTAATTTCTGTTGAACGAAATCTTACTGTTAATTTATATAACGAGGCTGCTCTAAAATATAAAAAGGAAATTAAGGGAGAGGAAAAACTTTTTAATTTATTCCCCATATTAAATTCTGTAAAATCTAAAATTCAGGAAACCATATTAAACATTAAACAAACAGAAAGCTTGAATTCGATTTCCGACGAGAGTGGAGATTTGAAATATTTAAAATTTATTATATCCCCAATTGAAAGATTAGGAAAGTATGGGTGTGTTATATTAATTGATGACATAACCCATTTTAGAAATATGGAACAGTTGATGATTCAAAGTGAAAAAATGATGAGCGTTGCAGGATTGGCAGCCGGTATGGCTCACGAAATAAATAATCCGCTTGGAACAATTGTTCAGGGGTGTCAAAATATTATACGCAGAGTTAGCAAAGAATTACCAAAAAATATTGAAACTGCACGTAATTTAGGGGTGGAAATTGATTTAATTGATAGTTATTTTCAACAGAGACAGATTTTTGAAATTATTGATTCAATGCGGTTCGCTTCGGCAAAAGCCGCTGATATTATTAAAAACATGCTGCAATTTAGTAGAAAAAGTGAATCTAAAATGGTGATGTATAGTGTTGAAAGTTTATTAGAACAAACAAGCGAATTAGCCAACAGCGATTATGATTTTAAGAAAAAATACGATTACAAAAGCATAAATGTAATAAAAGAGTATCAACCGGGTTTGCCGGAAATTAAAATGACTGTAACTGAAATGGAGCAAGTTGTTTTTAATTTAATAAGAAATGCTGTTCAAGCTATGAGGAATGACGAGGCATCTAATAAGATTCCTACAATTATTTTGAGAACCTTACGTGATGAGAAGTATGTTAAGATTGAAGTAGAAGATAATGGTCCCGGAATTCCGGAAAAAATAATATCGCGGATATTTGAACCATTCTTTACAACCAAAGAGGTGGGAGAAGGAACCGGTTTAGGTTTATCCGTTTCGTATATGATTGTTACAAAAAATCATAAGGGTAAAATTGAAGTAGACTCGAAAATTGGAAAGGGAACAAAGTTTATAATTAAACTACCTATATAATATGAATAAAAAATTATTAATTGTTGATGATGACGATAAACTACGTTTTAATTTAACGTTGTTTTTTGAAGATGAAGATTTTGAGTGTATTACTTTTAGCAACGCTGAAGATGCATTGTTGTATGTAAATCAAAACAATAGTGATATTGCAATTGTTGATTTACGTTTGCCCGGAATGACCGGAGAAGAGTTTATTATTAAGGCTGCACAAAATTCGCCATGTTTTCAAGCTGTTTTATATACAGGTTCTGCCGATTTTAGAATTACGCCCGATTTAGCAAATACCGGCATGACTAAAGAAGATATTTTTTTGAAACCATTGGATGATATGAATATCTTATTAGATAGAATAAAAACCAAGCTAAATATTTGATATTCAATTATATTATTAGTTAGCTTTACATTACTTTAATATTTGTTGGTAATATTTATGAAAAATGAATTTCCAAGCCTAAGATTTATAGATCTTAATAGCACAAATATGTTGATAATTGATGATGATGAAGGGTTAGCTGCAAGCTTAAAGTTCTTTTTTGAAGACCTGAATTGTGTTGTTAAAACGGCCTCAAGTGGTGAAGAGGGGTTAGAGCTTTTTGACAGGTATAAACCGGATATTGTTTTTGTAGATCTAAATATGCCGGGTATGGGTGGTCATTCTGTAATTTCTACTATTACACGCCAAAATCCTGAAATACCGATTATTGTTGTATCAGGAACGGGTGTTATAAAAGAAGCTGTTCGTGCAATGAATTTAGGTGCATGGGAATTTATTCAAAAACCAATTTTACAATTTGAAGAATTAGAATTGGCGGTATTAAAAGCACTTGAACGGAAACAATTAATTAAAGAAAACAATGAGTATAAAGAAAATCTTGAACGCCTTGTTACTGAACGTACAGCTCAACTAAACAAAACAGTTGAGGAATTAAATATAGCCAAAGAAAAAGCAGAACACTCCGACAAATTAAAGTCTCATTTTCTCGCACAAATATCACACGAAATTAGAACACCGCTAAATGGAATTATTACCTCCTTATCTACTTTGCAATTTGAACTTGAAGAACAAGGGATTACTGACTTAATTACGGATTTTGAAAGAATAAATAATGCAAGTGAACGTATAATTAGAACTGTTGAATTAATCCTTAATATGGCTGATTTGCAAACAGGAGGTTATAAATATTTAGCACAAGAGTTTTCGCTGAATGAACTACTTGATAACGTGTTAAAAAATTATACTCATCGTATTGCCAAAAAAGGGGTGCAGCTAAAATATTCTAAATTTAATGAAGATTTGTTAGTTAAATTAGATAGATATTCAATAGAACAAATATTTGCTCAGCTTATTGATAACGCCTGTAAATTTACCGATGTTGGGGAAATAAATGTTCAAGTCGAAAACGTAAATGGTTTGGTAAGAGTTGACATTGTTGATACAGGTATTGGTATGGATGAGGAATATATAAATAACTTATATAAACCTTTTTCGCAAGAAGACACGGGCTACACTCGTATGTACGATGGAAATGGACTTGGTTTAGCCTTGTGTAAAAAATATTGTGATCTAAACAATGTTGAAATAAAAGTAGAGTCTAAAAAAAATATTGGTACGCATATTAATTTATTAATCCCCCACGCAAAAAATGATTAAGTTATAATTCTAAGTTAAGGGGTTTTGGTTTTTCAAAATTAATTAGTAGCGGTAAAAGAAAAGCAAAAATAAAAACACCTATTGCCGCTGAATAGAAAAAATAGCCAACGGCAATATCGTAATTAAGAATTCCAATTGTATTTAATAAGTAAGTCCAATCGTGATAAACTTTATTTCCCCCAAGTAATCGCAATTTATGTGCTCTTGCATCTGCAGCATAAACACTAATGTTTATAAGATTTTCTCCTAACCATATTAAAGATAGTTGAGCTAAAAATTTATGCTTATGCTGAAAACAGTATACTATAAATAAAGTTGGAATTATAATCTGCATTAAAGTGCCGCCGGCAGCGTGAATATATTTACCAAAAAACATAAACACGCCATGCCCTCCTTCATGAATCAACAGGTTGAACCAGTCTATAAAAAAGTAAGTACCTCTATTAAGTCCAAAATAAAGCATTAATGGTAGCAATATAAATGACGAAGTTAGTGGTTTTAATTTTTTATAAAATGGTTCACTATTATATAATTGCATTAATTGTCGTCAAATAAATTTCTAATTTCAGCAATGTTGTTTGTTTTGCCAAGAGCAATCATTAGTTTAATACGAGCTTTTTGACCATTCAAATAATCTGAAAATATTACGCCTGATTTGTGCAACCACTTTCCTGCTCCGGGGTAACCATAAATATCAAGAGTTTCTCCAGCTGGACATCGAGATACTAATACAACCGGAATTTCTTTATCAACAACATATTGAATGCCTTTAAATGCTGCTGGAGGAACATTCCCAACTCCCATAGCTTCAACAACTAATCCGGCTACATTACTATCGGCGGAAAATTTAAAAAACTTTTCGTCCATTCCTGCATATACTTTTATTAAGTCAACATTGCTGTTGATTTTTTCAGTTTCAATAACTTCCAGCTTACGCGGCATTCTGTTAAAAATTACTCTTCCTCTATCAACAAATCCAAGTGCCCCAAAATCGAGACTATGAAAAGTTTCTACATCTTCAGTATGTGTTTTGGTTACTTCGCATGCGGCATTAATCTCGCCATTTAAACATACTAAAACGCCCATGTTCTGACTGTTGTTGTTATTGATAATATGTACAGCATCTAACAGGTTACGAGTACCATCCCAGTTAGGTTCAGTACTTGTTTTCATGGCACCAATAACTACAATAGGTTTATGGGTTTTAATGGTTAAATCCAATAGATAAGCAGTTTCTTCTAATGTATCTGTTCCATGTGTAACAATAATACCATCTATGTCGTCTTTTACAACAAATTCTTTTATTTTTTTTGAAAGATCAAGCATTATTTCGGGAGTAACATGAGGTCCTGGTATGTTGCTGTATTCAAAAATTTTAATAGAAGCTAAACTGTTAGCTTCAGGAACTTTGTCTATTAATTCATCACCATGAAAAAATGGGACGGCACCGCCGGTTTTTTCGTCAATTTTCATTGAAAACGTACCGCCGGTAAAAACCACCAAAATATTTTTCATAATTTAATCACCATATTATTTAAAATATTTAATTGTTGCTTCAAGTCCTTTTAATAAGTCCCAATTAGGGTTAAATTTTAGTATTTCCATTGTATCCTTAACATAAGCTAAGCTGTGTTTTATATCTCCTGCACGTTCAGGGGCAAAATTAATTTTACTTTTTGAGTCGGTAATTTTAATAATAGTTTCAGCAAGTTCCAAAATAGTAATAGTTTTACCGTATGCAACATTAAATACTCCGGTTTTTATTGGTGATTCTGCAGCCAAAGAACAAGCTTGAACGATATCTTTTACATAAACAAAATCGCGTGTTTGTAAACCGTCACCGTAAATAGTAATATCTTCATTTTTAACAGCCTTTTCAATAAATATAGGAACAGCTGCTGCATACTGGCTTTTTGGATTTTGTCTTTCACCAAAAACGTTAAAAAATCTTAATGTTGTTGTGTTCAGACCAAATTGTTCGCTGTACATCTGTGCATAAAACTCGCCATCTAATTTGGTAATTGAATAAGGAGTTTTTGGCACTGGTTTCATTTCGGTTCGTTTTGGTAGTTCGGGGTCATCACCATAAACTGCTGCTGAAGAAATATGAACAAGTTTTTTAACTTTATGAGTTCTTGAAGCCTCCAAAAGGTTAAGAATACCATTAACATTTATGTTAACACATTCGTAAGGTTTTTCAATGGATTCCGGCACAGAAACTAATGCGGCAAAATTAAATACATAATCTGCACCTTCAACAGCACTAAAAACTTCTTCTTTTTCGGTAATACTTTTATTAACAAATTTTAAGTTATCAATAACTTCCAAATTTGCAATTTTGCCACTTCTTAAATTGTCAATAACAACAACTTGATATCCTTTACTTCCATAATATTGAGCAAGGTGACTTCCAATAAATCCGGCCCCGCCGGCAACAACAACTTTTTGCATCAATTCTCTCCAAATGTTATCTAATTAATATATGTAATATGCAGTATTTTATTTAAATAAAAAACTTACAAATTTATGTAGTAATATTGAATAAAGAGTTGAGTTGTGGAGTGATTTGTTGCAAAATTTTGGTAATCTGGGGAAAATATGAGATAATAAAAAAGAGACAAATAAACCTTTAAAAGTTTATCTTTTTAGATTATAATAACTTACAAGAAATTAACAAATTTAACTTGCACACAACAAAAAATAATTCTATTTTCACATTAAGTTAGGCGGAAAAATTTATGTTAATAAAATGTGGATAACTTTTCCTTGTGAAACGTTTCACGCCTGGTTTGTCCCTTGATTTTTTGTATGTTGATAATTGACTTTGTGCGTTGTGTTTGGTGATGTTGGTTAAGTTGTTTTTATGTAATGAGTTAGCCTCCCCCTTTTAATGTTAATAAAATGTTAACAAACACAATTTTAAAAAAGCAAATTAAATTTTACAAAATCATAAATTATTTTTAAATGAATTAAAATGTGGATAACTGTTAAAAATGAGTAGTAGAGTTATAAGTTTAGATCTTAATAGCGATCCAAAAAACATATGGCGAAATTGTCTTAATATTATTAAAGAAAACGTTCCTGCAATTACTTATAATACTTGGTTTTTACCCATTAAACCAATGGAACTTTCAAGTCAAACTTTAAAAATTCAGGTACCAAATAATTTTTTTATTGAATGGATTGAAGAACATTATAATACGGTAATTAATAAGGCTGTTAAAGAAGTGTTAGGCGAATCGGGAAAGCTGATTTATATTATTCTTGATAATCAAGAAGAAGAGGATGTTGATTTTACACAGGTAAGCCAGCCGGTAAAAGTTGAGACTGCTTCTATTAAACCTGCTCAACACAACGAAAGTACAAACCTTTCGTTTATGCAAACTACAACTGAAGGGGAAGATTTAGAGTTTAATAGCAATCTAAAACCTAAGTATCAGTTTGATAATTATATTAAAGGTGAAAGCAATCAGTTAGCCCGTGCTGCTGCTTATGCTGTTAGCGAAAATCCGGGTGAAACTTCTTTTAATCCTTTATTTATTTATGGTGGCGTTGGTTTAGGTAAAACCCATTTAATCCAAGCTATTGGAAATAGAATTTTAGCTAAGTATCCATCAAAAAACGTATTGTATGTTTCTGCAAGTGATTTTGGTTCTAACTTTGTTGATGCTATTCAAATGAATAGAGTTAATGATTTTTCTAATTTTTATAAAAAAATGGATGCTTTGGTTATTGATGACATTCAATTTTTAATAAATAAAGAAAAAACTCAAGATCTATTCTTTCATATTTTTAACACATTGCACCAATTAGGGAAACAGATTATTCTTTCAAGTGATAAACCACCAAAAGATTTGAAAGGTTTAAATGAACGATTAATATCACGTTTCCAATGGGGACTTTCTGCCGACATTCAACCGCCGGATTTTGAAACAAGAATGGCAATTCTTAAAAATAAATGTAATAAGTTTGGAATCCAGCTTCAACATGGTCATATTGAGTACATTGCTTATAATGTTACTTCCAATATTAGAGAACTTGAAGGTTGTTTGATTAAGCTTTTAGCAAGTTCTTCTTTAGGTGCAAAAGAAATTGATATGACATTGATTAAAAAAATAGTGAAAGAAATTTCCACTACTCGTCAAGTAAATGTATCGATTGATCAAATTACTAAAGCTGTTTGCGATTATTTAAAAGTTGATGAAAATAAAGTTAGAGAAAAAAATAGACGAAAAGAAGTTGTTTTAGCTCGTCAAATTGCTATGTATTTATCTAAAGTTATTACTAAGTCATCCTTAAAAACAATCGGTCTTCATTTTGGCGGGCGTGACCATTCAACTGTAATTCACTCTTTTGATTCTGTTAATCAATTGATTCAAGAAGATTTGAACATTAAAGAAGTTGTAGAAAGTATTAAATCAAAAATAGAAATTGGTTCTACTTGATGGAATGAAAAAATTACTTTTAGCCTTTCTTCTAATTTTCTTTAATCTTAATGCACAAAAAAATACTAATTGTGTGTGGGATAGTATTGGAACCGGGGTTAATTCAATTTGTTTGGATAGTTCAAGTAGTTCAATTTTTATTGGGTTTGCAGGATGGTCGGTTAAACAAAGTTGGGCGAATAATTGGGTTCATCAATTATATCTTTCTAAATTAAAATCTTTGAATGTTGGTTTTTTGTATTCAGTAAAAGGTCCTGACACGCCATGTTATAACGAGCAGGAAATAGATAACCTTTCGTTAGCAACAAATTTAATTAACTTAATAAATAATAAAAAAATTAATAAAGTAATAATTGCCGCTCATTCAAGCGGTTCTTTTGTTGCTCATCATTTATTTAAAATATTGTTTGCTGATAAAATATTTAATAATTCAAGTGTATTAGCTGGAAAAATCTTTTATTTTAATCTTGATGGTGGAATAGGCAGCCAAAAATGTGGTGTTCCAATTGATTCCTCTATTGCCGAAAATTTAGCTCATATTTATGCAGTATATGCTTACGATGATGAAAGCAAAATATTTTCCCCCAATAAAGATGATATGATTGAATTACATAAAAAGTTTGAAAATAAGTCTACATTGTTGCAAATGGATGTTACCGGTTCTAAATCAACCGGAAAGTGGTCTGTTCATGATGCCTTGATAAACCAAAAACCTTATAATCCAACTTCATTCAATCTTGAAAAAGACTACAATAATATTAATTCAGAGCATCCTGTTTTTGATACATATTTAAATAAAATAAATAAATAGACAGTAAATGAAAAAAAACAAAGTTTTAAGCCTTTTCCTTTTACTAATAATTGTATTAAATATTCAAACATTTTCTTCTGAGCGTCCTAAAATTGCATTGGTTTTATCCGGTGGAGGAGCAAAGGGTTTTGCTCATATTGGCGTGCTAAAAGTTTTAGAAAAGAATGGAATACGCCCGGACTTTGTTGTTGGAACGAGCATAGGTGGGTTGATTGGAGGGTTGTATTCAATAGGTTATTCGCCTGATCAACTTGAAGAATTAGTCCTTACATTAAAATGGGACGAATATTTATCGGATGATTTTCCCAGAGAATATACATATATATATGAAAAAGAAGAACAAGATAGATATTTACTTTCTTTTTTAATTGATAGCAAAACCGGAATTAAACTGCCTGCCGGCTTTATTCAAGGGCAAAATATAATGAATTTGCTTTGCAGACTTACGGGGAAATATCATGCCGCAAAAGATTTTAGTAAACTTCCCATACCATTTAAGTGCGTTGCTTGTAATATTGCTACGGGTGAAGAGGTGGTTTTAGATAGCGGATTTTTACCGGAAGCACTTTTTGCCACAATGGCTATTCCAACTGTATTTGCACCAATGAATATTGATAATAAGTTGCTTGTTGATGGCGGTATTGTTAATAATTTTGCTGTTGATGTTGCAAAAAAAATGGGGGCAGATTTTGTTATTGGTGTTGATATCCAATCAAAATTACTCGCTCAAAATGATATTAAAGATTTTGCTGATGTTGCCGGTCAGTTAACTACTCTTTTAGGTAACGATAAGTATCTCGAAAATAAACAAAACTGTGATATTTTAATTAGTCCGGATATAAGCAGTTTTGGAACAAGCGACTTCTCGCGTGAATCAGCAAAGATTTTGATTGCTCGAGGTCAATTAGCTGCCATGAGTATGGTTGATTCCATAAAAATAATTTTTGAAGCTAACCACATCCCATTAGATACTTCATATTCTGAATATGAGTTTAAAAATCATTTTAATATTAATAATGTAATTGCTTATGGTGTGGGCTCTACAAGTCTTAATTACATTTTAGAAAAAACGAATTTCAACTTTCCAGGTAGTTACGATTTTGATAGAATTAATGAAGGAATTAGAAAACTTTACGGAACTAATACTTACAAGATTATTTATTTTAAATTACTGGATGAACAGGATAAAATTCTTGAACTTAAAGTAAGGGAGAAGCCTACCGATTATGTAAATGCAGGTTTTGCATATAACTCGTTAGATAAAGCCTCGATTCTTATAAATTTAACATTACGTAATCAAATGTTTGGAGGAGCGAGGTTTTCGTTAGATTTTATTATTGCCAAAACGACTTCGGTAAAAGGATCGTTCCAATTTATTCAAACAGGACTGCCGGAATTAAATTTAGAAGCAGAGTATCGGCAGGTGGATTTTGAAATTTTTAATAAAAAAGATAAGATTAGTGATAACGATATAAATTATTTTAGAGGTGATATATCAACCTTAAGTTCAATTGGCAATAATTATTTAATGGGAATTGGAGGGCGATTCGAACGTTTTGACATCTCAACTTTTTTTTCAACAACTTACAAAAATGAAATTGAAGATAAACTAAAGAAAAACTTTTTTACTCTTTATGCAAAAATTAAGTTTGATAATTTAGATGATAAGTATTTGCCTAAAAGTGGCAGCAAAATACTGTTGGAATATGATTATTCAGCAAACAAATTTAATGACCTTTTTAATAGTGCAAAAACTTCAGTTTTGCTTTTTACTCTTAAATCGGCAATTAGATTGGGAAGCGATGTTCATTTTTTGCCGGGAATTTATGGACGTTTTTTATTGGATGAAAACCAAGAAACTATTTTAAGTAATTTTATTGGTGGAGAAAAATCGGTTCAAAATTTTTATTACAATTTGCCATTTATGGGTTTAAATAGAGGAACGTTAGTTAAAGATAAAGTTGCTATTGCCGATTTGGCTATGCGATTACGGTTAACCGATAATCAATACATAAGCACTATTTTTGATGTCGGTACGTCATTTACATATTTTAGGGATTGGCAGTCGAAAGAGTTATTTTATGGTTGGGGACTAAAATATACCTATGTTAGTTTGATTGGACCTATTGAATTTTGTGTTTCAACTTCCGACTATTCAAACGATTTTGAATTTTTTGTAAGCGTTGGCAAGTGGTTTAATAATTTGTAAAAAAGACTCATAATAACGAGGTTGAATGTTAAGTTATGAAGGTCAATGGTTTAGTGATTGAATAGCCGTTGAAGATAAACCTTTCAACGGTTTTTTAAAACTATATTGGGGTTTTAATAATAATTAATAATTGAATAATTCATAATTATAGAAAAAGGTGTCGCCCACTTTGGGGCTTGATATTTTGTTTGAGCCGGGCTTCTATTGATGTTTCGAGATTGTCTCAAAAGTATGAGGATAGATAATTATGAGGTCTATAACGAATTATGCAATTTGTTAATAATACTCACGTTTGCATGTTGACGAACTCATCCCCCAGCCCCTTCTCTTAAAAAGAGAAGGGGAATGTAAAGAGCGTATCGCCTTGATATATAATGCAATATCACCATGTAATGGCTATTAATATGCTTGCATACGAATTATTGTAAATTATATATATCCCCTCTTTAGCTGACAAGGAAGGGGAATATAAAGGGGTGTGTGCTATATTAAAAGCAATAATATAAGACTTTTGATACAGCCTCTTATGTTTAATCAATTAACTTGTTTCGCTTTATCCAAAATATTATGAAATAAAAATGTTAATAAAAACAAAATTTCTCATATCTTCATCTAACCAGACCCGTTAGGGTTGGAACATCAATAGTAAAATTACAACCACAAAAAACAAAGCTCCGTTAGGTGCGACACAACCATTCAACAGCGTTTTGTTTTACCGTACACATTAACGTTGGTTCAGCAAATGTGCGACTTCATCCGAAGTCGTGGGGGTTGTTTGGTTTAGTGGTTACCGACATGTGATTGCTCTGCAATCAAAAAAAAGAAACAAGTGACGAAAAATTTGCAAAAGATTAATCCCAAAAATCATCAAAATCCCAAGAATCCCCGTTCAGACAATGTGAAAATTGAATGTTAAGTTATGAAGGTTAAAGGTTTAGTGATTGAATAGCCGTTGAAGATAAACCATTCAACGGTTTTTAAACTATATTGGAATTTTAATACTAATTGAATAATAGATAATTATAGAAAAAGGTGTCGCCCACGCTGGGGCTTGATATTTTGTTTGTGTTGGGTTTCTATTGATGTTTCGACCCTCTGGGTCTTATGTTTAATCAATTAACTTGTTTCGCTTTATCCAAAATATTATGAAATAAAAATGTTAATAAAAACAAAATTACTCATATTTTCATCTAACCAGACCGTTAGGGTTGGAACATCAATAGTAAAATTACAACCACAAAAAATAAAGCTCCGTTAGGTGCGACATAACCATTCAACGGCGTTTTGTTTTAACCGTGTGTGTTGATGTTGGTTCAGCAATTGTGCGACTTCATCCGGCGGGTGTCGCATAAATGGTTGTCAATTACCAATAAAACATGTCGCTCCTCTGGAGCTTAAGAATTAATTTTACTACATTTTTCTAATAACATTTCGTCCCGCCGGGACTTATATATCCCCTTTTAAATTGTTTTATTCTGCAAAATATTAAGATTAAAAACAGATAAATGAATAATATCCAACTACTCAACCCCGTTTACGGGGTGGAATGTTGATAGTACAACGAAAAATTAAATATATAAACAGTCCGGCAGTATTGCCGGACGACATGTTCATTTTTGATTATAGATTATTCGGAATATTCCTAAAATTTGAACAACCTTCGGCATCCCTTTATTTATGCGACACCCACCATCCGAAGTCGTGGGGAGTGTTGTGTTGAGTGGTTACCGACATGTAATTGCTCTGCAATCAAAAAAAAGTAAGGAGTGACGATGTGACAAGTGACGAAAAATTTGCAAAAGATTAATCCCAAAAATCATCAAAATCCCAAGAATCCCCGTTCAGAAAATGTTTTTTCGTGTTTTGCAACATACATGGGCGTAGGTGTTTCATAAGTGGGGAATAATTCCTGGGCGGTCATGGTCTTACCATGGCCGAAGGAATGTTTAGTGAAAAGTGCAAAATTATGTGTCTTTTGGTAAAAATGAATTGTGTCATGGTGAGACCATGACACCCGAGATCGGGTTCTCTGAGTTTTGCAACAAATTCGACCATGACCGCCCAGAAAAGAAGGGAAGTGACTATAAGTACTTAAAAAATAATGAGATGCAAGGATTTTGTCTCCTCTCTTTTTTGAAGAGAGGAGATTAAGAGGTGAGTTGTTTTTCAAGTTTACACACGGTCTCTACAATAATTGGGCTTTTGTAAAAAGAGTATGGTTTTATAACGGAAACTCAAACAAAATAAAATGAGAGTTTTTAGTTGCTTTAATTTCTATATTGGTTTCTTCAACAATTTCAATTGAATCGCCGGTATTAATTAAATCCCCATTAATAGATAATTCGCCATCAATTAAAAACAAATAAATACCTTTTGTCTCTTTACCAACTAAACTTTGTGAATAATCCGCATCAAATTTAGATACAAAAACCTCAATATTTTGACTTACATAAATTAAGTTGTCACTTTCTTCTTTTGCTGCAACTTTTAATAAATTGTTGTTCAAGTTGTTGCCTTGTAAATTAAGTTTACCATAAGATGGCGTTAAACCTTTAGTATCGGGTAAAATCCAAATTTGTAATAAATGTACTTCATCAGTTGAAGAGGGATTAAATTCTGAGTGGTACACACCTGAACCGGCGGTCATTTTTTGAAATTCACCTGCTTTTATTGTTTCATTATTTCCGGTACTATCGCTATGTGCTAATTCTCCGCTTATTACATAAGTAATAATTTCCATATTTGCGTGTGGATGTAAAGGGAATCCTCCACCGGCTGCAATAAAATCTTCATTAAGTACTCTAATAGGACCAAACGACATTTTTTTATTGTTAAAATAATCGCCAAATGAAAAACTATGGAAACTATTTAACCAATCTATTTTTGTTCTTCCGCGTGAGCTGCTTGGGTTAATTGTTAACATAATTTGCCTCTTTTTTCTCGAATCTATCAATAATAATTTTATCTAAGCTGTATCTACCGGGTCCACTGATTATAATGGCAGTAGAAACTAAAAGTAAAACAAATGTAAATTCAATTCCATTAGGAAGAAAAAAGCCGTTAGGAAGGTGAACATTCATAGCAACAACCATTGTTATTGCAATGCCAATTGCAGAAGGACGTGTTAAGAATCCCAAAAGCAGGAAAATTCCACCAAAAAACTCAGTAAAAGAAGCTAAGTAGCCAAAGAAAAGCGGAATACCCAAGTTTTTTTCAAAAAAGCCAACCGTGTTTTCTAATCCGTAACCCCCAAACAAGCCTAACACTTTTTGAGCACCGTGTGCAAAGAATACAATGCCAAGAATAACACGTAAAATTAAAATTACCGAATCGTTGTTAATATAGTTTTTATATAAGATTTTCATTGTTTACCTCGATTTATTTATTTATTAAATTTTTGCCTAATTTTTTTAACAAATTACTCAATTGTATTTGTTCTTCTTCGCTTAAAACACTCATTTGTTTTTCAATAAACATTTCATGTTGTGGAAAAATTTGTTTTATTAATTCTTCTCCTTTATTACTTAGCTTTATACATAAAGCTCTTCTATCTGTTTTTAATCTTACGCGTTCAACAAGGTTTTGTTTTTCCAAGTTATCTAATATTACAGTCATGTTTCCACCTGTTACAAGTATCTTTTCACAAAGTTTTCCAATTGTCATGGGACCTAAGTGAAACAAAGCTTCAATTACTCCAAATTGAGAGGGTGTCAATCCATGCGTGGTTATCTCTTCGTTTGATAGCTTGTTAAATGTATTAAAAGCTCTTGCAAGCTTAACCCAAGTTTTTAATGCGAGTTCTGTTTTTTCTGTTTTCATATTGTTACTATATTAAATATAACTAATTAAAAATATTTAAGTTTAAAATAAATAAAATAAGACAATATGTCAAGTTAAAATTTCATTTTTTTATAAAATATTTTGTATTAATTTTACAAATAAAAGAGAATGGAATGAGTATTTTAAATCGTTTATCAGCCTTAAATCAAAAAAATAATAATTTGCTTGAACAAGAACTTGCCAAAGACTTGTTGGAAACTAAAAATAGCGAGGCAATTAGAGAATTAGTAGAAAATTTAAATAATTCTAATAAAAAAATACAAAGCAACTGTATTAAAACATTGTACGAAATTGGAGAGCGGGGTGGAGGAGAGTTGATAGCAGAATATTATAAAGAGTTTGGCAATTTGCTATTTAATAAAAACAATAGACTGGTTTGGGGGGCTGTTACTGCACTAAACACTATTGTTGAGCATAATCCAAAAGGCGTGTTTGAATATATTGATGTTATCAAACAGGCTGTTGATACTGGTTCTGTTATAACAATTGATAATGGTGTTAGTATTTATTCAAAATTAGCAGTAAATACCGAATACTCAAGAACTGTACTTCCTTTATTATTAAACATATTAAATAGATGTCCAATAAAACAACTACCAATGTATTTAGAAAAGTCTGAAAAGTGTTTTAATATTGAAAACAAATTGGAATTTTTGAAAATAATAGAAAATCGTTTCAAATTTCTTGAAGCTGAAAGCAGAATAAAACGAGTACAAAAAATTAAAAACAAATTGGAAAAAATAAAATAATGGCTGAATTACTTAAAAATTTAATTAATGACGAGTTTTTTGAGCATTTACGTATTAAAACTGCAATTAGTCTTCCTGATTTTAATTATTCCAAATTTATTAATCTCGTTTATGATAAAGAATGGGAAAAAAGGGAGTTAAAAGATAGAACTAAGCATATTGCAAGTTCATTTCATTTTACCATTAATGAAGATTATCCAAAAAGTATAAAAAAGATTTTAAGTCTGCTGAAAGAAGTAAAAAAGGAACCATTAACCAAAAATGGTTTAGGGTATTTGTTCTTTTCGGAGTATGTAGAAAAATTTGGGTTGGAACATTTTGAAATTTCAATTAAAGCAATAGAAGAGATTACGCAGTTAATGAGTTGTGAATTTTCGATAAGGCAATTTATACTTCGGTATGAAAAAGAAACAATGGAGCAGATGTTAAAATGGTCTAAACATACAAGTTATCATGTTAGGAGATTATCAAGTGAAGGATGTCGTCCTCGTTTGCCGTGGTCAGTTGCTATCCCGAATTTTAAAAAAGACCCTCAATTGATATTGCCGATATTAGAAAACTTAAAGAATGACGAATATGAATTTGTTAGAAAAAGTGTTGCCAATAATTTAAATGATATATCAAAAGATAATCCCGAAATTGTTATAAATATTGCCAAAAAGTGGCAGGGAGTTTCTGAAAACACGGACTGGATTATTAAGCATGGTTGCAGAACATTACTAAAAAAAGCTGATTCAGAGATTTACACCCTTTTTGGAATAAACGAAAATCCAAATTATAAATTGGAAAATTTTGAAATTACCAAACCAAAAGTTAAAATAGGTGAAAAACTTCCATTTAGTTTTACACTAACAAACATGAATAATAATAGTACAAACTTTAGATTGGAATACGTTGTGTATTACCTAAAAGCCAACGGCAAGCACTCAAAAAAGCTATTTAAGATTATGGAGAAAGATTTAAATAGTTTAGAAAGTATTGAGGTTAAACGGGAACAATCGTTTCAAAATTTTACTACCCGTAAACATTATAAAGGAGAGCATAAAATAGGCATTGTAACAAATGGAAAAGAATCAGAATTGATTTGTTTTGAAGTTATTTAACGCTTCTTGGAAGAGAGAAAGTAAAAGTGGAGCCAAAATTGATTTTGCTTGTAACTTTAATTGAGCCGCCATTATTTTCCAAATGTTCTTTACATAAAATAAGCCCAAGACCGCTGCCTACTTCTTGATTAGTGCCCAACGTTGTATAATTTTCTTCTAAAGCAAAAATCTTTTCAATATCAGCTTCATAAATGCCAACACCTTTATCAATTACTTCGGTTATTACATTATCCCTGTCATTATAACAATTAATAGTAATAATGCTGTTGTTAAATGAAAATTTAATAGCATTAGATATAAGGTTTTGAATTACAGCTTCAATACTTTTAACATCAGCATAAACTTCCAACTCGTAATCAACGGATAAATCAATCTCGAGTCCTTTTTGGAATAAATTTGCCTCATACAAATCAATACATTTTTTTATTAATAAATAAAGATTGAAGGTTTCAGGTGCATAAACAAAGCTTCCGGTTTGAATTCGCGACCATTGCAATAAATTGTCTAATAATTCGTAAACTTTTTTTATAGAACGATTAATGCTGTCAATGATGTAAATTTTTTCATCATCGTCCATAATCTTAAAATCATTATTTAATAAATTACTTAGCCCAAGTAAGCCCATAAAAGGACTTCGCAAGTCATGAGAAATAATAGAAAAGAATTTATCTTTACTTAAGTTAAGAGCTTTTAATTTTTGTTCATTAAGAAGAAGTTTTTCGTTAAGTTTAATTAAATTTTCATTTGCCGATTTTATTTTGTTTTCGTTTTCCAACCGTTCTGTAACATTGCGGGCAACCGAAATAACAGTATTGTTATTATTAAAAGAACTGAGAGAATAAATAACTTCGCCAATAATAATTTTACCCTCTTTAGATTTTAATTTAAGCATAAAAGATGGGAGAGTTTCACCACTAAAAGTTTTATTAAGGTGAGCAATAGCCAAATCAATATCGTTGGGTTCAATAAAATCTAAATCAGTAATTTTCTTTCCAATAAGTTCTTCAGGCGAATAATGAAGAATATTTTCAACAGATTTGTTTATAAAAACAAGTTCAAGATTTTTGTTAATAGAATAAACAACATCGTCTAAAGAGTTAAAGATTTGTTTTAATTTTAGTTCACTTTCTCTAATTGCGTTTTCAACTTTTTTTAATTCCGAAATATCAGTAAAACTTTCAATCAGTATGGGCTTGCCATCTTTTGAGGTTTGAATAACGCTTTTTAAAATTGGAATTTCTGTTTTGTCTTTTCTAACAATGATTTTTTCGGAAAAATCAACATCTACACCCAAATCAGTAATGGGGCAGTTGCCGCGATTTGCTGAACAAATAAATTGAAAACATGCTTGCCCAACCATTTCTTCTTTTTTATAACCATACATCTCCAAACCATAGTCGTTAATGTCTAAAATTATATGGTCGTTTGGGTCAATTATAATAATACCTACATGTATTGAATTTAATAAAGCTTGAAGGTAAGATTCGTTAGCTTTTAGCATCATTTCGGTTTTATTTTTACTAAAGATAATGCTAAGAAGTTCAGAAATTGTATTGAGTACACTTAGTTCATTGCCATCAAAGTTGGAGTGTTCAAAATAATCTAAACCTAAAAATCCTTTTAACTCGCCTTCACTAACAAATGGGACAATACATAACGAGTTAATATTGTTTGTTTTAAAAAAAGTCCTTTCGCTATGTGCTTCAGGAGGAAAATCGTTCAATGTTTTAATAATAACCCCTTGAGAATAAGTAATAATGCGATTTAACCAAGGGAAATGATTAACGTTCAATTTGTTCAAAAATTTTGATTTGTCGCCCATTAAGTTTTTTATAAAAAAATCTTTATTAATAAAAAAGTGGTAATCTTCAGAGATTAAATAAAGATAACAATGGTCGGCACCGGTATATTGCCCAATAATCTCTAAAATATATTTTAAATCATCATCAAAACAAGAGGTAGAGCTAATAAGGCGTTTGCTAATTAATGAAATCAGTTTTTCGTAATTAAAATAGCTTTCTAATTTAGTTTGGACTTTTTTTCGTTTTTCAACCTCCAGAAGTAAAACTTCATTAGTTTTTTCTAAATTATGAGTTCTATCTTTTACAATATCTTCCAAGCTGTTAGTTAAAGAAATTAATTTTCTTTCAATCGATTTTCTATTTTCAACCTCAGCTTTTAATTTTTGTTTTTCTTCATAAAGAGTAATTGATTGAGATTTGTAATTATCAACTAAGATACGTATTGAACCGGTAAGAAAGGGCAATAATAAAGTAGCGGCTTGTCCAAAGTAACTTGCCCCGGTAAAATAGCTGCCATATGTTGAATATAAAAATTGATTTAAAATAAAAAAACCTAAACCTGAAAGGACACCAAATACGCGACCAACAACAAAACCAAATAAACCGGCAGTCAAAGTAGCAAATAAACCGGTAGTAGTGTTAAAATATGAATATAAGTCGTTAAAAAAAACAAAATATAATATATAAATAACAAAAAGGAGAGCAGAAGAAAATATTTTGAGGTCTCGTGAATTAATACTCAACAAGTTTTTCATTGTTTTAATCGCAAAATTAAAGTGATTGCCATAATTTAATACTTTTTTTAATGAGTGTAAATTGGGGATAGTAATTATTGTGTATAATATTTATTTAAAACAAAAAAAGCACTAAAGAATTACTTTAGTGCTTTTTTCTAAGAGGGAATAAAATTAACGATAAAATTTATATCTATTATCTACAATGTCAGCTTCTTTTTTAATTTTTTGTAACCATTCAGAAATTAAACGACTTTTTCTGAACTGTAAAATATTATCTTTAATACTATTTCTTTGAACTGAAAAAGCAGTATTGTCAAATTCAGAACGTGACAATATTTTAATAATTAAAGCACCGCGTGAACCTTTGATAGGGTCAGAAACCTGATTTATTTTCCCTTTCATTGCATAATCAATAAATTTGTAATCTCTTCCTAATGAAGGAATAGAACCACCGGGAGTAAAATTAGCAGCGGTATTGATAACAACTTGAGGATTATATTGTGTTAAACTATTTAAATCGGCATTATTTCCAAGTTTGCTTCTTAAATCAGCAGCAACTTTCATGGCTTTTTCAAGTTTCTTTTCGCGTAAAACTTGTATTTTTAAGTTAGCTTTTAAGTCTTCCATTGGACGGAAACCAGCTTTTTCAGCACTTGAAATCATACAAACAACATAACCTGAAGGAACTTTGTAAACATCGCTGATATCACCAACACTATTATCGAAGATGAATCTAACTAAAGAACGGTTAACTCCTAAACCGGGAATTGCACCGGCATCTTCAGTAAAGGCACCACTTTCAACAACTTTAAAACCTAAAGCTTTTGCTTCTTTTTCAAAATCATTATCTTTAGCTAAGTGTGCAAAATAGTTAGCGTTATTGTATAAGTTATCAGTAGTGGAAGCAGATGTTTCAATTTTATTAACTAATTTTTCAACAATCAATTTGTCGCTTGAAACACCGGTAACTTTTATAATATGATAACCGTAAGAAGTTTTTACTGGTTTTTGAACTTGATTTACAACGCCATTAAAACAAGCGTCTTCAAATTCTTTAACCATTCTGTTTTTGCTAAACCATCCTAAATCGCCACCGTTAGCAGCACTTCCGGGGTCTTTAGAAAACTCTTTAGCTAATTTAGAAAATTCTTCACCTTTAATAATTCTATCATAAATCTCGGTAGCTTTCTTTAATGCTTCTTCTTCACCGGCTTCATTAGAAATTAAAATATGAGAAGCTTTAACAGCTAATTTTTCAGAAGATTTGATTTTATTAACTACATGATATAATGAATAACCTTCATAACTTGCAACAGGTCCAACAATATCTCCAATATTAGCTTTAGCAAACATGTCAATTGAATTTGCAGGCAATAAAGAGATGTTGGTTGTGTCAACTTTGTAAGGAGCAACCGAATAATCTTGAATTAATTGCTGGAAAGGGATTGAATCTTTTTGAGCTTTGGTTAAAATTGCATTAAAGTTTTTAACAACAGCATCTGTATCGGCTTGAGAAGGAGCAATGCGGAAAAGTACATATTTTACTTTTCTTTGAGCTTCAACTTTATACTCGTTTAAATGTTTGTCGTAGTATTCTTTAATATCGGCATCAGTAACTTTAAATTCGTTATCGTTAAAGTTAGCAACATCAACTAAAGCATAATCGGCTGAAATTTTTGTGTTCTGGTCAATAAATTTACGTTTTATTTCTTCTTCGCTTACAGTAACAGTACCAAGAACGTAATTTTGCAATTTTTCTTGAATTAATTGCTGACGAACAGCATCTTCTGCTTGTACCATTGATTCACTATTTCTACGATCTCTAATAGCGGCATCATAAGCCTGGCGGTTAAAGTTGCCTAAAGAATCAGTAAAGTACTGTGTTAAAAACTGAGGTGGATTTGGACCGGTAATAACTTCTGCAACTTCTTCATCTGTTACTTTAATTCCAAATTGTTCAATTTTTTGTTCTAATAAAATCTGGGTTACTAACGCATCCCAAGTTTGATCTCTAACACTTTCCATTTGTGTATCATCAATTTGAACACCTTGGCGTTGTTGATTTTCACGATATCTCTCAATTGCAGCCGTGTATTCTTGGTATGAAATATCTTTACCATTCACGGACCCCACGTAATTTGAACGAGCACCGAAAATTTCCATAACTTTAGTATCGCTTAAAGCCATGTATAATACAAAAAGTCCTCCTACCGATATAATAAACCAGGGAGCCAAGTTACGCATACGAGCCATCATACCCATAGGCTATTTTCCTCCATCTTTCCTATTCAATTTGTTGATAAAAGTTTCAAACTTTAAATTTACATACAATTATCAACAAAAGCAATTAATTAATTTAAAACATTATTCAATATAAAACGTGTAAATCTTTATAATTTGCTAACTTAAATGTATAGGGTTTTTCTTGTCCGGAATAATTGGATATGCATGTTTGGTTTTGATTAATTATAGTAAGATTAATTCGTTTTTTTGTTGAGCAATGCATAAAGATCATTCGTTTTCTTTCGATTTTTCACTGCGGTGACGTATTGATTCACCTTTAACGGCAAAATAAACTTCTTCGCCAATATTGGTTGAGTGATCTCCTATTCTTTCCAATTCTTGTAGTAAAGAGTATGTCAATACTCCTTGTTCTACTGTATCGGCAGAGTTTTTCATCACATTTATTAAAATTTTTGAATCAAGGTTTACTAATTCATCAAGTTTATTATCAACTCCTGTTATTCTTTTTGCTGTATCTGCATCGGAATTTATCATAGAATCAATTGCATATTTTAGCATTTGGCGAACTAATCGAAAAATTTCGCTAAAATGAAGAGAGCCGAAAAAAGCAGGCTTTGTCCCTAAGTCTTTATAAATATATGCAATATGAACCGATAAATCGCTAATACGTTCCAAATTGGCATTTATTTTAAGTGTTGACATAATAGTTCGTAAATCCATAGCAACAGGATTATTTAACGCAAAAATTTTTTGACAAACTTTTTCAATTTTGTCATCATATTTATCAACATTCAAATCGCGTTCAATAACAGTAATAGCTAAATCTAAGTTATTTTCTTCAATAGCCCTTATTGCAAAATCTACTTGTTCGTCAACAAGGCTTCCCATTTTAATTAATTTATTTCGTAGTTTTTCTAATTGTATGTCAATAGGTCTTTCCATTGTATTCTCGCCTAAAATTAGCCAAATCTTCCTGTAATATAGTCTTCAGTTTGTTTGTTAGCAGGGTTAGTGAATATTTTTGATGTTTTATCGTATTCTATCAGTTGTCCCATATACAAAAATGCTATATAGTCACTAATTCGAGCAGCCTGCTGCATATTGTGTGTAACAACAATAATTGTATACTTTTCTTTAAGGTCGTAAATAAGCTCTTCAATTTTATTTGTAGAAATAGGGTCTAAAGCACTTGCCGGTTCGTCCATTAATAAAATATCCGGTTTTGCCGTTAAAACTCTTGCAATACATAATCGTTGTTGTTGTCCGGATGATAAATTGTAAGCATTTTCGGTTAAACGGTCTTTTACTTCATTCCATATAGCCGCTTGAATGCAAGCCTTTTCAATTATTTCATTAAGCTCAGTTTTGTTTTTAATACCATTTATAGTAGGGGCAAAAATCAAATTCTCATAAATTGATTTTGGGAATAGATTGGATTTTTGAAATACCATTCCAACTAACTTTCTTAAGTTAACGACATCAATGTTCTTTTCGTATATATCAACGTCATCAATAAATACATGTCCTTTTATCTTAAAACCGCCAATAAGTTCGTTCATTCTATTAAGAGTTCGCAGCAAGCTTGTTTTGCCACAACCAGAAGGACCTATTAATGTGGTTACTTTGTTATTAAAAACATCTAATGATACGTTATTTAATGCTTGCGTATAATTAAAAAACACACTTAAATTATTTATTTTTATTTTTGTTTCTTTCATATTAAAACGTTGTTACTTCATCTAAAATTTTTCTAAATTTATATCTAAAAATTACAGCAGTAATATTAAAAATTAAAACAAGAGAAATCAATATTAATACCGTGCCATATTGATAAGGCAAAGTGATTTCAGGATTTGGGGATTGGGTAGCTAAATTAAACACATTGTATGCTAAAAACATAAACTGTTCAGCTGGATTAATTATTGGAATTGAAAAAAAGCCAACATTCAAATAGGTTAATGGTAAATGAGGGAGAAAAAAAGCACAACCTAAAAACAGAACTGGGGCTGCTTCTCCGGCACCGCGGCTTATTGCCAATATAACTCCCGTTAATATTCCGGGGCGTGCCTGTGGAAAGACAATTTTTCTAATTACCTGCCATTTAGATGCTCCTAATCCGTAAGCAGCATTTCGCTGTTCTGCGGGAATGCGTTCTAAAGATTCCATTGTAGAAACAATTATTGTTGGTAGTACAAGTATTGCAAGAGTTGCTGATGCCCATAACAACGATGGTTTGCCGAACAATAATCCTGTTGATAGAGCAGTATCAATATTTTTACCTACAACAAGAACAAAAAAACCTAAACCAAACAAACCGAAAACAATAGAAGGTACTCCGGCTAAATTATTTATTGATATTCTTATTATCTTTTTTAGTCTGTCATTTTCTGCATATTCAACTATATATATAGCTGATAAAATGCCAATAGGAACAGCAAGTAAAATCATTAAAAAAGATACAGCCAAAGTTCCTATTATTGCAATGCCAATTCCATCTTTTTGGGGATCACCTGAAGGAGGATTTAATAAAAATCGCCAGGTAATAACGTCAGAACCATTATAAAAGATTATAACTATTATAAACAAAAAAATCAACACCACTATCCATGTTAACATCCGTAAAATAATAATCCCAAAATTTTCTTTAATATAATCTTTTAAGGACTTATTTTTTGTCAGCAATATTTTGGAAGAATTATATGTCATATTTTTTTAGGTGCAATTTCATTTTAGAAATAATTAAATCAGCTATTAAATTTAGAATAAAAGTAATTACAAATAAACTAAAACCAATAAAGAATAAAGCGTAATAATGAGGAGAACTTTGCGAAACTTCACCCATTTCGGCAGCAATTGTTGCTGTCATGGTTCTTACGCTTTTGAAAATATTAATAGTAATCTCGCCGGCATTGCCGGTAGCCATTAATACTATCATGGTTTCTCCAATTGCTCGCCCAAGTCCCAATATAATACTTGCAGAAGCACCGTTAATTGCAGCCGGGAGAATAATTTTTGTAATGGTTTGCCATTTATTTGCACCCAAAGAATATGCTGCTAAACGAATATCATTTGGAATTGAACGGAGAGCATCCTCTGTTAAAGTAGTAATTGTTGGAATAATTATTAATGATAAACCAATTGATGCTAAAAAAGCATTTAACCGGCTTGCAGGGTGAAAAATATCGCCGATTATTGTTATTCCAATTGTAAGTAATAAAAAACCAAGTACAACAGTAGGAATGCTTGAAAAGAGTTCGATAAAGGGTTTAAGAATTTCGCGCAGCTTGGGGTTTGCAATCTCCGACAAATAAATTCCAATTGCAATTCCAAAAACAGAAGAAATAATTGTGGCAGGAATTGCAGTTAACAAACTTCCAATTATTAATGGTACAAGAGAATATCTTGGTTCTGAACTTGTTGGATACCATTGATATACATAACTACTACTAACTGCTGATTGGTGTTTATGAAAGAAAAATTCGCCTAATGTAATGGTATTTAAACCATGCATAGCCTCATTTAGTAAAAAAATAAATATCAATAATATTAAAAACAATGTTACGTAACCATTTAGCATAAAAAAGTATTTTACAGCTTTTTCTAATAAAACTGATTTAACAGAAATTTTTTTATTATAAGGTGAATTTATATTCTTGTTCATATTAGTTTATTGCTGTAAGAGGGATATACTCCATTTCCATTACAATCTTTTGCCCTGCTTTAGAAGTAATAAAACGGATAAATTCATTTGACTCGTTATTTGATTCACCATTTGTATAACAATATAAATATCGTGAAAGAGGGTATTTTCCACTCCATATAACAGAATAATCAATATTTTTGTTTTTCATTAGATTAATACTATAACCCGTTTGTTCATTAACAATTTTTAGTATTTTAACGCCTCTTTTTTTAGCAAAATATCCCAAACTGCCATATCCAACAGCGTGTTTATCTTTTCTAATTGATTCTGTTAAAGCCGAAGTTCCTTGTAAAACTTGCGTTGAAGGGGCAAAATCGTAAAAAACATTTTTTGTTTTATCATGCAAAACGTACTCTTTCATAAATTCATATGTGCCGCTACTGTTTTCTCTGCCAAACAAAGAAATTTCTTTATCAATACCTCCAACAAATTTCCAGTTAGTAATTTTACCGGAAAAAATATCTCTAAGTTGTTTAATGGTTAACGAATCAACTTTGTTTTCAGGATTTACAATTACAGCAATAGCATCTAAAGCAACAATATGTTTGGTTGGAATAATGTTAAGTCTGTTTGCTTTTTCAATTTCGTTTGTTTTTAACTCTCTGCTAATATTTGCAATATTGGCTGTTCCGTTAAGCAAAGATGCAATTCCGGTGCCCGAACCCCCTCCATTAATTTGAATAGAAATATTAGGTTTGTTTTCCATATACTTTTCTGCCCATAAACGAGTAAGATTTACCATTGTATCGCTTCCTTTAACAATAATGGTTTCTCTTTTTTTTTGATTTGGACTGCAAGCAATAAAAAATAGAAATAATATAATTATGGCGTTAAAATTCATTTAAAAATAAATAGTCTAATAAGTCAAACTACAAAATTACGAATAAATAAACTTATCTTGTTAATATATCAATGTTAAGAAATTGTTAACTCGTTTGCGATTGTTTGATATAAGTTGTTAACCGTTTTTGTGGCTTGTCACTCTTTTGCTGCTTTTCGTCAATTTCTTCTATTAAGAGAACATGTCGCCCACTCTGGGTCTTATTATTTCGCGAGGATAGATTTGCTGTTGACATTCCGGCCCGCTGGGTCTCATTTGTCTAATTATTGGCTCTTCTGTTTTTAAAAGGTGCTTTATTCTTTAATTCCAAGAATCCCAGTTCAAACAATTATTAACCAAGTTTCAAGTTTCTGGTCTCAAGTCTCCAGCTTTTTAAGCATTAATCCAAAAAATCTTCTCAATCCCAATAATCTCAGTTCAGACAATGGTTTTATGTTTTGCATCAACTTTGCTTTTTTTATATTCCCCATGACTGAAGTCATGGGCAAGAAGAAAAATGATTTTGCATAAAACCCACGAATGAAGAGACTGTGTGAAAATTGGGGAATTGCTGTAATTAAAGACAACTCATCCCCCAGCCCCTTCTCTTAAAATAGAAGGGGAATGACTATAAGTGTCTATAATATAATGCGTTGCAAGGATTTGTGTCTCCTCTCTTTTAAGAGAGGAGATTAAGAGGTGAGTTGTTTTTTAAGTTTTCACACAGTCTCTGAATTCGTGGGACAGAAATATAAATATTCCCTCATCACGCTTCACGCATTACGCTTTTCACTATTAGCTATTCGCTGTTTTTTCGTCACTCGTCACTCCGTCACACGTCACTCTTTCGCTGCCTTTCGTCACTTGTCACTTGTTTCTCGTCACTTTCATTTCCTCATCACGCTTCACGCATTACGCTTTTCACTATTAACTATTCGCTGTTTTTTCGTCACTTGTCACTTGTTTCTCGTCACTTTCATTTCCTCATCACGCTTCACGCATTACGCTTTTCACTATTAACTATTCGCTGTTTTTTCGTCACTTGTTACTTCGTCACGCGTCACTCTTTCGCTGCCTTTCGTCACTTGTCACTCGTTTCTCGTCACTATCTTTCCCCCCGTCACGCGTCACGTTCTTTTACGCTTCACGCTTTTGCTATTCACTATTAGCTATTAGCTGTTCGCTGGTTTCAACAAATTATTAATTAGATTCTTAATGTATAAATTGTTAATTTAAAACGTTGGTTTGAAATAATTTAAGGATTTTATTAATGCACTGTTCAAATTGTGGTTCTCAAATTGCCGGTAATAGTAAGTTTTGTCCTAATTGTGGAATTACACTAAATAATACAACAACAAATCAAAATGCGGGCGGTTTTAAAAATAATTATTCATATAATGGGCAGAATATAAACATAACAAATACCAAAAAAAGTCCAATTTTGGCGTTATTATTAAGTTTAATAATAGTTGGATTAGGACAGTTATACCTTGGGGATACAAAAAAAGCCGCAATAATGTTTGGATTAGCAATATTTTTTAGTTTGTTTTCTTTTGGTATTTTGTGGTTTGCAGTTGCTATTTGGTCAGCTTATGATGCATATAAAACCGCAAAAAGGTTATAAGTATATATGATAGGAGTATTACGTCCGGTTAAAAATGAATTGCCCCTTGAGTTTAGACCTTATATTGAAACAGTTCATTGCAGCGGTTGCGTTTTTATAAAAGATAATGCTTATCGATTGATTTCTACTTTATATATTTATGAAACTGATTTTTTAATGTATTTATTAATGGGCTTTAATAATACAAAATTTGAAAAAAACAAAGTTTTATGTACGGGATTTCCAATAATTAAAAAAAGCATTTATTCGGTTGATAAAGAGTATTCAAAAATTGTTTTTGCATTTTCTGTTGTTTCAGCTTATGCTTTTTTAGATGATAAAAAAAGAGATAATAATAGCAAAAAGGCAAAAATTTTTATTAAGCTATTAGAGCCACATTTGGAAAACAGTTTAGAACTTTTAAATATTGAAGATAGTCTAATATTACATCCAAAACATTTGAATGAAATTAATGAAGAAAAAGCAGAAACTTTGAATGATTTATGTTTATTTTACAGACCATTAATTTCAAATTTATATTTTAATTCGTTAAAAAAATTAAATATTAAATGTAGTGATGTTTTATTAAGACAAATAACGGATAGAATAAGCGATATTTTAATATACACAGATTCAGTATCGGATTTTTATCAAGATATTAAAGAAAAACAATTCAATTTAATAAAAACAGAAGCAGAATTAGAGTTGGCTTTTGAAAAAGTAAAATCATTAAGTAGTGAGTTATCTATATTAGTTAGTCAAACAGTAAATCCCTGGAAACAAATACTAACCAATATTTTAACTTACGGTTTAATACATTATATTAATAAAAATTGGAAAAAAGATGACAAGGGAAGAAGCAATTAGTATTTTAAAATTGCAGACAAATAATCCAACAAACGAAGAGATTATTTCGCAATACAGAAAACTATCAAGAAAATATCACCCTGATTTATATCAAAGTGCAGATGATAACGTTAAAGAGGTAATGCACGAAAAATTTATTCAAATTACTCAAGCAAAAGACTTTTTAATAAATAATACGCAAGGATCAAGTAGTTATAGTTCTTCAACTTCCGGAGGTGACAGAGGATATTCCCAAAGTGTTGCTCAGTTTGAAGCGTTTTTACAAAGAAGACAATTTACGGAAGCTGCAAATTTAATTAATAGTCTTATTTCTTCAAATGGTGAAACTCCATATCTGTTAGATTTAAGAATTCGTTTAGCCCTTGAAACACATCAATATAATATTGCGTATAGTGATATACTTACAATTGAAAGAATGGATGGTAATATGGCAAACGATCCTGATTTTCAACATTATAAAGCAATTATTACAGCTCAAGCAGGTGATTTTAATACAGCATATGTTTCAATTGATAAAGCTATCAGTTTGTTAAAAACTCCGGCTCCGGCATTTTTAGCCACAAAAGCCCATATTTTTATTATGCAGGGAAGAGTTAATGAAGCTGATGAAATTATTAAAATATTAGAACGTTACGATCCTAATCATCCTTTAGTACAGCAACGCAGACAGGTATTTAATGTTGGTGGTACATATATGAATAAATCGGATGCCGGTGTAAATGCCTGTGCAGCATGTGCTATTTTGGAATGCTTATTTGATTGTTGTTAAATTGGGGGCTTAAAATGTTTAGTTCAGAGATTGTTTTATTTCTTTTAGCTTCTATTTTTGATAGAGCCGGAATACCTCTTTCTTTTTTAGCGGGATTATATTTGTTGCAGGGGAATAGTAATAATATGATTCTGTTTTTTATACTATCTATTATAATGGGATTTATTGGTGATGTTGTTATGTATTTTTGGGGAATTTATTATGCGGGGAAAGAAGAAACAAACTATTTTACAAAAAGAGCCGGTATGAGAGCATTAGTTATTAATAAATCTGAATTTATTGCCCAAAAACCAATTTTGTGGATATATGTTTGTAGAGTATTTAGTTATATTAATCAATTAATACCATTTGCTTTAGGAATAAAAAAATATTCTAAAGCTAATTTTTTTATTCATTCATTAATTGCCAATGTAATCTGGTTTGGGTTGTTTTATTTTTTATCAAGTCAATGGTTGCAGTTTTTAACTCAACATGGAAGAGGGATAGGCATTGTAACAGGAGTAGCCGGTTTATTAGTTATTTGGGGTATTATTAAGTTTTCTGAAAAGAAAGTTAAAAGCAAAGGGATTACAAACTAAATATTTACTTCAGAATAAAACTGTTCTAAATAAGCTAACATAAACTTGTGTCTTTCTTCTGCTAATTCTTTTGCATAATCGGTATTCATTAAATCTTTAAGTAATAATAATTTTTCATAAAAGTGGTTGATAGCTGTATTATCATTTTTAAAATATGATTCTGAATCTTGATGGTTGATTGGCTTTTTTGAAGGATCATAAATTGGGCGGTTTTTATAACCACTGTAAGCAAAAACTCTTGCAATACCAACAGCTCCAATAGCATCAAGTCTATCGGCATCTTGAACAATTTGACCATCAAAAGTTAATTTGTCATTCTTTTTTGCAATACCTTTAAATGATATGTTGGCAACAATATCAACTATGGCATCTTTTTCACTATTAGGAATATCAAATTGCTCTAAAAATTCCAAAGCTTTTTGGGGTCCAATTTTCATGTCTCCATTGTAAAATTTCCAATCGGCAATATCATGTAATAAAGCACCCATTTCAATTATAAATAGATTACCACCTTCTTTTGAATGAATTAATCGAGCAGTTTTTAATACTCTAAAAATGTGCTGCCAATCGTGTCCACTCCCTTCAGAATTGAATTTTTCACTAATTTGTTCTTCGGTAGTTTTTATAATTGTTTTTTGTAAGGTTGTAAGCATGATATTCTCATAAGGTCAAATAGTTTAAAATGGACATGTGAAATTTAATAAAAAAATTATTATTTTTATTACTGCTTATCTTTTATAACTCGGAAAAACGAATATGAAATTAAAGAAGAAAAAAATTGATGAAATGATAGAATTGCTTGATAAAATAACAGAAAAAGCAATTCAGTATGAAAATAATTTTGCGGAGAAATTATCCTTAATTCATCCCGAGTATAAAAAATCAGCAATAAATTTTTTACATTATTTGGCATTACGCGAAAATGATATACGTGATTTACAAGAAAAATTAGGAGAGCTTGGAATATCGCGACTTGCTCGAGCTGAAAGTAATGTATTGGCAAGTATTCTTGCTGTAAAAAACTTGTTGCGAAAATTAAACAAACTTAAAAAGCAAGAAAGAGGGAAAGGGGTCATTTCGCGAAAGAAGGCAAGAAAAATTATTAGGAAAAATACCAATGCACTATTAGGTAAAAAGTTAAAGGGAGCAAAAACCAGAATAATGGTCACTTTACCTAAAGAAGCAGTTGATGAAAAAAATCTAATTAATGAATTGATAGAAGCGGGTATGAGTGCTGCAAGAATTAATTGTGCTCATGATAGTATTGATATCTGGTATAAACTGATAGATAAAATACATTCTGTAAAAAAACGGACTGGTAAAAATTGTAGGGTCTGTATGGATTTAGGTGGTCCAAAACTTAGAACAGGGAAAATGATTCCGGGTCCAAAGGTTGTTCACTTGACACCTCTGCGTGATACAAAAGGAAGAGTAATTGAGCCGTGTACGTTGCTTTTGGCAAAAGAAGGGACTTTGCCTTCGGAAGAGTATCCTGTTATTCTCCCTTTTGAAGAGGAGTTCTTGATGGAAATACAAATTGGTGATAAATTAACATTTATTGATACCCGCAATAAAAAAAGAAATCTAAAAGTTGTTGAGCAGGCTGCAAATGGTTTTGTAGCCAAATTGTTTGATAGTGCTTATATTGAGACAGCAGCTGAAGTTAGCTTATTAAGAGAAGAAAATATTGTCGCTTCAACACAGGTTGGTAATCTTATTCCAATTGAGGAATATATTGTTTTAAAATCAGGAGATATATTAACTTTACTTGCAGACCAGCAAATTGATGGTCAGTCAGCAAAAATTGATGAAAATGGAAACATAATCAATTCCGCTTTTGTTTCTTGTACTTTACCGGAAGTATTTAAAGATGTTAAAGAAGGAGAACTTATAGTTTTTGATGATGGCAAAATTGAAGGCAAAATTATTGATGTTAAAGAGGATAAAGTAGTTGTAGAAATTTTTTATGCAAAAGAAGTTGGTGAAAAATTAAAAGCAGATAAAGGAATAAATTTACCTGAAAGTAATCTTAATATTAGCGGTCTAACGGAAAAAGATAAAGAAGACTTAAGATTTATTGCCAAAAATGCTGATGTTGTTAATTTTTCGTTTGTAAACTCCGGCAAAGATGTTCAGGATTTATTTGAAGAACTTAAAAAATTAGAAAGAGAAGATTTAGGAATAATTCTTAAAATTGAAACAAAAAAAGGATTTAAGAATTTACCGGAAATTTTGTTAACAGCAATGCAGCACTATCCAATAGGAGTAATGATAGCAAGAGGTGATTTGGCAATTGAGATGGGTTGGAAAAATTTAGCAAAGGCTCAAGAAGAATTGCTTAGTTTGTGCGAAGCTGTTCATATACCAATTGTTTGGGCAACACAGGTTTTAGAGACACATGCAAAAAAGGGAAGACCATCACGTTCGGAAATTACAGATGCTGCTTTGGCTGAAAGGGCTGAATGTGTAATGTTAAATAAAGGTCCGCACATTGTTAAAACCGTTAAATTGTTAAGCGAAATATTAAAAGATGCGGAAGAATATCAAGATAAAAAATCAACTTTATTGCCTGTGCTTCAAATGTTTAACCCGTTTAACAATTAAATTTATTAAAATATTTTATTATGTTGTTTTTTTTAATAAATTAATGTTATTTTTAACGACAAAAAAATCAAATAACCGTAATTTTTAATTAACAGAATATTTTTGAGAGAAAAATATGTTTAGAGTTCTTGTTGTTGATGATGATGAAAATGTAAACATGTTTATCAGTCGACTTTTAACTAAAAAATTTAAATGTGAAGTTTCGTGGGCTAAAAATGGTTTGGAAGCTTTATCGTTAGTTAAGGGTTTTAAACCGGAAGTCGTTTTTTTAGATGTTACTATGCCGGTTATGAATGGTGTGGAGACTTTAGGTGCACTACGAGCTGATTCTGATACTAAAAGTTTGCCTGTTATTATGTTAACTGCAGTCAGCGAAAAAAATGTTGTTGCCGAAATTATGAAATTAGGGGTGTTTGATTATATGTTAAAACCCCTTATTTATGATACAACTTTTATTAGAATTAAAGAGATTTTTGAAAGAATTAAAAAAGCTGAAGAAGAAAAATTAAAATCGATTCGCTCCAAACCGGAAGAAAAACAGACATCTTCTCAAAATGAAAATCTGTTGATGGTTGGGGGAGATATTGAATTAAAAAAATATTTGCGAGCAAAACTTCAACGCTATTTTACCGTAATTGAAACCGAAACCGGAGTTGAGGGATTAAGATTGTTTTTATCGGAAAGACCCTCCGTTGTTATAGTTGGTGATAGTATTCCTTTGTTAAACGAAAACTTGCTTCTTCAAAAGATAAGAGCAAATTCAATGCGTAACGAAATTAAAGTAATTTACGTAAAAAAGAATCCAAATATTTCGGAAGAAGAAAAATCTTCCTTCGATTCAATTGTTATTAAGTCATTAAACACAGAAATTAATGCTCGTAATATTGTTGAAGCAATAGAAAAACTTAAACAAGTTAAGTTTTAGGTTGTTGCCTGTATTGGTATTTTAATAAAAAATTTTGTTCCCTCTTCATCTAAGGTTGTAAAATATACTTTCCCTTTTAAGTATTTTTCACCAATTAATTTCATGCTGTACGTGCCAATTCCTCTATTGCTTCCTTTAGTAGAAAACGATCGTTGAAAAATTTGCAGTTCAATTTCACGTGGCATTTTTTTGCTGTTTTGAACATAAAATTCAATCTCGTTTCCAATTATATTATAGCTAAAATTAACTATACCACCTTTATCGGTAGCTTCTAAGGCGTTTTTTAACATATTAAGAATTACACGCGAAAGTAAGTGTCTATCTGTTTTGATAACTAAATCTTCATCTGTTTTTAATGTTTTGACACTTTTTTCTTCAGCAATGATATGATGTTCTATTTGAGCTGTTATTTCCTGCATAAAGCTATTAATTGGAATTAATTGGTTATATACAGTCAACTCATTGTTTTCTGCATTTAACAAATCACGTTGACTTATGATTTCGTCTATTAATTTTGAGCTAATTTTAGAAACTAAGTTCAGTTCGTTTTTTATTTCTTCAATGCTTTCATAATCCTTCAGGCATTCAATAAATCCATTTAAACCGCCTGCGGTATTAAGTACATCATGGAAAAATATTCTTTCTAAGACATTTTTCCTTTTTTGTTCCGAAATATCACTTATTGAGATTATTTTGAATAAGTCGTCTCCAATCATAATTGGAGTTGAAGTAAACATTAAATCAAAAAATGAGTAACTATTACCATTTAGGGCAGTTATTCGGCATTCTTTGCTTACTTTTTGACCATTTTTTTCACTTTCTAATATAGCATTAACCGCACCGCAAAATCGACATGATTCAGATGTGCCGCATCCACCGGCTTCTTCAGAAGAATGAATACAGTTAAATAATTCACCTGGGCGTTTACCCAAAATGGAAGCTGGATTATCAATTTTTATAAATTCTAAAAGAGAAGTGTTTGAATAAACAATTTGTCGTTCTTCATTTATTATAACGGCAACAATACCAAGTGAGTTTAGAATTTCTTTGAAAGTGGTGTTTTGTTTTATTTGTTCAACTTGTTTATTAATTTCTTCGCCATTTAATTTTTCTGCCGATGCAAATTTTGTTAAGATATTCTTGTTCATAATTATTGCCCTAAATTTAATTTATTATCGGTACTTCTAAATAAAAAGTTGTACCTAAGTTTTTGGTAGATGTAAAATAAATTTTACCATTCAAATAGTTTTCTGCAAGTAGTTTCATGCTAAATGTTCCAATACCTCTATTATTCCCTTTTGTTGAAAAGTTACGTTGAAATATCTGCATCTGTATTTCGGGTTCAATATAAGCGGGATTATTAATCCAGAATAAAATTTTATCTTCTAATTTTTTACAGCCAACCTTAACAACTTCATTATCTTTTGAAGCCTCTAAAGCGTTTTTTAATATGTTTATAATAATTCTACTCAATAATATTTTATCGCTGGAAAAATTAGTGTTTTCAAAATTATTATCAAGAGTAATAATTCTATTATTGCTTACATTATTGAATTGAATTTGAGTTATTAAGTCGTTAATAAAACTTAAACTGGATATTTCAGATAAGTTTATTTCTAATTCTCCATTTTCAGCTGCTTCAAAATCGCGTTGTGTAATAATTTCGTTAACTAATCTTTTACCAATCATTTTAAGGTCTTCAAATACTTCCCGCATTTCTTCATGACATTCTTCAACTGGAATGTACTGAATTAATCCATTAAGGCTACCAACAGTATTAAGAATGTCATGGTAAAATATTTTTTCAAGAGCTTTTTTTCTTTTTGTTACACTTATATCATTAATAGTAACTAAATTATAGTAAATGTTATCAATATAAAGTGGAGATACAGTAACAGAGAGATCATATGCGATTATTTTGTTTTTTGAGTTTGATAATATTCTGCACTCTTTTGTTATGGTCTGTCGAGTTTTATTAACCTCATTAATTGCATAAAATGCTCCACAAAGCTCGCATTCTTTAGTAAAGCCACATCCAAGCGAGTTGCTTCCTGCGTTTACACAGTTAAATACTTCGCCAAAAAGTTTCCCCATTAATTCTGTTTCCTCAATCTCAAAAATAGCATTGAGTGACTTATTAGAAAACAATAACTCTCTTTTATTACTTACTATTAAAATGGTGTTAGGAATGGAATATAATACATCGGTTAATGATTTGTTGGTTTTTATAAAATTAACTTCCTCTAAAAAATCCTTGTTTTGCAAAAAAACTCCGATGTATTAAAGTAATAAAATTAACTGTTTTAAATTAAAACAGCTTTTTGGATTGTAAAAGAAAAAAAATCTATACATATTAGTATATATGCAATTTAACAAAATAAAGGTGTATTATGCAAAAATACTATATTACTATTTTATTATCGTTTATTTTAAGTATATCTTTAATATCTCAGCCTTATTTAATGAGTAACGCAGATGCTTCTAAAGATAATATTGTTTTTAGTTATGAAAATGATTTATGGCTTCTTCCGTTTAATGGTGGAGTGGCTAAGAGACTTACGAATTCAGAAGGCAGAGAAAATTTAGCAAAATTTAGTCCTGATGGTAAACAAATAGCTTTTACTGCTAATTATGATGGCGGCAGCGATGTTTATATTATGGATTTAAATGGTGGAAATTTAAAACGTTTAACTTATCATGCTTCTTCAAGTTATGTATTGGATTGGTACCCTGATGGAAAATCTATTCTATTCCGTTCAACGCGAGAATATCCATACAGAGTTCAAAAGCTTTATAAAATTTCTGTTGATGGCGGAATGCCTGAAAAACTTCCAATTGATAGAGCAGGATTGGCTTCGTTATCACCTGACGGAAAATCTATTGCTTATAATAACATAACAAGAGAAAATCGCACTTGGAAAAGACACCAAGGTGGTACTGCTCAAGATATTTGGGTCGGTAGTCTTGATAAATTAGATTATAAAAAAATAACAGATTTTGTTGGAACTGATAATTATCCTATGTGGTTTGGTGATTTTATTTATTTCACTTCTGATAGAGCAGATGGCACTTTAAATTTATTTAAATACAACCTTTCTACAAAAGAAACAACGCAATTAACTTTTTATAAAGATTATGACGTTAGAACCCCTTCGCTTGGTGTTGATAATATTGTTTACAGTTATGGCGAAGAATTATACCTTTTCGACTTGAAGACAGAAAAATCGTCAAAAGTTAAACTCGAAATTTCTACTGATAAAGTTTTGGCAAGAAATACATTGATTAAAGCAGCTAACTTTACAGGCAATTTTACCCCAAGTATTAATGGTGAAAATTTAATAATTGATATACGAGGGGAAATAATCAACTATCCCGTTGAAGAGGGTGCAATTTTTAATATTACTCGCTCTTCTGCTTCACGTGAAAAAAATCCTGCTGTTTCACCGGATGGCAAACAAGTTGCGTTTATATCGGATAAAACAGGAGAAGAAGAAATTTATTTGGCTGATTTAGAAGGGAAATCAGAATGGAAACAACTTACTAAAGGAGGAAAGGGATATAGAGAAAACCCTGTATGGTCGCCCGACGGAAAGTATATTGTGTTTCACGATAAATTTATGAAACTAAATTTGGTAGATGTGGCAACTGGAAAAATAAATGTTATTAGTCATTCGGATTATGATGACAGCTGGTATAACTGGGGGATTAGAGACTATACCTGGTCTACTGATAGTAAATGGATTGCTTATGCAAAATTAGATCAATCATTATATCAATCGATTTTTATTTATTCTGTTGATGCTGATAAAGAGTATAGGGTTACTTCATCTATTACGCAAGATTGGAGCCCCTCTTTTAGTAAAGATGGCAAGTATTTGTATTTCTTATCTAATCGTACATTTAATCCAATTATGGGTGCTGTTGATCAAAATCATATTTTTATGAATATGGGGAAACCTTATGTTGTTGTGCTTAAAAATGGAGATATGTCCCCGTTTTCATTAAATAATACTTCGACTGAAAATAGAAAAGATAATGTGCAAATAACTACTGAAAATTTTGAAGAAAGAACGCAGCCGGTTGAAATTGCATCGGGTAATTTATTTAGACTTGAAGCAGTTGAAGGTGGATTTGTTTACTTGAAGAAAAATGAACCTGAATTTTTAAAGTATCAATTTGTTGATGATAATAATTCATCCAATAACTTAGACTTATACAATTATTCCATAAAAAGTAAATCCGAAACACAATTAATGAGTGGAATAAGCCAATATCATGTTTCTGCTGATGGAAATAGTTTGTGTTATAAGTCCGGTTCGACTTTTGGAATTTGTAAACTTAATAAAGCAAAAGTTGGAGATGGAAAAGTAAATCTTAATGCTGCAACAATAGAAATTGATAAAGAAAAAGAATTTATGCAGATTTATAACGAAGCATGGCGAATAGAACGCGATTGGTTTTATGATGCTAATATGCATGGAGTAAATTGGGATAAAGTTGGAGCAAAATACAGAAAGTTTATTCCATATTGTGTAACGAGAGAAGATGTTAATTATTTAATTGGTGAAATGATATCCGAATTAAATGCTGGTCATACATATATTTCCGGTGGAGATATTGATTATACTTCTCGTGTTAGTTGTGGCTTGTTAGGTGCGGACATAACTTTAAAAAATGGATTTCCAATAATTGAAAAAATTATTAAAACTGATGTTAATGATGAAACTGCATATTCACCACTATCTGAACCCGGATGTCCAATTAAGGAGGGTGATTATATTATAGCAGTTGATGGTGTTAAAATTGAAAAGAATAGTAATTTTTACAAATATTTTCAAAACAAAGGGAGAAAAGTTGTAGAAATAACATTTAACTCTAAACCAACTGAAGATGGTTCAAAAACGTATAAAGTTAAAACAATAACTAATGAAGTTAATTTACGTTATAAAGAGTGGATTAGACAAAATAGCGAATATGTAAGCAAAATGACTGATGGAAAAGTCGGCTATCTGCATATACCCGGAATGATGGAAAATGGATTGATTGAGTTTGCACGCTTATATTATCCACAATATTATAAAGATGGTTTTATTATTGATGCACGATATAATACAGGTGGTTTTACAAGCAAACAAATTATAGATAGGCTTGAAAGACACATTTATGCTTATGTGAAACCACGTGAAGGTGGAGTAATTACAGCTCCGGAGAGAGTGTTTAATGGGAAATTGATTTTGTTAATTAATATGGATACAGGTTCTGACGGTGAATTGTTTAGCGAAGCGTGGAAACATCATAAACTTGGAACTGTGATTGGAATGAGAACTTGGGGTGGGGCGGTTGGAATTGAACCACATCAAAATTTAATTGATGGTGGTACTTGTACTCCTCCTCAGTTTGGTGAATTTACAGAACAAGGTAAGTGGGTTATAGAAGGACATGGTGTTGATCCCGATATTGAAATTATGAATATGCCGGGAGATGCTGTAAAAGGTGTTGATAACCAGCTTGATAAAGGTATAGAGGTAATTTTAAAACAAATAAAAGAGAGTAATAAAAAAGAACCTGTTGTGCCTGAATATCCTGATAAAAGCAAAGAAACATTAAAATAATATCGAATTGAATTTATTGAATGGGTTGCCTTAAAAAGGCAGCCTGTTTTTTTATGCAAAATAAGACATAAATGTCTTTTAGTAGTATAAAAAACAAGCCCGACCTTGTTAGATCGGGCTTGCTCTGGTTTTGCGCCTTAGAGGCGCATGGGCAAAGGAGGGTTTGAGGGCACCACAAATATACAAAAAATTATTATTCTGTCAAACAAAAAAGTTGTGAATGCACTTATTTTCTTTAAAAAAATGAAGAATATCGGAAATTTTGCTCTGATTAACACTAACTAAAGGAAATTTATTCTAATTAGGTTAAATTTTGGGAAATAATTAATGTTTTTAAAATAAATATTTTATTTAGGTGTTTTATTTAAATAATAATACTTATTTTAAAAAAATTAGATTCTCATAAATAAAAAAAACGACAAATTATTTGGAGGTTAAGAAAAAATGAAAAAAGCATTACTTGTTTTAGTGTTCTTTGTTATTGCTGCTTCTTCTTTTGCTCAGGTTGTTACACCTGTATGGGAAAAGTCGGTTGCACAGAATACAAAGCCTTATTGGTTTGACACGGGTCATTTAACACGTGGATTTGACTATGGAGTAGTTGGTGGAGAAGAAAGGTTGTTTGTAGTAAGCAGAAATGGTGGTAGTTTTATTTATGTTTTAGATGCTGCAACAGGTGATTCACTTGGTAAATTAACTAATGGTTCTGCTTTGACCGGCGGTACATATGTAGTTAGTGATGTTGCTGTATCAGAAGATGGACAAATATTTGTATGTAATTTGTCCGTTGGAGGAACATTAAAAGTTTACCGTTTTGCATCTTTAACAGATACCGCTGTTGTTGTTGCAACATATGCCGGAACACAAAGATTAGGTGATAAGTTAACAGTTACCGGTAAAGCAAGTGATAACAGTTTGACAATTTGGGCTGCTTCTGTTAATAGTGCTGATGTTGTAAAGTTTACAACTGCGGATAATGGTGCTACATTTACATCATCAGTAATGACATTACCAGCAGGTCTTTTAGGTGGTAGTGCTTCAATTAGTCCTTATGCAAATGGTTTTTATTATAATGCAACAAGTATCAATCCTAAAAAATTAAATTCTTTAGGTGAATTAGAAGGTACAGTACCTGGTTCAGTTGTTTCAACAGGAAGCAATGCTATTAGGTATATAACTTCAGTTGCAGGCGAAGAATATTTTGTTACTTATGCATATGGTGCAGGTAATGAAAATGGACGTATCGTAAAAGTAAGATACAACATTGCTGATTCTGCTGTTGTATATGGCGTAACACCAACTTTGGGCACCAATGGTAATTCAAACGGTGCAGGTGATGTTGCAGTAAAACAAAATGCTGATGGTTCATTTACAGTATTTGTATTAAGCTGTAATAATGGACTTGGTGCTTATAAAGTAAAAATTGGTTTGGCTGGTGATTATATGATCTATCCTCCAGATGCTAAAGGTAATTTTAATTCATTAGGTGAAGCTGTTACAGCATTAAATACTTATGGAACAATGGCTCCGGTAAGATTTTTAATTGGTGGCAACTTACAAGAAGATGGTATTATTATTAATAGAGAAGATATGACTGATTCAACAGGTTTAACAATCAAACCTGCACCTGGTGTATCTCCAACTATCACAATAACCAATTTCCCAACGACAGGAAATGCTAAAAACCAAGGTTTTACTTTACAAAATGCTTCTTATGTAACTATTGATGGTTCTAATACCGAAGGTGGAACAACACAAGATATGACAATTATTGGCGATCAAGCAACCGGTGCTTATGTAATTGGTGTTATTGAAAATTCTGATAATTGTACTATTAAAAACTTAAATGTAAATTGTAACAACTTGGCTGTTAGCGGCTCAATGATTGGCTGTGATGGTTATGTTGTAAGCTCTGTACAAAAAGTTCCTAATAATCTTTTAATCACAAACTGTAATGTTGGTACTCCAACATCAGCAACTAATGATGGTATAGCTTTGTGGGGTAATGCTGCTGAGAGACCAATTCAGGCAGTAGTAACAGATTGTAACATTTATGCTACTCGTCGTGGTATTACAACTTACTTTATCACTCAAAACAAATATTTTAACAACAATATTTATATCCTTCAGCCAAGATTAACTCAAACCTTTTATGCAGGTATTTATTTAACAGGTTTGGCTGCTAATGATACATGTGTTGTTGCTAACAATAAAATCACAAAAATAAATGTTAATCACGCAACTGCCGGTATCGCTGGTGCAATTGTTATTTATGGCAATACAGGTGTGTTAAATATTTACAACAACTTCTTAGCTCCTAATACTGAAAACGTATTAACAGGAACAGCTTATAAAGAATATGGTATAGTATTTAACTCTTCAGGTTGGAATGGTGTAGCTAATATCTATCATAATACAATTAATATTGAAAGTTCAACATCTACAAATACAGTTGCCGGTATTGGAACAAACACAAACTCTTCTGCAATAGTAAATGTATATAACAACATTATTGTAAATAAACATAATGCTGCAAATGCTTATGGAATTTATTGGACAAATACTCCATCTGTTACAAATCAACTTATAAGCAACAATAATGATATCTATTTATCAGGTGCTTTAGCTCAGTTTGGTAGATATACAGCTACAAGTTATGCAACATTAAATGATTGGACAGTAGGCACAACATTAGATTCAAACTCAGTTAGCAAAGAGGTTCTCTTAGTATCCAATGATGATTTACACTTAACAGGTGCTTCAGTTGGTGATATTGATTTAGCTGCTCCAAAAGTTGATTGGATTAATACTGATATTGATAACGAACCACGTACTTATGCATTCGTTTATATGGGTGCTGATGAAGGTTCAATTACTATTCCGGTTGAATTAACTTCATTTGCTGCAACAGTAACTGAAGCCGGTGTTCAATTGGATTGGTCAACAGCTACTGAAACCAATAATAAAGGTTTTGAAGTTGAAAGAAGTACAGATAATTCAGTATTTTCAAGTATAGCTTTTGTTCAAGGTAATGGAACTTCAACAGAAAGACATTCATATTCTTATGTTGATAATTCAACTACAAATTCAAAAGTATATTACAGATTAAAACAAATTGATTTTGATGGTTCATACAGTTATTCAAATACAATTGAAGCAGATTTTGCTATTCCTGCATCATTTGAATTATCACAGAACTATCCTAATCCATTTAACCCAACTACAACTATCAATTTCTCATTACCAATGGCTGCAAAAGTTGTTGTAAAAGTATTTGATATTTTGGGTCGTGAAGTTGTAACATTAGCAAATCAAGATTTTGAAGCAGGGAAATTTAACTTACAATTTAATGCTGCTAACTTGTCTTCTGGTACATACTTCTATACAATTAATGCTGAAGGTATCAATGGAAACAAATTCCATCAAGTTAAGAAAATGATGTTGATTAAATAATTTTAATCTCATAAATTTTTTTCAAAAGGCGGTGCATTTGTACCGCCTTTTTTATTAATAATAAACAAATATGGATTTGTAATAGTATAATTATTATAAAAAGTTTGACACTTCATTCCCGTAACTTATTGTAAAATAACAACAAATATTAAAAACCTTGCAGAAATTTTCACTACATTATTTAACATTGATTAACTACTATTCCAAAGCTATTGGTTTTGTGATTTAAATCACAACTCGTTTAACATTTTGTTAAATTTAACAGCTCTATTTTAAATTAACTCCAATTAGTCTTATATTATTAATACATATCAATTAATTGTGGTGGTAGAATGAAAAAATTATTATTTGTGCTTTTGATTTTTACTTGCTCTATTTCTTTTGGGCAATTAAAGTTAAATGTCAAAAAGGGGAAAGACCTCATTAAAAAAGTAATCGATCCAAAGGATGATAAAAAAGTTGAAACAAAAGACGAAGCAAAAGTAGATCAAGAAGAAACAAGTCAAATCAAAACCGGTAATGTAGAATGGAATAAATTCGATTTTGTACCGGGAGATGAAATAATATTTGAAGACAACCAGTTTGGCGAAAAAAACGGTGAATTCCCTTCGCAATGGGATTTAACAAAGGGAACAATTGAAAACGCAATAATGGATGGCGAAAATGTTATCAGTTTTGTTAAATGCAATGTAAATGGTGGCGGAGGTATTGTTCCTTTGATGAAAAACGCTTCTGAAGACTATTTGCCAGAACAATTTACAATAGAGTTGGATGCCTATTTTGAAAAGCCAACAGCTTCTTATCGTATAAGTTTTCTTGATTACAAAAATCAAAAAAAACTTGATAAAACATATCAAATGAATAAAAAATGGATTCGTTTTGAACAAAATGAAGCTGATGGAGAGGGAATAAATAAGGGGGTTTATCCGGGTTATAATCCAAAGGATAAATCAGCACCCGGTTGGAGACATATATCTGTTTCTTTTAATACACGTGCATTAAAGTTATATATTGATGACGTGCGAATTCTTAACGTTCCAAATTTAGGTTACAATCCTACAGGAATTACTTTGGCTCTTCATAATACAGGCGGAAGTTTTAAAGGATATGTAAAAAATGTAAGAATAGCAAAAGGGGCTGTTCCTTTGTATGATAAAGTTATGACAGATGGAAAAATTGTAACTACTGGAATTAAATTTGATGTAAATAAATCAGTTATTAAACCTGAATCGTATGGTACAATTAACGAAATTCTAAAAATTATGAACGATAAACCCGAACTAAAATTTAGAATTGAAGGACATACTGATAGCGATGGTGATGATGCTTCAAACCAAAAGCTATCTGAAGCTCGTGCAAAAGCAATTATGGATAAACTTATTGAACTTGGTATTAATAAAGATAGGTTGGACTTTAAAGGAATGGGTGAAACAAATCCGGTTGCTTCAAACTCAACATCCGAGGGGAAGGCTAATAATAGAAGAGTTGAATTTATAAAGTTTTAACCGGTTTAATATTATTTAAGATTTAATCCTCTAATAATTTATTAGGGGATTTTTTATATGTAAAATCCGCATAAGTATTTACACCCCGATATGGCAATAAATCCAGAACTAAACTCTTATTAAATTGTAAAAGTATATTAAAAGCTGTTTATTGGCATGCAGCGAATTACTGGAATTTTAATAAACAAAATCTAAATTTATGTATTGTTGCATAAATCATTTAACTTTAGTAATTTTAAATGTAAAATGGATAGAATCGTGTTAATTTGGAGTAAGTTTCCGATATATGAAGAGAATTATACTAACTATATTTTTAATTGTTTGTAGTTTAATAAACGCAGCAGAAATAAACGAAAAAGAATTTGTTCGTATAAATATTAAATCGGATGTTTTATTACAAGGCTACTATTGGAATTCTACTCCGGGAGGTATTTGGTGGGATTCGCTTTCAACATTATCAACCGGATTAGCATCGGCAATGTTTGAAGGCATTTGGATTCCCTCTCCATCAAAAGGGGCTTCGGGTAAATTTTCTATGGGTTACGATATTTATGACCATTACGATTTTGGAAATTACTATCAACGCGGTACGCAAGAAACTCGGTTTGGGAGTTTGAAAGAACTTCAAAAAATGATAGACCGATATCACTCGTTAAAAATGAAAGTCTATTCGGACGTTGTTCTTAACTGGGTTACCGGAGGTGAAGAAATTCAACAATATGAATGCGTTCCTGAAGATTATCAAGATTCATCGTATTTGATTTTTAAATATCCTAATGGTTCAAAGCGATTTAAGAAGGACGCATCGTTTTTTTATCCAAACAATGGCGATTGTTCAGATGAATACTTTAATAGAAGAATTAATAAAATTCAAGAGCAGAAACTTGAATGGCTTGCATTTAACAGATATTTTGTGCGTGACAGCTTAATTGCTTATGGGAAATTTTTAGCCAATAATTTAAAGTTAGACGGTTTTAGATTGTTTGAAGCTAATTATTTGGATCTTAAATTTGTGTTAGATTGGGCGGATGCGTTTAAGGAAACAGGAAATAAATCAATTGTAGATTATACGGGTGAGAAAAAATACTACGACTTGATTTTGAAAAACAAGGATGTTATTAATAACTCTAATTTGTTAATTCCAGATTATCAAATAAGAGACTTGCTGGTTGATTTTTGCGAAAATACTGACGGTAATTTTGATTTATCACTATTTGATGATTTAGGATTTATTAATAAAGGAATAAATCCAAACAATGTTTTGCATATTTTAGAAACATCGGAGTTTGATAAAACAAATTGGCAAAATATTAAAGAAAAAGGAGATATCGGCATAAAAGGTGATAAAAAAGCTGCTTATGCATATGTTTTGTTTTCAGAAGGTAAACCCTCAATCTTTTTTAGAGACTATTATATAAATGGGTTGAAAGATTATTTAGATTTATTAGTTTTAGCCCGTGCAAAATATATACGCGGTAAAACCTATGATAGATTTGATATTAATGCATTTGTAATAAGAGATGATAAAAAACAGAGCCAATCATTGTTGGCAAAAGATTTATATATTGCTTATCGTTCTGATAAAGAGGATGGAACAGGAGCCTATTTATTAATTAATGATGATAGACGACACAGCATGGTAGTTTATGCTGATACTTATCTTCCGACTGGGCACAAAATTTCAAACATTCTAAACGAAAATGCTTTTGCTGAAGTTATTAAACCAACCGTAAATAGTGTTCAAAATAGAATTAAATTTACAATTGCTCCAAATACATCTGCTGTTTTTTTAACGGATACGCTTTTACAATTTAATAATCCCCCTGTTTTGGCAAAAGTTAATAATTTAACGGCTTTTAGCGACTCAAAATTTTATTACAAGTTATTATATAACGATGCAAATAATGATTATGTAACTTTTAATTTAAAAAAAGCCCCTAAATGGTTAACTTTAAATAGTAAGGGTGAACTTGCAGGTATGCCTTCATCGCAAGATTTGGGGACATCGGATGTTATAATTGAACTGTATGATATATATACTGCGGCTGTTGCAGATACTTTTAAAATTACAGTTGTATTAAATTCGTCACCTGTTTTTGTATCAATTCCGGATAAAAGAACAATTGTTGGTAAAAGATTTGAGACTACGGTATCTGCCAATGATGTTGATGGGGATTCGTTAATTTATAGTTTTATTTCGGCACCCACTTGGTTAAAATTGGGTGAGTACTCCGGTTTATTAAGTGGTACGCCATCTATTCAAGATACCGGAAGTTTTGATATTGCAATTCAAGTTACCGATAATAAGGGGTGTTTTGATTCTTTACAGTTTAATATCTCAGTTAACCTTGATAAACAATCATTGTTGGGTACTTATTATAAACCCAAAATTGATGGTGTTGTTGAGGGGAGTGATTCGGATTGGAGCGATGATTTGTTGTTGGTAAGTGATGACGAAGAAGATGCGAAAAGAAATTTTGAACCTACCGTAGATAATGATATATATAATCTTTATGCTACTTGGGATTCCGATTCCCTTTATTTTGGTGCGGAATATCAATTAAATGAAAATGATAATTTTTTAATTTATATTGATGCCGGACTATCGGCTGGAATAACTGATTTTTATAGAAGAGATAATTATGCCGGTGATTATCCTTATAATTTAAGGTTTGATCAAAATAATAATATTGATTTTCTATTTGTTCAAAATGCAAAAGAAAATTATAATTTTTTTGAATGTTTTGATCAAAAAACTCATACTCTAAAAAGTAAGGTTAATTGTATGGTAAATCCATCACGGCAGAGTATGGAATTAGCAGTTTCTTGGGACGACATTTATGGGGCTGGAGCAGGAAAAATTCCCGAAAATATACAATTAAAAGTTGTTGCGGTAATTGCAGGTGAACAAAATACGGGTGCAATTGATACCGCCCCTGATAATTTAAATATTAATGGAAGTGATGGACCTGATAGTATAAAGACTTTGGTAAGTATTTACCCTGATAAAAATAGTGATGGCATTCCTGATCCTACAATTGTTATTAGTCAAAATGAGATAAACAATTCTATTATTAGTACCGGCAATTATAAATTGTTGCAAAATTATCCTAATCCATTTAATCCGATAACTTATATTAGTTTTGAAATTCCAGTTGGTGGTTTAGTTCAATTAAAAGTTTACGATGTGTTAGGTAGAGAAATTACAACTTTAGTTAATAAGGAATTAAAAGCAGGTAAATACTCTTATTCGTTTAATGCGGAAAATTTATCGTCCGGAACTTATTTCTACAGAATTAAAAGTAGAGATTTTGTGGAAGTGAGGAAAATGATATATATTAAGTAATTTTTAATTTTGAATTCTTAATTTTTAATTATTGTAGGCCGTACAACAAAAAACGTTGTTCGGCTTTTTTTTATATAATAAATTTGTTGCGGGGTGGATTTGATGGTTACCAAAATGTGATTGCTCTGCAATCAAAAAAAAAGTAACGAGTGACGATGTAACAAGTGACGAAAAATTTGCAAAAGATTATCCCAAAAATCATTAAAATCCCAAGAATCCCTGTTCAGACAATGCTTTTGATTATAGTTAACAATTTAACCTTTTATGATTATTTAACTATTCACTAATAACCGCCTTTCGTCACTCAATCACGTGTCACTTTCTTTAGTTGCTCATCAAATTGCTAAAGAATTTAAGGTTTTTACTATCAGAGCTGTCAAAAATAATTTTTAGCACAGCGGTTAAAGGAACTGATAAAATCATTCCTGCAATTCCCCAAACATATCCCCATATTAATAAGGAAAGCAATATTACAATTGGGTTAAGTCCCAGTCTATTACCAAAAATTTTAGGTTCAATTATATTGCCAATTAAATTTTGAACAACAATAAGAATTAGTGCTAAAATACCTGTATAACCAACAGACCCAAATTGCAGTAAACACATAGTTGTGGGCAATATAACAGCAATAACAGAACCAATATTTGGAATAAAATTGAGTACAAATGTTAAAACTGCCCAAACAAGAATAAAATCTACTCCAAATAATGCTAAAACAATACTGACAATTGCAGAAGTGGTTAAACTGATTAATGATTTTGTAAAAATATATTTTTGTATTTGTTCAGTTATGTTTTTGAATGTGGTTTCTAATAAAGATTCTTTTTCAGAGTGTAATGATGTGATTTCACGTTCAGTTTCTTCGGCAGTAGCACCATCTTTTAAATGTTGTTTTTTTATTTTTCGTAATGCAATAGCAGCTTTTTTTTCTACAAATCGATCTTTAATTACTTTAAATATTCTATCGTGTCCGCTATTAATAAAAATAAAAAAGAAAATAACTAAAAAGATTGCAGAAAATATATCAATTGTAGATGAAAAAAAACCGGTAGCAAATTCACCAATATTAAGTTTTGCAAGGTATCTGTTAAGATTAAAAGAGTTTAGCTGGTTTCCACTTAAGCCAAGTTCTTTGCCATAGTTGATAATTGTTATATTTAATTTATCAATATAATTAGGCAGTTCATCACCAAACCGACTGAAGGAAGAAATGATAAATTGTCCAAATAAACCAATACCACCTATTATAATAAATAAGTTAATTAATACGTTGCTCCATAATGGAAATTTCTTTTTAGTTAAAAAAGTATTAAGAGGAGAAAAAGAAAAAAATAAAAAATATGCTAAAACAAAGGGGATGAAAATATGTTGCAGCTCTTTTAATGTAATAAAAATAGCTACTACTCCTAAAAAACTAATAAAAAACTTTACTACTGAATCAACAAATACTCTTTTCATAGAATTAAATGATTTTAAAATGATTAAATTAAGTACTGTAACATATGAAAATAATTTTTAAATTTATAATTGAAAAAAACAATCTTTTAGAATAGGGAAAATATGTTTAGAACTAAATCTTATACACTCATTAAAAATTTATTATTAATATTTGTATCGATATTATCTTTCATTGCATTTAATAATTTAAATAAAACTGAGCTGCCTCATATAAAAGAAGAAGGCTTTAAGCATGTAGATTGGAGTAAAAATGCTGTGATATATGAAGTTAATATCAGACAGTTTACACCGGAAGGAACGTTCAAAGCCTTTGAAGAGCATATTCCTCGCTTAAAAGATATGGGGGTTAAAATTTTATGGCTGATGCCTATTCATCCAATTGGAGAAGTAAATAGAAAAGGAAGTTTGGGTAGTTATTATGCTGTTAAAGATTATTTTGAAGTAAATCCGGAATTTGGAACACTTGCAGAATTTAAACGCCTTGTTAAAAAGATACACGATTATGGAATGTATGTAATAATAGATTGGGTTGCAAACCATACGGCATGGGATAACAGCTGGGCAACCACAAATCTCGAATTTTATACAAAAGATAGTACGGGAAATTTTGTTGCTCCTGTTCCGGATTGGCACGATGTGATTGATTTAGACTACTCCAATGACGGATTACGAAAAAAAATGACCGAAGCATTAAAGTTTTGGATAGCAAAGTGTGATATTGATGGATATAGGTGCGATGTAGCAGGCATGGTGCCAACAGATTTTTGGAATGAAGTAAGACCCCAATTAGATAAAATTAAACCTATATTTATGTTAGCAGAAGCAGAACAGTTAGATTTACACGAAAAAGCTTTTGATATGGGATACGCATGGGATTTACATCACTTGTTTAATGATATTGCTAAAGGCAAAAAAAATGCGTCAGATTTGGCAAAATATACAAATCAAGAACAAGAAAAATTCAAGAACGGTGAATACCGAATGATTTTTACGTCAAATCATGACGAAAACTCTTGGAATGGTACGGAGTTTGAACGGTTAGGTGATGCTACTGAATGTTTTGCCGCTCTAAGTTTTGTTTTTAGAGGGATGCCTCTTATTTATTCAGGGCAGGAAGCCGAAAGTAATAAACGGTTGAATTTTTTTGATAAAGACTCAATTGAATGGAAAAATACCCATACAGAAGAGCTTTATACAAAACTTTCTCATTTAAAAAAGAATAATAAAGCTCTTTGGAATGGAGATGAAGGAAGTGATATTGTTCTTTTGCCTTCAAATAACAAAAAAGCTTTGTTCTCTTTTGTTCGTACAAAAGACAAAAATAAAGTGTTTGTAATTTTTAATTTATCAAATAATGAAGTAACTGCAAAAATTAATAGTGACCTTATCTATGATAATTTTACTAATGTTATGACTAAGAAAGAACAATCATTTACAAACAATTCAACACTCAAACTTAAACCGTGGGGATATTATATTTTTTATAAATAGATAAAACATGAATAAAATACTAAGAAAACTTTCTTTATCAAAAAAATTAATAGCAATGGGATTAACTTTTACAATCCCAATTGCTGTTTTACTTTTTTATGTTATTTCGGGTTACAATAACAGTATTAAACTCTCAAAAATTGAATTAACCGGCAATAGTATAATTAAGGAAATATCAGCATTAATTCCTCTTTTATATGATCACCAAATACTTGTAAATAATTCTATTCTAAATGGGAATCCGGAAAAAAACTTAAACCAAAATGAAAAACAAATAGAAAAAGGGTTTGCTAATTTATTCAAAATAATAAAACAAAGTGAGGGGGTTATTGGTTTAGATTCAATAACACTATCTAAAGAAAATAACGAAAGCTTTGATTATTTAAGCTTATTAAATCGATGGGAAAAAATCAAATATAGTAAAAAGAACTTTTCAGTTGTAATAAACAAAAAAAATCATGATATCTTAATTAACCTTTTAGGGGAGTATATTAAACTTGTTAGTGACAAATCTTATTTAATATTAGATCCGGATTTGGATTCTTATTATGTAATGTATACTATTGTTAATACTATGCCTAAATTATATAATTATGTATACTTAATTGAAAATTTAGGTGCCCCCGATGTTGATAATATTGACCAAAGAATGACTACAAATGAACAAATACAGTTTTATAATTTGGTGTTACAAAATGAAGTATTTACAAAGATTAATAAATATCTTGGGACGGCAATTGGTTTTGATAAAGAATATTATGGGGAAAGTGAAATTCTTCAGCATACGTTAAAGGACTTTTTACCTAAGTTTAATTTAAGTATAGATGAGTATAATAAATCGATTGAAATTCTTGGTAATGAAGGTTGGACAGAAAATAGCAGAGTTGTAAAATCCAAATTAATTGAATCGAGTAATTTGTTGTGGAACAATTTAGGCAAAAGTTTAGACCAGCTGATTTTACGACGTGTGGAATATTATCAAAACTCAAGATTGTTTGCCCTGTTAATAATTGGTACAGCATTAGGAATTGCAATATTTATTGTTTCCCTATTAATAAAAAGCGTAACTCTACCGCTTAAAAAAGTAACAAATATGGCGGAGCTAATTACAAAGGGATATATAACACAAGCAGCGTTTCTGCTAAATAAGGGGAGTGACAATGATACTGAAGAAACAAAAGATGAAATTGAATTGTTGCTTCGTTCAGTAAACAAAATGACCGATTATCTTAATAACGTAATAAAAGAAGTTAAAGGATCAAAAATATTAATAGATGATTCGTCAAAAAAAATAAATTCCGAAATTAAACAGTTAGAAACAATATCTACGGAACAAGTAGCATCAACTTCTCAAATTAATGCAACAGCCAAGCATATAAGTGAGTCGTCTGACAGCTTTGTGTTATCCATGAATGAAGTAAAAAATATGGTAACAGAAACTGTAAATTTAACAGTAAAAGGGATTAATAATATCAAGGAAATAAATAATATTACCTCCACGCTTTTAACTTCATCAGCACAAATTTCGGAAAAACTTAATAACTTAAGTTATAACTCAAATCAAATTAATAATATTATTACAACAATAACAAAGGTTGCTGACCAAATTAATCTGCTTAGTTTAAATACTTCATTGGAAGCTGAAAAAGCCGGAAAATATGGGGCGGGTTTTAGTGTGCTTGCTAAAGAGATGAAAAGGTTATCTGACCAAACAGCAGTTGGTACGTTAAATATTGAACAAATTATTAAAAACATGCACGGAGCTATTGAGGAGAGTGTTGAATTTGTTGAACGATACTTTAAGTCTATTCAAGAAAGTTCCAATAGAATAACTGAATTAAGCGAGAATTTTGGAATTGTATTTGACCACATAAATGATTTGGAGCCGAACTTTCTGTTTTTAAGTGATGAATTGAATGAGCAGTCATCAAATGCAAAAATGATAAGTGAAGGAATTACTCAATTAAATGATTCTGCAAAAGTAATAAAAAATGCTGTTATGGAATTTAATGGTATCATATCAAATTTAAATAAATCGGTCGAGACTTTTAATAAAGAAATTGAAAATTTTAATTAAACATGGAAATTTTATGAAATTCAATAAATCGTTATATTCTGTTATCCCAATATTTCTATTGCTAATAATTTCGTTAGCTGTGGTAAAATTAAACATAGGTGAATCATCCAAATTGGATTGGCAGGAGAAAAAAGCAAAAGGTCCTGATTTACGTCCAAGTGAGTGGGCACTTCTTCAAAGAACTTTTCCTTATTTTAAATCTGATTTAGATGCCTATTCAACATCTTTAAAACAAATGAAAAAATTAAAAGATGACCAGAATGGTTATTATTTATCAAAGAAAAAATCTTTGGCTCAGTGGGAATTTGCTGGTCCAACTAATATTGGGGGAAGAATTACCGATATTGAATTTAATCCATTAGACGGTAATATTGTTTACGCAGGAGCAGCGACTGGGGGAGTCTTTAAGTCTACTGATAAAGGTGTAACTTGGGTCCCTATTTTTGATGATGCCGCTGTTTTTTCAATTGGGGATATTTGTATTGACCCAATTAACCCAAATATTGTATATGTTGGAACAGGCGAAGCTAATGGTGGGCATAATAATTTCCCAGGTGCCGGAGTTTATAAGTCAACAAATGCAGGTGAAACTTGGCAGTATGTTGGACTTGAACAATCGTGTGCAATTGGAAGAATAATTATTGATCCAAATAATACTTCGAAAATATTTGCTGCTGCGGTTGGATCGTACTTTGTGCCTAATAATGAACGAGGTTTATTTGTTTCAACAGATGCCGGAGCTACTTGGAATAAATCATTATTTGTTTCAGATTCCACAGGTTGTATTGATATTGTAATGCATCCTGAAAATAATCAAGTATTGATTGCCGCTATGTGGGAAAGAGTAAGACAGCCCGGTTATGCTCATTTATATGGACCAACAAGTGGAATGTTTAAGTCAACAAACGGCGGAAGTACTTGGAATAAAATAACCAGTTCGGTTTTGCCTAATCCAAATACGGAAAACGTTGGTAGAATAGGATTGGCAATTAATAAAACAAATCCTGATTTAATATACTCCATATATAATGACGGGGCTAATTATATTGGGCTTTATAAAAGCATAAATTTTGGGAACTCGTGGGTAAATGTGGATACTGATAACGAAATTAGTGCAGGCGTGAGTAACTTTTCCTGGTATTTTGGACAAATACGAATTCATCCTACAAACCCCAATATTGTTTATGCATTAGATGTTTCTTTTATGCGTTCTACTGATGGTGGTCAAAACTGGCCCATAGTTTATGGATATGGTGGTCCTGAACAATTACATGTTGATCACCACGCACTTGCTTTTCACCCAACTGAACCCAACTATATTTTAGAGGGGAATGATGGTGGTATTAATCGTTCTACTGATGGGGGAGTAAATTGGTCAAATATTTCTCCAATGCCAACCACACAGTTTTATGAAATATTTATTGATCCTAATAATCCTAAAAGGTTATATGGTGGAACTCAAGATAATAACACAATAAGAACTAAAACTGGTGCATTGAATGACTGGGAAGCCATACTTGGCGGAGATGGAATGTATGTTCTTGTTGATTACACCAATTCAAATATTATTTATGCAGAATCGCAGTGGGGAAATCTTACTAAATCAACTGACGGAGGAAACTATTTTTACTCAATTCTTAATGGTATAAATAGTAATGAGCCTACAAATTGGTCTACACCGGTTGTTATGGATCCAGCAAATCATAACGTTTTATATTATGGTACTGATAGAGTATATAGAACAACAAACGGTGGGAGTAGTTGGTCTTCTATTAGTCCAAAACTTGTTAGTGGTATATACTCACCACGTTTAGGAACTGTAACTACAATTGCTGTTTCAGGAAAAAACACGAACTATATTTATGCCGGTACAGATGACAGCCAAATTTGGGTGTCAAAAGATCATGGAAGTAATTGGACTGAAATTTCTAATGGACTGCCAATTAGGTGGGTAACCAGAATTGTAGTTGACCCAAAAGATGAAAATACTGTTTATGCTACTTTTTCCGGTTTAAGATGGAAAGATCCCGTATCACATGTTTTTAGAAGTAGTAATGCCGGAAGTACGTGGGAAGATATTAGTAGTAATTTGCCGGATGCCCCCGTAAATGCTTTTGCGGTAGATTTCAATTATAGCAATGTACTTTATTTAGGAAGTGATATTGGAGCCTTTGTAAGTTTTAATTATGGTGCTGAATGGGAAGTTTTGGCTGAAGGATTGCCGGTTGTTCCGGTAAATGATATGAAGATTGACCGTGAAACCAATACATTGGTCGTTGGAACACACGGCAGGTCTATGTATAAAGTTAATTTACTAAATGTATTAAGTGATGTTGAGGATAGTTATTCTCTAAGACCCGAAACATTTTCACTTGAGCAGAATTATCCTAATCCGTTTAATCCAAATACTACAATACAGTTTAATATTCCTAAAGCCGGTAATATAAAGATGAATGTTTATGATGCACTTGGCAGAAAAGTTAAACAACTTTTGGATCAAAATTATGAAGCTGGATCTTATTCGCTTAATTTTAATGCAACAGGTTTAAGTAGTGGTGTGTATTTTTATGAAATGATATATAATAACAATTTAAAAGTAGTAAAGAAAATGATTTTGGCAAAATAATTTTAATGATTATGGGGATTTATAATTGACAATATCAAACTTATTTATTAAATTATTTTTGTTATTATTGGGTGATGAATAATTGTTGAATTTGTTGATAATTGCAACTTTATTTTCTAAAAATTATAAATGGAGTTAGGTATGAGAAGTTATTTTCATGGTTTGGTTTTTTTTCTACTACTGTTTGGCAATATGTTAGCACAAACCGCTGATACTTGTTTTCTCCCATTAGCTATTGGTAATAAATGGCAGTATAGAGTTCGAACCACTCTTGAAACCATGTGGCCTTATACAATTAAGTGTAGATATTCGCTAAAGACCTTTACAATTACAAGTGCTTCTCCTCAAGGTGGAAATTTATACTATTATACTTCACCGATTGGAGCTGCTCACTATGATACTTCGACTCAGCAGTTATACCTTGCTTCAAAATCAACTTCTCCTTTGGAAACTTTATCTTCGCTTTATTGGGATTTCTCAAAACCGGTAGGGTGGAGTTTGGATTGGCGAATTATGGTTCAAGAAACTATTTCCTTTTTTGATAAAACTGAAAACTGTTTGGGGAAAAGAAATGCTTATGATATTCGCATGTGGAATGAAGCTTTATTTATGAATCAAATCGGGATGGTCCTTTATCGAAATGCCGGAACTGCCGGTGGGGGAACTGGTGGTGGACTCGAAACCCATACTTTAATAGGATGTATATTAGCTGATGGTACTGTTTATGTGGATTCTGCAAAACCAACAATAGATTTTGTGAGTTGTTCTTCAAACACAAATAGTAATATTTTAAGATTAAATATTAATCATAAATACTCAGCAAATGATGTAAATTTTGATACAACTACTTCATATACATATATTGATTATGCAAAGGTTTATTATTATTATTCAAATGGAAATGATTCTACAAATGTTGATTCTTTATCATTGGTTTATGATAATATGGATGTTTTTTCGGCTACAATCCCAAAGTGGCAAAACCCAACTGATGAATATACATTAAATTATAAAATAGTTGCAACCGATAAAGCATTAATACAACATACTACAAGTTATCCGGAAACAGGTTTTGCAAAATTAATTATTTCAAGTATTGGGAATGAAGGAACTGACCTTACGCTAAATTCCTTTAGTTTAAATCAAAACTATCCAAATCCATTTAATCCAAGTACAACCATTGAATTTAACATTCCAGCTAATGGACTTGTAGAATTAAAAATATTTGATGTTTTAGGAAAAGAAGTTGCAACCTTGTTTAACGGGGAAAAAAGTGCAGGTACGCACAAAATAGAGTTTAATAGTAATTCTGCTAAACATAGTTTAAGCAGCGGTATATATTTTTATAGTATAAAATACAATGGTGTTAATATAATTACTAAGAAGATGATTTTGGCTAAATAATTTCAATGATGGTGGGGATTATTAATTGACAATAGGGAACTTATTTATTAAATTATTTTTGTTATTATTGGGTGATGAATGATTATGAAATATATTGATAATTGCAACTTTATGTTCTAAAAATTATAAATGGAGTTAGGTATGAGAATTAATATTAAAGTTTTTAGCTTTTTTCTTTTACTGTTTGGTAATATGTTAGCACAAACCGCTGATACTTGTTACTTCCCTTTGGAGATGGGAAATAAATGGCAGTATTTGTATATTCGTACTGGAGATGCTAATGAAGGATATAGCATAAAAAATTACGAAATAGTTGATACTATTTCTAATGAGGGACGATTGTATTATTCCAATAGCCCACTTGGAAGGGCTAATTATGATACAACAACTAAAATTTTGCGAGTTTATAATTCAACTCCGACTTGGTATTGGGATTTCTCAAATCCTGTAGGATGGTCTATGCCGGGGAGTTCCGTGACTCTACAGACGAGAACATTTTTTGATAGAACGGAACTTTGCCCAGGCAAAGTAGGAAATTCCGGCTATCGTGATACGCGTTATTTTATGAATAATGTTGGTATGCTTAATTATACCGACGGGTTTCTTGGTGTTTCTTTGAGTATGCAATTAATAGGTTGTATTCTGACTAATGGTTCTGTATATGTGGATTCTGCAAAGCCAACGATAGATTTTGTTAGTGATTCTTCAACAGCAAATAATAATATTCTAAAATTAAAAATTGATCATAAGTACTCTGGACATATTCCTCATGGTGCTAATAATACATACACATATATTGATACTGCAAAACTATATTATTATTATTCACATGGAAACGATTCTACGGCTGTTGATTCTTTATCATTGGTTCATGACGGTGAAAATATATTTTCAGTAGCAATCCCCAAGTGGAATAACCTGACTGATGAATATGCATTAAATTATAAAATAGTTGCAACCGATAAAGCATTAATACAACATACTACAAGTTATCCGGAAACAGGTTTTGCAAAATTAATTATTTCAAGTATTGGGAATGAAGGAAATGACCTTATGCTAAATTCATTTAGTCTAAATCAAAACTATCCTAATCCTTTTAATCCAAGTACTACCATTGAATTTAGCATTCCAACTAATGGACGGGTAGAACTTAAAATATTTGATGTTTTAGGAAAAGAAGTTGCAACTTTGATTAATGGAGAGCTAAGTGCCGGCTCACACAAATTGGAATTTAATTCTAATTCAGCGAAAAATAGTTTAAGTAGTGGTATTTATTTTTATAGTATTAGATATAATGGGGTAAATACGATTACAAAAAAAATGATATTAACAAAATAATTTCAAATATTTTAGAGTAAGCCATGGATAATTGTTTTATCTATGGCTTTTTTTGTTTAAATTGGAAAAAATTGAGATTTTACTATGACAAACAGTTTGACAGAAATAATATCCAAAGTTATTGAAACAAATAATAGTGCTTTCTTTTATACGCCTCCAATTTATAAAAAAGCTAAGTCGTACTATTTTTCAAAGATAAAAGATTTAGTTTCGGTATGTAATGTTGAGGATTTACAAACTCAAAGGGCTGATATTGAAAATATACTGAAAAATCACTTGGGTTTTTCGTTAGCCAATTATGAAGCAAGCAAACTTTTTGAGAGTAAACTCGATTTTATTAAAACTGATGAAGAACCTTTACTGCAATTTTATTTTTATAATAAATCCGACGTGAAAGAATACAAATCAATAGAAATTATTCATGATTATAAATATCCTGTTTCCAGAAGTAAATTGGTAAATGAATTTAAGCTAAATGTTGGTAAACAGGACTATATTAACAAAATAAAAGAGATTAAAAATTTTATTAGCAAAGGGGATACTTATCAAGTTAATTATACGTTAAAAGCAAATTACAAACTTAACAAATCGATCCAAGAAATATTTAATGTTTTATTGTTCAACCAATCAGCAAAGTTTACGGCAATAATTAATATAGGGAAAAGTATAATTATATCTGTATCACCTGAATTATTTTTTACAGTAAATAAAAAGAAAATTATTACTTCTCCTATGAAAGGGACAATCAAAAGGGGAGTAAATCTAAAAGAGGATAAACTCAATAAACTTGAATTAAAAACTAATGAAAAAGAAAAAGCCGAAAACTTAATGATAGTTGATTTGTTACGGAATGATTTAGGTCGAATAAGCAAATATGGCTCTGTCAAAACAAACAAGTTGTTTAAAGTTGAAAAATATGAATCTTTATTCCAAATGATTTCTATAATTGAAGCAAAATTAAAAACAGTTAATTTGCTTGATATTTTAAAAGAAATATTCCCATGCGGTTCAATTACGGGTGCACCTAAAATTAGAACAATGGAAATAATTAATTTGCTTGAAAGTGAAAAAAGGGGTTTATATACAGGAAGCATTGGCTTGTTGTTAAAAGATACATTTGTTTTTAATGTAGCAATAAGAACTTTGTTAATAGATAAAACCTTGAATACTGGTGAAATCGGTTTAGGGAGTGGAATAGTCTGGGATAGCAAAGCAAACAATGAATATAATGAAGTTAAATTAAAGGGACGTTATTTAACAAATCCTGAAAAGTATTTTGAAATATTTGAATCAATCCTAATAGAAAATAGAAATCCTTTTTTATTAAAAGAACATTTAAAACGCCTTGAAAAAGCAGCAGAATATTTTTTGTTCTCATTTAATAAAAAGAAAGTTACTAAAGAAATAGAAAAAGTTATTGAAAAGACTACTCTGCCAAGCTATAAGCTTAAAGTTCAGATTACAAAATGGGGAGATATAAAAACATATGTTGAGCCTATTAATGATCCGCCTTCATTTATAAAATGTGTGATATCATCGAAAAAAGTATCTACTCAAAACAGGTTTCAGTATTTTAAGACCACAAACAGAAATTTATATGCTTCTGAACTCAAAAAGAATAGACGAAAAGGATTTTATGAGGTTTTATTCTTAAATGAAAAAGAACAAATTGCTGAAGGTTCGTTTACAAATATTCTTATTAAAAAGAGTGGCAGATTTTTTACTCCTTCAATTAATTCAGGAATTCTTAACGGTATTTACAGGGACTTTTTACTTAAACAAGAAGCTGTTTTTGAAAAAGAGTTAAATTATAATGATTTGGTTGGTGCTGATGAAATAATGCTTATTAATTCTGTCCGTAAGGGAATTTTTGTTGATGAAGTTTGGAATGACGGAATTTGTGTTTATAAAAAATTATCGCCTGATGATTAAAAAGTTTATAATTTTGCCGATTTATATAATATTAATATATGAATAGGAATAAAAGTAAACTATTGGTTTACTTTAATTCTGTTTGGTATATAAATTTAAATTGTTAACCACAGAAACTTTTTTAAACATTAAGAACAGCTTTTAACTTATTTAGTGCTAATGAATGTTTCGTTTTGTCCATTTTTCTCAAATTTAATAGTTTCCGCTTAATTGAGGGTAGATTCTCAATATTTTGTAGACCCAATAAATTCCAATCAGGGGCTGTTGATTTAAATGAAAGAATAAATGCTTTATCGTTATCATTTAATGAGTCGTTAATTGTATGAATTAATTTTTTTCGTGTTTCTTGTAGTGTTGATAATCCTACTACTTCATTAGTCATACCTAAGAATTCTTTATGATATTGTGCCGAAAAACCTAATAAATTAGGCTGTAGTAGTTCGCTTATAGGACGCGGGTGACTAATTAAATAAACAATAAATGCTCTTTTTAGATCTAAATTAAACACTTCAGTTTCAAAAAATAGTTTAATGTCAAAAATATCTCTTGGATGTTGCCTATCTAAAGCAGCACAAATTTTTCCAGCATATAATTCTTCTTTTTGTAATATTTTATTTTTACATTCAAATTGAATATGTTTCTCGCTTTTTCACATAAAAAGCATTCAATAACTGGAAAAACGGTTCCTCTTATCACAGGATTAACTTCAATCTTTACTGTAGCATTACCTTCATTTATGATTAAACTGATCGCAAAACCTTCAACTTTTTTTTCAACAATATTTGCATTGGGAAGTATTTGTAAAATGTACATTTTGACTTTCTGTAATTCTAAGGAAATTTCTTGAAGTTTTTCCATTCGTTCTTTTATTTTAGTATAAACCAAATCAACATCTATTGAAAGTCGAGGTAGATTCCTTATAAAGAAGTTTAAAGCTGTTCCTCCTTTTAATGCGAAAGAATCTATTCTATTAATAATAGGAAGTATTCGCAAAAGTAAAGTGCATTGGGCTTTGTAAATATCATTCATAATATTCCCTTGGAACAGTGATATTATATCTCTTATTTAATTTGCCATTTTCAACAATCTGTCGTTTGCCGGAGCCTAAATCAATATGTGTTTGATTTAGTTCGTTAAACCAAAAATGGTTATGCTTTTCACCAAAATAGAGCAATAATCGCTTAACCTTAACGGAATTACAATTATCAAGAAGTTTTTGTAATATGTCAGGATTGAGAGTTAAAAGCGATTCAGTTATCAAAAATGCTTCATCAAACGAATAAACCTGGGGAACTAAAAACAACATTTCTAAAACAGCTAATTCGGGCGTGGATATTTTTAGTTTTATGTTATTCATACTTGAATCAATTAGCAATTTTTTATCAGAATAATCAAAATTATTTGTAGTAAAAAAATTTATTTCATCCATCCAAGGCTGTTTGGTAAACCAATTTGGTAGTTTGTCTCCAATTTTGCCAAATAAATCAACAGCCTGAGGTTTTATTGCAACATAATGGGCGTATCCTTTAATTGTTAAAGCGGTTTTCCCACCAACATGAATTGTCCGATTTTGCTGTTGTATACAATATAATCCCCCATACCAATCCAATTGATCATTCGACAATTTATAAGCTCCTCTACCTACAAGACTAAGCCATCCATAGGTTGCATAGGATTTTAATAATTGAGAACTATAGCCCATCTTGTTTAATTCTTTGGTGCTTTTTACCGTCCCTTTTTCCCAGTTTAATATTAACGAGTTTAGTTTGTTCATTGTTTAATCAATTATTATTGTATAAAGAAGCTCTAAAATAAACTATTGGTTTAATCTAATACTATTTCATATATATTTGAATTATAATATAATTAAGTTTTTTTAATATAAAAACCCAATTTGTTTTATTAATTTAAAAATGATATAGTTATATAAAGAAATTAGGTGTAATTTGTTCTTAGATTTTATTTTGGAGGTAAATGAATAATGGGGAGTTCGCTTTTGAATAACCGTAGCAGGAAATTTTGGTTTCCTGCTACGAAGGCGGCGTAAAAGTGTTAAAATACAAAAAATCGGATTGCAAAAGAGTTAAATAATGTTTATATTAATACCCGATAACCAAAGTTTATGAACTCATCCCCCAGCCCCTTCTCTTAAAAAGAGAAGGGGAATATATAGTGCATATACCATTATAAAATAATGCGATTTGTAATATATACTGAAAAAGTTAGAACGAAAAAAGAGATAAATAATGGTCGGTAAAATTTCCCCTCTCTTTTTTAAGAGAGGGGAATAAAAAGGGGTGAGTTCCCAATATAGCAAGTCAAAAAATGAGTTTTGCAACAACCACGCTACGCCTAAACAAAAATGCAAATAAAAGTTTATTTTACTTTTATGCTAACAGCAGTACCACCACCGGGAACTAAATTAAGCTCTAAAATATCACCATGTTTAACAGTTTTTTCGTAAATATTATAAGCCATTGGATTTTTAAACCAGTCTCCATCTTTAGCATCTTCGTAGATTGTAGCGATGTATGATTTATCTTTATCTAAAAAGTTCAGATCAACTTTAAAGTTTCTTGCAGTTTCATCTGTAATAGAACCTAAGTACCAATTATCTTTTCCTTTTTCTTTTCTTGCAATTGTAATATAATCACCAGGTTCGGCATTAATTATCTTGGAATCATCCCAATCAACGGGAACATCTTCAATAAATTTGAATGCATCTAAATGAGCTTCGTAATTTTCAGGTAAATCAGCAGCCATTTGTAAAGGACTGTACATAGTAATATATAAAGCTAATTGCTTAGTTAAAGTAGTATGTACTTGTTCTTTTTTGCCATATTTATCAAGTTTAATTTGAAAAATCCCGGGAGTGTAATCCATTGGTCCACCCATTAAACGAGTAAAAGGTAGAATGGTTTCATGTTCAGGCTGATTTCCTTTACTCCATGCGTTAAATTCATTTCCTCTTGCAGCTTCACAAGCCATCCAATTTGGATAAGTTCTATGCAATCCGGTTGGGCGAACAGGCTCGTGGGCACAAATCATAAAATTGTTTTCGGCAGTTTTTTCTGCTGCTCTAATATAATGATTAATCATCCATTGACTATCGTGGTGTTCGCCGCGAGGAATTATATAACCAACATAACCCGTTTTTACAGCTCCATAACCATATTCTTTCATTAATCTGTAAGCAGCATCCATTTTAATTTCGTAATTAGAAACAGAAGCAGAGGTTTCATGATGCATAATCATTTTGATCCCTTTGCTTTTTGCATAATCAGTTACTTCTTTAATATTAAAATCGGGGTAAGGAGTGACAAAGTCAAAAACTTCTTCTCTATAATAACTGCCCCAATCTTCCCAACCAATGTTCCAGCCTTCTACAAGTACACCTTGAATATTATGAGCGGCAGCAAAATCGATATATCTTTTTGTTCTCTCAGTAGTAGCTCCATGCCTGCCGTTCGGTTTTACTTTAGACCAATCAATACTTTTTAATTCAGGCACATTCATATCGGCATAATTCCAGCTTGCCGTTCCAATATGCATTTCCCACCAAATTCCTACATATTTCATTGGTTGAATAAAACTTGGGTCTTTAATTTTGGAAGGTTCATTTAAGTTTAAAATCATTTTAGAAGCTAATATATCTTCTGCTTTATCACTTATAATAATAGTACGCCAAGGAGTTCTGCAAGGGGCTTGCAAATAAGCCATGTTCCCATTTGCATCAGGAACCAATTCGGAAGTTAAAATAAAATTTTGTTGGTTAACTTTTAACTGCATGGCTGGATAATTAACTAAAGCAGCTTCAAAAATGTTGATGTATAAATTATCTGCTGTTTTCATCATTAATGGAGATTGAACAAAATTTTTACCAATAATAGTTTTTGAACCTATTTCGTTAAAACCTTTTCCAAAAGTTGCATCAACTTCGCTTAGTTTTGTATGTGAATAGCTATATTCGTTTGTGTCGTAATCACCGGGAATCCAAAAAGCTTTGTGGTCTCCTGTTAAGGCAAATTCACTTCTTTCAGATTTAATAATAAAATTCTTAAAATCTTGTTGTTCAGGAAAGATATATCTAAATCCCAAACCATCGTCAAATAATCTAAATACTATTGTAAATTTTCTATCTCTTAAATCCGGTTGAATTAAATTAACAATTAACTCGTTATAATTATTTTTAATAGTTTTTAGTTCACCCCAAACAGGTTCCCAATTTTCGTTAACGTTGTTTTTATCATATGAAGCCACTTTAAAACCGCTTAAAAAGGAATCGTTATCTTTAATTTCAATTCCCATTTTGCTCGTTTTAATAACCTGCATTTTGTCTAAAGTAAGCGAATATATGGGTTCTCCAGTTTCATTTAGCTTAAAATCTAATATTAATTTTCCATTAGGTGAAGTAATTGTTTCAGCTTTTATAAATAACGAAGCGAAAAAAAACAATAAAAAAAGCCCTTTTTTCATTTTTTGTATCCGTAAATTATGAAGTAATAATAGTGCAAATTAGTGAAAAGTGGAGCCAAAAAAAAACCTTTTCAAATTTGTGACAATTTTTTACAATTTGAATGTCTTTCTAATAACAAAAAAATTTGCTATATTTCTAATAGTTCTTTAAGAAAATTATGAATAGACAATCTGTGGCATTACCCGTACCGAAAAATCGGTACCAGGTTGATGGCAGATACTATGGTAAGATTCTTAAAGTAATTTCGGTTGGGCTAAATTATCTTGCAAACTAATTTAAAGTTTATCGGTCAATTGTATTTTTAATTTTTGAGCAAGTAATATTATTTGTAGCAATCTTACCAAATAATTTTTCTTGATGACAAATTATTTAATAACAATTTGCTGATAAAATTATGCTTAAAAACTTTTTAATTTGTTTACTTTTTTTAATAGGACTTACAACTATTTATTCACAAGATATTCCGACATATAATATAGACGAAATTACAGTCACAGGCAGCAAAGCACCAACACCATTTTTAGAGCTTACACGAAATGTAACCTTAATAAAAAGGGAAGATATAAAGCAGTTGCCGGTTTCTTCTTTGCCCGAGTTGTTAGAATATACCTTGGGGGTTGATATTAAGCAAAGAGGACCTCAAAATGTACAATCGGATTTAAGTATTAGGGGGAGTTCGTTTGAACAGACTTTAATTTTAGTTGATGGAATTAAAATTAGCGATTCACAAACAGGACATCATAACTTAAATTTGCCGTTATCTCTAAATGATATTGAAAAAATTGAAGTATTAAAAGGTCAAGGTTCTTCAATTCATGGAGCTAATGCCTTAGCAGGGGTTATAAACATAATAACTAAAAATAGTAACGAACGCTCGTTAACATTAAGCTCGTCTTATGGTTCAAATGGATATTATGATACTTATTTAGGTTTTTCGCAACCTTTAGGAATTTTGAATAACAACATATCAATATCAAAAAGCCATTCAAATGGATATAGATTTAATACAGGCTATAATAATTTAAATATTAACTATACACCCAAAATAGTATTTGGAGCAAACAGTATTAGTTTGTTTGGCGGATATCAGAAAAAAGAATTTGGTGCAAATGGTTTTTATTCCGATAAATATCCAAATCAATGGGAAGAAACAAAAACTGTTTTGAGTTCGGTAAAAGGGGATTTTGTTTTTGGCAATTTGTTTGTATCGCCAAAAGTATCATATCGCAGGCATGAAGATATGTATCTTTTAGATCATGAGAGACCATCGTTTTATAAGAATGTTCATAAAACAGACGCTTACAATTTTGAATTGGAATTGATATATAATTCTGTTTTTGGTTCTACTGCTTTAAGTATAGAAAACGGAAAAGATAAAATAAACAGCACAAATTTAGGAAACCATAATAGAAATAAAACCGGATTTTCGCTTGAACAAAAAGTGAACGTAACGAACGATTTAGATATTTCGGTTGGAGGTTGTTTATATAAATATGATAAATGGGGCTGGAAATTATGGCCCTCTGCCGATATTGGATACAAGTTGTTAACAAATTTTAGAATTTATGGAAATATTGGAAATTCTTTCCGACTTCCTACATTTACCGATTTGTATTATTTAAGTCCAGCCCAAGTTGGTAATGCAGATTTAAAACCTGAAGAAGCTTTATCGTATGAGTTTGGAGCAAGGTATAATACGTCAATAATTTCAGTTGAATCATCGTTTTTTGTTAGAAAAGGGAAAAATTTAATTGATTGGGCAAAAACTAATACAACAGATGTTTGGCATGCACAAAACATTGCTGAATTAACCACAAAGGGTTTTGAAATAAATTCGACAATTTCACCTAAAACTTTGTTATCTACTTTACCAATAACAAAAGTTACTCTTGGTTACACATTTTTAGATACTGATAACAGTAAAATTAATTATATCTCAAAATACATCTTAGATAACTTAAAACATCAAGCAATAATATCTATTGTAAACGAATTGTTTTTAGATATCAAACAAAGTTGGAATTTAAAGTATGAATATAGATTAAATTCAAGCGACTACTTTTTAATGGATACAAAATTAAGTAAAAATTTTGCTTTTATTGATTTGGCAATATCGGTAAATAATTTATTGGATAGACGATACACAGACTTTACAAATTTACCAATGCCGGGTAGGTGGATAATTGGTGAAGTTAAACTGAACTTTAATAATTTCTGATTTAAGATATAAAAATTAAATAGTTGCTTAAAAACAACTGCCTCTACGAAAGTCCCCTTTGAATCTTTTCATTGGGGACTTTCAGTTTACACAATAAACTTATTTCACTAATTTAACCCTTCTGTAACCATCTGCATTTTTCCAATGGTCGTTATATTGTTCTTTCTCAACATAAACAGACCCAATAAAATTATCGCGTGTAGGTGGATTTTCATTTAAGTCATCGTTATCGCAATAAGCAAAAGAGATGCTCATTATTTTATTATTTGATAATTTTACTCTTGAAGCCTCTGGATTTTGTGGGTCATATTTATCAGTATAAACCGCAATTGCAAATTCCCAAGTAATTTCATTTCCATTTCTTCTGGCTATAAAATCATTAAATTGATGTTTATAATTGCTGATAATGTAATCATCCCAACTATTTCCATCAATATCGCAAATATTCACTTCTTTAGTTGTTTTACCATCTTTTGGAAAGTTAATAACTATATGATGAGAAAATGCATTGCGACTATTAGTACCCCATTCTTTTCCAATATCGCCTTTTCCATTGAATACATGAACTCCACCTGATACATCTTCATCAATAAATACTTCAAGAATATCAAAATTGTAATAATTATCGGCAATTTTTGGATCAGGATTAAAAACATAACCATCAACTAAAACATCGTCGGTAGTTTTTGCAATAAAATAAAGAAGATTAGTTTCAGGAGACCATGTTATTTTATACTTTCCGGAAAAATCTGAATTAGAAAGTGTATCGCCATAGTTCATCCAAACTTGGTCAATAGGATCCCATTTTGTATTTTTCCAACAATCATCTGTATCAAACCCATCAATGGTTGGAATTTTTGAAGTTGAACTAATTAATAAAGTGTCATTTGTGTGAACAGAAAAATTATTTTGTGCATATGATGTTAAAGAAATAAATATTGTTAATATAAAAAGAAAAAAATATTTCATCACAAATCCCTAAAATTATTTTTAATAAAAATACTAAAATAGCATAAACAAATTACATGCCTTTAAATTAAGTGGAAATTATTAAGAATATCGATTGAATTGCAAAGTTAATTTTATTAAAATGATAAAATAATTATCGAAAGAATAAATAAGAAATGTGAATATTTAGTAAAGAAATGGTTGCAATAATAAAAATTTAGAAGTTAAATTAAAAATAAAGGGCTGGTAACCAGCCCCATTAATCAATTATTTTTCCAAGAATTTTTTTATTGCAATACTAACTTTTTCTAACTCGCAACCAACTACCCCATGTCCGCAATTGTTCTCCAACAATAAAGTTTCAGAATTAGCTAATTTTGAAAACTCAATTGCAGGTGCAGGATTTAATGCAAGGTCGGATAATCCAATAACGGCTAAAACTTTAGCTTTAACAGATTTTGCAGTTTCTTCTTTGGAGTAATTATGATGTTTTGTAATATTATGATTAAACATACTTAATAATTGATATTTCCAATTAATTGGAGGGAAAACTTCGGAAGTTTTTTCTTCAAACTTGGAAACATAACTATCAAATTTTTCAACCGGAGTATTTTCATTGAATTTTTCCGGAGTGCTTAAAAATAACTTAAACATCATAGTTAGCAAGCGAGAAATCTTTGCTTCAGGAACATTAAACTCTTCTCCAATTTCTATAAAATTACGAAGAACAGTCCACAACATTTTATCATAAGAAGTTAAATAAGGAGTTGGAACATAAGGAACAGCCTTATCCATAAAATCAGGATAAGCAACAATCCATTCGTATGCCTGCATACTACCCATAGAACCGCCAATTACGCAATAAACGTGATTAACGCCTAATTTTTCGGTAAGAGCAATATATTGGCTTTTTACAATATCGGTAATAGAAAAATTAGGGAAATTGTTTCTTGGTTGTTTAACGCTATTACTTGGTGAAGTAGAAATGCCATTACCAATAGCATCAATTGAAATAACATAAAATTTTGATGTATCAATTAACGAGTTTACCCCTAAAGCACGTGCGTTATCGGCACTTGTTCCATTAAAATAAGTGGGAAACAAAACAATATTAGATTTATCATCATTCATTTTGCCGTATGTTCTGTAGCCAACTGAACAATCAAGAATGGTTTGTCCGTTTTCCAATTGAAAATCGCCAATATCAGCATATTGCTGTTGACCAAATAAAGTAGTAGAAAAAACAAATAAAATCAGAACAAGAGAAAATTTTCTAAACATCATCATAAAACCTCAATTATTTTTTAATTTTGCATAAATCAATTCATCACCTAACATATTGTTTTTGATAATATGTTTTCGTAATCGAGCTTCAAAAGTAAAACCGGCTTTTTCTAAAACCTTTGCAGATGCAGGGTTCCAGTCAAATACACTTGCTTGAATACGTTCAATATCAAAAGTTTCAAACATGAAATCTGTAAATATTTTAACGGCGTTAGTCATAATACCACGCCCCCAAAATTCTTCTCCTAACCAGTATCCAACTTCAGCGGTTTTTCTAAATACATTTTGACCTGGTTCAAAGCCAATTGCACCTACACAAATATCGTTAATAATAATTCCATAATTTGTAACGGGATCAGCTAAGTTTACCAAGCTAATAAACTGATTAGCATCGTCTAACGTGTAAGGATGAGGAAAACCATCTCGTAAATTAATCCATATCTTGCTGTTATTTGCATATTGAGTAAGGGATTCAGCATCTTCTTTGATGTAATTTCTTATAAGAAATCCATCTCCAGTTAATTTCATTATTACTCCAAAAAATTAAACAAATTTAAAATTAAGATATTTTTTGCTCTTTTTAAACAAGACAAGCTAATATTATTTATTTTAATTAAATTTATAAATGGATTTTTAAATTTATGGTAAAATATTTATGGCTGCAATTATAATTGCGATTTGTATAATTATGTATGGATACTATTTAACAATGCAAATTAATTTAGAAGAATTAAATTTCTTTCAAAAGAAAGTAATAAAACGGGTTTTATCTAAATGGAAAAAGTATGTAGGGTCAATTCCAAAAGATAAATACGCTATAATGGATTTTGATACAATGATGAACATGCTTAACAAGTATGAAAGATACTTAATTAAGCAGATATTAACTATAAACCCACAAGATATCGGATTTAAAGGACCCTTTTACTCGCTTGAAAAAGCTAATCACCTAATTAAGGTTGATTCAGTAAGATTTGTTGGTAAAGGAGAAGGGCGGGAAACAGGCGTTCAATATTGCCCGGAGCATTCATATATAGATTTTAAGTTAATGGCTGAAAAAATAAAAGAAGAAGAGAATTTAGATATTTATATTGATTCCGGTTATCGTTCTTCAGGTAGGCAGGCTTATTTATTTGTTTTATATTTAGTTGAAGACAATAATTTTTGTTTGAAAGAAAATGGCAAGTGGATTGCTTTGCCGGGGTATAGCGAACACGGTTCACCTGTTAATAATGCAATTGATATTGTTAACAAGGAGGGCATAAATGGATTTAGCGAAAATCAGACCTCTGAAGCTTTTGAAGCAACTCAGGAATATAAATGGTTGGTTAAAAACGCAAACGAGTTCAATTTTTATCTATCTTATCCAAAAAATAATTCGTTAGGTGTAGCTTACGAACCATGGCATTGGCATTGGGAGAAAAAATAAAGGACAGCTAAAAGTCTTTATAAAACTTATTAACCGCCCTTTAGTATCTATTAAGTAGTTTTTGGGGAGGGGCAATTATGGTAATAATACAGCATATAATGAGTCACGAGTTTCTTTCATAACAGAATACTTTTTATTTAAGTAAGAAGAGTAAAAACGCTGACACATTTTGCGTGTTTTGCAATTATTATTATACTGGCATTCTCGTTGAACAATGTTAAGTCCTCTTGGGTCTTCAAGTTTGGTAAGTGTAAGTGCGGCCATTATACGGGCTCTTTCATCTTGGTCATCTCTTAATGTTTTCATTAATAAGAGTATAGCTTTTTCGGAGGGTTGAATTTCGCCTAACATATAAGCGCAGCTAACCCTTAACCCAACATTGTTCGACTGTAAGCCGATTAATAAATTTTCTTCAATTTGCTCATTTGTAACTTGTTTATTCAAATTTTCAGCAGCAGACATACTTGCTGCGGTTAGAATCAGTAGGCTAAGAAGAGTAAGAAAGTAGTTTTTCATGGTATCCCCTGTAACTTATTTCTATTTGTTGCTTAGAAAATTTTTACTTACAGTTATATAGACGGAACTTTATAACAAAAAGTTGCAGAGTGCAAAAATATTTCCGTAACCCAAATTTTTATAACATTTTTAAAACTATTTCGTCTAAAATTTGTTATAATATAAAATTATATTTAAGGTGATAAATGAGTAGCTATTTTATAATATTTTTTTCAATTGTTGCTGTAGTCTTTTTAGGTGTTAGTACTTATATCTTTGTAAGAAGTTTACAGGCTTTAGCGTACATCCCACAGGTAAAACTTTATTATATAGTTCTGTTTTGGTTAGTGGCTTTATCCTTTTTTGCGGGAAGAGTTTTAGAAAACGGCTATCCCTCTGCATTTTCCGATGTTTTGGTTTGGGTTGGCTCAATATGGTTGGGGATAATGCTTTATGCATTTTTATCAATCTTATTAATTGATATTATTAGAGTAATTAATCATTTCATCCCTTTTTTACCAAAAGCACTATATGTTGATTACAATAAAACAAAATTTATTGTTTTTTGTATTGTAACATCAGTTATTGGGCTTGTATTAATTGGTGGCTATATAAATTTTAATAATCCAAGAATAGCCAGACTAAAATTAGATGTAGATAAAAAAGTTGAAAACATAAAAACTTTAAACATTGTAATGGCATCAGATATTCATATGGGTACTATTGTTTCTAATGGAAGAGTAACTAAGTTGGTAAATATGATTAATAATTTAAATCCAGATATTGTTTTACTCCCCGGTGATGTGTTTGATGAAGATTTGGAGCCTGTGATTAGAAGAAATTTGGGAGATGACATCAAAAAAATTAAAGCTAAATATGGCGTGTATGCTGTTAATGGAAATCATGAATTTATAGGTGGAGTTGAGCCAGCCGTTAAATATATGGAAGAACATGGAATTAATGTATTAAGAGATTCGGCTGTTTTAATAGGTAATAGTTTTTATATTGTTGGAAGGGAAGATAGAAGCATTAATAGAATTAAGCCTCGAAAACAAATTGAAGAAATAATTAAAGATTGTGATAACACAAAACCAATGATTTTATTAGATCATCAACCTTTCCATTTGGAAGAAGCAGAAAAAGCAGGAATAGATTTGCAGCTTTCAGGGCATACACATCATGGGCAGCTTTGGCCCTTTAATTATATAACAGAAAAAGTATATGAAGTAAGCTGGGGGTATAAATTAAAAGGCAAAACTCATATTTATGTTTCAAGTGGTGCTTCTGGCTGGGGACCACCGGTAAGAACCGGCAGCAGGACAGAGATTGTAAATATTGTTTTGAAGTTTAAGTGAGTATGAGTTAGTAACAATAATTATGGTGGAAATTTTCTGCATTTACTACTGACCACAATTACCAAATTTCAAGTATCTGTTATTAATCGGTGCGACTTCATCCGAAGTCGTGAGGATTGTTAGGGTTTATTGGTTAACGACGTGTGATTGCTCTGCAATCAAAAAAAGTGACATGTGACGAAAAAACAGCTAATAGCTAATAGCGAATAGTGAATAGCAAAAAAGTGACAAGAAACGAAGATGTTAAAAAATTGGGGAAATAAAAACATGGGCGTCATCGGTCGTACCGTGACGCAAAATATTATTCATAAATACCTTTATTTTAACTTTTTTAATAAAAATTCATTTGGTAATGGAAAGACCATGACCGCCCTGGAAATATTCCTCAATTAAGAAACACCCACGTAAAAAGTAAATAAAGCAGGTAACAGGAAATAGCTAATAGCTAACAGAATTGTATAAATAATTCAACATTTATGCTTTATATTAATTTTTTATAAATAGAAAAATGTTAACAAAAACAAAATTGCTCAAATCTTCATCTAAACAGACCCGTTAGGGTTGAAACCTCAATAGTAAAATGAAAACAAAAAAAAGCAATAAAGCTCCGTTAGGTGCGACACGATTAGCAAAAAAGTAACGAGTGACGAGTAGCGAAGATGTTAAAAAATTGGGGAAATAAAAACATGGGCGTCATCGGTCGTACCGTGACGCAAAATATTATTCATAAATACCTTTATTTTAACTTTTTTAATACAAAATTCATTTGGTAATGGAAAGACCATGACCGCCCTGGAAATATTCCTCATTTATAAAACATTCTCGACCATTACCGCTTTAAATATTATTCCCCATTTTTCAACAACTTCGACTTTACCATGACTGAGAGAATATGTAAAGAAGGGGAAAAATATTAAATGCATAAGTATTATGAGTTATAAAAAAATTGTATCTCCTCTCTGTGAAGAGAGGAGATTAAGATGTGAGTTAGTTGAAAGGTTCTAAAACACTATTTAAAGTCGTGACTCAAAGAAGAAATAAAACTAATCAATAATTGTTTATTTATAAACAATTATCTTACAATACTGTTATATGTTTTAATGTCTAACTTAACAGGAGAATAAATAATGCCTCTGTTAGATAAGTTTCTAACAAAAGCTCTTAAATGATTTTCGCTTCCTTTTTCTAAATTAGAATAAACATACGTTAAATCTGCGTTATCTGTTTCTTTAAGATGTGCAAACAAATCAATAATATCAACTTCTTCAATTAAAGCACCAACTTTTAAGGCTTCAATATCTGAAACATTTCCTTGCTCTATTAATTGATTGTAAAGGGTCTGTAAATCCAGGTTAACAAATACTCCCGGATTATCAACTGTCATTGGGTCTTGTAAACCGTATTTATCAAGTAAATATTTTATTGTATTGGTGTGAACTGTTTCGCTTTTATTAATATTATTGAAAACATTTAAATTGTATTTGTTGTAAAAATAAGCATAAACATCGCGTGCAACTTTTTCTTCTTCACGCATAAATAAAAGTCCGCTCTCTTCTGCTGATGATAAGTCGTCTGCTGCAATTTTTTCTAATACAGTCATATCAATAGTTTGGTTTTCAACATTGCTTAAATTTGAGTTTTGGCTGCTGGCCGGGTTTGAATCACACCCGATTAATGATAAGGATAAAACAAATGCAGCTGTGTATAATAAAGATTTGGTTTTCATGATAAACTCCTGTTTTGTTGGTTTGTGTTTTTCAACAAAGGTGCTAAAAGCATGCCAAAGGAAAGAAATGTTAAAATGAGCAAAAAATGAATAATTTACAGATTTATTCGACAAGGTTGGCGAGTTATATGTCCAATTTGGCGAGAAAAATATTTGTGAATCGAAATTGACATTTTTACATCATACTGATAAAGTAAATAAAAAATATTTGGAGAAATAAAATGTTAAGAACTAATTTAACGCATGTACTATCAGAACAAGAGCATTCTGAATTATTAAAAAACAATGAAAACGTAATGATTTGCTGTGGTAGAATGGGACCCATGTGTATTCCGGTTTATGAAGTAATGGAAGAATTGGAAAATGAATATACACATATAAAATTTGCAGATATGGAATTTGATTCTCCCGATGCAAAAGTAATTAGAAATTTACCGGAATGTAGAAACTTTGCAGGGTTACCATTTGTGGTTTATTATAAAAATGGAAAAGTTGTAAAAGCAACAAGTAGTATTCAATCAAGAGACCAAGTAACAGATAACCTTGACAAATATTTAAGCAAGTAATTATATAAGGATAATTCAAAAGATAAAATAATTGTATCTCTATTTTAGTATAAATGCAGTCATTTCATTTTTCCTCATTGTAATCTTTTGAGTTATCCTTTTTATATAAAGGAGATTTAAAATGGAAAATCATTATGATGCAATAATAATTGGAGCGGGAGCAGCAGGTCTTACCGCAGGAATTTATTTGTCGCGAGCAAAAGTTAAAACATTAATTCTAAATGAAGGTGCTGTTGGTGGTCAAATGGTGTTAACTCATGAAATTGCTAACTATCCCGGTGTTGATTCAATTAGCGGTTATGAATTAGCTCGTAATATGAAAGCACAAGCACAACGATTTGGGTGTACTATTAAGAGTAATATAAAAATAACCAATATTAATCTGAATAGTAAAATAAAGTCGGTAGAAGTGGGAGGAAAAATCACTTATACTTCGGATGCTGTTATAATTGCAACTGGTGGAAAATCAAGAACAATAGGTGCTAAAGGTGAGGATATATTCAAAGGAAAAGGAATATCATATTGTGCAACATGTGATGGCGATTTTTTTACTGGTAAAGAAATTATAGTTGTTGGTGGTGGAAATTCGGCTTTGGAAGAAGCGGTTTCTTTAACAAAATATGCTTCTAAGATAACTGTTATTCATCAATTTGATCATTTTCAGGCTTTAGAGCATTATGTTGAAGAAGCAAAGAATAATGAAAAAATTAGTTTTATAATGGAATCAAAAGTTGTCGAGTTTTATGGCGAGGATAGTTTAAGTGGTGTTGTTATTGAAAATGCCAGAACGGGTGAAATAACTGATATGAAAATTGATGGTGCATTTATATTTATTGGGTATATTCCAAATACTGAATCAATTAAGGAAATGGTTGAATTAAACAAGTATGGGGAAATAGTAGTTGATTCAAACATGCATACAAGTGTTGAGGGAGTGTTTGCAGCAGGAGATTCGATTGCAAAACGATATAGACAAGTTACAACAGCAGTTGCCGATGGAACAATTGCAGCTTTAAGTGCTTCGGAATATATTAATAATATTAAAAAAGAAAAGAAGTTGATTGAACCGGTATTGGTTTAAATTGAATGAATAATTTATAATGGTTGGTAAAAATAGGACTGCTCCGTTGGAGTGGGGAATATATAGCCTTTTGTTTGTTCTACCAATAGAGCCATTCCCTTTGAATGGCTTTTTGCGTTAGTAACCGAACACACTCACCAAGTATATAATATTAATCGGTGCGACTTCATCCGAAGTCGTGGGGAAAGTTAGGGTTCGTAGGTTACCGACGTGTGATTGCTCTGCAATCAAATAAAGTAACGAGTGACGAAAATCAGTAAACAGTAAACAGCTAATAGGTAACAGATTTGTATAAATAATTCTTTATTAATGCTATATATAGTATTTAAGAAATGGAAAATGTTAACAAAAGCAAAATCACTCACGTCTTCAACTAATCAGACCCGTTAGGGTTGAAACCTCAATAGTAAAATAAAACCAAAAAACCAATAAAGCTCCGTTAGGTGCGACACAAAAAATGCAGAAAAGCATGGTTGTTGAAATGTTGGGGAATGTATAAAAAAATAAATATTTGAAAAACGAAAAGAACATGTCGTCCGGCAATACTGCCGGACTTTTTAAATATTATTTTCGATTTGCTATTGACATTTCGACCCGCTGGGTCTTATATATCTGATTATGTATTTCCTGCTTTTATGAGGTAAGTATAATCATTAATCCCCATTCAGATAATATAGATTTAAAATAAAAAAGTCGCTCATCGTTTTAGGATGAGCGACCAGCAATCATTAAAAATTAAGAATTGTGAATTAAAAATTATTTAATCATCATCATTTTCTTGCTTAAATTAATGTTATTCCCTGTTAATTGGTATATATAAACTCCAGATGCTAAAGATGAACCGTTAAAGGTTACTTGGTAACTTCCGGGATTATAATAACCATCAAAAGGTATAGAAATTAATTGACCAAGAATATTATAGACTTGTAGTTTGTAATTGCCCGGTTTAGCAATACTTACCTTAATATTTGTAGTTGGATTAAATGGGTTAGGATAATTTTGGCTTAAATCAAATTCTGTTGGAATTATACTTTCAGATTCAACAGTTGTTAAAGGATTATCCATTACAAACACTCTACCATCAGAAGTACCTGCATATAATGAACGAGTATCAGGAGAAATAACAATTGAACTAACACCAAAACCGTTCATACCAAAGTTTTTCCAAGTAGATTCTGTAACAACTTCTGAATAGTAGTAAACACCACCATCCCAAGCACTTACAAAAACATTATCCGAAGTGTCAACCGAAACAGCATAAATGTAATTGGAATTAATTCCACCTTCATGGTTCCAATTAACACCATTATCAGTTGAGGTAAATAAGCCGTTGCTATAAGTACCGGCAAAAAGCATATCGTTTGAGTTTACACCTAACGACCAAATAAAATCGTATGTACCATCTATAGCATTCCAGTTGGAAGCACCATCAAAAGATTTTGAGATACCACCGCCAAAAGTTCCAACGAATATATCGTTAGCACTATTAACAACTAAAGCATGAACTGCTAAACTGTTTAACCCTTGATTAGCTTCAATCCAGTTAATACCATTATCGGTTGATTTAAATATACCTGCACCCCATGTACCGGCATATAAGTTTTTGTTTCTATCAATAGCAAAAGCTCTTACATCATAATTGGCTAATCCAACATTAACCCAACTGGTTCCGTTAGTGGATTTGAAAACGCCAATGTTTGTAGCAGCATAATAATAGTTTAAGCTATCTACGGCTATATTCCAAATATAAGAAGCATTCATACCTTCGTTTATTATTGTCCAATTAACTCCATTGTTGGTGGAGGTATAAATCTTTCCACCCCATGTGCCGGCAAGTAAATTACCTTCCATATCAAATGTTAATGTCCAAACAATTTCATTTGAAGCAAAAGAAGAAACTTGCTGCCATTCAGCACCTGAAGGAATAGTATTCCCGTTATTTGGGTTAGTTGCAAAATCTACACTTGCAACAGCTTTAGAAAAATCATCTTCGTTTATGTTGCCATTGTTTGGTGTTGAATTAGGGTCAAACTGGTCTGAAGATTTAATTTCAGTCGAGTTAACTATATTAACTTCGCCGGGAATATTCCCAACAAATAACTGATTATTAAATTGACCAATACCTGTAACCGATTTGGCAATAAACTGTCCATTTAATACGCCACTTACAAAATTAACGTCGGCAAATGGAGCAAGAACAGAGCCTTGAACGTCAATATTATGTATTACTAAATTTTCAGCTTCATAAAAGTTATATAAAACGTTGTTTACAGTTGTACCGGTTAATACTAATCCGCCTGTCCAATCAATTGAAATACCATCAATATTTACAAGTACTACTGAACTATTAGGAACAGTAATTCGCATATCGTTTGCATTATCTAAGTCTTCACCCGAAATATTAAATACGTTAATAAAAGGATTATTACCCGAAAGATAAATACAGCCATATTGCATACTGTCAACACCATTTTGTGGATTAGAACTTAAGGTAGTTGACAAAGTTTGTAATTGAGTTTTGGCAGCAGAAAAATCTATTGGGGAATCTTTTCTTAAAGCACCATCAGAAATGCTAACAACCATTTGAGGCAAGTTAGTATTGTTGCCATAAACAACATTACCACCGTAAATGCCACCTGAAATAAAAGTTAAATTACCACCAACAATTAAAACGTCTTCGGTTCCATTAGAGTTTGGTAATGGATAACCAACGCTATAATTAGAGAAGAAAGCATCTCCACCGGCAGCAACTTTCCCTTCAGTATCGGAAGAAGGCTGGCTCATATTACCAAATACAAAAACATTAAAACCGGTAGCGGCTCCAAAATCAACAATGCTGTTGCCGGCAAAATTGTTTTTAACTTTAACTTCAATTGTTAAAGTTAAATTTTGATTTGCATTTATTGTTCCAACAGTCCATAAACCGGTAGTATGGTCATAAGTCCCTTGTGATGGAGTAACTGAAACAAAATCAACATTATTTGGAAGCACATCAGAAACAACAACATTAGTTGCACTATTAGGACCATCGTTGTGAAGTGTGATTGTATAGGTTAAGTTTTCATCCGGTTGGGGATTGTTTTTATTAACTGTTTTTACTAAACTTAAATTAGCTTGTTGAATTTGAGGAACTTCATACATTCCCGCATCAACAGTTAAATTAGAACTACCTGCTGTTAATGTATAACAAATTGTTTTTCCTGTTGTTGTATTTGCATCTGAATCTTTAGTATCATCTCCGCCTGCATCAGCAACAGTAAAAGCAAAATTTTCAGGCAATATAAATTTCACATAATAATCACCAACAGCAATATTTTCAAATAAATAGAAGCCATTAGCATTTGTAGTAGTTGAGCTTTCTAATATGTTGTTGCATGTATATAGTTTTACAGTTATACCACTAATTCCGGGTTCGCTTACGTCTTGAATTCCGTCTTTGTCTGAATCATACCAAACAAAATCGCCAATAGAAGCAACTTGAGGAGTAGGTATATACATTCCTGCATCCCAGCTCAAATCTGTTTCGTTGGCAGAAAGAGTTGTACAAGTTGTTTTACCTGTTGTTAAATCTGCATCGGAATCTAATTCGGAATTGCTTCCTTGATTCTTTGGTGAGAAAACATAATTAGTAGGTAAATTGAATTTTACATAATAATCGCCCGGAGTTATTCCTTCAAAATAATAAACACCAAAGTTATCAGTTGTTGTTGAAGATATAAAATTGTTATTACAATCGTATAACGAAACATGAACATCGGCAATGCCGGCTTCGTTACTATCTTGAATTCCATCATTATCATCATCGTTCCAAACATAATTTCCGATTTTAGCAGTTAATAAATAAATTCCTGCATCCCAGCTATTATCGGTTTCACCGCTTAATAAATTAGTATTTGCAGTTTTTCCTGTTACCGGATCAACATCGGAATCTTTTGAATCATCGGTTCCTTGATTTTGCAAGGTGAATGCATAACCTGTTGGGAGTTCAAATTTAACAAAATAACCACTTGGGGTTAAATTTGTAAAATGGTAAATTCCTGTGTTTGATGTTTGTGTTGTACCAACCAACTCATTTGAAGCAGTATAAAGTTTTACTGTAACATTAGGAACTCCACTTTCATTTTCATCTTGAATACCATTTTGGTTTAAATCAAGAAAAACTTTATCACCAATTGCTGCCGGAAGTTGAACATCGCAAGCAGGTCCGGTAATGGTTCCATAATAGCTTGTAGGGCCGGCTTTAATAGCTGCAGTTACATCCATCGTAGAAAAAATACCTGAAAGAGTGAAGGTAAAAGTTTTTGAACCATTTATAGAAACTGAAACATCCCATTTAATTCCATAAACACCGGTTCTTGGGTCAGTATTAACTTCATATCTATAGTTGGAAGAAACAACTTGATGATTTGTACATAAAGCAACAACCCAGTGTGATAAGTCTTTACCTTGTCCATCGCCGGTTACTTTATAGCTGAAAGTTGTTGTGTTAGCTTGGTAATTATAAGTAACCCCTAAGTAAGTTACATTATAATCGCCTATTGTAGTTGCATTGATACTGGAAAAGAAAAATAATCCAAGTATAAATAGCATAGTCTGTATTAAGTATTTGTTTTTATTCATGTTGCACCTATATAAATATATATTTAATATACGAAATTTTTATGCCAGATTTTTATTATGAATAATTGCTTAAAATGTTCATTTTTATTATTCCCAAGTGTTTCATTATGAGAATATGTATAAAAACGAGAATTTGAGCATACTACTATATTTTTGCTAAAATTATTATCGATAAAAAAAATTTTTAAATAAGATGAGGAACTTAATAAAACCGAAAAATTTTTCGATAATGTTTATATAAATTAAGAGGTTGTGATGTCGTTAAATATAAACAATTTAAGTTCAAAAAATATTGTTTACTATAACAATGTGCCAAATCAGAATTTTGAAGTTGAAACTACAAATAAGAATACTCAAAAAGATTCGTTGGTTTTATCGCAATTAGCTCAGGGATTAAGTCAATTTCCGTTTGATTTGTCTTCATCAACTGCTTCTATTAAAGAAGATGTTATAAATTTTGATATTAAATATTCTGATGATACAATATTTAATATGAGTGCTACTGGCTTTTATTCGTTAAGAGAGCGAAAAATGGAGAGCAAATTTAGTTTTACATATCAAAAAGAAGTTACCGAAGGAGATATAACTAAAACAAAACAATTTGCAGTTGATATAACTACAAGCTTTTCAATAAAAAATGAAATTTCAAAGCAAACAAACAAATCCAAAGAAACTATTATGGATTTTATGAAAAGAATAGTTGATAGAGTGATTGAAATATCAAAAGATGATAAAAAAATATTAACCGGAATTGCCTTTGATGACGAAGATATAAAGGAGATAATGAGTAACGATACTGGAGATGGAAAAATTGGTAAAAGTTTAAAAGAACTGCTTTATATGATTTTATCTTTTGCAATGGTTAAAGAGATGCAGAACAAAGATAAAGATGCAGAGCATATTTTACTTACACCAAAAAGAAAAATTGAAGAAGTTACCAAATTGGAAAAAAATGATAGTGAAGATTTTGAGATGACTATGAATATTAAAGAAATAACAGATGACTCGGAAGAGGAAGGAGATAATGTTTTAGATAAAATAGCTGAAAAGATTTTAGAAAAAAAAGAAGAAACCCAAGATTAGTTATTTAATAATTTGTTTGGGTATTGTTAAAAACATTGTTTAAGTAGAAAAATAATGTTACTGTTTAGGCAAAGTAAAATAAAAACGACTTCCTTCACCAAAAGTACTTTCAACCGCAATTTTTCCACCATTTTTTTCAACCAATTCTTTACACAAAATTAAACCTAAACCGCTTCCTTTTTCATCATTAGTGCCGGGAGTAGTTATCTGCTCATCAATTTTAAAAAGTTTAGAAAGAACTGATTCTTTAATTCCAATTCCTTTATCACAAACAGAAATTTCAATATATCCATCTATTTCTAAAGCAGAAATTTTAATATATTTATTTTCTGGGGTGAATTTTAGGGCATTTGCCACTAAATTTCTTATTACCGCATCAACCATTTGTTTATCGGCAAAAACAAAAGAGTTTGGTTTAACAACCGAAACGAGACTTATACTTTTAGCTAAAGCGTTTTCAACAAATAAATTAACTGTGTCATCGCAAAGTTCAGAAATATCAAATTTTAGGGGATTAAAAGGCATTCTGCCCGTTTGAATACGTGACCAACTTAATAAGTTTTCAAGTAAATTATATATTTTTTTTGAAGTATCATGAATCATCACTAATGATTCTTTTAATTCATCATTGGTATAGGTTTCAAAATCTTCAACTAAAACTTCAGAATAACCGATTAAAGTAGTAAAAGGAGAACGTAAATCATGGGCAATTATTGAAAAAAACTTATCTTTACTTGAATTAAGTTCTTTAAGTTTTTGTTCGCTTTCTTCCAGTTTGATATTTAATGCAACTAATTCATTGGCTTTTTGTTCCATTATATCGCGGCTTAAAGAAATTTCAGCGAGATATTTTTTGTGTTGTTCTTCCAATCGTTTTCGAACGGAAATGTCGGTTAAAATTCCAACGGAACCAATTATATTTCCATGTTTATCATACCAGGGATTCGAGTGGTCTCTTAACCATTTTTGATAGCCGTTTTTATCTTCAATTAAATAATCCGCATTATATTCAAATAGGGTCCCCGCCTTCCTTTCGTTTTGGATGGTTGCTATATCATATTCTTCAATCGATTCAATTCTTTTAATAATTGTATTTAAGCCGATTTTATTAATTTCTTCCAATGAGTAGCCGGTAATTTTTTGAAATGCCGGATTCAGGAAATCATATTTCATGTCGTTATATCGCAACCTATAAATTATATCGCCGCTGTTTTCAGAAACCATTTTGAATTTTTCTTCAGATTCAATTAATGCCTGTTTGGCAAGTTTCATTTCGGAAATATTAATTATATTTAAAACTAAATATAAGTCTTTGGCTAATCCGTTAATTAACCCGGGTTTTGTAATTCCAAATATTATTTCTTCTTTATTGCCGATTATTTCAATTTCAAATGGTGTTATTATGTTATTATGCAACACTTTATCGAATTGCTCAATAATAAGCAGTTTACTTTTTTCAGAAAAAATGCCGGTTTGGGTAAGGTTTTGTTTAATTATTGTTTCAGTAGAAAAGCCGGTCCATTCTTTTATTCTGTTATTAATAGCAACAATGCTTAGTTTATTATCAAAAACAATTATTCCGTTTGGTGATAATTCAAATACTTTTTTAAACTTTTTAAAGTCGTCTTGAACTTTATCAAACTTCTTTTTAAGAGAATTATACTTAATAGAAAGCTTGTGATTCTCTTTTTCTAAATTGTTTTTTGTTATGTCCGTTTTTTTCTCAATCATTATTTAACAAAAAAGTGAATAATAATCGTTTATTATTATAAGATACTCAATAATTTTATAATTAACTATGGTCAAGTATAAAATTTATTCATATTTAATTTTTTGCTAACATAATAAATTTTAATGTTTTATTAACATTATTTAATGTTGTTTTGTATCACAACATGTATAAAAGCCTTTATTATAATAAAATAATTGTATAAATTTAAAGTTTTAGAAAATGATAAAACTAATATCAAATAGATTGGAGATCTTAATGAAACTAAAAATAATGCTTATGTTATTAATTATTCTTGGAGTTGGGTGTTCAACATTTAAAGAATTAGAACCGGACCCAGAGTTAAGTCCACTCGAAAAAGGTTATGTACAGTTAAAAGATGATGATGAAAATTTTGAATTAGAAAAAGATGGAAAATATTTTATTAAATTTCCAAAAGCTGTAGAAAAAAACTTTTACTTGATTTTAAGTACTAATTTAAAAGGAGAAATAAGTACTTATTTTACAGACTTTTTTGATGACGGGAAAGGGGAAATAAAGAAAATATCTGATGAAAGTAATGGTATTGATAGCCTTTTGGTTTATAGAATAGGGCAAGATAAAGAGTTTTATTATTGGGTTATTGATAATGTAAAAAAAGACCTGTTATTAACAATGAACTACCGTTACTCACCTATTTGGAGATTTAAGTTTGAAGTTAAATACGAAGAGTATAAAGGTATATTAGAAGATAATAAAACTGATAAAAAAGTATATAACTCTATAAATGAAAATTTTAACTTTAATGGTTTGAATTTTGACAAGGAAATTTCTTTGCTTGATTTAAGAAAGAAAAATATTGAAGCAATGAATAAAGAATTGGCTGACTTAGAAGATATTTTCCCTAATGATATGGCAAATTCTTCAGATGCAGCTTATAAAAATTATTTAGAATTAAAATCCAATGTAAGAAACGAGCTTAATTTTAATACTAATTTCCGATTGGTGTTAACAAGTTTTAGAGCTTCTGAGGAAAACGGGAATAATATGGGGGGATTTTTAGCGGGAGTTAATGATATGCTGGAGCTTGTTTCCAATCCTAACAGATTTTCGCAAGACATTATTGAAAAAGCAAAAAATGATTTTTCCTCTAAACTTAGCAAATCATATTCATATTTTAACTCATTGTTGAACAATAAAAATGATGTAAAACCTTTTGAATTGCCAGCCGATATTAATGATATTGATAAACTGTATAGAATGTGTTCAAAAAACATTCCTATTGAATTTTCCGATGTGGTTAATTACATAAGTAAATTTAATGCCCAAGCTGAAAAAATGTCAATTTATTATGATAAAGAATCGGAGATGAAAACAAGATTTAAAAATACTCCTTCTTATCCGGATAATTCATTTTATCCAAATATGTTAAAATTAATGCGAGAAATGAAAAGTATTGTTCCAACAGATGAAACTTCAAAAATAAGTCGATTTGCCAATTACAACAGTACAAATTTAATGTCTACCGCTGTTACAAATGCTAAACGTAATACTGTAAGGTTAGAATTAGGATTTCAAGTAGCAGAATTGCTCGTACCAAAGTTGAATAATTTAAAGAGAGATGAGCAATATAAAGAAATGATTAACATGTTGAATGAAAATAGAGAATTGGATTATTTGTTAAATCAATACTCGGGGATTGATAATTTATATATTGACCAGCAAAAAGGAGTTGTAAAAAACAACTTAACAAAATACGGATTTGGAAAAGCAGAAAACACATTACGCCAATTGTTTAATGAAAAAGTTTTTATTTTTCCTAATAATGTTGAAAGAAAGAAAAATGCTGTTGTTGAACAGTATGAAGAAGAACTATATGATGCAGTAAAAAGGATGTCCAAAGTTTCAGTAGATTCATTTGTTGCACGAAATCAAATGACAATTACCAATGTAAAAGCATTATATCAAGATTCTTCTTTTGTGCCGGTTTATCAATTAAGTTTTTCATCAAAAGGTTCAAATGATTTAGCTCAGAAACGTGCTCAAATACAAGACTATCTTGATGAAATGAAATATCACCAATTACCTGAAAATGCAATAAAAAATATTTATAACGACTTTGTAAGAAATATTAATAATAAAGGTGTTGAAAAAGTAAGAGCAATTGTTGAACATGGAAGGTATTACAAAGGGACAGATAAATCAGTAAAAACAATTATTGATGAATGTGATGTAAACACTCCTAAATGGATAACTAAACCGATGGATTATAGAGAAGTTTATGTTGCCCCAGTAACTACAAGCAAGGGAACAAACGAATATATGTTTAAATTACGTTTGCAAATACCTTCTGATGCCCAATTCCCGGTATTTGACATAAATATAAAATTGCCTGAAGAAGTAGCTAAAAATGCCAATAAAGAGCAATGGTATGAAAAAATAACTATAAATAATAAGCTTATTAAAAATGAAGGACGCGTAAAAATTACTGCTCCGGTTTCCTCTAATGGCTTTGAAGCTCAGATTTCTCCTGTCCAAATGGATAAAGACGGTAAAAATGTTTTAGAGGTAAGATTTAAATATCCCGGATTCAAAATTTTTAAAGTAAGCGTAATGGCTCAAAAACCTATTATTAAGAAAAACTAATTTTGATTAAGAGGAATATTATGAAAAATAAAAAAGCATTAATTTATTCGAGTGTAGCAGTTGTTGTTATAGCAGTTGTACTTTATTTTGTATTTAGAAAAAACTTATCAGAACAGATAGTTATTCCATATATTTCACACCAATTGCCTGCAATTGATCCTCATTTACCTAATTCAAATCCCTTAGCTGATAAGTTAGATGAAGTTGAATTTGATGGCTTGTTTAACATTTCTGCTAATGCAAGCGGAATTATATATGAAGATGGTTTAGGCACCTTATTGGGAATTGATGAAAACAATATCGTTTCAATAAAACTTGTTACCGGTGCAAAATGGAATGATAGTTATAAGGTAACTGTTGATGGTAAAGAAGTTAAAGTAACTGATGGAAACGTTAATTTATTTTCTGCCGAAGATGTTAATTTTACATTAAAAAGAATTCAGAATTTAGGAAGTTTATCTCCTGATTATATCTTGGTTTCTCAGGCTATGAATGAAATAGGCTTTGAAGGTCCCGATGCAGATAATATAATTCGTTTTAAATTTAAAGGGGATAGAATTTGGACAGAAGTTGATATTAAAGAAGTTTTATCGTTTAAAATATTACCAAAAAATAGTGAGCTGAACGCATTAAATTATGCTGTTGGTACAAGCAACTATATGCCTATTCCAAATGAAAAAGGGACACCAAGTTTTTACAAAACTCCAACTGGAAAAGCAACAATTCCATTTGTAAATTTGGCTCCATTTGTAGATAACAGTACTTTTACAACTGAATTAAGCAATACAAATATTAACGTGTTACTTGATACTCCTTTTGGAGCACTTTCATCCATTTTAGGAGATAAAGAGGATTATTTTTATAAATCAAGTATCAGCACAACATTTTTTGCGGTTTTATTTAATACTCAGCGTTTAAATTCAAGTCAACGTTATGCTGTTAAAAATTTAATTAATAATAAAAAGGTACTTGAAAGATTTTACAAAGTTGGTACAGAACAACAAAGAAGTATTGTTGATTATAAGGGGAATAAAAACAATTATTACGATTATTTAAATTATAGTGTATTCCCAAAATCAACGTATTATGTTGAAGAACAAATTGTAATGCCAAGAGTACCTGATTATAATGTTGACTTAGGAATTCTTCCTGATACAGTAAGAATTGCAGCTTGTGTTAACTATGGGTATAGAGAAGAATATTCTGAATTAATTGAGATACTCAATGATCCTAAAATAACAAAAGGAAAGATTAAAGTAAAAGCAGTTCAAAACAATGAAATCAAATCAGGTAATTATGATGCTGTTTTAGTAGCGTTTACAGGATATAGAAGCAACTTTTTGTTTGATTTGTATGACGTTTTCTTTAGAGAACCAAATTTGGAAGCATACAAAATTAATTTAAGAACAAAAGAAGATGGTGCAGGTAAATCGATGTTGGATTATTCTTCTTTACGTGGGGATAATAACTTCTGCCGAATTAATTTAAATGCTTCTACTGAAGAAACTGAATCGCTAAAAATGCTTGCTGATTATATTTATGGTTTTATGTCAACACGAGAAATTGGTGATAAACAGGCTTATGCAGAAAGAATTGATGCTCTTGAAAACGAATTGAACTTGGGTGCTTGGTTGTTTTCGGTTCCATCGCTCGCATATTTTAGTACACAATTTGATCAAAAAAGTATTAACTTATATGGTGTAGCTTCACAGCTTTCTACAATTGAAAAGTGGAAAGAGAAGAAAAAATAAAATAAATTAAAGTTAATTGTTGAAATTTTCGATAATTGATTAATTTACGTTGATATTATAAGGTGATTTCTGCTAATGAGGAACTCACCCCGATTACTTTTGGCTAACGCCACGTAATCTGTCCCTCTTAAAAATTGAGGGGCAAGTAGATTGTGTTCTTTTAGAATGTTTATGTAGTATGATGGTGAGACCAAAGGTGTTTCATGATTGGGGAATATTACGCTGGGCGGTCATGGTCGTACCATGACCGAATGAATTTACTGTAAATACCAGCGTTTTTGATAAAAGCTTGTGTCACGGTGAGACCGTGACACCCGAGATCGGGTTCGTTGAACTTTGTAACAAACTCGACCGTGACACCCATGTTAAAGGATGTGGATGGTAAAGCAAATAAAAAAGAACATGTCGCCCCTCTGGGGCTTAATGTATCTCTTTTCACGCTTTTACTATTAACATTTCGTCCCGTAAACGGGACTGATTAGTTGAAGACTATTGATTGTTTTGAGTTAAAAACATAATAATATGGTAAAGAAAAATAATCCCATGGCGGTCATGGTTGTACCATGACCGATTAGGATTTGTAATAATGCAGCCAAGAAATAGTGTTATTTGAAAATAAAAGTAGTGTCACGGTGAGACCGTGACACCCGAGATCGGGTTCGTTGAACTTTGTAACAAACTCGACCGTGACACCCATGTTAAAGGATGTGGATGGTAAAGCAAATAAAAAAGAACATGTCGCCCCTCTGGGGCTTAATGTATCTCTTTTCACGCTTTTACTATTAACATTTCGTCCCGTAAACGGGACTGATTAGTTGAAGACTATTGATTGTTTTGAGTTAAAAACATAATAATATGGTAAAGAAAAATAATCCCATGGCGGTTATGGTCGTACCATGACCGATTAGGATTTGTAATAATGCAGCCAAGAAATAGTGTTATTTGAAAATAAAAGTAGTGTCACGGTGAGACCATGACACCCGAGATCGGTTTCGCTGAACTTTGCAACAAACTCGACCGTGACACCCATGTTAAAGGATGTGGATGGTAAAGCAAATAAAAAAGAACATGTCGCCCCTCTGGGGCTTAATGTATCTCTTTTCACGCTTTTACTGTATAGTCCTGAAATAGGTTGACTCAAAAAACAATAAAAGTCAACCAAAACAAGGACAAAACATGAAAAGAGAAGAAAAAGTAATAGTAACTGAAAAGAAAGTAAAATATTTTTCAGATGATTTTAAGAAAGAAATAATAAGAGAAGTTCTTTCAGGAAAATACACAAAAACAGAAGCCCAGCAAATATATGGAATTGGAGGAAATAGTAGTATATTAACATGGATGAGAAAATTTAACTTAGCACCCAAATATAATCCACCTAATAAACCACCAACGCCAGTAATTCCAATGAGTCCAATCGTAGAAAATGGGTTTGAAGAACTAACAAAAGACGAAAAAATAAGAGTATTAGAAAAAGCATTAGAAATCGAAAAAACCAAAACGATGCTATATGAAACAATGATAGAAATAGCAGAAAAAGAATACGGATTAGCTATAAAAAAAAAGTCAGAACCGAAACGATCCAAAAAGTTAAATCGTTAAAAGAGGGAAAATTGAAAATAAAGGATTTAACCAAATTACTTGGCTATAGCAAACAATCGTATTACAAACAACTGGAACGAGAAGATAAAAAAAGCCTAAATGAAGGCTTGATAGTTGACCTTGTCCTAAATAAAAGGAAACTATGGAAAAAAGGAAGCGGAAGGAATTTATTTGCTTGTCTACAGCCTGAATTTAAGCGACATGGAATATCAATTGGCAGGGATAAATTCTTTAAGTTATTAAGAGAATACAACTTACTAATAAAAAGCAAACATAGAAAAACAAGCACAACTAACAGTTATCATAATTTTCACAAGTATCCAAACTTAATAAAAGAATTAAAAGTAGCAAGAATAAATCAAGTATTGGTATGTGATATAACATATTTATATTTACGAGAAAGTGATAGTTTTGCATATTTATTTTTAGTAACAGATTTGTTTTCAAGGAAAATACTTGGCTACAATGTAAGTTCAGATTTATCGGCAAAATCAGCCATAAAGACATTAACAATGGCATTAAAGAACATGAGTGATATAAAAGAGTGCATACATCACTCAGATAGAGGCATACAGTATTGTTCAAACCAATATACCGAATTACTAAAGAAAAATAATATTGCAATAAGTATGACAGAACATTCAGATCCATTAGAAAATGCTGTAGCAGAAAGAATAAATAAAACTATAAAAGAAGAATTTACAGAAGAAAAGCAAATCAGTTTTAGTAATTATAAAGAAGCTAAAAATAAAATAGCCAAGATAATTGATTTTTATAATAACGAAAGACCTCACAGATCTTTGGAAATGTATACACCAAAAATGGCTTATGAATTAAACATAGAACTTAAAAGAAAATGGAAGCCTTATTATAAAGATTATTCTAAAATTAATAAAATAACTATTCCTTCTAATTTGGAGTATTCTTATATTTAATTAATAAAAAAAGTCAACCTATTTCAGGACTATACATACTATTAACATTTCGTCCCGTAAACGGGACTGATTAGTTGAAGACTATTGATTGTTTTGAGTTAAAAACATAATAATATGGTAAAGAAAAATAATCCCATGGCGGTCATGGTCGTACCATGACCGATTAGGATTTGTAATAATACAGCCAGGAGAATAGTGTTATTTGAAAATAAAAGTAGTGTCACGGTGAGACCGTGACACCCGAGATCGAGTTCGTTGAACTTTGCAACAAACTCGACCGAAGACACCCATGTTGAAGGGATGTGGATGGTAAAGCGAATAAAAAAGAACATGTCGCCCCTCTGGGGCTTAATGTATCTCTTTTCACGCTTTTACTATTAACATTTCGTCCCGTAAACGGGACTGATTAGTTGAAGACTATTGATTGTTTTGAGTTAAAAACATAATAATATGGTAAAGAAAAATAATCCCATGGCGGTCATGGTCGTACCATGACCGATTAGGATTTGTAATAATGCAGCCAAGAGAATAGTGTTATTTGAAAATAAAAGTAGTGTCACGGTGAGACCGTGACACCCCAGAACTGAATTCCCGAGTTTTACAATAAACATTCATCAATATCATTAAATAAATTATTATAAATATTAAATAAAATAATGACAAAACAAATTTTAATTATTCTAATATTTTTTGCATCCTTTGTTTATGCACAATCGATACGCGATTTTGTGTTAATTGAAAACCCTACTCAATTAACTATTTATAATAAATATAAACAACCAATATCCGAAAAAGAAAAAAAACTTTTTACATCATTTAAACCGCTGCAAATTGTTAAAAGGAGCGGTGTATTTAATGATGCTGTTAGAGGATATATGGAAATTGAACTAAATAACAGCACCTTTTTTATTGTAAAATTGGCTGATGGTGATTATTATGGTAAAAAAGCATCCGGCGAATGGTTCTTTTATGAAGATTCAAAAACTTTTTACGATACTATTAAAATAGAACGAAAAATAGAATACACCAATGTTAAAAAGAATAAAACCGGTTATTTGGAAAAAGATGAATTGTTAGTTAGAATATTTGAAAGTGGTAAAGAGATTTATTGCAAAGTTACAAAAAGCAATAAATATGTTTGGATAAAAAATAGCAAAGATGATGGTTATATTATTATAAATAATAAAATAAAAGTAAGTAAAGATATTAGCGGGGAAATAAAAAATAAAATAAGCCAAAAGTTTTATGAAAGTAACGCATTAATGGAAAAAATTGTAAGCTATTTTAATAAAGAAACAAATAAGAATAATAAAGCCCCAAAATGGGTGGTTGATTATTCAAAAAAAGAAATAATTGCCAAACTTTCTAATTCTGATAAAAATTTTGATAATAGTACGCGATATCTTGCAAATCAAATTGAAAACATAATTTTAGGAACCGGATTAAAATTGAAAACTGAATCCAATATTATCTTAATAGGATACTGATATTATGCGGAAAAAACAATTTGAGCATATTGTAAGTATTCTGTTTGTTACTGTAACGTTAATATTTGTGTATAATCTTCTTCCATCAAATAAACAGCTTGATAAGGATGCAGATGCTATTGTAACAAAATATTATAACTCTAACCTTGTTGATTTTAGCGATTCCTATCAAAAGAATTTGTTTCAGGATGTGCTTAATGTTTATTATCCAAATGATAAAGAAAAAAATCAACAAATTGTTTATGAAATTGATGAATTGCGAATACGGAAGTTTACAGATCCAAATGCTAAAACCGGTATGGTTGATAAAGGTTTAACTTGGGGAAAAATAACAAGCATTCTAAGTATGTATTTTGTCTTTTTATTTGTTTATATAATAGTGATGATTGTTATTCACTATTTGGCACAAAGCTTTGCAATTATACGTTTTGTTAAAATTAAACAGGGAAGAAAATCATACTTAAACGAAACAATAAGTTATTTTGCGGAATATGCAAAAAAAGAGAATCCAAAAAATAAAAAAACAGAAAGTTTAAAAAAAGCCGGTTACAGTTTTGTTAAAGGAGTTGGCAAAACAGTTGGATATATAATGTTGTTTTCGCCTGCATATGTTGTTGCTTATTCATTCAAAACCAGTTTTAGTACGGATTCGTTGCCCTTTATGATTTTGCTTGCAGTAATGACTAATGGGTTATTGATAAATTATGCATATAAATTTTATTCATTGTTAGTTGCAGAAAGCAAAAGCGGCTATGTGGAAACAGCCATTGTAAAGGGATTGGATAATAATTATAACACTCCTCAGTTTGCTTATAAAAACATATTTAAGTTTAACAAAAAATTCAGCAACCATATTTTTCAACATATTTATTTAAATGCTAAGTACAAAAACACGTTAAATATTAAAGAGCTTTCCGCATTATTAATTACCGGATTAATAATAATTGAAATGGCGTTAAACATTCAAGGTTATATTTGTTACGAGCTTTTACAAAACGTACTGTTTAAACAGTATGATGTTGTAATATTTATTGTGTTGTTACTTTTTATTACTGTAAAACTAATGGAAATGTTTGTAGATTATTGGTATTATCATTATTCAAAGCGATATGAAAACAAAGATTGAAATATTAAAACAAATAGATGACCAGAACGATGTTAAATGGCTTCTTTTCTGGTTAATTGGAATTCAAGTTATGCTTGTGTGGAATAATTTATTCCTTAATTCTCCTGCTTTTTCGTTGTTGAAAGAAGCATTTTTTAATTCATTTAAAATCGGGTTTATTGTGATAGTATTTTCGTTATTACTATCATGGGGAATGATAAACTTTTCATTATATTTAAAAAACAGGAATAACTGGATATACCACTATTTATTCACGTTTGTAATAAATATGATTCGTTCAATCCCTCAAATTTTAGGAGTGTTAATTGGATATATAGTTTTAACATTCATTTTAAATAATGAAATGTTAAAATCGGAATTTATGGTGATTGTTTTTATTGGGTTTGTTATTAGCTTTTTTGTGTTTTTAGAAATGTTTGATACAATGGAAAATAGAATTGAACAGTTTAAGAAAAATGATTTTTATCCGGCAATGCTTGTCAGCGGAATAAGTGAGTATAGAATTGTTAATGTTGAGATATTTTATAAAAATAGTTTGGGTTACATTTTCCATAAACTTATTTCTATGTTTGGTGTTGCTCTGTTTTTGCAATGTAGTATTGATTTTATTATTTCGGTAGGACTTTCAACTGATGTAAGTTTGAGTAACTTTCCAATAACACTTGGTTCTCTTTTGGCTAAAATGGATAGTAAACAAGATATTCTGGCAATAGGAAAAACATTAACGGATCCTTTGTATGGAATTAATTTGTTTTTTGAGCATTTGCAGGGAATTTCAGCCGCATTTATTATTGTGTTTACATTAATGAGTATTTTTAAAATTTCAAATGGTTTTGTTAAAAGAATAAGCAGATAACTATGGACACAAAATACAATATAGAAATTAAAAAGAAAAACAAACCACTTGTTGTTATTGATGAGTACACATTAGAAGAGAATAAAATTACCTTTTTGTTTGGCGAGTCCGGTATTGGAAAGTCGTTAATTTCCAAAGCATTAATGGGATTAATCGATTCTGAGGATTTAACGGTTAAAATAAACAATCAAAAATATGATGATTATCTTAAACAGCAAAAATCAATTGAGCTATTAAAGAATGGATTTTTTGTTTTTCAAGAACCTTCAAGCCACCTACATCCTTTACTTACACTTGAATCGCAATTAAATGAAGGGTTGCTTGCTGAAAAAGAACTTGACATTGAAGAATTAAAAAGACTGTGGCAGGGGAAATCAGCAGAAGAATTAAAAAGATTTTTGAAGGTTTATCCTAAACCGTACCGTCCAAGTGGTGGTGAAAAACAACGTGTGTTGTGTTTAATGGCGTTAAAGAAAATGGATATTGTTCAAAAAGCTGGAATGGGGGATAAAGGTTTATTTGTTTTTGATGAGCCAACCGGAAATTTAGATAATTTTTACCGTAATATTTTTATCTCGTTATTAATTGAAAAATATATCGAATCCCCTTTTACCATTACATTTATTACGCATGATTATTCAATTATTTCTTTTATTCAAAAAAAATATCCTCATTTGCTTAAAGATATTCGATTTAAAGAACTTTATAGAAAACAGAACAAAGTTGCGGAAAAAGAATTTATTCCTTCGGAATATATTAATTGGGTAAAGAGTATTAAGGTTAGAATTCCTGATGGTGAAAGATATGATAAATCGATTTTATTAAAATTTAAGAAAGATTTTTCAGTATTTGGTAAACAATTTACAATCTGTGATGACAATAATAGAGAAAGAGAAACAGATTTAATTGTAGAAGCAGGTGATATAGTTTATTTAAAAGCACCAAGCGGTGTTGGAAAAACTACATTCGCAAAAATTATTATGGGGTTAGTTAAAGCTGAAAAATATAATTTTTGGTTAAATGGAATAGAAATTACAGAAAAAAAATCTGCGAATATTTGGCGAAATAAACTGTGGGGTAAAGTTATTAGTATGGTATTTCAACATGCCGATGAAGCTTTAAACCAAAAATCAAAAGTAAAAGAAGTTTTTGATGGAATAAAGTTGAACCATCATGCAGAAGTAAAAGATGTGCTGCTCGATTTATTTGACCCTGAAATAATAACGGACTTTTTCTTAAATAAAAAAATAGATAGTTTAAGTGGTGGGCAAAAACAAAAACTAAATTTATTACGTGGGTTTGTTTTAGATGCCAAACTTTTAATTTTAGACGAGCCTGTTAATGGAATGGACTTTGAGAGTATTAAAAAGGTTATAAATCTTATTGAAAAAAAACGGAGATTAGGATTAGGAATAATTTTAATCTCGCATAATGAAGAAATTTTTGATTCTTTTGTTGATGAAAATAAAAAATATTATTTGAAAGAAAAGGGGAAGAATAATTTTTAATTTTGAATGTTGAATTCTTAATGATTGAATGTCAACCAGAATAATTAATTCTCAATTTTTAATTCTAAATTCTTAATGATTGAATGTCAACCAGCAAAAAACCATGCTGTTTGACTTATTTTAAATGTTTTTGCTTGTGCCTTCTGCCTATTCCCTTCAACCTTAACAATCTAATATCTAACGTCTAATTTCTAATGTCTATTTTCAGAAATCTATCATCTGAATTATGTTGCCTCTACAATTATATCGCCTACAATTATGTCGCCACTTGCGTGGCTATGGTAATGTGAGATGTATTGTTTGTTATAAATGTGTCGTCGCTTTAGGGATTTATTATAATTGGAATTTTGAATGTTTTTGCTTGTACCTTCTGCCTGTTTCATTCAACCTTAACAATCTAATTTCTAATGTCTATTTTCTGAAATCTGACCTCTGTTTTGAATCTTTTTTACCAAAAACACATCCTATTAGTAATAAATAGACATAATATCGAATTATTTCAAAAAAAAAATAAAATAAATAAGATATTTACTCCGAAATTGAACTTTAAATGAAATTTATGCATTTAGATGTAAAGTACTCGTAAAAACTAAAAAGAAAGGTAGAGTTATGAATAGCAATAGTAACTTGAGTATGGCAGAGGTAGAAAGAAGCAAATATGAATATTTTGAGGCGGAAGCAATTCCACATAAAGAAGCATTATATAATTTTGCATTAAAAATGACAAACGACTTAGATGATGCTGATGACTTAGTACAAGAAACATATTTAAAAGCTTTTAGATATTTTGATAAATTTGAACGTGGTACAAACTGTAAAGCATGGTTATTTAGTATAATGCGTAATACATTTATTAATGAATACCGCAGAGTTCAAAAACAGCCAAATAAAGTTGATTATGATGATGTTCAAAACTTTTTTGAAACAATTAAAGAAACCGAAGTAAAATATCAACACGTTGTTGGCGATGCATACAGTAATACACTTGATGATGAAGTTACAAATGCAATAGCAGCCTTGCCACAAGATTTTCAAACAATTATATTGTTAAGTGATGTAGAAGGCTTTACATACGAAGAAATTGCCGAATTTTTGTCATGTCCAATTGGTACCGTAAGATCAAGGTTACATAGAGCACGCAAAATGCTTTATTCTAAACTATACGATTATGCATACAAAACTGGCTATGTAGAAAAATAATTTATATACTTACTCCGAACACAAAAAGCAGGTGATTTTTTTGCCTGCTTTTTGTTTTTTAAATATGTTGTTATCAATTGAATAATATTTTTATTAAATTAGATAAGTATATTCAATTTTATAATTTTTGGATAAGTGATGGCAATACAACAGAAAAATAAAAATTTGATTTTAGTTGTTGATGATAATTTTAAGAATTTGCAATTGATTGGAAATGTGTTGCGACAAGAAGATTATGAAATAGCTATTGCAACTACGGGTATTCAAGCTATAAAAACCACAAAAGAAATAAAGCCGGATTTGGTACTGCTTGATATAATGATGCCCGAAATGGACGGATATGAAGTGTGCAGACAATTAAAGTTGGACGAAGAAACAGTAGAAATTCCGGTTATTTTTTTAACTGCAAAAACCAACTCGGAAGAAATAATTAAGGGGTTTGAATTAGGTGCGGTAGATTATATAACAAAACCTTTTCATAATAAAGAGTTATTGTTAAGAGTAAAAACTCATTTAGATTTGAAAAATTCAAAAGAAGAGTTGAGAAAAATAAATGCAACAAAAGATAAGTTTTTTTCAATAATTGCTCATGATCTTAAAAATCCATTTATAACCATGCTTGGTTTTTCAAGTATGCTTGTAACAGATTATTATGAGTTTTCTGATGAAGAAAAAATAGAATATCTTAATGAAATGGAAAAAGTTGCAAAAAAATCTCACCAACTACTCGAAAATTTATTACAATGGTCTCGTTCACAAACCGGAAGATTAGATTTTAATCCTAAAAAATTTGATTTTTCTGTTGTTGTGGCGGAAAATATTACTCTCCTTGAATCGCAAGCTAAAACTAAAAAGATTAATTTAATTAATAATTGTATTGATAGCATAGAAGTATTTGCAGATGAAGACATGGTTAATACAATAATACGAAACTTGTGCTCAAATGCAATAAAGTTTACTCGAGAACGAGGTGAAATTTCTATTAACTGTAAAAAAAATGAAGATAAATTAGAAATTTCAATTGTGGATAACGGAATTGGAATGGATGAAAAAACCTTAAAAGCCTTGTTTAAAATAGAATATCAGCAAACAAAAACCGGAACTGCAAATGAACAGGGAACAGGTTTGGGTTTGATATTATGCAAAGAATTTACAGAAAAAAATAATGGCGAAATTTGGGTTGAAAGTAAATTAGGTACTGGTTCAACATTTACGTTCAGCATTCCGCTTTTCGATAAATAATTCAATATAGGTGGATTTATATCCCAAAATTTGGGGTAATATGCTTATGAAGGGTAAAAAGCAAGGGCTAAAAGCCAAAATTTGCAGAAAATATGCAAATTTTGGCACTTTAACCTTAAATTTCTATTAAGTCCATATCGGAAAGGCGACAGAAAGTTTTTAATTTATTGGTAATATCACCAAAAACAATTACTTGATGATTTCCCAAACTGTTTTCAAGCCAATCATTTAAATCACCTTCAATTTGGATTATAGCTTGTGTGCGGCATAAATTAGCATTTCCCATGTTTGATGTAACAATTTTGCCTTTTGCCATAAGCATTGATTTGAAATTGTTCCCCGTTCTAAATATAGTAACTTCTTCTTTTGGAAATTTACCTGAAACGGCAACACTTAAGCCCGATTCCATATGCGTGTTTAATTCAATTGATTTTGGAACAAGCATTTTTAATGGAGTAGAACAATGTGCAAAGGTTATGCAGTTATCATCAAAGCTAACAGAAGAAGGGTTTGCCATCCAACAAGGATTGCCTGTTATATATGAAGCAATCATCATTGAAAAAGTAGCATTTAAATCTCCTTCACAACCGGCAACGGTACCGTTATCGTTAAGTAAGCTTAAACCCATGCAGGCGGTAAGTTTATGGTCTAACAAGTCAAAACATCTAATTGTAAGAGCTGAAAGGTTATATTTGTCTTTTAGGCTGTTTAATGCAGCATAAACTTTGCCGGATTGAATAATTGATTCATTTGTAACAATTTCGTTACTGCAATTATTGTTTACTGTGCTTGTAAATTCATCAATCGTAATATCTTTATCTTCAATTGATTGAACTTCTTGCAGCAATTCTGCGGTTGGGATGCTTATAATTTTAGTATTAAAATTACCAAACTCGGTAAAATTTTTAGAAGTTAAAAGCCAGTCTGAAGGTTCGCCTATGGTTGCAAAAACCGCACTATTTATTTTTGCAATTGCTTTTGCAACAACAACAAAGGTATTTAACTCCAATTCAAGCTGTTCAGCATTGTTAATATACTTTAAAATGATGTTCTTTTTATGCTTGAAGCATGAGTAAATTTCTAATGAAGCTGCAACTGCGTTTTTTTGATCAGGTGCAATTAAAAATACCGGAAGGGAAGTATCTTTAATTATATCGGCAACCATTTGTTCAGTTCCACCAGTTGCAACAAGAATAATTAACGGTTTTGATGTTAAAGTATTTATTTTTAAAATACTTGCAGGTTCATCAATAAACTCGGGTTCAATAACATTATTATCAAATTGGATTTTAGTTAAATATTTACTGAGTCTTGAACTTATTTTCTCTTTTGACTCAAATTTTGAGTGAACTATTATAAAATTTATCATAATTTATTTAGTATTAGTTGGTAATTTAGTTTCTGCTGAAAATGCTCCTTTAATGGTATACCAGGGTCTAATATCGGCAATCAATCTTCCTGAAATAATTGCAGGATCCTTGTCGCACAAAGCTTTAGCTTCTTCAAATGTGCTTACTTTTAGAATAAAAATCCCCCCTCCTTTTTCGTCGCCAAACGGTCCAGCAAGTAACAAAAATCCATCTTCGCTCAATTTTTTTATGTTTTCCAGATGCCCGGCTTGAATTTTGTATATTTCAGTTGAATCGGTTTGGCTTCTATTAGGTCCATTTTTTAACTCTACAAAATAATATTTTACTAACTCAAATTCAGCAGTTGTTTTTGTTGAATCAGTTTGACCTTGAATATATGAACTGAAAATTGCAAGCAAATAAATAATTAAAGCTGTTGTTTTCATACACTACTCCAATTTTGAAATAATGCTTAAGTTTTGCGAATTAGATGTCGGTTTTCCATCAGCGGTATACATAAAATCCAATCTGCTTTTGTAAAAATCCGTAATTTTACCTCTCACCATTTTCATAGTGCTGTTAAGAAATTTGTTTTGTTCGGTAAATCCTTCTCCTAAAATTGCAAATGATGCCGGAATCCAGCGTTGAGGAAATTGGTCTTGATAAATTCCGTTTGTTTTAAATGCATTAATGTCTTCATCAATTGCATTAAGTACTTTTTCTTGGTCTTTAATATTTTTTATATTTAAATTATTATCTCTAACAAAACGTTTAACAGACTCTTTGTTGGGAACAATTAACGCAACAGTATACTGTGATTGGTTGTTATAAAGCATTATTTGGTCAATAAACTTTGAATGTTCGGTAATTGCTTCTTCAATACCTTCGGGACTGTATTTTTCACCATCACTCCCTATTAATAAGCTTTTAAACCTTCCCAAAACGTATAAAAAATTATCTTTATCAAGGTAACCCATATCCCCTGTATATAGCCAGCCATCTTTGATTGTTTCGGTGGTTGCTTTTTCATTTTTCCAATAGCCTGCCATTACGTTTTCACCTTTAACTACAATTTCGCCACTAACACCAATAGGGAGGTCATTACCATTAGAATCACAAATTTTACATTTCAAATCTTTAACAACAGCACCTGATGAGCCGAGTTTGTGTTTTATTGGAACATTTGCCGAAATTACGGGTGCAGCTTCTGAAAGTCCATATCCTTGAAACATGGGAATGCCGAGAGCGTAAAAATACCTTTGTAATTCAATATCCAATAATGCACCGCCGCCAATAAAAAATTGTAAGCGTCCTCCAAAGTTTTCCCTTATTTTGCTAAAAAGTATTTTATCAAAAAGCGTTAATAAAGGCTTTTTTAGTTTGCTTAAACCTTCTCCTTTATTGTAACCTTCTTTATTATACTCATAAGCAATTTTTAATGCGTAATTATAAAGCTTTTCAGTAAAAGCACCTTTTTCTTTAATCCCTTTTTCTATATTTTTTCTAAAATTTTTGGCAATTGCGGGAACACTTAATAAAAATGTCGGTTTTGTTTCTTTAATATTAACAGGAATATTTTTTAATGTTTCAAGCGGAGTTTTTCCAACTTGAACGCTTGCCATGCTGGCACCATTTTGAATTAAGGTGTAAATTCCGGCAGTATGGGCAAAAGAGTGATCCCATGGAAGGATTAGCAATGATACAAACCATTCTGGAATATCTAAAACGGCTGATGATTGTTCAACATTAGCAGTATAGTTTCTGTGTGTTAATATAATTCCTTTGGGGTCTGCAGTAGTTCCTGAAGTATAACATATATTAGCGTAATCGCTTTCTAATATACTATTGCATAATTGTTCAAAATTTTCTTTGTTATTTAATAAATATTCTTTACCAAGTTTATAAATTTCGGATTTTAATATTTCATCGCTTTCAAGCTGTTCTTTAGAATCCAATATTATTGTTTTTTCTAAATAAGGTAAGTCTTGTTTTATTTTTTGAATTTTGTGCAATTGATTTAACGAAACAATAACAAATTTACATTCGGAATGTAATAATCTGAATTTTAAATCGTTTAACTCATCAATTTTAACCGAAATGGGAACATTGATGGCTCCACAATATAAAATTGCAAGTTCACTAATAACCCAATCGTTTCGTCCTTCCGAAATTAATGCTACACGATCACCTTTTACTAAACCTAAACTTAATAAGCCGGCAGCAAATTGGTGTATTTGTTGTTGAAGTTCTTTATAAGTTGTTGATCCGTATTTATCTGAAGTCTTTTCCCACATAACAACATTATTGGGATATCTTTTTACGCTTTCTTCAAATAAGTTTGGCAGCGTTCTTTGCAATAGTAAATCTCTCCTTCATTAATTTGGCTTTTCAATATAATAATATAAAATTTATTATAAAATAATTTTTTTGTCTGATTTGGCAATTACAGAATTAATAATATTAGATACTTTTTTGTGCGACTTCAGCCGAAGTCGTGGGTACAATTGTATTTTCAGGTTAACGACATGTGATTGCTCCGCAATCAAAAAAATGACGAGTGACGACGTGACTAAAAACAGGTAACAGTAAACAACTAACAGGTTAGTATAAATAATTCAACATTTATGCTACATATTGTATTCTTAGAAATGGATTAATGTTAACAAAAGCAAAATCGCTCAAATCTTCATCTAATCAAACCCATTAGGGTTGAAACCTCAATAGCAAAACGAATATCAAAAATCAAAAAAGCTCCGTAGGTGCGACACAAAAATGCAGAAAAGCATGGTTGTTGCAAAATTGAGAAATATATAATGTTGTTGATATTTATTAATAATAGAACATGCCGCCGCGTAAACGGGACTGATTAGATAAGAACTGTGCGGATTTGCGTAATGAAGTAGTTTAATTTTTAATCCAAAATAATCATCTTAATTCCAATAATCTCCGTTCAGACAATGGTTTTGTTATGCAAAAACGTTGCTTCTTTTATTGCCTTATGACTGAAGTTGTGGGCGATAAATAAAATGATATAATTTAATCCCCGTACTGAAGAGACTGTGTGAAAATTGGGGAATTGCTGCAATTAAAGAAAACTCATCCCCCAGCCCCTTCTCTTAAAATAGAAGGGGAATGACTATAAGTGTCTATAATATAATGCGTTGCAAGGATTTGTCTCCTCTTTTTTGAAGAGAGGAGATTAAGAGGTGAGTTGTTTTTTTAAGTTTTCACACAATCTCTGAAGTACGGTGGCAGAAACTCTTTATATTTCTCACTACTCATCGCTATTTACTGTTAACTTCTTTTCCGTCACGCGTCACTCGTTTCTCGTCACTTTCTATTACGCTTCACCCATTATAACCATTCACCATTCACTGCTTTCCGTCACTTCCTTTTCTCATCACGCATTACGAATATTCACTATTAGCTGTCCATTGTTAACTGCTTTTTGTCACTTTTCCATAACTCTTTACTTAATGTTTTTATTAATTTGGATAATTTTATCAAAAGAATTGATACTTTTAAGGAGTATTTGCAAAAAAACGAATAAAAATGCATAATATTAAACGAAAGTTTAAGGAGGAGAGTTGATTATAATGTTACTTAAACGGTAAAGTTGATGTAAAACCGCTTTTTGGGCTAATTTTAAGCGGTTTTTTTTGTTTTTTATAAAAAATTATTTAATTTCCTAAGTTTGAATTAATTAATTACTAATAACCTATCTTCCCTAACCGGAGGAACTATGAAACATGTTCTACGCATAATTATTTTAACATTATTTGTCTTATCAAATGCTTACTCAAGCTCGATTTACTTTGGTACGACTGGTAAAATTGCCGGACGGGTTACAGACCCCGCGACAAAAGAACCAATCCCCTTTGTAAATGTAGTGGTTCTGGGTACAAACTATGGAGCAGCAACCGACATTGATGGTTACTATTCCATTTTAAACTTGCCTCCGGGCACGTACAAATTAAAAGCATCTGCAATTGGTTACAATTCGCAGACAGTTGATAATATAAAGGTATCAATTGATTTAACAACAAAAATCGACTTTGAATTAACGGATGCAAGCGTTCAATTAAAAGAAGATATTGTTGTTATTGCTACAAAACCTTTAGTACAAAAAGATATTACATCTTCAACTGCAATTGTTGGTGATGAATTAATATCAGAACTTCCAATTACCGAAATATCGGACGTATTACAATTACAAGCAGGTATTACTGTATCTGCCGGTGGTGGAATTCACGTTCGTGGTGGTAGAAGCGGACAGATTGCTTACCAGATTGACGGTGTGCCTGTAACCGATGGTTACGATGGTGGTACTGTTGTTGAAGTTAACTCAAGTGCTGTTCAAGAACTTCAAGTAGTCAGCGGTGCTTTTAATGCTGAATACGGACAAGCTCTTTCAGGTGTTGTTAACTTAGTAACAAAAGATGGTAGCAATAAATTTTCCGGCTCGTTGCAAGCATATACCGGGGATTATATGTCAAATAAAACAGATATCTTCTGGAATATTGATGATATTAATCCTGTTGCAATCAGAAATTTTGAAGGTAGCTTAAGTGGTCCTATTATTAAAGATAAGTTGTTCTTTTTTACTAACTTACGTTACTACTACAATACCGGTTATTTTTATGGAAAAAGAGAATTTTTAACTACTGATAGAGCGAGTGAAGTCCCTGGATCGGGTGGACAAGAATACTCTTTTGTCAAAAATGGTGATGGTTCTTATGTTCCTATGAATACTAACGAAAGATATTATGGTCAAGCAAAAGCAAGTTATAACGTTTTCCCAGGCTTAAGAGTTGGGTATAACTACATGATTGACCGAAGAGAATATCAAAGTTATAATGGAAACAGATTAACTCCTGATAACAACTTGCATAGATTTGAAAAATCTTATTCAAATATCTTTACAATTAACCACGCTGTTTCAAATTCAAGTTTTTATAACTTGAGCGTTTCGTATTATTTTAAAGATTATCAACATTATCTTTTCGAAGATCTTTATACAGGGGATCCTACTCATCCTACTAATTATGTTGATAATACAACTTTACAAACTCCTCCTTACAGTTATTCTATTGGTGGAACCGATAACAGCAGATTTACCAGAAATTCCGGTACTTATGTTGCAAAATTAGACTGGGTTAGCCAATTAACTCAAGAAATTAACTTACAGGTTGGTGGTGAGTTTAAACAACACAGATTTTACTTTGAAAGTATAAATTTAATTGCTATGCAGGATGAAAATGGTCAAACTGTTAGTCCATACAATGTTGCCATCCCAAGCATTACATCAACCGATTATAATAAATACTTACATAAACCAACAGAAGGTGCAGCTTATGCTCAAGCAAAATTTGAAGCATTTAACTTAATCTTTAACGTTGGTGTTCGTTTTGACGTATTTAATCCTGATGGTGTTGTGTTGAGTGATCCAACCGATCCTAACATCAACAACCCATTAAAACCTGAGAATAAATTTAACGATTTAAACGGAAATGGTAATTATGATCCTGCAGCAGGTGAAACATACAAGACTGTTGCCGATAGAGAAAAATATTGGTATAAAGATGCTTCAATGAAATATCAATTAAGCCCTCGTATCGGTTTGGCTTTCCCAATTACCGAAACAGGTGTAATTCACTTTTCATATGGACACTTCTTCCAATTACCAGCTTATGAATTGTTATATACAAATCCCGAATTTGAACTTGGCAATGGCACCGGAAATCAAGGTTTGTTTGGAAATGCCGACCTTAAACCACAAAAAACCGTTAAAGGTGAAATTGGCTTAAAACAACAACTTGGTAATGACATAGCAATTGATGTTACTATGTTTTTTGAAGACTTTAGAAATTTAACCGGTACACAATCCGAAGAAATTAAAATTGTTGATAGTAGAACTTACAGTAAGTATGCTAACTCCGATTTTGGTTTCTCTAAAGGTTTTATCATTAAATTTTCGCAAAGATTTGCGGAAGGTTTAGCTGCTAACGTTGACTATACTTATTCGGTAACTAAAGGAAACGCTTCTAACCCTGCCGATGCAAGAAACGCGTTGTTAGGTGGTGCTTTACCTGAAACATTTATTGCTCCTTTAGACTGGGATCAAACTCATACATTAAATATAAGTGTTGCTTACACTAAAGCAAGAGATTTTGGTTTTTCTATTATTGGTAATCTTTATACCGGTCAGCCTTATACACCAGGTGTAAATAAAAACACCCGTGTAACACAAAATGCTTTCCCACGTAACAGTGATAGCAAACCGACTATCTTTAACTTAGATTTAAGAGCATACAAAGATATTCAAATTGGTGATTTCTGGTTGACGGTTTTTGTTAAAATATTTAATGTGTTAGATTTGGATAATGCCGTTTCTGTTAACAGCGATACAGGTGACCCATACTTTACATTTGGCAAATATGAAGCACAGCAGATTGACCCAAGATTATACTATAATACATTAGATGATCTTTATACAAATCCTGGATACTTCTCTGAACCAAGAAGAGTAGAAGTTGGTCTTTCAGTTAACTTTTAAAATTTTATAGGGATAATATGAGAAACAAATTATTTAGCTTATTTTTAATGATAGCCTTTCTTGCCGGCACTAATATAATTGATGCTCAAGGGAAGGGGGATCCTACATTAAAAAGAATCGGCTATCATACCGGAAATAGAGCTGGTATTTCGTTCTATAATGATGGGCAGATTGCCGGATATAATATTGGTATAGATATTAGAGGTGAATGGCCTCTTGGCAGCGGTGAAAACTACATTGGTGACTGTATTCCTTTAATTGGTGTAGAATTTATTACAACAACTAATGTAACTTTACAATCAGTTTGTATTTCACGTGGTCCTCGTAACAGACAAGGTGAAGAAAAAGACCCTGTTACTGGTGACTTTAGAGGTTGGAACCCTATACCGGGGTTTTTAGATCCAAATCAAGAATCAGTTGCAATGAGTCATTTAACTAATTCTTGGCCTGTTGGCGGATGGGCTGACCCTGGTGGTTACCCTGAAGTTACAAATTATGTTGATTCAAAAGGTGCAACAGAATGGTGGGGATATTTTGGTCGCGGTATTATGAGTGCTGACCAAGAAAGCTTTTTTGTTGCTGACGATCAGTATGATAACGAATTTAACTTTGCTTTTCAGCCCGATAGCCGTGACCCTTTACGTAAAGGTATGGGATTGCAATTACGTCAAAGAGGTTTTCAATGGGCAAGTTTTTTAGCTGAAGATGCTATCTTTTGGTTATATGATATAAAAAATGAAGGGACTACTTACTTTAGAAAAGCTAATTTTGGTACCGTTGTTGGTACATTAGCCGGTGGAGATGGAGATAGCGGCGACGACTTAGGCGATTTTGATGCCAAAGACTGGATTACCTATTCTTGGGATAGTGATGGACTTGGTAATAAAGGTCAAAAAGTTGGTTACGTTGGTTATGCATTCTTAGAATCACCGGGTAACGCTTTTGACGGTATTGATAATGATGGCGATTCTGAAGCTCCTTCTCCTGTTTTTACGGAAACTGACTTTGACGAAATCATTTATAGTGCCGGAAGTCAAATTGTTTTAATTGATCCTAACACATATGTAAGAACTACTTACGTAGTAAAAGCCGGAATTGATACTGTTTATTCACTTGGTAAACAATTTGTAATTGAAGCCGGAGTTACAAAATTCCGCGAAGGTCATATTGCAAAAGTTACTAATGGTGTTAGTATTCCTGATGTAACTTCTTATGATGGTTACGATAACGATTTGGATGGTATTATTGATGAAAATAAAGCTATTCATGTTGATTCAAGAACTTTGAATAATCAAACAGCATTAAAATATGTTAACTTTATAACAGGTGCCGGTACAACCGATTTAATGATTGATGAAAAACGTGATAACGATGTTGACGAAGATCAAGATTGGAATGCGTTATATGATGATTTAGGAACTGACGGAAAAGGTCCAAATGATACTGATTATCCTGGTCCGGACGATAATGGAACCGAAGGAAATGGTAGACCGGATCAAGGTGAACCTAACTTTGGTAGAACCGACCCTGATGAATCTGACCAGATTGGTTTAACTGCATTTAACTTTTTTGCTAATTCAGCATCACCTGATATGACAAACGATTCATTGTTGTGGTCAAGAATGACACCTGGAAGATTTGATGTTATTCCTCCTGTTCCACAAGATGGTGACTTTATTTATGCATCGGGTTTCTTCCCATTAATTCCTGATAAAGTTGAAAGATTTTCAGTATCATTATTATTTGGTGAAAACTATAATGATATTTATAGTAACAAACTTATTGTTCAACAGATTTATAATGCTGGTTATAAATTCCCTCAACCACCTGTTAAACCAAAAGTTACAGTTGCTCAAGAAGATGGTAAAGTTGTTCTTTATTGGGATGGAACAGCAACAGAAAACTCACGCGATTTTATAACCAAACGAAAAGATTTTCAAGGTTATAAAGTTTATCGTGCAACAGATGCAGGATTTACAGATGCACGTACCATAACAGATGCAGTTGGTGTTTTATCGTTTGATTCACCAATAGCACAATTTGACGTTACTGATAGTATTGGTGGATATTTCTACCCATCAGCAGCTTTGCTTGCTCAAGTTAGAGGAACAACTTTCTATTTGGGTAAAAATACAGAAGAAAGTGGAATTGTAAATAAATTTGTTGATTCTACTGTAACAAAAGGTCAAACATACTATTATGCAGTATGTTCTTACGATAATGGTGATGAAGCTTTAGATATCTTCCCATCAGAAAACTCTAAATATATCTATCGTGCTAACACAGGTGAAATTATTACTGATGATAATACAGTTGTAATAACTCCGGGTGCTCGCCCAATTGGTTATAAACCTGCTACTCCTATTGATTTTATTAAAACAGAAACTTACAGAGCAACAGGTGATTTGGAAGTTGAAGTTGTTGATGATGCCGCTATACGTGATGGATTTAAATATCAAGTTGCATTCCAAGATTCAGCTTTACAAGGATTTACTAAGAGTTATTCATTAATCGACTTACAAACTCCTGATACAGTTGTTGTTCCAAGTACAGGTAATTCTTATTTAGTAAGTCCAATGGATTCAATTAGTATTCCAACCGGCAATGATACTCTTGTTGTAAACGGATTAAAAGTTCCATTTACAGGCAGTTATTATAAAGCCGTTTATGATACATTAATTAACAAACAAAGAACACTTAACGGAAATACTGCAATTCACCATGGTTTTAGAATGCAGATTTATAACGATGCTACTATTAAACGCGATTCTGTTCAATCAGGATTTTATAATATAGCCGATACAAGTAAAGCATTAGTGACATATACTTTTAATAAGTTTGTGTTTGCTGCTTCAGGTGTAGGTGCAACTTATAATGGCGTTGATATGCCTTACGATTATGAATTTGAATTTTATGATCAAGTAGTTGGTAAATCAGTTGCCGATACATTATGGCCTCCAACACCAACTAATACTTTTCCTGCTAAAGATGTAACCTTTAAGGTTAAAAATTTAACAACAGGTGAATATATTGATTTTGTATTGATTAAATCAGGTACACTTTCTACAACCTATCAAATTTACTTTAAAGAAAAAATTGAAGGCGTAGTAAAACGTACTTGGAGAGTTGTAATAACTTATAAAGTTCCTAATAAACCTATGGAACAATCAGGTTCATTAAAAATCTTTACTACTAAACCTTTCAGCAGATATGATGGTGTTCAGTTTACTATGCAGAAAGCTGCTATTGATAATAACGAAGTTTCTAACAACTTAAATAGAATTAAAGTTGTTCCTAATCCTTATGTAGTTACGCACGAAGCTGAATCAAGATTGTTAAGCTCACAAACAAGCGGTAGAGGCGAACGAGAAATTAGATTTACTCATATTCCTCCAAGCTCAAAAATATCTATCTTTACCGTTAGAGGCGAATTGATTAAAACATTGTATCATGATGATTTATACAATGGTGATGTTTTCTGGAATTTAAGAACAGAAGAAAACATTGAAGTTGCTTACGGTGTATATGTTTACGTAGTTGAAGTTCCCGGAGTGGGGACAAAGATTGATAAATTTGCCCTAATTAAATAGGTGAAGGGAGAATAACTATGAGAAAATTAATAATAATATTGTTTATAGTGTTGGCTGGTAACATTTTTGGGCAAAGCAAGGTAGGTACTACGGCTGCACCGTTTTTAAATGTGGCTATTGGTCCTCGTGCAATATCTATGGGTGGTGCTTTTGTTGCTACTGCCGATGATATTACAGCCTTGTATTGGAACCCTGCGGGTATTGCAAATCAGCAAAATAATTCCGCAATGTTCTCTTATACATCCTGGTTTGCCGGAATTAATTATAACTGGGCTGCTGCTTCCATTAACTTAGGTTCAATGGGGAGCCTTGGTGCAAGTGTAACTTACCTTGATTATGGTGATATGGAAGTTACTACGCTTGCCGAACAAGAAGGTACCGGTGAAATGTTTTCTGCAAGTGATATGGCACTTGGTTTAACTTATGCCATGAAACTTACAGATCAGTTTTCTATGGGTGCTACTGTTAAGTATATTAACCAAAAAATATGGAACTCTTCTGCAAGCACCGTTGGTTTTGACCTTGGTGTTTTATTCTTATCCGATATTTATGGTTTAAGAATTGGTGCTACTATTACTAACTTTGGTCCTGATATGCAGATTGATGGCAAAGATTTGTATGTACAGCACGATATTAACTCGCAAATATTTGGTAATAACGACCAAATATTAGCAACTTTAAATACTGATGAATATCAATTACCATTAACTTTCCGCGTTGGTTTGGCTATGGATGTATTAAAAACATCTATGCACAGATTTACTGTTGGTGTTGATGCTACTCACCCAAGTGATAACGACGAGTCGTTAAACATTGGTGCTGAATACGCTTTTAACAACTTAGTATTTATTCGCGGTGGTTATAAATCTTTAATGTTGGATAATGCTGAAGAAGGTCTAACACTCGGTTTTGGTCTTAATTACGATATAGCTCCTAATTTGGGAATATTTGTTGATTATGCTTACCAAGATTTTGGTATTTTGGAAAACACTCAGCATTTTGCTATTGGATTAAAATTCTAAGTTCAATTTAATATAATGGAATTTTGATATAATCATAATTAAAAGCCTCGCCTAATATTTTTTTCGGCGAGGCTTTTTTATATTAAAATGCTCAAAAACGCAAATAAATAGGGTTTTTATTTAAAAATTCGCTTGGAAATAAATTAAATTATTCATAATTTGATAAGATTTAGTAGTTTCAATTTGAAAACAATTTAAATAAAAAAAATATATTTTCTACAACAATTTTTTGGAGGAAAAATGAGAAAAGTTTTACTGTTAATGTTGATTTTTGTGAGTGCAGAATTGTTTGGAGGTGGAAATTGGGCAACAAGTGCTGTTAATGTTTCGCTTAATGGAACTAGCTACGATTATGTTTTAAATAATGAAGGATGGACAAATGGTACGTGGGGAGATAATACAGCTTTTAGTGGTTTTGATTTTGGGACTCCTGTAACACTTATCTTAAATGGTGGAAGTGGTAATGCCTGGACAGATGATGATCCCGGCTATGATGCCACCTCTTTTAAGATTTATTATCGTGTATATTTGAGTACAAATAGTGGTGGAGCATGGACTCAAGTAGATCTGGATTTTTTGGCTTTGCACTCTGGTAATAACTATATTTACGATAAATCAGGGGCTGCTATTGATGTTCTAACTCCTGTTAGTGGAACACCGGGTACTTATAATTTAGAAGTAGTTATGTCAAAAAATCAATTTTATATCGGTGGCAACTGGAATAGTATGATCCCTGGCGGGCAAGCTGTTGGGTATAGTGCAGATAACGCTGGCTATATTGCAACATTTACAGTTGCCGAGCTCCCCGTTGAACTTTCCTCATTCACAGCTGCAGTATCAAAAAATGTGGTTAATTTAGAGTGGGCAACTGCCACAGAAATTAACAACTATGGCTTTGAAGTTGAAAAATCAGCAGATAAAACAAATTGGAATAAAATAGGTTTTGTTAACGGAAACGGAAATAGCAACAGCGTAAAATATTACAGCTATTCCGATAAAGATAACACAACTAATGGTACTGTATATTACAGATTAAAACAATTAGATAACAATGGCGGATATGAATATTTAAACGTTGTTGAAGCAAATATAAATATGCCTGTTAAATTTGAATTGGGACAAAACTTTCCAAATCCATTTAACCCAACAACAAAAATTAATTATTCAATTCCAGAAGCATCAAGCGTAAAATTAACAATTTACAATGCTATTGGTCAGGTTGTTAATGTTGTTAATGATGGCTTTAAATCAGCCGGTTCATATACTTTAGAAGTAGATGGCAGTAGATTTAATAGTGGTGTTTATTTCTACAAGTTGGAAGCGGGGAATAATACGCAAATACGCAAAATGGTTCTTGTAAAATAATCCAATTATAATTTTTAATTCTTAATTTTTAATTCTTAATGATTGAATAGCCGTTGAAGATAAAACTTTCAACGGCTATTTCTTTTTAAAACTATAAATTGTTTACTTTAAAATGTTTTAGTCACACGTCACAACGTTACATGTCGCTTTCTACTATTCACTTCTTTCCGTCACGCGTCACGTTTTAGCTTTTAAAGAACATGTCGCTGGCTCCCGCCAGCTTTTTATATTTTATTTATCATATTACTACGAACATTCCACCCCGTAAACGGGGTTGATTGGATGAAATTCAGTAGAATTAGCTTAGTAAAGAGTTTTAATCTTTAATCGCAAAAATCAATAAAATCCTTCAAAATCATGGTTCAGACAATATTTTAATTTTTATGATAGATATATCTTCATTATTTCAATTCACTATTAGCTGTTCGCTATTCACTTCTTTCCGTCACGCGTCACGTTCTCTTACGCTTCACGCATTACGACTATTCACTATTAGCTATTAGCTGACAACAGTTTTTCGTCACATGTCTCTCGTTACCTGGTTGTTGCAAAAGTAGGGAATGATATTCTGGGCGGTCATGGTCTTACCATGACTGAATAAATTTTGTAATAAAACATCTATATTTTTTAAGCTATTTTTTGCTAAAAACAGAAGTGTCACGGTGAGACCGTGACACCCATGAACTTGATTTTCGACTTTTGCAACACCTACGTCTCTCGTTACCTGGTTGTTGCAAAAGTAGGGAATGATATTCTGGGCGGTCATGGTCTTACCATGACCGAATAAATTTTGTAATAAAACATCTATATTTTTTAAGCTATTTTTTGCTAAAAACAGAAGTGTCACGGTAAAGACCGTGACACCCCAGAACAGTATTTCTGATTCATGCAACAACTACGTTACTTGTTACTTTCCTTTCGTCACACGTCACGCGTTACTTGTCACTCACTTAAAACTTCGGTTGTTCAATTAATAGAACAAATTTACCTTTTTTATCAATAAAGCCAGCAGTTTTTTTGTTAGTCTTTTTCTCAAATTTTTCAGCGTAAGCTAAGCCGCTATTAAATGAACCGAGTTTCATTGAAAAATCAAAAGGAATAACAACTTTTCCTTTGGTATCAATAAAACCTCTGTTGGCTCCGTAACCTTGTTGAGCAATGGCTAAACCATCAACAAAACCCGAATAAAATGCTATTTTATCTTTATCCTTGCCGGTTTGTTTAAATTCTTTAATTACTTTACCGTTAACATCAATAATGTACCAGGTTTCCTTGTATTTATCATCCATTTTGCTTACAACAGTATAGCCATCGCTAAATGGAAATACTTGTTTGTATTCAGGGTCAACAATAATTTTCCCGGAAGTATCAATTAATGCATATTTAAAATTAGAGCCCATAACAAATGTACGTCCACAATTTACAGGCATAGGTTCGTTAGAAAATTGAAAATCAACTTTAACGTTACCGGCAGTATCAATAACGCCCCACTTGTTGTTTAACTTTACAGAAGCAAAACCGTTTGAAAAATCTCTAATATCTTCGTATTGGTTCGGAATTCTTATTTTACCGTATTTGTCAACAAATCCGTATTTAAAATTTTTAGTAAACTGAGCAAATCCCTCAACTACATACGTTGTGTTTGAATGATGATTTGGAAATTCGTTAACAACTATTTCTCCCTTTTTATTTATAATTCTCCAATGAGCATAAGAACCGGGTACAGAGGTTAAACCAGGGATATAATTAGCAGCTAAAGTATCGTAAAATGGAGTGCCGGAATGCAAGGTGAAATCAATAGCAACGTTTCCTTCTTTGTCCAAATATCCCCATCTCTCTTTTTCGGGGTTGTAAACAAGAGCCAAACCGTTAATATAAAATGGAGTATCAAACCCGTATTTATATTTTGGTTCTACCACAACTTTCCCTTCGGTATTAATGAATCCCCATTTGTTGTCTTTTTGAAAAGCAGCCATGCCATCGTGAAAATCATCTACAAAAGTAGCGGTTACTATCTTTTGTGCAAATGTAATATTTGATAAAAAACATGATAATATTAGAAAATAAATTACGTTTTTAATTTTCATTATAGTTTATTCCTCGTATATTAAATGGTAAAGGTAGTAATATATAATTTAACGCCTTTTTAAGCAACCTAAAACGATTAAATAATTATTAAAAGGTGTATTTAAGTAAAAATAAAATAAAAATTATTGACAAAGAGTAATAAAATCAATAAATTATTAAGCAGAATATAATATCTGATTAAGCTTGGTTAATAACAATTTCGAGGTGTAATATTAAAAAAATAATTAAAAAATTTATACCCCCGGATAATTGGAAAATCCCTGTAATAATACTTTTGGGTATTATTGTAGGATTAGGATTAATGGTCTTTAAGATATCCAATGCAGTATCGTATTTATCTGATGACCCCAAAGCATGCGTAAATTGTCATATAATGTCGCCGCAGTATGCAACATGGGAGAGAGGAAGTCATGGCAGGGTTACTGTGTGTAATGATTGTCATGTTCCGCAAGATAATATAATTAGTAAATATTATTTCAAAGCTTCTGATGGTTTAAGGCATTCTACAATGTTTACTTTTCGTTTAGAGCCGCAGGTGATTCAAATTAAATCAGCCGGCAGAGAAGTAGTACAAGCTAATTGTATTAGATGTCATTCCGATTTGGTTCATCCTATTTCTGTAAGAGCAATAAGCAATAAAATGATATTAAACGAAGATGAACGTGTATGTTGGGATTGCCATAGAGAAACACCACATGGAAGAGTTAATAGTCTTTCTTCAACTCCATATGCTTCAGTACCAAAACTTACTCCAATTTTACCGGAGTGGCTTGAAGCTGCAATTAATAAAGAAAATATTAAAAAGTAGAAGAGGAAATATATGAAACCATTACAAGATATTATTAAATCAAAACCGTGGGTTGCTTGGTTGTTGTTTTTTGTAACAATTGTTATAGTATTTATTGTTGGGTTGTTTGCATCCTCCATAATTGAACGAAGAAGTGAATTTGCATATTCATATCAAATGGTTAAGCCAATCGCAGAATTTGAACCGAGAAATGAAATATGGGGTGAAAACTATCCTCGCGAGTATGAATCGTATCGCAAAACTTTATTAATGGATTTTGCAAGTAAGCATGGCGGAAGTATGGATATTGATTATTTAGAAAAATATCCGGAATTAGTTGTAATGTGGGCAGGTTATGCTTTTTCAAAAGATTACAAACAAGGGAGAGGGCATGGCTATGCAATTCAAGATGTAAGAAAAACGTTACGTACAGGTGGCAATAAAGTTAGTCCTTTAGTTGCAACATGTTGGACCTGCAAAAGTACAGATGTTCCTCGTATGATGTCTAAAATTGGCATAGATGAGTTTTATAAAGGGAAATGGATAGATAAAGGAGCGGAGATAATTAATCCTATTGGCTGCCAAGATTGCCATGACCCAAAAACAATGAATTTGCGAATTACTCGTCCAGCTTTAATTGAAGCGTTTGCAAGACAGGGGAAAGATATTAATAATGCCACAAGAAATGAAATGAGAAGTTTGGTTTGTGCTCAATGCCATGTGGAGTATTATTTTAGAAATAAAACTGATAATTATTTAGTGTTCCCTTGGGATAATGGTAAGTCAGCCGACCAAATGGAAGAGTATTATGATAAAATGGAATTTACCGATTGGACTCACTCGCTTAGCAAAACACCAATGTTAAAAGGACAGCACCCAGATTATGAATTGTATACAACAAGTGTACATTACGATAGAGGAGTTTCATGTGCCGATTGTCATATGCCGTATAAAACAGAAGGCGGGGTAAAGTTTACCGACCATCATATTCAAAGTCCATTAAATAATGTAGAAAATAGTTGTCAAGTTTGCCATAGGGTTAACACTGCAGACTTAATTAAAGATGTTGAGGAGCGTCAAGATAAAATTGAAGAATTAAGAAGAATTACGGAAAAGAATTTGGCAGCTGTTCACCAAGAGGCAAAAATTGCTTGGGATAATGGAGCAACAGAAGAAGAGATGAAACCGATATTAACATTAATACGTCATGCACAATGGAGATGGGATTGGGTTGCTGCTGCAAATGCTGTTGGGTTCCATAGTCCGGCTGAAGCCTTGCGTGTTTTAGGTACTGCAATACAAAAATCGGAAGAAGCACGCAGATTAGTTGCAGTTGTTTTACTTAAATATAATGTTAAATATCCAGTTCAGTTAGCTGATATTTCAACTAAAGAAAAAGCTCAAAAATTTATTGGCTTAAATATGGAAGAGTTGATAAAAGATAAAGAAGATTTTTTGAATACGACAGTTTTAACATGGGATAAAAAAGCAAAAGAACGTCAAGGTACGTTGATTGAGTATTGATGGGGAAAGAAAGTGACGGAAGGAAAGTGACGCGTGACGAGTAACGCGTGACAAGTAACGCGTGACTTAAAAAAGCTGATAGCGATAAGTTATGAGGAATATAAATAATTTCTGTCCCCGTACTTTAGTGCGGGGTTTTATGCAAAAACATTTTATTTATTGCCCATGACTTTAGTCATGGGAAAGATAAAAAGAAAGTGACGAGTAACGGAAAGTAGTGAATTGTGAATAGCTAATAGTGAATAGTCGTAATGCGTGAAGCGTAAAAGAACGTGAAGCGTGATGAGGAAAGATTGTGACGAGTGACGAGTAACGCGTGACTTAAAGAAGCTGATAGCGATAAGTTATGAGGAATATAAATAATTTCTGTCCCCGTACTTTAGTGCGGGGTTTTATGCAAAATAATTTTATTTGTTGCCCATGACTTTAGTCATGGGGAAAGATAAAAAGAAAGTGACGAGTAACGGAAAGTAGTGAATTGTGAATAGCTAATAGTGAATAGTCGTAATGCGTGAAGCGTAAAAGAACGTGAAGCGTGATGAGGAAAGATTGTGACGAGTGACGAGTAACGCGTGACTTAAAGAAGCTGATAGCGATAAGTTATGAGGAATATAAATAATTTCTGTCCCCGTACTTTAGTGCGGGGTTTTATGCAAAATAATTTTATTTGTTGCCCATGACTTTAGTCATGGGAATAAAAAATACTATCGTTTCAAAAAAAATTATAATTCAATATTTAAAAATCTACAAAAACAGAACTGCAAAGCAGTTCTGTTTGTATTTTAAATAAAATGTAATTAACGTACGTTAAAATGATTATATACGAAAAGAAATGAAGCACTAAAAAACAATAATAATTATCTTTAGTATGGATTGAATTAAAAATAACAATAAAACACCCAAAAAAGTGATTTAGCAAAAAAAATCATAAAAATATTCATTTGTAATAATTCCACATAAAACTAAAAAAAGTACTTGTTTTTTAATAATAATGTAAATATTTTAAGTTAAAATTATTTGTATACATTATACAGTATAATTTTGGTGCAAAATAGTTCTTTATATGTTAGTCAGATCCAAGTAATATTCAATAAATGTTAGTTATACAATTATTATACATTATATTAAATTAACTATATTACAAACAGGAGTAAGACCATGGCAAGAAAACTGTACTTATTATTTATGATTATGATTTCGGGTATGTTATATGCTCAGAACGTGTGGAATTATAGTTGGAAAATGCAGCAAATACCTTTTCAACCAGAACAGGTAAGCTCGGAAATGGGGATTGTAAAATCCGGGTTCGATACTGATAAAGATGGTAAAGGTGAATTTATATGTGCTTATACTGATATGGATTCTAATTATTGCTTAATGTATGAAGCAACTGGCGATAATAATTATGAATTAGTTTGGTATTTCAAATATCCGGTTGATGCTAATACTTATGCAGGTATAGCAGTAGGTGACCTTGATGGAAACGGATTAGATGAAATTATAACCACTATGCCATCAGTAGCAACAGCAGAAAATCCAAACCCAACAAGATTATGGGTGTTTGAATGGAATGGCGTAACAGGCGAAAATAAATACGGTGTTTATAATGGTACCGAGCCTGAAGCAAATATGAGTTGGGACTTTTTAACAGAACCAAATATTGACTTCCGTCCTTATAGTTTACAAGTTGAAGATATTGATAGCGATGGTCAAAATGAATTAATTGTTGGTATCAGACAAGGTGGACGTGGAAGAGAAGTAATTGTTATTGCCGTAGAAGGTCAAGTAGCCGGTTTTGGAAGCTGGGTAACAGAATATAACTTACAAGGATTAACCGGTGGTGGAATGTATAACGTTACAACCGGCGATTTAGATGGCGACGGAAAAAAAGAAATTTATGCTTTTGTTTGGAATATGTTCAGTCTTCACATAATTGAAGCAACAGGACCTAATACTTACGAATTAGTAAATAGCTTAACAGAATTATTTACAACTGATTACGGTGCATTAGATGCTGTAAGAGTTACAGATGTAAATAATGATGGTGTAAATGAAATGTATATTGCTGCAACTGAACCGGAAAATGCAATATTTGCAATAACAAATATCACTGATGTAAGTGCAATAACAGCAGCAGATGTAAAATTAGTTGGTCATTTACCAAAACAAGCAGGTGGAAAATTACGTACTTTGTATGTTGACGATCCTGATCAAGATGAAAAATTAGATTTAATGATTGGTGGTGAAATGAATGGACAGATCTTTGATCTTGAATACTCAGGTGCAGGTAGTCCGTTAGATTCAGCAAGCTGGAACTTAAATATTGCTTTTGATATTTTCGAATACTCAGGATTCTCACCAGATTCAGCAAATACAGTTACTCCACGTTTATTCTATGGCTGCCCAGCAGGAGACATGGATGGCGATGGTAAAAAGGAGTATGTTTTTGTAAACTATAAAACTTCTTTTAGTGTATGGGCAGGTGATGCTTATGTATGGGTAGTTGAAGCAGATAAAGCTACGGGTGTAGAAGATGAAGTAGTAATGCCTGAAACAAATTATTTAGCACAAAACTTCCCAAATCCATTTAACCCAAGTACAACAATTAATTTTAATGTTCAGAAATCAGAAAATGTTAAATTAACAGTTTATGATATGCTTGGTAGAGAAGTAGCTACATTAGTTAATGGCAATTTAACTGCCGGTCAACATTCGTATTCATTTGATGCTACAAAATTAAGCTCTGGTATGTATATGTATCGATTAACAATAGGTGCTTGGCAACAAACAAAGAAAATGATGTTGGTAAAATAGGTTTAGTGGCATTGTAAAAAATCGATAGATGTAGTGATATATACAGATTGGGGAATAAATGTTTAAATATTTATTCCCCTTTTTGTTTTAAGTTAATGGTTCTATTTGTTAAAAATAATTTTCCCTCTGTTATCAACATCAATATTAATAGTATCTCCATTTTCAAAATTACCCATTAATAATTGAGAAGCCAGAGGATTTGCAATATAACGCTGAATAGTTCGTTTAAGAGGGCGAGCACCAAAGGTAATATCGTAGCCTACTTGAAGTAATAAATCTTTAACGGAATCTGTGACAGATAGTCTTAGATTTTTTGCGGCTAAACTTTTACTTAGAATATTTAATTGTATATCAATAATTTGTTTTAATTCAGATTTTAATAAAGGTTTAAACATTACAATTTCATCAATTCTGTTTAAGAATTCAGGTCTTATCGACTGTTTGAGCAATTCAGTAATTTGCACTCTCATCTCGCCAAGAATAGAAGAGTAATTATCTTCGTTTATTAAATCTAATTTTTCTTGGATTAAATGCGAGCCTAAATTACTTGTCATAATAATTATAGTGTTTTTAAAGTTAACAGTACGTCCTTGATTATCGGTTAATCTGCCATCTTCAAGAACTTGCAGTAAAACATTAAAAACTTCGGAATGTGCTTTTTCAATTTCATCTAATAATACAACAGAATAAGGATGTCTTCTAACAGCTTCGGTTAATTGTCCCCCTTCTTCGTAACCAACATATCCCGGAGGAGCCCCAATTAATCGAGAAACAGAAAACTTTTCCATATATTCACTCATATCAATTCTAACCATAGCATGTTCATCGTTAAATAAAAAGCCGGCTAAAGCTCTTGCCAATTCAGTTTTACCAACTCCTGTTGTTCCAATGAATATGAATGAGCCTATTGGTCGATTTGTGTCTTGTAAGCCTGCTCTGCTTCGTCTAATAGCATTTGCAACCGCTTGAACGGCATCGTCCTGTCCAACAACACGTTTGTGCAATTCATCTTCTAATTTAAGTAGTTTGATTCTTTCGCTTTCCAACATTCTGGAAACAGGAATACCTGTCCATTTTGCAATTACTTCAGCAATATCTTCTGCATCAACTTCTTCTTTAAGCATTCTATTATTTTTTTGAATTTCGCTTAATTCGTCAGTTTTACTTTTTAAGTTTTTTTCAGTTTCAAGCAAGGTGCCGTAACGTAATTCAGCAACTTTGCCAAAATTTCCTTCTCGTTCAAATTTCTCTGCGGTAGTTTTAATATTTTCAATTTTACTTTTTAATTGTCTAATTGAAGTAATAAGTTCCTTTTCTAACTGCCAATGGCTCCTTAAACTTGCTTTTTGTTCGTTAAGATTACTCAGTTCCAAATTAAGCTCGGAAAGCCGTTTTACGCTGTCAGAATCATGTTCGCGTTTTAATGCTTCTTTTTCAATTTCCAACTGTTTTAATTTTCTTTCAACATTGTCTAATTCTTCAGGTAAAGAATCAATTTCAATTCGTAATTTAGAAGCAGCCTCATCAACTAAATCAATAGCTTTGTCGGGCAAGAATCTATCAGTAATATATCGAGTAGAAAGTTGTACGGCAGCAACAATGGCACCATCGGTAATTCTAACACCATGGTGAATTTCATATTTATCTTTTAATCCACGTAAAATAGAAATACTATCCTCTTCATTAGGTTCAGAAACTAAAACGGGTTGAAAACGTCTTTCAAGAGCAGCATCTTTTTCTATATATTTTTTATATTCATTAAGTGTTGTTGCTCCAATTGTATGAAGTTCGCCACGAGCTAAAGCAGGTTTTAAAATGTTTGCTGCATCCATAGCTCCATCGGTTCTACCGGCACCAACAAGTTGATGAATTTCATCAATAAATAGAATTATTTCACCATTGGAATCTTGAACTTCTTTAATTACAGCTTTCATTCTTTCTTCAAATTGACCCCTAAATTGAGCCCCAGCAACCAAAGCACCTAAATCGAGAGCTATAATACTTTTTGTTTTAAGGTTTTCGGGAACATCACCGGAAATTATTCGATGGGCAATACCTTCAGCAATTGCAGTTTTACCAACACCGGGTTCGCCAATTAATAAGGGATTGTTTTTTGTACGTCGCGAAAGAACTTGAAGCACTCTTCTAATTTCTTCATCACGTCCAATAACAGGATCTAACTTTCCACGCTTAGCTAAATCGTTTAAATTACGACCATATTTTTTAAGTGATTGATAATTCTCTTCGGCCGTTTGTGAAGTTACTCTTTGATTTCCTCTAACATCTTTTAATGCTGTTAGAACAAGCTCGTGTGATAATCCTAAATCACGCAAAAGCTGCCCGGCATTTCCACTATCGGAAACAATTGCCAGCAAAAGGTGTTCGGTTGAAATAAATTCATCCTTAAGGTTTTTTGTTTCTTGTGCAGCGGCATCAAAAACTTTGGATGTTTTAATGGAAAACTGTTGGTCGCCAACACCGGCACCAGAAACTTTTGGAAGTTTTTCTAAATAATAACCGACTTTAAGTTTTACTTGACTTAAATTAATTCCGGCTTTTTGTAAAATAGAGACAGTAACACACGATTCATCTTGAATCATTGAAGCTAATAAGTGTTCGGGTTCAATAATTTGATTATTATAATTTTGTGCAATTTCAATAGAAGTTTGCACAACTTCTTGTGCTTTAACTGTAAATAAATTAAAATCTATTGCCATATTTTTATACCTCAAAAATTTTTTGCACCCATTGAAATTTAAAAGATGAACACTAAAAATATAAACAAATCAACGTAGTGCACTTATAAATACAAAAATTTTACAATAAATCAATACAAAAGTTTCTAATTTTGATATAAATCACAAAAATTTATATTTATTTATTTGCTTTTTAAATAATAATTAAGCATTTTGCATATAGAGAGCAGTTGTACTAGGCTGTTGGACTTTTGAGATATTAGTTTTTATGGTATTAGTCGCTTTGCTCAATTTAAGTAATAAGTAATAATTAGGAGTACCACAAATGGCAGAGCGTGAAACAGGAACCGTAAAGTGGTTTAACGCTGCAAAAGGTTTCGGTTTTATCGAGCGCAGTAAAGGTGACGACGTATTCGTTCATTTTTCATCTATTAAAGGCGATGGATATCGTACTTTAGAAGAAGGTGTAAAAGTTATGTTTACAGTTGGCCAAGGACAAAAAGGTCCACAAGCGCAAGATGTTGAAGTTGTGAAATAATTTTTAAGTTATACGCAACAGAAAGCGGCTCTTTAGCCGCTTTTTTTTTGCTTAAAATTTCTATCGGTTTTTATTTGATAATAATTTTTTGTATTGTTCAACAAAAGTATTATAACAATCCATAACGTGTTTTTCTTCAACTCTAAGACTTGAAATAACAACCCTGATAATTACATTTCCATTAATTTTTGTGTGTGATAAAAAGAATTTTCCAGTATCGTTTACTTTATCAATTAAATCTAAATTAAAATTATTAATGGTTTCAACTTCATTACAATTGGGAATTAATGCTCTAAAACATATTGTAGTAACAGGCATAGGAGCCATTCGTTCAAATATTGGATTGTTTTCAATTAATGTTTTGAAAATATCAGCTAATCGAAAATGTTCTTTAATTCTGTTTTGAATCCCCTCTACTCCAAAATAACTAATAATAAACCACAACTTCAAAGCACGGAATCTTCTTCCTAATTGAATACCGTAATCCATACTATTTTCAACTTGATCATCAATGTTAGAACGAAGATATTCGGGAATTATTGAAAAAGCATCTTTTAGATAATGTTTTTCTTTAATAAACAACAAGCTCAAATCCGTTGGAGTAAACATCCATTTGTGGGGATTAACAACAATTGAATCAGCCAGCTCAACACCATTTAACAAATGTTTGTATTCATCAGCAATTGCAGCAATGCCGGCATGTGCACTATCAACATGGAGCCAGATATTATATTTTTTACATATTGAAGAAACACTAATAACATCATCAATTGAAGTAACAGCAGTTGTACCAATAGTTGCAACAGCAGCCATTGGAATCAAATTGTTCTGTAAGTCTTTTTTTATTGTCTCTTCAAGTTCAGTTAAATCAATTTCATAATTGTTGTTCGATTTAATTTTTCTTATTTTTCTGATTCCAAGTGCTAATGCTCCTTTTTCTGCTGAGGAATGAGTGTGCTCTGATATATATACGGTAAAGGAATTAATGTTCAAATCGTAATTTTTATTATCCTGAAAAACTTTTTCGCGTGCTGCAGCAAGTGCATGAAATGTGCTAACTGAAGCAGTATCGTATATTATTCCCCAAAATGCATTTGGCAGACCTAACATTTGTTTCATCCAATTAACAACGACTGTTTCCAGTTCTGTATTTATTGGAGAAGATTTCCAAACCATTCCGTTTGTATTTAGGGCTGCTGTTAAAAATTCTGCTAATATACCTGGTCCGCTTGAAGTGGAATTAAAATATGCCATAAAACCTGGGTGGTTCCAATGGGTTGCATTGTTAAAAATTTTTGGTTCAATTGAACTTAATAGTTCGGAAAAATCAACTGCAGTTTGTGGAGGTTCTGCCGAAAAGTGTTTATAACAATCTCCCGGTGCTATTTTTGGCAAAACAGGATATTTTTCGATGTTATATAAGTAATCAGTAATTATCTTTGTCAATTTACTACTAAATTCTAAAAATTCATCTTTTGGCATATCACCAAGATTAAAATTATTTTTCATGCTTAATCCAATAAATAAAAATATTATTAGTTAAATTTATTAAATTTGAATATTAATTAATAGGAATAATAGAATACAATGAGAAAAATATTGTTGTTTGTTGTGATGGGTTTATGTTTTACAAGTCTAAAGGGTCAAATAAATCACTATTTAAGTAAAGATTTAAATTTGTTATTTATAGAGAGGGGTTATTCTTACATTATTCCTTATACTGCAAGCACTTTTGATAATGCAATGAGTTTCCATAAAAAGTTTTGGGATTATACACCAAGTGAAGACGTTACAATTTTATTAAATGATTTTTCAGATGTTGGAAATGGAGGTACACTTGTAATTCCTTGGAATTTTATTTCGGCAAATATTGCTCCATTTGAATACACATTTGATATAATGCCGGCAAACGAAAGACTGCAATGGTTAATGAGTCATGAATTGGCACATGTAGTTATGTGCGATAAGGCTTCATCAACAGATAAATTTTATAGAAGTATATTAGGGGGGAAAACAATCCCAGAACAGGAAAATCCTGTAACAATGCTTTACAGTTATTTAACAACTCCACGCTGGTACTCGCCACGCTGGTATCATGAAGGAATTGCAGTCTTTATGGAAACATGGATGTCTGGTGGAATGGGGCGTGTGTTAGGTGGTTATGATGAAATGGTTTTTAGAACTATGGTATTGGATAGCTCTTATTTTTATAGAGTTGTAGGGTTGGAATCTGAAGGAACAACAATAGATTTTCAAGTAGGGGTAAATTCATATTTATATGGAACCAGATTTGTTAGTTATTTAGCTAACAAATATGGGGTTGATAAAGTAAGAGACTTTTATAACAGAACAGAGGATTCAAAAAGGTTTTATGCCTCGCAATTTGAAAATGTTTTTAACGTAGACGTAGAAGATGAGTGGGAAAACTGGATATCATTTGAAAAAGATTTTCAAAATAAAAATTTAGAATTAATTAGGAAAAATCCTGTATCAAAATTTAAGCAAATTACAAAAAACAACTTAGGTTCTGTATCACGTCCTTATTACGATAAAGAGACAAGAAGTATAGTTGCAGCCATAAACCATCCAAAAAACTTAGCCAGAATATGTAAAATAAATATTGATAATGGGGAAATTGCAAAAATTACAGATGTTAATAGTCCTAATTTGTATTTTGTTACAAATATCGCTTATGATGATTCAACAAGACAAGTGTTCTTTTCAGAAAACAACTCGGATTGGAGAAATTTAAATGTTTGTGATATCAATGGGAATGATAGAGAGGAATTGATTGAATATTGCCGTACGGGTGACTTTGTAATTAATAAAGCTGACCATACATTATGGGGAGTCCAAACAAACAATGGAAGAACGATGATTGTTTATGCCAAACCGCCATATAATGAATTTAATACGGTTTATGCAATAACGTTTGGTACAAGCATTTTTGACTTAGATGTTTCTGCTGATGGAGCAAAACTATCCTGTACTATGAGTAAAGTATCGGGTGAGCAAGAACTTGTTTATTTTAATATTGATTCGTTAAAGATGGGTTCTCAAAATTTTAACAAAGTATATGAATTTGAGGATAATTCGGCCTCAAATTTTATGTTTACGCCTGATGGTAAATATTTAATAGGTACATCATATTATACCGGAGTATCCAACGTATATAGAATTAATGTAGAAACAAAAGAATTAGAAATATTAACAAATTCTGAAACAGGTTATTTCAGACCATTGCCAATATCCAATGATTCGCTTGTAGTTTTTAAGTATACAACAGAAGGTTTAACTCCGGAATTAATGAAAATAGCACCGTTAGAAGATGTTAATTCAATAAATTATTTGGGACAAAAAGTAATTGAGAAAAATCCGGAAGTAGAAAGCTGGATGCTTCCACCACCACGGGAATTGGGGAAAGATGAAGTGAAAGAAGAAAAATACGGTTTTATTAAAGAAACACGATTTTCTTCAGCTTATCCGATTGTTCAAGGATATAAAGATTATGCAGCTTTTGGGTATCAAATTAAATTTATGGATCCAGTTGGACTGAGTGCGTTTAACATGTCAGTTTTGTATTCTCCAAATAAATTAATTGAGAAAAAACAAAGAATACATGCAGCTGCAAGCTATAAATATTGGGACTGGACATTTAGCGGTTCATATAATAAGACTGATTTTTATGATTTGTTTGGTCCAACAAAAACAAGCAGGGCGGGATATGAGTATTCAATTCAATATAAACATATTATAAATGCTTTTAGACCTTATAGTTTTGATTATAGAATAAAACTTGCCGGTTATGGTGATTTAGAAACTATTCCAGGTTATCAAAATGTGGCAGCAAGTTACTCTAAGCTTTATTCAGGTTTGTTAAACTTAAGTTATAGTAAACTGAGGAAATCAATAGGAGCAATTGAATACGAACAGGGATATGTATTTAATTTGTATGGATTAAATTATTTTGTAAACGAAAAACATTTTCCCAAAGTATATACTACATTAGACTTTGGAACATTGCTTCCATTTAAAAATTCCGCAATTTGGTTAAGAACTGCAGCAGGTCATTCATTTGGTATTACCGGAAATGCTTTTGATAATTTTTACTTTGGAGGTTTTGGCAATAATTATGTTGATTACCAGAATGTACAAAGATATAGAGATTTTGAAAGTTTTCCCGGCTTAGAAATTAATGAAGTGGGAAGTAAAAATTTTGCCAAAGGGACATTAGAGTTAAATTTATCCCCAATTAGATTTAGAAAATTTGGATTCTTAAGTTTTTATACCACATATATGCGTTTTTCGTTGTTTGGTATGGCTTTGGCAACAAATATTGATGAAAAAAGCTTAAATAGAAATATGTTTAATTACGGGGCACAGGTTGATTTTGAATTAGTGTTGTTTTCATTATTAAAATCTAATCTTTCTTTTGGTTACGCCCGAGCACATGAAAAAGGTTTTGTACCAAAAGATGAATTTATGATATCGCTAAAACTATTATGATAATAAATAAAAGCAGATATTTTATCATTTAATATTGCTTGATTTATTTGTAAATTAATATTTATAATTTTAAATATTTATACATTGTACATATGAAAGAAATAAGAGAAAAAATAACTGAATTAGATGAGCAATTATTAAAGTTACTTTCAGACAGAAGAAAACTTAGTATTGAAGTAATTAAATATAAAGAGCTGACATCATCACCTATTAGGGATAAGGATAGGGAAGAAGAATTATTAGGCACTTTAATAAAAGATGGGAAGAAAGTTGGGTTAGATGCCAACTATATTACCAAAGTGTTTTACGAAATTATTGAAGATTCTGTCCGCTTACAAAATCATTACCTTGTTAAAATGGACGTTCCTGAAACAAATGGAAAAAGAATCATTAGAACAGCAATACAAGGAGTTGAAGGATCTTACAGCTCGTTAGCGGCACACAAATTTTTTGCACGTGAGGAAGCCGAACTTGAGTTTATTGGTAAACAGACTTTTGATGAAGTTGTTAGAGCAGTTGAAACAGGTGAAGCAGATTACGCAATGCTTCCAATTGAAAATACAACATCAGGTGGTATAAATGAAGTTTATGATGCTCTTTTACATACAACTTTATATATTGTTGGTGAAGAAAAATTTCATGTAAAGCATTGTTTGGTTGCAAATGAAGAAATTCCAATTAATAGAATAAAAACAATAATTGCTCATGTTCAGCCCGTTGCCCAATGCAGTAAGTTTTTGGCTACACTACCACATGTAAAAATTGATTATTATCCTGATACAGCATTATCCGTACAAAAAGTAAAAGAAGACGGTTTGTTGGATACTGCGGCTATTGCAAGTGAAGAAGCAGCAAGAATATATGGATTAAAAATTATCCGAACAAATATTGCTAACCAATCACAAAATTATACTCGATTTTTAGTTGCAGCCCGTAAGCCGATTGAAGTTGATTTAAGAATACCATGTAAAACTTCGTTAGTTATGGCAACAGACCAAAAGCCCGGTGCTTTAGTTGATGCTTTGATGGTTTTTAGAAAGTTTAATGTTAATTTAACAAAATTAGAATCACGTCCAATACTTGGGAACCCGTGGGAAGAAATGTTCTATTTGGATTTTGAAGGGAATATCAAAGATCCGATAATTCAAGAGATGCTTGACAAATTAGGTTCACTAACACGATTATTTAAGGTGCTTGGTTCGTATGTATCACCTGATTTAGATAGAACCAAAATGGATTTAAGCAAATTTACTGTTTCGGAAAATGAAGAAACTACTGAAAAGCAAATTGGAATTGAAGAAGCAGTCCCCGCTGTTGAAGCTGCTCCTGTTAAGAAAAAATCTTCAAAAAGTTATAAAGTTGCAAGCCGTGAATACAAAAGCGAAGATACAATAATAAAAGTTAAAGGAATTGAAATTGGTGGTGATTCTTTTGTTGTTATTGCCGGTCCTTGTTCGGTTGAATCACATCAACAAGTACTTGATTGTGCTTCACATTTAAAAGAAACAGGTGGACATATTTTACGCGGGGGATGTTTTAAGCCCCGAACATCGCCATATAGTTTTCAAGGTTTAGGTTTTGAAGGATTAAACTATCTTGCTGAAGCAGGTCAAGTATATGATATGCCAATTATTACAGAAGTATTAGCTCCTGAACAAATTAGTGAAGTGGCAAAATACTCGGATATTATCCAAGTTGGTGCTCGTAACATGCAAAACTTTGCATTATTAAAAGAAGTTGGAAGAACATACCGCCCTGTTTTGCTAAAACGTGGATTGATGTCCTCAATTGATGAATTGCTGAATGCAGCTGAATATATTTTAAGTCAAGGCAATAGACAAGTTATTTTGTGTGAACGTGGAATAAGAACTTTTGAAACGGCAACAAGAAACACACTTGATTTAAGTGCAGTTCCTGTATTAAAAGAATTAACCCATCTGCCAATTATTGTTGACCCATCACATGCGTTAGGACAAAGGAATTTGGTTACACCACTTGCAAAAGCAGCAAAAGTTGTTGGTGCCCATGGAATTATGATAGAATTTCACCCGGATCCCGATCATGCAAAAAGCGATGGTGAACAATCGCTAACATTTGACCAGTTTGGTAATATGATGCGTGAATTAAATAAATTATAAAGGTACTTTATATTGAATAGAGTATAAAAAATAGTTTGTGTTATAATTATTAAAGGTAAGTCCATAGTTTAAACCAATCCCAATTGATGAAGACTTTGGACTTTCTTTTTTTAACTTAATGTTTGCAGCAAGACCAATATTAAAACCAAAACTTCTATTTGTCTGAAATCTAAATATTTTGTCGTAAACAAATATTCCCCCAATAGATTCTTCTAACCATAAATTATCTCCAGCCTTTTGATAAGTTACGGCACTTAAGCCAAAAGAAAGCAAGTATGAGTAAAATTTACCATCCCCATTGCTTGGCAAAAAATAATCGTATTTTTTTGCGTACAAAGCCGAAATTCTGAAATCAATATTATCCCAAATATTTGGATAAAAATCAAAATACGAACTAAAAGAAATAACCGTTTGATTGGGAGAATTTGACGAAATAGAACCTGTACCAATAGAAAACCCAATTTTACTATTTAATTCTTCTGCTTTAATGGAAATTGAAATAACAGAAATAAAAATAAAAATTAAGACTTTCTTTTGTAGTAACATGTAAGCCAAAATGTTTTAGTTTCGGTTGATGTAAAAATTACTTTGTGTTTAACATGTTTTTCTATTATTAAATAATCTCCTTCGTTGAGTTCAACTATTGAACCGTCTTCAAACATCAATTTTGCAAAACCTTTTAATAGAAGGACAAATTCATCTTCGTCTTGGTCATACCAAAAATCATTGGGAGTAGTATGTCCCTCAGAAATTATACGTTCAATCCTGAAATTATCCTCAGAAATAATGTCTTCAAAGTATTCTTTTTTAGAATTAACTTGCAAAACCGAAAAAATATTTTTAATATCCATTTTTACTCGAAATTTTATTATACCAAAATAAATAATATTGTGTTATTTTAAAACTTAATTATATTTAAATGTTGATTCGAAAACCAGTAGAAAAAATACGAAATTATCGGATATGTTAATGATTAAAATAGAATTATTAAACCAACTTGAACAGTTAGCTAAATTAGCCGAAGTGATTGAAACATTTGGTGAAGAAAACAACCTTCCAATGAATGTGGTTTTTGATATTAATTTATCGTTAGATGAACTTGTAACAAATATTATTTTATATGGATATAACGATAAAAATACGCATAAAATTGAAGTAATTTTAGAAAAAGAGGGGAATAATATTGAGATAACCCTTATTGATGATGGTCAAGAATTTGATCCTACAAAAAAAGAAAAACCCAATTTAGATTTAGAAGTTGAAGATAAGGGTATTGGTGGGCTTGGTATCCATTTTGTTAAAACCAAAATGGATGAAATAAAATACAAAAGAGAAGAAAATAAAAATATACTAACGCTAAAAAAAATAATAAATTAATAAATGGTGGAAAAATGACTATTAATGTAGAAAAAAAAGACAAATACAGTATTATAAGTATAGCTGGCAGATTGGATGCAAGCACATCAGGTGAATTTGAAGAACAGTTGGTTAAAAAACTTGACGAAGGTGAGGTTGATATTGTAATAAATTTTGCTGATTTGGATTATATTTCAAGTTCGGGCTTGCGAGTATTGTTAGTAGGAGCAAAAAAAATAAAAGCTGCTAACAAAAAAATGGTTCTTGCCGGTTTAAAAAAGCATATTTACGAAGTATTTGAAATTGCAGGATTTACTCCAATTTTTGAAATAGTTGACTCAATTGCAAATTTATAGGTAAAAGCTATGACTGAAAAGCTGAAATCTGAAAGTGAGCTATCGGTAGTTATTGCAACAATACAAATTGAAGCGAACAAAACCTACATACCGGCATTGACCGGTTTTGTAAGTGGTATAGCAGAAAAATTTCAGCTTAGCAGAGAAGAACGAATAAAATTAGAACTTATTACAGAAGAAGCTGCTTTAAGTATAATTGAAAATTCTTTTAGTAAGGGTCAAAAAGGGTTTTATGAAGTGGCTGTTAAGTATCTTCCCGGCAAATTAAAAATATGTTTTGTTGATAAAGGGGAACCGTTTGATTTTGAAGGACATATTGATGATAACGAAAATATTGGGGCAATTTTAATTAAAGCTTTTGCCGATGAAATTAGTTTTAATAATTTGGGTAAAGATGGCAAGGAAATAATAGTTACAAAAAAAATTCCACTCCAAGCGTTTAATAGTGAGAATATTGAGCAAAATTCAGCATCAAAATACGAAGATGTTTGTAACGATGATTTGGTTTATCAGTTTATGCAGCCCGAGCAGGCATTAGAATTTACACAATTTGTTTTTAAGAATTATGAGTATAATTATCCTAACGATGGTGTTTATTACCCTGAAATACGAAAAGAATTGTTAGAAATTGGAGCACTTGATGCTTGTGTTGTACTGAATAAAAAGAATGAAATTATAGGACATATTGCTCTAAAATTAAATAATCCCGATTCAATGGTTGGCGAGTTATGCGAAGTAATAATAGATAAAAAATATCGCTCTAATAAAATATGTACTGCAATGAAGGAGTTTTTATTTAATTATTCTATGGAAATGGGGCTTTATGGAGTTTATTACAACGTTTGCTTTTTAGAAAAATTTCAACAGAATGAGGCTCCATTATCAGAATCTGTTGAGGTTGCCTTTTTGCTTTTTGATAACTCCTTAGATAATATTTTATATTATAAAAAACTGAATAATAGCCCCGATTTAACTATCTATCCCCCTTTGCATCACCAAAATATTGTAAACCAAATTTACAAACGCTTAAATATTAAGCGTATTATGCTTGCTGCTGATTTGAAATCGTTATTATTACATCTGCCTCAACAGACTAACTTGTTGTTAACTATCTCGTCGGAAACAAAAACAGCTTTAATAGATATTGTTGAATATGGTAATGACTTTATTGTTAAAATTAAATCGTTGTTAGGTGAGTTGACTAACAACCAAATTCTAAATGTAATAATAGACCTGCCTTTAAGCAATCCGGTAACACAAGTAAATTGTGCAATTTTAGAAGCAGAAGGGTTTTTCTTCTCGGGAGTTTTACCCGAATATCAAAAAACCGGAGACGTGCTTAGACTTCAATATATTTCCGGTGATATTCCCAAAAAAACAAAGGCAGTAATATCGGAGTTTGGGAGTGAGCTTTTGAATTATATTTATGAAAACGCAAAATGAAGAAAATTAAAAAGCTTCTCCAATGCCTAAATGTAATTGGAATGTTTCAGGTAGAATACTCTTTTTAAAGAAACTTGTTCTATCGGAGGGATCGTAAAACTTAAAACCGAAATCAATTCTAATTGGGGCAAAGTCAGAATAATATCTTAACCCAAATCCAATAGCAACGGCAACGTTGTCAAATTCAAAATCTTTATAATCATTCCAAGTATTACCAAAATCTACAAAAACAGCAGAACCAATCCTATCTAACAATCTTAAGCGTGCTTCAATACTGCTTTCCAATTGGAAAAAACCACCGGGAGTAACCCCTCGGAATAAAACGGCTTCAAAATCTTCACTATTTAAATTATCAAAATTTATTATGGTCAATGGAACTAAATCTCTTGCCTGCCAGCCACGTAAAGAATTGCTGCCACCGGAATAAAACCTTTGATTCAACGGAATTAATGCAATATCACCTCTATGGGCAAAAATATAACCGGTCTTAAATTTGGCTGCTATAACATTTACTTTACTGCTAAATAAAGAGAAATAACCCATTGCAGTAAAAACGGTTTTTAAATAACCCGTAGCTGAATAAGGGTAATTAAATAGTTTGCTGATTAAAAACGGAATTGAATTTCCATCTTCAATTAATAATGATAAATTATAACCACTTGTTGGAAATAAAAAATCATCTGCTTTGTTAATGCTCATATCAATACCAAGAATAGCATTGGTTGATTTAATGCTCTTGCTCCCTTGCGATTCAACAAATTCTTTGGATAGTATTTTAGCCGTGTCAGCTGATATATTGTAATCTCTTGTAAGCAAAGTTGTATAAGCATCAATAAGATAAGAATTACTGTAAACGTAACGAGAATACTCCCAATTAAAATAAGTCCCTAAAGAAGTTAAGTATACTTTACGAGGTAATTCAAATGTTAAATTAACTTTAGTACCATAAATTGTTGCGTTATATTCTGCTTCTTTTTTCTGAACTGTCAAGTAAGTTTCAAATTTAGTATTAATTGGCTCTCCAAATAAAAACGGTTGTTCAATACTTCCTCTTATATCGGCGTAACCGTAAACCGTTGTATCGTTTAATTCAGGGTGCATTAAAAATTCGGTAATACTTTGAGCAGCAGAAGAAGCACTTAACGATAATTTGCGAGCTGAACCAAGAAAGTTCTTTTTTGTATAACCTAAGCTAAAACCCAAGTTAAAAGCGTTTTCTTCGTTATTCACAATTATTTCCGGGGAAAGTTCGTGTAACAGTCCTATATCCGTAATTATATTTATAGGTACATAGTTGCCTGATGTATCCGAAGAAACTCCTGTAATTAAAGCAGAACCAAACAAATTTGTTCTGTACAAACGAACTTGTGCTTTTTGTAAATCGTATAAACTATAATAAGAATTATCTTGTATGTCTGCCACCTCTCTAACAAGTTCATCATCAACAAGCTCTTTCCCTTCGCCAGTTTTTTCAACTCTTATATCTTTAATTTTATATCTATTACCTAAGTTAAAAGAAATTTGTACATCTACTTTGTTTTTCATTGTGTCAATTTGTACGTAGGGGTTACCAACCGTAGAGCAAAGCATGTATCCATTATCGCGACAGAATGTTAAAATTGAACTTTGTTTCTCGTCGATTAATCTTCCCGAGTAATTTGCACTTGTATCAATTGAACAAATATCATTTACCTTGTTGGCAAATTCTTGTGGTAAATCATCTAAGCCCGTTACGGTAAACGAGTTAATAGTGGATTGAGTCCCTTCTACAATATGAAAAGTTAAAATTGCGGACATATTAACTGTATCAATAGAGTAAGAAGTGAAAAACTGGGCTTTAAAAAAACCATTGGAATAGTAATAATTTCTAAGGGCTGCCATATCTCCCGGTATAATTAAAGAGTCAAAATAGACGGGGGACTGTCCAAAAGATGTATATTTTTGTAAGGTTTGGGAAAACCAACCTGGTGATTCTTTTGCAGAAACAATAGTTTGTAAAACAGGAGTTGGTACTTCTCTATTCCCATGAAAAAGCACTTGGTCTAATTCATACTTTGAAGTTTCTAAGAATTGGGAAAATAAAGCTGTTGGTAAATAAAACAATATACTTACGTAAAATAGCAGTTTTAATTTTGATTTAATATACAATAGAAACTCGAGTACCAATTTTTATTATAGGATATATTTCATTAATGTTTTCATCACTTATCGATACAGAACCATTAGTCCAATTAAATGAAAACGGAAGATTCTTAAAAATAAAATTAAATCTTCCCATACCATGTATTCCGATATTGGCACTTATTGAAGTGCTGTCACTCGGACAATCTCTGTTATTCCATGATTGTTGTAGCAGTAAAAATTCACTTTTTGTTATCCAATTTTCGCGATATGCTTCGGTAACATCTTTTTCATTTGGATAATTTATTCTAAAAAACTTGGTAAACTTTGATAATGTATCAATTGCACAAACTTTATATTCTCCAATTGGTGTTATATAATCGTCTTTTGATTGTTTAACAGTTCCAAAATTTTTACCAAAAACAGCTTTATAACTTTTAACCAAAACTGAATCGGAATATAATTCCAATCGATATTTTTTTCTATTAACAATTAAGTAAACGTTATTTAATTCGGTAATGTTTTTTTCAATCATTGCTTCTTCTAAGGTTACTTCGCGGATATTTAAAATAATCCCATAGGTAATCATACCGGCAAAAAAAACAAACATTCCTGCAATAATATATAAAACGTTACGTATCAAATTAAGAATAAAATAAATTAAAAATAAAGAAAATATCCATAAAACAGATGATTATAAGACGCATGGGAAATAGAATAAGTTGCGGATTCTAAAATCTATTTTATAGATTTAGAAATAACAAGCCTTCAAGAACTTAAAACAGTTATTAAGGGTTTTTCTTTAATTGTTCCTGATACTTTTTCCAGCCGGGACACCATTTAGTGTGCCAACGCCAAAGCTTTGCAATAAAGGAATTTGGTTTTAATTCAGCTTTTTTTCTAAGCTGACAATTTTCGCATTTATCTTCCATTATGATCTTTTATAAAAGTAATAAATATAGATAGAAAATACTAAGCTAACTACTAATTGAATCAAAATAGGTGTGCTGAATAATTCTCCTTCAATAACGGCGAATTGAATAAATGCATATTTTGCCAAATAGTAAATGATTTTGCTGATTATTATACTGGAAAAAATAGGAATAATAACATTGTTAAACTTTTTAGTTAAATAGAAAAATAATGTAATATTTAACGTTAATTCCATCATTATTAAGCCGGCTTTTGCAAAAACCGGATGACTGGATATAAAGAAAGAGAATAATGGTAAAGTTAAAGCTAAAATTACTGAATTTTCTTTTTTTGTATGTGCAAGAGCCAAAATTATTACAATACGCATTGGGTCTAAATAATAAATTGGCAATCCTGCCATGTGAGAAAGAGCAGGGGCAAAGTAGATAAATGTAATTGCTAATAAATCAAAAATTCCACTTTTAATTATTCCTTTTTCTTTTAATATACTTAATGTGTTGTCCATAGCCTTTTTATATTATTTTTAAGTTTCAGTTAACAAAATAAATTAATTAATTTAAATTATCAATAACGAATTAATTTTTAGTTAAAAAGAATTTTACTGTATAAATATAAAACTTTTATTATTTTTAGAATAGTAAATCAAAATAATAACAGGCTAAAAATGAAAAGGCGTGATTTTCTTAAAACAAGTTTTACAGCAGGAGTGGGTGGTTTTCTTTTAGGTAGCAGTATTAATGCATTTGCCAACTCTAAACATTTTTTATCTGCAAATTATGATTTGGTTGCTGTTAAAGGGGGAATGCCTGATAAAATGTTTGATAAAGCCATTCAATCTATGGGTGGAATGAAAAATTTTGTTAAAAAGAATCAGCGTGTCGTTTTGAAACCTAATATTGGCTGGGATGTAAGTCCAGAATTAGCCGCAAACACAAACCCATTATTAGTAAAAAGAATTATTGAACATTGTTTGAACGCTGGAGCAAAAGAAGTTTTAGTTTTTGATAATACATGTGATAAATGGGATAGATGTTATTCTAATAGTGGTATTGAAAAAGTAGTTAAAGAAGCAGGCGGAAAAATAGCACCGGGAAATAAAGAAAGTTACTATCAAAGTGTACAGATATCAAAAGGGAAAAGACTTAAAGATACTAAAGTTCACGAACTTATTTTAGAAGCTGATGTTTTTTTGAATGTTCCGATACTTAAAAATCATAGCTCTGCCAAACTGACTATGGCTATGAAAAACCATATGGGAATTATATGGGATAGGGGTTATTGGCACAGAAATGATTTGCACCAATGTATTGCGGATTTTAGTACATATAGAAAACCTGATTTAAATATTTTAGATGCATATAATGTAATGATGCAACATGGTCCACGCGGAGTTGATAAAGGTGATATTTCCAATATGCAGTCCTTGCTTGTTTCAAAGGATATTGTTGCAATTGATGCTGCCGGTGCAAAATTATTTGGAATGAATCCCGATGATGTTGATTATATTAAAATGGCTGATTCTATGGGTGTTGGTTCAAAAAATCTTGATAAGTTAAATATAGATAGAATAAAAGTTTAATATGTCTTTATCGTTTCTAAAAAAAATTAGAGTTGTCGTTTCTCTACTGTTTTTGTTGGCAACTTTATCGCTGTTTTTTGACCTAACTCATGGAGTGGTATCAATTATTGCAGAACCTGTATTATATCTACAATTTATTCCATCGTTGTTTAAATTGTTTGCAAAGGTTGGTATTTATTCGTTAGGGTTTTTAGTTGTAATAATATTAACAACACTATTTGGAAGAGTTTATTGTTCTACTGTTTGCCCGCTTGGAATAATGCAGGATGTTATTTCGTGGCTTTCAAAAAAAATAAATAAAAAGAAAAAATTTAAGTTTTCTAAAGAATATTTTTTCTTACGAAATGGTATAATGATAATAACAATTGTTTCGGTATTTGCCGGAACAATGTTGTTTATAAATATATTAGACCCTTACAGTAATTTTGGAAGAATTGCCGCACAATTATTAAGACCTATCTACATTTTTGGAAACAATATAGTTTCTGCAGTTTTGGAAATGTTTAACAGTTACGCTGTTTCACCACTCGATTATAAATCGATAAGACTTGGATTATTGGCTTTTCCTGTTTCGGTATTTTTTGTTATTGCTTTTATGTCTTATAAACATGGACGTTTATATTGTAATACTATTTGCCCGTTAGGCAGCTGGTTAGGAGCTTTATCAAAAATTTCGGTATTTAGAATAAGTATTGAAGATGATAAATGTAAAAGCTGTGGTGCCTGCGAAAAAGTTTGTAAAGCTGAATGCATTGATAGCAAAGAAAAAACTATTGATGTAAGTCGTTGTGTTGACTGCTTTAATTGCTTGACAGTATGTCCATCTAATGGCGTTACAATAATAAATTCCTACAAAAAAAATAAAAAAAAGGCTGATGAAGTTATTTTTTCTGAAAGTAAAAGAAAATTTGTTAAAGATGTTTCAATGTTTGTATTGGGTTCGACGGCAATTGTAAAAGCTCAGGAAAAAATCAAATCATATAAAGTAAATAAAGTTCCTACTAATAAGAAGTATTATGCAACACCTCCCGGTTCATTAAGCCATGAACACTTTACAAGCTTTTGTACTGCATGTAATTTGTGTGTAAGTGTATGCCCTACAAATGTTTTACAACCCTCGTTTTTAGAATATGGAATGCTTGGAATACTTCAACCATATTTAGAAAACCATAAAGGTTTTTGCAATTTTGAATGCAATCTTTGTAGTACAGTTTGCCCAAGTGGTGCAATATTACCAATTTCGTTAGAAAAGAAAAAAGCTACGCAGTTAGGTATTGCCCATTTTATTCAAGATAATTGTATTGTTTATACTGAAAAAACAGATTGCGGAGCTTGTAGTGAACACTGTCCCACAAAAGCAGTAAAAATGGAACCACATGGAAATTTGGTTGCTCCTAAAGTTTACGAAGAGTTTTGTATTGGGTGCGGTGCTTGTGAATATGCGTGTCCAACCAAACCGCATAAAGCAATTTATGTTGAAGGGAATATTGTTCATAAAAAAGCAAAAAAACCAGTTGTCGAAAAAATAAATACTCCAACTTCAACTGAAGATTTTCCATTCTAAATTTAATAACAATCCAACCTTAAAAATCAAGTCAATATTAAGTTTGTGTTAACTCCGTCACAATCGAGAAACTTTTCTCTTCTTTTATGAAACTTCTTTGTAAGTTTGCCGTCGTAATAAGTGTATTTTGAAAAAATACAGGCATTTATTCATAAAAAGGAAAAAACATGTTAAAAAAACACTCTTTAATTTTATTCATTTTATTAACATTTTGGGGTATGTTAAACGTAAACAACGCACAAAATTTTGCAGGCGGTACTATAAGTGGGTTTATTTATGATGCAGCCAACGGGGAAGCTTTAATTGGTGCAAATGTTTACATTAAAGAACTTAGTATTGGAACTACGACAAATAATAGTGGATATTTTGTTATTCCCGGTATGAAGGAAGGCGAATATTTACTTACAGTAAGTTATATTGGCTATAAGACGATTGAAAAGAAAATTATGGTAAAAAACGGTTCAAAAAACACATTTAAGTTTAATTTAGAATTGGATATGGTAAATACAGGGGAAGTTGTTGTATCCGCAGATTCTATTAGAACTATTGAAAAATTATTTATTAAGCCTGTTTCAAAAATGGAATTTACTGGAAAACAAATTAATCAAATTCCAAAAATGGTTGAAGCTGATTTATTACGTGCATTGCAAACAGTGCCGGGTATTACTGCACTTTCCGATTTTTCATCAGCTTTATATGTAAGGGGTGGAACACCTGACCAAAATTTGTTTTTGATTGATGGTACCGATGTTTACAATCCAGAGCATGCTTTTGGCATTTTTTCAACTTTTAATACTAATGCTATTAAAAAAGTTGATTTATCAAAAGGGGGTTTTGGTGCTGAATATGGTGGAAGATTATCTTCGGTTATGGATGTAACAAATTTGGATGGAAATAGAAACAAGTTTGAAGGAGTAGTTAATTTAAGTTTGTTATCCGCTTCAACAACTTTACAAATGCCAATTGGTAATTTCGGCTCAATTTCGGGGAGTATAAGAAGAACTTATATTGACCAGACATACTCTAAATGGGTAGATGACATTCCGGACTATTATTTTATTGACGGTAACTTGAAGGGATTTTTTGATATTTCTGAAAATGACAAGTTAACCGTTAGTTATTTTGGAAGTTTTGACGATCTTGACTTTAAATTAGATAAAGATGCTAAAGAATCGATGGGCTTTGTTTATGACTGGGGTAACACTACCGGAAGTATAAACTGGAAACATATTTTCAGCCCACAATTGTTTGCAAGTTTTTGGGCTACTGCATCTCGTTTTGAATCGAATTTTAACTTTAACGATTTAATTGATATGCACGAAAAAAATAAAATAACTGATTATGCTTTTAAGGGAGCATTAGAGTACTATGCAACTACAAATTTTAATATAAAATTTGGCGTGGAACAAAAATTACTTCATGGAGTATATTACTCTGAATGGGGAGATGGCAAAGCTGATATTAACAGACATAGACAATATACAACCGGTTACTTAAGTTTGGATTGGAAACCAACAAAAGATTTGTCATTAGAAACCGGTTTAAGATATAATTATTTTAATGCAGAAGAAAACTTTTCGGATTTTGACCCTCGCTTTTCTTTAAAATATAGGCTTACAGATAAAAGCAATGTTAAGTTTGCAGCTGGTATTTACCATCAATACTTAAATAGAATACCAAGAATGTTTTTTGCAAGTATTTGGACAACTGCTGACGAAAATACTAAGGGATCGGAGTCTAAACACTTGATTTTAAGTTACCAAAGAGAAATTGGTGATATTGTAGAGTTTGAAGCTGAAGTCTATTATAAGGATTATAAAAATCTGTATGCATATAATACAATCTTTAATGCAGAAGTTGCACCTGATAGTTATGACGAAAAAGGGAACCCTATTTATGGTTCTACTGAAAAATTGTTTAATCGTGGTGATGGGAAATCGTATGGTTTTGAATTGATGTTAAGAAAAGATATTGGAGCAATAACAGGCTGGGTTTCATATTCTTTATCAAGAACAAATTATACCTTTGATGACATAAATCAGGGGAATGAATTTGTTCCAAGACATGATAGAACATCAGTAATTAATGTTGTGTTAAATAGTGATATTGGCAGCATTTTTAGCGGCAAATGGAATGAGGCACCCGACGAATCGAGTTCTAAATGGTTAGTTGGCATAAATTTTATTTACACAACGGGTCAGCCTTTAACAACTCCGGGTTCGGCGTATTATTCAAATACTTTGCCTGATTGGACAGCGTTAATACATGGAAAAGAAAAAATGGATGGGTATAATTTATATCCAAGCGAAATTAACAATTTCCGTTTGCCTCCTTACATTAGAATGGATTTAAGTATAACATATGAAAAGAATTATGGAAGTTGGACATTATCGCCATACTTGCAGATTATTAATATTGGTAATAGAAAGAATGTTTGGTTTGTAAATTATAACCAAAATTTTGAAAATGGAGTTTTAACAACTAAAGTTGAAAAAGTTAACATGCTGCCATTATTGCCAAGTATTGGTGTAACAATTAGGTTTTAATTAAGGAGAAAATATGAATTATATAAAAAATAAATTAAACAGATTTTTGTTAACAGCTTTTGTTTTGTTAAGTGTTTTTTCACTTTCTGCTTGTGGCGATCCAACAGTTGAAGTTACAGATGAGCAGTATGAACCAAAAATTGTTGTTGAGGCTTATTTGTATGCAGGCGAAACTGTTAAAGATATTAAATTAAGCAGAAACTTTAGATTGGGTGAACAAATTAATTTGGATGGTTTACGTTTAACACCATCGACAAATAATGTTGTTGTTACTATTAATGATATTCCATTGGAATTTGATTCGCAAACAAAAACATATTTTAATAACAGTATTACCGTTGGATATAATACAACTTATGAATTAAAAATATCTGCTATAGTTGAAGGACAAGCTTTGGTTACAAAGTCAGTAACAACTACTCCGGCTCAAGGCTTTAGTGTAGCAAACAAAACGCTTGGAACATTTAAATATCGTCAACAAGAAGTTAATATAGAATATACACCTTCGCCCGGAACCGAATTTTACGCGTTTTCATTTTTGGCGGATTCTGCTTCTTTAGACAACTTCATTTATGATAATCCTTTTGAACCGGGATTAAGCAGGCAAGATGTTGAAGATAAATTTAACGCATATTATTTCCAGGCAAGCTATATAACAAACATTAACTCTAATATTGCAGGTCCGTATACATATACTCTTAAAGTTTATGATGCATGGTTTTACAGTTCTTATACTGCTACAATATATGCAGGCGATACAAACTTTAAAGCTTATGTGTTGACTGCAAAAAACGTTGCAGAGTTTGATGGAAACTTTCATGAACCGGAAGTTTTGTTCCAGGGCTCCGGCTGTGGAGTTTTTGCCTCGGCAATACGTGAAAAAGTAACATTTACAATTGTTCCGTAAGAAACAGATAACAGAAGTCAGAGTTCAGAATTCAGATAACAGATAACAGATGACAGATTGAATAGGTAAAAGGAAATAGGTAGAAGGCAAAAGCATTTAAAAAAAGTCAACCGGCGTGTTTTTTACGTCGGTTGACATACAATCATTTAGAATTAAAAATTAAAAATTAAAAATTATTTCCGTCGGTTGACATACAAAATTAAAATTTTCCTCAGTATTTTATGTCGCCACTTGCGTGGCTTTTTTTTTGTCTTTTTTCTACTGTGCTACAATTATTTTCCCGCTTTGCGGGAATTTATATGATAGAAACCAGAAATTAGAAAATAGATATTAGAAGTTAGAAAATAGAAGTCAGAATTCAGATTTCAGACAACAGAAAGCAGATAACAGGTTCCAGATGACAGATTGAATAGGTAAGAGGAAATAGGTGGAAGGAACAAGCAAAAACAGAAGTTAGAAATCAGATGTTAGAAAACAGAAATCAGAATTCAGATAATAGATGACAGATTGAATAGGTAAAAGGAAATAGGTAGAAGGCAAAAGCATTTAAAAAAAGTCAACCGGCGTTTTTTGCCGGTTGACATACAATCATTAAAAATTAAGAATTAAAAATTAAAAATTATTTCCGTCGGTTGACATACAATAATTTAACCTTCAACCTTTAACACTTAACCTTACTTTAAAAGAACCATTTTCTTGGTTAACATGTTTTTACCATACTGCAATGAGTACAAATAAACACCACTTGCAAGATTGCCACCATTAAAATTAACTTTATAAGTTCCTTTGGTTTTAAAATCATTAACCAGAGTTGCAACCTTTTGTCCCAATATATTAAACACTTCAAGTTTTATTTTTTCATCTTTTGGAATTGTAAAACTGATAGTAGTACTTGGGTTAAATGGATTTGGATAATTTTGCTTTAATTCAAATTTGTTGGGTAATAAAGATTCATCATTAACATCAGTAGTAATTAATGAATGATTAACGGTAAACGAAACTTTGTCGCCTGTTTTAATTGGGCGGGCGGTTAAAATATTTTGAATATCGCCTGTGTTAGGATAAACAATATTACCCGCAGGTTTTACGCTTTTTACTGAAGCGTGATAATCAGGAAAACTGCTTTGATATTGTGCAGGTGTTAGTAAAATTAATGTTTCACCAGGATCCCACTGTTTGTTTTTTGTGGCATTAGGTTCACTAATAAACAATCTCATTTTTTGATTGTTAGTTACATCAGTAACCGTAAAAGGCACTTCCACTTCTCTCACACCGGAAGTACTGTAAGCACTATCAAGCGGTGTAACATATTTTCCGTTTGATAAAGTATCGCAATTGCCCCAAACTAAACGGCAGTCAATTGGAGCTAAAACAACACTGCTGGTAGGAGCAACAACTTGAAAATTAATGTTAGTGCCTGAATTATTAATAAAAGTTGAGTTGTCAAGGTCTAAAGCAAAATCGAACTCGGGTTTAAATTCAACTGCAATTCCTTCAAAATTTGGAGTGATATAAAAAACGTTTTCACCCGCTGTAATTGGATAATCATTAACAACGGTTGTGTTTGTTGTTGTGTTTACAATATCTGCTGTGGCTTGTTTAGTCCCAACTTCTGTATAAGTAATTTCATAATTATTGTTGGTTACTAAAGTAGAGTCTACCACATGGACAATAATTTTGCTTGTATTATTTCCATTGCTATTTATGTAAGTGGTTGGCTCAATTATGGCTTGGGGAAAAGTAGGTTCAAATAGTTTTGCAACTATTTCATAATCATTGTTTTCAATTCCCCAGCTTGAGTATACTGCCAATATCTTGTTGTCTTCTTTTGGTATAAATACAGGTTCCCATTGATAGCTATCAGAAAAGTCATTTACTTTGGTTTCAAAACTGATTTTTTCTAAATCGGAATTAAAATAAATCGCATATACACCTTCTCTATCGCCATCGGTAAGCCAAGAAGACCAAAGAACTGCAATATTGCCGTTGCTTAACACACCAACTTTTGGTAACCATTGATAATGCAATGTTGTTTTATTAACTAAAATTTCCCCGCCGATTTTATTACCGTTGGAATCAAATTTCTGTAAATAAATTCCTCCATCATCACCATCTTGTTCCCAGCTGCACCAAACGGCAATAATGTTATTGTTGCTATCAATTGTAAAATCACCAAACCATTGATAGTTGTTAACATAAGTGTTTAAGGCAAATTCATCTGTAACAACATCTCCGTTAGAATTAAATATCTTTCCATAAACCCCATAACCGGATGGTGAGGCTGAATCCTGTTTCCATGATTCCCAAGTTATTAAAAAGTTACCATTGGAGAAAGATTTAATAGCTGGACGCTGCTGACTATTAAGAGTTGTTGTGTTAACTTGAAACTCGCTCCCAACTTTAGTACCGTTTACGTCAAATCTTTGAGCATAAATTCCTTTATTGCTGCCATCTTGATACCAAGAATCCCAAGTAATAACAAAGTTGCCATTATTATCAATTGTAACATCGGGATTTGTTTGTGAATGTAAAGTTGTTGAATTAACTAAAAACTCATCTCCAACAGGTAGATTGTTTTTATATAAACGAGCTTTTATATCGTAAATTGAAGTAAAATCTGTGTGAGATGCCCAAACAATAACAAACGCACCACTTCCATTCATGGCAATTGCAGGTCTCTCTTGATTATTATTTGTAACGGTATTTACAAGTTCTTCAACTCCAACTTTTTGATCTTGGGAATTAAATTTTTGCAAATAAATTTCATCTGCACTACTTACACTAATTTGATTCAGCGATGTCCATACAATTACATAATTGCCTTGAGAATCGCGTGCAATTTGAGGGTCGCGCTGAGTTGAATCTTTATAAGTATTAACAATAAACTCGGACTGAGCATACAAAGAACTAACTAAAAAAACTAACAATACATATATTATCTTTTTCATAAGTCACCTATTTCATTTGAAAATCTAATAATGGATAAGAAGAAGCATTAGGAACTTCATAATGCCACCATTCATCTTCGTAAATTGAAAAACCGGCATAATCATTCATAATGGTTCTTAGTAAAAGTCTGTTTGCAATTGCTGCTTGTGATAAATTGTTGTATGATTGAGAAGCCTGAATACTAAAATCGTCAAATTTGGTCGGCATCTGCAGTTCTTGACCCGTTGCAAGATCAATTAATGTTAAATCAATTGCTCCACCGCGGTTGTGCTTTGAGCCTGTATTTGGGTCTGCTATGTATGTAGGATTAGGGTAGATAGCGAAAAACAAATACTGTACTGCACGTGGTCTATAACCATCCCAAATTTTAATACCAATACCTTGGGGATAACTTACTCCATTGTGTGTGCGTATTTTGCGTAACGAGTCTTGTGCAACTTTAAGCATGTTGGCTGCTTTTAGCAGCATTAAACATTCGTTAGCAGTATAAAACTTTGGAAGCTGCATGTCTCCTGTTGGGAGATTTAAAAACTTGTGATCTGCTGAGCTGTAACGCAAATCAATAACAATATCGGGGATTAATTCTTTGGGATTTACAAGCTCGTCTTCTGCCGTTTGGGCTTTCACAAAAATCGGAAGAATTAAAAGTAGAAACAATAACCTGTTCATTTATTACCTCACATATCATAAAATAGAATTAATTAAATTTAATACGACTATCAATTGTAAAATACTGATTTTCCTTTGTAACAATCAATGGGTTAATATCAAACTCTTCAATATTAGAGTTTTCAGTAATCATTTTTGCACAATTATTTATTATTTTTATTAATGGTTGTATATCAATTTTCTTTTCGCCTCTTAGTCCGGCTAATAGTTTTCCTGCTCTTGTGGAGTTAATCATATCCAAAACATCTTCTTCGCATACAAAAGCTGATTTTGTTGTTATATCGTTAAATAATTCAACATACTTTCCGCCTAACCCAAACGATATAGTTGGACCAAACGATTTATCTTTAATACCACCAATCAGCAATTCGTACTTTGTTTGAATAAATGGTTGAATTAAAAACTGATTGACTTCTACGTTACGTTTTCTAAAATTACTAATTATAGTAACACAAGCAGATAAATATTCATCATAATCTTTTATATTTAAAATTACCCCGCCTATATCCGATTTGTGAGTAAACTTTTTGTTTATCCCTTTAACTACAATAGGAAATTTATTCGGTTTGTATTTTGTATATTCTTCTGCTTCAATAACGGTTTCATCAACTATTGGAATGTTGTAGTGCTTTAATATTTTGTTTGTGTCTTCTGCCGAAATATAACCTGAAGAATTGTTAAAAATATTCCTGCTATAATTGTTTAATAATTTTACTCTTTGAGAATTGTAAACAATTTGATTTTTGTTATTACTAAAAATATTCATGTTTTTAATAATTGGCGAAACGTCTTCAGGATTTTTGAATAATGGTTTTTTTGATATTGAATTACTTTTATAGTTGTTCCAAAATTCAGGTAAAGGCATTACAATTTGCATTATCGGTTTATCTGATTCAATACCGTTTATAGCTTCAACAACAGGCAAAGGTTGAACCATAACAGGCTCTACAAAAATGGAAATTACAGAATCAACATTATCATCTTGAAGTAAAAGTTTTGCAGATTCAGCATACATTTCGGCAGTTCCGCCCGGTAATAAATCAACCGGATTGTTTACACTCCCTTCTGGATGTACAATCTGTTTAAGTTTTGTTTTAGTTCCTTCATTAAGATCAGCTAATTTTAGATTGTTTTGTTCAAGTGAATCAACACACAAAATTGCAGGTCCACCGGCGTTGGTTAAAACGGCAACTTTATTTCCTTTGGGCAAAGGGAAATTTTCAAATCCTTTTGCAGTATTAAATAAATCGTTTAGGTTATCAACTCTTATTATGCCGAATTGATTTAATACCGAATTAACAATTTTATCCGAACTATTTAACGCACCTGTATGCGATGATGCAGCCTTGCTTCCGCTTGAAGTTTTACCGGCTTTAAGAGTAATTATTGGTTTTGTAAATTTATTGTTTATTGCTCTGTTAATAAATCCAAAACCATCTTCAAAACTTTCAAGATATAGAGCAATGGTTTCGATGTTGTTATCAGTCATCCAATAATCTAACAAATCGTTTTCATTTATATCGGCTTTGTTGCCAACACTTATAAAATGAGCAAATTTAATATCGGTTAATCGTAACGAATTTAAAACTGCGGCTCCTAATGCACCACTTTGTGATGCAAATGCTGTTTTGCCGGTTTCAGGACGTTCAGCAACAAATGTAGCATTAAGCATAATATTGCTTAAAGTATTAATTGCACCCATGCAGTTTGGACCAACCATTCGTATGTTGGCATTTTTAATTTTCTCTTTTATACGTTCTTCTACAATGGCACCTTCGCTTCCGGTTTCTTTAAATCCGGCAGTAATAAGAATTATTGCTCCAACTTTTGTTTCAATCAACTTGTCAATTGATTCTTCAACAAATGCTTTTGGAACAATTACAATTGCTAAATCAATCGGTTTGGGGATATCACTAATATTTTTATAACATTTTACACCCAAAATAGAATCGCTTTTGGGATTTGTTAAATAAAGATCGCCTTTATACCCATAATTTAAAATAGTTTTAGTAAGTTCGTAACCTATACTTTTTTCTTTTGAAGATGCACCGATTATTGCGGTGGTTTGCGGATAGAAAAGTTTACTTAAATTAGTATTCATACTACTCCCCAAAAAAGATTATTTAATAGCCTAACTCCAATACTTCTATTTGTACGTTAACAACTCCATCTTTTACCATATCAAGAGCCTGAGCCGTACCAAGACTTAAATCTATTATTCGTTCCGGGTGTACAGGCATTCTGTCATTTACACGTACTATTACAGATTTATAGTTTTTTAGATTTGTAATTCTTAATATTGAGCCAAATGGCAGAGTGGGGTGGGCGGCGGTTAAACCGTACATATCATATGTTTCACCATTTGAAGTTGTGCGTCCGTTAAACTTATCGGCATAATATGATGCCAAACCGGTATATACCTCGCCAACTCTTGCAGTATCTATTGCGAGATTATCGTTTTTTTCTCCGTTATATCTTGTGTTACTTGAAAAACGAGGAACAACTGAACAAGCTGAAAAAATGATGGTTAAATATATAAGAACTAATAATTTGCCGGAATTTGTAAGTAAATGGCAGTCTATCTTGAAATAATATCTATTCATAACAATAATGGCATATTTGGAAATAATCTTACTCTTTTTAAATATTAATATAAAAAAGTAATAATTAAAATGCTTATAATTTATTGGGAGTTAATAATATGGTTGTTACAGTTTTAACAAAGTTATTTATAGACTCATTAAAAATCATAGCTCAGACAATGTTTTACAATAACCAAGTCTCAAGTTTCCAGTCTCAAGTCTCTATCATTAATGGGTGCGACTTCGTCCGAAGTCGTGGGGATAGTTATTCTACATAGTTAACGACATGTGATTGCTCCGCAATCAATAAGGTAATTCTGCAATATTTGAAGTTAATGATATATCCAATAATTCAATTTAGTATTTGACTTCAGGGAAGTCAAAAGTCGTTAACCCAGACGTGGTTTTTACGGCTGGGGTAAAGAAACAAACGCACCTCCACGAATCCGGAGGATTCGCACTAGAAAACAAAGAACATGTCGCCCACGCTGGGGCTTATTTGTCTAATTATTGGCTCTTCTGTTTTTAAAAGGTGCTTTATTCTTTAATTCCAAGAATCCCAGTTCAAACAATTATTAACCAAGTTTCAAGTTTCCAGTCTCAAGTCTCCAGCTTTTTAAGCATTAGTCCAAAAAATCTTCTCAATCCCAATAATCCCAGTTCGGACAATTATTAACCAAATCTCAAGTATCCAGTCTCAAGTCTCTATCATTAATGGGTGCGACTTCGTCCGAAGTCGTGGGGATAGTTATTCTACATAGTTAACGACGTGTGATTGCTCCGCAATCATTACGCAAAAATGGTGTGGTGGCAAATTGCAGTGTGTTTAGAATCCCAAAAATCCCTTTAATCCCTCAAAATCTCCGTTCAGACAATGTTTTCGTATTTTGTAACAACTACGCTTCTTTTATTTCCCCATGACTGAAGTCATGGGCAAGAAGAGGAATGAATTTGCATAAAACCCACGAATGAATTCGTGGGACAGAAATATAAATATTTCCTCATTGCGCTTTACGTACTATGATTATGCTATTCACTATTAGCTATTAGCTGATTACTGCTTTCCGTCACTTGTCACTCGTTACGTGTCACTTTCTTTCCCCGCATTACACAACAATACCCTTGACATTCTGTTTTTTTTTTTTAATTTGTCAAGCATGAAAAGGGATGGTAGGGGAAATTTATTTATCCTTTTCATATTTACATTTGGAATATTATTAGGATAAGTATGAGGCTTTTAAGTTGTTGTGGTTTATGTTATTGGGTCTTCCAATGTGTCTGCAAAATTACGTATAATTATCAATATTTTTATAAAATACATTTTTGTAAAAATAATTATAATAATATATTAGGGTTAAGTGGCAAATCCTTTTTGCAACACTTCATTTCTTTAATACTGCATTTTTTAGATAAGAATAATAATAGTACAAAGCTATTTAATAGGAAATTGCTTTTCTCTCCGGATTTTATTTGCCTTGACTATTCTAATTATAAAATATCAAGAATAAATAATTATTTAAATTGCCATTATTATTTAAAATTATTATGAACAAAAAATATATACTATATAAAGGATAATATGAAAAAATTTTTAGTTTATTGTTTTATAGCTATTACAAGTATTTTTTCAAGCTGCGGAGTTACTGATACAGAAGAAAATTTGCAACCCGGAAGAAGGGATTATGTGTGGAGTGTTGACACTATTACAGTACCAAAAATTACTTTCCATTCAATATGGGGGGAATCGCCTAATAATGTTTTTATAGTTGCCCCAGGTTATGGTACTTATGCTGAGAAATTGTATAATTATAAAGGTGAAAAATGGGATATGCTGAGAATTACTAATATCGATTGGAACCCTAACTGTTTAATTGGGTACTCAGATAAAAGCATTTTCATTGGAGATTATAAAGGAGTAATATATCATTATGATGGACATACTGTATCGGAAAGTTATCTGTTTGTAGATTCTAATTATACTATTGATAGGCATATTCAAATGATGTGTGCTGGTAAAAATAGCGAACTTTATGCTATATGGTATGCAAGAAATCCCCACAATAATAATTATTTAAATGTAATATTAAAATATGATGGAGTTAATTGGATTGAGTATTTTGCAAAAGTTAGTGAATATGTTTTTACATCAATAAAGTATAATAATGGGAAATTATATTTAGTAGGGCAAAATTATGCAGATCAACCCAAGTATGTGTTTGAATTGGTCGATAATAAGTTGCAAATAATTAAAAAAATTATAGAAATCGGCATTTTTGTTGATATTAGTGTTATTAATGGTAAGCTATATGCGTTATCTAATGGGTCACTTGAAAAATTTGACGGCAAAGCATTCATACAGGTATTGAGTTTTGATAATTATTTAGCGTATTATGCATTTGGTAGAAATGAAAATGACATCTTTTTAACAGGTTATAATGGTATTTATCATTATGATGGAAATGATATCAAGGTTCTTTACAAGTTACCTTTTTATGAATTTGTATTGATGAATGACCCTTTGATTTTTGAAAATGAAATATTTGTTTATGGGCAAAGTTTAGCAAATTGGGGACAAAATATAATAATTCATGGAAAAATTTAAATTTGGAGGTAAGATGAAATTAATTAAGTATTATTTGTTATTTATGGTTTTAGCAATACAGATTAATGCACAGGTATTAGAACCGCATACAATTGATATTTACCCAATTGAAAACGTTGCAATAGAAAAAAAGACAGATGGAACATCAATAGTATATTCAAGTGAAGCAATATATAATGTTGGGAAGAGTACTGATCAAAACAACATCACAAGGGAATACCGCTCTTATTACACGTTTAGCTTGGCGAGTATTGATCATACTTTTCCTACAACGATTAACAAAGTGACAATAACCTATTTTACAGGTAGTAGTGTTTCAAGTTTTCAGCTTAAAAACTTGTCAACTGTATCATATTCAACAAGTGAAGGTGGTTATAATACAATAGGTAGTGGGACAAGTATTGGGGCATCTTAAACGTATTCAAGTACTTCTATGGATGTGGTCTCTAATGATCTAAAAACTATAATACAAAACTCAATAAATGGGAATGTTGATTATATTTATATTGGGGCTTTAAATCCAAGTACTGAAAGCGGAACAACATCTTCTTTGTCTATTTCAATTAAAGTAGAATATACAGTTTCTTTACCTGCAAGAAGTTGTATGATCAGAAACAATTTCTATTGTGGTAATTATAATGCCGGTATTGTAGGAGTTGGAACCACGTCTGGCAGTTATACGCAACACACGTCGCCTTATTTGCTAAGCACAACAGCTGGTAAAACAATTTATCTAAAAGCATATGACAACCAAATGCAAAATTCGGGCAGATTTGTGTTCAATGATACAGAAGAACCAAATAATAATCTGATGAGTTTTTGGCAATTTATTACACCTGGTGTAACTTATCCAATATCAAGTTCAGCTGAAATGTCATTTAATACATCAAGTTTTGTAAATGTTCCAACATATGAAGCCGTGCTTTATGCATATTGGCCAATTAATATTAAATACACAACTGAATTTGATGGTACAATTAATTCAGGGACTACTGTGTCTGCATATCACAGTAAAGTTTATAACATTTCTACACCCAGTACATATACGCTGAATTCAAATAATTACAATTTTGGTGGCTGGGTTGATCATTTAAATAATGGCACTAACTTATCATTATCAACTACGTCATCGTTAGATTTATTTGCTATGTACAAAATTAAAAATAAAGCTAATTGTATTACTAGTTTTGAAAAGAACAATCAACGTAAAGTTATTAAATCAATTGGAACTGAATATGCTTTACACAAAGTTTATGAAAGTATGGGACATGTTTGGTATGAAAGAAGTACTGATAATGGAACCACATGGACTATTATGAATAATGGAAAACCACTTGACGATGGACTTGGAAAAAACCCATCAATAGATTTTTATCCTGGGTATGAAAGAGTTGTTATTGCATTTCAAAATGATAGTCCAAATTTTGGTTTTGCACAAATAAAAGTAGTAAATTTTATCATGGGTGGAAAAATTGGAGAAAATTATCCGGTTACAAGTTTACAATTTGGATACAACGATGTTAACTATACACCAGTAGTTGCTCATACAGTCAATGAAAACATTTGCGTATTATACGATGATGACAATTCCGAAGGTTTGTTTTATATAACCGGTACTGTTAATTATACAACCGGTGTAGTAGCTTGGGGAACAGCACAGCAAGTAGCTAATACAACTACTAATGATCAAAACCCTGCCATTAGTGGATCAAAAGAATCACAAATTTACCACTTTGCTTGGCAGACAAACGATACTGCAATTAAATATCAAAAGTATTACAGATCAAATGGCAACTGGGTACTTGGTACTCAATCTACACCTTCAACTGGAAGCGGATACCCAAAAAATTATAATCCATCAATTACAGACTTAAGTGGTGGTGCAAGAATGTGCTGGGTTGGTGAAGATGTTGGTGGAATAATATCGGATGCAAATGTTTCTGCTATTGGAGAGGGTGAAAACACCTTACAAAAAACAAATACCACCATTATTAAGTCAGTAATATTTAAAAATCCTGATTATTATAGATTTTGGAATTTTGGAAGTAATGTACAGGCACCTACAATTGCAAAATCAGATGATAATCTTGCTTACATAATTGGGTGGAATGAAACCAATACAAACAGTAATAAATTTGTTGATAATATGTTGAGCAGCATAAAGAATTTTGCAACAACAGGAAATTATGTACAAGTATCAAATGCACCAACAAAACAAGAAATGTTAGGACTTGTATTTAATACTACTGCAAGTCCTTATGCATTTAATAAAACCAACAATATTGGCACTTATTACGCAAAAGAAAGTAATATAGGATTAAGTGTTAACTATGGAAGACAAGGATTAGTTGGCAAAGACAGTTTGCAATTCTATTTTGCAATAGGAGATATAATTAAAGATCAACAACATATTAAGTTTATTAACTTACCTGAAGAATATGAAGTAAATTCATTAGAGGCGCTTAATTATTCACTTGTAAGTGAACCATTTGTTATTAATGATGGTGAATCATTTATTTATAGCGTGCAATATGGTATGGTTGGAAATCAATATGCTCAGCTTTCTGATGGCAAACAAGTTAATTTCAAAGTTAAATTAATTGATGCTAATACCGGTGAATTATTAAGAGTATTTGATAATGTAACTTATTCCGGTAGTAATTTACAAAATTACAATAATATTTTGTACCAAGTTAATATTAACGAAATAGGTAGCAAAACAGTTAAAATGTGTTTGGAAGTTAATGATAATTTGAATGGATTTTATACTGTAACTGATAAAATGAATGATGAGGACGTTTTAGCTAAATTAAATACTAAAGAAGTAAATTTAGTTGAAAACATTGAGATAACTTCATATGATTTATTCCAAAATTATCCTAATCCATTTAACCCATCAACTACAATATCATATCAAGTACCCGATAATTGCAGAGTAACATTAAAAGTATTTGATGTGTTAGGAAAAGAAGTAACAACATTAGTTGATGAATATAAATCAAAAGGTAAATATGATGTACAGTTTAATGCAAAACACCTTGCAAGTGGAATGTATATATATCAAATCAAAGCTGGTGATTTTGTAAGTTCAAAAAAATTAATGTTGATGAAATAGAACAATTAATTCTCAATTTTTAAGTTTTAATTTTTAATGATTGAATGCCGAACAACAAAAAACGTTGTTCGGCTTTTTTTTGTACAAGGATGTCCATTTTGTAGGATTTTAACAAATATAGTTTTATAATCCGATCCTTAAATTGATTGGATTATGCTTTATTTAAAAATAAACGTTAAAATGGATGGTTTTCAATAAACTCGATACTCAAAAATTTTCTATTAATTAAGCAGGATCCTCCGTTATATTCTATGTGTTAAAAAATATTAATATGGTTAATTATTATTATTCTTTTTAATTTAGGAATTAAATTAATACTGATAATGTTTTAAAATAAAAAAACTAAGAAATATGAAAAAATTTGAGATTCCTTTAACATATAGAAGTGAACAATTAACAAAAATTAAAAATGCACGGAAGTTAGAAGACCCAAGAAAAAATGATTATACTCCCTCAATTATGGATTTTGGAAGGATAAAAATCTATTTGGCAAGGCACTTTGGATTTTGCTACGGGGTTGAAAATGCAATTGAAATAGCCTACAAAACAATTGAAGAAAATCCGAACAATAGAATATTTTTATTGAGCGAAATGATTCATAATCCGGGAGTTAATAGCGATTTAATTGAGCGTGGAGTTAAATTCCTGATGGATACAAAAGGGAATGAACTACTTGATTGGAACTTGTTAAATTCTGATGATATAGTAATTATTCCGGCATTTGGAACTACAATTGAAATTGAAAACAGGTTAAAAAAAATAGGGATAAATCCTTATCAATATAATACCACCTGTCCGTTTGTTGAAAGGGTTTGGAATAAAGCCGCTGTAATTGGTAAAACAAACACAATTGTTATACATGGTAAATATACACACGAAGAAACAAGGGCTACTTTTTCGCATACTATTCAGAATACAAAATCAATAATTATTAGAGATTTGCAGGAAGCTAAAAAGCTTGGTGAGGTACTTTTAACCGAAAACCAAGAATTATTAGAACAGTATTTTAAGGGGAAATATTCTGAAGGGTTTAATGTTAAGACAGATTTAGTTAGCATTGGTGTTGTAAATCAAACAACAATGTTAGCATCCGAAACGCAAGAAATTGCCGCATATTTACGAAATATTATGACTGAAAAATATGGCGAAGAAAACCTTACCTTACACTTTGCCGATACAAAAGATACTTTATGTTATGCTACAAATGATAACCAAGAAGCAGCTAAAGCATTGTTAAACACCGATTCTGATTTAGCTGTTGTGGTTGGTGGGTATAATAGTTCAAATACAACGCATTTAGTAGAGTTGTTGGAGCCAAAATTTAAAACGTTTTTTATTTCATCGGAAGAAAAAATAATTTCTGCTGATGAAGTGATTAGTTATAATATAAATACAAAACAAGAACAAAGTTATATTGGATTTCTTCCTCCAAAAGAAGAAATTAAAATTGCTGTTACTTGTGGTGCCTCTTGCCCTGATTCCGTTGTTGAACGAGTGATAAATAAAATAGTTGAAGTGGCAGGAAGGAAAGTGACGCGTAACGCGTAACAAGTGACGAAAGGCAGCTAATAGTGAATAGTTGTAATGTGTACAAAAGGTTAAAGTTTAAGTGTTGAAGGTTAAATTGTTGAATGCCGTTAAAAAAAAACGTTTAACGGCTTTATTTTTAAAAGGAATTTCTGTCCCCGTACTTTAGTGAGGAAAGATAGTAACAAGTGACGAGTGACGAAAAGAAGATAATAGTGAATAGTTTTGATGCGAACAAAAGGTTAAAGTTTAAGTGTTGAAGGTTAAATTGTTGAATGCCGTTAAAAAAAAACGTTTAACGGCTTTTTTTTATTAAAAGAATTTCTATCTCATGATTTTTGTCACGAGGAAATAAAATGACGAGTAATAAGTGACGTTGCTGTTGCAAAACTCAAAAATTCCGATCTCGGGCGTCATCGGTCGTACCGTGACGCAATAATTATTATTCAAAATACCTTTATTTTAGCTGTTTTCATACAAAATTTATTCGGTCATGGTAAGACCATGAATGCCTTGTGTAACATTCCCCAATTTTGCGACAACCAGAACTGATGATACCCGTGTTTATATTTCCCCGGTTTTACCACAGCTTATTTGCTCTTTACGCATTACGGCTATTCGTTATTTCCGGATTTTCGTAAGCGTTTCTTGTTACTCGTCACTTTTTTTACGCTATTTGCTATTAGCTGAAAATAGCTACATCACCATGCTTATATATTTAGAGTACTCTTCTTTAAGAAGAATTTTTTTATCTCTGCCGTAAGTCCTAAAAGCATTGTTGAGCCAAATTTTAGTTGTAAAGATATCTTTTACTATAACAAAATAATTTTCGCCTTCTTTTACAATGTCAAACTTAACTTCAAAATTAACTAAATCAGCTTCGCCGCGTAAAGCAAGTTTTCCCCAAAGTTTTTTTTCTTTAATATTAATATCAAGCTCGGTAACTTCGCCAATATTATCAAGCTTAGAATTTATACCTGATTTTAATAATTTTGGCAGCATTAAATTTGCCGCACCATCAAAAAGTCCCATAATATTTTCCTTAAAAATTAATTTTTAAATATAATGAAATAGTTGATAATTAAAATTAAATTTACTATAATAAGACTTGCTGTACTATTTAAATGTAAAAGGAGAAAAAGCTATGAAAACTATCAGAGAATTGGTAGAATCAAAACCGTTACATACTGTTAAAAGCGGTACTTCGGTTTATGATGTTGTTCTATATATGGCTGAAAATAATTTTGGGTTAGTTCCAATTCTTGACGACTCAAACAGATTAATTGGAGTTTTTTCAGAAAGGGATTTAGTTAGAAGAGTAATTGCTAAAAATCTTGATATTAAAACTACCGTTATAGACTCTGTAATGTCAACAGAACTTTTTGTTGCAAATATTAACGATTCTTACGATTATTGCTTAAAAAAGATGACAAATTCAAAAATTAGGCATATATTAGTGCTTGATGATGGTAAACTTGTTGGTATAGTTTCTATTAGAGATTTGTTTGAAATAGATAGGGACTATATGAAAGAAACCATTGAGGTGCTTAATAACTATATATATACAGCTTCATGAAAAGTTTCCGAAAGGAAAAAATAAAAAATAAGACATTAGAACCAATAAATATGCTCCAACTGTATTCAGAAGGAGCTTTTCCAATGGCTGATGAAACGGGGAAAATTGATTGGTATTTTCCTGAAACCAGAACGGTTATTCCCATAGATACCTTTAATATTCCACGTTCGCTTAAAAAAATCTTATCTGTAACAGATTTTGTTATAAAAAAAGATACTTGTACAATGCAGGTTATAACAAACTGTGCAAATAGAGATGTTACTTGGATTACAGATGAATTGATAGAAGCGTATCAAAGAATTTGCGATTTGGGTTTTGTTCATAGTGTTGAAGTTTTTAACGATGGGGAATTAGTTGGAGGGTTGTATGGAATAGCAATACGAGGAGCCTTTTTTGGTGAATCTATGTTTTCAAAAATTCCTCAAGCTTCCAAATGTGCATTGGCTGAATTATTAAATCATTTAAAAGTAAAAAAGTTTTCTGTTCTTGATGTTCAATACATCACAGAACATCTAAAAATGTTTGGTGCTACCGAAATAGAGCTAAACGATTATTACGGGTTGTTGGATAAAGCTTATAAAGACGAAATAAGTTTTTTATAACTTATTTAGTTTTCTATCGTCTAAATATTAATAACACAATATTATATAGGTAATCAATGAATGCTTTAGAAGTTAAAAATTTAAGTAAATCATTTAAAACAGTAAAAGCAGTTGATAACGTATCTTTTAATATTCCTGAAAAATCTATTTTTGGATTAATTGGAAGAAACGGAGCTGGAAAAACTACTACTATCCGCATGATGATGAATATTTATTCACAGGATAGCGGGGAAGTATTTTTGCGTGGGAAAAAGATAGGCAACGAATTTAAAAGTAAAGTAGGTTATCTACCTGAAGAACGTGGACTTTACAAAAAAATGAAAGTGCTTGATACTTTACTCTATTTTGCAGAATTAAAAGGGAAAACCGGAAAAACAGTATTAGGTAAAGCATTAAAATATCTTGAAAGATTTGATCTTAAAGATAGGGCAAATAGCAAAATTGAAGATTTATCAAAAGGTAATCAACAAAAAATTCAATTTATTACCGCTATTTTGCATGATCCTGAGTTTTTAATTCTTGACGAACCGTTTTCGGGTTTAGATCCTATTAATACAAACTTGTTAAAAGAAATTATTCTTGAAATGAAAGAGGAAGGAAAAGTAATTATTCTTTCTACACACTTGATGGATTTTGCTGAAAGAATGTGCGATAATATTGCAATGATTGATAAAGGCAAAATTATTTTAGATGGACATTTAACTGAAATAAAGAACAGATATGCCAACAAAAATATTAGTGTAAGTGCTGATGGGGACTTATCGTTTTTATCAAACGAACCTTTTATTGAACATGTTGAAAGTTTTGGTAACTCGTTTGGAGTTCGTGTAAAAGATGAAAAATATATTCAAGATGTATTAAAATCATTAATTGCACATAATGTAAAAATAAACAGATTTGATGCTAACAGCATTTCTTTGCATGAAATTTTTGTTTCTCTTGCCGGTACTGAAATTAACGAAGAAAAGCAGGAGGTTAAATAATGTTAACTAAAAATGTAATTGCCATAATAAAACGCGAATTGATGGATAAGCTTTATTCAAAATCGTTTGTGTTTATGACTTTGTTAATTCCTGCCATTATGTTTCTTTCAATTGGTCTACAAACTTTATTTATGAATATTGATGGAGATGACGGTACTCAAATTACAGTTGTATCCGAAACAGAGTTGTTGAATGGAAAAATAAAAGAGCAGTTTGAAGAACTTCCTTTTATAAAAAGTAAATATTATAAAGTTGATTATTTAGTTAAAAGTAGTGGGGACTTTGAAAAATATCTAACAGAAAACAAACAAAAATTAGTTAATAATAGTAAAAAAAGTATAGTATTTGTGCCCGAAAGTGTTTTAACTAACAAAGAAGTTAAGTTTTATTCTAATAATCCAATTAATAATCCTTTGTTCTCAAAATTAAGAGATCCTTTAAATAAAGTTTTTGTGGATTTGTATTTTGCCGGAAAAGAACTTTCTGATGAAGAAATAAAATATGCAAGAACGGGCGTAGATTTTAATGGCTTTAGAATAACAAAAGATGAAAAAGTTGAAGAAGAAGGGGTTGGTAATTTAGTAGTTTCGTTTTTATTTACTTTCCTTTTGTATATGAGTCTTTTAATTTTGGGACAATTAATGATGCGTTCTGTTGTTGAAGAAAAAAATAACAGAATAGTTGAAATTATTTTATCATCTGTAAGCAGTAAAGATTTAATGATTGGTAAAATATTGGGCTCTACAATAACAGGCGTTGCTCAAATGGCAATATGGTTATCTCCGGTTATTGTGTTGATTTCAACAACATGGTTTGCGTTGCCAAAAGAATTCACTCTCAGCTTAAATGGTTTGCAGGTGTTCTACTATTTATTAAATTATTTTATGGGTCTGTTAACTTATTTAAGTTTATTTGCAACAATAGGTGCAATTTTTGATAACGACCAAGATGCTCAAAGTGGAATTTGGCCTATTACGTTACTAATTATGATTCCATTTTTTATAGCATTATCATTAACTAACAATCCTGATAACCAATTAGCATTAATTGCATCAATTGTGCCTTTCTCATCAATTATTGTAATGCCGGCACGTTTTACGTTAATTGATGTTCCGTTGTGGCAGTTTTTGTTATCCATTGCACTTGATATAGCGGTATTGTTTGTTATTTTCCCATTAGCCGGAAAAATTTATAAAATAGGAATTTTGTTAACAGGCAAAAAACCAACTTGGAAAGAAGTATTCCAATGGTTAAAAACAAGTAATTAAAAGTATTACGGAAAGCTTAATTTGATTAAGTTTTCCGTTTTTTATTTAAAAGTGTCTAAAACGTTACAAAAACGATAATTACAAACACTCATTTATTTGACTTAAAATAAAAAATCAATTATATTTGTAAACTTTGTATATAAAAATTTAGGAACCTAAAATGGCTCAACACAAGTCAGCAGAAAAACGTGCGAGAACAAGTGAAAGAAAACGTGCAAGAAATAAAGCGGCTTTTTCAAAGTTAAAAACTTTAAGCAAAAACGTATATTCAAATGAAGGAAAAGCTGATTTAGAAGGTAAATTAAAAGAAGCTGTTTCTGCATTAGATAAAATGGTTACCAAAGGTAGAATGCATCGCAATACGGCTGCAAGAAAAAAATCTGCTTTAACAAGATACGTTAATACAGTTTTAGCTGAAAAAAAGTAATATAAAATTATTTAGCTTCCTTTCTAAATAACACTAAAATTTAAATTACCTTGAAGATTTTTCCAAAAGTTAAATCGACAGGGTAATTAACGTTTAAACCGAGGGTATAAAGCGGAAAAGAAAGTGACGAGAAACGAGTGACAAGTGACGAAAAGCAGTGAATAGTCGTAATGCGTGATGCGTAAAAGAACGTGACGAGTAACGAAAAACAGTTAATAGTGAACAGCTAATAGTGAATAGTCGAGCGTGAAGAGGGTGTGGCAAAAGTGGGGAAATAAATACATGGGCATCCTTGGGCGTAAAGTGACTACCCAGAAAGAAAAACCCTCTCGAGTTTTGTGACAATTTTGTGTCGTACCTACGGCACTTTTTGTGTTTCGGTTGTAAATAATACTATTGATGTTTCATCCCTAAAGGGATTTATGTTTAATCAATTCAAAAATATCTGTTTTACTAATTATTCTAATAAATTAACTATTCAAAATTTAGAGTTTTTCTGGGCGGTTATGGTCGAGTTTGTTAAAACTCAACAAACCCAGTCTCGGGCGTCATCGGTCGTACCGTGACGCAAAGTTTTATTAATATTACAGTAAAGCTCAGGAATTATTCATCAATTTTGCACCATCTACAAAACGAGTGACAAGAAGAGTGAAACTCGATGAGGAAACATCAATATTTCTGGATAAACAAATGAAAGTAATTTTGACTTTGGAAAAGTCAAACATCGTTAACATGTGAAAAGAAAAGAAGTTAGCACTTCAGAGAAGTGCCATAAGTTATTCATAAAATGAAAAGTTAAAGTATAGCTAAGTGCGACTTCCCTGAAGTCGAACTACTATTTGAACTATGCAGTTAACGACGTGTGATTGCTCCGCAATCATAACGAATTTAAAAATGTATCGTTGTTTTGGGCGGTTATGGTCGAGTTTGTTAAAACTCAACAAACCCGATCTCGGGCGTCATCGGTTGTACCGTGACGCAAAGTTTTATTAATATTACAGTAAAGCTCAGGAATTATTCATCAATTTTGCACCATCTACAAAACGAGTGACAAGAAGAGTGAAGCTCGATGAGGAAACATCAATATTTCTGGATAAACAAATGAAAGTAATTTTGACTTTGGAAAAGTCAAACATCGTTAACATGTGAAAAGAAAAGAAGTTAGCACTTCAGAGAAGTGCCATAAGTTATTCATTAAATGAAAAGCTAAAGTAGAGCTAAGTGCGACTTCCCTGAAGTCGAACTACTATTTGAATTATGCAGGTTAACGACATGTGATTGCTCCGCAATCATAATGCTTTTAAAAACGTATCGTTCTTCTGGTTGGTTTGGTCGAGTTTGTTAAAACTCAACAAACCCGATCTCGGGCGTCATCGGTCGTACCGTGACGCAAAAAATATATATATAATATTCGGTCATGGTCTTACCATGACCGGATGAATTTACTGTAAAAACACCAGCATTTTTGATAAAAGCTTGTGTCACGGTTCGGACCGTGACACCCCAGAACTGGTGTTCCGAGTTTTGCAACATCCATGTTTCTCGTCACCGATTTCAAGTTTTAAGGTTTAATCCCAAAAATCATTTTAATCCTTCAAAATCACTGTTCAGACAATGTGTTAATATATATTCTGAAAAAAACTTCTAATATCTATCCTCTAATTTCTATCTTCTATTTTCTACCCTCTAATCTCTGTTTTCTGTCATCTGTTTTCTAATTTGTGATGTGGGGCATGTTAAATCGGTGATGTAGATCAACACTCGTTTTGTTTTTGCTTGACCAATAATTATCTTGAGTACAAGATAAATTATTATTAAAACGAAAAAAACAAGACTATTTCATTAAGAAAAATATAGAAATAAAAAGTTGTTTGAGGAAGTTTGCCGTAGCTTGCAATAGGGGGCTGCGGTTTTTAATTTTAAAGTGGTTTAAAATAAAAAAACCCCTTGGAAAGGGGTTCTAGTAAAAATCTACTATCGTTCACGCATCTGGGTGCCTTTAGAAGCTCTTCTTTTAGCTTTAATACGTTCCATGCGTTTTTCAACTGAAGGTTTTACAAAGAAATTTCTTTTTTTGTATTCTTTTAAGATTCCAGATCTTTCGTATTTTTTCTTGAACCTTTTTAAAGCTCTATCAATTGATTCGTTTTCTTGAACGACTATTCCTACCAAGTATATCACCTGCCTTTAAAGTTAAAAATATTCGTCTTTTATTATAAGCATTTTTTATTAAAATTTCAAGAGGGGAAACGAGTGGGAAAGTTTATTTTGCTACATAACCTCTGTTTTTTGCATATTCATATAATTGAGAATACAACATTTTGCGTGCTCTATGCAATCTTGAACGAACAGTTCCAACCGGACAGTCAACAAAGTCCGCAATTTCTTCGTATGTAAATCCTTCTATATCATTTAAAATTATAACAGTTCTAAAATCTTCGGGTAATTTGTTAATTGCAATTGATACTTCATCATCAAGTAATTGACTGAAAGCATCTTCTTCCCAATGTTTATATTTTACATCGGATTCGCGTATGATTTCGTAAAAATTTTGAACATCTTCGTAATCAACTCTATTTGGCTCTTTGCTAATTTTTCTAAATTCATTTATGTATGAGTTTTTCAAAATTCTAAATAGCCATGCTTTGCAGTTTGTTCCTTGTTCAAATTTATCAAAAAATCTAAATGCTTTTAAAAAGGTTTCTTGTACTAAATCATTAGCATCATCAGAATCACCGGTCATTTGAACGGCAAAATTATATAACGAGTTTAAGTGAGGTAAAGCTTCTCGCTCAAAATCAATATATTTTTGACGTTCATCAAGACTAATATTTACGGTTGAGTCTGTACGCATATAATTTTTAGTTATTAAAAAATCATTCCATTTTTAATTTTATTAACTTTAGTTTTAACATCAAACATAAAACCATTTACAAAAACATATCTTAAAGCCGAATTATCGAATATAAGAAAGTTTGCCAAGTTTCCCAAATTAACATCGCCTGTTAACGAAAAATTAGAAGAAACGATATTAATCGGATATTTTGAATATTTCAAATTTTTTGGAATATCTTTAACCTTAACATAAATATAACCATTTGATAAAAGATTGTTAAATTTTAACTTTCCAACCTGTTCAATGGTTTCAAATTCTTCAGGGTAAATCAAGCCATGTTTTACTTCCATGCTATCAAAACAATAATCGTCATTTCCAAAAAATGTGGATAAATCGCCGGCTTCGGTAATAGCTCCTCTATAAAAAACATTTCCTTCTTTTGTTGATGATTCTGCTTGGTTGATTCCAAAATCCATTACAACAGTTGAATCTTGAATTTTATTCTTAATATTTCTTATTACAATATCATAAAGATAATTATCGTTTTCGGGAATATCAAAATAATCATCAATCGAAAAATTAACATAATGTTCGGAAGCCATTGAGTACAAACCGGTTAAAATTGCAATAAAATTCATTTTTCTAACAAATTGTTTTTCCGTATCATCTTTCCAGCCGCCGGACTCAATTAAGATAGAACTTGTACCCCATTTAACAAAGTTATCGCCAAATGCTCGTGGTTCAAACTCATCATCGTATCTACCGATATGTCCGGGCATAAAAGCGGTCATCTTGCTATTCATATCGGCAATTACTTTCATCCCTCTTTCACGAATATCGTTAATATCTTTATCTTTGTTAAATGCAGGAAGTAAAAAAGAGATGGTTGCTGTTTTAAATGTTTTCCCGGCTGTATAAAGCGAGCCTTGATCGTGTAAATTAAATCCAAACATCGGTTTAAGTTTGTTTTGCAAACGTTTAAGAATGCGAGATTCTCGGTTTTGCAATCTTAGGGCATCTCTATTCATGTCAATTTTAAGAGCAGTTCTACGTGAATAACGTTCTGCTCCGTCTGGATTAAGCATTGGTATGAAATACATCTTCAAATTTTGGAGCAAATATTTTTTTAAAGGAACAAATTGGGTTGTATCTGCAAAAAAGTTAAATAAATCGAATAATGCCATAGTTGCTGTTGGTTCGTCACCATGCATTTGAGACCAAGCAAAAACAGTAGTATTGCCGCTGCCAATGCTTAGCATGTTAATTTCGCGTCCTTCAAAGGATTTGCCGACTTTTTCAACCTTGAAAAGCCCATCTTTTTTTATTGTTTTAATTAAAGGAAGAATTTCGGAATGCTTAAAGCGTTTTTCTTTAAGCGAGTTTTCCTTAAAATTATCATAAAAATTATACAAATCGTTAGCTGAAAAAATCTGTGCAAACATGTTTCCCGCCAATAAACACATCAAAACAAAAAAACTTGATTTTTTAGACATAATTAAGGTATTTTTAGTTGAACAATTATAATTATAAATATAATAATAATTTTGGTAAAATCATGTCAACCAATACATTAATTTTAGGGTCTAAAATACCAGCTTTTACTCTTAAAGGGATTGATGAGAAAGAGTACTCCAATCAATCATTTACAAAAAAAGGTTTAATTGTAATATTTAGCTGCAATCATTGTCCCTATGTACAGGCATATGAACAAAGAATTATTAATTTACAGAAAAAGTATGAAAATGATATTCAGTTTTTGGCTATCAACTCAAACGATGCTGTTAAATATCCTGACGATTCATTTGAAGAAATGAAAATTAGAGCCAAAAAAATTGGATTTAACTTCCCATATCTGCATGATGAAACACAAGAAGTTGCAAAGCTTTTTGATGCAACACATACACCGGAAATTTTCTTCTTTAATGATAAAAGAGAATTAATATTTCATGGTAAAATTGATGATTATTGGCAGGATGAAAAGTTAGCAAAAGCTAAATATCTTGAAAATGCTATAATAGAATTTTTAAATGGAGAAGAAATTTCTGTTCCTGAAACCTTTACAATTGGCTGTACAATAAAATGGAAATAAACTAAAAATCCATTTCAAACATATCTTCAAATTTTTGAATTAATGCTAATGGTTCGGGAGATATAGCAAAGCAATAAAGCGGATATAAAGAATAAAAAATTTTAACGGATTCGGATAATAGCTCGGCTGAATAAAGATTTAATTGTTCAGGAGTTATTATTTTTTGTAAAATTAAATATTTGTGTTTTACCAAAAAATCGTAATGTTTTTTGAAGTTAAATTTTTCATCAACAACATCGGGCTCTTTATTCATTTCGTATAAAGCGTAGTTATTGTTTATTTTGTATCGTTTACATACATCTTCAATTTCTTTGGCGTATTTTTGAATATTTTCTTTAAAAAACAATTCTTTATCTTTTGAACCATTAATAAATAGACCTATTTGGCATTCGTTAGGGTCAAAATAAAGAAAAAACTCGCTATCCATTTTAAATTTTCCAAAATGGATTAATAAATAATTTCTATACGGTTCACCTTTAGCAAACCGCATATCTTTGTTTAATCTCATTATTGTAGTATTAAACTTTGGTTCAGTTCTAATAGCCGGATTTAATACATTAAAAAAATTACCCATTTCATTTATGTATGCTTTTGCCGGAGTAATTAACAAATCGGTATAACGTTGTTTGTTTTCGTTAAACCAAAGAACGTTGTTGTTATTACCCAAATCCTTTAAGTATGTAAACAATTCTTTATCAAAGCCTGTAAAAGGGGGAATTACATTTTTCAAAACATCGATCCTATACTTAAAGTTATATAAAAAGCACCTAAATCTTTTCTAAAATTGCCCTGAAGGTTTTCAACTCCTTCGTCAAACAGGTGAGAATAATAATATCTGATATTAAGTCCAACCAAGTTTTTTTTGTTGAGTCCAAAATTAGCACCAAAGCCAATATATCCGCCAATAGCATATTTAATTTTTGCTTTTCCAAAAGAAGTAAAAAATTCTAAATCGTATGGAGTAGTTAACACAAAATTAGGTCCAATTCCGGCAGTAACAAAAGGGCGTAAGTTTTCAACTAAATCATTTTCAAATAATCTATATTGAATACCAAAATTAACCGGCAAAGCAAAAACCCTTTTAACTTTTCCAACCGTATAGGTTTGACCGGTATAATAATCGTAATATTCAACTTCTCTTTCATCTTTCGATTCGGAAATTGAAAAATCAACAAAGCCGGTAACTACATTGGTAAAGTTATATCTATAAAAAGAGCCTAAACCAAATCCACCTTCGCTGAACATAATATCAGCACCCCAACTGTTATTGGGAAAATTTTCTAAAGGTTTTTCGGGGGCTAATTTGCCTATTTTCTGTCCATAACTTATAATTAAAGGGAAAAGTAATAGCAGAATAAAAAACTTTTTCATTGTCTTCCTCTTTTTTTAGCAAAAAAGAAACTATTTTTATACATATTTACTTAAATAATATATGTGAAGATATAAAAAGAAATTTTAAAAAGCATGATAATAAATGATGTATTCTTTTTAATAAATCATATATTAATTGACGTAAATTTATTATAATTAACAATTTAGGTTAAAATAAGTTTCAAATTAAAAATGAATGAAGCAGAAATTATTACAAAAAAAAATGTTGAATTAAGCCAAACTCAAGAAAAACTAATTATTAGCGGATGGGGAGCAGAATCTTTTAATAATACGGTTGTAGAGTCGATAGTTTATATGTCGGATGGCTTAAAAGTAAAAGGTTATGTTGCTTATCCGGTTAAATCAGGAAAGTATCCCTCAATAGTATGGTGCAGAGGCGGAATAGGTGATTCGGGGGCAATAGATGAATTTAACGCAAGGGGAATGTTTGGTAAATTGGCAAGTTGGGGATATGTTGTTTTTGCTCCACAATATCGTGGAAATTCCAATAGTGAAGGTATAGATGAATTTGGCGGAAGTGATGTTAATGATATAACAAATATAATGGAAATAGCCAAAAGCTACCCACAAGCCGATACAGATATTTGGGGAATAGAAGGCTGGAGCAGAGGTGGTTTAATGACTTATTTAATGCTTACAAAATCGGATAAATTTAAAGCTGCTATAATATTAGGAGGAATTTCAAATGTACGCAACGCAGTTAACACTCCATTATTATTCAAACGCATACAAGAATTAAGTGATAACTCGTTTGGGTTAGATGATTTTAATTCGTTGATTAATAAACGGTCTGTTATTAATTTTGTACAAAAACTTAATAAAGAAACTCCAATGTTAATTATTCATGGCAATAAAGATGATAGAGTTTTAGTTAAAGATCCTATTGAACTTTCAACAAAATTGTTAGAAAATGAGAATATCTTTAGACTTGTATTGCTTGAAGGTGGTGACCATTTTCTAAAAACACACAGAAATGAAGTAGATGAAATGCGAAAAAAATGGTATAAAAAATATTTAGGTTAAATAAATAGAGGTGAAATATGAGTAAAAAATATTGGCTGATGAAATCAGAAGGGGATTGTTATCCAATCGATAGCCTTGAAAAAGCTGAAAACCAAACTACATATTGGGACGGCGTAAGAAATTACCAGGCAAGAAACTATTTGCGTGATGAAATAAAAATTGGTGATGGAGTTTTGTTTTATCATAGTAATTCTGAGCCGACCGGAGTTTTTGGCGTTTGTGAAGTTGTTAAAGAAGGTTACCCGGATTTTACAGCGTTTGACTCGGAAAACAATCATTACGATCCAAAATCCACATTGGAAAATCCTACTTGGTATATGGTTGATGTTAAATTTGTAAAAAAATTAAAGAATCCTGTTACTTTGCAAGATATTAAAGCTAATCCAAAACTAAGTGATATGAAACTTGTTCAAAAAGGGAATAGGCTTTCAGTTATGCCTGTAACCAAAGAAGAATTTAACGAAATTATTAAAATGGGGAAATAATTTGGAGTTTGATAACTCGAGAGTTAGAATATTAAAGGATGGGGTTGTAAAATCCGGTACCGTTGTTTATTGGATGCAGCGAGATATGCGGGTTGATGATAATTGGGCTTTGTTTTATGCCCAAAAAATTGCCCTTGAAACAAGTAGTCCACTTGTAGTAATTTTTAACCTTGTAAGTTCTTTTCCCGGTGCAAATATTCGCCATTATTATTTTATGATTGAAGGATTAAAAGAAGTTGAACAAGAATTGGCAAAACTAAACATATCGTTTAATTTATTACTTGGCGAACCTAAAACTAATATACCCGAATTTATTGCTGACAAGAATGTTTCTATTTTAATTTCTGATTTTAATCCGTTAAAAATTGTTAGAAAATGGAAAAAGGAGATTTGGGAAAAAACAAATATCCCATTTTATGAAATTGATGCTCATAATATTATTCCTATGTGGGAAACTTCGGAAAAATTAGAGTTCGCCGCTTATACAATCAGACCAAAAATTGCAAAGCAGATTGATAAATATTTAGTACAATTTCCAAAATTGAAAGTTCAAAGTGGTAAGGTAAAGAATAATACTAATTGGGACAAGGTTTATCAATATATTAAAGTTGATACAAGCGTAGAGGTTATTAAAAATATTATCCCCGGGGCAGAAGCAGCAAAAAATACTTTAAATGGTTTTATTAATAATAAGATGAATTTTTATAATGAAAAACGGAACAATCCTGTTGAAGACTTTCAATCGGGTTTATCGCCATATTTGCATTTTGGACATATATCTGCACAAACCATAGCATTAGAAATAAAAAACTCAAAAGCTGGTGGGGAAAATAAAGATGCATATTTAGAGGAGTTAATTGTAAGAAGAGAGCTATCTGATAACTTTTGTTATTACAATACTAATTATGATAATTACGATGGATTCCCCATTTGGGCAAAAAAAAGTTTAGAAGAACACTGGAACGATAAAAGGGAGTACATTTATTCTTTGGAAGAGTTTGAAAATGGAAATACGCACGACCCACTATGGAATGCCGCTCAAAAAGAGATGGTGAAAAAAGGAAAAATGCATGGGTATATGCGTATGTATTGGTGCAAAAAAATATTGGAATGGACAGCAAATCCAAAAGATGCGTTAACAATTGCAATTTACTTAAATGATAAGTATCAATTAGATGGACGCGACCCAAATGGATATGTTGGAATTGCATGGTCTATTGGTGGTGTTCATGATAGAGCTTGGTTTGAACGTCCTGTTTATGGCAAAATTCGTTATATGAATTATAACGGTTGTGCAAAAAAGTTTGATGTAAAAAAGTATATAGAAAAAAACAATTAGTTATAAATTTTTAAGGTGGCAATATAAACTCGTGTACTAACACATTACGCAAAATAAGGTTTGTGTAATTAAAAAATATGCGGCAACATGGTGTCAATTAAAGTCGTAATTATTAGTGGCTTTGTTTATTCCCTTGTTTGGTTAGTTATTTCACCTATTCCCATTTGGAAGTACTGATTATTGACGATTTTATCAAAATCCAAACTTTGTTTGTACATAATGGGTAATAATTTCTTTTGAAAAACCAAGGTTATAGACCAAGTTTATGTTGTGTTTAAAAATTGAAAACCAAACACCAGTACCGAATGAGGGGTGCCAAATATCAGATTTTACACCATTTTCAAATACACGCCCGGTTTCAGCAAATGTAAGCAACCCAAAATCACCTTTAACTATAATTTTAATTTGTGAAATTGGAATGCGAATTTCAGATTGGAAATACAGCGAAGCATCGCCTGCAAATCGTTCAAGCATATAAGAACGTAAATTATCTTTGCCACCGACAAAACATGCTTCAAAAAACGGATAATTCCCCCATATTTTGGCTCCACCGGTTCGTAATGCGAGAATGGAATTGTTCAGAAAACCTAATTGAGTATACCATCTAAAATCAAATTCACCTTTATAAAAGGTTTCGCTATTTTCTTCAAATTGGGGGAATATTATGCCACCTGCTTCAATGTAAAAGCCTTGATTGGGGTAAAAAGTATTATTCCTATTATCGTATTTTAAATTAAGATTAATACTTGTTGAGTGAAAATCGCCAAGTCCATACCCTGCATGAGGAATAAGTTTAACTATTGAGTTATTGTATATATTTGTTTCAAGATATTTATATTCAAAAGATAGTTGTGATGAAAGATTGTTGGCTATGTTAAAAGCAATACCAATATTAGCTTTTGTAACTTCTTGATTAGTTTTGTAGTAATCTTTTTCATCTAAATTATGTTTGTAAGAAGTTAAATTACCATAACCATAATAATTAGTGAGTAAAAGTTTTGTTCTAAATAAATCAACACTAATTATAGTATTTTTAATAATATTGTTGAATTCTCCATGTAGTACTAAGTGGTAAGTTTTGGGAACAGTAGCATATTTAGCTGTAAAAGACAATCTATAATCATAAGGATTCATTCTAAAATTGTAGCTTGTATATTCCGGTCCAATTCCCATTATCAAGCCATTAGAGCGGTTATATTCAATGTTAGGAAGAAAGAATAAATCGTAGCCTCTTTGAATATAAGTCGGCTCAAATCTTTCTTCATCAGTTTTGGGTTGTACTTCTTTATCAGTATTGATTAGTGTGCCGGCTCCGGTTTTAAATATAGTGTGCTCTCCGCCATCATAAAATATTGTTTTATTCTCTGCATTGGGTATTGGGAAAAAAGAAAACAAATAACCATTTACATGAGATGAATCGATAAAAGAATCTTTTCCATCGCCACCGGAAACTTTAATGTAAGGACTGTTATCCACATTCCCCTTAACAATTATTTCATCATCTCCTTCTAACAAAAACAGACGTATTTCTTCACAGTTGTAATTGTAAAAAACATTTGAATAATAAGGTTGTTGATTATGATATTCGTTTTTTTTATTCTTTTTATAAATCAAAACTTGAGTGGTTGAATCAGAAAGTCTATTTATAACAGAATAATCATCTTTAATAGTACCATAAATTTCTACAATATTATTGATCCAATTATAATACTCATTAGAATAATCAGTTAATAAATCACGTCTGCTTTTCAAACAGTTTGCTAAATATGTACCGGCTATTTTAACATGTTCCTTGGGCAGCATGTTAACTGAATTATTAATTAATGAATCTGTTAGTTTAGTTTTAACAAAATTAGTGACGCTATCCCATTCAGCTTTGGTAAGAATTGATAAAAATCGATTATCCAAAACTCTTCCGCTCCATGATAAATATTTTGCCGGTGGATAGTTGTCACCAAAGCTATTTAATTGTCTTACAAACATAACGGCAAGGTTAGGGAGTAAACCATCGTATAACGAAAATACTTGATCTCTATCGCGAGGAATAGGGTACCATTCGGCATTATCATTGTTGTTTATTTTTGCCCATCGCCATTGATCTGTATGCCTATCCCAATCACCCAAAAATGCATCCATTAATCGAGCAGTTAAATAAGCTTTGGAATTAACTTTTTCTTTTCGCTTTTCTTCGAGCTTGTTTAAAAGGCTATAAGTACCGGAAATTTTAGTTGCTCCATTAAACATCGTGGAATCTTTTTCATTTTCGTTGGGATGAATTTCAAGAAGTCCAAGCATATTTTTGAAATCGTTTCTAAAATCGCCAAGTTTGGGGTCATCTCCAAGCCAAACAATTTGTGGAGTTGATTGCAACACCCCAACAGCATTAAGCATTGGCACAACAACTAACGCACCAAAAGGATTGGAAGAACTTATTTGGTCAAACATAACATCAGCCATAATGGTCTCTTGAAGTTCTTCGGGCAAAACTTTAGAAGGGTCTTTTCTTACGCTTCTAAATTTCCAAATATTTCCATCGGCACCTTGAAACTTTAATGATTTGGTTTGGAACCCACCCCCTTTTTCAATTGGAGTTAAGCCCCCTGCAAATAAACTTAAATCCAAAATATCTACTTCTATTGGAGTTGTCCATAATTTACGCCAATGTTCGCCAAAAAAGAATTTAAATAATGCTCCCGCCTCATATTCTTCTGCGGGAATAACAGTAACAGTTTTATTGGGAATAGATTGAGCATTACAGTTATACTGCAAATAAAAAATTAAAGAAAGAATAATTAAAATCTTAAGGGGTTTCAATTAAAATCCAAAGTTTGTTGCAAAATAAATTTCTGGCTTTTCATTTGAAAAACCAATAGAAGTAACTACTGTAAAAAGTCTGTCAAAAAAATCGACCCACAATCCTGTTCCATAAGCTGCATGCCACACGTTGGAGCGTTCGCCATCTATAAAAACACGCCCAATATCATAAAAGAAATTTAAACCAATCTTGCTTTTTACAATTATGTCAGCTTGTGTTAATTGTGTTCTTAGCTCAGTTTGGCTATAAAATCCATAATCACCTGCAAACCTATTTTTGCTAAAACCCCTTAGACTTTCTCCACCAATAAATACTCCTTTTAAAAAAGGATATTTCCCAAACATTGCTCCGCCCCCAATTTTTTGGGCAAAAACAGTAGGTGAAAACAGAATGAATTTTTTGTATGCTCGTATATCAATATTTGTTTTTAAGAAAGGATACTCTAACCGATAAAGTTTGGGATAGAGTGTTCCATTAAGGTTAAAATAAAAGCCGGAATAAGGATTATAAAGGTTGTCTCGTGAATCATAACATAATTCAGAAATAATTCCAAACATTCTAAACTCACCAATGCCATAATTATTATACTTGAAATTTTTAATCAAATCCTTTTTATTTAAGCTGATATCCGAATACTCATATATTACACCAATTTTGGAAGAAAAATTTTTGAACAACTCTTTTTTTACTGATAGCGAAATATTAATTAGTTCATAAATTGACTTGTAATATCCTAAGTTTTCATAATGATAATTATATACTGTCTCATTACCATAACCAAAGTATTTGTCATACGATAATTCTGATTTAACAAAGTTTAATAATAACGAGCTGTTAGGAATTACGTTATTGTAAACTCCATCAAAAGTAATTCTATAACTTTTAGGCTGGGTTGCATAAGAAGCAGTTGCCCGCATCCAGTAATCATAAGGAAGCAAACCGTAATTATATCTGGTTAATATTGGACCACCGCCTGTAATTAATCCTTCTTCAGTATTTAATTCTAAAATTGGATAAAACGTCCAATCATGCCCAAAGTCTCTTTGTTCTGTATCGTACTTTTCATCTAAAGTTAAATAGTGTTTAAGTGATTTGGGATTGATGGTTGTTCCACCGGAAGTAATAAACTTGGAATTTTTATCGCTATCAAAAAAATATGTTTTATTTTCATCGTTTCTAAAAGGGAAAACATATAAAAAATATCCTTTTACTGTTGAACTATCAACGAGCATATCCCTTCCATCATTACCCACAATTTTAATAATAGGCGAAAAATCAACTGTACCGGTAAGCTTGCAGTAATCATTCCCCTTGCCTAAATAAATTCTAATCTCTTCTGTAATGTTATTATCAAAATACTTTTTTGATTCATAACAATAAGATTTATTTACCCCAAAGAATACTTCAATTAAGGTTGAATCATTATTAATACGGTTAACTAAAATTGAATCATTTATACCCGAACAGTATATTTCAGGATATTTATTTAAATAATTGTAATATTCATTTCCAAATTGCACTAAGTTGTTTTTACGTTCTATTAACTTTGGAATTATTTCTTGTTGCATTTTGCTTTTAATGTTTGCAGGTAAATTGTTACAGCAACTATCAATCAATTCAGGGGTGAGTAAATTATTAACATATACTAAGGTAGAATCCCATCTTTCTTTAGGCAACATCATTAGTATCCGTTTATCTAAAAATCTATTTTTCCAAATCATATCTTCGGGGGATTTATAATTATCCGAAAAAGTTATAAAACTTGGTACTAAAAACTTGCCGCCTAAATAGAATAGTCCTTCAAATTTGGGGAATGAGTTAATACTAAAAAGCTCAACAGGATACCATTTAATTCCTTCTCTGCGAAAAATTATGTCGTTTGAAGAAGTGTTTACATTCCCCATAAATAATTCAAGCAGTCTAAATTTTAAATATTCTGTTCCATCTACATATTCATAGGGATTATTTTCAAGATACTTTAGCAATTCATTACCACTTTTGTAATTAGAATCTAATATTGAACGTTTATTATTCAAGTTATCCCAATAACCAACTAAAGAGTTAGAAGAATCGTTAATTGGTAAAATTTTTTTTAGATTTACTAACTCTAAGTTTGTTAGATTAGAATAAAAAGGTTTTAAAAGATTGTAAGCAGCCAAAGGAGCATAAGGATTAATACTGTTTATTAAATTTAGTTGGGTAGCAGAGCTGACTGTGTTATAAATTAATTTTGGAGTAATATTTTGTATATTGCTGATTGCCGGCATAAATCTATAAAAATGGCTGCCTGCTCTGTTAGAAAAAATAAACAGCGTTGAATTTCCAATGGATGCTTTATTAACAAAAACTAATGAATCAATTGCAATCTCTTTAGCAACAACAGATTCTTGTCTAATATCAGCCCAATTTTTACCAAAAATAAGTTCTTCCAAAGAAGTAAGCGGAGTACAATTAAAACTAACATTATTATAGTTAAATAATTCTTGCGGAATGCACTCAATATTAGTCAGAAATGTAATTATAATAATAAAAAATGCTAATTTTTTCAATATGAATACTCAAAAATTTATGTTTACAGTTTTCTTATTAATTCTTATTTTGCAGCTTCATATAACAAATAAATAATGTAATTACCGTTTACCGGAGTTCAATAATGAAATTTAATCAAAAATCCATAAATTATATAATTATTTTTATAGTAGCAGTTATTACAAACATAAATTTTGCTCAGGAAATACAGTTTTCGGGTTATGGTTCTGTTGGATATAGATTTTATAACAGAAATATTTTAAATGGATATAATCAAGAAAGTTATTATGAAGGGAAGATTCAAGCAGATATAAAGTATGATAAGCATATTGAAGCACAAATTGATTTAAGAGGAAAATCAACCGATAATAGTTTTAAACTTCGTGAAGTAACGGTTAAGTTTGAGTATATGGATTACATGAAGATTAAACTTGGAAATATTAAAAAACCGTTTGGAAATGAACAGTTATATAATGAAGAAGAACTATTTACGGTTAACAGAAGTAATGTACACGAACAATTAGAAGAAATGGGTTATGGCGGTAGAGCAGTAAGTTTAATGGCTTATTATAAATATTCTAAAAAAAGACCAGATTTTCCATATTCTTATTATTTATCTCTGTTTCATAATAACTCTCTTTATAATGGAATTGTTGCAAGGTTTGAATATCATAAAGGAGACATTACATATTCCGCAAACTATTTAATGCAGAGAAAAGGAGGAGATTTTCCAATTGTAACACAAGGAATGGGAGTTGATTTTGAATATGCCAATGGAGATTTTTCAAGTGTATTAGCCTGTTTTTATACTCAAGACCCAAACGAGGGTATCTTAAGAAAGCTGAAAGGAGAGGATTATAAAGTATACTCTATGGGTGCAAAACTGTTAGGTGCCTATAAGTTTAATATTGATGGTAAAGTTGTAAAAGATATTGAACCTGTTGTTTTGGCAAGTTATTTTTTGCCGGATAATGAAATTTCTGATAATCATGCTATCCAGGCTTTAGTTGGGGTTAATTTTTATTTCCATAAACTTGTTAAGTTGCGTTTGAATGGCGATTTAAGATTAACTAAAAATCAGTTTAACTCTGATTATTCTACTAAAGAATCAAGGGCAATAGTTGAACTTCAGATGAGTTTTTAATGAGAAAAGTATTATTAATATTTTTGTTTGGGATGCTTTTTGTTGCCGGTTGTGAATCGGTTGAAAGTGATTCAGGGACTGAATTTATTGGTGGTGTACCTGTTTTGAGAATTGAAACAACACAAGAAGACTATATAAGTTTATTGGAAAATAAAACAACTGATTTTGAAATTCCTTGTAAAATTAGATATAAAAACCAAGTACTAAATGGGGAAATTGGTGCAGCAGGTGCCGGTTCAAGATATCATGACAAATGGGGGTATAAAATAGCACTTCAATCAAATGAAATTATTGAAGGATTAAACAAGTTTAATTTAAGTTCTCAAATTTATGATAAAACAGGTCTAAGTACCGCAATTGCGGTTAAGTATTATGCAAAATGTGGATTCCCCGCTCATAAATCGTATTTTGTTTTTTTAATAATTAATGGCGAAGAAAAAGGGTTATATCCATTAAATGAGAGAGTCGAAGAACCTTTTTTTGAAAATAGAAATCTAACTATTACAGAGTTGTATAAATTAGGATTTGAAACCAAATTTACTTTTTCCAATGTATACATCCCGGAATTTAATATTGAAAAGAAAATTCCTAAAGATAACAATTATAATAGCTTAATAGAATTTATAAATGCGTTGGATACTTGCAATATTACAAGTTCTTTAGCTGGATTAAATAAATACTTGGATGTTAATAATTATATAAAATATCACGCTTTAACAACAATATTAAATAATCAGGATGCATATACAAATAATTTCTTTTTAGCAAAAGAGTATGCTTCTTCTCCATTTAAGGCTATTCCTTGGGATTTTGACAAAGCATTTATCGGAGATGTTGGCTTATATGGCGAAAATGAAATAATTCAAAAGTTAAAATCTTCACCTTTAACAAAAAAAATGTATCTTGATGAAGTTAAATATCAGTTGGAAAATATTTTTACACTATCTGAGGTCTCAACTTATATTGATTCTCTTTCGATAATTATTTCAGAAGCCTATAAAAGAGATCCTTATTTAGGGAAAAATAGATATAATTTTGCAACAGAAGTTAATAATCTTAAAAATTATATTACTAATAGAAGACAAGAATTGTTAAACAAAATAGCAGCAGAAAATTAAAATGGTTCAAGGTTTTGCATTTATATTATTGTTTGTGATTACTTTTCCTGTTTTTGGGCAAAGTGCAAAATACAGCAATAAAAATATTAGTACTTTAAGCAAAATATATAACGGGTTGAGCGAATCAGTTGAATTATATGATTTGCCAATTCTTGCTGCATATTTAGGACGAAATACCATTTTGCCTAACAATAGTAAAATTGGTTTTAAAATCGGTTCATCAAGTTTAGACATGGAAATATCCAAAAGTTTTGCAAACTCAAAAAATCATACACTTGGTAGTATTGATAAAGATATGATACCGGATTTGATTTTTTATTCTCGCCTTGCAATTACAGCTTCATTAGATGTACTTACTGATTCAGATATTTCGTCAACAAGTTTCAGACAGATTTTTTTATTTAAGAAATCTCTTCTTTATACTTATACATTTACAGAGTATGTAAAAAACATAGTTTATAGAGAAAGACCGGATAAATCGGATTCCAGAAGTTTTTTTAGCGGGCATACATCAACTACTTTTGCTGCTTCAACTTTTTTGTATCGAGAGTTGAACGATTTTTACGATAAGTGGGACGTAACTCGAGTAGATAAATCTTTACGAACAACTTTTAAAACTGCTACTTTTGGAGTGCTTTATGGTTGGGCTGGTTATGTTGGTTATAGTAGAATTAGAGATGGCAAGCATTACTTATCTGATGTGTTGACGGGAGCAGTTGTTGGAACTGCCATTTCGTATATTGTTTATGAATTGTATAATAATAAAGAAAAATTAACCCCAAATTTTAACTTATCTGTTGTAAACAAATCCTTTTTTGTTTCATATCAAATGCAGATGTGAAAAATTTTTCCCTTTTACCAATTATTTTGCATGTAATTTTTGTATATTAGCGTAAATTATTAATACTAAAAGAATTACACATTTTACGGGCTGGTTTTTATGAAAAAAACGTTTATTGGTATTAAGGAAAAGCCTTCGCTATTACAGACTCTTCCCTTAAGCTTTCAACATTTAACAGCAATGTTTGGTGCTACTATATTAGTCCCTATATTAGTAGGGATTGACCCTGCAATTGCATTGCTTATGAATGGCATTGGTACTATTATTTATTCCTATGTTACTAAAGGTGGGATACCGGCTTATCTTGGTTCAAGTTTTGCATTTATTGCACCTACTCTTTTAATTATTTCAAGTTATGGTAATTTTCAACATGCACAAACCGGCTTTATATTTTTTGGATTCTTTTTTATTTTAATTTCGCAAGTAATAAAATATTACGGATTAAAATGGATTGAAATAATAATGCCCCCCGTTGTTATGGGGAGTGTGGTGGCAATAATAGGATTAGAATTAGCCCCAATAGCGGCACAGCAAGCAGGATTGGCACCGTATGCAGCTGAAACGGGAAAAGTAGTAACAGCTTTTCAATTTGATTATAATATTTTATTTGTTTCGTTATTAACTTTATTTGTTGGAGTTTTTGGCTCAGTAATGTTTAAAGGCTTTTTGCAAATAATACCAATATTAACCGCAGTAATTGTTGGGTATGTTGCGGCTCTTTTTATGGGTATGGTAAATACAGAATCTATTGCGAAAGCAGCTTGGTTTTCACTTCCAAAGTTTCATGCCCCAATATTTGATTTAAATGCAATATTAATTATTGCACCGGCTTGTATTGTTGTTTTGGCAGAACATATAAGTCATTTAATTGTTACCGGAAAAATTACAGAATCGGATTTAATGAGTGACCCCGGTTTGGATAAGTCTTTACTTGGAGATGGAATCAGCAATGTCATATCCGGTTTTACAGGGTCTACCCCTAATACCACCTATGGCGAAAATATTGGAGTTATGGCAATAACAAAAGTTTATTCTGTTAAGGTAATACGTTTTGCAGCAATATTAGCTATAACATTTTCATTAATTGGTAAAATTTCTGCAATTATTTCTTCTATTCCAACTGCGGTAATGGGGGGAGTAACACTTCTTTTATACGGAGTTATTGCAGTTCAAGGATTTAGAATATTTGTTGACCAGAAAGTTGATTTCAGCAAAAATAAAAACATGGTTGTTGGTGCGGTTTCGTTTGTGCTTGGTATAAGTGGTGCTGCAATTAATATTGGAACTGTACAGTTAAAGGGAATGGCATTGGCTGCAGTTGTTGGAGTTCTTTTATCGTTAATTTTTTATGTTGCAAATAAATTTAAGTTGTTAAATGAGGAATAAGTGAGGAGTTGTTATGAAAAAATCTTTACAAGTAATTAGTAATGGATTGACATATGAAAATCCATTTGTTTTGGCATCGGGACCTCCAACAGCAAGCAGCGAACAAATTCTAAAAGCATTTAAATTGGGATGGGGTGGTGCAGTTACAAAAACAATTAAAGTTGCAGATGTTAAAAGTTCAAATGTAACTCCACGTTTTGCAGCATTAAAAAATAGAAGTTATGTTTATGGATTTGAAAACATTGAAATGGTTTCGGAAAAAAATGCAGATTACTGGATTGATGAAATAGATAGAATTAAAGATATTTTTCCAGAAAAGGTATTAATAGCAAGCGTTATGGGGACAAGGGGAGTTGATACATGGGAAGAAATTACAGAACTAATGAATAAAACAAGTGCCGATGCAGTTGAACTAAATTTTTCTTGTCCAAATGGAGTGACTTCTCAAGGATTAGGAATGGCTATTGGTCAGGATAATGAAGTTATTGAAATGCTTACAAGAGCAGTTAAGTCAGTTTCCAAAATACCTGTAATAGTTAAATTAACTCCAAATGTTTCAAGTATATCTGCTGCAGCAAGTGCCGCCTTAAAAGGAGGAGCAGATGGAATTTGTGCAATTAACACGGTTTTATCTATCGCGGGGGTTGATTTAGACACTTTAACTCCTTACCCAAATGTTGGCGGTAAGTCAACTTATGGAGGCTTATCAGGTTACTGCGTTAAGCCGATTGGATTAAGATGTGTTGCAGAAGTATCGAGTGTAATGGAAAATAATAATTATAAAAACATTTCAATGCATGCCTGTGGCGGAGTTGCGGATTGGAAAGATGCAGCAGAATATATCACACTTGGGGCAGATGTTACTCAAGTGTGTACTGAGGTTATGCTTAAAGGGATGCAAATTATTGATAAATTAAAATATGGTTTGGAAAACTATTTAGAAAAGAAGAACTTTAATAGTGTGGAAGAACTGAGAGGTGCGGCTATTAACAGGCTTACGTTACACGGTAATTTAGATAGAAATCATACAGTTAAAGCCGAAATTGATTATAAGAAATGTAATAGTTGTGGAAGCTGTATTATTGCTTGTGCCGATTCGGCATATAATGCAATAAAAAGTGTAAACAATAAAACAGTTATTGATGATACACTTTGTAAAGGATGTTCTCTTTGTTCGTTTGTTTGTCCATCAAGTGCTATTGCTATGAATGTTTTTAATTAAAATTTAATTATAATATTGAACCTTTTAATAATTAATTTAATTAATTAATTATAGAGCAAAATATTCTATTAATTGATAATAAATTATTATATGCAATTTATTATGATTGAAAAATTTTGTAGTTTTAATATTTAAATTTTTGGAGATATTATGTCAGATATAAGTAAAGTTGAAGTATTAGATGCTTTAAGTAAAGTTATTGATCCTGATCTAAAAAAAGATATAGTTTCATTAAACATGGTAAAGGATATAAAGATTGAAGGGAATAAAGTAACAGTTCAAATTGAATTGACTACTCCGGCCTGCCCGTTAAAAGAGCAAATAAAAAGTGATTGTATTAATGCTATAAAAAATGAAATTCCTGGAGCTGCTGAAGTAGTTGTAAATTTGAGTGCAAATGTTAAAGCACATAAAAATGATGCAAAGGATTCAATTATACCAGGTGTTAAAAATACAATTGCAGTTGCAAGCGGAAAAGGTGGTGTTGGTAAAAGTACAGTTGCTGTTAATTTAGCTGTTGCTTTGGCAAATGAAGGTGCAAAAGTTGGTCTTATAGATGCCGATATTTATGGACCAAGTATTCCTTTGATGTTAGGAATAGAAAAAAAACCTAAAATATATGCTGACCCTCTTACCAATAAAATGCTTCCTCTTGAAAACTATGGTGTAAAATTAATGTCAATTGGCTTTTTAATGGAAGATGACTCACCTGTAATTTGGCGTGGGCCTATGGCAAGTGGAGCAGTTAAACAATTTATGAGTGATGTTGAATGGGGTGAACTTGATTATTTGATTTTTGATTTACCTCCGGGAACAGGCGATATTCAGTTAACTTTAGTACAAACTATTCCATTAACAGGAGCAGTTATTGTTACTACACCTCAAAATGTATCGTTAATTGATGCACGTAAAGGCTTAAAAATGTTTGAAAGAGTAAACGTGCCTGTTTTTGGTATTGTTGAAAACATGAGCTATTTTATTGCTCCTGATACAGGCAATAGATATGATATTTTTGGAGCAGGTGGAGGCGAAAAGTTGGCAAAAGAATTAAATACTAATTTCTTAGGCGGCGTTCCAATTAATCCTGATATTAGAGAAGGTGGAGATAATGGTGCCCCTATTGTTATTGCTAAGCCGAGATCTGCCGAAGCTGAAAAGATTACAGAAATAGCACGCAGACTTGCCGCTGAAATTAGTATAAACAATGAAAATACTGAAGATAAAATTGAAATAGAGCTTTAAACTAATAGCGTAATTGAACATAAAGGAATTAAAATGAGCAGTAACTTCTATGAAAGAGTTGAGATAGCGTTAGAGAAAATTAGACCTTACTTAAAGGCTGATGGTGGAGATGTTGAATTAGTAAGAGTTACAGAAGATGGAATTGTTGAAGTGAAGTTAACTGGTGCCTGCGTTGGCTGCCCAATGAGTCAAATGACTTTAAGAGCTGGGGTAGAAAGAGCACTAATTAGAGAAATTCCTGGTATTCGTAGAGTTGAACAGGTAAATAATTAATTCTACTGATTTAACAAAATTATTTAAAATAAAGGTATAAAAATGCGTAAAAAAATAGTAGCCGGTAATTGGAAAATGTTTAATAATTTGAATGAAAGTGTAACACTTATTTCAGAACTTAAACAAGAACTTGCAAATACCGAAGTTAATTGTAAAGTTGTTATTTGTCCCCCATTTACTTCATTAGAAACAGCATCAACATTATTAAAAGATTCTGTTGTTGAAGTTGGTGCTCAAAATATGTTTTATGAAGATAATGGTGCTTATACAGCAGAAATTTCTGCAGGAATGCTTTTGAGCGTTGGCTGTAAATATGTAATTTTAGGACACTCGGAAAGAAGAACCATTTTTGGTGAAAATGATGAATTAATTAATAAAAAAATTAAAAAAGCATTAGCTTCCGGATTAATTCCTATTTTCTGTATTGGTGAAACATTGGCAGAAAGAGAAGGCGGAGTAACTGAAAAAGTTATTGAAACCCAAGTAAAAAAAGGATTAGAAGGAATATCAGAAGAAGATTTCAAAAAAATAGTTATTGCTTATGAACCTGTTTGGGCAATTGGCACAGGTAAAACTGCTACTCCGGCTCAAGCACAAGAAGTTCATGCTTATATTCGTGGCTTATTAACTTCTTTGTATTCAAAAGAAGTAGCAGATGGTACAGTAATTCAGTATGGTGGAAGTGTTAAACCTGAAAATGCAAAAGAATTACTTTCTCAAGCTGATATTGATGGAGCTTTAGTTGGTGGTGCTTGTTTAAAAGCAAAATCATTTACTGAAATCATTAAATGTGCTTAATAATTATTGAGTTTTAGATTTTTTTTGTGACCTCTGCTATTATATTGGCAGAGGTTTTTTATTTTAAAACAATAAGTGTTAAATCATTACAAAGGTGTTTAAATGGGAACGAAAAAAATGATGTTGGAAAACTTGTGGAAAATTTCCCGAGTAAGATTTGAAAGCATCAGAAATGATATTAAAGAAGAACAATTGGGATATAGGATACATCCCGAATCTAATTCTCTGGGATTTTTATTACGTCATATTGCAGAAGTGGAATTAATGCTTGGCAAAAGCGTTTTTAATTTTGAAGCAGATTTTGTACCTCAAACTTTTGGTAAAAAATATATTGATAACACACTTTTTTCTAATTTAAATGAATTGTTAGATTTTATGTCTCTTTCATACGAAAAAATCCTGGATGGAATATCCAAAATTGATGAGGATGAATGTACTAAATTGGTTAAAACCCCAATTGGTGAGTTTTCTTTATCGGATGCAATCGGTAGATTAATAACTCATACAAATTATCATGTTGGACAGATTGGCTTGATAATGAAATACGGGAAATAAAAAGCAATAATTAAAAGGAAAAATAAAATGAAAACCAAATCGTTATATATCAACATGTCAGGTGTGATAATTGCTTTAATTGTAATTGTTTTTATTAGCACATCATGTACTGATAATAAAAAAACAAGTGCAAACACAGAGATGAAAGAACAACAAATGCCTAATGATGATGTTCATAAAGGGAAAGGGGGAATGAACCCATCAAAAGATAATGTTGATAAAGAAGCAGTTAAACAGTTTGAAATGTTAAAAAAAGATTACGAAGCTAATCCAGGTGATACAACAAAGGCAAAAGCATACGCTCAAATGTTGGCGGCAGGTCACCAACCACAAGACGCAATAAAAATTTTTGAAGAGATTTTAAAAGTTGACAAAAAAAGAATTGATATTTTGTTACTTTTAACAATGGTTAATTATAACTTGCAGGATTTTAATAAAGCTGAAGAATATACCAATCAAATTTTAAAACTTGATAAAAAACATTCGGAAGCCCTATATAATTCTGGGGCTATTGCAGCCGCAAAAGGTGATAACGAAAAAGCCAAAAAGATATGGGAAGATATTATAAGAAAATATCCAAATACTAAAGCCTCTAAGTATTCTGTTATGGCGTTAAATAATTTGAAGTAATTAAGAAAAGTGACGGAAAGAAAGTGACGAGTGACGGAAAGGAAGTGACAAGTGACGTGTGACAAGTGACGAAAGACAGTAAATTGTGTTTCTTGGCGGTCATGATTGAGGACATTTAATAATTGAGGAATAATTTCTTGGCGGTCATGGTCGTAGGTGTTGCAAAAGTCGAAAATCAAGTTCATGGGTGTCACGGTCGAGAATGTTGCAAAACTCTTAAATCCCCAATCTCGGGTGTCACGGTCTGAACCGTGACACAAACTTTTATCAAAAACGCCGCTGTTTTTACAGTAAATTCATTCGGTCATGGTGAGACCATGACCGCCCAGAAATAATTCCTCAATTATGAAACATCCACGGTCTCACCGTGACACTACTGTTTTTACCAAAAAACAGCTAAAATAAAGGTGTTTTGAATAATAATTGTTGTGTCACGGTACGACCGATGACACCCGAGAATCGGGTTTGCTGAGTTTTGCAACAGCCACAGATCTTACACTCCTGAATTGGATCTCTGCGTATTTCAATACCCTGGTAACAAGTGACAAAAGACAGTATTTTAAGCACTCAACAAATATCCAACATATAAAGCATAACAAGCTAATAGCAACCCGCCTTCTATTCTGTTTAGTTTAAATCCGGTTTTTAATAATGGAATAAGTAATAAACCCAAAACATTCATTACTGCAAAATCAACAATATTTATTTGTGATGATTTAATTGGATTTATTAGTGATGAAATACCCAATATTCCCAATAAATTAAAAACATTGCTTCCAATAATATTTCCTACTGCAATATCAGCTTCTTTTTTAATTGCAGCAATAACCGAAGTGAATAATTCCGGTAATGAAGTGCCAACAGCAACAATAGTTAAGCCGATGACAGCTTCACTTAAATTAAAAATTTTAGCAATTGCAACGGCACCATCAACAAATAAATTACCTCCAACAACCAATAACCCTAAACCACCAACAATAAAAGCAATTGATAAATAGATGTTTTGTTGTTTAATAGGAGCAACACTACTTTCTTGAGGTATGCTTTCATTAGTTGATTTAGATAATTTATATCCTAAAAAAGTATAAAGTAAAACACTTAATGTAAGAAAAAGACCTTCAATGCGTGATATGTATCCATTAATCATAAACAGCGTTGCTATAATAGTAACAAAAATCATTATTGGAAGTTCTTTCTTAAGTATTTGTAAACTGATAGAAATTGGAAAGATAATAGAAGAGATTCCCAAAATTAATGCAATATTGCTGATATTAGAGCCAACTATATTACCAACAGCAATTGAACCATGTCCATCGAGCGAGGCTTTAATACTGACCAATAACTCAGGGGCTGAAGTTCCAAAAGATACAATAGTTAATCCAATAATTAATGGACTTACACCAAATCTTTTTGCAATGGCAACACTTCCTCTAACAAGTCCATCACCGCCTAAAACTAAAAATAACAATCCAAACAGAAGAAAAATAACAATTTGTAAAACTGACATCATATTCCATTTAATTTATTGAAAAAATTACTTAAATTTAGCTACAAAATTTCGATAATGTAATTAAGAACTAATTAATTAACAAACAGAAAGCAAATATAGTTTAAAAATGACAACAGAACAAAAAGCTAAATGGTTTGATAGTGCTTTAAGGTTTGGATTAGATGGAAAAATTCATCTTATTATGAAATCCAGAGTGGGTGGTAATTCGTCATGGGCTATTATAGATACTGCCAACGAAAAAGTATTAAATTCAAACTTGGAATGGGAAGAAGAGCCTCCTGTTGAAAAAAGAGATGAGGGCTTTTTAACGCGTACTCGTTTTGCGTTTGATATGGCTGTTGAATTATATAAACAATTTAAAATGTTTGCCGAGTAGTTAATATATAGTCTTCCTTGGGCATTATCTAAATTTAATTAAATTAATTAATTGAAACTTTAATAACTTATTAATGTATTAAAGTAAAAAATAATATTGGATAAATTATGAAAAATTTCTTTTTAGTTATTCTTGCTGTTACTGTAATATCAAGTTGTGCAGCAAAAAATTACGAAGGTGATAATACAAATAATAAAATTATTGATACAAATAAAGTATTGCAGCCGGAAATTAAATACACTAAAATAGATCAAGTTGTAACAGAGCTTTTAGCACGTGCTCATTACAAAAAACCAATTGTTAATGATTCTTTATCTTCTATTATTTTTGATAACTATATTGAAAACTTAGATAATCAACGACTATACTTTTTGCAATCCGATATAGATGAGTTTGAAAATTACAGATTAAAATTTGATGATTTTTTAAAAACAGGGGATTTAAAAATTCCTTTTGATATTTATAATAGATATAAAACCCGATTTAATGAACGAATGAAGTTTTTATTTGCTCAACTAAAAAATGGATTTGATTTTGAAAAAGACGAGAATTTTATTTTAGATAGATCAAAACAACCGTGGGCTAAAACTGTTGAAGAAGTAAATGATTTATGGCGTAAAAGGGTTAAAAATGATGCGTTAAACCTAAAACTTTCGGGTAAAAAAGAGGAAGATATTTCTACAACATTAACTAAGCGTTATCAAAATATTCACAAGTACATTTTACAATCGGAATCGGATGATGTGTTTCAGGTTTATATGAATGCCTTTGCCGAAGCAATTGACCCTCATACAACATATTTTTCGCCAAAAAGTAGTGAAGATTTTAAAATAGACTTGACATTATCGCTGGAAGGAATTGGTGCACAACTTTCAATGGATAACGATTATACAAAAGTCTCCAAAATAATTGCCGGTGGACCTGCGGAAAAAGGGGGCGAGTTAAAAGAAAACGATAGAATTATTGGAGTTGCCCAAGGAGAAGATGGCGAATCTGTTGATGTTATTGGTTGGAGATTAGATGATGTTGTAAAACTTATTAGAGGTGCTAAAGGTACTTTGGTAAGATTATCGGTTCTTAAAGCTGATGCCGGTGTTGATGCTCCTCCGGTTGAAATTAAAATTGTTAGAGAAAAAATTAAATTAGAAGACCAAGCTGCCAAGAAAAAAATTATTGAAATTGAACAAGATGGTGTTAAACATAGATTAGGTGTAATTGAAGTACCTACTTTTTATGCTGATTACGAAGGAAAATCAAAAGGCGAAAAAGATTACAAGAGTACTAACAGGGATGTTAGAAAACTTTTAGAAGAATTAAAAGATGAGAAAGTTGAAGGTGTTATTGTTGATTTGCGAAATAATGGTGGTGGTTCACTTCAAGAAGCAATTGAATTAACCGGACTTTTTATTACAAGTGGTCCAGTTGTACAAGTAAAAAGTACCTATGGTGAAGTTGAAGTTGAAGATGATCCCGATCCAAATGAAGTATACGATGGTCCTTTATTTGTAATGGTTAACAGATTTAGTGCTTCGGCTTCTGAAATTTTTTCTGCTGCTATTCAAGATTACGGCAGGGGTGTAATTATTGGAGAACAAACATATGGAAAGGGAACAGTTCAAACAATTTATGATATTAATAGATATTTAAGAACCGATGTTCCTCTTGGTGAATTAAAATTAACAATTGCAAAATTTTATAGAATAAGCGGTGGCAGCACACAACATAAAGGCGTTGTCCCTGATATTACTTTCCCATCTGCTTTTGACCCTGCCGAATATGGTGAAAGTTCAAATCCAAGTGCTTTGCCTTGGGATCAGATTAAAAGTGCATATTATACAAAAATAAACGATTTAAGTAAGTATATTCCAAAATTAAAACACTCTTACGAAAAACGTGTTAAATCTAATCCCGAATTTCAATACATTATTGAAGATATTCAAGAATATAAAACCAATAAAGAAAAAAAATCGTATTCCTTGTTAGAAGCAACTCGCAAAGCTGAACGCGAAAAAACAGATAAAAAGAAAAAAGATCGTGATGAGGAAAGACAAGCCTCCAAAAATATGAGTATTAAGGATAAAGAAAAAGAAGAAGTTAAAACAAAAGAAAAAGATTTAAAAGTTGACGACCCATATTTGGAGGAAACCGGTCATATAATGAGCGATTTTTTAACGATGACGAGGAAATAAATTTTAATTTTGAATGTTGAATTTTGAAGTCTCAATGATTGAATGTCAACAGACGGAAATAATTTTTAATTTTTAATTCTTAATTTTTAATGATTGTATGTCAACCGACGTAAAAAACACGCCGGTTGACTTTTTTTAATGCTTTTGCTTGTACCTACAATTATGTCGCCTCTACAACTATGTCGCCACTTGCGTGCTACAACTATTTCGCCACATGCGTGGCTCTTTTTTTTGTGGGGTAATCTGATGCTATAATTATGTCGCCACTTTCGTGGCTATGGTTAGTGTGCCTGACATGGTAAGTAGCTAAGGGATGAAAGTTCCCAATGAGCCTTGATAGTAGGAATCATTAGCCGAACAGCAAGGGTGTCCATCGTGAGGTGGAATCTGAAAGAAGCTGTAAGCAAAGTCTCGGTCTGACGAACAGAAACTGTATACGAGGCAGGTGCAACCGGGTGAGTTTGCTAACCAAAACGAAGCCCTATACTATCCGAAGGTTGTAAATGTAAATACAGCAGATATATGAGATGAAAGCTATTTATCTTACTCAGGGAGGTCTGCGATAAAGTCTCGCCGTCATGGAACATAAAGTTCGACATAGGAGACAACCTACATAGTAATATGTAATTGAAAACGCAGAAGTCAGCAGAGGTCATAGTATTTCACGAAAGTGGAAGAAGGACTGAACGGGAAGAAATTAATAATTTCAAAACGAATATAATATAATGAAGCAGAACAGAATCAAGACACTACTTAAGAAGGCAAGTATGGAAGACCCAACTATCTTAGGAGAGCTGAATATTATTTCAAATAAAAGGAATTATGCAATTAACAACATTAGGCAAAACCTAATAATTTCCCGAACCGCCGTATGCCGAACGGCACGTACGGTGGTGTGAGAGGACGGTATGGGAATTAATCCCATACCTCCTACTCGATTGAGGTGGTGTTATGGTTGTTATAAATATGTCGTCCCTTTAGGGATTTATTATAATTGGAATTTTGAATGTTTTTTGCTTGTTCCTTCTGCCTATTTCGTTCAACCTCAAAATCTAATATCTAATTTCGATTTTCTGATATCTGTTTTCTGAATTCTGATTTCTATCTTATAAATTCCCACAAAGTGGGAAAATAGTTTTAGCACAAAAAAGAAAAAAAGGGGAAAAGCCACGCATGTGGCGACATAAATCTTTTAATTTTGAATGTTGAATTTTGAAGTCTCAATGATTGAATGCCACCCAACAAACAACGTTGTGTGGCTTTTTTTTTATTATGTTTATACTTGTACCTTCTGCCTATTTCCTTCAACCTCAACAATCTAATTTCTAATATCTAATTTCTGATGTCTATTTTCTGAAATCTGTTTTCTAATATCTATTCTCCAGTCGCAATTTTTAAATTAATTTGCTTTCTTAAAAAAATATGTGTATTTTATACTCATTGGTAAAGAAAGAAAAGAATGAGGAATAGTATTAAATACTAAAAGATTTTTTTTGGTAAATGGTGCGGGTTAATCTTTTGGCAGAGGTTCCTTATTATAAAATATGCCTATTTATATATTATAAATAGAATAATTATTAATAATAATTTTGAGGTTGTTATGAAAAAACATTTCTTTTTATCTTTTTATCTTTTTATCTTTTTATCTTTTTATTGAGCCCCTTAAATGCTCAATATAGGGTCGATTATCCGATTGTGGAAAATCAGAGTTTAGAGTATGTGGAACCTTCAGCAGTACAGTGGGGTGAAGGATATTCGCTTCCATCCGAAATGACAACATCGCAATATTTACGAGCATTGATTGTGCTTGTTCAGTTTAAAGACGATGCGTATCAAAGAAACGATTGGCCCTTAAATCAAGAACCAAGTAATTGGATGGGTTTAAATATGGCTGATGAAACAGTTACGCAAAATTCAACAAATTATAATTTAACTCATTATTATACAACAATGAGTATGGGTAAATTTAAGTTTATTGCTAATACCGTTTATGTAATTACATCAAATACACGCCAAGAATACATTAATATGAATTATGCAAGACGTGAAATCAATAAACAGATATTGGAAAGTTTGTCTGGGGAAATTAATTGGACTAATTATGATAATTGGACAAAGACAGGGTTATTTAATCAAAGTTGGGGAAAAGATGGCTATGTTGATATGGTAGTTTTTGTTTATCGAAATGTTGCTTTAGATAAAACTAATCCAAGTCTTTGGGAATCTTTATTAGATTTTAGTGGTTATACAGCAATTGCAGAACTTGGAGGAGGTTCTGTTTATTCGTTAGATAAAAACTACATCGATCCAGATTTTACATATAGGAATTCGGGAGTGACAATTGGACATAGCGAGCATGGACTCGATTGGACACGAAACAATATTATTCATGAAATAGGGCATCATTTTTTAGGTAGTGGAAACCATACAAAAGATGGTGCTTGGGGTATGCTATCTAACTGGGGATGTCGTAGCCAAATGATAAATGCTTATGAACGTGATAGACTTGGGTGGGGTACAAAATTACAGTATAGTTACAACCCTGCAACACCGATAACCTTGCCTGACTATATTTCAACCGGTACATATTTAAAAATTATTGTGCCAGGTTCGTCTCCTGCAAGTTGTTATTATTTAGAAAACCATCAACGTATAGCAGCATTTGATAATATTGACAAAACATCAGGTGGACAGGGTGTTTACGTTATTAATCAAACAAACCTTGCTTCGGGTGATTATACCTATTTTTATAATGCACAAGGAAAATATAATTGGACGCTTTATGACCGTGAGTCATTCCCTATTTACGGTGATGGACTAATAGATGTTGTTTTGAGAGGAAAACAAAATAAACTTGGCACCTTTGATACCGATCCGATTCCTGTAGGAACATACTCGCCTATTCATGCTTATAGAGATACAATAAATCATACTAGTGTTCCGGACGCTTTGTTCTTAGGCGATGGATTAGATGCAATGAAACCTGGGTATGTAGATGTCATGACACCTTACGGTAATCCACCTGTTTCAAATGTTTCATTTCAAGTAATATCGGTAAATAATGAAATAAAAGTTAAACAATTTGTTGAAGCAGGAACATTGACAGGTTCAGTACCTTCACGACCACTTAATCTCGATGTACAAGTTGTAAATAATTATGCCTATCTAAACTGGGATGCAAGTACTGAACCTGATGTAGTGGGTAGTGGAAGCACAAGAGGTATTTATAAAATATACAGGGGCACCGCAACGGTTCCACAATTGCCAACAACTTTCTCATACATTGGCTACGTAACTCATCCGACTACGTCCTACACCGATGACCAGTATTATTTAACTCCTTTATACGGCAATAAAAAAGTATATTATAAAGTTTCTGTGGTTGATATAACGGGACTGGAATCGACTAAATCAGAATATGATTCTGCAAGGTATAATCCGGAAATTCAAAAACAATTAACAGAAGTAATAAAATATAGTTATAAATTGGAGAATAACTATCCAAATCCGTTTAACCCAAATACTACAATAACATTTGAAATACCAAATAAAGAATATGTTGAATTAAAAGTATATGACATGCTTGGTAAAGAAGTAGCTGAGTTGGTTAATGGATATAAAGAAGCAGGAAGTTATACAGTAAACTTTGATGCAAATAATCTTGCAAGTGGGTTATATATCTATAAATTAAAAACAAGTAATTATAATAAAACTAAAAAAATGTTATTATTAAAATAAAGGAACTTTATGAAATTAAGTAAGTTTATAATTTTAATTTCTTTTATCTGCCTGCCCATATTTGGGCAGGTAGATGAATACTTTCCTTTGCACTTAGGTGATACTTGGGTATATTGGTATAGTGAGTATATTTATTCAGTTAAATGGACCTATGAAGTAGTTGAAGTAGATAGTCTTGAAGATAATTCAGTTGTATATACTGTATATAAAAACAAAAATCCTTACCAGTTTTATAAAATATATAATGATAACAAGTCAATTCTTTATGCAAATTATTTTGGATTAGATTCTAGTTTTTCGGTTTACCTAAAATTTGGTATTAGTGAAGGAGAGACTTGGAATAGATGGAAAAGAATCTGGATGAGATTAAAAGAAAAGAATGTGGATACGCTTTGGTCAATATACCCATGGGCTTACCCGGATTCAACTTTAGAATATGAGATGGCAGGCGATTCGTTAATGACATTTGTTTTTAATGAGACATATTACATTAAAGGACTTGGGTTATATTTGGAAAAATTGGAAGGTGGCAGTCGAATGGATTTAGCTGGGTGTATTATAGATGGAATTCCATATGGGGCATTAACAGATGTTGAAAATGAGCCAACCCCTAACAGTTATGAATTAACTATACAAAATTATCCAAATCCATTTAATAACCAAACGGTAATACAATACACCATTCCAGAAAATGAATTTGTAAAAATAACAATGTATGATATGTTAGGAAGGGAAATTGAAACATTAGTAGATGAAGTGCGAACTCAGGGGAAACATTCAATTCCTTGGCAGGCAAAGGGGTTGTCTTCAGGGGTATATTTTGCAGTATTGAAGTATCAAAACAAAATAGCGACACAAAAAATTATTTATCAAAAATAGTTCTAATAATTTTTAATTTTGAATGTTTAATTCTCAATTATTGAATGCCAACAGACGGAAATAATTTTTAATTCTTAATTCTTAATTCTTAATTTTTAATGATTGTATGTCAACCGACGTAAAAAAACACGCCGGTTGACTTTTTTTAATGCTTTTGCATGTTCCTACAATTATTTCGCCACATGCGTGGCTCTTTTTTTTGTGGGGTAATCTGATGCTATAATTATGTTGCCACTTGCGTGGCTATGGTTAGTGTGCCTGACATGGTAAGTAGCTAAGGGATGAAAGTTCCCAATGAGCCTTGATAGTAGGAATCATTAGCCGAACAGCAAGGGTGTCCATCGTGAGGTGGAATCTGAAAGAAGCTGTAAGCAAAGTCTCGGTCTGACGAACAGAAACTGTATACGAGGCAGGTGCAACCGGGTGAGTTTGCTAACCAAAACGAAGCCCTATAATATCCGAAGGTTGTAAATGTAAATACAGCAGATATATGAGATGAAAGCTATTTATCTTACTCAGGGAGGTCTGCGATAAAGTCTCGCCGTCATGGAACATAAAGTTCGACATAGGAGACAACCTACATAGTAATATGTAATTGAAAACGCAGAAGTCAGCAGAGGTCATAGTATTTCACGAAAGTGGAAGAAGGACTGAACGGGAAGAAATTAATAATTTCAAAACGAATATAATATAATGAAGCAGAACAGAATCAAGACACTACTTAAGAAGGCAAGTATGGAAGACCCAACTATCTTAGGAGAGCTGAATATTATTTCAAATAAAAGGAATTATGCAATTAACAACATTAGGCAAAACCTAATAATTTCCCGAACCGCCGTATGCCGAACGGCACGTACGGTGGTGTGAGAGGACGGTATGGGAATTAATCCCATACCTCCTACTCGATTGTGGGATTTTTTGTTTGTTTTAAATATGTTTTCCCATTAGGAATTTATAATAATGGGATTTTTTATGCTTTTGCTTGTACCTTCTGCCTATTTCCTTCAACCTTAACATCTAATTTCTGATATCTATTTTCTGACATCTGTCGTCTAATTTCTGTCTTCTAAATTTCTTTATTAATTAACAGAAATTAATTAATTTTGAATTATTGATTTAAGAAATAAAGAAAAAGTTGTGAAAACAAACGCAGTTAGAATTTTAGAAGCAAACAATATTAAGTATTCAACAACCGAATATAATTTTGATGAAGATGCCTTAGATGCTGTTACAGTTGCAAAAAAGATAGGGGCTGAACAAGAACAGGTATTTAAAACTTTAGTGGCTCGGGGCGAAAATATGCTTTTTGTTTTTTGCATTCCGGGTTGTTATGAACTTAATTTAAAGAAGGCAGCAATTGCGGCAAATGTTAAAAAGATTGATTTGATTCCTCTAAAAGAACTTACTCCATTAACGGGATATGTTAGGGGTGGTTGCTCACCAATAGGAATGAAAAAGCTTTTTCCAACTTTTATTGATGAAACCGCACAGCTTTTTGATGAAATTTTTGTATCTGCTGGCATGCGTGGAATGCAGATTAAGCTAAAATCTGATGATTTATGTCAAATTATCGGTTCAAAATATAAAGACTTAATATAATTTTCTTTATTTTTTGAAAAATATTTTATATATTTACACTCTTAAATATTTTGGAGTAAAAAATGGCAAAACAACAAACTTTTGCTGACAAAAATAAAGCAAAATTAAAACAGACATTTGTTAACTTAAAAGTTATCAAAACTGTTAAAACTGAAGAAGGAAATTACAAATTCCGCGAGTCTTTTGTAAGACTTGATGATATCAGCAAAGTAAACGACTTAGTAAAATAAATAAGCGGTAAATTACCGCTTTTTTGTTTTAAATCCTTTCCGAAAAAATATTTTATACCTCTCATTTTTGACTTGATTAATTTGTAAAAATTATTATATTGTCCGTCATATCCTGTCTTGTAAAAAATAAAAAAAAGAGGTACCCATGAATGAAATGGAGATGATATCGTACAACTACGATAAGTTGTTGAAATTTAAACAAGTTAAAAAATTAACAGAAAAACAACTTTTTGATTTACAAGTTGTATCAACAATTCTTCCTTTTAAAGTAAACAATTATATTATAAATGAATTAATTAATTGGGACGATATAGAGAACGACCCAATGTTTACTTTGTATTTTATGAATAAAAAAATGCTAAAGGAAGAGCAATTTGATTTAGCCGCAGATATTTATAGAAAAAACCTGAGTGATTTAGAAAAAAATAGAATTATTAAAGAAATACGGGAAGATTTAAACCCACATCCTGCAAAACAATTATCTTCTAATGTTCCAATATTTAATGGTAAAAAAGTTGAGGGAGTACAGCATAAGTATAAAGAAACTTGTTTAATATTTCCTTCTGCGGGTCAAACCTGCCATGCTTATTGTACTTTTTGTTTTAGATGGGCACAATTTATTGGAGAAAAAGATCTAAAATTTTCAACCGACCAATCGAATTATCACTTGCAATATATACAATCTAAGAAGGATTTAACAGATATACTTGTAACCGGTGGTGATCCAATGGTTATGAAGGCCGGAAAGCTGCGAAAATTTATTGAACCTTTTTTAAGTCCGGAATTTGATCATATTCAATCTATACGAATAGGAACTAAATCAGTTGTTAATTTTCCTTATCGGTATCTTAGTGGTGAAGATGCAGATGATACCTTACGATTGTTTGAAGAAATTGTAAAATCCGGCAAACATTTGGCAATTATGGCTCATATCAATCATTGGCGTGAAATGGAAACCGATGCCTTTAAATTGGCTGTAAAAAGAATTAAGGAAACCGGAGCCGAAATTAGAACACAATCCCCATTGTTGCATTTTATTAATGATGATTCAGCTGTTTGGGAAAAAATGTGGAAAAATCAAGTTAAATTGGGTTTGATTCCATACTATATGTTTGTTGAAAGAGAAACCGGAGCCGAACACTTTTTTAATGTGTCTTTAGCAAGAGCTTATGATATTTATAGAGAAGCACTTAGTAATGTATCCGGTTTAGCCAGAACAGTTAGAGGTCCAAGTATGTCGGCAATACCTGGGAAAGTAGCAATTGATGGCGTGATTGAGTTAAATAATCAAAAATATTTTGTGTTAAGCTTTATTCAAGCCCGTAATCCTTCATGGATAAAGAGACCATTTTTAGCTCATTATGATGAAACTTCTACATGGTTATTTCAATTAAAACCGGCTGGTGAGTCAGGTAAATTCTTTTTTGAAGATGAATTGGAAAACTTATTAAAGCAAAAAGAATTTCATACAGAACTACGTGAACAGGTTGAAGATGATTTGGCGGTTGCGTAAAAAAGATTGAAGAAAGGGGATTCTAGGGCTAATTGATAGATGTAAATTTATTAAAAGCCGCTCAATAAAAAAAACGTTGAACGGCTTTTTTTTAAATTATTTTAATTTATAAGTGTATTTAAGATTTTCGGAACTTTCAGTTAATTCAAAAGAATTTTTTTGCAACACTTTTATTGAAGCAATATTCTTTCCTTCTGTAATTCCGATTATTGAAGTGATATTATCTTGTGTCTTTGCCCAGTTAATTATTCTCTCTACCAATTCGGTTGCATAACCTTTGTTTTGAAATTCCTTATCAATTCCATACCCAACTTCAATTTCACCAATGTTGTTTGGTGTACCATGAAAGCAGAAAGAGCCAATAATAAACATGCTTTGCTTTTCAATTACAATCCATATTGTAAAAAACAAATTATTATATTCATCATTGCCAAAATTTGGAAGCAAATCATTTTGAATCGCTTCTTTTTCATTTATATCAATAATGGATTTATGAGAAAACAAACCAATGCTTTCGGCAAAATCCTTTACAGAGATTGCATAGTTTGTTAATTCAGTTTTATTTAAAGGGCGAATAATAAGATTGCTGGTGGTAAACATTTTTGCCCCATAAAAAATTAGGCGTTTAATAAGTAAACAAGTTCGTGAATTATGTTAGCAGTTATTCCCCATATCACTCTATCATTATATTTATATACAAATACGGGATGAATAATACTATGCCAAGTGGTGGAATATTTAGGAGGCAACCCCAATTCTTCGACAGGTAAAAGAGATGTTTTATTCCCGTTAATATCTGTTATGTGGGGAGTAATTTCAACATTTACATTATACTTTTGAGGTTGGTTTTCAACAAAAAAAGAAAATGGAACCAGAAAAAGTTCTTCAACTTCTTTTTTATCATAATTAATTATTTCGTTAAAATTTAAATTAATTATTGCGGGGAATGAATCAACCGTAACACCATAAGGAGTTATTAAGGTGTCCATTGTTCCAATAACATTAATAAAAGAAGATTCAATTCCTAATTCTTCAACTGTTTCTCTTATAGCTGTTTGCTCAAACGAGTTATCAACTCCCGTCTCAAATTTGCCACCGGGGAAACAAATTTCGCCGGGTTGATTTATTCCCTTTGCTCTTAATTCAAACAACAAGTGTAGCTCGTTATTATGATTAATAAAAGGGATAAGAACCGCAGAATTAAAATAATATCTCTTCTTTAAAATATTGGGCTGCTTTGGTAATCTGCTTTTTATTTTATTAAAAAGTAAAGTATTAATTTGATAAACTCCAATTAATTGTGTCACCTTCTTTAATCCCAAATTTATCAGAATAACCGGCATTCACTTCTACAACATATAAAGCAGGTTCAATTGAAGGAAGAGATTCTTCACTAAAAGGAACAGCATTTTTATGTATTTTTACAATTTTTTTATCAACATTAACATACATAATATCCAATGATAGTATGGTGTTTTTCATCCAAAAAGACTGAGGTAGTTCAATTGGAAAAATAAAAAACATACCTTGATTGATATCCATAGTTTTTCTGTACATTAAGCCCTGAATTCTTTTTGCATCAGTATCAGCCAACTCGATATCAATACTTGAAAGAACTTTTCCGTCATTTCCAATAAAACTTAAAGTGCCTTCTTTTTTAAACACAATTTCAGTTGAAGTTTCCTGTTTATCAAGTTTTTGCATATTAGTTGTTTCCGGTGTGGATGTTGGTATTAATTTGATAATAAATATAAGAATCAATAAAATTACAAATGCCATAACAACTGTAAAAGGTCGGTTTTTAAAGATTGATTCTTTCTCTTTTTTTGCTTCTTGTTTACTCATTTTCTCAATAAAATTAAATATAAAAAATAAATATAACTATTAATTAACTTTTAAGCACCCCAAGGATAATAATTCCTTTCAAAATAAAGTGTATCTAAAATTGCACTATTTAAGTTTGCATCAAACTCAATTGGCGGACCTTGTTCAGCATAAGGCTCGTTAAAAATAATGGAATAATAGCCTGGTGAAACATTATTAACTTCAATGGAAATATCATATAGGCATAAGCATCTGCAATCTTGAGTTGTTTCATTTTCATTTATAACTATTTTCGAACCTTCTAAAAACACTTGAGAATAAATAGTGCCCGGGCAACAATTAAAACCGGTATTAATATGAGTTATCATTAATTTGTCGGTTCCGTTATAGTTAAATATTACGGCGGTTTGGTTAAAAGGAGTCCCTTTGTATAAAGCAGTTGATGTTTTACACGAACTTGAATGAGTAACTTTACTGTTGATATTATTTCGGTTTTCTTCTTCGCATGAAATAACAAGTAAAGCGAAAACAAGAAGTAATAATGCGTTTTTAGGCATAAATTCCTCCAAAAATAAATAAACTAAAAATCAACTATTACAATTTTCATTGTGTCGGAATCTTTAGCTTCGTTTAATTTATTATCTAATTCAATAGGATCATTCGGATTAGAAATGTGAATAATCATATTGCTGTAACCAGCCAATAAATGTTTAAGAATGTTTTTGGGGATTTTTTGTCCACCAGTAGCAGAGGCTTGTTTGTTATAAAAAATTACAATTTTAAGTGGAATTTGTCGGTTGTTAGCCTCAAGTAAACCAATATGACCGGCGGAAATAAAGCCAAAGTCTCCGGTTAAAGCCCAAACATTTTTAAAGCCTGCTAAAAAAGCACCGGTTGCAAGTGGAATACTTCCACCTAAATGGGTAACAATATCAATACAGTTGTAAGGGGGTAATACAAACATGCTTGATGAACTTGTATCACCAGTTACAATATCCCCCCTAAGTTGTTTGAAAATATCAAAAAACGGGATGTATTTATTTACTGTTTCTTTGTATGCAGGGGGAATAGAATCGGGTATAACAGGAATTTCGGGCTTTTGAACAGTACTAATATCAACGCCAAGTTTTTTGGCGGTATAAAGTTTAAATTGATAACCGGAAAACAAAGGACTGACAACGTTTGATAAAATATCGCGTTTATATTCAAACGAGTTTTTCAAATTTGTGCGACGTTCAAAGCTGAATTTTTTATTAATATCGTTGCATTTTATAATAATTACAACCGGAGTTGTTTTTTGCTCGGAAAATAAATAAGCTTTTGCAATGTCATCATAAATTGAAGTTCCCGATGCTATTTTGAACGGAAAGGACATTCCTTTAAGAATTGGTTCGATTTCTAAAATATTATCAGAGTTTTTCCCTTCCGTATCATCAAAAATAAAGGTAACAAAACCGGCTTTGTTTTGGGCGTACAATGAATCTGTTACCGCATTGCCTGCTTTCATAAATCCTTGAGCTTTAATTAAAACAGCACTACGGGCACCAACAAAACTTGCTCCGTGTGCAATAGAAAAAGCAGTTTCTTCATGAAAAGATAAAATAGGCTGTTTCATTGCCAAACTATTGTAACAGTCAAAAACTTCACTTGCACCAAATCCGGGTACATAAGTAACAACTTTTACACCTAAATCAATTAATGCTTGTCCAATTATCTCTTGTGTGGTTAATGTGTTCAAAATAAACTCTTATAAATTTAATGAAATATCAAACTTAGTTTTTGAAACTCTAAAAATTTGCCAGTCTTCTAAAAGTTCGCCGCCAATACTTTTGTAAAATTCAATTGCCGGAGTATTCCAGCTTAAAACTGACCACTCAACTCGCCCGCAGTCTCTTTCTTTAGCTAATTGAATTAAATATAATAAAAGCTTCTTTCCAAAACCTTTCCCTCTATATTTGGGTAATACAAATAAATCTTCAAGATAGATTCCAGGTTTGCCAACGAAAGTTGAAAAATTATGAAAAAACAGAGCAAATCCAACGGGTAAGTCATTAAAATATCCAATAATGCATTCACAAACAGGTTTTTTGCCAAACAAATTTTTTTCTAACAAATTTTCGGTTACAGTAACCTGATGCGATAGTTTTTCGTATTCTGCTAATCCCTTAATAAATTCAAGAATAACAGGAATATCTTTTTTTTCTGCGTTTTTAATTAAAAATTTATCCATAACAAAACAACTTAATAAATGTAAAATATAAAACAAATTACAAATAGAAAATGTAAAAAGGAATAAATAAATAGATTTTTTTTGGTTTAAATAACTTAATAAAACCATTAATATTTTTTATATTAGAAATTACGTTTGTTTTAAATATGAGATTTTATGCGGATAAGTGAACAAAAGATAAATGAAATAAGAATGCGGGCAAATATTGTTGATGTTATTTCAAGCTTTATTCCCATAAAAAAACATGGCAGAAACTTTATGGGCTTATGTCCATTTCACTCCGAAAAAACGCCCTCTTTTGTTGTAAGTGAAGAAAAGCAGATATTTAACTGCTTTGGCTGCCATACCGGTGGTGATGTTTTTAAATTTGTTAAAGAATATAAAAGTATATCTTTTTTTGAAGCGGTTCAAGAAGTTGCCGAAATGGTCGGGGTTGAGTTAGAAGACTCTAATCAAGAAGTAAGTAGTCAAGAAAAAGAGATAGAACAACTTTACGAAATCAATGTATTGGCTGCACGCTATTTTTCTAATATTTTGATGAATAGCCCTGAAGGAGAAATAGGAAGAAAATACTTTAAGGAAAGAAAAGTTCAACCGGTTATGGTTAAAGCTTTTGGTTTGGGATATTCGTTGGATGGCTGGGATAATCTATATAATTATTTGGTTTCGCAAAATGCAAACATTGAAAAAGCAAAACAACTTGGATTAATAGATGTTTCAGAACGTGGCAACTATTACGATAAGTTTAGAGGAAGAGTTATTTACCCAATCTTTTCACCAAATGGCAGGGTTTGTGCTTTTGCAGGAAGAGTATTGGTTAAATCGGAAAATACGGCAAAATATTGGAATTCACCTGAATCTCCTATTTATTTTAAGCGAAGAAATTTATACGGACTTTCACATAGCAAAGACGATATTAGAAAGCTTGATAATGTTGTGCTTGTTGAAGGATATATGGATTTAATATCACTTTTTCAAAAAGGGATAAAAAACGTAGTTGCTTCTTCAGGAACGGCTTTAACTGAAGAACAGGTAACACTTTTATCGCGTTACACAAAAAATATTTTTGTTGTTTATGATTCCGACCCGGCAGGTGAAAAAGCGGCACTTAGAAGTATTGAATTACTTTTAAAGAAAGATTTTGAAGTGAAAATATTAAGCCTGCCAAAAGGTGAAGACCCTGATTCTTTTATTAATAAAAACACAAAAGAAGATTTTGAAGAACTGCTTAAAAAAGCAGGTAACTTTTTGGAGTATCAAGCAGAATTTTACAAGCGAAGAGGTGATTTTGATAATCCTAATACTGAAACAACGGCAATAAAAGAGCTTGTTAAATCTATATCGTTAGTAAGCGATGAAATGAAACGAGAGGTATATATAAAACACCTTTCAAAAAAGTTTGATATACGATTAAAACTATTAGAAAATGAATTGTTTACTGCGTTTAATAAAGAACATGCCAATGCAGTTAGAAATGTTGGAACTGTTAATACTAAAACACAAGTTGAACCGAAAAAAAATCAACCAATAATTAAAGAAAGCAAAACTAAATTATTTGCAATTGAAAAAACATTGATTAAGCTTCTTTTTGATGGTAACGAATCAATTATGGGGAATATATTTGATAATATCCTTCCTAATGATTTTACAAATGATGTTTTTAATAAATTAGCCGAAATAGCATTTGAAGCATTTAAACAAGATATTTCTCTTCCTGCAAAGTTAATTGAAGAAGTTAAAGACCCAATGCTTAAGAATTATATAATTGAGCAGTTGTTAAAAGAAGAAGGAGTAAGTAAAAAATGGGAAGAAAGATTTAAAGACGAAAACCCATTAACATTTAAGAAAAAAGAATGCGAAGATACTATACGAGCATTTCAAGTTTTGCAAATTGAAAAACAAATTAAAAACTTACAAGCGGAATTGATACTTGCCGAAAACTCGGATGGCATAGCAGAAATTCTCGACTTAATAAAAGATCTGAATAACGAAAAAGCAAATTTACTTGCTTTATTAAGTAATTAGAATTATTATATATACGATTAAAATTATATCTAAATATATAGGTATACAAAATGAAAAAGAATTTAAATGTTTATGAAATTAATACGCGTGTTTGGATTAAAAGATTTTATGATGGAGATAATCCTGTAACCATTGATAAAGTGCCCGGTGAATATTGGGATTACTTAGCCGGTTTGGGGATAGATTACATATGGCTTATGGGCGTGTGGAAAACTTGTAAATCAACCATTAACAAATACTGTTTTGAGGAAGGTTTAGTAAAAGACTATATGATTGCATTAAGAGATTGGAAGAGGAGTGATGTAATAGGTTCCCCTTATTCAATTAATGTATATGAAGTAAGTCCTGATTTGGGTGGCGAGGAATGTTTGTTGAAACTTAAAGAAGAATTGAACAAAAGGGGAATGAAATTAATTTTGGATTTTGTTCCTAATCATTATAGTGCAGATACTCAGTTGCTAAAAACTAACAGCGAAATATTTTTACCTGCCGATCAAGAAATTTACAGCAGAGACCAATATACTTATTTTAAGCCTTTTGATGATGAGGATATTATTTATGCACATGGTAGAGATCCGTTTTTTCCCGCTTGGCAGGATACAATACAGGTAAATTATTTTTGTGAAGAAGCACGTGACTTTCAACTAAAGTTATTAAAAAATATATCAAAATTATGTGATGGTCTTAGATGTGATATGGCTATGCTTATTTTGAATAATGTTTTTACTAATACTTGGGGCGGAACAATAAATAAAATGGGTTTTCAACATCCAACCACTCAATTTTGGCAGGAGGCTATTACAGCAGTAAAGGTTGATAATCCGGAATTTATATTTCTTGCAGAAGCATATTGGGATTTAGAATGGGAATTGCAACAACTTGGGTTTGATTATACTTATGATAAAAAGTTAATTGATAGAATTAGTCATGGAAATCCTAAAGAAATTTTAAGTCATTTATATGCAGAGCCATTATATCAGGAAAGAAGTTGCCGGTTTATTGAAAACCACGATGAACAACGTGCTATGACTTTACTGGGGAAAGAAAGATCACAGCTATCGGCAGTATTAATAAGCACATTAGCCGGTATGAAATTATTCCACGATGGACAATTTGAAGGTAAAAAAATTAAACTACCGGTTCAGTTGGGAAGAGAACCCCAAGAAGTTGAATTAAAATGTATGAAAGAGTTTTATGAAAACTTACTAACCATAACTAAAGCAGATGTTTTTAGATATGGTGATTGGCACTTGATGAATGTATTCAGTCCTTGGAGCGACAACACTACATTTAGAAATATTATTGCATACGAATGGCGTTACAAAACTGATAAAGCTTTAGTAGTAATGAATTTTGCCAATACAACTTCAACCGCCAAAATTAAACTTGATGTTGTTGGTTATCCGGATGCCTTTATATTACATGATGTTCTTAATAATATTGACTACACAAGAAGTACTGAAGAGGCTTATCATACAGGTTTGTTTATTGAACTAAAACCTTACCGTGCCCATATATTTTTATATTAGGAATTATTAAATAGAAAAAATGCCGCTAAATCTTTTTATTTAGCGGCATTCAATCATTAAAAATTAAAAATTTTGAATTAAAAATTGGTTTATTGCTATTTAACTAAAATCATTTTCTTGCTGCTTTTTAAATTGTTATCTACAAACAATGAGTAAATATAAACACCTGAGGCAAGTCCGGCACTATTAAATTCAGCTTTATATGTCCCTGCGTGCAACTGCGAATTTACTAATTGAGTTACTTCTCTGCCAAGTATATCAAAAACTTTAATTTTTACCAATCCTTCTTGTGGAATACTATAATTTATAGTAGTTGAAGGGTTAAATGGATTAGGGTAGTTTTGAGATAAATCAAAATTGGTTGGAATTTTTCCAGTAATAAATTCATAATCTCGCCAATAGCCATTTCCAATTTTAGCTCCAATTAAGTTATAATAAATATATACAAACTCATCATTTAATAGTGTTGTACCTAAGGCTTCAATAATTCCCACATTTAAACATCGTGTAAAATAGTTCTTTGAGTCGTAAGTTGAAACAGCAGTTATACATTCAAGATTATTAGTAGAGTTAGAATTTGAATATCTGAAAACATTTGTTTTATCAAAAAACGAAATTTGCAATGTTTGATTATCAGAGGTATATAAGTTGTCTGTTAAAACATCAGATGTGTTATTATCATTGAATTGGGCTTTGTAAATATTACCATAAACAGAATCAATTCTTATATAAAAAAGGTTTTCTTTTGAAACCATTTTAAAATAATTTAAGTTGTTCGATAATATCGTATCCTTTTCAATCTTTATTGTTAATGTATCATATAGGTTAAATGAAGTAGATGTTTGAGGTTTAATACTTCTTTCATAAATAAATTCATCTCCAATATTTAATGGTAACCGATTAAGTATATTGGGGGAAGATATCTTTGAACCAAATGATGTAGTATCAATTTTTGCGTATTTTAATTCTTGTAAATAATTTGAACCATTAGAAGAATAATTTTCGGTATAAAGACCAATTCCTTTGCAAATTGTAAAAGAATTGGAATTGTTGTTTACGCCTGTAAAGTTTTTAGAAGCAACCAAATAGTTATTAAAAACATTAATAGAATCATTTAAACAGCTAAAACTATCTTGTGTGCCATTTCTGTTAAAAGATTGAACTCTTCCATTTTCGTCATAAAGAGAACAGATAGATTCCTCTTTTATTTGGTTATTTAATTCAATGTGTGCACTATACACTATTCCGGATACTGAATCAATTCTCTCGAATGAAGTAGTATCTCCTCTTTTAACTATAAAATATTGCTTGTTGTTAGAAGGTATTGTTGTGTCTCCAACAACCTTTGCTTCATTTCTATCGATAAATATTTTTTGAGTGTCTTTAATTTCATATCTATCGTAAAACCAATAATTCCCAATTTTAAGAGGGTAATAATTAAATTTAGCATTGTTTTCATCAGTATATGAGTTGCCGTACTGAACTAATACGCTGTAATTATTATATCCGGTGCTGATTAAGCTCCTTTCAGAATAAAGTCCAATATCCTTTAATAATGAAAAATTATAGCTTGTATCTGTAGTCAAAACGTAATTTCTTGTTGGGATTGGTGATTGGCTAAAATTTGAGGTTGTTTTGTAATAGGTTGTAAAATTGCCAGCTATACTTGGTCTATTAATTAAATAGTTAGAGCCTTCATCGGCGTATAAGTAGCATAAAGCTTTTTCCACAACGTTACCATTTTTAACAGTTGCTGAATAAAGAATTCCGCTTAGTGTATCTATACGTTCATATTGGACAGAATTGTCACGCAAAAGAGTAAAATAATTTTTTCCATTTGAAAGCCGTTTAACCCCAGTAACTTTAATTGTAGTTTGTGACAGTAAAGTAAGCAATGGAGGAAAAACTTTTACTTTATAATTATTGTAAACCCAATAATTTCCAACTTGTAAGGGATAATAATTAAGACTGTATACACCTAATGAATCAAAATCTAATTCGGCAAATCCGGTTTGAGGGTAATAAGTGGTGTGAGGAATAATAGCTTTGTCAGTAGCAACAATTTTGTAATGTAGTTTGTATCCATTGTTAATTAAATCCATGTTTAAATCTACAATACACGAAAAATTAATTTCGGAATCCATATTTAAATCTGAAAATTGATGAGGTGATTCATCTGTTCCTTTTTTATAGAAGAATTCTAACATTACATTTTTTATAAAGCTACATCCTTCCATAATTCGTTGAGAGGGATCTGTTTTGTGTGAAAATTTATGTTTTATTATTGAGCTAATTTTAATACTGTTTGTATTTGTAATTCTGGAAATAGTTGTCCTGTCAAATATAGGAGATGCAGGATCTTGTTTTATGAATCCATTAATAGAATCTGTGGATAGAGTGGCAATTAAAGTTTTCCCAGATCGCCGAGCATAACTATGTGTAACATTATTATATCCTGAAGCAACAATTCCAATGTTTGGTGCAAAATAAGCATACATATTATCAGTAGTACCAGCACCGGTCCAACCACCAAGCACATAACAATAACAAATATTTGTGTTTCCCAAAAACTCAATGTTATAGGGCTTTCCTAAAGGGGATAAATCCCATTCAATCATGTTGGTAGTTCCTGGTAAATTATGAATAGTACTATCGGAATTGTTGTATGTAATCCAACTATCGCCATATTTATAATATAATATTGAATTATACATCTTTGAGGAGGTGATAGTAATAGAATCGATGCTAAAGCGGTGTTCTTCTTTAATAGGTGAAATATTAATATTGGAATATTCATTTATATAGTAATACTTATTTCCAACAGATAAAGGAAATAATGAACTATCAGCCTTGTTATTTTGGGCGAAAACTAATACTTGTACAACGAAAAAGAGTAACAAGGTACTTAAAATATGCCTTTTCATAAACATCTCCTTAAAATAATAACTGTTGTTAAAATAAAGTAAATTCTGACAGAAATCAATAATAAGTAAGGTGTTATAAATCACTTGTGATATGGGGCAACATGAGAGGATATAAAAATACCGCTAAATGGTTTTATTTAGCGGCATTCAATCATTAAAAATTAAAAATTCAGAATTAAAAATTGGTTTATTGCTATTTAACTAAAATCATCTTCTTACTGCTTTTTAAATTGTTATCTACAAACAATGAGTAAATGTAAACACCTGAAGCAAGTCCGGTACTATTAAATTCAGCTTTATATGTCCCTGCGTGCAACTGCGAATTTACTAATTGAGTTACTTCTCTGCCAAGTATATCAAATACTTTAATTTTTACCAATCCTTCTTGTGGAATACTATAATTTATAGTAGTTGAAGGGTTAAATGGATTAGGGTAGTTTTGAGATAAATCAAAATCGGTTGGCTTAACATTTCCGGTTGTTATTTCTTCATAATCACCCCAAAAACTATCTCCAATTTTAGCTCCAATCAAGTTATCATAAAAGTATGTGTAAACATCATTAACTTTTTTGAGTCTGCAAGCTTTAACAATTCCAACATTGTAACAACGAGTAAAATAAATTGTAGAATCTGAAGGTAAAACTGCTGTTATCAATTCAATATCATTATTAGGATTAGAACTTGCATATCTAAAAACATTTAAGTCATCATAAAAAGAGATTTTTAAGGTTTGATTATCAAAAGCATATAAGTTATCTGTTAAAATTTCAGTAATGTTTTTATTGTCGAATTTAGCTTTATAAACATTACCTAAAGCAGAGTCAATTCTTACAAAAGAAGATCCTTCTTTTGTAAACAACTTAAAATACTTTAAGTTATTCGATAATAATGTATCTTTTTCTACTTTTATAATTAATGTATCATAAAGGTTGAACGAAGGAGAATAATAAACTTTTGAACTTCTTTCATAAATAAATTCATCTCCAATATTTAATGGCAGCCGATTAAGTATATTGGCAGGTGATATCTTTGATCCAAATGTTTTTTCTCCGACTTTTGCGTATTTTAACTCTTGAAAATAAATAGAGTCGTTAGAAGAATAGTCCTCAGTATATAGTCCTATCCCTTTACACATTGTAAAAGAATTGGAATTGTTTTTTACATCTGTAAAACTTTTAGAAGCAACCAAATAATTATTAAAAACATTAATAGAATCGTTTGAACAATTAAAATTACTTAATATGCCATTTCTATTAACTAATTGTGCTTTTCCATCTTTATTGTAAAGAGAATAAATGGGGTCTTCTATTACGTTTTTATTTGCATCAATTTGAGCCCTATAAACAAATCCGGATATTAAATCAATTCTCTCTAATGTTTTTTTATCTCCTCGATCAATAACGTAATAAGGTTTGTTATTCTGCTTTAATAGCGTATCCCCAACTATAGTTGCTCCTTTCCTGCTAACGAGTATGTTTTGATTATCTTTTTTGAGATACACATCATATATCCAACTGTTATTGATTGCAAGTGGGTAAAAATTAATATCTGAAATATTATCATTACTAACAGAGATTAAACTTTTTTTTATGTTAACAACACCGGAAGAAGTAGTTAGAGGGAAACATTCTTCTATTATGCCATATTCAAAGCTGCGTGTAAAATAAACTTGAGAACTATAAAGTTTCGCAGCTGTAATGCACTCAGTTCCGCTATTTATTATTGAATTAGTTGTTGAGCCAAGTCGGAAAGCAAAATCATAAAAACCATCTTTATAGAATATATTGACTATTTGACCATTTATTGCTAACAAATCATCAACCAAATAATCTTCTATCTGATTGTTGGTTATATGTGCTAAATATACTTTGCCTTCTAAGGAATCAATCCGTTTGTATGCAGTTTCTTCTTCAGAAACAATCTTAAAATATTTTAATCCATTTGATAATAGAGTATCTTTTTCAACCCATACATTTATTGTATCAGTGGGGAAATACGCACCTGTTCTTAATTTCCTCTCATATGTTAATTTATTCCCAATCTTTAACGGATTTCTATTTAACACATCGTTCGGAAGTGCGGATGCACCATAATCGAGATCCCCAACTTTTGCATATGATAATTTTAATATGTAAAATTCATATTGGGATGTTGTATAATTATAAAACTTGTATTTTTCGTTAAGTAATCCAATTTCTTTTAACATTGTAAACGAGAATGCTGTATCAGAAACACTTGTGTATTTTTTTGCAGGAAGATTTGATACATTAAAAGCAGATACACTTAAGTCTTGAGTGTTAAAGTAATCATCTTTATATTCTCGTGAAACATAAGATTGATCCCCAGAGTTTGTAAACAAATAACAAATAGTTTTTTCAATAACTACATTGTTAGAATCGGTAGCATTATATATTACACCTCTGGCAGAGTCTATTCTTTCGTATCTAAGCTCATTATTGTTAATTATTTTATAATATTTAACTCCATTTGAAAGAACAGTATCGCCAATAACGCTTACTTTTATACGTGAATTAAAAGTTGATTTATTTGTAGAGGTGTTAACTTTGTATTTATCATAAAACCAATAATTGCCAATAGAAAGCGGGTAATAATTAAGTTTGTATTCTTGTGTAAGATCCAGGTTGAGCTTATTATAATCACTTACAGGATAAACGGTAGTATGAGGGTTTAATGCCTTATCTGTTGCATAAATTTTATAATAAATATCATATCCATTTGCTAATAAGTCTGCTCTATATTCTAATATACCTGTAAAATCGATTTCAGAGTCCATACTTAGATAAGAAATCTGATGTTGAAGGGTATCATTGTTTTTTTTGTAAAAGTATTCAATTTTTGCTGTTTTAATAAAACTACAACCTACGCTAACGTTGTTGGCAGGATCAGTTTTATAAGAAAACTTATGTTTAATAATAGAATTTATTTTTATTTTATTTGCGTCAGTAATTAGGGCTGTTGTTGGTTCAGATACTGATGGAGCAGCTTCATCTTGTTTTAAAAATCCGGACAAGCTATCGGTTGATATCATGCCAATAAGTGTTTTATATGTATCCGCGGCTCCAATACTTGCCCTTACATGTTCTTCGTAATATCCTAAACCAATATTTTGAGAATAATAAGAAGCAATAGATGTCATGTTACCAGGTCCACCAAAATAATTTGAGGTATACTCATAACATGGATAGCTATTCCCTAAAAAATTAATCGTACAATGAGAACCTAAAGGTGATAATGCCTTATATACCCATGAAGAAAAAGATCCCGAATAAATGTTCAGTTGGTATATTGTTGTGTCAGTACTGCTATAGCTCAACCACACATCACCATAATTATAGTATGTTTTGGAATTATAAATTTTTGAAGAGGTTATATTGATCGAATCAATATAATAATAATGTGTGGAAGCATTTGTGTTTCTGTCGGTATATATATAATGCCTCAAAAATAAGTGTTTGTTCCCTATTTCTAATGGGAATAAAGAAAAAGTCCCTTTGTTAGTTTGTGCGAATAAGGATGTTGATTGCAAAACACACAAAAACAATAAAAATAGTAAATTCTGAGCCTTCATGTCAATTTCTCCTTGTGTCATATATATTTTTATTTAAAGGATAAATTAATTCATTAATTCATGTTTGTCAAAATAAAAGTAGTGATATAAATCACTTGTGATATTGGGCAATATACGGGGAAATAAAAAAGCCGCTAAATGGTTTTATTTAGCGGCATTCAATCATTAAAAATTGGTTTATACTTATTTCATTAACAACATTTTTTTACTGCTTTTTAAATTGTTATCTACAAACAATGAGTAAATGTAAACACCTGAAGCAAGTCCGGCACTATTAAATTCAACTTTATATGATCCTGCCTGCATTTGTGAATTTACTAACAGAGCTACTTCTCTGCCAAGTATATCAAATAATTTAATTTTTACCAACCCCTCCTTTGGAATACTATAATTTATAGTAGTTGAAGGGTTAAATGGATTAGGGTAGTTTTGAGATAAATCAAAATCGGTTGGCTTAACATTTCCGGTTGTTAATTCTTCATAATCACCCCAAAAACTATCTCCAATTTTAGCTCCAATCAAGTTATAATAAAAATATGTATAAACTTCATTAATCTTTTTGAGTCTGTAGGTATTAACAACTCCAACACTAAAACAACGAGTAAAAGAAATTCTTGAATCATAAGGCGAAACAGCGGTTATACATTCAAGATTATTTAAAGAATTGGAAATCGAATATCTAAATACACTTAACTCATCAAAGTAAGAGATTTGCAATGTTTGATTATCAAAGGCATATAAGTTATCTATTAAAGCATCCGAAACGTCATTATTGTTGACCTGAGCTTTATAAACATAACCAAAAACTGAGTCTACCCTTACCAAAGAAATTCCTTCTTTTGTAACTAACTTAAAATACCTAAAATTATTCGATAACAATGAGTCTTTTTCAATCTTTATTGTTAATGTATCATATAGGGTAAAAGAAGTGGATGTGTGACTTCTTATACTTCTTTCATAAATAAATTCATCACCAATATTTAATGGTAACCGATTAAGTATATTGGCAGGTGATATCTTTGATCCAAATGTTTTTTCTCCAACTTTTGCGTATTCTAACTCTTGTGAATAATTTGATCCATTAGAAGAATAATTTTCGGAGTAAAGACCTATTCCTTTGCAAATTGTAAAAGAATTTGAATTGTTATTTACATCTGTAAAACTTTTAGAAGAAACCAAATAGTTATTAAAAACGTTAATAGAATCATTTAAACAGATAAAACTATTTTGTGTGCCATTTCTATATAAGGATTGAACTTTGCCATTAGCCTCATATAAAGAATAGATAGGTTTCTCTATTACTTGGTTATTAATATCAATGTGTGCACTATACACAATTCCAGATAATGAATCAATTCTCTCGAATGAATTATTATTTCCTCTTTTAACTATATAATATAGCATGTTATTGTGAGGTATTATTGTATCCCCAATAACCTTTACTTCATTTCTGTCTATAAGAGTTTTCTGAGTATCTTTTATTATATACCTATTATATAACCAATTATTTCCAATTTTAAGAGGGTAATTATCAAGATTAGTATTTTTTACCACGCTAATTTGGTTAAATCCCTCTTGAGGATATATTGTAGTGTGGTTTACCAAAGCATTATCGGTAGAAATTATTCTATAATAAAATTTATAACCATTGGAAAATAAACTTTCGTTTAATTCCAACACTTTTTTATAACTGGTTTCAGTAACAAGATCTAAAGATGCTGTATTATGAAATAACGTGTCATTCTTGTTAGCAAAAAAGTATTCAATTTGAGCGGATTTAATAAAATTACATCCTCTAAATACATTTGCGATTGAATCGGTTTCTTTAGAGAACTTGTGGGTAATTGTAGTTGTAACGTAAATTGAATTATTCAATATAACGCAAGCAGGTTCAGAAATAATTGGGGCACTTTCATCTTGTCTAATATATCCATTAATGCTGTCGGAATTAATCATGCCGATTAATACGAATTCTGAATTTGTATTTTTCGATCTAACATTTTTTGCCGCTATTCCCAAGCCTTTAGCATAATAGTTATCGTAATATATTGCACTCCCCGGACCTGTAAAACCTCCAAATGCATGTAGGAGGCAATTAGTGCTTACACCAAATACATTTATTGAAGTAGAGCTTAATGCTTGGAAATTAATGTAAATTGTTTCGTAATATTGTGAAGTGATGGGATCCGTTTGTAATGCATACAGCTTTAAGCTATCAGAATCGTATCTTAACCATGCACCATCATACAAATAATACTTTTTATCATTTGCAATTTTAGAAGAAGTTACTTTAATGGTGTCAAAACTATAATAATGACTCAAAGGCGAATATGCGGTTGTGTGTTTTAAAAAAATGTTTTTATTCCCAACGGATAAAGGGAATAATGAGCTGTCAGCTATATTGCTTTGTGCATACATAACTGCTTGAAAAATTGTAAAAAGAAATAAAACACTTAAAATATGCCTTTTCATAAACATCTCCTTAAAATAAAAACTGTTGTTAAAATAAAGTAAATTTTAACAGAAATCAATAATAAGTAAGGTGATATAAATCACTTGTGATATGGGGCAACTTGAGGGGAAATAAAAAGCCGCTAAATGGTTTTATTTAGCGGTATTCAATCATTAAAAATTAAAAATTGGTTTATATTTATTTCATTAACAACATTTTTTTACTGCTTTTTAAATTGTTATCTACAAACAATGAGTAAATGTAAACGCCGGAAGCTAAACCTGCACCATTAAATACCGCTTTGTAATTTCCAGCTTGTAATTCAGCATTAACTAATTGAATGATTTCTCTTCCAAGAATATCAAACACTTTAATTTTTACTAATCCTTCCTTTGGAATACTATAATTTATAGTAGTTGAAGGATTAAATGGATTAGGGTAGTTTTGATTTAGGCTGTAATCAACAACTGTTGTAAGTTCATCTTCAACTGATACCAATTCGCCATACTGAACACTATCAATTTCTGCATAAATTAGTACACTTAAATTATTATATCCAGTGCTGATAAAGCTTCTTTCAGTATAAAGTCCTATATCCTTTAATAATGAAAAATTATAGCTGGTATCTGTTGTCATAGCAAATTTTCTTATTGGTATTTCAGGTTGATCAAAAACGGAAGTTGTAGAATGATAAGTAGTAAACTTACCTGTTATGTTTGGTCTATTAATTAAATAGTTAGAGCCTTCGTCGGCGTATAAGTAGCATAAAGCTTTTTCAACAACATCATCGTTAATAATTTTTGCAGAAAAAAGTATTCCGTTTAGAGTATCTATTCTTTCATATTGAGCAATGCTGTCACGCAAAAGAATAAAGTAATTTTTACCATTTGAAAGAGTTGTATCTCCAATAGCTTTAACTGTTGTTTTTGATAAAAAAGTAAGCTCGGGAGGGGAAACTTTTACTTTGTAATTGTTGTATATCCAATAATTACCAGCTTTTAAGGGGTAAAAATCAAGTTTATATTCACTTAAGGAATCTAAATCCAATTCGGCAAATCCGGTCTCAGGGTAACAAGTAGTATGTGGTATAAATGCTTTATCAGTTGCTGATATTTTATAGTATAGAATATATCCATTGCTAACTAATTCCATGTTGAGATTAATAATACACGAAAAATTAATTTCGGAATCCATACTTAAATTAGAAAATTGATGAGGCAGTTCTTTAAATTTCTTTTTATAGAAGTATTCCATTTTAACATTCTTAATAAAACTGCAGCCTTTAGTTATAAGCTGATAGGGATCGGTTTTATACGAAAACTTATGTTTAATTGTCGAGCGGAGTTTAATATTGTTAGTGTTAGCAACTCTTGAAATAGTCGTTTCTTCAAATATGGGTGCTGCTTCATCTTGTCGAACAAAACCATTAATGGAATCGGTAGAAATCATAGCAATTAAAGTTTTGTCAAGTCTATAAGCAGCATATGGCGTAAAAGAATTAACTCCGGAACCTACAATTCCGATATTTGATGCAAAAAAGGCATAATTGTTAGTTGCTGATCCTGAACCGGGGAAAGTACTATAAACATAACCAAAACAACTATTGGTATCTCCCAAAAATTCACGATTATATACTTTGCCTAAAGGGGATAAATCCCATTCAAACAGGATTGAGTTACCGGGTAAATTATGCATTGTGCTATCAGAATTGTTATATGTAATCCAATTATTCCCATATTTATAATACAGCATTGAATTATATGTTTTTGAGGTGTCAATTTTGATAGAATCAATACTATAGCTTAGTTCTTTTTTATAAGGAGAATTTGAAGTATAAACAGATTCACTTAAATAAAAGTATTTATTCCCAACAGACAGAGGAAATAAAGAGCTGTCAGCTTGGCTGTTATTAGCAAGTGTTAAAGTCTGAATTAATAGAAAAAATAAAAAAGTTTTTGTGACCTGCCTTTTCATCAACTTCTCCTTAAATTAATAATATAAACAAAAAAGTTATACAAATCACCAATTACAATCAAGTAAAAAATGGGGGAAATAAATCACTTGTGATGTGGGGCAATATGAGGGGATATAAAAATGCCGCTAAGGTTTATATTTAGCGGCATTCAACTATAAAAAAATAAAAATTCAGAATTAAGAATTAGTTTCTTTTTGGTTCTCTTTCATTTTACATGAATTTAATCCACATGGCAGATAAAGCGGGCACCAGCCTAATAAACCGGTAGCTAAGGGGACAATGCCTATTAAACCTAACCAGCTTTGGTAATACATACCGACTAATAGTATTACAACTCCTAAGATAACTCTAAAAATTTTATCAAAACCACCAACATTTTTATTCATATTAACCTCTTTTATAATTTAAAACAAAACATAAGCGTTAAAAGTTTACAAATTGTTAGAAATGAACAATTTAGTGGAAATTTCAGTTAAATATTACTAAATTATTAAATTTAAAAATTAGCAGTCAAAAAGCGAACTTATTGGTCATTTTATCGTCTAAAAGGAATGAAATTGTTTTCAAAATATTCAGTTATTTATTAAGTTTGAAAGCATAAAAGCAAAGAATAAGATTTTATTTATTAATAGTTGGAGAAAGCAAATTGAGCAACAGATTTGTTTGTTTAATTTTAGTTTTGTGTTTAACTGTATCCAATAATTTTGGTCAAAAACAAAAGTTAACACTAAATGATGCAATAGAAATAGCAATTGAAAAAAATAGAGATATATCAATTGCAAAAATGAATGTTGAAAAAGCATCCGCTGCAGTTGGCGAAGCTTTTGGTTATGCACTTCCTAAAGTGGATATTTCGGGCTATTATAGCCGATTTATTACTAAACCAAAAACAGCATTCCCTGATTTTGAGGCAATGTTAACTAATGCATCGTACTCAATTTTATTTGATGAAAATGTTCTGCCTCGAAATGAAGATAAATTTAAACCAATGGGTACTTCATTACAGTCTTTTGCATTAACCCATAACTGGGAAACAAAGGCGGAAGTAACTCAAATATTATTTAGTTCGGCAGTATTTAGAGGAATAGGAGCTTCTCAAATTTATTTAGATTTAGCCAAAGAACAATTATATGGTACTGCTTCAACGTTAGTATTAAATGTTGAAAAAGCTTTTTATGGTGTCCTTCTATCGCAAAAAATGTTAGAAATTGTAGAGGCAAGTTTGAAAAATGCAGAAGAAAATCTTGCAAATGTAAAATCAATGCAAAAGCAAGGATTTGCAAGTGATTTTGAAGCAATGCAGGTTGAAGTTCAAGTAGAAAATATTCGTCCTCAAGTAAATGATATTAAAAACACGCTTGAAAATGCAAAAAACGGATTAAAACTTTTACTTGGAATTGAACAGAATGCTGAAGTTGATGTTGAGGGTGAATTTGTTTTTGATACTCAATATTTGCCGGAAGAAGAAGTTACTGTTGAATTTGCATTAAGAGATAATTATGATTTAAAAACTATGGATTTAAAACAGCAGGTTGATGATGCATTTATTGATCTTGATAGAGCTGAATATTGGCCCACAGTTGCAGCATTTGGTAACTACACTTATGCAGGAACAGGTGATGAATTCCCAACGCAAAATTATTCCTCGTCTTCAGTTGGAGTAAGTTTAAGTATGAATTTATTTACCGGTTTACAAACCAAAAAACGAGTAGAACAAAGCCAAATTGCTTTAAATCAAACAAAAGAGCAGATAAATCAATATAAGGATTATTTGATTACGCAAGTAAAAGGGAAAATATTGGAAATTCAAAAAGTTGTTTCTCAATATAAAGCACAGGAAAAGAATGTTGAGTTAGCCCAAAAAGCGTATGATTTGGCAACATTGCGATTTCAAGAAAATACCGGTACTCAGTTAGAAATTAAAAATGCAGATGTTGAATTAAGGACTGCAAAAACAAACAAAATTAAAACTGTATATGATTTTATTGTAGCAAAATCCGAGTTAGAACAACTTACCGGGAAACTTGACGAAAAAATAAAATCAAAGTTAGAACAAATTGTTTCTAAGTACTAAAATGAAAATAATAGGGAGTTGGAATATAGTTATGAATCTTAAAAGTAAAAAAATAGTATTTAGTGTGTTATTGTTACTTTCTGTTTTTATTGCCGCATGTGGTGGCGATAGTGAAGAAAAAGCAAAAAGCATGGCTCAAATTCAAAATTCTGAAGGCGTGCCAATTAAAGTTAAAACAATTGAATCGGAAACGTTTGAACAAAATATGAGTTTTTATGCAACTTTAGCCGGATATAAAGAATCTATTCAAGGAGCTATGGTTGGAGATAGAGTTGAAAAGATATTAGTATCTGTTGGTTCTTATGTAAAAGAAAATCAAGTTGTTATGCAGTTCCCACTTAATCACCCCGGATTACAGTATGAACAAGCCAAAGCAGCGTTTGAAAATTCGGAAAGAACTTACAAAAGAATGAAAGCTCTATTTGAAGCAGGTGAAACTTCACAAGCTAATTATGAAGGAGTTGAAACACAATACAAAGTTGATAAAAGAAACTATGAGTCAATAAAACAAGCTCTATTTATTGAATCCCCAATTTCGGGTAGAATAGTTGATATTTATATTAAAGAAGGAACAAGCGTAAAAGCTGAAACACCTTTATTCAAAGTTGCACAGACAGATAAAATGCGTGCAAAAATTTATGCTTCTGAAGAAGAAGTTAAAAAGCTTAAAGTTGGCATGTCTGCAAGTATTGATTGTTGTGGTGGAAATTTTGACGGAAGAGTATCTGAAATCGCTCTTTCTATGGATGAAATGAGAAGAGCTTTTGCAGTTGAAGTAATTTTTAATAATCCTAAGCAAAAATTAAACAGCGGTATTACAACCGATGTTAATATTAAAACATATTCTAAACCAAATTCAATTGTTGTTGCAAGAAACAACATTGGAAAAGAAGGAAATAAAAAATTTGTTTTTGTGGTTAATAATGATACTGCTGAAAAAAGATATATAACAACAGGTGAAGAAAGTGAATTATATGTTGAGGTATTATCAGGATTAAAAACAGGTGAGATTCTTGTTACTGAAGGCGTATCAAAATTAGAGCAAGGTAAAAAAGTTAAAGTTATTAAATAGGGAAAATTATTTATGTCTATAGCAAGAGTTTCTATAAATCGCCCAATTATGACAACAATGGGCTTGTTAGTTTTTCTTTTGTTTGGAGCTATTGCGTATTTTACGTTAAATTTAAATCTTCAACCGGATGTGGAAATACCATATGTTACCATTAGTACGGTTTACCCCGGAGCCGGTCCAAAAGAAATTGAAACTTTAATTAGTAAAAGATTAGAAGATGTTGTATCAACAGTTAGTCAAATAGAAAGAGTTGAATCATACTCGTTAGATGGAGTATCAATTGTAATTATTGAATTCAAAATGGGTAAAGATGCAGACATTGCTAATCAAGAAGTTAAAGATAAGGTTGATGAAATATTAAATGATTTGCCGGAAGATGCTGAAAAACCGGTTGTTCAAAAAGTAGACTTAAAGGCATTTCCAATTGTGGATGTAATTCTTACAGGAGATGTAGATTCCAAAGAATTATTTGAGATTGCCGATAAAACTTTAAAAGATCGTTTTTCGCAAATTGAAGGTGTGGCAAAAGTAAATATTTCGGGTGGTCAAGAAAGAGAAATTAGAGTAATTGTTGATAATAAAGTAGCTTTTGAAAATGCTATTTCACTTCCTCAATTAATCCAAATATTGAAGGCTCAAAATATAAATATTCCAGGTGGTTATTTTAATATGTCCACTCAAGAATTTACGGTTAGAATGCTTGGTGAATTTCAAGACCTTGAAACAATAAACGAATTACAAGTGCCTACTTTTTTTGGTCCTAAAAAAATTAAACAGTTTGCACAAGTTGTTGATGGTGGTAAAGATGTAAGACAAAGAGCAGTTTATTACAACGTAAAAGGAGATTTTAAAAATGAAAACGTTGTAAAGTTGGGTATTGTTAAAAGTTCGGAAGGTAACGTAGTAAAAGTTGCAGATGGAATTAAAGCAGCAATTCCGGAAATAATTCAAACTTTACCCAAAGGAACACATATTGAAATTATAAACGATGAATCAACTTTCGTAAGATCGAGTGTTAACGATACTATGAGTAATGTTTTGTTGGGTGTTCTTTTTACAAGTATTGTGTTGTTGATATTCTTAGGTAATTTGCGTTCAACATTCATTGTTGCCTTATCAATGCCCGTATCTATTGTTTCAACATTTATGCTTTTACAAATGTTTGATCTAACATTAAATATGATGACTTTGATGGGTTTATCTGTTTCAGTTGGTGTGCTTGTAGCAAATTCAGTTGTTGTGCTTGAAAATATTTTTAGACATAAAGATATGGGTTTAAGCACAAAAGAGTCTGCCGATATTGGAACAACAGAAGTAACGGTGGCTGTGTTAGCTTCTACATTAACAAATTTAGTTGTGTTTTTACCGTTAGCAAATATGTCCTCTATTGTTGGACAGTTTTTACGTGAGTTAGCTCTTACTGCTACATTTGCTACAATTTTTTCTTTGATAATATCTTTTACGTTAACTCCAATGCTTGCTTCGTTGATTATTCCGGATAAGCCAAAAGTTAGCAAACTTTCATTAAAGCTGGATCGTATCTTTAAATCATGGGATGAAGCTTATAGAAGTACATTAAGATTTGCATTAAAGAGGAAGTTAATAAGTTTTGGAATTATTGTTTTTGCTTTCGGTTTATTTTTAGTTACAGCAATTGGACTTGGTCCTAAGTTAGGTGTGGAATTTATTCCTAATATGGATGATGGTAAAATTAAAATTGAAGTTGAAATTCCGGAAGGGAATAACTTAGAAAAAACCGCTGAAACATTAACGCAAATTGAAAATGTTATAAAAGTAAATCCAGAAGTAAAACATATGGTAACAGATTTGGGTAAAATAGGTGACCTAAATATTGGTACCAATATGGCAAGAATGGATGTTCAGTTGGTGGATGTTAAGGAAAGAGACATACCAATTGGTAAAATGATTGCAAAATTTGTAAAAGACCTTTCTGCAATTCCGGATGCTAAAATTATTGTAGACTATGCAAATACCGGTGGTGATGGTGGAGCTCCGATTCAGTTTTATTTAATGGGACAGGAAATAAATAAGCTTGAAGAATTAAAAGCCGAATTAATAAATAATGTTAAAGATGTACCCGGATTAAATAACTTAGACCAAAGTTCACGAGCAGGAAAACCAGAAATAACAGTTTATCCTAACCGTGATAAATTAATGGAAGCAGGAATTACAGCTCAAGAACTTGCAGTAACTTTGCGTAGTGCAATTGAAGGTATTGAATCATCAAAATATCGCCAACATGGTGATGAATATGATATTACAGTTACTTTTAATGATGAATCTGTAGATTCTAAAGAAAAGATAAATAACATAACAGTTGTATCATCACAAACAGGAATTGTATATAGATTATCGCAATTGGCAGATGTTAAATTTACAAATGGATTTACAAAAATTATTCATAGAGATAAATATATTACAATTGCATTTACAGGTTCTGCTGCCGAAGGCGTTCCATTAGGTAATGTTACTGCAGAATTGCAAAAACATTTTGATAAAATGACATTGCCTCCCGGATATAGAATTGTATGGGGTGGTAACGTAAAAATGATGAATGAGATGGTTGTTGATATGTTGTTTGCTTTTGGATTAGCAATTATTTTAACTTACATGCTGCTTGCCGCAATATTGGAAAGTTTTGTTCAACCATTATACATTTTGGTTACTATTCCTTTAGCTATGATTGGTGTGTTTATTTACATGTACTTATCAAGTACGGCTTTTGGTATTACTGCTTTGATGGGCGTTATCATGTTAATAGGTATTGTGGTAAATAATGCAATTTTGATGCTGGATTACACTAACCAATTATTGCGTGAAAAGAAAATGCATGCAAGGGAAGCTTTGATTGAAGCATGTCCAACTAAACTAAAGCCTATTTTAATGTCAACTTTGGCTATTATTCTTGGTATGTTGCCAATGGCACTTGGTTTTGGTGATGCAGGAAAAGAAATGCGTACTCCGCTTGGTGTGGTTAGTATTGGTGGTTTAATTGCATCAACTTTATTAACCTTATATGTAGTGCCGGCTTTTTACTTTATTTTCCATAGAGACAAAAAATAAAATTTTGAATTTTGAAGTCTTAATTTTTAATTATTGAATGCCGCCCAACAAAAAACGTTGGGCGTTTTTTTGTTAATATGGGACATTCGACTTCGTCCGAAGTTGTGGGAAAAGTATGGTCTTGTTGGTTCCCGATGTGTGATTACTCTGCAATCAAAAAAAAAGTAACGTGTGACGGTGTGACGTGTGACGAAAAGCAGGTGATAGTAAACAGCTGATGGCTAACAGATTTTTATAAATAATTCAACATATATGCTATATATTGCATTTTTAGAAATGGAAAAATATTAACAAAAACAAAATTGCTCAAATCTTGTATAGTCCTGAAATAGGTTGACTTTTTTTATTAATTAAATATAAGAATACTCCAAATTAGAAGGAATAGTTATTTTATTAATTTTAGAATAATCTTTATAATAAGGCTTCCATTTTCTTTTAAGTTCTATGTTTAATTCATAAGCCATTTTTGGTGTATACATTTCCAAAGATCTGTGAGGTCTTTCGTTATTATAAAAATCAATTATCTTGGCTATTTTATTTTTAGCTTCTTTATAATTACTAAAACTGATTTGCTTTTCTTCTGTAAATTCTTCTTTTATAGTTTTATTTATTCTTTCTGCTACAGCATTTTCTAATGGATCTGAATGTTCTGTCATACTTATTGCAATATTATTTTTCTTTAGTAATTCGGTATATTGGTTTGAACAATACTGTATGCCTCTATCTGAGTGATGTATGCACTCTTTTATATCACTCATGTTCTTTAATGCCATTGTTAATGTCTTTATGGCTGATTTTGCCGATAAATCTGAACTTACATTGTAGCCAAGTATTTTCCTTGAAAACAAATCTGTTACTAAAAATAAATATGCGAAACTATCATTTTCGCGTAGATACAAATATGTTATATCACATACTATTACTTGATTTATTCTTGTTACTTTTAGCTCTTTGATCAAGTTTTCATATTTATGGAAATGATGATAGCTATTAGTTGTTTTTGTTTTTCTATTTTTAATTTTTATTAGTAAGTTGTTTTCTCTTAATATCTTAAAGAATTTATCTCTACCAATTGATATTCCATGTTTCCTAAATTCAGGCTGTAAATAGGCAAATAAATTTCTACCACTTCCTTTTTTCCATAACTTCCGCCTTAATTTTACTAAGTCTACTATTAATGCTTCGTTGAGACTTTTTGTATCATCTCTTTCTAATTGCTTGTAATATGATTGTTTGCTATAGCCAAGCAATTTTGTTAAATCTTTTATTTTCATTTTTTCACCTTTTTCCGATTTAACTTCTTGGATTGTTTGGGTTCGGACTTTTTTTTTATTGCCAAGCCATAATCTCTTTCTGCTATTTCTATCATTTTTTCATATAACATTGTTTTGTTTTGTTCGATTTCTAATGCTTTTTCTAATACTCGTATTTTTTCGTCTTTTGTTAGATCTTCATACCCATTTTTTACGTTTAGACTCATTGGAATTTCTGCTGTTTGTGGATTTTTAGGGGGATTGTATTTGGGTGCTATATTAAATTTTCTCATCCATGTTAATATACTACTATTTCCTCCAATTCCATATATTTGTTGGGCTTCTGCTTTTGTGTATTTTCCAGATAGTACTTCTTCTATTATTTCTTTCTTAAACTCGTCTGAAAAGTATTTTACTCTCTTTTCCGTTACTTTTACTTTTTCGATTCTTTTCATCTCTTGTCCTTGTTTTGGTTGACTTTTCATTGTTTTTGAGTCAACCTATTTCAGGACTATACATCTTCATCTAACCAGACCCATTAGGGTTGAAACATCAATAGTAAAATGAAAACAAAAAAAGCAATAAAGCTCCGTTAGGTGCGACACAAAAAATGATGAGTAGCATGGTTTTTGAAATGGTGAGGAATGTAAAAATGTTTGTAAAACGAAAAGAACATGTCGCCCGCTCTGGGGCTTGATATTTGTTTTTTGCGATTTGCTATTAACATTTCGACCCGCTGGGTCTTATATATCTAATACTACATTTTCTGCTTTTTCTATTTCGTTTAATCCAAAATCACAAAAATCAATTTAATCCCATGAGTCGCCGTTCAAACAATTATAAGCCAAGTCTCCAGTTTCCAGTCTCAAGTTACCAATATTTTAATCCTTAATCCCAAAAATCATTAAAATCCCTCGAAATCCCAGATTCAACAATATCTTTTCTGGGCGGTCATGGTCGTGGATGTTGCAAAATTGTTAAAAAATAAAAATATGAGTTGCAATATAATACAGCAATGTTTATATTAGTGACCATTGAAATAAGTTGATGAACTCATCCCCCAGCCCCTTCTCTTAAAAAGAGAAGGGGAATATATGATATATATCTTATTATAATATAATGCGTTATACAATGCATGTTGAAAGAATAAGAAAGAAAAGACGACAAACATTGGACGGCAAAAATTCCCCTCTTTTTTTAATCAAGGGGAATCGGTTTACTTAGCGGTGTTTGCTAAGTCGAGGTGAGTTCCCAATATTACAAGATCAAAAATGAGTTTTGCAACATTTTAGGTCTTACCATGACCGAATTGATTTTGCATGAAAACAGAATAATAATTATTGCGTCACGGTACGACCGATGACACCCGAGATCGGAATTTTTGAGTTTTGTAACAGCTCCGTGACAAGTGATGGAAAGCAGGTGATAGTAAACAGCTGATGGCTAACAGATTTTTATAAATAATTCAACATATACGCTATATATTGCATTTTTAGAAATGGAAAAATGTTAACAAAAACAAAATTGCTCAAATCTTCATCTAACCAGACCCATTAGGGTTGAAACCTCAATAGTAAAATGAAAACAAAAAAAGCAATAAAGCTCCGTTAGGTGCGACACAAAAAATGATGAGTAGCATGGTTTTTGAAATGGTGAGGAATGTAAAAATGTTTGTAAAACGAAAAGAACATGTCGCCCGCTCTGGGGCTTGATATTTGTTTTTTGCGATTTGCTATTAACATTTCGACCCGCTGGGTCTTATATATCTAATACTACATTTTCTGCTTTTTCTATTTCGTTTAATCCAAAATCACAAAAATCAATTTAATCCCATGAGTCGCCGTTCAAACAATTATAAGCCAAGTCTCCAGTTTCCAGTCTCAAGTTACCAATATTTTAATCCTTAATCCCAAAAATCATTAAAATCCCTCGAAATCCCAGATTCAACAATATCTTTTCTGGGCGGTCATGGTCGTGGATGTTGCAAAATTGTTAAAAAATAAAAATATGAGTTGCAATATAATACAGCAATGTTTATATTAGTGACCATTGAAATAAGTTGATGAACTCATCCCCCAGCCCCTTCTCTTAAAAAGAGAAGGGGAATATATGATATATATCTTATTATAATATAATGCGTTATACAATGCATGTTGAAAGAATAAGAAAGAAAAGACGACAAACATTGGACGGCAAAAATTCCCCTCTTTTTTTAATCAAGGGGAATCGGTTTACTTAGCGGTGTTTGCTAAGTCGAGGTGAGTTCCCAATATTACAAGATCAAAAATGAGTTTTGCAACATTTTAGGTCTTACCATGACCGAATTGATTTTGCATGAAAACAGAATAATAATTATTGCGTCACGGTACGACCGATGACACCCGAGATCGGAATTTTTGAGTTTTGTAACAGCTCCGTGACGTGTGACGAAAAGCAGGTGATAGTAAACAGCTGATGGCTAACAGATTTTTATAAATAATTCAACATATACGCTATATATTGCATTTTTAGAAATGGAAAAATGTTTACAAAAACAAAATTGCTCAAATCTTCATCTAACCAGACCCATTAGGGTTGAAACATCAATAGTAAAATGAAAACAAAAAAAGCAATAAAGCTCCGTTAGGTGCGACACAAAAAATGATGAATAGCATGGTTATTGAAATGTTGGGGAATGTAAAAATGTTTGAAAAATAAAAGAACATGTCGCCCGCTCTGGGGCTTGATATTTGTTTTTTGCGATTTGCTATTAACATTTCGACCCGCTGGGTCTTATATATCTAATACTACATTTTCTGCTTTTTCTATTTCGTTTAATCCAAAATCACAAAAATCAATTTAATCCCATGAGTTGCCGTTCAAACAATTATAAACCAAGTCTCCAGTTTCCAGTCTCAAGTTTCTATCTTTCGTCACGCGTTACTTTCCCTTAATGCCACACTTCGTTTTTCATATCGCGTGTCATAAGGTCGTAAGTAGCTTTAACAGGGTCTTTCCCTTCAAAAAGGATTGCGTAAACTGCTGAAACAATAGGGGTTTCAACGCCATTCATTGAGGCTAATTCGTGTACTGAGCGGCATGTTTCAACACCTTCGGCAACCATTTCCATTGATTTTAATACTTCGGGTAGTTTTTTCCCTTTACCAATTTGTTCACCAACAAATCTATTACGACTATGTTGACTCATGCAAGTTACAATTAAATCACCCATACCGCTTAAGCCGGAAAAAGTTTCAGCTTTGGCACCCATATATCTTCCTAAACGGGTAATTTCAGCAGTTCCTCTTGTCATGATGGCGGCTTTTGTGTTATCGCCAAATTTAGCACCGTCAATAATACCGGCTCCAATAGCAATCACGTTTTTTACAGCACCGCCAAGTTCAACTCCAATAACATCTGTTGTTGTGTAAACTCTAAAGTAGGAAGTCATAAAGAGATTTTGAATTAATTTAGCTGTATCTTCGCTTTGAGATGCGGCAACAACAGCAGTTGGGATTTTTCTGCTTACTTCTTCAGCATGGCTCGGTCCAGATAATACCCCTATTAAGTCTGTATCAACTTGAGGTAAAATGTCTTTAATTACTTGGGATACAGTTTTAAGCGAGTGTTTTTCAATTCCCTTTGAAACACTTACAAAAGTAACATCTTTAAAAGGGTTGTTCTTAATTTCTGTTAACGCAGCACGAATAAATTGTGTAGGAATTGCAATAACAATAACATGAACGTTATCAATGCACTCTTTTAAAGAATGAGTTATTTTTACTTCTTTAGGAATTGCAACGTTTGGAAGATAAGTTTTATTTACGTAGTGTTTTTGCAAAAAACGGGCATAACTTTTATCATATTCCCAAAGGGTGACATTATGTCCGTTAAAATGCAATAATATTGATAATGTGGTTCCCCAACCCCCCGCTCCTAATACGGAAATATTCATAGTTTCGTTTACTTTTGTTTTTTGCTTAAAGTAATTCTATTCTCATTTCCTTTTAATAAACGTGAAAGGTTTGCACGGTGAGTATAAAGAACTAAAAGACTAATAGCTATACAGAATGGAAGTATTGTATGATAGCCCGGAATATCTACACCAAACACATTTTCACGAATAATTAATATTAAAGGAACCGAAACGGCGGCTGTAACAGAGCCGAGAGAAATATAGCGTGACAAGCTAACAACAATAACAAATACCGCAACAGCAAAAAGCATGTCAACAGTAATGATTGTAATTAAAAATCCTAAAGCGGTAGCAATACCTTTGCCACCTTTAAAACCGGCAAATACTGTCCATATATGTCCAATTACTGCGGAAACGCCTGCAATAATCTGAATTAAAGTAAAATCGTCAAAAGGTGTAGCGTTTGCAAAAGGAAAATCTCCAAAATATAAACGAGCAACTAAAACAACAGCAATTGCTCCTTTTACAGCGTCTAACAATATTGTAGTAATACCAAGTTTCCAACCTAAAACTCTAAAAACATTAGTTCCACCGGCATTACCACTGCCATAATTACGAATGTCAATTCCTTTAGAGAGTTTAGAAACAATAATACTTGTAGGAATTGAACCTACTAAATAAGAAAGTAAAACAATAACAAGTAAATTTAGCATAATACCAACTAAAAATTTAATGAACCATAAATTTATAGATTATTTATATTAAATTCAAACTATTTTTATATCAACAAGTTGTTTAAATAAATCAATATCACTTTGGTTAGTAATTTTAAAGTTAATTAAAGATCCTTCTACAAAATTAATATTGTATCCAAGTTTAGAAACAAGCATTGATTCATCAGTACCAATAAAATTATCTAACTCAGCAGATTTAAAAGCCTCAAAAAGGATGTTATAACTAAATATTTGAGGAGTTTGAACATAATAAATATTATCTCTATCAAGATAATCGACAGAATTACTAATTTGTTTAATTAAAGTGTCTTTTGCTTTGATAGCAACAACAGCATTTTTAAGTTGATGGGCGGTATTAACAGCAGAATTAAGTATGCTTAATGGAAGAAGTGGGCGGGCAGCATCGTGTACGGCAATAAAGCAATTATCAGAAGGCGGAATAGCAGCCAAAGCATTAAAAACGCTATTTTGTCTTTCTTTTCCGCCTTCAACAATTTTTACTAATTTATTAATTTTATGTTTATTTTTTATGTTGCTAAGCACATCAAAAAATTCCGGCTTGGCAGCAACAATTATTTCATCAACAAGAGGCGAGTTTTGAAATACTTGTAAAGTATAAGCAATAATTTCTTTATTGTTAATCTTTAAGTATTGTTTAGGAATATTTAATCCTGTTCTGCTTCCTGTTCCACCTGATGGAATAATTGCAATAGTTTTCATATTATAAAATCAACATTGCATCGCCGTAACTTAAAAATCGATAATTTTCTTTTAATGCTTTTTTATAAGCTTTCATAACATAATCGTAACCGGCAAAAGCACTTACAAGCATTAATAAAGTTGATTCCGATTGATGAAAATTAGTAATCAATTTTTTTGCAATTTTAAAATCATAAGGAGGGAAGATAAATTTATCAGTCCAGCCTTTATTTGGTTTTACAAAGCCTTCAGCAGTAACGCTGCTTTCAAGAGCACGAGTAGAACTTGTTCCCACCACAAAAATATTTTTCTTTGCCTGAATAGCTTTGTTAATAGAATCCGCGGCATCTTCGGTAATTTCAAAATATTCTGAATCCATTTTATGTTTGGTTAAATCTTCAACCTCCACCGATCTAAAAGTACCAAGTCCAATATGCAAAAGAACAGGAACAATTTTAATTCCTTTCTTTTTAACTTCGTTTAATAATTCATCGGTAAAATGGAGCCCAGCGGTAGGAGCAGCAACAGAACCATCTTTTTTAGCATAAACAGTTTGGTAATTAACTTTATCATCAGGAACGGCTTCACGCTTAATATAAGGGGGAAGAGGAGTAGTCCCAATCATTTCAATAGCTTTATAAATAGCTTCAGCATCTTGATTAAAACGTACGGTACGTCCACGAGAAGTAGTATTGTCAATTACTTCACACCACAGTTCATCAGTAAAATAGATTCTGTTTCCAATTCTAACTTTGCGAGCCGGATCAACAATCACATCCCAGATATTTTCTTCATTATTAAGTTCGCGTAAAACAAATACTTCAATTTTGGCGTTAGTTCGTTCTTTGTTTCCAAATAATCGAGCCTGCATAACTTTAGTATCGTTAACTACTAAAACGTCACCTTTATTCATATAATTAATAACGTCTTTAAAAACAAGATGTTCAATAGTATTGGTATTTCTGTCTAAAACCATTAATTTGGCTTCATCGCGAGGGATGTGAGGTTCTTTGGCAATTGCATTTTTTGGCAAATTGTAATTAAAATTTGATAATTTCATTTGTTCTCCGTATTACAATAACGTCTGTTACTCTAATTACAGTAAAAACTTTCAAAAAATTGATTAAGTTCATTTTTAATGTAAATCAAAAAAACACATATAGTTATATAAACTTAAAAATTGCAGGGGTTATCCCCTGCATTTATTTATTTAGATACTAATTCTTTTTAGCTTTAACAGTTTTTTTTGCTGTAGCAGCAACTTTTTTAACAGGAGCAGCTTTTTTAGCAGGAGCTTTTTTAGCAACGGCTTTAACAGCAGGTTTTTTAGCATCTTTTAAAGCAGCACGTGCAGCAGCTAATCTTGCAATAGGTACACGATATGGTGAACAACTTACGTAGTTCAAACCGGTTCTGTGGCAGAATTCAACAGATGAAGGTTCACCGCCATGTTCACCGCAAATACCAACTTTTAAGTCAGCTTTTACTGAACGACCTTTTTGTGTTCCCATTTCAACTAATTTACCAACACCATTTACATCTAAGCTTTCAAATGGATCGCGTGGTAAAATTTCTTTATCCACATATAAAGGTAAGAATTTACCGGCATCGTCACGAGAAAGTCCGAATGTTGTTTGTGTTAAATCGTTAGTTCCAAAGCTGAAGAATTCAGCAACAGTAGCAATTTCGTCAGCAGTTACGCAAGCTCTTGGAAGTTCAATCATTGTACCTACTAAATAAGGTACTCTTTTTTTCTTTTCTTTGAATACTTCTTCAGCAACAGTACGAACAATTTTTTCTTGAAGTTTTAATTCTTCAACATGGCTAACTAAAGGAATCATAATTTCAGGTAAAACTTTAACGCCTTTTTTTGCAACATCACAAGCAGCTTCAAAAATAGCACGTGCCTGCATTTCGGTAATTTCAGGATAGCTAATACCTAAACGGCAGCCACGGAAACCGAGCATAGGGTTAAATTCTTTTAATGCTTCAATTTTAGAAGCAACTTTTTCTCTGGTTATGCCTAAAGCACTTGCAACCAATTCTTGTTCTTTTGCTTCGTGAGGTAAAAATTCGTGTAATGGAGGATCTAAGGTTCTAATAGTAACCGGTTTTCCAGCCATAACTTTAAAAATACCAGCAAAATCTTCTCTCTGATAAGGGAGTAATTTGGCTAAAGCACCTTTACGACCTTCTTCTGTATCACTTAAAATCATTTCGCGTACGTGAAGAATTCTATCACCGCCAAAGAACATGTGTTCTGTACGGCATAAACCGATACCTTCAGCACCAAAAGCAATAGCAGCTGCTGATTGATCAGGTTGGTCAGCATTTGTTCTAATTTTTAATTTTCTTGCAGTATCAGCCCAAGTCATTAAATCTTTGTATGTTTGGAAAACTTTAGATTGTTTAGCAGTCATTTCTTTGGTTATAAGAACCTGAATAACTTCTGATGGTTTTGTTTGGAGTTTTCCTTTAATAACTTCACCGGTAGAACCATCAATAGAAATATCATCACCTTCGTATAATACAAAGTCAGTTCCTTCAACTCTCATTTCACCTTTTTTGTAGTCAATATTTAATTTACCACAACCGGCAACGCAAACTTTACCCATTTGACGGGCAACTAAAGCAGCGTGAGAAGTCATACCGCCACGTGCAGTTAAAATACCTTCTGAAGCATTCATACCTTTAATATCTTCAGGTGAAGTTTCAATTCTTACAAGAATACATTTTTCGCCTTTAGCAGCCATTTCTTCTGCATCTTGAGCACTGAAAGCAATTTTACCACTTGCTGCACCAGGTCCTGCGTTTAATCCTTTTGTTAATAATAAACCGCTTTTTACAGCAGCATCTTTTTCTTTAGGATCAAAAATAGGGCGTAATAATTGGTTTAATTGATCCGGTTCAATTCGCATTAAAGCTTCTTCTTTAGAAATTAATTTTTCACGAACCATATCAACAGCTATTTTAATAGCAGCAAAACCTGTACGTTTACCAACACGGCATTGTAACATCCATAATCTACCTTGTTGAATAGTAAACTCGATATCCATCATATCTTTATAATGTTTTTCAAGTTTTTTACGAACGTCAACTAATTCTTTGTATATTTTAGCATTCTCTTTTTGTAAAGAAGCAATTTTTAATGGAGTACGAGTACCGGCAACTACGTCTTCACCTTGAGCGTTAAATAAATATTCTCCGTAGAAAATGTTTTCACCGGAAGCAGCATCACGAGTAAAGGCAACACCTGTACCGGAATCTTCACCCATGTTTCCAAATACCATTGATTGAACGTTAACAGCAGTTCCCCAAGCAGCAGGAATGTCGTTAAGTTTTCTGTAAACAATAGCTCTTTCGTTCATCCATGAACCAAATACGGCACCAATAGCACCCCATAATTGTTTCATAGGATCTTCAGGGAAAGCAACACCTAATTTTTCTTTAATAACAGCTTTAAATTTAACAACTAAGTCTTTTAAGTCTTCAGCAGTAAATTCAGTATCTTTTTCAATATTTAATTCTTTTTTCTTTTCTTCTAAAATTTCTTCAAACGGATCAACATCATGTTTTGTAACAGGTTTTAAGCCTAAAACAACGTCGCCATACATAGCAACAAAACGACGATATGAATCGTAAGCAAATCTTGGGTTGTTTGTTTTTTCAATTAAACCTTCAACAGTTTTATCATTTAAACCAAGATTTAAGATAGTATCCATCATACCGGGCATTGAAGCACGGGCACCACTTCTTACGGAAACTAATAATGGATTTTTAACATCACCAAATTTAGCACCCATCTCTTTTTCAACTTTTTTCAAAGCAGCTAATACGCTTGCTTCTAATTCTTTTGGGTATTTGTGTTTGTTATCATAATAATAAGTACAAACTTCGGTTGTAATTGTAAAACCGGCCGGTACAGGCAAACCGATGTTAACCATTTCAGCAAGATTTGCACCTTTCCCGCCTAATAGGTTTTTCATGTCAGCTTTACCTTCAGCTTTTTTACCACCGAAAAAATAAACATATTTTGGGGCTGCTTTAGCCATTAGTTATTCCTCCAAATGTTAATAATTGAGTTTATTTATTTAATTTATTTAAAATCATTTTGTTTAATTCTTCTTCATTTTCGGATTCTATTTCTATATGAAGATAGAATATATCTATGTCATCTAACTCTTTTACATATTTTTGTAATTTAACTGCATCTTTTTGAGTTGTAATTACTGAATATGAATTTGTATCGTAAAATTTCTTTCTAATTAAATTTATTTCTTTTAAACTATACTCTTTGTGATCTGTGAAAAGAAGTTTATTGCTTATATCAATTTTGTTGTTTTCTAAAACCGATAAAAACGAATATGGTCGAGCAATTCCACAAATAACTAAACTCTTTTGCCCAATAAACTCTTCTGTTTTGTATGACGTGTGTTTTTTTACATCCACAAAAGCATTTGCTTTATATCCAACATAAAATACAGGTTTACCGGAAAAATATTTGTAAATATCCTTCCCAAAATCTACACGTTCTGAAAACTTTTTGTTGATAATAATAATATCAGCACGTGAACATGATTTCATCGGCTCGCGTAAAAGTCCTATTGGTAACAATCGTTGTTGATAACGTTTTTGAGTAGTTAAAAATCTTTGGTCAAAAACAACAATATCTAAATCGCGTTTAATCCATCGGTGTTGAAAAGCATCATCTAAAACAATTGAATTGCAATTGGAATCCCTTAATAAATTTTTAGCACCCTCTACTCTGTTTTCGCAAACAGCAGCAGGTACTTTACATTCGCTTGCAACTAAATAAATTTCATCGCCGGATTTATCAACATCGGCAAATATATTATCCCCATCACTAACAAAAAGATATCCTTTACTCTTTCTTCTATAACCTCTGCTTAATACTGCTGGTTTGTAACCATTATTTTTTAGTAATTCTAAAACATAAATAACAGTAGGGGTTTTCCCGGAGCCGCCAACAGTAATATTTCCTATTGAAATTACTTTTGTAGAAACTTTTACAGATTTTAAAATGCCCTTATCAAACAGTATATTTCTAATTCTCATTATAGAAGAATAAACTGCCGATATAGGATAAAATATAGTTTGAGTAAAATTCATTCTTATTTTTCTGCTAATTGAAGATTATTTAATTTGATTCCGCAATTAACTATTAGTTGTGAAGTTTCTTCATAGCTTATATTGCTATCTATATAAATAGGTTCCGAATAGCTTAATAAAACTGTTGAAAAAAACTTAGGGATTTCAAACTTATCCCAACTTTTTAAAGTGTACTTATTTTTATTTTTTACACCTACTAATATAAGGGGTAAATGGGCTTTTTTTGCAATAATAACCGCTCCGGCTTTAAATTCTTTTTCAGGACCTTTAGGACCATCGGGAGTAAGAGCGATTGAGGAATGATTTTTTGCTTTTTGAACAAGCAATTCCAAAGCCTCTTTTCCATTCATATTTGACGAACCACGTTCTAAAATATATCCCCACTTGTTAAGTATTCGTGTTAAAATTTCGCCATCTTTACTTAAGCTTACAAGAGCAGTAATGTTTTTATTTTTGTTAACATACCAAGGTGCCAACATTGTTCCATGCCAAAAGGCATAAACGCAACTACTATTATTTGAAATTAAATCTTTAGTTTTTGGTGGTATTGTTGAAACAATATTTAATGACTTACATAAAATGTTGATTATGTAGTATAAAAAATGATTCCCCAAAAAACGTAAAATACTTTGTTTAAGCTTTTTTAATTTCATTTATAGTATCAAAAACTATTTTTGCAGCATTAGCAGACGCTCCGCTATTGCCGAGTTTATGTTTTAGTTTACTTAAGTTCTTTTTAATCTCTAAATAATTTGTGTAATTGTTTAAGTAATAACTACACTTGTTAAAAATATTTTCTTGATTAACATCGTGTTGTATTAATTCGTAAACTATATTTTCTTGAGCAACAATATTAACTAAGGCAATATTTTTAATTTTAATTAACATTCGTCCAATGTAATAAGTGATAAGACTTGTAGAATAAACAACAATAAAAGGGAGTTCAAATAAGGCAGCCTCTAAAGTAGAGGTACCGCTTTTTATAATTCCAAAGTACGAGTATTTTAACAATTCGTAAGTGTATCCCTTGATTAATTTAAATTCGTTATCGTTATTAAATTTAGAAAACAAGTTTTCGTTTATATTGGAAGAACATGCAACAACAATCTGCATGTTGAATTTTTCTTTTATTTTATAAGCGGCCTTAATTGTTTGGGGAAATATTTTATCTATTTCCTGTAATCTGCTGCCGGGCATAACAAGTAATATTTTTTTAGCTGGATCTAAATTGTGGTCTTCAAAAAATTTGCTTTTGGGAATAAAATTATATTCTTCAATTCTTTCAATTAATGGGTGTCCAGAGTAAGCAACGTTAACATTATGTTGTTTATAAAACTCTTCTTCAAAAGGGAATAAAACAATTACTTTATCAATAAGTTTTTTAATTTTAGTTATTCTTTTTTCACCCCAAGCCCAAAGTTGTGGGGATATATAGTATATAATCTTAACGTTTAATTCTTTGATTTGGGCGGCAAAGTTTAAATTAAAGCCAGGATAATCAATTAGAATAACAGTATTTATTTTATTATCAATAATTAGTTGTTTTAAACTTTTTCTAACTTTTTTAATAAAAGGAAGATGTTTAATAACTTCAGTAAAACCTAAAAAAGCCATTTGATTAATATGGTAAATACTATTTAGCCCTGCGGCAATCATTTTATCGCCGCCAATACCATAAAACTCAACAGAATTATCAAGTTTTTTATATTCGTGCATTAGTGCGGCACCGTGCAAATCGCCCGATGCTTCACCTGCAATTATCATTATCTTATTAATTAAAGTACCTTTACCAAGTAAAAAATAACTATTATTAATACAACGCTTGAAATAGCTTGTAAAGTTCTACGTTCACTTTTTAAGCCGGCTTTAAAATTATATTTTGGTTGTTCTACGTCTTCATTTTTGTAAGAAGAGAATGAAGGAATTAAACGAGGAACTGCTTTTCTATACTCTTCGTATTTTTGACCAAAAGCAGAAACTAAATAAGTTTCTTCTTCATTAATAATAACTCTATATTGAATATAGAAAAATACAAAGGCAGCAATGAGTAGATAAGGGAATAAAGCATTCGACATTACACCAACGCCGATGTATAAAAGCATATTGCCCAAATATAGCGGATTACGCAAGTGTGCATAAGGTCCACTGATTACAAGATAAGTACCGCCAACTCCGCCGGTAGTTCTTGTTTCACTTCCCGCATAAGAAACTCCCCACATTCTGAAAAACTCTCCAGAAAGAATTAATGCAAATCCTAATAACATTGTTACTAAAGTAGGATTTTGAAATATCACCATTAATAATAAAAATGGAAGTGGAGTGTAGCTTCTGTACTTAAATACTTTTAATGAAAAATTACTCATATTTATGTTATCCTTGAATGTATACTTCGTTTCTTTTTAAAGATGCTTGAAATCTTTTTTTTAATCTTTTTTTACTTTTTAATAATTCTAATTTTTCAATAACATCATTAAAATTATTAAAAGGAGAAAAAGTAATTCTATTTTTTTCGCAAAACTTAAGTAGAGCTTTTTTCGCAAAAATTAAATCACAAAACTGAGCAGGGCATGTATCGGAAAGTCCATCGCCAATGTAAACATTAAATTCCAAGTCACCGCTATTATCAATAATGTGATTCCTTTTGCAATTTGCACAAATACCGCATTCTTCGTCAGGATAGGGGAATGAAGGGATTATTGTGTTATCTTTTACTTCCAATTTATTGCAAAAAACTTTCAAATGACCTAAGTTCTCTCGTTCCAAAATTTTTTTAATATATAAGTCAAAACCATCGCTTACAACAAAAACGGAAAAATCTTTTTCTTTACAGTAGTCAATAAATTTATAAAAAGATTCATCAATAGTTATGGTTGAAATAAATTTATCAAAGTGTTCAATTTCAAAATTATGAATTGTTTTACATAATAATTCCCAAGATTTAAAAGAACTGATTTTTCTATCAATCCATAAATCAATTATTTGCATTGCTTCGGCTTCATTTCCAAATTCCAAAAATAAAGCTTCACCAACATCACGGGTTGAAATTGTACCGTCAAAATCAACAAATATATTAAATTTTGTATTGCTTGTTACTTGATCAAGATGTAACATTTATCTCTTCGTTAAATTGAACACCAACTAATTTGGAAATACCTTCTTCTTGTATAGTTACGCCATACATGTTTTCGGCAGCTTCCATTGTACGTTTATTATGAGTTACAATAATAAACTGAGTATTTTTACTAAACTCTTTTAAAAGTTTAGTAAAACGATCTACGTTTGCATCATCAAGTGGAGCATCAACTTCATCCAAAATACAAAATGGACTTGGTTTTACTAAATAGATAGCAAACAATAATGCAGTAGCGGTTAATGTTTTTTCGCCTCCCGAAAGCAATTCAATTGAAGTAGGGCGTTTTCCTTTTGGCTTTGCAATAATTTCAATTTTACCTTCAAGAGGGTCAACATTTTCTTCTAAAATTAAATCTGCTTCATCTTCCGGATTAAACAAGGTTTGAAAAATTTTCTTAAAATTTTGTCTAATTGTTTCGAATGTTTCGGCAAATAAATTTTGAGCATTTTCGTTTATTTCGTTAATAGTTTTAATTAAATCTTTTTCAGAATCAACTAAATCATTTCTTTGTTTAGATAAAAAGTCTAACCTATCTCTTTCTTGTTCGTATTCCGAATAAGCAAGCAAGTTAACAGGTCCTATCCCTTTTAATTTATTTTTAAGTGAAGCAACTTCAATACTTGTTTCTTGATAATTAAATGTATCTGAATCTTCAAACTGTTTTGGTGCCAAATCAAAATTGTATTCTTCTTTAATGTGGTTAACCAAATTTTCCAACCTAATACTAATTTCATTCATTTTAACATCAATTGAATGAATGCTGTCAGATGTAGTTTGTCTTCGGTTTCGTAGTTTGTTTAAATCGGTTTCAAACTTAGTTGATTCTTGTTTAATTGCACTTAAATCTGTTTCAACTTTTTTCTGTTCAGTTAAAAGGAGTTGTCTATTATAACTTACTTCTTCAAGATCAAATTCTTTTTCTTCTACAATGTTTTTGTTCGATAGAATTTCTTCTTCAGCATTAGATATATCTTTTTTCCTTCTTTCAATTGCGGAAATGACATTCCGTTTTGTATCTTCAGCACGTTTAATATCGTTTCTAAAATTTTGAATTTCACCTTTTGTTCTTTCAAGTTCCAACATCTGTTGGTTATAAGATGATACGGTTTGAGAATAAGATTCTTCTAAACTTTTTAATTCTTGTTCAAATTGTAAAGTTACCTCTTTAATGCTTGTTTTTTCAGCACGTAAAGTGTTTAGACTTTCTTCTTTTTCTTGAATTTGATTATCCAAGTTGTTCGATTCTTTTACATACTCTTTAATTTGCGAGTGTGCTTTTTCAATCTCTTCTTCGGATTTGTTCTTTTCAAATTCAAATTGAGCAATCTGTTTTTCAAGAGTAGTAATATCATTTTCAAGAATTTTCCCCTGTTCGGATATTACTTTTAAATCTATGCTCGAAATTTCTGTTTCAACTTCAAGAATTTCATTTCTAACTTCTTCTAATTTTGTATTTAATACAGGATACTCATTTTTTAAGTTTTCAAGTAAAAGCTTACGCCCAAATAACGAATCATCCAAGTTAGCAAGACCACCGGCTTCCACAATGCCGTTGCTGTAAATTATATCGCCATCAATTGTTGAAAAGTTGTTGTTGGGATATTTTTGTGCAAGTTCAATTGCTAATGAAAGCGAATCTACAAGAGCAGTACTGTGTAATACTTTTTTAAAATATGGTGCCCAGTTTTCGCTTGCCTGAACATAATTAGAAGCCCAGCCAATAAAACCAGGTTCTTGTTCTATTTTTTTTATTCTTTTTGTTAAACGAATGTTATCGATATAATCAAAAATCGTCTTCTTTTTTAAAGTAGGTTTATCTAATAGATAAAAAGAAGCTTTTCCTAAATCATTCTTTTTTAAGTAATCAATTGCACTATTTAAATCGGTTAAATTTTCAATAAGCAGATTATTTAACACATATTTTAAAGATGCTTCCAAAGCAGGACGATATTTTTCATCTGTATTTCCAACATCAGCAAAAAGACTTATTTCTTTTTCAGTCCAGCCTTTGCTTTCAATTAATACTTTCACTCCTTTTGATACACCGTCTAAGTTAGTAATTAAAGTATTAATAAAATCTATTTTATCTTTTAATGCGTTAAGATTACTTTTAATGTCAATTTCGCTTTCTTTAAGCAAAGTTAATTTTTTTTCAAGAGATTCTTTATAATTAGACCTTTCAGTATACATCTCTTCAGTTTCGTGAAGTCGTTGAATGGCTTTTTGTTTTGAAGTTTCAAGTTCTTCTAAAAATCCAACAGTTTTAGCTATTCGGTTTGTAATATTTTGAATATCATCATTTAATTTTTGAATGTTGTTATTCGATTTATTTAAAGATGTATTAAGGTTTGCTAATTTGTTTTCTTCGGAGCTTAAAGTTTTTTCAATATCAATAAGTTTGGAAGATTCCGATTTAATAAATTGTTTTTTAGAATCAACTTCAGTACGTTTTTCTGAAACAAGAGTTTTTAATTCTTCAATTTCGGTTGTTTTGGTTGAAATTGATTTTTCAGCAATGGCAAGAGATTCAGTAAATGTATCTATATTAATTTCTGTATTTTCAAGTTGTATTTCAAACTCTTTTATTTCGTCTTTATAACGTTCTAAGTTTCGTTCTTGCGATTTAATACGCTCGTTAGAAATGGAAATAGTATTTTGCAAGCTATGCATTTTATCTGTTTCAGCAGAGGTCTTTTGTTGTATTTCGCGTAATTTGCGTTCAACTTCCAATATTCTATCGCGGTATTTAACAAGTTCAAATTCAATTGTTTTAACTTCTAAGTCAATTGTATCTTTTTCAGAACTTAAGCTTTCTTTTTTCTCATTTAAATCGGCTTGCTGAGTTATAAATAGTGAAAATTCTCTTTCAGCTAAGTCAAGTTCTTTTTCGCGTAAAACAGTTTGAATTTGGTTATATTGGTCGGCTTTTTTTGCTTGGCGTTCAAGTGAACGTACGCTTTTTTCAACTTCTGAAACAATATCATTAACGCGGGTTAAATCGGATTTAACCTCTTCAAGTTTTTTTAAAGCTAAACGTCTTCTAAGTTTATATTTATTAACACCGGCAGCCTCTTCAAACATTTTTCTTCGTTCGTCGGTTTTATTACTTAAAATAGTTTCAATCATTTTTAATTCAATAACAGAATAGGCATTTGTGCCCATGCCTGTATCCATAAAAAGATTGGTAATATCTTTAAGACGGCAGATGTTTTTATTTAATAAGTATTCGCTTTCACCCGAGCGGAAAATTCTTCTTGTAATGGTTACTTCATTGTATTCAGTAGGCAAAGCATTATTATCATTAACCATAGTTAAAGATACTTCAGACATACCCATAGGTTTTTTATTTCTGGTGCCGTTAAAAATAACGTTTTCCATCTTATCGCTTCTTAGAGTGCTGCTTTTCTGTTCTCCAAGCGACCATCTAATTGCGTCAACAATATTAGTTTTACCGCAACCGTTTGGTCCTACAATTCCTGTTATGCCCTTAGTAAAGTTTACAACAGTTCTGTTTGCGAACGATTTAAAACCAAAAATTTCTAATTTAGATAAATACAATAATTCACCAAATTAATTACAACAAGTTAAATTGACTAATCGAATTCATAATAAAATCAATTGATGAATCGCTTAGTTGTAAACTGAATAAAAATGTTCCAAATACTAATGCAACTATAATTGCACTAAACACATATACTAATAACGGAATAACATCAAATATTACGTAAACACCCTTTAACAATCGTTGTATTAACCATAAAGCATATAAAGCTAAAAATAAGTAAATATATATGTTCATAATATTTAAGCATATTAACTTGTATAAAACAAGTTCAATTGGTAATAATAAAACCAAAGGCAAAAATGCCCATATTACAACAAAGTATATGCTTGAAAAATAAACTTTTATTCTAACAAAAAATGCAGCACCTTTAATAACAACTGCAATTGCAAAAAACATAAATGCCGATATAAAAAATAAATAAATAAAGCTTGCAATTGGATTCCATGCAAAATAAACTACCAAATCGGCTATCCAGCCAATACCTAATGCAGAAACCGTCTTTTCAAGTAATATATTGGCACGTAATGCAAATAATAAGTTTGTTATTAATAAAGAATGAGTTCCTGCTAAAATAACAAGTAAAATATTAGCATGGAAACCGGAAAGAATTCTTTGATCGCGTATATCTGCAAAAAAGTTGTATGGGCGTACTAAAGCACGGGTTGCATCTTCGCGGAATTTACGTCGTGCATTAATAAATAAAGCCATTAAAACCGAAAGCAATAAACTTATTACAATAAAAAAGAATGGAGTATCATCAATTTTTTTCCCAATCGGAATAGTAACTTTTTCACTTTCACTAAGTTTTGATTTTATAACTCTAAAGCTAATTCGGTTTGTGTTTCTATCAATACCTAAAATACCAATTTTATAAATATTGTTTTCATCATAACCGGCGTAAAGACTTGGCGTGCTACCGGTATAATCAAATGCGGAATTAATAAAAAGATTGTTTATTTCGTTTTTCTTTGAAAAATCGAGTAAGTCTTCAAAAAAATTAGCTTGTGCTTCTAAAGTATAAGGATTTAAATATCCGTTTGAACTACCAATAAAAGTTGGATAAGTAGCTTCACTTATAAACACTTTATCTTTGCCTAATTTTTCAATACTTTTTAGGTATAAGTCGTACTTTTCGCTTATTGAAGAAGAATATAATTCAACGCCATACAAGTCTAAGTTTGAAATTGATTCTGTTGGAAATCCAACAAACGAAGCATAACTAAACTTGTTGGTTGTTTTTTTTACAATGTTTGAAAGATGAGCAACAAACTCCATTGTTTCGGAATTATCCGGTAAAAATGAACCGCCAACGCCAAATGCAGCAACAGGAGAGTAGCTTGCAAAACTTGTAATTAAAGTTTTTAGATATTCTGCCGAAAGTGATTTAAAATTTGCATCCGTTAACAATGAAGTTGGAATTGAATTTATCGGAATTTCAACAAATGCCATAAGTCCAAGTTTTTCGCACATATAAAGGGCGTAGGGATGAGGAATTGAACGAGTAAAACGAACCGTATTAAAGCCCATATCCTTAATAATTCTTAAATCTCTTTCAATCTGGTCAAAGCTGATTAAATTTCCATATTTTAAATTATTTGCATAGTATGTAACACCACGCATAGGCACGTTATTTCTGTTGATATATACTTGCCCGTCTTTATAAACTACTCGGTAAAACGAGATTAAACTTTTATGTCTATCTACAAGCGAATCTTGGTAGAAAAGTTTTACATCAACAACATAATTTTGAGGATCGTTAATGCTCCATATTTTGGGATTTGAGGCATCTAAAGTAATATTTGCTTTTGTTAAATCGGAATTGTTTAACGAAACTAATCCTCTATAACTTGTAAGCTGACTTCTATCTCTTAAGCTTGTTACAGTAATATCAATTGTAAAAGGAGAAGGGTAGTAGTTTTTAAATTCTCTATTTTTATCTTTAAATCTTTTTTTATCTATATTAACGTTAAATGACATTTTAACGCGTGAAAGGTCGTTTGAAAGTGTATATTGTTTGTTTACTGCGGCTATATTTATAATTGGAGTAAGTTTTAAGTAAACATCTCTGGTTATCCCACCAAGTTCTTGTGGAAATAAAAACTGATGTTTTACAGGTATTGTGTTTTCTGCATCTAAGTTGTTTATTACCTTAATAATAAGTTTGTTAGGGGCAGAATATTTTAAAACATCTTTTGATAAATCAACTGAAAAAGGAATTTCGCCGCCAAGATTTTTATAAACCATTAAATTGTTTACATAAATTTCTGCTGTATGGTTTAAACCTAAAAAGCATAATCTAACGTTGTTTTTATCAATTTCTTTTTTTGTTAAACTAAAACTTTTTTCAAAATATAAAACTTTTTCTCCCTCAAAAGCAGCAGGTACATTAATTGAAGATGCTTTTGGTGACTCCTTATCAATATAAACTTGCCAACCTTTGTTTAAAGGTATTATCCGGTTAGACTTATTTGTGTTAAAAAAAAGTGAATCAGGATTTGAAAAGTTGTTTTCGTTAAATTCTTTTATTTTTACCTGAGAAAATAACTGAACTGATAAAGATAAATAAACAAGACAAAAAAACAAAAATTTTACGTTACGCATAGTTTTCAGCAAAATTTAAAAAATTGAATCTTAAAAATACAAAATAATTGAGGCTAAATCAATTTAATTAGATAGTTTGTGAAGTATTTGGCGTTTATTTTGCCCATTGGTAAAAAATGGTAAAGTTTTGTAGTGTAATGAGTTAGGGGCGAATGTGGTGGTTTTTAGGCTTAATAAAGGTTCATAAGTAAAATATTTTGAGGGAGAAGATGGAAATTTGAGCTTGTTTAGAACGGAAAAGGGTTCACATGGCTTTGATTTTAACTCTTCTTTTTCAGTTTGGCTTATTTGATGATAAGGATAAGTCTTTTTTGACTTTTTCTTTTATTTCTGATTTGCTAAATGAAATGCCTTCTAATCTTGATGAAGCAATTACATTATTAGCAATTCTATCGAATGAAGGTTTTTTTTATTTCTGGAAGTTGCATTTCTTTTACTCTTTAATATTTACAAATATAAAAAAATATTTAAAATAAAAATGGATTTAAGCAATTTTAAGTTCATAAAATTGTATAGCTTCAATCTAAAAGATGGTGTTTAAAATAAAAAAGGATAGTGTTACATTCCTTGACAAATATTAAAATATATTGTAAGTTTGTAACAGTTGAACGAGGTGAAAATAATGGAAAAACAAAATAATTTAGGTAAAAATTTAGCCTTATTGAGGAAGAAATTTGGATATACGCAGCAGTATATTGCAGATTATTTGGGGGTAACATCTCAAGCTGTAACGCAATACGAAAAAGAGAGTAGAACAATACCTGTTACTTTTTTACGTAAATTAGCTCTTTTATACAATATAGAAGAATATGATTTGTTTAATGATAATTTTGAAAGTATTGCCGTATCAACTGCCTTTTCTGCTTTTAGAGCAACCGAGCTTAGTCCTAAAGATTTGAGAGAAGTTTCAAAGTTCAAAAAAATAGTCACCAATTATTTAAATATGGTAAAAGCACTTGAAAAAGATTAAAAGTATTGTACTTGAAAAACAAGCAAGAGATTTTAGAGCAAAAAATGGTTTTAACCAAATTGAAGCTATTAACTTAAATAGTTTTCTGTTAAAGAATAATGTTTTAACAGTATTTTCTGAATTAGGAACAGACTTTTCGGGTTTTTCACTTAAAATTGTATACAAGAATGATGAAAAAAGGTTTATGCTGATAAATAGTAGTCATTCTTTAGGGAGGCAACATTTTACAATTTGCCATGAAATTTATCATTTATTTATACAAAATGATTTTAATTCAGAAATGAGTGTTTCAAATAAAAAAGGTAACGTTGAAGAAATAAATGCTGATACCTTTGCATCGTATCTTTTATTACCTACTGATGGTGTAATAAATCTTATTCCGAATAACGAATTGGAAAAAGGAAGCGTCTCATTAAATACAATCTTAATGATAGAAAATTATTTTTCATGTTCGCGACAAGCATTGCTAAACAGGTTGGAAAATTTAGGATATATTGATGATAAATTGAAAAAAGAGTTTTCTGCTGACGTAAGAAAAAATGCCCTTCTTCATGGATATAATACAACGTTATACGAAAAAGGGAACTCTGGAATTGTATTAGGTGATTATGGTATAATTGCAAAAACATTATTTGATAAAGGTTTAGTATCGGAAAGTTCATATTACTCATTATTAGAAGATATTGGAATTGATATTTCTAACTTGGAAGAATTGACCGAAAATGAATGCTGAAAAAATTGTTTTAGTTGATGCTGATGTTATTTCTCATTTTATTGCGGCTGGGGAGTTGTTGATGTTAGCAAGTATTCTATCCCCATATAAAATCTTAATCCCCGACTTAGTATATGTTGAAGTATCAAGAATAAAATCAAGGAAACCAGTCCTTGATAATGTTATTAATCTTGTTAAATCAATTAGTGTTTTTCCTTTTCCACAAGATGAAGAGGTATTAAAGGAATTTGCACTAATTAAAAAACTGAATCCGCTGATTGGCGATGGGGAACGTGCCTGTATGGCAATTGCAAAAATAAATAAAGATGTAATTGCTTCAAGTAACTTTAGGGACATAGCGGATTATTGTGAAAATAATAATATTCCTTTTTTAGGCACCCTTGATATCTTACATATAGCATTAAAAAGAAATATATTTGACGAAATGAGATGTGATAATTTTATTGAAATTACTAAACAAAATAACAAAGCAAAATATCCAAATGGAATTAAAAGAATTTCCGACTATTTCCCCTCTACAGTAGTAGGTGGCTTTTTAGGTTAACCTGTTACGCACGCATTAAATAATTAGCAAATTGTATATTTGGAAAAATATTTTTAATCCCCCATGTTTATTTCCCAAAACTGCATTATATTAATCAAAGCAATTTTAATTTTTACAAATCACGGCAAAAAGTCATATAAATTAACTTAGGGGTGCTGTAGATAGTTTACGGCTAATAGCGGATAGTGAATAGCGTGAAGCGTAAAAGAACGTGATGCGTGATGAGGAAAAAGTAACGAGAAACGAGCGACACATGATGAAAAGCTGCTAACAGCAAATAGCGTAAAGTGTGACGATTGGTGAGGAAAGAAAAGAGTTTCTGTCCCACGACTTTAGTCGTGCGGTTTTATGCAAAATCATTTTACTTCTTGCCCATGACTTTAGTCATGGGGAATATATTGGGCAGCAACAGTATAAGTTATATCACTATTTTTTCCATTTTTTAAATTGTGCGAATCTAATTAATTTGTTATTTTCATTTAATTGTAAAAATATGAGTTGCTGAACATGGATAAGTTAATTAAGTTTGATCAAACTGCCATTACTGATTTATTGGTTTCAATACTAATAATAGTTTTGCTATGGTTGGTTCGTAGAATGTTTTTACGTTACGTAATTGATAAGTTTGATACGGTTGAAACACGTTATAAGTGGCAGAAGTCGTCGAATTATATAGTAGTTTTAATTGGCTTAATTATTATAGTTCCGTTTTGGTTAGGTTCATTAACATCGTTAGGTACTTTTTTAGGATTGATAACTGCCGGTATTGCTATTGCATTAAAAGATTTACTTGTTAATTTAGTCGGTTGGTTATTTATCTTAATTAGAAAACCTTTTAAGGTTGGGGATAGAATAGAAATTGGGAAAGTAAAAGGAGACGTAATAGATTTACGTATATTTCAATTTTCGATAATGGAAATAGGAGGGTGGGTAAATGCCGAGCAAAGTACGGGCAGAATTATTCATGTACCTAATGGGGTGGTATTTACTGAGCCTCAGGCAAATTATACAATTGGTTTTGAATACATTTGGGAAGAAATACCAATACTTTTAACCTTTGAAAGCGATTGGCAAAAAGCAAAAAAAGTATTACAGGTTGTACTTGAAAGAAATGCTCTTCATTTAAGCGATGATGCCGAAAAGCAAATTAAAGAAGCCGCAAAAAAATATATGATTTATTATAAAAAGCTTACTCCAATTGTTTATACCTCAATTAAAGATAGCGGTGTTGAATTAACAATGCGTTTTTTATGCCATCCCCGGAAAAGACGATTTACTGAGGAATTAATATTTGAAGATATTTTGAAAGAGTTTGCAAAATATGATGATATAGATTTGGCTTATCCAACAACAAGGTATTATAATAATAAAACTGAAGGAAAGGTTGGGAAAAAATAGTAGAGTGACTTAAAAAATTAAATCACTCTATTATTTGGTCAGTTATGTTATTTCTGTTCTGGGGTGCCACCGTCGTAGGTGTTGCAAAACTCGAAAATCCCCAATCTCGAGCGTCATCGGTCGTACCGTGATGCAATAATATATATATAATATATTCGGTCATGGTAAGACCATGACCGCCGTGGATAACAATACCCAATTATGAAACATCCACGGTCGTAGGTGTTGCAAAATTCTTAAATCCCCGAACACGGGTGTCACGGTCTGAACCGTGACACAAACTTTTATCAAAAACACCGCTGTTTTTACAGTATATTTATTCGGTCATGGTGGGACCATGACCGCCCAGAAAAAATTCCTCAATTATGCAACATCCACGGTCTGAACCGTGACACAAACTTTTATCAAAAACGCCGCTGTTTTTACAGTATATTTATTCGGTCATGGTGGGACCATGACCGCCCAGAAAAAATTCCTCAATTATGCAACATCCACGGTCTGAACCGTGACACAAACTTTTATCAAAAACGCCGCTGTTTTTACAGTATATTTATGCGGTCATGGTGAGACCATGACCGCCCAGAAAACACTCAACTACTGTGAAACATCTCAACCTATTATTTGGTCAGTTATGTTATTCTTTAAATTTATTTACTTCTTGTTCTAATTTATCAACTAATTCTTCAAATTGTTTTGTAACAGCAACATATGGTGCGGAAGTAGTTAAATCAACACCTGCTATTTTTAATTGTTCCATTGGGTAATTATTACCGCCTGAACGTAATAAATTTAAATAGTGTTGAATTGCGTCTTCTTTTTCTTTTCCTTTCAAAGCCATTATTTTTTCATGTATTTGTGCTGAAGATGCATAACAAGTTGCGTATTGATAAACATAAAAAGGAACAGCATAAAAATGAGAAATTCTTGCCCAAACGCTATTAAATAGATCGTCTTCAACAACAGCATCGCCATTGTAAACAGTATATAAATCTTTCATTATTTTGTTTAGTACTTCAGCGGTAATAGGTTGTCCGTTTTCAACTAATTTGTGAACTTGTAATTCAAAATCAGCAAGTTGAGTTTGGAAATAGAAAGTACCGCTAATGTTAGAAATTGCCTGCATAATTAAAGCAGCTCTTTCTTTTGGATCGGTTGAATGTTCTAACATATAATCAAGTAATAATCTTTCGTTAAATGTAGATGCAACTTCTGCTACAAATAAAGTATATCCTGAAGTAGCATAAGGTTGTGTTTCTTCGGCTAACATTGTGTGCATTGTATGACCCATTTCATGAGCTAATGTAAATACATAATCCAATGTTTCGTTATAGTTTAACAACATATAAGGGTGTACTGAATAAGTTCCTCCTGAATAGGCTCCCGGTCTTTTTCCGGCATTTTCAAAAACATCAATCCAGCCCCATTTTAAAGCAGTTGCAACTCTATCTTGGTATTCTTTGCCAAGAGGTGCAACAGAAGCCAATACTAATTTTTTTGCTTCTTCGTAAGTATAAGTTTTTTCGAATTTAATTAATGGTAAAGAACCATCATAGCTGTGATATTCTTTTAATCCTAATACTTTTGCACGTAATTTTAAGTATTTGTGTAAAGGGGCAACATTTTCTTTAGCAGTTTTTATTAAGTTTTCATATACAGCAATTGGAATATTATTGTTGTCTAAATTAGATTCCAAACAGGAATTGTAATTACGAGCCTGAGCATAAGCCCAATCGCGCTGGCAAATTGCATTGTAGATAGAAGCATAAGTATTTTCGTTTTGTTTAAAGGTATTGTAATGGGCTTCAAAAATTTTCTTTCTATCTTCTTGATTCCAATTTGTTCTTAAAACTTTACTGTAATTGCCGCTTGTAGCTTTAATATCTTTGTTATCTGATAAGGTAATAGTAGGGAAATTGATATCGGTAGTTGATAATGCGGAATAGGTTGAGCGAGCAGTACCACTAAAAGAATTAAAGTAAGAAAGTAAGGTTTCTTTGTCTTCGCTTAACACATGTTTTTGTTGACGGAATAAGTCTTCAATACCAAAACGATATTGTTCAAGTTCTTTATTCTCTTTCATCCAACCTTCAATTTTCTCTTGTGGAATAAGCAGCATTTCGGGATTAACCCAAGCGGTTGCAGTACCATATTTAGCAAACATAACTTGAATTTTTTGAATTTTTGCAGCTAAATCTTGGTCTTTTGTATTTACATCATATTGCATTGAAACATATCTATAAACTTTTCCTGCAATAATACCGAGTTCATCTTGTAATTTGAAAACTTTTAAAAAAGAATCGGCATCTTTGTTTAATGTTCCTTTTAAGGCAACAATTTCATCCATTTTCTTTTCTAAGTCTAAAACTGCGGCATTCCATTCGTCCCAAGTTTTATAGATATCAGAAACGTCCCATTTGTATTCTTCAGGAATGTCTTCCCGTTTTTCATAATAGGTTTGTCCATTTGTAATTCCTGTTGCTGCAACCATTGTTGCAAACATAAGTAAAACTCGAATATTTAGTTTCATTATAACTCCCTGTTAGTTTAAAAATAAACATATGTTATTAGTCGGTGAACTATGAAAGAAGTTTCATAATTCTATAAAATACTATTTTTTTGCCTTTTTGCAAAAAGATGATATAAAACTTAATTAAAACAATATAATTAAATTATTTGTAGTTAACCCATTCTAATCGGTCCTACTGCCCAAACTAAAAGTAATAGAGGGAGTAATATAATTGCAAGCCCCAATCCTAAATTGCCTATAGTTGACATGAAATAATTGAATTTTTTAATTTTTAAACTTTGTAAATCTTTTAGTTCTTCAATTAAGACTTTGTTGTTTAAATCATAACCCCAAACAATTGGTCTGTTTTTTAGAAAAACGCCGTTTTTGCTATCAAAAACAAAAATTAAATTATTTTCTTTTAATACAATTGAAAATAGCTTAGTTTCTTCAGTAATTTTTTCAGCAGAAAGTAAAGTGGGGGATTCGGAATAGAAAAACGAAACTTGATTAATATGAACAGAAATATCGGAATCCTCATTAGAAATTCCCGTTATCATTTTGTTTGCCGAATTATAACTTCCAAAGTTTTCATTAAAAGTAACTAAGCGACCATTATTTAATACTAATTCATAAATTTTAAATTTATCAAGGTCTTCAATTGGGTGTGGAGTTTGCTCTGAAATTCTAAATTCTTTAATCTGTTCTATATGAAGCAGCAGATAATTACTGTCAATTGTTTTACCATAAACAGAATTATAAACAAGAATAATTCTTCCACAATTGTCATTAAATTTTAATTGAGTAGAGTCCTCTGTAAGTATTGAAGTGATGGGGTAATCTGAAACAACTGAATAATCAGGGGTTTGAGTGATTTTATCGTAAAAAGAACAATTAGTAAATATAAAACCTAAAATAATAAATCTTAAAATAAATAATCTTTTCGTTTTCATAAAATTCCCAAAATAAGTTTTAGTTACCCGCCAAAAGTGACATTAGCTGTTGCTCCAAGGGTAAGAAGCATCGCGATAAGAGCAACACCAAACAATCCTGCAATAACAACTCCAAATTCAAAAAACTTTCCAGCAGCGTTAACTTCTTCAATTTGTAAGTTATCAACATCATCTAAAGCAACAGCAATTGGTTCTTTGTTTTGATTGAATCCTAATACCATTTTTTTATCATTTATTAAAGAACCGTAATCACTATCAAACGAATATAAAGAGCCATCAAGCAATTCAAGTTTTGCAACTAATTCATTTGTTAATTCAGAAGGGGGAATAATCTTGTTTTCTGAAGTAGTGATTTCCTTAATTTCATCAATTTCAATCGCAATAAATTTTCCGGTTTCAGATTTGCCGAATACTGAATTTTTAATTTGAAGTACTTTGCCGGTATTATTATAAAAAACTGTTTGTGAGGAATCTTTGTTGATTATTCCAAACAAATCTTTTGAATATTGAGTTGAATCATTAGAAGAATAAAGATTATAATCGTACAATGACCCGCAACCATTTAAAATAAAAGTTAAAAATGTAATAACTATGCAAAAAACCAATTTAAATTTCATAACTTCCCCAAAACTTGAATGTTTTACAGATAGGCAAAAGCCTCCTTTACCTGTAAGTTATTTAATTATTATCTTAATATACAAATAATAATGCTATATCAAAAGGGTAATATATATTTATACGTGGAGCAACTAAGGTTTTCAAAATAGTTGCTCTATTAGTTTAAATTTTAAACCAATACAAAACCAAATTGTTTAGTTTGATAACTTCAAAAGAAGAATAACCAGCTTCTTTTGCTAAACTTTTAATTAAATCGGGATTTACTCTATGTTCCAAAGGGGGACCAAATTCTTGAATTAAAAAATCCCACTCTAAAATGCCAACTCCAATTTTACTTACTCTTTTAGCTTCTTCTAAAGCCTGTTTATAGTCATCAACCTCATGAAAAACTAACCCCATAAAAGCTAAATCAACAGCTTTATCTTCAATAGGTAGTTTTTCGGCTTTTCCAAGTTTGAAATCACAATCCGGCAAATAGGTTTTTGCAGCTTCCAGCATTTCTTCTTGTAAATCAACTCCGGTAACTCCAATTCCTTGATTAAAGAATTCTTCAGCAAATAAACCACTTCCGGTTCCTATATCTAAAACAGATTTGATATCCCCTTGAGATAACAATATTCCAACAACTCGCTCTACTTCAATACGTTCTTTTCGTTCAGGTGAACGCAATCTTTCAATATTACTATGAAATACTCTTTCGTTCATTAAATCTCCAATTATTAACCAATACTAATAAACTACTAAAAAATATTTAATTCAAGTACTTAAATTATGGTACTTTAACATTTATTTAATTTCTAAAATAATAAGAATTACACTATTTTGATAAAACAAACAATTAATATATGAGGAACTGATGGAAAGTCGTAAATATTCTTTAGATGATACCAAAAAAATATTTATGAGCCAAGGACCTTGCTCAACAGCTTTCTTTTACATTTTGAATAGGGAATTCGGAAATGTTAATACTAACGATGAAAAAGCTGCTGCTCCGTTATGCGGAGGAGTAATGCAAAAGGGTTATCAGTGTGGAATGTTGTGGGGTTCATCATTAGCGGCAAGTAAAGAAATTTATAAAAAATATGGAAATAGCAGTTCATCTACGCAGTTAGCGATTAATGCTACTAAAGAGCTGATGAAATCATTTACTCAATGTAATGGAAGTGTTGATTGCCGAGAAGTTACTCAAACAGACTTTGCGAAAAAATTTCAATTTGTAAAATTTATATTTGTATCATTTTTGTATAAAATATTTAAGAAGTCTTGCTTTAACATTGCAGATAATTGGGCACCTTTTGCAGTTGAAACAGCTACAAGGAGTGTTAATGCAAAAACAAATGAAATAACAGAACAGTATTATAATTGTGCTTATAGCACAGTTGTAAATTTGGGTGGTACCGAAGAAGAAGCTTTTTGTGTTGCCGGTTTTGCCGGAGGAATGGGTTTAAGCGGTAACTCTTGTGGGGCATTAAGTGCGGCATTGTGGTTTAATACAAAAAAGTATATTTCTGAAACAGGTAAGGGGGAATATCCAAATTCTGCTGCTACTGAAACCTATACAAAATTTTTACAAATTACAAATAATGAGATGTTGTGTAGTAAAATATGTTCTCAAAAATTTAATAATATAAAAGAACATTCCGACTTTATTAAAAGTGGGAGATGTGAAAATATTATTGAGGGGTTAAAATTATAACTCCTCAATAGCAAATAGTTGTTTATATTTATCTTTGAGTAAGTTTTTATAATTATTTTTCATTGATTCAGTCAGAAAACTTTCATCTACAAAGCTTAATAATGTATTTGCATTTTTAATGAATTTTTTATGAACATTTTCAATTGAAGTATTATTTATTCCTAATTTCGTTGCAAATTTTATAAAATCATTTAATTTAATTTTATTCTTTTTCCCGTTTAAGGTTAGGGCAATCTCTTCCAAGTCATCAGGGGTTAAAAATTTAGTGGATAATAAATCGTAAGCAGGAGAGAGAATTATTTCATTATTTGGAGTTGTTAATAATGAAAAATTTTTTAAATGCATGTCAGCATTTCCAGTAATAAAGCAAAATAAAGTTAATTCATAAAAGCGAATTAAATCAAACATGGCATAATTTGAAAACTGATTTATTACTTTTCCAATCTTTTCCATTGACCCACGATATTTGTTTTCGGTAAGCATTCCTGTTAATTGAGCCATATCCTCCATGGCGAGCTTTGAGTTTTTATCTCTATCAAACCTTTTAGTTATATATGCCAATTCACCGGACTTTAATCTAATAAGTGAGTGTTGTGCTGTTTTAATTTTCAACAATTCAGCTAAATGCATTGTTAGGTCTTCAATTTCTGGCATCTCAGGATATTGCTTGACTGGAGGTTTTAATATGTAATTCCCCATCATGCCTACAATAGTCAATCGATTGTTGTTTCCACTATTGCTATTTGTATCAAGTGAGATTTTGGGTTGAACACCTGTTACTGCAATTCTTCCTCGTAATGTAAATATGGCTTGTTTTTCAATTTCGGATAAATTAAAAGGAACTTCTTTTGGGATCTTGGAACCAAAGAATTTTTTACTACATTGCAAATGAAAGTCTATTTCATTCTCTATTAGTGGCTTATAACAAAACAAGCATTTATTGTTAACCTCATTCATTGGTATCCTCTTCATTTATTGCAATAACACTTAGGGCACCAATACAATCGTTGCAAAAATTCAATAGCAAACCCATCCTATCACGGCGATCAATTTTCCAATTTTTCTCTGCTACATTAAGCAACCAACCTTCGGGAATTAATCCATCAAAAACAGCAAGCATTGTATTAGAAAAAAACTCTTTTTCTTGAAGAGGCATTGTTAGACTTATTGGTGAGTTATCTGAATTTGATAAATATTGTGTATCATAAGTAAAACTATATCCGTTATCTGTTTCGGAAACAATGCCAGCGAATTTATCTTTATAAAATACTTTCCCCTTTCTGTTCATGCTAATCTACCTTTGCAATTTTTACAGGACCTAACTGATATCCAAATAAAATAAGTACTTGATTAACTTTATCAAGGCGTAATGTTTTTTTCCCTTGTTCCAGTTCACGAACAAATCGCAAACCAACACCCGCTTTTTCTGCTAACTCTATTTGAGATATTTTTAACACCTTTCTTTTCTCTTTGACTAATATTGAAAGTTCATTTTTCATAAATTAAATTTGCTGTTTTTCTATTATTCAAATTAGTATGAAGTTTAAAATACACCCAATAAGGTATAAAATCAAGAAAATAAATATAAAATATACCTGAAAAGGTATAATGACAAACATAAGTGCATGAAATATACCCTAAAGGGTACAATAGTGCTTGAAATAGTCTATTCTATACCCCGAAGGGTATAAAATATTAAAGTATTTGATTATGAATAATGTCAATTCTTTTATACTCAAAAGAGGACTATATTTTGCATTTTCTGGTTTGGTTGTAACTATTGTTCTTTTAATACTTGTGCATTAAAAATTTAAGAGCCTTAATTTGAAATGATTAATTTATTAAAGGTCGATTGTTTGAAAAAGAAAGGGTAACCGAAAAATAGAGTTAATTTATAAGATTAACTAAATCAGGAAATTTAAAAGCCGCTCAAAATACAGTTTTGAGCGGCATGCAATAATTTAACCTTCAAACTTTAACACTTAAACTTATCTAACCAGCATCATTTTTTTAGTTTCGCTAAATTTACCGGATTGTAATTTATAAAAATATACCCCGCTGCTTAAATCATTAGCATTAAACATTTTTGTATGCTTTCCGGCATTTAATTCTTCGTTAATAAGAGTAGTAATTTCTCTTCCTAAAATATCGTAAATTTTTAAGGTGGTAAATTCAGTATTCAGTAAATTAAAACTGATGGTTGTTGAAGGGTTAAATGGGTTTGGATAGTTTTGTAATAAATTGAAATTAGAAAGTATGGGTGTTTCATCAGCTACATCAGAAAATCCTCCATTACTTGTTTTATAAATACCTACTGTATTTACACCGTAAAAACCATCGCCTAACCCTACAGCCCAGCCATAATTCTCATCAATAAAAGTTAAATCATAGATATGAGAATCGAACTGTTTTGACCAGTTGTTTCCGCCGTCAACAGTACCAAAAATTCCTCCAAAGCCACCGTACCATCCTTTTTGAGCATTAAAAAACCTTACAGTTTCAAATGGAGCTCCAAGGGTTGAGGTTTGACTAACCCAGTTGCTCCCTCCATCTGTAGTACTATATACATTATTACCGGATGCCCAGCCAGTATTTTCATCAACAAAATAAATTGATTTTGTAGAGGTAAAATTGGCGGAAGAAACAACCTGCCAATTAGAGCCGCCATCGGTTGTTTTGTAAAGATGGGCATTTGAAGATAACCAGCCTAAGTTTTCATTTATAAAATATATACAAGAAAAATCATCGGTTGTCCCTAAATCTTTTTCTAACCAAGTAGCACCGCCATTGGTAGTATAAAGTAATTCGTCATTAAAATTATTTGTGGCACCGCATGCCCATCCTTTGTTTTCATCTAAAAAATAAATATGTCTTAAGTATCTATTTGGATATTCAGCTTGTAAAATCCAATCAACTCCTCCGTTAGTGGTTTTAAAAATAAAACCATTAGCTCCACAAAGCCAGCCGATTGAATTATTAATAAAGAATGCTGAAGTTAAAGACGGTGTCATATTATGCGGAATATCATTCGGAACAGTTATCTCCCAGTTTTTTCCACCATTAGTAGTAAAAAGAGTTTTTAATGAACCGACTGCCCAGCAATGATTGCTATCAGTTGCAAATACACCTTGTAAATTACTTGGCATAGCAACTCTTTGTTTTATCCATGAAGCTCCACCATCCGAAGTTTGCCAAATAATATCACTATTACCACATAAATAGCCATAATTGGCAGAAGGGAAATTAACAGACCATAATGCATTGCCACCTCCCGGATTAGGAGCTTGACTTTCCCAAGTGCTTCCGCCGTCAGTAGTTTTCATTGTTAAACCATCATAACCAACAACCCAGCCAAGTTCGGAACTAACAAAATGGAGGTCATAACATCCCCAGTTGATATTGTTTACTACACCAACGCTATATCCACCATCATTTGTTTTATAAACTGCAGACCCAACAAAATAGCCTATATTTTCATTAATAAACTGAACGCTGTAAAGTTGACCTACAACACTATCTATTTTTACCCAGCTATTCCCTCCGTCAATTGTTTTCCAGATCCAGCCATTAGCCCAAGAAATTCCATTACCAACAGCCCAACCGATATTTGCGTTTAAGAAAAACAATTTGTTTATATAAGCCATGCCTTGAAGAGTATCTGCATGCCAATTGTTACCACCATCAGTAGTTTTACAAATTATTCCATTACTACCGGCAACAAAACCAAGATTATTATCTATAAATTGGATAGTATTTAATTGTTCGGTAGAAGAAACAGAATTATTATTCCAACTGTTACCGCCATCAGTTGTCTTATATACTGTACCACTATCACCACATGCCCAGGCAAAGTTTGGAGATGTAGTAGTTACATCAATAAAGTTTACTTTCTTTTTAATAGTATTTATTATCCAACTATGCCCTTTGTTTGTTGTTTTTACTATTATGCCATCCATTCCTACAGCATACCCATTGTTTTCATCAACAAAATTTAAGCTGCGGAGTGAGTTGGTGTTTGGATGAATAATGGCGTTTTCCCATTGTGCAAAATTGGAGCTTACAATGAATAAATAGAACAATACTATAAGGTAACACTTTTTCATAATACTCCCGTTTTTTTGTTGTTATTAAGTCAATAAAATATAATATCTTGCAGCAAATCAGAAAAAACAAATTCAATGCTTATAAACCCTCAATTAATTACAAATTAGCTGAATTATATTTTAAAGTCAATAAGTAATTTTCTGTGTGGTGATTTGGAATATTTAATGTGATTTATGTCAATTACTTGGATGAAAATGAGTGACGTTTTGTTTGAAATTTAACACTACTCTAATCAATTATTGTAGAAATATTGCTGGCGTCGACAAAGGTGTTAAGTTACTTTGCTTGGAAGAGTTCTATCCCCTTTGATGCCGTTAATTAATAGTGTACTGCTAAATAAAAAAACTTAAATTTTGGGGAAAATTACGGATTACCTACTAAACAAACACTTGTTTTTGTCGATTATACAAAAAAAATGATATAAGTTTGTCTAATATTTGAGTTTAGTAAAATTATGCATTTAAATAAGCCGAGAAACGTTATTTCATTTTTAATAATTAATTATTTTTAATTTTTTTATGGTGACAGTAATGACAAAAACAAAACTATTCTTTCAATTATTTTTTTCATTGTTAATAATTACTTGTGCGCAGACTTCCACATTTAGTGGGATTGGGAACTGGTCCAACGCGGGTAATTGGGATAATGGAGTTCCTACAAACACAACAAATGCAATAATATCTTCGGGAACTGTGACAATTGATGGAGATTATGAATGTGCTGATTTGACTATTAATTCAGGGGCTGTTTTATCTATTACAGCAGGTCAAGTCTTGATTGTTACTGGAACGCTTACCAACAATAGCGGGACCTCGGGTTTAATATTGAAATCCGATATCTCCGGAACCGCACAGCTAGTAAATAATACAGCAGGGGTTGAAGCAACAGTTGAACAGTATATTGTAAAAAACAAATGGCACTATGTGGGTTTGCCCGTTTATACCTCCACCGGTACTGATCCGGCCAACTATACTAATGATACTTATACTAACTATGTGGTTGATGCCGGCACAATGTTCCCAAATTGTTATGTTGCTTGGAGTGATGAACGGTCTGCTGAAGATGGAAAAGCAACTGGCTGGTATTTCTTGTCTCAAGGTGATGCATTGCATGTATTACAAGGATACGCTATAAAACAAGTACTAGACCAAGACATAACTTTAAGTTTTTCAGGAACACTAAATACGGGTACGGTATCAGTTAACTGGGATAGTGAATTCTATGGTTATAATCTTATTTGTAATCCCTATCCAACAACTATTAACTGGGATGCACCCGGCGGAAAGAATCTTACGCATACCAATAATGCTTTTTATGTATGGGATGATGATTTGGGTGTCTATCGCTCTTATGTGGACGGAGTTGGTACTAACGGTCAAACTAGCTACATTGCTCCAAACCAAGGCTTTTTTATTCAGGTATATCAAGTATATGCTAATATGTCATTAACTGACCTCGCCAAGGTTTCCAATAAAACAGGCTTTTCAAAACCAATAAAACTTGACCCACAGATAATTTTAGCCATTACAGATGATAATGAAAAGTATGACGAGTTTATTTTAAGAGAAAACATTGATGCGACCGTAAACTTTGATTCAAAATATGATGCTACTAAGATGGTTTCGAAAGAAGCGAAGGTTCCGTTGTTATATTCATCACAAAACGGAATAGATTATTCTATATGCTCAATTGCCAAATTTGATCAAAATCTTATTATACCATTAAATATACTTGTTAAATCGACAGGGAAACAAACTTTAGTTCTAAAAGGATTAAAAGGTATCAACGAATCCCTATCGGTATTTTTGTTTGACGAACACGGGAATAAGTTGAATGAATTAAATGAAGAAGGCTATTCATTTGATGGAATAGCTGGTGAAACAATGAAGTTTTACGTAGCACTTAGCGAAAAAATCAATATTGCTGACTGATAAATAATATGATATTAAAAATTTAAGGAATATAAACGTGAAAAATACAATAAATATAATTATTTTGTTATGGATTTGTAGTTCAATAATCGCTCAACCCTTACCACCAAGCAGTTTGCCGACTGAACCTTTACCGGTTGAGTTGACATCTTTTTCAGCTGATTTGTCAAATGCTTCGGAAGTGATTCTAAATTGGAATACTGCAACCGAAGTAAACAATTACGGATTTGAAATTCAGCGTAAATCAGCAAGTAATCAGCTTGCTGAATTTAAAGTAATTGGATTTGTAGAAGGGAACGGTAATAGTAATTCACCAAAAGAATATACATTTACTGATGCAGCAACACTCTCAGGAGTATTCTCTTATCGCTTAAAACAAATTGATTTAGACGGCGGGTATTCTTATTCGAATATTATTACTGTGGAAGTAATAGGAGATATGTCAACAATCAAAGAATACAAATTGGGGCAGAATTATCCGAATCCATTTAACCCGTCAACCAATATTGATTATACTGTTTCAAGTAATGAGTATGTTAGTTTAAAAGTTTACGATATACTTGGGAATGAAATTGCTACTCTGGTAAATGAGAAAAAAGAGGCTGGAAATTATAAAGTAGAGTTTAATGCCGCAAACTTTTCAAGTGGATTATATCTCTATAAAATTCAAGCCGGTACTTTTACTCAAGTTCGTAAAATGATGCTATTGAAATAATGAATAAAATTGAACTTTGTTAATCTGAGTTAATTATTATTGTTTATAAAAAGAGGTTGATCTAAAGTCAACCTCTTTTATGTAAAACTGAAGTAATAGAAGTATATTGTAGAATTTAAATTTGTTTACCTAACCAACATCATTTTTTTAGTTTCGCTAAATTTACCTGCTTGCAGTTTGTAGAAATATACTCCGCTGCTTAAATTATTAGCATTAAATATTTTTGTATGTTGTCCCGCATTTAATTCTTCGTTAACAAGAGAGGTGATTTCTCTACCTAACACATCGTAAACTTTTAAAGTGACAAACTCGCTATTTGGTAAAGAAAAATTAATTGTTGTAGTTGGGTTAAATGGGTTAGGATAGTTTTGAGATAAAACGAAATCGTTAGGATTGCTCTCTGTTTTTTCAACATTTGTAATTAATTTATATTCAACTGAAATAAAGTGGTCAAGGAACCCATAACTTTGATCTTTCATACCGAAATCTATTTCAAGAAAACCGATGCCGGGAGCCCAATTTGTTCCGTCCCAACCATCACATAAACCACTTATTCTATTATTATGCGAATCGTATTCATACGAAATTCGACAATAATTGACCCATCCTTCTGAGTCCCAATTTTCACTTAAGAGTGTCGTCAGATTTTCATTTGTATCGTATGAATATGTGTCGAGCGAGCTATTTTCCCAGGCTCCATTTTTGTAGTCTTCAATAAGAACAGTCGAAATATTCCCAAAAGAATTATAGCTAATTTTGCCAAATACAGTTTTTACCCATTGACCATTCTCCCATGATTCCACTAATGAAGACAATAAATTTCCAATTTCAGAATACTCAAAAGTAAACTTTGAAATATTTACCCATCCTACGTCTACCCAATTTTCAACTAATAAAGATCTTCTAACCCCCAAAGAATCATAAGAATAAGTATCTTGGGATCTATTTTGCCATATACCGTTTACACAATCCTCAGCTATGCTTGTTAAAAGATTCCCTTGCAAATCATACTTGAAAGTTCTACGATCCACAGCAGACCAATTTCCGTTTTCCCAGTTTTCGAAAATTTCCATTAATCTATTCCCATTAGAATCATAAGTGTTTGTTCCTCGGTAAGAAGTTACCCATTCATTGTCGATAAGAATCTCCGAAGTGTTAGTTAACATATCTCCTTGGTTATTGTATGTGAAAGAAACTCGTGCTATGCCACTTTCAAAATAAACAAATGAGGGGCGATATATTAATGGGGTGTCTTTTTTGTTTTGTTTGTTTGAGCTAACAAGCAATTTTTTGAAATCATTAAAACCCTCAGATAGTTTATTATGATGAGTAAATAGTTCTCCAGATTGTCCGCTTACAATTGCAGAAAAATTGCTGATTGTTTTGCCCTTTTCAGTTTGTGCGTTCAAACTATGTATAAATGTAAGTATTAATACTACTGCAAAATACAATTTTCGCATTTTTTTCTCCTTATCCTTTATTTCGCCTTTGCTAATAACATCTCAATTTTTTTATTGTTAATTCTTAAGCATTTTAATATTAAACAATTAATCTTGCCATAATTATTTAAAGATAAATAAGCCCCACTGAAAAGTCAAGTCATAAAATATTGGCAGGTTTTTAATTGACAAAATTAATAATTTTCTAAAGTTGCTTGCTTTCAAAGTATTACCTAACCAACATCATCTTTTTAGTTTCGCTAAACTTACCTGCTTGCAGTTTGTAGAAATATACCCCGCTGCTTAAATTATTAGCATTAAATATTTTTGTATGTTGTCCCGCATTTAATTCTTCGTTAACAAGAGAGGTGATTTCTTTTCCTAATACATCGTAAATCTTTAAAGTAACAAATTCAGCGTTAGGCAAATTAAAACTTATAGTGGTAGCTGGGTTAAATGGGTTAGGGTAGTTTTGGTCTAAAGAGATTTTGTAAGGCAAAGTTATAATTTCTTCGCTTTCGGTTAATCCCATATATTTACGCATTAAAATGGACATCCTTTCAATAGTTACTATTTCAGTCGTTGCTCCAATAGTTGGATCTGCTTTTATTTTATTAACAACTTGCAACAATCTTGGTAATGAAATATCGCTACTGCTTGGATCGGTTCTATTAGCAAAATCATCTTGTCTTAATCTTTGATAACCTGCTAATAAGAACCCGGGCTTTGATAAAGTTTTTATACTGTTAATAATTCTTGTTGCCATATTATCAAGATTACTCGCATCTCCATAAAAACTATCATCACCAGTATGACTAAACATTAAAGCATTATTTTTAATTAAAGGACGTTGCGAAATTAATTGAGGATCAAAAAGCATAGTTACTCGAGCATTGATAGAATTTTGGAAATTAGCGAGTCGCTGAAAATTGAAATTATTATTAATTGTTTTTCCTCTATACACCATTGTTCCACTACCTGCATAATGTTTGTATGCATAAATTTCATTAATATTAAATTTATGCATTAAGTTTTTGGTTTTAAGAATTGCATCTGGTAAAGTTGCATCATTCCATAAATCCGGATATGCATAACCTAATGGGGAAGTAACGCTAATGAACCCGTCGTTTGGAGTTGCAGTATCATAATAATATGAGGCAATAAAGGGGCACAATTCAAATAAATGAAGGTTTAATCCCCAATTAACAGGAACATCTCCTCTTGAGTTGGAAAGCCAAGCTCCGGATTGTAATCCAACAACCCAATTGCCGGCATCTCCTTCAGTTCCAATGAATGTTATATAACGTTTAGTGTTGTCTAATATTATAGTATCTGGATTTACCATTGCAGCCGGTATAAATTCTCTTTCTGCAATTGGGAATGAAGAATGCCAAGATAAATTGCCCATTAATGTTTCATGAAAAGAAGTTCCAAAAAATGCGAACCATTGAGTCATGGGTTCAGGGTGAATCCAACCGTAAATATGAAAAATATTGCCGTTATTTTTCTGCTGTAAATATGTTAAAGTGTTTTCAAGTACATCAGCTCTGGCAACCGGCATGCTATTCAAGTTTAAGCCATCGGTTCCGGCTAAATTGACTTGGAACATTTTGTATTTAACAGTAAAATCGGTTATTTCTCTTATATAAAACTTCTCCGGATTACATCTGGGTAATAAATATTGTACACCCCAGTTTAGAATGGATAGATATCGGTTCTCCTCTGAAAGAGTTGAATTATTCCATGAGTGAGCAGTTAGTTCAAGTTTTCCAGGTACCATAATTGATGAATCTCCATTAAAGGAATCTTCTATTAAAACCGAATCAGCAATGCTCAAATTATAAGTGACGGCTTGGGAATTTGTTACCGGAATTCTATTTGTTAATCCTCCAATTAATGCAGCATATTCACCTTGCCACATGAATGATTGACCTGAAAAATTACTAAATATCCTGTTTGGTTCGTAAGTGATTCCACCATTTATTAAATATCTAAATCTGTTTATTAAAGCAGCAACAGTTCTTATAGTATCAAATTTAACATTTCCTCTTTGCATATAAATCTGAGACCACTTTTCATCATTTTGCGTATAACTCCAAGTTTCATACATGTTGTACATACAGATTCTTGCACTATCTCTATTTGCAATTCCAATTAAAGTCATTGCTGTTAAGCGATCTTGTGATGATAATCCCGAGCCAACAAATAGAACCGCCCTATATTGTTGTGAAAATAGATTGCCCCATAATATAAACAACAATAAAATCAAATACCTTTTCATAAATACTTCCCCTAATTAAATCCATATTAAATGGATTATCAAATTACTATTATATTATAAATTATCACAAAAATATAATAAGGAAAAAGCAAAGGAAAAAGGAAAATTTTGATTGGGGAAATGATAGTATGCGTCTGAACAGTGATTATGAACGATTAACTAAATTTATTAATGATTGTTTTCAGAGTGAAACAACTGAAAAAGATAATGAATTAATTAGTTTAGTTAAATCAGAAAATTAAAAAGCCGCTCAAATTATTTTTGAGCGGCAAACAATAATTTAACCTTCAACCTTTATTACTTAAACTTACCTAACCAACATCATCTTTTTAGTTTCGCTAAATTTACCTGCTTGTAGTTTATAGAAATATACCCCACTGCTTAAATTAGTAGCATTAAATACTTTTGTATGATGCCCGGCATTTAATTCTTCATTAACAAGAGTAGTTATTTCTCTTCCTAAAATATCGTAAATTTTTAAGGTTACAAAAGCATTGTTTGGTAAATTAAAACTAATTGTTGTAGAGGGGTTAAATGGGTTAGGATAGTTTTGAGAAAGTGAAAATTCAGAAGGAATATTGCTTGTATTTACCTCAATAATATCCGAAAATTCATATTGTCCGTTATTATCAATTTGTTTTAGTCGATATAAATATAAATCAGTATTTATATCACTATCTGTAAATTTATAATTTTTAGGAGAATTACTATTGCCATTTCCCATAACAAATCCAATTCGTGTAAAATCGCAGTTGTCGTTTGTGCCTTTAATTGCCCTTTGAATTTCGAATCCGTAATTATTTACTTCTATCGCGGTTGACCAACTAAGAATAACAGAACTTTCTGAAATAATTGATGTAAAAGATGTTAATTCTACTGGTAAAATGGTTTTAATGTCATTAAAAACCAAATTTTGAATTACTGAATATTCAGAAGAAATAAAAGCAATCTTTTTTACATCATTAATTGGAAATCCAACAGTATTTACTGTTTGTATTTCAGAAATATTTAGTGTATTCACAGTAAAGTTGCTAGTTGAGTTATCAGAATAAGTTAAATCAAAAGTCATGCTGCCTTGATAAGAGAGTGCATCTAGTTGATTCAAATCAAAAGTGTATCCAGATTCTATAGTTAACTCAATTTTAAATTCATTCCCAGAGCCACTATATCCATATAATCCATTATCACCCGTTTGAAACCCCAAATAAGATTCAGCAGAAAACGTAAAATCAACTCCGCCAATGTTTTTAATAAAAGACAGTGAACTACCATTTGAATCAGAACTGTTTAAAATTACATTGTATTGTTGGGCATTAGAAATATTTAACAATGCGAGTAAAAGAAATATTATTTTTTTCATTTATAGCTCCAAAGAAAATTAAACTTGAAATTACTATCGAATTTAAAACTAAAAATTTTAGATAATGATAAAAAAATCTCATTTTAATTACTTTGTCAATATCATCTTTCTTGTTTCGCTAAAGTTACCAGCTTGCAGTTTATAGAAATAAACACCACTACTTAAATTTTCAGCATTAAATACTTTTGTATGCTGCCCGGCATATAATTCTTCATTAACAAGAGTAGTTATTTCTCGTCCCAACACATCGTAAACCTTTAAGGTAACAAATTCTGAATTCGGTAAATCAAAACTTATGGTTGTTGAAGGGTTAAATGGATTTGGATAGTTTTGGGATAATGTGAAAGTTATGTTATTGGACCTTTCATCGTTAATGCTTGAAAACAAACTATATTCAATAACGCAGTGGGAACATATTACCGATAAAGAGTCATTCCCGTGGTTATATGGTACAGAAAATCCTGTTTCAGTAGCAAGCCAAGTCCCGGACGACGAATTCCATGTCTCAAATTTTCCAGTAATTGCATTGTCATAATTATCATAAGTGAATGAGGTTTGAGAATTATTTACCCAAATATCATTTTGCCAGAATTGTTGTATTGAATTTAATAAATTATCGTTATCATCATAAGTATTAATTAAAAGACTATAATTTTTCCAACCAGTTATAGAGGTATATAAATCAACTTGAAAAGAGAGTAATTTCCCAGCAGCATTATATGTATAATTGTATCTTGAAGAGTTAAACCACTGATTGTTGTAAAAATACTCTGTTTTTTTTACTAACAAATAATTGTTGGTATCATACACAAAACTAATTTTCTTAAAATTGTTCCAACAGTTGTTATCCCAATATTCTTCAATCTCAAAAGACAAAACTCCAGTCGAATTATATGCATAAGAAATTTGTGATTCATTTACTTTGTTTCCATTAATCCATTTTTCGTGTAATTCATTTAGAAGTTTACCTGATGTTTCATAAGTATATGTAATAAAGTATTCTCCCCTCCAGGTATTGCTCAAATTATCAAAAGTTTCATACCCTTTGGTTAATATCTGTTTGTCATTATTGTAAGTATAATAATATTTGTATGTGTCAGTCCATTCGGAATTATTCCACGATTGATGCAGTTTGAAAATATTATTAGAAAAATTATCATACTGAAAGACAAATTGAGAGAAGTTTGCCCATGTGTTTTGTTCTTTATCCCATATTAAATATAATATTAGTGTTAAATTTGAACCTGTATAAGTGTAGGTTATTTTCTCCTCATTTACTAATATTCTTGTACTCCAATCAATATCTTGGTATATAGAACTTGTTATCCTATCATTTAAATCGTAAGTATAGTTATAGCACCATAATGCCAACCAATTGCCATTATTTTTAGTTTCATATAAATCTTTTAGTAAATTTCCATTTGAGTCGTAGGTGTACAGGTGCCTATTTGTATTCTCATCACAATATGCTGAAACAGGCATGTAAATACTATGTGAATTTTCGCTTAATTTGTGATTAGCATTTATGCTGATGTTGTTAAGAAGATTAGAAAAGTTGTTGTTGCTATTTGAAAAAGAATTATAGTTGTTATTTGTTAATACTGATTTCTCCAAGTTTTGACAAAAAACATAGTTTACTATAAAGCAAAACAAAATAATAATAGATGCCTTTGCTTGCATATCTGTCCCCTAATTAAAAAGCTAAATATACAAAGTAATTTTATTTTGTTAACAACATTTTTTTAGTCTCGCTAAATTTGCCTGCCTGCAATTTGTAAAAATATACTCCACTGCTTAAATTTTCTGCATTAAATATTTTTATGTGTTGTCCAGCAGTTAATTCTTCGTTAACAAGAGTTGCAATTTCTCGTCCCAACACATCATAAACTTTTAAGTTTACAAACTCCGCATTTGGTAAATTAAAACTGATGGTTGTTGTAGGATTAAACGGATTGGGGTAGTTTTGATTAAGAGAGAAAGACAAATTATTAGTGATCTCATCTTCAACATCTGTAAACAAAAGATATTCCAAACTACAATTTCTTGCAGCAAAGTGGATATAATCTTGGTTGTTGTTATAAAACATTTGTATATATCCGTTTACTTCATGCCAAGCGTTGCCATTATAAGATTCGACTTTTGCAGTAGCAGCATTAAAATTACTATCATATGTGTAATTTGTTTTTGTGCGAGCAACCCAGTTATTGTTTTCATCTACTGATTCAAACATGTTCTGAAGTAATGAGCTGTTTTGGTTATATGTGTAAGTTCTTCTCCATGTATTTACCCAAGAGTTCTCATTCCAAACATATCCAAGCAATGTTACAATCTTATTGTTAGAATCATATTGGTAAGTTGAAAATGAACTTTTTATCCAAGCTCCATTTTCCCAAAGTTGTCGTTCTTGTGTTGCCATGTTTCCGGAATTATCATAAGTCATTAAAATATATTCTTCGTTTACCCAGCTCGCATTTTCCATATGGTCATACAAAGTTGTAATTACATTGTTTTGATTATCATAAGTATATGTTATTCTCTCAGATGTGAAACCGGTCGTATGATCTTGAAAATATGTTTGTGATAATAAATTAAATCGGTCGTCATATACATATGTGTACTCGTCCATGTAGGTGATGCTATTTGCTTCATATTCATTGTGAGTGATTTTTAAGTAATCATTATTACTGTTGTAAGTACATGTATTGGTACCGACAATCTCAAAAACGTTGTTGGTTGATACCCTAATTGTATCAGTTAATGCGTTTCCACGTTCATCGTATGTGTGAGAATTAGTTCTATATGTAACCCAATTTTGGTTTTCCCAAGATTGGGTTTCTTCTAAAATGATGTTTCCTAAATTATCCACAGTAGCTAAGTAACGACTTTGATTTACAAATACGTCATTAATAAATGCTTCTGCAATTGATTCAATAAGCGTGCCTTGATTGTTATAAGTATAAGTCATGCGTGAAGAGTTTACATAGTTGCTGTTGCTCAAGTTTGCGTCAGTTTCAGTTTTAAGCCTGCCAAATTCATCATATGTAAAAGTTTTTCGTTGCGAATTATCATTTAAGTATAAAGTTTGAGGTAAATATTTACTTGTTGAAAGAGTACTTTGAGTTTTTGGAAAAATATTCTTTCCAAATAAGTTTTCGCCTAAATTATCGTTCGTTTCGTCAATTGTTAAAATGTGTGATTTTGAATAAGTGTGATTCTTTAAGGTTTGACTAAATAAAAATGACTGAAATAATAAAAGTATTAAAACTACTGAAATCTTTTTCATCCCATGCCTCTCGTTAAATTTAAATAATTATTCGTTTTGATAATAAAATATTGCTCATAAAATAGAAAATTAAAAAAATATTCAAACTTATGCAAAGTAAATATAGATAAAAAGTTACAGCTTTTTTGTGATGTTAAGCAAAGAAGAATTATAAAAATTAAATGAAGGTTTATAACAAAAAAGGCTGAAACGTGTGTTTCAGCCTTTTGGCGGAGAGTCAGGGATTCGAACCCCGGAAGGGCTTGCACCCTTAACGGTTTTCAAGACCGCCGCATTCAACCGCTCTGCCAACTCTCCGAGAACCTGTTTTCTAACAGGATTTCAAATTTAAATCAAAAAATTAATAAAGTCAAACGGTTTTTTGCTTAAAACAAAGATTTTTTATAATTGTTCAAAAAGTGCGGAAATTACTCCATTATTATCTTTAATAATGCATACTTTTCCGTAGTTACCCATCAGTTTTGTAGGGAGTACTATTGCTCCTCCATTGGCTTTACATTGTTCAATTGACTTGTTTAAATCTTTAACTGTAAAATAGTTAAGCCAAACAGGTGGGATATCTTTGTTTACTCCTTTTGCATTACAAATTCCGGCAACCGGAATGTTTGTGCCTTTAATTTTTAATATGTAATCATTATAACCGCCCATATCCATTTTTTCAATATCCCAGCCAACAACGTCTTTGTAAAATTGGACTGTCTTGTCGGCATTTTGTACTGTAAGATCAACCCACCCAATTGAACCTATGTGTTTATCTGCCTCTTCGCTCATTTTTCAGCTCCTATAAATTACTAATAAATTCTTCTATTTGTTTAGATTTTTTACCTTTTGATTTTTTTAATAAATCCATATATTCTTTAAAAATTTCGGCACTCTTTGTCCCTTTATATTTTACAACAATGTAATCATAACACTTGTTAAATTTTTTTGAAAGTTTCTTTGAGGAATAATCAAATGCGGGAGTATTATCTTGGCCTTCTAATAATGTGAACAATAAATTATTATAGTGGTATTTCCCATATTCTTTATAATAATCTAATAAATCGTTATTTAAAAAGTTTTCCCACCAAATTAAATCATCAGCAATTTTATTCAAATCTTTGCCAATTGCCCCATCGTATGATAAAGGTTCGCTTTCTTCCTGAATTGATTTAATAAAATAATTAAATGTGTTTTCGCTTAATACTGATTTAAATTTAGATTCAAAATAAATTGTGCTTCCAAATTTGATATAATACATTCCTTCTTCGTTTACAATTTTGCCTCCATATTTATTAATGTCAGCAAGATAAGCTAAGTCTTCTTTATTATATTGAACGCCACTTTTATTTAATTCACTTATAGTTTTTTCACTTGGGTAATCAGTAATGCCAATAAAGTTAGAGTAATAACTTGGCAAGGTTCTGTTATTTAATTCCTCAGCTTGTTGATTAACTACTGTATTATAGAAATCCCAAAACAACACAATTGCTGAATCTTTTTCTGCGTTTGTCTTCTTGCTAAATATTATCTTAAATTGATCAGCAGCATATTCTATTGATGAAAGTTTTGTTTTATCCGCACTGTTGATCAGATTAGCGAACTCGCTGATTTGATTTTGACATAGGCAAACACTATTAATGGTTAAGATAATTAAGGTTAATAAATTAAAAAATCGGAAATATACCATAAATAAGCTCCTGTATAAAAATAAATTTAAATGTAAGAAAAAAAATGAACAATTTGTATTAAATTTATGTTTGATATTTTAAACATATATTTTAAATCATTAAGGTGGAAAATGAAAAAAACAATTGTACTCTTTTTACTTGTAAGCTCTATTATGTTCGGGCAATATTGGGAGCATGGTTTGCAATTTAATCCTGCTTATGCCGCAAATGAATTTGATGGCTTTAAGTTATCTTATACTATTAGAGGTTTTGAACGCTATGTGTTCAACGAAAATTGGGGATTGGAGTTCGGTTTTGGAGCAGGTAAATATCAAGGAAAAGATTGGAATGATGCAGAGTATTCTACTTTTATAGTACCAATTGATTTGAGAGCAACCTATAATTTTTTAATTGATAAATCATACACTACTTATGCATACTTAGGAGTTGGTGGATTGATTTATGACGTAACAAAAAAATCAAATACTCCCCAGTGGCCTCCAAAAGATGTTGAAGAAAGTGGAGTAACGGTATTAATTCCAGCCGGATTAGGAATTTTATTACACCTTACTGATGATTTATCCTTGGATTTATCAGCCGGTATGAATTATACCTTTACAGATAATTTAAATTATTATCGTGATGGTTCACCAAAAGATGCTTATTATAATTTAGGACTTGGTATTATTTATGGACACCAATGGTCTGATAAGGATTCAGATGGTGATGGACTTTTTGATAAAGAAGAAAAAGAATTAAAGACTGATCCATTAAAAGCAGATACAGATGGCGATGGGTTAAATGATTATCAAGAAGTTAGAGTAAATACAACAAATCCTTTAGTTGTAGATACAGATAATGACGGTTTAAATGATTATGAAGAAGCTGTAAAAGTAAAAACTAATCCATTAGTTGCTGATACTGATGAAGATGGTTTGAAAGATGGTGAAGAAGTAAACAACTATAAAACAAACCCATCAGATAAAGACACAGATAAAGATGGTTTAACCGATAGCGAAGAAGTAAACACTTATAAAACCAATCCACTTAAAGCAGATACAGATGGCGATGGATTAAATGATAAAGAAGAAACAGCATCGTATAAAACCGATCCGTTAAAAGCTGATAGCGATGGTGATGGATTAAACGATAAAGAAGAAGTAACAACACACAAAACAAATCCATTAGTTTCCGATACTGATGGTGATACATTAACTGATGGCGACGAAGTAAATAATTATAAAACAAACCCATTAGAAAAGGATACCGATAAAGGTACTGTAAATGATGATGTGGAAGTTAAAAGAGGAACAGATCCATTAGAAGCATCTGATGATGTTATTAAAGTTGGAGTTCCTATGGTATTAGAAGGAATAACATTCAAAACTGCAAGTGCAGAAATTACTCCTGAATCAGAAGTATCATTACAAAAAGCCTTGAGAACTTTGAATGGTTATCCGGAATTAGAAGTAGCAATTAATGGTTATACTGATAATAAAGGGAAAAAATCATCAAACATTAAATTATCAGAAAAAAGAGCTAAATCTGTTAAAGAATGGTTAGTTGCACATGGAATTGATGCAAAACGTTTAACAACAAAAGGTTACGGACCTGCAAATCCTGTTGCCCCTAATACAACTGAAGAAGGAAGATTAAAAAATAGAAGAATTGAGTTTGTTCGAACAAAATAAACTAATTTGATTTTACTTAAAGCGGGTTGAATTTGATATCACCCGCTTTTTTTATTTTAAATAGTCATAAAATATTAATTGATTAACTTGTTTTTTAGATTTGTTTTTATTTATATGCAAATACGAAAAGTATTTAAAAGTTAAAGATTTTTTATTACTTTGTAATATTAAACGAAAGAGAGATTTATGAAAAGATTCAAAACAGGTGATATTATTATTCCGTTTGGGGTATTCTTAATAACATTATTTATTGTTATGTTCAATCTTTTTGATTTAAATGAACTTGACAAATTAAATAGTTTTGCCACTAAAAATTTAGTGGTTTATGTTATTAATATTGCATTCTGGTTAACAACTGCTTACCTGATAAATAAAACATCAATGATATTTTTCTGGTCTAATTTAATTAAACAGCCGGGTAAAAACAGTTTTTTTAAGCTATTATATCGAATATTTTCGATGTTAATGTATACTTTGGCATTGGCAGAAATACTGTTTGGAGTTCTTCCTTTTGTAATTCCTGAAGTATACTGGTACATTTTTTTGCTGTTGTTTTTTATTAGCGGAGTAGTGTTCCACAATAAAATCACAGAGTTTTTTGGAACAAATCAGTTGAGTTTTGAAGGCTCGTACAATTTGGGAGATTGGGTTGAACTTGTAAACTCAAAGAGTGGTGTAAAAGTAGTGGGTAAAGTTTTGGATTTTACACGCAAAGAAATAATTTTACAGCGAAGTGATAACAGTATTGCATTTATCCCAAACGAACAAAAAGAGAATATTATTGTAATTAATTACGACTCGTTAGAAGATAAACAAGTATTTGAAATAAAAATTACTGTTAGTGCCTTTATTCCTACTGAAAGAGTAAAACGAATATTATTGGCTTGTGCAAAAGAGTATTTTGTTGAGAATATGATAAAAAAATATAAAGAATCAACTGTGTTAATATCGGATCTTGTTGATGGTGGGGTTGTATATACGCTAAAGTTTTATATTAAACCATATAAAGATGCTGTACCTGGTGAAGTTAAGGATAAAATACTTGGAAATATAATTAGACAATTTGGAGCTGTTGGTGTAGAATTAAGCAAAGGGGTGTTCGTTTATAGAAAATCGAACGAAAGAGGTTCAATACCAACCCGTAGCGAAGAATTAGTTGAAGGATTAAAAAATATAGATTTGTTCTGTTCGTTAACGCCTGATGAATTTAAAATACTTGCCGAAAATATTACATTAAAAACTATTCATCAAAATGAAACTTTAATTAAGCAGGGTGATGAAGGTAATACGATGTATCTTTTAATAGAGGGGTTACTAAGCGTAAATGTGCTTGCTGAACAAGAAACAGTAAAAGTTGGTTTTATAAAACCGGGAAGCTTTTTTGGTGAAATGTCGTTGTTGACGGGTGAAAAAAGAAACGCAACTATTATTACCGAAACCGAAAGCGTAGTTTATGAAATTAACAGAGAAAGTATTGAAAAAATTATCTTAGCTCGAAAAGAAATATTAAATAATATTGCCGAAGTTGTTGCTGTAAGACAAAAAGCAAATTTAATGAAATTGGAAGAACTAAAAATGCATAAAGATAATCTTTCCGGATTTATGTTGAACAAAATAAAAGATTTTTTGCATATTAAATAAATTGGAATAAGATGGAATATTTAGTTAAAAAAACAGATGATACTGTAATTATTGATGCGATATGGGGTAAGAGTTTTTGGGCTGATACTGAAGAAATTGAATTAAAAAATTATATGGGAGAGTATCCTGCACATTTTCCTGAAACGAAGTTGAAAATTAAGTATAATTTTGAAGGATTGGTAATTATTTTTAAAGTGGTTGAAAAAAATGTTAAAGCTGTTGCCAAAACAAACAACGCTCCGGTGTTTCAAGATAGCTGTGTGGAATTCTTTTTTAATCCAATTATAAAATCGAATGGATACTTTAATTTAGAAACTAATTGTGGCGGAACAGCTCTGGTTGGAGTTAGGCAGAATAAGGGGGAAAAATCAATCAAATTAACAGATTTAGAGATTGAAACCCTTAACATTAAAACAAATCTCCCCAAAGTTATTGAAAAAGAAATTATTGAAGAGACTGAATGGGTAATTGAATACAAACTTCCATTTGAGTTGTTGAAGAATTATATGGATGTAAAAGTGCCTGCTAAAGGAGATATTTGGTATGCAAACTTTTATAAATGTGCTGACAACTCTTCAACTCCACATTGGCTAACATGGAATAAAGTTGAGTTTGACTCCCCAAATTTCCATTTACCCGAATTTTTTGGTAAAATAATATTTGATTAATAAGAATTTTTTGTCTTAATGCAACCCAACTATTTACTTTTAATTATAATTAGTTTATGTTGAAAATATAAAAGGAGAAAGTTAATGAGTAGTAAAGAAGTTGAACAATATGAATGCTCAAAATGTGGAGCCATTGTAAAAGAAGATGATACCTTATGCCCTACGTGTGGAGCAGAACTTGTTGGAGAAGATGAATATTATGAATTAGAATGCTCGGAATGTGGGGCAAAAGTTAAGGAAGAAGATTCGGTATGCCCTAAATGCGGGGCAATTTTAGATGAAATAGAAGACGACAGCGAAATAGTAACTTTATGCTCTTTTCAAAATGAATTGGATGCAACTTTAGCTTTACAATACCTTTCTGAAAATGAAATAGAAGGGTATATAAGTTCTTCACCCAAAGTATTTTATGGAAGTCTTACTACTTGTTCAATTAGTGTTTTAGATAAAGATTTAGAAAAAGCAAAAAAAATATTAAATGAAGTAAATTTACTGTAAAATGTTAGCATTATTTATTGTTTACTTGTTATGTGGAATAATAATTATTATCCTTTCCATACCATTATTGAGTGGTAAAATTCCGCCAAATCATTGGTATGGTTTGCGAGTTCGTGAAACTTTGAATGATAAAATTGTTTGGTATAAAGCTAATAAAATATCAGGTAGGTACTTGTTAATTTATGGAATTTGTATAATATTATTAACAAACGTGTTAACCATTCTACAAGTTGGTGAATTTACCTTTTTAATTACAATGTCGGTTACCATATTTGTAGGTGCAATAGTCTTTGGGGTTACATCTAACAAAGCAGCTGTAAAACTTTCTAAAGAAATTAGACTAAAATAACTCAATAAACTAATAGGAGTAAAAATGGCATTAATCAATTGGAGTTCTAACTTAAGTGTTAATATAAAAGAAATTGATAACCAACATCAAAAATGGATTGCAATTATCAATGATCTAAACAACGCAATGAAAGCCGGTAAATCAAAAGAAATTTTAGGCGAGGTTTTTAAAAGATTAATTGATTATACAAACTATCATTTCAAATACGAAGAGGACTTATTTGAAAAACATGGTTTCGCAGAAAAAGTTTCTCATAAAATGGTGCATCAAAAATTAGTTAAGGAAGTTAACGGATATTATAATGACTTTATTGCCGGAAAAATGTCCGTATCAATTCAATTAATGCAGTTGTTAAGTAATTGGCTAATCGACCATATACAAAAAACTGATAAAGCCTACTCAAAATATTTAAACGAAAAAGGTGTTAAATAAAAGTTTTTCAACTGTAATACATTAAATAAAATTTTATCAAAAGAGATATTCTAAAAAAACTCCGATAATTCCGGAGTTTTTTTATGTTATGCAATTATAAATATACAAGAGCTTATTTTCTTGGATATAAAATAGGTTTTTCCTATTTTAATGTTTTTAGCTTAATTATTAATTTAAGTAGTATTTAGGTGTTTGTTTATATGGAATGGTTATTACTGATACTTTGGTTGATGATAATTAATGGCGGTTTGGGTGGGCAGTATATTCTTAATTGGATGGGAAACCAAAAAGAATTTGTTGGGAATAAAGAAGTTGGTGTATCGCCGGGTGTTATGACATGGTGGCGTGAAATTTCTAAATTGGCATGGGCTATTGTTGCCGTATCTATTGAAGTTGCAAGAGGTAAAAAGGTTAAGTATTTGTGGCCCGGTGTTACAGCAATGATTACAATTGTAATTTGTGCTTTTACAGGAGTTATAGAAAATATTGGATTCTTTTATCTTCCAAGATATTATTCGCCTCACATTTTTGCACCATATGTAAACGTATATTTGGCATTTTTGCCATTTTTTGGTAAATTTTTATTTAATGCAGAAATAAGAAAAGAACATTGGATAGGCGTAAGTTTAGTTGTGTTGGGATTGGCTGTGCCTCATATTCCAACCATGTTGGGTAGAACGATGGATCCACGCTCTGTTTTGGATTTTAATGCTATTGTTTGGATTATAATTATTAACTGCTGCTTGTGTTCGCAACAAGTTTTAAACAATAAAACTGTACAAACTGCATTAATGGGTGTTGGTCCTAATGCGTTAGTACTATGGCGTGAAATTTGGAAAATGGTTTTTATTTCTTCTGCACTACTTATTTTTCCAATTATTGCAAATATAATTAATGTTAACATGCCGGAAAAAGTTTCTGCTAAAGATTTTGAAACAAGTGTTTTAGTAAAAGTTTCGGATTCTCAAAAAGAAATGCTTAGTTTACACTATGAAAAAGTTGGTGATGATTATTTGTTAAAAGGTAATATTAATGACCAACAAGAAGTAGATATTAAAGAAGCATTTAAAAAAGCAGAATATCACAGATTTTTTGCTCTGTTTGATGGAAGTATTTTCCCTAATAATTGGCTCCCTATTTTATTTGTTATTGCGGCGGGGTTAACCGGATATATTTATAGTTTCGGATTCTTTAAGCTCTCTAAGTTTGCTGCTCATTTTTGGGTTCCCTATACAAATGTTTATTTAGCATTGCTTCCATTTATTATGTTACTATTTGGAAAAGATGTAACAATATATCAAATAATTGGGGCAGTTGTAACTACACTCGGTTTAATGGTTGGAGTGTTGGATTATAGTAGAAATAAAGTAACTGAAATAGAAAAGAAATAATTATTTGTTAATTTTGAACCGGAATTTGTTTAATACAATTCCGGTTTATATTTTTAAAAGATAACTAAATAATTCATCGTTTGTTATTTGTTTGTTTATTATTGATTTCCCAATCTCTTTAATTTTTTCCAAGTCGGGTAAAGGAATGTTAAGTATTATGTCAGAAGTTACATTTATTATTCCATTTATCATTCCTAAATATGAATTTACAAACTGACTATTTAATATTGCACTTATACCAAATATTTCTTCTTTGCTGATAAAATGGTTTGGCTTATCTATAAAACTAACTAATCTTTCAATTCCTAAATAGTCTGCCTGCAAATACTCTTTTAGATATGGTGTTGCAATAATGCGGTTAGTAAAATCGTTATTATTATATCGTCGTAATAAGATGTAATTATTGTTTTTAATAATATACTTTTCAGTTTGGTGGTTTTTTAATAAATATTTTCCATATTTATCCTCAATACTAAAATTAAAAGTTCCTGTATCAATGTTATATATCCATATCATTGGCACTAAATTAGCTGAATCGTTAATATTTTTGAAAAGTATATTTTCTGCTTTGGTAATGATTAATTTCCCATGTGTTATGTTATAACCGCTTTTAAATAATGAATTATTCCATTTGTGTATTTTATTCAGAACTAATAAATCGTTTTCGTTTGTTGGAAGTTCAATAATATTTTCATTAAGTGAAAAATTACAATTGTAATTAATATTAACTTTTTCTTTAATGTTATTAGAATGGCTGATATTTATATCATAAACATTTGAGGGAATGGACTTTTCAGCATAAACAATTACCGACTCGTACAGAACACTATGAGTGTGAAATATTTTTTCTTCGCTACTAAATAAATGTATTTTTAATAGTTTTATTGATTCAATAAAGTGTTCTCTAATCTGTTTGTAATGACTACCGGAGCAAAAACTGCGAGGAATTAAAAACAACAACTTTCCGTTCTCTTCTAATAATTTGGAAGAAATATAAAAGAAGATATTATATATATTCGGTAACCCATGAATAATATTTGCGGCTAACTTTGCACGTTCATCATTAATGGATAGTTTAAAAAAGGGTGGGTTTGAAATAATAAAATCATATTTCCGAAAGTCGTTTACCGTATTTGAAAAAACATCTTGATTGCTTAAGATGAAATCTTGTCTAATAATAAAATATCTAAATTTTTTATTCTGTTTTAGACACAAGTAATCTAATGCAATTAAAACAGATTCAGTATATTCAATTATTGAGTCATCAATTTCATAACAAGTAAGCTGTATTTCTTCAACAATATCAAAAGTTATTAAGTATTCAACCAAAGTAGCAGCAAGAATTGCAGTTCCAACACCGGGCTCTAAAATTGTCAATTTTCTTTTTGTGGGGATGTAGTTAGCAAATTCAACCATAAATTTAGAAGTAAAATTAGGAGTAAAAAACTGTCCTAACTCTTGTTTGATATGAGCAGGTTTTTCATCGGAGCTGATTTCGGCAAGTAATTGTGCCAATTCCGACGGAAGTTTGATTTTAGAAGAATTTAAGTCGTTTTTAATTTTAGTCATAAAAAAAATATAAAAATCATAAAAATAAAGAAATAATTTTCTAATTTTGAAATGTAAATTAAATATTTAATTAAGAGGAAGCAATATTGATTAAGAAAAGTGATCTTAAAGTAGATAAAAAAAAGGCTTCAGTATGCGGATTATTCTGCTCAGCATGCAGAGTTTACTTAGCAGACCAAATGCCGGAAGAGAGTCGAAAAAAGCTTGCTGAACAGTTTGGTATTTCAGTAGAAAAATTTGGATGTGATGGATGTAGAAGTGATAATGTATTTATTTATTGCCAAACGTGTGAATTTACGTCCTGTGCAAAAGTTAAAGGGGTTGAGTTTTGCGGCGAATGCGACGAATATCCATGTTCAACGTTAGTTGATTTTCAGAAACAATACCCGCATAGGTTGGAATTATGGAATAATCTTGAAAAAATTCAAAAAGATGGCTGGGAAAGTTGGTATAATGAAATGAGTGAATTTTATGCATGTCCTCAATGCTCCACTATTAATACTGCTTATATGTTAAAATGTGCTGATTGTGGTAATGAACCGTCTAATGAGTTTACTAAAAAACATTATGATGCAATAAATGCATTTTTAACAAGTAAACAGAAATAGGTGAGTTATGAGTAACATTTTAGAAGTAAGCGTTAATCGTATTGATGATAAAATTAAATTTGAAGGAATTAAGGGAGATAATCCTCCCATAATTGTTGATTATCCAGCTCCTTATGGAACGGGTGAGGGATATACTTCGCTTGAATTATTATTAATTAGTTTATGTACATGTAGTTCTTCATCAATAGTTTTATTACTGAAAAAGATGAATAAGGAAATTATTGATATTAAGGTAAAAGCAATTGGTGAAAGAAGAACCGAACACCCAACCGGATTTAAAACGATTAATCTGAATTTTGAAATCGTTTCTCATGATATTATTAATGAAGATATGGATAAAGCAATAAAATACAGCAAGGATACTTTATGCCCCGTTTGGAATATGCTTAAAGGGAATGTGGAAATAAATTGCAGCTATAAGGTGGAAGGGGGCAGGTAGAAGGAAAAAGGGAGAAGGAAGTAGGAAAAAGAGAAAGGTAATAGGGAGAAGGAAAAAGGGAGAAGGAAAAAGGAATTTAATGAATTATTGCCGTAATTTTTTTACGGCAATTGTTGTTATTGGTTTGTTTTTATATTATCTTACATTTAATTAGCAAAAAAAAGTTGGTTAAAATGTTAAGTAGAATTGAAATTAAAAATTTTAGAGGTTTTGGCGACAACTTTGTTTTTGATTTGACACAACCCAGAAATTACGAATTTAATTCCTTTGCTATAAAAAACAATGTTGTAAACAAAGCGATAATTTATGGGGCAAACGGTTCTGGTAAATCCAATTTGGGGTATGCTATTTTTGATATTATTGGCAACCTTACTGATTTCCTAAAAAAAGTTGATTATACTAATGATTATTTAAATGCTGAATCTGAAAATGGAATAGCTGAATTTAAGTTTTATTTTAAATTTGAGAATGATTCATTGACCTATAAATATAGTAAAAAGAATTTTAATGAAATTGGTTATGAAGAAATTATAATAAACGATGAACAAATTGTTTTTTATGATCCTTCTAAAAGGGGAACCCCTATATTAAAATTAGAAAATACTGAATCCTTGAAATTTGAAAATTTTTACAACTTAAAAATTTCGTTTGTTAAATATATAATAAACAATTCATCATTAAGTCGCGAATATAAAAATAGTAAGGTTTTTCTTGAATTTATTAAATTTGTACATGGAATGTTGTTTTTTTGTCCTTCCTCAACAAAAGTATATTATGGCTATACTGCTACTGAACAGTTTCTATTTGCAAATTTAATTGATGATGGTAAACTTGTGAATTTTGAAAAGTTTTTAAAATCAGTTGGTATTCATTATGATTTAGTAGAATATGAAAATAATGGAAGCATCCGAGCTGGGGTACAATTCAAAAACAAAGTTTTGGATTTTGTAAATATCGCTTCTACAGGTACGTATAGCTTGTTAATCCTTTTTTATTGGTTAGAAAAATTAGATTCAGTCTCATTTGTATTTATTGATGAATTTGACGCATATTATCATTATGACTTATCGAAAATGATAATAAGTGAATTAAATAAATTAGATTGCCAATCAATAATAACAACTCATAATACAAGTATAATGAGTAATGACTTGCTAAGACCCGATTGTTATTTTGTGATGGATGGTAAATCAATAAAACCATTATATGCTTTTACTGATAAAGAATTGCGTGAAGCACATAATATTGAAAAAATGTATAGGGCGGGTGCATTTCAATGAGCAATGTGATCTTGTTTGTGTTTGAGGGGAGAAAGACAGAGCCACAAATATTTGAGAGTTTAAAAAAACATTTTTTTAGCTCAAATTCTAATACAATTCTATTTGCAACTTACAATACAAGCATTTATTCATTATATAATAAAATAAAAGATGATGATTATCTGGATATCTTTTATTTTATTAAAAATTTAAATGCCGAAAATAATGAAGCACTTAAAGGCTATAGTCGTGAACAGATATCGCAAATATTTTTATTCTTCGATTATGATAATCATTGTTCAAATGCAGATGATGAAAAAATCAAATTTATGTTTGGAAAATTTAATAATGAAACCGAAAATGGTAAATTGTTTATTAATTATCCTATGGTAGAATCGTTGAGGGATTTGGCAACATGGGAGAAAAACTGTGATATTTCGAAATGTACAATTGACTTTGAACAAATCATAAACTATAAGAACATGGTTCATGTACAACCCAATTCAATTGACAGACAAATAATTAAAATGTCAAAAGAAAATTGGTATACTGTAACAGATGTAAGCTTACAAAGAGCTAATTGGATTGTAAAGAGTGTTAACGAAAAACCGGACGAGCGAGCTGCTGATTTTTTAGATCAAACAAATATCTTTTCTAAACAAAAAAGTAAATTTGTTAAACAAAAATTGATAGCAATACTAAACGCTTTTCCAATGTTTCTGTTTGAATATTTTGGTTATAAGCATTTTTTTGACAACAAAGATTTAGAATGATAAATTATTTGCTGTTTACTGTCTTCGCCCATTCCTTAATAATTTGTTTATCATTTAATGTTAAAATAGAATTTGGGTGTAAATAGGTGTAGATTTTTAGGGGCATTTTATTCTCTTCAATTTCTTCCCAAATTTCTTCTAAAACTTTGTCTGCTTTCGTATCATCCCATTCCGAAAAGTTTAAATGTTTTCTTCCATTGGCAACATCACCGGAAACTAACCACGATGCAGGGGCAATATAACTGTAAAGGGGCCAAATAGTTTCGTTTGAGTGGCAATCGTAACAGGCTTTTTTTAGTAATGCTTTAACATTGGCAGGAGTTTGAATATCTTTTTTAATTGGAGGATTATTTCTATCAACGGGAATAAGATTAACAATAATAATAATTCCTAAAATTATATATAGAAGTTTTGTACTCGTTCTCATTTTTAATCCGCTATTGTTAGTTTATTAACTCTTTAATCCCTTTTGAAAATTCAATTAACATGTTTAGAATAGCTTCCGGAACAGTAATTTTGTGAGCCATTTCTAATTTAACAATTTCTTTTTCGTTTTTAAAATTAAATTGCGAAGAATTTCTTTCCATAATAAACTTGGCTAAAGCAGGGAATTTTTCTTTGTAATATGTTTCGTTAGAGCCCTTAGGTAAAAGCATTACTATTTTATTTTTTTGTATAATAATTCTTTCAAATAAAGCAAATGAAGCATAAAAACGTAAGATAGCAGTAAGTATTAATCTTTCCACTATTAATGGAATTTTACCAAACCTATCGATAAGTTCTTCTTTAATTTCATCCATTTCGTTAATATTAACAAGGCTGAACATAGCAGTATAAAAACTAAGTCTATCAGCTTGGTCGGGCATGTAGCTTTTAGGAATACCGACTTCAAAAAAGGCATCAATAGTAGTATCGACTCTTTCAAGTTGTTTAGGAAGGTCTTTAAATTCCTCGCTAAATTCTCCATGTTTAAGTTCTTCAACAGCTTCATCAAGCAGTTTCATATACATATCAAAGCCAACAGTATCAATAACGCCGCTTTGCTCTGTACCAAGTAAATTACCGGCACCTCTAATTTCTAAATCACGCATTGATAAATTGAATCCGGTTCCAAGTTCGGTATATTCTTCAATAGCCTGCAATCTACGAGTTGCTTTTTTAGAAATAGAGTTTAGAGATGGAACAAGTAAATAAGCATAAGCTTGTTTATCGGAACGCCCGACACGCCCCCTTAATTGATGGAGTTCGGCAAGTCCAAATCGATCGGCACGATTAATAATAATAGTATTAACGTTTGGAATATCAATACCCGATTCAATAATTTTTGTAGCAATAAGGATTTGATATTTCTTATTCAAGAAATCATAAATAACTTTTTCCAAATCAGCCGGTTTCATTTGACCATGAGCCACACAAATATTAACATGTGGAATATGCTTTTTTAGATAATTAGCTATTTTATCAATTGTTTGTACTCTATCATGAATAAAATAAACTTGCCCGTTCCTTCGTAATTCAGCCATTACCCATTCCCTAATATGAACAATTTCAAATTGAGCAACTTTGGTATATATCGGCTGTCGGTTAGGTGGTGGTGTTGCAATTAATGATAAGTCTCTTGCACCAAGCAGCGATAAGTTTAGGGTTCTTGGAATAGGAGTTGCGGATAATGTTAATGTATCAACGGTAGCTTTGAGCGTCCTTAATTTTTCTTTTGCCATCACACCAAAACGATGTTCTTCATCAATAATAAGAAGTCCCAAGTCTTTGAATGAAACATCCTTAGAAAGAATTCGGTGAGTACCAATAACAATATCAATTAATCCTGCAGCCAAGTTAGTAACAATTTCTTTTTGTTCGCTTTTGGTTTGAAATCTTGAAAGAACAGCAATTTTAACGGGAAATAAATTAAGTCTATCAGAAAAAGTGCTGAAATGTTGTTCGGCAAGAATAGTAGTAGGAACCATAAGAACAACTTGTTTCCCATCATTAACGGCTTTAAAAGCAGCCCTAACAGCAATTTCGGTTTTACCAAAACCTACATCGCCACAAACAAGCCTATCCATAGGGTTAGCCGATTCCATATCCGATTTAACTTCTTCAGTCACTTTTGCTTGGTCTAAAGTATCTTCATATAGAAATGAAGCCTCTAATTCTTTTTGCCAGATACTGTCTTGGCTAAAAGCAAAACCTTGCGTGCTTCTTCTTTGTGCATAAAGTTTGATAAGCTCGCGTGCTGCTTCAATAATTTTAGCTTTAACTTTCTTTTTAGCCGATTTCCATTCGTTTGAACCTAATACAGAAAGTTTTGGTTGTGCTTCTTCGTTTGATGAAAACTTTTTTACAAGTGATAAATAGTTTAAGTTAACATACACAACTGCATCTTCGGCATAAAATATTTTAATGCTTTCCTGCTCAACTTCACCAATTTTAATAGTTTCTAATCCGGCATATTTGCCAATTCCAAAGGTGTCATGAACAACAAAGTCCCCTTTTTTAATAGAAGCAAAAGCTTTTACACGTGATTTTTTGTATGCAAGTTTTGATGAAATTTTTGTGCGATATGGTTTGTTAAAAATTTGATAATCGGAGAGAATAAGCGTTTTTGAATCTTTGGAAACAAACCCTCTTTTAATTGGAAGTGGAATAATTAAAATAATCCCTTTTTCAATTAACAGTTCAATTTCTCTTTTTAGTCCGCTGAATAGTTCAAAAAGCCTTCTGCTTTGCAGTTCGTTTTCAACGGTAATTATTACTTTATAATCTTTGTATGTATAATCAAAAATTATATTAAATAATAATTCAAAATTAGAATTGAAAGATGGGGAGTCAAAAAAGTTAAAACTTAAAGAATTATTCTCGTTATCAAATGATTCCTCAATTATCCAGAAACCATTTTTTGTATTTACAATTTCAGATAAATCTTTTTGTTTTTTTGTTAATTCGTTAGTATTAGACTTTGCATTTACTGTTTGCTCTATTTCAGTTTCAACAGAATATAACTCTTCTTTAAGTTCATCATCAAGTTCTTCATCATCCAAAACTTCAGTTGGTTTTACTTCGTTTAAATTAAATTGTGAAGTATCAAACAAATTATTTAATTCAACTTGAGAAGCAAAAACAATTGGATTATTTAAATAGCTAAAAATATCGGAATCAAAAGTTTCGTCAGACTCTTGAATTGTATCAGCTAAAGTAATAGTCTCAATTTTTTTTGATGACCTTTGACTTTCCGGATCAAACAAGCGGATAGATTCAATTATATCACCATCAAACTCGATACGGGCGGGTTGCTTTTCGCTATATGACCAAAAATCAATAATTGAACCCCTTGTAGAAAATTCACCAATGGAATCGACAAATTTTTCTTTTTGATAATTAAATAAATCAAAGTATTCTATTATTTCATCGTATTTAATTTCGCTTTCAAACGAAATATTTATTGTTTTGTTTTCTAACTGCTGTTTTGCGGGAATATTTAATAAAAGTAGTTCATAAGGGGCAATAATAATTGAATTTTTTCGATATGAAAGTTTGGTCAAGTTTTCTTGAATAGATTCAAAATTAAGGTCATCAAAACAAAGCAGATATTCACCCAAACCAATTACAGTTAATTCGACTTTTGCTTCATTTACATCTTCAATCTTGGGTAACAACAATAAGTACTGTTTTGTGTTCTCAAAAATGTATTGTAATAGCAGATTACGAGATGAACCGGGTAAATTAGAGATGAATAAATGAGATTCTTTGTGAGTATTATTAACTGCATTTTTAAAATTGGCAGCAGTTTCAAGTCGATCAAAAATATTTAGTATGGATTTTTGCATTGGGAAACGAAAATTTTAAATTTTATGAAGTAAAAATACAAAAATAATAATTTAAAAAGGAGGTGAGGCAGTTAAATTTTAAGATGATGATTTATTATCATGGTTGCAGAGTGTATACAAATCTATAGCCCATTCGTTAATTTGAGTATAAATTTTTTCTATTTTACCATTCTTTAACCTAAATAATAGTTGAGGATCGTGATAATCAATGGAATTGTCGTAAATATATAATCTATCAACTTCTTTAGCAACACTAATACAATTAGCAATTGATTTTGAATATCTACTTATAATTTTAGTAATCGGAACGTCATGTCCGCCAAGTAAAACTCTATTTGCAACACGAGAAGCATTAATAATTGGACTATCAGTACTTACAAAGAAAAAGCGAACAAAATAACCAAATTTAATAGCTTTTAATACAAATTCGACTTTCTCCTCAGATGAGAAGACGGTTTCAAAAATCATACTTTGTTTCTTTTCTAATAAATTATATCTAAGTTTAGTAGAATATTTGGCAGCTTCTAAAACCGCCTCTGGAGAATTCCAATCACCAAAGCGTTCTTGAGCAATAATATCAGGATTGATATATTGGCAATCAGCTAACCATTCGTGCTTTAAAATTTGACCCGTTAATGAAGTTTTACCAGAACCATTTGGCCCTGCAATAATTATTAAAACTGGTTTAGATTTCATATTATCTATTTTTTTCAATACTATTTTTCAAAGCTTTTTTAATTTGACGCTTAATTATTTCCTTGTTTTGTATAGCTTGCTTTCTCGCTTCATCACCAACTCCCTTCATTAGCCAAGCAAGTTGCTCATCAGATGGTTCTTCTAAGCTTGTTAAACTATACTTCATATCCGGTGCTTTCTCTTCCATTATTATTTCCTGTTAAAATACCTTAATAAAATACATATTTTCTAAATTAAATAATAGATAAATGTTTAGTATCATTATGTAGAAGTACAATTACACTAAATCAATTATAATACTCAGAATAATTACTAATTAATTTATAATTTAGATAGAAAATATAGTTAAAAGTGAAATTAAATAATTTATTGTTTATATTGCGAAAGTAGTGGAATTGAAAACTGAAACAAAATTGAGAATACAATGGGACTAAAACGAGCAAGGAAATATAATAGCTTAAAAGCTGAAGATTTGACATTGAATTATGATGTTGAAGGATTAGATGCAGGATTTGAAGAAGAATACATTCCTGAAGAAGGAATAATAGGACAAGAAAAAGCAATTAAAGCTTTAACAGTAGGAATTGAAATAAAAAGTCCGGGTTATAATATTTTTGTAACGGGTTTATCCGGTACGGGGAAATTAAGTACAATTAAGAAAGTATTGGAGTCAATTACTCCTTTGGAATCGGAACTAAGTGACTATGCTTATGTAAACAATTTTAACGATGAGGATAGACCAATTCTTTTAGAATTCCCAACTGGCAAAGGTGCTGCATTCAAAAAAGATATGGAACTTGCAATCAAATTTCTACGAGAAAATATTCCTCAATATTTAGAAAACCAGCAATATCTTGACAAAAGAAAGCGTTTAGTTGACAGTTATGGCAATTCGCAACAAAAACTATATATGCAGTTTGAAGATAAATTACAAAGCGACGGTTTTACTTTAGGACAAAGTCAGTCAACTGAAACCCCGCAGCCTGAAATATTGATAGAGAAAAATAAAAAGCTCTATTACATACAACAATTGGATGACTTACTGGGCGAAAAATTGATAGATAAAAAAGAAGCCATTAAACTTACAAAAAAATATAGCTCGTATAAACAGGAACTTCAAATTGTACTTAGAAAGGGGATTAAACTTAGTCAAGAATTTCAATTGAGACTAACAGATTTGGAAAAAGAGCATACAAGCACTTTAGTAATGGCAACTTTGGATGAGGTTAATTTTAGATATCAATACCCAAAAATTGCTGAATACTTACAAATGGTGGCTGAAGATGTGCTAAATAATTTAGATGTGTTTGCAGAAAGAAAAGATGCAAGAGAAAATCCGGCTCCGGGAATAGTTGTGGATTATTTAAAAGCATATGAAGTAAATGTAATTTTGGATAATTCGGAAACTAAGGGGGCTCCGGTTTTTATTGAAACTTACCCAACTTATAATAATATTTTTGGAACAATTGATAAAATGTCTGATGGGAATGGAGGCTGGTATTCGGATTTTTCAAAAATTAAAGCTGGCTCGTTGTTAAGAGCAAATAATGGGTATTTAATTTTACGAGCTATTGATTCGTTTAATGAACCTGGTGTTTGGAAAACACTAAAAAGGGTTTTATTGTATGGCAGTTTGGAAATTCAAGACCCGGGTACCTATTATCAAATTGCAACCAGCATGTTAAAACCGGAACCGATTAAAATTAACACAAAAATTATTTTTATTGGGAATAACGAAGTTTACAATATGTTGTCAAACTATGAGGATGATTTTAACAAAATATTCAAAATAAAAGCCGAGTTTGATTACGAAATGAATAGAAATGATAGAACAATAATTGAATTCTATCATTTTATAAAATATATATGTAAAAAAGAAAGTTTGTTAAATTTTGATATTAGTGCAATTGAAAAACTATTTCAATATAGTGCAAGATATGCTGGAAATAAAAATAAACTTACAACAAGATTTGCTTACATAATAGATTTAATGCTTGAAGCTGATTTTTGGGCAAAAAATGATGGGGCGGCTGAAGTGAGTGCAAAACATATCCAGGAAGCTTATAATACTACAAACGAACGACATGGTTTGGGTAATTATAAAATGACGGAAATGATGAAAAAAGGATTAATTTTAATTGATACTAAAGGTTCGAGAGCAGGACAAATTAATGGGCTTGCAGTTTATGGAGATGGAATTACTTCTTATGGAAAACCAACAAGAATTACAGCAAGTGTATCTATTGGTTCTGGTAATATTATAAATGTTGAAAGAGAATCGGGGTTAAGTGGAAGTTCGCATAATAAAGGGGTTTTAATTATTTCGGGTTTTATTAGAGAGATGTTTGGCAAAACGATACCTTTAAGTTTTAATGCCAGCTTAGTTTTTGAACAAGGTTATGGTATGATTGATGGTGATAGTGCATCAATTGCTGAAATAGCTGCTCTTTTATCATGTTTAGCAGAAATTCCAATTAACCAACAGATTGCAGTTACTGGCTCTGTTAATCAAAAAGGGGATGCTCAACCAATTGGTGGCGTGAACGAAAAAATTGAAGGATTTTACGATATTTGTAAATCAATGGGGCTTACCGGTAAACAGGGTGTAATTATTCCATTTCAAAATGTTGAGGACTTGCTTTTAAAAGACGAAGTTGTGGAAGCCGTTAAATTAAAACAGTTTCATATTTATGCAGTTACTCATGTTTCGGAAGCATTAGAAATATTATTAGGTTATAAAGCCGGTGAACGTTTGAAAACCGGCAAGTATGAAAAAGATACAATTTTTGGAAAGGTTGAGGAAAATTTGTGTAAAATGCATAGAGTCTTAAGACCACGACCTGCTTCAACAAAACAAAGTAAAGAAAAAAAAGTAACTAAAACAGAATAAAGAAGTATTTATGCAAGAATTACATAAAGCAAATTGGTGGACAAATGATAAAAATAATAAGATTATTTGTAATCTTTGTCCACGATATTGTAAGATAGGAGAGGGTCAAAAGGGATTTTGCTTTACACGAGAAAATATTAATGGTACATTATATAGTACAGGATATGGTAGACCGACAGGGTTTGCAATTGATCCTATTGAAAAAAAACCGTTATTTCATTTCTTCCCGGGCGAAGATATATTAAGCTTTGGAACAGCGGGCTGTAATTTGGGTTGCAAGTTTTGCCAAAACTGGCATACAAGTAAAGCGAAAATTGACGAGACAAATTCATTAAATGTTACTCCTGATTACGTAATTGAGATTGCAAAAAGAAATAAGGTTGGAATGATTGCCTTTACCTATAATGAACCAACAATAGTTGGGGAATTTGTAATTGATGTTGCAAAATTAGCAAAACAAGAAAATATAAGAACGGTTATGGTAACAGCCGGTTACATAACTGAAGAAGCAAGAACAGATATTTATAAATATATTGATGCTGCAAATGTAGATTTAAAAGCTTTTACGGAGGAGTTTTATTTTAAGTATACATCCGCACATATAAATAATGTGTTAGAAACGTTGAGGTGGTTGAAAAATGAAACAAATGTTTGGGTTGAAATAACAAATTTGTTAATTCCATCATTAAATGATAGCACCGAAGAAACCAAACAATTGTGTGACTGGGTATTAAATAATATGGGGGATACAACTCCATTGCATTTTACAGCATTTCATCCAGCATTTAAATTAGTGAAATTGCAAAGAACTCCCCCAAAAACAGTAATTAATGCAAGGGAGATTGCATTAAAAGAAGGTATAAAATATTCTTACGTGGGGAATATTGTTTATCCACAAGGAGAAACAACAATATGTCCAACGTGTGGCGAGGAATTAATTGTTAGAGATTGGCATTCTATTTATGCAAATAAAATTGAACGTGGCAAATGTTTTAAGTGTGATACAAAGATTGAAGGACGGTTTTGGTAATTAAGTGACGAGAAACGCGTGACGTGTGACGAAAAGCGGTTGATAGTTAACAGCTAATAGTGAATAGACGTAATGCGTGAAGAGTAAAAGAACGTGAAGCGTGAGGAGTAAAAAAGTGACGAGTGACGTGTGACAAGTGACGAAAAGCAGTTGATAGTTAACAGCTAATAGTGAATAGACGTAATGCGTGAAGAGTAAAAGAACGTGAAGCGTGAGGAGTAAAAAAGTGACGAGTGACGTGTGACAAGTGACGAAAAGCAGTTGATAGTTAACAGCTAATAGTGAATAGACGTAATGCGTGAAGAGTAAAAGAACGTGAAGCGTGAGGAGTAAAAAAGTGACGAGAAACGCGTGACAAGTGACGAAAAGCAGTTGATAGTTAACAGCGAATAGTGAATAGACGTAATGCGTAAAGCGTAAAAGAACGTGATGAGGAACGTTTAAATATGGTTAAAGTTTAAGTGTTGAAGGTTAAATTGTTGAATGCCGTTAAATAAAAAACATTTCACGGCTTTTTTTTGTAAAAAGCAATTCTGTTAGGGGAATAATATCTTGGGAGGTTATGGTCTTACAATGACAGAGTAAGTTATAAAAAAACAGCCAAGTGGTTAGTTTGGCTGTTTTTGCTTTACGTGGTAATACAAATAACAAATAATCAATATCTATTCAAACCAAGAAACAACTTCGTAATTTTGTGTATGAGGAAAAAACGGAGGAACATAGGTCATAAATCTTGAGTCGTAAGTGTGAACTAATTTCAAGCCTTTTATAGGTTGGAAGATTCCACCAACGGTTGCATAAGTAGCAGTAACTCGGGTTGTATTAGCAATAATTCCGCCTAATATTTTCCATCGTCCTAAAAAGTTTTGACTAACCAAAGCGTCTTCGGGTCCAACATCTCTGTTTAATGAAAACATGGATGCTTGAGTAATAACATCTCCACCTAAAGTATTTGAATTAGCTTTTATTCTTATATATTCTTCTGCAACAACCCCTAAAATATTAGTTGAATTAGGATTTGTTAATGGGTTATCTGCATAATAGAGGTCATCTTCTTGAAAAACGTTCCCTTTGCCGGAACTTCCTTTTTTTGTTACGGCAACCGTAACTCTTCCATTAACTGCCCCTTTAATATAAACATTTGCTTTTTCTGCATAAATCATCCCATTTGGAGCGATAGATGATAAAGGAACGGTTCTTTCTGTGTTCCAGCCGGTATTATCCCGATTAACACTATAAGTGACAGTTCCATTAGAGTTAAAATATAGCCTTACATCAATAGGTCTACCAAGGTTTGTTGTGTCATTAAAGAATTTTCCGCCTGTAACCGCAGTACTACGCATACCGGTAGTGTCAAACTGTAACGGTAAGTTTACACCGGATTCATATCCGCCGTAAAATTTGGGGTCTTTTGGACTGCCGTTTTTTGTAAGACCGGTACGTGTGGTAACTTTTCCCCAAAAAACAGGGGTGCCATAGGTTGTAAGTTTTGCGTTAACGTGAAAAGGTCCATTAAAGGTATCCCCTGTTGCAGGGGCGGCACTAATTGAGGAGTAATAATTACCAAATTTGCTAAAATAACTTGGCCTTAATTCTACAATTACAATTTTGCTAACACCTTGATAAGTCCCTTCGGAAATTATTGTTGCCATTTGTGTGTCAAGCGTATCACCAACACATGGTCCAAGATAATCGCCATGTGCCAAATGTGCGTTTACTGCTCCGGCACTTCCAACGGTAATTGTATGTCTGTTAGATGGGTTTCCGGGAGGGACGTGGCATAAAACCGTTTTGCCGGACATGTTTATATTATTTGAGATGTAAACATTTAATGTTCCACCATCAAAAGATAAATTAGTATAACCGGTTTCCCATGTTTTATCCATAAATATTTGATTGGCAGCCATATTAGCACCTGAAACAGCTATGTTATAAGCTTTTGTGTTGAGGTAATAGTTTGTAGAGTTGCCGACGGATCTAACACTTATAGTGTTAAAGTTGTGGCCTACTACCAAAAAAATCAGGCTGAATCCTAAAACAAGCAGTATTGAAGCTTTACCACCCATAGTTATTACCTCTTTTTTTATCTATTGCTAAGATTTCGAGCAGCAAGACGAATCTGCCGCCAGAAAGCCGTTGAATAATTTTGATTATATGATTCAAAGTTTTCTACCGTTACGTCAATTTGCATAATATAAATAGCACTTGGAACCGTAATAGGAAACGGGAGTAGATTTCCAAGTGCATCGTAATAAGTAATTTTAAACTCTGTAATCCCTAAATTTGAACCGGCCGGTATTTCGTTGTTTTCAACGCGATATAACATTCTATCACGTGGGTTTGTTGTGTTTGCAAGGTCGGATGTTGGACCGGTAAAGTATCTTAGAGTATCGACTATTCCATTGTTATCAAAATCGGTTAAAAACGAAATATCGTTTGAATCCGCTGCAATTATAGAATGAGATGGGTCTGGCAAAGTGTTCCATTTTTTGCAATAACCGATTTTTCTAAAATCATGTTCTAATAGTTCAACTACTGCCACTAAGTTTTCTTGCACCATTAGCTCGGCACCATGTGTATAAGTGTTTTCAACAGCCTTATCATTCATTCTTAAAAGAATCATAAGAAGAATTCCACCTATTACAGTTGCACCTAATATGTCTATTAATGAACTAAATCCCATTTTATCACCTATAGAAAAAATAACTGTAAATGGTTGAAAATCTTATAGTATCAGTCATGGAAGGACTTGATACTGTAACCGTTAATCGTTTATGCCATGTTTTGGTTGTGCCCGTTGTACCGTTTGGATTAGCAGGACTTGTATAGGCAACAGCACAACGAATTGTAAATACAGCTGATGGAAGAGTGCTATCAATTTTAGTAAGATTATGAAAATCGTCAAAATCATCAAAATTAGGATATGCTTCGCCACTTTCCGGTCCAATTGCTGTTAAACTGGTTAATGATGAAACGGTGTTTTCCACAGTACTTTCATCAAACGCTTTTCCCGTTGCCTCTTCTAATAATGATGAGCCTAATGAAATTGCAAGTACATTGAACTTGTTTTCCATCATTACTGAGTTAGTACTTAAAAAGCTATTACTTACCCGTAAAAGCAATAATGATAAAAGTACTATTGCACTTGTGGTTAATAAAAGTTGTCCTGTATTCATAATCGCACTTCTTGGTTTTTTTTGGAAGAACATCAATAATAATACCAAACCCGGAGTATTTTCAGCATGAAATTTGTGTAATGTAACCTATTGTAATTTAATAAGTTATGATAAAAGTTTTTGCAAGTAAAAATTACTGGTAATTTGTGTAAAGCGATAAACCTGAAAATCGGTAAATTTTACCTGTCTTTATCTTGTGATTTAAATCACATAAGTGCAGCTTTAAGTAATGGATGTTGCAAAACTCGAAAATCAAGTTCAAGGGTGTCAGGGTCGAAAGTGCTACAAAATTGGGGAATATATCACATGTTAGGTATTTATTAAACAAAAAAAACATGTCGCTGGCTCCGCCAGCTTATTATATTTTATTTTCGTTTTACTACTAACATTCCACCCCGTAAACGGGGTTGATTAGATGAAAATCGGGCGGTCTTGCAAAATATAGTGGTTTAATCTTTAATCCCAAGAAGCCCTTTAATCCCTCAAAATCACCGTTCGAACAATATTTTTGTATTATGCAATATCTACAAGTCCAGTAATATTTTAATATGAAACTATTATACCGAGAATAATTAATAAAAATAGATAAATTTTTTTTATATTATTAAACTTAATAAAAGCAATTGATGTTGATAATAAAAGAATAAATAAAACTTAAGGATTAAAATATGGATGAAAATATTAAAAAAAGCCAAATAACTGAGGAGGAGTTAGAAACTCAGGAATGGCTTGAATCATTGGAGTACGTTTTACAAGATGGTGGTCCCGAAAAAGTAAAAAAATTATTACATGATCTTGATACTTATGCACATCAAGCAGGGGTAGAGTTACCATTTACAGCAAACACTCCATATATTAACACAATCCCACGCGAAAAAGAACCAAAATTTCCTGGTGGAAGAGAGATTGAAAGAAGAATTAAAAGTTTAATCCGCTGGAATGCAATGGCAATGGTAGTAAGAGCCAATAAAGAAGAAAATGGTATTGGTGGACATATTTCAACATTTGCTTCGGCGGCAACTCTTTACGAAATTGGATTTAACCATTTTTTTAAAGGAAAAGATGAAAATTCCGATGGAGATATTATATTTTTCCAAGGACATGCAGCACCGGGAATTTACTCACGTGCGTTTTTAGAAGGTAGACTTTCTAAAGAGCAATTAGAAAATTTTAGAAGAGAACTAAAAGGGAATGGCGGACTTTCCTCATATCCACATCCATGGTTAATGCCGGACTTTTGGGAATTTCCAACTGTATCGATGGGTTTAGGTCCTATTATGGCAATTTATCAAGCTCGTCTTAATAGGTACTTGGAAGATAGAGGATTAAAACGTAATAACGATACAAAAGTTTGGGCATTTTTAGGTGATGGTGAAACTGATGAACCTGAAGCATTAGGAGCAATTTCACTTGCTTCAAGAGAAAAACTTGATAATTTGATTTTTGTAATTAACTGTAACTTACAACGTTTGGATGGACCTGTTAGAGGAAACGGAAAAATTGTTCAAGAACTTGAAGCTGTTTTTCGTGGTGCCGGTTGGAATGTTATAAAGGTTCTATGGGGAAGTGAATGGGATAGTTTGCTGGAGCAAGATAAGAGTGGTTTACTTATTAAACGTATGAACGAAGTTGTTGATGGCGAATATCAAAAATACATTGTTGAAGGTGGAGCTTATATACGCAAACACTTTTTTGGTAAATATCCAGAATTGTTAAAGTTGGTTGAACAATATACTGATGAAGAATTAGAAAATATGAAACGTGGTGGTCACGATCCCGAAAAAGTTTATGCCGCATATAAATCAGCTGTTGAATTTAAGGGTGCCCCAACAGTAATATTGGCTAAAACAGTTAAAGGTTACGGACTTGGCGAAGCAGGAGAAGGAAAAAATATTACTCATAGTCAGAAAAAACTAAACGAAGAGGAATTACGAGAATTTAGAACTCGTTTTGGAATTCCTATTTCGGATGATGATGTTGCAAAAGCTCCTTTCTATCGCCCAACTGAAGATAGTCCGGAAATAAAATATTTAAAAGAAAGAAGAAAAGCATTAGGTGGTTATGTTCCTAAGCGTGTCCTCAAAAATCAAGTAATTCAAACCCCAAGTGAGGAATTGTTTGAAGAGTTTTATGAAGGTACAGATAATAGAGAAGTATCAACAACAATGGTTTTTGTTAGAATACTTTCTAAATTATTGCGTGATAAAGAAGTAGGTAAATTAATTGTTCCAATTGTACCTGATGAAGCAAGAACTTTTGGTATGGAATCGTTATTCCGTCAAATAGGTATTTATTCTCATGTTGGTCAATTGTATGAACCGGTTGATAAAGATAGTTTGCTTTATTATAAAGAAGCCAAAAACGGACAAATTTTTGAAGAAGGAATTACCGAAGCAGGTTCAATGTCGTCATTTATTGCTGCCGGTAGTGCATATGCTAATCATGGAGTTAATACTATTCCATTCTTTATATATTATAGCATGTTTGGATTCCAAAGAATGGGAGATTTAGCTTGGGCTGCTGCTGATATGAGAGTTAAGGGATTTTTAGTTGGAGGAACTGCCGGAAGGACAACACTTGCAGGTGAAGGATTACAGCATCAAGATGGTCAAAGCCATTTGTTGGCTTATCCAATACCAACTTTATTAACATACGATCCGGCTTTTGCTTATGAATTGGCTGTAATAATTCGTGATGGTATTTATAGAATGTACGAAAAACAAGAAAATATATTTTATTATTTAACCGTTATGAATGAAAACTATTCAATGCCGGCAATGCCAAAGGTTGAAGGTGTTAAAGATGGAATATTAAAAGGTATGTATAAATTAATCTCTTCTGAAAAGAAAGGCTCAAAATTAAAAGCTCATTTATTAGGAAGCGGTGCTATTATGAATGAGGTATTAAAGGCTCAAAAAGTATTAGAAGAGGAATATACTGTTTCTACTGATGTTTGGAGCGTAACAAGCTACAAATCATTACACATGGATATAATGGAAACAGAAAGATGGAACATGTTAAATCCATTTGAAAAGAAAAAAGAATCGTATGTAAAACAAATTACTAAAGATGAAAAAGGTGTATTTGTTGCTGCATCCGATTATGTACAAATTATGAAAGATGCAATTTCTAAAGACTTGCCAAGTCCTTTATTTACATTAGGAACTTATGGATTTGGTAGAAGTGAAAGTAGAGCAAGTTTAAGAGACTTTTTTGAAGTTGACACAAAACATATTGTTTATGCAACTTTGTATTCGTTATTTAATGAAGGCAAAATTAAAGCAAATACTCTTAAACAAGCGGCAGTTAAATTGGGTATTGATCCTAATAAACCAAATCCGCATAACTCTTAATTATTTTAGAAATTAAAATTAGGTTTTTATTATGATAAATGAATTTAAGTTACCGGAATTAGGAGAAAATATAGAAATTGCCCAGGTGGTTAAAATTCTTGTGAAATCCGGAGATAAAATTACAAAAGACCAATCTGTATTAGAGATTGAGACTGATAAGGCAACTGTTGAAGTGCCCGCTGAAATGGATGGAATTGTTGTTGATGTTAAAATTGAAGAAGGAACAAAGGTTAAAGTTGGTTCGGTTGTTTTTACTTTTAAAACTGAAGGAGTGGAAACTGAAGAAAAATCTGAACCGGTTAAAATTGAAAAACCGGTTGAAGTTAAAGCTGAACAAATAAAACCGATTGAACAACCAACTAAAGCAGTTTCAACAGGAATTATTGAATTTAAACTTCCCGAACTCGGGGAAAATATTGCAGTTGCCACAATTACCAAAGTACTGGTAAATAAAGGTGATGTAATAAACAAAGATACAACAGTATTGGAGATTGAAACTGATAAAGCAACTGTTGAAGTACCTGCAGAAGTATCAGGAACAGTAATTGAGGTATTTGTTAGCTCTGGCGAAAAGGCAAAAGTGGGGCAAGTTATTTTTACTGTTTCGATAGTTGCAACAGAAGTAGTTAAAAAAGAAGCCGCTGTAAAAGTTGAAGACAAAAAAGTAGAAGTTCCTACTCCTGTTTTTCAACCACAAAAAAGTAATGATGCCCAAATAAATGTTGCAAAATTAACTCCACCAATTATACCAAGTAGAAATACAATGCCTGGTAAAATTGCACCTGCTGCTCCTTCTGTTAGAAGGTTTGCACGTGAAATTGGTATTGATATAAATATGGTAAGAGGAAGTGGTAATAGCGGAAGAATATCAATTGAAGATGTAAAAACATTTGCAAAAGCATTAAATGAAAAGCTTTTAACAACCCCTGTATCGGCTGCTTCGTTTGGTGTAAGCCATGAACCATTACCCGACTTTTCAAAATGGGGAAACATTGAAAAAGTTGAAATGAGTAATATAAGAAAAAAGACTGCTGAACATCTTTCATATGCTTGGAATACTATCCCCGCTGTAACTCAATTTGATAAGGCAGATATTACAGATTTGGAAAAAATGAGGAAACTTTTTGGCAAGAAAGTTGAAGCCAGAGGTGCCAAACTTACAGTAACAGCAATTTTATTAAAAATTATTGCTTCTGCAATGAAAGTTTATCCTCAGTTTAATTCAACTGTTGATATGGAAAAGAACGAAATAATTTACAAAAAATATTATAACATTGGTGTTGCGGTTGATACTGATAGGGGCTTATTAGTTCCTGTAATTAAAAATGTTGATAAAAAGAATATACTTGAATTGGCAACTGAGCTTGGGGAAATATCTGTAAAAGCTCGTAATAAAAAATTGACAATTGAAGATATGCAAGGCGGAAACTTTTCAATTAGTAACTTAGGAAGTATTGGCGGAACTCATTTTACTCCAATTGTAAATTCTCCTGAAGTTGCAATTTTGGGTGTTTCACGTTCTGTTTTTGAACCGGTTTATATTGATGGTAAATTTGAACCAAGATTAATGTTACCATTATCATTAACTTATGATCATAGAATAATTGATGGTGCTGATGGAGCAAGATTTATTCGCTGGATAGTTGAAGCACTACAACAACCTTTCTTGCTTTCGCTTGAAGGGTGATAAATATATTTGAATTGGAGAAGAATTAATGGCAAATAGTACTCAATTAGCAGTTATTGGTGGCGGACCCGGTGGTTATGCGGCAGCGTTTTTGGCAGCAGATTTAGGTATGCAGGTCAGCCTTATTGAATTAGAAAAAAATCCCGGTGGAGTTTGTTTATATAGGGGATGTATTCCTTCTAAAGCATTACTGCACATTGCAAAATTATTAAACGAGGCGGAAGAAGCAAAAAAATGGGGCGTTTATTTTGAAAAGCCAACGATTGATTTAGAAAAATTACGCACTTGGAAAGAAGGCGTGGTTAATAAATTAACAGGTGGTTTAGGTGTATTAAGCAAACAAAGAAAAATAAACTACATTAATGGTAAAGCATCTTTTATTAATTCAAATACTTTATTTATTGATAAGGTTGATGGAACTACTGAAGAATTAACTTTTGAAAATGCAATAATTGCAACCGGTTCTGTTCCTACAAGAATACCCGGACTTTCTATTGATTCCCCGTTGGTGATGGATTCGACAGCGGCTTTAGCATTAAATGATATTCCCGGCAAAATGCTTGTTATTGGTGGTGGATATATTGGACTTGAATTGGGTTCGGTATATGCTGCTTTGGGAAGTAAGGTTACGGTTGTTGAAATGACAGCAGGCTTATTACCCGGTGCTGATAGAGATATGGCAATGGTATTAGCAAAAAGTATTAACCAAAAAATGGAATCAGTTTTGTTAAATACTAAAGTTGTTAGTCTTGTTGAAAGAGATAACAAAGTATATGTAAAATTTGAAGGGGCAAAAGCTCCAACTGAAGAAGTTGAATTTGACAAAGTTTTAATATCAATTGGTAGAAAACCTGTTACAACAGGATTTGGCTTGGAAAATACCAATGTTAAAGTAAATGAAAGAGGATTTATTGTGGTAGATGAAAAACTACAAACAAACGATCCTAAAATTTATGCAATTGGTGATGTTGTTGGTAATCCAATGTTGGCACATAAAGCATCTGCTGAAGGAAAAGTTGCTGTTGAAGCAATTGCCGGACATAAAGTTGCTTTTGAACCAAGTGCAATTCCAGCAGTTGTTTTTACCGATCCAGAACTTGCTTGGGCTGGTTTAACTGAAACTGAGGCTAAAGAAAAGGGGATTAAAGTTGAAGTTGCAAAATTCCCTTGGGGTGCTTCAGGCAGAGCAACTACAATTGATAGAAATGACGGATTGACAAAGTTAATTATGGATCCTGAAACACAACGTATACTCGGTATGGGTATAGTAGGTGCCGGTGCAGGTGAAATGATTGCCGAAGGTGTTATTGCAATTGAAATGGCTGCAAATGCTAAAGATATTGCTTTATCAATCCATCCTCACCCAACACTTTCTGAAACGGTTATGGAAACTGCAGAAATGTTTTTTGGACAAAGTACGCATATTTATAAACCGAAGAAGTGACGGAAAAGAAGTGACGAGTAACGCGTGACAAGTGACGAAAGAGAGTAGCAAAATGAGGAATATTTATAATTTCTGTCCCACGACTTCAGTCGTGCGGTTTTATGCAAAATCTTTTTTTTCTTGCCCATGACTTTAGTCATGCGGAAAGAAAGTGACAAGTGACGTTTGAACAAGGTTAAAATTTAAGTGTTGAAGGTTAAATTGTTGAATGCCGTTAAACAAAAAATCGTTTAACGGCTTTTGTTTAAATAGCATTTCTGTCTCACGACTTGTAGCTGTTGCAAAACTCAAAAATTCCGATCTCGGGCGTCATCGGTCGTACCGTGACGCAATAATTATTATGAAAAATACATTTATTTTAACTGTTTTCATGCAAGCCCTAAATAACATCCCTCAATTATGAAACGCCCACGACTTCAGTCGTGCGGATAAACCTTAATGTAATAAAAGGGAAAAAATTATACCTTTTTTGAAAAAAGGTTGACAAACTGTCCAATAATTATTAATTTCCTTAAAGAAAATGCGGAGTAGTTGAGTAGGCTGTGTGCAAAGCGTATTCTAAAATATTATTGAAAAAATAAAGTATCTAACTTTGTGGTAAACGTGTATTTAAAATGAATTAATTAGTTTTAGGGTTAATATAATAGGTTGGAAATGAAAAAAATTAAATTTGTTACATTGTTTATATTATTATTTGTCACAATTGGGTTTGCTCAAAATAATTATGACGATAACAATGATGGAGGAAAAAGTTCGCTTAATGAAGGCACTAAATCACTAATTTATTTTGTTCGATTGTCGGAGCCTGATAATTATTGCGAATATGAAACAGGATCAACTCAGCAGATTAGATGGACTTCTCAAAGTGTAAACTATGTAAAAATTGAATATACGACTGAAAATGATATTAACTGGGTATTAATTGCCGATAGTGTTGATGCAAACCTTAAAAGTATTAATTGGGTAGTTCCAAACACACCGAGTACTGAGTGTAGAGTTAGAATAAGTGATGTTGCAAATCTTAGCGTAAAAGATGTTAGTATTGCTCGATTTGTTATATTTTATCCAGAGATAAAATTAATTAGACCTAATGGAAATGAAAGATTTGGTTATGGCAAAACGGAAACTATTACTTGGGAAGCAAAATATTTAAAAAAGGTGTCCTTGTATTATAGCTCAGATATGGGAAATAATTGGAACTTAATTGAGCATGCAATTGATGCAACAACTAAAAAATATGACTGGCTAATTCCAAATATATCTTCCAGTCAGTGCCTTGTTAAAATTGTAAATGAAGGGATACATAAAGTAGATGATGTTAATGATTCTGCTTTTACAATATTTAAAAAATATGTTGGTATAAGTTATATTAATGGCAGCGATACAGTAAGAGCAGGTGCCTTTAGATATATATTGTGGAATATGCACCGTGTTGATACAGTAAAAATTGAATATAGCTCGGATGATGGGGCAACGTGGAGTACACTTGTTGATCAATATACAACAAAATTCAATAATTATAAATGGGATGTTCCTAAAACGACAACAATGAAAGGGAAATTAAAAATATCCGATGCCAATGAGCCAGGAATATTTGAAATATATCCCCATTCCATTAAAGTTGTAAATGCTAACTTGGCGTTTGTTAAAGAAAAGGTTAGACAGAATTATAGACCGGAAAACCAATTGAGTGTAAATTGGTTAACTGATTACGTTCAACATATTACAATTCAAAAATCGCTTGATGACGGAAAAACTTGGATAACATTTGTACGAAATTATGATGCACGAAAACAAGAATATAAATGGTATGATATGAGTGTTGTAAAAAACAACTATTTAGTAAGGATAGTTGATGTTATTGATACAAATTTATGTGATACTATTTCTTTAAATATTGAAGAATACCCATATTCGATTGAACTAAATAAGATAATAAGCTTTGGTGATTGGGAAAACAAAAGGTTATTAAAACTAATCAGCATCCCCGGAGATGTGAATTCAAGGTTAAGTGATTATATGGTTGGAACTCCAAATAATGATTGGATTGCCTATGATGAATATGGATTAAAGGAAAGTGCATTACTTGAATTTGATATAAACAATCCAGATGCATTTAGATTTCAACCCGGAAAAAGTTACTGGGCAAAAAACAAATTTAACTTTTGCGTGTTCCGAAATATTAACAATGTTAACATAGAATATTCAGAAGATGGATATTACATTTTATTACGGAGTGGTTGGAATTTAATAGCAAATCCATTCATAAAGGGGGTTTATTGGGATGACGTTGTTGAAGCTAACAATTTAAATAAGGGTGAACACAAATTGTTTTCATGGAATAAACACTGGGAGCCTTATACTACTGTAATGATTCCTTTTGAGGGGTATTATTATTATAATGTTGAAAATAAACAACACTTATATATTCCATATAATTTAAGAAATATAGAAAATACCGAACCGGAAAAACCCGTTGCTTCGGGTCAAGTATTTGCAAATTTTAACTTGCATTACGGCGATTGGAAGTATGGTTCTGCTGAATTATCCATTGATCAAACATCGCTTGAAGATTTTGATAAAAAGGATATAACTGCGTTGCCAAGTGATTTTGAAATTGCAGGAGTTAGGTTTTATGAATCGAATTCCAATTTAGAAAAAAAAGAATTTTTTAAGGATTCAAAACCAATTGTTGATGATTTTCAAATATTCCAAATGCAAACTATTAACGAATCAGGTTTGGATCTTGATCTTGATTGGACAATACATTTAGAAAGTACAGCTAAATATGAAATCTATTTACATGATAGTGCGAATAATATGTTATATAATATGAAAGAAGTAAATGGTATTCGAATTTCTGAAAATTGTAGTGAATACCAATATAAAGTAATTGTTGGTACAAAAGAATATATTGAATCATTCAAAAAAAGCTTAGTACCAACTGAATTTGAATTATATCAAAACTATCCAAATCCATTTAATGCAGGAACGGTTATTAGATATAGTTTGCCTTATGATAGCAATGTAAATATTTCAATTTATAATGTAATTGGACAAAAAGTTATGGATGTTGTTTCTTCAACATTTGAAGCTGGTTACCATGAACAAAGAGTAGAAATTAATAACTTTGCAAGTGGTGTATATCTATACAGAATAGATGCTAAAGCAGTTAATGGTGGTGCAAATTTTTCAACCACTAAAAAAATGATACTTTTAAAATAATTATCAATTATTAATTATTGAATTATTTGTCAGTGAATAGCTAATAGTGAACCGCAAAAAGTGCGGTGTGATGAGGAATAAAAAGAATTTCTGTCCCACGACTTCAGTCGTGCGGTTTTATGCAAAATCATTTTTCTTCTTGCCCATGACTTCAGTCATGCGGAAAGAAAGTGACGAAAGGCAGCTAATAGTGAACAGCGAATAGTGAATAGACGTGAAGCGTGAAGCGTGATGAGTAAAAAAGTGACAAGTAACGAGTAACGCGTGACGATTTCTTCCTCACAATTTCAGTCGTGCGGTTTTAGGCAAAATCATTTTTCTTTTTGCCCATGACTTTAGTCATGCGGATTAGAACAAGCTAAATAATGCAACTTTAGTTGTGTGGATTAAATATTAAGGAAAAATAACTACTTTGTTGAATATTATTACGCCATTTTTTACATTAAATCTTAATTTTAAAATTTAAGGTACATATGGTAAAAAAGGGAATAATATTATTTCTGTTGGTTGTTACATTACAGGCTCAATCGGCTTTGAAATATAAAATACAAGGTGTTTTGAATAAAATTCCAGCATCTACAACTGCTGCTGTTCAAATAACTGATCCTCAAACAGGTGAAATATTATTTGAACAAAATTCAACAAAAATAATGATTCCTGCAAGCAATACAAAATTGTTCACTACTGCTGTAGCTTTAAATTCTATGGGGCTTAATTACGAGTTTACTACCAAATTATTTTCTGATGATCCTGATATAAAAGATGGAATAATTAATGGTAATTTGTACGTTAAAGGCTTTGGTAACAGTATGTTTACTGATTCGGATTTAGATGTGTTTGTAAAAGCACTAACGGATAGTAAGATAAATACAATACAAGGTAATGTGATTGGAGATGATACTTATTTAGATGACATTTATTACCGCGATGATTGGATTACAGATGAAACTGCAAATGTTCCTTTACCTGCTGTTTCTGCTTTAGTTCTAAATAGGAATATGATTAATGTAACTGTTAGTGCAGGTAGTAAATCGGGGAAGCTGGTTTCAGTAACTACGTCTCCTAAAAGTGATTATATTGTTATTAATAATAGTTGCAAGGTTACAACAAGAAGAAGAAAGCCCTCTGTTAGGGTGAAATTTGTTGATGGTAAATATGTAATTGTGGTTTCCGGTAGTTTAAGAAGAAATAATTCGGCAAATTATGGGTTGAAAATTGATAATCCATCATATTATATGGCATCTTCGTTGTATTCAAAAATTAAAGAAAGCGGAATAAATATTACAGGTGAACCGCAAAAAGGAGTAATGCATTCAAATACAAATTATTTAGCAACGGTTTCGTTTCCTATTTTAGAATTGGTTGGAAAGATTAATAAGAGAAGTGATAACTACTTGGCAGAGTGTTTATTTAAAACTTTGGGAGCATTTAAAAGTCTTAAACAGGGGAATTCGTTTTATGCTGGTCAAGCTGTAAATGAATTTATTTATGAACATGAAATTTATGATGAAGGTGTTGCTGTTGTAGATGGAAGTGGAATTTCGAGATATAATGAAGTAACAGTAAAAACTCTTTCTGATTTATTGCTTGAGATGTACAAAAAACCGGATTTGTATGAACCATTTAAGAAATCGTTATCTGAAGCAGGTGTAGAAGGTACTTTAAGAAAGCGATTAAAAAATGATAATAACCATACTTTTTGGGGTAAAACCGGTACTCTAAATGGAATTTCATCTGTTTCGGGTTATTTAGAGGGTAAAAATAGTAAGTGTTATGTAATAAGCATGATTTTCGCTTTTTCAAGAAAAGACCATGCTTATTATAAAAATATTCAAGATGAGATAATTGAATTGTTAGATTGATTTATTCTTCTTCTAATTCTTTTTGAAGTTTCTTAGGTAATCCTTTAATAATTAAATTATAAGAATTTTTTATCCATTCTTTTATTAAACTATCGGGTATCCTGCTATTGGTTAAAATGCTGTTCCAATGATTTTTATTCATATGATAGCCCGGAATTACTCCTTCGTATCTTTCACGTAAGTCAATAATAATTTCGGGATCGCATTTTACATTAATAAATTCAAATTTATCAATGTCCGATAATGAAAACATTTTGCCTTTAATGGTAAATACTATTGTTGTTTCATCAAATGGAAAGCCTTCTTCGGCTCCTTTTAATGATAAGCAGTAATTTCTATATTCTTCTAATTTCATATTTTTATTTGTTTATGTTTTCAGCAAAGCACAAAATATAACCATTTATATCTTTAATAAAAAATTCTTTCATTCCGTACCAAGAAGTAGTTAATTCTGTTATTTCTTTCACTTGTTGTTTTAGCTGAGTGTAAAAAGTATCAATACCTTCTACTTCAGCATAAAAAGCTATTGAAGCCCCAATTTTTAGGTCTTTAGCATAAATTATACTTTCTTTAAAATTTTCTGATTCTTGCAGCATAATTTCAATTCCATCTTTCTGAATTGAGGCATAAACGTATTCCGTATCATCTTGAATTGTTAGATGAATGTCTTCAGTATTTTTAGGCACAGCATGAATTACGGAAAAACCGAATACTTGCTCATAAAAATTAATCGTTTCTTTAATATTGGCAACTTCAAAATTTGGTGTAAATTTAGATAATTTCATTTATAACTCCGTGAATTATTTTATCCAAATTTAGTTTTTTTTGATAGTATTTAATTGTAAAAATCGGTCATCTTTCCCTAAATACAACTCTTTGGGTGTAAACCCTGTATAGTTTTTAATTTCTTTAATAAAATGAGATTGGTCATAATAGTTGTTGCTCGGAAATAAATCGCCATTAGAAATTTGTTTGTAAGCAGCATTACAACGCAAAATGCTGATAAAAGTTTTTAATGGAAAGCCAAATTGTTTATTAAAATATCTGTTAATGCTTCTTGTACTCCAGTTAAGCGTTTTTGCAATTTCAGAAACTTCAATATCTCCCTTTGATGAATACAAAATCTCAAATAGTTTAATTTTTTGTTCGTTCAGTTGATTATTAGTTAAAATATTTAATAGAATTTCTTCAACATAATTAATAAAAAAATCAAATTTGTAATCTTTAATTGCGGATATGCCCCAAAAATCTAAAGGTAGTAGAGTACTTGTTTCTAAAAGTGATTTTAATTCTTTATTAAAAAATAGTTCGGCGGCAATAATTCTAAACCGGATAGATAATTGAATAATGTTAGGTTCAACCGATACGTGTTTTTGCTTAGTCCAAATGCCGGTTAGTAAAATTTGGGTGATTTTGTTATTACTAATTGAAATAATTAAATCAAAACAACCATCGGGTAAAATAGTTGTTTTTAGCTCGTCAGTATTGTTCTTAAAAAACCAATACTTGTGTACGTAAGAGTTTAAAGTAGTACAGGGATTTTGTTCTAAATATTCCATTTGTCAAAGTAAGTTGTACAGATTATATAAGCAAAAATAAAAAAAAGAAAGGGAATAGAAAATATAAAGAGAGGTTTAAAACAAAGAAAGCGATTTGATAAAATCGCTTTCTCAAGAATAAAAACTTTTTTACTTCTTTTGTTGAGGTAAATTAGGAGTAGTAGGAACTGTTTGTTGAGAAGTTTTTTGAATAATGCTTTCTCTTGTTCCTTTACTGTTTGAAGGTAAAAAGAATAAGTTTATCAAGAGAGCAATAATTAATAAAGCACCACCTAACCACCAAGTAGCTTTACCTAAAAAATCTGCTGTTCTTCTTGTTCCAAACATAGTACCAACGTTAGCACCACCGCCACCAAAAGTACCGGCAAGACCGCCACCTTTACTTGATTGAAGTAATACTATGATCACTAAAAGTACTGCGACAATTACTGCTATTGTCATTAATAATGTAAACATTACGTTCTCCGTTTAACTTTGTAGCGAGGGAGGGATTCGAACCCCCGACACATGGATTATGATTCCATTGCTCTAGCCGACTGAGCTACCTCGCCTACTAAAAAATAGACAACAAATATAAATTATTTTATTTAAATTTTCAAGTCTTATTTAAATAATCAGTTATTTTAATTAACTTTACAGCTAATTATAATAATATTTTAAATTAAATGAATATCAAATTTAAGGAATTTTTTTATATTTCCAATATTTTAAGTCTTTTTAGAGTTTTTATTGGAATTCCAATTTTTTATTATTTGGGTAAAACCGATCAATTTTCGTTTTGGATGGTCCCCTTTTTAGGTTTTTTGGCAATAATAAGCGACTATTATGACGGTTATTTTAGCAGAAAATTTAATCAAGTAACGGAGCTTGGTAAAATAATTGACCCAATTGCCGATAAGATATGTAGTTTTTTTGTGCTGTTTGGAATTATAGTTCACCGTGGATATCCTGCCGGCGTTTTGTTTTTGCTTATTTATAGAGATATTCTTATTACAATATTTGGTTATATTATTTCCAAAAAAGAAGGTAAAGTTGTAAGTTCAATATTCTTAGGTAAATTAAATACGACTTTAATTGGACTTTCAGCTATGCTATTTGTGCTAAAAACATCATCTATTATTGATATTACGCTTATTTTGGCATGTTATATTAGTGTTTTTGTTTCGGGGTTGGCTTATCTGCGTATTGGTGAAGATATGCTGAATTTAAGTGCCAAAGGAAAAATATTTTTTAGAGGTGGAATATTAGTTATTACTTTATTAGTTTTAATTGTTTTTGTGTATTTGGAATTATTAAGTAAAAATTTTATGTTTTAAGGATATTCTTGGGGTAAAAATGGATGTTAAAGGTACAATTACTGGAATTAAATATAAAGGATATTATATTCTAATGAAACCGAAGTTATAAGTGAAGTAAACCATAAATGATAAAAACACCTTTAAGATATCCGGGTGGAAAAAGTAAGGCTATTAAATCTTTAGCCCCTTTTATTCCTAATTTCGAAGAATATCGAGAACCTTTTTTAGGTGGCGGTTCTATGTTTATTTATTTAAAGCAAAAGTACCCTCAAAAAAAATATTGGATAAATGACGTTTATGAGAACCTTTTTTATTTTTGGGAAAACTGCAAGGATAATCCAAAAGAATTGTTAAATCAAATAATTGTATGGAAGAATGAATTTAAGGATGGGAAAGATTTATATAAGTTTTTAACGCTAAACATTAATAATTTTACGCCAATTCAAAAAGCAGCAGCTTTTTTTGTTTTTAATAGAATAACATTTTCAGGAACAACTGAAAGTGGAGGGTATTCGGATTCAGCATTTCATAATCGCTTTACAGATACAAGTATTGAAAGAGTTAAATTATTAGGAGAGATTTTAGATAATACTCAAATTACAAATTACGATTTTTCTTCTTTATTAGAAAATGTTAATGAATCAGTTTTTATTTTTCTTGACCCTCCTTATTACTCGGCTACAAAATCAGCTTTGTATGGTAAAAATGGGAAACTACACAAAGGATTTGATCATATTAATTTTGCTCAGAAAATGAAAAATGTAAAGGCAAAATGGTTAATTACTTATGATGATTCAGACTATATTAAAGAATTATTCTCCTTTGCTTTTCAGTATCCATGGAATTTTACATATGGAATGAAAAATGTTTCTTCAAAAACATCTAACTTGGGCAATGAGCTTATAATTACTAATTATGATGCAAATTTGCAATATAACAACTCTTTTGGTTGGACTGAACAAAAATTATTCAATTATTAATATGAACGAAAATTTACAGCGGAAACTTAATAATTTACCAACAGACCCGGGAGTGTATCAATATAAAGATGCTAAAGGGGTTATTATTTATGTTGGTAAAGCTAAAAATTTACGTAATAGGGTAAGGTCTTATTTCCAAAGTAATATTACAAATACAAAAACTTTAGCCTTGGTAAGTAAAATTGAAGATTTGGAATTAATTATTACATCAAGCGAAGTTGAAGCTTTGGTTTTGGAGAATAATTTAATAAAAGAGTTAAAACCACGTTATAATATAAATTTAAAAGATGATAAAACATTTCCATATATAAGAATTACAAACGAACCGTATCCTCAAATTTTTCCAACTCGGTTAATTGTACGAGACGGTTCAAAGTATTTTGGACCTTATACCGATGTTAAAAGTATGAAAGCATCATTGCGGCTTATAAATCATATTTTTAAGATTAGAAGCTGTAAACTTAATTTGGATGATGAAACAATCGGCAAGGGGAAATATAAGGTTTGTTTAGATTATCATATTAAAAAATGTGATGGGCCATGCGAAGGGAAAATTTCGCAGCTTGAATATAATTACATGGTAACCCAGGCAATAAAAATTTTTAGAGGAAAAACTGACGATCTTATTAAGGAATTGCAGAATGAAATGTTTGAAGCTTCAAAAATATTTGCTTTTGAAAAAGCTGCTGCCTTACGCGATAAAATTGATCAGCTAACAGTTTATTCATCAAAACAAAAAGTAGTTTCAACCGATTTAGAAGATAAAGATATTATAAGTGCCGCTGTTGATAATAAAGATGTTGCAGCAACAATTCTTAATATTAGAAGCGGAAAATTAGTCGGTAAACGTAATCTAAAGCTAAGCACCGAAATAGAACAAAATATGGAAGGTATTTATGCCTCCATAATTCGATTCTATTATAACGAATATGTTGACATCCCAAAAGAAATTGTTATTGAATTAGAGCCTGAAGATGGTTCGTCTTTGCTTGATTGGCTTGAACAAAAAGGTGGAAAAAGACCTAAATTTACAGTTCCGCAAATTAAATGCGAAGCTATGCTTATGCTTAAGATGTGTAAGCAGAATGCAATTTTGCAATTGGGCGAAATTCAATTGCAAAGAATGAAACGCGAAAAAAACGTTCCGCATGTTGTTCTATCCTTAAAGCGTGATTTAATGCTTAAAAACGTTCCAACAATTATTGAGTGTTTTGATATCTCGCATTTGCAAGGAACAGATACAGTTGCAAGTATGGTTGTTTTTGAAGATGGGAAACCTAAGAAAAGTCTTTACCGAAAGTTTATTATTCAATCAGTAGAAGGGGTTGATGATTTTGCAAGCATGAGGGAAGTTATTACAAGAAGGTACTCAAGAGTAATGGAAGATAAATTAACGCCACCAAGTTTAATTATGGTTGATGGTGGTAAAGGACAGCTTTCAAGTGCAATTGAAGCTTTAGATGATATTGGATATCCAAAATATGAAATTATAGGTTTAGCAAAACGACTTGAAGAGGTGTTTTTGCCAAATCAAAGCGATCCAATTACAATTCCTAAGACTTCTTCAAGCTTAAAATTATTACAACACATAAGAGATGAAGCTCACAGATTTGCCATCACATTCCATAGAGAACGTCGCAGTAAGCGTACCTTTCATTCCGAACTTGAAGATATTAAGGGTATTGGCGAAGCAGTTGCCGCAAAATTGCTTGAAGCTTTTAATTCGGTTGAAGAAATTAAATTGCTGAGTGCTGAAGATTTGGCTAAAGTTATTGGAATGGGAAAAGCAAAAATTGTTTACAATTTTTACCATCCAAGCAATAATGAACAGTTAAATAAGTAAAGCCTAAATTAAATTATACCTAATATTATTTGTTTTTAACTTTATTTTCGGTTAATAATTAAGTATTTTAAACCCTAATAAGGACTTTTATTTATGGATTTAATTAAAAATTCTCTTTCTATTTTAAAACTACAAATTGAAGAAAATCCTAAAAGGTATATCTTTCCTATTCAGAAAAATCCGGGATTAATTAAGGAGATAGAAAGAAAGCATTCAATATTTTTACCAGCATCGTATAAAGAGTTTATGAAAGTATATGACGGTGGATTTATAAACTTATTATGCAATATGGATATAGATATTGAAACTGCAGCATGGAACAGTAATACAATATTTAGTTTGGAAGAGATGGCATTTCAATATGAACGACTTAAAACAATGGGATGGAAATATGACCCTCCAAGTAATGTAAATTATCCCTTTATTCCTTTTGGTAGAAATAAATTTAACGAGCTAATGATTTTTATCAATCCATTGTTAAAAAAAGAATCTTATGTTTTTGAAGCTGTGCATGATGTACCATATAGTTGTTGGGATTTGATATCGTTTGATTTTGCAGACTTTTTTTCATCGTATTTAGATATGGATGGGGAATATAGCTATTTGCCGGTTGCCGAAAACTTAACCTTAAGTGAATATTTGGATAACCTACCATATACAAAACTTTTATATTTTAATAAAAAATAATTAGCGGGGAGATAATGAAAAAAGTAAATATTACAGTAATTTATGTTTTTCTTTTGTTGTTATTTAGCAACTTAAATTTATTTGCTGCAATAAATACTGAAGAGGAATTAAAAAAATATCTTGATGAAAAAGAGAAAATATTTGACGACATATCAGTACAGATGGGAATTGCATCTTGGAATATTTACTCTCAAGAAGGAGAAGCAGATACACAAGTGCCACGCTTACGATATTTAGAGTTGTTTAATGATGAAACATTAAACAATGAAATAGATTTGTGGTATAATAAGATATCGGAAATAAAGGATAATGAACTAAAAAGAAGAGTGGAAGTTTGGCACTTAGTTTTATTAGGTGCAAAAGTAGATAACGATGATGATATATTTCCCCTTGAAGATCAATTGGAAAAATGGTTGGTTAATGATGAATCAACAAATGATAGACCGTCAGAGGCTGAATTAGAAAAATTAATTAAAGAATTAATGACGAGAAGAAATAATAAGGCGATATCTTTGGGATTTAATAATTATGCCGAATATCAATTAATGTTGAATGGACTGAATATTAGAGATTTTGATGATGTAATTAATAAAATAGAAAAAGCTACTCTGCCCAAATATAAATTATTAATTGAAGAATTTTTGAAGGAAAATAATAAGACTGAAATAACTTTGCCTGATGTAATAAAAATGGTAAAGATAGTTTATAAGAATAAATCAGTAAGTTTACAAGATAAATCACAAACAGATTCCATTATAACAGAAACTTTTAAGAATATTGGAATTGACTACAAGTCGTTACCAATCCGTTTTGTTGAAAAGGATATTCCATTTGGGGGCAACGGACTTGCCGTAAAAATACCCACAGATTTCAGGATAGTAATAAAACCCGAACAGCCAATATTTGTAATTATGCATGAATTGGGGCACGGAATGCAAGGTGTGTTTACTAAAATAAATTCCCCAATACTAAAAGGTTACGAATGGTGTGCGGGAAATGGATGTGGGGCGTTTAGCGAAGGGTTGGCTGTAACAAGCGAAAAAATTGTTAAAAACAATGAATGGCTGAAAAAATATGCGGGATATACTGAGGATAGTATACGAAACAAAGATTCACTAATAAATAAATATGCTGCTGCCAAGTTGAGATATCATTTAGTAACAATTATGCTTGAAATAGAACTGTACAAAAATTTGGATGCTGATCCAAATGCAGTAAGAGATAGTCTTTACAAAAAGTTTTTGTTTGTCGATTCAAAACCATTGGGAAAATTTTGGTATCAAGATAATATAACATATGTTTCGTATCCTGTTTATCTTCATAATTACTTTTTCGCCGATATAATATCAACACAAATTCATAATCATTTAAAATCGGTTTATGGTGAAAAATATTTGTTTAATAACAAAGTTGGGAATGATTTAATTAATTATTTATACTCGTCTGGCGAGCTATTGCCTTGGTATGAAAAGATGAAAAGAATGACTAAAGATGATTTGGATATTAAAGGATACTTAAAGAGCTATGGGTTCTAAATCAAAAAAAATATTATTAATGCTCGCTCTTGTTTTTGCTATTGTAAGCTGTGGAAGCAATGTAGAAGAAGCCGATTATAATTACCAAAACGCAATGGAACATTATAGTCAAATCAATAAAAATCCTGAAAAAAGAAAAGATGCTCTCTACTTTTTTAATCTGGCAGCAAAAAACGATAAGTATAAAACAGTAGGGGTAGCAAGATATATATATAAATTAGCTGCTGAAATATTAATTGCAAATAAAAATATAACAATAGACGAAAAATTTGAACTAACTAAAAATATTTTGGATGGTATTGAAATACTAATTAGTCAGAACGAAACCATCAATGATTTAGATAAAAACGTATTACGTGAAGAAGCTGAGAATATTACCAACTCTGACGAAATGGTTTATGTTACAATTAGAAAAATATTAAATGAACAATCAAAGGATGACCTTAGTAAAATTAAATTGTTATTAATAGATAAATAAAATGGAATAATTCCATGGATAGAACTACTTTTGAATATTATAAATCCAAAGAGATTTATTTAATAAGTTTTATCGGACTTGTTGAATCTAAAGATATTAAAACAGTAATTGAAAAAGCGAAATCTGAAATTTCAACAAAAGAACCCGGAAGTCTTCTTGTATTAACCGATATTACAAATATCAGCAATCATAACAAAAATTATGAATTGCTTAGAGAGTTTGCCTTCAATAATTCCCCTTATGTAAAAGCAAGTGCAGTTGCTGGGGTAACCGGAGTGAAACAAAAAATATTTGAGAAGTTAGTTGATTCAGTTGGTAGAGAGATTAAGCCATTCCCCACTCTTGTTGATGCTAAAGAATGGCTCGTAAAACAATAAAACGGTTTAGTTGCTGTTGATAAGATATATCCCCATGACTGAAGTCATGGGCAAGAAATAAACTGATATTGCATAAAACCCCGCACTGAAGTACGGGGATAGAAATACTAATGATATCTCATCACGCCGTACTTTTTACTGTTCACTATTAGCTATTTACTGATAACTACATTTCCTCACTCGTCACGCGTTTCTAGTCACTCTTCCTTCATAACGCATCGCTTTATAAAAAGAACATGTTGCCCACGCTGGGGCTTATTATATAGTGGGGAACGATTAGCTGTTAACATTCCGACCCTCTGGGTCTCATTTATCTAAATATTGGCTCTTCTGTTTTTAAATAGTGTTATAATCTCAAAAAATAATTTAATTCAATAATCCCCGTTCAGACAATGGTTTTATGTTTTGCAATCACCAAGTCACAAGTATCAAGTCACAAGTATCAAGTCTCTATTATTAATAAGTGCGACTTCATCCGAAGTCATGGGGAAAGTATGCCCAGTATGGTTAACGACATGTGATTGCTCTGCAAACATCAAGCCAAAATAGTGTGTTGGCAAATTAAAAGGTTTAATCTTTAATCCCAAGAATCATTATAATCTCATGAATCCCCGTTCAGACAATGGTTTTATGTTTTGCAATACCCAAGTATCAAGTAATAAGTCTCAAGTATCTATCTTTCGTCAATTGTCTTACCGTCACGCATTCCTTTTAAAAAGAACATGTCGCCCACGCTGGGGCTTATTATTTTGTTTAGATCGATTTGCTATTAACATTCCGACCCTTTGGGTCTCATTTATCTAAATATTGGCTCTTCTGTTTTTAAATAGTGTTATAATCTCAAAAAATAATTTAATTCTATAATCCCCGTTCAGACAATGGTTTTATGTTTTGCAACAACAAAGACACGAGTTTCCAATCACAAGTCTCTATTATTAATAAGTGCGACTTCATCCGAAGTCGTGGGGAAAGTATGCCAAGTAGGGTTAACGACATGTGATTGCTCTGCAATCATAATACGAAAATAATTAAGTCGCAAAATATAGATGTTTGATTTATAATCAGAAAAATCAATTTAATATCATGAATTACCATTTAGACAACGGATAAATGGTATTAAGTTATTTTGCTTGATTTATAATAGCTTTTGCAATATTTTATGTGCTTTTCTCTTTGGTTGAACTCTGTACAATTTATATGTTATTTGAAGACATTAATTAGCTATGAAGCGACCTTAATTTTCTTATTTATAACAATTTTAATAATGTAATACAAAATTTTTATATTCTTTGAATGTAAGCTAAAAATTTGTTATCTTGAATTTGCAGGAAATAAAAATATTTTGCGGGGTAGGTTTATGAAAAACTTTTATTGGGCTATTGTATTAATCCTTTTTGCAAGTAGTACTTTTTCACAAGAAATAATTTTATCAACCGATTTGTTAAATTTTAATGTTTATTCTAAAGGTTGGGAAGTAGTAATTTCTTGGTCGACTTTTCATGAAATAAATAACAGTGGGTTTTCAATATTATTATCTGAGAATAATAATAATTGGAAACAGATTGCTTTTATTGAAGGAGGAGGAACAACTACTGATACCTTAAAGTATTTATATATAGATAAACCCCCAAAAACAGGAATGTATTATTATAGGTTAAAGCAAATCGACTATGATGGCACATTTACATATTTGGAAACAAAATCGATATACTATAATTTGCCAGTTGAGATAAAAAATTTAAGTGTATTCTGTAAAAATACTTATAATGTAATTCAGTGGGAATCAATTGATGATAGTAATGCTGTTGAGTATAAATTACAACGATGCACACAACCTTGGATATATGAGGATGTTGCAACTACAAAAAGTGGCAAGGCGTATTACACTCTAATAGATAACAATTTAGATAAGTATGGTTATTATATTTATAGAATAAAAATTATTGGAGAATCTACATCAGGTTATTCTGATACAATTGGCGTTTTTATGCATCAAATAGAAGAAGTGTTATCACAAAATTATCCCAATCCAGTCGAAAGTATTACAACAATTAATTATTCAATTCAATTTTTGAGTGATGTAAAAGTAGTGCTTTATAATATACTTGGGCAAGAAGTGTATGCAGAAAATTTAGGAATACAAGATAGTGGTTATCATAACTACGTAATTAATTGCTCAACTTTATCTTCAGGTGTTTATTTTTATGCAATTAAAACAGATCGAAGCACTATTGTAAATAAACTTCAAATTATTAAGTAAAATGAAATCCCCTAAAACCAATAAAGCTCCTTTAGGTGCGACAAAATAAGTGACATATAACAAATAATGTTTCGAGAATTGGGACTGTATAAAAGGAGAAATTTTTGTCCTATAGTCCCATAAACAGGATTATTTCGATAAAATTAAACTGAAGGTTTTAACCTTCAACACTTAAACTTTAACCTTTTAACCGCTTTTCACTATTAGCTATTTGCTGTAAACTGATAGCTGCTTTTCGTCACTTGTCACGCGTTACTCGTCACTCTTTATATTCTGCAATCCCAAGTATTTATTTATTTTTTAATCCTAATCTTTCTAATCGTGAGCGTAAATGACGTTCAGAAATTTGTAAAATACGTGCAGCAGCACTTTGGTTGCCGTTTGTTCGTTTTAATGCTTCATTAATAATTTCAGTTTCAAAAGCTTTAACTTTGGTTTCGTAATCAAATTCTAAGTTTAATGGATCGAGCAATTTGTTTTCGGAAATTATTAACAAGTTGTTTGGTAAATCATTTAAATCGATAAGTTCGTATCTGCATAAAAGAATAGCACGTTCAATAATATTTTCCAATTCTCTAATATTCCCCGGATAACCAAATTTAATTAGTTTATCAAGAGCAGCATTAGTTATTCCTTTAACCTCTTTTTCGTTTATTTTGGCATATTTATTAATAAAATGATGAACAAGTAAAGGAATATCTTCTCTACGTTCTCTAAGAGGGGGAATGTTTATTGAAATTACATTTAATCTGTAATACAAATCTTCTCTAAATGTCCCTTCTTTAATCATGTCTTCTAAATTTCTATGAGTAGCAGCAACTATTCTAACATTAACAGTAGTTGTTGAATTACTTCCAATTCTTTGTATTTCACCAAATTGAATTGCGCGAAGCAGTTTAACTTGAGTTTGCATTGGAATATCGCCCACTTCATCAATAAACAAAGTTCCATTATCGGCTTCTTCAAATCTACCTACTCTTGCACTAACCGAACCTGTAAACGATCCTTTTTCATGTCCAAATAATTCACTTTCAATCAGGTTTTCCGAAAGAGATGCAACATTAACCGTGACAAAAGCTTTTGTGCTTCTATTGCTGCTGTAATGAATTGCTTTTGCAATTAATTCTTTACCCGTTCCGCTTTCACCTAATACCAACACAGTAGCTTTGCTTGCAGCAACACGTGCGGCGGTATTAACAACCTCCTCCATTTTTTTACTTTGCGAAATTATCCCCTCAAAACTAAATTTTAACTTTAATTGCTCTTTTAGTAATTTGTTTTCTTGGGTAAGTAACTTTTTTTCACGGATTCGAAGTAGAATGTTTTCTAATTCATCTAAATCTATCGGTTTGGTTAAATAATCGTAAGCCCCTGATTTCATAATATTAACAGCATCATCAACATTACCGTAAGCAGTCATTATTACGATATCAATTTCTGGATTAATTTCTTTTGCTTGTGTAAGTAATCCCAAACCATCAAGCTCCGGCATACGGTAATCCGATAGAATTACATCAATATAATTTGATTTAACAATTTTAATCCCTTCTACGCCATTACTGGCGGTAAAAATATTATAATTTCGTCTGGCTAAAAATCCTTTTAATGATTCAATTTGTGATTTTTCATCATCAACAATTAATATATTTAAGTTGTTCATACTAAACCTTTATTATCAAATGGTAAAACAGGCAGCGAAATATAAAATGAAGTACCTTCATTTATTTTGCTGCTAACTGTAATTATTCCGTTATGTTCGTAAATAATACGCTGAGTAATGCTTAAACCAATGCCGGTTCCTTTAGCTTTTGTTGTATAATATAAATTAAATATTTTATTTAATTTATCTTCCGGTATACCAGAACCACTATCAGAAATAGAGATAATAATATTGTTCCCAATGTTTTCTGCAGATAAAGACACTTTCCCATTTTGAGGAGTGGCATCAAATGCATTCTGTAATAAATTCATTAAAGATTGTAAAATTTTATTTTTATCCCAATTAACAATGCCTTCCCATTTATTATTTATTTCAAACTTAATGTTCTTTTGATTAAAATAGGCGGAGTATTGATCAGAAAGCTGATTAATAATTTCGGAAAAAGAAAAACTGCTTGGTGATAAAGGTTCAGGACGTGCAAACTTTAAAAAACTTACAATAGTTTGATTGATTCGTTTAACTTCTGAGTATACTAATTTGGTTAAGTTAATATATTCCTCTGTATTTTCTGTGGGAAGAAAATCTTTGCTCAGTTGTTGTGAAATAGTTCCAATTGTATTAAGGGGATTCCTAATTTCGTGGGCAACTCCGCTTGCCAGTTCTCCCATTGCGGCAAGACGCTCTTGACGTTCAACTTTTTCTTCTAATAATTTTTGTTCGGTTAAATCGTTAAAAACTAAAATATAATTTATAATGTTGTTCTCATCTTGAAACAAACTTTTTGATACATTAAAAATCTTCTTAAAACCATTTAATATTGGGGTTATTTGAATTGTGGTTATATCATCATTAAACAGTTTATTTATTAAGGACTCATCAATTAATTCATAAATATGTTTGCCAACAATATTATTGCCTGAAAAAAGGAGAGAGCCTATTTTGTTTACGGATTTAATGATATATTTATCGTTAAGAACAAAAATAGCATCAGTAACATTGAATAGTATTTTTTCGGAATATGTTTCAACAACATTATATTGTTTTTTTAGTAAGTTAATATTTTGAGTTGTAAAAATAAAAGAAATTACAACAAAAGCTAAAATAACAATGATAATACTTGAAATGGTTAGACGAGTAATAAACTTTTGATTAATTTCTCTAAGAGTTTCAAGCGAAACGCCAATGCGTAATAAACCCACTACACCGTTATTAGCTTGAAAAGTTTTTACAGCTTCAAAAACACTAATTGAGTCATTTTCTAACAAACGCCAATTATAAGCAGTATCATTTAAAGCGTTAAATAAAAAAGGAGAATCTTTAATATTTTCTAAATCGGAATACTTGCCCGATGCAGATAAAAAGCCAGATGTATCTTGAAGACAAGAATAAATTATTCTTGGTTCAGAAGTTAAATTTTTTAGTAAAACGCCTAAACCTAATCGTTTACGAAATTCAAAAACCTTTTCACCATCCAAAATTAAAACTATGGCACCGTCATCATCAGTTGCAAGTCCAACTACATATCTGTAGCCGTCTTTTTTGAAAGTTTCGCGTAATCCAATAATTAATGTATCGGTTAAGCCTTCAAAAATTGGGTAAAGTGCAGGTATTGGTCCATGAATATTATCACGTTTTATAGTTTCAGGATTAGTTGAATAAATTTTTTCACCCAAATCATTAAAAATATTAATTCGTAAAATATCATTCTCTTTAGCAATACGCTGTAAAAGTTTGTTGGAAATTTTGCCTTCTGAAAGTAAAACTTTTATAAGTACTGCATTATTTAATAAACGTTGAGATAATTGATGTTCAACTTCTTGACCGGTAATTAAAGCATTTTGTAAAGATAAAGTAGTGGTTTCAAGTAATGCGTGGGTTTGCGACTGCATTAACTTGTTAAATTCGTCCTTTCTTTGAAAGTACTCCAACAATAATGAAGCAAAAATTATTATAGTTAAAACAATAAAAATTAAAATTAAACTGCGGGGCTGCACAACCAATATTTTATTTTTAAAATTGTTCAAAATGTTATGCGGTTTTGTTTAACTTAACTATTTAATTTGCTTAGTGACTTAAATGCTACTGCAAAAAGTTGAATCTGTTTAAGCATAGCACTTAAACCGTTTTTTCTTGTTGGCGAAAGATGGTTATCAATCCCTATTTTTTTCAAAAATTCCGGTGGAGATGCTAAAATTTCATCCGGACTGTTATTTGAATAAACATCAATAAGCATAGCAATTAATCCTTTTACAATTAATGCATCGCTATCAGCTGAAATTTGTATTTTGCCATTTTCATGTTTGGCACTAATCCAAACTTGCGATTGGCAGCCATCAATTTTATTCTTGTCAATTTTTAATTCTTCAGGAAAAGTTGGCAATTCTTTACCAAATTGTATAATAAGTTTATATTTTTCTTCCCAATCGGTTAAATTTTCAAACTTCTTAATTAATTCTTCTTGCTTTTCTAATATACTCATAATTCTTAAAATTTTTTGTTATTAATAGATAAATATAATAAAAATTGGAGTTATAATCTTTATATAAATTTTCAGATAGCAGAAAACAGATTACAGATTACAGAAGATAGAAAACAGATTACAGAAGATAGAGGATAAAGGATAGAAAATAGAAAGGGAAAATTAGAAAACCAATTGAGTTTTGTTTTTATTACTAAGATATAATCGTAAATACAGAGAAACGTAGGGTAGATATTGGGGTAGATAAGTATGAAATACCTATTGAAGCACTAAGAGAGGCAGTAATTAATGCAATAGTGCATAGGGATTATAGTATTGAAAGTGACATAAAAATTGCAATATATGATGATATTGTTGAAATTATTTCACCCAGTGTTCTTCCTAAAACTATAACATTGGAGGAAATAAAGGAAGGGATTTCTGAGGTTAGAAATAAAGTAATCGCAAGAATCTTTAAGGAAATTAACTTTATAGAACAATGGGGACAACCTCGTTAATTCTCAATTCTTAATTTTTAATTCTTAATTATTCGACATACTAAATCCCTTCAATTGTGGCAAATGTTAAGTGTTAAAGGTTAAGAGTTAAATGAAAAACAAAATAAAGAAAAATGATTAAAGAAACAAAAATAATTCACAATTCACAATTAAATAATTAACAATTAAAAACCAATCCTTGTTGTAATGGACAATGAATAAGAACTAATGACAATGATTTACTTTTGTTCTGGAATTTGAATGTTTCAATCCTTGTTGTAATGGACAATGAATAAGAACAAAAAAAATACAATTAAGTCATATTGAAGAGGAAAGTTTCAATCCTTGTTGTAATGGACAATGAATAAGAACCAATATTACACCAATATTGCTATATTAGTAATCTATCAGTTTCAATCCTTGTTGTAATGGACAATGAATAAGAACAGTGATAAACAATTGAAAGAAATTTCTGATAAATTCTGTTTCAATCCTTGTTGTAATGGACAATGAATAAGAACAGGTCACTAGGATGAGTGGGATTGGAGTACTATACTCGTTTCAATCCTTGTTGTAATGGACAATGAATAAGAACAAAATGCAATGAACTTCTAACTTTATTACGGTAATTCGTTTCAATCCTTGTTGTAATGGACAATGAATAAGAACACAGTCAAACCAAAGTTTTTGCAGTCTTTTGTTGTGTTGTTTCAATCCTTGTTGTAATGGACAATGAATAAGAACATTAAAACGAGCTGCTGAAACGTTAAAAAATGAAGCGTTTCAATCCTTGTTGTAATGGACAATGAATAAGAACCTATTTATCCAGCGGAGACAAACTAGTCCTTCTGATGTTTCAATCCTTGTTGTAATGGACAATGAATAAGAACAGTGATAAACAATTGAAAGAAATTTCTGATAAATTCTGTTTCAATCCTTGTTGTAATGGACAATGAATAAGAACAGGTCACTAGGATGAGTGGGATTGGAGTACTATACTCGTTTCAATCCTTGTTGTAATGGACAATGAATAAGAACTCACAATAAAATGAAAATAGTTACAAGTGATTTATGGTGTTTCAATCCTTGTTGTAATGGACAATGAATAAGAACAAACTATGGAAACATAAATTAATTTCAAATAATATTTGGTTTCAATCCTTGTTGTAATGGACAATGAATAAGAACTTAATAATAATCCATTAATTGGAAGTGAATCTACATGTTTCAATCCTTGTTGTAATGGACAATGAATAAGAACAATTGTTTAGATATTTCACCAAAAAAAATTGAACAAATGTTTCAATCCTTGTTGCAATGGACAATGAATAAGAACTGTAACTTATTATTAACTAAATGTTTAGTTTGATTAGTGTTTCAATCCTTGTTGTAATGGACAATAAATAAGAACTATTTTACACATATCAATAATAGCTCTTTCAAGCTCTGTTTCAATCCTTGTTGTAATGGACAATGAATAAGAACAATTTTATGAAGAGCAAATTAGAAAGGGAAATTATATAGTTTCAATCCTTGTTGTAATGGACAATGAATAAGAACACTGATTACATCGGTAATAGTTTTTCTATCTGATAAGTTTCAATCCTTGTTGTAATGGACAATGAATAAGAACAATAAGGAATAAAAAAAATGAAAATGAATACCTGGAAGTTTCAATCCTTGTTGTAATGGACAATGAATAAGAACCCGGCACATATCATAAGTGATATGTTGTCACAATTCCGTTTCAATCCTTGTTGTAATGGACAATGAATAAGAACTATTGGGGGGAATAGTGGTTATTTGGCTTTATCTAAGTTTCAATCCTTGTTGTAATGGACAATGAATAAGAACTATCATTTTCAGCTGTAATTACAATTTCTTCTGAAGTTTCAATCCTTGTTGTAATGGACAATGAATAAGAACGGGAAACTATTACAAGGATAATAGAAAATTTTCCACAGTTTCAATCCTTGTTGTAATGGACAATGAATAAGAACAAACATACCAACAAACATTAAGGAAATTCCGATGATGTTTCAATCCTTGTTGTAATGGACAATGAATAAGAACCCTTGCTTTACATTTTTTTACAACTATATTATTAAGTTTCAATCCTTGTTGTAATGGACAATGAATAAGAACTACATAACCTTGAGGGTTTAGACGACGCAGCAATAAGTTTCAATCCTTGTTGTAATGGACAATGAATAAGAACGATTTCCTCTGCTGGCAGACCCTGTGGATGAGTGCCAGTTTCAATCCTTGTTGTAATGGACAATGAATAAGAACAAGTTCAGTATTACAAGCTTCAATAAATTCTTTGAAGTTTCAATCCTTGTTGTAATGGACAATGAATAAGAACTGCTGTTGCTTTATCTATTATCCAAACGTCACCTTTAGTTTCAATCCTTGTTGTAATGGACAATGAATAAGAACAAGGTGTTAAATATTATATTGATAATTTTAATACTCAGTTTCAATCCTTGTTGTAATGGACAATGAATAAGAACTATTTACACACTACAAAGAAATCATATTATCATATTTGTTTCAATCCTTGTTGTAATGGACAATGAATAAGAACTAAAATTATTACCGTTAGAACTTACGAAAGTTTAGAGTTTCAATCCTTGTTGTAATGGACAATGAATAAGAACATAATTTGGAAATTAGTTTTGTAGAAAATATTGATTGTTTCAATCCTTGTTGTAATGGACAATGAATAAGAACCCATGCTATATTCTTGGCGAATCATGGTGGTTACTGTGTTTCAATCCTTGTTGTAATGGACAATGAATAAGAACTTCAGTCCGATTATTGGCTTGAGAAAAAAGATGTCGCGTTTCAATCCTTGTTGTAATGGACAATGAATAAGAACATTGTAGAGGTTAAATATATAGGGAATTATATTCTGTTTCAATCCTTGTTGTAATGGACAATGAATAAGAACTTTTATAACTCCTTAATATTATGTTTAATATAATTGATGTTTCAATCCTTGTTGTAATGGACAATGAATAAGAACTGTAAGTTTCAAATTTACTTTTAATTTGTGAATTTAAGTTTCAATCCTTGTTGTAATGGACAATGAATAAGAACCTTAAGCACTTATTGTGATGAGTTCACTCCTAATTGGGGTTTCAATCCTTGTTGTAATGGACAATGAATAAGAACTAACCATAGCGACAATAATTCTTATGCAATAATAATGTTTCAATCCTTGTTGTAATGGACAATGAATAAGAACCTAAGAATTCATTATAGTTTTTAGTAAGATCCAATTGTTTCAATCCTTGTTGTAATGGACAATGAATAAGAACAAAAGATTTGCCATGGTGGAAATTATATCAAAAGTAGTTTCAATCCTTGTTGTAATGGACAATGAATAAGAACAAAGATTTGCCATGGTGGAAATTATATCAAAAGTAGTTTCAATCCTTGTTGTAATGGACAATGAATAAGAACACTCCACAGCAGCAGCATATTCAGTCGCTGTACCTATTGTTTCAATCCTTGTTGTAATGGACAATGAATAAGAACTTGCTGGAATTATATCAGTTGATTCAAGTTCTGTATGTTTCAATCCTTGTTGTAATGGACAATGAATAAGAACCTTATACGTCATTATAACGGCATGTTGTATTATGTGTTTCAATCCTTGTTGTAATGGACAATGAATAAGAACATTGTACTAAAAAGTACAGGCAATTAATTTTAATTTTTTGTTTCAATCCTTGTTGTAATGGACAATGAATAAGAACTTTTTTATTAGTTCTCTTATCCACTACAACAAGGATGTTTCAATCCTTGTTGTAATGGACAATGAATAAGAACTAACGCCTAAACTTTCTACTGTGTTGTTGTTTGATTGGTTTCAATCCTTGTTGTAATGGACAATGAATAAGAACACAATAGAGATTAAAACAAATAACATAATAAAGAGGGTTTCAATCCTTGTTGTAATGGACAATGAATAAGAACCCCTTATAAAACAACAACTTACAAAATATTTTGTAAGTTTCAATCCTTGTTGTAATGGACAATGAATAAGAACTTGTACTAAAAAGTACAGGCAATTAATTTTAATTTTTTGTTTCAATCCTTGTTGTAATGGACAATGAATAAGAACGGTGAGTGGTGTTGGAATCCAAGAACTTGGGTTAGAAGTTTCAATCCTTGTTGTAATGGACAATGAATAAGAACTTAGCTACTTATCGTTGTTGGCCACGCCAGCAGTAGGTTTCAATCCTTGTTGTAATGGACAATGAATAAGAACTCATTCAACTTGAATTTCATGGATGTACCATCGCCATCGTTTCAATCCTTGTTGTAATGGACAATGAATAAGAACCAGCGTCAGCTTGAGGAAATGCGAGTTAGAGAAGTTAGGTTTCAATCCTTGTTGTAATGGACAATGAATAAGAACTTGTACGCTTGAAGCATAATATAGCTGACGTATTATGGTTTCAATCCTTGTTGTAATGGACAATGAATAAGAACTGCTTCCTTTCGTTGCCGTTAGGATTATTTTAGATATGTTTCAATCCTTGTTGTAATGGACAATGAATAAGAACGTCTATTGTTTGGCGAGGCTACTGATGTGATTTTGATGTTTCAATCCTTGTTGTAATGGACAATGAATAAGAACACAGGCAATTAATTTTAATTTTTTCAAACATTGTTTGGTTTCAATCCTTGTTGTAATGGACAATGAATAAGAACAGGTGCATTAATGCCAAAGTCTAACGGGGTTTCTGGTTTCAATCCTTGTTGTAATGGACAATGAATAAGAACAAAAATGAATAACGAACAATTAATCAAACAAAGAATGTTTCAATCCTTGTTGTAATGGACAATGAATAAGAACAGAATAATAATGAATGTAATCAAAATGTATAAAGTATGTTTCAATCCTTGTTGTAATGGACAATGAATAAGAACAACATTTTCAAAGGTATTGTATTTATAGTTATTACGTTTCAATCCTTGTTGTAATGGACAATGAATAAGAACTGAAAAAACACAGCTCATCAACGTCCCAAAGTTCTGGTTTCAATCCTTGTTGTAATGGACAATGAATAAGAACAAAGATTATTTGAATGTAAATACTAAATTAATGAAAAGTTTCAATCCTTGTTGTAATGGACAATGAATAAGAACTTAAAAATAAGGAGTATAAAATGAAAATTAAATAAATGTTTCAATCCTTGTTGTAATGGACAATGAATAAGAACACATTTACTTTCAAAATGGAATATTTGAAAGGTTACAGTTTCAATCCTTGTTGTAATGGACAATGAATAAGAACTGTTAGTGTAACAGAAGACACAAGTATTACTGTTGAGTTTCAATCCTTGTTGTAATGGACAATGAATAAGAACATGGATAGGGAGCCCCGTAAAAACGGGGCTGAATGGTGTTTCAATCCTTGTTGTAATGGACAATGAATAAGAACTTAGCACATCATTTGGCTGCTTTATTGCCGGTAGGTTTCAATCCTTGTTGTAATGGACAATGAATAAGAACTGTTAGTGTAACAGAAGACACAAGTATTACTGTTGAGTTTCAATCCTTGTTGTAATGGACAATGAATAAGAACAATATTTGAAAGGTTACATAAACAATTAACGGAGTAAGTTTCAATCCTTGTTGTAATGGACAATGAATAAGAACATTCAGGAATTAATTTCTAAGCTTTCACCTGAAGAACGTTTCAATCCTTGTTGTAATGGACAATGAATAAGAACTATGGCAGACCGCTAACACCCTTTGAAAAAGCTTTTAGTTTCAATCCTTGTTGTAATGGACAATGAATAAGAACCTGATGCTCGCATCTGCTAACATATCTAATAACACTGTTTCAATCCTTGTTGTAATGGACAATGAATAAGAACTTGATTGTAAATTATTAGATTTATTAAATTCACAAATGTTTCAATCCTTGTTGTAATGGACAATGAATAAGAACACAAGTTTAATTGAATTTTACATTTGATAGGAGTGAAGTTTCAATCCTTGTTGTAATGGACAATGAATAAGAACTCAATATGATTTTATTGTATTTTTTATAATCAATAGTAAGTTTCAATCCTTGTTGTAATGGACAATGAATAAGAACGAAAACAGATACCTTGTACCTCGTGATTGTGTTTAGTTTCAATCCTTGTTGTAATGGACAATGAATAAGAACACATTTACTTTCAAAATGGAATATTTGAAAGGTTACAGTTTCAATCCTTGTTGTAATGGACAATGAATAAGAACAACTTACCCAGCCACTCCCCACTATTAGAAAAAATATGTTTCAATCCTTGTTGTAATGGACAATGAATAAGAACCTTGTTTCAATAATTTTTTAGCGTTTTTTCGGAAAGTTTCAATCCTTGTTGTAATGGACAATGAATAAGAACTCAAGAAATATATATTATTGCTATTTAGTTTAATCGGGTTTCAATCCTTGTTGTAATGGACAATGAATAAGAACTACTTTTGGTTCTTTGGGGTAATATGTCCCATCAATGTTTCAATCCTTGTTGTAATGGACAATGAATAAGAACTCAATCAGCCCTGTAAGTTTCTCATGGTCAATTGAAGTTTCAATCCTTGTTGTAATGGACAATGAATAAGAACTAACCCAATATTTCGCCGAAGTAAAAAAAGACTATAAGTTTCAATCCTTGTTGTAATGGACAATGAATAAGAACAATTCTCGAATTGGATAATAATCAACGTTTGTTTAGTTTCAATCCTTGTTGTAATGGACAATGAATAAGAACGTGTGCCATTCCACCATAATATAATATGTTTGGGGGGGTTTCAATCCTTGTTGTAATGGACAATGAATAAGAACAAGTTAATAATTAATTCAATCCTTGTTGTAATGGACAAGTTTCAATCCTTGTTGTAATGGACAATGAATAAGAACTAATGTACATATCCCAGTAGCAGAAAAGAACATATTTGTTTCAATCCTTGTTGTAATGGACAATGAATAAGAACACAAGTAATGAATAACAATCCAAGCTACACCCTATGTTTCAATCCTTGTTGTAATGGACAATGAATAAGAACTGGATAGGGAGCCCCGTTTTCACGGGGCTGAATGGTGTTTCAATCCTTGTTGTAATGGACAATGAATAAGAACTTAGCTTTTTCAGAGAAAATGAGGGGGCTCTATTCAGTTTCAATCCTTGTTGTAATGGACAATGAATAAGAACGTCGAATGCCTTGTTTTCACTTACAACAAGAACATGTTTCAATCCTTGTTGTAATGGACAATGAATAAGAACATGTTAACTAAAAAAATTATATTGAACTTGCAAAAATTAGTTTCAATCCTTGTTGTAATGGACAATGAATAAGAACACTGTAATCGGCATAATAACCTCTAATCGTTAAGGAAGTTTCAATCCTTGTTGTAATGGACAATGAATAAGAACCCGGCTCCGTTATCAAGTTTTTCAATTTCTGCATATGGTTTCAATCCTTGTTGTAATGGACAATGAATAAGAACGCTATTTTGGTTGTATCTGTTATTACTGTATCAACCTGTTTCAATCCTTGTTGTAATGGACAATGAATAAGAACTGCATTTTGTATTGTGTCCATTATATCCAATCCTCATGTTTCAATCCTTGTTGTAATGGACAATGAATAAGAACTAAATATTTTGAAGAAGGTTACAGGACTATAACATTGTTTCAATCCTTGTTGTAATGGACAATGAATAAGAACAGAAAGAAAGGTTTTACAAATATGCAATAATTATATGTTTCAATCCTTGTTGTAATGGACAATGAATAAGAACAAAAGAAACATTGGAGAAAATTATGCGATACTTTAAAGGTTTCAATCCTTGTTGTAATGGACAATGAATAAGAACTAATGGGTTAGAAAATAAACTTAAAGTACAGGATATGTTTCAATCCTTGTTGTAATGGACAATGAATAAGAACTTTGCAGGGAATGTTTGAGTATTGGGTATTATAGTTAGTTTCAATCCTTGTTGTAATGGACAATGAATAAGAACAGCCTATATTTATAACTTAATATATCTAAATAAGTTATTAGTTTATGATACATTATAAATTTAATATATAAAACAGTAAAAATCAATATTATTCTACATAATAAAGGTGTTTTTCCGTAAAAAGTATTGCCGTAAGTTGTTATAAAGTAATTAAATACAAGAACAATCCCCAATTTTGCAAATAATTTTGTGTCCGGAAAGTTTATTTTGAGCAAATATTACGGTAAATACAGTTATAACATTTAATTTGTGAGGCTTTTACACTTGGATAAATATTGTTTTCAATAATATTAATAATTTCAGTACAGCTTTTTAGTATTGTTTCTTTTGCCTCCACAGGTATATCAACAGTAACTAATTTATTGTTACTTCTAATATAAACTACAAATCCTTTATTAACTTTAACATTATAGTTTTCTTCAATTAAAACAGCATAACAGTAAATTTGTGTTAGGTATGTTTTAAAGATATGATCTTTATACTCGGCAAATTTGTAATCAAGTGGTGCAAAAGTGCCATCTTCAAGTTCTAACACTTCATCCATTCTACCCCGTAAATAGTTGTTTGAAAGATAAACATCAATGTGTTTTGCTGTTGCATTTATTTTTTTGCGAATATAAGATTTGTTAGTATTTAATTTGTCGTTATGCAAATTCCTGCCGAGCATAACCTTAAAATTGTTTTCTTCAAATTGAGGTATATCTAACACGTGCATAAAATATGTAAAACGAGGACAAAATAAATACTCTATTATATGCGATGGGGTTAATGAAAAACTATCGGTATTCATATAAATAGAGCCCTCACTTTATCAGTAATAAGCTTTTTATCAAATGCTTGACCTAATAATACTGTTGCTTTTAATTCATCTTTACTCATTGGAAAGATGTAAATTGAATCTGTTTCGGCTTGAAATACCGATTGGCATTGTAGTTCCAAAGTATCTTTTTGGTTATTATCAATAGAGCCTAAAAAGACTGAATATTGAACACGCTGCAATCCCATTTGAGTACAAAATTTGGAAATTTTTGAACGGGTTCTATCATTTTTAATATCATACATCACCCAGCAAATCATATTTTTCCAATGCCTCATCTTTTTGTTTTCTGTTAATTAGCTGACCGGCAAAATTAAATGCAGTTTGTTGAATTACATTTTGTCGAGTAAAATTTTTATTCTTAAATTTAATAGTATCCTCATCTAAAAAGGGCATAAATTTTTCAACCAATAAAGCTTTGCCTTCACTATTAAGCGAAACTCCAACACTTAAGTTATCAATATGTGTATTGCTAACTTTTTTAGCAGTAAAAAGTTTATAAACAACCTCATCGGCATAGGTTCTAAAAGGTTCAATAAAATCGAAAACCATACTTTTTTGATTATAATCATCGCGATGTAAAAAGCCTAAATATGGGTCAATACCGGCAATAAGTAAGGCTTTTTCAACTCTGCTGTATAAAATTCCGTAAGCGTAATTAAGAAAGGCATTAAACATATCTAAAGCAGGTCTTTTGCTTCTACCATTAAATTGATATTCTTTGCTTAATAGTTTGCTAAGGGTTTCAAAATAAATTTTTCCTGCAAAACCTTCGTTGCCTCTAATAAGTTCGGCAGCTTCTTCAATATTTTCACATTTAAGATTTTTTATATTTGTTAAGGATTTTGATATTGTTTCTATCTGAAAATCTAAATATTCGGCTTGTTGACTGCGGTGTTTTTTAAGCAAAGTTAAAAAGTCAATTTGATTATCTAATTTACTTATTATCCATTGTTTAACAAAAACAAAGCCGGAATTATTTAAGCTTGCAATAAGCTGCTGTTTGCGTATTTTTGTTGTACTGCCAAGTTTGCTGTGCCAAATCCTGCCAAGCGGCATTCCGTCGTATTCAGCAAAAATAATATCAATGTTATTTGTTAAGGCAAGTTTAACAGAATCTGAACTTAAAGAAGTGCCGGCATTTAAAATTATTGTTGTAACTTTTGATGGTGGAATAACAACTTTTTTCTTTTCTCCTTCGTTATTAAAAACCACCTCAAACATTGCATCTTTAACGTGTAAAAAAGCCCCGTTTTTATCGATAAAAAGCTGCATAATTATACCTTTATTATTGTTCCGTAACCACGTGCTACTGATTTACCAATACCAGCCAGATTTGGTATCTGGGCATTAGTTGCAAAAACAGCTCTAAACCCAATTAAGTCTTTGTTTTTAAATGTTGTATCGCGTTCTTGAAAGTTAAGTTTTACAATTACTTTTTCGGTTACTCTAAAATCAAAAGCCTTATAAAAACTTAAAATATTACCCGTTAAAATTTTTTCTAACATAATTTCTTTTTCTAACATATTTCTACAATTAATATATTCACCAAAGTTTTTTTGGTTTAAGGCAATCCAAAGAGTAACAAATTTATAAAATGATATGTCATCCTCAAGTTTTAACTCTTCGTCAGTAACGGTAATATTTTTGCTGTTAATTTGATATTCTTTTCCGTCAATATTTATTTCGGTAATACGTAAAAATAAGTTTTGTAAAAGTGAAGCTCCTTCTTCAAAGCCAACCAAATGAGGAATTTTATTAATCACTTTGTATTGTACTAAGGGATATTTATATCTAAGTGAACCATCTTCATAATGATTGTGAAGTAGTGGTGATTCTTTCATAAAAAAGTTGCCAAAAAATCCACGCAATTTTGCAGAATCGCGTGTTAGTAGTTCCATTTCAGGAAATCGAATTGTTGTTTGTTGTATTTTCATATAAAAATATTTGTCTCGTTTTTTCTAATAAATCCAGTTTGATTTGAATAATAATAGTTTATTATATCCTTGTTTATGTAATATAGGTCTTTAACTTTTCCTTGTAACTCATTAGAGAGGTAAATTTTAGGAATTTCCAAAATTCTTTTGCTAAATTCTTTTTTATTTTTGTTAAATTCATCTTTCGAAATCTTTTTATCAATATAATTGCAAAATTGTTTGTATAACCAATTATCAATATCATTTCTTTCTAAAAAAACAGAAGCAGTAAAAGCTTTTTCATCAATAACATGAAATTTAGATATGCAAGTATTGTCATCAGGGCGTGAATAATTTAAGGTTTCTAATGACTTAAAAAATTCTTTTGATTTTTTATAACTAAGTTTATTTGCTAATTCTGTATTATAACTATCAATTAAATCTAAATAGTCTTTTTCAAAAATAACTTCATGTTTACTTAACAGCATTTTTGACACATTATACGAAAGTAAATCGTAAACATTAACACAATCGCAAAAATCTATAATGTAAAAACTTGCTGGTTCTTCATGTTTATTGTTTCTATTAATTCTACCAACGGCTTGAATAATAGAATCGATGGGGGCAATATCTCTAAAACCCATATCAAAATCTAAATCAACACCTGCTTCAATTACTTGAGTAGAAACTAAAACCGGTTTTCTATTACTTAATAGTTCAGCTTTAATACAACGTAGAATTTTTTCTTTAACAATAGGTAAAATATTTGTTGAAAGGTAATAAATGTGATTGCCAGTTTCTTTAACACGTTGTTGTAATTGGTTATAAATATCAATAGATGTACTAATTTTATTACATACTATTAAACATGATTTATCAGGTGTATATAATTCGTTAAACAATTCCTCAAACAAATTAATGTCGATTGCATTATTCAGCATGGGAATAATTTTAGTACGGTTTATTTGATTAAAGTAAGTGTTGTGATTATCAAGTAATTCAACTGTTTCAATTTTATTGTTTTTAATAAGTAATTTTTCAGCCAATTCAAAAATTATTGGTTTTGTTGCAGTCATTAGCAAAAATTTTGTATTTAAAAATTTAGAGCAATAATAAAGAACAGCACCAATTAAGGGCATAAAATCTGTTTTTATTGCTTGTACTTCGTCTAAAATAACAATAGAATCAGCAAGGTGGTGAAATTTTTTTAAGTATTTATTTTTATTGCCAATTAAAGTTTCCAGTAATTGAACAAATGAAGTAACAATTATATCAGCCTGCCAAGTTTCAAGCATTTGCAAACGTTTGTTATAGTCTACGCCTGATTCTTCGGTTTTAATAATATCAAAATAAGATGTGTTTTGATAGTGCCCTAAAATTTCATTGTCGGTATTAAAAACATCACCCATAACATTAATAGTTTGTTCAATAATATTAATAAATGGGAGCGAGTAAATAATTTGAACATTTTTGTTCTCTTTAGTAAAAATAAGATTTTTTAGATAAGTAGCAAACTCTAAAGAAAGAAGTGTTTTACCACTACCTGTTGGGGATGTTAATGTAAAAATATTATTTGATAATAAACTTTCGTTTAGTTTGTTTTTTATTTGGTTTCTAATTTCATTACGAATGTTATTCATTAAAGAATGAGAAACAGGGAAGGTATTAATTAAATTATCAACGGCATCTTTTTTACATGGTTGTACTTTGAAAGTTGTTGTATTGCTTGCATCTAATTTATCGGCTTCAATAAGCAGCGAAAACAAATAATTAATAAAAAAATAGTTCTCAATTGAAGGTTTTTTCTCGATGTTCTTTTTATAACAAAAAAGAGGTTCATCGGGTATATTTAATAGTTCAGTTATATTACTAATTTTTAGTTCACTTTCAATATAATCAATACTTTTTAGTAAATTATTTTTTTGTGGCGTAAAGTGTTTTTCCAATAATATTGCTGCGTGTTTATCAAATAAAATGTCGGTATCAAAACTATCTAAGTTTTTGTGATGGCTTTTAATAATAAAATAAGCAAATAGAGCCAATTGTTGGTTCTGTTGAAAAAAATAGTGATAAGCAGCGTAAGCACCAATGTGTGAATGGTTTTTTAACTCACCATGATCAGCATGTTTAGTAAGATACTCTTGAAAATAGTTGGTATATTTGCCCAAATCGTGCAATAATCCAACATATTTTGCAAAATTGACTAAAGTATTATTAGAAAAAGAAAATTTAGTATTAGTAGAAAATTTATTTGTACACATATCAGCGGCATTATTTAAATGCCGCCATAAGTGTTTAGCTTCTATAATATTATTATTCTCATCAAATTTGCAATGAGAAAAAAAATCCATATATCCTCTTAAAAAAATTGGATAAAACAATTCTGATTATTTTTATTGAGTTTATAAAAATTACCTGAAAACTTAACCTTTAGTGGAAAATTATCGGTAGTGTACAATAAATGTTCCATACTTTCTAATTCTCTACTTTTGTTAAGAAAATCCATAGGCAATAAATCTTCTTCAATAAAATTATATTTCCAAGTTTCATTAACGTCAAAAACAATACTTTTTACGTTATCAGCATAAACAGCAGAGTTAAAACTAATTAGTTCATTTTCGCAATAATTTTCTTCAATATCGGAATCATAATAAATGTTAGTGTTAGATATAGAAGCAAAAAACTGTGCGGCACCAAATGAAATATTAAAAACGGATTCCTTTTTAGAAAGTTTATCAATTAAAGAATCTCTAAAATCGATATCTTCAGATAAAAAATAGATCCTATAAACGATGTTCCCAGAAATTAAGTTATCGGGGGTAATAATTTCAATTGGGGATTGAGTGTGGTGTTTTTCCCCCATAAAATCGCCAAGCGAGCGAGATTTAATCATTAAATTATTAACTCTATGGACGGATTTTTTTAATGGGCTTAAAACACCAACGGCTATCTTTAAGTTTTTTCTGGATAAGGCATCATAATACGAATCTTTTTCGTAACCCATAACTGCGGCTAAAATTCCTGTTATAACCGTACGAGGTGGAATAGTGTAGCTTAAAGCAGTAGAGTTAGAAAAATATTTTCTAAAATGAGCAAATTTACCAGATAAGTCAAACGAAATAATTTTCATAACTTATTAAAAATTTATAATAAAATCGTTTGAACTTTTAACAATACAATTTTTAATAATTGAATTGTTGTTGTTTTTTAGCTCAATCAATTTAGATAAATCGATATTTAAATCCGAAAATTTACGAACATTATCAAAATCGATATCATTAGCGGAAACCGAAATATAGTTACGCAAATCGCCAAATTGACCGTTACCATAGTTTTCGTTATATTCAAATTCAACATATAGTTTTGGGTACTGATTTAATTTGCTGCGTGTTGGGCTTGCCTGAACAGAATTCCAAATAGCATCTCTAAACAAAACTTTATCGTCTTCCGAAAGTCCTGTGGAAACAGCAGCGTTTTTATTAATTGTTCCATGGAAAGCAATTAAGCTGTAATAAAGTCTATAATCTTTTCCAAATGTAGAGTTGTCGTCATTCATAATAGTAACGATAGAAGCGGTATCAATAAGTTTAACTTTGTTTAATGAATAACCCCAAGTAAGCTGAATAGGCCCAGTAAAAGCTTTTGTAAATTCTTTAATAGCAAAAGCACTTCCAAACATTCTAACATCGGTAAATTCACGTTTAACTAATTGAGAAAGTAATAAGTAGTTAAGGTCTTTATTTTTATTTGCCTGTAATGCTGCAACAAGTGATTTACCTTTTAAATCGTTACGTATTTTTAATAATTCATCTTTATCAGTTGGAAACTCATTTAATAAAAATTCAATTTCATTTTCATCAAGTGAGTTGATATAATTAGTAAGTTTGGTTTCAGGACTAACCTTAGATTCACCTTCTAAATCGACAAAAATGTTTTTGTTAATTGATTTTAAGTAATCACGCATATAGCGTTTTAATCTAACATCGGTAACTAAATTGGTGTTTGTATCGTAATCCATACGAGGTTTGTTTTCTTGGTCTGGGTCGCCATTAGGATTACATTGAATTGCTTCATAAATAAATAAGAAGTCGCTATTGTTATTAATTAATTGAGCCATTTTTATCCTCCATTGTTTCAATTGTTGTAGTTTCTTTTGAACTTATATAAAAAGTATAACCATTTAATATAAAGAATAGAGCTTCATTAGGTGATAATTTCCAATCGTTAAAGTTAAATAAGCTGCTAAATTTGCTGTCTAAAAATGCAAGTGAATCGGTAACATCATATTGACGTGCTTTTTCAAACAGTTCGTTTCTTAATTTAAGAATATCTTTAAAAGTCATTCCGTTAAAATTAATTTTTTGCAATATTGGTTTTTTTTCATGTCCTTTTTCATATTGTTTGTAGGCAATTTTATTAAGCATACGCCCTAAATAGAACATGGCTTTTTGCGATTGAGTATAGCCTAAACTGTTAAAATATTCTTCTTCTTTAACTGATTTGTTATCAGTTGAAGTGTTGTTATTTTCCATACATCCCTCCATGAAATTATAATTTGTTAATTGATTTAATTCTAAAAGCGTTTTAAATAAAACAAGATAGCTAACAACTGCATTTTTTATATTAAAATCGAATTTTGCCGAATCTGAATAAGGATAAACGTTTTTGTATTGTCCTTTAATTTTGCCTCTATCTAAAAAATGGTAAAGGAATAATTCTTTTGCGGAGTTAAAAAGAATAGAAGAATCAATTTTACGTTTTTCCAAAATAGAAGAGATGATATCAAGGGCAATATTTTTGTTAGAGTCACTTTCTCTAATAGGAATAATAGAATAAATTTTCCGTAAGTTAAAAACATAAGTGGATCTTTTATCTAACAAAGCACCATTTTTTGCAAATGAAGAAATAACATTATTAAGATGGAAATTATTAACGTCTTTAATTCTATTTGTAACCTTAAAAAACTTACCATCTGTTTCATATCCAAAATAATTAAGCCAGAAAAGTGTATTACCAATAATTTTATTTTCAAATTCAATTTCTTCTGTAAACTTTGTAAATTCGGTTGTGTTAAATATTAAATCGTTAAATCTTTTAACTTTTAATAATAAATCGTTTGTATCAATGGAAATATCTTTTCTGAATTCAGGAATAATAAGATGAGGTACACCAGCAATTCTAATATTAAGTTTATCAAAGGCATAAGCCGAAGCGTTTTCAACTTTAATTTTTGCTTGTTTACTTATTTTGTAATTATTATAAAATGATTCATCCTTAAAGCGTGAAGCATAGTTTTTATAAGTTGTTACAAAAATTTTATTCAAACTTTTTCTTTCAAGAAAATCAGCACCTGAAACGCTATCTGTAACTTTGCCGGAAATATAACATAACGAGGCTGAATCAGTATCTTTTGGTAAAAGAATATCTTTAATTAATTCAGTATATCCTTCCAAGTCAGCCATAGGGGTAAAGTTTGTAATTCCAAACTTTTCTGCTTTAATTAAGAAATAATATAACAGTATTTGTTGGTTGTTTGTAATTGATAAAATTTCGCCAATTGTTGGGAAAAAACTTTGAATCGTAAGTTTTTCGTTAGTAGATTTTACATTAGTTACATAAGACTCATAAAAATTAAATTGGTTTTGAACTAAAAAGATTTCATTAAGAATATTATATAATAATGTATCAACAAACCTACTTCCATAATCGTTTAACCGGCTTAATAAATCACCTTTTAAGTCGCTATTAGAATTAAAGATTGTTGTAAATAATTGTGGTAAATGTTTTGCATCGGTACTTAAATAAACTTTTCGCTGGTTACCTGAAAGAATTGAAATTGCCTTATAAATTTTTGTAGAAATGTCTGAATCAAATTCCTCTAAATAATTAGGATCTGCACTTAATGTTTTGTCATCCAAATCCAAACACAATCCAAAAGTGTAGTATTTTTTGTTTGGATCGGGCACTTCAATGTTCATGTAAAAGCGGTCTAATTCGTCGCCTTCAGGCAACATACAACCCAACTTATATAGGGCGTTTAACATGGGGATTCCCTCCTTTATGTTTTTGTTTAATTTACAAAATAAAAAAAGGAAAGTAAAGAAAAAAGTTGTGAATTTGACAAAATAAATTTTGCTAATATATTATAATATAATTATTTAAGTATTTAAACTTTTATTAACATTAAACGTCTAATATTAAAAATGTGTACAAACGTTGCAAAAATTGGTGGTAAAAATGTTGATTAAACCTGAAAAATTTATATTAGGTTTTTTGTTAATAATATTATTTGCGGGATGTAATAATAATTATAATAATGTTCCTTTTATTAAAACCGAAAATTTTTTTAAGAATCCTGATAGATACAATTACCAAATATCTCCAAACGGTAATTATGCCGCTTTTTTAAAGCCTGTTAATCATAAATTAAATTTGTTTTTACTAAACTTGAGTGATAAAAGTGAAGTTCAGCTTACCAATGTTGAGCAGCGGGATGTGTATAGCTATTTTTGGGGTAATGATAATAAAGTAGTTTATGTTTATGATTCTTCCGGCGGTGAAAATTATAAAATATTTACTGTTGATATTAATACTAAAGAAATTAAATCATTAATTAATGACTCCACATTAAAAGCTGTTGTAGTTGATCATTTAATTAATGATAAATTAAATGTTTTAATTGCGTTAAATAAAAACCACCAAAATATATTTGATATTTATAAGTTAAACTTTGAAACGGGCGAGTTAAAGTTAGTATTAAAAAATCCCGGTAATTATATGGGCTGGAGTACTGACCATAATGGAATAATAAGAATTGTAACTACTACTGATGGTGTAAATACGGGGATTTTATATAGAAATAATGAGAACGAAGAGTTTAAGTTATTGGCATATTCGGATTTTCGTGATGAATTTACTCCTCTGTTTTTTACACCTGATAATAAGTATGTTTATGCTTTATCCAATTATAATAGAGATAAAACAGCCTTAGTTAAGTATGATTTTAATACTCAAAAAGAATTAGAAGTAACTTATAAAAACACGCGTGTAGATGTTAAAGATGCGGTTTATTCGGGGGTTAAACAAAAAATAATTTTTGTAAAGTATACAATGGTTAAATCGGAAAACTATTATGTTGATGAGGAATACAAAACAATAGATTTAGTTTTGCGAAAAAAACTAAAGGGGAACAGTTATGAAATGGTAAGTTTTTCGGATGATGAAAATAAAATTATAATAAGGACATATTCAGACAAATCGCTGGGTAGTTATTATTTGTTTACAAAAAGAACAAATAATTTGGAAAAGTTAGCTGATTTAAGTCCGTGGATTAATGAAGAGAACATGGCTGAAATGAAGCCAATTAGTTATAAATCGCGAGATAACAAAACAATATCGGGATATTTATCTGTTCCTGTTGGAGAGAAAGCAGAAAACTTGCCGGTAATAATATTTCCACATGGCGGCCCATGGCTGCGTGACAGCTGGGGTTATAATAATATAGTGCAGTTTTTTTGCAATAGAGGATATGCAGTATTACAAATGAATTACAGGGGGAGTAAAGGGTATGGCAAAAAGTTTTATGAAGCCGGGTTTAAGGAGTGGGGAGGCAAAATACAAGATGATATAGCGGATGGAGCTGAATGGCTTATTAAGCAAGGCATAGCCGATGAGGAAAGAATAGCAATATTTGGGTATTCGTTTGGTGGGTATTCTTCTTTGATGGGCATGATAAAAAATCCGGATTTATATAAGTGTGGAGTAAGTTACTGCGGGGTAATAAATTTATTTGGATTTTTAAGATCTGTTCCTGATTATTGGGCACCTTTTAAGGATATGCTGTATGAAACAATTGGAAATCCTGCAAAAGACTCAATAAAGCTTGCTGATAGTTCACCTTACCATAATGTAGAAAAAATAAAACAACCTTTGTTTATTGCTCAGGGAGCAAACGACCCTAAAGTAAGCATAAAAGATGCAAATAGTTTTGTAAAAAAACTAAAAGAAAAAAAGAATATGGTTGAATATTTTGTAAAAGAAAATGAAGGGCATACTTTTTTAAATGAAGAAAATAGGATAGAATTATTCAAGCAGATTGAAAAGTTTTTATCAAAAAATATTGGTGGGCGGGCAGAATAAAAAACCATTATAAGCAAATAATAAATGCAATAATATGAATAATTCCATTTATTATGATTTAAATTTAATTTAAATTAAAGTATATTTAAAATTGATTTAACAAAAAATGGGGTTAAAAATGTTATTTTTATTAGCTTTAATAGCAGCGGTTATATCCATTACATTTTATGTAACAGCCAAAAAACGGGGCAAAATGCAAGAAGCGAGTTTTGCGTTAGCCGGTACTTTTATAGCCCTAATTTTAACAGTAATACAAATTTTTACTGTAATTCCTGCCGGCTCTGTTGGCGTGGTAGATTTTTTGGGTGTTGTTAGTGATAATACACTAAAATCGGGTGTTAATATAGTAAATCCCCTTGCCGATGTAGTAAAGTTTAATGTTAAAACGCAGGAATTAAAAGAAACAATGGTTGTTCCTTCGCAAGAAGGATTAAGTGTACAGCTTGAAATAAGTTTGCTTTATGCGTTGGATCCTGATAATGCTTCCAAAATATATAAAACTGTTGGACCAAATTACGCTGAGGTTATATTAACTCCACAATTTAGATCGGTTGTACGCGGAGTAACTGCAAAATATGATGCAAGAGCCTTATATACCGCGTCTCGCGAAAAACTTGCTCAACAGATTAAAGACGAACTTGCCGGATTAGTAGGTCCACGCGGAATTTTAATTGAAACAGTTCCTTTCCGCCAAATAGTATTGCCTCCAGGTTTAACTGCATCAATTGAAGAAAAATTAAAAGCTGAACAAGAAAGCCAGCGTATGTTGTTTATATTAAAAAAGGAAGAGCAAGAAGCTGATAGAAAAAGAATTGAAGCCAGAGGTATTGCTGATTTTCAAGATATTGTTGCAAAAGGAATTAGTGAAAATTTATTGAAATGGAAAGGAATTGAAGCTACTGAAAAACTTGCTAATTCGCAAAATGCAAAGATAGTTGTTATTGGTTCGGGAAAAGAAGGATTGCCGATTATTTTAGGAAATAATTAAAAAAGTTTAATATGAAACCAAAAAAAATAAAAGTTAATAATCAAGATAGTTTAACTATTGAATGGGATAATGGAAATGTACATGAGTTTCCATTAAAATTTTTGCGCGATGAATCGCCAGATGCTGAAAATAAAGGAGAAACAATTTTATGGCATCATTATCCTGCTCCCCCAAAAGGACCGGACAAACCTGGGAAGTATGAAATAGAGAAAATTGAACTTGTTGGCAATTATGCTATTACCATTACTTGGAAAGATGGGTATGATTATGGAATTTATTCGTGGGATTTGTTAATAAAACTTGGCGATTATCTTGTTATTAAAGATTCGCTACATCAAGATTTTGAACATGACCATTCAAGTGACAAGTAACGGAAAGAAAGTGACAAGTAACGAGTGACGAGTGACGGAAAGAAAGTGAATAGCTAATAGCTAATAGTGAATAGCGTGAAGCGTAAAAGAACGTGAAGCGTGATGAGGAAAGAATAGAATTTCTGTCCCCGTACTTTAGTGCGGGGTTTTATGCAAAATCAGTTTATTTATTGCCCACGACTTTAGTCGTGCGGATAAGAAAGTGACGGAAAAACAAGTGACGAGTAACGCGTGACAAGTGACGGAAAGAAAGTGAACAGCTAATAGCTAATAGTTAATAGCGTGAAGCGTGATGAGGAAAAACAAGTGACGAGTAACGTGTGACGAGTGACGGAAAGAAGCTGATAGCGATGAGTTGCGAGCAATATAAAAATTTCTGTCCCCGTACTTTAGTGCGGGGTTTTATGCAAAATCAGTTTGTTTATTGCCCACGACTTTAGTCGTGCGGATAAGAAAGTGACGGAAAAACAAGTGACGAGTGACGGAAAGAAAGTGAACAGCGTGAAGCGTAAAAGAACGTGAAGCGTGATGAGGAAAAATAGAATTTCTGTCCCCGTACTTTAGTGCGGGGTTTTATGCAAAATCAGTTTATTTATTGCCCCGTACTTAAGTACGGGGATTCAATAAAATCATTTTATTATATTATTTTAATCATACAGAAATAATAAACTCTACTAAATTATATAAAACTATAAACAAGTTAAAACAACAGAGGTTTTATGAAACGCAATTTGTTTGTTATGCTTTTTGCTTTTTCTATATTATCACTTAAAGCACAGGTTAATACAAGTGCAGATATAACAGTTGATGAACTTAGAGTGCACATTGAAACTTTGGCAAGCGAAGAATTTGCGGGAAGAAAACCCGGTACTGATGGGGATAAAAAAGCTGCAAATTATATAAATACTCAATTAAAAGCTCTTAATTTAACGCCTCTGTATGATAATGGATATCAAAGTTTTACGGTTACAACATCGTTAAGTATTGGAGAAAATAAATTTAGATGTAATAATTATGATGGTGAAGTTGGGAAAGATTTTCTTCCCGTATCATTTAGCAGCAACAGCAGCATAGAAGCAGATGTGGTTTTTGCCGGTTACGGTTTGTGTGTAGATGAGGAAAATATAAAGTGGAATGATTATACCAATATAGATGTTAAGGGTAAAGTGGTATTAATTATGCGAGGTGCTCCTGTATATGATTCAAGCGGTATATTTAATAATTATACTTCGTTAATAAAAAAAGCCTATACAGCAAAAGACAAAGGGGCTGCCGGAGTTCTGTTTGTATCGGGGGAATTATTTGAAAAAGACGATTCGTTTGTACCTTTAACTTATGAGCAAGGGCAAAAACCTGTTGGAATTCCGGTTATTCAAATTACAAGAAATTGTGCTGAACAAATACTCCAATACTTTGATATTTCTTTAAAAGCTATTGAGATTAATATTAATGAAGCGAAAGTACCAAATAGTTTTGATGTGGGGAATAAAGTTGCCATTCAAACAGAAATTGTAAAAAATAGTGTTGCTACTCAAAATGTTGTTTATCTATTAAAAGGTGAAGATCCAATTTTGTCGGATGAATATATTGTTATTGGTGCCCACTACGATCACTTAGGAATGGGTGGAAAGGGAACAGGCTCGCGTGTACCAGATACCTCGGTTGTTCATTATGGAGCGGATGATAATGCTTCCGGTGTAGCGGCTATTATTGAAATTATTGAAAGGTTAAAAAACTCCGGTCTCAAATTAAAACGGAGTATTATTTTTGCTGCGTTTAGTGGTGAAGAAATGGGACTTTTAGGTTCTAAATATTTTGTAAATAATTCGCCCGTTGAACTGAATAAAATTAAGTTAATGTTTAATTTGGACATGGTTGGCAGATTAAATGAACAAACTAAAGGGCTTTCTATTGGCGGAGTAGGGACAGCAGAAAATTTAAAAGAAGATTTGGAAAAACTATCAAAAAACTTTGATTTAAGTATTAAGTTTTCGCCGGAAGGATATGGACCAAGCGATCACGCATCTTTCTATTCAAAAAACATTCCTGTTTTGTTCTTTTTTACCGGTATACATGATGATTACCATACACACAGAGATACCCCCGCAAAAATAAACTATGAAGGAGAAAAGACCGTAAGCGATTTAATTTGCTTGTTGATAGAGAATTATGCTAATAGAACCGAGAGCTTGGTATATAAAGAATCGGGACCAAAAGAGCAACCTGAAACGCGAAGAAGTTTTAAGGTGACTTTGGGAATTATGCCCGATGTTGCTTCAAACGATATTAAAGGTTTACGTGCCGATGCGGTTATTGAAGGGCGACCTGCTTTTAAAGCCGGTATGTTAAAGGGAGATATAATAATTATGATGGATGGTAAACCGGTAAATGATATTTATGAATATATGAATCGTTTACAAGAGTTTAAGATTGGACAGAGAATTACGGTTGAAGTATTAAGAAATAACGAAAAAGTATTACTTGTAGTTGAGTTGTAGTTAAAATGAAATTTCCCAAAGTGGAATAAATCCGGCTTTTTTTATTATTTTTTGTCCGGCGGGACTTAAAACCCAGTCAATAAAATCTTTTATAGCACCTTGTGGTTTATTAGTGGTAAAAAAATGAAGGTAGCGAGTAAGAGGGTAAGTATCGTTGCGAACATTATCTTCGGTTGGGGGAATATTGTCAACTAAGCATCTATAAACATCGTCGTTATATTTAAAACCGATACCTCCATAACCAATTGAGTAAGTGTTTTCTTCTACTTCGCTAATTACAGCCTCAGTTGTGAATTTAATTACTGAATTTGTTGCAAAATCACTCCCTTCTAAAATGTGTTCTTTAAGGTATAAAAATGTTCCGCTGTTAGGTGGACGAGTAACAACACTAATTGGTTGGTTATCACCGCCAAGCTGTAACCAGTTTGTAGTTTTACCGGTAAATATGTTTTTTAGGTTTTCATGTGAAAGATTTTTTACTTTATTCTTGGGGTTGAGATATACTGTTATGCCATCTTTTGCAATCAGGTAAAACATTCCAACTGAGCCGTAATAGTCTGCAAGTAATTTTGTTTCATAGCTTGAAGGAAGTCGCGATGCGGTTGAAATATTTGCTTCTCCCTTAATTAGTGCCGTTATTCCATCAGTTGAACCACCACCTTCAACATAAATTGAAACGTTAGAGTTGTTTTTCATGTACTCTTCGGCTAATAACTGTGTAAGCCGAAACATTGTGTCAGAGCCTTTTATTTTTATTACTGCCGGTTTTGTAGTTGTGGTTGTTCCACTACAAGCCGATAGAAAAAAGATAAGTATCACTATTAAAATATTTATTTCTCTTTTTTCCATATATTTTTTTTGCCGCTTCGCTTTTGTATTGCTTCAAAATAAAATTTGTGCTAATGTAAAATTGTTTTATTTATATAATTATTTGCTGATAAATGTATGCTGTTGATATATTTGTTTTGAATTAAATCCCCGTACTGAAGTACGGGGACAGAAATCTTTATATTCCTCGCAACTAATTGCTATCAGCTTCTTTTCGTCACTCGTCACTTGTCACGCGTTACTTTCTTTCCGTCACTTTCTTATCCGCACGACTAAAGTCGTGGGCAATAAATAAACTGATTTTGCATAAAACCCCGCACTAAAGTACGGGGACAGAAATTCTATTATTTCCTAATCATTTCTTGCGTTTTTGCTATTTACTATTAGCTATTCGCTGTTTACTGCTTTCCGTCACTTGTCACGCGTTACTTGTTACTTTCTTATCCGCACGACTAAAGTCGTGGGCAAGAAATAAACTGATTTTGCATAAAACCCCGCACTAAAGAGACTGTGTTAAAATTAAGCTCATAATTCTTTAATACCTGATATTTACGGGTAATATTCGAAATAAATATTGCCTATAGTTTTAAATTGCACAATTCTTCAAAAAATTAATAAAAAGCACCTGTTTTACGTGCTTTTTAACTCTAATTTTTTATTATTTTGAAGAACTTCTGTAAATAGCTTCTTGACTTTAGCAACCCCTTCTATCCCAATAAGTCGCCTTAAATTATATACGATTTGCCATATATTCATTTCTATACTTACTTTCTCCATACCTCGCAAATGAAGTGGTATTTTCCCCATCCAAACTTTTAATGTGCCAAATACATGTTCAATTTTTTCTTTTCGCTCCTTTACCTTCTTTTTCCCTTCAGGTGTGGTCAATCTTTGATTTAACTGTTCTATGACTGATTGTTCGCAATTAATATATAAATATCTTCCTTTTTCTGATTTTGTGCATTTCATTTTTATGGAACATCCGTTACAATTTACACCAATATACAAATTTGCCATGTAATTCTTTTTCGCTACATTGGTTCTCGTTAGTATTAATTCCTGTCCTTGTGAGCATATATATTTATTTTCATCATCAGCTTTCTTAAACTCTATCTCTTCATTTTTTTGTCTCGGAATAGATATATATGATGTTATTTCCTTTGCTTCTAATTCTCTTATATTTTTATAACTATAATAGCCTTTATCTGCAACTACTGTTTCTACTTCGCTTTGTACTGCTTCTTCTGTTTTTTCTATTGTCGATATTAACGAGGCATTGTCTGAGGCTGATGTTGTTACTACATTTTCTACTATAAAATGATTATCTGTTGATACTTGTACATTATATCCGGGTATATAACCATCGCGACTCTTTACTACCTGTGATTCCTTGTCTCCTTTTACGCCCCATTTTGACTTCTTATCAGAATACTTATTTAACTCTTCGTTCTTTAATGACAACTCCTGTTTTAACTTTTTTATTTCCTCTTCTAACTCCAACTGTCTTGACTCGTTTTTATCTTCTTTTGTATCGATTTCTTCTAATTCTTGAATATATTTTTCTAACTCATTTGTATTTTTCTTAATCCAATTTTTTATTTCTTGTTTGTTACAATAATTTTTCCCCGCATATGATTTTATTTTACTTCCATCTATTACTATCTCTTTCCCACTTATATATGAATTGCTTTTTAATATGGCTGTTAATTTTTGTTTTATTTCTTTTAATAAATCACCATTGTTTTTTCTGAAATTCGATATTGTCCAATGATCTGGGCTTAATTCATTTATTAACCATTTTATTTCTATATTCCTATGGCATTCTTCTTCTATTTTCCTTGATCCTTTTATTCTTTGCGAATATGAATACAATAGTAATTTTGACATTACTCGCGATGAATATTTTCCTCTACCTGCTTCTAAATTCTTATTGTCTATTGAATCAAAGATTTCTGGATGAATTCCATATACTATGTCAACTACTAAATCTATTATTCTTACTGGATTGTTTTCTTCAATTTCATCTTCCAGACAATAACTTATTCGTATTGCATCTCTTGGTGTACCTTGTATAATTGCCATATTATCCGTTATTTGTTATTGCTAACTTACGTATTTATAATGACTTATGCAACTTTTTGCTGATATTCTATTGGCTTTTTTTGCTTTTTATTATCCCCAATTTTAACACAGTCTCTAAAGTACGGGGACAGAAATTCTTTATATTCCTCATAACTCATCACTATCAGCTTCTTCTCGTTACGCGTCACGCGTCACATTCTTTTACGCTTCACGCTGTTTACTGCTTTTCGTCACTTTTATCCCGAAATAACACTTAAAGAAGGATTAATTTCACGACGTAATAAGTTTTCAATAGCACTTAAAGTACCTCTAATAGCACTTGGGCAGCTGCCGCAAGCACCTTGATATCTAATAGTTAATGTTAAACCTTCTAAGCCTAAAATTTCTAAGCCGCCACCATCATTAGCAAGTGCCGGACGAACTCTTTCGTCAATAACCGTATTAATTTGTTTTAAAAGTTCACTTTGATTTTCTAATTCAACACCGGATGGTTCTGCTTCCACAGGAATTGTGCTTTTATCAAACGACTTCAAAAAGTTAACTAATCCTTTTTGAATTTGTCCCCAAGATGATGCAACATCTTTTTCGATAGTAATAAATTTATCCATATAAAAAACCGAAACTACTCCCGGAATTTCAAAAACGCCTTTGGCTAAAGGATCGCTTGAGGCTTCATCAATGTTTTGAAAACTTCTGGTTTCATGTTTTAAGATTTTATCGTTTAATACAAATTTTAATGCCTGTGGATTTGGTGTTAAATCAACATCTTGTACAAACAGCATTTTTTTCCTCCAAAAATATATATTTATTAAAACCAATTGAGCTTTTTATAAGTTCAAATTGAAGAAGAAAGATAATCATAAATTAAAGTATTTATCAAGCTAAAAGTTTGTATTGCAGTTTTAATAATATTAATATATTTTAGATGTTAAATGTTTTTTAAATGATTAATAAAAATTAACTTAATAAATGGTACAATCATGCTGTTTTCCAATATATTAAACTTAGTAGAAGAATATGTTTATACGCAGTTTAAAGAAAAATCGCCCAATGAAAATATCTATCACGATATAGTCCACACTAAAGATGTGGTAGAGGAGGCAACAAAAATTGCAAAAGAAATAGGTGTTGGCGATATAGATACAGAAATATTGTTAATTGCTGCTTGGTTTCATGATATGGGGCACTTAGAAACATTAGAAGGGCATGAGGAAAAAAGCTGCCAAATTGCTAAAAAGTTTTTAACAGAAAACAATTATTCAGAAGAAAAGATTATTAAAGTTTGTAATTGTATCTTGGCAACTAAAATGTCGTACCAGCCCAATACTTTAATAGAAGAGATTATAAAAGATGCAGATTTAAGTCATGTAGGCAAACTAAAGTATTTTGATCAATGCTCACTTTTACGTGCCGAGTTAGAAAATAGAACCGGCAGAAAGATGACAGATTACGAATGGAATAAATCAAATATCGATTTTTTTATAAAACATCGATTTTATACTAAATATGCAAAAGACCAATACGCTGAAACAAAACAAGAGAATATGCTTAAACTTCAAAAAAGATTGCGTAAAGCTTACACAAAATTGGAAGAAGAGAAGTTAAAAAGCGAAAAACTTGAAATTGAAAAAGAAAAACTTGCTACAAAAAAAGAGGTTATTGGAAAGCCGGAAAGAGGTATTGAAACAATGTGGCGTAATACCATGCGTACGCATGTAAGTTTTAGTTCTATGGCAGATAATAAATCGCATATAATGATTAGTGTAAATACGTTGTTATTAACAGCTATTGTGGCTTTTTTAATTAAAAATCTTTCAGTTTATCCCCAACTAATTTTACCAACGGGTATGCTTACGCTTGTTTGTTTAGTATCGTTGATATATGCTGTGTTGGTAACTCGTCCAAATATTACATCCGGTACTTTTACAAACGAAGATGTGCTTAATAAAAAAGTTAATTTATTGTTTTTTGGGAATTTTTATAAAATGAATTTGGAAAGTTTTAGCTGGGGTATGAACGAACTGATGAATGATAAAGATTTTCTTTATGATAGTATGATTAGGGATTATTATTATTTAGGACAGGTGCTGGGTAAAAAATATTTGCATTTAAGAATGAGTTACAATATTTTTATGTTTGGAATAGTGGTAACTATTTTAGTTTTTGCGGCTGTTTTAATCATGTATCCAATTACTGGCGACTTAGTGCCCATTCATTAGAAAGCGTGGAGAATTATAAGATGAAGAATTTGATTTTAATAAGACATGCAAAAAGCAGCTGGATAGATTTTTCAATTTCGGATAAAGAGAGACCACTAAATGCACGAGGTAAAAAAGCTGCGCCTTATATGGCGGAAATTTTAAAGAAAAAAGGTGTATCGTTTGAGTTGTTAATTACCAGCTCGGCTCAAAGGGCTTATTCAACTGCTAAAAAATTTGCTGATGTGTTTGGATATGATAAAAAACAAATTCAGATTGAAGATGCCCTTTATGGTGCTGCAACTCATGAAATTTTGGAAGTAATTCAAGCTATTGATGATAAGTATTCTTGTGTGGCTTTGGTTGGGCATAACCCGGATTTAACTCAGTTTAACAACTTTTTGAGTGATACATATATAGATAATATTCCAACTACCGGAATTGTATCAATTAATTTTGATATTAATTCATGGAAAGATATTGATAGGGGTGTTGGTAAACTTGTCTTTTTTGAATATCCTAAAAAGCATAACCCGCTGTTATAGAGTTACGAAAAGCAGCTAATAGTGAACAGCTAATAGTGAATAGTTGTCTTTGTGCACTAAATATAATGTTAAGTTTTGAAGGTTAAAGGTTGAATGATTGAATAGCCGTTGAAAATAAAACTTTCAACGGCTTTTTTTTTAATATTTAAGGTGTTTTTTGCTAAAAAACATTTGTGTCACGGTTCGGACCGTGACACCCCAGAGCTGGATTTCTGATTTATGCAACACCTACGACCGTGGGTGTATCATGATTGAGGAATGATTCCTGGGCGGTCATGGTCTTACCATGACCGAATAAAATTTGTATTAAAACAGCTATATTTAAGCTATTTTTTGGTAAAAACAGTTGTGTCACGGTTCAGACCGTGACACCCCAGAGCTGGATTTCTGATTTATGCAACACCTACGACCGTGGGTGTATCATGATTGAGGAATGATTCCTGGGCGGTCATGGTCTTACCATGACCGAATAAAATTTGTATTAAAACAGCTATATTTAAGCTATTTTTTGGTAAAAACAGTTGTGTCACGGTGCAGACCGTGACACCCCAGAGCTGGATTTCTGATTTATGCAACACCTACGACCGTGGGTGTATCATGATTGAGGAATGATTCCTGGGCGGTCATGGTCTCACCATGACCGAAAAAATATGTTGCAAAAAACAGCAGAATAATAGCGTTTTTTGAGCATAAAGATAGCGTCACGGTACGACCGATAACGCCTCAGATTGGGTTTGCTGAGTTTTACAACAACTACTTCAGACTGCGACACTCCAGAGCTAAGCATTAATAAGTATAATTAGTATAAAAAGTATTATAAGAAAAATAAAACGTTGAGCGTATTTTGCTCAAGGTTTTAAACAACCATTTACCCTTCAACCATTAACACTTAACCTTAGTATAAGTATAAATCAAGTCTCCAGTCTCCAGTTTCAAGTCTCTGGTCTTTGGTTTCCAGTCTCTGGTTTTAACAATGTTAAAAAATCTTTAAATATTTTCGATTTTTCTTGCATAGTAAAATAAATTGCAATATCTTTACATGTATAATGTATACATAATACAGTATAAAATATTCATGGTAACAGACATATTACAAATAGAAGTAGAAGAAGTAAAGCTATTACGCGATAGGATAGCCGGAAAAGTACGAGATGCAATAGTACAAGGTAAGATAAGACCCGGCGAACGCTTAATGGAACCGGAAGTTGCAAAACTTTTAGGAGTAAGCAGAACACCATTGCGTGAAGCCTTCTTACAGCTTGAATCAGAAGGATTTATGGTTGTTACCCCTCGCAAAGGAGCTGTGGTAAGCGAACTTTCCGCCAAAGATGCAGAAGATACCTACGTAATAAAAAGTTCATTAGAAGCATTAGCTGCAAAATTAGCCGTAGAAAATATTGATAAAAAAGTAATTGATGAGCTTATTACCATTAATTTAAAGATGGAAAGTATTACAAAATCGAAAAGACATGATTATAAGTTGTTTTTAGAATTAAATACCAAATTCCATGATATATTAACTGAAAGTGCACGTAACGACAAGTTAGTGAAATATATCAGTTTATTACGAAAACAAACTTTGCGATATAACTTTATATACCTATCATTACTCTCACATTTTGAACAATCAGTAGAAGAACACAAGGAAATTATATCAGCATTAGAACGCAAGGATGTAAAAACAGTTGAAGCACTTGTTCAAAACCATAGTAATGCCGCAAAAGAAGCAATTTGCGAATTTATGAGACAAAAAATGTTAACTAATTTTTAAAAAGTGGAATAGAATCTATGGAAAAAATTAAAGTTGCAATTGTAGGATTAGGAAACGTTGGTTTTGGAGTATTGGATGCTGTTCTTTTAGAGCCGGATATGGAATTAGTAGGAGTAGTTGATCTGCTATCCAGAGAACAAATGAAAGGTAATATACCAGCAGCTCGCTGCTCAATGTTAGAAAATATTAACTTTGTACAGAGCATAAAAGAATTGGGAAAAGTTGATGTAGCAATTGTAAGTTGCCCATCAAGAATGGTAAGAAATACAGTTGGTGAAATATTAAAACTTGGAATAAATACAGTAGATAGTTTTGATATTCATACAGAAATAACAAAAGTAAGAAGAGAATTAAGTGAGATAGCAAAAGAAAACAATGCAGTATCAATAATTTCTGCAGGCTGGGATCCGGGAATCGATTCGGTTGTTAGAGGTTTGTTTATGGCAATGGCACCACGCGGCTTAACACATACAAATTTTGGTCCAGGTATGTCAATGGGGCATACATGTGCGGTAAAGGCTATTGATGGAGTTAAAAATGCTTTATCGGTAACAGTTCCAACAGGCATGGGCGTTCATAGAAGAATGGTTTATGTTGAATTAAAACCGGAAGTTGAATTTGCAGCAGTTGAAAAAGCAATTAAAACAGACCCTTATTTTCTAAAAGATGATACTTATGTATATCAAGTAGATAACGTGGCTAACTTAATTGATATGGGACACGGTGTAGTAATGGAAAGAAAAGGTGTTTCAGGTGTTACGCAAAATCAACATATGAAATTTGAATTAAGGATTAATAATCCAGCCTTAACGGCTCAAATTATGGTAAGTAGTGCAAGAGCAACCTTAAAACAAAAACCGGGTTGTTATACATTAATTGAAGTACCTGTAATTGATTTCTTATACGGCGACGTAGAAGATTACGTAGCAAAATTAGTTTAGGAATAAAAATGGCTGATCCATACGCAAGAAATTTGATTAAAAACGATTTTTATTATAGTAAAGTAGAAATGACAGGAAAATTTGTTGTTGTGTTAGACGGAAAGTTAGAAAACAGAGGTCTAACTTTAATAAAACCAATTTCCAGAGTTTTTACAAAAGGTACAATAATAGAGTTGATAGGTACGGATGATGAAAATGCGGTACCAGGTAGTAATGTAGACAATATTGCTTACATAGGATTTTTAGAGATACAAAACGGCGGGGTAGTATTAGCCGGCGATGAATTAGTATGGAATGGGAAAGTAATAGGAACAATTGCCGGATTTGACGATACTCACATGCCAAATCATCAAAACACAATAGTTAAAGTTGAAAATCGAATTCCGGGTAAAGAACTTGGAATACAAATAAATGATGAGTTAATCATCAAAGGATTTAATAAAAAATAAAATTAATAATTTAAATGGAGTAATAAATGGCTGCACCAAAATTTAAGTTCCAGATGTACAAAAAATTGTACGCTGAGACAGCACAAATTTATGCTGAAGCAAGAAAAGCTGCCGAATCATTAAACATTCCAGCAGAATTAAAAGGTGCCTTTGGTTTGACAGGAGCAATTTCAGGTTGCCCTTCACCATTAAGACATGACATTGAAGAAGCAATGGCTAAAGAAAGCAAAAGAGTAGTTGGATTAGGTTATTATGTTGAACAAATTCGCGAAGTAATTAAAGATGTTTATGGTGATGCTTACGATGCATGCCCAGTAAATACTTGCGAAGCAGGTTTATGGGTTAGCTACCAAAGTTTAGTTACACCACCAAGTCATGGTTTAGGTGATAACTATAGAGTAAGATATATAGCACCTGTTGAAAGACATCTTCACCATCATGGTGGTTATGGTCGTCCTTTCCCTCCAAAATACAAAGATATTTTAGCTGATAGAGGAAGTACGTCAGGTGAATTAGGTTTCCACGGAAAACGTCAAAATAATATGGACATAGTTTTAGTTCCTTTGGAAGGTGCTGATTATTCAGTACATGGATTAAAATACAATTCAGTTCCATTGTTAAAGAACGTAAAAGCTAAAGAATCAGTTGCAGCAATTGAAGAAGCAGCAAGAAGACATGAAACAATGTTAGGTGCTTTTTCATCATTAGCATATGATACAGCCGGTTACGGTTATGGCGAAAAAGACGTAGATGGAGCTCCTTTATTATCAAAAGGAATTGCAAAAATAGCAAACAAATACAATGTACCTTATATCATGGATAACGCTTGGGGTATCCCATTTGTTGGAACTGATATTAGAAAAATTGGTGCTGATGTAATGATTTATTCAATGGATAAAGCTACAGGAAGTGCAACAAGCGGTTTGATTATTGGTAAAGAAGATGTAATGGTAAATATCCGCCGTGCACTTGGTATGCATAGTCAGAGATATGGTGCTACAAATTCTTATGGAAAAGCAGCTTTAGTAACACAAGATCCTGGAAAAGAAGGATTAACAGGTCAATTAGCAGCCTTAAAGGTATTAAGAGATAACCCAACAGTATTAACAGCACCAATTGATGCATTATATGAAATAGTAGTTGAAGAATTTGCAAAATTAGATTCAAGAATTAAAGATGGATTTGTAATTGCAAAAAGCTATAACTCAGGTGCTATTGAAATTAACTACGAAGATACATGGAAAGATGGTAAAATGGGTGTTCCTATTTTTACAATTGAAGATATGTATGCAGGTTCTAACTTGTTCCAAGATGGTATGGGTCAAATGGGAATTATCCCAACAATCGCATACGATGCAAACATCTTTATTTCTCCAGGTCTTGGTACAACAGACGAAAAAGGACAGCTTATTCCTGAAAGAGCAAGAATGGCAGTTCGCGGCTTAGTAATGTTAATTGAAATTGTTTGCAAACATGCAGGAATTTTAGATTAATATTCTAAAAAATTGTTCTTATATAAAATGAATTAATATATGTTTTTAGAGAACTCATCCCCACCCACTTTTTTTTAAGTAAGTGATGCGAATGATGATAGTGTTGTGTTATTAGTAAAGATATATGATTGTAAATCAATGATGAGTAGTGTTCCTCTATCTCTTACAAAAGAGATTGTGTAGGTGATGAGTTCCTTAATTTAATTTTTTTTAGAAAGTGGATGGCTTAATGGCTAAAGCATTAAACAAAATAATGGATGCTCTTGATATTGAAACCTATCTTGTATGTAATAACGCACAAGAAGGAAGAAAATTAGTTCAGCAGCTCGGTGAAGAACTAAATTTAGGTGATTTAGATATAATGTATGAAGAGTTCGATGGATATGGAATGCGAGTAAGATTACGTAAATATGTGTATAAACCCGGAAATAAGTATAACTGGCTTAGTGAAAATGAATAGTTTAAGAGTGGAGTTACAATGACAAAGAAAATACTCTGTGTTCCGTTAGACCCAGTACATGATGTAGGAATAAAGCTAATTCGCAATGCGTTAGATAAAAATGGATATGATACAACATTGCTTGCCCCCGATCTTACAATGGAAGCTATTGTAAAATATGCTGTTAAAGATAATTATGATTATATTTTGGTTAGTAGAACGTTAGGTTATGGTGTTGCGGAGTTATTAGCACGATTTAATGATTTATTAGATGCTGCCGGTGTTAGAGAAAAATCTAAAATTGTAGTTGGTGGAAAACCAATTACCCCTGAATTAGCTGCTGAACTAGGCTTTGATAAAGGATTTGGAGCCCAATCCACAGTTGAAGAAGTTGTTGCATATATTGGAGGAAAAGAAATAAACTTTGCTCAGAATGGAATTCAACGAGAAAAGGGGAGTATTACTAAAGAGTATTCTTATAAATTTGTTAATACGGAAATAGGAGACTTGCTTAGCAGTATTGCCGATAAATTGATTAAATATGCCAATGTTAGGACTACAGATGCGATAGAACGTGCAAAAATTAAAGAAGAAATTATTGTTGAACGAGATGCCGAAAAAAGAAAAGTTCTTTCTAAAAAATATGCTGAACTTTGTGATAGAGTAATAGTTGATGCAAATGAAAATAAATTATACCCCAAAGGTGTAAGATATTTAGGTGATAATGAATTAATTGAATTGAAACGATTTTTAAATGATAACCATGCCGTATTACCGGCAAAAATACAACATAACAGTTCCCAACCCCTTGTGTTTAAGTTTTTAGGAAGCGGTTGCCCGACAATGGATATAGTACATGCTAAAGTGTGTGAGAGATGGGGAATTGATGGATTTTTAATTATAAATCCATCTTGGGAAGCAAGATATGAAGGACTTATTGACGGTTATCTAACCCATGAAAATGATGGTACTATTACTTCTTTCGAAAACATTAAGTTAATGCGTGAATCATTAGATCCATCCACTCTTTTAACTGTTCGTGCTCATAGAGGATTAAACACTCCAGAGACGATATTGTTGGCAGGAATGGCAGGAGCCGATTTAGCAAAAATTAATCTTGTTTATGGTTCGCTTGGTGCAGGTACCGATCCATCGAGGCTTGCAGTAGATGGAGTTGAAGCAATTAAGCTTGCCGCAAGATTTAATATGCCTTTTGATATTCCGGGGAACGACGAGTTGAGTGGGGTTCCGGCTTGGAAATCATTGGCAGGTCAATTGATTAATGTGATGGTTGGTATAAAATTAGGTGCTAAACCAATTTTAAAACCATTATTCTGCTTAGGTCCGCATATTGTTATAAACGGACAGATGAACAAAAATTATGTAGATTTTAATTCGGCAAAAATTAAAGCCTTAAGAAGTATTGTTGATTGCCCAATATGGCCCGGTGAACCAATTGCATTTATGACTCAATCGGAAGAACGAGTTCAAAGTGCAAATGCAACTTCATATCACGCAGCTTTAGCTGCTACTCTTGGCGTTGATGCTATTACTATTGCATCAACCGATGAAGCATATTCACGCGGTCCTATTTGTGTTACTTCTCGTATAGATAGCATAAGGGCTGTTTCGGATGCCTTTAAGTTTGTTGGGAATTCTAAATTCCAAACAACACCGGAATGCGATTTTTATACTGAAGATTTAATAAGCAAAATTAAGGATGTTCTTACAGCTGTTAATGAAAAAGCTGATTTACCAGAGGCAATAAACGCTGGTTTACTTGGAAATGAAGAAGATGGTGCTTACCCAGGTAAGTTTGGTAAAGATACTGTTAAGATGAAATAGTGATGATTACAATTGGTATAGTTGGAACATGGAAAAATACGGGGAAAACTACTACTCTTTCTCATTTGTTAAGAAAACTTGCAACTAATAAAGTAAGGATTGCAGTAACCGGAATAGGTTATGATGGTGAAGAAATTGATAATATAACTGCGTTGCCCAAACCGAGATTGTTGATTGATAGAGATACTATTGTTACCACGTCAGAGAAATGTTTAGAAAACGTTGATTTATTCTATAAGATACTTGATAAAACGAATTATAAAACAGCTCTCGGGAATGTAGATATTATTGAAATGTTTTCATCAGGAATGATAGTTGTGGCGGGACCTAATAAAAAAAGTTCGCTGCAATCCTTTTTTTTTGATTTAGAAAAGTACGGAGTTGATGTACTTTTTATTGACGGCTCACTTAACCGAATGGCTCCCCTTTCTATTGCTGATTATATTATTTTTGCCACAGGTGCTTCAAGAAGTCAAGAAATAAATTTTTTGGCTGAAGAAATGGCTTCAATTGAATATCTTTTTTCATTACCTTTGGTTGATATTGGTATCGATTTTAATTCCATCCAAATAAAAAACAGCAAAGGTATTATTGATTTGGCATTTTCTTCTGTTTTTGATTCTGAAGATGCCGGAATAGTTTTAGGCAACTTAACTGCTGGTTATAATCAGGTTATTATTCCAAAAATAATTGCAGATGAATGCTTGGATTATTTTAATGCTCACTTGTCGGAAAACACAAAAGTCTGTTTAGTTGTTGAATCTCCAATTGCATTTTTATTAAGTGGTAATCCTATCCAAACTGTAAATAAAGTAAAAGACTTTATTGCAAAGGGAAATGAGGTTAAATACTTACGCTCTCCAAAACTACAAGCAGTAACCGTAAATCCTTTCTATCCCAAGCCCATTGACCACTATTACATAACTGATTATGTTGATAAAGATTTGTTGTTAAATAGTGTACAAAACAAACTTAAAACAAAAGTATTTAACATTAAAGAAAACTATTCTGATATCCTTCCTTTTTAAATATTAACTTTTCTTTTTAATAAAAAAATCTTATAAAATCTTTAAAATATTTATAAATTCTTATGGAGTTTTATAAATAAAACTTGTAAATTAAGTTATAAACGGCTTATAGGATTATTATGTTGAAGGGAAAATATTATTCTACTGAATTTAGGGCTACAACTTTTCTAATTTTAAGCTTTTTTACGCTTTTATGGATCATACTTGGCTTTTATTCTTATAAAATATATCAAGATGAATTCCAAAAAATGGCGTTAAACGTATTCCAAACTAATTTAAGTTCTCGTAGTTATCACATTAAAAAATACTTGGTTGAAAAAGAAAAGGATATTCAGCTGTATTTAAATGGTGAAATTATTAAAGAAGAAATTAGAAAGTTTATTATTGGGCAACAGGATAAGGATTCCGAAAAAAGGCTTAAAGATTATTTGAATAATGTATGTGACGTGTCAAATTACCAAAGTATAAAAATTATTGATGAGAAGTTAAAGGTTAGATTTAGTACGGATTATGATGATAGTTTTGATTATTCTTTGCAATATATCACAAATTCCGATTTGTTGGATTCGGCAAATATAAAAATGTATTTAAGTAGTGAAGGCAAATATGATTTTAGTATTAAAATACTTCTTCCCTTATATGATTATGACAAGATATATGGATATGCTTTAACAAATATCAGCAATGAAGATTTGTTAACTCGTGTCAGCTCTGTAACAATGAGTATTGATAAAAATGCAAAGTATGTTTTGATTAAACAGACTATGGGTAGGTTTAGATTTTTTAGAATTAATAAAACCTATGAAATTGCAGAAATATTACTGGACGAAATAGTTACAAATAAAGACGTAATTTTAAATGATAATAAGTTTTTTAATTTAAAAGGTGATAGCGGTTATGTTTACTTGTATGGAATGCAGATAAAAGGTACTACATTAAGTTTGTTGGCTTATGATTATGAAGATAATTTGTTAGAATCAACAAAAAAAACACGTAATATAATTATACTAATTACAATTTTTCTGATTATACTAAGTAATGGAAGTGCCTTTTATATTACTCAAAAACTATTCAAAAAGTACAACAAAAAACTGATTGATTACAAGATTCAGCAAGAGAAACTACACAAACATTACGAGTTAAGTTTGCTTGAAGTTTCGGATATTGTTATGCTGTTAGACCTTGAAGGTGTTATTTTACAAATTAATGATTATGGATTTAATAAGTTGAAACCGATTGATGGGGAAATTAATAAAACTGATTTCTCTTCTTTATTTCCTATTGAAAAACAATCTTATGTAAAAGAACATTTAGCACAATGCATTTTAGAAGACAAAGAAAAGATATTTGATTCAGAAATACGAATAAATAAAGAAAAGATTAATGTACAGGTCAAATTAAAAAAAATATCAGTAGAAAATACAGTTTATTGTAATTGTGTTATTCATGATATAACGGAAGTAAAAAATCTATTAAAAATTGCAGAAGAGAACCAGAGAGTATATCAGACATTGTTAGGGAATCTGCCCGGAATTGCATATAGATGCAAAAATGACAAAAATTGGACGATGGTATATCTAAGTGAAGGAACAAAAGAACTTACAGGTTATGAACCGGAAGAGTTGCTTTATAATAAAACTATATCGTTTGATGACTTAATTTGCATAGAATATAGAGAGGAAATTTGGAATTCAACTAAAGAAGCACTAAAAAAGAAAGAACATTATTTTTACGAATACGAAATTTTAACAAAAGATAAAAAAAGGAAAATTGTATTTGATAAGGGGACGGCAGTATATGATGAAAATGGGAATGAATTGTTTTTAGAGGGATTTATTATTGATATTACTTCAAAAAAGCAGATTGAAAATGAATTGAAAAAAAGTGAAGAACAATTTAAAAAAGCATTTGAAAATGCTGTAACAGGTAAATCAATTTTAGGTTTAGACGGAAAATATATTAAAGTTAACAAAGCTTTTTGTGATATGCTGAATTATACACAAGAAGAATTAATTGGTGTAGATTATAGAACAATTACAGATGAAGAAGATATTCCGGAGAGCGAACAAAAGTTAGCAAAACTTATTGAAGGATTTGTAGATAATTATATGTTCAACAAACGATATAAAAACAAATCTGGAGAAACGGTTTACGTTCTCGTTTCAAGTACTTTACAAAAAGATAATTATGGAAATCCACAATACTATATTACCGATATATTAAATATTACAACTGAATACAATACCAGATTGGAGCTTCAAAGCAGCCAAGAAAAATACAAACAACTTGCTGAATCTGCTCTTGAAGGAATATTTATAATAAATAAAGAATTTGGCTTAGAATTTATTAATAAATATGCGGCTGAATTAATAGACAGCAAAAGAGAAATAGAAGGGTTTTTAGATGGAAGTATCTTTAATAATATTTTAAACATCCCTAATAAAACAATTTTAGAAGTGTTTGAGTCAAGCAGACCCCAAATGATTGATACAACAATTGTAGTTAATGGTGCATCTGTTTTCTTAGAAACAAAACTGGTTCCAATTTTAGATGAAAACAATAATGCAATAAATGTTTTAGGAATAGCACGAGATGAAACCAAAAAAAATGAAATAAATAACAAATTGCATGAAACAAAAGTGATGCTTGATACAATAATTAATTCTATTCCTCAAGCAATATTTTGGAAAGATAAAGAATCAAATTTTTTGGGATGCAACAAAAAATTTGCAGAAGATGGTGGATTTCTTATACCGGATGAAGTAATTAATAAAAACGATTATGATTTTGCTTGGAGAGAATTAGCAGATAAATACAGAAGAGACGATAAAGAAGTAATGGACTCCGGAGTAGCAAAGTATAATATTCTTGAAAAAATTATTCTTGCATCCGGTGATTCCAGATGGTTAATAACAAATAAAATGCCGTTGTATAACAGTACAGGGGAGATAATTGGAATAATAGGTGTGTATGATGATATTACTGAAAAAAAATCTACTGAGGAGGAATTAAATGAAACATTAAATAAGTTGGAAAAATCTAATAAAGAATTAGAACAATTTGCTTATGTTGCTTCGCATGATTTGCAAGAACCACTGCGTATGGTTGCAAGTTATACACAATTATTAGAACAAAGATATAAGGATAAATTAGATGATGCGGCAAATGAGTATATTTTTTATGCGGTTGATGGTGCAAAAAGGATGCAGCAGTTAATAAATGATTTGTTGGATTATTCAAGAATTTTAACGCGTGGTAATGAATTTACTAAGGTAAATTTGTCGTCAGTAATTGGCAGGGTGATGATAAATTTATATTCAAAAATTCAAGAAAGCAATGCAATTATTGCTAATGGTTATTTGCCTAATGTTTTAGGTGACGAAGTACAGATTGTTAGAGTGTTTCAAAATTTAATTGATAATTCGATTAAGTATTCTGGTGATAAAATACCAGGGATTTATATCTCCGCAATTGAAAGCAATGGATGGTATACTGTTACTGTAAAAGATAATGGCGTTGGAATATCTATGGAATATAAAGACAAGGTCTTTGAATTATTTGAAAGATTACATTCTTCAAATGAATTTCCGGGAACCGGTATAGGTCTTTCTATATGTAAAAGGATAATTGAACGACACGGAGGAAGAATTTGGCTCGATTCAAACGTTAAAGAAGGAGTCTCTTTTAATTTTACATTAAAAAAATATGAGGACTAAATGGAAAACAATTCAAGCCCAATTGAAATTCTTTTAATTGAAGATAATCCTGGTGATGTTAAGTTAACTCAATTAGGATTAAAAGAAGCAAAAGTTGCCAATAACTTGAATGTAGTAAATAATGGAATAGATGCATTAAATTATTTATATAAACGAGGAGAGTTTGCATTCAGCTCGAGACCGGATTTAATTTTATTAGACTTAAATCTGCCATTAAAGGATGGGAGGGCTGTATTAGAAGAAATTAAGGAAAACGAAAATCTTAAAACTATTCCAGTTGTAATTTTAACTTCTTCAAAAGCAGAAGAAGATATATTGAGGTCGTATAAACTACATGCAAATTGTTATATTACTAAACCAATTGATTTAAACCAGTTTTTATCAGTAATTGCTGCGATTGATGAATTTTGGTTGACAATTGTTAAACTTCCCAAATAAGGTGAGGAGCAAAAATGGAATTGTTGGAGCAGAAAATACTTCTGATTGAAGATAATCCGGGGGATGTGTTATTAATTAGAGAGTTATTAAGGAATTCGATTGATATAAATTATAGACTAATAACAACAGATTCTATAAAAGAATCGGAAATGATTGCAAAAACTGATAATCCTGATGTATTGCTTGTAGACTTGGCAATAACAGACAGCAAGGGAATAAATACATTCTATAAGGTTAAGGAATTGTTTCATGACAAACCGATAATAGTGTTGTCGGGGAATAATGATTTTGAGTTGTCAAATGTTACGGTAAAACAAGGGGCACAGGACTATTTAGTTAAAGGAAATTTTACTTATAATACGCTGATACGTACCATTCAATATGCAATAGAGAGGAATAAACTTGAATTGGCGATTAAAGAAGGGGAAGAAAAATTTAGGCTTCTTGCTGATAATGTGCCAATGTTTATATGGATGACCGGACGGGATGGTTCTCTTAACTATGTTAATAAAAGATTTAGTAACTATTTGGGAATAGAACAGACGCAAATTTTACAAAATAATTTTGTTGAATTTATAAATTATGAAGATAGAATAAATAGAGCAAAGGTGTTGGAGAATGCATATAAAAACAAAATAGGATTTAAGGTTGAATACAAGCTGCGTGGTAAAAATGGGGAATATATACGCTTAATTGAAAAAGCTGTGCCCAATAATATTAATCCAAAAGAGTTTTGTGGATTTATAGGGTCTTGTTTGGATATTACAGAAATAAAATTGGCGGAAAAAGAATTAGAAGAAGGAAAAATTAAGTACAAATTTATTGCACAAAACAGTACAGATGTTATTTGGACAATGGATACTAATTTTAATTTAAAATATATTAGTCCATCAATAAAAGGTTTTTTAGGTTATTCCGTTGAAGATTTTTTAATGTTGAAAGCTGAAAATTATTTAGCAGAAAAATCTATAATAATTGCAAATGTATTAATTCAAGAAAGTATGAGCAAATATTCTTTAAGTGGAGATATAAAAGACTTAAAAACTGAAAGAATAGAGTTGGAATTTATTACTGCCGATGGTGAAAGAAAAATTGGAGAAATTAATGCTCGTTTAGAGAGAGAGCAGCAATCGGAAGAATTAGTAATAATAGGTATTACAAGAGATATTACAAGTAGAAAATATGCCGAAGAGAAAAAAGATGAATATCAAAAAGGTTTAGAATTGTTGTCTAAGTCTGCATTTGCCTTTCTTCAAAGTGACGAGTGTAGCGATATTTACGAACTAATTATTAAAAATTTAAGTTTTATTATCCCGGATAGTTTAATTGTAGTTAACTCAATTGAGAAAAGAGTTAGCAGAATAGAAAGTTTTTATGGATTAAGTAATCATGAAATGATTCAAACTCTCTTAAATGAAAAGTTAAAAGGATTTAAAATGACGTTGCCTGACGAACCGTATAGCGACCTTTTAACAGGAAAATTAATTGAACTACATGACGGTATTTCAGAATTGGTTTTTAATAATCTTCCAAAACCGGTTGTTTTAGCTTTGGAATTGATGTTAAAAGTCAATAAGGTTTATGTTGTTGGGTTATCATCAAATGACAAATTGTTTGGATCGGTTGTAATTATAATTAAGAATAATAGTTGTGAAGTTTGTTCAGAAATTATTGAAACCTTTGTAAGACAGGCAACAATGGCTGTTGAGAGAAAATATTACATAAACAATTTAAAAGAATCAGAAAAACTACTAAGGGAGCTAAATGCTTACAAAGATAAAATGTTTTCGATTATATCGCATGATTTACGCAGTCCATATCAGGGAATTTTGGGTTATTTAGATTTGTTGGTTAAAGATTTTGATACATTAGACAAAGAAACTTTGAGACCAATTCTGCAAAATCTTAACAAATTAATGAATGGGCAATATGACTTATTAGAAAGAATGTTGTTATGGGCAAATATGCAAAGGGGGAAGATACCTTATGTTCCTAAAAGCATTCATCTTAAAAGTACTTTAGAAAAAGTCTGTTCAAGGATGAGGCTGAATGGTGTTAATAAAGAGATTTCATTAATTGTTAGAGAAGTGGAAGACCTTGTTTTTTTAGCTGATGTTGCGATGTTTGAATCTGTGTTATCTAATATCTTATCAAATGCAATAAAATTTACAAAAAGAGGTGGGGAAATTATTGTCTCTTCCAAAACAAATAAGAATGAAATAGAAATAAGTATTAAAGATAACGGAGTGGGGATAGATAAAGAACATCTCGCAAATCTATTTGTGATTAATAAACAAAACTCCGAATTAGGGACAGAATATGAAAGAGGCTCTGGTCTTGGTTTGGTATTGTGCAAAGAGTTTGTCGAGTTGCATAAAGGTAGAATAAAAGTTAATAGCGAAAAGGGGAAAGGTACGGAATTTATTGTAGTATTCCCTAAATAGTTATTGGGGAATACTAATTGTAAATTTAGTTCCGGAATTAACTTTGCTGTTAATTTCGATTGTTCCACCATGTGTTTCAACCATTTCTTTACAAAGAATTAGTCCTAATCCGGTTCCTTTTTCGTTATTGGTGCCGAGAGAAGATTGAGCAGATGTAATATTGAAAAGGCTGTTAATTTTTTCTTCGCTCATCCCAACTCCATTATCTTCAAAAGTAATGATGGCTGAACTTTCAGATTTTGATACTTTAATAATAATCTGTCCACCATTTTCAGTAAACTTAATTGCATTTGTAATAAGATTGGAAAAAATAGAAGTTATCATTTTTTTATCGGCAGTAATCACAAAGTTTTGTGGTATCTCCGAAATAATGTTAATATTCTTTTTAAAAGCAAAACCTTTTAAAAGATTGTACACATCTTCTTGAAGAGAATAAAGGTCAATAGCTTCGGGGTTAAACTGAATTCTTCCCATTTCAAACCGTGTCCAATTTAATGTGTTTTCAATTAAGTTGAATAGGTTTTTTGCTGAAGTTTCAATATTTGTAACAAACTCTTTGATTTCATCTTGCGATAACGATTCAATTTCGTTAAGAATGAAGGATGCAAAACCAAGCAGCCCCTGAAATGGACTTTTTAAGTCGTGCGATATCATTGAGTAGAATCGATCCTTACTCTTATTGATTTCCTCTAATTCTTTTGAGTAAACAACTAATTGTTCTTCAGATTCTTTTCTAAAATTTGCATTTGCAATTATTTGTCCTGTCACGCTATAAATACTTGTTGTTTCTTCATCTAATTCTTCAATTGGTTCTTCTGTTCCATAACCTATTATTCCCCATAATGCGTTTTCAATTTTTATTGGTATGAATACAAATGCTTTTATAGAATTAAACTGAGGAATATTATTAAGGGGTTGAAAAATCTTAAATTTATCGAAAGAGGAGCGATTAACAAAGATAGGTTTCTCATTAGAAAGTTGTTGAAAGAACACGCCGAAATCCGATGTTGTAACCTTGGATAAATTTTCGTATTCAAACATAACGTCATTCCATTGATGCAAAAGAGTAAATTCTGCTAAGTGGGCATTAAAAGAATAAACAAAACTACATTTATTGTTGGTATAAATAGAAATGAAACGGAGAGTATTGTTTATCTCATCAACAATTTTATCTCTGCCTAAATTAATGAGTTTAGAAGAAGCAGAACTTAAGAATTCAATAAATTTAATCCTGTTTCGCAGTTGAGATGCTGTTTCAGTTAATTGTTTGTTAGCTTTTCGTTTAATCCTGTATCTATTTAATATCAAAATTAAAATCATAATAAAAATTATTATTAAAGATATTATATACTGGGATTGTAACTTGTTTTTACTAAGTAAGTATTCGTTTTCTTTCTTTTTAGTATCAGACTCATATTTAATTCTAAGTTCAGAAATTTTTTGTGCCCTATCAAAATTGTTGATAATTTCATGGGTTTCAGTATAAAGTCTGCTATATTTTTGGCTAAGACTTAAGTCCCGCTTATAAAAGTATACGTAAGAAAGAAGACGGTATCCGTCAGCTAATAATTTGTTGTGTTTAATTGATTTTGCTATTGAAATAGATTCATTCAATAAAGGAAGAGCAGTATCAACTTTTGCGAGAGAAATATAAGTATTAGCAAGGTTTTGTAGTGTATTGGCAATATCAATAGCATCCCCGAAGCGGCGTTTTATATCAAGTGATTTATTATAATAGTTGCTTGCAGCATTTATATCACCAGTTTTCTCTTTTAAGAATCCCAAATTGTTAAGAACCCGTGCAATGTCGGTACTATCTTTATTTTGTTCTAAAAGGAACAGAGCTTTTTTATAATTTTCTTCAGCTTTCTTAAAATCAGCAGTTGCTTCATAACAAGAGGCTAAATAGTTGAAAACCTGAGGTGCAATTGGTATGTTTTCGTTTTTCTCGCAAATTTCCAGAGCATTTAATAGGTACTTAATTGCTGAATTATATTCTCTAATTCTAAAATATAATATACCGATATAATTGTAAGTAGAGGCAATAGATTCAGGAGTTCCATATTCAAGATCAAGGTCTAAAGCTCTAAACAAATATGATAATGAAGTTTCATAGTTTCCCATTGCTTTATGAGCAGAACTTAGCAGCTTAAAAGAATTAATTTTACCAAAGTTGTAATTTAATTTATAAGAAACTTCGAGCAAGGAATCAGCTTTTGTAATTATTGCAATGGGAGAATTTGGCAAAATAGTTTCAGCTTCAGAAATTGACTGGTCAATTTCTGAATATTCTTTGGGTTTTGACTTAGAATGATTTTGGTTTAAGCTAATTAAATCTTGTGTCAAAACTAAGTTAGTAAGAAAAAATAATAAAACAAATATTTGGGGGAGACTACACATTCTCAACCAATAAGTGAATAATATTTAAATAATTAATATACTGAGAATTTAATAATTAAAATAACACAATTCTTAATTATTTAACATAAATTATATATTAAAATTACAAAACTATTTAATTTATTAAAAAAATTAATTAACTTATTATAAATCCATTAAAAACATTCGAGGTTCTTATGTCGGACAAAAAGAAAAATAAAAAGAAGGGCGACAAGCATGAAAAAGATGAATTAAAACATGAGACTATGACATTAGAAAACGTAGAAGAGAAAGTTAAAAAGAAAAAGATGGATAAAAAAACGTATGAAAAAGAGTTGGACAAGATTAATATTGAATTAGTTAAACTTCAAGAATGGGTAAAATTTAAAGGGCTCAAAATTGTTGTAGTATTTGAGGGTCGTGATGCTGCCGGAAAAGGAGGTGCGATAAAAGCTATTGCCCAAACACTAAATCCTCGTTCTTGCCGAGTTGTAGCATTGGTAAAGCCGACTGAAAGAGAAAGAACTCAATGGTATTTTCAAAGATATGTAGCTCATCTACCGGCTGCCGGTGAAATAGTGCTTTTTGATAGGAGTTGGTATAATAGGGCAGGAGTTGAAAGAGTAATGGGCTTTTGTACGGATTCGGAATATCAAGAATTTTTACGAAGCTGCCCAGAGTTTGAAAGAATGCTAATTCGTTCAGGAATTATTTTAGTAAAATACTGGTTTTCGGTAAGCGATGAAGAACAGGAGAAACGTTTTCAAGATAGAATTAATGACCCAACAAAACAATGGAAACTTAGTCCAATGGATATTGAGGCACGTACAAAGTGGGTAGAGTACTCAAAAGCAAAAGATGAAATGTTTGCATATACCGATATCAAACAAGCCCCCTGGTATGTTGTGGAATCCGATGATAAAAGACGTGCAAGGCTAAATCTTATCACTCATCTTTTAACACTAATTCCTTACGAAGAGATAGAATCTCCTAAAATTGTTCTTCCGGAAAGACAAAAAAACAATTCTTATGTAAGACCACCAATTACTGACCAAACATTTATAAAGGAAGTGTTTTGATGTTATGTGTCTGTTAATTCTTACTAAATTTGAAAAGAAGTAAAATTTAATTTAAGTTTAGAAGATGATTTTAAAAAAATGAGTAAATGATGAATAAGGAATTAGAGAAAAAAATCTTAGCTGTACAACAAGATGAAATAACGAGTTATTATATTTACAAAAATCTTTCTAAGGTTATAAAAAATAAGGAAAATGCACAATTGCTTTCAGACATTGGAAACAATGAAATGGAGCATTATAATAATCTTAAAAAATATACCAAGCGTGATATTAGTCCAAACAACTTTTTAGTATTTTTTTATACAATACTCTCAAGAGTTTTCGGTTTAACTTTTTCGTTAAAATTGATGGAAAATGGAGAGCAAAAGGCAGAGGAAGATTATAAATATATAGGGAAATATTACCCGGAAGTTGAACAGATCTTACGTGATGAAGAAATTCATGAAAAAAAACTTTTAGATATGATAAATGAGGAAGGACTAAATTATATGGGTTCAATAGTGCTTGGATTAAATGATGCACTTGTTGAACTTACCGGAGCATTAGCCGGTTTTACATTAGCACTTCAAAATAGCAGACTTATTGCATTATTAGGATTGATTACCGGTATCTCAGCATCTTTATCAATGTCGGCGAGTGAGTTTTTATCACAACGCCAAGAAGAGAATGGACAGGATGCCGGAAAATCAAGTTTGTATACCGGTATGGCTTATATATTTACAGTAATTGTTTTGGTATTTCCGTTTTTTGTTTTTGAAAATTATTTTATTAACCTTTCAATAACAATGGTTTTAGCAATTTTAATTATTTTAGTGTTTAATTTTTATATTTCAGTAGCTAAAGATTTACCATTTAAAAGAAGATTTCTTGAGATGCTTTCGATTAGTTTGGGCGTAGCAGCAATTTCCTTTGGAATAGGTTATTTAGTTAGAACATATTTTCACTTAGATATATAATTGTATAAGCGAAATAATTTAAAAATAGGCTTGGTTTTTTCAGGCGGTGGTGCAAAAGGTGCCTATGAAATTGGTGTCTGGAAAGCTATCCGCAAGTTGAAACTTGAGGAATATATTACAGTCGTATCCGGCACCTCGGTTGGGGCACTTAATTGTGTGCTTTTTGTGAATAAGGATTTGAGTAAGGCAGAAAAACTTTGGCGAAATATTACAATTGAAAATATCTCTAAGCCAACATCAGAGTTTTTAAATAGTAATATTTTACCGTTTGTTGAAAAATTAATGCTCCCTCAGCTGCGTACAACAAAAAAATATATTAAATCAGTAATTCAAAAGTATATTTCGTTTGGAATGATTTCGCAGATTGAATTAAAAAACTTAATTGAAGCCAATATTAATATTAAAGCCATAAATAGTTTTAAAGGTGCTTGTTACGTTTGTGTTTTTAATGTAAAAAAAAATCGACCCGAGTACATAAAAATTAATCAGCTTACAAAGGAGAAAATAATATTATATCTTACTGCTTCAACCGCAATGCCTTTGGTTTTTGATAAGGTAGTAATTGAAGGGAATGAATACTATGATGGAGGAATACCATATTTTGGAGCAAATACCCCTATTGCTCCTGCGGTTGAAGAAAATTGCGATATAATTGTTTCTGTTATTACAAACCAGTGGGGAGACTTTTGGGGAAAAGAAAATGTTCCACTAAATACAAAGATGTGGAGGATAGCTCCAAAAGAAGACCAGTGGGGATTTATTGAAGGCACTTTTGATTTTAATTCAAAAAATATCAGGAAACGGATTAGTCAAGGATACAAAGAAGGATTGGTTGTTTTAGAAGAAGTAAAGCAGTATATTGAAAATACAAGCCCCAATAAACTTATTGTTAATTGAGGCTGAAGTATCATTTTTGTAATTGTTTTATTTGGTATTGTAAACTTTGGGCACCCGGGAAACTTGGATTTATCTGCACGCAATTATTTATTGCCCAAAGTGCTTTTGTGTAATTTTTTGCGGTTAAATATGCTCCGGCAAGATTAAACAATACTTGAGGATCATTGGACTTAAATGTTAAACTTTTCTCTAAATATTTAATTGACGAGTTTGTTTTTTGATTTGATAAGTCAATTATTCCAAGCCATTTCGAGTTAAAATCATTTGGTCTGTAATTATAATCTAAATATAAATATTTATAGGCTTTTTCAAATTGTTTTGCAACTAAAAGCTGACTGTATGCTGTTTGGTAATACTCTTTTATTTGTGGATATATGTCTATTAGTAAATCCATTTCGTTGATAAATTTATCATATTCTCCTTTTCTCAAATACCAAGTAGCAGCATCTCTGTGAGCTTTTTCCCAACTTAGTTTATTATCAACAACATATAACGCTAAACTATCAATGTAGTTTTTAAGATTAAACTGTCTTAATCTTTCTTTAAGCGATGTTTGTTTTTCAACGTAAGGCCAGTCGTTTTTTAGTATTGTTATTCTATATTTTGTTATTAAAGAATCAACAATAGAATATTTTAATTTTTTTATTGTAATACTATCTTGTTGATTATTTGTTAAATTAAGGGTTCTATTATCAGGTACTAAATTATTTTTAACCATCTCTTCAAAATAAAGTTTGCCAATATAATTATACCCACTTACGGTTGGATGTAAATGGTCGGTCATAACATTGTCGCCGGCAATTCCGTTTTTGCTTAAGTTGTTATATTCTGTTTCAATATCAACACAAGGTAGGTTATACTTCTTGCTTAGTTTGGTAATTATTTTATTTATTTCAGAAGGGGCTCTAAATCTTAGAAGATCCAAATCTTTTGCTTTATTTAAATACTCTTTTGCAAGTTCTAAATTCCCATCTGAAAACTCTTTTTTCCCCTTTGCATAATACGAGTTTGCATTTGGGTCTTCTGTGCCCGAAATAAAGGGCTTTTGATCGATAAGATTACAAGTTAAAGTTCCTAAAATAGTAGGAATGTTGTTCTCTTTTAATAGTTCAAGCATATCCTCCATGTTCCCCTCGTATTGAGCAATGCCAAGCTTATAAACATTGGAGTTGTAGGCAATAGCTTGGTCTTTTGCCATACGTGCCATAAGAGTGCCGGTGTGTTTGGAAGGAGATGAAAATAAATTTACAAAATACTTTATTGTATTTCTAATTAGTTCAATAGTTTTGTAATTGTTTAATTTTAACATTAAATTAATTACACTTCTATATGCACCAAGTGATTCCATTGACCCAACGCCTAAAGCACCGTAATACTCGTTATGTCCTATGTAAAATAATATTAAATCCGGTTTCTGTTCAATTATCCCCGGAAGCATATCACGTAAGGCATAAGTGTTTATTGCAGCCATAGAAACGTTAATCATCTCGATGTTTTTATCAGGATACATTAATTTTAATCGCTTGTTTATATATCGCGGGAATGTACCGGCGGGTGCAGATGGAAAACCGGCAGCACTACTTGCACCCATTACAAAAACACGAAAAGTGTTGGGCTGTTTGTTAATATTAAAAATATCATTTGAAGAGTATGGAATACCTTCGGTTGAATAGAAATATCTGTAAGCAATATCAGGATTTAACATATAATGTTCGGTATCAACTTGTATCCATTGAGGAACATCTTTACCGTAACTAAAAATGCGTAATCCTAATTCCAATAAGATGAAAAATAATATTGGTATTAATAAAGCGATTAAATAAAACCATTTTGGAGTTGGTTTTGCTTCATTTTGTGAATTGGAAATGTTTTGTTTTACCGGCTTTTTTGTTTTTGTATTTTTGCTGCTCAAATTGCACCAACTTATTATTTAAGATATTTTGCTTTTTAAGAATTATTTAAAATAGAAAATTAAATAAATATTTGCTATCACATTGTTTAGAAAAACGAAAGAAGTGACGAGTGACGGGTAACGTAGTTGTTGCAAAAGTCGAAAATCAAGTTCATGGGTGTCACGGTCTCACCGTGACACTACTGTTTTTACCAAAAAATAGCTTAAATATAGCTGTTTTAATACAAATTTTATTCGGTCATGGTAAGACCATGACCGCCATGAATATCTATCCCCAATTATGCAACGCCCTCGTAACGAGTGACAAGTAACAAGAGATGAAGGCGGTAATAAATACGGGAATATTGACATGACAGTTGTGGATAAGGGAATTTCATGATTGTGGAAAGTTTTTCTGGGCGGCCATGGTTTTACCGTGACCGAATGAATTTACTATAAAAACGCAAGCGTTTTTGATAATAGTTTGTGTCACGGTTCAGACCGTGGGTGTTTCATAATTAAGGAATAATTTCTGGGCGGTCATGGTCTCACCGTGACCGAATGAATTTACTGTAAAAAGACCAGTATTTTGATAAAAATTTGCGTCACGGTACGACCGATGACGTCCGTAAACGGGTTTGATTAGATGAAACTTAGGCGGTTGTATAGTCTTGAAAAAGATGGACCTAATTGTTAATACTTCTTATTTGTTTAACAGTGCTAATGCACTTTTAATAAGATTTTCTAACTGAATGTTAGGATTATCATCTAAAATTTGTTTTACATATTTTTCAGCAAACTTAGGGGCATAACCTAAAGTACTTAAAGCGGTAATAGCGTCATTTTTAATTGCAAAACTACCGGATGAACTGCTGATGGTCGTATCGTCAACAACTTGGCTTATTTTATCTTTTAACTCTAAAACAAGGCGTTCGGCTGTTTTTTTACCAATACCCGGAATAGCTTTAATTCTATTTAAATTTCCGAAATGAATAGCGTCTTTAAGTTCATCGGTTTGAATGCCGGATAAAATACCAAGTGCTAATTTTGGACCAATCCCATTAATTGAAATTAGCAGCTCAAACATATCTTTTTCGCTTTGCGAGTGAAATCCAAATAAATCCATTCCGTCCTGTTTTACATTTAAATGTGTAAATACAGAAACAATTCCAGTTTGTGCATGAAGTTTTTCGTAAGTATTAATAGAAATATTAACAATATACCCTACCCCATTCACATCAATAAGCAAACGAGTAGGCGATAACGATGCAATTTTTCCTGTTAAGAAACCAATCATAAAAAATTATCCTTTAATAATTAGGTGAGGGTTAGCATCTAAAAAGGATTTCCAAGAACCACTTTTTGTATTTAAACTTTTATACCGCAAGGAATGACAAATAGCAGCAGCAAGGGCATCAGTTTCATCAAGTTTGGGAAACTCTTTTTTAGTCTTCAATAAAGTTTTAACCATAAAATTGACCTGTTCTTTTGAAGCAGAACCAGAGCCGGTAACAGATTTTTTAATTTCGCGAGGGGAGTATTCGGCTATATTAAGTTTGCCATGCACTCCTGCTAAAATAGAAACACCTCTTGCATAACCAATTTTAAGTGCCGATTGTACGTTTTTACCAAAAAAGGCGGTTTCGATAGAAAATTCGGTAGGGGAGAACTCTTTTATAATGTTATCAATACTTGAGTAAATAATCTCTAATCTTTCCGGAATGGATTGTTTTGAGGAAAGTTTTATTACTCCTGATGAAAGATAAATAAGTTTTTTATCAAAACAAATAACCCCGTAACCTGTAAACAAAGTCCCGGGGTCAACACCTAAAATTATCACAGATAAGCTCTAAAGTTATTCAGTAATGTCGGCATTGCTATAAACGTTTTGCACGTCGTCGCTTTCTTCTAACATTTCAATAAGTTTCATAACTTTTTCAGCATCTTCACCGGAAACGGCAACGCTATTTTTGGCAACCCATTGAAGAGAAGCATTATCAATAGAAAGACCTTTTTCGGCAATGGCTTTGCGTACTGATTCAAAATTTTCAATACTTGAAGAAACTTCAAAGTATTCTTCTTCAGTCGAAATATCATCAGCACCGGCATCCAGAACAATTTCCATTAAATCATCTTCGGTTTTGCCTTGAATAGGTAAAGTAACAATACCTTTACGTTCAAACATCCAGGCAACTGAACCGCCTTCACCCATACTTCCACCATATTTAGAAAGTAAGTGTCTAACTTCAGCAACGGTTCTATTTTTGTTGTCGGTTACGCTTTCAATCATAACTGCAATACCACCTGGACCGTAACCTTCGTAAACCATTTCGGTATAGCTAACACCACTTAATTCACCAGATGCTTTTTTTATGGCTCTATCGATATTATCCATAGGCATGTTAGCTCCACGGGCATTATCCACAGCAAGACGGAGGCGAGGATTACCGTTGATATCTGAACCGCCTTGTCTAACGGCAACAGAGATTTCTTTAATCAATTTGGTAAATAATTGGCCTCTTTTAGCGTCTATGGATGCTTTTTTTCTTTTAATTGTAGCCCACTTTGAGTGACCTGACATAGATTCTCCTACGTTTTATTCATTATTTTCGCTTAATCTTATATCTTTTATCCTAAATTGAGGATAACTTTTTCCTTCTTTAACAATTTTATCAATTGAATATACAATATCAATTAAATTTTTATCTTTATCAATATCTTTAGCAAAATTTGCAAGGTTAAAACCAATTGCATCAAAAACTTTATCTGAACCTTTTTGTTTAACAACAATAACAATATGGTTTCCGCCAACAATCCGAGGAGGGTATACAACTTTTACTTTTTCAGATAAGAAGACCGGACGCAGATTGCCTGGTCCAAATGGAGCAAATTGCCCTAATATTCTAACAAACTTTGGTGTTATTTCGTTAAAATTAAGTTTAGAATCAATCAAAACTTCGGGTAAAACCGTATTTTGTGTTAAAGAGCTACGTAAAATTTCGCTAAATCGTTTTCTAAACTCACTAACTTTATCAATCTCTAAGGCTAATCCAGCAGCAGCTTCATGTCCACCAAATTGTAACAACAAATCGTCGCATTTTTCAAGAGCCTCGTAAATATTACAGCCGGTAACGCTTCGGGCACTCCCCTTAGCTACTCCATCAATTGTGGTCAACATAACTGCCGGGCGGTAATATTTTTCTACAAGTCGAGAAGCGACTATTCCAATAACCCCCGGATGCCAATTATCATCATGAAGAACAATCCCTAACTCGTTATCTAAATCAATTTTGCTTTCAACTAATTCAAGTGCATGAGCATATGTAACTTCATCAATTTTCCGCCTTTCGAAATTTTCTTCTTCAAGAATTTTGGCTAAATTGACCGCTTCGCCCGGATCCATTGTGGTAAACAATTCAACAGCTCTGTTTGCATCTCCTAACCGTCCAACCGCATTAATACGAGGGGCAATAGTAAAAACAATTTGTCCAGCAGATAATTCACCCGGTTCCATTCGAGAACTTTTTATTAATGCCAAGACTCCTGGGCGAGGGTTTATGTTAATTGCTTCAAGCCCTTTCATAACTAAAGTTCTGTTTTCATCTAAAAGAGGGACAATATCGGCGGCACCGGCAAGAGCAACAAGATCGAGATATTGCAATGGGTTATCTTTTTTTCCAATTTTAGAACCAACAGCACGTGTAAGTTTAAAAGCAACACCGGCACCCGATAAGTATTTAAATGGGTAATTACAGCCAGGTTTTAGTGGGTCTAAAACGGCTAAAGCTTTCGGCAATACGTCTTTTGGTTTATGATGATCGCATATAATTACATCGATACCAAGCGAGTTAGAATAATCAATTTCATCAACCGCAGTTATTCCGCAGTCAACTGAAATCATTAGTGTCGCTTGTTGTGCTTTTATATAATCTATACTTTGAACAGAAATGCCATATCCTTCCGTTAGTCGATTAGGTATATATATAAAAGAATCGGCACCCAAGTTTTTAAGGAAAAGATACATTAATGATGCTGCACAAGTACCGTCAACATCATAATCACCATAAATACAAATTTTTTCGTTATTTGTGATAGCCTGAATTACTCTGTTAGAAGCTTCGTTCATGCCGTCCATTAAAAACGGATCGTACAAAGTATCTAACGATGGGCGGAAAAAACTTTTAGCTTCGAAAAAGCCTGTAATATTCCTATGTAAAAGCAGTTTAGCCAAAACATTTGAAATATTAAGACTATCGGCCAAAGCTAATACAGCATTAATATCAGGGTCTTCTTTAAAAATCCATCTTTTTTTTAGCATTTTCCTCGTTATAAGGCGAAGAAAAAAGACGATTCATTCAATAAGCCGGATTCTGTATCTGCAAGCAGATAGCAATTATTTATCTAGTTAATGGATTACTCCATTAATCAAGCGGTCTACCCGAAAAGATTTCAAAGCGAACAACCTTGTCTCCTAAAAAGGAGAACTTTCCATCTTGACCTTGCTCCGAGTGGGGTTTACAGTGATATACAATAGTATACTCCTTTAAAAAGGACCACCTATATTACTATAGATGCGGTAGGCTCTTAACCTGCCTTTTCACCCTTACCCTATAAATAGGGCGGTATATTTTCTGTTGCACTTTCCGTAGTTAAAAGCTTACGCAATTAACCCCCGGGCGTTACCCGGCACCCCGTTCTGTGGAGTCCGGACTTTCCTCTACTCTAGTAAACAAACTAACAATAGCAATTGCTTTTCCTGAATCATCAAAAATCTTCTACCTTATTAATTAATTTTACAACATTTTCACTAATTTAAATATAATAAAATTAATTACTTAAGTCATCAATAAAATAGATAAATTATTTTTATTTATTTTTAGTAGAAAACCTTAATAATAAAATTAGTTGATACCCAGAAAATTTTCTAAATCTTTTAGCTGGTTGGAAACTTTGTTGCGGATTTTCTCTATGTCAAGTTTAGATATGACTTCTGTGGATTCTTTTCCTTTAGAATAAACTTTATTTGCCTTTTTGAATAATGAGTTAATCTTTTTGAATCCAGAATCGCCTGATATTTTTGTGTTTAGTGGAATTCTTAAATTTTTACAAATCCCCTCTTTATCAATTAAAAACCAGTCTTCTATTGATCGTTCTGCTTTTATGTGAAAAACACCTTTTACCCCTTCTAATAATAATTTCTTTTCTAATTTTTGCCAATTAACTGGAGGATTTGCTGAGTATTCAAATACATCGGTATCGTAGGTTAAAAAGATATAGTGTTCATAATTTGAATATTTTATTGCAATATCATTTTTATAACAACATAATAGTTTGTTTTGAAATCTTGTAATCCCTTTTATATTGTGACGAACTATTTCCATTTCTATTTTCGGGTTTTTCTTTCGATATAAGTCTATTAAATACTGGTAAAAGATATGGTCAGTTTCACCTTCTGTAAAAATAACACAGAGTTTTCGAATACCAAAGTTCATTAGAATAACTCTGTATTTATTTCAAAATATTCTGTAAGGCGTTCCTTTTCAATTTCGTCTTGTAATAAGAAATCGAAAATGTATTCACCAATAGACATATCAAAATCAGATGCTTCTTTTAGTAATGAATTAATTTTTGTTTTTTTAAAATTGCTAAAACTTGCTAAACTTTTTACGTTTGGAATTCCGCAATACATTGTCTCTACTGAAAGATATTGTGTTAGTGTAGGGGAGTGGCTTGTGATAAGTAATTTAGTCTTGTCAGATACCTGTCCCAAAATACTTAATAGTTTTTGTAATAGAGCTGGATGAATAGAATTTTCTAATTCTTCTAAACCAACTAAAACAGTGTTGTTTCCACATTGTCCAATAACCAATGCCAATATTGATAAAATTCTCTTCGTCCCAGTTGAAGCAAATATTATGCCCGTATATTGATTGTTGTTAAGTTCCTTTATTCTAATATCGTAAAATTTTTCAGGTAACTCAAAAGGAGGAATATTATCTTTATCTTCATTAGCTAATTTCTTTAAGTCTACCTCAATGGGTGTTATTTGTTCGATATTTGGAATTAAACTTTTTATAGAGTTTATCAAAAGGTCGAATTTGCTTTTTTTGCTCGTTTTTAAATAATAAAGAAATTGAGCAAGGTTTCTCTCGTCAAAAATATCTAACTTCTCCTTTTTATTGGATATATTAATCCCTCCAAGAAAAAAGTCGACATTTAACAATTTTGAGTTAAGGAAAGTAATAGAAGAAAATCTTTTTAAGATTTCCAAATAGAATAAATGGTCATAATTTAATAGCTTTTCCAACCCTAATTCATTCTTGTCAATGCTTGCAACCGTATCACATCTCCCTTTTTCAGAAGAAATATAGAGAAGCTGAGAATTGTTGCGTTTTAGAATGATTTTGTATTTTGAATTTTGCTTTACTTCTTTTAACAAAAAAGATTCATTAATAATTTTCCCTGAGTCTTTCGATTTTGTTTTTGCCCATTGAAGCTCAATGTAATATTTAACGGAATAATTTTTTTTATTAACACTAAGATCTAAACAGATTTCAAAACTAAAATTATCGTTTTCGTTGTGACTGTTGATTGGAACAGCATGTGCAACTTGAAGCAGTATTTTACGGTTTTCTTTAGTAGAATGTAAAAACTTTTCAAAAAATTCAATTCCATCTAACAAATTAGACTTTCCATAATTGTTTTGGGCAATTAAAGCAGTTATAGGTTTTTCAAAACTAATAGTTGTCTTTTTTAAGTTTCTAAAACCACCAATAGTAATCTCTTTTAAGCACATATGCAAAAACTCTTAACGTATAATTTGATTATTGTTGTAATATTAATATATTTAACATAAAAATGCAAGAAAAATTTGCATAAAGAAAATATAAACAAATAAAAAATGTAAAACTAAATGTAAATGAAAATTTATTGTCGGATAAAAACCGGAGAGTGAAATTTTCTGCGATGAATTATGCTGATACAATAATTTTAACTCATGTATCATATGAATCGAAAAAAACAAATTATTATGAAATCAGCCAGATAGATACATTATTTTTATTTATTTTTGGAGAGGATAGCTGGTTTGTTTAATTTAAGAAAAGCAAATGGATAGGAAAGGTGGATATAAGGTCTTTATATGGCTTCTGGGATGTTCTATTATGTCACCGGTTCCCAGTTAAGTGCTTTATGTGATTAACGCAAAAGAAGATAATGGGTGCGACTTCGTCCGAAGTCGTGGGGATAAATATGGATTTGTGGTTAACAATGTATGATTGCTCTGCAATCAAAAAAGTAACGGGTGACGTAGTGACATGTGACAAAAAGCAGGGACTTGAGACTTGAAACTGGGAAAAATAAACATATAACATGTTTTGATGTTTTAACCGGTAACCGGTACATAATGGGTGCAAATTTATGCCACCAAATTAATAATAACTAATAACCACAACAGTCGTCACTCCTTCTTTTCTTTGAAGAGACGGAGATGGCTCGCCAGAGCCGGAGGATGAGTTTGCTAAACAATCTTCAATGAGTGTCGCCCACGCTGTGGCTTATTATATCGTTTTAGCAATTTTCTATTGATGTTTCGACCCGATGGGTCTCATGTATCTAATAAAATATTTTCTGTTTGTTCCTGTTTTGTTTAATCTTTAATCTTAAACCAGATCCACTCCGCTGGAGTGGGGATTATTAGGTGGTGCGTTTTTTTTACAACCAGAGCCATTACGATGTAATGGCTTTTTAACACCAATCATCAATTACCAATCACCAAGTATCTGATATCCAGTCTTTGGTTTTCAACCGGGAACCGGTGGAAATATTTGTAGCACGTACAAAAAACATACATACAAGAACCGGAAACCGGTGACATAATGGGTGCAAATTTATGCCACCAAATTAATAATAACAAATTACCACAACAGTCGTCACTCCTTCTTTTGTTTGAAGAGAAGGAGCCGGAGGATGAGTTTGCTAAACAATCTTCAAAACAGTATCACCCACGCTGGGGCTTATTATATTGTTTTTGCAATTTTCTATTGATGTTTCGACCCAATGGGTCTCATGTATCTAACAATACATTTTCTGATTGTTCTGTTTTGTTTAATCTTTAATCTTAAACCAGTCTCACTCACTCTGGAGTGGGGAATGTTAGGTGGTGCGTTTTTTTTACAACCAGTGCCATTACGATGTAATGGCTTTTTAACAACAATCACTAATTACCAAGTATCAAGTCTCCAGTCTCAGGTTTCCATTCTTATAATGGGTGCTAATTTATACCACCAAATAATAATAACAAATTACCACAACAGTCGTCACTCCTTCTTTTGTTTGAAGAGAAGGCGGTGTACTCAATGGGGTTTATTGAGTCGAGGGCTGAGTTTGCTAAACAATCTTCAAAACAGTATCACCCACGCTGGGGCTTATTATATCGTTTTAGCAATTTCCTATTGATGTTTCGACCCGATGGGTCTCATGTATCTAACAATACATTTTCTGATTGTTCCTGTGTTGTTTAATCTTTAATCTAAAAACCAGACTCCCTCACGCTGGAGTGTGGATTTGTTTAGGGATGTGTTTTTTTATATAATTTCACAAATGGAGATAACAATAGCAGACAATAATAAAATTAATTCTTGTTATTACTCTAATTGCAATATTTTGCTATAATTTTATAAAAAAGCTAAAAACTAAATTTAATTTGCATAACTTGCTACTAATCTGTACATTTAAAATATAAATTTGTTCTTTATAGATTTACGGTGTCCTTTTAGAAAAGGAATAATAGGGAATACGGTTAATTCCGTAGCTGCCCCGCAACTGTGAAAAGCGTAAAAGCACAATAATTTGTCACTGCCATTTTGGTGGGAAGACATTGTGTGTTGCTTTAAGCCAGGAGACCTGCCGTGAATTTTTTAGTCAACCTTCGTGGGAGAGGTTAGATTGATTAGGAAAAGCCTTCTTTTTATTTCTTTTAGTTTTTTCATATCATAAATCCCCTCGAAGATTTTTACAATATTAATTTTTAGTATATGAAAATTTGTAAAGTCTTACTGATTTTATTTGTGCTTATTACTAATGAATTGTTTTCGCAAAAAACAATTTATTTGGCTGATAAAATATCAAAAATTGGAATTGAAAATGTTAATGCAGCATTTTTTAATGGAAATTTATTATCTGATAAATTCGGAAAGTTAGTATTACCTGTTTTGCAATACTCAGATACTCTTGTTTTTTCTCATGTATCATACGAATCAAAAAAAATAAAGTATAACGAGCTAAACCAATTAGATACATTATTTTTAACTTTAAAAAATTACGTTACAGATGATGTAACAATAACTTCTAAAACTACAAGTAGCCAAACCAAACAAGTTTATAAAGTTGATGAAACAAAAAAAGCGTTGTTTAACACTACGGGAGACATGTTAAAGTTTGATGCAGGTATTTATGTAAAAGATTATGGTGGAGATAACGGAGTTAAAAGTGTTTCGTTAAGAGGGTTGTCAAGCGAAAACACAATTGTTCTTTTTAATGAAGCTCGTATTAATGATTTGCGAACCGGAATGTTCGATTTTTCGCTCATTAGTCCTCTTGTAATTAACAAAATGGAAGTTTATAAAAATACCGACTTTAACGGTTCAAATATTAGTGAGGGAGGTATTATAAAACTTGTTTCCGGCGATAATATCACGGTAAACAAACTTTTTGCTGGATTAAAAACAAATACCGATAATCTGGTTTCCGGATTTCTAAATGTTGAAAGAGTTGCCGGCAACTTTAGCTATGCTATTAATTTTGAAAGATCTTATTCTTCCAATAATTATAATTATTCTTTTGAGGGGAGCGACTATGATAGAAAAAATGCTTTTTTTTCGAAATATTTTGTTAGTTCAACAATTGAATATAAAAATTCCGTTAATGTGTTAAAAGCTTATTTTCACCTTACAGAGTTAAATTCCGGAATTCCCGGTTTTGTAGTTACAAATAATACAGAATCAAGCCAAGCCTCAAATAATTCGAATACCTGGTTAGCCATTTTAACGAATGATTTTCAGATAAACAATTCAATTTCTTTGCTTAGTATGTTAAGTTTTAATAAACAAAATCTAAAATTGAAAGATCCGTATATGCAGATTTTTTCAAACAAAACAGAACAAAAATCATTATTGAACGATTTCTCTGGCAAAGTAAAATTGCAGTATTTTTCATCAGATTGGATTGTGAACTTAGGATATGAATTTTATTATTCTGACTTAAAAAATGATTTGCCTACCGAACAAAATAAAATTCTAAAATTAAATAAAACTTCAAATAAAGTTTTTGCTTCCGGCACTTATAAAAATAGCAGCTTGTTGAAATTTGTTGACAATTTTCAATTAATGGCATTAACATCTTATGAAATGATTAATGAAAAAATATTTGGACACAATAATGATTATATACCTGCGTATAAAATATCATTAAGGTTTGAATCTATAGGAATTAAAAACTTAAATTTAATATTAAATAATTCAATTTCTAAACGGGCTCCATCTTTTAACGAACAGTTTTATTCCTGTTTGTATAATATTAAGGTGTTAAATGATGAAAAATACAGGTCGTGGGATGCCTCGTTAGATTATTCATTTAACATACTGGGGAAGGAAAATTTAACATTTACATATTATGATATAATTAGTAAGGATAAAATAGTATGGATACCTTCAAGACAGGCACTACAAGTCCCTAAAAACTATGGACATGTTCGTCATCAAGGGTTTGAGATTGAGTATACAGGAGATTACTTAAATAACTTATTGGGTATATCAATATTATATAATAACAATATAGCAAAAAACAAAAGTCTAATGTATAGTGGCGATAATTCTTATAATAAGCAATTGGTTTACACTCCGGAACATAGACTTAATATAAATATGGATGTAAGGTATAATAGATTTCATGCTGCCATTTATTCCTCGTTAATAAGCGAGAGATATTATACAGCTGATAATACTTCTAAAAATAAATTAGACCCTTATTTTATTTTAGACGCTGCTTTGTCTTATTCATTAGATTTATTTAACATAAGAAATAATCTAACTATTTCTGTAAGTAATATTTTGAATGAGGAATATTTTATAATTCAGTCATACCCTATGCCACTAAGAACGATAGCACTAACTTATATTTTGGAGATGTAATGAAAAATATTTTTTATTTAATAATTTTATGTTCAGTACTTTTTGTTTCGTGTAGTAAAAATGATGATCCGGTGACACCACAAACAGTTGAAACGAAATATAAAGGAGTTTATATTGTTAATGAAGGGCTTTACGGGCAAAACAATTCATCGGTTTCGTATTATGATTTTGAAACACAAACTGCAACAAATGATGTTTACGCCAAGGCAAATCCCGGTATAAATTTAGGTGATACTGCTAATGATATGGATATCTATGGAGATAAAGGATATATAGCGGTTGATTATTCTAACAAAGTTGAAATTATTGATTTGAACACATCAAAGAGTTTAGGTTATGTAGATTTAGGAGTCGGTAGTTCACCACGTGATGTTGTTGTATTAGATTCTACTATTGCCTATGTAACTTGTTTAGCAAAAGATGCACTTGTAAAATTCAATCCTTCAACAAAACAGGTAATTAAAACAATACCGATTGGTTCAAAACCGGAAGCCGCTGTTTATAGTGCCGGGAAAATTTATGTAACAAACTCGGGATATGGTGATACTAATACTGTTAGCGTTGTCGATATTACAACAGATACAGAAGAAAAAGTTTTAACTGTTGGATACAATCCTCGCTTTGCTCATACAAAAAATGATGGTTATGTATATGTAGTATGTACAGGAGTTTATGATGCGGTTGGAAAAGGTTCGTTATATAAAATAGCAACAAACTCTAATACTGTTGTGGATTCGTTGATAATAAATTCCAATCCGGGCGAGTCATGTCTTATAAATAACAACCAAATGGTAATTGCTACCAATAACGGTTTAATAAAAGTAAATTTAACAAATATGAAACAAGTGGGGGATATTTTTGTATCCTCAACAAGTATTAATCCGGTTTATGGAGTAATATACTCAGTAGCATTTGATTCAAAAAATAATTTGCTATATTGTGGTAATGCAAAAGACTATCAGCAGGATGGAGAAATAGTTGTGATGGATTTGAACGGCTCCGAAATAAAACGATTTGGTGTGGGCATTAATCCAGGTTGTATATTAATTGTTAATTAAAGTTTTGTAATGCCATCCTGTGAGTAAGTTGTCAGCCCCTTTTTTATTATTATAAAGGGGCTGTTCCTTTTTAAACTAATAACTTTTTGTTTGAAATTTTATTTGTTTTGTTATTTGTTGAATTGTTAATTTTAAAATATTCAGATAATTTTTTCAGATCTAATGCTAAAACGTTAATTTTTTCAACAGTGCGAGTAACATCATGCAAACCATCTGAAGATTGATTAATAACCGAATTAATAGCATCAATATTTTTACTAATAACCTCAGCAGTTGCAGACTGTTCTTCGCTTGCAGTTGCAACGTGATTAATATTTTCAATTACCAATTTTGTTGCAGAAATTATTTCTTTTAAAGAGCTACCTGCTTGATGAGCAAAAACTTTATCTTTTTGAACTTCATCATTCCCCTGAATAATGGAATTTACTGCTGAAGTAGTATCGTTTTGAATAGTTTTAATCATATCGGCAATTTCTTTAGTAGCTTTTGTGGTTCGTTCAGCAAGTTTTCTAACTTCGTCGGCAACAACAGCAAACCCACGTCCTTGTTCACCGGCACGGGCAGCTTCAATAGCAGCATTCAAAGCTAATAAATTTGTTTGGTCTGCAATGTCATCAATTACTTGAATAATTTCTCCAATTTGATCGCTACTTTGACCTAATTCTTTAATAGTAGTTTCTGCCTTACTAACAACTTCTGAAATTCTTTCCATTCCTTCAACAGTTTGTTTCATTACAGAACCACCTTGTTCCGCAATATTACCGGCAATTTTACTACTTTGAACAGCGTCAGAGGCGTTTTTGGCAGTATGGATTATTGTGGCAGTCATTTCTTCAACAGCACTTGCAACATCGTTAACCTGTGCGGTTTGTTCAAATGAGCCGGCTGCAAGTTCTTCAATAGTTGAGGAAAGTTGTCCTGTCATATTTGTTATATTAGCAATTGAATTTTTAAGAGTTCCAACCAGTTCTTTGGTTTGTGATACAGCTAAATTAAATCCATCAAAAAGTTTTCCGATGTTATCGTCGCTTTTAACTACCAGGGATACATCAAGGTCTCCTTTAGCAAATAAATTCATTTTTTCTAATAAATTGTCAACGCTATGTTCTAAATAATTCATTGAATAAACTTTACAGTTTTCTACTTTGTTTAATCCATTATGAATAGCAATTGCCATTTCTTCGCAAGTATTATACCCACAGCTTCCGCAATCTAATATATCGGTTTTATCTCTTTTTAACATATCGGCAAATATTTTTTCAACTTGTTGTTTAGAAGGAATTTTTATGCGTGAGCTGTAATTAGATTTTGATAAATCTTGATATTTCCTGTCATAAAGTCCTTTTTGCCAATATTTATTTAACACTTGATTTATTTTGAATTTGTTGAGGGGTTTAAATTTAAGAATCCCTTTTTGTTGGTAATCTTTTTGCATCTGGATGCTTCTTTTTTCAACATTTTTTTCAAGTTCGTCGGCAGATTTATCTCTGTTTGTGCCTGTTCCACCATTACAGCCGTGTTCACAGTTTAAGCAATCAATTAAAACCGGATTATTTCCGGCATCAATATCTTTTGGCAATTCTTTTAAATATTTATAGATTGAATGAGGTCCTTCAATTTTTCTTGAAACATGTAATAAATCAGGATTTTCTCGTTCAACAGTTTTTAATAATCCACCCGGTGTTGAAAATAATACTGCTCTTTCTGCAGGTTGATTATCATATTCTATTTCAGGGAATTGATTGATATTAATTCCAGAATCCTTAAAATAATCAACAAACTTTTTAATGGTCACGTTATAATCGCCTTGACCAACTTCGGAAAATTCACGTTTTTTTGCGGTACAAGGGGATACAATTAAAATTTTGTGATTAGAATAGTTGGGGTAAAATCTTTTTACCATTTTAATTGTATGCATCATTGGACTATCGGCAGGAGCAAGATATTTAATTAATTCTGGTTGATAAAGTTCAATATATGTTACAATAGCAGGGCATGGTTGAGCAATAACAAGCTTAGGATTGTTTTCTTTGACATATTCGAGATAACTTTTTACTGTTAATTCAGCACCAAAGCTAACATCAAAAAAGGCTTTTACGCCAATGGATTTAAGCCATCCGTTAAACTTCTTATAGCTATACGGAAATTCAGCAGCAATTGCAGGAGCAACAACTGCTATTATCTTTTCGTTAGATTTTACAGCTTTAAAGAATTGATCAAAGTCGTCTACAATAGTTCTTGCTCCATGCGGGCAGCCTAAAATACACTCTCCACAACCAATGCATAAATCGTCAATTACATTAACATGATCTCCGCTTCCATCATTACAAAACTTTACTGGACATACTGCAATACAACGATGACAGTTGACACACTTTTCGCTGTCAACTTCAATTATTTTGTTTAAAAACATAAAACCTCTTATCGAACGATAAATAGATGTGAGTATTAAATTTTACAAGCCTTTGACAGGCAGGACTGAAATCATTTCAAAATTAAGAACAAGATTATTATGAGTATTCAATTAAAATAACGCAAATCAAAATAGTAAACAAGAGGGGATATATTAAAATATGCTATTATTTGTTTAAAAAGTGCAAAAAATTGCTGTGTGCCAATTATTTCTTTTAAATAGATACATCATATTGTAATTGAAATAATACTATTATTATTGTATTTTCATGTGGTTAAAATATCCAATTAAAATGGTTAACAGCAACATAAACAAGGAGAACTTTATGCCTAAAATTAAAACAATTATTTTGTTAGCTTTAATTCCTATACTATTATTGGCTGAAAGTAAAAGCACAAAAAAAGATTCAACGGATGCAGGTTTATTTAATGGATTAAAATGGCGGGGTATTGGTCCTGCCTTAACATCGGGTAGAATATCAGACTTTGCAGTTAATCCTAATGATAATAGTGAGTATTACGTTGCGGTTTCAAGCGGTAATGTTTGGAAAACTACTAATAGAGGAACTACATACGAACCAATATTTGATAATTATGGGGCATATTCTATTGGTTGTGTAACAATGGACCCTGAAAACCATAATGTTGTATGGATTGGTACCGGTGAAAATAACCATCAACGAGCTTTAGGTTATGGTGATGGTGTTTATAAAAGTATTGATGGTGGCAAAACTTGGAAAAATATGGGATTGAAAAATTCAAGACAGATTGGTGATATAATAATTGATCCGAGAAATTCAAATGTGGTTTACGTTGCTGCTGAAGGTTCTGTTTGGGGTTCCGGTGAAGAAAGAGGGTTATATAAAACAATAGATGGCGGTAAAACTTGGGAAAAAATACTAAATATAAGTGAAAATACCGGGGTGAACAATGTTGTGTTTGACCCAAGAAATCCTGATGTTATTTATGCAACAAGCGAACAAAGAAGAAGACACGTGTTTACTAAAATAGGTGGCGGTCCTGAATCGGCTGTATATAAATCAGTTGATGCAGGAAAAACTTGGGAAAAAATAATGAGCGGTTTGCCAAAAGTAGATTTAGGTGGAATGGGTATAGATGTGTCTCCTGTTAATCCTGATTACATTTATTTAATTGTTGAAGCAGCGGAAAGCAAAGGTGGATTTTTCCGCTCAACTAATAGAGGTGCTTCTTGGAATAAAATAAGCAGTTATACTTCTTCTGGGCAATATTTTAACGAAATATGTTGTGACCCAGTTGACGTTGATAAAGTATACTCATTAGAAGTCGTTTCTAAAGTAACAACAGATGGTGGTAAAACATGGAACAACATTGATTATAGCGAAAGACATGTTGATGACCATGCTTTATGGATAAATCCAAAAGATACAAAAAATTATTTGATTGGCGGAGACGGAGGAGTTTATGAAACATATGATAGTGGTTTAACTTTTGATTTTAAGGAGAATTTGCCAATAACGCAATTTTATAGAGTGACTGTTGATAATTCAGAACCTTTCTATAATATTTATGGTGGTACACAAGATAATAATAGTTTAGGTGGTCCATCTCAAACAATTAATAGCGATGGAATTGTAAATAACGATTGGTTTGTAACAAATGGTGGAGACGGATTTTGGAGTTCGGTTGATCCAATTGACCCAAATATTGTTTATGCTGAATCGCAATATGGCGGTATGATAAGGTATGATAAAAAAAGTGGGGAGGCAATTGATATTAGACCGGAGCCAAGTAAAGACGAATTAACTTATAAATGGAATTGGGATACTCCGTTGTTTATTAGTTCGTTTAGTAATACTCGTTTATATTGTGCAGCAAACAAAGTATTTAGAAGTGACGACAGAGGAAATACTTGGCAGGTTATAAGTGAAGATTTAACTGCTCAGTTAGATAGAAATACTTGGAAAGTTATGGGGAAATATTGGAGTAAGGATGCAGTTGCAAAAGATAAGTCCACGTCATTATTTGGAACTATTGTGTCACTTGCGGAATCATCGGTAAAAGAAAACTTATTATATGCCGGAACAGATGATGGAGTAATACAAGTTAGCGAAGATGCAAAATCTTGGCGAAAAATTGATAAGTTTCCTAACGTTCCTGAAAATACTTATGTAAGTGATATTTGTCCATCAAAATTTGATGAAAATATTGTTTTTGCAACTTTTAATAATTTGAAAAGAGATGACTTCAAACCTTATGTAATGAAAAGTTTAGACAAAGGGAAAACATGGAAATCAATATCTAACAACTTACCTATTAATGGGAGTGTGCATACTATTGAACAAGATTTTATTAATCCGGATTTATTATTTGTAGGGACAGAATTTGGAATATTTTGCTCAACTAATGGTGGTGAAGAATGGCTGGCATTAAAAAATGGGCTGCCAACAATTCCTGTTAGAGATATTGCAATTCAAAAACGAGAAAATGATTTAGTTATTGCAACGTTTGGACGTGGTTTTTATGTGCTTGATAATTATTCCCCTTTAAGAGAAACTAATAAAGAGATATTAAATAAAGATGCACATATTTATTCAATAAAAGAAGCACTTATGTTTATTAAAGCTTCATCCGGTGGTTCGTTAGGTCATACATATTATAAAGCACCAAACCCGGAATTTGGAGCCACTTTTACTTATTATATTAAAGAAGTACCAAAAACCCTTAATGAAGAAAGAAAAGAAAAAGAAAAGGAATTATTTAAGAAGGGCGAACCTATTCCTCAACCTTCGGATGCTGAAATGTTTGCAGAAAAAGAAGAGATTGCCCCTTATTTAGTATTTACTGTTTATGATGAAACAGGGACTGAAGTAAGGAAGTTGACATCAGCAGCTAATAAAGGAATAAATAGAATTGTATGGGACTTGATGTATTCAAATTTGGCACCTGCTGAAAAGACTGAAAAATTTGACCCGCTTAAGAAAACCAGAGGATTGGGGTACGTTATGCCGGGTAATTATAAAGTTGGTCTTTCTTTGGTATCAAGACTTGGAACAAAAGAGATAGTTGCACCTGTTTCGTTTACAACAAAAGTGCTTAAAAATACTTCTTTGCCAATTGAAAACAGAAATGAGCTGGTGGCTTTTCAAAAGGAATCGTATGAATTGGGAAGAAAAATATGGGGTGCCAACAAATTACTTGCCGAGTTGAATACTCAAGTAAATACAGTTAGACAAGTATTAATAAGTTCGCCAAACGTTCCAAGCACATTAATAGCAAAAGCTGATGAATTATATTTTAAATTAAGAACTTTATCATTGAAATTTTCAAGAGAATCGGATAATCCAAGTACAGAAGAAAATCCACCATCGCCTGTAACAATAAATGAACGAATGGGGGTTTTAGCATATACTCATTGGCGTTCAACATCTAATATTACCAATAACGAAAGAAACGCATACGATATATTAAGCAATGAATTTCCGCCCTTGTTAGAAGAACTTAATAATATAGCTAATGTTGAATTGGTTAAACTAAATGAGGAAATGGAAAAACTGAATATTCCATATACAAGTGGACGAATAATGAAATAAAAATATAAAAGCCTGCTATAAGGTTGCTTATAGCAGGCATATATTATTTATTTAATACCATTTTTTTAGCTAATGTTTTATTGCCTACTGTAATGGAATACAAATAGATTCCGGAAGAAACTTTTTTACCAAAATTATCAATACCATCCCACTTTATTTCATAGACACCGTTACCTGAAAGAGAAACATTATAAGTGTATATTAATTGACCAATTGCATTATAAATTCTTAAAACAGCAAAATCGCTTGAGTTTTCAGTAACTGTAAAACGTATTGTAGTAGATGGATTAAATGGATTAGGGTAATTACCTAACAATTCAAAATCTTTAATAATTATTGGTGTGGGTTCTTCTTCAACATCAGTAACGCTTCCACCTGAAAAACTTGCAAATTGACTGATTATATGAAATACTTGACAAAAAATAGCTGCCTCTTGTGCAATTGCCTCGGCATTTGGAGGATTAGTATTATAAAGCTGGGTTAAATACTCAATCTTTTGTTTTGCCCAAACCTTATAATTGTATGTTGACGAATCAGTATATGAGCTTGTTAAAGTAATGGGGTATATTTTGCTAATATCTTTTCCATAAACTTTACCCTGAATTATAAAGAAGTTATTTGTTGGATCCGTATATCGAGTTGATAAAAGATATTGTTTTTTATTGTATATGTCGTTTAACCAAACTGGGTAAAGTAATTGGCTGTTAAATGAAATTAACGGATCTAACAATAATATATCGTTTACTTTGTGAAAAAAATCTTCAATTATTGGCTGGGGTTCGGTACCTGTTAAATTTATTGTAAAACCATTGTTGTATTTTGAAATAAAATTTAAAACCGAAGTGTTAATATACTCACCAATACCGAGACTATAAATGCAGATTGGTAAAGCTGAAGCATTAACGATATTATGAACGTAATTGACTAATTGCGAAGTGTTTGTTATGCCTGCTGTTGGGTCGCCATCTGAAAGAAATACAATTATATTAGCTGTTTCTGTATTATTATAGTTGTAGGTATTTATTGCTTTTGAAAAAGCAGAAGAAATATTAGAAGCTCCGTATTCTGTAATAGTATTAATATATGCAATTGCTTCAGCAATGTTTTCTTGAGAAGCAATAAGGTGTACAGGTTTATAGAGTTGGGCATCATCAGAAAATGAAACAATATTAAATGAATCGGCTGGGGATAAATTGTTAATGAAGAATTTTGCAGCATCTTTAACTTGTTCAATATATTCTCCCTCCATTCCTTGTGAATGGTCAACTATAAAAGTATATTTTTTGCATGTAATTTCAGCAAACGATTCGAGGTTGCTTTCAAATAATATAGTTGCAAAACCTTGTTCATTCTCATCCGGTATCAATTCGCCTGGAAGGAAAGTTGAAAGCGTAATTATTTCGGGAGTATCTTTTGAAAGATGATATTCCACTTCATAATTTTTATTTGCATGTGATTCTACAATAAAATAGTTGATAGTTCCAGAAGTACTATTATAATTTACATCACCAATATGATTTTTAAATATTAAAGTGTCGATATTTCTTTCTGAGGAAAGATTAAAACTAAATTCTTGGCTTAACAAATAACGAGATTGAATTAATCTGTAATCGTTAGGAAAAGAATAATTTACAATTCCATTATTGTATTCCAAAAACTCAATATGAGTATATTCAACAATTAAAATAGAATCTTTTTTAACAGTTTGTTGAATATTGAAGTATAAAGGTGAATTACCAAGATAATTGCTTATGTTTGCAGCTAATGAGCCACCGGGGTGGGTTGTGTCCGGTTCCGTAGCCGAAATTTTTGCTGAATACCAAAAACCACTTACTTTATATAACAAATCAATACCACTTGCACTTGAATCGTCCGGAAAACAAAATTGTACTTTTTTATCCGAACCGGTTTCGTTGATAAAAGTGTTGATTGTTTTGATGGTGGCAATTTGATTGTTTACAGAAACATCAACTTTGCTTCTTAGCAGTCTAAAACATGAACCAGATGGTGCATCATATAATGCTATTCCATTTGCTGAAATGAAATTAGCTAAAAAAAGTAGTATTAAAACTAAATGTTTTTTCATCCTTAATCCCGTGTTAAATTACAAATTAAAACTAATAAAAAATAATATTCAACACAAGTAAAAGTGAAGTATTTAATAATTTTAAATAAAAAAAGTGAAATGGAAAAAGGTTGGAAAAAAAGGAGCCAATTATTACAATTGGCTCCTAATAAAACTATTTACTTAAAATCATTTTTTTAACAATAACATTATTACCTAAAGATAAAGAGTACAAATAAACACCGGAAGCAACCGGATTACCAAAGCTATCGGTACCGTTCCAGCTAATTTCATAAGTGCCGGCACCTCTAATTTCAATATGTAATACGCAAATTAATTGTCCAATAGCATTGTAAACTCTAATACTTGCATTTTCAAATATGTTATCATTAACTTGAAATCTTATTGTAGTAGTAGGATTAAATGGATTTGGATAATTACCAATGATTTCAAAAGAATTGGCAATAGGTTTATTTTCGCTATTTTCAAGTTCTTCTTTAATGCCAACAGTTCCACCTGAAAAACTTGTAAATTCGCTAATAACACCATAAAGCTGGCTGATGCTTACTATTTGTGCTTTAATTGCGTTTGCTTCTGCTGAATTTGGATTTAACAAATAATATTGTACCAATAAATGTTCAATTTTCTTTTTTGCCCAAATTTTAGTTAAAAATTGCAGTTCTGGATTATTAGTGCTGCTTAAATTATAATTATAATTATATTCAATGTTTTGTCCAAATGCTTGACCATTTAATTTAACATTAACGTTGCCACTTTGGTTGTATCTACCGGAAATTATCATTTGTTTCCCTTTGTATAAATCGGGTAAATCAACAGGATAAATTTCTGAGGCAACATTTGGTTGAAATGAAATAGTAGGATTTAATAAAACTGGATTTCTAATAGTTAGATAAAAATTTGATACAACTTGTTGAATATTGCTTGTTTCTAAAAAAGTAGCAAATCCGTTGTTATTATTAGAAATTAAATTTAGCAACTGCTTGTTTACACCTGTTCCAATACCTAAAGAATAAATACATAATGAGGTGTTGGAATTTGTAACTAAATTGTTTATATAGTTTGATAGATCGGAGATACCAATTATACCTGCAGTAGGTTCGCCATCGGTTAGAAATATTATTATATTAGCATAATCACCGGTTGAATTTGAAAATTGTGTTACAGCAGCATCAAATGCGGCTTGTATATTTGTTACACCTGTAGCTACTAAACCGTTTATATAGTTTATTGCAGCGGCTTTGTTTGCTTCGTTAAATGGCACATGGGTTTGACTAAAAACATCAGCATAGGTTGAAAAAGGGACAATATTAAATAAATCACCATCATTCAAATTGTTGATAATAAATCTTGCTGCTTCTTTTGTTTGAACAAGTGGATTTCCGTACATACTGCCCGATTTATCAACAATAAGGGTAAATCGTTTATTAATAATACTTGCAGTTGCACTTGGATCCGGCTCTACAACAAAAGTAAAAAATCCATTACCCAGGTTATCTGGTATTACCGAATCAGGAATTGAAGTGGAGAATCCAAACAATCCTAATTGAGAAAGTGAAAGGCTGTAATTTACATTATAGTTAATATTTGCAGGTGCTTCCATTATTTCGTATGAAATGTGGGCATCATTACCGTAGTTGATTATTGTTGCATCAGGATGACTTGTTAAATTTAAACTATCAATTGTTCGATCTGAATGTAGATTAAAATCAAACTTTTGGTCTATTAAAACATATTGCTGAATTAAATGGTAATCATTTGGGTAAGAAAAATAAACTTTACCAAATTCATAATCTAATAATTGAACATAGGTAAGCTCAATAACAATTGTGGAGTCTTTTTTTATTGTGTTTGGTATACTGAAATAAAGCGGAGTGTTACCCAAATATTGTTGAATATTAACGTTAGTGTTCCCACCCGGATGTGAAGTGTCTTGTACTGTTGCGGAAATATTAGCTTGGTACCACAAATTGTTTATTTTCCATTTTAATTGTGTAGCACTTGCTTGTTCAGGCAATGGGAAAGCGTATTTAACTTTTAAATCAAAACCAACATTATTATAAAAGGTTTGAGTTGTTTTTATAACAGCTACTTGATTATTAACCGAAACATCAATTTTACTGTTCATTAATCTTAACCATGTTCCGGTATTATCATTATATATTGCTACTCCATTTGCAAAAATGGGTAAAGTTGCTATAAAGAGTAAAAGTAAAAAACATTTTTTCATCGGTATACCTCGTTTGATTTACAACCAAATTTACAAAACAAACATATCTATTTTGGTGATAACAATCACTAATTATATTGATTGTGTTTTAAATCACTTGGTAGGGTAGGTTGGGGAGAAGTAGAAACAAAAAGCCCCGAAACATTATTCGGGGCTTTGATGATTAATAGTTGTATTTTTCGGTATACATGTCAGAAGTTTCTTCTAACATTTTATTTAATCTATTTACCAAATTATGAGGATCTGTAAGAGAACCATCAAGTAACATGGCTGATTCAAATAATTGTTCAACTGTATTAGTTATGTAATTATCTTCCGGGTTTGATTTGAAAATACGGATTAAATTACGTACAATTTTGTGATCTTTGTTTACTTCAAAAATTTTCTTTTGTACAGAAGTATCTTTGTTTGTCATTCTTAAAATCTTTTGCATTGAAGAACTCATTGAATCATCAGGATTTACCAAACAAGAAGGGGAGCCGATTAATCTTTTTGATTCTTTAACTTCAACAACTCTATCACCAAGCAGTTCTTTTACTTTTGCTAATAATTTTTCAAATGCTTTTGCATCTTCTTTACTTAAGGACTCAACTTTAGAATCTTCTTTTACAACATCATCAAATTTTTCTAATTTGCCTAAGTCGGCACCTTCTACTGATTTGAAATCAAAATCTTTGAATTTTCTTAAAGAAGAAACAACAAATTCATCAAGAGGATCGTAGAAATATAAAACTTCAACGCCTTTACGTTTGAAGAATTCTGTATGAGGATCGCTTTCCAAAGCTGAACGTGTTGCACCAAGTGCAAAATAAATTTCTTTTTGGTCGGATTTTAATCTTGATACATAATCTTCTAAAGAAATTAATTCATCTTCTTTACTGCAAATTGAGGAATTAAATCTTAATAAGTTCATGAATTTTTCTTGATTTGAATAATCACCATAACCAAGTTTAAATACTCTGCCGTGTTCCTTAAAGAATTCTAAATAGCTTGCAGGATCATCTTTTGCTTTTTTTGTTAAGTATGTTAAAATTTGACCTGTAATATTGTTTGCAATTTTTGTAAAAATAATGTTTTCTTGCAATGATTCGCGAGCAATGTTTAATGGTAAATCTTCGCTATCTACAACACCTTTAACAAAGCTTAAATATTCGGGTAATAATTCTTTGGTGTTGTGTTGAATTAATACTCTTCTTACATAAAGGTCTAATCCATAATTATCTCTTTGGAATCCAAAGAAATCCATATTTTTTTTAGGAATAAACATTAATGAATTAAATTGAATTGGTGCGTCAACTGAATTATGCATAATATCAGCAGGTTCATCGCTATCATAACTTAAGTGTTTGTAAAATTCTGTATATTGTTCTTTAGTAAGAGATGATTTTGGTTCACGCCAAATAGCATTTACGCTGTTTACTTTTTCGTTTTCAACAATAATTGGGAATGAAATAAAATTGGAATGTTTTTTAATAATGCTTTCAATTTGCCATTTTTGAGCAAATTCTTTTGCATCATCTTTTAGATAAACAACAATTTCAGTTCCGCGTGGAGTTGATTCTTCTAATTCGGAAATTTCATAACTACCTAAACCGTCGGATTTCCATTGATAAGGTTTTGAATCTTTTTTGAAAGATTTTGTTTTAAGAACAACATCTTTTGCAACCATAAAAACAGAATAGAAACCAACACCAAATTTACCAATGATATTACTTGCATCAGCCTTGCTATCTTTTAGTTGTTCTAAAAATTGAGCTGTTCCTGATTTTGCAATAGTACCAATATTTTCAACTATTTCATCTTTTGTCATACCAATACCGGTATCTTTAATAGTTAAAGTATTGGCTTTTTCATCAAACGAAATTTTTATTTCAAGTGGTAAATCGCTATCAACTAATTCTGTACCTTTAATAGATTCAAATCTTAACTTATCCAAAGCATCGGAAGCGTTTGAGATAAGTTCGCGTAAAAATATTTCTCTACTGCTGTATAAAGAATGGACTAAAATATCAAGAAGTTGTTTAACTTCAGCTTTAAATTCAAATTGCTGACCAGCGTGTTTTGTTTCGCTCATTTAAGTGCTCCGTATTTCTATTAATAATTTTTATTTTCTAAGTTTTGAAAGTTGTTCAAAAAGTTCTATCTCTTTAGTGTTTAAGTTTTTCGGTAATTTAACCAATACTTTTACAAACAAATCACCAAATTTGTTCTCGTTATCGTAATTTGGCATACCCATGCCGGGAATTCTAAAAATTTTACCGCTGTCAGTTTCTTTTGGCAGAGTAAGATTTATTTTTTTATTGTTTATAGTATTAATTGAAACTTTGCCTCCAAATATAGCGGTATATAAATCGACTTCCAAATTTATGTGTAAATCATCACCAAACCGTTCAAACGTTTGATGGGGTAGAATATTTATATTTAAAAGTAAATCTCCCTTGTGTCTTCTATCTTTTGAAGTTTTACCTTGTCCTTTCAACCGAAGTGTTTTGCCGGTAAAAACTCCCTTTTTAATATTGACTTGTAAAGTTTTACTGTTAGATTTTAGTTTTTTTGTGCAACCGGAATAGGCTTCTTCCAAAGATAGATCAATTGGCAATTCAATATCTAATACTGAATTATCAACCTGTTCGTATGTTTGCTGAGGGTTTCCTGAGTTATCAAACAAGCCGGACATAAATGCTTTAAAAAAATCAGAAGCTCCACCTTGTCCAAAAAAATCAAAATTTGAACTGCCGGTTCTTGTTCTGCTATATTGAGAATTTCTGAACCAATCATTTACGTTGCCAAAATCTTGATTTTGATATTGTCCCCAGCCGTTAGATAGATTATCGTATTTTTTACGTTTATCATTATCGCTTAAAACTTCATAGGCTTCGTTAATTTCTTTGAATTTCTCTTCCGCTGTTTTATTGCCGGGATTTTTATCCGGGTGATATTGTTTGGCTAATTTACGGAAAGCAGATTTAATTTCATCTGCCGATGCATTTTTTTGAACACCAAGAATATCGTAATAATTTTTAAACTGCATTTTATCAACTCGTTAAATAACTTATTTAAAATAGGCAAAGGGAGAAAGTAAACTTTCTCCCTAAGACTTGCAAGAAATATTAGTTAACTTTAATTTCTAATTCTTTTGGTTTGATCTCTTCAGCTTTTGGGATAACAACTGATAACTGTCCATCTTTAAATTCGGCTGAAATATCGTTAACTTTAATTTCTTTTGGCAATGTGAATGAACGATAATATTTGCCATAAGTTCTTTCTACACGGTGATAAGTTTTATCTTTTTCTTCTTTCTCTTGTTTCCTTTCACCGCTTATGCAAAGCTGACCATTATTGTAAGATATTTTTACATCTTCTTTTGGAACGCCCGGTAAATCGAGTTTTAAGAAGAAATTATCTTTATCTTCAGAAATATCTGTTAATGGTGACCAAACAGCATTTTCTAATTCTTCTTCTCCATCTTTTTTTGGAAATCCAATGCTGTTGAAAAGTCTGTTAACTTCTCTTTCAAAGTTTAATAAATCTCTTGTTGGGTTAAATCTCATGAGTGTCATTTTTAGTTCCTCCATGTTATTTATGTTTTGTTTTTAATTTACTTTTTAATTTATTTATTTTAATCTCATTCTTGAAATCGTTGCCCCCTACTGCCGCCTTAATTTTACTGCCTCTAACCTTCTTGCCTTACTCAATCCTTTTGACCACTTTCTTTCTTCGTTCTTTGTTCCTCTTTCCTTCTTCCTTCAACCGCTTGCCTTTTCCCTTCTTCATATTTCGTTTCTGTACTATTAGTTACAACTGGCGTGCCAAACTGGTTAAATGTTTGTAACGTGTTATAAAACAATAGTTTATGGTGATGTTTGGCAAAATAGGTGTTTTGTGTCAATATGTCGGATGGTGTGCTAATTTGGCTTAACACGGTTTAGAATATGACATAATGCTAATGACTATGCCAATATGACGGGAGACAAGTGGCGGAAAACAAGTGACGAGAAACAAGTGACGCGTGACGAGTGACGAAAGACAGAGACTTGGAACTGGAGACTGGAAACTTGGTTGTTGCAAAACACAATAACATTGTCTGAACGGGGATTTCGTGTTAATGCTTTATAAACAACTCACCTCTTAATCTCCTCTCTTCAAAGATAGGAGACACAAACCCTTACACCTCTATGTTATATAAATACTTACAGAAACGTATTGCCTTCCCTGGGCGGTTTTGGTCTTACCATGACCGAATAAATTTTGTATGGAAATAGCCAAAATAATGGTGTTTTTGTATAAAAATTATAGCGTCACTGTTCAGACCATGACGCCCCAGAACTGGATTATCGAATTTAGAAACATCTCGAAACAAGTAATAAAAGAATAAAACATTGTCTGAACGGGGATTCATGGGATTAAATAGATTTGTATGATTAAAGATTTCGGGATTAAACAAACAAAAACTAATTCTCGATTTCTTTGTTTTATTATTGGGAGTGTTTAAAACATAAAACCTCTTCCATATAAAATGAAAGAGGTTAAATAAATTTATATAAATTGCTGATTACAAATTTTCAGTGCCAAAACTAACACCAACGGCAACGGCTGATTTTACTGCTTGGCATTCTTCATCAACAAGTTTTTGATTGGCAATACAATCTTCAATTTTGGCGTATTTAATTTCGCTTCCTTTAAGAGTTACCATAATACCAAATTTCTTTTTAAGTGCAAATTCAATTGCAAATGTTCCAAATTTTGTAGAAAGAATTCTATCAAAAGGAGTTGGACTTCCGCCACGCTGTAAATGTCCTAAAACTGTATATCTTGTTTCAAGACCGGTATTATCGCTAATGTTTTTTGCAACTAATTCTCCAATTCCACCTAATTGTATGGGATCTGTACGTTTAATATCTTTGGCTTTAACAATTAAATCCCCACCTTTAGGTTTTGCACCTTCGGCAACACAAACAATGCTGAAACGTTTCCCCATCATATTACGCGAAACAACTTTATCGTAAACAACATCCCAGTCAAAAGGCATTTCTGGTAATAAAATAATATCGGCTCCACCGGCAAGACCACCATTTAAGGCAAGCCAGCCAGCATATCTACCCATAACTTCAATAACCATAACTCTATGGTGAGATGATGCAGTTGTATGCAGTCTGTCTAACGCTTCGCTAATAACATAAACAGCAGAATCATGTCCAAATGTTTGGTCGGTAGCTTCTAAATCGTTATCGATTGTTTTTGGTACGCCAACAATATTCATCCCTTTTTTAGAAAGTTTATCAGCTATGTGCATTGTACCGTCACCGCCAATAGCAATAAGAGCATCAAAGTTCCAAGCTTCGTAATTACGCATTGCAGCATCAGAACGGTCTACAATTTTAATTTCGCCATTAACTAACTCGGGCCAATGGAAAGGGTCGCCTTTGTTGGATGAGCCAAGTATTGTTCCACCAAGCGATAAAATGCCGGACACATCTTTGTTATAGAGTTGCTGAGCTTTTCCTTCAACCAAACCTTCAAATCCATCAATAATTCCAAATACTTGCAAGCCGTTATCTAAGGCAGGTTTTGTTACGCCTCGTATTACTGCATTTAGTCCGGGGCAATCGCCACCACCGGTTAGTATTCCAATTCTTTTTACTTTATCGGTTTTCAATAAACACCTCGTATCTATTTGTATGTATTTACAGCCTTTTTTAATCTATCCATAATAGCTTTTCCAAGTCCTTTTTCCGGAATTGGTTCTGCTAAGATAACATCTATTTTGCTATTTTCAAGCTCGTGCAGCATAAAAAATAAGTTTGCCGCTGCTTCCACACTATTTTTTGTAGATGTTAAAACTTTTGTTACGTTAAAATTATAATTTAAGTATTTCTCGGAAAATAATAAACCCCCAATTTTTTTATCTTTATTTTGCAAATAAGTTTCGTCATCTAAAAAATGAATAGGGATATTTGGTGCGTAATGATATTTTAACATACCGGGAGCGTTGGGATTATCATGGTTCTCTTTCTTTAAAAGCTTTTTACCTAAAACTGATTCAATATCTTCAATTGAAAGTCCACCAGGGCGTAATAAAAAATAATCATCCCCAGTTACTTCAATAATTGTGGATTCTACACCAACAGAGCTTTGACCACCATCTAAAATAATATCAACTTTGCTTTTTAATTGACTTGCTACATGTTCAGCAGTTGTAGGGCTTAGTTTTCCAAATTTGTTTGCACTTGGGGCAGCAATTGGAACTCCGGCAGCTTTAATCAGTTCCAAAGCGACAGGGTGTTTAGGCATACGTAAAGCAACAGTTGGGTTGCCGGCTGTTATTATATCCGGCACAATGTTAGATTTTGGCACCACTAATGTTAATGGACCCGGGAAAAAGGCTTGTGTAAGCTTTTCAACCGTTTTTAGGTCAATAGTGCTTATTTGCTCAATTTGTGAAATATTGCATATGTGTAAAATTAGCGGATTAAAACGAGGTCTTCCTTTGGCTGCAAATATTTTTGCTGTTGCTGTGGGATTTAAACCGTTTGCACCTAATCCATATACTGTTTCGGTGGGGAAAGCTACCAGCCCGCCATCTTTTATAACTTGAGCGGCTTCTTCTATTGAAAATTTATTTGCTTGTAATAACTTCATATTTACTAAAATTTAATATGCAAATATAAATAAGTTTTTGTTAATTATGGTAGTAAACTTTTTTAATTAGGGTGTGTATTATGACTGAAATAAATGAACTTAAAACCTTTTGTAAATATTTGGCTGATAGTAGTGCCGAAATAATTAGCCCTTATTTTAGATCAAAAGTAGCTATTGAAGAAAAGCAAGATTTTTCTCCGGTAACTATTGCAGATAAAAAAGCTGAAGAAAAAATGCGTGAATTGATTATGAAAGAGTATCCAACTCATGGTATTATTGGGGAAGAGTTTGGTAAACATAATCAACAGTCGGAATACCAATGGGTGCTTGATCCTATTGACGGAACAAAAAGCTTTATTTGTGGTGCCCACACATTTGGTACTATGATTGGATTGTTATATAAAGGAGAACCAATATTAGGTGTTATTAACCAACCGATATTAAACGAGTTTATGATTGGCGATAATATAACCACAACTCTAAACGGCAATGTTTGCAAGGTTAGAGAATGTAATGAACTTAAAAACTCCGTATTATTAACAACCGACCACTTAAACATTGAAAAATATCAAAATATTGATAAGTTTAATAAACTGATTAGAAATGTAAAAATCTACCGTTTATGGGGTGATTGCTACGGCTATTTATTACTTGCAGCCGGTTATGCCGATATTATGATTGACCCAATTATGAATCTTTGGGATTTAGCTGCCCTAATTCCAATTGTTAAAGGTTCGGGCGGAACTATTACCGATTATTATGGTGGTGAAGCCGTAAAAGGAGAAAGTATTATTGCCGCTTCTCCAAATATCCACAAAAAAGTTTTGGATATGTTGAAGTAAAAAGTTTATTAAAGTGGTTTTGCAATTATTATTAAACTTAAAATTGATTGAATAATAAATAGAGACGAAGAGGTGCCAAATGCAAATTTTTGACGAAGAAATTAAAAGTGAACTTAAACAATTAAATATTAGTGAAAAACCGAATAAGTATACAATATCTAATTACCCATTTGATTTGTTAACAGATAGAGCTTTTGAAATACTAAATTATTTACTGTTTAGTGAGGGGAGTTTCAAAGGTTATAATAATTTGCCAGATTATGATGATTGTTTGTTAATGAGTGGCGGTCATGATAAAGGACGCGATATAATACTCGTTAAAAATGGTATAGAAATAGGAGTAATTCAATGTAAAAAGTATAATAAGAATTTGGATAAAGCTACTCTTTGCAAGGAAATTATAAAATTTAGTTTGTATTCGCTGAATAATCAGCAAATTGTTTCCAATTTGAGCAATTATACTTACATAATAAGTGTTGCCAAGGGGATGAGTAACGAAACAAATGAGCTACTAACTTCTTTTAAAAATAATGTACTTCAGGAAAAGAATCTTGAAAAACTAATATCAGATGTGATTAAAGAAAATAAAGGGCTACAAGTTGAAGAGGGAGATTATAGTACGCTCAAAGATTTTTTAAACAATTTAAATGTTACAAAAATAATTTCTGATGACTTATCTCATGTTTTAAAAAATAATCCTAACCTAATATCTTCGTTTTTTAAGATTGACACAGTAATTGATTCAACAAAGTTTATTGAAATATTAAACAACGGAAATTTTAATTTAAAAAACTTTTTAATTAACTATGGTACATTAGCAAAGGCGAATTATTCGAGGATTAATTTTTTTGGATTAGCCGGTGCTTTAAATAAACCGAGAGAAATAGATTTATATTCACTTTATGTAATCCCGAAATTTGAAAAAAAATCCTCATCATCATTATCTGTTGACTCGAATTCGAGAATTTACTATTTGAAAGATTCTGTTTGGCCTCTAACTAATATTGAAAATAATTTTACTACTAAAATAATACCCTTGAAGAATTACGAAATAGTTCCCTTCCCAGATTACGGAAATGACCTTTACGTACAATTATTTGGTTTTTTACAACCAAAGCACATTGAGTTAGCAGATTTGCTGAGTGAGTCCAAGAATATGGTAATTTTAGGGCACCCGGGAGCTGGAAAATCTCTTTTAACAAAATTTATAATTTGTAAACTATTCGACAAAGATACTTCAATTTTTAATACAAGTGCTATATTTGATAAAATTCCAATTAGGGTGGAATTGCTTAAATATAATGAAATGAAAAAAAAAGAATATTGGGGAATAATAAATTATATTGTTCACATGTTTGAAAGTGAATTTCAATTAGTTTATTTATCTGATAGATCTTGCCAAAAACTTTTGCAAGATTATCCAACAATTATTTTTTTTGATGGGTTTGATGAAGTCTATGATAAAAAAGATAGGTTTGGATTGAGAAATGATATAGAAAACTTTTCCAAATTGTATCCCAATGCAAAAATAATAGTTACCAGTAGATATGAATCTTATGAAGAGGTTAATTTTAGCAATGATTTTTCAATTTATGAAATATTAGAATTTAATGATGTGCAAATAAAGCAATATATTAATTTTTGGTATATGTTAGAAGAAAGACAAGACAGTATTCGCCAAAAAGAAATTAGCAAACTATTAAAGTATATTGAAAGAATTGATGACGAAATTAAAAGAAATCCATTGTTGTTATCATTAATTGTTATTCTGTTTCGAAATGAGTGCGAATTGCCAATGTCTAAGCTGGATTTGTATGAAAGTTGTACTAACACAATTGTAGAATATCGGGATGAAAAAGAAAAACAATTAAGTTATCCCTTAAAGATAAGTAATAAATCATCAATATTTGCTTATATTGCTTTTTGGCAATATGAACAACAAAGACGTAACAATATTGTTGGTGATTATAAGCAAATTATTAAAAAGGTAAAAGATTTCTTAATATCGAAAGGCGAGTTTAGCGATGCAAACGATGCTGAAAAGAATGCTACTGAGTTTCTTGACTTTGCTAAAATGCGCTCTGTTTTTATAGAAAACCATTTTTCTCATAAGACCTTTCTTGAATATTTTGCGGCGTATTATATTTATGCTAATTTTCATGGGAAAGGTAAGTTTGATGAAGAAAATAAAATTATTGATGATTATATTCAACAATCATCAAATGAGGTGGTACTAGAACTATTATTATGTAAAATTGATAAAGATCAAGTAGATTTTGATATCTTAGATAAAATCATTGCTCGACAGTTGCAAATCAATAAGAATTATGCTTTATTATTCTTTTTGCAAATTATTAAATATTTAAGGAATGTTAGTCCAGCTCAAATCAAGGAACTCATAGAAATGGCAATTGAATTTTGTTTGTCAGAACAAAATTCTGAAAGTAAAGAGTTCATATTTAATATTAATAATTCGTTAATAGCCTTACTAAGCCAAAAGCGTTTTGAGATTGTATGGCAACAGATTATAAATCACAAGTTTACTGAAATTAAAGAAGATTTGGGGTTGTACAATTTATATGTTTATTTATATGAAAACTCTCTACATAATGATTTTCAGGAGAAAATAAACTTAGAGAAAATTGCAGTGACACCAGTAATGTTTTTAATAACAAAATTAAACCCAAAAGATGGATGGGAAGGATATTTTAATCAATTGAAATTATTCATCAATGGTTTTAAAATGAAGTGCGTTTTAGATAATTATTACTCTAAGTATAAGAACAAAGTTTTTTTAGGTTGGGACAAGTTTAATTGGTGTGTATATAGCTTGTTTTCCGTTTCTGATTACAAAACTTTTGTTGCAAATTTTGATAAACTGCTTGCACTTGGATTAACTTTAAATCAGATCATTTCAACATTTAATAAAGAATTTACGTCCTACGTTACTGAGAAAAGCGTCTTAATTGATTTCTATAATCAGAGTATTAGGGTTAACATAAAAAAATTGTTGAAGGGATCTTTATTAAAATTTTACGGCTATGATGTCTCTTTGTTAAATAAAAGTCATGTCCCATTTTATCGTTCGGAAAATTTACAAGGTAGTAAATATCCAAAAATAAAATAGATGTAAATTTAAATCATAAATCAGTATAAAAATATAGCAAGTAAATGTATTGACATGATAAGTATTTCATCTTTCCAATTCATCAAGTAAATATTTTGCACCGCTGAAATGGTGGTTATAAAAAGAATGAATCTAATATCTAAACGTATTGAGAGGCAATAATTGGGACTGACAGAGATATTTAATGTTTTTTTTATTAATATGATTTAAGGATAAGCTGGTCACCTTCCATAGAGACAACTCTAAAACTATTTAATTAATGTCAGAGAAAATGTCAGAGAAAATGTCAGAGAAAATGTCAGAGAAAATGATATTTATGTTAAAAGATTTGGTTACATCATACTCGAAAATTTTATAGATATGAGAAAAATTGAATAATAAGACTGTTTTGGTGCTATTCTATCACATAACCATCACATAAAGAAGTTATTATAAAACAATAAGTTACAAGGATTTTGGAGAAGACAAGGCAGATTCTATCACATAAGAATCACATAAAAATAGTTATTAAGTACCTATGTATTTGTAGTTTGTTAATTTAGTAAAGCGTAAAATTTCGTTTTTGGGCTGAGGGGATTCGTTATCTTTAACCCATTCAGCCATTAATAGTTGTAGGTTATCATTCCATAAGAGTAAACCTTGTTCAATCCAATCATTTATTATTTGAAGCACACTAACTGTTTTTGCATCAAATTCTTGTTCTAAAAATGTCCTTAGATTTTTATCTTCAGTTGCTGCAATAAAATCAAAGGTTATACAACAAGCAGCTACATGTTTATCTACATAACTAAGGTTAAAAAGTCTATCGGTTTTTTTATTAATTGTATTATCTAACAGAAAGTTTATAATATTGAGGTTCTCATGTAAACTCGGATTTTGAAGTTTAGTACTGCCAATAGCGGATATTCTGTTTTTGAAAGTATCTTTCCAAGCATATTGTTTCTTGAATTTAGGCGTTCTTATTATTTCTTGTACTACTTGAGGAATAGTATAACAATTAAACTTTTCTTCAATAAACATATCTGGATTAATGCGAAGCAACATTAGAATACTACAAGTGTCACATAAGAAATACATTTCCGCCCCTCATTTTTTCAAAAAACCTCTTATTTGTTTAGAATCAACAGCACTTTCCAATCCTAATAATTCAGCTAATTTTGAATCAGAAATTTCGTCTATCTGGTTTTCAATTGCCTTAATAAACAAAGGAGATAAGGATGCATATATCTGTAAAAAACTAATTGGTTCACCATTACTAAAAAGTATATTGTTAATTGACGGGAATTCTTTTTTTAGTTTTGTATCAGCACCACCAATATTTTCAGGGATAAAGTTTGGATGTTTATCGTTTAAGCGTTTTGTTACTCCAAATAGAGAATGTTTGTTTTGTGATGATATTTTTTTTAATAAATTTATTTTCTGACCCGTATTATCTACATCTACCAATAAATTGTGAATACTATCAACATATTCATTTGGAAATTGAACATGACTTGCAACTTTATCGCAAAATTGTTCTTCTTCTTCAGTATATGAATTTGTAGGGTTAATAGCATGAACGGATTCATGTAACACGGGGAATACTAAATCCAAAATATTTGTTTGGGTATTAATAAATACAACACGATGTTCAGCTATATTAGTATAGAATGCATAACTTTTTAGTTTTGGTGAGAATTGTTTGAAAATTACAAAAATGCCAAGGCTCTTCATTAATAAAAATGTATTAAAATAATCCATTGGGGCATAACTTTTAATTTGAGTTAAATTCCTCAATTGATTTGCAATCTCTATAATATGTTGTTCGTCTTTTTTAAAAACTTGAAGTTTGGAGATTATTGAACCAGATGTACAGTTTCTAAAAAAAACTTCATATTCGTTAATTATTGCCGATGATTCGTTTTGGATTTTATCGTTTATTTTTGCGTTTTTTCTTGTTCTGTGTAAGGGAATTAAATTATTTTTCTCCCCTTCAACTTTAAAAAGTTGGTCTGGACTGATTTGTAGAAATTTACATAAATTAAGTAAATGTGTTCCCTTTGGAACTTGCCCATTTATCCATTCATTAACTGTTTGACGGGAGATATTAAGTGCTTCAGCAATTTCGGTTATTTTAATGCTTTTTTGATTTGCAATTGACTTAATAATTTCACCTTGCCATGTAAACATTTGTTGACCTTTTTTATTAAAAAATAACAAATACTTGAGAAAATGTCAAGTATTTGTTACAAAAATGGCTTGTATTTTATATGAACTAATGAATAATAGTTCTGAATTACTTATTTCTTCAATTCATCAAGCAAATATTTTGCACCGCTGAAATGGTTGGTTATAAAAAGGATGTATCTAATATCAACACCAATTGATCGGCTATAATCTGGGCTCCAAGCGTAATCGTTAATAGTTGCTTCGTAAGCACGGTCAAAGTTTAAGCCAATTAGTTTGCCATAAGCATTTAATATTGGACTTCCGGAATTTCCGCCTGTTGTGTCCATATTGTATAAAAAGTCAACCGGAATGTCATTCAAATCTTTGCTGAAATATTGGTCGTCTTTTTTGTTTTTGTTAAGGTCAACTAATCTTGGGTCTATTTGATATTCACCCCCTTTTTTGCTTTTGTCTATTATTCCGCTTAACGTGGTGAAAGGGGAGTAATAAACAGCATCGGCGGGAGTGTAGCCTTTTATGTGTCCGTATGTTAAACGTAATGTTGAATTTGCATCAGGAATAAAAGTAGTATTTTCAACTTTCATTTTTAATTCCACTAATTTAGGCAATAATCTACTTAAACCACCGGAAAATTTATCGTTAATTTCTTTAATATTGGCAGATACTTTGTTGAGCTGATAAACTAAACTTACTAATTTTTCATTTGATGATGCAAAGTCAGTATCTTTTAAGTTGATCAAGCTATCTTTAACGGTAAAAAACATAGAACTTTTATTTAGCAACTCATTAGTAACAAAGTTTTCAACTTCGGTTTGCGAGTTTAGATTAATTGTTAATAAATCAGCTGGTAAAAGTTTGAAATTGCTTGTTATATTTTTTGAATCCAATAGGAATTTTACAAATATACGTTTTTCCAATTCAAAATTAATGTTGTTAAGTTTTGAATAAAATGAGTTTAACGATTTATCTAAGTTTTTTTCTTGATATTCGTATAATCTTTCTGATTCTTCTTTGTTAATTTCAGTTTGATAGTTGCTGGCAAATTTAAGAGCAGAAAAAATATTTGATGTAGATAAAAGTCTATCAATTAAAATTTCTGCTTCTGCAATTGTGTTTTTAGTTTTGAATAAATCTTTAAATTGAATAAATAAACTATCATACTCGTTTAGATTATTGTTAGTAATATAATTCATCAATTCATTTTCTTCGGCAAATTTTTTATCGACTAAATCAAGCCTGCTTATGCCAAGTATCTTTCCCCTATAATTTTTCATGCCATTGGCTAAACTTTTTATTTTAGGTGCGTATTCCAATTTTAATGTGTCGTTATTGGCGGATAAATCCTCATATTGTTTAATAATCCAATCGTAAATATTGGAAGTATTTGGCAAAAAGTATTTATACTGATAATTTAAAAACTCGGCAGGGTAATGACGATACGTTCTTCCGGGGTATCCTAAAATAAAAGCGAAATCATCTTCTTTTACTCCATCGTGATTGATTTCCAACCACTTCTTTGGTTGATAAGGTACGTTATCTTCCGAATAACTTTTTGAACTTCCATCGGGAGCTACATAAGCACGTAAAAATGTAAAATCGCCTGTGTGACGAGGCCAAATCCAGTTATCTTCCTCACCTCCAAAGTTCCCAATAGATAGAGGGGGTGCAAAAACTATTCTAATATCGTTAATTTTTTTATATCTAAATAGTATATACGATTTGCCGGCAAGCATTTCAGATACGCTTGCATCAATATCGTTATCGGGATCACTTTCTGCTTTGGAAATTTCTTTGATTTTTTCGCGAATTATTTTAATTCTTTCTTGGTCACTATTTGCATTTTTGATTGCTGACAAAATTATATCAGATACATCTTCATAACTTTCAATAATTTTAGCAGAAATACCTTTTGCTTGTATTTCTTCTTTTAAGCTATTAGCAACAAAGCCATTTTGCAAGTAATTGTTTTCAACTGTACTTGCAGCACTAACTGCATTATATGAGCAGTGATGGTTTGTAAGTATTAATCCGTTAGGGGAAACAAAAGAACCTGTGCAGCCACTAAGGTTTACTAATGTTGTTATTAAACTTGTTCCGTTGGCGTTATAAAGTTCATCTATACTTATCTTAAATCCAGCTTTTTGTAGGTCAAGTTTGCGGATTTCGCTAAGCGGGTGCATTCCTTCTTCAGATAAAACAAAAGAAGTACTTACTATTAAAAATAGAAACAGAAGTTTTTTAAGCATTTAAACCTCAAGCATTTATTTAGAAAAAAGGGAGAATTTATTTATATTTAACTAACAATTTAAATTTATTAGGATACTTTTACAAATGCAGGACAAAAAAATATACATTGCCGGACATCTTGGTATGGTTGGATCTGCTATCCATAGAAAACTTTTATCGGCAGGTGTTAAAAATATAGTAACTCGTTCTATTGATGAGTTAAATTTACTTAGACAAACCGAAGTTGAAACATTTTTTGAACAAGAAAAACCTGACTATGTTATTGTTGCCGCTGCTAAAGTTGGCGGTATTTTGGCAAATAATATATACCGAGCACAGTTTATTTACGAAAATTTAATGATTGAATCGAATATTATTCAAGCTGCTTATGAAAACAAAGTGGAAAAGCTGTTGTTTTTGGGTAGCTCTTGTATTTATCCCAAATTAGCCCCACAACCTATTAAAGAAGAATATTTATTAACAGGCGAATTGGAATACACAAACGAACCTTACGCAATTGCTAAAATTGCTGGTTTAAAAATGTGCGAAAATTATTACAAACAATATGGATGTAATTACATTTCGGTAATGCCAACTAATTTGTATGGTCCGTTTGATAATTTTGATCTTAAAACATCGCATGTTTTGCCTGCATTTATCAGAAAATTTCATGAAGCAAAGATAAATAATTTACCATCTGTCGAATTGTGGGGAAGCGGAACTCCGCAGCGTGAATTTTTATATGTTGAAGATTTAGCCGATGCAATTTATTATATAATGGATAAAGTTAATGCTACGGATTTATACGATAATAATATATCTCATCTTAATATTGGTTCAGGTGAGGATTTAAGAATTTCTGAATTGGCTGAAATTGTAAAAAAAATAGTAGGCTTTGAAGGAACTATTGTTTATGATAGTAGTAAACCGGATGGAACACCTAAAAAATTATTGGATGTTACTCGATTGAAAAATTTAGGGTGGAAATATACTACAACGTTAGAAGAAGGTATTAGTTTAAGTTATAAATGGTTTTTAGAAAACCGAGCAAACAAATAGAAGGTTTTATATGAAAAAGGCACTAATAACAGGAATTACAGGACAGGACGGAAGTTATTTAACTGAACTTTTACTTGAGAAAGGGTACGAAGTTCACGGAATTATTAGAAGAAGCAGTTCCTTTAATACAGCACGAATTGACCATTTATATAACAATGAAGAAATAATGAATAAAAAATTATTTTTGCATTATGGTGATTTGGTTGATACAAGTAATTTAAATAGATTGCTTGAAAAAATAGCTCCTAATGAAATATATAACTTGGCGGCTCAAAGCCATGTTAAAGTATCGTTTGAAGTTCCTGATTATACTGCTCAAGTTGATGCCCTTGGAACCTTGCGATTTTTGGATGCAATTAGAGAAACCGGTTTAAAAGATACTCGTTTTTATCAAGCAAGCACGAGTGAGTTGTATGGAAAAGTACAGGCAATTCCTCAAAATGAAACAACTCCTTTTTATCCTCGTTCTCCTTATGCCGTTGCAAAATTATATGGATATTGGATTATAGTTAATTACAGAGAAGCATATGATTTGTTTGCATGTAATGGTATTCTGTTTAATCACGAATCGCCACGCAGAGGGGAAACATTTGTAACTCGTAAAATTACACGTGCCGCTGCAAGAATTATCTTGGGCAAGCAAGATAAATTGGTGCTGGGGAATCTAAATGCAAAACGAGACTGGGGTTTTGCTCCTGAATATTGCGAAGGAATGTGGAGAATATTACAGCATAACAAAGCAGAAGATTTTGTTTTGGCAACAAATAAAACATATTCAGTCCGTTATTTTGTTGAACAAACCTTTTTGAATTTGGGAATTGAATTGGAATGGAAAGGGGAAAATGAAAACGAAAAGGGCTATATAAGTAAAATAGATTATAATAAAGTAGAATTTTTAAGCGACAAGTTAGATACGTTAAAAAGTGTTTCGGTTGGCGATTGTATTGTAGAAGTATCGCCAAATTATTATCGTCCAACCGAAGTTGAATTGTTAATTGGTGATTATTCAAAAGCCAAAAATATTTTAGGCTGGGAACCACAAACCCAACTTTCAGAACTTGTAAAAATAATGACTGAAGCCGATTTTAAATCAGTTGTTAAAAAAGGATATTAATATGATTGTAAATGGTAAATGGTGAATTGAGGGCTTTGGGTACCAATGCCAGGTGGATTGTAGTGGGCTTAAACCTGACAGCAATAATGATCTCCCTAAAATCATTTAAACGCAAAATCAAAATAATCACTCAAAGACGAAGATTGAAATATAAGCAGCCATAGAAAATATCTATGGCTACATCCATTTAATGTTATGAAAATTAGCTATTATATTTATCGGTAATCTTAAAGTAGTCTTTTATTATTTTGCTACGTTTTTTAAGTTTATCTTTGCGTTGTAAAAGGAAAGTTTTATCATCTTTAAGTTCGATATATTCTTCTTCTTTTTTAAGTTTAAGGAATGAATTATATCTTTCTTTAGAAATTAATCCTTCGTTAACTGCAGCAATAATTGCACATCCTTTTTCGTTTATGTGTTTGCAATCGGAATATTTGCAGTTTTGTTCGAGTTCTTCAATTTCAGAAAACATGTCTTCAACTGATGTTTCGGTTTTCCATAAGTGGAATTCACGCATACCCGGAGTATCAATTAATAATGCGTTGTTAGGCAAAATAATTAATTCGCGTTTTGTGGTTGTGTGTTTTCCTCTGTCATCTTTTTGTCGTATTTCATTAGTTTTTTGCAAATCATAACCAATTAGGTTATTTATTAAAGTTGATTTCCCTGTTCCTGATGAGCCTACAAAGGCATAAGTTTTATTGGGAATTAAAAAATCGTTTAATTGAGTAATTCCTGTTTTATTTACATTGCTTAAAGCAAATGTTACAAGTTGGGGATATATCTTTGAAATTTGATTTTTATAATCATCAATATTATCAACTAAATCGGTTTTGCTTAGTATCATTACGGGAGTAATTCCTCCGGCATCTGCCATAAATAAATATCTTTCCAATCGTCGCAAATTAAAATTATCGTTGCAGCTTTGTACAATAAATAAATAGTCAATGTTAGAAACTATTACTTGTTCGGAAAATTTTAATCCTGAAGTTTTTCTTGAAAAAACAGTTTTTCTATCTAAAACTTTGTGAATAATAGCTTTCCCTTCATCGTAAATAACAATCAAAACCCAATCGCCAACTTTGGGAAGTTGTGCGGGATTATCGGTTGTAAACATTAACTTACCGGAAATTTCAGCTTCAAATTCGCCTAATTCGTTAAGTACTAAATACCTGTTTTTATTTTCTATAATTACTCTTGCCGGACGAAAAAACTTTAGTTCTGTATCGTTATCTATTTGATTTTGAAAAAATTCATTCCAGCCTAAATTTAAATGGTTACACATTTTATTCTCCATGAATAAAAAAATATTAATTAGTATATGTAAATAATTTAATACACACCAAGTACAAAGATTATTGAACCTTTATATTGGTAAATAGGCGGTCAGACAAAATAAAATTAATTTAAATTAATTTGTCTTCCGTTAGAATTGAACAATCATCAAATGTGATAAAATATTGATAAAAAACCTCTAAAATTTTGGTTGTTTAAATTTAAATAAAATTTATATTGCTTTCAAGTAGTTTTAATTAAAATAATTAAATGTGTTGGCTAAATAATTTTAAAAATACCAAAATAAGTCTTATATTTTAGCATTATATCCCGATGTATTTATTTGGAGTAAAAAATGACAAAGATATTATTGTTTGAAGAAAAATATGATAAACAAAGTAGAATTTTAAAAGCTGTTTTTCCGGGGAAATATTTACAAGGTTCAGGTTTGCTTAATGAGCTCCCAAATCTTATTGAGTTGTTTGGATTAAGGGGAATGATAATTGCGTCAAAATCGGTAAATAAAAACATATTGCCACATTTACAAACTGAACATAAAAGGATTAGCATTGTTTTTGAGGAATTTGGTGGTGAATGCAGCGATAAAGAAATAAATAGATTACAAAAAGTAGTTCTTGAAAAAAATATTGAAGTGTTAATTGGAATGGGTGGAGGAAAAGTAATTGATACTGCAAAAATTGTGGCTGATAAACTTAACATTCCTGTTATTATTTTCCCAACAATTGCCTCAACAGATGCTCCTTGTAGTGGTGTAGCGGTGGTTTATTCGGATGATGGAGTATTTGATTATGTTTATTATCTAAAATTAAATCCTCAAATAGTTGCAGTTGATATGGATATAATTGCAAAAGCACCGGTTAGATTTTTAATAGCAGGAATTGGCGATGCATTAGCAACACGTTTTGAAGCTGAAGCTTGTTATAGGGCAAATTCTAAAAATGAGTGTGGTGGCTATGGTACATTAACAGCTTTAAGTTTAGCTCAATTATGCTACAATACAATTGTTAAATATGGTGAATTGGCAGTTGCTGCTAATAAAAATAATGTGGTTACCGATGCTTTTAACCATGTTGTTGAAGCAAATACTTTGTTAAGTGGTCTTGGTTTTGAAAGTGCAGGCTTAGCCGCAGCTCATTCTATTCATAACGGATTTTCGGCATTAAGCCCAACACGTAATTATTACCATGGAGAAAAGGTTGCATTTGGAACTTTAGTTGGATTACATTTAAGTGATGCCGAACCTGGGTTAATAAGTGAAGTTTATTCATTTTGTAAAAAAATAGGTTTGCCCACTACATTAAAACAGATAGGTCTTGAAAACGTTACTAAAGACGATTTAATAAAAGTTGCTATTAAAACTTGTGCTCCTGCTGAAAGTATTCATCATGAGGTTGGCGAAATAACACCTGATAAAGTATTAAGTGCAATTATTGTTGCTGATGAAATGGGGAAAAGATGGTGATTGGTAATTTGTGTGTAAAGTAAAGATTATTATTAATGCTCTCAATTTTACTTTAGATTTCTAAGTTGTTTAATTATGAATATAATTTGATTAGTGAAATTTTCATTTCTCATGTTCGGATTAAATATTCTCTTTAAATTACAGATATTGTGTGTTTTCATTGAGGGCGTAAATTATTTTATAGTTTATTATTTACGTCGAGATCCTTACTCTGTTATAAATTTAGTTATCGCTTTTCTTCCTTTTTTATCATACTTCTTATTCAAGTTAACTCTAAAATAAGTTTTTAAGTATTTCATTATATAAATGTAGTTGTTTATATAGTAAATAATTTGGTATATAATGTAAATCCAATGAATTCCTTGATTGTCCTCTTTTTAGTTGTTTTGCAAAAAACGAAAATCTATACACTATAACTTAAAAGTAGAATGTAGATTAATAAGTTTATTAAACATCTTTTAAACAAGTTAATAAAAATAATGGAATATTTTAGTTGAAAACTAATAAAAAAAGAACGAAAAAATTGTCACTAAGAGTTGAATAAATTAAATTCTCTAATCCATTGGATATAGTCCATTTTTCATCCTAATGCTTTATTGAATTAGCTTGTTTTATTTGCTATTATGATAACATAAATGACAATTATATTGACGAAAAAGAATAAAATTATAAAAGAGAATAAACATAATGAGTAAAGGTAAAAGCACAAAAAAAGGTTCAAAAAAAGAACCAGCAAAAACAATGAAAGAAAAGAAGTTAGCAAAACGTGATAAGAAGGAAGAAAAAAATAACCATGCACTTCTCCCTCAAATTACTACAACTAAAAAGTAATTAATCTCGTTTAACATTGAAGATTTTAGATCGCTTGTATTGAAATCAAACAATTAAGATAAACAACTACGAAAGCAATGAACTACAAACAAAACACATGATTAGTTACACGTTATATATTAATTTGGCTAAACACTAAAATAATTGAATAAGCAAAGTAACATTAGTTTAAGTCTTATTAGCCACTAATAAATAGTTGGCTTTAGCTTAAACGCCACAGGGGAATAATATTATATCTTGTACAAAATTATCAAAAGAAAAGAAATCATATTGTCTATACTGGTGCTTAATTAATTCATTTATAAATATGTAGTTAACATCTTTAAACTGTCTAAAAAGATATGTATTTCCTCAATTAACCGGAATCTAACCTCAACTTAACATATTACACTAAGTAATCCGGATCCCTCAGTTATTAGCTTTTACTGTAACAGTAGGTAGTGTACTCAGCAGCATTTACTAAGTCGAGGAAATGAGTTCATTAATTTTAATAGTAGGAATTTACATAATACAATATTTTTTCAACGCTATTATTTTTATTTGTGCAATACTTTCTAATATATCTAATTAATGTGTGTTTTGAAGAATGGTTTAATCTAAATCATTTTAATTATATAAAAACTACGTTTTTACAATCTTTGCGATTATGTGACGGGCACATAACCGGTTATTCGTTAACAATAAAAGTTATAGATATAAAAATATGTTAGGTTAATTATTTTTTGTACAAACTTTTAATTGCTACTAATTTACTATTCTCAACCAAAAGAACTAATCCTTTAACCATCCCTTTGACCGATTGATTTAACTTGCTTATATGTATATCTTTTAATTCATACAAATGCAAACTGTAACAAAAAATACAATTTGTGAATAAATATTTAAAACAAAAATAAAAAGGATAACTCATGAAAAGCTTTTTATGCATAGTTGCTGGACTGATAATGGTGCTTTTAGTTAAACCAATTGATGCACAAAATGGAGGGCTGGGGATTGGTTTAATAATTGGTGAGCCAACGGGTTTAAGTATGAAGTTGTGGACAACAAAAGTAAACGCCTTTGATTTTGGCTTGGGTGTTTCGATTGGAGGAGACCGAATATCCTATAAAGGACATTATGATAATGGAAATCGAATACATTTGCACATGGATTATTTATGGCATTCATTTAATGCCATTAAGTCTGCTGAAAGATTTCCATTGTATTATGGATTGGGCGTGAGATTTAACACTGGTGGTGGATATGATGAATCAATTGGAATTAGAGGTGTGTTAGGAATTGCTTGGCTCCCTCGCTCACCACCACTTGATATTTTTGTAGAATTAGTGCCTGTTTTGCAGCTTACATCATCAACCGGATTTGGAATTGATGCCGGTTGTGGAGTGAGATATTTCTTTAATTAAAAAATAATAGTGTACAAATTAAACAAAAGGGAACAAAATGAAAATATTTACAATTATATTTATAATTCTTTTGAGCTTCAGCCAACTGGGAATAGCTCAAGATTATGTTCAACCCCAAAAGAAAAATGTAATGTCTGGAGTTTTTGGAATAACGGGAGAAGGTGGAATAACATTAGGATATACGGACTATTCGACCAAAAAAATCAACTATACCGGTAAAGCTTCGTTAGAATACTATTTGCCTTCAACAGGACAAGGAAATTTTGGAGTAAGAATATTTGGACAAACAGGATTTATTGCAGGGAAGGATGCACCAGTTCAGTCCGGAAATGCAACAAATGAATTTTCGACAAAAGTGGATATGTACGGGGGCGGAGCATTTTATACACTTTCAATTGGAGATGCTATTTATCCATGGATAGGTTTTGGTATATCAAATCTTTGGTTTTATCCAAAAGATGGTAACGGAGATAAATTACAAGGTTATAATGCAAAAGTATATAATACCCATATGCTTGGTTATAACGGAGATGCCGGTGTTCGCATTATGGTGTCTAAAAGTATGAGCTTTAATTTTGCAGCTGGTCTTGTTGTAGGAAGCAAAGATTTCCTTGACGATATACAAATAGGTTCTCATAACGATCTGTTTTATACACTAACAGCGGGAGTGTCATATAACTTTGGAAGAGAAAAAGATGATGATAGTGATGGTGTGTCTAATTTAGAAGATAGATGCCCAAATACTCCAATTGGTATTGAAGTAGATGAATTTGGTTGTCCGCTTGATATTGATAAAGATGGTGTACCCGATTATCTTGACAAATGCTCCAATACACCAAAAAATGTAAAAGTAGATATTAATGGTTGTCCACTTGATACTGATAAAGATGGCGTGCCTGATTATCTTGACAAATGTTCTGATACACCGGAAAATGTAAAAGTAGATATTAATGGTTGCCCACTTGATTCTGACAAAGATAATGTCCCGGATTATCTTGATAAATGCCCCAATACCCCTCATGGTGTTGAAGTTGATAAAAACGGATGTGAAGTAAAACCGGCAATTCAAGATACAGTACTAATTGTTCAGCCGGTTGAAATAGAATCTATTGTACTTAGCGGAGATGCGAATTTTGAATTTAGTAAAGCAAAATTGTTACCCGGTGCTCGCACAGCCCTCGAACCACTTGTAGCGACAATGAAAAATCATCCTAATTATATTTGGGAAATTGGTGGCTATACTGATGGAGTAGGATCTGCAAGTTATAATAAAAAGCTTTCGAAAGAAAGAGCAAATGCAGTTGTTGATTATCTTATAAGTAGAGATGTTAAAAGAGATTGTTTGAAAGTAGTTGGGTATGGAAAAGATAATCCTATTGCAACTAATGATACCGTTGAAGGACGTTCGATGAATAGAAGAGTTGAAATAAAAGTCCTTACAAAAGATACAAAGTAAGTTTAGTAATTTAATGTTTAATTAAAGCGGTTAAATACCGCTTTGATTAATTAAACATTAAAATGATATTCGCGAAAATTATAACAGAATAGTTTAAAAGTAGATTTGTTGAAAATATTAGAATGAACTTAAAAGAATCAAAATAGAAATAACGAGGTACATAATCAGCATTTGTAATTAAATGAACAAAATTACTATTTATTCTTTGGCTGTAATAAATAAACTGCCTTTATATGTGCACTAAGACTATTTTGATGATTTGAGTATTAAATATAATGAATGAGTTTTAAGATATAAATATTATTGACTTAATTTCTTTTACTCCATCTAATTATTTTAGCCGTAACTTACCCAAATAAGGTGTTATGAAACAAAAAAGATTTATTAAACAATCTACTGAAGAGAAACAAAACAGCATAGCCAAAGTTCTTTTGAATGAAGTGGTTTATGTTGCTGGAATTGGAGCATCTGCGGGAGGCTTAGAAGCACTTGAAAGATTTTTAGGAAGTATGCCTGAAGATTCAGGAATTGCATTTATTGTAGCCCTGCATTTAGATCCTAACCATGTAAGCATAATGCCGGAATTACTTCAAAGATCAACTAAAATGCAATTGTATCAAGCTGAAGATGGAATGGTGGTAAAACCGAATCATGTGTATGTTACACCTGCTAACAGGGACATTGCAATATTTCACGGTGTAATTCAACTTATTGAGCCACTTGAAGCTCACGGTTTTAGATTTCCAATTGACTACTTTTTTAAGTCACTCTCAAAAGATTTTAGGGAAAAGGCAATTTGCATAATTCTATCGGGAATGGCATCTGACGGTACATTAGGCTTAAAAGAAATAAAAACAAACTTAGGTATGGTAATGGTTCAAGAACCTAAATCTGCCAAATATGATGGAATGCCTAATAGTGCAATAAATACGGGATTAGCTGACTATGTACTTTTGCCTGAAGAAATGCCAGAGCAGTTAATTAAATATATCTCGTCAAATTTCAATAATATTTCGTTTGAAAAAGAAATTTCGGACGAAAAAACATTAGATCAGTTTCAAAAAATATTTATAATTTTAAGGAATCATACAGGACATGATTTTTCGCATTACAAACAAAATACTATTTTTAGGCGTGTTGAAAAGCGAATGAATAATGCTCAGTTAGATACACTCCCTAATTATATCCGGATGCTTCAAGAAAATCCTAAAGAAATTGAAAACTTATTTAATGAACTATTAATTGGGGTAACAAGTTTTTTCAGAGATCCGGAAGCTTTTGAGGAAATAAAAACTATTTTGTATAATTTGGTAAAAAATAAACCCAATAATAGTTTTATAAGAATTTGGGTGCCCGGGTGTTCAACAGGTGAAGAAGCATATTCGATTGCAATTATTTTACGAGAATGCATTATTGACCTTAAAAAATATCTTAATATACAAATATTTGCAACTGATATTGATAATAACAATATTGAAAAAGCACGTTTAGGTACATTTGTTGGAATTGAATCTGAAGTAAGTAAGGAACGATTAAAAAAATTCTTTATTTCAGAAGGCAACATATATCATATACGAAAAGAAATTAGAGAGATGTTAGTATTTGCTGTACAGAGTATTATTAAAGATCCTCCATTTACAAAGCTCGATCTTATTTCATGCCGTAATTTACTTATTTATTTTAATGGAGAATTGCAAAAGAAAATAATTCCACTTTTCCATTTTAGTCTTTTACTTACTGGAACTTTATTTCTTGGTTCATCTGAAACAATTGGATGTTATGTCGATCTATTTTCGATAATTGATAAAAAATGGAAAATATATAGTAGAAGAGATACTGTCTATTCCAATACATTGTTTGTTGAATATCCGGTTTCGCATTATATTGGTAGAATCCATGAAAGCAATATAAATACTAAAAAAAGCGAAACAAAGAACATCTCACAGCTTGCAGAAAAAATTATATTAAAAAATTGTTCGCCTAATTGTGCAATAATTAATGAAAATGGGGATATAATATATAGTTATGGTAGAGTGGGGAAATATCTGGAGTTACCACATGGTGAAGCAAAATTAAATATTTTCGAAATGGCTTGTGATGGTTTGCAACAAGAGTTACCATTGTTGGTAAGAAAAGTAGTGTTAGGTAAAAAATCACTATCTTCAAAAGGAATTAAAGTTAAAGCTAATGGAATAAAATATCTGATTAATATAAGTGTTAAATTGATAAAGGAACCTATAGTAATGTTAGGCACATTACTGATTATATTTGAAGAGATGCTACCTCAAAAAAAAGTTTTAACTTCTGTAAATATTCAAAAAGATATAAACTCAGAAAACATAATTAAAGAACTGACGCATGAATTAAAAAAAACTAAAGAAAATCTTAGGGCAACAATTGAAGAATTGGAAACTTCAAATGAAGAACTGAAATCAGCTAACGAAGAAATGCAATCCACCAATGAAGAAATGCAAAGTTCAAATGAAGAATTAGAAACTTCAAAAGAAGAATTACAATCCTTAAATGAAGAGTTAATTACAGTTAATACTGAACTTCAGAATAAAAATGATGAATTATCAGTTGTATATAATGATATGAAAAATTTACTTGATGGATTTGATATACCAACAATTTTCTTAGATAATAATTTGGTAATTAAAAGATTTACAATTCATGCAACCAAAGTTATAAACCTAATTCCATCAGATGTTGGAAGACCTATCACACATATTTCTACAAATCTAAAATACGAAAAACTAATTGAGGATACAAAAGAAGTGTTAAGGACTTTAATGTCAAAAGAAATTGAAATACAAAACAATGATGGGGCTTGGTACCAGATCAAAATATTACCTTACCGGACTTCAAATAATTATATTGATGGTGTTGTAATAACTTTTATAGATATAAGTAAATTGAAAATAGTATATGAAGAGATAAACAACTTAAATAAAGAGATTATGATTGGGCAGGAATATGCTAATAATATTATCGATACAGTTAGGGACTCGTTGCTAATTCTTGACGATGGTTTAAAGGTGGTTTCGGCAAATAGATCGTTTTATAAAATGTTTAACACGGTTGCAGAAAAAACCGTAGGCAAATATATTTACCAGTTTAATGATAATAATTGGAGGACTCAAAAACTCAGAAAACTTTTAGAAAAAATTATACCTGAAAGAAAAGTTTTTGAAGATTACGAAGTTGAGTATAATTTAAATGATGGGAAAACCATGAAGTTATTACTAAATGCAAGGCAAATATATCATAAAGATAATAAAACAAAACTAATACTACTCGCATTTCAATATCAAAATGTAAATAAAGGTTAAAATGGAATTACAAACGAAAGATTCAGCAAAAGGTAATAATAGTAAAGCTAACAAAACTATTACTACTGATAAGGAGCCTTCAACTGTTGAAGAAATTGAAGATATTCGACGGTTAGTACAACTACTTCAAATTCATCAAATTGAATTAGAACATCAAAATGAAGAACTTAGAATTGCTCAAGTAGAGCTTGAAACTTCAAGGACTGAATATGTTAATCTATTTGATTTTGCCCCAATCCCATACTTTAAATTAAATAAGCAAGGATTGATTAAGGAAGTAAATATAAAAGCCAGTGAAATGTGTGGGGTTGAACGACGCAAATTAGTGAGTAGCAATTTTAAAACTCTAATTTTGCAAGAGGAAAGAAATAAATTTAATCAATTTATTCAAACAGTTTTTGATACTAAAATTAAACAGCGATGTGAAATAAGGATAAAGAATAAAACCAATTGTGTTTATGAAGTTTTATTGGAAGGTTTAGAAATAATTGATTTAGTAGAGAAAGATGCATATTGTCATATTGCTCTAATTGATTTGACGGATTATAAAAGTGTTGAAAATGATCTTAAAAAGACAGCCGAACAACTAATATTGCTTAATGCAACAAAAGATAAGTTTTTTTCAATTATTGCACACGATTTGCGAAGTCCATTTCATGCATTGCTGGGTCTATCCGAAATACTTGCTTCAGATGGAGAAAGTTATTCGCCAGATGAAATAAAATCCTTTGGTAAAGGCTTAAACGATAATGTTAAAAATATTTATCACTTGTTGGATAATCTACTTAAATGGGCAATGATGCAAAGGGATATGGTGATATTTAAGCCTGAAAGGATGAACCTTTTTGAAGTAGTTAATTCGGTTGTTGAAATGACAAGAGAAAGCTTAAAGAATAAAAAAATTACAATTTATAATGACGTTAATAAGGATATTGATATTTATGCTGATTCATCAATGCTCTTTTCCATAATACATAATTTGATAACCAATGCAATTAAATTTACAGCGGAGTTTGGAAAAATAATAGTTGAAGCAGGTGAAAGACATGATTTAGTTGAAGTTAGTGTACAAGATACAGGTATTGGTATTAATATTGATACTTTAAGTAATTTGTTTGATTTCGCATCTGTTATAACAACTAATGGAACCAATGGCGAAAAAGGTACCGGACTTGGTTTACCACTTTGCAAAGAGTTCGTAGAGAAAAATGGTGGAAAATTATGGGCAAATAGTGAAGTGGGTAAAGGGACAAAGATTATGTTTACGCTACCTAAAAAATAACATAAACAAAAAGTCAATTGTCATTAATAATAGAAAAATAAAAATAGCCAGTTACTGTTGTAAGTTGAAATGAGAAATACCGGAATAATTAACGAAATAAAATTAATCTGATTTGCTGTTTGTGGAAATGTGAATTATTAAAATAAAACATACAAATAAGAAATGATTAATAATTGTCGAAAATTATACTTGGTACATCTACAAATCCATTTGAATAGCTAAGTGTTTGAAAAGGATTGTTAATAAAATAAGGGGCAATAGATACATAATCACCAGGTAAATTGAATTCAGGTCTTGAGCTGAGTATAACATTTAGAGTTTTTCCCAAACCTGATTCATACATTCCGCCACACCAAGCTTTTACGTTGCTAATTTCGCATAAGTGAGCAATTTTTATTGCTTCAAGATAACCACCAACTCGTTGAGGTTTAATATTAATAATTAATTTTTCAAGCGAGGAATGCTCTTTCCAAAGTTCAATAGCCTGTCTTCCGTGCATTTCATTTAAAATGCTTTCGTCCAAACAGATAGGTGTGGAAAGATTGCTTAATTGTTTCGAGTGGTCATAAATATCATCATTTCTACCGGGTTGTTCAATCATAACTAAATTATAATTGTCTAATTCTTTTAGTAAAGCTAAATGCTCGTTATTAAATAGGTCATAAGAAGCATTAGCATCTACTTGCAATTGAATGCTAGGATATTTTTTGCGGATTGCCTCAATAACCGTTATATCCATTCCAGGTTTAATTTTAACCTTAACTCTTTTTACATTTCTTCTATCAACAGCAATATGTACTTTTATTAAAATATTATCAATTCTATCCTCAATTCCTAAGCTAACTCCTGCTTCAACTTTTTTGCGTGTTCCACCCCATAAATTTTTAATAGGTTCTCTATGCAAATAAGAAAGAGCAGTCCAGTAAGCACCTTCAATTCCACACTTAGCAATATTGTGCCCAACTATCCAGTCGTAATTTTTTGTAAAAGAATTAATATCAGTTATTGGTTCTTTATTCGATTTTAAGCTTTTGATTATATACTTTAAAGCAGTATTTACAGTATCGGAGGATTCAGAGTTGTAGTATGGTAAGTTTAAAGGTGAGCATTCACCAATACCGGGAATTATTTCTCCTTGTTCGTTTTTGAAAAGAATTTGGGGGAAATACCTTGTTAATTTTTGGAAATTCCCATAAGCAGTTGTGATTGGAAAAGTAAGTTTAAAATCTTTTTTGAATACCGAGATCGAGTCAATAAACAAAGGAGTTTTGTTTAAGTATACATTTAATTGTTCCAAATTAACAATAGGTTCCATCAGCAACTGAGTTTAATTTATATTAAGTGTTAATATAAAAAAAGTCTCATTGTAAAAAAACAACAATGAGACTTTTTGAAATAAATTAAATGAAACTCTATTTTATTAAGCACATCTTTTTAGTTTCAACAAAATTTCCTGCTTGTAATTTGTAAAAATATACACCACTTGAAAAACTTCCTGCGTTCCATTCTTTTTTATAATTACCTGCTTCCATATTTTCGTTAATTATTGTAGCAACTTCTTTTCCTAATACATCATAAATCTTTAGAGAAACCTTTTCGTTAGAAGGAATACTAAAAGATATAGTTGTGGATGGATTAAATGGATTAGGGTAATTTTGAGATAAATTAAAAGAAAAGTCTGCCATGTTAACATTTACTGATATAGTTTTTGAATACTCAAAAGTGCCATCATAATCAATTTGTTTAAGGCGATAAGAGTATGAACCGGCAGTTAAGTTGTTATCAGTAAAAGAATAATCTTGTGGATTTGTTGTGGTACCATTACCTTTAATAAAACCAATGTTTACCCATTTATTATCTTCTTTCATTCTTTGGATTTCAAAACCATTATTGTTTGTTTCCGTTGCAGTCTTCCAACTAAGTGAAACTATCCCATTATTGCAATTAGCAGAAAAAGAAGTAAGTTCAACCGGAACCACGCTGTTTGGGTAAAATACAGATGCTCCGTCACTTGTTGAAAGCCAAACTTCAATTTGATTGTTTGTTTCTTTTAAATCAATATCATAAATATACTGACCGGATAAACCCGAGTTAAGAATTGTGTATTGAGTGAATGTTGTGTCGTCATATTTTACGAGTCCATTTGCAGTTCCAAACCACTTAATATTGTTTTTATCAACACGAATATTTGAGATTTCGTTTGAAGGGAAGGTGCTATCGGCAGTTGAGAGGTTTACAATTATAGAATCTTTAATTGAATATAAGCCACGAGATCTTGTGCCAATCCAAAGTGTATTGTTGGAATCTAAATCCATGTCCCAACAATCTGGTGTTCCATAAAGAAAATGTTCCCAATTAGTTCCATCATACTTTGCAACTCCAGCATTTGAAGCAAACCACACATTGTTGTTTTTATCAACTTTAATTGAGTTTACACTTGTATAAGGTATACCGGAATTTTGATAAGTATAATGAGTATAGTTCTGTCCATCATATTTGTAAGCACCATCCGCATAAGTCCCAACCCAAATATTCCCGGAACTATCCTTAGCAAAACAATTTACTCTGTTATCTGTTAGTGAAAAGTTATTTATATTATGATGTGACCATAACGAGACGTTTTGGACAGAAAAACCTTGGTCGGTAGCAAACCATTTCTTACCTGTTTCTTTGTCAAGAAAAAAATCATGAATTGTATTATTTGGTAATTGCGAAGATGAAGTATCATAAACAGTCCAGTTAGGATCGTCATGTTTAACAACTCCTTCAAATGTACTAAACCATTGAATGTTGCCATCGAGAAAAATGGAATTAACTCTACTTCCAATAATTTTTGAATTAGAAATATTAGCTTTATAAATTTCCTCGTTATCAAGTAAACAAAGCCCTTCAAAATATCCTGAAAACCAGATTTTATATCCATCAAAACAACTAACATGAAAGATGTGATCGGGTAAACCCGTACTATTTGGTGAAGAGTAAAAATTTGTTACAAAGCTGCCGTTGTACTTTAATAAGCCGAGTTCAGACCCAAGCCATAAAAAGCCATCGCTATCTTCTGCAATATCGTAGATTTTATAACTTGCAGTAAAAGGTCCCACAATATACCGTCCTGTCTTTCTAAATAAACCTTGTGTAGTGGCAAGCCACATAGTATCATTACTTGCAATAAATACTTTGTTTACATGGGTATATTCGGGCCAAATGTAATGATCAATGAACTCATTTCCTTTAAATTCAACTAACGAATAATCACCACCAAACCATTTTGTATTATTTTCATCAATAGTTACTTTACCAATAGAATTAGTTGGAATTTGGGAATTAGAAGTATTATATAAAGTGAAAACATCGTAAGATTTTTCAACTAATCCATAACCGGTTCCTAACCAAATTTTGTAACCATCCTCAATTGCTATTGAGTTAATGTTATCTATTGGCATTCCGGTATTGGCAGAGTTGTAAACTGTCCATATCATCCCATCGTACTTTGCTAAGCCCCCGCGTGCGGTAGCAATCCAAACATTGCCATAAGCATCTTCAGCTACATCGTTAATAGCATTATCAGGCAAACCCGAATTAGCAGTATTAAAGACTGTTGATTCTCTACTTCCTTTGTTAACATGAGCCAAACCCGACTCTGTGCCAACCCATAAATGATTAAAGTCGTCAACAATACAATTAGCCCATGTTCCTTTTGTATATTGAACCCAACTTCCTTCTTGTGCAAAGTTATTTTGTGTTACTAAAAATATAATTATCAAAAGTAGTGTACTACGTTTCATAAATCCCCGATAGTCTGTTTTAATTAACCAATTATTTTGTTACCCGAATAGCAATATATGAGTAGTTAATGTGTGCTGCAAATTAATTCTGCTTGGTTATTGGTAAACGTGATTTAAAGCACATTGAGCTAAATATAAATATTAAAATACTTTAGCTTGTGTATCAAAATGAAAAATGTATTAATATGAGACATTGCGGATATTAAAAAATTATTAAAAAATGTCGATAATGATTAGATAAATCATTAATAATTGTAAATTTACATGGTCTTTTTTGTGAGGAATCAAGAAAATAGGTTTGGCACAAAATTTTATATACTTAAACGATTAAGATTAAAATAAAATAATAATATAGAGGATAGATTGAAAAATAACAACATTTTTCTTGTTTTGATAGGACTTTTGGTAATTGCAAATACTGCATTTGCTCAAAACCCAAATGAATTATTGAATAAATGGAATGCGATAGTTTCAAATAACATTACAAGTGTTAGCGAAATTGAAGGCAGATTGTTTGTTGGCAATAATTATAATGTTCAAAATGCACATCAATATGGATTCAGATTAAATTCAAATCCAATAAGTGATGTTGTATTTGCAGTTGGTGGAACAGTAACCACAAATGGACAAGCAAATATTAAAGTGTTTTACGGAAGTGCTGCAATTGCAGGTACTGTAAGCCAAACTAATTGGTTTGAATTCCATAATGGTGGGTCGTTAATTCAAAACAGTAATTTTGCAGCTCAAAATTCACCTGTTGCCGCATTAACTGCTGCTGCAGCTTATTGGAGCACATTAACTCCTAATGGTACTGTAAGTTATCCAACTAATCAACCGGCACCTTTACGTTTTACTTGTCCTGCCGGTCAAGAATTAGCTGTATTTAATATTACTGATGTTTTAAGTTTGGAAAACTCAAAAGTACAACAAATAGAAATAATTCCTGCTGCTGCAACAAAAACAGTAATAATTAATATTGCTTCTGTTGATGGTACTGTAAATTGGAATTATGGTAACATGGTTGGTAACCTTGATAATCAAAATTTTAGAAGTAAAGTTATCTGGAATATATATACAACTGCAAATAATGGTCAATTGAATAGTGTAAACTGTATGCCAAATATGAAAGGGGCTTTAATTGCTCCTGGTGCAACAGTTACCGGAAACTCAAACTTTGATGGACCTGTTTTTTGTAAAAATTTAGCAATTAATAGTGAAATTCATTTAGCCTCCTCAAATGGTTGGCAGGGGGATGCACCGGATGTTCCAAGTATTCCACCAGCATGTACTCAATCATGGAGTGGTTCACTTGGTGCTGATGAAACAGTTTGCCAATATGATGCAACTACTTTTACAGCAACAGGAACAATTACAAAACAGCCTGCAAATGCAAAAGCTTATTTACAAGTTTATTGGAAACTTGTAGCTCCTACAACTCAAGATACAAGCACACATTATTCAAGTAAATGGATTTATTCTGATACAACAGTTTCTGTTAGCGGTAATTGGCCTGGCATTTTAGCAACTGATACATTTGTTCAGTTAAGGGTGGGAATGCGTTTATTCAATTGTGATATGGAAAAACTTGGCAACGATGTTGTAAAAAATTATACATGGAATACAACTGTATGTCCTCCTCCTGCTGCAAATGAAGCAGATATTAAAGTTGAAAAAACAGTTTCAAGTGATAGTGTTCAGAATGGTTCACAAATCACATTTACAATTAAAGCAACTAATAATGGTCCTAAAGATGCAACTAATATTGTTGTAAACGATCAATTAGCATCGGGATTAACATATGTAAGTAGTTCGGCAACAGTTGGAACATATAATTCAAGTACAGGATTATGGACTATTCCCGCATTAAATAATGGACAATCCGCAACTTTAACATTGGTTGTTAAAGCTGAAGTAACATCCAATCAATCAGGTTCATTAAGTTTGGGCAATGCTGCTCCTTACAATTTATTTGTATTAGAAAACTTCAGCAGTCCAAGTTCTGATGTTGAAGGAAGAATGGCAGTTGGGAATAATGTTTTCATGAGTAATTATAGCGTTGGTTACAGCCAACCTGCTGATAACTATGCAACACAAGATGTTTTTGTTGTTGGTGGAAATTTAACCTTTTTATCAGGTTCGGTTTATAATGGAAATTTAGTTTATGGTGGAAGTACAAATTTACCAATAAATCAAGTTTCAGTTGTAGGTGGAGTGTTGCGACAAGATTCAGTAATTAATTTTGATTCTACTTCTGTTGCTTTACGCACATTGGCAAACCAAATATTACTTATGCCTTCTACCGGTTCGGTAACATATGAATATGGTGGAATATTTATGAATGGAAATAATCCGGTTACAAATGTGTTCCATATTTCGGCAGAAAAATTATCTACTGCTAATGATGTACAAATATTTGTACCAAGCGGTTCAGTTGTTTTAGTAAACGTATATGGGGAAAATGTAAACTGGCAAGGTGGTTTTGTTGTTCATGGTACTCCAAGAAACAATGTGATATTTACATTTGAAGCAGAAACAATCAATATCCATAATGTTGATGTAACAGCTTCAATATTAGCTCCAGATGCTGCTTTAACATTCCCATCAGGTGTTATTCATGGACAGGTAGTTTGTAAAAGCATGAATGGTTCAGGTCAGTTTAATTATTCTCCTTTCTTAGGCAACATCCCTGTTGACTCAAATTATGTAAATACTGCCTATGTAGTTAGTTCATCTCCTGTTGACCCAAATTCTTTGAACAATTCATCAACAGTTGGCTTTGAAGTAACTGTTAATTCATCAAACACAGGCAGTACAACTGAATGGAATGTTTTGCCGGGTTCAAATAGTTTGTCTTCAATGTCAGCAATGATGACTGATATCGTTATAAATAGTAACAATACAATATTTATGGCTCAGCAAGGTGGAGTTATTTATAGATCAGTTAATAATGGACAGGATTGGGAAAAAATTCAATCTAACCTACAAGTAGCATATATTTGGAAATTAGCCGTTGATGGCAATGATAAATTATATGCTGCAACAGAACATGGTTTATTTGTATCTACAAATGATGGTGCTGATTGGACAGCAACAGCATTTGGCGATTATGATACAAGAGGTTTAGCAATTGACCCACTTGGCAATATATATGTAGGAACATGGGGAACAGGTGTTTATTCTTCTTCTAATGGTGGAAACACTTGGACTGAACTAAATACAGGTTTAGATATTAAAGCCGTTCATACTCTTGCATTAATGGGTGATAAATTATTCTGCGGCACTTTTGGTGGCGGCGTTTACGAACTTAATACTACAAACCCTGCTGCATGGGTTCAAGAAGTAGTTGGTTATAATCATATTTGGACACTTGCAGTTACACAAGATAATGTTCTTCTTGCCGGTACTTACGGTGGTGGAATGTATAGAAGCGTTGATGGTGGTTCAACATGGCAATTAGCTATTAATGGTATCAACTCAAGATATATATATCATATTTTTGTTGGAAGTGATAATGTTGTTTATGCAAGTGGTTGGGCTGCGGGTATCTTTGCTTCAACAAATAATGGTGAAAATTGGTCATCAGGCGGTTTGGAAGGATTGGGAATTAATTTAGCATTCTCTTCCGGTTCATCTTCTAAAGAATCATCAACAAGAGTATATGCTGTTTCTGCAAACGGAACAATTTATTATACTGATTCTCCACTTACAAGTGTCGAAGAAAACATTCAAGTTAATTCTTTTGAATTAGAACAAAATTATCCTAATCCATTTAATCCAAGTACAACTATAATGTATAAAATTCCTACTGACGGAATTGTATCGTTAAAAATTTATAATATTCTTGGTCAAGAAGTTGCAACACTTATTAATGAATATCAAGTTACAGGTAAATATAGTATAGTGTTTAATGCTAAAAACTTGGCAAGTGGAATGTATGTTTATCAGTTAAAAGCAGGTAATATTACACAATCGAAAAAGTTAATGTTGCTTAAATAATTAATTATTATTAATTGTAAATTTTGAATTGTAAATTGTAAATGATTGAATAGCCGTTGAAGGAAAATCTTTCAACGGCTTTGTTATTTTAAATACCATACAGGGTTTTGTTTTTGTAATAATTAATAATTGATAATTATAATACAATGTGTCGCCACCTACGGGGCTAATTATTTTGGTTTTTGCGTTTTTCTATTGATGTTTTGACCCGATGGGTCTTATATATCTAATATAAGGTGTTTTGTTTTAGGAAAATGGTGTGCATAATAAGAAAAATAATTTCACCGGTTCCCGGTTAATTGCCTTATATTGTTGAACTGCTATTATTTATGATTCTAAACAAATAAATGTAGAAAACAATTATTTATTAATCTTGAATCCCAAAAATCAATAGAATCCCATGAATCCCAGTTCAGACAATTATTAACCAAGTTTCTGATTTAAATAATTTCTCTAGCGGAGAAAATCTGTTTGGAACCCGACGTGTTTTTTACGTCGGGGCAGGAACTCGCCCCACAACAACAAGCGAATCCAGCGGATTCGCTCTGGCAGATAAACTGATATAAATAATAGATGTAATGTCACAAATACAAACCCGACCCACTCACTCTGGAGTGGGGATATATACCTATGATGTTGTTTTCTACCAATAGAGCCATTCCGCCGGAATGGCTTTTTGCACCGATTACCATCCACCAATCATGTGTTGCAAGAAGGTGTCGCCCACTCTGGGGCTTGATGTTTTGTTTGTGCCGGGTTTCTATTGATGTTTCGACCCGATGGGTCTTAGGTTTAATCAATTAACTTGTTTCGCTTTATGTGATATATTGAAAGATAAAAATGCATAAAAAATAAAATTTCTCGTTTCTTCATCTAACCAGACCCGTTAGGGTTGAAACATTAATAGTAATACAAGTCATCCCCACAAAAAAGCTCCGTTAGGTGCGACACAATTGACGAGTAACGAGAGACGATGTGACAAGAGACGAAAAATATGCACAAGATTAATCCCAAAAATCAATAGAATCCCGTGAATCCCAGTTCAGACAAATAACAACCAAGTCTCAAGTCTCTCGTCTCAAGTCTCTGGTTTTCAACCGGGCACCGGTGACATTTTTGTAGCACGCTGAATAATTGTCCATTCCTAAAAAAGGTTAAAATCAAAAAAGTCTTTTATTCCTTAAAAAAATTATGAACAATGGTGTTAAATAAATCGGCATGCTGAATTAAGGTGCCATGTCCTGATTGTGGAAGTATACATAAATTAGCATTGGGAATTGATTGAAATATTTTAACAGTATGTTCAATTTTAATTATATCGTTATCGCCTGCCATAATTAAAGTTGGGCACTTGATTTTACTTAAATCAGCATAGTTTATATTTGGTTGAGTTAACATCATTTTATGTAAGGTAATATCTTTTGGAGTTGCTTCCTTATTATTATTAACAAAATTACGCATGTTAATTATATCGCTATATGGAACAGCGGATGAATCACAAACTGTATTAGCTCCCGTAACAGCTAACATTTTAACTTTGTTAGGATATTTCATTGCTAAAATTATTCCGTCAATTCCTCCATCACTCCACCCAATAACATATACCGAATCCAAATTTAAGTAATCTAATAGTGAGGCAAAATCGTCAGCCATCATTTCATAAGATAAAGTATCGGGTGAGCCGCCTGATTTTCCTTGTAATCTACTGTCAACAGCAATTACTTTATAATACTTGGAAAAATATGGTATCTGTGCTTCAAATGCATTGATAGAACCACTATTACCATGCAGCATTAATAAAGGCTTGCCTGAGCCATAAACTTCATAATACAAGTTTATTCCGTTTATTTGGGCATACTTACCAACCGTTGGGTTATTTCCGTATTTTATAGTTTGTGCAAAAGCTTGCATTGTAATTAAACTAATAATAAATAGTAATTTATTTAACTTCATTCAAATATCTCCATTTTATAGTATAAATATAATAAATTTCAAACTGAAATATTTAATTTCAAAAAACGGGTATAATAAGGTCAATTATTTTTACATTTATAAGTTAAAAGTGGATTGTTAATTTTGCTTAATAAATAAAGGAGTTGTTATGAGTAATAAATATTTGGTTTTGTGTGTATACTTCTTATTAAGAACAACAGCATTTTCTCAAATTGATGGGTATCAAAACACGAGTTTAAATTTGCAAGCTGATCCAATAATAAATGGTGCTGGATTACTTGGAAGTACAACCGTTGGCAGAAATGGGCTTGCTTTTATTAATAATCCAGCTCAACTTGGAAATGTTAAAAACAATGTGGAAATATTTGTCCAGCCAAAATCAACATTAATGGCTGAAGATGTATTTACAGGGATGTGGGGTCCATTGAAAAATGATGCGAGGGGAGTTATATTTGGATATAATCTAAATTCAACAGGCATCCCTTTAACTGTTGGCTTTGGCTTTTCGGAAAATTATTTCCATTTTTATGGTAGTGACATTGCACGTTGGATAATTGAAGAAAGTAGAGCTTTTGGAATTGGTGTTAAGTATTCATCAGTTGTTGATGTTAATTTAGGAATAAATATTAAAAACTTTGAACAGACAACAGGGGTATCAAATTCACTACTTACAAATTATGATTTTGGAGTGATGATTAATGTCCCAATTACTAAGATATGTATTCCAAATGTTGGTTTCACTTTTGGAAATGATAGAACTATAAAACCAAAATTAAATTGCTCTGTTGGCAATTCATTGCTTAATGTTACAGATAAAAGAGGAGTTTACGGGTTTCATCTTCAGAATAAAGTAATACTTGGGTATTCCATTGAAGTTGGATTTGATTATAATAGTAAAGATTTTGATTTATCGTTGTTTGATTATTCTTTTAATGTTGAATCTGAATATAATTTGAAAGTCGCTTCCAGAGGTGAAATTGGAAGCAAGAATCGTTCTTGGAATTTGAATGTAATTAAGTCGTTGATTAACCTTGAAGGAGATTATGACAATATTATTCACAAAGGGCACATATTTAATATTTGTGAGACTTTGATTTTCTCAGTTGGCAGCTTTGATAATGGAAAGAAATGCTCAGCTTATGCGGTTTCTTCGAGGGGAATATTTAAGTTTTTAGGTGGAATAATTGATCATAAACCAATTGGAGATATTCTTAAAAAGGTGTATTTTGAGTACTCTCGTTCGAATTATTGTTCTAATGATTATCTTAAGTCAACATTTGAAGGGATGACGTTTGGTATTTCTGAAGTTATTTAATATATAATTCTATTGAACAAATAATTAACCGAGTTTCTATTAGTTAGTGTGTAATTTTTACACCCTGTTTTTTTATGTATTGTTAAGCAAAACAGCTATTGTTGTTCCTTCACCTTTTTTGCTTTTAACTTTTATTGAAGCTCCAATTTTATCAATTAATAACTTAGTTAAAGCCAATCCTAATCCAATTCCATCATACGAGCGAGTATACCCATTTTCTTCTTGGATGTATGGTTCAAATAAATCCGGTAAATATTCATTTGAAATACCAATTCCGGTATCGATTATTTCAACGCAAATTTGTTCATTATTTATTTGGAATACTTTCAAATCAACTTTGCCTTGATTAGTAAACTTTATTGCGTTATCAATTAAGTTTGTAAATATTTCATTAATACAAAACTCATCTGAATTAATTAAAAACAAATTATTCGTAAAGATTAACGACACTTCTAATTGTTTGTTTGCAATTACTTGTGAAAAATTGTTGATGATGTTTTGTAAACATTCTATTAAGTTTATTTGAGTTTTGTTTATTTCTGCATTTTGAGACTTATACCTTGAATAATTAATAATCAAGTCAGTAGTTCGTGTTATTCTTTTGCTTGATCTGTTTAGTGAATCGAAATATTCAGACTCTTCTTCGGTAATGTGTTCGCTAAATGCCTCTTTAATTAGTGATGTCATTCCTAAAATGCCATTAATTGGGGTCCTTATTTCATGCGAAATTGTTGCAATGAAATTATCTTTAAGCTCATTAGCAATTTCAGCTTTGTCACGTGCAATTTTTAAGCTGATTTGTAGGTCTTTAATTTTTGTAATATCGTCTTTAAAAGCAATAAACTGGACAACCTGATTGTTTTTATCTTTTATTGAAGATATTGAAGCGTATTCCCAATAAAGCTCGCCGGATTTTTTCTTGTTTAATAATTCGCCATGCCATTCTTTACCACTGGTGATAGTATTCCATAATTCTTTATATGTCTCAAGGGGGGTAAACCCAGACTTGAAAATTCGAGGATTCTGTCCTAATAATTCTTCTTCCAAATAACCCGTAATTTCAAGAGCTTTTGGATTAGCATATTCTATAGTCCCATTTGGATCGGTTAAGATAATAGAAATTGAGCTTTGAATTATTGCTTGGTTAAGCTTTAATATTTCGCTTTCATGATTTTTTTGAATTGTAACATCTCTCGCTACTCCAATCATAGCAAAGGGAATGTTGTTTTTGTTGAAAATTGGTGTTGTAGAAAGGAAAATAGGGAAAGTTCTACCCGATTTGGTTTTATTAATTAATTCCCCTTGCCAGCCACCATTGTAAGTCGCAAGTTTAATTTTTTGAAGAATGTTTACATCACTAACTGTTGAACTAACAATTGCAATATTCTTTCCTAATACCTCTTCTTCTGTATACTCGTAGGTTTTGCAAAAAGCTTTGTTAACAAAAATAAGTTTGTCTTCCAAGTCCGTAATAGTAACACATTCGTTTATACTTTTAATAGCATTTGCTAACAATACATTTTGAGTTTCATACTTGTTTAACTCGGTAATATCTTTGCTTACTCCAACAATGCCCGAACTTGGCTCTCCTGAAATGTGAAACGGGAATTTAGATATTAAAATCAGTCGTTCCTCACCTGTATTAGAAATTTCTCTTTCAAAAAAATCTATTAAGGGTTTGTTGGATTTAAGAATTTCTATATCTTGGTCGCGGTACTTTTTTGCGTTGGCAAATGTCCTATAATCAAAATCAGTTTTGCCGATTGCTTCAGATTGCGTTTTTGCACCAAGTGCATTTAGATGAGAACGGTTGTTAATTAAAAATTTGCCATCACTATCTTTGAGGTAAATTCTATCGGGAATCATATCTATTATTAAACGTAACATTTCTTGGTTTCTTTTAACTTCAAGCTGGGCATTTCTGCGACTTGTAATATCTCTTGAAATTGCATGAAAGCGAGGTGGTTCGTTGTCTTGTAAAATTAAATTTATATTCTGCCCTAACCAAGCTGTCTCGCCATTCTTTGTAATGATTGGAGTTTCAATGTAAACAGATCTCTCTTTACTTAGCAGCTGACGCATAAAAATAATTTGAAATTTACGTTTTTTATTATCCGGAATTATATCTATATAATTCATTTTAGATAATTCACTTTTGCTATATCCGGTTATTTTTTCAGTAGCAGGGTTTACTAAAAGGAAATTGCCATTCTCATCGGTTATGTAAATTATATCAGAAGCATATTCCAGAGATTTTTTGTATAACATCTCGGAATCATTTGAATATAAATAGCCTTTGGTAGAAATGTCATTGATAAAAATAAATATATAATTTTCAATTAATGAATTTTTATTAAATGTAGTGTAGATTCTTACAGTTAAGTTGTTTTCATTATGTTGAATTAGTGATTTTTCAATGTATTCGGTAGAATTGTTTGCTGCTAAGTTTTTGAAATCAAAGTAGATGTTTGAGTTATTTGTTTTGTTGTATTCATTGAATATTTTGTTAATATCTATTCCAGTTGTAATTTCAAATTGGCAGTCGAAAAGTGATTTTACACAATTATTAAATTCGAGTATTGTTCCATTTTTGTCGGTTATTATAACTGCGTTGTTATTTGATTGTAAAAGGATTTTTATTATTTGACTGTTCTCTTTCATTACGCAACTCTAAATGAACTTGAATTTAATTATGAGGTGAATATAACTGAAAAAAGATTAGAATATAAAAATATATAATTACAAATTAATTATAATAGTTGTATTTATCAACAGGATAAATTTTTTTACAAAAAAATATTAAAAAGTAGTTGCAAAATAAAAAATAATTATTTATTTTTGTATCGCATACGATATAATCATAAACGATAGAACGGGAGTATAAAATGTCAACTTCAATATATAAATACAAAGCAAATTTATTAACCGGAAAAGAAGTGGAATTGAGCGAGTATAAAGGTAAAATGATATTAATTGTTAATACGGCAAGTAAATGCGGATTAACGCCACAATATGAAGGGCTTGAAAAGTTATATCAAAAATATAAAAGTAAAGGGTTGGTAATATTAGGATTCCCTTGTAATCAATTTGGCAACCAAGAACCAGGTAGTGGAAAAAGTTTAACTGAAACCTGTTTAATAAACTATGGCGTAACTTTTACAATGTTTGAAAAAATTGAGGTAAATGGCAAAAACGCTCACCCCTTATTTAAATATTTGAGAAGTGAGTTAAGAGGTTGTTTTGGTTCAAATATTAAATGGAACTTTACAAAATTTTTGATTGATAGAAATGGCAAACCAATTAAAAGATTTGCACCAATGACAAAACCCGAAAAAATAGATAAATATATTGAAAAATATTTATAAAAAAGTATATTTGTTATAATTTAATTAATATAAAAAAGCATATGAGTTACGAACAATTAAAACTTAAAAATCAGTTGTGTTTTCCGGTTTATGCAGCTTCTCGATTAATTACAAGAGAATATCAACCATATTTAGCTGAGTTAGGGATAACTTATCCACAGTATTTAGTGCTGCTTGTATTGTGGGAAAATCAACCTCTGGCTGTTAATGATATTGCAGATAAACTTATTTTGAATACAAATACAATTACTCCACTATTAAAGAGAATGGAAACCGATGGAATAGTGAAGCGTATAAGATCCGAACAAGACGAGCGGAAAGTATTTATAAGTTTAACGGACTATGGTGAATTGTTAAAGAAGAAAGCTGCAAAAATACCGGAAGAACTTTCTGCTAAACTTATGCAGGATTCGTTTACAACAAGCGAGTTGACAACATTAAAAGAGCAATTAGAAAAACTTATTAATTTGTTAAATCATTAGAAGGGATAAAATGAAATCAATACTAAGTTTTATAATTCTAATATTAATGGTAAATATTTTAAATGCCCAATTATGGACGGAAAAAGTAAAAACCGATAAAGCCGATTTGAGCATTTCCATGATTGGCTGGGCAACATTAAAATTAGAATACAATGGAAAAATTATCTATGTCGATCCATCAGATAAAGGAGGTTCTTATGATAATTTACCAAAAGCGGATTTAATTTTTATTACACATACACATTTTGACCATCTAAATATAGGTGTTATACGGCAATTATTAAAGAAGACACCAAACTTATTATAACTAACGAAGTTAATTATGTTATTAAAGATGCAATAAAAAATAATGAACTGATTATATTGCCAAACAATACAAGAACTGAAATTGATGGAATAAAGTTTACAACAGTACCGGCTTATAATTTAGGTGGAGAAAAAATTTACCATGAAAAAGGGAAAAACAATGGGTATGTTTTCCATTTTGCAAACGTAAATTTATTGATTGCCGGTGATACAGAAAACATCCCGGAATTAAAATCACTCAAGGATATTTCAATTGCATTTTTACCTTTAAATAGACCTTATACGATGGATGAAAGCATGTTTGTTGATTTGGTAAAATCGATGAAACCAAAAATTGTTTATCCATATCATTATGATAATAACATGGTAGAAAAAGTTAAAGAACTTTTAGCCGATTTCCAAGAATCAGAGTTGCGAATTAAACCAATAGCAAAATAGCTATTTAAAGGGTGCTAAATACTGAATATTATTTAGCACCCTATTCTTGCCTAATAAAAGATAACCTTCCATAATATTGTTTCTGTATTTCTATAAGTTATAGTAATAAAAAGTTTTACAATATAATACAGAAAAATATATTTAATAATTTGATTTATAAACTTCAACTAATTAACTTACAGTTTTATAATTAATTTATATGGAAATCATGATTAAAAAAGTTATTATTCTTATTATATTCTTTCTATGTGTAAATATTAAAAGTCAAGAAACAATTAAGAATATTGAGCCGCCTTTTTGGTGGGTAGGAATGGAAAATTGCAAATTGCAGTTGATGCTGCATGGAAATGATATAGCAAAATATGAGCCTTCTTTAAAATATAAAGACGTAAAAATTGATTCCGTTAAAAGAACCGATAACCCAAATTACTTATTTGTTTTTATAAATATTGCAAAAGACGCAGAAGCCGGTATTGTAAAAATTACTCTTAAAAATAACGAAACTGAGTTTAGTTTTAATTATGAATTAAAACTAAAGAATAAGCAATTTAAACCAAATCCTGTTACTTCGGCAGATGCTGTATACCTGATTACTCCGGATAGATTTGTAAACGGGAATAAAGAAAATGATAGTATTGAGGGTTATTTTGAAAAAGCAGATAGAAGTAATATTAAGTTTAGGCATGGTGGGGATATTGCCGGAATTAAGAGTAAATTGGATTTTATCAAAGACATGGGTTTTACAGCAATTTGGCCTATGCCAATGCTACAAAGTAATATGCCAATATATTCTTATCATGGGTACTCTATAACAAATTATTACAATATAGACCCTCGTTATGGTTCAAATGAAGAATATTTAGATTTAATTAAAGAAAGCCATAAAAAGGGGATTAAAGTTATTCAAGATATGGTTTTTAATCAATTTGGAGATACACATTTCTGGACAAAAGATTTACCATCAAAAGACTGGATCCATGTTTGGCCTGAATTTACATATAGTAATTTTGATGGAACTGTTATCCCGGATCCACATAGCTCAACTTATGATAAAAAGAGAATGACACAAGGTTGGTTTGATAAATGGATGCCGGATTTAAATCAAGAAAATCCATTAGTAACTAATTATTTAATACAAAATACTATTTGGTGGGTTGAATATGCCGGAATTGATGGTATCAGAATGGATACATATCAATATAATTATAAAGAATGTATGAATGAATGGATAAAGAGAATTAAAGCAGAATATCCAGACCTTTTTATTGTTGGTGAAGTGTGGATGAACTATCCTGAAATAATATCATATTGGAAAAAAGGGACAGTAAATCATGATGGATTTGAATCTGAATTAGAATCTATTACGGATTTTCCAATTCAAGCAACTTTAGCCCATGTTTTTACCGGTCAACAATCAATTTATGAACTTTATAAAGTTATTTCGAGAGATTTTTTATATAAAGACCCTAAAACAAATCTAATTTTTGCCGATAATCATGATGTAACCAGATTTTTTTCTTATACTGAAAAGGACATAAATAAATATAAACAAATTATAACATTTTTAGCTACAACTCGCGGAATTCCTCAAATATACTACGGAACAGAGATCTTAATGACAGGTCACAGTCATGAAGAGATTAGGGCAGATTACCCCGGCGGATGGGAAGAAGATTCAGTAGATGCTTTTACAGCAAATGGAAGAACGGAACTTCAAAGTGAAGCTTATGAATTTTTAGTTAAACTTTTTAAATGGAGAAAAAACCAAGAAGTGATTCACTCCGGTGATTTAATCCATTTTATTCCTTATAACAATACATATGTTTATTTTAGAGAAAATGAAAAAAATTGTGTTTTAGTTGCTATTAATAATAGCAATAATGATGTTGAATTAGAATATGATAGACATAAAGAGATTTTGAATAAGTATTCATCGGGTAGAAATGTTATTACAGATGAAAATTTAAATGATTTGAAAAAGATAATTGTTAAAGCCAGAAACGAAATTGTAGTTGAGTTGTATAAAAATTAATAGTTTAAATAATATGCCCGAACCGTTAGTTAGTGATAGTGTATTAGATAAAAAGCAGTTTGATGATACAGAATATTTTAAAGAAATAGTATTTGAAAAAATTGATTTTACAAAATTGTTAATAAACAACAAAGAATTTTATAAGTGTACGTTTGTTAAATGTAATTTTGGGAATTTACAGTTTTCAAATTCTGATTTTGAAAACTGTGTTTTTGAAGAATGCGATTTGAGCCTTTTGAGATTTAATAATACTAAATTGTCTGATGTTGAATTTAAACATTGTAAACTTATTGGAATTGATTGGACTTTTGCTTCAAAGCCGTTAAAGGTTAATTTTGAAAGTTGTTTATTAAACAATTCAAATTTTTATGCATTAACTTTAGGTTTAATATCAGTTGAAGACTGTTCTTTGCAGGGTGTAGATTTTACCAAAGCAAACCTGAACAAGGCAAAAATTGTTAAAAGCGATTTGCTAAATGCAACATTTATTGATACTATCTTAACATATACAGATTTTTCCGGTTCTGTTAATTATTCAATAAATCCTAATTTAAATAAACTAAAAAAAACCATATTTAGTCTGCCCGAAGCCTTATCACTTCTTTCCAATTTTGATATCATATTAAAATAGAAAAGTTTTGAAAAAAATACATAATGAAAAATAAAAAAGTAAATAATCTTAAATTAATTGCCCGCATTATAATAATTTATTTATTACAATCCGGAATTATTGCAGCCAGCAATAAAACGGAAAATTGGGATACATATGTAAAATATTATAATGATGCCAGCAAAGAGATGTGGCGAATTAGAAACATTGATCCTGTAAAAGCTTTAGGAATTGGGAAAAAGCTGTTTGTTAAGATTGAAAAACATAAAGATGAGGGTAGGAAAGCAAAAATTTTAAACTACTATGGGGCAATATTAATTTATTTAAGAGAAGATGACAGGGCAATGGATACATTAAGAAAAGCTCTGTTTATAGCAAAAAAATATAAGGATTCGACAGAAATTGCCTATGCATTAAATAACATGGGGAGTGTTTATAAAAATAAAAATAGATACGTTGAAGCTACAGAAGCAGTTTTGGAAGCTAAAGAAATATTCACCAAAATTAATAATATTGAAGGACCTGCATATTGCTCCATAGTATTAGGGGTTCTTTATCTTCAAGAAGCTGCTTATGATAAAGCGTTAATGTATTTTAAAGAGAGCGAGTCATTAAGAAAAAAGTTAAATGACAAACCGGGATTAGCAAAAAGCTATTTATTTATTGGAAATACTTATTTTGAGATGGGCAAAGTTGATAATGCGTATTATTATTACAAAAAACTTTTAGAGCTATTGCCGGATGTTAAAAATCAATTTCAAGACGCAGTTGTTTTAGCAGCTTTAGCAAAATTATATTTGCACAAAAATGAAAATGATAAAGCATTAATGTATGCTGAACAAGCTTTAAACAAAGCAGAAGGAAGGTATTATGATAAAGATGTTGTTGTTCAAGCACTAATGATTTTAGGTAAGCTTTCTACTGAAAAGAAGGATTTGCAAAATGCAGAAATGTATTTTACAAAAGGACTAAAAATTGCAACTTCATTAAAGATTACTACGGCAATATTAGAATGTAATTCCGAGTTAAGTAAAATATATGAAAAACGGGGGAATTATAAAGCAGCTTTGTTTTATAAAAATAATGCTGTTAAAATAGAACGAAATCTATTTAAAGAAACAAGATTAAGAGATATTAATTCTCTTTTGGCTGAACACAATGCAACTAAAAAAGAATATGAAAATTTAATTCTAAAAAAGGATAATGAAATACAGCAAAAAGAAATTAATGAAGGGAAAACAAGAACCATATACCTGTTTTTGGTTTTAGGATTAAGTTTAATTATTTCAGCGGGTGCAATATATGCTTTAAGAAATAGCAACCGTTATGCAAAAGAGATATTATTGCAAAAACACGAGTTGGAAAAACTTAATGAGGAATTAAAAGCCGTAAATAAATCTAAAGACAGATTTTTTTCGGTTATTGCCCATGATATGAAAAGTCCATTTCAGGGTTTACTTGGTTACTCTCAACTTCTTACGGATGCATATGACGAATTGACAAACGATGAGAAAAAAAGTGTAATAAAAAGTATGCACAACCTTTGTAATAATTCTTATAAGCTTTTACAAAATTTGCTTGAGTGGTCGATATTAAAAACCGGCAAGATGGAGTTTTATCCTGAAATCTTTAGTGTAGGTGATGAATTATATCCAACAATTAAACTCTTGAACCAAAGTGCCGCAAATAAGGGAATAACTATTAAAAGCAAGATAGAAGATGACATAGTTCTAAATGCTGATAAAAATATGCTTCATACAATTATCCGTAACTTAGTATTTAATGCCATAAAATTCTCATTTAAAAATGGCGAGGTCTTAGTCTCTGCGTTCAGCAAAGGTGATTCTGTAGAAATAATTGTTGAAGATAATGGAGTCGGTATTTCCAAAGATAAAATCGATAATTTGTTTACAATTGATAACAACGTAAGCACAAAGGGGACTGCAAATGAAGAGGGGACAGGGCTTGGACTTCTTTTATGCAAAGAAATGATTGATAGGCATAAAGGACACATAGTTGTTAAAAGTGAAGAAAATAAAGGCAGTGCTTTTATTATTACCCTGCCAAAAGCAATTTAATATTTACACATCATAAAACTTAACAATAAAAGTAGAGCCATTATTTGGACTGCTTTCTATTTGTAGTTTTGCCCCATGCAAAGTAATTAATTCTTTACAAATTTTTAATCCTAACCCCAAACCTTTTTCTTTGTTTGTTCCTTCCGTAGAAAATGAGGTTTCGGTATTTAGAATTAAGTCTATGTCTTTTTCGGAAATCCCTTTGCCAAAATCTTTTATTCTTATAATTAAGCTTTGTTCAGCTTTTATTGCCGATAAAATAATTATTCCATTATTGAATGAAAACTTAATAGCATTTGTAATAATATTTCCTATTATGGTTTCAAAAACAAATTTATCAACAGAAAAGAACAGGTTTGAATCAGCTTTAATATCAATAGTTAAATTTTTCTTTTTTGCTAATAATTTGTAGCTCAAAATTAAATTAGTAATAACTGAAGTTATGTTTAAATTAGCTTTGTGTATTTTAATTCCACCTTGTTGAGAACGTGCCCAATTTAACAAATCTGCTAACATGTTTTTAATGTTAATGGATGCATCAGCAATGGAATCAACTAAAACCTTTCTGTCTATCTCCTTGATATCATCATAATCGGTTCGAAGATATTCTGATATAGATGTGAGAGCCCCAACAGGATTATTTAAATCGTGAGCAATTACTGAAAACAATTTATCTTTTGATTGATTTGAATCGTTTAGTAGTTGATTTGCTTTTTTTGTTGAACGATACTTTGAAATTACCAGAAAAACTATAAAAATCATTAAGATTGAACATAAAATTAAAAAGTTTCTGTTGTTCTTCTCTAATTGGATATCTTTTTTTAGAAGTTCATTTTCTCTATTTTTTCTTTCGACAAAAAATGCAGTTTGCAAGTCGGCAATTTTATTTAAATCTTTATGGCTATAAATACTATCTCTTATAGCTTTAGATTCAGTACTATAATTATAAGCTAATTTAAAATCGTTGTCATTAACAGCAATTCGAGTTAAATAATTGTACGCTGTCATCAATTGATCTAAATGTCCGGTAGCTTGAGCTTCATCGCGTGCTTTAAATAAAAATTCTTTGGCTTTTGGAAACTGCTTTAATAAAATATAAATATTGCCAAGCTTATTATAAGAAATAATTTCACCGTATTTATTGCCTATATGCAGGTCTATTTCCAAAGATTTATAACTGGCTTTAAGAGCATTGTTAAAATCCCCAAGAGCTAAGTGGATATCACTAATGCCCGATTGTATATAACTTCGCCCTTTAACATAGTCGCTTTTTTCGCAGTATTTTTCTGCTTCTTCAAAAGTGTTCAGGGCGTTTTTAAGTTCAAGATTTTTATACTGAACCGTAGCGATGTTAATTAAAGATTTAGCATAACCTCTGTTATCTTTGTTCTCTTTTCTCAGTTTGGCAGAGCGGGTAAAATAATTAAGAGCTTTTTGGTTATCTTTTTGAGCAACATAAACCTCACCAATATCATTTAAGCAGTAAGCCATTCCGGTTTTGTCACCAATAGATTCAAAAATTTTATATGATTCAAAGAATTTTTCTAATCCGGCAGAATATAACGCACTCTTTATATAATAATCGCCAAGATTATCCAAAGAATAAGCAATCTCGACAGAATCCTTCATATATTCGGCAAATTCCATTGCTTTTTGATAGTAATAATAGGCGGAATCTAAGTTCCCCAGATTCCCATAGACTACACCTAAATAATTCCATACATGCGATTTAAGTTTGTCTATGTTGGATTTTTCTATTAAATTAAGTGCTTTAGTGCCATAGCTAATAGAAAGACGAGGATTTTTACTTCTATTTTCCCAACAAAGATTAACAAGAGTATCAATTTGAACTTGTGTTGTACAAGTACTGATTTTTTTTAATGTATTATTGAGTTCGGTTTGAGCGAAAAGCGAGGTTAGTATTGTTGAATTTATAACAAACAATAAAACCAAAAAAAATAAATTTTTCATTTCTTTCTCATAACAATAAGTTCCTGTAAAAAATTATTTAGGGATAGTAAAACTTATCATAGTCCCCTTTTCTAAAGTACTTTCGGCATAAATTTTCCCATTATGCTTTAGAACAATTTCTTTTGATAGATTAAATCCTAAGCCGGTTCCAACTTCACTTGCTGTTCCGGCAGTAGAAAAATTAGAATTGTCAAATAACTTTTTAATGTTTTCGGGGCTCATTCCAACACCATTATCTGAAACCGAAATTTCATAATTATTGTCAATTAATTTTGCAGAAACCTTAATAAAACCATTGATGTTGGAGAACTTTAGGCTATTTGAAATTAAATTTCTAAGAACAACCTTAAACAAAATTTCATCGACCTCAAGGTTTATTCCTTTGTTTATTTCATTAATTAGGTTTAAGTTTTTGATTTTTGCAATTACTTCAACTTGTTCAAAAACAGTATTGACAGTATGATGTAAATTAATAAAAGATTTCGATAAGTTGAAGTTTTTCTTTGTTACTTTTGCCCAGTTTAGTAAGTCATCCAATAATTCATACTGCTTTTCTAAGGCTTTATATAGTTCCGAGGAGTATTCTTTTATTTCCTCTTTAGCTAAGTCGTCAGAATTTTTTGCCAAAATTTCAGAAAGTCCTAAGAATCCTTGAAATGGAGAGCGTAGGTCATGAGCAATTATTGCAAAAAATTTATCTTTTGTTTCATTTAGTTCTTTAAGATAGTTTTCTGATTCTATTAATCTATCTTCGGCAATTTTTTTTGTTGTATTATCATGTGCCACATATAAAACCGAATTGTCGTTTAAATATGTTAAGCGAGCAATAAACCAGAATGCCTGCCCATTAATTTCTAATGGATAATCAATAATTACTGTCTTTTTTGTTGAAAAACATTCATTGATAGCATTAAAAAAGAAGTCAGCTGTCTTTTTATCAAAAACTTCATATAAAGTTTTATTTACTAATTTTTCAGGAGGCAGAATTAATAAGCCGTCGTTTGTAGGAGCAATTTTAACATAAGTGCCTATTTTATCAAACTCAATAATAATATCCTTCATAGAACCGAATAAGGCTTTCAATTCCACTTGACTTCTTCTAATTTTGATAAAAGCAGAAGTTAACAATCCAATGAGAATACTAATAATAAAGGCACTAATATATAACAGCCTTGTTATTAATCCATTTTGGTCAGTATTAGATTCCCAGCCTATTATAGGAGAACCTGCTAAAACCCAATATCCTGTTGGAAGTAATACTTTAACAGTAACCGGTTTTTGCTTGAATATTAAAGAATCCCCCCAAAAACATGCTCCGTTATTACCTGTACCGTCAACACCTTTAAGAGCAAATTTATAGAATTCATCCTGAGTTTGAAGTTTGATTTCGTTAAACAGTTTGTCCTGAAGTATTACAATATCTGTAACACCCCAAAAATTGTTTTTGTTTTCTTTTATTATGGTAAAAATGGGAGTGTAACTAATAAAAGCGATTCCTCCTTCAACTAACTCAACCGGTCCCGCAATAAACGTGTTTTGGGTAGCAATGGTTTTTTCAACAATTCGTTTCCTTCCGGGATGTTCTAATAAGTTTACACCAATAGCAGCTTCATGTCCTTCCAGTGGATATAAAGCCCCGATAATACAATCCTTAGATAAAGCCATTGTACTTATAACAGTATCGTTTTTAATCAATTCATCGGTTAGCTGGTAGAATTTATCATTTGTTATTCCATTATTTATTGCACAATAAGCTGCAACTCCTTTTGTGTAATAAACTCTGGAATACAATGCTTTTTCTAATTGCGACTTTTTAGAAATTAACAAGTCATATAAATTGGAACGAATTTCCTTTTCGGTTTTTTCGTGGTTAAACTGAGTATAACCTAATATAATTATTGTAAATACTACAAATGAAATTACTGTTAAGAAGAGGGGGATTAAATTAAAATGTTTTTGTTTCGAAATCATAATGTCACGCATATCAAAGTATTAAAAATGTAAAAAGCTTTTATTTTGTTAAAATTTTCCGGATAATAAAAGAATGATAAAAATAAGTCCTAAAACAGTAACAGGAATAGATAAAATAACTATCAAAATTATTTTACCTTGTTTGGTGGCAAAATTAATTGTAGTTCCAACACCGAACTGTTTTTCAACAACTGCTCTTTTATCATTTGGGTTATAATAAAAAATACCATTTAAGATTGTTTGTTTATTTGTTACAGTTAAATAGCCATTGGCTTTAATTATGTTTTTTATTGAATAAAATAACAAAGTAAAAAAAACTAATAGTAAAGGCAAAATAATCAAAGGTCTAAATAAGACAAAAGGTAAAAAATAAAGATGGTTTATTATAAATAAAAGCATGGGGATAAAAATTATAATTGCTTTGCCTATTCCTATAATATTTACAGCTCTTTTTATAAATAATAAAACTTGAGATTCTTCTAATTCAGTTTTTTTGCCAAATAGACTTGTTAAGTCTGTTTTTTTTAAGATATGTTTTGAAGAGTAACCAATAATGAAAACAGTGGTAGTAATAAAATATAAGAACAACATGACTAAAAAAGCAGGTAAGGTGTTTACGAGTTGCTCTTTTGTACTATTAATAACAAATCCTAATTGAACAAAAAGTATAACAACGGAAAACAATTCAATTCTGTAATTTATAGGTTTGTAATTTTTTAACATTAAGTCTCCACAAGGTAGATGTAAATCAATAATTGAATGCCTTGTAATTTAAATAGGTGTCCCGCTTTCTCCAATAAAATGAACTACCCCACTATAATAAATCCTGAATTTCCAAAAGTGCCTGCCAATACAACCAGATGGGCAATCGCCAAACCCATAAGAATAATTAAGCTCAACATAATTATCAAATATTTCAGCTGTTATATTGTTGCCATCACCCATTGTGCTTTCTGGATATGCTTCACTTATTCCATCAATTTCATTTAATAAAGTGCAAAACGCCAATAAGTTTATAGATTCTTGGCAATTAAGGAAAAAATAAACAGCAGTAGGTAGTATTATGTTTGAATTAATTGCTAATTTATAGTTCTCCACTAATGTGTCAATTCTGTTAAAACCGGTATAAAGATTTCCTGATAGCCATTTTTTTACCCAAAATTTTGTAGTATCAACCTTGATATAAAAATTGTTTGTTGCAGGTTGAGGAAATACCCCAATATTATATTTTCCAATAACAATATTTTGTTCAGGGATATCATTAGCATTATAAACTTGAATAAGAGCATCAGTAAAAAGTTGAATAACTGAATTAGGAAGTTTTATTAAGCTGGAGCTAAACTTGGGATCAGCTTGAATAAGCCTTGCTGTTAATATTTCTGCCTGCTTTTTGTATTGCTCAAAAACGCTATCAGGTACATTATCTTTATTCACATTAGAAATTTGTTTATTTAAATAATCATTACCGTCTAAACTTTTATTTTCATATGCTGTGTTATCACAACCGGTTAAATAAAAGATTAATAGAGGAATAAAAAATAAACAAAGTTTCTTTAGGTTCATGTTATTTTGCTTTTTGCTGAGGAGGATTATCCTCAATAAACTTTTTAATTTCATCTAAATAAGCTAAAATTGCTTTTGCTTTACTAACACCAAATGAAAATTTATAATTTGGGTTATTCCCTGTAAAAATTGTTAATATCGGGCTTCCTTTGTATTCGCCAATTTCTGCTGGTAATTTTTCTTCTTCCATTTTTTTCTCCGCTTATTAGTTTAAAAATATTTATAAAATAATATACAAAATTATTCCTAATTTATAATTTGAAATTATCAAATAAGTAGTTGTGTCTTAGCAATTCTTCATAGTTTTTAGTAACAAATTCTCGTATTGTTTCAATTGGAATTACTCTTGTAACTCCATATTTTATATTTACACGTTGTTCAATATACAGTTCACCTCCGTAAGGAATCAGAGGGTTATATTCTTGTTCTTCTGTAAGCATTTCGGGCTTTATAACATATTCATATTCAGCTGGAACTGAACGAATTAAACCTACAAATTCAAAATTTGGAACACCATCTCGTATAGCTAAAACGATGCCACCGCTAAAACCACGATTAAAAACAGCATCAATTAAGAAAGAGCCATTGCCGTCTCTATTTGGGCTAGAAACAATTCCTTTTGTAATCATTTTATAATTCATTGGAAAACCCATTGAATAAACAAAAGAACCCCATTCCAAATCTTTTGCTACACCTAAAGGGTACTTAAAAACGGGGAATGAATTGATTTTGTAATCGTAAAATCGTTTACCAATTATCGCTAAATCATTGAAAGTGTCAACCACAATTAAATCAACATCGCCACCTTCAGGGAAATCGCTTATGTAATTTGTCTGTTTTGTTTTGACTGAAATGCTTTCAACAAATTGAGTTGATTCACCGGTTTCTTTTATTTTGTAAGTGTAAAAAGTATCAGGGAAGTTTACAATATGTGCACAAGTTAATAGAGCAACATTACCATCTATTGCATATAAAATTGTAGCAGTTCCGGAAGCTGTTTTGTGAAAAGTACCTTTGCGATACGTTTTTTCTTCAAAGTTGTTCTTATTGATATCTGATTTGTGCAAATTTTCGGTTTCGTTTACAACAAAGTTTTTGTAATAAGCTATTACATTCAACAGTTTAACCGAATTGCTGATATCTTCTAATTGTGAAGAGCAATTTTTATAGGGAAATTCACTATCATATTTGCCGTCAGAAAGGGTTGGATATACAGTCTCTTTTATAAAAGAACTACAACTAAAGAACAAAGTTATTAATGGAACAAATACAATAAATAAAAATAACCTTTTCATCTTATACTCTCCGGTTAGAAGAATTGTTAGGTTTAGTATATAATATATATATAAATATATAAAAATATAATAATAAAAGTAATCTAAAAAAATATTACTAATGGATTTAAATGATTTTTTTATTAATTTTATAAAAAATAATAGGTGAGTTATGAAGCAAGAATATATTGTCCGTAAAATGTTAAAAGAAGAAGCACCTATGGCAATTGAATGGGCTGCAAATGAAGGATGGAATCCGGGTTTGCATGATTTGGATTGTTTTTGGGAAACGGATCCTGAAGGTTGGTGGATTGGTACATTAAATAATGAACCGATTTGTTTAAAATCAGCTATTAAATATGGTGCTTCCTTTGGGTTTATGGGTTTTTATATGGTTAAGCCTGAATATAGAGGGCATGGTTATGGATTGAAACTATGGAAAATAGCCAACGAATCCTTAAATGGACGAATAAATGGAATGGATGGAGTTGTTGAACAGCAAGAAAATTATAAAAAATCGGGTTATGTTTACAAACACAGAAATGTAAGATATGAGGGGGTTGGAAAACATTTGGAAGAAATAAAAACTAATTTAGTTCCTATCAAAGATGTACATTTTGAAAAACTTGAAGAGTATGATAGAATTTGTTTCCCTGAAAAAAGAACTACATTTCTAAAAAATTGGTTCGCTTTGCCGGATTCTCATTCTTTGGCAGCAGTAGAGAATGGGGAAATAAAGGGTTTTTCTGTTATAAGAAAATGTAGAGTGGGTTATAAAATTGGACCATTATTTGCGGATAATTATAAAGTTGCCGAAGATTTATTTAATGGTCTTATTAACAAAATAGAAGATGATGAACCGTACTATTTAGACATACCGGAACCAAACTTAGAAGCACTTAGGTTGGTAAATAAGTACAAAATGAAATATGTATTTGAAACTGCAAGGATGTACGCTGGGGGAGAACCTAACATTGATTTAACAAAAATATTCGGAATTACAACCTTTGAGCTTGGATAACGCAAAGATTGAAAAGTATTTGAATTTAATTGAAGTTGGAAAAAAAGAAAAACTAAATTATTTATATTTAGCCCAACTACAATTAAAACATATTTTAAGTATTCCTTTTGAAAATTTGGATATAAGTGCCGGAATACCAATATCGTTAGATTTAAATGATTTGTATGAAAAAATAGTATTATGCAGACGCGGGGGATTTTGTTACGAACTTAATTATTTGTTTTATGAGTTACTGAAAGAATTGGGTTTTGATGTTTCGTTAATTTCTGCGAGGTTTTTTAATCCGGTCGAAAAAACATTTGCACCTGAGTTTGACCATTTGACTCTTTTAGTAAAATTGGATAAAGAGTATTTGGTTGATGTAGGGTTTGGCGATTCTTTTAGAGTTCCGCTGCCTATTCCTGATGGACAAGTTAAAGATATCAGCGGAACTTATAGAGTATACAATAATATGGAGACCGTAGGGGAATACTATTTGCAAAAACTTGATGAAAATGATGAATGGTTTACCCAATATAAATTTATATTAATTCCTCGTGATATTGAAGAATTTTATGATATGTGCTATTATCATCAAACTTCACCAAAAACAATATTTACACAGCGAAAACTATGCTCAATTGCAACTGTAATGGGTAGAGTTACAATATCGGATGAAACGCTTATAATAACTCAAAATAGGCTAAAGGAAAAACAACTTATCAGATCTAAAGAAGAGTTTAATGAAAAATTAAAAATTCACTTTGGAATTGATTTTGAAGAGATAGAAAAAATTGTAAACAAATAATTATTTATGGACAGACCCGCTCCGCAAGAGTAGGGGATGGTTCTCTTGGCAATATTCTACAAATAGAGCCATTCCGCTGGAATGGCTCTTATACTAATCACTAATCACCAATCACCAATCACTAATTATACTCATCCCAACTTTTAATTGAGAGATTTTCATAATTATATTTATTTAACGATTTGACAAATCTTTTTGCAAATTGAATGTTGGTAATGAGGGGAATATTTAAGTCAATTGCACGTCTTCTAATTAAATAATCGCTGTCCAATTCAACTTTTTCAGAAGTTTTGGGAATGTTAATTACTAAATCAATTTCCCCTGCTTCAAGATAACTCATTATGCTTGGTTCTACATTATCAAAAGGACGGTTTAATACTTCCATTTCAACACCGTTGTTTTTGTAGAAATCGGCTGTACCTTTGGTAGCAAAAAATTTAAGTCCCATGTTTTGTAGAATTTTAATTTCATTCAAAAATTCAGCTTTTTCTTTTAGTGTTCCTGTTGAAAGCATAACTCCTTTTTTAGGTATTCTAAAACCTGTTGAAAGAAGACTTTTTAAGAATGCCTCGTTAAAATCATCACCTAAGCAGGCAACTTCACCCGTTGAAGACATTTCAACACCAACTGTTGGATCACTTCCTTTTAATCTTGTAAATGAAAATTGCGATGCTTTAACACCAACGTAATCTAAATCAAAAGATGATTTGTCTACCTTTGGAATCCTTTCACCCATAATTAAACGAGTAGCACTATCAATGAAATTAAGCTTTAAGACTTTTGAAACAAAAGGGAAGCTTCTTGAAGCCCTTAAATTGCATTCAATAACCTTTACTTCGTTGTCTTTTGCAATAAACTGAATATTAAATGGTCCTGTAATTTCAAATTCATCAGCAATTTGTTTGGTTATTATTTTTACACGTCTCATTGTTTCAAGATAAGTCCTCTGTGGAGGAAGTACAATAGTAGCGTCTCCCGAGTGAACCCCTGCATTTTCCACGTGTTCAGAAATTGCATAACAATATAATTTCCCTTCGCTTGCAACAGCATCAACTTCTATTTCTCGTGCATCTGTAATAAACTTACTAATAACCACCGGGTGTTCTTGACTAATATCAGATGCTTTTTTTAGATATTCTTCTAATTCGGTTTCGGAAAGAACTATGCTCATTGCCGCACCGCTAAGTACATAGCTTGGTCTAATTAATACCGGGTAATTAACTTTTTTTGCGAATTCTTTTGCTGATTCCAAATCAGTTAATTCTTCCCATTCAGGTTGGTCTATTTCAAGGCTGTCAAGTACTTCGGAAAATTTATTTCTATCTTCTGCTCTGTCTATCATTTTTGGATGAGTGCCCAAAACATTAACGTGCTGCTCTTTTAGTTTAATAGCTAAGTTATTAGGTATTTGTCCACCCATGGAAACAATAATTCCTTTAGGGTTCTCTTTTTCATAAATATCAAGAATTCTTTCTAAAGTCATTTCTTCAAAATACAACTTATCACAAATATCATGATCTGTGCTAACTGTTTCAGGGTTATAGTTTATCATGATTGTTTTGTAGTTGAGTTTGTTCAAAGTTAAAACCGCATTTACACAACACCAGTCAAATTCAACAGATGACCCAATGCGGTAAGCCCCACCACCTAATACTACAATACTTTCATCATTTTCAGGTTTAATGTCATCTTCTGAACCATTATAGGTTACATACAAGTAGTTTGTTTGAGCAGGGTATTCAGCAGCAAGAGTATCAATTTGTTTAACATGAGGAATGATATTTAGTGATTTTCTTTTTGAACGTACGCTTTCCTCATCTGTACCCATTAACAATGCAATCTGTTTATCAGAAAATCCGGTTTGTTTTGCTTGAAGAAAGATATCGTGGGGAATAGTATCTAATTCATGAGAAATTATTTTGCTTTCAACATTAATAATGTTTTTCATTTTGTATAAAAACCATTTATCAATTTTTGAAAGATTATGAATGTGGTCAACGGTATATCCAAGCTGAAAAGCTTTAGCAATTGCAAAAATTCTTCTATCATTTGCGTTTGCAATTGTGTTTTCAATATCCGCAGCCGGAGTGTTATTAACACAAAAGCCGTTCATCCCAACATCAAGCATTCTGATGGCTTTTTGTAAAACCTCTTCAAATGTTCTGCCAATTGCCATAACTTCGCCAACGGACTTCATTTCGCTGCCAAGCTGAGTACTTACTTGTTTGAATTTTTGCAAATCCCATCGTGGGAATTTTAACACTATATAATCTAATGCAGGTTCAAAACATGATGAGGTTTCTTTTGTAATAATATTTTCAATTTCGTTAAGGTTATAACCTAACGAAAGCTTGGTAGCTACAAAAGCAAGTGGATAACCAGTTGCTTTAGATGCCAGGGCAGAACTTCTACTTAAACGAGCATTAACTTCAATTATTCTGTAATCATCTTCAAAAGGACTTAAAGCGTATTGAATGTTACATTCACCAATAATACCAATATGCCTGATTAGTTTAATGCCAATAGAACGTAATTTGAAATTTTCTTGAGCTGATAAAGTTTGAACCGGAGCAACAACAATGCTATCACCGGTATGAATACCCATTGGGTCAACGTTTTCCATATTACATACTGTAATACAGTTGTTGTATTTATCGCGTACAATTTCATACTCAACTTCTTTCCAACCATAAAGAGATTCTTCAATTAAAATTTGGTCGGTGAAGGCAAAGGCACGTTTAGCTTTTTCAACTAATTCAGTTTCGTTTTCAACAATGCCGCTTCCGAGTCCACCAAGTGCATAAGCAATGCGAACCATTACGGGATAACCGATTTTTTTTGCTGCAACTTTTGCTTCTTCAACATTACCAACTGTTTCACTTACTGCAATTTTTAATCCGGCTTCTTTAACTTTATCGCCAAATAAAAGTCTATCTTCAGTATTTTTTATTGCTTCAACTTGAGTTCCAAGGACTCGAACATTATATTTTTCAAACACCCCTTTATCAAATAATGCTACTCCGGCATTTAAGGCAGTCTGCCCACCTACTCCTAACAATATACCATCAGGTCTTTCTTTTTCAATAATTTTTTCAACAAAATGGGGTTTTACAGGTAGAAAATAAACTTTATCGGCTAATTGTTCGGAGGTTTGAATTGTTGCAATATTGGGGTTAATTAAAACAGTTTCTATACCATCTTCCTTTAGTGCCTTTATTGCTTGGCTGCCGGAATAATCGAATTCACCGGCTTGACCAATTTGCAAAGCACCGGAGCCTAAAATTAATACTTTTTTGGGTTTACCTTTTTTTACCATTACAATGACCTCACAAACATATCAAAAATAAATTCTGTATCATCAGGACCCGGACTTGCTTCTGGGTGAAATTGAGCCCCAAAAATTGGTTTTGCAATATGGATTATGCCTTCGTTGGTACCGTCGTTATCATTAATAAACCATTCGCGCCAGTCTTCAGAAAGAGTGTTGGAATCAATTGCATATCCATGATTCTGAGAAGTTATATAACATCTTTTTGTTCCGGCTTCGTTTACCGGTTGGTTGTGGCTTCTATGCCCGTATTTTAGTTTGTAAGTGCTTGCACCGCTTGCCAAACCTAAAATTTGGCACCCTAAGCAAATTCCTAAGATTGGTTTCCCTATTTCAAATACTTTTTTAGCATTTTCAACAGTTGTTGGGCACATCTGTGGGTCGCCTGGACCATTTGAAATTACAAAACCATCCACATCTAATGATGGAAAATCGTAATTATATGGAACTTGTACAACTGAAATATCACGCTTTAAGAATGCTTGAATTATGTTGTTTTTAATTCCGCAATCAATAATGCCGATTTTTTTTATTCCCTTGTCATAATTGATTATTTCTTTAGTTGTAACTGTACCAACCAAATCTGTTTTGTTGGGGTCTAAAAATAAACTTGGATTAGAATCCGGTATTGAATCAAAAACAATTTTGCCAGACATAGTACCAAATTCTCGTAGTTTTCTTGTCAGCATTCTTGTATCTACTGAGTAAATAGCAGGAATTTGAAACTCCTTTAACCATTCGTCAAGTGATTTGACTGCACTCCAATGTGAATAATCAAAAGAATAATCTGAAACTATCAATCCCTTAATTTGAATTTTTTCAGATTCAAAAAATTTAAGTAAGCCGTTTTCCCTTATGTATTCAGGAACACCGTAATTACCTATTAAAGGATATGTTAAAATAAGTATTTGCCCGCAATATGAAGGGTCTGTTAGTGTCTCGGGATAACCAACCATCCCGGTATTAAAAACAACTTCTCCTTCTGTATTGTTTTGATAGCCAAAGCCATAACCGGTTACACTTGTCCCATCTTCCAGTAAAAGTTTTGCTTTGTGGTTTGTCATTTGTAAAATATTCGAAATGTTTAAAATGTGTTTAGCAAATATAAAAATATTACCGGAATTATTGAAATTAATTTTAAATAATTATGCAAAAATATTTAAATATTTGCATAAATTTCGGATGTTAAAATTTAATAGAAGTAAATCCTTTCTGATTATCTAAAAGCCAACTATGGTATTTTTCAATTTTATCATAGTCATAAAAATCGATTCTGTTTTGTAAAGGAGTAAAAGCTGGGTTTTGCATAATATCCCTTAATTCTTTTTGTCTGCTTTCAGGAGCTGCAATGCAAAATTTCACATTAAAATCTTGGAAATTTAAAAATTTTAATAGTGAATTTTGAATGTTGGTAGTGTTTTCTACTTCAAAGAAAGAATCAGGAAATTTTCTTGAGTTAAACCAAATCACGTCAATTGTACTTGCTTTTTTAACAATTGACTGATAAGTAAATTCATGAATTTCAGTTAAACTTGCATAACTTGATAACGACTTTCCTTCATACTTTTTGTTTTTATCTTGATTAGGAACAAAGGTTTCCAAATTTTGTAGATTACCAATTTCAAGTAATTTTCCTTGATAAAAAGAGTGGTCGCTACTGGTTATTGATTTTGTGTTTTCCGGTTTTAAAATTTTGGAAAGTTTTTCTTTTTCGCTATTTAGAGCCCATAATCCCGGTTTAATTTTAAAGAAATATTTTTTGTTTTGAACAATTCTTCTTATTGTGGCAAACGGAGTTTTTGTTTTCCAATCAGTTACGTCAACATTTTTATAAAGATAGCTTAATGTTGCAGTTCCACCATGCTTTTCCATTTCAATAATAACTTGCTCATGTTGATTCATTATTTCATGCCCAAAATTTAATTTATTATAAAATAACAAAACTATGGATTATTTCAAAATCTCAATAATTTCATCAATTGTTACATCTTTGTTTTGGTCGTCTAATTCAACAACAATTAAATAACCGTTATAAATGTTAAGCAAAATACATTTATTAATAATTTCAACTTGATCGCTTTGCAAAAGTTGACCGTTTTGTTTATTCCAAGTTTCCATTGTACATAGGCAGCCATAAGTAGGAGTGTTTGGGAAATAAGGTTTTCCTAAATAATATTCGGGATTTACAGTAGTACCATGTGAAATAATTTCGTATCTGCCTGCTTTACCCGCATAATAGGCTTCAAAAATTGGTTGGTAGTTTTGCCAGCTTTCAGGTAAAAGACTTTTGTAAAGTGCAACATTCCAATCGGGCATTGGTGTGTTAGGATTATGGAAAAATTTAGTCGGATTAACTTCAAATGGCAAAGCCAAATCAAGTGTTCTTGAAGGTCCAATAAATGGATTTTTAGCATTTCCAAGATCTAAATACGAAAAAACACCTTGTGGTGTATTTCCGTTTGTAATATAACCGGGCATATTAGTAATTGAACGTGCTAATTGTTTTACATAAAATAACGAACCATCTTTATTAAGAACAAAATTGCCTTTTGCATCTTTTATTATTAAAATTCCTTGATAATCTCTGTTATGTCTTTGTATACTATAAAATACAGGTTTATTTCCATAAGGCGTTTTGTGATTTAATAAATCTTTTAATGGAGGACGTTTACTAAAAATGGACTTTGTATCTTGTTGTAAAGAAGTTGTTAATGAAAACAAAATAGGGTCTTCCTTAAAATCATAAAATTTACCTTTCATCAACTTAATTAATGAATTTTTGTTATAGCCGTTATTAGCTAAATAATTAGCAATCATTGCAAATATTTTTCTATTGTTCACAACTTTTATTAATTCGGTAAAGTCGCTTGTAAATTCTTTTGGGTAAAGTGTATATATAACTTCAATTAAAGATTGTTGAAAAGAAGGGTTGAAACTATTGTATTTTGATAATAAATAATGGAGCTTGGAACTGACGTTGTCGTTTTTATAATCCATCAATTCTAATAACCAAAAAGCATCTTCTAATTTTTTTGTGTCTATTGAGTCTTCAATAGATAGAAGTGTTTTGTTTATTAAATTAACTCCGTTTTCAGTAAATCTTATACGTGCTGTATCAGTAGTTACTTTTGAAAATAAATCGGTAGTGTTAATTTGAGCATCCACACTGCGAACCGAACCAACAAGCATTAACAAAATAAATAAATTCTTCATAATAAATCTCACATAAAAGTATATATAAAGTTACCAATTTTATACTAAAAATAATAAATAAAGTTGCTTTAAATTATATTAAAGTATTCACTTGAGGAATTAATATTGACTAAGGTTATAAAATGTAGTATTTTAAGTAAACAAAAATCTATACGAGGGATTATGAAAGCGTTTGTTGTTACTTTGTTTGTTTTTATTGTATCAATTAACTATGGTCAGTCAGTTACCGGTAAAATTGTTGATGAAAATGGAGAAATTCTATCAAATTATACTGTAAAAATTTATTATGGGTTTGATAGCTTAACTACAAAATCTGATAGTGAAGGGAAGTTCTTATTCAATTTAACTAATGTTGAAGATGAACAATTGCCTACAAATTACTCGATTTCAAATAATTATCCCAATCCATTTAATCCAAGAACTCGAATTGATTTCTCTTTACCTGCAGTTAGTAAAGTTAAGATAGAAATTTACAATTCGTTGGGTCAACGGGTAAAAGATATAATTGAAATGGAATGCAGTACTGGAAATAGCCATGTCGATTTGGAACTAAATGGTTTGCCAAATGGAGTATACTTTGCAAGAATTAATGTTGATGGGAAATATAACGTTGTTAAAAAAATGATGTTGCTTTATGGTAGTCAGCATTTGGCAGTTGAATCGGCTAACCTTACAACGTTTGCAAAATCCTTAAATCTTTTTCATATCGATAAAATTGTTGTTAATGGAGATAAGTTTAGGGAGAAGACATTTACCGGATTTGAAGATTTCACTACTAACTCAATAGATGTAGGTAGTTTAGAAATGCAAATTTCGTGTCCCGGAGAACCAACAGTAGAATACGAAGGGAAAACATACCGTACTGTTTTGATTGGGAATAAATGTTGGTTAAGAGAGAACTTAAATGTTGGAACTATGGTGACCGTTAACAACATGCAGAATAATGGTATTGTTGAAAAGCTTTGCTATAATAATGTTGCTGATAGTTGTGTGAAATATGGTGGTTTGTATAGTTGGAATGAAGCTTGTAAAGGAGTAACAGAAGTTAATGGTACTCAAGGAATCTGTCCGGAAGGATGGCATCTTCCAACTGCAACAGATATTGCAGAATTAAAAACATTGGCAACAAACAACTCTGTTGGTATGCGTGCGAAAGGATATAGCCGAGGGACAAACACAAGCGGTTTTGAAGGAATTTTAAGTGGTTATAGTCGGGTAAATTTTGCAGCTTTTAATTCCAATTCAACTTTTTTGGGTTATCCGGAAAAATATTTTGATATCCCTGTTTATGATGCTAATGTGTATTTGAATAATGCAGCTTTTATGTATCATAGCGTAAGATGTGTAAAAGGGGCTCTGCCTAAAAAAGTTACATTAATTTCACCTGAGCTCAACAGCATATTTATCCCTAACAATCCAACCAAATTCAAATGGAGAAGTGCTAAATATGCAACATCTTACAGATTGCAATTAAGTCATAATCCTGATTTTTCTGTAATTCTTATTGATGTTGAAAATATTGTTGATACTTCCTATGAAGTACATCTTGGATATGGGCAGGATTATTTTTACAGGATTATTTCTAAAAGCGAATTGGGCTATGCACAGGAATATCCTATGGGGAATTTTAAAACTCGCACAGCAGTAAACTATGGAGTCCCTTGCCCAGGTCAGGATACTATCGTTTACAATGGAAAGATTTATCATACCGTAGTTGTAGGGAATTATTGTTACTTAAAAGAAAATCTAAACATCGGGGATATGATTGCAAGCACTAAACCTCAAACTGATAATCAATTAGTAGAAAAATATTGTTATAATGATGATCCAAATAATTGTGAGCAGTATGGTGGTTTGTATACTTTTAGAGAAGCTATGCAATATAGTGATGTTTCAAAACAGGGGCTTTGTCCCCCTGGTTGGACGCTTCCTGATTATGATACTTTTTATGATTACCAATATACATTTGGTACTAATCCAGATTATTATTTAGAATCAGGAGAAAACGGAACAGGTTTTTCAGCCATACTGGGTGGTTATTTTAACAATGTTTTTAGCGGTTTAAATTCAAAAGCATTTTTCTGGTCAAATTATTATTATAATGTCGGTGGAAATCCTAACATGCCTGTTTGGGCGGGTTTACAAATTGATGACCAGGTTAATATTAAGTGGCGTAGTATTTCTAATGATGCGGGTAGTATTCGTTGTTATAGACCATTAAATTAGTTTAAAATAAAAAAGGCTGTCAATTTTGACAGCCTTTAAATAAAAATATATCAAGCGTTATAATTAAACACCTAAAGTTTTGCCATCAGCACGTAAATCAAGAACAGCTTGAATAACTCTTTCTTTCATACCGATTTCAGCTTTTTTCATATAACTTCTTGGATCGTATACTTTTTTGTTTCCAACTTCAGCTTCAATTTTTAATACGCCATCATAATTTTTGAACATGTGCTCAACGATTGGGCGAGTGAAAGCATATTGAGTATCAGTATCAACGTTCATTTTAATTACGCCATATTCCAATGTTTCGTGAATTTCTTCTATTGAAGAACCACTGCCACCGTGGAAAACTAAATCAAATTCAGCTTCTTTGCCATATTTAGCAATAACAGCATCTTGACCTTCTTTCAAAATGGATGGTTTTAATTTTACGTTACCTGGTTTGTAAACACCATGAACATTACCAAAAGTAGCTGCAAACATATATCTTGCACCTTTAACTGATGATAATCTTTCATATACATAAAGCATATCTTCTGGAGTTGTATATAATTTTGAAGCAGGAGCACCTTCGTTGTTTACACCGTCTTCTTCACCACCAACAACACCGGCTTCAACTTCTAAGATAATTCCTAATTCTGAACATTCTTTTAATAAATCAACAGCTATATCCATATTTTCTTTTAATGGCAATTCGCTACCATCAAACATGTGTGAGTTGAATAATGGAAGCATTCCTGCAGCAACACGTTTTTTTGATTCAGCAATTAAAGGTTTTAAAAATTTGTCTAATTTAGATGCTTGGCAATGGTCTGTGTGTAAAGCAACGTTAATATCATATCTTTCTGCAACTAAATGAACGTGCTGAGCAATAGAAATTGCACCAAGTGCCATATCTTTTACTGCTGTACCTGAAGCAAATTCACCGCCGCCTGTTGATACCTGAATGATACCATCGCTTTTTGTTTCTGCTAATGCTGCTAAAACTGCATTTGCTGATGCTTCACTTGTTACGTTAATTGCTGGATATGCAAATTTGTTTTTCTTTGCGTTGTCAATCATTTGACAATATTTTTCAAAATTTACAACTGGCATATATTCTCCTATATGTTTTTATTAGTAAAGATTCATAACCGTATTTTTATACAAAAAATCTAAAATACAACTAATAAATATACTTATATATCGAATAAAAATAAATTGATTTTTAAATCTCGTTGTTTCATAATGATAAAAACTATTAGTTGTAAACAGAGTTTAATTAATTTTATCTTAAAAAAGATTTTAATGATTTTTGTAAATTGATTAATAGCTTAAAAATTTTATTTAAGAATCATATCAAACATTATAATTTTTTTATTAATATAAATAAGATTGTAATTTTTTTTCTTATTTTAAGTATTAAATAATTTGTGGAAAATTTATGAGTTTTTACCCTCAGCCAAATGATTATACTTGTGGACCTTTTTCATTAAAACATGCTATGAACATGTTTGGAGTATTCATAGGTGACAAGTTAATAATTGAAAAATCCGGTGCAAAGTGGTGGAAGGGAACAGATGAAGTAGGATTAGAGGCTGCAGCCAAAGCCTTTAATTTTAAGTTTGAGGCATTTACAACAGAAAGCGAATATAAAGCTCTTGTTTCGTTAAATAAGTATTTAAAAAAAGGTTATCCATGTATTTTATGTGTTAATAACTGGAAACATTGGATTACGGTTGTAAACCATACAAAAAATGAATATGTGGTAATAAATTCAGGTGAAAATAAAGTTTTTTATACACTTAGTTCTCAAAAGTTGTTAGAATATTGGGCTTGTTTTGTTGAAGAAACAGAAAGCTTTAGTTACGATGGATATGCATTAATACCGAATTTTAAGGCTAAAACATATGCTAAATTTACTCCTAAAAAAGCACAGATTTTAATGTATTCGCAAAATAAAGATTTAGCTTTGCATTGGGAAGAATATTTTAACGACTTAACAATTTTTACAACTCCTTTAAATGACAAAATATCAGAATTTATAGATTTTAGCAACTTTGTAAAAAAATATGAAAATGTATTGATTAAAAAAACTGCTTTTTGGCATGGAAGCGTTCCTGCAGATGAATTAAAAAAAATTCTTAATAATTTAGAATTTGTTGCTGAAATATATAATTTGGTTATTCTTCCTAAAAATGAAATTAAAGTATTACTTGATGTTTCATCGTTATTGATGATGTATGCATGCGGTCATTTTGGGATGGCAAAATTTTATTAATTGGAGAATATATGAATAAACACGATAAAATATTAACAGAAAAAAATTGTGCTTTACTTGTTGTTGATATTCAAGAAAGAATTTTACCGGCTATGTTTGAAAGTGAAAGCTTTCTTACAAATACTCTTAAACTCATTAAAGGCATTAAGGTTCTCCAAATTCCAATTTTTTTTACAGAGCAATACCCTAAAGGATTGGGAAAAACTGTAAAAGTAATTAGTGATGAATTAGAAGGAATATCTGCATTTGAAAAAATGACTTTTAGTTGTGCTGGAGCTGAAAACTTATTTGATGAGTTGAAAAAGAAGAGTATTATAAAAGTAATTCTTGTTGGAATTGAATCACATGTTTGTATACTTCAAACTGCATTGGATTTAATAGTTAACGGTTTCGAGGTCTTTTTGCCTGCTGATGCAGTAACTTCGCGAAAAAAACAGGATTGTGAAGTAGCATTAAAGAGGATGGAAAAACATGGAGTTGAAATAACGTTAACAGAATCAGTTCTATTTGAAATGTTGAATGTTTGTGGTACAGAGCAGTTTAAGCAGATTAGTAAAATTGTTAAATAAAGGAGCCTAAAATGAATAATGAAATTGAACTTGTTGAAAAAGAAAAACTTTATACTTTAGAAATTTCTGCAAAAGCAACCATGCCGCAAATGCCCAAATTAATAAAAACATCGTATAAGGAAATTGTAGATTATTTTGAAAAGAATAATAAATCACCTGAAACAGCTCCATATATTCGTTATACTCAATTAGACTGGGAAAAAATTAACACTCAAAATAAGATTGTTGCCTTTATCAAAATGTTTACACAGAAATGGCAAATGTTAATTGGATTTCCTGTTAGTAATCCTATTGATGGTGAAGGAAAAATTACTGCCGGATTTATTCCTGCCGGAAAATATGTTAAAGCAATTCATAAAGGTGATTACATGAAGGTTGGCAACACTTATAAAAAAATGGTAACGTTCATTAATGATAAAAAACTTAAAATGGGTGCTGAATCTATTGAATTTTATTTGAACGACCCAAAAGAAGTAAAAAAAGAAGATTTGCTCACTGAAGTGCTAATTCCCATAGTTGAATAAAAACTGCAAATTGACATGAAAGAACATACTTATGTTGTGCATATAAACAATTTTGAGTTTGTATGAAGACAACAAATAAAAGGAATGCTATTATTTATTCGTTTTTAATTGTTTTAAGTATGATAGTAACAATAACCGGATTTGAACTTTTAATAAATTTTCATCCTCTAAGGTTGTATAAAAATAGTATTGTATGGGGCTTTTCCTATTATAATTGGGTTATGGTGCATGAAATAAGTGCCGCTCTTTTTGTGATGTTTGCAATTATTCATTTGTATTTACACTTTGGTTGGTATAAAAGTTTTTTAAAATGTAATGTTGTTAATAACAAACTAACATTAATGGTTACAGTGCTTTTTATCTTAACTTTATTAACAAGTTTCATCCCGTTTATAATAAAAACTCTTTTTAGGATAAAAGGAGGATTTCCCGAATTTATTCGGTTTTTTTATAAAGCCCACAATAAAATTGGAATAATATTCGCTGTGTTGCTAATTATCCACATACTAAGTAGAAAAGATAAGATTGTAAAGATGTTTACTAAGTTACTTCATTAGTTTATTCAAGCTTGGTTAAGTATTTTTCATAACCTTTCATAATGGCAACATAGAGCATATCTGCAATAAGTTGATAGCCCGGTTTAGTGAAATGAATCTTGTCGTTATAAGCTAACTCATTATCTAACCAAGTTTGCATCGGATTATTTTGCCCCATTATCCCATATAGATCCCAGTTGGCAACGTTATGCTTTTTGGAAATTGTTTTAATAATGTTTCGAACAACAGGGATGTTTTGATTTATTTTGTTTTTTTTGATGTAGGACTCGGCAGGTGTAGTTAAAATGATTGCACAGTTATTATTAGTTGATTTTACAATATCAATTATTTTTTCAATTTCTTCATGGATAGCAGAAGAATCGAACTTGGTAGCAAAAGCATCATTTGTTCCAAGCGTAATAATTGCCAAATCGGGTTTCGCTTCATTTAAATACTCGTTAAATTGAGTCGATTCATTAAAATAGCTAAAAGATTTGCCGCTATTACCATAAACATAATAATCTATTCCACGTTTTTTTATTGGCATACCATTAAACCATGAAGTGTCATAGTCTATTAATGAAGGATCTAAAGTTATAGAAGAATCTTGAGCACATAAATAGCTTTCTGCGAGGAATAAATATTCTGCTTCATCAAAATCATCCCCGCCTCTTTTCTTCCTTTTTTTTGTTACTTTCTTTTTGGTTGTTTTTTGAACCGGAGCAGAAAATACATGTCTTCCCAAATTACCAAAATTTATTTGGAAATTATATTCAAGCTGATTGGGGAACGATAAACCTGCTACGTGTGAATCGCCAAAATGAAATATTGTTATTTTGTTAATTTTCCCCTCTTCCAAATCATGTAGTTTTTCATAAAATTTGGTCAAGCACTTTTTGGAATTATTAATAGTGTTTTTAGAATACTGAATAAACTTATAATTATTAGTATCAATAATTGCTTGTTGAGCAGAAATTTTAACAACAAAAATAAAACATAAAACAGCAAAAAGATTTTTCATATAATCACATGTTTTGAAATAAAGATTTTGTCAATTTATAGCTTAGTTTTTTAGCTCCGGCATGATTAAAATGAGTATAATCTGAAGAAGCCAAATTTTCATTAACCCATAAAGGCATGCTGTTTTTACCACCCATGGCTTTAAAGATATTCCAAAAACATACTTTAGTAATTCGAGCTGCATTTCGCTGAGCATCAATAAGTTTATTTAGACTTGGAATAGTTCTAAATCCATTTATATCTTTCATACTTCTATCGCTTGAACTTATTAGTAAAATACCCGCATTTGGAAAAGCAGTTTTTATATGGTTAATAACTTTAATCATGCCGTCTTGGTACCAACCGTAGTCTTTTGTCTCTTCACTCAAAACATTAGCACCAAATTGCAGAATAACAAGCTTATAATTTAGAAATCTATCAAAGCTCTGTAAAACTGATTGGGGAATACGGGTGAGTAATAAACCGCTATGTCCTCTGATAGAAAAATTGTCAACATATACCCCTTTGCCACTTTCAAAACTCATACCATAAAGAATTAGATGTTTTGAAAAACTAAACCTAATTTTGGGAGAATTTATATTTGTTAAAACAACTTCACTTATATAACCATTATTGCTAAGTTTTAGCGTTTGTACTTCTGCTCCTGTTGAATAACTTAAATAAGAAGAATCAGATTTGGAAGTGTAAAAGACTTTGACTGTACTAAAATTTTTATTTTGAGGATGAAAATATTCCACCCAATAGTTTTTAATATTATTTGTAGAATCAATGGTGTTGGTTGTATCGGTAAGATACACGCAGCCATTAATTCCATAATAAAACCAATTTGGTTTTTTATGTAATAAATTATAGTACAAAAAAGAATCTGAATAATTTTGAATAATTGTGTTGCGAGCACTTGAGTTGTTATTAGTGATTGGAACGAACCCAACTCCTGTACCACCAAATCGTTTTTGAAGATAGTTTCGTAAGTCTTGTGAAAATAAATCACCTTCAATAATTGAATCACCATAATAAGCAATTCTTATTTCTTCGTTTTCTGCAATATTTGTTAAAGCATTATAAAATTGACTTAAATTAGAACTTTGGTTTTCACTAAAATCTTCAATAGGAATAGTCAGCTTTTGAAGTAATTCATCAATAGGTACTTGAGTGTCAACAATTTCTTCTATTTGCGGCTTATAGCTTAATAATAATGAATCCGGTTCTTCAACTCTTAAGTCAGAAAATAAATCAACAGGTTTAATACCTATTGAAGCGATAGCAAAATCTTTTGGCAAAAAAGATAATAAAACTAATAAACCAATTGTTATAAATACTAATAAAAATACAGATGTAAAAGGGTTTTTTATGAACATACAATACAAACAAAAAATAATAGACATATACTAAAATATGATGTTTTTTTATTTTAGTTAAGGGAAAAAAGAGTTAAATTTATAAAATATATTATAATTTTTGATATTTTATGATGCGACTTATATTTGCTAAGAAGTATAATTTATTGTACTTGATGTTATTGTTTAGTAGTTTGGTTATGGGGCAGAATAAAGAAGTCTTTTGTACCAAAACAGAGACAGCTCCGGTTATTGATGGTGATATGTCTGACTCTGTTTGGCAGAAGGCAACTCCAATAACTGATTTTTTACAACAAGATCCAATTCCCGGTGTAAACCCTCGATTTAATACAGAAGTTAGAGTTTTATATGATAACGATAAAATCTATTTTGGTGTTTATTGTTATGATGATAATCCTAACGAAATAATTGCCCGCGAAATGAAATGGGATGGGTACATAAGCAAAGATGACTATTTTAGAATAATTATTGATACTTATAATGATGATAGAAATGCTTATTGGTTTGCCATAAATCCATTATCAGCCCAAAACGATGCATTGGTTACAGGAAATGATTTTTCCGGATTTAATGAAGATTGGGATGGCGTATGGGAAGTAAAAGCAAAAATAACTGAAAAAGGTTGGTTTGCCGAAGTTGCTTATCCTTTTTTCATGTTTAGATTTTTTGATAAGAATGAGCAAATATGGGGGGTAAACTTTGAGAGATGCATTAAACGATATGATGAAGTGATTTTATGGACTTCGGTTGGAAAAGACAAAGGTTCCATGAAAATATCGGAAGCAGGTGACTTAAGAGGACTTAATGGAATTAAACGAGGAACGCCTGTTTATTTAATCCCTTTTTTATCTGCCGGAATGGAAATAAAACCGGATAGAAACCAATATGTTCATGAACCGGGTTTGGATGCAAAAATTGGTTTATCTGAAACTATGTCATTAGATTTAACCTTAAATACTGATTTTGCTCAAGTTGAAGCTGATAGAGATAAGATTAATTTATCAAGATTTCCATTATTTTTTCAAGAAAAAAGGGATTTCTTTTTAGAAGGGGTAAATACATTTAAGTTTAATATGGGCAGTTCTAATACTCTTTATTACAGTAGAAGAATGGGTTTGAATAAAGGTGAAGAAATACCAATTATTGGTGGAGCAAAATTAGTTGGGCGTACAGGAAGTTATGAAATTGGATTACTTAATTTAACAACAGATAAAAAAGGGAATGAACCTGTTACAAATTTTTCAGTTTTAAGAACAAAATATGATATATTAGGGCATTCATACATAGGGGCAATTATTACCGATAAAGAAACAAAAAATAGTTTTAATAGGAGTATTGGTGCGGATTTTGAGTTGTCTTTTGATAATTTTTTAGGGGATAAAAATTTAATTATTACTTCAAGAATTGCAAAAACATTTGAAAGAAACAATCCGCAAAATACTTGGGCGGGTTTCTTTTCAATAGATTATCCAAACGAAGTAATTGACCAATATTTTAGTTACAATTTTTATCAAAATAACTTTAATCCGGCAATGGGTTTCATTGACCAAACAGGAATTCAACAGTATCATTATTCACTTAAAATATCACCAAGAATTAATAAATATTATATTAGAAAATTAAGTTTAAATCCTTTTGATATGGCTTTACATTATGATAAAAATAATGAATTGCAGCACGCTTACTTTTATACGCAGCCAATTGGATTTGTTACTGAAGGAGGAGAGACATTTTATTTAAGTGGAGAACGAGTATTTGATAACGTACAAAAAAGTTTTGTAATCTTTGATACAACGGAGGTTGCTGCCGGTAAATATTGGTATACAACGTTTTATTCGGGAATACAAAGTTCCACTTCAAATTCAATTTATGGTAAATTAGAAGTTGAGATGGGAGAATTTTATAATGGTACAAAGAACACATATTCTTTTAACTTGACTTCAGTATTTAATAAGCATTTAATCTTTGAAGGTGATTTTGAGTATAATAATATTTCAATTAATAATAATAAAATAAAAACTTATGAGTTTGGGGGAAGATTAAAATACAATCTTTCAACTCAGTGGTTAACTTCAGTTTTTTGTCAATGGAATAATGAACTTGATGAAATTAACTTGAATTATAGAATTAATTGGAAACCTAAGTTAGGAAGTGATTTTTACTTAGTAATTAATCATCTTTTAGATACAAAAAATGTTATTAAAACAAAAGATTTTATTATATTAGCTAAGTTTTCGTGGTTATTCATTATTTAATAATTATATTTGTTACAAGCATTTAGTTTTAATTTGGAGCAACTATATGACTTCCAAAAATAAATTTTATACAGATTTAGATTTTGAAAGACTTAAAAAAAGTGATAGAGAAACGGAATATAGAACACCATTCCAAATTGATAGAGATAGAATAATCCATTCCTCGGAATTCAGAAGACTGCAGGGTAAAACTCAAGTGTTTTTGCCGGGCGAATACGATTTCTATAGAACACGATTGACCCATTCCATTGAAGTTGCTCAAATTGGACGGGCTATATGTTATTTTTTGAATACAAAGGCAATTACAGTTTTTAACGATGAGTATTTCCTTGATTCCGATTTAATTGAAGCGGCATGTCTTGCCCATGATTTAGGACACTCTCCATTTGGGCATGGTGGAGAAAGAGTGTTAAATACTCTTATGCAACCTTATGGTGGTTTTGAAGGAAATGCACAAACTCTTAGGTTGATAAGCGAAATATTTTTTAGGGATGAAGGCAGACAGAGAGGTATGAACCCAACTCGTGCGTTTTTAGATAGTATTTTGAAATACAAAACTCTGTTTAATGATTCCGAAAAAAAATACAACCATTTCTTGTACGACGAACAGGAAAAGTATTTAGAGCATGCTTTTTATGGTGAGGATTATAAAAGTCATTTTAAAACAGAAGAAGAAATAAACTCCTTTAGAAGTATTGAGTGTCAAATAATGGATTTTGCCGATGATACAGCTTATGCTATTAATGATCTTATTGATAGTATAATGGGGGGATTTATAACGTATTCAAAATTGGTCAAATGGGGGAATAATAATGAGGACGGGCTATCTTTAAAACAAGAAAAGATTCTTTCTGAAGTTGCTGATTGGATAAAAGCCGATATTTACAAAAAGAAACTTAGTGCATTGATTGGTTCTTTTATTAGGAGCTGCCAAATAAAAGAACGAGAAACATTTTTAGATAAACATACTAATAGATACAAATACATTCTTTATGTTGAGAAATCTGTTTTAGACAAGTTGGAACTGTTCAAAAAACTTTCAATTGATATAGTATTTAAAACTTCGCAATTACATCAAATGGAATATAAAGCAAATCATTTATTAAGAAAATTATTTGAAACATTTGAACAAAATTATATAACTGAAAATAAAAGTCTTAAACTACTTCCAGAGTTTAATCATAAATTAGTTGTAAATAAAAATACTAATTATGATAAAGCAAGAATACTATGTGATTATATGGCAGGTATGACAGATGGATTTGCTTTAAGAAACTATAAAAGGTTATTTCAACCGGATTATAGTTCTTTTGTTGACTTAATTTAAATTTATTAATAAATTTAAACAAATAATTGCTGGTTTAGTTTAAAATTTATAAAACAGCTATTACTTACCAAAAAAAAGTACATTTAGTTTATTTTGGAATCGGCATTTTGGGAGCCGGTTTAATATAAGTTATCGCACGTTGTTGAAATATTAACTGTTAATTATAAATAATGTAGAAAAAATTTTAAAGGTTTTAAATGGCAAAAGAATATGAATTAGAAAAAGTAGATGTGTTTAACGTTTTTACTCAATTTAATAGTATGTTAAATAACAATGAAGAGTTAAGCACTATTTCGGAATATCTGTTTGAACTTTGTTTAAAGAAAAATAGAGCAATGATGGGGATGGTTGTTCTAAAATCTAATGGTGAGTGGGTAGTAACCAATACTAAAGGGTTTAATATTACAGATTTAAATATTAAACACGCCAAAGATGATTTGTTGATGATACCGGAATTAAAGGCGTTTTTGAATGCAAAAAATCTACGTTTTTCATATGACATTAAGTATGGCGATAATTTGATGGGGAAAATATTTCTTGATAGACAAGATTTGATAAATTTAAAAGATAAAAAGTTTTTAGTTACTCTTTTAAGTTATGCTGGCGTTTATCTACATAATAAAAGCTTAGAAGTAGAATTAAAAAATTCAAAATCAAGTATAGAAAATAAAGTAGAACAATTAAGTTCACTTTTTGATTTAAGCAAAGAATTTAGTGGCATGTTAGAAGTTGATTTAATTGGTAAGTTGTTGATATTTTCCATTATAAGTCAATTTATGGTTTCAAAGTTTGCCGTTGTTATTTTTACTGAAGATGATATGCTTGCTCTGGAATCCAAATATAAAATTGATATTACTGATTTGCTGAGAGTGTACGATTATAGAAATTTTGATTTTACTTTACTAAGAAAAGATATTGAGAATAGATACTCGACTTTAGCTGCTGAAGATGTTGAGTTAATTATTCCTATGCAGATAAAAGGAGAAACCAAAGGTTTGTTGGTGATTGGATCTTTACGAAATGATAGTGGATTTTCCAAGTTAGATGTTGAATATTTAGAAGCTTTAGGAAGTCTTGCAATAATTGCTATTGAAAACGCAAACTTATTTAAGGAAGCGGTTGAAAAACAAAAAATGGAAAAAGATTTAGAAACAGCAAGAAATATCCAAAAAAATCTTCTTCCGCAAACATTTCCACAAGTGAAATATGCTGATATACATGCCATAAATATTTCTGCAAAGCAAGTAGGTGGTGATTATTACGAGATAATTCAATTAGATGAAGACCGAGTATTATTTGCAATTGCAGATGTTGCCGGTAAAGGAGTTCAGGCTGCTTTGTTAATGGCAAATTTGCAAGCATTTATTAAATCGATTTGTAAACAAAATCTACCATTGGATATTGCTACAAATATGATAAATGATTTAGTTGCCGAAAATGTTATATCGGGGAGTTATATTACATTCTTCTGGGGAATAATAAATAATAAAAAACGAGAAATTACTTATGTTAATGCCGGACATAATCCACCCTTATTTATTCGGAATAAAGAAATAAAAAAACTATCAACCGGTGGTCTAATTTTGGGAATGATGAAAACCATGCTCCCTTATCAATCCGAAACGATTAAAATTAAAAAGAATGATGCAATAATTATGTTTACTGATGGGATAACAGAAGCAATGAATAAAGACGAAGTGGAATTTTCAGATGAAAAAGTTGAAGAATTGTGTTTGAAAAATTATACAAAGCCTGCACAACATCAGGTAAATATACTATTAAAAAATATTGATGAGTTTACAAAAGGGGCTGAACAATCTGATGATATTACATGTGTTATTCTTAAAGTGAGGTAATTAGAGCAATTATGGGAAATGAGACCAACTACACGCAAATTGACAGAGCAAAGATTGCCACTAAAATAACGTGGATTGGGTTGTGGCTCAACGTTTTTTTAACTTTGCTGAAATTTGTTGCTGGCATTTTTGGAAAAAGTAGTGCTATGATTGCCGATGCGATACATTCATTATCCGACTTTATCACAGATTTTGTTGTTATAATTAGTTTTAAGATTGTTAAAAAGCCAATTGATGATACTCATGATTATGGGCATGGAAAATTTGAGACATTGGCAAGCTTTTTAGTTGGTATTTCTCTAATTGTTGTTGCTGTTGGTATTTTTTTGTCCGGCTTAGATAAAGTATTATCAGCCTATCATGGTGAAAAACTTGAACAGCCGGGATTTATTGCTTTATTTGCCGCCGCTATTTCAATTGGAATAAAAGAATTCCTTTATCGTTATCAAGTTGGAATTGGTAAAAAGATAAATAGCCAAGCTGTTATTGCAAATGCCTGGCACCATAGAAGCGATGCCTTATCTTCTATTGGAACATTAGTTGGAATTGGAGGAGCAGTAATTCTTGGAAATCGTTATGCTGTTTTGGATCCAATAGCAGCTATGGTTGTCAGCTTTTTTATCGTAAAAGTAGCTTATCAAATTACAATATTTAGTGTTAATGAACTTCTTGAGGTAGCATTACCAAAAGAAGATAAACAAAAGATTATGCAATATGTACTTTCAGTACAAGGTGCGGAAAACCCGCATAGGTTGCGAACAAGAAAAATTGGAAGTTATTTGGCAATTGAAATGCATATTGAAGTTGAAAGGGATTTAACTTTGTTGCAAGCACATTCAATTGCCGATAATGTTGAAAATCTATTACGCGAAAAGCTTGGATATGAAACAATTGTTACTGTTCACGTTGATCCTAAAAGCGATGTAAGCTGTGCCCGTTCTCCCAAAACCAACATTATCTAACCCAGCCGACCTTCTTTATCTGTTAAAAAACAATCGAAAATAAAAAAAATAATTTTAATTGTACTTGACTGAAAACTAAAAATATCATATTTTAATATATCAATGTAAACGTTTACATTGATGTTTTCAAATATTGAAATAAACAACAGTATTATAAACAAAAGGAGAAGTAACACGATGAAAATGTTTTACAAGATTTTTAGTTTTGCAGCAATGCTTTTAGTCCTTAATCTGAGTTTAAGTGCTCAAGTTTTTGAGGATCCCTTATCAATGGATGCTAAAATCACTCCATCTACTATTACAGTAGACGGTGCTTTAACAGAACCTGTTTGGAACGATTCAAATCTTGAATATTTACAGTTTGGTCCAGTAGCAGTTGTTCCTCCATTAGGTCATACAGTAACTGGGGAAGCAATAGTAAAACCAGCATATACAGATGTTTCTTATGCAAAAATGTATTTCCTTCGTAATGGGTTAGATCTTTATATCGCCTTGAACTCAGACGATAAGTCAGTTTGTCGTTTTGGTGATAGCTGGGAAGGTGATGGTATTTTTATGAAAATTAAAACTTTTGCAGGTGAAGACAAAGAGATTAAATTATATTATAATTTATCCGGTGTAAACCCTGATGTTAATTTTGAAACAAATTTACCTACCGGTGCTTGTGTGGGTGCTTCAGCAAAAGGTTCAAACACAGTAGTAAATGATACTACTCAAGTTGATAATGGATATACAATGGAATTGGTTATTCATTTAGATCAATTAGGATTTACTACTGCACCAGCATATGTTGAAGTATTAATTAATGTTTTTGAACCTGATGGCTATACAGGAAGCAATCCTGCTTATGGTCCAATTGGTTCTTATTATAAATGTTGGTGGGGAAGTGAATGGGGACCAACAATGCGTAAAATTAATTTAACTTCAGTTGTTGTTCCTGTTGAGTTAAGTTCATTTGCTGCTATTGCAAATGGTTCTTCAGTTGAATTAAACTGGGCTACTGCAAGTGAAAAAAATAACAAAGGATTTGAAATTCAAAAAAGTTCAGACGGTTCAAATTATATGGTAATTGGATTTGTTAATGGTAATGGTACTTCAACCGAACAAAATTCATATTCATATGTTGATAATAATAATAATGCAGGAATGTATTATTATCGTCTAAAACAATTAGATTATGATGGTACTTTTGAATTTTCAAGTGCTGTTTCAGTTGAAGTAACTGCACCTGTTGAATTTGCATTAAACCAAAACTATCCTAATCCTTTTAACCCATCTACTACTTTACAGTTCTCAATTCCTGAACAATCTCATGTAGTTGTAAAGGTTTTTGATATGTTAGGTAAAGAAGTTTCTACTATTGTTAACGATGATATGGCTGCAGGCTTACATCAACAAGCATTTAATGCAAGTAATTTAGCAAGTGGTAATTATGTTTATCAATTAAATGTTGTTACTGTTTCAGGTAAAACATTTAACTCGTCAAAAATTATGACTTTAATGAAATAAAATTGATTGTTTGTTATTATTTAAGGGGTTGTCTGAATAAGACACCCCTTTTTTTTGTGCCAACAATGAACAAAAGTGACGAGTAACGTTTGAAAAAGGTTAAAGTTTAAGTGTTGAAGGTTAAATTGTTGAATGCCGTTTTAATAATTTTTAAGTTTTAATTCTCAATTTTTAATGATTGAATAGCCGTTAAACAAACAACGTTTAACGGCATATTTTATAATTATAATATCTGTCCTATGAATTCATTCATGGTTTTTATGCAAAGTCATTTTATTTATCGCTTAAGATTTTAATCGTAGTTGTTTTATGGTTGAGGAATGATTACTGGGTGGTCACAGTCGAAGATGTGGCAAAACTCGTTTTTGGTCTTGCAATATTGGGAACTCACCTCGACTTAGCAAACACCGCTAAGTAAACCGATTCCCATTGATTAAAAAAAAGAGGGAAAATTTTGCCGTCCAATGTTTGTCGTCTTTTTTTCTTACTCTTTCAATATATATTATAATGAAATAAATATTATACATTCCCCTTCTCTTTTTAAGAGAAGGGGTCAGGGGATGAGTTCATCAAATCAAAACATTGGTCATTAATGTTAAAAATATTTTATTGTTTTGCTATTTAATTATTTGTTTTTTAGACTTTTGCAACACCTACGACCGAGGGCGTTGCATAATTGGGGATAGATATTCATGGCGGTCATGGTCTTACCATGACCGAATAAAATTTGTATTAAAACAGCTATATTTAAGCTATTTTTTGGTAAAAACAGTAGTGTCACGGTGAGACCGTGACACCCATGAACTTGATTTTCGACTTTTGCAACACCTCCGACCATGACACCCGAGATCAGAGTTCTTGAGTTTTGCAACATCTAAAAAAATTAACCAATAATTTCAAAGCCTGTATATTTTTGTAATACTTTAGGAACAATAATTTTCCCTTCCGGAGTTTGATAATTTTCAAGAATAGAAACCATTAAACGGCTTGTAGCTAATCCGGATCCATTTAATGTGTGAACAAATTCAAGTTTTTTATCGCTTTCTTTTCTAAATCTAATGTTGGCACGACGAGCTTGAAAACTTTCAAAGTTGCTGCATGATGAAGCTTCAAGCCATTTGTTTTCTGCAGGTGACCATGTTTCTATATCGTAACATTTTGCAGCTGAAAAACTTAAATCACCTGAACATAACATTAAAATTCTATATGGAATTTGTAATGCTTGTAAAATATCTTCAGCATCTTTTACTAAAGCTTCTAATTCATCATAAGAATTTTCAGGTTTAACAAATTTTACCATTTCAACTTTGTTAAATTGGTGTAATCGCAAAAAACCTTTGCTGTCTTTTCCGTAACTTCCTGCTTCACGTCTAAAGCATGCGGAATAACCGGCATATTTAATTGGAAGATTTTTTTCATCCAATATATCGTTTCTGTGTAGGTTGGTAATAGGGACTTCAGCAGTAGGAATTAAAAATAAATCATCTTTTGTTGCATGATACATATCATCTTCCATTTTAGGAATTTGACCGGTTCCCTTCATAGAATCGCGATTAACAACAAAAGGAGGAAAAATTTCAGTATAATCATGATGATTAATATGGAAATCCAACATATAATTAATTAATGAACGTTCAAGTGTAGCACCTTTTCCAACATAAACAGGGAAGCCGCTTCCTGAAATTTTAGCACCACGTTCAAAATCTAAAATATTATGTTTTTTGCCAAGATCAAAATGATCTAAGACCGGTTCTTCGTTTTCAAATTTAAACCCTTCGGGTAACCAAGTTCTTACAACAACGTTTTCTGCTGCCGATTTACCCACAGGAACAGAAGTATGAGGAAGGTTTGGAATCCATAATAATAAATTAGTTAACTTTTCGTCAATATCACGCAATTGGTCATCTAATTCTTTAATTGAATCCGAAACAGATTTCATTTCAGCAACTATTTCATCTGTATTTTCGCCTGCTTTTTTCATGCGGGCAACTTCGCCTGATACTTTATTCTTTTTAGCTTTTAATTCTTCAACTTTTTGTAAGTTTTCTCTTCTTTGTTTATCTAATACAAGAACTTCATCAACAGTACTTTTTTCGTTTTTGTTTTCAACGCTCTGTTTTACAAGTTCAGGATTTTCGCGTATAAATTTAATGTCTAACATTTTAGTATCCTAAATTATATTTATTTAACAACTATGTTGTAAATTTTGTTTTTAACGTAAATTTCTTTAACTATGGTCATACCATCAGTATACGATTTTACTTTTTCATCTGCATGAACAATTGCTTTAACTTCAGATTCCTCACAATCAATAGCTACTTCAATTTTTGCACGTAATTTGCCATTAATTTGGATAGGAATTATTACTGAATCAGCAATTAAAGCGGCTTCATCAACTATAAACCATTTGGGTTCTTCAAAAATAGATTTATCAAAACCAAGAATTTCCCAGCATTCTTCACCCAAGTGAGGACCAACAGGGGAAACCATAGCAATAAAGCGTTCAAGAACATAAAGTTGAACTTCTTTTGAACAGCCATTTATATTATCATGAATAATATTTAAGGCTTCCATTAACAGGGCAATGGTTGTATTAAATCTAAAGTTATCAATTTCTTTTTCGTATTTAGATAAAGACTGATTAATTTTTCTATAAACATTTTTTTCAGCATCATTTAATTTGCTTATTTCAAGTTTTTCAACAGAAGAAACTTCGGAAGCAAGATCTTTATGATTTTCACAAATTGTATATATTCTTTGTACAAATCTTTCAACGCCAACAATTCCTTTGTCGCTCCAATCACCGCCTAAATCGTATTGTCCCATAAACATTAAGTACATGCGGAAAACATCAGCACCGTATACACTTATAAAATCGTCAGGATTTACAACATTCCCTTTAGATTTAGACATTTTTGCACCTTGGTTGGTGATAGTTCCTTGATGTATTAATTTAGTGAATGGTTCATCACAATTAATCATTCCTATATCGCGAATAAATTTGTGAATAAAACGAGCATATAATAAGTGCATGGTTGCATGTTCTGCACCACCAACATACATATCAACAGGTACCCATTTTTTAGCTAATTCAACATCAAACATCCCTTTATCATATTTAGGGTTAAGATATCTAAAGTAATACCATGAAGAATCAACAAAAGTATCCATAGTGTCAGGTTCGCGTTTAGCTTTGCCACCGCACTTTGGACAAGTAGTATTAATAAAATCCTCACATTTTAAAAGAGGTGATCCTCCGTTTGGCTTAAATTCAACATCGTAAGGTAATATAACCGGTAAGTCTTCTTCATTAACAGGAACTTCGCCACAATGTTCGCAATAAACTACCGGAATTGGAGTACCCCAATATCTTTGGCGAGAAATTAACCAATCACGTAATCTGTAATTAACTTTTCTATCACCAATTTCTTTTTCAATTAAATAATCAGTAATTTTATCTATGCCATCATCAGAATTTAAACCATTGAACTGTCCGGAATTTATCATTGTACCGGCTTCAGTAAATGCTGCAGTTAGTTCGTCTTCTTCATTTGTACCATCTTGCAAAATAACTTTAATAATTGGTAAGTCGTATTTTTTTGCAAAATCAAAATCCCTTTCATCATGTGCAGGTACTGCCATAACACAACCAGTACCATAAGAAGCCAAAACATAGTCAGCAACCCAGATAGGTACTCTTTGATTATTTACAGGGTTAATTGCATAAGCACCTGTAAACACACCGGTTTTTTCTTTAACGGTTGAAGTTCTTTCAATTTCAGAAAAATGCTTTACTGTATCGATATATTCATCAATAGCTGCCTTATTATCTTCGGTAACAAGTTTTTGAACTAAAGGATTTTCAGGAGCTAAAACAACATAAGTTACACCAAAAAGTGTATCAGGTCTTGTTGTAAATACAGTTATTATGTCTTTATGTCCATCAATTTTGAATTGAGCTTCTGTACCAAAACTTTTTCCAATCCAATTCTTTTGCATGGTTTTGGTTTTTTCGGGCCAGTCAATTTTATCTAAGCCATCAAGTAATTCTTCTGCATAATCAGTAATTTTGAAAAACCACTGAGAAAGCATTCTTTTTTCAACTTTAGCCCCAGAACGTTCTGCTGTACCATCAGGTAAAACTTGTTCGTTTGCCAAAACAGTTTGATCAACCGGATCCCAATTTACAGGGGCTTCTTTTTTATAAGCTAAACCGCGTTTATACAATTGTAAAAACAGCCATTGGTTCCATTTATAGTATTCAGGGACACATGTCATTAATTCACTATCCCAATCATACATACAGCCCATTCTTTTTAACATTTCGCGAATGTCTTTAATGTTGTTCATAGTACTATCATAAGGATGAACACCTGTTTTAATAGCATTGTTTTCAGCAGGCAAACCAAATGCATCGTAACCCATAGGTTCAAACACGCTAAAGCCTTGTAACTTTTTAAAGCGTGCCCATGAATCTGTTGGTCCGTAATTATACCAGTGCCCACAATGTAGTTTTGAACCGGAAGGATAAGAAAACATTACTAATGTATAAATTTTCTTTTTAAGATCATCTAAATTTGTTTTATGGATCTTACGCTCTTCCCAACGTTTGACCCATTTGTCTTCAACTTCTGAAAATGGATATTTCATCTTTTTATACGCAGTTTAATTAAAAAATAACTTGTAAGTTATTAAAAATACGTATCTTTTTCAACTAAATTATATAAAAAGCAATATATGAAGAAGGAATACCGAAAAAGGAGAATTATTAAAGGGCAAATTTAAGCGATTCTAAATAGATTGCGATGTCTTTGATTTTTTCATTTGCATTTTCGAATAACTCTTTAGATTTTTCGTCCTTTTCTTTTGTTACTCGAATAATTGAATCTTCCAATTGGCGAATCCGGTCGCCAAAATTTTTTTCAAAAGTTTTGATATGTTTTTGGTGTTCAGCTTTTATTTGTTCAAAGTCTTTTTCTTTATACAGAGAAACAACTGAAATTTGTTTTATCAGTCTGTTTTTTTCGTTAGAGCGTTCCCAAATAGCAGAAGTGGCAGAAATTAATGAAGCAATTACCCCGATAATAAAAGTAATTCCACCCCATTTACCACCATTTACAATAATGGTCATTAAAATTGAATTAAAAGAATCTAATGACGTATCGGAAGAAGATAATCCTGTTCCAAAACCACCAATAATAAAAATAATTAATGAAATGATTATGTTATAAATCATGGCGGAATTAAAAGCAGCACTTGGATTAAATTTTGTATCGCTATCCATCCTTTCTATTTTATTTTCAATAGCAGAAATGTTATCGGCAGCTTCCTTTTCAATCAGTTTTATAGCTTCTTCTAATTTTTTTCCGGCTTTAAGTTTTGTATCTTCAAGTTCTCTTTGAAGCATTTTAATCGTCAGTTGATTTTTCTCAATTTCATCGGAATAAATTATTAACACTTCCTGAGCTTTGTCAAAATAATGCTTGCGAATATTTTCTGAAGTCTTTGCAAAGATGTTGTTTAGTTTTTCTGCTAAATATTCATTTACATAATTAAGAAGGAAGTTTTTATTATCTTTATATAATTCAATAAACTTTTCAATAAATTTAAGATTTTTTTCAATATCCTCATCATAAAAATCTTTAACTGGCAAATCATAAAATGATTCCAGATGGTTTGAAATTTTATCAAGTCCGGTTGATTCAGGCGATAAATAAGTTTTTAACAAAAAGTCTAAGTCATTAATAAGAACAGAAAATTCATTATCTTTAAAAATATTGTAAGTGATGGCATTTGTCAAAAAATAATTAAATAAGCCGATATTGTTGTGTTTAATGGCATATTCAAATCTGTTTTTATCAAAAACCATTATCCTGGAAAGATTTTCAATTGCCTTCCCTTGATTACCTAACTTTAATTGGGTTGCTGCGTAATAATAGCTGCCGGAAATTCCATTTGGTTTGAATTCTAAAGCTTCAAAAAACTTTTGGTTAGCCTCATTCAGAGCATCATCTTTTAAAAAAATAAATCCTAAGTATAGACTTATTAAGTAGTTAAGTTCGATACGCAGTTCGTGGTTAATTGTAATGTTGTTTTCAATAATTTCCTTACTCTTATATAAAAGTTGAACAGATTTTTCAGGTGAATTAATTGATTGTTCGTATGCTAATAAAGTAGAATAGAGGAAGTTTTTAAGATAATCTTTGCTTGATGATTCTTTTTCAATCGCATTAATTGTTGAAAGAGCAAAATATTGCTTTTCTTTTTCATTTTTTTGTAAAATCCAATTACTGTAAAACTTTTTGATTTCGGCAAGGGAAGAATTAAATTTTGCTGCCTGAATAGAATCCCCTTTATCAAGTTTTAGTCTGTCTTCGCTTTCAATTAATGAAGGATGATTTGTTAGCCATACATATGGTGCGGTTTTTTGAGAAATAAAAAATTCATTTATTCCTGATGGCAATTTTAATGAAAAATGACGTGAGGACGTTCTAATAAAATCTTCAAAATCGTTATTTGAATATAAAAAGTCTTGAAATTTCTCTAATGCAAAACTTTTAAACCTTGCATTTAAAAGTTCTTTATTAAATTCAGAATTCAAGCCAATATCATCCGGCAGCATCATTATTTTTCTATTCTTAATTATTAATATATTATCGAAATTTTTGAAGTAGAATTAATACTTTTTAAAAATAAAATTAATTTTAAAACAAAATAGTAATTTATTGATTCATAAATAAAAGTCAAATTAACAATTAATTATAAAAATATTTTTAAATTACAAGTTGTTTAATAAAAAAAAATTGTTTGTTTTGCATAGTTCAAAAATAAAGAGTTGGTTTTATGAATATCCCTTTAGTAATATCAAAAGAATTAAATGTATTAGAAAGTCAAATAAAATCCGTTATAGAATTATTTAGTGAGGGAGCAACAATTCCATTTATTGCTCGTTACAGAAAAGAAAAAACTGGCGGATTAGATGAAGAACAATTACGTATAATTGAAGAAAGGTTAAATTACCTTACTTTGTTAGAAGAAAGAAAAGAAACAGTTCTTAAAAGTATAGAAGAGCAAGGTAAATTAACAGACGAATTACGCGATAAAATTGTTAGTGCCGTAAAATTACAAGAAGTTGAAGATTTATATTTGCCATATAAACCAAAACGAAAAACAAGAGGTACTATTGCAAAGGCAAAAGGATTAGAACCTTTAGCAATTTTTATTATTGATAATCCAAAATTTGATGGCGATTTTGAAGCTAAGTTAGCTGAATTTGTTAATGAAGATTTAGGAGTAAGCACTACCGCTGAAGCATTGCAAGGGGCTAAAGATATTATTGCTGAAATGATAAGTGAAACTGCCGAATCAAGGCAGGCTTTAAGAGATTATTTGTATAAATATGGTTTTATTAGTTCAGTAAAAGCAAATACAAAAGAATCTGACTTGCCTCCAAATAAAAAAGATGTTTATGAAGTTTATCACGAATTTAAGATAGAAGTAAGCAGAATTAAACCTTATCAAACTTTAGCTTTAAATAGAGGTGAAAGGGAAAAATTCTTAAAAATTTCAATTAATTTTGAATTATCTGAAGTGCTTTCAGTTTTGTATAATTCTTACTTTAAGTACAAAAAGTCAGTATTTCAGGAAATAATTGATGAAGTTGTGGAAGACTCGTATTCAAGACTAATATTCCCATCGATAGAACGCGAAGTAAGAAATGAGTTAACCGAAATTGCTGATTTGCACGCAATTGAAATTTTTGCTGCTAACTTAAAACAATTATTGTTACAGCCACCAATTGCAAATAAAATAATTATGGGTATTGATCCGGGATTTTATTCAGGTTCAAAACTTGCAGTTATTGATTTAACAGGGAAATATGTTGAAGGTACAACAATATATCCTCATCCTCCGCAGAAACGTTCTGAAGAGGCTGTCCAAACCATGTTAAAATTAATAAAAAAATATGGGGTTGAATTAATTGCTATTGGTAATGGAACTGCAAGCAGGGAAACTGAAATGCTTGTTGCCGATATGATTAAGGATTATAAATTACCTGTTCATTATATGATTGTAAGTGAAGCCGGAGCTTCTGTTTATTCGGCAAGTGAAGTGGCAAGACAAGAATTCCCTGAATTAGAAGCAAGTCAAAGAGGGAATATTTCCATCGCTCGCAGAGTGTTGGATCCGCTTGCTGAACTTGTAAAAATTGATCCTAAGTCAATTGGTGTAGGGTTGTACCAACATGATGTTGACCAAAAATTATTATCTAAAAAACTTGATGATGTTGTTATAAGCTGCGTTAACTATATAGGTGTGGATCTAAATACTGCTTCTGCTTCGTTATTAACATATGTATCGGGATTAAATAAAAGGATTGCAAACAGCGTTGTACGGTATAGAGAAAACAATGGTAAGTTTAATTCAAGAGCCGATCTTATGAATGTTACAGGCTTGGGTGAAAAAGCTTATGAACAATGTGCGGGATTTTTAAAAATTTCCGGTGGAAGTAATCCTTTAGATAATACATCTATTCACCCTGAATCATATGCGGCAACTGAAAAATTATTGCAAAATTGTGGTATTTCATCTTCAGAAATAAATACAAAAGGTGCAATGGTAAGTTTGGTTATCAGTAAAAAGGGGACAGCCAAAATTGCTAATGAGATTGGAGTTGGTGAACCTACTTTGATTGATATTATTGAAAACTTAAAGAAGCCGGGAAGAGATCCTCGTGAGGAGATGCCTAAACCAATTTTAAGAAGCGATATTCTTAAAATTGAAGATTTAACAATTGGAATGAAATTAAAAGGAACGGTTAGAAACGTTGTTGATTTTGGTGCTTTTGTTGATATTGGTGTTAAAAATGATGGTCTCTTACATATAAGTCAAATTGCTAATAAGTTTGTTAAAAATCCTTTAGAATCCTTAAACGTGGGGGATATTATTGATGTTACAATTATTACCATTGATATTGAAAAAGGAAGAATAGCTTTAAGCTGCAAGGCTTAAGCATAAAAAAAGTTTAAGTGTTAAAGGTTGAAGGTTAAATTATTGAATGCCGCCCAACAAAAAAACGTTGAGCGGCTTTAAAATTATTCGGCAAATCAAAAGTTGAGGATTAATATTATTAAAATATTAATATTCTTTAATTGTTAAATAAACCATAGTTTGATTTAATAACTGATAAGCAATTTCGCCAAAGGTCATTGGACCTTGAATGTTTGCTGTCTTTTTCCCTTCTAATTCTGCATACAAATAGTTTAATATACAGTTGCATGAAAAGGTAGGATTTATACTCAAATCTTCAACAATTGAGGTAAAGTTTTTTACATAATTTTCAACAGGAGTAGCAATTTTATATTCAACATCCTTAAATACCGGAGCATAAAAATTAACTTTATTATCTTCCAGACTTTGAAAACTTACATTGAACATTGTGTTATAATAATTTGCTACAAGAGGAAGCTGGGTATTAATATTGTTACTTGTTAAGTATTCTGCAAAGTTTACTAATTTTCCGTTTACATAACAATTTTCAGCAGAAAAACCTGAAGTGGGGAATACTATTAAATCTCCATCCCCTTGATTAAATACATTAACAATATCAATATTAGCATATTTTGTTGTAGGGAGCTCAACGTGCATTACAATTGCATCACAATCTGAAGATTGTCCGCTTTTACCATCAAAAACTTTTGGTTTTAATTCGTTAATTTTATTTAAATCAACTCCTGTAATCCAGCCAATTAAGGGGACATTAAAAATGTTATCATAAGTACCGGAGTGTTTTGCAAAATCTTCATGAATTTTACTGAATGCAGGGATTAATATAACAGAAAAACCATCCTTGAATTCATCATTGGCAAAATGAGGTAAGTTAACATCGTTATACATTTTAATTTTTATGTTGTTAATATAGTTGGGCAATGTTTCTACCAATAACAATTCGGTAGAAAAAACACCACCATCATCACCCATAAAATATGGAATTGTTCCTCCAATCCACTCACCATTAGGCAGTTTTGCTAATAATTCTTCCACTCCGGCAATTATTAGTTTTTCGCCTTGAATTATTTTGGAAGAGGTTTCAGTTAAAGTTAATAATTTTTTCATGTTTAGCTCCTATCCAAAAATTTTATTTAAGTCTTGTGTGGCTATTTTTTCATTCTTGACGAAAAAATCCCTAATTTCTTCTACGGCTTGGTTAACATTTGAATGTGAAGGATCCATTCGTGTGCTAAGCAAAATACGTCCCATTAAAATTCTAAGTCCTAACAGATTAAACTGATATTGCGTTTTACCCGTTACTAAATCTTTCCATTTAGTATTGTTTGACGGTGGTATCATTGGACCTCCCAAAATTAGACTGTTTTTAGTTTTTACAGATAAAAATTATATCATCCGAATTATTAATATTAAAGCTGTTTAAGTTAAAACCGGAAAACAATTCAATATTAGTAAACAATTTTTCCAGTTTATGTAAAAAATCTTCGAGTAAATATGGATATAATTTTGTAGTAATTAACTCTCGATTTTTAGTTGTTGCTTTATCAAATTTAAGGATGTTAAAATTTAAATATTCCTTATAAAAGTCATAAAATCTAATATAATAATCGGAATCAGATTCAGTTATGTTTAGTATTCTTTCCTTTTTGTTAAGTATTTTATGGTAATTTACTACTTGGAAGACGAAAATTCCTTCTTTATTAAGTAAATTTTTTATATTTTGAAATAAATTATCCAATCTATCGGTTGGAATATTAGCAATAGTATTCCCCATCGAAACAATAAAATCTACTTTGGTAAGCCCTGTAATATCTTGTGATAAATCTTTATTTATAAATTCGATATTACAGTTGGAATTATTTGCATTATCACGAGCATGAATTAACATGTTTTCGGAAATATCAAATGCTGTAACAATATTCCCAATTAAGTTAATTGCGATAGAATCGATACCGGAACCACAGCCAATATCAATGCCGTTTTTAGCAGTAGTTTTTAAAATTTGTTTATAAAAATCCTTTCTGACATTAATAGCATTATCGAAATTAATCATTTTATCGTACCATGATGCAGTTGTGTCAAAAAAGTGTTGTGTATTCATAATTTATTTAAAAATAATTATTGAATAAAGATTTAGTTTAATATAATGAAATAAATATTAAAACAAAATAATACGTTGTGTCTTGTAATTATAATAAGCATATTAACAAAATGCTTTTAGTAGGAAATTTAGAATTAGATAAAATTATGCAGACCAAAGACATAGTAAGAAGTTTTTTATTATATTTGTGAATATTTCTTAATTATTAAAATGAGCAGTATGCAAAAAATATTTATATATACAGTTTTGTTTTTAGTGACGGCAAAACTATTTGCCCAAGATATTACATATAAAACGGTTCAAAACATTAATTATTATGATATTGAAGTTTGTAAAACCGATGATTATATAAACTCCAGATGTAAATTGGATATTTATTACCCTGAGAATAAAAAAGATTTTACAACTGTAATCTGGTTTCATGGAGGCGGTTTAACCGGAGGTGAAAAAGAGATTCCCGCAAGATTGAAAAACAATGGCTTTTGTATTGTTGGAGTCAATTATAGATTAAGTCCTCATGTTAATGCTCCAAAATATATTGAAGATGCAGCTGCGTCGGTTGCATGGGTATTTGGTAATATCAATAAATATGGTGGTGATACTAATAAAATAATTGTTTCCGGTTATTCTGCCGGCGGCTATTTAACGTTAATGCTGGGTTTAGATAAAAAATGGTTGGGTAAATATAATATTGATGCAAATAAAATTAAAGAGCTTGTTCCTTTTAGCGGACAATGTATAACCCATTTTACTGTTAGAAAGGAAAATGGAATTTCTGAAACACAGCCAATTATTGATGAATTTGCCCCGTTATATTATGTTAGAGCAGATGCTCCTAAAATTTTATTGATTACTGGCGATAGGGACTTGGAAATGTTAGGACGTTATGAAGAGAATGCTTACCTATACAGAATGATGAAAGTTGTTGGACACAAAGATATCCATCATTACGAACTTGATGGTTATGGGCATGGAATGACTGAGCCGGCATACCCTTTGCTTATAAAAGAAGTAAAAAAATAAAAATATAAACAAAATATAAATTTCCTTTACTTTTTGTAAAAAATGCAATAAATTGTATTGTAAATGTGAAAAAATCGCATTTAGAATATGTTTTTGGAGGAAATTATGCTAATTCGCTTATTTGTAGAAAATTTTTTAAGCTTTGGTGAAAGAATTGAATTTTCCATGGTTGCTGGAAAAATACAACAACATCCTGACCATATAATAAAGCTTGAAAAAAACTCAAAGTTTAATTTACTTAAGGTGGGTGCTATATATGGTGCAAATGCTGCCGGTAAAAGTAACTTGATTAAAGCAATGGCTGTTATTCAGAAATTAGTATTAAAGGGAACTCTTCCGAATCAAACACTACCTGTTACTGAATTTAAATTGGATAAAGAATTAAAATCAAAACCAACTCGTATTGAAGTTGAATTCAGGAAAAATAACAAATGTTATGCATATGGTTTTATAGCTGATAAAAATACTATATTGGAAGAATGGTTGTATGAGATTGGAAAACAAAAAGAAAAAAGAATTTTCAGCAGAGAAATAGACAAAAACAAAAATACAAGTTTTCAATTTTTAGAAAATTCCCAAATATCAAAAAAGGAAAAAGATTTTTTAAACTTGTTATCTGAAAGTACACGGGATAACCAACTTTTTATAAATCAGTGTTTTAATCATAAAATTGAAAATTTATTAGTCAAATCGAAAGGTATTCAGGAATGTATTTCTTGGTTTTCTGATAATTTAGTCGTTGTTTTTCCAAATACAAAATTTAGTTTTCCATTCTACAATACGGCAAACAAAAATAATTTTATGAAAGATTTTAGTAAATTTTTGAAAATTTTTGATACTGGAATAGATGATGTTGAATATAAAAAAATTGATGTGAATGATACAAAGTTAATTCCAAAAGATGTTCAAGAAAAGATAAGGGAACTTCCACAGGATGGGAAAACTAGATTAATAAGTATACGACAAGGTGATTCGCTTTCCTACATCTTATATGATGGAACAAGCAAGTTTGTGATTCACAAACTAACTGTTGTTCATAAAATTGTTAATTCAGAAAAATCCGAATCTTTTGACCTTGAAGAAGAATCTGATGGAACAATTAGGATGTTTGATTTAATTCCTTTATTATTAGATTCCAGTAATGAAGAAAATGTAATTCTTATTGATGAGCTTAATAGAAGTTTGCATCCAAGTCTTACTAAAAATTTTATTATTAAATTTTTAGACGTATATGAGAATAAAAATAATCAGATCATTTTTACAACGCACGAAGAAAATCTTCTCGATTTAGATCTATTTAGAAAAGATGAAATATGGTTTGTTGAAAAAAATGAAAAGAAACAATCTAAAGTGTACTCGCTTTTAGTATTTAAGGATGTAAGATTTGATAAAAAAATTAAAGATGATTATTTAATTGGTCGTTATGGAGCAATTCCGGATTTGTTAAACTATTAGGTACAAAATGGGAAGAGAAGAACAGAGTATTGAAAGAATAAAAGAAGAAATTAGGCAGAAGAAAGTTTTTGTAATAGCAACTGAAGGGAAGATTACAGAAATAAAATACTTCCAATTTCTTTTTGAAAATAAACTTCTAAAAAAAGATATTCGGATGATTCTACTACCTACTGAAGATGGCGATAATAAACCTTCAGACGTATATAAAAGACTGGAGAAATTTGTTGAAAGTACCGGAATTAACGAATTAAATAGTGTGAACGACGATTTTTGGATTGTTATAGACAGAGATAAACAAAGTATAAACAATTCTCTTTTAAATGTGGTTTTGAGTTTTTGTAAGACACATGATTATGGATTTGGTTTAAGCAGTCCATGTTTTGAACTTTGGTTTTTATTACATAGCATGGATATATCTAAAGAGACTAAAGAATATAAAAGTGCTTTATACGAAAATAGACGTGTTTCCGTAAATGGAGGAACCTTTGTTGAAGTTGAGTTGCGTAAAAAGCAAAATTCATATAATAAGTGCAATCCTAAACCAGAGAGATTTATAAAAAAAACTGACCGAGCTTTAGAAAATGCACAAAAACTCGGATTATATTCAACCGATAAAATTCCAAGTACAATTATCTGCTATGTCTATAAATTAATTGAGCAAATAATTAATAAAGAAAAAATAAACGAACTTGCAAAAATTCCTTTATAAAAGTGAAATTTATAATTTCCATAATAAAGAAAAATTCTAAAAACTGAGAAAGTCGAGAAAAAAATATCTATTAAAAAAATAGATAATTATACAAAAACGAACAAGAAAAGCGAATTTATATTCATTTTATGCATAAGTTTTAAAGGCACATTTTTTGATGATATTAAGTGCTGATAATAAAAAAAAATTTAAAAAGGTAACTAAAATGAACATTTCGCATATTGAACACATCGGAATAGCAGTTAAAAATTTAGAAGAAGCAATAAAATATTATGAAACAGTATTAGGGTTAAAATGTTATGCTGTTGAAGAAGTAAAAGACCAAAAAGTAAAGACAGCATTTTTTCAAGTAGGGCAGACCAAAATAGAATTATTAGAATCAACTGAACCAGATGGACCAATAGGAAAATTTATTGAGAAAAAAGGGGAAGGAATCCACCACTTAGCATTCTGTGTAGATGATGTTGCAAAATCATTAGCAGAAGCAGAATCAAAAGGAATACAGTTAATAGATAAAGCTCCAAGAAAAGGAGCCGAAGGATTGAATATAGGATTTTTACATCCAAAATCAACAATTAGTGTATTAACAGAACTTTGTGCAAAATAAAAATTAATAAATTTAGTATCTACAAATGACAAAAGGTCATTATTAGGAGTAAATATGGCAATACAAGAAAAAATTCAAGAACTTATGGATAAACGGGCAAAAGCTCGTCTTGGCGGTGGTGAAAAAAGAATAGAATCACAACACCAAAAAGGTAAGTTTACCGCACGTGAACGTATTGATATGCTTTTAGATGAAGGCAGTTTTGAAGAATTCGATATGTTCGTATCGCATAGAACAGTTGATTTTGGATTAGACAAGCAAACATATCTTTCAGATGGTGTAGTTACCGGTTATGGTACAATTGATGGTAGATTAGTATATGTGTTTTCACAAGATTTTACAGTTTTTGGCGGTTCTTTATCAGAAATGTACGCTCAAAAGATTTGTAAAGTGATGGATAAAGCAATGAAAATGGGTGCACCTGTTATTGGTATTAATGATAGTGGTGGAGCACGTATTCAAGAAGGTGTTAAAAGTTTAGGCGGTTACGCTGATATTTTTGAAAGAAATATTTTAGCATCCGGAGTTGTACCACAGATTTCGGCAATTTTTGGTCCTTGTGCCGGCGGTGCTGTTTATTCACCAGCTTTAACAGACTTTACAATTATGACAAAAGGTACAAGTTATATGTTTGTAACAGGTCCTAAAGTTGTAAAAACAGTTACAGGTGAAGTTGTAACCGATGAAGAACTTGGTGGTGCAATGGTTCATGCAACAAAATCAGGTGTTACACATTTTGTGGCTGAAGATGAAAACGAGGGTATTTTATTAATAAGAAAATTAATAAGTTACTTGCCACAAAACAATCTTGAAGATCCACCTTACGCAAACTGTGATGATCCAATAGATAGATTAGATGATACATTAAATGAAATTATTCCAGAGAACCCTAATAAGCCTTATGATGTAAAAGATGTAATTCATTCAGTAGTTGATTATAATGAATTTTTAGAAGTACAAAGGCACTATGCTCCAAACATTATTACCGGATTTGCTCGTTTTAATGGTACTTCAGTTGGTATTATAGCAAACCAACCAAGCTTTTTGGCAGGTGTATTAGATATTAATGCTTCAAGAAAAGCAGCTCGTTTTGTTCGATTCTGCGATGCATTTAACGTCCCATTAGTAACATTAGTTGACGTACCGGGATTTTTGCCGGGTACAGCTCAAGAATATGGTGGTATCATTTTACATGGTGCAAAATTACTATTTGCTTATGGAGAAGCAACAGTACCAAAAGTTACTGTTATTTTACGTAAAGCATATGGTGGCGCTTATGATGTTATGAGTTCAAAACACTTACGTGGCGATATCAACTATGCTTGGCCGAATGCAGAAATTGCTGTTATGGGTCCAAAAGGTGCTATTGAAGTGTTACATGCTCGTGAATTAAAAGAGATTACCGATCCGGCAGAAAAAGCTAAATTTATGGCAGAAAAAGAAGAAGAATATAAAAATAAATTTGCCAATCCTTATGTTGCTGCTAAATATGGTTATATTGATGACGTAATTGAACCAAGAAATACTCGTTTTAGAATAATTAGAGCATTACAGATGCTTTCAACTAAAAAAGATCAAAATCCGCCTAAAAAACACTCAAACATACCATTATAAGGAGGGTTAAATGATTTTTAGTTTTATTCAAAACATAGATACAATAAGTGCAAAAGTAAACAGCGATTCACTTAACATGGTAAAAACAGCCATACAGGATACTGTTCAGCAGGTTTCGGAAAAATCATTGGGCGATATTTCTTTTGATTTTTCAAAAATTGCTGAAGGTAATGGTGAGTTGATATCCGTAGTAAGTATGGCGGTTGTGTTTTCTTCTTTAGCTTTATTAAGTATCTTTTTAATTTACTTAACTAAAACATTGCAGCTTTCAGTAAGGAAGAAGCGAGAAAAAACCGGCGAAATTACACCAGCTTCTCCAAAAGCTATGGATTCAACAGGTGAAATAGATGCTGCAATATTTACAGCTTTACACTTACATTTTTCCGAATTACATGATTTGGAAAATACAGTATTAACAATAAATAAAGTTCAAAGAGTTTATTCTCCTTGGAGTTCAAAAATTTACGGATTAAGAAATATACCTCGCAAATAAAGGAATAAGAATTAATATGAAAAAATATAAATTTACAATACAAGGAAACGACTATGACGTTGAGATATTAAATCTTGATGATAATGTCGCCGAAGTTGATGTAAATGGCTCAGTATATAAAGTACAAATACATCATGAAGTTAAAGCTTCAAAAACTCCAAAATTAACCAGAACTTTTGCAGTACCATCAAATGAAGGCGATACAGCAAAAACAAGCAAACCTACTGAAAGAAAAGGCGGCGGTAATGTTAAGGCTCCACTTCCGGGTGTGATTTTGGAAGTTAAAGTTAGAGAGGGTGATGTTGTTAAAGCCGGAGATACTCTTCTTATTATGGAAGCTATGAAAATGGAAAACAACATTAAAGCCGATAAAGAAGGTAAAGTTTTAAGTATGAAAGTAAAACAAGGTGATTCTGTACTTGAAGGTGACATACTTGTTGAAATAGGGAGCTAATATATGGAACAATTACTCGATGCGTTGAGACAGTTTTTTACTTATAGTGGTTTCTACAATATCACGTTTGGTCACGTTGCCATGATAGTAGTTGGACTTCTCTTTATTTACTTAGCTATAAAGAAGGATTATGAACCATTATTACTTGTCCCAATTGGTTTTGGTATTTTAATAGGAAATATTCCTTTTGTTGAAAATATTGGTTTACAAATTGGTATCTATGAACAAGGTAGCGTACTAAATTATATCTATTTTGGAGTGTTAAAAGGTATCTTCCCTCCACTTATTTTCTTAGGTATTGGTGCAATGACAGATTTCTCTGCGTTATTGTCCAATCCAAAGTTGATGTTGTTAGGAGCTGCGGCTCAAGTAGGTATCTTTTTTACATTTATAGCTGCTTTGGTTTTAGGATTTACTCCTGCTCAAGCCGGAGCTATTGGAATTATTGGTGGTGCTGATGGTCCTACTGCTATATTTTTAGCTTCAAAATTAGCACCTGAGTTTATTGGAGCAATTGCTATTGCGGCTTATTCTTATATGGCATTAGTTCCGGTAATTCAACCGCCGGTAATTAAATTGTTAACTACAAAAAAAGAAAGATTAATTAAAATGAAACCTGCAAGAGTAGCTACAAAATTGGAAAAGATATTATTCCCAATTGCAGGTTTATTATTTACAACATTTATTTCACCAAGTGCTTTGCCTTTATTAGGTATGTTGTTTTTTGGTAATTTATTAAAAGAATCAGGGGTTACAAAACGTTTAGCTGAAACTGCTTCGCGTCCTTTGATTGATATAGTTACTATTTTACTTGGTGTTACAGTTGGTGCTTCAACACAAGCTACAACATTTTTAACTCCACAATCTATTTTGATATTTATTCTTGGTGCTGTTTCTTTTATGATAGCAACTGCAGGTGGGGTTTTATTTGCTAAGTTTATGAATTTGTTTTTTAAAGAAGGCGAAAAAATCAATCCAATGATAGGTGCTTCAGGTGTATCGGCTGTTCCTGATAGTGCACGTGTTGTACATACCCTTGGAATTGAAGAAGACTCTTCAAACTACTTATTAATGCATGCTATGGCACCAAACGTTGCCGGTGTTATCGGCTCGGCAGTTGCCGCAGGTATTTTAATGAGTTTCTTGTTACACTTAGTTTAGTGTCATAGAGGTACTTTACTCTAATTATTACTTGTATAAGGGGTGCTGCCACACCCCTTATCTTTTTCCTGTCAAAATTCCTTCCTTATCAACGATAAAATTATTAACTTAATATAATATTAGATTAAGAACCATTATAATTTTGCTTTTGTTTATATTTATATTTCCAATTTAACAAATATTGAATTTTAATGCGAAGTTTAGCTGTATTATTAAAGTACTTTAATAAATATAAAATTAAAATAGCTTTGGGTATACTCTTTATATTAATATCTAACATCACCCAAATATATGTGCCCATATTTTTAAAAGATGCTATTGATAGTTTAGAAACATCAATAAACTATGATACATTAACTCATTACGCAATCTTAATAATTGTGATTAGTGTTATTAGCGGAATTTTTAGATATTTAATCCGTCAAACAATAATTGTAGTATCAAGAGAAATTGAATTTGATTTACGGCAAGATTTTTGGACACACATTCAAAAGCTGCCATTAAGATATTTTCAAAATCATACAACAGGCGATATAATGGCTCATGCAACTAATGATATTAATGCTGTTAGAATGTTTGTTGGTCCGGCAGTTATGTATTTTATTGATACTGCATTTAGATTTTGTATTATTTTGTTAATAATTCTTTCATTAAGTGTAAAGCTTACTATATATTCACTTCTGCCGCTCCCATTTTTATCTTATATGGTGTATTACATCAGCAAAAAGATATACAAAAAGTTTACTCTTATTCAGGAAAAGTTTTCGGAGTTAACAGCAAAAACACAAGAATCGTTTTCCGGTATTCGTGTTGTTAAATCATATGTAAGAGAAGAAAGTGAACTTAAAGCATTCAAAAAAATAAATGCTGATTACCTTGATAGGAATATGGATAAAGTTAAAATACAGGCCTTGTTTCAACCGATTTTGTTTTTAATTACAGGTGTATCTGTTATTATTGTTACTTGGCTTGGTGGTACAATGGTTATGGAAGGTGTTATAAGTTTGGGAGAGCTTTCTGCGTTTGTTGTGTTTTTGGGAATGTTAATTTGGCCCACAATTGCTTTTGGATGGGTAATGAATATAGCTCAACAGGCTGCTGCAAGCATGGAAAGACTAAACAGAATGATGAAGGAGGATGTAGAAATAAGCAATCATCAGGGAACAGATTTCAGTATTAAAGATTTTACGGGAAATATTGAGTTCAAGGATGTAAGTTTTAAGTATTCAGAAAAGCTGCCTAATGTTCTTAAAAATACAAATATTAATATAAAAGCAGGATCTACTGTTGCTTTTGTTGGGAATACCGGTGTTGGAAAATCAACTTTAATAAATTTAATTCCACGCTTGTATGATGTAACTGCTGGAGAAATCTTTATTGATGGGGTTAATGTTAAAAATGTTCCAATTGAAGTATTAAGGCAAAATATTGGGATTGTACCACAAGAGACTTTTTTATTTTCCGACACATTAGAAAATAATATTTTATTTGGAGTTAGGGATCCAAATAAAGACTTATTAAACAAGGTTTCTGATATTTCTGCTCTCAATAAAGATGTAGTTGCGTTTCCTGAAAAATTTGGTACAATTTTAGGTGAAAAGGGGATTACTCTATCGGGTGGACAAAAGCAGAGAACTTCTTTAGCACGTGCATTAGCAATAGATCCTAAAATTTTAATTTTGGATGATTCTTTTTCAGCGGTTGATACTAATACCGAAGAGGAGATTTTAACAAAATTAAAAGATTATATGAATGGAAGGACAAGTATTATTATTAGTCATCGTATATCAACTGTAAAAAATGCTGATAAAATTTTTGTTATTGATAATGGGCAGATTGCAGAAGAAGGTACTCATAATGAATTAGTTGATGCAAGTGGTATTTATGCATCAATGCACCAAAAACAGTTATTAGAAAAAGAATTAAAGGAAATTAATTAATAAATGGCAAGCGATAAAGATGATGAAATATTAGGTAAAGCGTACGATTCTAAATTAATGAAACGTTTGCTTATTTATCTAAAACCATATAAAAAATATGTTTTTTGGGGAATATTCTTAAGTGTTTCGGTTGCGGGGTTAGGACCGGTAAGACCGTATTTAACCAAAATAGCTGTTGATTATAGCATTGTTAATAAAGATTATCAATCGTTAATGTATATTTCTATTGCATTAGTTGTATCGTTATTACTGCAATCCTTAATTCAATACTTTTTAACATATTATACTCAGTTAATGGGGCAAAAAGTTATTTATGATATAAGAGTAAGACTTTTTGAACATGTTCAAAAACTTGCTCTGCGTTTTTTTGATAAAACTCCAATAGGCAGGGTAGTAACAAGAGTAACAAATGATGTTGAGGCATTAAATGAATTGTTTTCGGCAGGAATTATAACTGTATTTGGTGACATTTTTGTGATCCTTTGGATTCTTGGTTTTATGTTTTTTATGGCTTGGGATTTATCGTTAGTAACCTTAGTAGTATTGCCGTTGGTTATTTTAGCCACTTCAATATTTCGAAAAAAAGTAAGGTCTGCATACAGAGATGTTAGGTTTCATTTAGCACGCTTAAATACGTTTATGCAAGAACATATTACCGGTATGAACGTTGTTCAGATATTTAATAAAGAAAATGATGAGTTTTCTAAATTTACGGGTATTAATAAAGATCATAACGATGCTAACATTAAATCTGTTTTTTATTATGCAGTATTTTTTCCGGTTGTAGATTTTTTTAGTTCGGCTACAATAGCTTTAATTATTTGGTATGGTGGTGGGGAAGTAATTCAAGGCTCTTTGTCAATTGGGGTGTTATTTGCATTTATTCAGTATACTGAAATGTTCTTTCGTCCTATAAGAGATTTGTCGGAAAAATATAATGTTTTGCAAACTGCAATGGCTTCATCAGAAAGAATATTTAAGCTTTTTGATGACAAAACTTTTATTAAAAATCCTGATAATCCTATTAAGCTAAATAATGTGTTGGGACAAATTGAATTTGAAAATGTTAAGTTCGCTTATAATCCCGATGAATATGTCTTAAAGAATATAAGTTTTAAGATAAATCCGGGCGAAACTGTTGCAATAGTAGGAGCAACCGGAGCAGGAAAAACAAGTATAATTAATATTCTTACTCGGTTTTATGATATTACTGAAGGTAAAATAAAACTTGATGGAGTAGATATAAGTAAACTTGATAAACGTGACCTGAGAAAGTATATTTCTATTGTATTACAGGATGTTTTTTTGTTTAGCGGTACAATTTACAGCAATATAAATTTAGATAATCCGGCTATTACATTGGAAGATGCAATAAAAGCAGCAAAAACAGTTGGAGCAAATAAGTTTATAGAAAACTTACCAAATGGATATAATGAAGAAGTAAAGGAAAAAGGGGCAACATTAAGTGTTGGGCAAAAACAGTTGATTTCTTTTGCACGTGCATTAGCATACAATCCCAAAATATTGATTTTGGATGAAGCAACTTCAAGCGTAGATACAGAAACTGAATTATTGATTCAAAATGCTATACAAAAACTTCTTGTAAATAGAACTTCAATTGTAATAGCACACAGACTTTCAACAATTCAAAACGCTGATAAAATAATTGTTATGCATAAAGGAGAAATAAGGGAAGTTGGCAATCATCAGGAGTTGTTGGCAAAACGGGGTATTTATTATAGGTTATATCAGTTACAATATAAAGAACAAGAAATAACTAAATCCGCTTAAGGAGGATACATGCCTAAAATTAAATTTATGACAATTGAAAGACACATTTTAGAAGGGGAAAAAAAATATCCCGAAGCAACGGGTGAATTTTCCGGAATTCTAAATACTATTGCATTAGCAGCAAAAATTATTTCAAACGAAATAAATAAAGCCGGTTTGGTAGATATTTTAGGTTTTACTGATGATACAAACGTACATGGCGAAAAAGTTAAAAAGCTTGACATGTATTCGCACGAAGTTCTGGTTAAAGCAATGGAATATGGCGGGCATTTGTGCATTATGGCAAGCGAAGAAGAAGAAGGGATAATTTATATTCCAAAACAGTACGAAATTGGAAAATATGTACTCTTGTTTGATCCATTAGATGGGTCTTCAAATATTGATGCAAATGTAAGTGTTGGTACTATTTTTTCGTTATACAAAAGAGTTTCAAAAAGTGGCGAGCCGGGAACTAATGAAGATGTTATTCAATCGGGCTTACAACAGGTTGCTGCGGGTTATGTGTTGTATGGTTCGTCTACAATTTTTGTTTATACAACAGGTGAAGCCGTTTATGGATTTACATTAGATTTGGGAATAGGTGAATTTTTGTTATCTCATCCTAATATTATAACTCCTAAAAGTGGTAGAATTTACAGTACAAACGAAGGATATTATAAATATTGGCATCCGGGCTTAAAAAAATATATTAAATATTTACAAGATGCAGATGATAGAGGAGAAAAACCTTACTCGGGTAGATATATTGGTTCTCTTGTTGCTGATATTCACAGAAATTTACTATATGGTGGAATTTTTATCTATCCGGCTGATTCAAGATTCCCACAAGGGAAACTTCGCTTAATGTATGAATGTAATCCTATGGCTTTTATAGTTGAAGCTGCTGGCGGAAGAGCTTCTGACGGAAAAAATAGAATTTTGGAAATTAAGCCAGAATCACTTCATCAAAGATGCCCTCTTTATATTGGGAGCGAAGAAGATGTTTTATTGGCAGAAAAGTTTTTAGCAGAAGCTCAAAAATTGTAGAACAAAAAACCAGATGCCTTAGTATAATTTATTATAAATTTATTATTGAAAATTTAGTATTTTAAAAAATTATATTTTTTTAATTTTGGGAAATTTACTATTAAAACGAATATTAAAAAGGCATTTGGATTTACTTTCCCATTTGTGTTAACAATTGTATTTTTATACTTGGCTCTTAAAGGGATTGATATAAAAGAATCTTTAAATCTGATATACTCGGCAAAGCTTGAATATATTGGACTTTTTTTGTTTTTATTCATTCTTTCTCATTTTTTACGTTCTGTTCGATGGAAGATAATGATTAGCACTTTAAAACCGGATGTAAAAGTACTAAATACATTTGGGGCAATGATGATTGGTTATGGAGTAAATTGTATTGTTCCTCGACTTGGTGAAGTTTATAGAGGTTTGTTTTTGGGTAAATGGGAAGGGGTTTCCAGAAGTTCAATGCTTGGTACAATTATATTAGAGAGAATAATTGATGTTGTTATGCTGCTTGTTGCAGTAATAATAAGCGTTTTTGCTTATAATGGCGACTTGTTTAATGATGTTGTATGGTTAAAATCGACAATATATATATCAACAGCGGCAGCGATTGTTTTTGTTGCTTTGGCAATATTGTTCTTTTTGTGGAAAACAGAAGTTTCGGAACATTTTATAAAAAATGTTTTGTCGTTTTCACCTAAATTTGCTGATAAAGTTAGTTATGTTTTTCATACTTTAATGGATGGAGTTGCAGGTTTAAGAGGGACAAAAAACTGGGCTTTAACATGTATTTTATCTCTTATTGTAATTATTGTTTATGCTTTAACTACGTATGTAGGTTTATATATGTTTAATTTATATACAAACCAAGAAATTACATTTGCTATGGCTTGGGTTATTTCTGCATTAGGCTCGTTTGGAGTTATTATTCCCACGCCGGGGGGAACGGGTTCGTACCATGCAATCTCTATATTTTTGTTGGTTGAATTATATGCTTTTAATTCGGAATCAGCAGCAGCATATGCAATTTTAACACATTTTTTATCTTATATCGTTTTTCTTTCGTGTGCAATGTTTTTTATTTTTTATATTAACCAGAGACGCAGAAATAGAGGTGAAAAATCGGAGAATTTTTTCAGCGTATTCAAATTAGAAAAGGAATAATTAATGAAAAAGATAATATTGTTTTTGATATTAATTTATTCATGCAAAATTAATGCTCAATTTGAAGCAACAGCCGGAATGGGATTAGATTTTATTAATTCCCCTGTATTTACCGATTATATAAATGTAAATTATGCCTTATCGGGTGAAAAGCTTTCATCAATGAATAGTGCAATTGAATTTTATGGTGAAATAGGATATAATTATTTGGAGAACTACAATTTTGCAATAGATTATTCAAATCAAATATATTCGTTTAATAATACCACCATTTTGGGGAATTATGATATCTCATATATTCATTTTAAGCCATCAATAGTAGCTTATTATCAATTGACGGGAATTGGATATAAGTTTAAGTTTGGTGCCGGTATTGGTCCACGATTTGTTTCGTTAGATGAAAAGCTGCCGGGATTAACAAAAGAAAATAATTTTACAGCAACCGGCTATGGATTTTTATTACGAGTATCGGGAAATACTTTGTTAAGTGGTGATATGTTTGCTAACATTGGTGTGGATTTGCGGTATGATATTGCCGGTGAATTAAAAGGGGATTATAAATTATATAATAATGTGCTAAATGAAAGTGTAGATATGAATTCGTTGGCATTTGCAATTAAATTAGGCGTTACATACATTTTTTAGGAGAAATTGTGAGTATTTTAGAAGCTATTGTGTTGGGTATTATTCAAGGTTTAACAGAGTTTTTGCCAATAAGTAGTACCGGGCATTTAACTGTTGCGGGAAAATTAATGGGGCTGATTTCTTCTGAAAACCCTGAAAGTTGGACAGCTTTTATTGCAGTTATTCAAATGGGTACACTTTTAGCAATTCTGATTTATTTTTGGAAAGACTTGTGGAACATTTTTGTTGGATTTATTAAAGATAATATTTTAGAAAGGAAAAAGTTATCTGAACAATCTTTAGATTCAAAGTTGGGCTGGTTCATAATTTTAGGTTCAATACCGGTTGTAATAATCGGCTTGTTATTTAAGGATTTTATTGAAGGAGCCTTTACAAAAAATCTTTATGTAATAGCTATTTCTTTAATATCACTTGGTATAATTTTAGGACTTGCAGAAAAATTAGGCAAGTTTAAAAGAGGAATTGAAAAGATAACTTGGAAAGATGCTTTAATTATAGGAGTAGCACAAGCATTTGCATTAATTCCTGGAGCATCAAGGTCGGGAACTACTCTTACGGCAGGTTTATTTGTTGGGTTAAAAAGAGATACGGCTGCAAAATTTTCTTTTTTGTTGAGTGTTCCGGCAGTTTTTGGCAGCGGCCTTTTAGAGTTTTACCATGAAGTAGGAAAATTGGATTCGTCAGGATTTATTACATTAATTGTTGCAACTATTGCTGCGGCAATAAGTGGATATTTAACAATAGCATTTTTGTTGAGTTTTTTGAAAAAAAACAGTACTTATGTTTTTGTAATTTATAGAGTTTTAATTGGTATTACAATTTTAATATTTTTATATTCAAACCTAATTCAACCCTAATTAAATGAGGTTAAAATGATAAAAAAAATGTTTTATGTATTTCTTTTGATAAGTATCAGCTATATTAATAGTAGTGCACAATTTGAAAATTTTTCAAATTCAAATACAAATAAATCAAGTATTTTAACAAATAAAGAAGAGGCAGTATTGGATTCATTAATGGATTTAAAAGAAAATGAAGTGTTAGTTGCTTCAATGGAAACCACTTTAGGAACAATTGAAATTCAATTTTATGATAAATTAACTCCAAAAACAGTTAAAAATTTTGTTGGTTTAGCTGTAAAAGGTTATTATAACGGTGTAATTTTTCATAGAGTTATTGATGGTTTTATGATTCAAGGTGGCGATCCAACAGGAACAGGTGCCGGTGGTTCAAGTATTTATGGCAGTACTTTTGAGGATGAATTTGATTCATCATTAAGACATAATAGTGCCGGATTAATTTCTATGGCAAATAGAGGACCAAATACTAATGGTAGTCAATTTTTTATTACTTTGGTACCAACTCCTCATTTAGATGACCGTCATGCAATTTTTGGTGAAGTTATTGGTGGAATGGATGTTGTTGAAAAAATTGGTAAAGTGCCTGTAACAATGGATAGAAACAGACCATTAACTGATGTAGTAATTAATAAAGTTACAGTACAAAAAGTTCAAAGATAAAATGAAAAAAAAAGAGAGTGGAACAAAAGCCGAAGCTTTACACATATCAAAAGTATATGATTACTTAGATGAAAAAAATATTTTACCTGTATATTTTTTGTTTGGTGCGGATACATTTGCAATAGAAAAAACTGCAGATGATATAATTAAGGCAGTTGACCCTTTTGTTGGAACTGACTTTGACAAGGAAATAGTTCGCCTGGACAAAAAACAAGAGATTAGCGGGTTGATTTCTTCGGCTTCCACTTACCCTTTTAGTAATGGAAAAAAACTTATTGTAATAAAAAGTTTTGAAAATGTTGCAGATAAAAAGGTGTTAAATGAATATATTGAAAACCCTGCACCTTTTACTGTTTTAATTATTACACATAATGATAAAATACAATCGTTATCGTCCAATCCATACAAAACAATGGCAATTGAAGGTTGGATGTTTGAAGCAAGGGAGTTGAAGGGAGCTGATTTAATTAATTGGGTAATAAAATCAGCCGGTGAAAAAAAGATTACAATAACTTACGAAAATGCGGCGGTTTTAATTGAAACTGTTGGCGAAGATAAGAACTTATTAGAACAAGAACTGAATAAGTTTTTTAATTTTTTGGGGGAAAATCAAGAAATTAATCTTGAACTTATTAATAGATTAGCATCCAACACAAAAGAGTTTACAATTTTTAATCTGTTGGATGCATTGGGAGTTGGCGATAAAGATAAAGCATTGCGAATAGGTTATAACCTGCTTTATTATGGAACCCATCTTTTAATTATTCTTTCAACGTTAAACAAATACTTTATTACAATAGTACATAGCAAAGAATTAATAAGAAAAGAAATTCAACCAAGAGAAGCTGCATTGAAGGCAGATGTATCAGAATACTTTTATAAAAGCTGCTTAAGAGCTTCGTATTTCAAATCTGAAGAACGAGTTAATAAAGCAATTAAAGCTTTATTAAAGGCAGACCTTTCGGTTAAATCATCAGGACTTGATCCCAAAACAATTTATACTTTATTGATTGGTGAAATATTTAGTTAGCTCACGATAAAATAATATCCCCTAAGAAAAATTAAGTGATTTATGATGTTAATCACAAATTGGGCAGTATGTCTATCAATATAATTCTGTTTTCTTGACATAAATCATTTATTTATATATCTTAACAAAGATAAATCAATTCGATTAATTCCAATTGTTGATAATTAAAAATATTGTTAATGGTGGAGTGTGTGTATTTATTCAAATTATTAAATATGGAGAAAATTAATGAAGCAATACCTTAAGCTGACGATAATATTTATATTATATTTTATGAGCGTAAGAGGTCAAAGTATTAACGATTTAATTCCTAAAGGAGAAGCCTTTTTTATTCAGTCAGCCCAAGAATATGGTAAAAGGGATATGGCATATTGGGATATTCCGGGTGGTGAAGATAAAATTGTTAAGGGGGCACAAATTAAAGTTTGGGGATTAGGTGATCAGGCTAAAGATAGAAGATATGTAATTGAGAACTCTTCAACAGCGGGATATGTAAAAATTCATATTGATGGTGTTGCCGGTTATTTGGATGTTAAAGGAGGAAAGAATAACAATGGGCAAGATTTGATTATTTGGGATCCGGGGAATGGGTGGAATCAGAATTTCACATTTAAGTATTTAGGAAATGGCAGATTTAAGATCTATTCTCAAGGTGGTAAAGTAATATGTTTGTCAGGTCGTAAGTCAGATAATGGTAACGCAATAACCATTTGGGATGACCATGATGGTCCTTGGATGGAATGGTGTTTAATTTCGGTAAAAACAAGACAGGCTTTAAAGCTTGAAGATAAAATTAATGCAGCAAAAACTAATACCGGTGCAGATATGAATGGAATTAGAACCTTTTATATCCAATCGGCTCTAACCTATGGAAAATCTTTGGATGGATTTTTTGATGTGCCGGGTGTAAGTGCCCCTGCAGGTGGGAATAATATTCAACTATGGGGTTTGACAGATAGAGGTTCTGATAGAAAATATAGAATTAATACTGCAAATAATAATTTATCATTCTATAATATTTGTGTTGCAGATAATCCAAATTTGAATGTAGATATTGCAGGTGGAGTTAATACTGATGGAGCAAATATTCAATTATATGAAAAGAATAATTCTTCAGCACAAGACTTTATTTTTAAATATATGGGGAATGGTAAGTTTAAAATTATTAATGCAAATGGTAAAGTTATTTGTACAAATGGAAGAGAATCAAAAAATGGAACCAATGTGCTTGTTTGGACTGATCACGAAGGACCTTGGATGGAATGGTACTTGATTGATACTGAAACAAATGAACCATTTATTCCAAATAATGAAAAAAAGAATAACATTACCGATATTACATCAAATGATCCTGGAGTGCTCGCAGCATTTAAAGAAATTGATAATACTTACAAGTCTGTTGTAAATGTTGAGCAAAAATCCAATTCTACACTTGGTAAACTTAACAATACAACAACTACAATGGAAAAAAGTTATTTATTAATCAATAAGGTGAGTTCGCTAAATTCTAAAGTAAATGATACTCAGAATGCACTTAATCCTTTCTCGCGTCTCCCTATAATTGGGGTGCCGGTTAAAGTGATTACAACGAGTTTAGGAATGACTTTAGGTCAATTGGATAAAGTTGATAAATCTTTGCAAGCTATTAAAGATCCGGTTGTAGGACAAGCAAACTCTAATGTTGTTAATGCATACACAAGTAATTTGCTCTTTAATTCAAAAATGAAACTGTTAAAAAACACTTTAGTTGATACTAAAAATGATTTAGTAAATGGAAATTATAGTGGAATTGAAAAAACCTCAAAAATAACCAAGCTTAGCGAAAAGCTAAATGCAATTAATGGAACATTGAGTTCTGTGGATGGTAACTTTAATAAAATTGATGATATCTGCAACAAAATGAAAAATATAGATAAACCGGTTACAGAATTTGAAGAAGGTGTTAATAAATTTGATAACGGTATGAAACCAGTTGATAAAGTTGCCGATGAAATAAATGATGTGTTGAATAAACGTTTCAAAAAAGGGATTGGTAAAGTTAAAATTGATATTAGCGTACGCGACATATTAGAAGGTGGAAAAGTTGGGAAATTATTCGATAAATATGTAAATAAATTTCTTGATGGTGTATTGCAGCCTTTGTTAAAAAAATTAAATGTTAAAGTGCCTTCTGTTCCTGGAGTTGATAAGTTTAAGGATGCCTTAAACAATACACTTGATTTCACTAAGAAAATAAAAGAAAATAGCGATAAAATTAATGAAGCAACAAATAAATTAGGTGAAATAGGTCTATAATTTAGATTTATTACAGTACAAAAAGCCCTCTCTTTGGAGGGCTTTTTAAGTTAATTAAAAATAAAACTCAACACATGTTTCCCATTCATTTATTCAAAATCCCATATTTAACTTGATATTTAAGAATTATTTTTTATATTAAAATTACAACTATCAATCCCCTAAACAAAAATAATTCCGCATATTTACATTAATATGCGAGGAGTGTGTATTTAAAATACGGAGAAAATTAATGAAACCACTTTTTATCCTTTTCATGATCCTATTCCAGGCAGCTACAATAATAAAGGCACAAAACGCTAATCAATTTATTCCAAGTCATGACACTTATTTGATTCAAAATGCGGAAGAATTTCAAAAAGGAACCGCAGATGGCTATCTATTTGTAAATACTAAAGCGGCACGTTCTTGGGATAGAGAACAGTTGCAAGTAAATAAACTTGAAGATGATACTCAAAATAAACAATTTGAAATAAAGCCTTCGGCAAACTCAAATTACATGCTGATTGAATTAAAAGGAACCATGAAGTGTTTGGCATTAAAGGGTGGTAAAGATAATAATGGAACGAGAGTAATAATTGCAAATAAATCAAATGATAAAAGTCAATTTTTTAAACTTATGTACATTGGCAACGGAAAGTTTAAGATAGTCTCTGAATGTGGTAGGGTTTTAGCTATGTCCAACTGTCCTTATAAAAAGGGTTCTGAAGTAGTGATTTGGGATGACGTTAATAACTCATGTGTCGAATGGGTAATAATATCTGAAAAAAGCAAAAAGGCATTAAATTTGGAAAGTTGTTTTGGTGTTGGGGATACACCGATTGCTGCAAAACCGAAAAATGTACCAACTCAACAAACAAACACCACCAACCAACAAACAAATGCGATTTCTAAAGAATTTAAAATGGCAGATATGACAGGAATAAGAACATTTTATATTCAGTCTGCCTTATGTTATGGAAAGAACCTAAAAGGTTTTTTTGATACTCCCGGAGGCAAAGCAGTTTCGGGGATTAATGTTCAATTATATACGCTTGGCGATAATCTGCCTGATAGAAAATATAGATTAAAACAATTAAGTCCTACAAGGTTTTATTATAATATTTGCGTAAGTAGTGATGATAATATAGTTCTTGATTTGGATGGGGAAAAATTCCAAGATGGTGCAAACCTTTATTTGTTTAATAAAAGAGTTAACGGAGCCCAAAGTTATCACTTTAGATACATGGGACAAGGAAGGTTTAAAATTTATACATCTAATCCAAATTTTGTAGTTGGGGTAACAAAAAGTGCAATTGACGGAAGTAACGTTGTAATGTTAGAAGATCAGAATAACCCATGGGTTGAATGGTATTTGATTGATTCAGAAACAAATGAACCGTTTATTCCCAAAGATGTTACAGAGGGTTTGTGGACAGTTAAATCAAATGATGCTGATATTGTTAGTACTCTTGAAGAGGTTAATACTGCATATTCAGTAATTAAATCTGTTGAAAATTCTTCAAGTAATGCACTATTTAAAATTGAAAACTTACGCAGTATGTTTGATAAAAGTAATATTTTGATTGATAGAGTGGGTTCGTTTACATCAAAGGTAAATAGCACTCAACAAGCGTTAGAGCCATTCAGATTTATTCCGTATGTCGGTAACGCAATTAAAGCTCTTCAGACAGGAATGGAAGTCGTCGGCTCTAAGTTGGAATTGGCTTCTAATGGGTTAAATGCTCTTAAAGCAAAAGTTGTAGTACAGGCTTATGATAATTTAAATTATTCGCATCCCATTAATATGCTTTTTAATTCGCAAATTAAATTTGCTAAATTTTCGTTAATGAAGTATAGTAAATACATTGCTCATTCTGATACTGCTGAAGCAAACTCAAAGAAAATCCAATTTACGTCTATCAAGGAAAATGTTTCAAAAATCAAACAGTTAATAAGTGCAAATGAAAAAGGGTTTAACGATATTATAAAAAGCTGTGACAAACTGGATAATGTGCAGAAACCAATTAACGATTTTGATAAAGGATTAAAAGTATTTGATAATGGGTTGAAACCGGTTGATAGGGTGGCTGGAGAAATAAATAATGTTCTCGATAAACAATTCAAAAAAGATATTGGGAAAATTAAAATCCGTATAAGTGTACGGGATATTATATCAGGTAAAAAACTTCAAAAAATATTTGCAGGTCCGGCACAAAAATTCGCTAAAGGACTTATTGATAAACTACTAAAAAAACTTAACATAAAAATTCCTTCTGTTCCCGGATCGAATGCAATGGAAAATGCACTTAATAGTGCTTTTGACATTACTAAACAAATTAGAGCTAATTCAGAAGAAATCAATAAACTATCTTTACAATTAAATAGTTTGACCTTGTAAACTTTATATATTATAATAAATTTTAAACGGCTTTTTCTAATACTGCATGTATTGAAAGAGCCTTTTTTTGTGCTAATTTATTGGCAAATTGTACAATTTTTAGTAAAAATAAAATATTGACATTATTATAAATAATTATAATATTGAAATAAAGTTAAATCTTAAAAATTGCAATTTGGGAGGCTGAATGATTAGCAAAAATGAAATACAGTTAGAACTAAGAAAGTTTGTGGCTCCTGAATATATTTTTGGTTTAGAAGCCCGTAAGTTAGCAGCAAATTATAGCAAAAAACTGGGCGGAGAAAAGATTTTTGTTGCTACTGATAAGGGGATTGAAAATACAATCTGGATTAAAGAACTTGAGTTATCGTTACAACAAGAAGAACTTGAGTTTGTTATTTATGATAAAATATCCCCCAATCCTCGAAATTACGAAGTGATGGAGGGTGCACAAGTATATTTAGAAAACAAATGTAATTTAATTTTAGCTATTGGCGGCGGTAGTGTAATGGATTGTGCAAAAGGGATTGGTATTGTAGTAACAAATAAAAGCCACATAAACAATTATGAGGGGATTGATAAAATAATGCGACCAACCCCACCAATAATTTGTATACCAACAACATCAGGGACTTCGGCAGATGTATCTCAATTTGCAATAATAAATAAAGCAGAAGAGAAATATAAAATGGCAATAGTCAGCAAAGCACTTGTGCCTGATGTTGCATTAATAGATCCTTTAATTTTGCAAACAATGGATAGTTATTTAACGGCTTGTACAGGAATGGATGCTTTATGTCATGCGTTTGAAGCATATGTTTCTAATGCAAATTCGCCTTTTACCGATTTGTACGCAATAGAAGCCATAAAGTTAATAAACATAAATTTAAAAAAGACAATTACTAATCCCGAAGATATTCAGGCAAGGGGTAAAGTTATGTTGGGAAGTTTGTATGCCGGATTAGCATTTTCAAATGCAAGCTTGGGATGTGTGCATTCTTTGGCTCATAGTCTTGGCGGCTATCTTGATTTGGCTCACGGGGAATGTAACGCAATTTTGCTTCCTCATGTAGTTGATTATAATTATTCTAATGCATCAGAGAGGTATTCGGAAATTGCAGATACTATGGGGATAGAAATAACTGATTCTGTTGAAAAAAACAAACAAAATTTAATGGATTATCTAATAAAATATAGAAAAGAAATTGGGATAGTTGATTCCCTAAAAAACAAAGGAGTAGGTGTAGATATTATTCCAACATTAGCTGCAAAGGCAATTAACGATCCTTGTAATGCAACTAATCCAAAACCACCAATTAAAGATGATTTAGCAACAATATATAATGAAGCGTTGTAAATATGGAAAAAGATTTTGAACAACAAAGAGATAAGATAATAGGCTTGGGTGAAAATTCATTCAAAAAAAGTTATTATCCTGAATTGCAGCAAAAAATTCTTGAAATAGAAACCGCTTATTTAAATATATCAAATGTATTTAGCAGTATAAATGATGCAATTGTTATTCATGATGAAGATGGGGAAATATATCTGCTTAATAAGCAGGCGGAAGAGTTATTTAATTTAAAATCAGAAGATAAAAACAGGTATAGGTTATTTGATTTATTTTCGGATAAGTTAAATTATGTGGAATTGCTCGAAATATGGAAAGACATAAAAAAAGGGCATGCAAAAATAGTGAATATGATTGTAAGGCCTTTAAATAGAAATATTGAATTTCAAGTTCAAACTTCAATTAATAGAGTTTATTGGTATGGTAAAAACTTGTTGGTTGCAGTATTAAGGGATTTTTCTGATAGAGCGAAATTTGAAGAGGAATTGGTAAGTGCAAGAGAAAGTGCGGAAAAAAGCGAAAAAGCTTTAGCTGCCATTATAGAAAATATCCCTTTTGCGGTTTTTGCATATACTCTGGATGGTAGAATATTGATGGTAAATAATTTGTCAGAAGTTTATACAAAATACTCGCGTTATGAATTGTTGAACATGAATATTGAAGAACTTGATATAGAGTTTTCGCTTGAGGGAGGAAATCAGAAAAAATGGGAAAGTATTAAAGATACCGGCTTTGTTCAATTTGTTTCCTCACTCTATAAAAAAGATAATGAAAAATTATTGATAGAAGTAAATATTACTTCTTTAGTTTATAAGGGAAAACAGATTTTACTTTCAGTTGTTCAAGATATAACTAAACGTATGGAAGCGGAAATTAAATTACAAAAGAGTGAGGAAAGATTAAGTTATGCCTTGTCTGCTGCCAACGATGGTATATGGGATATTTGTGTTGATGGTTCATCAAGTTACTTTAACGACCAATACTACAAAATGCTTGGTTATGAACCGTTAGAATTTCCACCAATTTATGAAAGTTTTATTGACTTGCTTCACGATGATGATAGGGATAGAGTAATTAACTCTTTGAAATCAAGTGAGGGACGAGATGGATTTTTTGAATCCGAGTTTAGACTTAGGATGAAAAACGGGGAATATAAGTGGATATTGGGGCGTGGTAAAATGGTTGAGTTTCGCAACGATGCTGGATACAGAATGGTTGGAACACATGTTGATATAACAGAAAGAAAAAATTATGAGGAGGAATTAAGAATTGCAAAAGAAAAAGCTGAGGAAAGCAATCGATTAAAGTCTGCATTTTTGCAAAATATGTCGCATGAAATTAGAACTCCTCTTAATGCTATTTGTGGATTTACTGGATTGCTTAACAATCCTGATATACCGGAAGAAAATAAACAAAATTTTATTTCAATAATTCAAAGCAGCAGCAAACGGTTGTTACAAGTAGTATCTGATGTGTTAACAATATCATCGTTAGAAACAAAACAAGAAGAAGTTAAATATGAAGAAGTAAATATAAATACAATAATACTAAACAGATTGGCAGAATTTAAGAATCAAGCTAATAACCAAAATTTACCAATTTATACTAAGTTGTTTCTTGCTGATAATGATGCTTTCATTTTAACAGACAAGGCAAAAATCACTCAAATCTTAAATAACCTGTTATCTAATGCATTAAAATTTACGCATGAAGGCTCTGTTGAGTTTGGCTATTTACTTAAAAATGAAACATTGGAATTTTTTGTTAAAGATACAGGAATTGGAATAACTGAAAAACAAAAAGAAATAATATTTGAAAGTTTTAATCAGGCTGATAATTCAATTCAAGCAAATTTTGGAGGCACCGGATTAGGATTATCAATATCCAAAGGGTTTATTGAGCTGTTAGGTGGTAAAATTTGGGTAGAATCTGAATTTGGACGTGGCTCAACCTTTTACTTTTCAATACCATTTAAACCTGTTTTCAGGAATACATTTGATAAAGTTGATAATTCTGTAAAAAACAAACGGGGGACTATTTTAATTGCAGAAGATGAAGAAATAAATTATTTGTTTTTGGAGGTAATTCTTAAGAAACTTGATTTTATTATTATACATGCAAAAAATGGAAAAGAAGCAGTTGAACATTGTAAAAACAACAAGGATATAAATCTTGTTTTGATGGATATTAAAATGCCTATTATGGATGGTGCAACTGCGGCAAAATTAATTAAAGAGATGAACCCTAATTTGCCGGTTATTGCCCAAACAGCTTATGGTATTCAGCAAGAAAGAGATAAGTATAAAGATTTGTTTGATGAATATCTGGTTAAACCAATTAAAAATGAAGAGTTATCTAAAAGCGTGTTACAATATTTTGTGAATTAATAAGTATATAAAAGAGATTTAAACGTAAAAAAGCAACTCTTTAGGAGTTGCTTTTTAGTTGTTGCGGGGACAGGACTTGAACCTGTAACCTCCGGGTTATGAGCCCGACGAGCTACCAATTGCTCTACCCCGCGATGTAATTTTAAGACTTGAAATATAACATTTTTTTTGAGTAAAGTCAAATTATATAAAATATTTCTGTATTTAATTTACTGTCTTATTTAAATATATTAATAATGGAATAGTGTTTTTAGGTCTACTTAATAATATATGCTTGTTTTGTATTCTGTCTATTAAAGAAAGCGGGTTGCTTTTGAACCTTCATTCCAACAAGAGTTAAGTTTAATTGATTATAAAGCAATAAAATATTTTATGGTGAGTAATAATATAATTAGGATAAAATTTACTATTTTTGTAAATAATATTGAAGAAAATATAATAAAATGACTGATATCGAAAAAAGATTACTAAATCTGCTTAATAAAAATGGTAAGGGTTTTTATACAATTACCTGGTTTACTGGTGAGAAACAAAGTTATATTTCGGAATCAGTTCAAAATGTAACTGGTTTTACATCTACTGAGTTATCAAAAGAATTGGGTGGGTTAAATAACATAATATGTGAGCAAGATCGACTTTTGGTAAAAAAAGCACTTTCGGAACTCTTTTCAAGTTCATTTAATAGTAAAGAAATAACATTTAGAATTGTAACAAAAGAAAATAAGATAAAAAACATTCATCAGATTATTTTTGTTGAAAGAAATAGCTTAGGCAAGGTAATAGTAGTTGAAACAATAAATACAGATTTTACAATAGAAACCGGCGATTCAGAAGCAATAAATCAAGAATACAAAAAATTATTGGACTTGAATAATGCAAAAGATAAATTTATTTCTATTGTTTCGCATGATTTGCGAGCCCCTTTTACCAGTCTTCTTGGTTTTTCAGAGATTTTGATTAGTGAAAAAGATTTACCTGAAGATGAAAAGCAGGAATATCTCGGTTACATAAATAACGCGGCACAGTCGCAGCTTCAATTGGTTAATCATTTACTCGATTGGTCAAGATTACAAACAGGGCGTTTAGTAGTGGAGCCGCATAGGCTAAATGTTAAGGCTTTAGTTGCCAATGCTGCATCCCTTTTAACCGGAACAGCAATAAGGAAAAGTGTTAGTATTTTCCAATCAATTGATGAAGAGTTATTTATTCATGCCGATGAAAGATTAATTACACAAGTAGTTTGTAATTTGTTAAGCAACGCAATTAAATTTACTCCAACCGGTAAAAGTATAACAATTAGAGCCGAAAAATTTAAAACCGGTTATATTGAGTTTGTTATAAAGGATGAAGGAGTTGGAATATCCGACGCAGATCAATCGAAAATATTTAAAATAGATGAAAAGTTTTCTTCAAATGGAACAGAAGGTGAAAAAGGGAGTGGCTTAGGTTTAATTTTAGTTAAAGATATTATTGAAAAGCATAATGGAGAAATTTGGTTTTATTCAAGGCAGGAAGTTGGTACTGAATTTCATTTTACATTACCGGAAGCAAAAAATGTTGTATTAATTGTTGAGGATGATTCGGGCATGCTATCATTGTATAAGAAAATAATTAGTAAAGCGTTTGAAGATTGTGAAATAATAGAAGCAAATAATGGATATGAAGCATTAAGAGTGATACTGAATAAATTGCCATCTTTAGTAATAACAGACCATGAAATGCCGCTTATGAGCGGGGTACAGCTAATTGAAGCTATACGTAAAAAAGAAGGTAAAAGAGCTGTACCTATAATTGTTATTTCAGCAAAATTTAATGATGTTATACGTCAAAAATATACTGAACTCGGAGTTAATAAACTTATTCCAAAACCAATTGAGGGGAAACAATTAGTAGACCTAATTTACCAAAGTGTAAATTAATTTATATTTAATAAACTATAAGGAAAAAATGAATAAAGAACGAAAATGGTATGCATTATATACCAAACCAAAGCACGAATTTAAGGCAGAAATACAATTAGGCGAAATGGGAATTGAGTGTTATTTGCCAAAAATTACACAAATTAAGCAGTGGAGCGATAGAAAAAAGAAGGTTATTGAACCCTTATTTAAAAGCTATATTTTTATACATGTTGATGATAGTGAAAGATACATTGCAGTACAAGCAAAATCGATTGTTAAGGTGGTAAACTTTCAGGGTACACCTGCTACTTTGCCGGACTGGCAGATTGAAAATCTACAAAAAATGTTGGCAACAAATCCAGATGCATTTGTTTCTGAGCTTATTAAAATTGGAACCAATGTAAAAATAATTGAAGGTCCATTTGCAGGTGTTGAAGGAATATTGGCTGCATATGGAAATAATGAGAGTATACTGGGGGTTAATATTGATATGTTACAACGTTCAGTAATGGTATATCTCCCGGCATCCAGTATAATTGAAGAAGTTCTTAAACAAGAAAATACTATTTAATTATAGGATATATGATGGTTAATCAAATTGATTTCAACAAGTTAAATGCAGGTGATTCTATACTGCATTATTGCATTTTAGTTAAAAATGAAATTAAAACTGCTAAAAATGGAAGATCCTATTTAAATGCTGAAGTTAAAGATAAAACAGCAACTTTAACTGCTCGCAAATGGGATGATTTTGAAGAATTCATTGATAATGCAAAAGAAGGTGATATAATAAAAATCAAGGGTGTTGCTGAAGAATATATGGGTGTAATTAATATTAAAATTGAGGCAATACGAAAAACAGTTGAGCAGGAAAATGTATCGTTAAGTGATTTTTTAGCTGCAAGCGAAAGAAGTTACGACGAAATGATACAAGAGTTTAATGGTGTTATTAATTCAATAAAAAACAAATATCTAAATAAACTTGTAAACGAAATGTTTACGGGTGAAAACTTCGAAAAATATACTCATGTTCCGGCAGGAAAATCGTGGCATCATTCCTACATAAGTGGTTTGTTAGAACATACTTTGGAAATAGTAAAAATATGCGATTTGATGGCTGTTTTCCATAAAGAAGTAAAACGCGATTTATTGATATGCGGAGCTTTATTTCATGATTATGGAAAAATTAGAGAATTAAGCTTTAATGCAGCATTTGATTATACAGATGTTGGTAAACTTTTAGGGCACATTGTTATTGGTGCTATGGAAGTAGAAAAGAAAATTGAGCAGATTGATAACTTTCCGGAAAATCTAAAAACCGAGCTTTTACATTTAATATTAAGTCATCAAGGTAAACTTGAATTTGCAACCCCTGTTGAACCAAAAACTCTTGAAGCTATTATACTTTATCATGCTGATGAATTAAGTGCAAAAGCAAATGCATATAAATATGCAATTAAAGCCGAAGAACATAAAAATGCAAATTGGACTAAATATTTACCGTTAGCCAATACAGCTCTTTATATATCGCGAGACGATTTTAATTAAACTAAAATAGGTATCATCATGGTAAAATATAGAATATTTGTTGTTATGGCAATTTTAATATTGTGTTCAAGTATTAAAACTTACGCAGAAACAGTTGAAGAATTAATTGCAAAAAGTGAACAATATTATGATAAGTTTGAAAATCAGAATGTATTAAAAACTTTGGAAGAAGCCGATAAAATTTCACCAAATAATTGGGAGGTTTTATGGAGATTAAGTAGAACATGGGTTGATATAGGAGAACATATGCCAAATAAGAGCAGCGAACAAGAAGATGCTCAATTAAAGGTATATGAAAATGCTCTCGATTTTGCAAATAGGTCAATAAAATTAGCTCCTGATAAATCTGTAACTTATTTAAGAAGGGCTGTTGTGAATGGGAGAATAGCTTTATTTAAAGGAGTTTTCTCTGTTGGCAAAACTGTTGAATCCATAAAGGACGATGCAGAAAAGGCAATTAAATTAGGTAATGGTGGTAATGAAATTCAAGCAATATCCCATTATGTTTTGGCAAGAACTCATGCTAAGCTAATGCAGAAAAGTTGGATGGCAAGGAAAATTGCTGGATTAAGCTGGGCAGATTCGGACGTTGCTAAAGAACATTTTCAAAAAGCAATTGATCTTAAACCTAACTTTGTAATGTTTTATGTGGATTTTGCAATTGCAGCAATTGACAACGAAGAATATGAATTTGCAAAAAAAATGTTAAATAAAGCTCTTGTTAGTCCAATCCAAGATGAAGATGACCAAAAAAGAAAAACGGAAGCCAAAGAACTTTTGGAAACAATAAAAAACAAATAAGATGGAATTTAGCAAAAATCATTTAACACGCATAAAATTAGCTGATAATGTTCTGTTTTTTACAGGTGCCGGTATATCAGCAGAAAGCGGTATTTCAACTTTTAGAGGTACCGATGGTATTTGGAACAAACTAAAACCGGAGGAATTGGCAAACTTTAATGCTTTCTTAAGAAATCCTGATATGGTTTGGGAATGGTATCAATTAAGGAGAAGTATTGTTGAAGAAAGTAAACCTAATGCTGGTCATTATGCAATTGTGGACTGCGAAAGTTTATTTGAAAATGTTACGGTTGTTACTCAAAATGTTGATGATTTGCATAATAGAGCCGGAAGTAAAAAAGTTTTAGAACTGCATGGTAATATTGTAAAAAATTATTGCATTAAATGTAAAACACGATACGACAATTTAGTTGTTGAGGATAATAAAAAAGTGCCAAAGTGTTCTATATGCGGAGGATTAATTAGACCGGATATTGTATGGTTTGGGGAGATGCTGCCGCAGGATGTTTTTGATGATGCTGAAAAAGCAGCTAAAAAATGTGATGTATGTTTTGTGGTGGGTACTTCTGCGGTTGTATTTCCGGCAGCTAATATTCCTATTATTGCTAAACAATATGGGGCGTTAGTTGTTGAAGTAAATTTAACTAATACAGATATTTCTTCTCTTGTTGATGAAACATTGCTGGGTCCGGCGGGAGAAGTTTTGCCAAAGCTTATTGAGGCAGTTAGAAATTTTAATTAGTCTTTCCAAATGAAATCAAAAAGAAGATATGATGCTGTTGTCATAATTACATCATAACTTATTAATACAAAAATTTCCGCATATGAATCCTCAAAGCTTTTTCCATCAATAGAAAACTTTGTAAGCTGTAATAAGACTAAAATGAGTGGTAAAAGAATGGGGAAAGACAAAACAGGGTATAATGTGCCTTTTGAGCCTGCCTTTGAAATTATGGCTGCAATTATTGTAGATGATACAGCAATTCCAATATTTCCAATAATAAAAGCGGTGATAAATAGAAGAATGTTATTTATAATAAACGAATCAAATAAAATTGCATAGAGTATTGTAATAACAACATTCATTAAAAATACTAACACAATATTGAAAAATAGTTTGCCGGAGAATATTGTAGAAGGAGGGGCAAGTAATTGAAGAGTTAATGTAGTACCTCTCTCTTCTTCAGAAACAAATGCACGTGATAAACCTGACATAGCAGAAAAAAATATAACCACCCACAATAATCCTCCGGTTAGATACTCGCTTGTCTTTTCTTGACCAATAGAAAATAATATGACACTTATTGTAACTAAAATAAACATGGCAAGAGCATTAATTGCATATCTTGTTCTTAATTCTGAATGCCAATCTTTTTTTAATAAGTAAAAACTTTTTATCATAAACTTTTATAATTTTCTATTTCAATTATTTGCGAACACTCTTTTAAATCACTTTTTTCGTTTGAAGCAACAATTACAAGTTTGGTTTTACCATATTCTTTGATAAAATTATAAACCATGTCTTTACCGTAGGTATCTAAATTAGATGTTGGTTCGTCCAATATTAATAGAGAAGGGGAATGAATTAGAGCAAAAGCATATTTTAATCTTTGTTTCATTCCTGAGGAATAAGTTTTTACTAAATCGTTTCTCCTGTCATACAAGTCAACATCTTTTAACATCAGTTTGGCAAAATCTATATTGTATTGAATTCCTCTTATTTTGCAAAAATAATATAGGTTTTCAATAGCTGAAAATTCATCGTATAAAACTAAATAAGGTGCAACAAAGCCTATATGGTTTGCCAACTTCTCAAGCTCTATTTCTTTGTTGTTAATATTATGTGATACTTTCCCTTTAGTGGGGGATATTATATTTGCAATAATTTTAACAAATGTTGATTTCCCTGAGCCATTTCTACCGGCAACACCGTAGATATGATTGTTCTCAAAGGAATATGATAAATCCTTAAAGATTATTCTTCTTCCAAAAGTTTTTGTTAAATTATCTACTGTAAGTTTGTAATTAGTCATTAAATACTACAAATTTTCCTTTACAAATTTCACCATCTGATTCCGTAACATAAATGTAAATACCTGAATTTAATTTACCGTTAGAAGTTAATCCATTCCACACTACTGAAGGATTAGTCCCTTTGCTAATTTTACATTTAGCGGAATAGACTAACTTAAGGGTTGTATCATAAATATATAAATTGGCATCAGTTAATTCTTTGTATATTACAGGGAAATGTAATAATGTTCCATTAGCTTGCATTGAATAATTATAAGGATTAGGATAAACAAACTTGTTTGCTCCATTTTGTTGATTATAAATTGCCGAATCAGCAGATACATTGGCAACTTTAAAATAATTGGAATATGAAGAGCTAATTGAGTAATACAAATTTTCATCAATTTTATTACTTTCATCACCGGAATTTTGTATTGAGTAATCTAAAGAATAATACGAGCTATTATAATCAATAGCAGTATTAAAAGAAGTGTTTGATATAACTGAACAGAGAGTATCGGTGCCAACAATAAATTGAATATAGTTGTTGGAAGCAGGTTGTGTTGTAACTCTAACAGTTTTTACAGGAGGAGTATAAGTAATTGTAGTTAAATAATCCAACAATGGATAATCAGCCCCATCTTTAAAATATTTTTTCGGGTTTGCTCGATAATCTGTATAAAAAGTCCAAATACCAAACTGATTTAGCTCATATCCAAAAGAAGAGCCGAATTCTGAAATTGCTAAAGCAATAGCTTTTAAAGCACGGTTGTTTGGCATTAATTCCCATGTTCTTTTAATTATATTATATCCAAATCTTTCTTTTAAGAATATATTAAATATTCCCAAAGCATATGCATAAGAATCATAGTTAAGTCTAAACCTGGGCTGATTAAAAAATTTATCCAAATAGTTGTAATAATCATTAATTTCCGGATACATAAATTCTTCCATTGAAGTTGATGTAAATTCATAAAAGAAAGTATCCTCAGAACGCATTATGTATCCGCCCATTTGAATTGCGTGGTGAAATTCGTGAGCGGCAGTTACTCTTGCACCTTGAATTCCTTTAGTATGATGAATATCATACTTGTTATCTAAAGCAATATAGGAAGTATATTTGTTAGCTTCTATTAAATTTTCAGGATCTGTATACCCATATGTGTTGCCTAAATCCATAATATAAATATCATAACAGTTGTCTCCTCCGGTACCGTTATCACTTGGAGGGGGATTATATCCTAAAGTAACAACTTCAAACTGATAAACGGAATCAAGTGCTAAAGCTAACTCTTGAATGCTGTAAGTCGGGCTGTTTATTCCACTTTCATCATAATGTATTCGGAAAAAACCTGAAGGAGAAACAATACTTGTTTCAAGAATTGGTCTATTAGAAAGTAAGATTGAATTTTGTTGTTCAACAGAAAATTTGCTTAAGTTTTGCTTAACAAAAAGCATCAAGGGGGTTTCGCACTTTTGAATTTCTGCTGATGAATAAGGCTTTTCGGTTATAAATTGTGTCTTTTGTGTTAAAGAAATAAATCGGTTATATAATGAGTCAATATTTTGAGCAAACAAAAGAGTGTTAATAAACAAAAAAATCCCTAACCAATATTTTACCACAGCTAATCACCTATTTTTTTAAAATTAATAAAGTTTCTAAATTCATCTGCAAAAACAACAAAGGTTTTGTTTTCGTAATTACTCAGAAAATAATCAGTAGTATACGGAAATATAAACTTATCTTCAAAAACAATTTTGTTTTTGTTAAAGCCAAGTTTTACTAAATAGTTGTTTTTAGAATTATTAATAAACAAAAAATTGCCAAAGGAAACAAGCCTGTTTGTAATGCTAAAATTGTTTTGGAAAAGATTATTTTTATCGGTAATTTTCTCTAAATATGCAGTTGGAGAATTAAGCATATAAGTTAAATAATAATATGAGGAATCTGCATAAATAAAGCTTGTATATATTTTTTGTTTATTTGAATAGTTTGACAAAAATGAATTAAAGTTTACATCTTTATAATTTTCTATTTGTAATGTAGATATTTCTTTTTGTGAATCTTCATTGAAGTCGTATAAGCTGAATATGAAGTTGTTTCTTAAGTCGTTTAATCTCCACAGATAGACATAACGAGGATTATTGTAGTTAATTTTTGCGTCGTAGACTTTTGTGGTTATTTCTTCATAATCATCAATCGAAAATTCACCATCTTCTTCTAAATATTTAAGATATTCTAATTTCCCTTTAGATTTTGTTAAAATTGTAAGTGTCAACCCCTCATCATTTCTGTTAATAGAAAAATCGTGAATAGGAGCAGATGTAAAAATTTTGTTTAGTTTATAGATATTCTTTTGGAAGTTGTAGATAATTACCTCGCAAAAAGAAGTGTTGGCATTATTTAATACAAAATAGTAGTTTTTATTAGAAAAAAAGACTTTAACTTTATTAGGAATTTCTTCAATAGCAACTTTATAATAGATATCAAAAGTTTTTTTCTGTTTTAATAAAATATTAAAAGTCAAATCGTTTGAATTTACAAAGTATAATCCTGAATTTAATAATCGCCCATAGTTGAATTTCCCAAAAGCACCGATTTTACCTCCCAATAAAATTTTGGTGTTGTCGGTAATATTTGACAATTTGTTAATTGTAATAATTTCGTTACTATGGGATAGTATAAATAAATTAGCTCCATTTTTATCATTAGAGGCATAAATTTGATTGATATACCAATCTTTTAAGTATTCAATGGGAGTACCAAGTGTATCGGTATAATTGGAAAAAAGTATTACTAAACTACCTTTATGATGGTCAAAGAAAGCAAAATCTTTAAGTCCATTTTGGTTAAAATCGTTAATTGCAATTTTGGAAGGAGAATACTGAAAAGACTTTCCAATTTGGTTTGAAAAAGAAGAAACAGAATCACCGTACAAAACTTCAAAACCATTTTCTTTAGAAACCAAAATATCAGTAAATTTATCATTATTAAAATCAAGCAAATTAATATTGTAAATATTTTCTAATAGAGACAAACTTCTTTCTTTTCTAAATAATCCATCAAGAGTATTGTAAAATAGATCTAAATTGTTTGTGATATTATTAAAGCAAACCAAATCTTGAAACCCATCATAATCAAGATCGGCAAAATGTGCATTTTTAAAAATAAAATCAGTAATAATTTTATTTTCATAAATTCTTCCGTTGTTGTTTACTTTAAGAAGAGAAACTCCATTAAAGTTTTCGCCACAAACTAAAACATCGGGGTTGCCATCACCGCTCACGTCCCCAATTTCGGCAAAACTTGGATAAGATTTAAAAAAAGTCTTTTGCCCAAAAGATATATTCCCTTCCGACGAAATGTTTATCTGAGCTGCCATTCTGTCGTTTCGAGCTAAAGCAAAAATAAACGTTTTAGCATTATTTATATAGTAAGATGAAATGAAAGTGATATTATAAGGGATTCGTTTTTTTATTGGTTTTAGAAATCCATTTGGACTTCCTTTCAGGATGGTATAATTTTTAGAATTGTTAAAAAGGAGTAAATCGGAGTAACCATCATAATTAAAATCGATGGAGTAAAAATAAGTGAATTTATCGTTAAGTTTAGTAGAATTATAGTTAATAAAACCATTAACTGAAATTTGAGCAGACAGTTTAGGGAGAAAAAGAAAAAATAGAAAAAAAAGGAGATTAATGTTTCCTGTTTTTAAGACGATTTTCTCTTCTAATGAGTGCTTCATTAAATCGGCGTAATTCGTCTTCAGATTCGGGAATGATTTCATAAGTTTTTTCCGGTCTACCTGAACCGTTAACTTTTACAAATGTTAAGTAAGCAGAGTTTGTGTGTAATCTTATGCCCTTAGAGTGACACTCACCAAAAACTTTAACACCAACTTCCATAGAAGTGTTAAAAGTTCTATTAACAGAGGCATATAAAGTTACAACATCGCCAAGTTTAATTGGGTGGTGAAAATCAATTCTATCAACGGAGGCAGTAACGCAAACGGCTTGTGAATGTTTTGAGGCTGCTAAAGCGGCACAAATATCAATCCAATGCATTAATTGACCACCAAGTAAATTACCCAACTGATTTGTATAGTTGGGTAATACTAATTCTGTCATAGTAATAATAGAATTTGCAACAGTCTTTTTGTTGAATTCACTCATATTATTTTGTTAAACTTTCTTCAAATTCTTGAACATCTTTTGCATTTGAATCATCTGGGAAACGGCTCAAAAAAGTAGCAATATCAGAAAGGGCTTCTCCCTTTCTTTCTTTTAAGACAAGCAATTTAATTTTTTGGTACAACGCCATTGAAGCATATTTGGTATCGTGAAAATTTTCAAATACACCTTGGTAATAATTGATAGCGGCGTTGAAATATTCCATTTTTTCGTAAATTGTAGCACTATTATATTCTTTAAGGGCTAATTTGTCTCTTAATTCCTTAATTCTTGCTTCTGCATCTGCAACTTTTCCATCTTTTGGAAAGAAATCGATAAATGCTTGTAGTTCTTCAATTGCCTTTTTTGTATAAGCTTGATCTAATGGATAAGGTGGAGATAGCTGATAGTAACATTCAGCTAACATAAATTGTGCTTGGGGTACAAAAGGACTTCCTGAAATACCTTTTATAAGTTTGCTGAATTCATATGCGGCTAATAAATATTGGTCACGTTTATAGTAGGTCATCCCTAAAAAGAATTGTGCATCGTCATTAACGGCATTTCCCGGGAACTGTAACAAGATGGATTGGAATTCAGTAATAGACTGTTCGTAGTCTTCATCGTTAAAAAGGGTCATGGCGTATTCTAAATACTGTTCAGGACTCATTAAAGAAGTATCAATTGTATTAGAACAATTAGTAAGGAAAACTACTCCGAGTAAAAATAAGGCAATTTTTTTCATTATCATCAACAAATTATTATTTAAAAATTAAAGATAAAAAAAATACTTTTTCATTCAAATACTAAAATTTTATCAATTTGTTCCCAAAAAAAATAAATGGAACGATTTTTAGTGCTGAAAGTGTTATTATTAGAAATTACATTAGCATATGAAAAATTTAAAGACAAAATATTTCCGATTTGCACAGATAACAGCCTTGTTAGGATATTTGTGTATTGTCTATTTTTCAGGATTCCATCATCATGTTAAATTTGTTCCGGTTCCAAAATCGGAAAGTAAGCTAACCATACCACAAAGCTTTAGCAGTATTGGACATGATGGTTGTGAAATATGTAATGCTGTAAACTCTTCAATAATAAATCTTCAAAACAACTTTGCCATACCTATATATAAAAGCAAGTTTATAATAAGTTATAAACCTACTACCACAATTGTTTATGGTTTTAAAGGTTCTGCAAAAAATTTGCGAGCACCTCCTATTTCAATAAGTTGACCCAGTATAATTAATTTTGACTTATTAAAATATTATGGAGATTATATGCTTTATATTAAAAATAGAGTTTTAGTATTTGCTATACTCGTATTGTCTATTTTATTTTCCGGTTGCAGTAAAGATACTGAAACAATTAATCAAGCAGAGCATTTTCAGGCTATCGGAATGGTAATTACTGATGCTTCGGGTGCGGTAGTGTTTTCGATTTTACGCGGCGTTACAAATGACACGCTTGTTGCTCCGCTAAATGCCAGAAGTGAGGCTTACTTTGTAAGTTTTTATGATGAAAACGAACAAATAATTCAACCACCAGCTGATGGCGATAAATACTTGGCTTGGGAAATAGACGATAATTCTTTCTTTAAAATTTTTCAGCATGAAGGAGAAGAGGGGGGATATGAATTCCATCTCGATGGATTAAAAGAAGGTGTTACTTCTCTTCAGTTTTTTGTGATGCATAATGGGCATGCAGATTATAGAACAGGTTTAATACCTGTAAAAGTGAAATCGGTTGAAGGTTCTCATGGTGAACCAGTAAAAATAAGAATTGCAGATGAAGAGACTGATGGAACAATTTTATTTGCCGACTTGCAAGGTAATATTACCGATACTATAAAAGTTCAGCAAGGTGTAACAACTGATCATATGGTTGTATATTTTATTGATGAAGAAGGGCGAGAATTTCAACCTTCAATTTCAGAACATTCCGCAGGATTTGTAGTTGATAATAGCACGATAGCTGAAGTTACAGGTTTGGTTGTTAATGAACCTTATGCATTTAAAATTAAAGGAAATGCTGTTGGGGTTACCAAATTAACAGTACAGCTAAAACATGGCGGTACTGTGGATATGTCGTTTTCATTAATCCCTATTAAGATATATTAACTATGAAACTTAATAAAATTTTAGGCGGTAAAATTCTTTATTTTATCGCCTTCTTTTGTTTATCAGTATTATCAATTAAAGCAAATAACTTTTCCACTATTAGTGGTTATGTCTTTGATATTGAGACCAACAAACCGGTTGAAAATGTAGAAGTTTTAGTTGTAGAAAAACAAATGCATACTACAACAAATAATAAAGGTTATTTTGTTTTTTATTGTGATGGTAATGTAACGGTTCGGATTAAATTTACCCATTTGGCTTATCAGGAAAATGTTATTACCGTTGATAAAAACAGAACAGAAAACAAAGTTTTCTATTTGACCCCTAAAATTGTTGAATATGCTCCAGTATTGGTTAGCGGTTCGAATAGTAAAAATATTTTTGATGATATTCAAGATGTTTCAGGTGTGCTAAAGGGGAAAGAATTAGATAAAGATTTGGGAATTACTTTAGCCGCCACTCTAAAAAACGAAACAGGGATTAGTTTGCGTACTATGGGCCCAGCACCGGCTCGTCCTGTTTTTAGAGGTTTGGGAGGGGATAGAATTGTTATTAGCGAAAATGGAATAAAAACAAATGACTTATCTTCTACATCTCCCGATCACGCAGTAACGATTGAACCCTTTACAATTGATAAGGTAGAAGTTATTAGAGGCCCAAAAGTATTGTTGCAGTCTTCCACAACAATTGGAGGTGTAATTAATATTGTTCGTGATGATATCCCTAAATCAATTCATAATAGTCCATTTGGAACTATTGGAGTTTTTGGTGAGACTGCTAATAAAGGATACTTGGGTGCAATCAAATTTGAGTATCCAATAGCTCCTTTTTCGCTCTATCTTGAAGGGAGTAGAAGAAAGGCTGATAATATGAATTCGGCTAATGGCGAGTTAAAGAATTCTTATTCAAACAATGCAAATTATGCGTTTGGTGGGAGTTTTATTTCGGATAATTTTATGGCGGGCATTTCTTTTAGAAATTATGAATTGTCTTATGGAATTCCCGGTGGTTTTGTTGGGGCTCACCCATTTGGTGTTAATATTGATGGTTCAAGACGCGAAATTAATGGTGAAGCAGAATATAAGTTTGATGAGGAAAATATTCTAAACTTTGAATTAAATTATTCTGCTTATAAGCATGATGAGTATGAGCATGGTGGTTTAGTGGGTGCGGAATTTAAAGTTGCTGATTTAATCGGGAAATTAAACTATTCGCATAATAAGCTATTGTTTTTTGATGGCGGAGAAATCGGACTTTCGTCTGAGTTTAGAAATTTTAATGTTGGTGGCTATGTATTTACTTCACCGGCAAAATCGTATAAGTTAGCTTCTTATATCTACGAATATTTTGATTACAATCGATTTAATTTTGAAATAGCAGGAAGATTAGATTTTGACAATATTAATCCGGAATATGATGGTAAGGATTCGAAAATTGGCAAAATAACTAAAAGAAATTTTAACACTTGGTCGTTCTCCGCAACATCTCTATATAGATTGACCGATGTGGTTTATTTAGGTAGTAATATAAGCAGATCCTCACGTATCCCAACTATTGAAGAGTTGTATTCACAAGGTCCGCATTTAGCAGCTTATTCTTATGAAGTAGGAAATCCAGATTTAGAGGATGAAAAAGGCTGGGGTTTTGAACTATTTATATATCACAAGTTTGAAAAGATGTTTTTTACATTAACCTATTTTTCTAATTGGTTAGACTATTATATTATTCCTCGCAATACAGGCGAAATCAATTATTCAACTTTTCTGCCTATATATGAAAGTCAAGGAGTTAAAACTCAGATCTATGGTTTTGAAATGCAGTTGGATTTTAAGATAACTGAAGAATGGGAATTAAACCTTTCAGGTTCATATTCACGAGGAAAAAATATAACAGATGGATTAAATCTTCCACAAATTCCACCATTAAAAGGGAATATCGGACTTAAATACTCATATTATGATTTTATAATTGGTTCAGGTTTGGAATTTGCACTTAAGCAAGATAAAGTAGATTTGTTTGAGATTGGTACTGCCGGATATGCTGTTTGGAATGCATTTGCTCAGTACAGTTTTCAGTTTAATGGGTATATAAATAATATCTCATTGAGTGTTGATAATATTCTTAACCAAGAATACAGAAATCATCTAAGCAGAGTTAAATCAATTATGCCTGAAACAGGAATTAATTTTAGGGGAACTTACAGAATTTATTTTCATATATGAAATTGCCGCAACATTTGTATTGCGGCTTATTAAACTAAATTGAAGTATGTAAATATTCCTCAGTACTGATTACTTTTGCATAAATACCATTTAGTGCAGATAAAAAAGAAGTGTGGACATATTGAGCAGGTATTTCAATGTGTTCAAATATAAGCTTGCGTGAAGCACAAGCGTTAGAAAGAACAGTACAATTTAGCCCAAAATCAAATGCAGCTCTTGTTGTTGCATCTACACACATATGGGTCATCATGCCACATATAATAAGGTCTTTAATAGAATTATCTTTTAAATATTCTAACAAACCTGTATTTCTAAAACTATTGGGATAATTTTTTCGAAATATTTTTTCATCGGGTAACGGTTCAACAGAAGAATGAATTTTAGCACCTTCTGTGTTGGGGATAAAAAAAGTGCTACCCGGGCGGACTGATAAGTGTTGAATATGAATTATTGGTAACTTCTTTTTTCTAAAAAATTTAACAATTTTTGCAGCTTTGTTTACCGCATCTTCAGAATTAACCAACTCCATTTTGCCACCCGGAAAATAATCGTTTTGTAAATCAATCAATAATAGTGCTAAACCCATAATAAACTCCAAAATATCAACTTTGTTTTTCTAATGTAAAAATAGAATCAATTCATTATAACATATAATAAAATAATAAAATTCTTTAGGAAAATAAAAATATTTTATTTGTATTAAGTAGAATATTAATTTGAGGAGATGGTTTTAGAGAAAAAGATAGATGTTGATTTGTTATAAAGTTAAAATTTCAGGAATAAATTATTTATTCATCAATAAATAATAGTTGTGTTAATGTAACTTTATTAGGCTTCATAAAAGGTAATTGTAAAAGTAGTTCCTTCTCCTTTTATGCTGCTAACGCTGATTTTGCAATTGTTTAAGTCCATATATTTTTTAACTAAAGATAAACCAAGTCCAACTCCTTCGTAAGTTCTGCTATAACCGATTTCTTCTTGTGAGTAGGGATTAAACATTGTTTTCATGTATTCGTTAGAAATGCCAATTCCTGAATCTTCGATATCGATGGAATAAAAATCGTTTTTATTTTTATAAAGTGAAACTTTAACAAATCCTTTTTTTGTGTATTTAAAAGCATTATCTAACAAGTTGCCAATTGTCTGGGTAATACTGTATTCATCTATTAAAATAAAAACATCACCCAAATCATTCAAATAAGAAAGTTCAATGAGTTTGCTGCTGAAGGTTGGCTTAAAATCATTAATTATATTTGTTAGCAGTAAATTTAAATTAATAGTTTTTGGTGAATAAGGGAAATCGCCAATTTGAATTCGCGAAAAATTAAGAATCATCTCAACGGTTCTAATAATTCTTTTACTTGACCTGTTAATGCTGTTAAAAAATTCTAAATCATCTTCAGTAATATATTCTGACAATGATTCTTTTAGCAAACTTGTCATGCCAATAATTCCATTTAGTGGAGTTCTTATTTCGTGGGACATATTTGCAATGAAAGCGTCTTTTAACTGATTAGCTTTTTCAGCTTCGTTTTTTGCTTTTATAAGTTGCTCTGAAATAGTAACACGAGCAGTAATATCATGTATTATTGAATAAATATAATCTTTATCATTCAAATTAACTGTTGCTGCGTAAACTTCAACATCACGTATAGATCCATCGGCTAATTTATGTTTTAATACTAAATAATGTTGTTTTGAATTAATAACAGCATTAATATTTTGTTTGACAGTTGACTCGTCAATAACGTTTAAGTCGGAAATTTTCAGTTTAAGAAATTCTTCTTTATTCCAACCATAAAATTCGCAGGCGGCAGAATTAACGTCAACAATTTGTAATGATTCAGGGGCTATAACAAATTTAATTGCCTGGTTTTCTTCAAATAAGCTTTTATACCGCTTTTCACTTTCAGCCAGCTTTTTCATCATTAATTCTTTTTCTTTAGATTCTTTAATAATTCCCCATGCTCTGATAGCAAAAAGTGAAAAAACTATTCCGCCTACAAAAAGAAGACCCAGAATGATGAAAAGACGATTTCTAAATGATTCAATAGACTCAATAATCTCTGATTCTGAAGCTGTTACCATGATTGACCAGTAAGTATTATGCAAGTTTATTGGGTGATAATAGGCGTGTTGACGCTGGAAGAATTTGTTTTTTAGAGTATCATCCAAAAAATAACTTGCAGAGCCGGATTTCCCATTAATCATATTTTTAAGCATTGCTTGTAGAGAACTATCTTTTTTTGAAGAGTCAAAACAATTTTTACCAATATGGGTGTTGTTTCTGCAATAAATCTCGATACCATCTTTTGTAATTAAAGTTGCGTGTCCACTTTGTCCTATTCTAATGTCATCAAGATAGGTTTTGGAAATATTTTTAAAGTCTAAAACAAAGGCTAAAGTGCCGGCAAACTTCCCATTATTAAAAATTGGAACGTGGATTGCCACAGCTTGATACCCCTGTACTGCATAAAATACATCACTAATTACAATTTGGTGTTTATTTAAAATTTCCTGCATATGTGTTTGGTGAGAAATATTAGTACCAATTGCCTTAGGATTGGAAGGGTAAGTAAAAAGTATTTTACCTGTTTCGTCAACGCGTGTTATTGCTCTGATATATTTTTTTTGATTATTAAAAGCAAAAATTAAATTATTTTCACCTTCTTTATTTATGTTTTGGATGTTCTTATTCTTTGCAATCTGTAATAAAATAGATATCCAATTATCAAAATTGTTTTGAATTCCTTTAACGGCCTGTTTTGCAATTAACTCTTCTCTAATAAGTAAATCTTTAATTAGATAGTCTTTTTCATCTTGATAAAATGAATTAAACATTATTATACAAAATGTTAGTAAAAGTACTGTGCTAAAAACAAGATAAAAAACATTTAGGCGGTTATAACGTTTTCGGTCGGGCATATTTTGATAGTATCCAAATCCGTTTTCTAATTAATTAATTCAAAACATCACAATATTATTAATTAAATTAAATAAAGCAAATATACTTAACAAATAATATAAATTATATTTGCAAATTATTGTACTAAAATGCAGTAAAAAGCAGTAACAACAAAAATAATGTATTGTTAGTTTAAAAAGCTAAAGTAATCAACTTATTATCTAAAGTTGCAAATTATTAATTAAAATATATTAAAAAATTATTTTTTTTGAATAATCTTATAAACCTTATCTCTATCTCTAATTGTTTGAGGGCATAAAATGGTGGGCTTTTCTCCTTTAAGAGCAACGTTTTTTTCAACATCATCAACCATCAATTTTTCAATAGAAAACTCTACTATTCCGGTTGTACTTCCACTAACATAAATGCTATCACCAACCTCAAGGCTGCCGGCTTCAAGGTGAATTTGTGCAATATTACTTTTCTTAAAAAAGTTAACTACTTTACCGATATATTCTTTTTTTGTTAATGCTGTGCTGCCATAAGTAGTTGCAAAATCATTGCTGTCAGGTAATCCCAAATAAAATCCGTTAGAAAAGCCTCTATTGTAAACTTGTTCCAAATGATTGTGTAATTGAGTTTTTAATTCAGGTGTGAGATTGTTTTCAAAGTAAGCATCAATAGCTTTACGATAAGAGCTAACAACATTAAGTATGTATTCAGGACTTCTTTTTCTCCCTTCAATTTTAAATGCATCGATTCCTGCATCAATCAAAAGGTCAATAAATTCAATTGTACAAATATCTTTTGGCGACATTACATAATCGTTGCCAAGTTCAAAGTCAAATCCCTGGTCGTTATCTGTAATCTTGTAATTTCTCCTACAAGGTTGAATGCACTCACCTCTGTTAGCACTTTTATTAAAAACAGAATGGCTCATAAAACATCTTCCACTAACAGCAACACACATTGCACCGTGAATAAATGTTTCAATTTCAACATCAACATTTTCTTTAATTTCTTTAATCATATCCAAAGTACATTCTCGAGCTAAAACTATTCTTTTAGCACCTAAATTTTTATAGAATTTTGCCGATTCGATGTTTGAAATAGAAGCTTGAGTGCTTATACAAAAAGGAATATCATATTGAATGCATTTTTGAATGACTGCCAAATCCCAACAAATTATTAAATCTACTCCGGCTCGTTTAACTTCCGGCAATATTGTATCAAGTTCTTTTAATTCATTATTATAGACAATTGAATTAAGAGTTAAATGTGTATCAACAGAATTTTCTTTACATAGTTTAACAACATCGGGCAAATTTTCCAAAGTAAAATTTTTTGCTTTTGCACGCATGTTTAGTTTGTCTAAGCCAAAATAAACAGCATTTGCTCCACTATTAATTGCTGTAATCGACATTTCTTGATTTCCAACCGGAGCTAAAAGTTCGGGTTTTTTTGCTGTCATAATATCCTTTTAATTTAATTATTGAAATATACTGAATTTTAATTTAAGAATACATAACTCCCCCTTAAATAAGATATTATGACTTATTATAATTAAGTAAATCTTTAATTGTAAATGCCGAAAAATGTTTTATATTATAAAAAATTATTATAAAAATTATTGAGTATACATGTTGAAAAATAATAACTTAATGGTTGCCAATATAGGCATTGCAATTGCAGGAATAGGTTTTGGGCTTGTTAATCCTGTTACAGTTGTATTATTAGAGCAAAGTAAAACACCAAGTTTTGTGACCGGCTTGGTTACGATGATGGGATATTTAACAATAGTAATGTTTTCAGGAATTTCAGGGAAATTTTTCGAAAAGTATAGTCTTAAAAAACTTTTATTATTTGGTTTGGCTCTTTGGAGTATTAGTTCTTTAGGACATTTTTTTTGGTACAACCTATATATTTTGTTCCCATTAAAAGTAATAATGGGAGTTGGGGGGACGTTTGTTTTTATTGGTACGGAAATTCTTATTAACAGGGCAAGCGACAGTACAAACAGGGGCAAGAACATTGGACTTTATGCAACTTTTTTATCGATTGGTATAGCGATTGGTACTTTGCTGATTTGGACAATTTCAATCCGTCCTTATATTCCATTTATAATTGGTTCTGCTATTATGGGTACTGCGGGGGTTTATTTATCATTTTTTCTAACAGATGTAGAAAAAACGGAAGATCATCAAGCAGTTACAAGCTATCCAATTAAAAACATGCCATTACTTGGCTTGTTTACACCATTATTGTATGGAATTTTCGAATCGTCAACAATAGTAGCAATTCCAATTTATGGATTGCGAGTTGGTTTTTCTCAAGTGGAAGTTTCATATCTTCTTGCTTCATTTGTAATAGGAGGAATAATACTTCTTTATGGGATAAGCGGTTTTTCGGATAAGTATAATAAATATAAACTTATTCTAATTATGTCATTATTATTAGCGGTATTGTTGATTGTTCCAACATTTAGTTATAGTTACTTTATGCTGATGATTTTGTTTTTTATTATGGGAGGTATAATTCCGGCTTTTTATACTATTGGCTTAAACTATATGGTTGAAAACGTTGATAAAAAGTATATTAGTTTTGCAAATAGTTATTATATTATGATGTATGGAATTGGTACAGTTATAGGACCATTATGGGGTGCTTCATTAATAGAATTAAGTTTGATGAAAGGCTATTGGATTTTTTCTGCAATCTTGTGTATAATATTTTTTGTTGTGTTTTTTTACTTAAGAAAACAAAAACAAAATAATTAAATCATCATTATTTTTTTCTAAAAAAAATATTATCTTATAGATTAAAGTTTTGGGAAAATATATTGAATTTAAATCCTATTATATCATTAATATCTATAACAGCAAAGTTTGATGTATGCTTTTTGCTAAAAATTGAAGAAGAAAAATTTGATATTATTTCGATAAATGATGCAAATAATATTTTATTGGCTGATATTGAAAATTTTATCAGTATATTTGCCAAAGAATTGAATAGGGATTTAACTCTTTTTGAAAACCACGAAACTTTTAATAGTTTTCTACAATCAGTTAAACTAAAGCAATATTACATAAAAAAAATATTTTCTGCTGATAAATCTGAATATTGGTTTTTTGGGTTTTCTCGCAAGTCTTTTAAAAACAACAAAACATTAAATACCATACGCGAAAATTTTGAATTTGTTTTAGCAAATACAGTAAAGTTAGAACTTTTAAACTCTAAGCTTGCCGAAGAAGTTGATCAGAAAAAAGATTTTGATTGGATACAACGAGTTTTAGAACGACTTGATTTGATTTTATATTCAAATAAAAAAGGAGTAATAAATGTTAAACACTCATCTAACGGTGTGTATTCTCTTTTTGATACAAATATGGAAAAGGAATCAATAAGTACAGGATATTATAGAAGTAGAATTAAATCCGAGTTTATTAAACTGTATGATGAGTTTGTTGAACAAGCCAAAAACCAATTAGGGACTGAAATAGAGTATCAGTTAAGAAGTAATTTAGGGATAGAAAAAAGCGTTGTTCAGTTTGCTCTCCCTTTTAGTGAAAAAGAAGGTGAAGATTCAATTGTTGGCTATATACAGAATAAAACGAGAGAAAAATCTTTAGCGGCAAAGCTTGAAAGAATTGAAGAGAATTTTGAAACTACTGTGGAAATTACAAATCATTTCTTTTTTATGCTGGATAATAACGGACACTTTAATTTTATTAATGAAGTTGGTGCAGTTACACTTGGTTATTTAAAAGAAGAACTGATGGGAAAACATTTTTTTGAATTTGTTGACGATGAATCTAAGGCAGATGTTGCTCTTGCATTACAGCAAATTTTAGAAACAGAAAATAAGGTTTTCTTTAATATTAGAATAGTTGATAGATTTGCAAACAAAATAGATTTTGAATTTACTGCCAAATCAATTATAGAAAATTCAAAAGTGCTTGGAATGATTTGTATTGGTGAAGATATCACTAACAAAGTTAGGTCTGAAAGTAAAATTAAAGAGCTGAACACAAAGCTTTTAGAACTAAATAGATTGATTTCTATTGAAAAAGATAGAGCCAAACATCAAATTACAGTATTAGAGGAATTGAACAGATTAAAGAACGACTTTATATCAAATGTATCGCATGAATTACGTACACCTCTTGCAAGTATTGTGGGTTTTGCTGAAACAATAGTATCGGATAAAGAGCTGCCTATTGAAATGATTTATGAGTTTAGCTCGATAATTCTTGAAGAAGGAAAAAGGCTGGCTAAGTTAATAAATGACGTGCTGGATTTTTCGAAACTTGAAGGGGGTAATGAAAAATTGAACAAGCAGCGATTTGATTTAGTACAAGTTATTTTGGATTTAATTGAGTCATATTCAAAAATTGCTGAAACGAATGGACTTAAAATTAACAAGCAAATTCCGGATGCGGAAATAATTATTAATGGTGATAAAGAAAGAGTAACAAAGGCTTTTGCTAATTTATTTTCAAATGGTGTAAAGTTTACAAAAGCGGGGGGCCTTGTAACAGTTGTTGTTCAAGATTTTTTGAAAGAAGTGGAAGTTATTATTTGTGATACGGGAATAGGTATTGCCAAAGAAGATTTACCAAAAGTTTTTCAAAAGTTTAGTAAAATTAATAGACCGGGATTACAATTGCCGGGTGCAGGATTAGGGCTTTCAGTTGTAAAGCAAATTATTGAATTACATAAAGGCTTAATTAGGATAGAAAGTGAATTAAATAAAGGAACAAGTATTATAATTAGGCTGCCAAAAGAATAATTGGAGAGAAATTGGAAAAATTAGTATTAATAGTAGATGACGAACCCTCAATACTTAAATTAATTACTCATTGGGTAAAAAATCAATGGAATTACAGAGTTAAAACTTATACTAATGGGGCGGATTTATTAAAAGGATTCTATGAAGAAGAGCCAGACATAATTTTGTTAGATATTATGCTGCCGGATATGAATGGAATAGATATTCTTAAAATTATTAAACAGCGGAATGAAAATATTCCGGTTATTATTCTTTCAGCTCAGGGGAGTATTGAAGTGGCAATGGAATCAATACGGCTTGGAGCGTACGATTATTTCCCAAAACCGATTGATAAAAACAGACTTGAACCGGCAATTAAAAACGCTATACAAAATTATAACTTATTAAAACGAATTGAAGAACTTGAAAACAATTTAACAAAAGAGTATAGTTTTGAAAATATTATTTCCAATGATAAAGGGATGCAGGATGTTTTTTCATTAGTTACTAAAGTTTTAGACAATGATATTACGGTATTAATTAGTGGTGAAAGTGGAACCGGAAAAGAATTGATTGCAAGAGCAATTCATTATAATGGTGTTAGAAAGAGCGAGCCATTTGTAGTTGTAAATTGTGCTTCAATACCCCGTGAGTTACTTGAAAGCGAATTGTTTGGTCACGAAAAAGGGGCTTTTACTGGTGCTTACACTAAAAAAATCGGCAAGTTTGAACTTGCTGCAGGGGGTACTATTTTCCTTGATGAAATTGGCGAGATGGAAATGTCGCTGCAAGCAAAAATTTTACGTGTAATTCAACACAAAGAATTTGAGAGAGTTGGTGGTACTGAAATAGTTAAAACCGATGTGAGGATTATTTCGGCGACCAATAGAAACTTAGGCGAAATGGTTAAAAATAGACAGTTTAGAGAAGACTTATATTATAGATTGAATTCTTTCCCTATTGTTATTCCCCCATTGCGCGATAGAAAAGGGGATATAGTAATATTGGTTGATTATTTTATTAAAAAATTTAATACAAAGCATAATAAAGAGATTCAAGGTATAGATAAAAAGGCTTTAAAGCTATTATATGATTATCAGTGGAATGGAAATGTAAGAGAACTTGAAAATGTTATTGAGCGAAGTATGATATTAACCGATTTGCAGATAATAACTGAAAGTGTACTTCCAATAAATATTAAGCAACAAGAAAAGGATTTTAGCGATATTTTAAGCAGTAATATTTTTGAAGGTAATGTTATAGTTCCGTTTGAAAAAATAAAAGAAGAAGCAATTAGACATGCGATAAATATAACGAAGGGGAATATTGTTATTGCTGCAAAGCAGCTTGATTTAGGAAGAGCGACTCTTTATAGGCTAATGGAAAAGTATGGAATTGAACACAAAAATATTGATATTGAATAGGAGTAAAAATGGGAATTAAAGAAGACATCTTTAACGATATTCTTATTGAAACAGTTTTGCTTGAAAGAGCAACAATTGTGGAAGCGGAAGTATTAAAAAAACAAATTGCTGCAAAGTATGCCGAAGGATATAAAAAAATAATTATTGATATATCTGAATGCGAATTTATTGATTCAACCTTTTTGGGTGTAATAGTAAATACGTTAAAAAGAGTTGCAAAGGTAAATGGAGATTTAAAGCTTGTTGGGTTTAAACCGGCTGTAAAAGCAATGTTTGAACTTACAAGAATGTTTAGAGTTTTTGAGTCCTTTTCAACAGTAAGCGAAGCCATTAAAAGTTTTGAATGACAAAATAATATGAATAGAAAAAACAAAATACTGTTAGTTGAAGATGAGCCTAATATTGCAAGATTGTTCAATTATACTCTAACCAAAGCCGGTTATACAGTAGTTTTTGCCGAGAACGGTTTAGTTGGTTTGAATAAGGTGCATGAAGATAGACCGGATTTGATTATTAGCGATATCATGATGCCTGAGGTTGATGGCTTTGAATTTAGAAAAATGCTGCTTGAGGATAAAAATGTTGCAAATATTCCTTTTGTGTTTTTAACAGCCAAAGGGAGTGAAGATGATATTTTGGAGGGATATAATCTTTCTATTGAAGAATATATTATTAAAACTGAATCCCCCAAAATTGTAGTAGCTAAAATAAACTCAATATTTGAAAGTATAAAACGAGGGAGAGAAAGTGCAGTATTTGAAGTTCAAAAAGCTGCAGATAAATTGAAAATTAAAGTTGTGCCTGAAAACTTCCCTAAACTTGATGGGTTTGAAATTAAACATTATCATAAGCCTTTTGAAAGTGTACCCGGAGGCGATTTTATTGATTATATAAAGCTGAACGATGATACTCTTGTGATTGTTACAGGCGATGTTATGGGTAAAAAATGGGGTGCTTGGTATTTTGCAGTAGCTTATGCCGGATATGTGAGGAATGCTGTGCGTGTAGCCTGTAGTGATGTTGATGAATACTCCCCAAAAGCTATTATGCAGAAAATTAATGAGATGATTTACAATGATGAAAGAATTTCTGAAGTGTTTATAACATTATCTGTTGTTATTATTAATTCCAGTCAAAATGTTATTAAGTATTGTGGAGCGGGGGATTTGCCTTTATTATTGGCTGATGAAAAGATTGAAACCATTAGATCTAATGGTTTGCTTCTTGGGTTTTCTTTAGATAGTTATTATGATGATATTTCTATTGAAATTGAATCACAACAAGTTTTGTATCTTATTACAGATGGAGTTGTGGAGCTGAGAAATAATGAGGGAGTACAATTAGGGTACGAAAATTTAGGGAGAATAATTGTTAACTCAATAAAAAAAGAGAGTTCTTTAACTGAAATTATAAAAGAACTCTCTTTATATAGTAATAGTAATTTTGAAGACGATTTAAGTATTGTACAAATAAAAAAACTATAAAAGTTAGTCTGAAATCAAACAGCTGACTTGTGTAAAAGCATCGTTGTTTAATGAGACTTGTTCATAAATATCAACAATTTCTTCTTTAGTTATCTTTGTAAAATCTTTTTCAAGGGGAGTTATACAAACGCCGCCCATATCTACGGATGCTGGGCTTAACAGAATGTTTTTTTCTCCTTCTTCAAAATAATAGGTCGGTCTATGTTTTTCGCGTGGGAATATTACAGTAACCCATTCATTGTTTACGTAATAACCTAAAATATTAAGTAATGGCTCTTCTGATTGTTCTGTTACAATTTGTATTTTATTAATTAAATCATAAAAATACTTTTCAGCAGAATCAAAATTGCTTGAGTGTATTGAAAAGAACTTACGTAGATAATTTTCAACCGCATAAATTTTTACATTATCTTTGGATAAAACTAATTTGCCAAGCTTGTTAATTATTTCAGTATACTCAGTATCAAGCGGCATAAAGTTTTTATTCCCTGCTTGGAAATGCATATGATCAGGTGCTGAAGCACCACACTTTGGCCCATTATAAAAGACTACATATCTATCGGAAATATCCTTTGTTAAGCTTAAAAAATCGTTATATTTCCCAATAATAGATTGTGGGATTTGTTCAATAACAGGAACTGTAAAGTGTTCCTTAAATATTGGAAATGGATTGCAAAGAATTAAGTAGTTATCTTTATATAATAACCCTTTTTGAGCAGCGGGTAAATTATTGTAATGTAAGAATGATTTTCTTGCTTTAATAGAAGCATCATCAACCTTTGCGGCTGATGATGTAATTCTTGAAGGATTAAACTGAACGTCAATTCTAAAACTATCAAAATTAAAAGTTTTAATTTTAACCGTATCTAATCCAGTATAATTTTTGTTTAGTAAATCCCATGTATTAAACTGCTGCTTTAAAAGAGAACCCATTTTATCGGAAATGGATTCAACTTTCCCATAATTGCTAAGTTCAGAATCAGTTAACAATAAGTGTTTAATCATTACTTACTATTCCTTAGAATTCTTGCAGTTAATTCAATTGTACGGATTCTATCTTTATATATATTGTTATTGTTTTGTTTAACAATATCTAAAGCAGAGTCAGAATTTCCATCCCATCTTCTACAAATATAAATTGGGTTGTAAATTCTCCCTATTTGATATTCTCTTGAAATTGATAATCCAACAGCGTAATCTTCACCGTAGCTAACGTTAGGAATTTTGATTTCTCTAAGCAATGGAGTATAAAAAGCACGAGGAGCACCTAATCCGTTTATTCTTAATGCATTATTTCTACCATTGTCAGGAGTCCATTCTTTATGATCAATTATTCCAGGAGGAATTTCTTCTAACTTAAAGTTTGTCATTTGGTAAGTGCCAACAACCATTCCGCATTTTTGTTCATAAAAAGCTTTTACAACTTGAGCAATAGTAGTTTCATCTTTATAAACATCATCGCTATCTAATTGAATTGCAAATTTACCACAGTAAGAACTATGTACAGCTTCATTCCAACAGCCGCCAATTCCCAAATCTTTTCTTGTTGGAATAATATGTACAACTCTATTATCTTTTTCGGCAAAACCTTTAATAATTTCAGTTGTTCCATCATCTGAGTAATTATCTACAATAATCAGATTAAATTTAAAATCTGCTTTTTGCATTAAAACAGAAGTAATTGCATCAGAAATAGTTTTTGCTCTGTTTTTGACAGGAATAATAACAGAGGCTTCAAATTCAGAATCAGTATTAGAGAAGTTTATGTCTTTAAATTCGGGTTTTAAATAACCATTAATAGCTTTTAAATGTTCTGTACATGCAATTTCCATCTCAACTTGTACTTGTCTGTTGCGAGGATTAACATAATCAAATAACTTTTCGCCCGACTTTCTATTATCGTTTTCAATAACTGTATAAAGGTATTCATTAACTCTGAACAATTCAGCTTTTTGCGAAACTTTTAAGCGTAAATCGTATAATCCTGCAAATTTGTATTCAGGAATTTCATTAGAATAAACTTCCTTAACTATTGAAGAACGATAAAAAAGGATATAACCGAATTCAAAATCATCTCTTAAACTCCCTTTTTGATAGTCAATTACTGGATGAATTGACCTAACTTCATCTTTAATCTCAAAATAATCAGAATAAACTAATCCTGCATTTGTATCATCAGCAATTCCAATAAAACGTTCTATGGCAAATTGAGCAAAATCAATTTCGGTGTCTTTTGTGAGGATTAAAGAGTATTCGGAATTACTAAGAGAAGCTATCTTATTGATTGTTTTGCTATCTTGCATGGATTCGCATACTAACATTTTGCAATCTGTAATACATTCCAAATCGTTTTGAGTAGTAACTAAATAAATGTCTTTTACTAATCCGGAACTAAATAATCTGTCAGCCAACTCTTTGGTATGCGGCAATCCGTTATAAGCCAAAAAAGCGGTTATTCTCATCTTGGGTCTCCTTAAAATAATAAAATCAAACTTTAAAGATAACAAAAGAAATATTGATTTGAAATAAAATTAGGTAAGTGTATAACTTTTAACATTTTTGAATAACACAAAATTTAATCACGTTGCTAATTTGTTACAAGAATTAGAAAGAGTGTGGAATGATAAAGTGTCTACAAATTCATACATGAGTTTAAATGATTGTGTTATAATAAGTTGAAGGTGGCTTCAGTTTGTGCGGTTTTTGCAAAAAATAAAAAGCATGGGGAATATAAAATAAGGTGGCGATTATGCCCTTATTTTAGCGGTGTGATTTGTATCACATTTTAACTTTCCCCACATAAAGGGGAAATATTCTTGTAACAATCCCCGCGTTAAAAAATGAAAACATAAAAATAAATAAAAATAAAAACGTAACTTGTTATAATCAAAGGCTTTATGGGTGTCTTTGATTAGCCGCTGGTTAAAAAGCAGAAAACGTCTTGAAAAAAATATTTGTTTGCATATTCAAAAAAATGTATTATATTGGAACATGCTTTTATAAAAGCTGTATAAACTATTGATTTTTTGTTCTTTGACTTGTTGTGGCGAATAAAAAATTTTGAATTTTTTTAATTGTGTTTTCTTAACAAAATAGAGGCTTTATTGAGTAAAAAGAAAAAATATCTATTGTTATTTCTGCTCGGTGGAAAAATAATTCTTATTTCACTTTTTATCTTTGTAATAAATGCTGAAAATAATGCAAGTGAGAATGTTGTTAAATTTATTGAAGTAAAAAACAGCTTGAATATTTCATTTATTGATAAAGGGATTTATACTGCAACTTGGTATGGAAATGAATTTCACGGACAGCATACTGCCAGTGGAGAAGTTTATAACCAAAATTTAATGACAGCGGCACATAAAAGCCTACCTTTTGGAACATTACTTAAAGTTACAAATAACAGTAATGGAAAAAGTGTGGTAGTCCGCATAAATGATAGGGGTCCTTTTGTAAGGGGAAGGGAACTTGATTTATCTCAAAAAGCAGCTGAAGAACTGCGCATAAAAGAAATGGGTATAGCAAGACTGGATGTTCAACAGATTGTAATTCAAAACAATGGTAACCAAGTAGTAAAAATATTTTAATTAATTTGGTTTTTCTAAAAGTCTTTAATCTAATCACAATACATTCACAAAACAAACTAAGGAGTTCTGTTATGAAAAAGGTAATTGTTACTTTATTTATTATGTTGTTTGTAGTTAGCTATACAAATGCACAATCAAAAGGTTCTATTGGTGTTGGTGCAGAAGTTGGTTTAGCTTCTGGCGATTTTGCTGATTTTATGGATTATGGTGCCGGTTTTGGTGGTTCTGTAAGATATGAAATGAGTTTAAGTCCAAATATCAACGGCTACATCAGTGTTGGTTATTTAACATGGAGTGGTGACTATAAATATAATTCTTATGATTATAATTATGTTACCGGAGAAATGTATGCAGTAGAAGAATCTTTCTCAACCACAACAAGTGCAATTGTAGTTATGGCTGGTGCAAAATATTATTTTGTTCCTAATATTTATGGTGTTGCTGAAGCTGGTTATTCATCATTCTCATTTGATGCTGATGGAGCATCATTTGGTGAACTTGATAGCAAGTTTGGATTTGGTGCCGGTGCTGGTATCGAAATTCCAATGGGAACAAACTTAAAATTAGATTGTGCTGCTATGTACAAAATGGCTGCAACAGATTTTAACTATATTGATATTAGAGCTGGTGTAAAATTCGGAATCTAATTTTTTATAGTTAGTAAAAAATTATGGGGCGACTTGAATAAAGCCGCCCCTTTTTGTTTTAAACACTAAAAATACAAACTTATTAATACCAACTGTAAAATTATCTGGGGTTTCTGTTTCCGTAGTTTAAATTTCATCATTTTTATTAATTGTCTGTACAATAAATATGGGAATAATTTTATAACTATCAATAATTTAATTAAATTTATTATGAAATACAAAATAATATTTGTTTGATAAGTATATTATGAAAAAGAAGAAAACTAAAAGAAAGATTGGATTGCCGGCAGGAACAATGGCATACTTAGGTGAAAATCCTGGTGTACAATCAAATATGATTTTGATTGAATATGATAAAGGAGAATGTGTTTATAGAAAAATAAAGGATATTCAACACCTTGATACAGAATTTAATAACGATTTAACGCCCAAATTACGATGGCTTAGAGTAAATGGTGTATCAGACCTGAAGCTGATTGCCGAAGTTGGAAATTACTTTAAACTACACCCATTAACCCTTGAAGATATTGTAAATACATATCAAAGGGCAAAAATTGAAGACTATGAAAATTATACTTTTACAGTAATTAAAAATCTAATTATTGATTCAGAAGATAATATTAAAACAGAGCAGCTTTCTATTGTTCTAATGAAAGATGTTATTATTACTTTTTATGATGAAAATTCAAATCTATTTAAGGAAATTGATGAGAGATTAAGTGCGGGTAAAGGAAGTATTAGAAGTACAATAGACTATCTATATTATATTATTGTTGATGATATTGTTGATAAATACTTTTTAACAATGGATACGGTTAGCGACAAAATAGATATTTTGTATGAAGAACTGATGGATTTTGGAAAACGAGACAGATTAGTTGAAATAAAAAAAATACAAAAAGAAATGCTCAAGTTAAAGCAGAGTTTGTTTCCATTTAGGGAGGTATTAAATAGACTTCAACGACAAGAGTTTGGTTTTATTAATAAAGAAACTTTGATTTATTTTAGAGATATTAATGACCACTTTTCTCAAATTATTGAACAATACGAAACCGATAAAGAAACAGTTTTTAGTTTGATAGATTTGTATTTATCGGGTATGAGTAATAATCTAAATGAAATTATGAAAATATTAACAATAATATCTACTATATTCATCCCATTAACTTTTATTGTTGGAATTTATGGTATGAATTTTAAGCACATGCCCGAGCTTGAATATAAATACGGATATTATATTGTTTTATTGGTTATGTTATGTATTGGCGGTTTATTAGGGTGGTGGTTCAAAAAACAGAAGTGGTTTTAAATTAGATAGGAGTAATTATGATTAGCAAATTTTTATCACAGACTTATTATAAAAATACAGTACTTGAATATCTGACCGTATTAGTAATATTAGTAGTAGGGTTTACTGTTATTAAACTTATTAAACATTATGCTAAAAAATACTTTATGAGGTTGGATGCAAATGAAGATAAAAACATAAAATTTAAATTGGATAATGTGAATAAATATATTGTTCCATTCTTATATTTAGGTTTAATTTACTTGTCTGTTGAAAGCCTAACAATACCCAAAAGTATAGATAAAATTTTACAAACAGTTTTAATAATAATAACTACATGGTTTTTAATACGTTTTGCAAGTCAGGCATTAAAATACTTTTTAACCGGTTATATTGAAAATACCGATAAAGAAAGCGACAAAAAAAAGATAAAGGCACTAACATCTTTATTTAACGTTATTGTATATGTGCTTGGTTTTTTATTTTTGCTTGATAACCTGGGAATTAATATTACTGCAATTGCAACCGGTTTGGGAATAGGAGGTATTGCGGTTGCATTGGCAGCACAAGCATTGTTGGGGGATTTATTTAGTTATTTTGTAATATTTTTTGACCGACCTTTTGAAATTGGAGATTTTATTACCTTAGATACTCAATCAGGTACTATTGAACAAATTGGAATTAAATCAACAAAAATAAGAAGTTTAACCGGAGAGTTGATTGTTGTAAGTAACTCAAGTTTAACTAATGCAAGAATACATAACTATAAGCCCTTAAAAAGACGAAGGGTTGTTTTTTCGCTTGGGGTTACATATGATACGAAAATTGAAAAGTTGAGAGCTATTCCGGGAATTATTTCAACAATAATATCAAGGCACGAAAAAATAGAACTTGATAGATGTACTTTTGCCACATATGGAGATTTTAGCTTAAATTATGAAATTGTGGTGTTTTTTGATTCACCGGATTACAAAGAATATATGCAGATACTACATGAAGTAAATTTAGAAATATTTGAAGAATTTGGAAAACAAAATATAGAGTTTGCTTTCCCAACACAAACAATACATGTAGAGAAATAAAAAAGGCTTCTATTGGCTGTCTTTCTGTAGGTTTATTATGCTTTAAAAGAGTTATTACGAGCGGAAACGACTGGGGATATTTTATGATTGGGGAATGATATCTTGGCGGTCATGGATGTGGGTGTTGCAAAACTCGAAAATCCCTATCTCGGGCGTCATCGGTCGTACCGTGACGCAATAATCATTATTCAAGATACCTTTATTATTGCTTTTTTCATGCAAAATTTATTCGGTCATGGTAAGACCATGACCGCCTTGAATAATATTCCTCATTTTAGAAACATTCACAGTTGTGGTTATCGCAAAACTCAGCAAACCCTAATTCGGGCGTCACAGTTGTAGGTGTTGCAAAGCTCGAAAATTCCGATCTTGGGTGTCATCGGTCGTACCGTGACGCAATAATCGTTATTCAAGATACCTTTATTATTGCTTTTTTCATGCAAAATTTATTCGGTCATGGTAAGACCATGACCGCCTAAGACATATTCCCCGATTTTGCAACATCTTCGATTTGACCATATCCGAATGGATTTTTTAAACGGTTTTAACCATTATAACACCCTTATTGTTAATAGTTTGAAACTTATGAAAACCATTGTAAAAACGTCAAAGCAAAGTAAGTTGTTTTAGATATACGACAAGGGATAATAAAACATGTTTTGTTTCTAAACTCTTCTTCCTTTGAATAATATTATTTCTCTTTTAAGTCAGATTGAAACTTGCGAATTTAGTATCTACATAGAGGATTGAATTATCATTGTTTTGATAATTTCGATAACTTGAATATAAATATTCATCTGGACTTAATACGATATTTGCTTTAACTGGGTTATTGTGAATGTAATTTAGTTTTACCCAAAACATTTCTTTTGAACGAATAACCTCATCATCAAAACGAGTAACCCATAGTTTCCTGATTTGATCAGGATATTGTTTCGCAGCATTAGAAAATATTTCAATATAATTATTATATCTTCCTTTTTCGATCTTGTCAAATATTTGCCACGCAGAAAATTTCTTTATATCCCTCATAATGTTGGAAACACTACTTTTGTTAATAGCAGTTGAAATTATCCAATGAAAATGAGTTGGCATTATTACATAACCTAATACTATAAATTCATATTTCCTTTGATAAAATTTTATATTTGAAATTAAAATATCACAAAAGCATTTTTTGTTAAAAATTGGAGTATGTTCGACGACAGTTGTTGTAATAAAAAAAACTGTCTCGTCTGATAGTAATGATCTTCCCCTTGTTCCCATAAAAATTTTCCATTACTTTACGTTTTAGGACGTGATAATATATTCATATAATTTTTAAACGGTCATGGTAAGACCGTGTATGTTGCAAAACTCAGCAAAACCAATCTCGGACGTCATCGGTCGTACCGTGACGCAAATTTTTTTATCAAAAATACTGGTCTTTTTACAGTAAATTCATTCGGTCATGGTGAGACCATGACCGCCCAGAAATTATTCCTTAATTATGAAACACCCACAGTAGTAGGTGTTTCATAACTCGAAAATCAAGTTCATGGGTGTCACGGTCTCACCGTGACACTACTGGTTTTATCAAAAAATAGCTTAATTATAGCTGTATTAATAAAAATATATTCGGTCATGGTAAAACCATTACCGCCAAGAACAACATCCCTCAATTATGAAACACCCACGACCGAAAATGTTGCAAAACTCTTAAATATCCGAACTCGGGTGTCACGGTCTGAACCGTGACACAAACTTTTATCAAAAACGCAGATGTTTTTACAGTTTATTTATTCGGTCATGGTAAGACCATGACCGCCCAGAAATAATTCCTCAATTATGAAACACCCACGACCATGACCGCCCAGGAATTATTCCTTGTTTTAGTAACAATTTCAACTGTAACACTTATTATGTTACCGTAATTTTTGAGCAAGATAATTAAGAAGTTCGGAAGTGTGAACTCTCACTTGCTGCATTGTATCGCGTTCACGAACGGTAACAGTTTGGTCATCCAAAGTTTGGGTATCAACTGTAATACAGAAAGGGGTACCAACTTCATCTTGTCTTCTATATCTTCTTCCAACAGCACCTTTATCGTCAAAAAATACACGCATAAAAGGTCTCAAGTCAGCCTCAATTTTCCGTGCTATTTCTGGCATTCCATCTTTATTAACTAATGGGAAAATGGCTGCTTTGATAGGAGCTAATTTTGGATGGAATTTAAGAACAATTCTTTGTTCGCCATTAACTTCTTCTTCGTTATAAGCATCAACTAAAAAAGCCATAAATGAACGACTTGCACCGGCAGAAGTCTCGATAATAAATGGGAAATATTTTTCTTTTTTTTCTTCATCAAAATATTTCATTGATTTGCCGGAATACTGGTCATGTCTGCTAACATCAAAGTCAGTACGGTTATGAATACCTTCAATTTCGCCCCAGCCAAATGGGAAAAGATATTCTATATCAGTAGCTTCTTTTGCGTAGTGGGCTAATTTCTCTTTTGGGTGGTCATGGTATCTTAATTTTTCAGGTGTCATACCAAGTGATTTATACCATTCTAATCGAATACCTTTCCAATAATCATAATGTTGTTTATCATCTTCAGGTTTAACAAAATACTGCATTTCCATCTGTTCAAATTCACGGGTTCGGAAAAGGAAGTTTTTTGTGTTGATTTCATTTCTAAATGCTTTTCCAATTTGAGCTATTCCAAAAGGAAGTTTTTGTCGGCTTGCACCTTGAACATTTAAAAAGTTAACAAAAATACCTTGAGCAGTTTCAGGGCGTAAATAAATAACGTTCCCTTCTTGTTCAACCGGTCCCAAAAAAGTCTTAAACATTAAATTAAAACTACGTGGTTCTGTAAAGTTACCTTTGTTTCCACATTGAGGACAATTAATAATTGAAAGCATTTTAACAGCTAATTCTTTATTTTCTAAAATTGTTTCAAATGCTTCTGATTTTGATTGAACAATAGATAAAATACTACTTAATACACTTTCTAATTGGTCGCCGGCTAATTCTGCTTTTAACTCATCAACGGCTTTATCTTTTTTCTTATCGGCTAATTGATCAGCTAAAGTATCTAATCTAAAGCGTGCTTTACAGCTTTTACAATCAATCATAGGGTCAGTAAAGTTTTCCACATGACCGGAAGCCTCCCATACTTTTGGGTGCATTAAAATAGAAGCATCTAAGCCTTCCACATCTTCGCGATATGTCATGGCTTTCCACCATTCTTCTTTAATATTTCTAAGTAATTCAACACCTAAAGGACCATAGTCCCAGCAGCCATTTAAGCCGCCATATATTTCGCTTGATTGAAATACGAAACCTTTCCGTTTTGCCAATGATACTACTTTATCAACAACGGAATTTTGATTATTCTGTGCGATAGCTGACCTCACTATAATTATTCAATTAAAGCTACAAATATAATAAAATTTAAAAGATGGATGAATACTATAATAAATCCTTTTAAATAATTTTATATGATATGTGTAAAAATGAATTAATTAAAAAAGTGTAAGTTAAAAGAATTAAAGTTCAAGAGGTAATCTTACAATAACTTTAGTTCCAATGTTTTTTGTTGATTCAATTAGCAATTCAGCATTATTTAGTTTACATAAACCTTTACTTACAGAAAGCCCCAACCCATTCCCTTCAAATTTTCTTGAATAACCTTCATATTCTTGAGTAAATGGAGTAAATAGGTTTGTTTTATACTCTTCGGAAATGCCAATTCCGCTATCTTCAATAGTCACAGTTATTGTGCTTTCAGAGTCGTTAAAAATACTAATCTTTATTTTCCCATTTTTAGTGAATTTAATTGCATTATCAAGAATATTATCAAACACTTGAAACATAGAATCTTTATCAATTAAAGCATTTTGGATAAAAGCATTGTTATCAACACTAAAAACCAAACTTTTATTTTCTGCCTCAAGCCTATATTGTTCCAGTAGTGGAGCAAGAATATCGTTATAGAGTAAAATGTTGGATTTTTCGATTTTGAAGGTTTGTTGTTGTAATTCAGACATGGTCAAAATCATTTCAACTGTACGTATTAATCTTTTTGAAGCAGAGTTAATTGCTGAGTAAAGTTCGTTTTCTTCTTCTTCTTCAGATTTATCCATTTGAATTAGATTTAAGTAATTTATAATCACATTAATTGGGGTTCTAATTTCATGGGACATTTGGGCTAAAAATTCCGATTTTATTTTTCGGTAACTTTCTACATCGTTTTTTGTACTTATCAATTCGTTAGTTCTTAGCTGAACTTGTTCAACTAAATTTTTATTAAAACTATCTAACAATCTGTTTTTGATTTCAAGTTGTCTTTTAACAGTTACAAGGTCGATATGGGTTCTAATTCTAACAAGAATTTCTTTTGGTTGAAATGGTTTTGAAATATAATCAACTCCACCAAGTTCAAATCCTTTAACTATATCTTCAGTTTCTGATTTGGCGGTTAAAAAAATTATAGGAATACCTGAAGTAGATGCTGACGATTTTAATTTTTCGCAAACTTCAAAACCCGACATGCCGGGCATCATTACATCTAAAAGAATTAGGTCGGGAGGTGAAGATCTTTGTACATAACTAAGGGCATTAATACCATTTTGAGCAACGCTAACTTCGTAACCTGCTTCAATTAAAATTTTTGCTGCATATTGAAGGTTTTTAGGATTATCATCAATAATTAAAATTTTTGATTTATGATTTTCAATCGATTTTAACTCTAATTCAATTCTTTCATTATAAGATAACATTTTATTTGTTCCCCTTAATGTTTGGTTTTGATTTGTTATAAAGATATAGAATATTTTTAAGCGTTGAGGTTATCTGTTCAAAATCGTAAATATCGCAAGATGATTTTAATGTTTCAATGTGCTTGTTAAAAAGTGTTAAGTTGTGTGAACTTGTTATATTTTCCAAATTATTGATAAATTTATTTAACACGGTTAAATCAACAATTTCGATTAAATCTTCTAAGTTTTTTAATAAAAAAGTTTCAAATGAAATTAAAAAATTTTCTTCCAATATTTCATTGTCAAAATTTGGCGAGGCAGCACTTATTGGTGTCTTTTCAAACAGTTCAATTTTATGCGATAGGAAAGACATCAATAACTCTAAAAGAGATTTTTTTAGTTATCGGTTTTCGTAATAAACCATCAAAGGTATTATCATCCATTATTTCTTCTTCTTTTTTAGAAGAAGCAGTAAAAGCAATAATTTTAGTGTTTTTGTGTAGAGGTTATAGATTTTATTAATTTAGCAGTTTTAATTCCATCCATATCTTGCATTCTGATATCCATCAAAATTAAATCAACTAAATTGCTTTCGCAGAACTTTACAGCTTGATTTCCATTAGACATACAGTAAATGGTTGCTTGAGTATCGTTAAGGTAAGACTTAACAATCTCTTGATTATTTTCTAAATCATCAACAATAAGGATAGAACTTTTTGGGAAAATAACTTTTTGGGCTTCCCATTCAAAAGCGGGAGTTTTTATAACTTTTGATTCAGTAAGCGGGATATTCGGTAATTTAATGGTAAAAATAGACCCTGAACCAATATTGCTTTTAACCGAAATATCTCCTCCCATAAGGCTGATAAGGTCTTTTTGTTATTGCCAGACCTAAGCCGGTTCCACCATATTTTTTTGTTTCGCCATTTGTGATTTGTCTAAAAGATTCAAAAATAACTCCTAAAAAATCTTGGCTGATACCAATCCCTGTATCTTCAACGGTAATAATTAAATCACAGGATGTTTGATTATTAGAATATGAATCTATTTTAACTGCAAGTTTAATACTCCCGAAATCAGTAAATTTAACCGCATTACCAACAAGATTAAAAAGGACTTGTCTTAATCTGATTTCATCAAGTAAAAAGTTTAAATTTTTATTAATATTATTATCAATAATAAATGTAAGTTTTTTCTCTTTGATTTTATAATCAAATATCTGACGAATTTCTTCAAACAATACGTTTAGATTAACCGATTCAGCAAAAATTTCAAGTTTACCGGCTTCAATTTTAGACAAATCTAAAATATCATTAATAAGAGCAAGAAGAGTTTTTCCACTTGTTAAAATATTAGTTAAATAATTTTTATCGCGTGTATTAGTAGTAGAGTTAAGTAATATTTCACTAAATCCAAGAATAGCATTCATGGGGCTTCTTATTTCATGGCTCATGTTGGCAATAAATTCAGATTTAGCAGCGTTCGCTTTTTCTGATAATTCTTTTGCCTTCAAAATTTCAATTTCAAATTTACTTCTATACAAAGCACCTGCAATAATTTCACTTGCTAACCGTAATAGAGAAATAGATTCAAATTTCCCATATTCTACGAGATCGTACGGAATCGAAACCAATAAACCCGATTAAAGTTTCGCCGTAATATATGGGGATAGTTAAAAGCGAAATAATATTTTGAGGTTCAAGTATATCGCGTTCGTTTTTTCTATCATCGCCTAATTCATTAACATCTTGGATATAAATATAGTCGTTGGCTTTGAACTTCTCTATCCAATTAGAAAACATATCGCAAGGGATGTTTTGTAGGTTGTCTATTTCCTTAGTAATCCCTTCTGAACACCATTCAAAAGTATTATTCATAATAGAGATATTATCCCCAAATTCAAATAAATAAACCCTATCAACCTTTGCAAATTGACCAAGCATTTCTAACGAACTATTTATTGCGTTGTTTATATTTTGATAATCTGCTTGAATTAATAATGAGGATATTTCGTTGATAAGCAGATGGAGACTGTTTAGTCCGTTAATTCGGTATTCCATTTGTTTACGATTGGAAATATCATTTAAAGTACCGGCAAATCCTTTTATTGAATTATCTTTTTCTTTAATGGCACTAATAAAAACATCAATCCAATGAATTTGTTTGTTCTTGTCAATTAATCTAAACTCAAAATTGCTGGATTCTTTATGTCCATTTATTAGGGGCTCTAATAAAGATGTTAAAAGCAAAGAATCTTCCGGGTGTGAAAATTGGATAATGTTTTTGCCAAGAGAATCTTCAATGGCATAATGAGTTATGTTTTCCCAAGCGGAGTTCAAAAAAATAACAGTACCCTTACTATCTGATTGAAAAACAACCTCTTTTAAACTATTTACAACAGTACGGTATTTTAATTCACTTTCTGCTAAACGTTGTTCAATAATCCTGTTATCAGTAATATCCTTGCTAACCCCAATAATACCAACAGTTTTGTCTGCCTTGTTAAAAACGGGGGATTTTGTTGTTGATAGTATTTTTATTGTCCCATCTTCTTGGATAAATTGGTCTTCCATAATTATACTTTTTTTTGAACTGATAACCTCTTTATCCTGCTCAATATACTTAGCCGCTTGTTCATAAGTGAATAAATCAAAGTCATTACATCCAATTACAGAAGAGGATGGCTTTTTTATGAAAGTTTCAAACTCTTTGTTGCATTTAAGATATGTACCGTTTAATGATTTGGCAAAAACTAAATCGGGGTAGATAATCTAATAATGAAGCTAAAAATGCGGTTTGGTTTTCAGTAAAACTCTCATCTTCAACTTTTTTTGTTACATCAAAAGCAATACCATGTAAAAAATCTGGTTCGCCAACTTCTCCTTTTTGAAAATATATATGATTCTCAATCCATCGTATTTCTCCTTCTGAATTTAAAATTCTAAAAATACAATTGGAATTAATGTTTTTTGCTGCTTCTTTGATGGCGTTTTCGGCAATTTTTATATCATCATTTAAGATAGCTTCTTTCCACATATAAGGAGAAGCGTAAAACTCTTCACGTTTTCTATTGAAGACTCTTTCAAATGTTTCGTTAAGAAAACAAATTCTTGATTCAGGATAAGTCATCACCCAAAAAAAAACGTTTGTATTATTAATTGTTTGCAGGAAAGCATTGTTATAATTGACAATATTATTGTCTTTACACAAATTATCGGTATTAGCAGTTTTATCGACTATTTGTGCCAGCAAAACATAATTGTTTGAGTTTTTTGATTGGATTTGGGTTAATGAACAGTTGTAGACACTTGTTGAACCTTGTAATTTAATTTGGCTGGTGAAAGTTGCAGTATGGCTGTTATTAAAATGAGAATTTAATTCAGCAACTGTTTATATATAGAAAGTCTGATATACTGCAATCTAAAACTTGGTGAGGGAGTAATCTATACTTAATTAAAACACTATTGCTTATTGATGTTATATTAAAGTTTTCATCTAAATTAAATAATAAGTCACTATTATTTGAATTAAAAATCATGAGTACTCCAATTAAGTCCATTATTTAAGTTTACGCAAAAAAAATGATATTATCAATAACCAATGTTTGGAATATGTAGAACAAGTACTTTTTTTCTTTCAGAAGGAGTTAAGAAAGATATTGACCTTTATGATATAAATTGTTAAACTAATACTAAAAATATGGGGTGCTTTATGAATAACAATAAGTCTATTACCGTATTATGCATAGCAAGTTGGAAAGTAAAAGCAGAGTTTATAAAAACTTGCAAAAATGAAGGGAGCAGAGTTATTTTAATTACATCACAAAGTTTGGAATCTTTTGACTTGCCCAAAGAAAGTATTGATGAGATTTTTTATATACCGGATATAAACGGCAGTTGGGATAATAAAGATGTTATTAGTGCAGTTGGCTATATTGCTAAAACCGAAACTATTGATAAAGTTATCCCTTTGAGTGAGTGTGATATTACTTATGTAGATAAAATTAATGAGCATTTTCAGTTAAAACCCATAATTAATTTTAACTTTACGGATTTATTAAAGCTAAGAAATTTATTAAATGATGTTGGAATATTAGTGCCTGAATACATTCATGCACTTAACTTTAATGTGATAGAAGAATTTGCAACGGTTGATAAATTCCCCTTATTGCTGAAGCCTCGATTTAGGGACTTGTATTTTAAACATAAAAAATGCTATAATAGTGAAGAATTATGGGGATACTTAAATAAGATTGGTGATTTAACTTCCTATTATCTAATTGAAAGGTTTATTAATGGCATTACTTATCATGTGGACTCGTTAGTATATAGTGGGGAAATAAAACACTCGTTAGTAAGTCAATATGGTTTTTCACCTATTGAATCAATTCCTCACGGTAGAGTTTTTACTTCAAAAACAGTCCTAAAGGATACTATTGATGAACAAAATATTTTACAGTTAAATAAACAGGTACTTAAAATTACCGGTTTTTCAACAGGAATAGTTCATGTTGAAATAATTAAATCTGATATTACAGGGAGATATTATGTTACGAGAATAATCCCTCATATTGCCGATGAGTATTTAAATGAAATGTTTTTTGCCGCAAAAGACATTAATCTATGGAAAGAATGGGCTATGCTGATAATTAATGGTAAGGGTACCAATAATTTCGAAAAACCTCAAAAGTGTGCTGGATTGATTTTTTCTGATACTTGGCAGGAATATCCATCGTTAGATGACTATACCGAAGATGAAATTGTAAATAGAATAGTTGGTAAAAATCAAGCTGCCTTAATTATTTCATCAAACAATTATAATAGAATAACTGAACTTATTAAAGAATATACAAAAAGGTTTTATATAGATTTTTTTTCAAATGAAAAGATTAATCAACCTTAAAAATATAAGATTTAATGCTAATTTAATTTACTCAGAATAAATAATTATTTATTTTATTGTATAAATAAAGCTAATTATAAAAAAAAGTGAATTAAAACAATTTTTTAAAATAAATTGTTGAATTAATAAAAAAAAATAGTTTTATTAAATTTTAAATATTTAATTAAAGCAAAATGGAACTTTTATTGCATTAAAAGTATTATAGTTTATATAGTTATTGAATTTAAACGAGGAATAAAATGAACGTTATTGAGACGGATTATTTTTATTATATTAATAATGAGTTGTATTGTGAAGATACTAAAGTAAACGACATTATTGAACAAACCGGAACGCCTGCTTATATTTATAGTAAAAAAGCTTTTGTAGATAGTTATAAAACATTTGCCGATGCCTTTAAAGATGTAAATTCGACAATTTTTTACGCATCAAAATCGAACTATAATTTAAATGTGATGAAAATTTTTGCAGATTTAGGTAGTGGCTGCGATGTCAACTCTGCCGGAGAGTTTTATAGAGCCTTAAAAGTTGGATTTTCGTCGGATAGAATTTTACTAACCGGAGTAGGAAAAACCGTTGAAGAAATTAAGATGGGTATTGAAAATAATGTCCATTTAATTAAGGCTGAATCTTGGCAGGAAATTGAATTAATAAATAAAATTGCAGGTGAAATGGGAAAAGTAGTTCCCATTGCAATAAGAGTAAACCCCAATGTGGATGCAAAAACACACCCTTATATATCTACCGGCTTAAAAGAAAACAAATTTGGAGTTCCATATAGCGATGCGATTACACTCTACAAAAAAGCAAAAGAGCTGCCTAATATTATATTAAGTGGTTTGGATATGCATATAGGTTCTCAAATTACGGTTATTGAACCTTATGTTGAAGCTGTACTTAAAATTAAGGAGTTGTTTGCTAAGCTTGCTGAAGAAGGAATTGAATTAGAGCATTTTGATGTTGGAGGCGGTATGGGGGTTCCTTATAAAAACGAACATCCTTTTTCACCATATAAATTAGCTGCTGCTTTAAAACCGATATTTAAAGATATGAATGTTGAGATTTTCTTTGAACCTGGAAGATATTTAACCGCTAATGCAGGTATTTTGGTTGGTACAGTACTTTATACTAAAACTAATAATTCCAAAAATTTTATTGTTACCGATACAGCTATGACAGATTTACTGCGTCCAAGTATTTACAACGCTTATCACCATATTCAGCCTGTTAATGATAACCATAGCGAAATTATTACAGCCGATATAGTTGGACCTGTTTGTGAAAGTGGTGACTTTTTGGGAAAATCACGTGAAATTCAAGCCTTACAAAGTGGAGATAAAATTGCCGTTTTATCTGCTGGTGCTTATGGAATGGTTATGTCTTCAAACTATAATGGAAGAAGAAGACCACCTGAAATTATTGTTGATGGCGATAAGTATTTTGTTGCAAGAAATAGGGAAACCTATGAGTATTTATTGTATGATGAAAAATTAATTGATGATTTGCACGTTTAAAAAATAAATTATTGTTTTTTATTGAATTGCTCCGTTACAGATTTTTTGTGCGGAGTTTTTTTTTTGATATTTATAGGAAATGGTTTTGTGTTGATGTTTCAAAGGGCAAAAAAAGTGACGAGTGACGGAAAGAAAGTGACGAGTGACGGAAAGAAAGTGACGCGTAACGAGTGACAAGTGACGGAAAGAAAGTGACGAGTGACGATGTGACAAGTGACGGAAAGAAAGTGACGAGTGACGATGTGACAAGTGACGAAAAGCAATTGATAGTTAACAGCTAATAGTGAATAGTAAATAGTAAAAGAAGTTGTATAAAGATAATTTAATATTTGTGCTATATATTGTATTTTTAGAAATGGAAACATGTTAACAAAAAACAAAATCGCTCAAATTTTCATCTAACCAGACCCGTTAGGGTTGAAACCTCAATAGTAAAATGAAAACCAAACAAAACAATGAAGCTCCGTTAGGTGCGACACAAACTTTTTTTGTTTTAACGTGTGAATTGATGTTGGTTCAGCAAATGTGCGACTTCGTCCGAAGTCGTGGAGATTATTTATCCTTGGTAGTTAACGACGTGTGATTGCTCCGCAATCATTACGCAAAAATAATGGCGTGGCATGTATGGATGTTTAATCATTAATCCCAAAAATCAGTATAATCCCATAAATCCCCGTTCAGACAATTTTTTTGTGTTTTTTAACAACATGTCAAGTGGATGTTGCTACAGTAGGGAATAATATTCTGGGCGGTCATGGTCTTACCATGACTGTTGACCTTGTGCGACTTCGTCCGAAGTCGTGGAGAAAGTACAGTTTTGATGGTTACCGACGTGTGATTGCTCCGCAATCAAAAAAGTAACGAGTGACGGTGTAACAAGTGACGGAAAGAACAGCTAATTAGCTAACAGATTTGTATAAATGATTTAATATTTATGCTATATATGTTATTTTTAGAAATGGAAAAATGTTAACAAAAAGCGAAATCGCTCAAATTTTCATCTAACCAGACCCATTAGGGTTGAAACCTCAATAGTAAAATGAAAACCAAACAAAACAATAAAGCTCCTTTAGGTGCGACACAAAAAAGGATGAGTATCATGGTTATTAAAATGTTGGGGAATGTATAAATGTTAATAAAACGAAAAGAACATGTCGTCCGGCAATACTGCCGGACTTTTTATATATTTGTTTTTTGCGATTTGCTATTAACATTTCGACCCGCTGGGTCTTATATATCCAATACTACATTTTCTGCTTGTATTAGGTTCGTTTAATCATTAATCTCAAAAATCAGTATAATCCCATAAATCCCCGTTCAGACAATATTTTTGTGTGTTGCAACAACCACATTTCTTGTAACTTTTCTTTCGTCACATGTCACTCGTTTCTTGTCACTTTTCTTCCGTCACTTTAGTTATAAAACTTTTTATGTTTTTTATTTTCTATATTTTATGTAGTTTTACAGTTTAATGAATAAATAATAATTAATGTTTAGAGGAAAAAATGCGGAAATTATTCTTACTATTATTTATAACAATATTTACAACTGTTATGTTTGCTCAAGAAAAACATGCAATAACAGTTGAAGATTTGTGGAATATGAAAAGGATAGGGCAGGTTGTTTTATCACCGGATGGTAAAACATTAGCTTTTGAAGTAACTACATATAATATGGATGAAAACAAAGGTAATACTACAATATATTTATGTGATTCAACAGGTGCGAATTTAAGGGAATTAAAAAACGAACATATTGATAAATCAGAGCCCTGTTTTAATTTAACCACAAAGTCAATATTTTACATTCATGACGACCAATTGTGGGAATGTAAACTTGATGGTTCCTCGGCTACAAAAATTACCGATTTTTATAGTGGTGTAAGTGGAGTAGTTTGGTCGCCAACAGGAAAGCAATTCCTTTTTGTATCATCAGTTTATCCTGATTGCAATACTCCTGAATGTAATAAAGAAAAAGATGAAGCAGAAGCAAAATCTGTGGTAAAAGCCAAAATATTTACAGAACTTATGTATAGACATTGGAATCGTTGGCGTGGAGAAAAAAGAAGTCATTTGTTTTTATATGATTTAGAAAAAAAGAAATATACCGATTTAACTCCACAAGCTTATTACGATGTTCCACCAATTGATTTGGGTGGCGATAGAGATTATGATTTCTCTCCCGATGCTGAGGAAGTTGTTTTTACTGCAAACAAAGATAAGGATTTGGCAATAAGCACAAATAACGAAATTTATGTAATTAACTTAAAAGATACTACTTATACACATCATAAAATATCTACAAGCAAGGGGAACGATAACCAACCTGTATATTCACCAAGCGGGGAATATATTGCCTTTCGTTCAATGAAGCGAGCAGGTTTTGAAGCTGATCAGCAAATGTTGATGATTTATGATAGAAAGGGGAAAAAGCTTATTAATTTTGCTCCTAAATTGGAACTATCGATTGGCGAAATCAAATGGTCAGATGATAGTCAATTTATATATTATACTTCTGCAAACGAAGTTAATGTTTCTATATTACGTGTAAATTTCAAATCAGATAAACACGAATATATGATAAAAGAATATGATAATAGTAATGTTTTAGTTAGCCCATATGGAAAGAATCTATATTTTAAACAGATGCGAAGTACACGCCCAAATGAAATATTTACGTTTGATTTAACTAATGGAAAAACAACACAGCTTACAAATATAAATAAAGAGATTACAGATAATATTGAATGGAATAATATTGAAACATTTTGGAGTGAAGGAGCAGAAGGAGCTAAAGTTCAATCAATTTTAGTGAAGCCGCCATTTTTTGATGAAAACAAAAAATATCCAATGATATTTTTAATTCATGGTGGACCTCAAGGAGCATGGACTGATGATTTTCATTATCGTTGGAATACACAAATGTTTGCTTCAAAAGGATATGTTGTGGTAGCAGTAAACCCAAGGGGAAGTACAGGATATGGACAAAAATTTTGTGATGAAATTTCAGGAGATTGGGGTGGTAAACCATATATCGATTTAATGAAGGCTTATGATTATGCCGTTAGCAATTACAAATTTATTGATAAAAATAATACATTTGCTGCCGGAGCTTCATACGGTGGTTATATGATTAATTGGTTAGAAGGACATGAAACAAGATTTAATGCTGTTGTATCGCACGATGGAGTGTTTAATTTAGAAAGTATGTATGGAACAACTGAAGAGTTATGGTTTCCTGAATGGGAATATCAAGGAACACCATGGACAAATAGAGAAATGTATGTTCGTTGGTCTCCTCATCAATTTGTTCAAAACTTTAAAACTCCAATGTTAGTAATTCATGGAGCAAAAGATTTTAGAGTTCCTGAAGGTCAAGCATTCGAGTTGTTTACCGCTTTACAAAGAATGAAAGTAGAAAGTAAGTTTTTATATTTCCCTGACGAAACTCATTTTGTAACTAAACCACAAAATGCAAAACTATGGTGGAACACAATATTTGATTGGTTTGAACAGTACAAGAGGAAATAAAATGGAAAAATATGAATATGAGGATTTTAACCAACAAATTGAGTCTGAAGAAAGACTTGAAGAAGAAATTGAAAAAGTTGATGTAGGATTATGGCATAAATTAGAAAAAGTTGGACGAAAAATTTCGTTTGTAAAAGATATTAAGGCACTTTACAGCTATATGAAAGATCCTTATATAAGTTGGCATAGAAAAACAATTGTTGTTTCTGCTTTGCTGTATTTTATTCTTCCAATTGATGCGGTTCCTGATATTGCACCTTTAATCGGATATCTTGATGACCTTGGAGTTATTACAGCGGTTATAAAATTTTTAGGTTCTGAATTGGTTCAGTATTATGATTAATATAAGATAGAATGATTTTAAGCCGGTTTACACCGGCTTTTTTTTTATTATTTGCATATTTTATATTGACATTCATAAATTAAAAACCTAATTTTTATTTTTATAAAGGTATTCCGAACAATATGAATCATTATTAAGGTTTGCTATGGCTGGAATGGGAAAATTAAAAAAAATTGTTTTACTTCTGCCGCTTGTTATTGGGCTTATTGTGTTGTTTGGGTGGATATCTGAGCGATTAATTTTAACCAAGTTTTTGGTTTTTTCAAATTCAATGGCTCCATTAACAGCAGTTTTATTTATAGCAGTTTGTATTTGTGAATTATTAAACGATTCTAAAAAATCTAATACCATTTTAAAACATGTCATAAATTCGGTTGTTATATTAATAAATTTGTTTGTCTTTTTTAATATTACGTTTAATTTTAATGTTAAGTTTGAAGACTATATATTTACCCAGTTAAACTTTCCTCAATCTTCAACTTACCAAGTATCACCATTAACGGCTCTATTATTTGTTCTATATTCATTAAGTTGTGAATTTGGTAATTCTAAATATAAAAGAACTGCTTCAACAATCCATAGTATCGGATTGTTGGTGACATCTGTATTTGTTCTTGGATATATGCTTGGCGAGCCATTTATGTATTCCAGAAGCTATAATCCAATTTCATTTTTAACATCAATTTCTTTATTCATTATATTTTTTATAAAAATTGATTCATTACCGAAAGAATACTTTCCTTATAGTTTGTTTTATGATTCGGCAATTGGTTCTAAACTAATAAAGGCGTTTTTCCCCTTAATTTTGGGAGTAATAATTGCATTTAATTGGATAAATAAAATTGATTATTCAATAGCCGGAGAAAAAAGTTTTTTACCGGCAATCGTTATTATTATTTCATTGGGGTTTGTATTCTATATAAGTCTAATTGTTTCTCGTACAACTGCAAAAGAAATAACAAAGTATATTGATGCAAAAGAAAAGTCCGAAAGAGAAAGAATTGGGAGTGAAGAGAAATTTCAAGTTTTATTTGAAAAAAACTCTGTGGGTTTAATAGTAACGGATTGTAAAGCAAACATTACAATGGTTAATTCGACATGTTGCAACTTATTGGGAAAAACAGTAGAAGAATTAGTAAATAAAAATTTGGAAATGTTTTTGCAACCAAATCAAAAAAGTGAATTAATTAAGTATTACAAAAATATTGTTGAAAACGAAGACTATTTACTTAGTCAATTTGAATTTCCTTTTTATAATGCACAACATGAGTTAAAATACGGGATTATTAATGTTGGCGTTTTAAGACAGCAAGCATTAGTTATAGTATCTATAACAGATATAACCGAATTAAAAAGAATTCAAAAGGAGATATATAAAAATAACCAACGCTTAGAAAGTCTGTTATATATCGCTCAGTTAGAGGTTGAAAATATTGATGAATTATATACAGAATCATTAGATGCTGCAATTATCCTAACAGAAAGTAAAATTGGTTATATATATTACTATGATGAAAAATCAGAAATGTTTACCTTAAATACTTGGTCTGAAAGCGTAATGGATGTTTGCACAATTGCTGAAAAACAAAGAGTATATGAATTAAATAAAACAGGTATTTGGGGAGAAGCTGTTAGGCAAAGAAAACCAATAATGGTAAACAATTTTGCTGCAGCTAATCCATTAAAAAAAGGATATCCTGAAGGACATGCTGCATTAGATAAGTTTTTAACTGTTCCAATAATATATGGTGGAAAAATTATAGCAGTAGTTGGGGTGGCAAACAAAGAAGATGATTATAATGAAAGTGACATTAAACACTTAACTTTATTGATGGATGTTGTTGTTCAGATATCGGAAAAGAAAAATGCTGAGCTTAAATTAAAAGAAACATCAACAAAATTAAGTGAACTAAACAAAACAAAAGACCAATTTATTTCAATACTGGCACACGATTTAAGGGCACCTTTTAATGGTTTATTAGGACTATCAAAAATATTGGCTGATGAAATACAAACATTAGAGACTGAGGAAGTAGCTGACTATGCAAATAGTATTTATGTTGCACTAAATAAGCAATATGAATTGTTAAACGCACTTCTTGAATGGGCAAAAATTAAAAATGAAAAAACAAATTTACAATATGGAAAATATAATGCGTTTGAAATAGTGGTTAAAAACTTATCACAATATGAAATAAATGGGAAAAATAAAAATATTACCCTTGTTAATAATGTAAATCCCGAAATATTTATTTTAGCAGATTCAAATATGTGTGATTTGGTTTTTAGGAATTTAGTTTCTAACAGTATTAAGTTCTCAAAAAATGGAGGGAAAATAATTGTAGATGCAGAAGTAAATGGAGATAGAATTAAGTTTTCAATTTCTGATAATGGTGTTGGGATGGAGGGTGAAATAATAGAGAAGTTACTTAATTCAAGTGAAAGAATTTCAACCGACGGCACAAATAAAGAAAAAGGGACCGGTTTAGGAATCAGCTTGTGTAAAGAAATTATAGAAAAACATGGAGGTTCAATAACAATTGAAAGCGAAGTTGGTGTAGGAACAACTTTTTATTTCGATTTTGAAAATGCAAACGGAAAGTAGTTCAATTATATTATTATTAACAAATTTAAGTTGACAATATGAATCAATTTCCAGACATACTTATAATAAATGAAGATAAAACAGAAGTCGATTTTTTATCTTCAATATTTAATAAGCTGAATTATCAGCTTAGGATAACAGATATTGAAGATAGGGCATTAAAACTAATTACAATTAATCCTCCAGACTTAGTATTCCTCAACCCCCAAAATAAAAAAATTGATAGTTTTAACTTTTGTAAAACAATTAAGGAAAATCCTGCCCATAAACAAATTGTAGTTGTATTTTCAAGCAACGAAAAAAATGAAACGTTATTTCAAAAAATGAGTGCCTGCAAAGGGGATTATTTATTTCTTAAACCATATACAAATACAGAACTTGTTTCAACTTGTGATTACTTAATAGAAAAAGCAAAAAGAATTTCGGAATTAGAATTAAGTAATAAAATCCTACTTGACGAATTGCACGAAAAAGAGCAGACCGAATCATTATTAAAAAATCACAAAACCGGATTAGAAATTAAAATTACAGAAAGAAATGCAGAACTGCAATTAAAAGAAAAGCAATTGTTTTTATCAGAAGAAAAGTATAAAAAGTTTTTTGATGTTTCTCCTTCCGGTATTGCAGTAACAAAATTGACCGGTGAAATAATTGAACTAAATAAATCGTTTGAAACAATATTTGGATATTCTTGCGAAGAGTTACTTAATAAATCTATTTTGGTAATATTTAAAGATCAAAGTGATAGACAAAAAATTGAGGATGAATTTGTAAAAGGGAATAGCCTAAAAAATTTCGAGGTAATATTAAAGAGGAAAAATGGCGAGGAATTTTATGCTTTAATCAACTTGGAAAAGATAATACATAATGATGAGTTTTTAATTGTTGGAAACATATTAGATGTATCAGAAAGAAGAAAGTCTGAGAGGATAATTAAAGAAAGTGAAATTAAGTTTAAAGCGGTATTTGAGAATAGTAACGAAGCAATTATTGTAACTTCTGAAGGGAAGTTTGTAATGATTAATAAGGCAAGTCTTGACCTGTTTAGTTATGAGACTGATGATGAATTACTTGGTTTACCACTTACTAAAATATTTGACGAATCCGAACATGAAAGAATTGAAGAAGTCAGAAGAAAAAGAGCAAAGGGAGAACCATTGGCATTTAGCTATGAATCGATAGGTAAGAAAAAAGATGGGACTGCTTTTGCAATTGAAGTAATTGTGACCCCTTATTCTTATAACGACATTAAATATTCAGTTATTCTTTTCAAAGATATTGAGGCAGAAAATACAGAACAGCGATATTTGAGACAGAGTGAAGAAAATTATAGAAGATTGGTTGATTATTCACCTGAAGCTATTATTGTTCATAATGAAGGTGTTTTAATATATGCTAATAGTGCATTTCTAAAATTAATAGAGGCGGATTCTTTAGATGAAGTGATTAATACTGTGGCAATTAATTATATCCATCCGGATTTTAGACCTGATGTAATAAAAAGGATAAAAAAAACGCAAGAGTCTTTTGAAAACACACAATTTGTTTATGAAAAATTAATTACGCTGAAAGGAAAAATAATTGATGCGGAAGTTGGAGGAATTCCAATTGTTTATGGAGGAGTAAAAGCTGTACAAACAGTAATAAGAGATATTACTGAGCGAAAAAGAATTGAACGCGAGTTAAAAGAAAAATATGAAGAGTCTGAAAGAATTAACAATATAATCATTAATAGAGAGTTAAGAATGATTGAACTTAAAAAGGAGATTAATACTCTGAGGGAGCAGCTAAGCTTAGGGAAAAAATATAAAGTCGATTTTTAAGGTTAAATATCTAATTTATTATTGGAGTGCAAATGAAAATTAATTTTGGAAGAATAAGTGTTTTAATTCCTTTATCTATATTTGCAATGCTTTTAATAATTGTTGTATTCGGTTCTGTAATTTATTATCAAGTAGATTTACTGTGGGATTATACTGAAACTATGTATAATCATCCATTTCAAGTTAGTCAGGCAACAAGAAACATTAAAATTGAAACGCTAAAAATTCAAAATAGTATTCATCATTTAACGCACAAAGATATATCAGAAACAGAGTTTTATTCCACAATACGGGAGATAAGAAATAGCAATAATGTGATTAATCAGCAGTTTCAAACATTATATATTAGATATTTAGGGGATAGGGGAACAATTCATAATACATATTATGACTATATGAGCTGGTATACCGATGTTGAAAAAACCTTATTTAATTATTCGTATAAAGAAAGAGAGGAGTTGAAAAGAGCAATTGATAAGTTTAAGAATATACATAATAAAGACTTAGAAAGCTTGAGCATAATGATCGATTTTGCAAATAAAAAAGCTCAGAAGATATTAGAAACATCAAAAGCCCAAATAAAATTACTCGTTATATATAGTACAATAATTTTGACAATAGCACTATTGGTTGGAGTTGTTTTAAGTTACCAACTTCTTAAAAAGATTAAAACGCCTTTAAATCAGATTATGGCAATTGCAAATGAATATAATAAGGGGAATTATTTAATAAGCTGGAACTACAATAAAAATGACGAGTTTGGAGTGTTAGCGGAATCGTTTAATGATATGACGAGTAAATTATCAGTTGATTTAATTGTTAAAGAGGATTCGGTTGATATTGCTAAAGTACTTTTTAATGAAAATACAATTGATGGATTTTCAAATGAGTTGCTTAAAATATTATTGGTAAAAACAAAAGGGGTTTGCGGTGTAATATATTTAATTGATGACCAGGCGGAGAATTTTTATCCTTTAAAGTCGGTTGGAATATTAAATGAAAAATTGACAAAATTTTCGACCAAAAATAATGAAGGGGAGATTGGATTAGTACTTTTTAGCAAACAAATTACTTATATAAAAAATATACCGAACGATACAGTATTTTTATTTTCAAGCAGCATAGGGCAAATAATTCCAAAGGAAATAGTCTTGATTCCAATTGTTAATTTAAATAGAGTAATAGGGGTAATCTCAATAGCATTAATGGAAGAATCGAATGAAAGGATAAAAAAACTTTTGGAAAATGTGTACCATTTTATTAGTGCAAGAATGAACAGCGTGTTGCTTTTTGAGCAAAATAAAAAATATACCGAAGAGTTAAACAAATACAACTCGGAATTAATTGATAAATCAAGTGAATTATCTATTCAAACAAAACGGTTGGAAGAGTTTAATGTTGAATTAGAAATACAGAGACAGAGACTTGAAAAAGCAAATCAAATAAAAAATACATTCCTTTCTAATATGACGCACGAGCTAAGAACCCCATTAAATTCTATAATATCTTTAAGTGGGTTGCTATTTAGGAAAAGCAAAATCAATTCGTCTGATGAAGAAGCGGAATATCTCAATATAATTGAACGAAACGGTAAGCACCTTTTAGGAATAATAAACGATATTTTGGAGCTTTCGAGAATAGAAGCCGGAAAAGACGAACCCATTTATTCAATAGTGAGTGTTGATGATTTGATTATAAGTGTGTATAAAGTTTTGCTTCCTATTGCTAAAGAAAAAGGGATTGAAGTAAAATATAATAACAATTCAGGTTTAACAGAAATTGTAACAGATTTAGAAAAGTGTAAACATATCTTGCTAAATGTAATTGGCAATGCGGTTAAATTTACTGAAGAAGGGTCTGTTGAAATTATTGTTGAAGCAGATAAAACAAATTTATATGTTAAAGTAAAAGATACCGGAATTGGTATTGCTGAAGACCAAATTCAATATATATTTGACGAATTTAAACAATGTGATGTTGATATTGCAAAAAAATATGGCGGTACAGGGCTTGGTTTAGCTATTGCCGATAAAACTATAAAGATTTTAAATGGAGGTATTAAGGTTAATAGCAGACTTGGAGTTGGAAGTGAGTTTGTTTTGTGGTTCCCAATTGTTAAAAAATCAACTCCAAATGATGAAATATCTACACCAATAGTAAGTGTAAATAATGCTTACGAAAAAAAGAAAATCATGGTTGTAGAAAATACTGATACTATTATAAAAGAATTAGAAAAGGTATTTGGGACCGAAAATATTCAACTAATATCAGCAAAAGACAATAAGTCGATTAATGATATTATGGCGTTTAGTAAACCAAATGTTGTTATCCTTGATATAACAAATGAAGGTATAGATGGGCATAGTATTATTTTGGGGATAAAAAATAAAGATGCAAACAATAAGATTCCAATTGTTGTGTTGGTTCCAGAAACCATTTCAGATATAGAAATGGACAAAATTCATGGTACTAATATTTGCCGGATATTTAAGAATAATATTTTTGATATAGGCGGTTTATCTAATTTAATAAAAAACATTCTTAATTAAGAGATGTAAAAATGGATTTAGAAAATATTAAAATCTTAGCGGTTGATGATAATAAAGATAATCTAACGGTTTATAAAGCACTTTTACTTGAAGCATTTAATAATGTAATAATCCATACAGCAATGTCAGGGAAAGAGGCAATAAATAAAGTTAAAGAAATAAGCCCAGATGTTGTTTTGCTTGATGTTAAGATGCCCGAAATGGATGGTTTTGAAGTATGCAGAATATTAAAATCTGATGAGACTACTATGCAAATTCCTATTGTATTTATTACTGCATACGATGAAAAAAAAGCAAAAATAAAAGCTTTAGAAGTTGGTGGCGATGCTTTTTTGGCAAAGCCAATTGACGAGGCTGAGCTAAATGCCCAAATTAAAGCTATGTTAAAATTAAAAGCCGCAGAAGATAAAATACGTACGGAAAAAGATAGACTTAGTGAATTAGTTAAGCAGCGAACACAAGAATTGGAAAAAGAACTCAGTGAGAGAAAGTTAAAAGAAGCAGAATTACAAAAGACAGTTGAAATATTAAAAAACAGCCGCTCGGCAACATTAAACATTCTTTTTGATTTGCAGAGTGAAGTTGATAAACATAACGAATCGAGAGAAAAATTAGATAAAAGCGAAAAACTAAGAAAACTTACCGGCGAGATGGCAAAAATTGGAGGATGGGAGTTTGATGCTATTACATTTGAAGGCTCGTGGTCTGAAGAAGTTGCAAAAATTCATGACTTGGCTTTTGAGGCATCGCTGAGTGCAAAAGATACCCTGGGTTTTTATGTTGATTCCTCAAAAGAAAAAATTGAAAAAGCAATTAGCGATGCAATAACATATGGAATACCATACGAATTAGAATTAGAGATGATTACGGCTAAGGGGAATAGAAAATGGGTAAGAACTATTGGAGAACCAATTATTAAAGATGGTAAAACGGTAAGGCTGCAAGGTACTTTTCAAGATATTACTGATGCAAAAAAAGCTAAGGATGAATATAAAGAAATATATGACCAGATGCTTGCTGTTGCAGAACACTCGCACAATGCAATTTGTATTATTAAAGAAGATGGGAGAATGCTTTGGGTAAATAATGCTGCTGTAAAACTAAGTGAGTTTAGTAAAGAAGAAATATATAAATGTGATAGTTTTATGGATTTTGTTGCTCCCGAATCAAAAGCTATGGTAATGGAAAATTATGAGAAGTTTTTAAAGGGGGAAGAATTTGTTGATAAATTTATCTTTTATTTTGTTTGTAAATCGGGTGAAAAAAAACTTGTTGAGATTTTTATTGCAGTATATTTAGACAAAAACAAAAATAGAAGGATGGCTGTTAATATACTTGACATTTCAGAACAAAGGGCAGCTACTGAAGCTTTAATGCGGAGTGAACTTCAATTTAGAACATTGGCACAATTTGCACCGGTGGGAATATTTACAACAAATGAAGAAGGGATAACTACTTATGTAAATCCAAAATGGTGTGAAATTGCCCAGCTCGCACCCGAAGATGCAACTGGTGATAATTGGATTAAGGCAGTTCATCCCGAAGATAGAGAAAAGCTGTTGAAAGATTGGAAAATATTGTCGCATAGTAAATTAGCATCATCAAAAGAATATCGATTTTTGCGAAAAGATGGTTCTATTGCTTGGGTATTTGGAAAAGCAGAACCTCAAATTGATGAAGAGGGGAATAACTATGGATATGTAGGAGTAATTATTGACATAACAGAGAATAAAGAAGCTCAACAAAAAATTAATAAATCGGAAAAGCATTTTCGTTCAATTTGGGAAAGTACGGAAAGTGGTATGCGTTTAACAGATGCCGACGGGAAAATTGTTGATGTTAATAATGCTTTTTGTAATATGGTAGAAATGAAAAAAGAAGACTTGTTAAACAAGCCTTTATCTGTAATTTATAGGGAAAATATACAAGAAAGGATTTTAAAAGCTGCAATTCGTAAATTTAAAAACAGAGAAGTAGAAAAAGTATTTGAAAAAGAATTGTTGTTGTGGAATAATAAAAATATTTGGTTTGAAGTTTCAAACAGCTTTATTGAAATAGAAAATCAACCTGCTTTATTATTAGGTATTTTTGCAGATATTTCAGATAGAAAGCAAGCACAAAAAGAATTAAAAGAGAGTAATGAATTTAGTAATTATCTGTTAAGTTCAATTCCTTTTGGTATTGATATTGTAGATCAAGAAGGGAATATTGTTTTTTGTAACGAGATGTTTTACAAGTTGTTTGGTTATGGTGTAATTGGAAGTAAGTGCTGGAAGGTCTTTTGTGATACCGACGAACAGTGTCAAAACTGCCCCTTAAAAAGAATGGATAATAATATTAGTTCGCTAATTGTTGAACGTTTAGACGTAAAAAAAAATAGGCTTTATGAAATTAGTCATACAGGAATTTTTTATAAAGGTGAAAAAGTTATACTTGAAATATATAATGATATATCTGACAAGAAAAAACTAATAACCGAAATAACGGAAGCAAAAAACAAAGCTGAAGAGATGAACAGGCTAAAATCAAATTTTTTGGCTAACATGAATCATGAATTAAGAACGCCATTGAATGGGATTATGGGTTTTGCAAGTATACTGTTTGATGAACTGCAGGAAGAAGAATATATCCAAATGGCGGAGTCAATTATTGATTCAAGTAAACGACTAAGCGAAACATTAAACTTGTTGTTAGAACTATCCACGGTTGAATCGGATAAGATTTTGATGGATACAAAAGTAATGGAAGTAAATGAAATAGTTAAGGGAGTTGCTAAATCCTTATATTCGGATGCTTTAAAAAAACACTTAAAACTTGAAGTTATTAGTGATTATGACTTGATTTATGCAAAATTAGATGATTATTATTTTCCACATGCAATTCACAATTTAATTGATAACGCAATTAAATATACTTACGAAGGAGAAATTAAAGTTGTAATTGGGGTTGATAATGATAGCGAGGTTAGTTATTTTTATATAAGTGTGATTGATACAGGTATTGGAATCCCAAGCGATAAGATAAACCTTATATGGGAAGAATTTAGACAAGTAAGTGAGGGCTTAAATAGGAATTATGAAGGAACCGGTTTAGGGTTAACAATTGTAAAAAAAATTGTTAAGCTTTTAGATGGAAAAATTGAAGTTGAAAGTGAAGTAGGAAAGGGATCAAAGTTTACCGTTCGACTTCCGAAAATAATAGAGTTTCCGGTACCGGAAGTTGTTAAGGATGAAATTGCAATGAAAGATTCAGAAAAAATCGAAAAAAAGATAGGGAGGGACAAATTGCCATTAGTTTTGTATGTTGAAGATGATAGAATTAATCAAAATGTGTTACGGCTTTTTTTAAAGAATTCTTATAATGTAGAACTTGCTGATGATGGGTATTCAGCCTTAGAAAAGGTGAAAGATAAACAATATGACTTAATATTCATGGATATTAATTTGGGCTCCGGTATGAATGGAATGGAAGTAACAAAAGAAATCAGAAAAATGATTAGTTATTCCACTACCCCAATAGTTGCAATTACAGCTTATACTTCTGACGCAGATAGATTGCAATTTATAGAAGCAGGCTGCAGTCATTATTTAGCAAAACCATTTTTAAGAGAGCATTTAATTAATTTAATTAATTCGATTTGATGATTTAACTGTTATTATCCATTTTCACCGGTTAATCGTGCAATTTGTAGTAAGTAGAAACGTAACAAATCTTGTTGTGCGGTATCTAATGCCTGCTCCTCTATTTTAATAATTCTTTCCACTTCTTTTAATGCTCTAATTATATTAATTGGCACTTCAATCATTTCCTCAGACATAACAGATAATAATTCAAAAGCGGCAGACAAAAATTGCTGCATGTTTTCATCACCTGACGACTTAAATACACTTGTAATTTGAGAGGAAAGTTTTTTAGTTTTAGGAGAAAAGGGGAGTTCTTTTGTTGCAGTATTTGCTGCTAATGAATATAGGGCAACAGCTAATTCAACAAAACTGTTTACTCTTGATGTAACAGGTTTATCAAGTAAATCCCAAATTTTGGTACGCCATTCGGTTATTTTTACCGGAACATCTAATAATTGTTTAACTTCATTATTCCAAGTAATATCATAATTACCGATTATTCCATCAGTTAGCTTGCTCATATCTGTATTAAATAAATCGGGTTGTAATAATACAGCTAAATCAGGGCGTAATGTTGGTAATAAGTCGGTATTAAATTTACCGCCATCAAAAAAGTCATTAACATTTAATCCATGCCTACGCAATAACTCACGTTGAAATAAAATAATATATTTTTTTAGTGCATCAACATCTTCGCGTAAAGCGATTAAGGCAGAGTTACCGGCTTGAAATGACTTTTCTACTTTACTGTAAAATTTTAAATCAATATCTTGATATACCCTTAAAGTGTGAAGAATTTCATAAACAGGGAGATTAGGTAGAATTCTATCTTCGATAATCGCATTTGATTCACCATCAGGAAAATGTAATTGCGAAAAAGTATCAAGTGCCCTAAACATTCCGGTTGTTAATTGGTTTAGTCCTAATACAATAGTTTGAGCTTGATTGTGGGCAATTGCACGTAATAAACTCCCGTATTTGGAGAACGGAATTGTGCCGGCAATTTTTTCTAATATTTTTTGGCTTACATCTCCAGATACTCCTTGACCGGGGCGAATAAGAGGACGGTCCCTTAAAGCAGGTGAAGTACGTGCAATGAAATAAGAAATAATATGAATTCCAAGAATATCTTCATCCTTACCATATAAAATTTGTCTAAAATTTTCAGTAAATATTAAAACAAATTTATCAAACAATTCATCTTTTCTACCAATTGTTAAACGCTCAAGTTCTTTTAAACCGCGAGTTTTAAATTGCAAACGGGTTTCGTTGAGTGGTTCGCCAGCTCTAACAACTTCGGTTTCATAAAATCTTTGCGATTCTTTAACATGGAATAAAAGCTGTGCTAACTCTTCGGTTTTTATATGTCGCAGTTTCTCAGATATTGAGCTTTGATATGTTCGTAAATCACCGCCATTAAAAATACCAATTAATGGCGTTGCTGCATATTCTGTACTTTTTTTAGTTGATTCTTTTAAGTAATTAGAAAATCTTTTTGCCGAATCATCCGATTTAATAAAAGCAGGCTTGCCTACAACTGGGGAATAATAGCCTCCTTGCCTTTGCATAGGTTCACCACATCCCATTTTCATTCTAACCTTACCGATTAATCCTTTTTCGGATAACCAAACAGTTAAATTAAATTTGGCAGTTTTATATAAATTCATTCCTGCAGTTTGACCTACTTGTTGACTTAAATCAGAGCCGGCGACAAATACTTCTGAAATAATTTCAGTAAATCTTTCTGAAATTTCTTGATTTAATCTTCTGCTTTGTACAGAATACTCCCATACCTTATTTAAATAATTACTCATACCGTTAACAGCATCAATATCTTCAAAAAGAGGTACCAGCCAAATGCCGGGAGTAATGAGATTTTTATTTTCTCTATTGCTTTGTTCTCGTCGTGCATGTATTTTCCTGTCGAGTAAAATTAAAGCTTCTGCTTTTGATGACATACTTATCTGCAACGCCATAACCATCCCCGGGTTACCATATTTACCGGAAATTTGGTTTATCTCGTTAATGTTATGAACAGTAGTATCAATTGCAAACTGGTCTTGTGCCGTAATCATTTTTTGATGAATACGCGGTGTGATAATAAAACGTTTTAATAAATCTTTATATAAACAAGCCTCATATAAAACTAATTCGTTATTAATATTCTTTTCAATTGTAGGTATTAATAATGCTAAAGTTTTTCGTAAAGTTTTGTTAAATGAAAAATAATACTCGAGTGTATCTTTACGTTGTTTTCGCAAACCAAGCATTTTGCTTTCTAATCTATCGTTATGTTTCCATAAAGAAGTGATAGGGTCTTGAGCAATATGAAGTTTCATACCAATTTTACGCAAAGCACCGGGTTTAAGATTATAAGGAAGTATACCGCGTATTCTTTTTTCTAATTGATGAGTAAGAATTGTAATATCCTTTAATATCTTTGAAAACTTTTTTGTTGTTTCAGGCAATTTGTCTATTTCATCAATAATTTCGGTATCAATTTTAATTGAAGAATCTGCTTTAAGTAATACTTTCAAAAAGTCAGCTTGACGTAAAACGTTTTCAATTAAAACTGCTGCAACTAAACTATGACCTTGTCCGGAAGGACGGCTGCTGCCATCCCAATCACCCCAGAATGATAAAAATGTAGTAGTATTAAAATCTGAATGAAGATTTGTGAAGTTTTCTGCTGCAATTAAAGAATCTAAATCAAGCAATAATTCATCAGGTTCAGAAGATGAAACAATGGCAACATTTAAGCCAAAAAATTCATTAATCAATTCTTTAGCTAATTTTGTAGAAAAATCAACCTTAGTAGTTCTGTTTTTTAGAAGTGACTCAATCAGTTTTTCAAATAACAATTCAACTTTTAATGAATACATTTGTGTAGGATGTACTGTCCTATCGTATAAACGAGTTTTAAAAGCAGTTTCACGTCTATTTAAATTGTCTTTGTAAAATTCATAATTTAATGATTTAATTAAAGATTTGCCTTTATCTTGTTTGGCTTTTTCAATAAGCTCTAACATAATAATTAGTCGATCAAAATATCTTTGTTTAAAAATCGCTAATCTTTCGTTAATAAACTCATTGTTGAATTTTGTGATATACTCGAAATTTTTATTGTTTTTGTCAAAGTTATTAAGGCTTTTATCAATAAGTTTTTTGCACTCATTTTTAATAGTTATTTCAATATTTGTCCAGCGTTTAATATACTTTTCTTTATTGAATGATTTCGAAATATTAATGTTTCTAACATCAAATTGCTTTTTATTGTAATTGGAAGCTTCTTCGGCAATCATTCTATTTAAATCAATTAATACTCTTCTGGTTTTAGCTAATAACACATCTTCATTATCAGTACCGCCATAAGTTAGGCGGAAAGATTTGCGTCCTGTTTCATATCCTTTTTCTGTTCGGGCAAAAGTAGAAAGAGGGATAAGCCCAATTCCTTGACGTGCTAAACCGGATGCAAGCCAATCAAGAGAAAGTCCGGCTGGTAATTTATCAATTACCATTTGAGGATACATACTTGCAACGGGAGGAATAATTTTTATGTCAAATTTATTCCTATCTTTGGGTAAAGATTCAACTGCTTCAGTTAAAGCACTCATTCTGTTGTAAAATATTAAATTACGTAACTGCCAATACGCATTTAAATCTTCTGTTTTATTTCTATATAATGTATAAGCTAAAAAGATTGCACCGATGTTTAACTTAATTGTTGAGTTAACCAATTTAAATTTGGTAAATAATTCCGGGTCGTTTATTTCTGCAACTGTTAATCTTGCTCCGGCATATGAATCTGTTTTGGAAAGAGAATGAACAGAAATAACCTTTTTAGCATTCTCTTCTGTAACATATCCTTCTAATACTAATTCGTTGGTAATCTGTTTTAGTGTTTTAATTTGGGTTAAATTTTTTGAAGGTGCAACGTTTTGATAAGACAAGTCATCAATAACAAAAACGTTGTTTTGTAATAGCCAGGTTAATAATCGTTTTAATTCTAATTCATTAAATGCTTTTCCTGTTGCGTTGTGGGGATTGTTTATTGCAACAGCACCATGTTTAAAACCAGTAGGTTCTTTTAGTTTATCGGATACACAGTTAATTATTGCATCAACATCAAGTTGGAAGTCTTCAGTTAAAGGAACAACATTAACTTTAGGGAAGCAATGTTCATAAGTCCAGCTTAAATCGGGAAAAACAACTTCGGTAATTCCACAATTAAATCCAATTATTCCTAATGCCGTTCTTGATGATCCACTAACTATTGAACAGTTTGAAATTTTGTATTCTGGGTGATGTTTTACAAATGAAAATAAAAAACTGTTTGATAAATCGTTAAAAAACTTTGGTGAATCAATTTTGTGAATTAATGTATCTAATAAAAGCAGTGAATTGGTCTCTGCAAATTTATCGAATGCAAAAAAACTGTTTAGCGTTTCTGACTTCTCGGCTAAACTTGTTTCTATTTCGGTTACTTTTTGTAAGATATTATCTACTAATTCAGCTTTGCTATCAATAATTTTTTCTAATTTTGAACCAAGTTTTTCGGAGTAATACCTAACAGAATTGTTTTTAAGTACCGGGAAAGTAGAGTTTTCATTAGCAGGATTTACTATTATAGAGTTTGCTTCTTTTTTATCTAATTTATAAAGTTTGTTTTTTAATATGTAACTTAATAGTTCAACTTCGGTAGAAGAGGGGGTGCCTTTTAACTGAAATTGCATATTCTCGATAACTTTTAAAAAATCTGCATTACCTGCAATAAAAACTGTTGCTAAATCCTTTAATTTAGCGGAAAATATGCCGGGAGTTAAAAACCGTAATACTTTGTTTTCCATCTTTGCTTCGCGAGCAAGGGAAAGGTGGTTGGGTGCATCATTAATTTCAACAAAAAAAATAGGATTGTTAATACTTATTTCGCGTAATGCACGCCTTGTTTCTTCTTTTGTATGTTTTCCTAAAATTAAAAAAGAGGGTCTTTTTTTATCTTTTAAAAATGATGTATTAATAGTTGCAAGCAGCTCTTTTTCATCTTCATCTAATGAGATAAAATTTAGGTTTTTGTGTTCAGTTAAATGCTTTGGGAGTTTGCAATGATATAAAAAAATATCAGCCGGTTTATTTAATAAAAAACTATCGATTGATTGTAAAAATAATCTAAGCCCTTCTTCAAGACCTCCGGAACTGAGTATTATTTCTCTTCTGCCAGATTTTTCACCTAAATCGTATGATAAAGGTTCTTGTTGTTCTTTTGTGAGCCAATCAATAAAATATTTAACAAGAAAATTGGGATTTTGTTTATTAAAACCGCCACGGGGCATATAAGGGGCGGCAACTTTAATTAAGGATTTAATAAATTCAATTTTTTGAAGTTCGCTTTTTGAAAGTTGAAGTTCTTCAATAATTTTATCTAAATCGGTATCAAAAATAGTCTCTTTTTTTATATCAATACCAAGAGCCATCCTCAAAAATGCAGATGAGAGTCTAATATCTTGAGCGGGGTTGCCGATATGAAAATTAACTCTTTCTTCTGGCGATACATTGGAAGAAGCAGCGGCTTCACTAACTTCTGAAACTTTTGCAGCCTTAATAGTTCTTAATTTAAAAAACTCGATTGGATCAGTTTGTTTTATCATTTTTAAATTTTTGCAAGTTAAATTTAATTCTTTTCTTCATTACTTGATGTTTTATTAAGATTGTTCTGTAAGTAGGTTTGAAACATGCTTATCAAATCAATACCTTGATTAACATCATTTTGAGATAAATTTACAATTGTTCTTGCATTCTTTAACGATTGGCTTGCTTCAGCTAAACGTGCAGCTTGAGGAGTAAGCATTAATAACTCGGGATAATTTTTTAACAACTCAAGTTCTTTGCTTTCATATTCTAATTGTAGTTTTTTACGTTTTAGTTCTTCCTCAGTTCTTTGTTGAGCAATAGAAGATTCTTTCTCTAATTCGGATTGTTTTAACTCATACTTTTTTAGGGCTAATTCGTTTTCCATTTTAGCAATTTCTTCATCTGCTTGTAATTTTGTTTTTGCAGCGGCAATTCTTGCCTTTTGATTTAACAATTCAGTTTGTTCTAAAATTCGGGCTGATTCTTGTTGTTTTAAAGCTTCAGAAATTTTTGAATCCATTGGTTCAAACGATTGAACTGTTAAGGAAACGACTTCAATTCCTAATACTTGATTAATCGATTTTAGCTTTTCATCTAAATAAGCAGAAATTTTTTCGGAAGAAAGTTCTTCTACTTCATATTTTTCAACATATTCTTTAATTTTTCCTTCAATAGTAACTTCAAACTCCTTTGCAGCTTTGACAACAGCATTTGAGTTCCAGCCACCAATTCTTATTAAAGCAGGAAGGTTTTTTAATGATGCAGCAACAGTAAAGACAATTTTAATTTTAATATCAATATTACCTTTTGCCGATGTTTCTACTGTTTGATGAGTTGAATATGTAGTATTTGGTAAAGCAAGACTAAAATGTCTTGGGTAATATTTGCTTTTTCGTAGTTTTATTTGTTCGTTTGTTTCGTATAAAACTAAGTGATCAGGTTTTTTTAATCTGTATTCGTAAGCAAAACCAGCAATTAATGCAATTACCAATATACCGGCTGAAATTAACATAACTTTCTCCCAATTTCTATTATTATATATAAAACTATTGTGGCTGACATTAGAATCAATTCATTATTATTTTGTGTATCAAAAAGGGAAAACACTATTTTTAGTATTTTCCCTGCATTTATTAAATTTTAAACGATTTATAAAGTTCTGAAGAAGAGATAATCAATAAAATATAAGAACTTTGTGCTATATTTCTCTGATGATGTATGCAAATATAAGAATAAATTTCCATTTACTCCATGTTATTAATTATACAGAAAAATAATTAACATTAATTAGTAAGTATTTAATCTAAATAATAAATACATGTAAGGTTAAATCATACCGGTTGTTCGTGCGTACTCAAAAATCCCTCCGCTTTCAACAATAGGTAATACACTTCCTAATGATTTTAAATTGTATGATTTTTCAGAAGAAAGATTTTTTAATATATTGTTTTCTACATCAATTTCAATTTCATCGCCGGTTTTAATTTCTTTGCTCAAATCATCAATAGATTCGTATGGGATTAAAAATCCTCCATCAACGGAATTCCTGTAGAATATTCTTGCATAAGATACGGCAACAATAACTTTTACACCGGCTTTATAGAGTGCAAAAGGTGCATGTTCTCTGGATGAACCGCAGCCAAAATTCCCACTTCCAATAATTATGTTAAATTCGGATATACATTCTTCATCTTTAACAAAGGGAATGTTCCCATAAGGAAGACCTGATTGAGTAGGAGGAACAGCAGATAGGGCAAACTTACCATACTTTTTAGACTCTTCTTCATCTGTTAAGCTGTAAACCAAATGTTCGGCGGGAATTATTTGGTCAGTATCGATATTTGTTCCAAGAACAAAGGCTTTTCCGGTTATTTTTTTATTCATTTAATTCTCCATTCCAAATACTGGTTTATAAAAAGTCTCTCGGATCGGTAATAAATCCATTTACAGCAGAAGCAGCAACGGTTAAAGGGGATGCTAAATATACTTCTGATTTTTTGCTCCCCATGCGTCCGGGGAAATTTCTGTTTGTTGTTGAGATAACAACATCCATATCAACTGCACGTCCATAAGTATCATCAGGTCCACCTAAACAGGCAGCACATGATGATTGAGCGATTTTACAACCAGCTTCTTCAAAAATTTCTTTTAAGGTCTTGCCGTTATACAATTCAGTTTCTAATTCCTTAGCTGTTTGAGTACTTGCCGGAACAATATATGTAGTAACTTTAGTTTTTCTGCCAAATAAAATTTTAGCTGCAAATCTAAAATCTGTAATTTTTCCACCTGTACATGAACCTATGTAACACTTGGTAATAGGAGTTCCGGCGACATTTTTAACAGTATCGCTATTGTCAGGGCTATGAGGTTTAGCAACAACGGGTTCCATAGTTTCAACGTTATATTCAAATTTACTATGATAAACTGCATCGGAGTCGCTTGTAAAAACTTCAAAAGGTTTATTTGATCTCTGTTTTACATATTGAATAGTTTTTTCATCGGCTGCAATAATACCGTTCATCCCGCCTGCTTCAATTGCCATATTGGTTAAAGTCATTCTTTCTTCAATGGATAAATCATATACCGCTTGTCCATCAAATTCCATAGCACGATAAGTTGCCCCGTCAGTAGTTATGTCACCAAGAATTTTTAAAATCAAGTCTTTTGCTGTTAAATAATTGGGGAGTTTCCCATTAAAAGTAAACTTCATTGATTCAGGTACTTTTTCCCAGATTTTTCCAGTACCAAGAATAAAAGCAGCATCTGTATTTCCAACCCCGGTTGCAAACATACCAAAGGCACCCGATGTACAAGTGTGCGAATCTGTACCAAACAATACTGTGCCGGGGATGTTAAATCCTTCTTCTGCCAATGCAATATGGCAAACGCCTTTATAACGTTCAGTCCCAACATCATAATAGTTTTTTAAGTTTTGTTCTTTTGCAAAGTCCCGCAATATCTCAACATTTCTGTTTGCATGTTTATTAGCTGTAAATATATAATGATCGGGGAAAATAACTAACTTATCTTTATCCCAAATTTTAGCTTTTTCTTTAAACTCGTTTTTCCAAATACCAATTGTAGGTGGACCGCAAACATCGTGTGTCATAAGAACATCAACATTTAACCAAATATTATCACCCGGATTAACTTGGTATTTTCCTGAAGCTTTAGCGAGAATTTTTTCAGTAATAGTCATTCCCATTTTTATATTCCCTTAAAATTGTTTTCTGTTTTAATATCTTCATCATCAAAGGATTCTAATTTATATTTATAAGTTTCCTGTTGGTTGATGGCTTGCAAGTAAGCTTTTCCACTTGCTTCAATAATGTCAGTAGCAACACCACGCCCTGAAAATGATTTATCATTGTATCTTATTCTAACAACAACTTCCCCAAGGGCTTCTCGTCCGCTTGTTACAGAACGAACCTGGTAAGATTCTACTTTGGTTGACATGTTTATTGCTCTATCAATAGCATTAAATAAAGCATCAACCGAACCATCACCTGTTGCTGAATCGGAATACTCGTTCTCTCCGTTTTTGATTTTTACAGTTGCAGTTGGAATAGAATTAGTGCCGGAGTTAACATTAATATAATCTAAGTGATATAATTCATCTTCTTTATGAAGTTTGTCACCCATTAAAATTCTTAAATCGTCATCAAAAACTTCTTTTTTCTTATCGGCTAACGCACTAAATGCTTCATAAATTTTTTGTAACTCTTCTTCAGTTATATGATAGCCAAGTTCAATCAATCTAACTTTTAAACCGTGTCTGCCGGAATGTCTACCCAGCACAATTTTGGTCTTTTGAACACCAACATTTTCAGGTATCATAATTTCATATGTTTCTCTATTCTTCAATATTCCATCTTGATGAATTCCGGATTCATGAGCAAATGCATTTTCGCCAACAATTGCTTTGTTTGGTTGAACAATTATTCCTGTAAACGAAGAAACCATTCTACTTGTATTAAAAATCTCTTTAGTGTTTATTTCAGTATAAAAATTAAAAATGTCTCTTCTAACATTTAACGCCATAACTAATTCTTCAAGAGCGGCATTACCAGCACGTTCACCAATACCGTTGATTGTGCATTCAACTTGACGGGCACCATTTTCAATACCGGCGATAGAATTACATACTCCCATTCCCAAATCGTTGTGGCAGTGAACACTAATAACCGCTTTATCAATATTTTTAACTCTTCTTTTTAATTCAGCTATTTTTGCACCAAACTCCTTGGGCATAGTATAACCTGTTGTGTCGGGAATATTAATTGTAGTGGCACCGGCAGCAATAGCTGCTTCAACAACATCTGCCAAGTATCCAATATCAGTACGCCCAGCATCTTCTGCCGAAAATTCAATATCATGACAGAATGTTTTCGCATATTGAACCATATCAAAAGACATCTGTAAAACGGTTTTCCTTTTGTCTTCAAGTGTTAAGCCATATCTATCACTACCAAATTTCCCTAAAATATGATAATCTGATGTACTCGAAAATGTATGTATTCTTTTTTTCTGAGCATGTTGAATAGCTTGATAAGCAGATTTGATATCAGCTTCTTTAGCTCTTGACAATGCTGCAATAACAACGCCAACTTCTCCGGCAATTCTTTTTACTGCTTCAAACTGAGCAGGGGAAGAGACGGGAAAACCTGCTTCAATTACATCAACATTCAATTTCTCTAATTGTTTGGCAATTTCCAATTTTTCATAAACATTTAATGAAGCCCCTGGTGATTGTTCACCATCCCTTAATGTTGTATCAAATACTATAATTTTGTCTGACATTGTTTCCTCAACTTTTTTACTTTTTCAAATTTTTTAAAATTACATTAGTGATTTCTTTAGTGCCAACAACTTTTTCACCATCTTTTGCTATATCAGCAGTTCTAAAACCCTCTTCAAGTGTTTTATCAACACTATTTAGTATAGAAACCGCAGCATCTTTTTTGTTAAAAGAATAATCAAGCATCATGGCAACAGATAAAATTGTTGCAATTGGATTAGCTATATCCATTCCCGCTATATCGGGAGCACTTCCATGTATTGGTTCGTATAAAGCATATTTATTACCCATACTTGCTGATGGAAGCATACCAAGACTACCGGTTATCATTCCTGATATATCACTAAGAATATCACCAAACAAATTTGAAGTAACAATAACATCAAATTGCTTAGGATTTCTAACAATTTGCATTGCAGCATTATCAACATACATATTAACAATTTTAACATCCGGGAAATTTTTGCCCACCTCTTCAACGGTTTTACGCCATAACTGAGAAACTTCTAAAACGTTAGCTTTATCAACTGAAGTTAAAACTTTTTTCCTTTTAGAAGCAGTTTCAAAAGCCATTGTGGCAATACGTTCTATTTCAGGTTTTGTATAAACCATTGTATTCCAACCCTTATAAGAGTCATAACCGCGTGGTTCTCCAAAATAGATACCACCGGTTAATTCTCTAAACACGACAAAATCCGTATTTTCAACAACTTCTTTTTTTAAAGAAGAAGAATCGACTAAAGCGTTATACACTTTAGCCGGTCTTATATTTGCAAATAGTTCAAGTGACTTACGTAGCTTTAATAATCCCGCTTCCGGTTTTAGAGTATGCTCTAAACTTTCCCATTTGTAACCTCCAACTGCTCCAAGAAGAACAGCATCTGAGGATAGACAGGCATTTAGAGTATCATCTGACAGGGGAGTTCCGTATACATCATACGATGCTCCACCGAATAGTTTTTCAGTTAGTTCAAATTTGAGATTAAATAATTCCGCAGTTTTTTTAAAGACTTTTATAGCGGAATCCATAACTTCAACACCAATTCCATCACCGGGCAGCAGGGTTATTTTATAGCTCATACACCGACCTCTTCTTTTGGATTTTTCTTCTTTAACCATGACATCATTCCTCTTAACTTTGCACCAACAACTTCAATAGGATGTTCACGGTTTTCTTTTCTTAATTGTTCCATGTTCTTTAAGTCGTTATCATTTTCAGCACGCCATTCTTTAGCAAATCTGCCATCTTGAATTTCTTCAAGAATTTTTTTCATTTCTTTTTTAGCTTCTTGAGTAACAACGCGGCTTCCTCTTGTCATTCCACCATATTCTGCGGTATCGCTAACAGAATAATTCATTCTTGAAAGACCTCCTTCATAATAAAGGTCAACAATTAATTTTAATTCGTGCATACATTCAAAATATGCTAATTCAGGTGGATATCCTGCTTCTGCCAATACTTCAAAGCCTGCTTTAATTAATTGAGCTGAACCACCGCATAATACAGCTTGTTCACCAAACAAATCAGTTTCTGTTTCATCTTTAAATGATGTTTCAATAACACCGGCTTTTGTTCCACCAATTCCATAAGCCCAAGCAAGAGCCATTTCTTTTGTATTGCCTGTGTAATCTTGATAAATTGCAATTAAACAAGGAACACCTGTTCCTTCTAAATAAGTACGGCGAACTAAATGACCCGGACTTTTAGGAGCAATCATCATAACGTTAACGTTTGTGGGAGGAACAATCCATTTATAATGGATATTAAAACCATGAGCAAATACCAAAGTTTTACCATCGGTTAAATAAGGGGCAATCTGCTCTTCGTAAACAGCTTTTTGATGTTGATCCGGTAATAAAATCATAATAACATCAGCCCACTTACTGGCTTCATCAACTTCTTTTACTTGTAAGCCGGCAGCTTCTGCTTTTGCCCAAGAAGTGCTTGTTTTGCGTAAACCCACACAAACATTTAATCCACTTTCTTTAAGATTTAAAGAATGAGCGTGTCCTTGACTTCCAAAGCCTAATACAGCTATCTTCTTATCCTTCAATGAATCTAACGACGCATCTTGATCATAATATACTTTCATTTTTTAGATCCTCTAATATTTTAATTGTTGTTATTTTCTTTTTTGTGATATTTAACTTGTTCGCCTCTGTTTAACGCAACAGTACCCGAACGAGCAATTTCTTTAATGCCAAAAGGCATTAAAACATTTATTGCAACATCTATTTTAGGAGGGGGTCCGGTAATTTCTAAAGTTACCGATTTGTTGTTGATATCAACAACATTCCCTCTAAAGATATCGCAGAGATTTTTTATTTCTTCTAAAGTGCTTTTTTTATAATCTAATTTTACTAATACCAACTCTCTTTCAACGTGGTTTTCGTTTGATAAGTCAACAACCTTAATAGTGTCAATTAATCTATTTAATTGTTTGACAACTTGATCAACAATCTGGCTGTCGCCTTCTGTTACAATTGTCATTCGTGAAACTTCAGGAATTTCAGTTTCGCCAATTGAAATACTTTTAATATTAAAACCTTTACCGCTGAACATTGTAGCTACGCGGTCAAAAGCTCCAAAATGGTTTTCTACAAGTACTGAAATAACGTGTTTCATATTAGATCATATTCCTTGGGTTTAATTGTTTAATAATCATGTTAGAAATAGTTCCCCCTGCCGGTACCATAGGGAATACCATATCATCTTTTACAACTTTGAATTCAAGTAAAACCGGACGGTCATTTATTGCAAAAGCTTTTTCGAGTAATCCATCTACTTCGCTTGGGCTATCGGTAGAGTACGATTCAATTCCAAAAGCCTCGCCAAGTTTAACAAAATCAGGATTGCTTTGGCTTAAATCTGTAAAACTATATTTTTCGGCATGGAATAATTCCTGCCACTGTCTTACCATTCCAAGAAAACAGTTGTTAATTACAATAAATTTAACAGGAATTTTATTAGCAACAGCAGTAGTTAATTCCTGTATATTCATTTGAAAACCACCATCACCGCTTATAGAAATAATTGGTTTGTCTTTTATTGCAAAACCGGCACCAATTGCGGCGGGAATTGAAAATCCCATTGTGCCTAAACCGCCACTTGCCAATAAAGAGCGGGGATTGTTAAATTGAAAATATTGAGCAGTCCACATTTGATGTTGTCCAACATCAGGAACAATTACAGCATTCCCTTTTGTCAGTTTTGAAAGTTTTTCAATAACGAATTCAGTTCTTAATCTTCCATCATTATCTTCATACACTAATGGACATTCATCTTTCCATGAATTAATTTGTTTCCACCATTCTGATAAATCAGTTTTTGGTCCCATTTCAATCAATAATTCGGCTAAAATATGCTTGACATCGCCAACTATTGGCAAATCAACAACAACGTTTTTATCAATAGCAGTAGGATCGATATCGATGTGGATTTTGTAAGCGTTTTTAGCAAATGTATCTGTATTTCCTGTAACCCTATCATCAAAGCGAGCCCCCAAAGCAACTAATACGTCGCAATTTTGAACAGCCATGTTTGACCAATATGTTCCATGCATTCCGAGCATTCCTAAACATTGCTCATCGCTGCCAGGATAAGCTCCTAAGCCTTGGAGAGTAGTAGTAACAGGGAAATTAAATTCTTTAGCAAGCATTTTTAATTCACCTGAACCACCTGACATTATAATACCTCCACCAACATATAAAATAGGACGCTTTGCTTTACTCAACACTTCGGCAGCTTTTTTTATTTGGTGTGAGTGTCCCTTATAATTGGGTTTATATCCTCTGATTTCTACATTGTCAGGATATTCAAATTCGCATTCTGCATTAATTACGTTTTTAGGCAAATCAACTACAACAGGTCCCGGTCTTCCTGTTGAGGCAATAAAGAAGGCTTTTCTAATGGTTGCTGCTAATTCTTCCACATGTCTTACTAAAAAGTTATGTTTTGTAATAGGTCTTGTAATTCCTATTATGTCAGCTTCCTGAAACGCATCGTTCCCGATTAAGTTAGAATTAACTTGACCTGTAAAAACAACAAGTGGAACAGAATCCATATATGCATCGGCAATACCGGTGACTGTATTTGTAGCTCCAGGACCAGATGTTACTAATACTACTCCAACTTTTCCGGTAGCTTTTGCGTAACCTTCCGCCATATGAGTTGCACCTTGTTCGTGACGAGCAAGAACATGTTTTAAAAAATCAACATCATATAATACTTCGTAGATTTTTATAATGGATCCTCCAGGATAACCAAATATAGTATCTACACCTTCGTGCCTCAAACACTCAAAAAATATTTCTGCTCCTGATAATTTTTTTGCTGCCATTTTTGTATTCCTTTCTAATTATTTTCCGGTAATTGTAAAACTGCACCTTTACTTGCAGATTGAACCATTTTGGAATATCTGCTTAAGTAACCTTTTTTTATTTTAGGTTCAAAACCTGTTAAATTATTTAATCTATTTTTTATTTCTTCTTCCGATAACTCTACATTAATTGATTTGTTGTGGATGTCTATTGAAATAATATCACCGTCGTTTATTGCTGCAATTGGTCCTTTTGATGCTGCTTCTGGGGAAACGTGACCTATACAGGCTCCTCTTGTTCCGCCTGAAAATCTACCGTCTGTTATTAATGCTACTTTATCGCCTAAGCCCATTCCCATTATTGCACTTGTTGGGCTTAACATTTCCGGCATTCCGGGTCCGCCTGCGGGACCCTCGTAACGGATAACAACAACATCTCCGGCTTTAACTTCATTGTTCAATATCCCTTCTAAAGCTGATTCTTGTGAATTGTAAATTTTTGCAGGACCTTTGTGAACCATCATCTTTGAATCAACAGCCCCTGTTTTTACAACTGAACCTTCGGGGGCTAAATTGCCATACAATATTGCTAATCCACCTTTTGCTGAATAAGGATTTTCTATTGTGTGAATTACTTTTATATCTTTTATTTCAGCATCTTTAATATTTTCGCCTAAAGTTTTGCCTGTTACTGTTAAACATGTAGTATCAATAACGCCATCAACTTTAGTCAATTCTTTTAATATTGCAGAAATTCCACCTGCTTTATCAACATCTTCAATATGAACAAATTTTGTTGCGGGACTAACTTTACAGATATAGGGAACCTTATCTGCTATTTCGTTTAATTCATGTAAATCAAATGAAAAACCGGCTTCAATAGATATTGCTAAAGTATGTAATATTGTGTTTGTACTTCCACCCATTGCCATATCTAAAGCGAAAGCATTTTTTAATGATTGTTGAGTAATTATATCAGAAGGTTTTATATCTTTATTAATTAATTCAATTATCTGTTTTGCAGCTTTTTTTGCTAATTCTTTTCTAGCCGGATCAACTGCTAAAACTGTACCATTGCCGGGTAATGCCATTCCGATTGCTTCCATTAAACAATTCATGGAGTTTGCGGTAAACATTCCTGCACAAGAACCACAGGTAGGGCAGCTGAAGTTTTCCAGGTCAGCTAATTGTTTTTCGTTTATTTCGCCGGTTTGAAATTTCCCTACTCCTTCAAAAACTGAAATTAAATCAGACTTTTCACCCGATGGAAGTTTGCCTGCTTTCATAGGCCCGCCTGAAATAAAAATTGCAGGGATGTTTAATCTGGCTGCCGCCATTAACATACCCGGAACAATCTTATCGCAATTAGGAATGCAAACCAAACCATCAAGTCTATGAGCTTCTACAACAGTTTCAACAGAATCGGCAATTAACTCACGGCTTGCTAATGAATAACGCATTCCTAAATGCCCCATTGCAATTCCATCATCAACACCAATTGTGTTAAATTCAAAAGGAATTCCACCAGCTTCTCTAACAGCTTCTTTAACAATTCTGCCAAATTCTTGTAAATGAACATGACCCGGAATTAAATCGATATATGAATTGCAAATTCCAATAAATGGTTTGTTAAAATCATCATCCGATTTTATTACACCGGTAGCTTTAAATAAACTTCTGTGCGGAGCTTTATCGAATCCTTTTTTTACTAAATCTGATCTCAATTTAACCTCTGATTTAAGTTCAAAAAAAATCAGACAAACCTTTTAGGATTTTGTCAATCCCTAAGTTCTGTTAAAATGTTAAATTTGATTTTGTTTAGTATGTAAGGGATTGACTATATAATTAGCGAATAATAATGATTAGGCCTAGTAGGCTAATAATCACGACGTTAATAATGCTAATAATAATAATCCCTGCTAAGGAAATATCTGAAGGTAATAAATTAATGTTTGAAAACAACGAAATTACCCCGTTGCCGGCATTATTTTCTGCTGCAATTGAGTAAGGGGTTATATGTAATTTTTCATTGTTCATAATTTGTATGTGCTAATATAGACACAAAAAGTTAATTGTCAAGAGTAATTTTCGGTATTTTTAGAAAACTATACATATATATGTATAATTATACGTTATTTCTTCTCAACTTTATGTAAATCAGAGGATAAGTCTTGGTTAAACACTTCATTTGAGAATGTTTCGTTTTCCGGTAGAATTAAGTTAAAGTTGGTAATTTGATCAATTTCAACTATTATTTTGTCCGTTTTTAGGTCTAAAATATGTCCACCTGCATTCGCTTTTGTTGATATAAAATGGAGGTGATAACCAGGTACGTTTAATCCTTTTACAATTGAAGGGGATTTGAATCCAACTATTGTGCCTTCAATCTCTTTGTATTCGAAAACTTTTTGATTTTTAACAACTTCAGCTAAGGGAATGTAAGGTTTGTTTTGCTTTGGTACCGAGCGGGTTTGCATATATTTAAAAGTGCCGGTTATTTTGAAAGCATAAAAATAATTTTCAGAGTCTAATTTTTTGTCAAGTTCGGTAGTTAAACCCTTAAAATCCATTTCGTTTGATAATTCAACTTTAGTAGTAGTTTCAAATGGAACTACGGTAACAAAAGGAGTTTTAATAGTATCATGCATTAAATATAAATTACCGTCGTAATTCATTTGATAAACATTGCCATCACAAATAATCATTTCGCCATCTAAATAATTAAAAGTGCCAATACCTAAATTGCCATGTTCTTTGATATCTTTAACTGAAAATTCGCCTTCATAAATACCTTTTAATAAAGCATCAATAGTTGAATATTGAGTTAAAATATTAGTTTGAGCAAATAAACTTGTAGTAACAAATAGAATTATGGCAAAAAAACAACGTTTCATTTTATTCTCCGAAAATTTACATTACTAAAATATAAAAAAAGAATTGAATGACAAGGAGTGACGAGAGAGAAATCCATTGAACAGGAAAAAGCATATAGTTGACAGTTGATAACGATTAGTAAAGAAATAAGAATATTACGTAATGTAAAACGAACAGCATGGAGAATGTTAAGTATAATGGTTGAATTAAAATGTCACCACCTTCGGGGTTTAGATTCCTTCCAATGAAAATAATGCTACAATAATATCTTACCTTCGGGAATTTGTTTTGTGACTGTTTATATTGCCCGTTTTACTACGAATATTCCATCCCGTAAATAGGATTGATTAGATAAAAATTAGACTTACTTGCAAATTGTAGCGGTTTAGTCTTTAATCCCTAAAGACATTTTAATCCCTCAAAATCCAAGTTCAGAGGATGGCTTTTGTGTTTAGTAACAAACAAGTCTCAAGTCTCCGGTTTCAATTTTCTGTTATTAATAGGTGCGACTTCCCTGAAGTCGAACTACTATTTGAGTTATGCAGTTAACGATGTGTGATTGCTCCGCAATCATTACGCAAATGATTGGTTTGTTGAAAAAAGTAAATATCTATGCTTACGATATTTATAGTCTATCATGTAATTAAGCCTCTCTGTCCCCGTAATTCATTACGGGGTTTTCTGCAATGTTTTAATCTCTTGCATCTGACTCATCATGAGGAAATATAATAGCTAACGAACGTAGGTTTTAGCTCTCTGTCCCCGTAATTCATTACGGGGTTTTATGCAATGTTTTAATCTCTTGCCCATGACTTCAGTCATGGGAATAAAAATTATAAAAAACTTTGACTTTGGAAAAGTCAAACATCGTTAACATGTGAAATGTAAAGAAGTTAGCACTTCAGAGAAGTGCCGTAAGTTATTCATAAAATGAAAATAATGATTATATTCCCATGACTAAAGTCATGGGCAATAAATAAACTGATATTGCATAAAACCCCGCACTAAAGTACGGGGACAGAAATTCTAAATAATCCTCATCGCTTCACGGTTTTGTCACTTGTTACACCGTCACGCGACACTATCTATCCCCAGTCACAAGTCTCTATTTTCGTCACTCGTTACTTGTCACTTTTATTCCCCAGTTACAATTATCTGACTTTCCTCACAAGTAACTTTATTATTCGTTATGCAAATAATTCCTTGACATTCTGTTTGTTTTTTTTTTTTAATTTACCCATTACGAAAAGGGAGGTAGGGGAATTATATTGTTTCCTTTTTCAAATTCTAATTTTTGTGAAGATAAATAGGATTGTTATGAGGAAACTATATTTAATAATAGTTTGTTGTCTGGTTATTTTAAGTGCTTGTAATTCTACAGAACCAAACAAAACATCAAACCAAAGTATACAACTTACTTTTGTAGATGCAGCATCAATTGAGGCATGGGTTGAGATTAATTTAGAAAACGTTCCACTCCCTGCAAAACTTTCATTCAACAAAAACAACAAGTATGCTTTTGAGTTAAACATAACTTCAAACGATACAATTATTTGTTTAGATTCTTTGAGCCCCCAAAACAATTATTCTGTTCAAGCGGCAACAAATGAACAAAAAAGCAACTTGTTACAATTTACTACACTTGATACTACAAGTCATGATATTACTTGGATTAATTATGAGTTTGGCGATGGAAGCTACAATATACTAAATTCTATAATTATCTTCGATGATGGGAAAATTATAGCTGTTGGTGATGTTCACAAAGATGATGATTATGAAGTTTATAATTTAGTTGAAGTTGTTAATGGAGATCTCGAGTTAAAGAAAAAATATTTCTATGGTACGGGATATACGACCTTAAGTGAAAAGGCATCAATACATTATTTTAACAATGAGGATTATATTGTCTGTGGTACGGCGCCAATACTTCGAAAGGATAATAAAGAATATTTTTGGGAATTTGATAGTACAGTTTTTCATTCATGGATATATTCAATTGCCGGTTTATCAAACAACAGCATTTACATTGGGGGTTCAAACGGGAACTTAGCCTACTATAATGGTCAAAATTGGCAGAAATTGGATAGCAAAACAGATTTGTTTGTTAGCGATTTAATAGCATACAAAAATTACAAGGCAGATAAAGCTGAAATAATTGGAGTGGCATGCAATGAAGATATTAATAGTAGTGGAAGAACTATATTAATTAAAATTAACAACCTGACAAATGTAGAAATCACCGATCTCCAATTGGGTAAGAACTTTTATAATATTTGGACAAATAGGGGGTTCCCCATTTATATTGCAAGTGATAAAGTTTATAGCAATAAATCGGGCCGTTGGACTGAAATTCCAATTCCAAATGCAGAGATCAAAAGCAGAATTGTGGCAAATGGATTAAATGATGTTATTGCAGCCGGTTCTGGAGAAATTGCACATTATAACGGGTCAACATGGAAAGTATACCCTGCAGATGACATGATTAGATATAGAGACGTAGCAATAAATGGTAACATAATAGCATTATGCGGGAGAAGAGGACTTAAGGCTTTTATAACAATAGGAATAAGGAGGTAGGGCTTAAAAACTTGAAGTGCCGATGCTTGCACCATCGGCACTCAATAACAAGTTAAATTATTTGTTCTGGGCGGTCATGGTCTTAACATGACCGTTAACCATATGCGACTTCGTCCGAAGTCGTGAGGAATATATAACGTTTGAAGTTAACGACGTGTGATTGCTCCGCAATCAAAAACGAGTGACAAGTGACGAGTGACAAGAGACGAAAAGAAGGTAACAAGAAGCAGGAAACAGTTAATAGCTACCAGATTTGTATAAATGATTCAACATTTATGCTATATATAGTATTTTTAGAAATGGAAAATGTTAACAAAAACAAAATCACTTACACCTTCATCTAACCAGACCCATCAGGGTCGAAACCTCAATAGCAAAATGAAAACAAAAAAACAATAAAGCTCCGTTAGGTGCGACACAAAAAATGAAGAGTTGCAGGGTTTGGCGAAATGTTAGAGAATGTATAAATGTTTCTAAATCAAAAAGAACATGTCGCCCGCTCTGGGGCTTAATATTTGATTTTTTTGCGATTTGCTATTAACATTTCGAGGCTGTCTCAAAAGTATGAGGAATAAAGGGGAAAAATTGTTATATTGTAGGAGGTAAAAAAATAAAATAAGTCCAATGAAAAAACGAACAAAATACAATTTTAAGCCATACGATCAAGGGATACAAATGTTACTTCCCCCATCATGGGAAGACTATATACCGGAGACACATATAGTACGTTTTGTAGATAAAATAATCGAAGGAATAGACCTTGAAAGACTATTTACGAGCTATAAAAATGAAAATGGAAGATCGAGTTACAACCCCAAAATGTTATTAAAATTATTGGTATATGGGTATTTAAATAATAAATACAGCAGTAGACAATTAGAGGCATTTTGTATAGAAGACATCTGTTGTGCGTGGTTAACAGCGATGAGCAAACCAGACCACAATACAATTAGTAGATTTAGAAGTGAAAGATTAAAAGGGCATATAAAGGAAATATTTATAGAAGTAGCAATATTATTAATAGAAAGTGGATATGTAAGATTAGAAGAAATATATATAGATGGTACAAAAATAGAGGCAAATGCAAGTAAGTATAAGTTTGTCTGGGGAAAGTCGACACGCACGCAAAAGGAAAAAACGAAAGAAAAGTTAGAAGAGTTGTTAAAATATGCAGAACAAGTATATAAAAAAGAGTTAAAAGAAAAAAATGAAATAAGAATTGAAAAAATGGATTCAAAGAAGTTTGAAGAAGTAATTGAAATAATAAACACAAAAATAGAGAAAGAATGTTCAGAAAAAGAAGCTAAAAAGATAAAACGAGAGAGTCAAAATTTATTAGAGAAATACAAAGAATATGAAGAAAAAGAAAAGATATTAGGAAACAGGAATTCATACAGCAAAACAGATAAAGATGCAACATACATGCGAATGAAAGATTATACAAGTCCAAAAGGTTACTCAAGGGCAGCATATAATTTACAAATAAGTTCAAATAATCAGGGAATATTAGATTACAATCTGTTTCAAACTTCAGCAGATATGACAACATTACCAAAACAAATAGAATCATATAAAAAAATATATGGTACATATCCAGATGTAATAACGGCAGATGCAGGTTATGGGAGTGAAGAAAACTACGAAAAATTAGAAAAAGAAAATATTGAAGGATACGTAAAATACAATAATTATGAGCTGGAAAAGAACGAAAATGGGGAAAGAAAAACAAAAGAGACGCAATTTAGATACGATGAAGAAAAAGGGGGTTATTGTTGTTTAGCAGGGCACAAACTTGAATATTTAGAAGATAAAACACGCAAGACATCAACCGGTTACACACAAAAAACAAAGATGTTTGGATTACCAGATTGTACAGGTTGCAAATTTGTAGCAAAATGTGATAAACCGAAAGGACAGGATCAAATAGAAATAAATGAAAAAGGGAGGAAATATAGAGCCAAAGCAAGGGATTTATTAGCTACACCCAAGGGGAAAGCCTATATGAAAAAAAGGCCATGGCATGTAGAGCCAGTATTTGGGGATATAAAACACAACAATAAATTTACACGTTTTTTATTGCGTGGTTTAGATAAAGTTAATATTGAGATGGGCTTGGTATGCATTGTCCATAATATTAAAAAATTATTTGGGTTCCAAAAATTTCAAATCGCCTAAAATTAGAGCAAAACGAGGGTAAATCAAGAATTATGCTCCCAATTATCAAATCAAGATTCAATATTTAGACTAAAACATTGTTCATTTTAGCAAAATGAGAATATTATTGTCATTAGTTGTTTTTATTTAGTTTTATAAGTAAATTTCACTTTTGAGACAGTCTCTCATTTATCTAATAACGCATTATCTGCTTTTATGAGGTTCGTATAATCATTAATCCAAAAAATCTTTTCAATCCCAATAATCTCAGTTCAAACAATTATTAACCAAGTTTCAAGTATCTGGTCTCAAGTCTCCAGCTTTTTAATCTTTAATCCCAAAAATCAATTTAATCCCATGAATCCCCGCTCAGACAATGCTTTAGTATTAATGCAATAACAACATCTCTTGTTACATCCTTTACTTTATTTATATTCCCATGACTGAAGTCATGGGCAATAAATAAAATGATTTTGCATAAAACCCTGCACTAAAGTACGGGGATAGAAATTCTAAATAATCCTCATCGCTTCACGGTTTTGTCACTTGTCACACCGTCACGCGACACTATCTATCCCCAGTCACAAGTCTCAAGTCTCTATTTTCGTCACTCGTTACTTGTCACTTTTATTCCCCAGTTACAATTCTCTGACTTTCCTCACATGTCACTTTATTACTCGTTATACAAATAATTCCTTGACATTCTGTTTTTTTTTTTAATTTGACCGCTGAAAAGGGATGGTTGGGGATTTCTGTTGGCCCCTTTTCATATTCAAAATATTGTGAATATAATTGGGATTGCTATGAGGAAACTAAGAGTAATAGTACTTTACTGTCTGGTTATTTTAAGTGCTTGTAATTCTACAGAACCAAACAAAACATCAAATCAAAGTATACAGCTTACTTTTGTAGATGCGGCATCAATTGAGGCTTGGGTTGAGATTAATTTAGAAAACGTTCCGCTCCCTGCAAAACTTTCTTTCAACAAAAACAATAATTATGCTTTTGAAGTAAACATAACTTCAAACGACACCATTATTTGTTTAGATTCTATGAGTCCAAATAATAATTATTCTGTTCAAGCGGCAACCAATGAACAAAAAAGCAACCTGTTACAATTTACTACACTTGATACTACAAGTCATGATATAACATGGAGTAGTTATATGTTTGGAGGAGGTGCAAGCAGTTGGCTAAATGATATTGCAATTTTAGATGATGGGCAAATAATTGCTGTTGGTACGATATCTAAGGAAGGAGAATTTCAACGATACAATTGTGTTAGAATTGAAAATAATATTCCACAATTCGAAAGGATTTTCTATTATTATAATGGATCTCCAATGTATGCTGAGTTGCATTCAATTTCGAGTCCGGGGAATAATGATTATTGGGTTGCTGCTGACTTACCAATTGCTTGGTATAATAACAAGTATAACCAATGGACTTATAACTCCCAAATATTTCATTCATGGATATATACAATGTGGGCATGGAGCAATGAAGACGTTTATATTGGGGGAACTGAAGGAAACTTGGCACATTATGACGGAATTAAGTGGGAAAAAATAAATAGCAGAACATCTTACCAAATAGGAGAAATGTGTGGTTATAAAGGTTATAAATCTAAGCAAAAAGAAGTTTTATTTATCACACTTGATTATATAAACTACGATAAATCAAAATTGGCAAAATTGGTAGAAAAAAATGTAACACATATTGAAGAAATCCCAATGAACGGGCAATTTGGGGATGTGTGGACAAATAAAGGGTACCCAATATTTATATCTGCATATAAATTGTATAGCAACAAATATGGCGGATGGAAAGAAATTGAGCTAAATTCACCATGCCAGCAAAAAAAACTTAAAGGGAATAATTTAAACGATTTATTTACTATTGGTGTACAAGGTTCAATTGGACATTATAATGGAAAAACTTGGAAAGTTTATGGTGGAGATAATGCGGATATAATTTATTACGGAATAGCAGTAAAAGGGAACACAATAGCTGTTTGTGGAGAAATTGGTTCGTATGCTTTTATAAAAATAGGAAAAAGAAATTAGGAGGAACCGCTTAAAAAATAGGGGTTAGTGTTTGCAGCACTAACCCCATTTGGCAAATTAAAATAATTAAACATACAGCCCAGCAAGCTGAAACCATTTTAATTTGTCATGTAATTTAATAAATAATTCAATAACTATCAATTGAGTGTACTATATGAAATTACATGTAAAGATATTATTATGTTTTTTATTCGTTTATGGAATGATTTGTGGACAAGAAGTCCCGTTTGTGGAGTATTATGGCGAAATGGTAAATGCCTCAAATGCATGTGTAAAGGCTCCAATAATATTAAAAAGTTCTGCACTTACCGAGACAATTTCAACATCCGAATTCCAACTTACAGAACCGGACAATGCTTATTATAAGCTTACCGAGGATCAAAGAAAAGCAGCAAAATATGTTTTATCAATTTTTAGTAAATTAATAGTTTCAAGTGTTCCTATAAAAGTTTTTATTACGCGTGAAGATTTTGGCGAAATTACAGGTTCGGAGCCGAAACCTTTGGCAAAGTCAAAGGCGACAAGTTATTATAATAATAACAACACCGTTCCTTTTCTTCAAAATACACAGTACCCAATCGCACTTGCAGAAGCAATTAAGGGAGAAAACTTAAATACAGATAATAATGAGATTGAGATTATACTGAACAAAAACGAAAATATTCCATGGAATATTGATACAATGGGCTTAGCAGTAGCAAATAAATTTGATTTTGTTACAGTAATTATGCATGAAATAATGCATGGATTAGGATTTGCAACTGCTGCAAAATGTAGTACTGATTCTTATTCGGGTTCAATAGGTTTTGCAGGCTTCCCTCAAGCAAGTGCAAATATTTACCCCACCATATTTGATAAATTTATTGTAAACTCCTTAAGTTCTTTACCTACATATATATATACAATAACAGATGCCTCACAGATTTATAATAATCTAACAGGCAACAGTCTGTATTTTCGGGGACCCAAAACGTTAGAACTTTTGAGTAACATGCAGTTGACAAATTCTTTGCCAAAGCTTTACGCTCCATCAACTTGGAGTAGTGGTAGTAGTATTGCACACTTTGATGAAAATTCATATACCGCTACAAATAATAACTCATTAATGACACCTAAACTAAAAATGCAAGAAGTTATACACTCGCCTGGTGAATTAGGAGCAATTATTTTAGAAGATTTAGGATTTATAGTAAATCCATTTATAACTGTAACAACTCCAAATAATTCAACACAATGGACGCGAGGTACTACTTGCCAAGTAAATATTACTTGCAACAAAGCCGTGTTTTATGGTGTAAACATGATTGTAAAATCAGGAAATACAACTTACATAGATCAAGGCATTACAATTAATCAAGGGAATAATCAATATTCAATTGATATCGGAAATTGGTTCCCTGAAGGTTATTACAATTTATTCTTTGAAGTGGACTACAAAATTATTGGGAAAAGCGAAGATTTTAGAGTAATACCCGAAGTTGTGGCAACACCAACAATCTCCCCCTTATCTGGTAGCTTTATGGATCCGCAATTGGTTACAATTACTTGCTCGACTAATGGTGCACAAATATTCTATGCAATAAATGATGACCCTAATGGTGAAAATGCTATTCAATATTCAGTACCATTTACTGTAAACCCACCAGCAACAATAAGAGCGGTTGGTCGTAAGCTAAATTTTACAACAAGTCAAGTAGCTCAAGTAATATATACTTTCTCAGGTGTAATTGTCAAACAACTAACATCAAACGGAATAGAATTTGGAAACTTTGATGAATGGAAAAATAATAGCTGGATGAACCACCCCACAAGTACAAAGTTACCGAAATTAGACCCGACAATAGTAAGAGCAGATACAAATGTTCAATTTACAACTGAGAAATATCAACGTTGGCTACAGAATTATGAAAACCCGACTTATCTCAATTGGCTTTCAATTAATTTGGTGAATACAACTATTAATGATTTAACGGCGAAATTTGAGAATGCTTATTTAACAACTATTCAGACAACAATAGATGGATATCCAGCAAATATTTCAAATGCCATTAAAATTAAAGATCCATGGTTAATGATGGATATTGCAGGTGAAAACAAAGGACGACGTAATAAGGGACTTGCTGCTGAATGGGTGGTTATGAATACTCCTTTTACCCCTGCTTATAGTACTTCGCAAAAAGGGTATGTTTTTAAGGGAGTTTTTCCAAATGCAGGCGGATATAATGTTCAATCACTAATACCACCATATTATTCTATTGGAATAAATAACAATCCTGTTTACAACAATAAAACCTGCTATTTTCAAAAATGGTCTCAAATTCCAATAAATAATTCCGTTTCAGCTGAGTTTACTAATGCAAATAGTGCAGAGACACCTGTTCTTTTCAAACAAGCAAATGCAGTTATCACAGCAGAACTAAAGGGTTCGTTAATGTCTAATAATGCTGGTACATTTGAAGAGAATGGACAGCGTAAAATAATTCGTACAACTTACGATAATAATCTCCATGCAGTATATGAAAGTATGGGAAAAATTTGGTACGAAAAGAGTACAAATAACGGTGGTACTTGGCAGTTAATGAACAACCATCAACCATTAAACACAAATGAAGCTAAAAATCCTTCAATAGCGTTTGAATCGAATGGTTATGTGTTTATTACTTTCCAAGAAATGGTAAATTCAAGTAGTAATATCAAAGTAATTATGGTTAATTATGAAGACGATTATTTGGTAAGTACGCAGACGCTACCAACTCTTTATTCTGATAATACTGATATCCATCCAGTTATCGGAATAGCAAGTTATAACAGTTGGATTGGATTTATGTTAGCATGGGATATTACAGAAAATTTGGGGGTATTTGCACCAGGTGGTATTTACTATGCTTTTGGTAAACCTAACGATAATTTTACTTCAATTGATTGGGATACACCACAAATAATGCCATTAACTAATTCAACTTGTTCAAATCCAACAGTTATGGGGAATAGATCCAATCCGGCGGTCTTCCATTTTGCATATCAACAAGATGTTACTTCTACATCATCCAGTGTTTGGTATCAAGCTGATACAGTCAAAACAAATGAACAGGGTGAAGATTTCTTATCTTTTCCAACTACACGAATGAATGTATCAAGTGCAAGCGGATATACCAAAAACTACAAGCCATCATTAGTTGAATTTAACGGTGGTGCAAGAATGTGCTGGATTGGTGAAAGAACTATAAATGATGAAGATCCTGATTCGCCAAGTGAAATGCCCGAAACCAATAATCGTGCAGACGTTAAAACATTATACAAAACAAATTCTTATGTCGAAAAAAGAGTAGTATTCAAAACACCAACTTATTATAGATATTGGAATTTTGGAAACAATGTACAAGCACCGACAATAACAAAACCAAATGACAATACTGCATATATTGTGGGTTGGAATGAAACAACAAATAACAACAATAAGTTTGTAGATAATACTTTAGATTTATCCCCAATCAAAAATTTTGGAATATCAGGGAGTTATGTACAAGTTGCAAATGCACCTACCAAACAAGAGATGGTTGGTTTAGTTTATAATACAAGTGCAACACCTTATTCATTCACAAAGACAGAACAAATAGGCTATTACTATGGAATTCCTAAATCTTTAGAGGGTGAAAACGGTGGTCTTATTGCAGTCAACCATGGTAGACAAGGACTTGTAGTAAAAGACAGTCTGCAATTTTTCTTTGCATTGGGTGATATAACTAACGGCGATAAACCAGTAAATTTTACATCGATTCCGGAAGACTATGCAGTAACAAACTTAGAATCAGTAAATAATGCTTTGGTTAGCACACCATTCAGTATTAAAGACGGTGAAAGTTTCTTGTATAGCGTACAATATGGTCTTATTGGCAGCCAAAATGCTCAATTACCGGTAAATAAATCGGTATCATTTAAGGTGAAATTATTAGACGCTAATACAAATGAACTGATAAGAGAATTTGATAATGTTACTTATCAAGGTGCAAATATTCAAAAATATAATAATATTTTATATCAAGTTAATATTAATGGAATTGGAAGCAAAACAGTTAAAATGTGCTTGGAAGTAAATGATAATTTAGGTGGAACGTATTCAATAACAGATAGATCAACAGATGATGATATTTTGGCAAAAGCAAATATCCATTCTGTTAATTTAACTGAAAATATTAATATAACAAGTTATGATTTATTCCAAAATTATCCAAATCCATTTAATCCATCTACAACTATTTCATATCAAGTACCGGACAATTGTAGAGTAACATTAAAGGTATTTGATGTATTAGGTAAAGAAGTAACAACCTTAGTTGATGAATACAAATCAAAAGGTAAATATGATGTACAGTTTAATGCAAAACACCTTGCAAGTGGAATGTATATATATCAAATAAAAGCCGGTGATTTTGTAAGTTCAAAGAAATTAATGCTGATGAAATAACTAAAGCAAGTTTAAGTGTTAAAGGTTGAAGGTTAAATGATTGAATGCCGCCCAACAAAAAAACGTTGTGCGGCTTTTTAATGTAAAGATTTATTGTTGTTAATATTCTGCTGGTATCTGCCTTTATTCTGGGTTTTTATGGTCTTACAAAAACAGTTGACCTTGTGCGACTTCCCTGAAGTCGAACTACTATTTGAGTTATGCAGCTAACGATGTGTGATTGCTCCGCAATCATTACGCAAATGATTGGTTTGTTGAAAAAAGTAAATATCTATGCTTACGATATTTATAGTCTATCATGTAATTAAGCCTCTCTGTCCCCGTAATTCATTACGGGGTTTTCTGCAATGTTTTAATCTCTTGCCCATGACTTCAGTCATGGGGAATAAAAAATATAAAAAACTTTGACTTTGGAAAAGTCAAACATCGTTAACATGTGAAATGTAAAGAAGTTAGCACTTCAGAGAAGTGCCATAAGTTATTCATAAAATGAAAATAATGATTATATTCCCATGACTAAAGTCATGGGCAATAAATAAAATGATTTTGCATAAAACCCCGCACTAAAGTACGGGGACAGAAATTCTAAATAATCCTCATCGCTTCACGGTTTTGTCACTTGTTACACGTTACTTGTCACTCTTTCGCTGCTTTCCGTCACTTTATCGCACTTCGATTTTTCTTGTTTTATATTGCTTTATTCCCTAACTTTGTTAAAATGAGATGAAATAACTTATTTAAAAAGTAAAAGGAATAATTAATACAATTAATATAAAATATTGCAATATTTTGAATTAATACGGAATAATTATTGTTACCTTGTGTAATGTAAAAAACTATTTTCAATTAATAACGAAGATACCTTTTTATGAATAAAATTCTGAAATCTACTCTGTTTATATTGATGGGTTATGTAATAATTGCCGGAATTTCTTTCCCAATAATTGATGGAAAACCTGAACATTGGTATCAATTTCCAATGATTCCGGGATTGGAAGAAAAGGCAAAAATTATATTTTTTCACGTACCAACAGCCTGGCTTGCTGTAATTGCATTTTTAATGTCAATGATTTATGGAGTTAAATATTTAAAATCACAAAATCTTGATAATGATGTTAAGTCGTATGTCGCAATGCAATTAGGAATGGTTTTTTGTGTTTTGGCAACTGTAACAGGCTCTATTTGGGCTAAATTTACTTGGGGTGCTTTTTGGCATTGGGATCCAAGAGAAACAAGTATTTTTATACTTTTGCTTATTTATGGTTCACTTTTTGCCTTAAGAAGTGCAATTGAAAATGAAGATAAACGTGCTCGTCTTTCAGCCGTTTATTCAATATTTGCATTTTTAACTGTCCCTTTTTTTGTTTTTATTATGCCAAGAATAATGACAGGATTACATCCTGGATCAGCAAATGACGATAGTGCCGGTCCAGTAGTTGATTTCCATATGGATAAAAATATGTATGTTGTATTTATTCTGTCTCTTGTTGCTTTTACACTTTTATATTATTGGTTATTTAGATTGGGTTATAAATCGTTACTTGTTAAAGAAAAATTAGATAAAAAATTTATCACGAGGTAATATGGATAGTTTATTTTCATTTTTTGATAAAAATTCAATATATGTTGTTTTGGTTATAGTTTTAAGTATTTGGCTTGGAATTTACTTTTCACTTTTAAATATAGATAAACGTTTGAAAAAAATAGAACTTGAAATTGAGAAAGGAGAAAAACCGGATGAAGAATAAATATTTATTCGGTGGATTAATTATTTTAGTATTTTTTTCTATCATGGCGTACTTATTTACTCAAACCGATATTAAATACGAAAATGATTTTAGTAAAGTTGTTACTTCAACACATACTGTTAAGGCAACAGGGGCTTGGGTAAAATCCAAAAACTATTCGATGGATAAAGTAAATAATATGTTCTCTTTCTATATGGTCGATAATTTTGGGAAAGAGATAAAAGTTGTTTATAATGGAACTATTCCAAACAATTTTGAATCATGTACAAGTGTTGTAGTAACAGGTAAATATAAAAACGGAAATTTTGTGGCTTCAGATATTTTAACTAAATGCCCTTCAAAATATGAAAGTCAAATGCCAAATACAAATTCATAAGGAATTTTGAATGATTGGGAATATATTTTTAACAATTGCTTTATTAGCAGGAATTTTTACTACAATAATGTATTATTTAACTTACAAGGGTTTTACTAATACAATAAATAAAGCTCGGTTTGGATATCATGTAATGAGTGTTATGGTTATTGTTTCTTCAATACTATTATTAAATGCAATACTAACACATCAGTATCAATATAAATATGTGTATGAATATAGCAATAGCGATTTGCCTATTGGTCTTTTGGTTTCTACTTTTTATGCGGGGCAGGAAGGAAGTTTTTTGTTATGGACATTGTTTACTGTTATAATAGGACTGATTTTATTAGAGTATACCGCTAAACGTGGGGATTTGGAACAAAGGGTGATGCTGATTTATTCTATAATATCAACATTTATGCTGGTTATGATTAGTCCGGTATTAAAAAGTCCATTTACTTATATTTGGGCAGAAGTCTCATATATTGATGTAAAAAGTATTAACCCAAATTTTTTTAATCTTTCATTTTTAAGTAATTTTATTTTTCAAGACCAAGGTGGGCAAAAGCAGTTCTTTCAGATAAGTAGTGAATCATATTCGCAGTTGTTAGCAAACGGAATAAATATAAATGACTTTATCATTCATGGTAAAGGGTTAAATCCATTATTGCAAAATTTTTGGATGCAGATTCATCCTCCATTATTATTCGTGGGGTTTGCAATGTCAGCAGTTCCATATTCTTTTGCAATTGCTGCGTTAATTAAGAATGATTATAACGATTGGGTAAAACAATCTCTCCCTTGGGTATTGTTTGGGAATATGGTGCTTGGCTTAGCAATTATGTTAGGTGGTTATTGGGCATATGGAGTATTAGGATGGGGTGGTTATTGGGGATGGGACCCGGTTGAAAATTCCTCGCTTGTTCCTTGGCTTGTGGGTGTTGCTTCAATTCATACTCTATTAGTACAGAAGAGAACACAAGAACTGCCGAACGGAAAAGGAAGATTTGTAAAAACAAATCTATTCCTTTCAATAATGACTTTTGTTCTTGTTATTTATTCAACATTTTTAACTCGCAGCGGTGTGTTAAGCGATGCCTCCGTGCATTCGTTTGTTGCTCCGGGTAGAATAGTATTCCTTTTTTTACTTTTTAATGTAGTTCTTTTTACGGGGATTGGACTAACAGCAATTTCAATTCGTTGGAAGTACTTGAATGAACATTTTAACTTTGAAGAAGATTTGTTGTCAAGAGAATTAGCACTATTTACAGGTGCAGTTACACTAATTGCTTCTGCCATTATTATAATATTTGGTACATCTCTTCCAATATTTGGCAAAGGGGTTGAAATTTCGTTTTACAATAAATCTCATTTGCCTTTGGGGATTATTATTGGAGTTCTGATGGGTTTTAGTTTATTATTGAGGTGGAAAAGTACTACAAAAGAAGAAATAATAAAAAGCATGAAATTCCCCTTAATTGCTACTGCAATTATTTCGATTGCAATATTTGTTACCGGTGGTATTTCAAATATTATGTTGGGTGTTTTTACGGTAACATCTGTTTTTGCGTTAATATTAAATTTTGAATACGTTATTAAAGTAATAGCCAAAAGAGTAGATCTTATTGGTGCTTACATTGCCCACATTGGTATAGCTGTTTTTATGCTTGGCGTAATAGCAACAGCAGGATTTACCGAAAAAAAAACAGTTGATTTAATTCAAGGCGAAACTATAAATATTCTTGGACAAAACTTAACGTTTACAGGTTACCAACCATTCCAAAATAATACAAAGTACGCATTTAATATTGAAGTTGGAGATGGTAATGACAAAATAATAGCTAAGCCTGTAATGTATATTGCTGATTTTAACAATAGTTTAATGCGTGAACCCGATATATTAAATCTAATTACAAAAGACTATTATATTGAACCTCTTGGGTATAACGAAGACCAAAGTAATGATGGGAATGTTGTAATAATTAAAAAAGGGGAAGAGTATAATTACGAAAACTCAAAAATTCTCTTTACCGGATTTGACTTTCCTCAGGATGCCATGCAGGCAATGAGTGATGGTAAAGGTTTTCAAATTGGGGCAAATTTTATTGTTGTTACTAACGGAAAAACTGATTCAGCACAAGCTTTTATGAAAAGCGAAGGGAGTGAAAGAAAATTTGTTCCCGCTGAAGTACCAAATGCCGACCTAAGAATTGAATTGTTAAATTTAGATGCTTCAGGTACAGTTAATGTAAAATTTGCAAAATTATCAGATCCAAATTTAGTATATAAAAAGAATCCACCATCCTTATCGGTTGAAGTTAGTACTAAACCATTTATAATTTTAGTATGGTTAGGTGTGTTATTAATGGTAATTGGATTTATTGTAGCGGTAATTAGAAGAACTAAAGAATCACACACATAAAAATTATAAAAGGCTGATTAATTCAGCCTTTTTTGTTTTCTTAAAAATTAATGTTAAATCCCAAGTTCGCAGTAGGCCATATTGCAAGTTTATTTTCTTTCTGCTTGGTTACCATAACTCCAAACTCATATTGTAATACTATCCAAGAATGAAACACTTTTTTCCTTTCTGTAGAAAGTTCAAAAGAGTAACCTTCTACACCATGGATTTTCCCAAAACCATTAGTAAGTAATGAAACACTAATTGATATGTTTTTTAAGAGCCTATTTTCTGGAATTGAATATGTGTATTTTAAGCCATACCCTAAGCCAAACTCTACATCATAACCTTCCCAGTAAGGAACCGTGTTGAGTTTAAGAAGTACTGCGTTCCTAATGTCAATATTATAACCAACTCCAATTGCATGCCATTCAAAAAAACCTAAAGTATATTGAAAGTGAACATGACTGATCTCGCTTTGATATGGTGTTGGGGTGATTTGGGCTAAAACTGAATCCTCCGGAGTAATATTTTGTGCTACTAAAGAAGAAAAAATAAAAAATAAAATAATTATTACCTTATTAATAGAGTTCATAGTTTATATCTTTTTTGTTAAATTATTAATTGAGGTAATAAAAAACCATCCTTTACATTACCTTATTACCAAAATATGGAAAGACGAATGAATTGTCAAGGCATAAGGTTAGCCAATTTATATGGTAGGTAATTTTCTAACAACATTTGTGTTATTTTTTAACATAAACAAGTTTTTGAACTTCAGAAAATTCAGAGTTAACCAAGCTGTATTTGTAAAGTCCGCTATTAAAGTTTTTCGGGAACCATAAAAATTGGTAAGTACCGGGTTTTAAACTTACAGCAAATAATTCTTCCATTAGTTCATTTTGCAAATTATTAACCGTTAACCGATAGTTCGATTCTTTAATTATAGAAAACTGAATTGATGTTGATACAGAAAATGGATTAGGTTCATTTTGAAAAAGTTTAAAGTTTAACGGAATTTCAGAATTTACTGTTTTAATCATTTCCTTTTTTAATACTTTAATAAGTGGGCATGTTCTATTTCTGATAATTATTTCGCGACCAAGTTGTAAGTATGTATCTGCACCTTTTGATTTAACATTATACAAGATAATAGGTCTATTATAGAATGTCGATTCCGATATAGCAGAATTTTTTGGAATTATTGTGGTAAAAAGGAATTTCCCGAAATATTTATAAATTTGCTCTTCAGTAAATTTTGAAGCTTTTGTGTTAGTTTCAAACATAGTAAGAAGAATACCTTCTACAAAAATAGAATTATTATAACGTTCTTTTATAAACTTTAAGTATTTAGTAAGTCTTTTTAGGGCGGAGATTGAAAAATTTTCAGACTTGATAGGAATTAAAACAGAATTTGTGGCGGCTAACACTAAAGTAGTGATTCCATCTAAGTAAGGAGGAGAGTCGAAAATGATGAAGTCGTAAATTTCCGCACCGGATTCCAATATATTTCTTAAAAGAAGTTGATTAGAAGTTAAAAAACTTAAACGTTTTTCGTGCTCTACATCGGGGAAATGAGCAGGAATAAAATCTAATAGTTCCATTTCAGTTTTCAAAATCACTTGTTTAAGAGACTTTGAATAAGTTAACAAGTCAATTAAACCGGAATTCAAATCAGCAGAATTAAAACCTAAAAGTTGACTACAAGAACCGGAGGGATCGCAATCAATTAGAAGGCATTTTTTGCCTTGAATGGCTAAACTAACCGCTAAGTTAACAGCGGTTGTAGTTTTACCAACTCCACCTTTGGGTAATACAATTGCTATCCTTTTTTGCAAATTAACCACGCTAAAAGTTTGAATTAATACCTAATTTAGGTTTAAATATTGTTTTAATCAAGAAAAAACATGGAATTGACTTATATTTTAATTAAAATTGCATTACATTAAATATATAGATAAAATAATATTTTTGCATTTTAACCATAAAAATTACAAATAGCAGGCTTTAAACGTATATTTTTATTTGTATTTTGCAAAAAAAATTCATAAATTTGTATTCTTTGCAAAAAACAGGTGGATAGATGAAAAGAACATTTCAGCCAAGTAATCGGAAGAGAAAAAATAAACATGGTTTCCGTGCAAGAATGGCAACCAAGAATGGCAGAAAAGTATTAGCTGCCAGAAGAGCACGTGGTAGAAAAAAATTAACAGTTAGCGATGAATAGTCGTGAAAGTTTATGACCTTCCTGAAGATGAACGAATCAAGCATAAAAGAGAATTTGATTTAGTTTACTCTTCAGGAAAAATCATATTTTCTGAGACAAAAAAACTAAAAGCAATTTATTGTTTTTTGAAAAACCAAAACGACCCGGGTACAAAAGTTGCATTTGCAATCTACAAAAAAGCCGGAAATGCAGTTTGGCGAAATAGAGTAAAACGCCTATTGAGGGAATCTTATCGACTTAACAAATTAGAATTGAATGATTTTTGTAAATCTAACGACTTAAAGTTATTTATTGTGTTTTCTCTCAATTCCATAAATAAAAAGAAGTATAATAAGATTTACCTACAAAATATCCTACCCGAAGTAACAAGTGTTTTATTACATTTAAGTAAAACGTTAAAACCCCAAATAGAATTAAAAAAGGAAATAATAGACTAATATGGATAAGCAGACGACTTTAGCTTTTGTATTAATAGGATTAATTCTTATTACATGGTTATATTTTAATTCTCCTGAACCTAAACCTGCTCCAACAAAAACGACTGATTCTACAATTGTTGAAAATAAAAAACAAACCGAGCCGACAACACAAGCAGAGACAAAAAAGGTTGAAAGCAAAGTTGATACTTTACAAGAGACCGGTCCATTTATTGCATCTAAATCAGGTGAGCGAATTATTACTATTGAAACTGATTTAGCAAAGTTTGAAATTACAAGCAAAGGAGCCAGAATTAAAAAGTATTATCTAAAAAAGTATAATACTTGGTACTATGCAAGTAAAAAAGAAGATGATTTTTATAATAGACATGTACAGTTAGTTAATTCCAAAGATGGTGGTGACTTAAATTTAGTTTTTGTTACAAAAGATGGGAAATTTGTTAATACTGCCACAATAGATTTTAACATCGATAAAGGTAATTCATATTATAATATAAAGGGAAAAGATTCTTTAGTATTTAATTGTGATTTTACTTTTGACGGGAACAAAAGGATTGGTAAAAACTATACTTTTTATGCAGATAATTACGAATCTAAAATAGAAGTAGAATTTGAAAACATGCAAGAAATAATAAGCGGTATGCGTTATGACCTTGCATGGGAAAAAGGGATTAATTTTGTTGAACAGAATAGTACAGATGAATCCACTTACGCAAATGCCAGTGCCTATGCCGGTGGCGAACAAGAAATAGTTGATGCCTCTTCAGTTGGCGATAAAGTACAGAAAGATATGAATGGTAAAATTGACTGGATAGGCGTAAGAAATAAATATTTTGCTGTAATTCTTTCGCCGGTTAATCCTAACCAGGAAGGTGGTGCTCGTTTTGAAGGAATTCATAAAGCAACCTCACGTGGTCAAAAAGAGATCTATTCTGCAAGTCTTAAAGTACCTTTTAGTGGGTCGGCAAAACAAAGTGACTTTTATAAGTTGTATATCGGACCTGTTGATTATGATATATTAAATTCTTACGGCGATAACTATCAAGCTATATATGATTTTGGAAGTTTCTTTGGCTTAAGATTTATTACCCGACCTATATCGGAATACATTCTTCTTCCGGTTTTTCAATTTTTGCACGATTTTATACCAAATTATGGTTTTGTAATAATTATTTTCTCTTTACTGATTAAAATTGCATTACATCCGCTTTCAAAACAAAGTATGAAATCGATGAAAAAGATGCAATTATTACAGCCAAAAATTGCAGAATTAAAAGAAAAGTATAAAGATGATCAACAGCGTGTACAAAAAGAGACAATGAAGCTGTATCAAACATATGGAATTAATCCAGCCGGAGGATGTTTACCTACATTATTGCAAATGCCGATATTATTTGCATTATTTACGTTTTTTAACGTAGCAATAGAACTTAGACACGAACCATTCATTTTTTGGATTACCAATTTATCTTCACCGGATGTAATTTATACTTTGCCATTTAAGGTGCCTTTATTTGGTGTAAGCAGTATTAGTGGTCTTGCTTTATTACTTGGTATTACAATGTTTTTACAGCAAAAACAAACCGTTAAAGACCCTTCACAAGCAGCAATGGTTTATATTATGCCTGTAATGTTTACTTTGATGTTTATGAATTTTTCTTCAGGTTTAAATCTTTACTATTTTATGTTTAACTTGTTTTCAATAGCTCAACAAGCAATATATAATAGACAGAAAGGGAATGTTGAATTAGTACCGGTTGCAAATCCTAAAAAACAAGGATTTTTTGCCAAGATGATGGAAGCTGCTGAAAAACAGAGTCAAGCTCAAAAGGGTGGAAATAAACCAGCAAAGAAAAAATAGTTTTGCATTAATATAAATAGAATGCTAAAAAAAATATTATTATTTTTGTGTTTTATTGGGAGTTTAAATCTAACTTATTCACAAGATACAATTGTGTATAAGTTAGACTTAACAAACAAAACGCTCCCGTTTGGATTAACGTATAAAGAGTTTTCCTCTAAACCAAAAATTGGGTTGGTATTAAGTGGAGGCGGTTCCAGAGGATTTTCTCAAATTGGTGTTCTTAAAGCATTTCAAGAGCATTCTATTCCTATTGACTTTGTTGTTGGCACAAGTATGGGGAGTATTGTTGGAGGGTTATATTCATCAGGGTATTCTGTAAACGAAATAGATTCAATTGTTAGCAATACCAATTGGGAAGATTTGTTCTCTACCCGTGAGGCAAATAGAAGGGAATTATTTATAGACCAAAAAATTACGGAAGATAAAGCTATTTTTTCTTTACGTTTTGATGGTCTGACACCTGTTATACCAACCTCAATTATGAGCGGACAAAAAGTATCAAACTTTTTGAGTTTGTTAGAAATTAACGCTCCTATTCACTTTGCAGATTCTTTTGACCACTTGTTATTCAAGTATCGTGCGGTAGCAACTGATTTAGTTTCGGGCAAAAAAGTTGTACTTGCCCAAGGTTCACTCGGTAAAGCGATGCGTGCAAGTTCAAGTATTTCGTTGGTCTTATCTCCTGTGCAATACGATTCATTGTTATTAGTGGATGGTGGATTGGTTGCAAACGTTCCTGCTAATGTTGCAAAAGAGTTAGGTAGTGATATTATTGTTGCAATTAACTCAACCTCACCTTTAAACTCGCGAAATGAATTAAATTCGCCCTGGAATGTTGCCGACCAAATGGTTAGTATTCCAATGCGGGTTATTACCAATAAAGCCTCCGAAAATGCTGATTTTTTAATTGTTCCTGATTTAGGGGAGTTAAAAAATTCTGATTTTAAGTCTATTAAACATAGTATTACTGAAGGTTACTTTTCTGCAATGCCTTTTATTGATTCAATAAAAAGTTATAGAAAGCAGCTTATTAGAAATGCTATTGGGAATAACAACGTAATTATAAAAAACTTTTTATTAGTTATACATGATGAATACATCAAAAATGAAATTTCTCCGATTTTTAAGTATTCAGACTCGTTAAATATTAATAGCCTTTATGAAAAACTTTATGAAATTTACGATTCAGGAGATTTTAACGATATTTGGTTTGAAACTACTTTAGCTGGAGATGTAAATAGAATTGAAATATATTCTGAAAAAAATCCAGATATCAAATCAATTGTATTAAATGGCATAACAAAATTAGAATTGAACAAATGTTATTCAGCTTTTAATACATTAGTAAATAATCCATATAATTCAAAAAGAATTCTTGAATCGAGCATACGATTTTTAGAATTGTATAGAAATAAAGGGTATTCACTTGCTGAAATCGAAAGTATTAAATTTGATAGATTTAAAAAAGAATTAATAATTAAAGTAAGTGAGGGAGTTGTAAAGGAAGTAATTGTTGAGGGGAATACAATTACAAATGAAGAGGTGATACTTCGCGAGTTTCCAATAAATTCCGGTGATATATTCCAGTACAGCCAGATAGAAAAGGGGATTATTGGATTAAGGGGAGTAAATATTTTTGATGAAATAGAAGTTACAATAGATAAAATTAATACTCAGAACATCGTAAAAATAAAAGTAATTGAAAAAGACCCTGCCATATTACGTTTTGGACTACGTGTTGATAATGAAAATCAAGCACAGATATCACTTGATTTACGAGATGAAAATTTATTTGGAACAGGGACTGAATTAGGCGGTACATTTTTGGGTGGAGTAAGAAATCGTTCCTTTATGTTAGAATATAAATCGAACCGAGTTTTTAATACTTACTTTACTTATAAATTTAGGGGTTATTATGATATAACCGATATGAATTTATATGTAGATGAAGTGATACAAAACGAAAAAAAATTTAAGAGAATTAAAGATAGTGAATATAGACAGATAATTAAGGGAGTTTCGCTTGGATTAGGCTCGCAAGTTGGAAGATTGGGGAATATTATTGCTGAAGCACGATATGAATCAAATGAAATTAAAAACAAAAATGATTATCTCGGTTCAGTTTTTAAGTTAAATATTGCTGCCTTAAAAGTTGATTTAACAATTGATACACAAGATCGTTTCCCTTATCCAAGAAATGGGTTTTATATAAAAACATATTATGAAACAGCCCAACAAAATTTTGGGGGAGACGTTGGATATACAAAATTTTATAGTGATTATTTAACAACTTTTACAATTTTAAAACGGCATACGGTTACATCTCATTTTGAACTTGGATTTGCTGATGAAACTTTACCTTTAAGTCAACAGTTTTCATTAGGAGGGCAAAACTCGTTTTTTGGATATCGTGATAATGAGTTTAGAGGAAGACAGATTCTGCTTACATCGTTAGAATACAGATATTATTTGCCAATTAAGCTGTTTTTTGATTCCTATGTGAAGTTTAGATATGATTTAGGGTCGATATGGGCAAGTAAACAGCAAATTCGGTTTAAGGATTTAAAACATGGATTGGGTGCGACAATTTCAATGGATACACCTATTGGTCCGGCAGATTTTTCAGTTGGAAGAAGTTTTTATTTAAAGCAAGGGCTTACAAAAGATATAGTTACGTGGGGGGAAGTATTTTTCTATTTTACAATTGGTTACGCGTATTAGGAGTTTTGTTGGCAAGTTTAATACATTTATCTCGTTTTTGTTCGTTTCCTAAATTTTTAAAATGTTCGGCTAATTTCAAATAAACAGGTCTCTTATTAGCAACTTTTTTTAATCCTTTATCCACCGACTCAATTATTTTTTTATTTGTATCTAAATTAAAATCGTAATTAAACAAGTTTAACATTCCAATATATGGTGTATGGCTTTCAGGGTTAAATTTAACGGCTTTTAGATAGTAATTAAAAGCTTTTTCACACGTTTCTGTTGGGATTTCTTTGTTTTCTATAATTGACGCAGCCCATAAATAAATTTCGTAAGCGTTTTCCGGGAATTCTTTGCAGTAAGTATCTGCAAAAAGTGTTATCTCTTCTTTATTTAAAGATGGATTAGCTAATAAGGCTCTATAAATTTCCGGCTCAGATATCTGATGTTGAAGGGCTAAACGAAAAGTATCAAATAAAACATCATTAGAATCAGCACTTAAAAAAATCTTTTCAATCTCTTTTTTAATTATATTTTTCATGCTAAAGCTAAGTTAAATTAAATAGTTCATTTAAATTTTAATTTAACAACATTTTCTTTAAAATAAAATAGGGAAAAATAAATTCTCCCTATTTTATCTAAGTAAAAGTGTTAAAATTCAAATTCTAATCCAAAAATGGGCAACAAATTCCATTGATAAGTTGCTTTTACGGTTTTGTTTTGTGTGTCCCAATAATACGAAGCAATGTTTTTCCGGTTGTAAGTGTTCCAAACACTTATATATGCAACAAGATTGGTTTTGCTGAAATAAAAGCGTTTATCAACTCTAATATTTAATGAATGATATGATGGGTAGCGTTCTGCGTTTATAAGCGATTTGTCGAGTACGGCTCTGTTTAAATTAGAAGACTCGGTTAAATTGTATGGGGTATATGGAGTACCGCCGGCAAATATCCATCTAAAACTAAATTCCCATTTGTTGTTCGGTTTATACCCACCTTCAAGTGTAGCATTTACTCTATTATCATAAACCCTATTACGCCAAATATTATCATTAGCTTTATGTTTAGCAATTGAATACGAAATACTTGCTAAACCATAAAATTTGTCCGCTGATTTCTTTTGAATAACTAATTCAATTCCTTTAGTATAAGCTTCCCCAGAACTGATTATGTTTTCGTGGTTAAAGAAGAAGCCGGAACGGTAATACAGCTCATCAATTAAAAACATTTCCGGTTGAGTTGGATCAATAGGAAGATGAGAGTATTGTTTGTAATATAAATCTAATGTTAATCGTATATCTTTTGTCAACAATCTTTCATAACCAATTATCAGCTGCTCTGCTTTTGGGTCTTTTAGTCTTTTAGTTGAATTATTTTGCGAAAGAAGTACAGTAGGAAGATTTTGATAAAACAATCCTCCAAAAAGTTTTATACTTGAAAGTTCATCCACATGATATGTAAGAGCAAATCTTGGAGAAATATTTAAGTTATCATTGTGATTAAAATAATCACCTCTAACTCCCAAATTAAGTGTAAAAATTTTGAAAATATCTAAAGCATAATCAGTAAATATACCAACTTTGTAGGAGGATAAATTGCAGATTTGAGTAAATGGAGGAGTTTTATTGCCAACTGCGTCAGTAAATTCACCGAAATAATTATCGTATTTAGATTTTAAAAGTTTGTATTCAATCCCAAATACTGATGAAAAATTAGAATTAAACTTTACATAGTTAACATTTCGTATTTTGAACTCGTTTTCGTATGAATCGTTTTTTCTGATTAATAATTTACTGCCGGTTTCAAAATATAACTCATCAAAATTATTTGAAGAAAAAGAAACGGAAGTGTTTGAATAACCAGCATTCCCCCAAATTTTTTGCCAGTTGATTCCATTTGTGTGAATCAATATATCTTGGTTACCAAAAAACAACATATCATTTTCTATTGCGGTTTTATTATCCGGGTCGTTTTGGTCGACACTCCAAATTCCTAATAACGTAATTTTATTAGAAGAATTTAAGTTGTAGTTGATTTTCCACTGATAGTCACTGTAATTTGGGGCAACAGTTGTTCCAATATCAAAAGACTTGACAATTAAATCCAAATAACTTTTCCGAACCGAAACCATAAAAGAACCATCATTGGAAATTGGACCTTCAAACACTCCACCGAATCCAATATAGTTTAAGTCCAATTGACCTTCAAAATTTCCGTGACTTCCTTCTCTAAAACTAATATCCATTATTGAGGAAAGTTTATCGCCGTATTTGGTTGAAAAACCACCGGAATAAAAGTTGACATCGCTGATAAAATCAACATTAAGGATACCAATAGGTCCTCCTGACGCACCTTGAGTTGGGAAGTGATTAATGTTGGGAATTTCTATATTATCAATATAAAATGCGTTTTCCAAAGGTGAACCACCTCTAACAATTAAGCTGTTTGATTGGTCGTTTACTTTTGCAACGCTTGGTAAACTCATCATAATTCTACTAACATCACCTGCCGAGCCGGGTGCCCTTCGAATCTCTTCATAAGAAAAATTAATAGAATTAACAGGTTCCATTTTAATCTCAGAAAAATAACCTGCCGTTACATTAACTTCTTCGGTTTGGTAAGGAGTAGGTATCAACTCAATTGTCAGTTCAGTTGTTTTATTTGAACGAATAATAATATCAGTTTTTGTGACTGTAAAATATCCGATGTATGATACTTTTACAGCGTATGTTCCAACTGGTAAATTGTTAAAAATAAATTTACCATTAGTATTTGTAGTGGTACCTTTATTTGTGTTTTCCAAAATTATATTAGCACCAATTAAAATTTGTTTGTTATCTTTATCTATTAATGTGCCGGAAAGTGTCCCCTGTTTTGTTTCATTTTGTGGAAATATTACAGTCACAATTACTAAAATAAATGCAAATAAATACTTTTTCATATTACCTCTTTGTTAATATATTTTACAAAAGGGCGTACTTCACCCCTAAAAAAGCATAGGCTTTTTTTTAAAGGAGAAGCTTAGTTTAAGTATTTGTTCAGGAGGAAACTAAAATATTCTTCTCTGCTTTCTTTGTTCTTAAAATCAATTTCTAAAAAACTGCTAAAAAGTTCAGGCATAATTCCGGGTAAAATTATTGCCGAAATCATCTGTACTAATGCAATCTTAAATTCTTTTTGAACAATTTTAGAATCTTTTTTTAAAACTTGGTCGATAAAATTAGATAAAAACTCGTTTAACTTTTTAACAAATAATGAATCGTAATTATTACTTATAAAAGGTTTGAATAGTTGAGCTTTTGAAATCCCCGGATATCTTATTAATCCTTCAAACCAATCGTGAAGTAAAAACCGTACAGCTTGATTTGTTGTTAAATCTTTCTCTTTTACTTCTAATAGTGGATCTTTGAAAGCATTATATAAAGAAAACTCAAGGGCTTCTTCTAATAATTGTTCTTTGCTGCCAAAGTGATAGTTTATTGCTGCAACATTTACTTTTGCACACTCAGCAATTTTTCTAACTGTAACGGCATGAACTCCTTCACGCTCAATAAAGTATAATGTTTCGTAAAGAATTTTTTCTTTTGTGTTCTCTTTTTCGTTTTTCATAAAATTCAAACAAGTGTTTTAAACGGTTGTTTAAAAGTAATGAGAATTTTTGAAGTTGTCAAGTTAAATCTGATTTAAAAAATCCATTGAGCATTTTGTGATTTAGGGCAGAAATAGTGCGACTTCCTCCGAAGTCGAAATTCATTCTTTGGGGTTATTTGTTACCGACATGTGATTGCTCCGCAATCATTACGAATGCGAGTGAAAAAGTTAATTGCTAGCATTTAACAATGTCCATCAGCGAAATTAAAGGTGGGTAACATATATTAAGCAACTTTATAAACTAAAAATATAACTCATTAAACACCAAAATAATTACTTCGGGATTTCGCTTTATAATATGTTATTGGTAGAATTAAATAAAGTCTAACAATAAAAAAGGACGCTCATCGTTTGTTGATGAGCGTCCTTCAATAATTCAAAATTTAGAATTAAAACTTATTTAATTAAGCTCATTTTGATTGTTTTGTTAAATGATCCCGAGTTTATATTACAAAAATAAACACCACTTGACAATTTAGAAGCATCAAAAGATTTTGTATATAAACCTGCTTCCATCTCTTCATTCGTAATTAAAGCGACTTGATTACCGAGAATATCAAATATTTTTATTGACACATGGTTTTTTTGTGGTATTTGAAATTTAATAGTTGTAGTTGGATTAAAAGGGTTGGGATAATTTTGATACAACAAATAATTATTTGGTAAAGCACTATTAGCCAAAACGGTATTAGAGTATGAAAATGAACCATCATAATCTAATTGTTTAAGACGGTATTCATAATTTACACCACTTAACGCAGTTTGGTCTTGGTAAGAATAATTTGAAACATCAGTAGTTGTACCGGCACCGGGTACAAATGTTAACTTTGACCAATCAGTCCCTTCTTCTTTTCTTTCAACATCAAATCCAAGATTGTTCTTTTCAGTAGCAGTCTGCCATTTTAATAATACAACCCCGCTATTAACCTCAGCCGAAAAATTTGTTAATTCAACAGGTAATTGTTGGTCATTAACTAACTGATAAGCGGCAAAACCGTTATTTGTAGATAAAACGTAATAAATATATCTCCCCGGTGCATAATATCTATAATCAATATCACCGGAAGTACCAATGGAATTTGAATTAGTACCAAGCGTTGGGGTAGCATCAATAGCTACTGCATTAGATAAGCCATTTGAAATATCAAGAATTTTAGCATTTTCGTTAGAAAGTCCGTACTGAAAAACAATTAAATACTTTTGGTTGCCACTTTCAATATACCTCATAGCATTACTTCTGCTATCAACAACAGAAGTTGGTACAGTTGCAACTTGTGAACCTGTTGAAGTAAATTCAGTAGGTCTTAAACTATTTCCATTCACAAAAATATTTGAATTTCCTAATCCTCTTGGGTAAACTGCAGGAGATGTACCATAATTAGTTACTCCGGAAAGGGTGATAGTAGTTGGGGTTTGATTAAACGTTCCGTTATTCATAACCCATTTATAGATAACATTGCTTGAATTTACAGCAGCATAAATTTCGGCAGTATTGTTTGCAACTGAACCAACAACTGTAATTTTATCGCCAAGTCTTCCGGTTGAACCATTAAAAGTAATTACAGCTTCTGCTTCTGATGATTCATTATTCCACTTGTAAATTTTAAATGGATTTGTAGAGGAATTTACAGTTAAATTACCGCCAAAAATATATCCATCGTCAGATACTTCAATATCGTTAATTGGATAAGTACCACCGGAAACAGCGGTTGTGCTTAATGTGCTAACTTGATCGCCGGTTGATGCATTTAAAATATTAATATTAGGGCGTGATACTAAATAGATTCTGTGGTTATTATTTACAAATCCGTAAGCAAAGCCCCTTTCAGTACTTGCCGTTGTTGAAAACCAATTTGGTAAATTTCCTGCTGAACTTCCAAATGACCAAACAGGAATCTGTTCAGTTAAAACTGTAACATTAATTGTATCGCTAATATTATTTACTGTACCAATAATAATTCCTTCTCCACTTTCTTCAGGCACAAAAAATCCGTTTTCATCAACATTTCCATTAATTCCAACAACCTGCCATGTAAGTTCATTGGCAGCAACAGTAATAGGATATCCCCAATGATCAATTGCCGTAACAGAGATTTTTTTTGTCTGAGATGAATCAATAATTATAGTACGAGGTGAGAGTTCGAATGATTCAATTAATCCTGTAACCGGAGCTTCCAAAATAGCCATTAAAATATTTCCAACAGCACGTTCGCTCCCATCAGAAGGACTATTAACTACTTGACCTCTTACAACCATGGCAGTAGAACCTCCACCATCTAAATTGAGGGCATTATAACATCCTATTCTTTTCATATAAACAGCTAATTCAGTAAGACTCATTCCAATGCTCAAACTTGGTTGTCTTCCATCAACTGCTACAAAAAATAGTTTTGTGCTATCTCTATTGACTCCAACGGCAGAACGTGGATGTCTGTTATCTGTAAAAGCTGCATCAAATCCTTCTAAGCCAGCAAAATCGCCGGGAATAATGCCATTTGTTATTAAACGAGGTCCACCACCCATTAAGGTGGAAAGATTACCTTTGTTGATATTTGTGCCCAAATTTAGTGAAATTGTATCACCAATATTAATTTGGTTTCTTAAAAACCTTGCACAAGAATCATGTCCTGATAGTACAAAGTAGTCTCCAATTGCCATGTTACCAACACCATCTTCTTTGGCAATTGCTACAAACTTTACATCTTGATTTATTGCTAAAGGTTCAATCGGCTCTAATTTAACTTCTACACCCCATTGATTGGTTAATGTATTTGCACCAATAAACTTATTAAATAATATCATGTTGTTTTCATAGCGAATGTGGTTAACAGCAGTAATATTAATTGTTTGATTGTTCTTTGTTTTTACATTTCCTGCAAAACTGAATTTTTCAAAAGCAGTAAGTTTTTGGTCATCAAAACTGATTGAAGTTCGACTTGATGAAATGCCGTTAACAAAATCGTGGTTTTTAATCATTGGACCGCATAAAAACGAATATGGATTAGTTGGTTCGCTAATTCCAAAAAAATCACCGTTAATTGCTCCAAGAACAATATGCCCGCTATAGTTATTACGTGCTGCTTGTGAAGAAGTTGTTTCAAATCCTGTTCCCAAAACATCACGTGCAACTGCACTTTTAATTTTAATTTCGGGTTGAGTTAAATCAATTTCTAAAATTTTAATGCTATAAGGTCCGGTTTTTTTTACTGAATGATATTTTACTCCTGGTCCAATTGTAGTGACGGTTGAATCCTGAGCGTGAATACTTACAAAACAAAAAACTAATAAAAACAGTAACACATTTTTCATACAACACCTAACAAATTATTAATAATCAACTATTATCAAACGATATGGAAAAATAATAAAATTAATAGAATTGCCAAAGGGAAAAGAAGTGACGGGGACAAGTGACGAGAGACGAGAAACGAGTGACAAGAAACAAGTGACAAGTGACAAGAAACAAGTGACAAGTGACAAGAAACGAGTGACGTAGTGACGAGAAACAAGTGACGAGTGACAAGAAACGAGTGACGTAGTGACGAGAAACAAGTGACGAGTGACAAGAAACAAGTGACGAGTGACGGGCGTTGCAAAACTCAGAAAAATAGAACTCGGGCGTCATCGGTCGTACCGTGACGCAATAATTATTTTTTAAAATACCGTTATTTTAGTCGCGTGGATTAAAATAAAAAAAAGGCTATCCTTTTGGGGGATAACCTTTCATTAAGTCTATTTTAATGTTCTTTTTACATTTCTTTTTCGGCAATTAAAATTTTGCCATCAACAAACTGAGCACTTGCAAGATGTTCTTGATTAATATAAACTTTACCATCTTCAAAGTGAGGTTTACCAAACACGGAGTGAATTGATTTTAAACCACCTAAAAATTTACGAGCATCGGTAATGTAAACTAAATCCCCTTCATTGGCAGCCATTTTTTCCATATCGGACTGAGAAAAATACATAAAGTCATCGGTACCTGGAATAACTTCCCAACTTACTTTAACTTTATCGCCTTCAACTTCGTTTGGTTTACTTCCTTTAAATAATTCTTTAGCACGAGCAACTGACCAAATTGTTAAACCATCGGTTTGTTTAATTTCATCATATTTTACATAATAAGTTGAAGAAACAGCAACTAACAAAAATAAAATTACATCAATAACTAAAAGAATTGCCAAAGGTAGAGGCACGAAAATAATTGAAATAAAAAGAAGAACAACAATAATATCGAAAGCAATAATAATACTTTTAACGTTTTCATTTTGTTTTAGTTTGCTAACATAATTTTTGAGTGGATTATGAAGCCAAGTAACAATAACACCAATAAGAGCACAAGCTAAAGTATTATATAAAGCACCAATATAAATAAATGGGTGAGAAGGATCCATTGCAGTTCCGTGAGCCAGAGGTGCAATTAAATCACCAGGGAAACGAGCCCCTAAAATCATTAAAGCAACACCACCAATAAGAGAAGAAACAACAGCAGCAGGAGTGAACTTTTTCCATAATACACCAAAGAAAATAGCAACAACAAGTGGAGGAGTTAAAGTGGAATGGAAAAATCCATGAGCTTCATATACTGTTGGAAATTGTGCAAAAGGAATAACAGTTAAAGCCCCCAAAATGGTCATCATAATAGAAGCATAACGAGCGGCACCTAAATCATTTTTAGGCTTTTCATCTTTAATTCCTTTTTTCTTGTTAAAATACTCACGCAATGGTTGGTGAATATCATAAATATAAATAGCTGCTGTTGCATTAACAAAAGTGCTAACCGTTGACATTAAAGCAGATAAAAGAGCAGCAATAATAAAACCGAAAACACCCGGTTTAGCAATTAAATTTGCAACAACAATAAAAACTTGATCAGGTTTAATATTTGGGCTGATTAGATTTGGATTTAATTCAGAAATGGCTTTTCCTAACCAACCGGCACTTCCAACAACTAATGCAGAAAGTGGAAGCATAAAGAAAATATTAAAAGTTGCAGCTTTACGTCCTTCATCAACGCTTTTAGTTGCCATAAAACGCATTAAAAGTCCCATATTCATAAACAAAAATGCAACTGACCCATCAACACCATCTTGCCAGAATATCCCCACAAAATTAAAGCTTGGAGGAGAGTTGAAGTCGGCAAAAGGAGAACGCCACGATGGAGGTAGTAAATGCCAAAATGTATCAAAACCACCCAAATAGCTTAGTCCTAATACAAATAATAAAACACCTGCAAATAAAAGAATAAATCCTTGTACCAAATCCGTAAAGATAACAGCCGTTTGACCACCAACAGTAATGTAACTTCCTGTAAAAATAGCAGTTACAATTACAATAAAAGTTAAAGTGACTTTTATATCAAATCCAAAAAGGGTAAAAGATTCAGGTAATAAAGGAATTAATGCTTTTCCTAATGTTAAAAATCCAATTCCAATATAACCAATAATATATGCTAATAAGAAAACTGTGGCATAAGCACGAGCAGTTTTGCTAAATCTTCTTTCAAAATATTCTGGTATAGAACGAATTTTTGAATAAATTACGATTGGAAGCCAACCGAAGAAAAATAAAGGGACGAAAAACCAATCGTTCATATATGTCATTGTAGACGAAATACCGTTTTCAAATCCTTTTGCGGAGTATTTTACAAAACTATGACTGCTTACACCTGTGGCAACAATAGAAAAAGCAATCAGCCACCAAGCAAAGCGTCTTCCTCCAAAAAAGAAGTCGTTTGTAGATCTATTGTATTTACTAAAATACGTTCCAAAACCAGTAACAGCAATAAAGTATATTACTATTATTATCCAGTCTAAGCTGGTTCCAATATTGTGATAACTTTCCATAATCCTTAATAATTAGTTTACAAATAAAGTGCGGCTAAAATCATTACCAAATGCATTACTGCAAAATAAACGAAACCAAAATATAGTACCTTATTCCAGTAACGATGACGTTTGCGAGTTAAATCGATGCTTTTACTTTTGTTGATAATAATCATCCCAATGATAAAAAACAATCCCCCAACTCCATATAAATATATAAATGGTAGCCAGGTTTGTGAGAATGGAATCATATATATTTTTCCTAAGTTATTTATATTTAAATTTATTCAACTTATTAAAATAATGGAGCCTTATGTTTTAAGCAAACTATCTAATGTTAAGTTTTTGTTAAGTTTTTTAACAGATAACAGAAGTTAGATGACAGAGGTTAGAAAATAGAAAATAGATAATAGAAAATAGAGAACAGAAGGGAGGAGGTAAAAGGAAGAAGGCAAAAGGGAGAAGGGAGAAGGAGGAAGGGAGATAATTGATATTTATAAAAAGAAAAAAAGTTTCTACGTAAATAGATAAAATAAATGGAGTAAAATACGCTAAATAAGTCTTATTTATTTGGTAAATTTATGAAAAAATATTAAGTTAAACATGATAGATTTTATGATGATAATGATTTTAGATAAGCTTTAAGTGATAACGAGATATGATAATTATTGATGCAATCCATCCGTAAACCCAAAATTCTATCTTTTAACACTTTTTAAATAGAAAAGCTTAATTTGATACGAACAATAATAATTAAACAAAAATAAACAGAAGAAACTAAGATGGGAATATTTACCAAATCAAAATCTTTTAAAGGTGGGATTCACCCTGGCGAACATAAGGATTTGACAGAACATTTAGTACTTGAAGTAATGCCCAACCCAAAACAGGTTATAATTCCATTAAACCAGCATTTGGGAAAACCGGCAAAACCAATAGTTAAAAAGGGAGATATTGTAAAAGCCGGAAGCATTCTTGCAGAAGCAGATGGTTTTGTTTCAGCTGTTATTCATAGTCCAGTTTCGGGAAAAATTACAAAAATAACCAAAGGAGCAACAGTAACAGGTACTCCAAAAGATGCCATAGTAATTGATTGTTCTGAAACTAACGAATATGAAATAATGGAAACACTCGATTTTAATACTGTAAATGCCGAACAGATTAGAGAACGAGTAAAAGCAGCAGGAATAGTAGGACAAGGTGGAGCATCGTTTCCAACATATGTAAAATTATCACCTCCACCGGATAAAAAAATTGATATTGTAGTTCTTAATGGATGTGAATGCGAACCATATTTAACACGCGATTTTAGGTTGATGCTTGAAAGAACAGATGATGTGTTAAAAGGTCTTACTCTTTTTATGCGAGCACTTGGTGTTAACAAAGGTGCGGTAGGTATAGAAGATAACAAACCGGAAGCCATTGCAAAAATGAAAGAAGCGGTTAAAAACTACAAAAATATTGAAGTAGAAGTAGTAAAAACAAAGTATCCTCAGGGAGCTGAAAAAATGCTTATTAAAGCGGTTACCGGCAAAGAAGTTCCTCCTGGAAAACTTCCTATGGATGTAGGTGTTGTAATTCAAAACATTTCAACTGCAGTAGCAGTAAGTGATGCAGTCTGTAATGGTATGCCGCTAATTACGGCTTCACTAACAGTTTCCGGCAAAGGGATAAAAAATCCTAAAAATTTAACCGTACCCGTAGGTACAACGTTAAGCGATGTGCTTGATTATTGTGGTGGAGTAACTGAAGAAGCAAAAAAAATAGTAGTTGGTGGTCCTATGATGGGAGTTGCACAATACGATTTTTCTGCTCCAATTATGAAAGCAACATCCGGAATACTTGGATTAACTGAAAATGAAATAAATGACCATGAGGAAACTCCATGTTTGCGTTGTGGTATGTGTGTTGGAGTTTGTCCATTAGGTTTGGAGCCGACTCGTTTAGCAAAGCTTTCACAATTAAACAAATTGGAAGAAGCTGAAAATCTTGGTATTACTGTTTGCATGGAATGTGGTACTTGTACATATACATGTCCGGCTAATATTCCGTTGGTTCAATGGATAAGATTAGGAAAACAAAGAGTAATAAAGATGCAGCGAGAAAGGAAAGGTGCCTAATTAACTGATTTTGAGAAAATGTTAAAAAAAAAGAGTTAATATGTCTACACAGGAAGAATTATTAGAAAATCCGACTTACAGGCTCGATTTAACAAGCTCGCCTCATGTTCATAGCAGATGGTCTACCAAGCAGGCTATGTGGCTTGTGGTTATAGCTTTAATACCTGCGTTAATATCGGGTGTAGTGTTTTTTGGATTATATCAACTTTTAATTGTTGGTGTAAGTATTGCATTCTGTATGGCTACAGAGTATGCAATTAAAAAGATTAGAAAAAGAAAAGCTACTTTATTAGATGGAAGTGCAATTATAACAGGTTTGTTGCTTGGCTTAATTATTCCTCCAAATTTTTCACTTTCATCAACTGCATTGGGTGCAATATTTGCCATTGCAATTGGCAAAGAGATTTTTGGTGGTTTGGGTTATAATATGTTTAACCCTGCTTTAGCGGGCAGAGCTTTTTTACAAGCTGCTTTCCCCGTACAAATGACAACTTGGACAAAAACTAATTTTGCAGTAGATACAGTAACTTCTGCAACACCATTAGCTTATTTTAAGTTTGATCATAAAACCACAGATGTTTTTAATATGTTAATTGGAAATATAGGTGGTTCAATAGGTGAAACTTCTGCAATTGCAATTATAATTGGAGGAATCTTTTTAATAGCAGTTGGAGTTGTAAATTATAGAGTACCTTTAGCAATGTTTGTTGGTGTTATAGTATTTGGCGGAATTATTTGGCTTTTAGATCCCGTAAAGTATCCAAGTCCAATATTTCACCTTTTAGCCGGTGGATTTTTAATAGGAGCTTTTTTTATGGCTACCGATTGGGTTACATCACCAATTACAGGAAAAGGGATGTGGATTTATGGAATTGGAATTGCTATTGTTCTTGTTGTAATTCGTTTGTTTGGCGGTTTACCTGAAGGAGTAATGTATTCAATATTATTTATGAATGCTTTTGTTCCGCTAATTAATCGTTATACCCGTCCACGAATTTTTGGGGAGGTAAAATGAAAACAGCAATTCACATGATTATAACTTTATTTGTTATTGGCTCTTTGTCAGGAGGTTTTCTTTCTTACATTGCTAACTGGGCAAGTCCCAAAATTATTCAGCATAGGCAGGAAGATACAGAAAAAGCTATTTATACTGTTCAACCAAAATGTAAAAAAACAGAAAAAGTTAAAGCTGCTTTTGAATTATATAGAGTATTTAGTGAAAGCGGAGATACTTTAGGTTATGCTATGCCGGTTGAAGGGAATGGATTTCAGGGCAAAGTAAGATTGATGATTGGTGTAACAAAAGACGCAACAGAATTAACCGGATTGGAAATTTTAGAGCAATCTGAAACGCCGGGTTTAGGTCAAAAAATTGTTGAAGAGGATTTCAAAAAACAATTTGCTAATTTAGTTACAAATCCTTTGGTTGAATGGATAAAAGGTTCTGCCCCAGAAAAGAAAAACCAGATTCAAACAATTACCGGTGCAACAATTTCTTCAAAATCAGTAGTAGAAATTATTAATACCGGTTTAGAAACATTACGTACAAGTTTGAACGATGGAGGAATTAAATGAAAAAAGTAAGTCTTACACGTGAATATTTAAAAGGTTTATGGGAACAAAATCCTACTTTTAAGCAAATATTAGGTACTTGTCCTACTTTAGCTGTAACTGTTTCTGCAATGAACGGTATTGCTATGGCTTTGGCTACAACATTTGTGCTCGTTTTTTCAAGTGCAATTATTTCTTTAGTTCGTAAATTAATTCCTTCTCAAGTTAGAATTGCAGCTTACATAGTTATTGTTGCTACTTTTGTAACAATTGTAGATTTAGTAATGAAAGCTCAGTTTCCTGAAATGAGTAAAAGCTTAGGACCGTATATACCCTTAATTGTTGTTAATTGTATTATTTTAGGGCGTGCAGAAGCTTTTGCTTCAAAAAATGGTGTATTTCGTTCAATTTTAGATGCACTTGGTATGGGAACAGGGTTTTTATTGGCGTTATTTGTAATAGGAAGTATAAGAGAGTTATTAGGTACCAAAACAATTTTAGGTTTTCAACTTATGCCGGATTTTTATACTCCTTGGTTAATAATGATTCTTCCTGCAGGTGCATTTATTACTTATGGTCTTTTAATGGGGCTTTCAAATGCATATGCGGATAGGAAAAAAGAAAATGAAAGGAACGCAATTTATGAAAAATATATTGCGTCTAAACAAACTGTACCAACAACCGAAACGGAGGCATAATAAATGGAACTTGTATTATTGTTCGTTTCTTCTGCGTTAATTAACAACTTTGTACTTGCGTACTTTTTAGGTATTTGTCCTTTTATTGGAGTTTCCAATAAATTATCATCTGCTTTTTCAATGGGTATTGCAACAACATTTGTAATGGTACTTACTGCAATTGTATCATGGTTAATTTACAATTTGATATTATTACCTAACCACTTAGACTATTTACAGTACGTTGCGTTTATTCTTGTAATTGCTTCTTTAGTTCAATTTGTTGAAATGGTTATTAAAAAAGTAAGTCAGCCTTTATATAGAGCACTTGGAATTTTTCTGCCTTTAATTACTACAAACTGTGCAATTCTTGGGTTAGCTTTATTTATAGTATTAAAAGAATATGACTTTGCACAAAGCATAGTTTATGGATTTGGTGTAGGTGCAGGTTTTACTTTGGCTCTTGTAATTATGGCTGGTATTAGAGAAGAACTTGATTTGGCAGATGTTCCAAAACCATTTAGAGGAGCCCCAATTACTTTAGTTGTTGCCGGACTTTTAGCACTTGCGTTTATGGGATTTGCCGGATTAATAAATATTTAATGAAAATTTAGAGTGAAAACAAAAAAAATAAATATTGCCTTATTATTGCTTGTTGCGGCTATTGGCTGTAACAATAATTCTGATATAATTAAAAGGGAAACCTTTACAATGGGAACAATGATGGAAATTCAAGTTTCAGGTGTATCAGAAGAAACGGCAAATAAAGCAATAACTGAGGCTTTTAGAGAAATTGAAAAACTAAACAGTCTTTATTCTACGTATAAAAAAAATAATTATATATGGGATTTAAATAATGCAGTAAGTGATACAATTGTTGTTTTTCCTCAAACTTTTCAAATTTTGGAATTATGTGATACAGCATATAAACTAACAGATTGCAATTTTGATGCAGGCATTGGCAATTTTATTGAAATATTAGGGTTTGAAAAAGAGAAACCCAATTTCCCGGATGAAAAAGCCATAGAAAACGCATTAAAAAAGGTAGGATGGAAAAATGTTGTTTTACAAGCTGGAAATATCTTGATTAAGCCAAAAATAGTTAAACTGAGTTTTAATGCATTATTGCCTGGATTTGCAGCAGATATTGCAGGTGAAATTTTGGAAAAATTTGGGATTAGTGAATATTTAATTAATGCCGGTGGCGAAATTTATGGTGCTGGAAGAGAATGGACGATTGGAATTCAACATCCCCGTAAAAAGAATGAACTTATGGGAACTCTTCTGATTGAAAACCTTGGTGTTGCCACGTCAGGCGATTATGAAAAATACTTTAAGAAAGATAACAAGAGATTTTCTCATATTATAGACCCTTTAACAGGTTATCCAATAGATAGATGTGAAGCTGTTACAATTATTGCACCTACAACCGTTATGGCAGATTATTTATCAACAGGAGTTTTTGTTGCCGGACCGGAAAAGGGGATGCAGATAATTGAAAAATTACCTAACGTAGAAGGTGTTATAGTTGATACTTTAGGTGTAATTCATGAATCATCAGGATTTAAGAAATATTTTCGGAGATAATTTAAATGGATATAACATTTATAATTGCAATTTCAACTTTAGGCGGAATGGGTTTGCTTTTTGCCGCCGGACTTGCAATAGCAGATAGAAAACTTAGAGTAGAAGATAATCCATTAATTGGAAAGATAGTTGACGTTTTACCCGGTGCAAATTGCGGAGGATGTGGACGTGCCGGTTGTTACGATTTTGCAACTAATGTTGTTGAAGGAACTGCACCGGTTAATGGGTGTCCGGTTGGTGGAACTGAAACGGCTCAACTTGTTGCTGCTATTATGGGCGTTGAAGCAGGCAATGCTGTTAAAATGATCCCTCGTGTTTTATGTCATGGAGGAAATAGTGAAGCAGTAAAAAAAATGACCAAATATTATGGACCTATTAGTTGTTCTGCAATGGATTTAGTCTCCGGTGGAGACAAACTTTGCTTTTATGGTTGTTTAGGTGGTGGTGATTGCGTTGAAGCTTGTCCATTTAATGCAATGATAATGACTGAAAATGGGATACCAACAGTTGTTGAAGATTTGTGTACATCCTGCGGAATGTGTGTAAAAGCATGTCCGCGTAATATTATTGAAATGCATCCAATTGATAGAACAGTTTTTGTGTTTTGTAAAAATCACGACGACCCAAAAACTTCTAAAGAAGTTTGCCAGGTTGCCTGTTTAGGTTGTGGAATTTGTGCCCGTGCTTCTCAAGGCGGTATTAATATGGATAATAATTTAGGCGTTATTGATTATTCTAAATTAGATCCTTCGTTAATCCCTTTTGAAAAATGTAGAACAGGTGCTATTAAAGATATTGGTGCTAATTAAAATTTAACGATATTTATTGGGGAACTCACCCCGATTACTTTTGGCTAACGCCTCGTAATCTGCCCCTCTCTTGAAAATAGAGGGGCAAATTATTTGTGTTCTTTGCTTTATCCATGGGCGGTTGTGATTGAGCGTATTTTATAATAGGGGAATAATTTTCTGGGCGGTCATGGTCTTACCATGACCGAATGTGTCTTGTATGAAAACCGGTGTTGTTAGATAAAATTTATAGTGTCACGGTGAGACCGTGACACCCATGAACTTGATTTTCGACTTTTGCAACACCTACGACCATGACACCCGAGTTTGTGATTCCCGAGTTTCGAAAGATGTTTGTTGCTAAAAATAGGGAACTCACCCCGATTACTTTTGGCTAACGCCTCGTAATCTGCCCCTCTCTTGAAAATAGAGGGGCAAATTATTTGTGTTCTTTGTTTGTAGATATTTCCTTTAAGGGGTTGGAGCAGCAGAAAAGTTTGCATGGGTGTCACGGTCTGAACCGTGACACAATAAAATGAAAATGGCTTTCGTTAATTGAAAGTTGTTGATTGGTGATAATGGGGAACTCACCCCGATTACTTTTGGCTAACGCCTCGTAATCTGCCCCTCTCTTGAAAATAGAGGGGCAAATTATTTGTGTTCTTTGCTTTATCCATGGGCGGTTGTGATTGAGCGTATTTTATAATAGGGGAATATTTTTCGGGCGGTCATGGTCTTACCATGACCGAATGTGTCTTGTATGAAAACCGGTGTTGTTAGATAAAATTTATAGTGTCACGGTGAGACCGTGACACCCCAGAGCAAGATGTTGATTGGTGATAATGGGGAACACACCCCCTTTATAAAAATCAATGGGGATTAAGAAAACACGTTATTTAGTAGATTATAAAAAGAAAGATTAAAATGAATAAAGAAGAATTAATAGAAGAAGGTGTTGTACTAACATCACAAGATGGTAAGGCGGAAATAATGGTTATTAATTCCGATAGCTGTGAGGAATGTTCTGCTAAAATATATTGTAAACCTGCAAGTGAAGATAAAAAAACGCTGCTTGTAAAAGATCCATTTGGAGTAAAACCGGGTGATAAAGTAAAGGTATCACTACAAGGAGCAAATCTTTTTAAGGCTTCCGGAGTTTTATATGGTATTCCGCTTATTATTTTAATTGGGGGAATATTATTAGGAGTAACTATTTTTGAAAATTCTTCAAATAAAGAAGTGTATGCGTTTTTATTAAGCATTTCGGCTTGTGCTTTATATTATTTAGTTGTTTATATAATTACAAAGAACAAGCCCGAAAATATTGAACTTCCTGTAATAACATTTGTTAGCAGGCAGGAATAAAATTACTTTTTATCTTTCTTTTCTTTGTGTTCGGGTTTATCATCCCCAATTGTTTCTTTGAACTTGTTTAAAGAAGGTATGTTAAATTTACCGCCAAGTTTTCCTAATGCAGCTACGTCTAACTTGCCAACAATATTTACAAAGTTAACACTTTGATTATTTCTTTTAACAATTACTACTAAACCACATATCTCGTTTTGAGAATCATTTTTTAGGAAAACAGCAATTTGTCCTTTTTTATCAACCTTAGAGACAATTCTATCCCAATTTTTATTTAGAAGGTTTTTGCTTGTTTCTTCAATTTTAGAATCAACATCTTTCATGTTTTTTTCAGTTACCCCATAACCACTAACTCTAATCAGTTTAATATTTCCCAATGCTTTTTCAAATTCAGGGTCTTCGTTGTTTGACATCTTTGAAATAGATTTTAGAATAGGTTCATCAAGCAATACTTCTGTTTCATCCGGACCGGATTGTAAATAGGATAAATCACCAAAATCATAATAACCGGGTTCGTTAATGGCTCCGCTCTGTTCTTTTTGTGCAAGCAAAGTGGTTACGCTCAAAATAAAAACAGCGGCAAATAAATATTTTATAGTTCTCATGTTAGTTCTCCTTAATTTAATAAGTTGTTAATAATTATTAGTCCTTCATTAATAGGTTCGGCTACTTGTTTAATCATTATTTCGGCAGCCACTTCTTTTTTTGTTTGAACCAAAACATCGCCAACCAAAGCAAGTGCAAATTTTGCTTGTGCATTTGCTTCTGTTATTTCAGCTTTAGTAAACCGTTCTTTATATGTTATTTGTTGCACCGGTGACTTGAATAATAAATTACCAACAATTGCTGCTGTAATAAGTAAAATTGCAGTTGAAGGTACGTAAGGTTTTTCAATAAATAAAAGATAAAGTTCTGCAAATAATGGGATATGACTTCCTTTTGATTTTGTTAATTTTTCACTCAATTTTAAATCAAAAGATGGATCCATTTCAAAATGTTTCATTGTATGAATCGTTCTTTTTGTTTTTCTATATTCAAAAAATACTTTTCTGATTTCACCATTAGTGATAACTTTTGCATATATAGAAATTTTATCGGCAATTGAACCGTCTCCATAAGCCGTTGTAATTATTTTATTTAAAAGTTTTTCATTAATATTATGCATAATTTTTTAAGTCCTCTTGAAGCATTCTGCGTGCTCTTAATAAATAAACTTTAACTGAGTTAATTGGTATATCTAATGTTTGTGCAATTTCTTTATATTTTAGTTCATTTATTTCGTATAAAACAAAAATTGTTCGTAAATTTTCAGGCAAATTTTGGATAGCCAGTTTAATTTTATCAGAAAGAGACTGGGATTCCAGAATTTTTAATGGATTATTTGACGAACTATTATCGAAAAATTCATCTTCAAACTGTTCGTCAATTTCAACTTCGTTATTGGTATAAATTTTTCGTTTACGCAATAAATCGATACAAAGATTACGCGTAGTTCTTATTATCCAAACTTTTGCAGACGAAAATTTAAAATTATCCATATTTTCCCAAATTTTAATCATAACTTCTTGGGTTATATCTTCTGCATCCATTTTATTTTTCACAAGGTAAAACGAAAAATTATAGATGTCTTTTTTATAGTTTTTAATTAGATAATTGAACTTTATACTTTTCATAAATAATTGTTTACTAAAAAGACGTTCATAAAAACAAAATGTTACAAATTCAATGATAAAATTTTTAGTGTGTGATTTCGATTACATAAATATACAGTACACTTGTATTACTGTTTGCAAAATAGTACAATTGTAAGACAAATTTGTTACAGTTTTGTTTGTTAGGAGAAAAAAAACAAATAATTCATAATGGAACACAATTTGAAGTACAAAATTAAACTTCTACGGAGAAAAAATGAAAAAACTGATTTTGATGTTTTTATTTGTAAGTTTTGCTGCAATAAATGCACAATTCAATTCTGCTGCCATTAAACTTGGATATTTTTCACCGAGTGTATCTGACGGAGGTTTTATAATAGGTTATGAGGGAGGGAAGTATATAGATGAAAATTTTAGAATTGGTTGGAGTGCTGATTGGTTTCACAAAGAGTATATTGATAAAAGCTTAATTGGTGAGTTTAATGAAATTCCAGGTTCGCTTGATTATACAGTTAACGAATTACGAGCTGAGACAAATATACACCAAATACCATTAATGGGAACAATGACGGCAAGTTTTCCTGTTGCACCTCGTTGGAAAGCATTTGTAACCGCTTCTTTGGGTTTAGATATTTTATTAATTGTATATAATAGCTACGAAAATCCTTCGGAAGATGATATTCATGGTGCATTTGACTTTGCATGGCGTTTAGGTGGAGGTGCTTCTTATCAATTAGGAAGAAGATCGGAAATTTTTGGAGAAATAGTTTATCATAATTCAACTCCAAGCTGGACTTATGATGTTGTTGATGGAAATGGAAAAAAACACACTTTTGAGCGTGAGTTTGATATGAGCGGTTTTTTAACTCGTATTGGAGTAAGGTTTTATTATTAATCTTTTTAAAATAGGGAGTGAGCGGATAGTTAGGTTGTTATGTCAAAGGCGGTATTTTTACCGCCTTTTTAATTTTATTCTACATTTAATAAAGTAATCTTCACATAATCGAAAATCAATCTTTGTTTATGAGTTATTTAAAGGACTTTTGGGTAATATTATTATTGATATTTAATTAAAAATAGACTAATATTAAACAGAAAAAATTGGGAAATCCTAAATAATTTTGAAAGAATTAACCTTTATTTTATACTTGTAGAATTAAAGAAAAGAAATAATAGATAATGAAAAAAAAGTGAGGAAGGAGTAAGTTAAATGACCGTAGAACAATACATTAAAGGTGGTAATAAGGCATATAATGAAAAAAAATATGATGAAGCGATAAAAAACTACAAACGAGCAATAGATAAAAACCCGGGATGTATTATTGCATTTGTTAACCTTGGTAATGCTTTCTCTCAACAGGGTAAATATGCTAAAGCAATCAAAAATTATAAGCGAGCGATAGAAATATTTCCTGAATATAATGTTGCATTTTGTAATCTTGGGATTACTTATGGTGACCAAGGCAAGTATGAAGAAGCGATAAAAAGTTTCATGCGGGCGATAGAAATAAATCCTGATGATGAGGTTGCACATAACAATCTTGGCAGCACTTATGATGACCAAGGCAAGTATGATGAAGCCATAAAGAGTTACATGCGAGCGATAGAAATAAATCCTGAATATGCTGATGCATTCTTTAATCTTGGAAATGCTTATAGAAGTCAAGGTAAAATTGACGATACAATAATGAATTATTTGCGTGCAATAGAATTAAACCCGGAATATACTGCTGCGTATTTTAATCTGGGTTTTTTTTACTATAATCAAAAAATGTATTCCGAAGCGATAAAATGTTATATGCAAGTGATAGAAATAAATCCTGAATATTCTGATACCTATAATAAACTTGGCAATGCTTATTATGAACAAGAAGAGTATGATGAAGCAATAAAAAGTTACATTAGAATGATAGAAATAAATCCCGAATATTCTGCGGCATATAATAATCTTGGCGATGCTTATTATGAACAAAGGAAGTACAATGAAGCAATTAACAGCTATAAGCGAGCAGTAGAAATAGATCCCAAAGATGATGTCTTATATAACAAAATCGGTAATGCATATGATGAGCAAGGGAAGCACAATGAAGCAATAAAAAGTTACAAGCGAGCGATAGAAATTAATCCGAGAAATGCTCGTGCATTTTATAACATTGGCTGCGATTACTTTAATCAAGGCAGGTATGATGAAGCAATAAAAAGTTACACACGGGCAATAGAAATAAAGCCGGAATCTGTTGCTGCTTATTATAACCTTGGTTGTACTTATGCAACCCTTGAGGAGTATGAAAATGCGATAAAAAGTTATATGCGAGCGATTGAAATAAATCCAAAACATGCAGGTATTTTTTATAACCTTGGTAATATTTACTATACTCAAGGTAAATATGATGAAGCAATAATAAGCTACGAGCGAGCGGTAGAAATAAATCCCGAAGATGCTGTTACACATAGCAACCTTGGAAATGCTTATAGAAGGCAAGGTAAAAATACTGAAGCGATAAAAAGCTACATGCAAGCTATAAAAATAAATCCAAAAGATGCTGATGCATATAATAACCTTGGGATTGCTTATGCTGATAAAGGTGAGAATGTAGAAGCGATAAAAAGCTATAGACGAGCGATAGAAATAGACCCTGAATTAGATGTTGCATATAACAATCTGGGTTTAGTTTATTGTGAACAAAAAAACTATACAGAAGCAGCAAATTGTTACACCCGAGCGATAGAAATAAATCCTGACTCGCCCCATGCATACAACAATCTTGGCAACGTTTATTTTTATCTCAGTGATTATACAAAACAAATTGAATTTTATAGAAAAGCTGCAGATTTAGGGGATACAGGATGCCAAAGATGGTTGAATGACAATGGATATATCAAGTGAAGACTACCTCTTGGGTGGATGTTGCAAAACTCGTAAATTCCAATCTCGGTCGTCATCGGTTGTACCGTGACGCAAGAATTATTATTCAAAACACTGTTTTTTTAGCTGTTTTCATGCAAAATTTATTCGGTCATGGTAAGACCATGACCGCCATGGATATCTTTCCCCAATTATGAAACATCCACGACCATGACCGCCCAGGAATTATTCCTCGATTTTGCAACATCTGCGAAACGAGTGACAAGAAGCGTGAAACTCGATGAGGAAATATTAATATTTCTGAATAAAATAATTAAAAGCACCTTTGACTTTGGAAAAGTCAAACGTCGTTAACATGTGAAAAGAAAAGAAGTTAGCACTTCAGAGAAGTGCCATATGTTCTACACGAAATGTAAATGATGGTATGGTTTTGTGCGACTTCCTGAAGTCGAATTTACTTTACATTGCACTATTAACGACATGTGATTGCTCCGCAATCAAAAAAAAAGTAACGAGTGACGGTGTGACAAGTGACGAAAAATTTGCAAAAGATTAATCCCAAAAATCTTATAAGTCCCAAGAATCACCGTTCAGACAATGTTTTTGTATTTTGAAACATCCACCTTGGTAGTCTCTTTAGCGTTTTTTGTGTCTTTAAATAGTTGAAAACGGTTGATTTTTAATTTTTAGGAACTCGGTTTTCTAACGATTTTTCCAAAGACAACATTTGCGAAATTTTAGCAGAATACTCTTCCTTTTTAACTTCTAAATCAGCAGTTTCTTTTTTAAGCTCTGTTATAGCAGTAGTTCCTTCCTCAACCTTTGCTTGTAAAGTTGCAAAAGTATTTTCTAAAGAAGAAATTTCTTCGTTTATGGATTTTTTCTTTTCTTCGTAATCACTAAAGTTTTTGTTTTGGATATCTAAAATCTGTTTAATTGATAATTCAATTTCACTTTTTTTGTTTTCCAAAATTACCAATTCATTTTGTGTGTTATTCAAATAACTTTTAGTTTTGAAATCTTTAACTTTTAATTTCTCAATTTGTTGTTCGTGTTCGTTTTTTAGTTCTTTTAACGTGTTAACAATACTTTCGGTAGCAGTTTTTTCTTTTTCCAAAATTTTTATGCTGCCTTCGGCTTCCATTACTAAAATTTGTTTTTCAGATAAAGTTTTTTCTTTATTATTTAATTCAAATTCTTTTTCAATGATTTGTTGTTTAAGTTTATTTAATAACGATTTAGATTCGGTAATATCATTATTGAATGTTTGAAGAGTTTGCGAAATTGTTTCTTCAAGTTTAAGATATTGTTGTTCAACTTCTAATTTATGGTTTTCGGAATCTTCCACTTTTGTTTTTAATTCTGATAGCTTTGTTTTAACAATATTTTCTTCTTTGTGTAAATCCAAAATATTTTGTTGTATGGATTCTTCTTTTTGTATAAAATTAGAATGAATTTGTTCTTTATTAATTATTTTTTCTTCAAGTTCTAAAATCTGTGTAGAAATTTTGTTTATTTCTTCAGTTTTTGAAGTAATTAATAGCTCTAAATTGGCAAGTTCTTTACGTTTTTCAATAGTTTCGGCAGCAATATTGTCTCGTTTTTGCGTAAATTCATCAAATAAAGCATCTTTTTCGGAAAGTTGTTTTACAAGACCATGTAAACTTTCTTCAATATTCTGCTTAAGTTCTTCTTTAAGCAAAATTCTTTCATCAAGTTCTTTAATGTTGTTTAGTTTTTGTTTTTCTGCTTCTTTAAGTTCTTCAATTGATTTGTTTAATTTATTTTCCAAATCTCGTTGTCTTACTACCTCATGTTCAACTTCTTCAAGTTCATTGGAATAAGCTTTGGTTTGTCCCGAAAGCTCAAAAACTTCATCTTTTAAGGAGTCATATTCTTCTTTTACAGAAGAAAAATTTTCGTTTATTTCTTTATGTTCGTCGCGGAGAATATGTAAACTTTCTTGCAGAGTTGTTATTTCGGAAATTAAATATTCTTTATCGGTTTGTAACGCAGCAACAGATTTATTTAATTCTTCAAACTCAGTTTGTTTTTGGATGTAATTGGAATTAAATTCTTCTTCTTTTGTATCTATATTATTAATTTCTTCAACTTTATGACTTAATGAATCTTCTAAACTTAGTTTTTTGTCGTTCAATAAACTAATTTCGTTTTCAGCAGAAGTTTTGTTGGAATTTAATTCATCAATTCTCAAATTTAATTCAATAATTGAGCGAACTTTTTCGGCAGCTTCTGCGTCTAAATCACGTAGCTTGTTGGAAACTTCAAATTCCTTTTCATTAAGCTCAGAAATTTGCTTGCGGGCATTAATAACTTTATATTCAAGGTCTTCAAAACTATTATGAAATTCTAAAGTCTTATTTAGTTTAGCTTTTAATTCTTCATTTTCCTTAAGAAGTGCTTCAAGCTCTTTTTTTGAATTTGATAATAGACCCATACTATATCCTAAATAAAATTAGTTAAAAATATTAAAATTAATATACTTAGAATTTAATAAATAATAAATTAAATTTACAATAAAACATTATTTACAATGATAGAGAAAATAAAAAATAATCTAAAAGAAACTATCAAATTGGCAATACCTTTATCCTTAAGTCAATTAGGACATGTGCTTATGGGTATTGTTGATACTATTATGGTTGGCTGGTTAGGTGCAGAATCACTTGCGGCAGCAGGATTAATCAGTAGTGTTTTTCATGTTCTTTTAGTGCTGGGTATCGGTTTAAGTTTTGCAGTTACACCTTTGGTTGCTGTTGCTAAAGGTTCGGGCGATGAAAAAGAATATAGACCCTTATTTATAAACTCATTACTTATTAATGCTGTTACTGCCTTTATTATTGTAACAGTGATTGTACCTGGTGCCGAAATAATTAGATATCTCAATCAACCATCTGATGTTGTAGCAAAAGCTATTCCGTATATGAGGATTATCGGTTTTTCTGTTCTTCCAGTAATGCTTTTTCAATCATACAAGCAGTTTTTGGAAGGGCTTTCTGATGTTAAGGTTGCAATGTATATAAACTTGTTAGCTAATGTTGCAAATGTATTCTTTAACTGGGTATTAATATATGGGAAATTAGGATTCCCTGAACTTGGTTTAAACGGTGCAGGTATTGCAACTTTATCAACACGTATATTAATGAGTTTAAGCTTAGTGTTTTATGTTAATAGAAGTGAAAGTTACATCAAGTTTATTAAAACCGGTGAGAAGATAAGACTAAGCATTGAAAAAGTTAAAAAACTTTTAGCAATTGGTTTGCCAAGTGCTTTGCAGATGGTTGTTGAAGTAACAGCTTTTTCTTCAATTGGAATTATGATTGGTTGGTTAGGAACCACCCAGCTTGCCGCTCATCAAATTGCCTTAAACTTAGCATCAACTACTTTTATGATTATGATGGGCATTTCGTCGGCAGGAACTATTAGAGTTGGGAATGCAGTAGGTGAAAAAGACAATACTAAAATTAGATATGCAGGTTTTACATCCATATTTTTATGTGTTTTAATTATGTTTTTCTTTGGGATTGTTTTTGTACTATTTAAAGATATTCTCCCTTATATATACATAAATGATAATAATGTAATTAGAGTTGTTAGTAAACTATTAATGATTGCCGCACTTTTCCAAATATTTGATGGTATGCAGGCTTCTTCAATTGGAGCACTACGTGGATTAAGTGATGTTAAATTTCCGGCATTAATAATTTTTATTGCTTATTGGGTTATTGGTGTGCCGCTTGGTGCCTTTTTAACTTTTTCCTTAAAATGGGATGTTTATGGAATATGGAGCTCTTTTGTCTTTTCATTAATATTTGTAGGGGTATTAATGGCTTATAGATTCCATAAACTTAGCAAAAAATTTATTAAGGAATAAAAAAGAACAAGGGGAGCGATGTCCCCTTGTATCTGCAAGTAGTTTGGATAAATAATTTTGTATTTGTTTTACATACATTTCAAATTTAATAAAATATTTTTAAAAGGGAAATACAAATTTTTGGTGCCCACAATTATGTCGCCATGTTGTGCTACAACTATGTCGCCACGTTGTGGCTCGTTTTTGTTTAATGTAATTGTGTGCTACAACTATGTCGCCACATGCGTGGCTATTTTAACGAGGATGTAATTTGGTGCTTTATAAATTCCCACAAAGTGGGAAAATAGTTGTAGCAGAAAATAAAAAAGATAATATAAAAGCCGCGTGAGCGGCGACATAAAATATATTACACCTTTAAAATTGCGAAATTTCATAAAAGGATATGATCAAAGAAAATAGATATTAAATATTGTTGTTTATAAATTCCCACAAAGTGGGAAAATAGTTGTAGCAGAAAATAAAAAAGACAATATAAAAGCCGCGTGAGCGGCGACATAAAATATATTACACCTTTAAAATTGCGAAATTTCATAAATGGATATGATCAAGGAAAATAGATATTAAATATTTTTGTTTATAAATTCCCACAAAGTGGGGAAATAGTTGTAGCAGGATATAAAAAAGATAATATAAAAGCCGCGTGAGCGGCGACATAAAATATATTACACCTTTAAAATTGCGAAATTTCATAAAAGGATATGATCAAAGAAAATAGATATTAAATATTGTTGTTTAAAATTCCCACAAAGTGGGAAAATAGTTGTAGCTGAAAATAAAAAAACAATACAAAAGCCGCGTGAGCGGCGACATAAAATTTATTTAGTATTAAAAAACTCAAAATTAAACCATTTTAATTTTTGGAATGTCTAATACTTAAAATTACTTATTTTTTATATGATAATATTGTATAAATAAAAAAATCCCCCTAGTTCAAAGTTAAGGATAGGTATTAATTAATTTAATATCTGTCCTTTTCCTTTTTATAGATAAAATACAAAAAATAATGACCTAAATAAAATTTTTTGAATAAGAGAAAATTTTAGCGTAAATTTAAAATTTTGATATTTTCTTTTGGATAAACTATGTTAAAATCTCTCGCAATAAAAGACTATGCTTTAATAGAAAGTATTGAAGTTGAATTTGAGAACGGATTAAACATAATTACCGGTGAAACAGGAGCCGGTAAATCAATTTTAATTGATGCACTTGGTATTTTGCTTGGAGATAGAGCAAGTGTTGAAGTAGTTAGAAGAGATTGCAATAAGGCTATTATTGAGGGGATATTTGATGTTTCTAACAATAAAAAAATTGAAAAATTGTTACTCAAAAATGAAATTGACTTTAACGATGAATTAATTTTAAGAAGAGAAATATCAATAAAGGGAAATAATAGAGTTTTTATTAATGATACTCCCGTTAGTCTTAATTTAATAAAAGAAGCGGGTGATTATTTAGTTGACTTGCATGGTCAGCACGAGCATCAATCGTTATTACGCAGCGAAAAGCATGTTGAGTTTTTGGATGACTACTTAAATATCAGTTCCTTACATGATGTATATAGATATGAGTTAAGTCAATTAAATAGTCTAAAAAAAGAATTGAAATCGTGGTACGAAAAAGAAAGACTAATAAGAGAGAAATTTGATTTATACTCATTTCAACTAAAGGAAATTAACGAAGTATCACCATCAGTTGAGGAAGAAGAAGAATTAGAAAAAGAGTTGAAGATATTAGAAAATTCGGCTAAACTAACGACATTAACTCAAGAAATATATTCAACTTTATATGAGGGGGAAAATCCGGTTTACGATCAATTGATAAATGTATTAGAATCGTTAAAGGAACTTGGATTTATTGATGGACAGTTTAAGGAAAAAGAGACGGAATGTAATTCGGCAGCAGCTTTAGTGCAAGATATTGCAGATTTTATTCGCAGTTATATGAATAGAATTGAAACCGATCCTGCAAGACTTGAAGAAGTAAGAGAGAGAATTGTAGGTTTTGGCAGGTTAAAGAAAAAATATGGCGGCTCAATTAAATCTGTTTTAGCATATAAGCTTAAAATTAGTGAAGAAATTGATATTGCAACAAATTTTGATGATAAAATAAAAGAGCTAAATGAAAGATTAAAATCTTCAAGGCACACAATAGGAATGATTGCCAAAAGAATATCTGATAAAAGACGAAAAGGAAGTATTAAATTAAAGGAAGAGATTGAAGAATCATTAAAATATTTGGGAATCAATCATTCTGAGTTTATGGTTAGCATAAATAATAAAGAAACGGATGATTCAGAAAACTATATTATAGTAGAAGATAAAAAATATAATTATAATATTCATGGATACGATGAAGTTGAATTTTATGTATCCACAAATCTTGGTGAAACACCAAAGCCTTTGGTAAAAGTAGCATCAGGTGGAGAAGTATCAAGAATAATGCTTGCATTAAAAACTTCCTTGGCAAAAAATGATTCGTTGCCACTTTTAATTTTTGACGAAATTGATACAGGCGTAAGTGGAAGAATAGGTCAAAAGGTGGGAATGGCGTTAAAAAAATTATCAAATTATCATCAAATAATAGCAATAACTCATCTTCCTCAAATAGCAGCATTGGCAAAAGTACATTATGCCGTAGAAAAACACCAAGTAGGAAATAGGGTGTTAAGCAATGTTAGAAAACTTAGTAAATCAGAAAGGTTAAACGAAGTTGCAAAATTACTAAGCGGTGAAGTTGTTACCGAAACAAGTATTTCCACGGCAAAAGAGTTGATGGCTTATACTGAATAAACGAGAAGTGCTGGAGTTTTATTAATTACTTGATTTAACAAGATTATTAGTATATTTTTATTAATAATCTTGAAACATTTTTAAAAAATAAAAAGTATAAAATATTGAATAAGAAACTTACTGAACTAAGCGATGAAGAGTTAATTGCGAAATTTCAAGAGACAGACGCAATTGAATGCTTTGAAATATTAGTTAAGCGATACAAAGATCCATTAATGAATTTTGTTTATCGTTTTGTTGGCGATAGAAATGCTTGTAGCGATATAGTTCAAGAAACAATGATAAAGTTTTATTTGAACAAAAATTCGTATAAATCGTTTGCTAAATTTTCAACTTGGATATACACAATAGCCGGAAATTTAGCAAAAAACGAATTAAAACGAAGAAAACGCCGAAACATTTTATCGTTAAGCAATAACGAAAACGAAGATCAACAACCTTTACAAATAGAGGATGGATCTATACAGCAGCCGGATGCCATTTTGGATGGAAAAATTAAAAACGAAATGATCCAAAAAGCATTAAACAAGGTTAAACCGGTGTATCGCGAAGTTGTGATACTGCGAGACATTCAAGGATTTTCGTACGAAGAAATTGCAGAAATGACAGGTTTATCAATTGGAACAGTAAAATCAAGAATAAACAGAGGAAGAACTAAGCTTCAAAAATTGCTTAAAAATATTTATAACGAGTAGCCTATGAATAGTGACCTTTACGATAATAAAGAAAAAGAATTTGAGAAAGTAATAAAACTTCTTAAAGAATTACCAAAAATTGAAATTCCGGATAACTTTGAGCACAATTTAATGGTGCGTATCCAAAACAAAAACTTTGGAACTGAAGAGAAAAAGAGTTTTAGTAGATGGCTTTATATTTTTACTCCCGCAACCGCTGTTGTTCTATCTGGATTTCTTGTGCTCTTTTTCCTTGGTGACAACTTAAAAAATCATGATGATTTATTTCAATTTGACCCGCCGGTTAGGCAGGAAGCAGGCGTTAAAAAGATGGATACGCTTGAAATAAAAGAATTTATTGTTGATAATAACACAAAAGAGAATAATAAAAATAATTCGGTTAGCAATACTGTTACAGTTAAGCAAAAAGCTTATCAAGTAGTAGTTCAGTCAAATGATATAGTTCAAAAAACTCAAAAAGATTTATTTATTGATGATTCCAAATCGGTTGATTTAGATAAAATTATGTCTGGAGAAAACAACGCTCCTAAAAGCAAAGGCAGAATCAGGCTTGTAAGCGAAGGGAACAACTATTATCCATTTGATGAATTTATTGTAAAACCCCAAAAGGATAATTCGGTAAAAAGTTTAAAAGCCCGGATGGATTCATTAAAAACTGCTGCAAGTAAAAATCAAAACAAATAAGTTATTTGATTTTTAAACAATATTGTATTACATTAGTAGTCTTAATTTTTAGGAGATGTATTTAAAATGAAAAAAGGTATTCATCCTGCTTATAGAAAATGTACAGTTAGCTGTGTTTGTGGAAATACATTTGAAACACGTTCAACTGTAAGTCAGATAAAATTAGAAATCTGTTCAGAATGCCATCCTTTCTTTACCGGAAAACAAAAAATGATCGATTCAACAGGTCGTGTTGAAAGATTCATGAAAAAATATGGTAAAAAAGCTGAAGCCTAATCTATAATTATTAATTATCAATTATATAATTATAAATTAAAAACCGATACTAAGAATATCCAAATTTTTGTTATTATAGCAATTAAAAATAATTAATGATTACTGATGAATAATCGTTAATTATTTTTTTTTGTTCACTTGATTAAATTTTAGATAATTATACAATCTTAATTGTATAATCAAATACTTTGTAATTTATTAAATCCCGCTTCATTATCTCCCCCTTTTTAATAATTATTAACTTAAACCCAAATATTCAGCATATACAAATAGCTTTTATAGTTATAATAATTGACCCTTATTAATTCAAAACCGATACTAAGAATATCCAAATTTTTGTTATTATAGCAATAAAAAAATAATTAATAATTGATAATTAACAATTATTAAATGAAGTTTCCGACTTCAAACTCGTGCTTGGAAAAGTTGGGGACAGAATATATGGCTTTTTGGTTGTCCATTCTTTCTTTTATCCAAGGTTCGGGGAGTAAATTTCTTTCGGCAGTTTTCTTTAAGAATGTTATTTCGTTCGGGTCTAAAAATGTATCGGTAGATACTAATTTAAGTCCATCAATAATAAAGCTTTTTGCAATTTCCGGATTGGAAAATGTGGGAGGATTGTCTTCAATAAATTCATTGTACATCAAATCTTTTATGCTGTCTTCAATAAATTCTTTATCAAATCCTAAAGTTTTGCCAATTTTAAACACGAAATTTCTTTCTTGATCAGAAATTTGGGAATCTTTACGCATTAATAAAAGTATCCCTCTGAAATAGTTGCTTTTATCTATTATATCCAGTTTAATGCCTTCCATTTGTTTATGTTAATAATTTAAACAATTATTTAGTTAAAAGGTTTCATTTAACGAATTATTATTTTTAATTAAATTACATCTTTTTAATGATTTAACAAACAAAATAATTGTTAATTTGTTAAATTATTTTGTAATATTCACGAATAATTTTTAAGTATATGCAAAATATTTTGTTTATGATAGGCATTGGTTGTCTTATTTTTATACATTTCTTATTATGATACATACTGTAAAGGCAAAATGGAAAGATAAGACATTTATTTGTATGGTATAAGTACTTGGCATATAAATTGACCTTATATTTTGTTATATAAGAAAGGTGATATGGAATTAGTACCAATAGTTTTCACGATTCTAATTTATAGTTTTGGTGGTTTAATGGTAGTGCTTCTGCTTTCAGTTATTGGAAACAAACTGTTTGTAGCAAAAGTTGAAGTGCCTTTACCCAATACTGCTTATAAACAGGTTCTCAAGCCAACAACTTCCGTGAAGTCTGTTCATAAGAAAACTCATTCGGAATACAAGGATGGGCATGAAAGGAAACGTGCTGAACGAGAAAGATTGGAACGGAAAGAGCGGTCAAGAATAAGCACAAAAGAAAAATCGTATAAGCAAAAGGAACTAAATAAAAAACTTAAAGGCTCGGCGTACCATAAAAGGTATGTTATTGTTAATCAGTTGGATACGTTAAAAGGAAGTGAATTACCAAGCAGAGAACAAGTTAAGCGAACATTTTATCCGGTAGTTGTCTCGCAGTACAAAACAAATATAGCCCCTAATTATAAAATAGAATCCCAATAAAAGGCATTATGAATTATAGTTCAAAGCATTTAATAGATGAGTTTAATAATTTATTTGATTATGCTCAAGATTATTATGATAATATTTCCAAACTTTTGCGTATTAAACCGAGTGTAACAATTTTCGGGTCGGCTAAAGCATCGGAGGATGATAAGTACTATTCTTTAACTTATGACATTGCAGAAGAGCTTGTTAAAAATAATTTTGGTGTTATTACAGGTGGGGGACCGGATTGATGGAGGCAGCCAATAGAGCAGCTTTTAATAATTTGGGGAGTAGTACAGGTATTGATGTTGTAAGTGATTTTCCAATGCCAAAATTTGTTGATAGAGAAAAAAATATCCGTTTTAAGTATTTTGTTTATAGAAAAATTTGTATGCTAAAAATATCACTTGGTTTTGTTGTTATGCCCGGTGGTTTGGGTACAATAGATGAATTGTTTGAAGTTCTTTCTTTTATTCAAGTTTATAACACAAAAAAAGTACCCGTGGTTTTGGTTGGAACTGAGTTTTGGTCCGGATTAATAGAGTGGCTGATACATGTTAAAGATAATTATGGCTATATAGCTAAGGATGAATTAACAACATATATTCAAACCGATAATCCAAAAGAAATTGCAGCAATATTTAATTCGTTTTATCGAGATAAAATTCCAAGTTTAAACTTTTAATTTTTCCAATTCAGAAGCAAAAAATTTTATAAAATCCGGTTTGCTTATTCCTTGAAGTTTATATTTCCCAGTTTTTATTATAGTTTCCGGTGAATCACCCTCGCCAGCTAAATTTCTGTATATATTAAATCCAAGTCTATTTCTATCGTTGGGTATAGGAATATATTCGCTGAACGATTCGGCTAAGTTATATGCTTTTTTTTCTAATGTCGTTTCGCTGAATTTTTTTACGGAAGAAGGAGGTAAAGTTGTCATTTAATTTTTCCATTTTTTTGTAAATATAATATTTTTTAACAATTATATAAATATAAAAGTTGATAATTCTTAATTCTAAATTTTTAATGGTTGAATGCTGTTGAAGATAAACCTTTCAACTATAATAATTCTTAATTCTTAATTTTTAATTCTTAATGATTGAAGAGCCGTTGAAAAAAACCTTTCAACGGCTTATTCTTTATAAAACTGATATCTGAAATCTATTATCTGTCAACTTTAATAATTCTTAATTTTTAATGATTGAATGCCGTTGAAAAAAACCTTTCAACAGCTTATTCTATTAAAAACTATTAGCTATTGACAATTAACTGTTACCTATTAGCTGTTTACTGTTTCTCCCGTTCTTTTGTTATAAATAATACTTGCAAATAAGAATAAATAATTGTAAATTACAGTCTAAATAATTATTCTATTTTTTCGCCCTAAAAAGGGCGTTTTTTGTATATGGAATTTAATAAGATAAAATTAGAACAACACTTCCGCGAAATAATTGAAACAAACGGGTGCTTCTTTATCGATTTTATAATACGCGGAGAAAAACGCAGTAAGGTAATTGAAGTTTACATTGATAACGAAGTAGGTATTAATGTAGATAATTGTGCCGACGTTACTCGTTTATTAAACGAAAAGTTAGTTGAGCTTGGTTATGGCGATGAAAGTTATCGTCTTGATGTGTCCTCACCGGGAAGTGAAAGAGAGCTGAAATACTTTAAGCAGTATAATAAGCATGTAAATCATTGGTTTAATGTTTGTTATAGTGAATGTGAAGAAGTAAAAGAAATAGAGGCTAAACTAAAAAGTATAGAAGGTGAAGAATTAACCTTTATTAAAGAACGGAAAGAAATTAAAATTCAATATAACGATATTAAACAAGCAAAAGTAATAATAAGAATCTGATATCGGAGGATTAAAACAAATGAATGTGGAGATTGTAGAATCGTTTTCTCAGATGGTGAGAGAAAAAGGCTTAGATAAAGATGTTCTTGCCAGCATAATAGAAGAAATATTTGGTATGCTGGTAAAGAAAAAATATGGAATGGATGCCCGTTTTGAAGTAGTATTTAATATGGATAAAGGGGATATAGAAATATTTTTGGAAAGAACAATAGTTGATGTTGTTGAAAATCCTGAATTTGAAATAAGCATTGACGAAGTAAATGCACAAGGAAACATAGACGAACTTGAAGTAGGTGAGGACTATGTTGAAAAAATAAGTCTTGCATCATTTGGAAGAAGATTAATAAATACAGCTCGCCAAAATTTAAATCAAAGAATCCGTGATATCGAAAAAGACCTGATCTATAATGAATATGTTGATATGATAGGTGAAATAGTTGTTGGAGATATATATCAAGTTAAAAAATTTGATGTGCTTGTTAATCATAATAAAAACGAATTATTACTTCCACGAAATGAACAGATTCCAAAAGAAAAATATCGTAAAGGGGCAACAATAAGAGCGGTAATAAAAGATGTGAAAAAAGGACAGAGTAATAATAATCCTGTTGTAATTATTTCACGTGCCGATAATTTGTTCTTAAGAAGATTATTTGAAATTGAAATTCCGGAAATTTATGATGGATTGATCGAAATAAAATCAATTGCTCGTGAACCGGGTGATAGAGCAAAGGTATCGGTAGAAAGCCGTGACCCGCGTATTGATGCAGTAGGTGCCTGCGTTGGAATGAAGGGAGTAAGAATTCATGCGATAGTACGTGAGTTAAATAACGAAAATATAGATGTAATAAACCATACAGATGACCCAATTCAATTTATACAAAGAGCATTGGCTCCTGCTAAATTGAAACAGATTGAAATAGACGAGAAACAAAGAAAATGTACTGTATGGGCAGATAGCGACCAAGTATCGTTAATAGTTGGGCGAAATGGTGTAAATATACGATTAGCAATGAAACTTACCGGTTTTGATATTGAAGTTATCCGTGAGCAAAAACAATTGGAAGAGTATGATGAAGATATTGAATTGTTTGATTTACGAGATGAATTAACTCCAGAAATTGTTGATATATTAATTAACAATAGATATGATACTGCATTAGAAGTATTAGGAGTAACTCCGGAAGATTTAGCAAAGACGACCAAATTATCAGTTGAAAAAGCTGAAGAAATAATTGAGATAATAAAAAATCAATTTGAAGACGAAGAATAAGCAAAGAAATTTTTAGTTATAGGTGATTAAAATATATGCCTGAAGAGACAACACAAAAGAAAATAAGGTTATACAAGTTTGCTGCCGAATACAATTTAGCAACAAATACATTACAGGAATTTTTAACTCAAAAAGGTTATGAAGTTAAATCTATAAATTCAATTTTATCTGATGATATGATAAATGATATCATGGGTAAATTTAAAAAAGATATAGAGAGGGCTGAAAAGCATTATCAAAAAGTATCTGAATTTAAGAAAAAAACTGATAGAACAACTGATGAGCCTTTGAAACCGGTTTTAACTGAACAGGTTGAAAAGATATATGATGAGTTAAAACAAGATATTGTTGAAAAACAACAGATGTTAATTCCGGATGAGCAAGTTGTTCAGCCTGAAAAAGAAACCCCTCAGCCTGTTATAGAGACACCTATAATAGAAGAAAAACCGGTGATTGAGCAAGCCAAGGTTGAAGAAGTTAAACCTATTGAGCCGCCTGCTGTAAAAGAAACGGAAAAATTAGAAGAACCTACGGTAAAAGTGGAAGAAAAACCAATAATGCCGGAAGTGAAAGTTGAAGAACCACAAGTAGAAATGCCAGTTATTGAAAAAGTTGTTCTTGAAGTTAAAACTGCCGATAATGAACAGAAGCAAGTTAAACAAGAAGAAAAGGTTGAAGTTGAACCTGTTGAGGTTGAACCATTAAATGAAGAAGTAGTAGATGGTCCAATTGAAAGTTTCAAAACTCAGGCAGAGTTAGAAATAGAGAATAAAAAACGTGGTTTAACTATACTTGGAAAAATGAATCTTTCAAAACCACGCCGTCCTAAAGATAATGAAAAAGGGAAAGATGCAAACAAAAATAAGGACAATCGCGAACCACGCGAACCTCGTGATCCAAGAGAAAATAGAGGAACAAATACCGGCTTTACTCGTAACGAAGGCGAAAAGAGAGAAAATAAATTTACAATACGAGATGCCACACCGGCAGATAGTATGGATCCAAATATTAAATTGACTGCAAACGAAGCAGCCGATGCTCTTAAAAAGAAAAAGAAGAAAAAGAAAGTTAAGGCTAAAAAAGGACCGGAATTGAGTGTTGAAGAACAAGTAAAAGCAAAGAAAAAGAGAAAGATTAAAAAACTTGAAGTAGATAAAAAAGAAGTTGAAGCTGCTATAAAAAGAACACTTTTAAGCATGGAAGACTCGTTATTAGTTGAGAGAGCAAATGCGAGAAAGAAAAAACGAAAAGAAAAATTAGAGATACAAGAAAGGTTATTTGAGGAAGAAACAGAAAGAAGTAAAACACACTTAAAAGTTACAGAATATGTAGCTGTTAATGAGTTGGCAAACTTGATGAATGTTTCAGTTCCTGAAGTTATTTCAAAATGTATTTCTTTAGGATTGATGGTATCAATTAACCAAAGATTAGATATTGATACAATTACGCTTGTAGCAGATGAATTTGGTTTTGAAGTTGAAATTGAAGATGAATATAGTGCGGATGAACTTGATGATATTAAAGATGCCGAAGAGACATTAAAGTCACGTCCTCCGGTTGTTACAATTATGGGACACGTTGATCACGGAAAAACATCTCTTTTGGATTATATAAGAAAAACTAAAGTTGTATTTGGTGAAAGTGGTGGTATAACACAGCATATAGGTGCCTATCAGGTAAAAACGGATTCGGGAAAGTTGATCACATTTTTGGATACTCCCGGTCACGAAGCTTTTACTGCAATGCGTGCACGAGGAGCAAAAATTACAGATATAGTAGTTTTAGTAGTTGCAGCTGATGACGCTGTAATGCCTCAAACAATAGAAGCAATTAATCATGCTCAGGCTGCAAATGTTCCAATAATTATAGCAATTAATAAAATAGATAAACCAAACAGCAATCCAGAAAAAATCAGACAACAATTAGCTGATAGAAATATATTAGTTGAAGATTGGGGTGGCAGATATCAATGTGTTGAACTTTCAGCAAAATCAGGTTTTAATGTAGATTTATTACTTGAAAAAATATTACTTGAAGCAGAGCTTATGGAGTTGACAGCAAATCCGGATAGATCTGCACGAGGAGCTGTAATTGAGACACAATTAGATAAAGGTCGTGGTATTACAGCAACAATATTAGTTGAAAAAGGGACATTGCGTGTTGGCGACCCATTTGTTGCGGGTAATCAGTATGGAAGAGTAAGAGCAATGTTTGATGAAAGGAATATGAAGGTAGATGAAGCAGGACCTGCAACCCCTGTATTAGTACTTGGATATGAAGGACCACCGCAAGCAGGTGATACGTTTGTAGCAGTTGATTCGGAACGAAGTGCAAGAAATATAAGTTTGAAAAGACAACAAATTAAGCGTGAACAAGATAATAAGTTAGTCCACTTAGTAACACTTGATGAAATTGCAAGCCAAATTAGTATTGGTGGAGTAAAAGAACTTCCAATAATAGTTAAAGGAGACGTGGATGGTTCAGTTGAAGCCCTTGCGGATTCATTAATGAGGTTGTCGAATAAGGAAGTAATAGTAAGAGTTATACATAAAGGTGTAGGAGCCATTTCAGAAGGTGACGTTCTTTTAGCTGCTGCTTCACGAGCAATTATAATTGGTTTCCATGTTCGCCCGCATGTTAATGCACGCAAATTGGCTGAAACAGAAAAAATTGATATACGACTATATAACGTAATTTATGATGCTATTAATGAAGTACGTTCTGCATTAGAAGGCTTATTATCACCGGTGATTTCGGAAGAACTTACTGCAACATTAGAAGTAAGACAAGTATTTAGACTTCCTAAGGTTGGAATTATTGCCGGTTGTTATGTACAGAATGGTAAAATAATTAGAGCAAATAAAGTACGAGTTATTAGAGATGGTATTCAGGTATTTACTGGTGAAATTAGCTCGCTTAAACGTTTGAAAGATGATGTTAAGGAAGTTGATGCCGGTTACGAATGCGGTCTTAATATATCAAGTTTTAACGACTTGCAGGTTGGTGACATAGTAGAAAGTTATAAAATTGTTGAAACTAAAAAGAAACTTGAACAATTATGAAATTTCGCTTAGATAGAATAGCAAGTTTAATAAAAGAAGAAACCGGTTTAATCTTTTTGTATAAATTACAAGATCCGGACATGGGTATGGTTACTGTTACTCAGGTAAAAGTAAGTCCGGATTTAAAGTATGCAAAAATATATGTTTCTATTTACGATAAAGAGAAACGTAAAACCGTTTTAGAAAAAATAAATAATATTAAAGGTATGATACGGAAGGAACTTGCTGCGAAAATGAAAAATATCCGTGCAATTCCTGAAATAGTATTTTATTTAGATGATACATTAGATTATGTTGAAAAAATAGACAGCTTATTGAAAAAGATACATGAAGATGATAACAAACAAGCTGAATAATCTTACTGATGTAAATTTTGCAATAGGCGAAGAAATTTTAATAGATAAGCATAAGGGACTAACGTCTTTTAGTGCAGCCCATAGAGTAAGAGGAGCAGTAAAAGTAAAAAAAGTTGGACATGCAGGAACGTTAGACCCAGAGGCGACCGGTTTACTTATTATTTGTACCGGTAAAAAGACTAAAGAGATTTACAAGTTTCAAGATTTAGATAAAACATATACAGGTATAATAAAGCTTGGTTATACAACAAAAAGTTTTGATGCCGAAACCGAAATTGAATTTCAGGATGATTGTTCATCAATAACGCTTGAAATGATTGAAGAAGCTCGAAAAAGTTTTTTTGGCAATTTAACACAGCTTCCTCCTATGTACTCCGCAATTAAGCATAACGGAAAGGCTTTGTATAAATATGCTCGAAAAGGTGTAGAAGTTGAAAGAAAGCCAAGAGAAATATTTATATCAAAATTTGAAATTTCTAAAATCGATCTACCTTACATCCATTTTGAAATTACATGCTCTAAAGGTACTTATATAAGAGTTATAGCAAGTGATTTTGGGGATAAATTAGGATGTGGTGGATACTTGTATGAATTGAGAAGAACCAAAATTGGTGATTTTTCTGTTGATGATGCTTTAACAGTATTGGAATTTCAAGATCTAATAAAAAGAAACTCAAGTTCTTTGAATAGCGATAATTGATTATGAATGTTTATAATGATATTGACAAATTGAATTTTTCGGCTGGTAGTGTTACAACTGTTGGAACATTTGATGGTTTGCATGCTGGACATTTGCAATTGATTAATGAAATGATTTTACAATCAAAGGAATTAGGACTACCTAACATTCTTGTTACGTTTTATCCACATCCACGGGATGTTGTATCAAGTGATAATAAGGTAAAAGTTCTATCAACACTTGAAGAAAAGTTGATTATTTTAGAATCTTTAGGGGTTGATAATGTTTTTGTTATAAACTTTACAAAAGAATTTTCGCAGATACCATATGAAGTTTTTTTGGAAGAATATATAATAAAAAAATTAAATGTAAAAGCCTTAATAATTGGTCATGATCATCGATTTGGGAAAAACAGGGAAGGCGATGCGGCAAAATTGCAAGAATATGCAACGAAGAATTATTTTAAGATAATTTCTGTATCATCGCAATCTGTTGAAGAACAAGTAGTAAGTAGTACTAAAATAAGACATTGCTTGTTAAATTGTGATATAGAATTAGCAAATAAATATTTGCAGAAAAGGTATTATATTGCAGGGATAGTTGTTAAGGGTTCGCAGAGAGGAAGATTGTTAGGATTTCCTACTGCAAACATAATGCCGGCAGATGAAAAGTTACTGCCAAAAACAGGAGTTTATGCTGTTTCATGTAAAATAGAAGATAAAGTTTATTTTGGGATGATGAATATTGGTAATCGCCCAACATTTGATTTATTGATAGAGCCGGTAATTGAAATAAATCTTTTCAATTTTAATGCAGATATATATGATAAATTTGCATGGGTTGAAATATATAAATTTATAAGAGAAGAGAAAAAATTTAATTCAAAAGAAGAATTAATTCAAAAACTGAACTCTGATAAAGAAGAAATAGAAAAGTATTTAAGTTTAAATAATTAATTAATTGGTTCTGGTGAAAACTGGAGCTTAATCGAAAACGATAGGAGTAATATCATGTCTATTACAAAAGAAGTGAAAGCAGAATTAGTTGCTAAATTTGGTAAAAACGCTAAAGACAGCGGTACCACTGAAGTGCAGATTGCAATTATTACAAAAAGAATTAATGAATTAACAGAACACTTTGCTTTACACAAAAAAGACCACTCATCACGTAGAGGTTTATTGATGTTAGTAGGAAAAAGAAGAAGACTGTTAGATTATTTAATCGCAAAAGATATTGAACGATATAGAACAATAATTAAAGAATTGAATATTAGAAAGTAAGAGGAAACAATTAATGGTATATACAAAAGAAGTTGAAATAGGCGGAAAAAGACTGTCAATAGAGACAGGGAAATTAGCAAAACAAGCTAATGGCTCTGTAATGGTACGCTACGGAGATACTATGGTTTTAGTAGCGGCTGTGGCAGCTTCTGAACCGATGGAAAATGTAGACTTTTTTCCTCTTTCAGTAGAATACCGTGAGAAAGCATTTGCAGCCGGAAAAATTCCGGGCGGATTTTTAAAAAGAGAAGGGAAACCTTCCGATAAAGAAGTGTTGTCATCAAGATTAATTGATAGACCAATACGACCATTATTCCCGGCAGAATTCAGAAACGAGACGCAAATAATTGCACTGGTTTATTCGTTTGATGGCGAAAACGATCCTGATGTAGTTGCAGCCATTGGTGCTTCAGCTGCCTTAGCAGTTTCTGATATCCCTTTCCTTGAACCAATAGGAGAAGTAAGGGTAGGTAGAATTGATGGTAAATTTATTGTTAATCCAACTTTTGAACAAGTTGAAAAAAGTGATTTAGAGCTTGTTATTGCCGGAACAGCAACATCAATTATGATGGTTGAAGGTGAATCAAAAGAAATTGGCGAAACAGATGTTTTAGAAGCTTTGAAATTTGCTCATGAGGAAATCAAAAAAATTGTTGCTCTTCAAATAGAATTACAACAATTATGCGGTAAGCCAAAAATGGAAGTTAAACCAGCAGTTATTGATGAAAATTTATTAGCCGATGTAAATGCTTTGGCTTATGATAAGTTTACAAAAATAGTTTCAACTGTTTTAGCTAAAGAAGAACGAAGTGATAAAAATAAAGAATTAACCGAAGAAGTATGTGCAGCACTTGCTGAAAAGTACCCTGAACAAGAATCAGCTATTAAAACTATTATGCATGATATGGAAAAAGAAATTATGCGTAAAAGAATTCTTGAAGTAGGTTTACGTTTGGATGGCAGAAATACAACACAAGTAAGACCAATAACAATTGAAACAGGATTGTTACCACGTACACATGGTTCGTCTTTATTTACACGTGGTGAAACTCAAAGTTTAACTACATTAACACTTGGTTCAAAAAGTGATGAACAAGTAATTGATGGGCTACAAATTGAGTACAAAAAACGTTTTATGTTGCATTATAATTTCCCTCCATTTTCAGTAGGAGAAACAGGAAGATATTCAGGAACAGGAAGACGTGAAGTTGGTCATGGCAACTTAGCCGAAAGATCATTAAAATACATTATCCCAAGCGAATCTGTATTCCCATATACAATAAGACTTAATTCAGATATACTTGAATCGAATGGTTCTTCTTCAATGGCAACAGTATGTGCCGGTTCATTAGCATTAATGGATGGGGGAGTTCCTGTTCAAACTCCAATTGCCGGTATTGCAATGGGATTAATTAAAGAAGAAGATAAATTTGCAATTTTAACCGATATTTTAGGAAACGAAGATCACTTAGGTGATATGGATTTCAAAGTAGCCGGTTCTGCAAATGGAATTACCGGTATTCAGATGGATATTAAAATACAAGGTATTTCTTTTGAAATTATGGAAAAAGCTTTAGCACAGGCAAAAGATGGTAGAATTCATATTCTTGGAAAAATGAACGAAGCCCTTGCAAAATCAAATGCTCAAGTATCTCCTTATGCTCCTTCATTGATTCAATTAAAAATAAGAACCGATAAAATTGGTGCAGTAATTGGACCTGGTGGAAAAGTAATTCAAGGGATACAAAAAGAATTTGGCGTTGAAATATTTATTGATGATGAAGGTAATGTTCATATTGCAGCACCATCACGCGAAGCAGCAAATAATGCTAAAAACTATATTAAACGTTTAACTGCAGAGCCTGAAATTGATGAAGTTTACGAAAATTGTAAAGTAGTAAAAATTACTGATTTTGGTGCTTTTGTTGAAATAATTCCGGGAACACAAGGTTTGTTGCACATTTCGCAAGTTGATATAAAAAGAGTTGCAAAAGTAACTGATGTTCTTAAAGAAGGTGATTTAATTAGTGTAAAACTAATTAAAATTGAGAATGGAAAATTAAGTCTTTCTCGCAAAGCTCTTATGGAAGATGTAAAAGCTAAACAGAAAACTGAAGAAACGACTGAATCTGCTGCTGAAGTATCAACTGATACCTCTTCTGCTGAGCCAGAAGTTAATAATAATTAATTCTAATTAACAACAAATGCTGATTTATCAGCATTTGTTGTTTTAAATATATGTTTTGTTCTTTGGAAAGCAGTAACTAATTATTTAAATTAAGTTTGGATTACAAATAACAATTTGTTTTATAATTTATTTTTATAATATTTTTACTAAAAAAGTAAGTTGTTTTAATTAAAATTTTTATATTATACTTACTATTTTAAACGTAAAAATAAATGCGGCTAAAAGACTAACAAATTTATTGTGGAAGGAGATTCGGTTAATACAACCGTAATTTAATAATGAGTAAAATAGATGAATTTGGAAAAAAAATAATAATAGCACCGTTGGCAGATGTAAGTGATGCCCCATTTAGAAAAATATGTAAACAGCATGGTGCAGATTTAACTTTTACTCAAATGGTGAGTGCAAAAGGAGCAATCTCTAATCAGTTTGACTCACTAAGATATCTTGTTTTTAGTCGTGATGAAAAACCAATAGGTGTACAAATTTTAGGGAATGATCCCGATGTAATTGATGAATTTATTGGACAAATTAAAGCCTACAAACCTGACGTGTTTGATCTAAATTGTGGCTGCCCTGCTTCTAAGGTAATTAACCAAAAGCTTGGTGCAAGTTTATTAGATAATCCCGCATTATTTGAAAAAATAATTCAAAGAATGGTAAAGCGGGCAGGTGATATACCTGTAAGTGTAAAAATTAGGCTTGGCAAAAATAAAAATAATATAAATGTTATTCAAAATGCAAAGATAGCTGAGAATGCCGGAGCATCAGTAATTACGGTACATGGAAGAACCCGTGATGATAGATATGATGTAGAAAGTGATTGGGATTGGATAAAAAAAGTGAAAGAAACAGTTTCAATTCCGGTTTATGGCAACGGCTCTTTGTTCACTCCTACTGAAATAAAGAGTTTTTTTGATTATACCGGTTGTGATGGTGTAATGCTTGCACGTGGTGTAATTGGTAACCCTTTCCTAATTTCCAGATACAAAATCCTTGAAAAATATGGAGAAGATCCGGGTATTCCTTCAATTGATGAAGTTTATAAAGTATTACAAGAACACATCAGTTTAATAAAAAGAGAATACGGTGAAGTACATGCAATTGTAAAAATAAAAAAAACAATTGTATGGTATTTACGATATTATCAAGGTATTACTCCCTTATTAAATAAGATATTTTCATTTAATGAAATAGATAAATTAATGGAGTATTTAGAAAGTCATATAAATAATATTAAAAATCAAATATATCCTGAAGAAGATTTAGGAATTATAGATAAAAAGTTTAAGGAACGAATTATATTTTGGTTAAACGATGATGTGTTAACCAAAGGTTGATTTGTTAAAATAAGAGAAATTTATGCAGAAACTAATAATGATTAACTCGTCTGCATCTTCAACAAGAGTAGCCATTACCGAAGACGGAAATTTGGTTGATTTTTTTGTTGATAATGTTGAAAAAGAACGAATGGTAGGAGATATCTACTTAGGCAAAATAGCCCGAGTATTACCAGGAATAAGGGCGGCATTTATTGATATAGGGTTGAAACATGATGCTTTTTTACATTTTTCTGATATTGGAGAAAGATTAGAATCGCTGCAAGGTATGTTGGATGACGACGATGACGAGGAAGATGAGGATACACTAAAAACAGATGTAAAAAAAACTGAACAAAAAGAAGATAAGAGTAAATTATCCTCAAAATTACATAAAGGAGAAGAAATACTTGTTCAGATAATAAAAGAGCCTGTAAAAGATAAAGGTGTAAGAGTTACATCGGCAATTTCAATTCCGGGTCGATTTTGTGTTTTGTTGCCTTTTGATTATAAAATTGGTATTTCCAAAAAAATTAGCGATTATAAGGAAAGAAGAAGATTAAAAAAACTTGCACGAAGTATTTTACCTTCTAATTGTGGTTTGATTATTAGAACAGCCGCATTAGAACAATCCGAAGAATCGTTAGCGGGCGATTTAAAGTATTTAGTTGATACTTGGCGGGAAATTCAAGAATCTGCAAAAACAGATACGCCACCATCCTTGGTATATAAAGATTTGAGTACAACCTCAAGTGTAATACGCGATTTGTTTACGCCGGACATTTCAAAAGTATTAATTGATACAAAAAAACTATTTAGAGAAGTAAGGGGATATTTGAAATTAGTTCAGCCGGAGCTGATTGATAAAGTTGAATATTATAAAGAAAGTATACCAATATTTGAAGAATATAAAGTTGAAGAGCAAATAAAGGCATTAATGGGGCGAAAGGTTCCATTACCTTCGGGCGGGCATATAGTTATAGATCATACCGAAGCTATGTTTGTAATTGATGTTAATAGTGGTAGATATGCGGCTAAAAAAGAACAAGAATTAAACTCGCTAAAAACAGATTTAGAGGCGGCAAGAGAAATTGTTAGGCAGCTACGATTGCGTGATATAGGTGGTTTAATAGTTGTTGATTTTATTGATTTGGAAGACGACAAAAATAGAAAAAAGATTTATGACGAATTAAAAAAAGAGTTTAAAAAAGATAGAGCTAAAGTTGCTTTACTACCAATGACTGATTTTGGTTTGATGCAAATTACACGTCAAAGAATACGAGAAAATATAATTCAATCCATCAATGAAGAATGCCCGTATTGTTTTGGAACCGGTTTATTAACAAGGCGTTCACACTTAATACATGAAATTGAAGATTGGGTAAAAAAATATAAATTAAAGTTTTCAAATCATACTTTATTCTTAAGAGTAAATCCTTCTTTAGCAGATAAATTACAAGAAGGGATAATATCGCCATTGACCAAATTACAATTTAAGTATTTTATACGAATAAACCTAATAGTTGATATAAAAGTAAGTGTACAAAAATTTCATTTTTTTGATAAACGTGACGGGAAAGACATTACAGACGAAATTGAATAATTTTATTTGAGTTTTAAAAGAATAATTTACAACTTTAAAGGTTGTTTTTATTAATATATATAATTTGATTAGAAGAGTGAGTAGGTATTTATATGGAAAAGACTAAATTTAATGCAATTCACAAAAAGTACGGGGCAAAACTTGTGGATTTTGCAGGTTTTGAGATGCCGGTTCAATATAATTCAATTATTAATGAGCATAAAGTTGTGAGGAATAAAGTAGGAGTTTTTGATGTTTCTCACATGGGTGAAATATTTATACGTGGTGAAAAAGCTTTAAACTTTGTTCAACACATAACAATTAACGATGCATCGGTTTTAACAGATGGAAGAGTACAATACTCAGCCATGCTTTATCCTGATGGAGGTATAGTTGATGATTTGTTAGTTTATAGAGTAAGCCAAACGGAGTTTTTGCTTGTAGTAAATGCATCCAATAAAGACAAAGACTATAATTGGATGGTTGAAAACAATACTTTTGGAGTAGAAATTGATGACCAAAGCAGTTTATACTCGTTATTAGCAGTGCAAGGTCCTTATTCAAAAAAGACTATTTCAAAAATATGCGATAGAACAATAGATTTAGAGTATTATCACTTTTTCTTTGCAAAAATAGCCGGTTATGATATGATAGTTTCCAGAACCGGATATACTGGAGAATTAGGGTATGAATTATATTTTAAAGGTGATGAAAAGATTGCAGAGGAAGTATGGAATGCAGTATTTGAGGCAGGTGCGGAATTTGGAATTGAACCTGTTGGTTTAGGAGCAAGAGACTCATTACGGTTAGAAATGGGTTTTTGTTTGTATGGCAACGACATTGATAATACAACTAATCCAATTGAAGCCGGTTTGGGTTGGATTACTAAACTTAAAAAAGAAGAATTTATTGGGTTAGATGCTCTAAAACAAGTGAAAGCTGAAGGATTAAAACGTCGTTTAGTAGCATTGGTATCAAGCGAAAAAGTATTTCCACGCCATAATTACGACCTTTCAGTTGAAGGAGTAAAAGTTGGTTATGTTACAAGTGGTACTGTAAGCCCAATATTGGAAAAAGCCATTGCAATGGGATATGTTGATATAGAACATGCAGTAGAAGGAAATACCATTAATTTTTTGATTAGAGGTAAAGAAACTCCTGCTAAAATTGTTAAATTACCTTTTGTGACAAAATGAAAATAAACGTTTTATTTACTCATACCAGTACCGATGAATTATATTTTACAGGTAAATCTGTAGTTGTTATTGATGTATTACGTGCAACAACAACCATTACAACAGCATTATTAAATGGTGCAAAAGAAGTTATTCCGGTTAATTCCATTGAATTTGCTATGAAATTTTCCGGTAGTTCATTTGGCGGACAAACTTTACTTGGTGGTGAACGTCATACAAAAAAAATTGAAGGTTTTAACTTAGGCAATTCACCTTCAGAATACACCCAAGAAGCTGTAAATAATAAAGCTATTATTTTATATACAACAAACGGCAGCAAGGCTATTGTTAAAGCAAAATTTGCTGAAAATTTGGTGTGTGCTTGTTTTAATAATCTTGAAATAGTTGCTAAATACTTAAATGCTGAAGGTAGAAATTTAGAAGTTGTTTGTTCAGGAACAAATGGGTTTTTCAGTTTAGAAGATTCGGTTTGTGCCGGTATTTTAATTTCTGAGCTTATGAAACTAAATCCTGCAATTGAATTGAACGATAGTGGTGAAGCTGCATTATTGCTTGCAAAACAACACAATAAAAAAATACTTAAAATGTTGCAGAGTTCAGACCATGGAAAAATTCTTAGCGAAAATGGCTATGATGAAGATTTGAAATATGCGGCTAAATTAAGTTGTTATAATATTATCCCGGTATTTAATTCGAGTTCGATTAAAGCTTTGCCGGTTTCTGAAATAGAAAAATTATACGAAAAATTAAATTAGTTTGAATGGCGTTAAAAAAAAATAAAAAAGGAGTTTCTTCTCCAGAAACTCCTTATGTGGTTTCTCCGGAAAAGAAGAAAAAGATTGTTGGTCTTTTTCTTCTTATTTTATCAATACTAATCTTTTTTAGTATTTTGTCATATCATAGAAGTGATATTGCGAACTTAACAAGCTGGCTTGATGACTTTACAAGTTCTTTTTCACCTGACCAAGAATTTTCACATCGTCAACAAAATACTTATAATTGGCTTGGTATTTTTGGTGCATATACTTCTAACTTTTTGATTAATTCCACAATTGGTTATTCATGTGTTATTATTCCTATTATATTATTCCTTTGGGGTTATTCAATTATTATAAGCGAAAAAAGAAAAGTAGCGCTTTTTTTATCTAATTTTTTGCTTTCAATGGGCATTCTTGTTTCTTCTTTTATGGGTTTGATAAGATCTAAGTTTGGGGTTTTGAGTGATGTAAAAGAGTTGTCGGGAAAAATTGGAGACTTCTTTGGTCAAACGGTAGGTATTTTGTTGGGAGGATTAGGCGGTTCAATATTTATTACTTTTATAATATTTATTGTTCTATTTATTTCTTTTGATTTGGACTTAGGAAAAATAGCAAGATTTTTTAAGCTGATTTGGAATAGCCTGGTTGATGATGAACCAGCAAAAACAAATGTTGACGATGATGATAACGTTGACGAAGAGCCAGAAGAGGAAATTAAAGGGACAAAAAAGACAAAAACTGCAGTTGAAGATAAAAAACAAGATGATACTAAAAAGAATTTAGATAAAATTAAAGATTTGCGGACAGGGAAAACAAAATCTAAACTAAAAGGTTTAAACGAAGCTTTATCCGATGATGACGAAGATATTGTTCCGGAAGATGAAGATACAAGGATTCAAATAGTAAGGAAACAGGAAAAAGAACAGACTGAGGAAAAAGTTGAGGATTCTACTAAAAAAGAGAAAGTAGAAAAACAAGAAAAGGTGAAAGCTGATAAAAAAGCAGCGGATAAGGTTGAAACGGAAGATAAACATATTAATGATCCCAAAATTACTATTGATAAGCGATCAGAATCTGATATAAGTGAAGATGACAAAGAATATGAAGATTTGCCGGTGGTTGATTTAACCAAAGAGATTCAAAAGGAAAGGAAACTGCCGGAACAATGGGAAGAGGAGATTGATTATAAGCCGCTTCCATTATCGCTATTTACAACATATCCAAATGACGGTGCAAATATTTCGGACGAGGAATTAAAACGAAATGCGGAATTATTAACTGAAAAACTTGCATTGTTTGATATTAAAATAGAAGATATAAAAGTACATCCAGGTCCTGTTGTTACCATGTATGAAATAGTACCATCACCGGGTGTAAAAATAAGCAGAATTGTAAATTTAGAAAACGATATTGCGTTGGCTTTAGCTGCACGCGGAATAAGAATTATTGCACCAATTCCGGGTAAAAGTGCAATTGGTGTTGAAATTCCAAATGCTAAAGCCTCAATGGTTAGTGCCCGTTCTGTTTTAGAAAAAATACGTGATTTTGGTGGGAACCTTCCGTTAGCATTAGGGAAGGAAATTAGTGGTGAGATTTATGTTACAGACTTAGCAACCATTCCTCACTTGTTGGTGGCAGGCTCTACGGGTTCGGGAAAATCAGTTGGTATAAATATGATGATTATGAGTCTTATTTATTCAAAACCTCCTTCTGAAATAAAATTTGTAATTATTGACCCCAAAAAAATAGAGCTATCATTCTATAAACGTTTAGCTAAGCATTATTTAGCTATATCGCCTGATTTAGATGAAGAGATTATTACTTCTCCACAAAATGCTTTAGTTATTTTAAAGTCCGCAGTATTGGAAATGGAAAACCGATATGACATGTTATCCAAGGCAGGAGTAAGAAACATTATTGAATATAATAAAAAGATTTTAGATCCTAAACGAAAACCAGCTGACACAGAAAAAATAAAACATCACCATCTGCCATATATTGTAGTTATTATTGATGAGTTGGCGGATTTAATGATTACAGCCGGAAAAGAGGTTGAAGAACCAATAGCAAGAATTGCTCAATTAGCACGAGCTGTTGGTATTCATTTAGTTGTAGCTACTCAAAGACCATCGGTAAATGTAATTACCGGTGTAATTAAGGCTAACTTTAGTGCCCGTATTGCTTATCAAGTAGCCACTAAAATAGATTCGAGAACTATTTTAGATATGAACGGAGCAGAACAATTGTTAGGTAAAGGTGATATGTTGTTTTTGCCAGCCGGTATGCCTAAACCGGTTCGTATACAAAATGCGTTTGTATCAACCGATGAAGTAGAAGAAGCGACAAATTATATTTACGCTCAAAAAGGATATTCAAAACGATATTACCTACCATCTGTTGCGGCAAGTAAAGGAGCTGATGGTGGTGGAAGCTTTTTAGCGGATATTGATCCTATGTTTGAAGAAGCTGCTTTGGTTGTAATGCGTCATAAACAAGGTTCGGTGTCTTTGTTGCAGCGTAAGTTAAAACTTGGGTATGCACGTGCTGCAAGAATTATGGATCAGCTTGAACAATGTGGTATTGTTGGACAATCAGAGGGGAGTAAAATGCGCGAAGTTTTAATTGAATCTGAAGAACAATTAGATGCTATAATGAAATCGATATGAAAAAAATAACCTATATATCTGTTTTTGTTTTATTTTTTGCTGTTGTTATTAATGCACAAGATGGTAATTCTGTATTAAAAAAAATGCAGATAAAAATTAAATCTGCTGATGGGTTTTCTTCGGAATTTATACAATCATTTGTGAATGAACAGGGTAAAACCACGCAAAATTTAAAGGGAAAATTTGTTTATGCTAATGATGATAAGTTTATTGTTGAGTTAAAAAATCAAAAAATTATTAGTGATGGAACTACTGTTTGGAATTTTAATAAAATTCAAAAAAAAGTTATAATTAATAATGTTGATGATGATCCTTCTGCTTTTTCGATAAAAAGGTATCTGTTTACATATCCTGATTATTGTAATGTTTCAATAGTAAGTGATTCTAAGTTTTCTAATAGTATTAAACTAATCCCACGTAATAATGATTTAGAGTTTTCTGAGGTTGTTATTTATGCTGATGAAAATTATCAAATAAAAAAAATATATATTATTGATACACAAAATAATAAGTATTTGTTAGAACTTAATAAAGTTAGTATTCTAAACAAAGTTGATTCTTCCACATTTCAAGTAGAAATTCCAAAAGGCACAAAAAAAATAGACCTTAGATAGGGAATAATTGTAAATTGTTGTTGATAGTGTTTGATCATCAAGCTAAAAATATTCGGTTAGAAAAAATAGTCAATTATCGGTAAGGTGTAACTCACGTTGGGGATTTTCTGGGTAGTCGAGGTAGAAGGTAATGTAAAAATGGGGAATGTATAAAGGATTATATATTTTTAAAACAAATAGAACGTGTTGCGCACTCTGGGGCTAAATATTTGTTTTTTCGATTTGCTATTACCATTTCGACCCGCTGGGTCTTATATATCTAACAATGCGTTTTCTGTTTTTTTTTGGTTCGTTTAATCTTTAATCACAATAATCTCTGTTCAGACAAATAATAACCAAGTTTTAAGTCGCAGTTATTTATAGGTGCGACTTCATCCGAAGTCGTAGGTAATATTGTATTTTTAGGTTAACGACGTGTGATTGCTCCGCAATCATTACGCAAAAATAATGGTGTGGAATAATATCTTTAGTGTTAAGTTGTTTAGGTTTAATGATTGAATAGTTGTTGAAGATAAATATATCACCGGAAGTTTGTGTAAAAAAAATAGTTTTTAATCTATAATAAGGTTGCTCCTATTACCAATATCAGATCCACTCCGCCGGAGTGGGTATTATATGTGGGGTTATAAAGTTCTACCAATAGAGCCATTCTGCTGGAATGGCTTGATCGAGATTGTTTCATAATTGAGGAATAATTTCTGGGCGGTCATGGTCTTACCATGACCGAGTGCATTTTTTATTAAACAGCCAAAATAACCGTGTTTTTTGTATATATTATTGCGTCACGGTACGACCGATGACGCCCGAGATTGGATCTTTTCGAGTTTTGCAACAATCTCGGTCGTGGATGTTTCATAATTGAGGAATAACTTCTGGGCGGTCATGGTCTTACCATGACCGAATGCATTTTTTATTAAAAAGCCAAAACAACCGTTTTTTTTGTATATATTATTGCGTCACGGTATGACCGATGACGCCCGAGATTGGATCTTTTCGAGTTTTGCAACACCTACGATCACCCCAATCACAAATTCCCATTTACCAATTCACAAATTACAATTCACAATTTAAGAATTACCATTCACAAATTACAATTTGAAAAAAAAAATTTATTTTCCAAAAAATAATTTGAATGCATATAAAACTAAAAACACGCCGAATATTTTTTTAATTAAACTTTCAGGTAAAGAAAGTGCAAATTTGCTTGCAAAATAACTTCCTAATAAAAATGCAACAGCCATAATTGCAACAGCTTTTAAGTTAACAAATCCTTTGTTATAATAGTTGATAACAGCTAAAATACCAATAGGGGGTAATAGTAAGCCTAATGAAGTTCCTTGTGCTGCTTGTTGGCTGTAACCTAATATCATAACCAAAGCCGGAATAACAATAATTCCACCCCCAATTCCTAAAACGCCACTCATTGCTCCAGCCAAAATTCCAATCAAGATTAATAAAATAACTTCCTGCATTATAATCCTCTAAATACTTTATTTTAATAAAATCAATTTACCTGTTTTAGTCGAGTATTCAGTTTCTAATCTGAAAATGTAAGTCCCACTTGAAAGGTTTGATTCCGCATAAAAATGAATATGGTTCTGACCTTTATTAGCATATCCCAAATCTTCGGATTTAACAAGATTCCCTAAAACGTCAAAAACTTGAAATTTAACTTTAGAACTTTTAGGTAAATAATAGTTAATTGTTGTAGTTCCATTAAAGGGATTTGGGTAATTATTAACGACCAAAAAAGAAAAATCATTATTTGTTAAATTCTCATCCATAGAAGTAGGAGTAGGACTTCCTGCCTCAATCCAAGCTGAATACATAAGCGAGGCTAAACCATCTGAAGAACGTTTTAGCATTAATATGGTAAATTCTTTTGTTAAGTTCCAAAGTCTTTTATAATAAGTAGTATTATACGAGCTTAAACCGGTTTTAGCGGTCTTATCAGCAGCTAATAAGGTGTCAACATAAGGATAATTATTGTAAATAAAGTTAAACACATAATCACTTAAATCATTAATTACAAATGCAGAGTCATTGGAAAAAGTTAAAGAGTCTACATATTGACCAATCATTTTAGATTCGTACCTTGAGTGAATGCCATATTGACCTGTCAATTGCCCATTGTAATTTTTTGTTATGTGAAGGGGCATAGAAGCATCGCCAATATAATGTCCTAAATCGGCAGCCAATAATTCGGCTTGGTTCCATTGATAGTTGATTAAAGCAGTCTTTAAATTATTGTAAGTATTAATTATTGCCCATGGTAAAGTGCCTTGATCAATAACAAAATCTTCGCCATATTTTTCAATTAAAGAATCAATATCGTGAGAAATATAACCAAAATTAACAAACTCGGGGTAGTTATCAATGTCAATATAATGTTTGGGTGCTTCTGTTGGATCGTCTCCTTTTCTGTAATCAGCATCGCTTCCATGTTCGGCAAGAGTATTCTGCCAGCTAATTAAAAAATCGGCATTGGAAGGTAAAGAGTAAACAGAATTATAATTGATGATATAATGCCCATCACCGCCCCAACCTATAAAGAAATAAGAAACTAAAGAAATTAATAAAACAATAAACTTTTTACTCATTGTTCGACTTTTATAAAATTATACAAAAATAATTATAAGATAAAATATCGATTTATTCAACTTTAAAAATAAAAAAGGCAGACAAAAATGTCTGCCTTTTAGGAAGTTTTCGATTTAAAATCTTACTTGATTAACATCATTTTTTTAATAGATGTAAAGTTATCAGCTTCAATTCTGTAATAATAAACACCGCTTGCAAGTGAAGAAGCATTAAAGTTAATTGAATAAAAACCAGCATCCATTTTAGAATTAACTAATTCATTTACAATCTGACCCAAAGAGTTAAAAACCACTAATTTAACATTTGAACTTGCAGGGAGTGCAAATTTAATTGTTGTTGAAGGGTTGAAAGGATTAGGATAATTCTGGTCTAACGAGAATTGCAGAGGTAAATAGCTTACTTCAACAGTAGAAGAATAATTAACAGAGCCATCGTAATCAATTTGTTTTAATCTGTATAAAACTTTGTCAGATTTAACATTTGCTAAATTATCAAAGTAGTTATAAGTACTTCTTTCGGTAGTTGTACCTTTGCCGGTAACAAAACCTAAAGTTTCCCAATCTTCTGCGGTTTTTCTTTCAACTTCATAACCTTTGTTGTTAGTTTCAGTAGCAGTTGACCAAGCAATAACAACGGAACCTTTTTCAACATTAGCGGTAAAGCTTGTTAATTCAACAGGAGTATCACCATTAAAATACATTGTAACCGGTACGGTAACTGTTGGGGCATTAGGATCGTTGCTTGAAATTTTAACATCCATTCCATATTGACCAGCATCTAAACCGTCAGTTTCAAATCTTAATTGAATAGCAGCAGAGTTACCATTGTATAATGTACCTTCTGAGTTAGCCATAAATAGCCAGTCTGGTTCAGCCATAAATTGAACTGCTAAGTTGTTAACAATGTATGCTGCATCTTTAACAACTTGTAAACCATCAGTACCATCCATATTTTCAATACCAACTGTGGACTGGGTAACAGAGCCTGTCATGCTTTTGTAATAATATTGGATTTTACCATTAGAGTTTAATACAATTTGGAAAGTAAATGTACCTGTTGAAGATGAACCATATCTTGTCCAATCTTGGAACTGTACAATAAATTTAGAACCATCTTGTTTATAATATACTTTGCTTGTAGATTTTCCTTCTAAGTCATCCCACAAAGCAGCTATCACACCATTAGGAACATCAGAATCGGGGATAGTTGTATTTGAATAAGTAGTATTGCTTTGATTTTGAACAGTTAGATAACCATCAGTATGAACATAAATTTGGGTGTAAGGAGCACCGTAAAATTTGAAGTTAAAACCTAATGATAATGGACCAAAATAACCTTCATCTAAAGGATCAAATGTTCCAGAGGCTGTCCAGTTAGTAATTTGTGTACCTGTTGTAGAAATATCATCCCAAACATAAGCAGGTCCACCAGGTGCGTTACTGTCAATCCATTCGTAACCAAAATTATCCGGTCCGCCATTACCTTTAACAGATTGACCAAAGTTAGTTCCAAATTTAGCTTCCATTTCTTTGTCAGCTTGAGTTTCGGAATTTGATTGAGCTAAAGGAATAATATTTGAACGAACTTTAATATTTTCAGGGAAAGTATTATTTTCTAATTCAACAGAATAATCTAAAGTTGAATTTCCGGTACTTGTATTGGAAATTACAATAGTATCGTAAGAAGGGGCACCGGGAACTAAATTACAAATAATTGATGTTGGGTTAACTGAAAGAGCAGGTGCTCCATAAGTTGTTCCACTTACAACGTTAGACATATTGGAAGCATTTACCCACATATCGCGTGCTTTAACAGCAAAATAATATGGAGTATTAAAATCCAAATTGTTAACTGTATATGATTTAGGTGTACCAACAGAATCAGCATTGCCGGAATAAATAACTTGAGGAGCAGCAGTAAAGTCTGCATCGTTAGTAATTGGACTTGTAGAATAACGAATATCATAACTTGAAATTCCACCAAAAGTAGAATCATAAGGAGCAGTCCAATTTAATTTTAAAGAATTAGAAGTAGGAGTGTCAACAGTTAAATCAGCAATGGCATCAGGAGGAGTAGTATCCGGTAAAATTTGGCGTTTTGTAGGTAATGAAGGGTCACCCATTAAGTTGTACATTTCTAAGTAACGTTTCATTGTTGGAGTTAATGAACCAAAGTGATTTACTAAATACACTTTGCCGGCATCCATCATAGGAGTAACTTTTGTGAGATCATCATCAAACATTGCTTTAATTAAGTTTTTTTCAAGTATATCATCTTCATCCCAGTAGGAGTTAACAGAAGAACCATAAAAACTTGAACCACCATGTTCAGTACGTAACCATGTTTCGCAAAAAGCTTCAGCTATTTGATAAGAACCAGTAACACAGGCAAACGAATATACAAATGGGTAACTACCGGTATTTGTTAAAGCACGAACTTGAGCTTGAGTAACTTGAGGACCATCAGCCCAATAAGTTTCTGCACCGTGACCGGAATAAATTGCAAATTGTTTGTTTGCATTAACAGCATCTAAAACTTGTTGAGTAGTTGCATTATAAGTAACGGTATAAAGTTTTAAATTGTCATAACCATTTGGTTGGAAATAATTATTAATAACATAATTATGAGTTCCTTCGGTAATGGAAGAATTATCAGTTGAAGCCATAAAAACGTTATTTTTTGCTAACGAACCAATATAGTTGGTCATGTGGATAGTTTTATTAATCATGTTTTGAACTTCGGTTGTTGATGTAGCAGGGAATCTACCAATAGCAGCATCAGCAAAATGATCAGTTCCTTGCAAACAAGCATAATTTAAGTCAGTACTTGGAGTACCTTCGCCTGTACCAACCCAATAAGGAATCTTATTAACGTCGCCAACCAATAAAATAAATTCAGGTTTTAGGTTAGGATCATTGTAACGATTTTGAATAAAAGATTTAATTGCAGTAGTAGTAGTTCCGGTTGTAGCAGTAGTAAACATATCAACATTGTAACCACCGGCTTGTTTATAGGAAACAAACTGTTGCATTGCAGCTTCATATTCAGGGGCGGTAATGATTAAGTAGTTCATTCCTCTGGTTGAATTAGCAGGATTATAAGCTAAGAAAATATTTTTTAAATAGTCGTTATACGCATTAGAACAGCCGCTAACTTGTTTTATGGTAGAAGGAAGATTTATTGTAATTGTTCCTGAGGTGATTGCTTTTAACACGTTAGTAGAAGGATTATAATTAAAAGGATAAATTGTAACCATAACGCCTTTAACGCCACCAATAATGAAAGGCTCGGAAATTTTTACAGGAACTTGTCTTTCAGTTCCATCAGTCAAATAATAAGCTTGGTTAAAATCAAAAGGTCTTTTTGATAAAGGAAGATTTTTTGCATATGGAGCTTGGAAAGGATAAACCTTTTTATCTAATACCTGTTGAGCGTAATTAATACTGTTGACCGTATAAGTAATTGAATTATCAGAATAATCAAATGGAACAACTAAGTTGAAAGTTATTTGTGGGAGTTCAGGAGTCCCTGCTTGAGCTGTAACACCATAACCATCAATTGATAGCTTTACAAAATCATTCCCCTTAACAGAAATACTTTGCATATTATAAGCCGGAAGCTGATATTCAATTGTGTAATTATTTCCGTTATTATTAACTTTTACACCTGCAGGTTCAATTGCTGCAAAAGTGTAAATACTAAACAGAAAGGTAAAGAGTAAAAGAAGTCTTTTCATTAAAACCTCGAATGAATGAAAGAAATAAAGAGCTAATTAAAACTTTTAATAATATAATTATATTTTAATTATAATTATTTTGTTTGCAAACTTTAATGTAAATATTTATAAAAATTAAAACAAATTAAATTTAATTGGAAACAATTTATTATTTAAATATTTATTAAAATATTATATAAATACATAAGTTATGACCTTAATAAATGGATAAAATTTAACACTCTCCATAAACAGTTCAGTTTACTAATACTAAAATTTCTCTTTAAATCCTCCAAAAAAAATTATATATATGGATACATAATTTCATCAAAAAAGGTTGTTAATGAAAAAAATATTGTTATTTATTGTATTGATACAGACGATTGTTTTAGGGCAAATTAAATTTACAGAAGTTGAAATGGATAGTTTAATAATTCCGTTTGTTAAGGATACTACTTTTAGCGGGTGTATATTGATTGGAGATATGGATTCAATAATTTTTAAAAAAGCATATGGTTATGCAAATTATGAGCTGAAAGTACCTAATAGAATTGATTATGTTTTTAATGTTGCCTCCATATCAAAGCATTTTACAGGTGCTTCAATATTATTGCTTGCTTCTGAAAACAAACTAAGTATAAGGGATACAGTTTCTAAGTATATTCCCAATTTTCCCAATGGAAATAAAATTACTATTGAAAATTTATTAACACATAGATCGGGCATACAAACATATAACTATTTTGAAAATTATGATGATTTTAAATTAAAGACTCAAACTTTGCAACAGGTAGTTGATTGGGTGATTTCAAAAGCGGAATTGACTGAACCTGATGAAAAATTTATGTATTCAAATTCAAATTATGCAATGTTGGCCTATATTGTTGAAAAAGTATCAAAACGGAAATTTGAAGATTTTTTGCAAGAACACTTTTTTAAGCCGGCAAAGATGGTACATACCGGTAATTTTTCGCGTTCAGAAGTTATAGAAGGCAGAGTAAGTAATTATGAAGTGAGTAATGATACTTTAAAATATGCCCCTTGGTTTGAGTACGCTTTTAAGTATGGGAGCGGCTCCTTACAAACAAGTGCTGAAGATATGTACAATTGGTTTTTGGCTTTGTACAATAATAAAATTTATGATAGATTATTTAAAGAGAAATTTTTAACCGGTTATGATATATCGGGTGGATATGGTTATGGACTTGGGAAGGGGAAAGCAAATTCAACCAGTATTGCAGAACATGAGGGCGGTGTACCCGGTGTGGCAGCATATGTTGTGTATAGTTTAGAACCGGCTTGTTTTATTTTCTTTGTAAGCAATGTTACTAATACAAACACAAGAGAAGCACGCAAACAGATATTTCAATATATTTATGATAAATTAGGTTTATAGATTAATTTTGATGTAATCTGAAATTAATTGATTAAACAATTGTTCGGATTCAAAGGTAAATGGAGGGTTAATGTTGTGGTTCCATTTTGCAAGTTTTGGATTGTATAAATTTTTCATCCACATATTGTTTTTATAATGGATTATCTCAATCCAATCATTATTCTTTTTTGTACCGATTATTATTGAGCTATGCCCATTTTTAAGCAAAAAATATTGTTCTGATATTTGTTTTTGGCTTAAAAAGAATTTTGTTAATGGATTTAACAGATGACTGTAGTATCTTTTAATAGCTGTTTTAATATGATTGCAAAAAAAGAACAAATTGTTGTTAGTTAGTAAAAACTTTGCACAAAAGCATCGCATCTCAGGAATAAAAACAGAGTATCCTTTAATAAGAAATTTTTTTGATTCTGTAAAGTTTAATTCGTCTACAAAGTGGGAATAAGAAGGGAGAGAAATTGTATAACTGAAAAGTGAATCAGTATCTGTGAGCAAATTATAAATTGGTATTTTAACTTTGTTGGATGGGTTATTGGATTTTAGAATCATTGCGGGTCCCGCCCTAAAAGAAAGAAAGCAACAATGCTATAAAGTTTAACTTTGTTACGATGTAAAAAAATAGGAGGTTCAGCACTATTTGAAGAGAATAAATGAATATAATTAGGTGTCTCTTTATTGAAGTGAGCAATTTTTAGTGCTCCTTTTGATTCTCCCCATCTTGCAGCAACGGGTCTCCCATTTCTAATCTTATTATTAAAACTAAAGAGGGCAACATCGCCCGGTTGAATAATTGGCGACATTGAATAACCAAATTCTTTATCAACAATTAAAAGAGCATGGTCTTGTGGGCTATAATCGATAACCATTTTTTGTATCCAGTCGGTCAAATCAACGATTTCGGCACGACCTGCTGGAATAGTTCCGAATACTTGATATTCAAGAATTTTTGGCGAGTTGTTGTTTTCGATAGTATCAATATTGACATAGTTAGACTTCTTAACTGAATAATTTCCAGTTAACAGCCAATTGATATCGCAGCCCAACTCGGCTAAGCGAATTAAAATATCACTGCCGGGAGAAACGGTATCATTAAAATATCTATAAGCATTTTCACGTATTATTCCAAGTTGCTGCGTGAAATCTGCTATAGTTGAAAAATTATTTTCTGCGAATTCTTTTAGTCTTTTTCCTAAACTCATAATATCATAAAAGATACATTTAACTTGACATTTGTATCAATATTGACTACATTTATATGGCAATATACTAAAAAAAATCTGAAATAAAAACAAAATTATTGTTGAGGCAAAAATGGAAAGCTGGATAAATGAATTAAATTATAAAAAACATTTTTCTGATGAATACAATGAAATTGTTGAATTAATAGGTTTTGAGAACTTTATAAAATTGTTTAGCAGATTTAAGAAATCTAATGTCTATTTTAGCGAAACACCAATACTAAATCTAAAGCGGGAGTACATTTCGATTCATAAAAAAGACCTAATTGAAAAAACAGTTCCTGTTAAAAAAGTAGCTCGGTTATTGGGAGTTTCGGAAAGATTTATACACAATACTTTAAACGAATTTAAGCAATTAAATATTTAAGTTTTTTTATCGATAATATATTATAAATTAAATTATGTGATAAAAATGTCAGAAAATAATGAAGATATATTTTTTATTCTATTAAGATTAAAATCGTTTTTGCTTGCTATGATGGATAGTCCGGAAAACTGCTTGCAAGATTTTACGTATACAGAAGAATACTTAGAAAGGAAATATCCTGAAAAAGCTGAAGAAATACTTTCTTTATTGAATGAACATAATTTAACAACTGATTGTGATATAGCGTTTAATGAAAAAGTACATTTAGTATTTAAGGACATTGCAGCTTCATATTTAAATAAGTTAGACCTTAATTCAATTTTGAGTAAATATGAAATAAAGACATTACCGGCAGAAACAAAAGATACGGAATTAGAGCGATTACGAATAGAAAAAGAACAAAAGATAAAACGAATAGTATTAACGTTATTTCAAGTAGCCAAAATTTGGTCATCACACAACGAAATAGATAGCACAATAGATAATTTTTCATTTTTGGAAGATATAGAGTTAATACGTCCAGAAGAGTTGAAAAAGTTAAGTGAATTAGATAGGAGTTCACAAACATCATTCAAGACAATTAAGGAATTAACAAGCAATTACATAACTGCAATGATTGATTACTTATTTAGATATGGCGGGGATTTTACATTAAAAGAATTTTCAGAAAACTTGGAAGAATTAAACAAGTTGATAACAGAAAAGTATAATGAATTATTTAATTCTTCCGGATTAAAGGATATTTAATCTGTTTTATCTCTATTCATAAAATAAAATATACCACAAATAGTTTTGGCATCGGTAATATCGCCAAAAATAATTTTTCTAACAACTTCTTCAATAGTAAACTCGTAAGTTTCCATACCAAACTCACCTTCTTCGCGGTTTGAATTTCCGGCAGTAAGACCGTTAGCTAAATAGATGTGAAGAAGTTCTGTACAAAATCCCGGAGTAGTAAAAATTTTACCTAATGGTTTAATAATTTCAGCAGTATAACCGGTTTCTTCGGTAAGTTCGCGAGCTGCACACACAAATGGGTCTTCATCCTTTTCAAGTTTTCCGGCAGGTAATTCGTATAAAAATTTTTGAAGGGGATATCTAAATTGTTTAACAAAAACAATTTTATTATCGTTTGTAACAGGTACAACAACAGCACCTCCATTATGAATAGCAACTTCTCTAATACCTTCGTTCCCACTATCATAAACCAGTTTATCAATTTTAAGGTCAAAAACTTTACCTTTGTGAATAATATCGGAATCTACAACTTTAAAATTCATACTCAACCTAAATATATAATTAAACAATCATGTAAATTTAAACATAATTAAGTTTAATTTCATTATAAATAAGTTAATATTGAGATTAGGGATAAAATTTGACTAATAGAAAAAATAAGAAAACTAAATAAAAACGTAACCCCCAACTTGTCTTGGATCAATAATGCTATGTACTTTTCTTACAACATGATCTTTGCTTGTAAATTCCCTATCAATTTTATAATCACCACTGCTTTTAATATACTCTTCCGGAACGCCATAAGGAAAAGCTTTGCAAATAATTTTGCCGTCTAATGTGCCTTTAATGAAATGTTTACATGTAAGGCATTGAGGATAGCATGACATAATTCCTCTATAACTTGTTTTATAATAACGTTTTAATTAGTAAAAAATACCCACTATTTTATATCTTGATGTTAAAGATAAATTAAATTCTTTTTATAACAAAGTTAAATGTTGTGAAATTATGGTAAAAAAAAGAAAAAATGAGTTTTTTAGAGAAAATATTTAATAAGTACGTTTAGAAAAATAAAATTAATACCACTTAAAATAAGATAGCTGTTTTAATAAAATAATTTTATATTATAAATATAAATTCAAACATTTATAATATTTAAGGTCGTAATAATGAGGAATGGACTAAACTTAAGTTTTAATGGGGTTAATAGACTGGTAGAGTTTTTGGAGAGTTTTGGAGTATCTACGGAGGTTGAGGAGTTAAGTGTACTTCATACTCAAATTACAAACGATGTTTTTGGTGAAATATCAAAGCAATGCGGTCCCAACGAGTATCCAAATGTATTGGATATTGGATGCGGAAGTGGAGTTGCACTAAAAATATTCTACGAAAAAGGGTATATCCCAATAGGAATAAGTATTAATCCTAAAGAAGTGGAAATATGCCAAGCAAAGGGTTACGATGTAAGGTTAATGGATCAGTCGTTCTTAGAATTTGAAGACAAAAAGTTTAATTTAATTTGGGCTCGTCATGTATTAGAACATAGTATAATGCCATATTTTACGTTACTGGAATTAAAACGTGTTTTAGCAGATGATGGATTTATTTATGTAGAAGTTCCTGCACCGGATACAATATTTAATCACCAGGACAATCCTTTCCATTTTAGCACTTTACCAAAAAGTTTGTGGAAAGCTTTGATGAATCAAGCAGGTTTTGATATTATAAGGCAGTTTGATTTACCAATCGAAAGCCAGGAAATCCCCGGCAAGGATTTTTATTGGTCATTTATTCTGCAAAAGAAATAGACCGTGATTATGCTTATTAACTCATTATTCAAAAGTTATAGAAGTAAGGTATTATTTCAAATTGCATTAGTTTTTATCTCTATTGCAACGTTAATAATAATAGTTTCAAGTATTATTATGTATAATGCACTTATTAAATCATCTGAAGAAAAAATTGAGTATAATTTAAAGTGTGCCGCAGAAAAAATCAGTCTAAGCAATATTGAAGCGGATGCAATAAGCAAAACTATGGCTTTGTCACAAAATGATGTGTTGTTTGGGAAAAGAGAATCTTCTGTTGAATTGGTGGGTAATGTTCTGGAAGCAACCGAAATGATTACGGGTGCTTCAATAGGTTATGAACCAAATGCCGATGGAAAAGATGATTTGTATAAGAATAGTTCGTCTAAAGTTTCTCCTGCTATTGATGAAACGGGAAGATTTATTCCATATTGGTTTCGTCCAATTAATAATCCAAATAATTTAAGTTTAGAAAAACTTGTTGATATGAATACAAGTATGTATTACCAAGGAGTTAAAGAGCGATTCTATTCGAAAGAGCCTCAAAAGTCTTTGATAACGGAACCATACATTTATGAAGGGAAAATGATGGTTGAACATTGCAGCCCAATTGTTAGAAATAAACGATTTTATGGAGTTTCTTGCGTTGATAGAGCGTTGTTTGATATTGATAAGTTTCTAAATAATCTTAAACCTTATAAAACAGTTGATTTTGATTTAGTTAGCCGATTAGGTAAAGTTATATCCTCAACTTACAATCAGGATTCCAAAACAAAAAGCATTAAGGACTTAACCAGCTACAATATTTTTAATAACCTGTTTGATTCGAAGAATGATAAAATTCAAGAGCATGTATTTAATCAAAAAGAATATTATTATTCTGCTGCAGTAATAAAACCTGGTGATTGGGTTTTAATAATGAGAGTAGCAAAAAGCGAAATATTGGCTCCAATTTATAATACACTATTGTTATCTATATTGATTGCTTTAATGTGCGTTATTATTTCAGTATTTGTAATTAATAAAATAACTTTTTTATTAGAAAATCCCATAAACGATATTAATTCGTATGCAAAGCAAATAGGTGATGGAGTTTTGTCGGAACGGAAAGTCCATGCCTCAGGGGCTGAATCTAATGAGTTGTTGGAGAAAATAAATCAGTTAAGGAAGAAAACAATAAGGTTGATTAATAATATTGATGAAAACAGTAAATTTGCATATTCCGCAGCTGGTCAAATAAATAACACAGCAAAAAGCCAAAAAAAAATAATTGAAAATTTATCTGTAAATTCGGGAAAAATTAAAAACTCGTTTTATAATATAGTATTACAAAATACTACTGCAACAGAGAATATGGAAAGCTTGTTTTCTGCAGTTAAAGCAACATCAGAAAGAACAAAAAATAGTATTTCAGTTTTAGATAATATGAATATTAATATTTCTAAATTAAATGAAGCAACAAGCAGAATAGGAAGGAAATTTGAAATATTAATTGAAAAAACATCAAACGTTAGTACAGTATTACAAACTATAAACAGAATAGCTGATAGAACAAATTTGCTTTCATTAAATGCTGCTATTGAGGCTGAAAAAGCGGGTGAGCAAGGGAAAAGCTTTGCTGTAATAGCTTCAGAAATAACGGAATTGGCTGAAAGAACAATTGATTCCACTTATGAAATTGAAAAACAAATAAACGATTTACAGAATAATGTTTCAAATGAATCATTGGCAATAAATAAATTCAATAAAAAAGTTGATGAAATTGTAATTGCTGTAAATCAAGTTAATATATCGTTAAAAGAGAGTATTTTGGGATTTACGGAAACCCTGCCAAGTTATTCATTAATTAAAGATAGTTTAGAAGAGAAAACCAGTGTAACTAAAATGATGCTTGAATCAGTTAATACTCTTAATAATAACTCAAATGAAAACGAGATATATTTACAAAGGTTTAGTTTGGCAGCAGATGGTTTGATTTTAGCAATTGACAATTTATTAACTGAAATTAAGTATTTTAATAACTATGAAAATTAACAGTATTCAGGGAAAAATAATTGTTTATTCGGGCTTGGCTGCTTTATTGACCACTATTCTATTAATTGTTATATTCAAAATTGCTGCTGATAACCGCCTAAAAGATGATATCGAAAATAGATTAAGAAAAAAAGCGGAGTTAGCCGCTTATTCTTTTGATAAATTAAATAAAAAAATATCAGCTGTTAGTGAAATTACCGGGCTTATTCAAAAATCAGGTCTATACAAGGATCAATTTGAAAGAAACAGGTTTTTGAATCAAATATTATCAAATAATATTGAGTTATATAGTGCTTATTTGATAACTGATGATAATATTAAATACAACGAAGCAGAAAAAATAACATTAATAGAACCGGTAAAATTTTATTTTAGATCAGAAAAAGGTATATACGATATTTATAATGTTGAAAAGAAAGTAATCAATTGTAAATATTACTCAAACCTCAAAGAAAATAATTTTGCAGGTTGCTATATCTCTGAGCCGATAGTACAAAACGGAATATCCGTAATCCAATATATTACTCCTGTTATTGTTAATAATAAATGGGAGGGAGTAATAATTTTAGAACTAAAAGAAAGTTTTCTGGAAGACATTTTGTCACGATTTAATAGGGATAATATTAGCTGTTTCCTTTTAAGCAGAGACAACAAATTAATAGTTGGAAATAAAAATGCAGATCGAATCAAATTATATGAAGTTATTACCGGGAATGTAGCGGTAGAATCAGAAAATTATTTGTTCCAAAAAGAGATAATAAAAACCGGTAGTTGGATGATTTATTTAGCTGTAAATTCCTCTATTGTATATTCTGAAACAAATTATATCTTTTATTCATTACTAATGTTGGGTATTTTTGCCTTTATTATGGGAATTGTTGGCTTATTTTTTGTGTCAAAGCAAATACTAAACCCAATAAATAGGGGTTTGAAATTATGCGGAGAAATTATTGACAACAATAGTGTTACTGAACAGCTCTATAAAGGTAAAGATGAAGCGGCAGTAATGTTAAATTCGTTACAAGCAATGGGTAAAAGAACAACTACGGTGTTCTCAAAAATTAAGCATTTGGCATTAGAAGTTAAAATGAATTCTGATGATTTGCATATTAGTTACAAAATGCAGGAAAAAAGTGTCGAAGGTTTTAGAAAACAAGTTGATAATATTTCTATCTCAATCACTGAAATTAATTCAAAAGCTGATGAATTATTAAATGTGATTAATATGATAACGGAAAAATCGAAAAGTACATTTAAATCGGTTAGTGATGGTTCTACGGTTTTAATTCCATTGGCTCAAAAGGTTAAAGAATTGGCGATATCATCTGAACAAAATACAATTAACCTTGAAAAGCTTTATAAAGATTCTATCAAAATTAGTACGGTTATTACAACAATAAATAAAATTGCCGAAAAAACAAACATGCTGGCTTTAAATGCAACCATTGAAGCTGAAAAAGCAGGAGACTACGGGGATGGTTTTGCTTTAGTTGCTTCTGAAATTAGAAAACTTTCAACTCAAATTAATAACTCCATTTATGAAATTGAATTAATAATAGATGAAATAAAAACAGCAGTTTTTCAGGCATTAAATGAAACAAAATTGTTTTTAAGCAAAACCGAAAACAATTCAAATAAAATAGATAATGTAGTTGGTGAAGTTGATGAATTAGTTGTTGAAATAGAAAGCCTGATAAAGCAGTTCTCCAGTATTAAAGAAATTATTGAAGAACAAAATTCAACTAATCAAGAATTGAAAAGTATTACACATCAATTAAATGAAGATGTTGTTACATCTGTTAATAATTTATCTTCTTTTAATAAAAGCAATAACATGTTAGATAATGCAGTAAATAGTTTGCGAGAAATATAACTTGCACTAATAGTTTGGAGAAACGAATGAGAATCATTGATATAATTAAATATTTTGGAATAACACTAATATTAATGATGATTGTTTTAATTTATTTAGTAATAAATGAAAACAATTTAGTGGAAAATAAAGATAATACCTTCGATGAGGTTCTAAAAGCTCAGGGACGCATTGTAATGGTTTTAAATCAAACGAACTATTTGTCAGAAAAAGCAAGAAGCTTTTTGATTGGAGGAGAACTTGATGATTATAATAATTATTGGACTGAAATAAAGGGGAGTAAAAATTCATTTGGAACTTTTGATCTAATAAGTGACAACCATTATTCTATAAATGCAGCATTTGAAAAAGTTGAAATTGGAATAAATAGTCTGAGGCAGATTGAATCATCTGCATTTGAAGAATACTTTAATGGGAGAAAAGAAAAAGCTTTTAGAATGTTGACTGATGAAAGATATATGTCAGCAAAAATCGGATTAGGAACTTCCATAACTGAACTACAAATTAAAATAAGAGCTGCTTGGGCATTTAATTTAAGAATGATAAACCAGCAAATAAGTAGTAATATTTTCTTATTGAGAATCTGTGTGTTATTTACGGCAGTAGTACTGTTTGTGTTTATATTTTTGCTTTTTAATAAGGCAAAAGGAATAAAGCTATTTAAGGAAAGATTAAAAACCTTAGCAAAGGGAGATGGTGATTTAACAGCTCTTAAAAAAATAACTGGTAGTGGCGATATAAAAAAAATATCAGAGTATTTATATGAGTTTTTGAACAAATTAACAACAATTATAAAAAATGCCCAAAATTCAATTGTTCAAATATCATCCTCAACATCACAAATATCAGCATCAAGTAAACAATTGGAAAGTACAGTTATTGAACATGTTAGTACAACAAACGAAGTTGTTGAGACAACAAAAATGATATCCAATACTTCTGAAAAACTTGTTGACACCATGAATGAGCTCAAATTATTAAGTGATAATACAAAAATATTGGCTGAGGAAGGCAAAGAAAATATTGAGAGAATGGACACCATTATGAACCAGCTTGATAATGCTGTTGGTAATATAACGGAGCGATTATCAGTAATAAATGAAAAAGCTGGAAATATTGGAAAGGTGGTTTTTTCAATAAATAAAATTTCAGAACAAACAAATTTGTTGTCATTAAATGCTGCAATTGAAGCAGAAAAAGCCGGTGAATTTGGAAAAGGTTTTGCAGTTGTTGCACGAGAAATACGAAAACTTGCAGACCAAAGTTCGGTTGCGGTATTAGATATAGAAAAACTTGTTAAAGAAATGAAATCAGCAGTAACAGAAGGCGTTATGGGAATGGATAAATTTACTAAAGAAGTTCATTCGGGAGTAACTGAAGTTGGCAATGTTAGTGAAACAATGGTTAAAGTTATAAGTCAAGTTGAAGAGTTAGTACCGAAGTATGAAATTATTAATAACGGTGTGCAAAATCAATCATCAAGTGCATTTGCAATTAAAGAATCGATGATACAAATAAATGAAGCGGCTAAACAAACGGCAGATGCAATTAGAGAAACTAATGATGCAATAACTCAATTAAACAGGGTATCATCATTATTGCAAAGTGAAGTGAAAAAATTTAAAGTGAGTTAAGTTTATTTATGTTAGTACTTTTATTTAATATTGAAAATATGATGTATGGTATAAAAAGCAAGAATTTAATAGAGGTAATTCCTTATTTAAAACTTGCCCCAATTCCAAATACTCCAAAATATATTTTAGGCTCGTTTAATTATAGAGGAACAAATTTAGCAGCTTTTGACCTTAATGTAATAACATCAGGAAAAGAAACTGAAAATAAACTAAGTTCAAAAATACTAATTGTAAATATTAGTTATGGTGGAGAAGAGAAAATAATTGGCTTTGTAGTACGGAGGGTTAACGAAATTATTCAAATAGATGAATCAGAACTAATTGACCAAAGTATTGTAATTAATGAAGCAAGATTTATTGGTAAAATGTTTAAGTATAAAAATGGTTTGGTTCAACTTGTAAATACAGAATCTTTATTAAATGAAGAAATAAAACAAATTATTTTTACAAAATAAAATATGAAAGAAATAAACAGCTGCTGGCTTGAAATAGGTGTATGGGGTAATGGAAGTTGTGAATTATTACAACAAAATATTCATTGTGCCAATTGTACAAAATTTGAAGAAGCCGGAACATTTTTATTTGACAGAGAAGCTCCCGAAGGTTATTTGGATGAATGGAATGAAATACTTTCAAAGGGAAAAAATATAAACTATTATACTGATAATTCATATCTGTTTTTTAGAGTGGGCAATGAATGGTTTGCAATACAGATTAGAAATGTTACTTATATAACTGAACTTAGAACAATACATTCTCTTCCGGGAAAAACAACAACACTTATTAAAGGGATAACTAATATAAGGGGAGAGTTAAAAATTGTTGTTGATATTAAATCAGTATTAAATATTGACCAGAATGAAAGTTATTCATTAGACCTTACAAAAAAAGTTTATAAAAGAATGTGTGTGTTAAGTATAGAAAAGGATGTTTGGGTTTTTGAAGTTGATGAAATAATGGGTATAAAAAAAATACAGAACGAATCAATAAGTCCGGTTCCGGCTACTATTAAAAAAAGTTCTGCTAATTATTTAATGGGTATACTGCGTAAAGATTCTGATACATTTGTGGGTATACTTGATGAAAAAAAATTATATATGAGTATTAATAAAAATATTTATTAACCGGCACTATTATGTTAGATTTATTAAAAAGTGAACTCGAAATAAATTCTGAAATCCTTAACAAAGGAATGCTTGCAATTGAAAATAATAATTCAGATGTAAGCCTTCTTTCTGATGTTATACGAGGAGCCCATTCTATTAAAGGTGCCGCGAAAATATTAGGATATGAAAGTCTGGCAGATTTGGCGGGTGCCTGTGAAGATAGATTGAACGATGTTAAGGATGGAAACCTTAAAATTGAGCAGCCCCTTGTTGAACTAATAATTAATGCTGTTGAAATATTTAATAAAATTGCAATTGTAAATGCTGATGAAATTCCTTCATCAATTGAAAAAAATAATGATGACATAGTATTATTTACAAACAATCTTAAAAACTTTAATAAAAAATCTGAAACCCCTGAATCCATTGTAGTTGAAAAGCCAAAGCCTCAAATACAACAAGAATCACCAAAAATAGTAGTAGAAACTAAAAAAGAAGAATATAAAGAAGAATCCATTGATCCTATGATGTTGGAGTTGTTTATTACAGAAATGGAAAACAATTCAACTTTGTTAAATGATGGTTTACTTAATCTTGAAAAAAATCCAAAAGAGCTTAGTAATATTGAAGAATTGATGCGGGCTTCTCATTCAATAAAAGGGGCTGCAAGAATATTAAATATTACGGCTATTGTAAAAATAGCTCATTTAATGGAAGATTATTTTATTGCTGTTAAAGAAACGCAAAAAGTACCAACAGGCGGACAAATTGATTTACTTTTAAGTAGTGTTGATTTATTTGCCGCAATTGCTGCTTATAAGGATGTAAATAAATGGATATCAGAAAATAAAGAGCAGATAAATGCATTAGAAATCCAACTTGCAAAGATTAAAGAGTTAGAAGGGAATTTAAAACCTGAGGTTACTCAAAAGGTTGTTTCTAAAAAAGAAAAAATAGTTGACGATTCAAAACCTTCGTCTAAAAGTGTAGTTGAAAATAGTTCTCCAAACGAATCTAAGGGGGATGAAGGAAGCCGTATTTTACGTATAAGTACTGATATTATTAATAAAATGATTGGTTTTGCAAGTGAATCTTTAATAACCGCACAAAACATTCAAAAAGATATCGAAGACTTTTCCAAAATAAGAAAAATACAAAACGAACTATGGTTTACATTCGAAAGATATTTAGAATTTAAACAAAAAAATGAGATTGAAGAAAAAGAGCAAATATATCTTTCAAAAATACAGCATGAAATGTTGGAATATAAAAAACAAGTGCTTGAATACAATATGGAATTAGAAATTCAAGCAACAAAATCTTATAACATCTCAAACAGGTTGTATAAAGAAGTTTTGCAAAGCCGAATGAGACCATTTGAAGATGGCGTGAATGACTTTCCAAGAATGGTACGAGATATATCAAAACAACTAAACAAAAAAGTTGAATTTGAAATACGAGGAAAAAATACCAAAGTTGATAGAGATATTCTGGAAAAACTTAAATCGCCATTAACACATATTTTAAGAAATGCAATTGACCATGGACTTGAATTACCAAATCAAAGAATAAGTAAAAACAAAGCTGAAGAAGGAAAAATAATTTTAACCGCAATGCATAGTGGTGGAATGCTACTTATTACAATAGAAGATGACGGTAAGGGAATAGATTTTGAAAAGTTAAAAACCAAAATAGTAGATAAAAATTATATAACTCAAGAAATAGCTGATAGTTTAAGTCCGACAGAATTAACGGACTTTTTGTTTTTGCCGGGATTTTCTACTGCTGAACAAGTTACCGAAGTATCCGGGCGTGGAGTTGGTTTGGATGTAGTTCAAAATATGATTCAAGAAGTTGGTGGTACAATTAACGTTGAAACCCAGATAGGACAAGGAACAAAGTTTATATTAAAACTTCCTATCACTCTGTCAGTTTTAAGAACTTTGATTGTTTGGGTGGCAGATGAGCCATATGCTTTTCCTCTAACCAGAATTGATCAAACATTAATTGTTGAACAAGACGAAATACATTCGGTAGAAGGAAAGCAGTATTTTAAGCAAGGTGATAATAATATTGGATTGGTTCATTTGTCGCAAGTTTTAGGAAAACCTGAAAAAATAAAACCATCTGATAAAGTAAATATTGTTGTTATTGGGGATAGGATAAATAAATATGCCCTTGTTGTGGATAGATTTGTGGGTGAACAAGATTTAGTAATACATAAAATAGATTCTCGGTTAGGAAAGATAAAAGATATTTCTTCTGCTTCTGTTTTGGGGAATGGAGATCCTGTTCTGATTTTTGATGTTGAAGATTTAATAAGGTCTATTGATGATATAATTACCGGTGGACGTTTAAAACGTATTGCTCGGTCTATTAAAGCTGATATAAGCAAAAAGAAACGAATATTAGTTGTCGATGATTCAATTACAGTCCGTGAAGTAGAAAAGAAACTTTTAATTAATGCCGGTTACGAAGTTGATACAGCTATTAATGGAATTGATGGGTGGAATTTAGTTAGAGAGCATGAGTATAATTTGGTGATAAGTGATATAGACATGCCTCGAATGAATGGTTTTGAATTTGTTTCATTAATAAAAGAAAACGAAAAATTAAAAAGCATTCCTGTTATTATTGTTTCATATAAAGATAGACAGGAAGATAAATTAAAGGGTTTGGAAGTTGGGGCAAATTATTATTTAACAAAAAGTAGTTTTAACGATGATTCATTTATCAATGCTGTAAAAGATTTAATAGGGGAAAGTGATAAGTGAGAATAGCAATTGTTAATGATTTGCCAATGGCGGTTGAAGTTTTAAAGGGGATAATAAATTCTGTAAAAGAATATGAAATTGCGTGGATTGCCATTAACGGTGCTGAAGCAGTTGAAAAAACTAAATTAGATAAGCCGGATTTGATTTTGATGGACTTAATTATGCCTGTGATGGATGGTGTTGAGTCTACAAAAAAAATTATGGAATGCTGCAAATGTCCAATATTAATTGTTACTGCCTCTGTTAGATTAAATAGTGAAAAAGTATTTGCTGCTTTAGGTTATGGTGCCTTAGATGCAGTAAGAACTCCACAAATGATAAACGAACTTGACACTTTAGGAAGAGATTTTTTAATTGGTAAAATAGAATCGATTAGACGTAAAATAAATACAGTAGAAAAAAAAGAAAAAAGTAAACCACTAATTGCAGCAAAACATGAAGATAAATATAAACTTTCAACATTAGTAGCAATAGGAGCTTCAACAGGTGGTCCAAAAGCATTAGAAAAAATAATTTCCAAATTACCGGAAAACTTTTCGGCACCAATAGTAATTGTTCAACATGTTGATAGTGACTTTGCTGAAGGATTAATTGGTTGGTTGGCAAACCAAACAAAACTAAATGTTAAAATTGCAGAGAAAGGAACTTTGTTAAGGAAGGGGAATATTTATGTGGCGGCAACAAATGACCATCTTATATTACGTCCAAACTTATCGTTAGACTATACAGAAGAGCCTGCTAATTATCCATTTAGACCATCGGTAGATGTGTTTTTTAATTCAGCTTTACAAAACTATCCCGGAAAAATAATAGGTGTATTGTTAACCGGTATGGGACGTGACGGAGCAGAAGGATTGCTAAATCTAAAAAAAGCGGGAATGAAAACAATTGCACAAAGTGAAGAAACTTGTGTAGTGTTTGGAATGCCCAAAGCAGCAATTGAGTTAAATGCGGCTGAAAAAATTATTAATATAGATGAAATAGCAGATTATTTAATTAGTATTATTTAAAGGAAAAACAAAATGAGCGGAACAAATACAAAAGGATTGACTGAACATAAGATAACAGTTTTATTAATTGATGATCAGGCTATTATTGGTGAAGCAGTTAGACGCATGTTAGTAGATGAACAAGATATATCATTTCATTTTTGTAATAATCCGGCTCAAGCATTAAAAACCGCTATTGAATTGCAACCAACTGTAATATTACAGGATTTGGTTATGCCCGATATTGATGGCTTAATGCTGGTAAAGTTTTTTAGAAATAATAAACAAACGGAAAATATTCCTTTAATTGTTCTTTCATCCAAAGAAGAACCAAAAGTAAAAGCTGAAGCCTTTGCTTTAGGGGCAAACGATTATATGGTAAAATTGCCCGATAAATTAGAGGTGATAGCACGTATACGATATCACTCTAAAGCTTATATAAATTTATTACAACGTAACGAAGCATACCAAGTAATGTTGGCAACTCAAAAAGCATTGTCCGATGAAATTGCTGAAGCTTCTGCTTATGTTCGTTCGTTATTGCCTAATCCATTAACAGGTGAAATATCTTCAAATTGGAAATTTATCCCCTCAACAACATTAGGGGGAGATGCTTTTGGATATCATTGGATTGATGAAAACAATTTTGCAATCTATTTGCTTGATGTATGCGGGCATGGTGTTGGAGCTGCTTTGTTATCAATTTCAGCAATGAATGTGCTACGTTCACAATCTTTACCGGATACTGATTTTCTTAACCCATCTTCTGTACTTGCAGGTTTAAATAAAGCTTTTCCTATGGATAAGCAAGGGGATAAATTTTTTACTATTTGGTATGGTGTATATAATAAAGTCAGCAATTTAATTAAGTTTTCAAGCGGTGGTCATCCACCTGCTCTTGTTGTAAAAAATGATAAATCAATACTTGAATTAAAAAATAAAAATTTAGCTATTGGTTATTGGGAAGGTTACGAGTTTACAAGCAATGAACAGAAAATAGATAAAGGTGATAAACTTTTTATTTATAGTGATGGTTGCTTTGAAATTAAAATGCCAAGTGGTGAAATGATGACTATTGGTGAATTTGTTGAGGTTGTTAAAGAATTAAATGATACCGATTTAATTTTTAGCAAAATAAAAGAAATTAAAGGTGATGACGAACCATTTGATGACGACTATTCTATGTTAGAAGTTAAGTATTAGAAGAAAGTGAAAAATTAAATTGAGTATTTCTCAACAACATCCTGAGGAATTCTAATAGGTTTACCGGATTGAGAAGAAATCAATGTGTATAGTACATTCCCAAAGCAGCAAAGTTTTTCATCTTGCTTTCGAAGTATCCAAAATTTAACATCAACTTGTGCTGCTTTTATTTGAAAAATTTGAGTACGAACAATTGCCTTATCAGCAAGTTTGAGTGCTGCTTTAAAGTTAATATTAGCGGTTGAAGCAAACCAAACAAAACCTCGCTTGGCAAATTCTTCCATACTCATTTTATAACAACTTTGCATTTGTTCGTAACGAGCAGTTAATAAATAATCGAGATATTTTGAATAATGAACATGATTGTTCATATCAATGTCATCAGGTCTTATATTAATTTCTGTTTCAAATATTGAATAATCCATTTAAATTATATAAATTTGTTGAACTTATAACTAAAATATACGAAGAATAAAACTTGGAAGAAATAACTAACCCCTATTTATCAAAGGAAGATTATAACTGCTTTGGCTGCTCCCCAAATAATAAGTATGGTTTGCAAATGAAATTTATGCGGGATGGCGAAAAAATAGTTTCGGAGTGGGAACCAAAACCACAATTTGCTGGATATAAAAACATTGTACATGGAGGAATAATTTCAACCTTGGTTGATGAGATTGCTGCATGGACTGTCTCGGTATTACTTGGGGCTACCGCGGTTACTTCAAAACTTGAAGTTAAATATTTAAAGCCCATATTTACCGATAAGGGAAAGATAACTTTGAATGCAGAAATTGTAAAAAAATCGCATAAATTAGTGAATATATGCGTAAAAATTTATAATAATGAAAATATTCTCTGCACAGAAGGATCGGTTTTTTATTATATTATGGATATTAATAAAACAAAAAGTTTATTGTTTGATTAAATTTTTAATATTTATTAATTTTATTTATAAAAATACGCTTTGTCTTATTAAATAAAAATTTATATTTGTAACCATCTAAAAACTAAATAGGAGTAAATAGTGAAAAAAGCACTACTACTTATTGTACTGATTTCTTCTGTGATGTTTGGTCAGGTTGAAGTTAGTCAACGTATGCAGCAGGCATTACAGAATACAAAAGCTGATGAATACGTTTACGGATTTATTTATTTCCGTGATCAAGTTGATATACGTTCATTAGACGAACAATTATATCGTGAAAAAGCAACTTTAGAAAGAAGAGCCTTTGAAGTAATTACAGCTTTGCAGAGTAAAGCAAATGAAACACAGGAATCTTATGTTACTGAATTAATCTCTAAGGAAGCTAACGGACAAGTGTTTACATATCAAAGATTTTGGATTGCAAACATGATAAGTGTTGTTGCAAAACCAGCATTCTTTTATGAAATGATGACCAGAACCGAAGTATTGCAAATTGATTTGGATGCGGAATTATTGCTGGATGCTCCTACTAAAGGAGTAAGCGGTGATAGAGGGATAGAATCGGTTGAAGCAGGAGTAAAAATTATTAATGCTCACAAATTGTGGGAGATGGGAATTACCGGACAGGGTAGATTGCTGATGGGAATTGATACTGGTGTAGATTATACTCACCCACAAATTTCATCAAAATGGCGTGGAACACACGTTCCATCAAGCCAAGCATGGTTTGATCCATCAGGAACCACAACTCCAAGTGATTGCGATAACCATGGAACGCATACAATGGGTACAATGGTAGGAAGTATAGTTGGCGATACAATTGGTGTAGCAATTAACGCAGAATGGATTGCTGCAAAAACCATATGTTCATCACCCCATACTTCAAATTCAATTGCTGCTTTTCAGTGGGCAATGAATCCTGATAATAATGCGACCACTATAAATGATATGCCTGATGCTATCTCTAATAGCTGGTATGACCCTGATATTACAGATGAATGTACAGGATTATATAAACAAACATTTAATGCTTTGGAAGCTGCCGGAATTGCCGTAGTATTTTCCGCCGGAAATAGTGGACCAAACTCAACAACAATTACAAAGCCAAAAAATATAAATACAGATGAGACAAACGTATTCTGTGTAGCTAATATTGAAGGAGCTGCTTACCTATCTGGAAGTAATAATCCAATAGCAAGTTCATCTTCACGTGGTCCTTCTACTTGTGGTGGAACAGGATCCTTATTATATAAACCGGAAGTATCAGCACCTGGAACAGATGTCCGTTCATCAATTATTGGTGGAGGATATGATGAATATACCGGTACTTCAATGGCATGTCCTCATGTTGTTGGAGCAATTACATTGTTAAGACAAGCTTTTCCAAGTTTAACAGGTAAACAAATTAAATTGGCTTTATACAACACAGCAAAAGATTTGGGAACAGCCGGTGAAGATAATAACTATGGAAAAGGTTTAATTGATTGTTATGCTGCCTTTTTATCTATGGGAACACCTGATGAAGTTCCGCCAACAAATATTTCAGATTTAGCAGTTGTTGAACCAACATCGCAATCATTAAAATTACAATGGACAGCACCGTCTGATACATCGGTTGGAGGAGTGGTGTCATATGATGTTAGAGTCTCCACAACACCAATAAATGATACAATAGCATTTAATAATGCAACACAACTTGAATTTGTTGCAACTCCTAAACCAGCAGGGTCAGTAGAAACATTAATTGTTGAAGGATTGGAATTTAATACTCCATATTATTTTGCAGTCAAATCAAGAGACGTTTGGGCTAACTGGTCAGGTTTATCAAATAGTACTTCTGGTACTACTTTAAGTGCTCCAGTTATTTCTGTTACTCCTGATTCGTTGGTTAAATCTATAAATCCAAACTCTATTGTTAAGGATACTATTTTGATTGCAAACATTGCGACAAATCCTTCTACTTTGGATTTTGAAGCTCATTTAACAAACAGTACTTACCCAAGTGATAAAATTTCTTTTAATCTGATTCCTGTTATTAATGATTCCGAAATTGAAATTAATAATGAAAAAGGAAAAGAAATTTCTTCAAAAGGTCTAAGAATTAAAGGTTCAGGTGGACCAGACAATTTTGGATATAAATGGATAGATAGCGATGCAACAGATGGTCCGGTATTCGAGTGGAATGATATTTCTACTACCGGTACATTGGTTTCAAATTGGACAGCTACAGGATCATTTTCCGCTCTTGATGAAGGGTATGCAGGACCATTTAATTTAGGATTTGATTTTGAATATTATGGAGTATCACAATCAAGAGTATATTTTGGTTCAAATGGTTTTGTCTCATTCGGTGCATTAAGTGGTAGTTTATATGAGAACGCTACAATTCCAAACGCTGCATCACCAAATAATTTTATAGCACCTTATTGGGATGATTTAGATGGAAAAACAAATGGTAAAGTATATTATCAAGCAGAAGCAGATAGATTTATAATTCAATATACAAATTGGTCAAAATATACTGGAACAGGTATATTAACATTCCAGATTCAATTATTTAAATCCGGAAAAATTATGTATTATTATAAAGAAATCACTGCATCCGTAAGTGGTGGAACAACCGGAATTGAAAATGCTACCGGTACTGATGGTTTATTAATGGCATACAATACAGTATATGCAAAAACAGCATTAGCTGTAAAAATATCAGCAGATCCTGAATGGTTAATTGCTGCAAATTCTGAAGGAACTTTAACATCGGGTACATCAGCAGCATTAGAATTAACCTTTGTAAGTGAAGATTTTCCTGAAGGTTTGTATACTATGGATGTAGAAATATCAAGTAACGACCCACAACACCAATCAATAGTTGTCCCTGTTTCAATGACAATCAATGGTGGTGAAATTCCAGTAGAATTAACTTCATTTACTGCCGAACCAAATAATAAAGGTGTAGTATTGGCTTGGTCTACAGCTACAGAAACAAATAACTCAGGCTTTTCAATTGAACGAAAATCAGAGAATTCCAAATGGCAAGAAGTTATATTTGTTAAAGGTAATGGTACAACTACTGAAAAGAGTGAATACCAATTTGTTGATGTGAACTTATCATCAGGTAAATATTCATATAGATTAAAACAAGTAGATTTTGATGGTCAAGTTAACTTTAGCAAGGCTGTTGAAGTAAACGTTGTGGCACCAAACGAATACACTTTAGAACAAAATTATCCAAATCCATTTAATCCTACAACTATAATTAGTTATACTCTGCCAGAAAAAGCAACAGTAAAAATAGCTATTTATAATTCAATAGGTGAATTAGTTACAACCTTGGTAAATGAATCACAAGAATCAGGTGTATACCAAAAAGAATTTGATGCTTCATCATTATCAAGTGGAACTTATATTTACCGTTTGAATGCAATTGGTCAAAATGGTACTTTTACTCAATCTAAAAAAATGCAACTTATTAAATAAATTCATTTAACGGCAGTCCTTAAATAAGGACTGCATTTTATCTCTTACTTAGGGGAGGCTTTATGAAAAAAATGCTTGTTCTGTTCTTTTTTATTGGTCTATTTTTTTCAATGAACGTTAAAGTTCAAGCCCAGTCATGCGATATTTTATACTTCTGTGTAAAATATGATGATGGCGAAAAAGATTGTGCCGATAGGTTTTATGCAGGTAATTTAACTGTTATGGTTAAGTTGGCTAATGAAGTATACTATGAAAAAGTATATGTACAATTAGATAAATACGAACCAAGAACAGGAGAATTTAAGTATTATAACGATTATGAATTTACTACCGATCCTGAAATGACTTATATTTATTTTCCTGGAATAAACTTTAAAGACAGGGGCTTTTATAGAGTCTTTTTGTTAAATCCGAATAAGGATACAATTACAAGTGCATTAATAGAGATAATTTAACAATTTTTTTATTTGAGTTCTGTTAGGAAGGGAGACAATTTTGTCTCCCTTTTTTTATAGATGCAGCCTAATTTTAAACTTACCCAAAAAAGAAGTTATTCCCACAATTAAAATAGAAAAAAAGAGGGAACGGAAAATTCCCGGTAATCCGCTGCTTAAATATTTACCCCAAATACTTACTCCAAAGAAAGATACAATTAAATAAAATATATCCGGCAATATATAAGCTAATAAGGGATTTGACCCGGCAGGTTGTAAAAGCTTTGTCCATTTATAAATTTTGAGTATATCGATAATCCAATAAAAGAAACAGAATAATAAACAACAAATAGCTGATGAATACAAAACCCAAGTAGGAGTTGAGTATATTTTTGAAATACCATATAAAGGACGAAAGAAAAAGCCCAATATAAATAAAAATAAAGCAAATGATAAAATCCAAAGTATTTTTCCAAAATAAGATTCTGAAATAACTTTTTCGGTTATAACAATACTGGATACAATACCGGCTAAAACAATTGCGGTGTGTGAACAAATATGTCCGGCAATCCATAAAGTACTATTTATAAAGTCTAAAAACAGCAAGTTATTTGTTTTATCTAATATGTAAATTGAAACCAACAAGGCTATTGCTCCAATATATGCTGAAATACTTTTTGTTTTAAAAAGAAAAAATAGAATGCTTCCAAACAAATAAGCCCAGCCAATTAAGCCGAGAATGCCCCACCATGAGGTTGTAAACCATTGAATGGATTCTTTTGTGCCTGCACGATAAACTATTGCCAAAAAGGCTAAAATTAAGCTGCCAAGTATTTTTAGATAGGAATACTTTAAGTATTTAATATTGCTATCAGCTGGATATTGATTCCACAATAAAATTAGTCCAATGTAAAAAAGCGACTTCCAGACTGCTTTAGGTAATATTGATAATTCAGGATTATATCTACCCGAGTTGAGCATAAAAATACCAAGGATTATTAAACCGATAGTTCTAATGGTGGTGTGAATAAAAATATTCCAATCAGAAAATCCTTTTTTCTTTCTGCTTTTATAAGCCAATGGAATTGACATACCAACAATAAATAAAAAAGCAGGAAAGACTAAATCAACAAAAGTCATCCCATCAACATCAGCCGGCATGTGCTGCATCCAAATAGGAATATTTAATATACCGGCTAAATCATTTACAAAAATCATCATAAAAATTGTAAATCCTCTAAACACATCAATAGATAAAATTCTTTCTGATTTCATAAAGCACCGTAACTAAACTATGAGCAATAAAAATGTCAATATAGTAAAAAACAAAGAAATAAATACATGATTTTGATGTAAAAATATTTATAATCTGTTTCATTTTACATGTTAAATTTATATTTTTACCTGTAAAAAGAAACATTAACCATATATGGTTTATTTTAATGTTTAAGAAGATGAATATAAAGAAATTTGAAATTGAGGAAACATGAAATTACCTTTAAAATATATTAGCATTGTATTAGTTTTTATTACAAACATTGTTGCCCAAACAGATGTAAACATTGAGCATTTTGGAAAGATGTATTCGTTTGATAATCTTCCAATTGAAAAATGGAACAATGAGTATAATGTAAATCTTGATTCTTCGTTTTATAACTTTGCTATGAAAAGTGCATTACAATTAGGTGGGGGATGCTCTGCTTCTTTTGTTTCGCAAAATGGATTGATTATGACAAATCATCATTGTGTAAGAGATGCTATTTTACCAATACAAAATAAAGAAGAAGATTTTCTAAAAGATGGCTTTTATGCCGACGAACAGTTTTTGGAAAGAAAAATTAAAGGAATGTATGTTGACCAACTTGTTGATATTAAGGATATAACCAATGAAATATTAAACGAGCAGTTTGATGCTGTAAATGATTCCTCAAAATACGACTATGTTAAAGAAAAAATAAAAACTGTTGAAGGGATTTATTCTAAAAAGTATAATGCAATTTGTAAAGTTGTTGTTATGTACAGCGGGGCAAAATTTGTTTTGCATGTATATAAAAGGTACAATGATATTCGGCTGGTCATGGTTCCTGAATTTCAAATTGCTTCAACTGGCTGGGATTGGGATAATTTTACATATCCAAGATATGAGTTGGATTTTGCTTTTATAAGGGCTTATGATTCATTAGGCGTTCCCGTTAAAACCAATAATTTCTTTAAATGGAATACAGAAGGAGCAAAAGAAGGGGAACTAACTTTTGTTATTGGCAGACCCGGTAGCACAAATCGTCTTTATTCATCTGAACAATTAAAATACATGCGTGATTATTCAATGAATAAAACAGCAAAACTATATTCTAACTTATATTCAGTTTTTGAGTACTTTTATAACAATTCAAATGAAAACAAAATAGAATATTTGCACAATATTATGAGTATTGGGAATGCTAAAAAATCATATTTTGGAAGCTGGTCGGCTCTACAAAATGAGAACATTTTTAAGGATAAAATGATTGTTGAAAATAAAATTACAGATAAGATTAACTCAGATATTGAATTAAAAGTTAAATATGGTAATGTGTTTAGCGGGTTAGATAATTCTTTTTCTAATTTAAAAAAGATTGGTAACGAATACGAAACTCTTTCAATGGTTGTTCGCAGATTAAATTCAAAATATATTTGGTTTGCTTATAAAGTTTTAGAAAAAGCAGAACAGTATAAACTACCTGATAGTTTACGCAGTAATGAATTTAAGGAATTAAATATTAAAAAAACTGTCGATGATATACTAAATTCAGAATACAATAAAGAGTTACAAGATAAAATATTTACATCGCTAATAAAATATCTGGTTGATAATTTAGGTGAGAATAATATTTTATTTAATCTTAATGGAAAAAATAATGAAGAGTATGCTGATTATATAATTAAAAACAGTTTCGTGAATAATAAAGAAAGCTTAAAAAATTTGCTTAATATGAAAAGTGAGGAAATAAATAATAATACTGATCCCTTATTAAAATTTTATTCTTTATTAAAAACAAAATATCATGAATATGAAAAACAGGCTGATGAAATCTATAATACAATAAGTAATCTAAATAGAAAGCTTGGTGAAATGTATTTTATCACTTTTGGTACCAACTTTTCACCGGATGCAACTGCAACATTAAGAATTACTGATGGCGTAATAAAGGGTTATGAATATAATGGGACAATTGCTCCGGCTAAGACTACTTATTATGGAATGTTTGACAGGTATTATTCATTTGGACAAAAAGAATATCCTTGGGGTTTACCGGAAAAGTGGATTAATAGAGAATCTGATTTTAATTATTCTACGCCACTTAATTTTTCCTCAACTCATGATATAGTTGGTGGTAATTCAGGAAGTGCCGCTATTAATACAAAGGGTGAAATTATTGGGCTATTATTCGACGGAAATTATGAAAGTTTAACAGGTCGATTTATATACTATCCAAATGTTAACAGAGCTGTTGGTGTTGATTCAAAAGGATTGTTGTATTCATTACAAAATATTTATAAAGCTGTTGAGCTTGTTGATGAGTTATTAGGTGAGTAAATTATTTTAAAGAATTAATTAGCTGAGGAAATAATTTAATCCTTTCTATATCAGCACTATTTATTACGAAAGGACGGATATCCTCAGTTAATTGATTTAAATTAATATTGTTTAGTTTGTTATTTATCATATCCTTTAGTTCTTTCAAATTTGTAATTTTACATTTAGAATACAAATAACTATAATTTGGGTTTGTTATACTAAATAAAAATATTGAATCGTATATATCCCGACCTTTTGTGTTTTTTCTGTTTATTATTGCCCATAATTTTTGTGCTAATAAAACATCTTTAGGAGTGTGAAAAATTTCAGTAAAAACGTCAAATTTGTTTAATAAAAAGGAAGAAGCGGAGTATTGAAACGGTTGATTTTCGGAATCCAACTGAATTAAAATTTTTTCTTCTCTATAACCCGATAATTCAAAATTAAACAAAAGATTTGGAATTTTAATATAACAATGAAAAGCACCTCTATTAATAATTTTAATTTCAACTAAATAACCTTCACTTTCTAAGTTTTTAGCAATTATTTTTGAAAGAGATTCAAATTCTTCAATTGTCAAACCAAAATTATCAAAAGTCCAAATCTTCTGAAAATCGATTTGTTGAAAATACTATTTTTAAGCAAGTACCACCCATAAAGGCTAATTTGTTGGTATAGTCTGAATTAAAAACAATCTCCAAAATTTTATATTGGAGGTATTCACGTAAAATATTACGCTTAAATACTCTTTGATTGTTGGGATAAAAACGTTCAATCTCTGATAGACTAAGCATTATTTAACTCAATATTAATAAACTTCCAAAGTTTGTAAAGTCTTAAAATGTTATAATAAGTTAAATAGGTTGTAAATTTATCAATGCTAATTTGCTCTTTAATTAATAGATAATTTAATCTAAAACTATCTAAATGTTCTTTGGTTTTTAGGCTTTTGTTAAAATATAAAAAGTCGAGTAATGCTTTTTCCGGTTCAGCAATTTTAATAAATACATCATTAAACTGAAGTAATTTGTATCCCCAAAATAAAGCTGGTTTTATACTTTTATATAAATAAGTAGTCTGTTCTGTTTCAAACTTATAAGTTTTATTTGTTGTAAATTCCGGTTATTCCGTAAACGGATTCCGGTATAAAACCATAATAGGATAATGCAGATTCTAAAGAAATATATGAGGGATTATATATGAGGTTTGAGTAATAAAACAAAGATTTCTCATCAATATTTTCATTATTAAAAGAATAGACTTCATTAGCTATTCTTTTAAGCAAGCCCTTTTTTTTGCCAAGAATTTAATTGATAACTATAAACTTTGGGAGAGAGTTTTTTTATGTCACTCCAAGTAAAAGCTTCAAATCGGTTTAATTTTGAGTTAAAATCTAAATATTTCATTGGTTTGTTTCTTAAAATTATTAAATTTAATATATCTAAGAAACAAAACAATGTCAAGAGTAAATGAAAACTTTATCTGTTATTAATTAATAGAACAAATTCACCTTTTAATTTATCATCTGCGGCTTTTTTATAAAGTTCGGCTAACGAACCTCTTATGTATTTTTCGTTTGGAAGTGTTAATTGATAGGCAACTACAGCCTGTTTTTGATTGCCTAAAATATCAGCACAATCTTTCAGAAGTGAAGTAAGTCTGTAAGGAGTATCTAATAAAACAATTAACTCTTTAATCATTTTAATTTTTTTAAGTTCAAATCTGCGTATATCTTTTTTAGGCGAAAGCCAGCCATAAAAGTAAAATTTGTCAATATCAAAGTTGGAACCTATTAAAGCCGGAATAAGTGAGTTGGCTCCGGGAATAGGTACAATTTTAATTCCGGCACTAATACAAAAATCGACCAAATAAACGCCCCGGATCAGAAAAAACAGGTGCCCCGCAGTCAGAAATTACAGCAGCCGTTTTACCGCTTAAAATCTGCATAACTATTTCATTAATCTGCTCTTTTTCGTTGTGTTCGTTCAGCGAGATAAGTTCTTTTTTAATTTGTAGAATATTTAACAGTTTGGAAGCTTCCTTAAATTCTTCGCAAATAATAAAATCAACATCTGTTAATATTTTTATTGCACGTAAAGTAATATCGTCGTAATTGCCAATTGGGGTTGAGACCAAATAAAGTTTGTGTACTTCTTTTTTCATATTATTCTTGTTTTAGTTTTAAAAAAGAAAACCGGAAATATTCCGGTCTTCAATATACAAAATAGATTATTAAACCATTTATTATTAGCCTAACAGCTCTTTAATTTTATTATAAAGTTCATCTAAATTTACTTTAATTCTTTCGTTAGTTTTTCTAACTTTTATTTCAACAACGTTTTCGGCTAATCCTTTTTCACCAACAATAACTTGAATTGGCATTCCAAGTAAATCCGCATCTTTAAATTTAACACCGGCTTGAACGTTATTTCTATCATCAAACAAAGTAGGGATATTCATTCCTTCAAGTTTGTTATAAATATCTTCGCAAGCATTTATCACCGCATCTTTTTTCATGTTTAGTCCTAATACATGAACATGATAAGGGGCTAAAACTTTATCCCAAATAATACCATTTTCATCGTTATGTTGTTCAATATAACAAGCAAAAACGCGTTCGCAACCTATACCGTAGCTACCCATAATTATAGGGTGTTCTTTCATGTTTTCATCTAAGAAAGTTGCACCTAAAGATTCGGAATAACGAGTTCCTAATTTAAAAATGTGTCCAAGTTCAATTGCTTTAAATACATCTAAAGTATGACCACAACGAGTACATTTTTCGCCACTTTTAACAATTCTTAAATCGTGATAAGTAATTTCAGGACAGTCACGCTCCAAATCAATACCGCCTAAGTGGTAATCGTTTTTGTTTGCACCGCTGTAAAGATTGTTTGCATTCTTTAATCTTAAATCAGCAACAATTTTAAATTTGAAGTTAATTGGTCCAATTGAACCTGCATCGGCACCAGAAATTTCTTTTAATTCTTCAGGATGACATGGACGAACATCGCCTCCAAGAATTGCAGGTAATTTAGTTTCGTTAACTTCGTCGTTTCCACACATTAAAACTAAAACAGGAGTATTATTAACCATATATACTCTTGATTTTGCAGTTTCAGCTTCATCAATTTTTAAGAATTCGCAAAGTTCATCAATTGATTTAACATTTGGAGTAGAAATTTCATAAATAGCTTTGCTTTCATCGTCATGTTTTGCAGATTCTACAACAGAAGTAGCAACTTCTACGTTTGCAGCATAACTGCAATGTTCGCAATAAGCAACTGTATCTTCGCCGGCATCGGATTTTACCATAAATTCTTCCGATTTACTTCCACCCATAGCACCGCTTGAAGCACCAACAACAAAGAATTTAATACCACATCTTTCAAATATTTTTTTGTAAGCTTGGTTGTGCAAATCGTACGATTTATCCAAATTTTCAAAAGAGGAGTCAAAAGAATAAGCATCTTTCATTAAAAACTGTCTGCCCCTAATAACGCCGCTACGAGGACGTGCTTCGTTTCTAAATTTGGTTTGAATTTGATACCAAATCTGTGGCATTTCTTTATAAGAAGTTATAACACCACGTGCATGGTAAGTCATAATTTCTTCATGAGTAGGAGCTAATACATATTCTCGGTTTTTGATATGAAACATTGTATCACCAAAAGCTTCAACTCTACCTGTTTGTTCCCAAATTTCTTTGGGGTTCAGAGCGGGCAAATGAAATTCCTGTCCACCTATTGCATCCATCTCTTCGCGGATTACATCGGTAACTTTTTTTAATACTTGATAGCCTAACGGTAAAAAGGAATATATACCGGCTGAAAGCATGCGTACCATACCGGCACGTAACATTAAAATATGACTTGGAATTACTGCATCGGCAGGTACTTCCTTTAAGGTTGGAATAAAAGCTTTACTCTGTTTCATAATATCTCATAAAAATTTGTATTTAACCAACAAAAATAAACAATATCACTGCTATTTGCAAGGTTAGTTTGTTGAAAGCGTATAATAGAAACTTGAGACTGGTAACTTGATAAATTTGTTTTGAAAACGGGGTATATTTATCTTGATAGTCTTTGTTTGATAAAAGTTAAAAAGAATGATAAATAAATCGAATATTACATCTAAAATAATGTCACCCCGCTTTGGAGGTTCAAATCAGCTGCTCACTAAATACAAATTATCTATAATAATGTCATCCGTTCCGGATCTTTTTGTTATGGCATTATTGCATAAGAACAAAAGAATTATAAGGGAAATAATATTGTTACTCCTTTTGGTAGAAGTAATTATGTGATTTTAATAGGAGTTAGTTTTAATCATTTATAATTATAAAGAGCTTTTCTACTGCAACGAATCACTAAACGTAAAGTAATGTTTTATGTTATCACGGTGCGACTTCATCCGAAGTCGTGGGGAATGTTTTGTTCCGTGGTTACCGACATGTGATTGCTCTGCAATCAAAAAAAAGTAACGAGTGACGATGTAACAAGTGACGAAAAAGTTATAAATGATTAATCCCAAAAATCATTAAAATCCTTCCAAATCCCTTTTCAGACAATGTATTTGTGTTTTGTAACGTCTTCGGTCATGGTTATTGCAAAACTCAGCAAACCCTGTCTGGGGCATCATGGTTGAAGATGTTGCAAAAGTGGGGAAATAAAAACATGGGCGTCATCGGTCGTACCGTGACGCAATAATTATTATTCAAAAGCACCGTTATTTTAGCTGTTTTCGTACTAAATTTATTCGGTCGTGGCAATACCATGATCGCCAAGGAATTATCCCTTTAACTGCCCCATATAGTTTCATTAAAACAATATGGAACTACCATTAAAGACAAGATATTCCTAAGTCTCTTCTATTTTAAATCTACCCATAAACAACAGCGGATAAATAGCCAACTACTTCGCCATTATCGCCGGTAATATCTCCGGAATCGGTTCTTGCTAAAACTTTGGCTTTTTTATGATTTAATAAATCTGCAGTTTTCATTAAAGCAACAATTGCACCGCCTCCACAAGCTTCGCACTTGCTTTGGTTTAAGGCTGTTTGTAGACCTAAATAATCGAAATTATTTATTTTGTCTTCAATTATTCCATCCAATTTATTAGCTTCATTTTTATTGTAGAAATGAGATAGATCAGAACTTGCAACAATCAAAGTTTTTTCATTATACACTTCTGTAAGTTTGTTTGCTAATTCAAAAATATTCTGTGTACTTTGATTTCCAATTACAATTGGTACAATAGTAAAATTACTGAATATAGTTTGTAAGAATGGGATATGAACTTCAATTGCATGTTCATTTCTATGTCCTTGTATTCCTTCAAAAATAATTTTGCTATTTAATGAGAGTTTTTGTTTAACTTCTTTGTTAACAAAAACAGTACCTAAAGGAGTGGCATATCCTTCCCCATTAAAAATGCAAACACCATCAAAATATTCTCTATGACTTGGGGAAAGAATAATAACAGTTTCAATATCTAATTCTTTAACACAATTGTATGCATAGGCCGCAGTTCCACCACTATAAATATATCCTGCATGAGGGGCAACAATTCCAACAATATTATTAAATATTTCTGATTTATTATTTTTTCCAAGTAAGTCAAGCACTGTACTTTCTAAAACAGAAGGAGAAGCGGGGTAAAACATTCCTGCAACGGCAGGTTTTCTTACAAAGTCCATTAAAACCCCATTTCTTCTTCGTTAAAAACAGTTGCGGTAAACATTTCAATGTTTAATGTTTTTTGTTTCCACAAAACAGGATTTAATCCAGCCTTTAAGCATAATGAAGTAAGATATTCATCTTTATCCATATTATGTTCAATAGGTACTTGAGGAAGTAATAATCCTCTGTGTCTTTGCTCTGATATAATTAAACCATGTGTTCCTACAATAATATCATCGTAACTATTCATTTTGAATGGAACAGAAAGGAGAGAAATTTCTAATTTGATATCTTTTAATTCATTTTTACTAACGGCAGGAAAACGAGGGTCTCTTGAACTTGCTTGAATTGCAGCATCGTGAATTGTCTCGTATAAAAAATCGTTAGATAAAATATATCCTATGCAGCCCCGTAATTGACCATGTTTAGTTAAAGTTACAAAAGCTCCACATTGCTCTTTTAGGATAGGGAAATTAAAAGTATCTATGTTAAACGGTTCACCAATTCCTAAATTATTTTCAATAGCTCTTCTTGCAATTAAAAGTAAAACTTTTTTATCATCATCAGTTAAATTCATAACTACCCCACTTTATAAATAAGTAAATCTTTCTTTTGTACAAGCAATATTAGAAAGTTTTTATACATAAAAAATGATTCCGGCACATAAGCATTTATATCGGTATTTAATATTACTTCTTTAATAATTTTATTTTTTGTATTGTCAATGGCAATAAAATAATTTAATAATTTTCCTCTTTTAAGCAAATGAAAATTTGAAAAATAAAAATTTTCATATTCCAAATAATCAACATTGTATTTTAATGGATATTGTTTAGTGTATTTGGACACGTATTCATCTAAAAAACATTGCTCGGTACTATAACTTTCAGGATATGAGTATAGTTCATAATTAAAAACGGAAGAATAATTAGAATGCATTATATCTAAATCTTCTAAGGAAATTGATAATACTTCAATTACTTCACCGGTGTTAATGTTAATTGAAACATATTTGTTTTCTTCAAATCCTTGCTGCTGAGCGATAATATTATCATTATGAACTAATAAAAAAGTATAATTTAAGTTTTCCCAGATTTCTTTTTTTGAGATACAGAATACAAAATAATACCTTTATGCATAGGCAAATCGGGTTTAACAAATTTATGCATGATAATATAATCCCCATAAAAAGCTTCAATGCCTATCCAAGTATCTTCTTTTGGGGAAATATTGTTAAGTAATGTTTCCTTTGAATCTAAATTCAAACAAGTTAGAAAAACTTTTTTTGTTTCTGTATCTCGTGATTCAATTAGGAGATTATTATTGTTGTTTATTAATAATCTCCATAATTGAGAATTTGAATTAAATTTAATATGTTTATTTAATTTCATAAATACTAATTACTGAATCGGTTCAAATTTTGCTGTAAAATGTCGAAGCATAGGTGCTTCGTAAACAATTTTATAACCTTTTAATGTATCACGTTTTTTGTACACGTCAATAATAACTTCAGATACATAATCAATATGGCTTTGAGTGTATACTCTTCGAGGAATTGCCAATCTAACTAATTCCATCGGAGGAGAAACAAAATTGCCTTCTTTATCATATTTACCGAACATAACACTTCCAATTTCAACAGAACGAATACCACCTTCAATATATAATGAACAAACAACAGATTGACCAGGATATTCTTGTGGAGGAACGTTTGGTAAAAATCTTTTTGCGTCAATATAGATTGCATGTCCTCCGGGAGGTTCAATAATTGGGACACCTTGACTTGTGATTTTTTCGCCTAAATACTCAATACTTCTAATTCTATATTGTAAATAATTTTCATCAACAATTTCTTCAAGACCTTGAGCAATAGCTTCCAAGTCTCTACCGGCTAAGCCGCCATAGGTGGGGAACCCTTCTGTAACAATTAAAAGATTGCGGCATTTAACAGCCAACTCTTCACTATTAAGAGCTAAAAAACCACCAATATTTACAAGAGCATCTTTTTTTGCACTCATAGTTGCACCATCGGCATAAGAAAACATCTCTTGGCAAATTTCCAGTACGGTTTTGTCTTGATAGCCGGGTTCGCGTTTTTTAATAAAATAAGCATTTTCTGCAAAACGACAAGCATCAATAAACAGAGGGAGTTCGTATCTGTTACAAACTTCTTTAACCTCTCTAATGTTTTTCATTGAAACAGGCTGACCACCGCCGGAATTATTTGTAACGGTTATCATAACTAAAGGGATATTCTCAACTCCTGTTTTTTCAATAAACTCAATCAGTTTTGGAATATCCATATCACCTTTAAAATCAGCTTTAATTTCGGGATGTTTACCAACTTCATTTAATAAGTCAACAGCTTCGGCACCGGTAAACTCAATATTAGCACGAGTAGTATCAAAATGGGTATTGTTGGGAATAAATTTACCTACACCACCTACTACGGAAAATAATATTTTTTCAGATGCACGTCCTTGATGTGTGGGGATAATATAGTTTAGGTTTGTTATTTTTTTTACAGCAGCTTCAAAACGATAAAAGCTTTTTGAGCCTGCATAGGCTTCATCGCCATCTAACACCCCAGCCCATTGTTTTGCACTCATTGCTGAGGTGCCGCTATCGGTTAATAAGTCAATTATTACATCATCGGCATGTAATAAAAACGGGTTATAACCGGCTTGTTTTAATAATTCAACCCTTTCACTTTTTGTTGTAAACCTAATTGGTTCGACAGTTTTAATTTTAAAAGGCTCAATAATTGTTTTCATAAAATTCCTGTATTTATTTACTATCTATTATTTTAATAGAACTAACTTTAGCTTTAAAAATAATAAAATATTATTAAAATGGAGAAAATAAATGAAAATAATTAAAAAAATCTTTTATAATTTTTTTACTTTCCTGAATACTCATTATAAGAAATAAAAATAGATTAATTAATTGTTTTATTTCGAAAATATTATTATTAAATTAACAATAGTTTAATCTATAAAAGAATGATGAAACATTTTCAAAATAAACACGTCTAATTTTTTTATAAATTGAATATTTAAGTAACTTATAAAAGGAGAATAAAATGGAAGAAATGCCACAAAATTCAGACCAATTAAATGAAATTGAAGAAGAAGAAAAATTTAGTCATTCTGATAGCATAGTAGGATTGTTTACTGAACCGGTAGCTACTTTTCAAAAATTAGCGTCGTATCCACCAAAGGCAGTGGATTGGCTTGTTCCTTCAATTTTATTAGTAATTGTAGCAATATTTGCTAACTTTATAATGTTTAGTAATGCCCAAATTAAATATTCCATGATTGAAAAACAAATGACAAAGATAGAAAAGAATTTTCAAGAAATGGTTGATAAAGGTGCAATATCTCCTCAAGTAGCTGAAGAGCAGTTAGAAAACACGAGAGAGATGATGGAAAAAAATATGGGCGGATTTAATCCCATGATGATTGTTGGTACTATTATTGGAGTTTTTGTTAAGTTTTTTATCGTTGCCGGTGTATTTTTTGTTATTGTACGTTTCATTCTCAAAGGGCAGGGTTCGTATAACTCATCCATGGTTGCACTTGGTTTACCATCTTATATAAGTGTTTTGCAAGTTATATTTATGGTCGTTTTTGCATTGTTGATGAGTAGATTTTTAGAGGGTTTAAGCGTAACTTCATTTTTAGATTTGGATAAATCGACATACGCAGGACATTTCTTAAGTTTTATTGATCCATTTTCAATTTGGTTTTATAGCATTGTTGGTGTTGGTTATGCTAAGATGTTTAAATCGGAAAAGACTGTTGTTTATGTTGGTACAATTTTAGGATTGTGGTTTGGTTTTTCAACCCTATTATTCATCTTAGCTCAATTTATTCCATTTCTTAAGTATTTTGGTATATAATTAATATAAGTTCTATTAGTAAAGGCTGTTCAATTTGGATAGCCTTTTTTTTAAATTGTGAATTTTAAGTGGGGATTTACTTTTTAACCTTCAGCCTTTTGCCTTCATGCTTCTGCACTACTCTGGGCGGGTCATGGTCGAGATTATTGCAAAACTCGAAAATCCTCAATCTCGGGCGTCATCGGTCGTACCGTGACGCAATAATATATATATAATATTCGGTCATGGTAAGACCGAGAATGTTGCAAAACTCTTTAATCCCCAATCTCGGGTGTCACGGTCTGAACCGTGACACAAACTTTTATCAAAAACGCCGCTGTTTTTACAGTAAATTCATTCGGTCATGGTGAGACCATGACCGCCCAGAAATAATTCCTCAATTATGAAACATCCACGACCATGACCGCCGTGGATAACAATACCCAATTATGAAACATCCACGGTCTTTCCATGACCGAAAGTAATTAGTGTCAAAAACGATGAAATAACGATGTTTATAGTAATATATATAGTGTCACGGTACGACCGATGACACCCATGTATTGTAAATTGTAAATTGTAAGTGGGGATTTATTATTTAGCCTTATACCTTCTGCCTATAACCTTCATCCTTTTACCTTCTTTCATCCTTCTGCACTACTCTGGGCGGTCATGGTCGTAGGTGTTGCAAAACTCGAAAATCCTCAATCTCGGGCGTCATCGGTCGTACCGTGACGCAATAATATATATATAATATTCGGTCATGGTAAGACCATGACCGCCGTGGATAACAATACCCAATTATGAAACATCCACGGTCTTTCCATGACCGAAAGTAATTAGTGTCAAAACCGATGAAATAACGACGTTTATAATAATATATGTAGTGTCACGGTAAGACCGATGACACCCATGTTTTTGTTTCCCTAATTTTGCTACAAACATGTGAATAGGGAATGGGGAATCTTACAAATAAAATTCAGTATAAATCATTTAGCTTTCAACCTTTAACACTTAACCTTACATTATCGTGTGTGGGTCAATATCAATAATAATTCTAACGTCTTTATATTGAGCTTTCTGATTATATTCTGAGTATGCATCCATTATTGTATTTCTTAGTAATTTAGCTGCAGGATCAATTGATTTTGGAGATTTAATAAGAATATGGAATCTGTAATTTTTTTTGATTTTTGGGATTCCCGCAGGGATTGGATTGTTAATCATTAAAGGCGTTGCTTTCTTTCTAAGGATATCATAAAACTGATTAGCTGCAGTTCTGGCTTGATTTTCATCTTCAGCTTTTGTTTCAATTAGAGCAAGTTTTGCAAATGGAGGATAATGGTTTAATTCCCGCATTTTTATTTCACGTTCGTAAAAACCTTTATAATCGTTTGTAACGACTTTTTGTAAAGTGAAATTATTTGGATTTTGAGTTTGAATTAACACTTCTCCTTCAGCTTTACTTCTTCCTGCTCTTCCGGAAACTTGTGTTAATAATTGAAATGTACGTTCATCAGCCCTAAAATCGGGAATCCAAAGTGTAGTTTCAGCAGAAATAACCCCAACAAGGGTTACATTAGAAAAATCTAAGCCTTTAGATACTATTTGGGTCCCAACTAAAATGTCAATTTCTCCATTTCTAAAACTGTTCATTATTGTTCCAAACTTTCCTTTAGTATCAATACTATCTGAATCAACACGTTCAATTTTATAATTGGGTAAATAATAGCTTAATTCGTCTTCGATTCGTTGTGTCCCGGTTCCAAAAAATTTTAAGTGAATGGAACCGCATTTTGAACAAAAGCGAGGAACAGGTTTAGAAAAACCGCAATAATGGCATCGTAGTATATTTTTATCTAAATGATGTACTAAATTAGCACTACAATCGGGACAAACTTCAATTTCTCCACAATCTTCGCAAAATAACTGAGTAGAAAATCCTCTTCTATTCTGCAATATTATTACTCCCTCTTTCTTTTCAACTCTATTTTTGATTTCTTCAATTAATACTTTTGAAAAGTTGTTTTCCATTTGTTTGATTTTTTTTGCTTCAATTATGTCAATAAGTCTAATAATCGGCATTTGAGCAGAATCAACTCGTTCGGGGAGAGTTAAGAGCTTATATTTATTAGTTAATGCATTATGCATACTTTCAACAGAAGGAGTTGCCGAACCTAAAATAATAGGACAGTTATATATTTGAGCTTTTATTACTGCACTATCACGAGCATTAAACTTCGGTGTTAAATCGTTTTGTTTATAACTTGCGTCATGCTCTTCATCAACAACAATAAGACCAATGTTTTTAAGTGGGGCAAAAATTGCAGAGCGGGGTCCTATTACAACCTTGTATTTACCATTTATTACTCCACGCCACGAATCATATCTTTCTCCCATAGACATTCTACTATGAATTAGAGTGACTTTATTTTTAAATGTATTAATAAAGCGTGTCATAATTTGAGGAGTTAAGGATATTTCGGGTACCAAAATTAGTACAGTTTTGTTTAGTGATAATGCTTTTTTTGCAAGTTCAATGTAAACATGAGTTTTTCCACTTCCTGTTACTCCATATAATAAGTAAGGTATAAACTCGTTTTTATCAATGGATTTTGAAACAGTATTAACAACTTCAGCCTGTTGATTTGTTAACTCAAAATTTGTAGCTTCTTCTTTATAAAGTTCAACATGTATTCTCTCAACTTCTTTATCAAAAACCCTAACAAGATTTTTTGATTCCAGTGAATTAATTGAAGTCATGCTACTGTTTGTTTTTTCTAACAAGTCAGATAATTTGACAGACTTGTTTTTACGCGAGAGCAATTCAAGTAAAATAATTACTTGTTTTGGAGATTTCTTTTCTATTTCCGCAATTATTCCATAAGTACGATCTAAAGAATCGGCAAGTTCAACAAATTTCACTTTTTTTGCTTTAACTTTCACGTCGGCAATTGAATCTTGAATTTCTATTGCACCTAATTTTTCTAAGTTTTTAAGTGTGGAATAAATATTTTTTTTATTTACTGCTTTTTGTAAAAAAGAAATATTAGCCTTTTCTTTGAGGGAGAAAAATTGCAGAATTTTTGCCTTAATACAGTCTTTATTTTCTTCTTCAATATACAATTTACTACAGAAATCAGTATCAGCAATAATCTGCCTTTTTGATTCTACTTCTAAGCCGGGAGGAATTGAATTGCGTAGTGCTTCACCAAGAGAGCAGAGGTAGTAATTTGCAAGCCATTCATAAAATTTAAGTGAAATATCATCAAATACAGGAGTATCATCTATTATATCGATGATATCCCTTATTTGATTTTTTATATCAACTTCTTTTTTTAATCCTGTAACAAAACCGGATAGAATTCTTTTACCAAATGGAACAACAACACGCGTCCCTTGTTGAATAATATCTTCATAATCTAATGGGATAGAATAAGTAAAACTATTTCTAAATGGTAAAGGAAATACTACTTCAGCATACATAAGATTATAATACCGCCGGTTCTAAGAAAGTTAATGTTTGGGCTTCTGTATCAAGCTGAGCTTTAATACCTACCGGTAAAGTAAACTTATTTACAATATGACCAAAAGATAAACCGTAAATAATAGGGACATTTAACTTACTTAGTCTATCAGTAATTACTTCTCTGAGAGTAAAAGAATCCTTAAACGAAGGATCGTCTTCTTTTTCTTCACAACCGGAAAATACACCCATAGCAATTCCTTTTACTTTATCAAGTTTACCCGACTGAACTAATTGTGTTAGCATTCTATCAATACGATAAGGTTCTTCTTGTACTTCTTCAATGAATAAAATTTTACCATCTAAATCAATATCGTAAGGAGTACCGATAAAACTATTAACAATTGTTAAGTTTCCACCGGCTAATTCTCCCTCTGCTTTTCCTAAATTTAATGCATAACGCTGATAAGCAACTTTTTTCATGTCTTCATCATTGGCACAATGCATTGTGTATGTGTCTTTTGGTTCCATTAATGTGTTTACAAAATGATTTACCGAAAATTCATTGAATGAAGAAGTAGCAACCGGTCCGTGAAAAGCAATAAGCCCTGTTTTTGAATATAATAAATAAATCAAAGCAGTAATATCGCTATAGCCACAAACAACTTTAGGATTTTTTTTAACTAAATCGTAATTTATTAGTTCAGCAAGGCGGTTGCTTCCGTATCCTCCGCGAGCACAGAATATTCCTTTTACTTCTTTATTGGCAAACATTTCATTTAAATCATCAGCACGTTGTTTGTCTGTTCCACCTAAAAAACCCGCTTTTGCCAAAATTCTATCTGTATAAAAAACCTTAAAGCCAAGATTTTCCAAGTTTTTTACAGAATCTTGTAATTCCTCTTCGTTAATTGAACTACCGGGGACTGTTAATCCAACTAAATCACCTTTTTTTAAGCGAGGTGGCTTTAAGGGAGTAATACTATCTTTTTTTAATAAGGTTTTACCAATTATACTATTAAAAGGGACAACTGAAACTGCGGATAAAACCGCCGCACTTTTTAGTAACTCACGCCTGTTCATCATAATCACATTTCCTCAACAATAATTATCAATTTATTATTTAAAATCCATTTTCAAAATATAAATAATATATTAAAAAGAAAATGGAATTAATAAAAGTTGAATAATTTAATTTGATGATTCCCAAAAACTTGGGAAATGTCTATAAAAATAATACAAAAAAAAGACTTGAAAATTTAAGGTATTTAAATTATACTTGATATCTTATTAAATAACTTTATACAAGGAGATAGTATGAAAAACCATATAAAATTAGTTGTTATTATGCTTACTTTATCAACAATGTTATTTGCCTCAGATGGTAAAAAGTACGGGAAAGAAATAGGTCTGAAAGAAAAAACAAAAATCTCGGAAGTAATGTCAAAACCGGAGACATATATAGGGAAAAAAGTTTTGGTAGAAGGTACAGTAGTAAACGTTTGTGAAAAAAGAGGTTGCTGGATTGAGTTATCGAGCGATAAAAAATATGAAACGATTAAAGTTAAAGTTAATGACGGTGAAATTGTTTTTCCGATGGAATCTAAAGGCAAAATTGCTTTAGTTGAAGGGGAATTATACTCAATAGATAACAAAGAAACCAAAGAACACAAAGAAAACTGTACAGAAGATAAATCAAACTGTAGTGAAGAAAAAGCAAAAAGCGATTGTTCAGATCATAAATCTGAAAAAACTTACTTATTAAAGGGTCTCGGAGCTGTAATAAAATAATTAATAACAAAGATTCTCTTAAATTGTGTTAAGTAATTAATTTTTGTAACTTAAATATATTTGAGAGAATCTTTTTTATTTTAAAGGATTTATATGAAGTTAAGAAGATATTTTAGAGTAATTCATAGAGATTTTGGTTATCTATTTTTTGCATTAGTTATTATTTATTCTGTATCCGGGATAGCTGTTAATCATGTAGATAAATGGAACCCAAATTATAAGATTGAAAAAAGCAGCATTAAGATAAAAACATTGAATGATTCAACAATTACAGATGAATCATTGGCTAAATATGTTGTAACGCAGCTTGATATTAAGGATTCGGTTAAAAGTAGTTTTAGAAGTGGACTTTTTGAAATTAGACTGTTTATGGAAAATAAAACTATTGATGCAAATGTTAAAAAAGGAATTGCTGATTTAGAAGTTATTTCAAGTAGAAGGTTTTTTAGAGAAAGTAATTATTTACATTTAAATAGTGCTAAAAAAGCATGGACATATGTTGCTGATTATTTTGCTATTTCATTAATCTTGTTAGCAGTTACAGGTTTATTTATGGTACCGGGTAAAAACGGATTGGAAGGAAGAGGTAAATATTTTGTGATGTTGGGAATATTAGTCCCAATTATTTTTTTACTTATATATTTTTATTAGTGGAGAATACTATGGAAGTTGATATAAGTATTATTGATGAAAGCAAATCCATTTTGCAAGAAATTAGACTTCCTAATCAAACTGACGATTACACAATATATCTTAAACGTGATGATTTGCTTCATCCGGCAATATCGGGTAATAAATGGCGTAAACTGAAATATAATCTTGTAGAAGCTTCAAAGCGAGGAGATAATTCTATTCTTACATTTGGTGGTGCTTATTCAAATCATATTTATGCAGTAGCCAGTGCCGGAAAGTTATTTGGTTTTAAAACAATAGGAATAATAAGAGGAGAGGAACATTTGCCCCTTAATCCAACATTAAGTTTTGCAGAAGAATGCGGTATGGATATTCATTACCTTGACAGAACTACATACAAAAACAGAAATGATAAAGCTTTCCAATTAAATCTGATTAATAGGTTTGGTAAAGCTTATATTGTGCCTGAAGGAGGAACAAATATGTATGCTCTGAAAGGTGTTGAAGAAATAATTTCAGAAATTGATGAAAGTTATGACTATATATGTTGTGCAAATGGAACAGGTGGAACCATATCCGGTTTAGTTGTTGGACTGCAAGGTAATAAAACTATTCTCGGTTTTCCTTCATTAAAAGGGGCAGAATTTTTATATAATGTGATTGACGATTTAGTGTTTGAGTATACTAATTATAAGTACAGTAATTATAAATTGATATTAGATTATCATTTTGGCGGGTATGCAAAAATTAATAAAGTACTTATCGATTTTATTGAAGAATTTTATTCAATAAATAGTATTCCTTTAGATCCTGTTTATACAGGGAAAATGATGTATGGTTTAAATGATTTGGTTAAGAATAATTATTTCCCTAAAGGTGCTAAGATAGTTGCCGTTCATACAGGCGGACTACAAGGCAACATGGGTATGCGTGAAAAAATAGAAAAACTACACAATAATTATTAATTATTAATTATTAATTGTTATAGTATCTTCTCCATTACTGTTATATTCAATCTTATAATAATTATCCCTAATATAACATAAACCTTCGTTTTCATTATCGCATAGATATAATACCACATTTAAGTATGTTACATTTGAAATATTGGGTAATGTTAGTTTTTCGTCAAGTATATTTATTTTAATTGAGTTGATAAGTATGCCATCTTTATCGTAAAAATTAATAAAACTATCTATATAATTATTCAACTTTTTTGATTTATTATTTATATCTAATTGTAAATAGAGCTGATTGTTTTTACTAATATTTTTAATTGATTTAAAGTTTAGTGAATTAATATTTAATGTACTATTATTTGTTTGTTTCGGTTTAATTAATAATGTAGAAACTTTATTTGTTGATAGGTCAATTATTCTTATTAAATCATTATTAGTATCGGCAACATATATTTTGTCATTAAGTAAAGTTAACCCACTTGGTTCATTAAAAGAAGCATCAAGCAAATCACCATCAGTCATTCCCTCTTTCCCTGTACCTGCTAATGTAGAAATTGTATTAGTATTTAAATCTAATAATTTAATTTTATTGTTATATGTATCTGCAATGTACAACTTATTATTATAATAATTAATTCCTAAAGGATGTTGTAATAAGGCTTTTGAAAATGAACCATCTTTATCCCCATATTCAAAAAGTCCTTTACCAATCAAGGTATTAACATTCCCAGATGAGGAAATATCCGCCTTTCTGATTGCACTTACTTCGCTATCGGCAAAGTATAAAACATTCCCATCTGTTGTAATCCCGCTTGGTTGTGCTAATTGCGAGTTTAATAAATCACTATCAACAATATTCTCATAACCGTTACCGGCATGTAAACTTATTTGATTGTTTGATAAGTTTATTTTCCAGATTTGATGAGGTCCTGCCATAGCTATGAATAAATAATTGTTAGCTATTGTTAAATCCCATGGAGAATTTAATCCCATTAATTTAGCATCTCCTTTAGGATTCCTACTATATATTTGTTTGCCCAGTCCAGAAATTGTTTCTACTGTTCTATTAATTAAGTCAGCTTTTCTAATTAAGTGATTTTCAGTATCGGCAATATATAGGGTATTATTATAAAAAACCGTTCCTTGAGGCATATTAAATTCTGCTTTATCAAAAGAGCCATCATTTAATCCTTTTTTGCCTGAACCAATAATATCCTTAATTTCACCAGATTCATCTACTATTAAAATTCTATTATTATTTGAATCTGTAATAAGAAGCAAATCTTTATTATTAGAGCTGATTTTACCAGGAAAGTTTAATAAAGATTTCTCTGTTTTATTTTTCTCTAAAACCGTGTTAAAAGGAGCTAAATTTAGTTTTCCTTTATACTTTTCAATAAGAGTAGATATATTGTAATCGAATAAATCAAAAATGCCTTCACCGGAGTGAGTACCAAAAATATATCCCTCTGGATCAATAAGTACTAAAGTAGGCCAGGCATTAGCCGAGTATTCTCTCCAAATCTCAAAATTTTTATCATTTACTACCGGATGTTTTATGTTATATCTTAAAATTGCTTGTCTTATATTTTCAGTTCCTTTTTCGGTGGTAAATTTGGCAGAATGCACACCAATAACTACTAATTCATCTTTATATTTTTCTTCAAGTTTAGATAATTCCGGTAAAATATGCATACAGTTTATGCAACAATATGTCCAAAAATCTAATAATACAATTTTGCCACGCAAGTCTTTAAGTTTAATTGGCTTTTCTGTGTTTAGCCAGTCTAATCCTGTTGTAAACTCAGGTGCATGAATTTTCATGGTTTTTTCTCCAACTAATTGGGAATGGGTTTGTCCTTTACAAGAATAAAAAGAAATTATAAGAAAAAAAATAGATATTATTTTAATCATACCAATCGTCTCTTTTAAGATTGAAACCATTTTTTTACAAAAAAGTTCCTTAGATAAATTATACATTATTAATGTGAATACAAAATAGATGAACTATAAAACAAACCGACCGTCGGTATGTATAATTTGGTTAAAAATAACATTTTTAGGATATGATTTTCCTTGTTTTTGAATAAAATAATTGGTAAAATTGCAAACCGACCGTCGGTATGTATAGGAGTATGAATGGAAAAAACAAAAGTAGAGCGAATTGATTCAATAATTAAGGCAGCCTTATTAGAATTTACAGAAAAAGGCTTTGAAAACACTTCGATGAATTTAATAGCAGAACGGGCAAATTTAAGCAAAGGTGGGTTGTATCATCATTTTAAAAGTAAAGATGACTTACTATTTGCTGTAAATAATCAAATAATGCGTCCCTTAGTACAATTAATGAGGGAAGCAGAAAGCATGGAATCGCCATTAAATGGACTGAATTTGTTTATTAAAGGATATATTGTTTTTTGGTATTTTCATAAAAAAGAATTAGAGATAACATTAACAGCAATATCAAAGCTATTAAAAGCAGAAACAAAGAAAGATTATTTGGAATATATAAACAACATGAAGCACTTTTTAGAATACTTATTAATAAAAGGTATTGAAAAAGGTGAAATCAAAAATATTAATGCCGGAATTACAGCATCTATAATATTTACGAATCTTGAAGGAAACATAATTAGAATAGCAGCTGATAAAGGAGTTGAAATTGAGGAAATAATTGACGAAATTAAGAAAATAATAATTGAGCCATTAATTTTTAAACTAAGTTGGTTGTAGACTATGGAAATGGGGTTATTAAATGATTTAGTAGTTATTTTTGGATTATCAATAGCAATTATATTAATATTTAATAAATTGAAAATTCCGGCGGTAGTTGGTTTTTTACTTTCAGGAATAATAGCAGGTCCTTCAGGCTTAAAGTTAATAAGCTCGATCCATGAAGTAGAAGTTCTGTCAGAAATCGGAATTTTATTGTTACTCTTTACAATAGGAATAGAGTTTTCATTCAAAGAAATATTCAAGCTCAAAAAATCACTAACAATTGGCGGAGCCTCACAAGTACTTTTTACAACAATTACAATTGCTTTGATAGTATATCCCTTTATGAATAATTTTAAGGAAGCGATATTTGTTGGGTTTATTGTTGCATTGAGTAGTACAGCTTTAGTAATAAAATTACTATCGGAAAAAGGGGAGATAGATACTCTTCAGGGGAAAACCGTTTTAGCATTATTAATATCCCAAGATTTAATAACCATCCCAATGATTTTATTTGTTCCATATTTTGCCGGAATAAATATGGATAACGGTTTTTCTATCCCATTATTATTGGTAAAAGGAATTTTAATTGTAGTTATGGTATTTATAGCAGCAAAATATATTATACCATTTATGTTATTTCAAATAGCACGAACAAGAGTAAGGGAATTATTTTTAATAAGTATATTAGTTATTTGTTTTGGAATTGTTTGGATTACTTCGAGTTTGGGAATCTCAGTAGCGTTGGGTGCATTTATTGCAGGGTTAATTATTTCCGAATCGGAGTTTAGTCATCAAGCATTGGGCAATATATTACCTTTTAGAGATATTTTTATAAGTTTGTTTTTTATATCGATAGGGATGTTGTTAAGTATTAATTATGCATTTAACAATATTGTACTAATAATTGGATTAACAATATTTGTTATGCTAATAAAGACTTTCTGGGGAGCAATATCTTCGTTGTTTTTGAAACAACCTTTAAGAACAGGAATAATTGTTGGTATAAGTATAAATGCGATTGGTGAGTTCGCTTTTGTGATGGCAAAAGCAGCAAAAGAGTATAATATTTTAAATGAATCAGCTTATCAATTATTTTTATCGGTATCAATTTTGAGTATAGGAATAAGCCCCTTTTTAATACGATATTCATCAAAAATAGCTGCATTATTTGGGAAAGGAAAATCAAAAAAGAACAAATACGAATTAGAAAATAAAACAATATTAGAAGACCACTTAATTATAGTTGGTTATGGAATTAATGGAAAAAATTTAAGTAAAGCTGCAATTGAATCAAAGATTCCATATGTAGTTTTGGAATTAAATCCGGAGACAGTTGCGAGGGAAAGGAAAAAAAAGATTCCAATACACTATGGGGATGCTGCTAATGAAGGTGTGTTAAAAAATTTAAGTATAGAAAATGCGAGAATAATGGTTGTTGCAATAAATGACCCATATGCAGTAAGAAGAATTGTTAGTGTGGCAAAAAATATAAATCCAAATATACACTTGATTGTACGAACCAGACACATTAGTGAAATAAACAGTTTAATAAATATGGGAGCAGACGAAGTAATCCCGGAAGAATATGAAACAAGTATTGAAATATTTACCAGAGTAATGTTAAAATATTTAGTTCCGTATGAAGATATTGAAAAGCTAACCGACGAAATAAGGGCAAATGGTTATAAACTATTTCGTGCTCTGCCGAGTAAAAGGAAAAAAAAGGTAATTGAAATTCCGGAGATTAGTATATCTGCTATAAAAATAAACAAAAATAGTCCAATAATTGGAAAATCATTACGTGAAATAGATTTTAGAAATAAATATAATACAGCAATACTTTTTGTAAGAAAACCTAATAAAGTTATTTCAAATATTAATGGGGAATATATTATTAGTGATGGAGATATATTATATATAATGATTGAACCAATAAAGGTTAATGAATTAAGAAAGGTGTTAAATGAAAAGAAAAATTAGCATAATATTCTTGTTTTTCACAATATGTTTAATGTATTCATGTGTTGCACCAAGTTTAGAATTAAAAAACTATATTGTAAAAGAAAAATCAATTGTAAATAATAAATCAATTAATTCGTTAGATTGGCAGGGAAAAAATAAAGTCAATGTAATAAGAGTAAAACGAGGGACTGAGACAATTAATAGAATAAATGGTAATTTTAAATTTGCTGTAAATGACACAGTATATATTTTAATTGAGTCGACATCTGCTCAATTTATAACAAGATATTTTGATTAATTAGTGAGGATAGAATGAAAAAGATTATGCGAATATTATTAGTATTTTTGGTGACGACTAATTTATTATACCCATGCACAACAGCTATTATATCGGGGAAATGCACAAAAGATGGAAGACCACTATTATGGAAACACAGAGATACTTCAACTGAAGATAATAAAATAATGTATTTTAATGATGGAAATTACCCGTATGTTGGATTAGTAGATAGTAAAGATAAAGAGGGGGAAAATGTTTGGGCAGGTTATAATTCAACTGGTTTTGCAATAATGAATTCTGCTTCATACAATTTAATAGCAGAAGATACAATTAAATTGGTTGATCAAGAAGGTATACTAATGAAGGAAGCTTTAAAGGTTTGCAAAACAGTTGATGACTTTGAAAAGTTTTTGCAAAACCATAAAAAACCATTAGGTGTTCAAGCAAATTTTGGAGTTATTGATGCACAAGGGGGGGCAGCATATTATGAAACAGACCAATTTAACTATGTAAAAATTGATGTTAATGATTCTAAAATCGCTCCATTTGGATATGTTATAAGAACTAATTATTCATTCACCGGCGACCCAGAAACAGGTTTCGGTTATATTAGATATAATACTGCAAATAATTTATTTGCTCAAGCAGTTGCAGAAAATAAATTAACACCTGAATTTGTTTTTACCGAAGCTTCAAGATGTTTAACAAATTCATTAACGGGGATAAATTTATATGAATATGTAACACCAACATCTTTTACAGCATTTGCAGATTATATTCCTCGTAGTACTTCAGTAGCTTCAATTGTGATTGCCGGAGTTAGAAAAGGTGAGGATGTTAAAATGACAACTATGTGGGCAATAGTAGGTTTTCCGCTTACTTCAATGGTAATTCCTGTATGGTTAGAAACTGGTGAACAATTACCAAAACAATTGTTGGCAAATGAAACAGGTAAGGCACCTATTTGCGAAAAAGCTAATTTATTAAAAGCTAAATGTTATCCAATTAAACGAGGTTCTGGGGAGAATTATATAAAAATAGATGAGTTGGTTAATAATTCGGATTCCGGTATATTACAGTTGATTAAAACAGGAGAAAAAGAAATAATATCCAAAACAAACACATTATTGAGTAAGTGGCGTTTTAATGGTTTTGATAAATCTGAAGCGGCTAATTATTACAAATGGATTGATGATTACATAGAAAATTATTATATAAATTATTTGAAATAAAAAATGAAAGGGGGTATAATAATTACCCCCTCTCGGTATTTATAGGTAAGGAGTCTGAAATTACACGGTTTTTAGTAAAGCATTTTGTTTACTGGGTAAAATAAAACTTTCAGCAGTTTTAATTTCTTCTATACTTAAATAGGGGTTCCCTTTTGACATATCTATAAGAATTGAAGAGCACAAAGAAGGGATTAAATTATCAACACACCCACCAGCATTTACAAAATCAATCCCTTTACGGGTATATAGTTTAGTCTCGTGACTATGTCCATGAAGAACTAATTTAACATTGTTGTTAGAGAACAATTTTATTAGTTTTTTCTTTCCTCTAAGTTTCATTGTATACTTTTCAATTTTATTCCATATAGTACTATAAGATGAAGTTGATTCACAATTATTTTTATAAAAATGATGATGTGCCAAAATTATTTTTTCTTTATCAGTAATAATATCAGAAGATAATTGATTAGCTAAGTTGTTAAAATCAATTGATGATACTTTACCATTTGAAGCAAAAGGATTATAAAAGCGAGAGTAAAAGTCGATTGTATTAACAGCAATAAAGGCATAATCTCCAACCACTTTTGTAAAAGGATAAATGTTGGGGTAAGAAAAAACAACATCCTCATGCAGCTCTTTAAAGGTCAAAACAAACTGCTTTATTTTGGCAAAATACTCCGTTTGTTGACATCGTTTTGGGAAACTTAATATATCTAAAGCAGTTTGAACACCACCATAAATATCATGGTTACCAATAATAACAGTTACCTTATCACTATTATAAATACCAAAAAGCTGTAACATCTTTTTTAATAATAACCAGTCTTTTTCTTGTGCATTATCGGAGATATCACCGGTAATAACCAAGTGGTCATAATTATTATCTACAAAGTGTTTAAGAAGATTGCGGGTTTTAATAATATTCTCTTTTTTAAAAGTACTGCTTAAGTGTAAATCAGAAAGATGTAAAAATTTCATATGCCATACTAATTAATTTAGGTATCAAAAAATAATAAACCAATGTTAAGCAATTATAACCATAATGTTAAGATATTGTTAAAATCAGTTAGTTGAATACAAGTTAACAATTTATTAAAACTAACATAATAATGGCTTAACACAACTAAAAAATAAATGAAGTATAATTGAATAAAATAAATTAAAAAGGTTACCATCATTAAAATCAACCTAAGCAATTAAAAGGTGAAAAAACATGTTGGAGAAAATATGAAGAAAATAGATATTGAAATAATATTTAATGACAAATTCAAAGATTCTTTTCTTAATAAATCGATAATACTGAAAAAATTAGTTTATAAACTTCTCAACCTTATACTATATATTGATACTATTAATAAAATTGTAGATAAACTTAAAGATAAAAAGGGGGTAGAATTTATTGATGAGTTATTTGAAGAATTAAACTTTTCGTATAGTGTATCTAACAAGGATATTAAGAAAATACCCTCTGAAGGAAGAATAATATGTGTATCAAATCATCCGATAGGCAGCTTAGATGGTTTAGCTTTGCTTAAAACGATAAGTGATATACGACAGGATGTGCAGATTGTTGTTAATGATGTTTTAGGGGAAATTGAAAACTTACAAGATTTAATTATCCCCTTTAACATTTTTCAAACAAGTATAAATAAAGAAAGTATTATTGCAATTGGAAAAGCTTTAGAAACTGAAAAGGCAGTAATTATATTCCCGGCAGGAGAAGTATCAAGGTTAAAACTTTTTTCTGTAAAGGATTCAAAATGGAATAATGGGGCATTACACTTTGCAAAAAAATATAATGCTCCGGTTTTACCTGTATTTATAGAAGCAAAAAACTCTGCTCTATTTTATATTGTATCTACTATGTATAAAAAGTTTTCTACACTTCTTTTGGTTCATGAATTGTTTAACAAAAAGAATAAAACAATTACTATCAAAATTGGTGACCAAATTCCTGCTAAAGCTTTTACTTCAAATGTTATTAATATTAAAATTCAATCTAAATTGCTTAAAGCACATGTTTATGGTTTAAACAAAAATAGCAAGGGGATATTTGTTACAGAAAAAAACATCATCCACCCGGTTGATAGAAAATCTATTAAAAAAGAATTGAAGCAAGCATTATTACTTGGAGTAACACCCGATAATAAAAAAATCATCTTAACTACAAAAAAAGAATCACCTCAAACTTTAATAGAAATAGCTCGTTTGCGGGAATTGACATTCCGAAAAGTAGGCGAAGGAACGGGTAAAAAATTAGATTTGGATATTTATGATGATTATTATAATCATCTTATTGTTTGGGACGAAAACGAACTTGAAATTATTGGAGCTTACAGAATTGGAAATGGCAAAGAATTATTAAATCTTAATGGTGTAGATAGTTTTTATACCAGTACACTTTTTAATTTTGATGAATCTTTTGTTAAATCAATAATGCCAAAAAGCATTGAATTGGGGCGTAGTTTTGTTCAACGTAAATATTGGAACACTAATGCACTTTATTATTTATGGCTTGGTATTGGAGCGTATTTAGCTAATTTCCCTGAAATTAAATATCTGTTTGGCGGAGTTAGTATTAGTAATAATTATCCTGATTTTGCTAAAACTATGATTGTATATTTTTATTCAAAGTGGTTTAAAGATTATGATAATTACTCACAATCAAAAAACAAATATAAAATCTCTTTTGCTTCAGTTAATGAACTAATAAACGTTTTTGATGGAACAACTTATAGCGAAGATTATAGAATATTAAAGCAGATGCTCAAGCCGTATGGATTAACGGTTCCAATTTTATATAAACATTATGCGGAATTGTGTGAACAAGAAGGAATTCGATTTATGGATTTTGGTGTTGACCCAGATTTTGAAAATTGTATTGACGGATTAATTCTTGTTGATGTTACAAAAATAAAAGAAGAAAAGAAAGAACGTTTTATTAATTGTTTTTATAACAATGAAAGAAATAGCCTAAATCTAACTTCGTAAAATATAAACCCTCAGAAGTCCATTAATAAATACTATCTTAATCCCTCTGTTTTTTTAGGAGGGATTTTTTTATTAGAAAATAGAAGATAGAAAATAGAAAATAGAGGATAGATAATAGATAATAGAAGTTAGAGATTAGCAGCAACTCCAAATATGATGGTGAAAATGATGGGCTTTGTTTATAACATTAAAATAAAATAGGCAATGTAGATAGCTTATTATTTGTTAAAGCAAAAATCAAAAATCTTTCCAATGAAGATTAAAACTTTTCAGAATTTAGAAAAGTTGCTAATACATATTGATAATCAACTTCGCAAATAATTCTTTTCTGTTCAACTTTAAGGAAGGAGTTACTTAGTTTTGTAAACTCAATTCTGGTTCCATTTGAGGTCATAATTATTATAGAATGATTGGGAAGATCCTTTATGTTAACATAAGGTAAACTGTTTTTATTGAATAATTCTAATTTTTCAGCTTCAGGTGTTGAGTCTAATTCTTCAATACAAATTGCTTTTTAAGTGAAAGATATTTTCATTTTATTCCCTTTGTTATTTAGATTATATTTATTGCAATCATAATGCATTACTAAATTGGTGTTTTATCTCAAAAAAGAAGTTATTAAGCTAATATATTCCTCAAATACCTGTTTCTTTAACAATTCTAAAACCTATCCAGCTATCACTTTCTTCGGGATGTTCATGCCTATGATTATATGAGCCAATGGGGAACTCTTCATTAAAGAAAATATTCCCGGCAATTATTTTTCTTTTATTAATATATTCAATATCAACTGAGTAATCTTGTTTCCAATCCATGCACCATTCGTATATGTATGAATTCATGCAACAAATATTTAACATGTTTGCAGACTGAAAATTGCAGAATGCAGGAAGTATGACATTATGTTTATTTGGAATTGGGGTATGGAATTTATTGAAACTTAAGGCAAATAACCATTCTGAAATAGTAGGAAGTCGAAAATAATCATCAGTAATTTTACTTAAATAGTTACAGTACGCCATCGCATCAAACCAACTGACATAAAGGACAGGATAATCTTTGATTTTATGTTTTCTCAAAATACCATATTCGTTGTATCTCCAATCAACACCCTTTTTGCAGTGGGGAATATAACAATCGTATGAATAAGGTTCTGTTATTTCTGCTTTTTCATATTGCCACACTCTACTGCAATTTAATACTTCAGCATCAGTTGTAAACTTACAAACTTTAACAAATCTTTTATATTGAGAAATAGAAATAGGGTATTTGCTGATATAAAATTTCTTATTGGGTTTATTGTAAGTTTCGTTAAAAATATTTTCTGTTTGTGGTAATAGTGAACAATCCACAAAAATCATTTCGGGCAAATTATGCTCATTAGATTTAGACATATAAATCTCCTGTTGTTTTATTACGTCCCAAATTATTTAAGTTACCCAGAAAAACTTAAATAAATACAATAGTAAATTTAAAGCCCAAAAGTAAAAATGTAAATAGTTGTTTAAAAAAATAAAAAATAATTAACTATTTACATTTTTAAAATGATGTGGTATATTGGTTACAAGGTTTTACTATATGCGGCACCTAAAATATATTTATTCATATTGAGGCATTAAAATTTTGGTTAGAAATATTTATATTATCAAAAATCTGGTTAACTAAGCTTTTAAGAAAAGTTAAATTCACATTAGATATTACCTCTAATTCTTTTGTTGCGAGAGGAATTTAATATTATTCTTAAAATGCCCAAAATGAATTATTATGTTAATTAGAAAAAATAAAGTTGGTAACACTTGTTTTACTAAATAAAAAACATAAACAAAATGGAGTTGAAGGAAAAATGGCAAAAAAAATTGACCCAAGCCTAAATTCTATTAGTGAATTTCTTAATCTTGAAGAAAAAAAATACTTTTTTATTCCAGAATACCAACGTTCCTATTCATGGGATTTAACCCAATGTGATAAATTGTGGCAGGATATTGAATCTTTTATTTCATCAGGTGCAAGTGATCCCTATTTTTTTGGAACAATTATTGTGGACTGTTCTAATACAGAAAAAACAAATAAGTTAAGTCTAATTGATGGACAACAGCGAACAACGACTTTTTTATTGTTGCTAAAGGCACTATTGTTACGAATAAACGAAACTTTATTAAAAATCACAGCCGATGATGATTCAGCTCCTCTAAAAGCCGGACTTGAAGCCAATAGAAATATGATTATGGGGGTTTTATATAAAGCAGATCCAGAAGATATACCATCAATGATTTACGATTTTAGGAAAACACACGATATACTAATATTAGAGAATAAATCAAATAATGAATTATATAAAGATGAAGTAAAAAAAATTATTGAGGCAAATGATTTTGAAACCGCTGAACGAAATGTGCATAAAATCGCATTTAGAAAAAAGGACAACAAATACACAAATCACTTTCGCAATTTCAAACTTTTTTACGAAAATTTGAAAGCTAAATCTCAAACTGAGCTAAACACATTTGCAAAAGTGTTTCTTAAAAAATGCCAAGTTATTGAAATACGTAGTTGGCAAATAGAACAGGCAATTATGATGTTTAATTCACTTAATTCTACTGGGCTTCCACTTTCGGATGCAGATATAATTTCAGCACAGCTTTATTCAAATTCAGGAGAAAGTAAAGTAAAATTTAATGAAGAGTGGAAAAGAATAAATGAAAAAACAAATGAACTAAATAATAGAAAAATTACTGATATTGTAGGTGTTTTACAGCAATTTATGTATATCAATCGTTCAATCAACAAAGAAGTCGATGTAACCACACCAGGTTTGAGGCGTTATTATATTGATATTCAAAAAGATTTAATGAGTGAGCCTTTAGTACTATGTAATAAATTGCATAAAATTGCAGAAAGATGGGATAAAATTAAAGATTTGCCAATAGTAAAATTACTTCTAAAAGGTAATGAAAACGTAAAACTGTTTTTATCGAGTTATTTATATAGATATGAAGAAAGTGAAATTACTGAAAATAGTATAATAGAAGTATGTGAAAGTTTATTGAGATTATTTATATTGTTGGAATTGAGTGATGTTGGTTATTCAAGTTCTTTATTCAAGACCTTTCTATTTAAGGAAAATATTAAACTTGTAGATAAAAACGTTTCAATTAATACTGTAAAGAACGATTTTGATGAACATATTAAGAAACATTGGATAGATAAGGAGAAAGAAAATGATGTTGAAGATGCCATATTAGAATATGATAAAAACCTTCTTGTTTATCTAAATGAATATCTTTACTCAAAAAACAAAGGTCAAAAGTTTGATTTCGTTGAAAGTGTAAATGTTGAACATATTATGCCTGCAAGTGGACGTAATATTGCGACAATACAGCAGGATGCAGGGATTGCAAATATTGAGGAATTTAATGATGTAGTTAACAAACTTGGGAATAAAATTCTTCTTGAAGAAGATATTAACAAATCAATTGGTAACGAGTGGTTTAAAACCAAGAAACAAACATCTATTCACGACAAATCAGGTTACAAAGATAGTAAGTTTTCAATAGCGAAAGACTTAACATCCTATCCAAAAGACTTATGGACTAAAGAGGATATCGATAAAGCTACTGAAAAAGCAGCAAAAAGAATTGTTAAATTTATATTTAATAAACAAGACGAATAAGATGCAGAATTCGTGATTAGAAGATAGAAAATAGAAATTAAAAATAGAAGATAGAAAATAGAAAAGCCTCCAGAATTTGAAGGCTTTTTTGTAGATTATTTTACTAAACTTTTGAAGTAGTTAAGGTGATTAATAATTGATTCAGTCCAGAAGTGCCAATCGTGGTTACCTTTTCGTTCGTTAAATTTAATGTCAACATTAAAAGATTTAGCTTCGTTTAAGAAGTTAATATTTGATTGGTAAGCAAAATCTTCAGTTCCGCAATCAACAATAATTTTTGTCTTAGGGGATTTGTATTTTTTTAAGTTTACAATTGCTGAATTATTATCCCAATCAATATGGTTGCTTTTATAGTCACCTAATAAATCTTTAATTTCCCATTTGTCGGGGAAAAGGCGGATATCAAGTATACCGCTCATGCTGCCGCCGGCTTTAAAGAAATTCTGATTTTTTAAGTATTGATTCATAGCCCCATGTCCACCCATACTAAGACCTGTAATAAAAATATTATCATTATCAATCTTGTAATTTTTGGTTATGTATGAGACTAAGTCCTTCCAAAAGAATTTTTCGTATTTGCTATTTTGTTTTTTAGGGCTGTTAACGTACCAGCCATTGTGATAGCCATCGGGGCAAACAATAATAAATCCGTAGTCGTCAGCCAATTTTTGGACGCTGATATTGTTGTTCCAATCTAAATGCGAGCCGCTATATCCGTGTAATAAAAACAAAAGAGGATGAGCAGTATTTGGTTTACTTGCTTTAGGAACAAAAACAAATGAAGTGTTTTCTTCCGGTAAATACGATTTATTAATTTTTACAACATCTTGTGCATTAATTAAAACTGAAAGGAATAAAATCCAAATAAATAAAAATTTTCTCATAAAATACCTAAAACTTAAAACAAAAATTAACTTTTTCTAACGATTGTACCACCCAAAACGCCTGTATGTTTCCCGTCTTTAATAGTTAAGTTGCCATTAACAAACATATATTGAATTCCGGTTGCAAATTGTTTTGGTTCAACAAATGTTGCATTATCAATAATAGTATTAGAATCAAAAACGACAATATCCGCAAAGTAATCTTTTTTAATTAATCCACGCATTTTAATACCAACTTTATCAGCAGGCATTTGTGTCATTTTATGGATTGCAGTTTCCCAACTAAACAATTTTTCTTGTCTGCAATATTTGCCAAGAACACGAGGGAAAGTTCCATAATAGCGAGGATGAGGTTTCCCTTCGCCCAACTTGCCAAGAGGAGTAGTTGCGTTACCATCGGAGCCAATCATAACCAAAGGATTTTGTAACACTTTTTTTAGATTAGATTCATCCATAGCAAAACCAACCATTCCAACTGAAAGATGTTCATCAAGTAAAAGTTTTATTACAAAATCTAAAGGATCCATATTGTTTAGTTCAGCACACTCAACAATGCTTTTACCTTCATAGTTTTTGTTTACGTTTTTATGAACATCGCTAATAACTACATTTTTCCAACCACCAATTCTATCACCACGACTTGCTGCGTATTGTTTGATTTTTGGTAAAAGTGAGGAATCTTTTAAGCGAGCAATAATTTCATCCGAATTACCTTGTCGAGACCATAAAGGAAGAAAAGTTGATAAGCTTGTGCCATAAGCAACGTAAGGATATCTATCAGCATTAACAGGTAAACCTTGTTTGTGTGCTGTACTTATAATATCTAAAGCATTATCAATTTTATTCCAATTAGCAGGATTGCAAGCTTTTAGATGAGCAATTTCTAATTTAACATTAGCTTTACGGCAAATAGTTAAAGCTTCTTCAATTGCTTCTATTAAAGTATCATCCTCATTACGCATGTGAGTATTATAAATAACATCATATTTAGCTGCAATTTTAGCAAGTTCTATAAGTTCGTCCGTTTTTGCATAACTGCCGGGTGCATATTCAAGTCCTGTTGAAATTCCAAAACTTCCCTTAACAATAGTATCTTCAAGCACTTTTTGCATCTCTTTTAATTGGTCAGCCGTTGGAGGAACGTCGTTTCTTCCCATAACAAAGGCACGTAAATCGCCATGTCCGGTAAAAGAAGCATAGTTAATTGAAGTTTTTTGTTTTTCTATTGCATTAAAAAATCCGTCAATATTTTCCCAATAAACATCAAGTCCAAATTTTTCTTTTAAGTGTTCAGCGTTATCTTTGGCATCTTCGGGAAGATAAGGGAATGGAGAAGAGCCACAATTACCGCTAACTTCTGTTGTTACACCTTGATATATCTTACTATCAGCAGTTGGATTTGCTAACAATTCAATATCGGTATGAGTATGAATATCAATAAATCCGGGGCTAACCATTAAACCTTTTGCATCACAAATAAAATCAGCACTGCTACTGCTCAAATCGCCAATGTCAGATATTTTATTCCCAATTATACCAATATCACCTTTAAATATTGCTTTACCGGAGCCATCAATAATGTTACCGTTTTTAATTATTGTGTCAAACTTATTGTTAATTTTGAAGCCCATAGATAAACCAGCCGCTAAAATTGTACTTGTTTTAATAAAATCTCGTCGTGTAAATTGCGTATCCATATCTCCTCACATTAATATTAAACATAAAGAATAAAACATCGTTAAGAACATATTAAAAAATACAATTATATCCAAAGAATAAATTGGCAGGGTGTTAAAAAGTGACGAGTGAAGGAGTGACGAAAAGCGCGTGACGGAGTGACAAGTGACAGAGTGACGCGTGACGAGAAACATGTAACAAAAGCTGAAAACAATCAATAAAAAAAGCCATTGAAAGTTTTCTGGGCGGTCGTGGTCGAGGGCGTTTCATAATTGGGGATAGATATTCATGGCGAGGCTGTATCAAAAGTATGAAGATAGATAGTTGTGAGGTCTTTAATGAATTATGCGATTTATTAATAATACTCACATTTACATGTTGACAAACTCATCCCCCAGCCCCTTCTCTTGAAAAGAGAAGGGGAATGTTGAGAATGTATCTTTATTTAGTATAATGTATTATGATAATTTACTGTCTGCTAATAAACTTGTAAATCAACAAGTAGCTAAGGCATTAATTTCCCCTCTTTTTTTTATCAAGGGGAATCGGTTTACTTAGCGGTGTTTGCTAAGTCGAGGTGAGTTCCCAACTATAAAAAGTTAAATCCGACTTTTGAGACAGCCTCGAATAAATATGTTGCAAGAAACAGCAGAATAATAGCGTTTTTTGAGAAATAAGGTAGCGTCACGGCATGACCGATGACACCCGAGAACTGGTTTCCCGAGTTTTACAACAACCACAGAACAAGTGACAAAAGTCTGAAAACAGTCAATAAAATAAAGCCGTTGAAAATATTTTCTTCAACGGCTATTCAATCCACCACAGGCGGAAAACAATTTACAAGTTACCATTTGCAGTTATTTGAGTAGCAACATCTTTTTGCTAAGAGTATTATTGTTTGCATTCAACTTGTAAATGTACATTCCACTTGCAAGGTTTAAACCTTGAGTATTAGAATTGAAGTTAACAGAATAACTGCCTTTTGCCAAATCTTGGTTAACTAATGTTGCAACTTCTTTGCCTAAGATATCATAGACCGTTAGAGATACAAAGCCACCTTCGTTAACTGCAAATTTAATAGTTGTTGAAGGGTTAAATGGATTTGGATAATTTTGGGATAAAGAAAAATCATTAGGGAGATTTAAATCCTCCTGTTCAACACCAACATCATAACTTGTAATAATATATGTGCTTTTAACAGGATTAAAATTGGTGTGAAAATCATTACTGGTTGTTCCACCTGCTAATAAAAGATTATTCCACCAGAGTGATTGGAATACTTGAAAGACATCCAGAGATGCACTTGATAAATAATGAAAATCTCCGGGCATTGTTATCTGATAGTAAGTCGAATCTATTCCATAACCTCCCTCATAATCAAAGATAGCACAAAGTTTAATTAAAGTATGATTTTCTTGGTATTTTGCTGATATAGTTGTCGCAATTGGGTAGAAATCGCTTGGTGCCCAAGTTATTAAAGAAAAACCATCACTATTAAAATTATGGTCAATATCTATTTCAGTAAATTCTTTAGTGTCAGAATTAAAAGTGAAGAAAAATACTCTTTTAGCATCATAATCATAAGCTTGGAACAAGTATTTGAAATCACTAAAATTATTGCTGCCAGGTAAATAATTATTGAAGAATACAGAAATGTTTGGTCTATTAGAAAAGATAGTATCTCTAACTTTGGTGAATTCATTTGTAATTGGATTAAATTCTTCAATATTTTGAAAATTATTTCCTCCATAAACTCCCATCCCACCAAAAATAGTAACTTTCCCATCAGTTGTCGGTACTAAAATTGGGAGAGCACGAGGTGTGATCATTGCACCTGTAACAGTAAATGTGTTTGTTGTTGGATCGAATACTTCTGCATAAGTTGAACTTGTACCATTATACCAGCCGCCTGCAATTAATATATTACCGTTATTCATTAAAACGGCTGCATGGTTCATTCTTCCGTAATTCATCTTGTTGGTTATGTTTACAAATGTTTTGGAAGATTCATCAAAATATTCAACATCGGTAAATCCTGGTGCAACTCCAAGATTTGCAGATCCTCCAAACACATAATATTTCCCATTATTAGCTTTAGCTGCTGCTGCAAAATCATGTGGAAAATTCATTTGAATAAGTTTACTTGTATCGGTATAGGGTGAATAAATTTCGGCGGTTGAAAGTGAAACAAAATTAGTTCCATGACCACCTAAAAGTATAACATCTCCATTTTGAAGGCGAAAATGAATATGTCCCATTCTGTTTTGTTTCATGTCGCCATATGGGAAAACTTCGTGAATGGTTTCAGAAAAAACTGCTGAAGTAATTAATATGAATATTATTACGTAAAGTCTGCTTTTCATGACTTTCCTCTTTTTAGTTTTCTTAAAATAACGAGAAAAGGTAGAAAATCAAATAAAATTAATTATGAGTTGATTTACGTCACATAAAGATAGTTCATAAATTAAAATTCCCTCTTTTGCCCATAAAAAACTATTTGAGCAGTAACATTTTTTTACTAACTGTTTTATTATTTGAATTTAATTTATAAATGTACATTCCACTTGCAAGGTTTAAACCTTGAGTATTAGAATTGAAGTTAACAGAATAACTTCCTTTATCTAAATCTTGGTTTACTAATGTTGCAACTTCTTTGCCTAAAATGTCATAAATCTTCAATGTAACTAATCCGCTTTCTGTTACTGCAAATTTAATAGTTGTTGAAGGGTTAAATGGATTTGGGTAGTTTTGTGACAAACTAAATGAAACCGGTACGGTTGATTCAGTTTTAACATCAACAATGGTAGGTGTAATAATTAATGAGTGATTAACAGGATAAAAGTTGTAATACCAGTCGGTACGGGTTGAACCACCAGTAATTAATATTAGGTCTCCATTATTAGAAGGAATTGTGTTCATTGAAAGTGAACCTAATTGGTAAGTTGTGTTTAACTGTTGATAACTACCTGGGTCAAATATCTTATTTTGTGTTAAATCGATTGTATAAAGTCGTGCAAAGCAGGTATCTGTTTGATATTTGGTTGCAAGCAAATATATTTTTGAAAGATCTGAACTTAATGTCCACGCCGGATATCCATGGTATTGGTAGGTAAGAGCAGAATCTAAATATAATTTCGAAAAAATCTTTGTGTCAGGATCAAAAGTAAAGAAGAACATCTCAGACGTTGAAGAATTTGAAGCGGAAAACAAATAATTTCCATTATAAATAATATTGTCACCTGCTAAATGGTTGTCATATGTCATGCTGATTTCTTGAGTGCTGCTAAATATAGTATCCGAAACAGCACTAAACTGATTTGTGGAAGGGTTGTATTCTTCGACGTTTTGAAAATATGGAGTTCCATAAATACCATAACCACCAAAAATAGTAGCTTTGCCATCATCTGTTGGAACGATGATTGGGTGTGAACGAGGAGTAATCATTGCCCCTGTTAAACCAGTTGTTAATGTATTAGGATTAAAAACCTCACCATAAGTCGCACTTGAACCATCGTACCAACCACCTACAATTAATACTGTTCCATCTTTTAAAATAGCTGCATTATGAGTCATTCTACCGTAAAGCATGGAAACACCAGTAGTTGAAAAAGATCTTGTATTAGAATTAAAATATTCAATATCGGTATACCCTGGAGCTACTCCCAAATTTGCAGCACCACCAAAAATATAATAAATACCCGGACTTGTTTCAACCATCGTTCCGGAATCATGTACATAATTCATTTGAACTAAAGAAAAAGTACCTGCGGAATAAATTTCGGCTGATCCAAGTGAAACAAAATCAGTACCGTGTCCTCCGGCAATTAGAACATCACCATTTGATAATGTTGTGTTTAACGAATTCATCCTGTTAACATTCATATCAGCCCCAACATTAAATAATGCACCCCCATTTTGAGAAAAACAGAAACCACTAATAAAGAAAATTGCTAAAAATAATGAGATATTTTTCATGGCGAGTTCTCCTAAATAGTTCAAAGAATATTATTTGTGATTCAACATACTGATAAGAAACAATAAAGTCAATATGGAGATAATAAGGTCTTATTTGAAAAATATGACAAATTTATTTTGATAAGCATTTATTGTTTTTATTGTTATATCTATTGAGTTTAGAACACCATACAGCTAATTCTTTGCGGCAGGCACCAATGCTGTTTGGGTCGGAAAATTTTGCAAAAGTGCAAAAATAATCGCAGTACAAAGGGGTGTTATTCTGCTTGATTTTATTTGAGGATGATTTTTTTGTCATAAACATTTGTTTAATTAATTTTTTCGTGAGAATTATAATAAAGTTTATTATCTTTAACAACTAAAAAAAAAGAAAAACTGGTTAATGAATATTTATAATTACATAGAAAGCGTGGCTGAAAGTAGAGGGGCTGCATACTTCATACTTATCGATCCTGATAAACTTTTTGATGAAAAGTTAATTGAATTTGTTAAAATAGCCAATAATTCGGGAGTTGATGGATTTTTAATAGGTGGAAGTTTAATGCTTGGTGGTGATTTGGAAAAAGCTATTAATAAAGTAAAGAGTGTTTCCAAGTTACCGGTAGTTATTTTCCCTGGTAGTGTAAGCCAAGTAACACCAAATGCAGACGCAGTATTATTTATTTCTCTTATTAGTGGTAGGAATGCAAGTCAGCTTATAGGAGAACATGTTTTGGCTGCACCAATAATAAAAAAATATGGTATTGAACCTATTTCAACCGGATATATGTTAATTGAATCAGGTAAAACGACTACCGCAGAATACATAAGTAATAGTAAACCAATTCCAAGAAATAAAAAAGATATTGCAGTAGCAACAGCACTTGCCGGTGAATATTTAGGAATGAAAATGATTTATTTGGAAGGAGGAAGTGGAGCTGAGTTAAGCGTTCCAACAGAAATGGTTAAAGCTGTAACTACTTTTTGTTCAATTCCAGTTATTGTTGGTGGTGGTATAAGAACTCCGGAAGATGCTAAAAACAAGGTGCTTGCAGGTGCAAAAATGATTGTTACCGGAAACTTTTTTGAAATAGAAAAAAATTGGGACAAATTGAAAGAGTTTTCAAAAGCAATTCATGTTAAAGAAGAAAATTTTACAGAAGTTTAGGAATATGATAAAATGAATTTAGATAGTTTTATTGAGCAATCACTTAAAGAAAGTTCGGAAGTAAAACTTGAGATTTTAAATAAATGTAGTGATGATATTAAAAAACTTGTCAATTCAGTAGTTGATGTATTTAAAAACGGTAATAAACTTTTATTGTGCGGTAACGGAGGAAGTGCAGCCGACTGCCAGCATATTGCAGCTGAATTTATGATTAGATTAAGTCGTTTAATTCAGCGTCCTGCATTACCTGCTATTGCTTTAACAACTGATACAAGTAATCTAACTGCCGGTGGCAATGATATAGGTTTTGAAAATATTTTTGCTCGGTTAGTTGAAGGGCTGGGGATAAAGGGAGATGCGTTATTAGGAATTTCTACAAGTGGAAACTCTCCAAATGTAATAAAAGCAGTTGAAAAAGCTAAAGAAAAAGGTTTATTAACTATTGGCCTTTTGGGCGGTACAGGTGGTAAATTAAAAGATTTGGTTGATATTGCAGTTGTTATTCCTTCAAAAAACACTCAACGAATTCAAGAAGGACACATTACAGTAGCACATATTTTGTGCGAATCAACTGAAACTATTCTATACGCTTCCAACTAACCCTTAATATACCTAAGTTATTTTTTAAGGATTTAATGAAATAAAATAACTTAGGTGCGTCCCATTTTTTGTATTGAATCTTGTTCCCAATTTTTGAATCTTATTATAATAAATTCAATGAACGTTTTTGTTTTTATTTGTGTTTTACAAATAATAAACCATTTTACCTTTTAAGTGGAGTAAACCATGACGGCAAACTTTGAAATGATAAAAACTTTTTATGAAAACTATAAAAACAAAATAAACAAGGTTAAAAAAGAATTAAATAGACCATTAACTTATGCTGAAAAAGTATTATTTGCTCATTTGTGGGATAATGAAGTTAAAGATTACGATAGGGGTAAAGATTATGTAGAATTGGCTCCCGATAGAGTTGCCATGCAAGACGCAACTGCCCAAATGGCTTTACTACAATTTATGCATTCCGGGCGAAAAAATACTGCTGTGCCAAGTACAGTTCACTGTGACCATTTAATTCAAGCTAAAATTGGTGCAAATGAAGATTTACAAACAGCGAAAGATGAAAATAAAGAAGTTTATGATTTCCTTGAAAGTATTTCCAAAAAATATGGAATAGGTTTTTGGAAACCGGGGGCAGGAATTATTCATCAAGTTGTGTTAGAAAATTATGCTTTTCCGGGTGGAATGATGATTGGAACTGATAGCCACACACCAAATGCAGGTGGTTTAGGAATGGCGGCAATTGGTGTTGGTGGTGCCGATGCTGTTGACGTTATGAGTGGAATGGCTTGGGAATTAAAATGGCCTAAATTAATTGGTGTAAAACTAACCGGTAGACTTTCAGGGTGGACATCACCAAAAGATGTAATTCTAAAATTAGCCGGTATTTTAACGGTTAAAGGTGGAACAGGTGCTATTGTAGAATATTTTGGTGATGGAACAAATTCAATTTCATGTACAGGTAAAGGGACAATCTGTAATATGGGGGCTGAAATTGGAGCTACTACTTCAATATTCCCATATGATGAAAAAATGAAAGCATATTTGGAAAAAACCGGACGTGCTGATGTAGCTTTACTTGCTGATGAAAATGCAGGTGAATTACTTGCTGATTCTGGAGTTTATGAAAATCCTGAAAAGTATTTTGATCAAGTTATTGAAATAAATCTTAGTGAACTTAAACCACATTTAAATGGTCCTTTTTCTCCGGATTTGGCAATACCGGTAAGTGAAATGAAAAAAGCGGTAATTGAAAAGAATTTCCCTGATAAAGTAAGTGTCGGTTTAATTGGAAGTTGTACAAACTCGAGTTATGAAGATATTGATAGAGCTGCCAGCATAGCAAGACAAGCTGTTGAATTAGGTTTAAAAGCCAAAGCAAGTTTTACTATTACTCCGGGGAGTGAACAAGTTAGAGCAACTATTGAAAGAGACGGTCAATTAAAGGCTTTAACCGATATAGGGGGTGTTGTATTGGCTAATGCTTGTGGACCATGTATAGGGATGTGGCATAGAATGGATATTAAAACTGGGGAAAGGAACACAATTGTTACTTCATTCAATAGAAACTTTGCAAAAAGAAATGATGGAAATTCGGAAACATTAGCTTTTGTTGCCAGTCCGGAAATGACTACTGTTTTAGCAATTAGTGGAAGTTTGTCTTTTAATCCTGAAGAAGATGAATTGATAAATGAAAAGGGAGAAAAAGTAAAATTAAAAAGCCCGTATGGTGACGAATTACCTAAAGATGGATTTATACAAGATAATGATGGTTATATTGCACCATCTGAAGAAAATCAAAAAACAGAAGTTGTTGTTGATACCAATAGTAATAGATTACAATTGTTAGATAAATTTAATGCTTGGGATGGTAATGATTATATAGATATGACACTATTATTAAAAGCCAAAGGAAAATGTACAACAGATCATATTTCAATGGCAGGTCCTTGGTTAAAATATAGGGGACACCTTGATAATATTTCGGGAAATATGTTTTTAGGTGCAATAAATGCTTTTACAGATGAAGCGGGGAAAGTTAAAAATAGATATACAAATGAAGTGAAGTTAGTTCATGAAGTTGCACGTGATTATAAATCTAAAAATATTGGCTGGGTGGTTGTTGGTGACGAAAATTATGGTGAGGGGAGCAGTCGTGAACATGCAGCAATGGAACCAAGATTTTTAGGTGGTAAAGCAATTATTGTAAAAAGCTTTGCACGAATTCATGAAACTAATTTGAAAAAGCAGGGAATGTTACCTTTAACCTTTGCAGATCCAAAAGATTATGATAAAATTAAAGAAGATGATTTATTAAGTATTATTGGTATTAAAGAACTTGCCCCAGGCAATCAATTAAAACTTGTTATTAAGCATGCTGATTTATCGACTGAGGAAATATTATTAAACCATACATTTAATGAAAATCAAATTGAGTGGTTCAAAGCAGGAAGTGCCCTTAATTTGATAGCTAAACAATTAAATAAATAAATTTGTATTATATCCGGCTCTATATAAGCCTCTGCATTTTTGGTTTGCAGAGGCTTTGATTTATAAAGAATAATTAACTTTTAGAAAATATTCTATTGATTGGTAACCACAATAGTTTTCTGTCTTGTGATCAAAGATATTGTAGGCTCCAATAGTAAAAGCGAACTGATTGCCAAATTCTTTTTCAAAATATACATTAGTAATTAAAGCATCACTTGTTTTAAATTCATTTGCATCTACATAATAAATATTATATTTGCCATTTAACGTATATGGAGTATAGTTATATTTATCCCCATAATATTGTAATTCAATTGTAGAATAAATGCCCAAACGTTTGTGATTATACTTAATTGATGCAAATCCTGAATGAATAGGTCGTAAAATTAAATCCTTTGACTTACTGTTTTTTACATCTTGTAAAGTGTAATTTAGCGACACACTAAAATATTTACTCGGAGCTATGTTTATATCAATTGAACTTCCTTTTGTAATAACTTTATCATAGTCAACTAATTGGTATGACAAAAAATCATTTGTATTATAAAAAGTATTTCTAAGAACATTATCATAATTGATTTGAAAAACAGATAGTTCAAGATAGTAAAAATCCAAATCGGTATATCTAAAAGTTACGGATAGATTTTTGTATAATTCCGGGCGATATTTCCCAATAGTTTCCCAATACGTATTGTCCATGTAATTATATTCTATTGTTTCTTCTGCATTTCTTTTGTTATACCCAATTGAATAATTAAATATTATGTTAGAATTATCTGATGTTTTATAGGCAATATTAACTCCGGGCAAAGAAAGGAATTTGTTTTTATCGTAGGATAATAAACTAAAAAAGGGGGAGATGGAAAGTTCTTTCAATTGTAGATTAAATGCCATGTTTAATGAGTTATCTCTATCAAAGTATTGCGAATTACTGTAATCTGTAATGTAGTAATTGTTTTGAAATCCGATAGTAAACGGAAGATTTGAAGATAATAATCCGTTATACTTAATAAGTGAAGTTAATACTGTACCGGAATTATTGGATTGGGAGAAATTATAGTTTTTATTTATTTTACTTTTGTTATAAGTAAAACTCACTAATAAATCTTTGCTTTTACCGAATTTTGTGTGTGAATTAAAATTGATATTAACCAGATTATAATTTTGCGAAGAAATATCATAAAAATTGTAAAATGGATCGTGTGTAATTGTGGAGGCTTGTTCAAACTCTACAAAAAAATAAGACAAATTGAATGATTGAGATTGATTTATAACAAACTGTGAAGTGCCGTATATATTGTAGAAATCACCAATTGGGTAATCTATATTATTGTCCTTCTTATTTTCACCAATATTATTAGTTCTTGAAAATGAAAGGAAATACTTTATGGAATCTAATAAAGCTGAAGAAACATTAATTCCTCCATTATAGTAAGAACTTACGGACATATTTTTGTTTGAAGTAAAAATATCAACATCAAACATATTGCTGTTATTACTGAAAAGAATAATTTTCTGAGTTTCAGGGTAACCATTTAATCCTGAGCCATTATTTCCTACCACTTCTACTTGGTTTAAAAAATTGGTATTAATTAAATGAGTGTAAATTATGGGATTAATACCGGAAAGTTTTACATTATCCAAGTAAATATTATTTTCTAATGCCACGCCATTATATATGAATATGCCCTCAAAATACTTTTGATAAACTAAAGTTGAATTAGTATTTTTACTTAGAACATGATTTAATGAGTTAGTCAGTTTTAGAATGTCTTTACTATAAAAACTTCCACCTACATGGGTATCAAATAAAATATCTTCTTGTGAAAACGAAGAAAAGATTTTTTTAGATAAACCAAGTGGAAGTTCATCTAAATGAAATTTGAGAATGTAGGAACCATTATAAGTAATAAGTATTGGATTGGGACGCTTGGAGATAAAACCTTTTTTGAAAATTATTAAGTTGTAATTGCCATCGGGAATATCCTTAAATGAGAATGTGCCTGAGGAATCAGTTTTTGTTGTCAAGTTTAATTGATCGATTGTAATAAAAGTGTTAAAGGATTCAGTAGAATCAATCCCTTCAGTAATTGTCCCCTTAATTGTATTTGACTGCCCAAAGACAATTAAAGGAACAAAAAATAACCAGAATAAAAATTTCATATTTTTGCCTTATTGTTTCCTCACAATATAGACAAAAATATGAAAAATGCAAAGGTAATTATTGTGTTACATATCCAAAAGAACGGATATATACAGGGTCTATATCTTTGGTAAAACTGTTTGTAAACTGCGAACCAAAAATGCCATATCCACCACTAATGTTAGAATATATTGATTCATCTGAACGAACAGAATATGAATCTAAATACCCATTTGTAGATGAATAGTAGTTTGATAGTGGGGTATCGTACTCAACTAATTTAAAGGATAATCCCAATATTGTATAATTAGATTTATCAGAATCGCCTTCAGAAATTTTTGCCATTGTTGAATCTACTGCCTCAAAATCATAAGAAACAAATTCTTCGCGTGTGTATGGCTCGTAATAAGCTTCTTTTTTGCCATTACGAGTTATGTATTTGTTTGGTACATCGATATACTTTAGCACACTTGTTCCATTTACATTCTGCAAGTAGGAAATCTGCATTTTAGGGAATAATAAATGCTGCCTATCAGAATTTGTCCATGAAATAGTCCAAGCATATACAGGGATTACTTGATTCAAGTTAGTTGTAAACCCATGATTAAAAGGATAAGAATAAGTAAAGTTTAAGTATTTTGGTGCACGTGTGTGAGAACTTAACCCCTTACCGTCGGCAAGTCGTGCTGTTACAATTAAAGTATCATATGAATTAACTTTGGCATTTATTGCATAAAAATATTGTTTTGTTAAATAAGCATTGTTTACTGCAACAGAATCCAAAGATAGAGTATAAGTTTTGTTATATATTTTAAGAGTTACAACAGCATTTGTAATTGTTGGGTCGGTATTATTAGTTGAAGGATCAAAACCATCAACATCGTATACTTTGTTAATTACAACAAATTGAGTTGAAGAATAAGGAGTATCATCTGCAGAAATTACACTAAACAAAAAGGTTCTATTAGCAACTTCAGTTTTTGGACTAAAATTTTCCTCGCAGGAGGATAGTAATACTGCTGATACAAAAATTAGTGTGAGATATATATTTTGTTTTATCATAATTCAACCTTTGCAAATACTGATGGTAAAAATGGGATCATATTAACTTTTTTGCCAGTTTCAGAATCAAAATAATAAATGTTATTTCTGTTATATACGTTAATAACACTTGCACCTACTGTAAAATTAGCAAAATTAAAAGAGAACTTTTTAGTAATACTTAAATCAAGTCTGTGGTAAACAGGAAGTCGTTCAGTATTTTTATCTCCCCAATAAATTGAAGGTACCATATTTTTAATTGTGTAATCATCCCAAGGATCAACAACTAATCTATCGTAAAAACCTGCAATAGGAGTAAATGGCATTCCGGATTTAAATGCCCAGTTTGCATTAACTAACCACCCTGCTCCAAAATCGTAACTTAATAATACGGTCAAATTATGACGCGAATCATATCGAGGGAAATATTTTTTATTATCTAAATATTTATAAGCCCAAGAAAGAGCATATGAAGTTTTAAAAAATAACGAGCTGCTTTGGAAGGTAAAATTAGATTCAACTCCATAAGCTTCGCCATCAACATTAACATAATCCTCTTGTGCAGTATTAACTTTTTTCTGATTAATTTCAGCAAGATTAATCATATCTTTATAGTAACCTTCAATTTCTAAAGTTACTTGTTCGGTAGGCTTTATTTCCATTCCAAAAATGAAATGTGTTGCCTCGGGGGCAGCAAGGTAATCGGGAATAATTATCCATGGTTCAAAAACAGAAATTAGTTCGGTTTCATTTGCGAGTGTAGTTAATTCTTGAGAGTATCTGCCAATAACACCTTTTAAGGATAAACCATCTGCTATTACCCATGTTGAACTAATGCGTGGTTCAAATAAAAATGGACGCTTTTTAGTTATACCCATTAGTTTACTTCTTAAACCTAAATCCAAACCAAAATTTTCCCATCTGTAAAATCTATAATTAAAGTAAATACTTAAATCCCAACCATTGTTTGTGTTGTTTAGTTGGTATCCGTTTAAGTTTTCCATTGATAATTCAGTTTTAATTATTTTGTTTTGAACACCAAATTCAAGTTCGTCTTTACTATCGTATACATATGTAAAATTCCAATCACTTGTAAAATCATGTAATTGGTTTTTGCGAGGTTTAGAGCCGCTTAGATTTGGATTTAGCTCGGCATCAAAATTACTGTAATTAAAAGTAATAACAGAAAATAATGGACTTGACCATACTTTATGCCAATTAAACCCAATAACTGTATTGCTTAATTTGTAATCTTCTAAGTATGGATCTTCGTTATCAACTTTATCGTTACTTAAAAATCCATGTACAACAAACTTGCTGTTATTATCTAAATACGAACTGTTATAATTTGCCTTAAATGAAAGATCATAAAAATCGAAAGGGACTTCTTTTTCATTTAAGTATTTTTTCAAAATTTTTGGATAATAACTTTTTCTACCTGTTACTAAAAACGACCCGTTTGGAATAGGTCCTTCAACAGAAGCTTTACCGGATATTAAACTTGATTGGGCTGCAACATGGTAAGAGTTTTTGTTGCCATCGCGAGTAACAATATTTAATATAGAGGAAAGTCTTCCACCATATTTGGGAGAAAAACCACCTTTATAAAATTCTAATGCGGAAATAATTTCAGGGTCAATAACACTAAAAATTCCAAGTGCGTGAAATGGATTATAAATTGTAGCTCCGTTTAAAATAACGGCATTTTGATCGCTATTTCCACCGCGTACATAATATTTAGAAGTAACATCGCCTGTGGAGTTAACTCCGGCTGAAGTTTGTATTACTCTAAAAATATCAGACTCCAATCCCGCCGGATGCATGTTGATTTCTTTAATGGTGATTTTTTGTAATCCTAAATTTGGCTCGTTTTCGCGTACCGGTTTATCAGCAATTACTGATAATTCTTGCATTTGAATGCTTGCAGGAGAAAGTTTGATATCAATCTGGGTAATATTGCCTTTTTTAGAAGAAAACTTGATTTCCTTAGAATGATATCCTAAATATGATACTTTGATGGTGATTTCTCCTTCACTTATTGCAGGGAGAAAATAATACCCGCGGGTATTGGTGGACGTTCCATGAGAAGTCCCCTTGACAAGAATATTTGCAAAAACAATAGCTTCGCCACTTAAAGAATCGGTAACAAACCCTCGAACGCTACCAAAATTTGATTGAGAATAGGAAGAACTAAAACTTATAAAAAGCAATAATAAAACCAAACCAATACAGAATGAATCGTATTTCTTTTTTAACATAACACCTAATCAGTTTATAAAATTAAATTTAAAAAGTAAAATTATTGAAGAATGAATTCATATCAAAGAGATTAATTTTTGCCGAGACTGAGCCGTTGAATAAAACGAAAGTTTTGCAAGCATTTAAATTCAACTACAGGGAAACTGAAAGAATTAAAAAATTACCAACTAACGCATTTTTTTTTGTGATTTCTATCAACATTTGTCCCAAATTTAGAAAAAATATTGAAATATTATTATGTTTTAATTGGGTAATTTGCTATTTTAAGAAAGTTGTATGAGGTAAACTATAATGGAGGTCAAATGAAAAATCTTTACGCAAGTTTTATTTGTATGTTTTTATTCTTTTCAATGTTATCCGCACAAATTTCAAAAATTGAAAAATTCCAAAGTAATGATTTAATTGAAAAAGAAAGAGTATTAATAGGCTCTGAAAACTTAAACATTATACCGCAAGAAGCAGAATTTTATGAAAATATTAACTTAAGTCTTACTGAATACTTAAGCGATAAATCTGATGATAAGACAAGTTCGGAGAAGTATAGGGTTTCGGAAATAATTTCTAAAAAGGGGACAAATAAATATTGCTTTACTTACGATCAGTTTGGGAATAAAACATCCGAAATATATTTTAAGCTGCAAAATGAAATGTGGGAAAAATATGAAAAATTGAATTATGAATATGATGCTTTCGGTCGAAAGATTAAAGAATCAAAAGAACTATGGATAGGTGATGCTTGGGTTTTTTGTGATAGAACGAATTATGAATTTAATGAAGAAGGAGAAATAATTCTTATTTTGTCTCAAGTAATGCAGGAAGGTGATTGGGTTAATAAGGATAAATTTACCGCAGAATACAAAGAGAATAAAAAGGTACTTGAGTTAAAAGAAATCTGGAATTCCAATACTAACGTCTGGGATAAACTACAACAGTTAGAATTTTTCTATGATGAAGCAGGAAGGGTTTCATATTATATACGAGAAGATTGGGAAGAAAACGTTTCTGTTTATAAAATGAAATTGAGCTATACATATAATACAAGTGGTGCAATTACGGAATCACGAACAGAGAATTGGGTAAATAATGCTTGGACAGATTATATCAGATCTTTGGCAGAGTATGACAATAATGGATTTAAAACTAAACAACAGAATGAAAATATTGTAGATAATGAATGGTCATGTTATGTTCGTTATGTTTATACAAATGATAATTTTGGCAATAAGCTGACTGAATATTGTGAATCTCGTGAAACACAAGGAATGGAAGGTCAGTATTTTGATACTTTTACATA
>CAXXXM010000003.1:0-36085 GCA_963663265.2 Melioribacteraceae bacterium
TCTTGCTGATTTTCAAATATTCGATGTATAAACTTAAATGTATCTGAAAACGATAATCCTTGATAACGTGCTAATAGAAACACATTCTTTAGGCTTTTTAGCATATTATGATGCATTCCATCAGTACCCAAAAGAATATTAATGTCTTCTAATAACCTAAAGTTAATAACTCCTACTGAATTGTTAAGATTGGAATCGGGATTTATAGCAAGATTTCCCCCTAAACCAGCAATATCATCTATTTCATCAGCTGTTAAATGCACACCATGTGCAATAATACTTTTTTGATTAATTAAATTGTAATTCTTTAGTCTATAAACAGGTGCTTTACTAAATTTAATAATTGATTCAGTTCTATCTGCTTTATCTTCACAAACATGAATATGAATTCCACATTCAGTATGTTTTTGTATTTCACTAATTTTTGATAGAGTTGTATCCTCTAAAGTAAATGAAGCATGTAAACCAATTAATGCTTTAGAAAATTTATTTTGAGAATTTTTTATAAAATTAATTGTTTCATCAACAGCTTCTTCCGTTTTATCTAACCCATTCCTATCGGTAATTTCATAGCACAATACATTCTTAATTTTTAGCAATGTTAGTGCTTCCGATATAGTTTTAAGAGAGGTTTTTAATATAATTTGGCGATGAATGATGGTCAAATATGGTACCAACTCCATTCTTTATTGAGTCAATGCCGGTTAATAATGCACTATATTTAACCATATCAAGGTCTAATTGTTTATCAACAACCCACCAATAATCACCTAAAATTTCGTTAAAATTACTCATTTTAGAGTTAATAATTAAACCTTTAGCCAATTTTGAATAAATATGTTCGTGATAATTAACCAAAGGGATTGTAACCAATTTCCCTTTCAGATCATGTTTTTCAATATTTGGATAAGATTTAACTAAATTTTCAAAATTTGTAGTCTGAATTATTTCGGAAATAATTCCACCATCAATAATAACTGCACCAAAAAAAGGTTTAAGTTGATTATATACTATTTGTGCAAACCACCCATTATATAATATTAATTCATTCATCTACTGTAAAACCTTTTGAAACTTTCCAATCTTCTCTTTAATTTCATTCTTTTTATTATGTCTATCAAAAATTATATTTCCTCTTAAAAATGTTTGCTCAACAATTGAGTTAACTTCTAAACCTTCAAATGGAGTATACTTTCCTTTACATAACAAATTAGCATAAGTTAGTTTTTGAGCATTCCACAAATCAATTAAAACAAAATCGGAATCAAATCCCGCCTCTATTTTTCCTTTGTTTTCTATAGGGAAATGAGAGTAAGGATTTAAAACATCAATTGCTCTTTCTAATGATAGCTTCCCTTTTACAAAACCTTCGGATAATATAAATGGAACTCTGTGTTGAACTCCCGGAATACCTCCATAGACATCCCAAAAGTTTGTTGACATTTTTTCAAGCATTGGGTCGCAACCAGCATGATCAGTTGTTACATAATCAACTGTACCATCAGCCAAACCCCTCCATAATGCTTCTCTATCTTCTTCAAATTTTACTGGAGGAGCAGTTTTTAAAAAATTACTAATCGATTTATTTTCAAAATCCTTTTGAGTAAAATATAAATAATGAGGACAGGTTTCAGTAGTAATATTAATTCCTGCCTTCTTAGCTAATCTTATTAAGTCTAATCCATTTTTAGAACTTAAATGTACAATATGAATATGAGCACCCGATTTTCTTGAAATTTCTATCAGTTTTTCAACAGCTTTTGTTTCAGCTTCAATACTTCTCGATTCACAATAAGCTTTCCAATCGGTTTGGTTTTTGAACTGAAACTCAGCCATTTTAGATTTAATTAATAACTTATCTTCAGCATGAACCGCAAGTCGAGTATTTGTCTTTTTTATTATATCAGCAATATGAGCAATTTCAGAATAACTTAAATCTTTAAAGGTACTCATACCCGAAATTGTATATACTTTAAATCCGGGGACTCCCTCAGCTATTAAATACTCAATATTCTTTCTTATAGTATTATTTTTATCAGCATTACCATTATTAATTCCACCCCAGAAAACATAGTCAATTTTACTTCTTTTTTTTAATGCTTCTTTCTTAAAAAGAAGATTTTTAACTGTTGTAACAGGAGGAATGGAAGTACATGGCATATCAACAACACAAGTTACTCCACCGGCTGCGGCAGAATAACTTGCATGTTCAATATCTTCTTTATTTTCAAAACCGGGAGTATCAAAATGTACATGAGAATCTAACGATCCATACATTAATAAATTAAAATTCCCTTCAATTACATCTACTGATTCTTCACTCAGTTCTGAATTAACATTTAGTAATTTAACACCTTTTTTTTCTAATGTATTAATTTCAGACCAATCAAACTCTATTTCAGAAAGATAATCAATAGAAACTATCTTATCTTCAAAATGAATAGTAACCGGTACTAATTTATTATTCTTTGTATTTAATAATACATTTCGTAATGTTTTCATATTACTTATTTAGATTTCTATTCCAGCTTCAGTATTAAAATTATCAATTAATTTATCCCAAGTATCAACGGTGTTATATCTTTCTATCCAATAATCCTCATCATACCATTGAGCATTTAATTCTTCTGCGGTTTTGCCTTGTTGTTCCACCCAAGTGAAATACTTTAGATTATGAACGGCTTTCTTATCATAGTAGCTCAATTCTTTAAAGTGTTCAATCCCTTGATTTTTAATGCCAACATTCCAATCAACAGCAGCTTGTTGAGTTGAATAAGCTCCATTAGCCTCATTTAACTCAATTAAACGTGATTGATACATATCCATTGAATCGGTAAATACAGTAAAAATCACATCGTTTTCATTATATTCATAATATTTAGCCATTTTAATAGCCGATAACATATTAGAAATACTGGATATTCCAAGTAAATGAAGATTATCTATGTCAGAAGATTTAACTCCCAAAGATTTTAAGTATTCATGTCCTTTTTCTTCATTAAATAAACGTGCAATTGCCAATGGATGATTATCATCTATTGCACAAGCTGAATCCATATTTTTTGTATTATGAATCCATGGAATATGTTTATCACCAATTCCTTCAATTCTATGTGCACCAAATCCATTATATAAGATGGTAGGACATTGCAAGGCTTCAGATACTAAAACTTTTATATCGTTAAACTTAGTTAACAAATAATCCCCAGCAGCTATTGTTCCGGCAGAACCGGTTGCACTAACATAGCCACTTAAACGTTGGTTATCTTTTTTAATTTGGTGGAAAAGATTTTCAAACATTGCACCGGTTACAGTATAGTGCCAAATCGAGTTTCCAAATTGATCAAATTGATTAAATACATAATACTCATCACTTTGTGCTTCTAATTCATGACATTTATCATAAATTTCTTTTACATTACTCTCACAACCTGTAGTTGCATAAATTTCCGCACCCATTTTTTCAAGCCATTGAAAACGTTCTTTGCTCATTTCTTCTGGTAAAATTGCAACTGCATGAACAGCTAACAATACAGAGTTAAATGCACCACCTCTGCAATAGTTTCCGGTTGAAGGCCATACCGCTTTATGGTATTCAGGGTTGAATCTTCCTGAAGCTAAAAATGGTGCCAAACAACCATATGTAGCTCCTACTTTATGTGCACCGGTTGGAAATGCACGTCCAACTAAACCAATTATTCGTGCTTTTACTCCGGTAATTTCTTTTGGTACTTCAAAGTAATTAATTCCACCAATTCCACCTGTATTTAAATCGTTCATCCAGTTGATTCTAAATAGATTTAATGGGTGAGTATCTTCTTTTTTAATACCTTTTAATTTTTCAATGATTTTTTCATCAATTGTTGAAGGATCTCTTAATTCACTAAATTTTGGTAAAATAATCCCTCTTTCTTTACATCTTTTAATTGTCTTTTTTAGGTACTCTTCATTTTGAATTTCCCAATTCCATGTTGTCATAATACTTCCTTAATAATCTCAAAATATATTTATAATATATAATTATTTAATTTAATAGTAAATTAGTTAATCTTAAAAAGTTAGTGTAAATCCAATTCGCTAATTGTTGTTATAATTGAATAATTCTTATGGTTTATTGAATATTTTTCAATAAACTTATATACTAATTGTTCTCTTATAACAACAATAATTAAGAGGTTAATTTTTGATGCGTTTTCTAAAACATATTTTACGGCATTATGATTTCCGCAGTTTTCCAGCTCTAAAAATCCCCACTCATCAATAATTAAGTAACCTTTATCTTTTTTGCATAAATTTTGTATAATATCTTTATTTATGTCCTCAAATAATCTCTTATCAAAAACATATTTCCCAATCTTTAATATCTCGTTTATTCCATCATCAATAACTGTCAGCTGTCTTTTGCTTTTGTCTGTAATGTTATAAACATATCTTTCGTTCTCTTCTTTAATTTGTAAATATCCACAAACATTCTCTTTGCTTTTTGACCATGCAAATAATGATGTAGTCTTGCCTGAATTAGTTTTTCCAGTATAAATTACTAATTTCATCAATAAACCAAAAAATTAATTATGGCACGTTTTACAAATAAAAAATATTTTAGCATCCCTTGTTCTTGCTTTATCTGTTCCCATGCTTTTATCCCTACAAATTTAATATGAGGAAAAGCATTAATAATTTCTGCAACTTCATTATTATATTTTGTTTGTTTTTTCTCCAAATACTTACCAATCATACGAGTAATAAAAGGTGAAATTATAAATAACCAAACCATTATAATTCCAAAAAACCTTAATACAGTAATTATATAAGAATAAAACCCTTTCTCTAATTTAAATAAGTAGGATACACCTATAAATAATAAAAGTATTGTTAATGAGAATGTTTTTTTTAACAACTTGTGTTTTTTATTTTTTCTTTTAATTTTGTATTCATATTCTAACTTTTCAATAAATACTTTTTCAGTTGAATCAAGTTTTACTTTATTCAATTCCTTAATTAGGTTAATAGAAAGGATACTAAATATTACTCCACCTAATACATGCAATGATATATAAAATGTAATTATCAAAAAGCTTGTGTTAATGCTTACAATACTAAATTGTTTTGCAATATAATCTGAATAAGTATTAATAGATTCCCATAAAGAATTACCAAATAAAACCTGCAGCATTAGCAGTTTTTGTAACGAAAAAAACGTTAAAGAACTAATGGAAAATAATACTACTCCTATAGATTTCTTATTAAATATAATACTAAATAAATAGCAAAATAACCCTTGTACAGTAACTGATAAAAATGCCATCATGGGAGTATATGGGCTTATAACAAATTTAATTATCAATACAATTAACGTAGCTTTTAGAATTTCTTTTTTGTCGTTACTATGGTTAGCAATTAAACTTAAGAAAATAACTGCTAAACCTCCAACAACCATTCCGGTGATTGGAATTTTAAAAAGATGTAAAAAACCACCTAAAACCGATTCACTAAATGCCCAAAGAGCAATAATTCTTTTATTTCTTTGTTTATAATCTATATTGTTCAAAATATTCTCAATACCTTTTTTAATATCAAATAAAGTCTTATCTTTTGTTTTTATATTCAAAAATTTTCTGATGATTATATTTTTTATAGCCACCATACTTTTTATTTTATTAAGTGGTTTTATGGTTGTTAAACTATTAAAATCCACTAAAATGGATAATTCTCAACCTAAAAATTTTTCCATCCTAATCTCACTAAAAAATGAGGGATACAATATACACAAACTATTTGAATCATTAAAGAAATTAAATTACAATAAAAATAATTATGAAATCATCTTAATTGATGACAATTCTACCGATGATACTTTGGAAATTCTTAATGATTTAGCTCAAAATCAGTCCAATTATACAGTCATTTCTGCAAAAAATAAAAAATATCCTGCAAAGAAAGGGGCTTTAGATTTTGGATTATCATTTGCCAAATTTGAGTACATTCTTATTACTGATGCTGATTGTGAAGTCCCTGAAAATTGGATTCGATATTTTAATAGCAAATTTGAATATAATTATGATTTAATCTTTGGTACAGCCCCATTTCATATAAATGATAAGTTTATTAATAGATTTTCATGTTTTGAAAACCTCCGCACTTATTTAATGACTTTTTTTGCTCAAAGCATAAACATTTCATACTCTGCCGCTGCAAGAAATTTTGGTTTTAAGAAATCATTCTATTATAATATTGATGGATTTAGTAATATCTTACAAACTTTAAGCGGCGATGATGATTTGTTAATTCGCGAAGCAATTAAACACAATGCAAAAATAGGGTCCATTAATAATAAGGAATGTAATGTTTATTCTAATACCAAAGAATCTGTAAGTGATTTTCTAAAGCAAAAATTCAGACATACATCAACTTCTTATCATTATTCAATAAAACAAACAATATTCCCTGCTGTTTGGCATCTGTTAAATTTTGTTTTATTAATGTCAGTTTTATTTGTATCGATTAATATTAATTTCATAATTCCATTTTTACTTAAATTAGGAATTGATATATTTGTAAATAGAATTTTTCAAAAGCAATTTCGGTATAATTTTTCATTTTTAGAATTATTATATTTTCAATTTTTTTATGAGTTATTTATTATACTGAAATTTCCAATTTCATATTTTTATAAAAATAAATGGTAGAATAATGGATAACAAAGAATTAGCATTAAAAGCTGTTGAAGCCAAATCAAAAGCCCATGCAAATTTTAGCAATTTTCATGTTGGTGCGGCTTTATTAACAGATAACGACGAATTATATTTAGGAGCGAATATAGAAAATTCCTCATATAGCTTAACTATTTGTGCAGAAAGAACAGCAGTTTTTCAGGCAGTATTAGATGGACATAGAAAGTTTAAAGCTATTGCAATTGCAAGCGATTTTGAAGGTTACTGCCCTCCTTGTGGTGCATGCAGACAAGTGTTAATGGATTTATGCGGAAAAGACCTTGATGTTATAATGATAAATAAAGAGGATGAAACAATAACCTATAAATTAAAAGAATTATTACCACTAAGTTTTGATGAAGGATTTTTAAAATAATATGACACTACATGGACCTCACTCTACTCCACAGGATACAGGCTGGATTGAAGTTATTGCCGGCTGTATGTTTAGCGGAAAAACTGAAGAATTAATTAGAAGATTAAGAAGAGCTAAAATTGCTAAACTTAACGTAAAAATTTTTAAACCTCACATTGATATAAGATATTCAAACGAAGAAATCGTTTCTCATTCTTCGCAATCACTCCCCTCAATTATGGTTAAATCCGCAACCGAAATTTTGGATTTAATTGAAGATGCTCAAGTAATTGGAATTGATGAAGCACAGTTTTTCTCAAATGATTTAATAGATGTTTGCGAAAAATTGGCTAATGCCGGGAAAAGAGTTATTGTTGCAGGTCTGGATCAAGACTATAAAGGTGTTCCCTTTGAACCAATTCCACAATTATTGGCAGTTGCTGAATACATCACAAAAACTCTTGCCATTTGTGTTGAATGTGGAAATCCTGCCGATAGAACTCAAAGAATCGTTTCTTCTGATGAGAGAGTTCTTGTTGGTGCGGCTGACCAATACGAAGCTCGTTGTAGAAAATGTCATTACATTCCTGAATAATTGAGGTAGTCTTATGGATTTTTTATCTTTAGTTAGAGGTATTTTCGGAATTGTTGTATTAGTTGGAATAGCTTTCTTATTTTCTAACAATAAGAAAAAGATTAATTGGCGATTAGTAGGAAGCGGAATTATACTTCAATTTTTCTTTGCTATTTTAATTTTAAAAGGAGATGCTTTAGGGGAATTTTTTCTCCCTCTTGCCTTTCCATTAATGTTTTTTAGATGGCTGAGCGGATTATTTGTGTTGTTGTTAAATTTCACTTCTGAAGGTGCTATTTTTGTGTTTGGAAATTTAGCAAAATCTATTGGGTCTGAAGGTTCCATGGGCGTGTTTTTTGCATTTCAAGTATTGCCTACAATTATATTTTTTGCAAGTTTAACATCCATTCTTTATTATTTAGGAGTAATGCAAAAAATTGTGCAGGGAATGGCTTGGATTATGCTTAGAATTATGGGAACAAGTGGTGCCGAGTCTTTATCATGTACAGCAAATATTTTTGTTGGACAAACAGAAGCTCCTTTATTAATTAAACCTTTCATTAAAGATATGACCAATTCGGAAATATTAACAATAATGGTTGGTGGAATGGCTACTATTGCCGGTGGTGTTATGGCAGCTTATATTCAAATACTTGGCAGTTCATATGCCGCTTTACACAATATTCCTTTACAAGAAGCCCAGTTATTGTTTGCTACTCATTTGCTTGGTGCCAGCTTTATGGCTGCTCCTGCTGCATTATTGGTTTCAAAAATTATTTATCCTGAAACGGATGAACCTTTAACAAAAGGCTCTGTTCATCTTAATGTTGAAAAAAATTCTTCAAATTTAATTGAAGCGGCAGCTGCAGGTGCAAGCGATGGTTTACAATTAGCGTTAAACGTTGCCGGAATGTTGATTGCTTTTATTGCTTTGATTGCATTAATCAATTATGGACTTCAAGGTATCGGTTATTATACAGGATTAAATGATACACTAATTGCCAAATTTGGGCAACCATTAAATTTACAATTATTGTTAGGGTTTGTATTTCAAGTAATTGCAATTGCTATTGGAGTTCCGGTAAATTCAGCTTTGCAATTTGGAAGTTTATTTGGAACAAAAATTGTCCTTAATGAGTTTGTAGCTTATGTGGATTTAGGAAATATGATTTCATTAAAAAAATTATTAGATCAAAAAGCTATTTACATGGCAACTTATGCATTATGTGGTTTTGCTAATTTCAGTTCAATTGCTATTCAAATTGGTGGGCTATCTCCAATGGCTCCAAATAGAAGAGCTGATATAGCCAAATTGGGACTTAAAGCAGTTTTGGGTGGAGCTTTAGCAACTTTAATGACAGCAACTTTAGCGGGGATTTTATTTTAATATGATTAAATACACAGAAAAATATAACGCATTATTAACTCAAATTTCTAAACTTGCTCCTTTTACACCGGATATTGCTCTTATTCTTGGAAGCGGTTTAGGTGATTTCGCAGATTCACTTTCGCCGGTATTGTCTATACCTACTGATACCTTAGAAAAATATCCGGTTTCAACTGTTCAAGGACATAAAGGATTTATCCATTTTGTCGAATGGAATGGTAAAAAATTATTGGTATTTCAAGGTCGTATTCATTTTTATGAAGGTTATTCAATTGAACAATGCTTAATACCTGTTTTAATTGCTTCTCAGCTTAAAAGTAAATATTTACTTTTAACAAATGCTGCCGGTGGTGTTAATCCTAATTTTGTACCGGGTGATTTAATGTTAATTAACGAATTTTTTACATTAAATCTCAACCTTGAACTCAGCCAATTTATTAATTTACCTTCAGTTGAACAAAAGAATTTATTGCTAAACTTACCATCAAAAAATGTTAATGAAATAATTAAAAAAGCAGCTATCGAATCAAAAATTTTAATTAAGGAAGGGTCTTATTGGTTTGGTAAAGGTCCTACTTATGAAACTCCTGCAGAAATTAGAATGATTTCCAAATATGGCTTTGATGCTGTTGGTATGTCAACTGCTCATGAAGCAATTTTTGCTGCTATGAATAATATTCAGGTAGGTGCAATTTCTTGTATTACAAACCATGCTGCCGGTATTAAACCTCAAAAACTTTCTCATCAGGAGGTTATTGATACTGCTGATATGGTTAAACCTAAATTTGAGGCTTTATTAAAAAAGATTATTGAGTTATTATAGATTTTTCTTGAAGGGTATTAATTTACCCTTCAAAAACTTTACTTAGCAATACTGCTACTGCAATACTTGCTGTTTCACTTCTTAGTCTATTTGGGGTAAGTTTTAATTTTTTTGAATCTTTTAGTTTTTCATATTCTCTATCAGAAAAACCACCTTCCGGACCAATAATTAAGTTATAGATATTTTTTTCATTTTTGTTACAGAAAAATTCATCAAAACTAACCGAATTTTCTTGATCAAGTAATAAATTGGTCTGCTTATCATCTATATTTTTCAAATGTTCAAGTGAGCCAATTTTTGGCATAAATGCTCTTAAAGATTGTTTCATTGCTGCCAAAGCTATTTTATTCCATCTATCAATTTTAAATCCTTTTGAAAACGTTCTATCAGAATTATAAACAACAAAATTAGTTATTCCTAATTCAACACATTTTTCAAGAGCAAATTCAAATCGGTCGCTATTCTTTAGATTCGGTAAATAAAGGGTAATATTGTCAAGTTTATTTTTGTATTGAAATACTTCTTCAATAACTAAGTCCGCATAGTCTTTTTGAATATTTGCAATATGAGTTTTATAAATTTTTCCGCAACCATCAGTAGTAAATAAAACTTCATCAATTGAGTTACGCATAACTTTAAAAGCATGTTGAAACTCTTCACCCTTTATTGAAATCATAGAATCTTTTACAAATTCTGAAGATGTAAAATATAATTCTATATTAGAAAGAAAAACCTGTTCCAAGAATAAATTCTCCTTTTCTATATTCGTCAAATCCATATTCAAATCTAATTGCATTAAATGGTAATACTAATACTGTTAAACCAAATCCCCAACCGGAATCAAAATTGTTAATACTTATTGGAGCATCATTATCGTAAACAATGCCAGTATCCATAAAACCACTAAGATAAAATTCAACTCTTGCAGATGTTAATTTTTTTGGTAATAATGGAAGATCCAAACTGATATTCCAATTCTTTATTATTGGTTGAACTAACTCAAGCGAAGAAAGGATGTAGTTATTTCCTTCTCTATGATTATTTTTATGCCCGCGAACATAATCGGCATGTCCTAAATATGATTTGTCATAATAAGGAACATTCCCTCCAAATGAATGGCGATAAACTCCACGCCATTTTAAAGTAAGTTTAGATATAATTTTTTGGTATTGTCTATAATCAGCCAAAAACACATTATAACTAATATTTTTATTACCAAAACCATAATGCCTGTATATTGCCGCTCCATATATTCCGGATTCAGCGTACTGCTTTAAATCTCGTGTATCGTATAAGTATCCCAAACCAGCCGAAAATACTCTATCCACAGATGTATTACTTGCAAGAATATTAGTTGAATTTTCAAACGGCACATCAAGATATGTAAAACCAAAATAAGAATAGATTGTGTTAAAAGGGTTTATTCGTTTACCAAATGAAAAATCAAGCATACGGTATCTATAAGAGAATTCTTCGCCAACAATTCCTTCAGCAACTTCACTAACATTTTGAATTTTTTGATATGTAAGAGAAGAAGTCATACTAATATCCAAAGCTTCCCAAACAATAGGATTATAATATTCCAAATAGTATTGAGGATCATAACCAAATGAAAGTTTAGATTTTATCTCCTCATTTCTCCCTCTAAAGTTTTTATATGTAATATATAGACCATATGATGATTGAGATAAATCCTTATCTCTCAGTTTAACAAACGGAATTGGATAAATATACCAGCTTTCTTCTACATGAATGACTAACGTATTATGCTCGGGATTTTCTTGTTGTCTAAAATAGAGTAAAACTTTGTTAAAAATTCCTAAGCTAAAAACACGTTCTGAGTTAAAGTCAACAATTTTTCCGGTTACAACATCACCGGGTTTTATAGTTAATTCTCGATAAATTATGTAGTCTTTTGTAGTATTATTTCCCTCAATAGTAATTGAGTCAACTCTTAACGAACCATTAGAAGATAAGATAAGCGAGTCAATTTGTGCAAATAATCCGATTTGAAAGAAAAAAAACAGAAATATTATTAGAGTCTTTTGTTTCATTTAATCCTTAAGTTAGTGAGTTTAATTTATTCTGCACAAGCTATAATAAACAGCAATACACTTATCTTGATAAACCTTTATTCCCGAGTCCGAAACAGGTTTTACAGCAATATCGTTAATAATTCCTTGTTGCAGCCATAGGACTTTAGGGTTAACAGCTAAAACATCAGGTATAATTGCGGGTATATCTTCCGAATGCCTAAATATATCAACAATGTCAATACTTTCTTCAATATCTAACAAGCTTGAATATACTTCGGTTCCGTCAATATTTTTTCTCCCTATATTAGGATTTACACCAAAAACTTTATACCCTTTATGTATTAAGTAAGCGGCAATTTGACGACTTGTTTTATTTGGATTGTTAGAAAAGCCAAGAACCGCTATTGTTTTAGCGGTTCTTAATACTTCTTCTATTTCAATTAACTCATTGTCCATAAATTATTTGTAACTTTCAATTGGTGGGCAAGTACAAACTAAATTTCTATCCCCAAAGGCATTATTAATTTTTCCAACTGTGGGCCAGAATTTATTTTCTTTAACATATCCAATTGGAAATACAGCTTTTTCACGAGAATATGAATGGCTCCAATCTTCGGATGAAGCTTCAATAATTGTATGTGGAGCATTTTTAATTACGTTATCGTCTTTTGAATACTGACCATTAATAACTTCATCAATTTCTTTTCTAATTTGAATCATCGCATCACAAAATCTATCCAATTCAGCTTTCGATTCACTTTCAGTAGGCTCAACCATCAAAGTACCATGTACTGGGAAAGAAACTGTTGGAGCATGGAACGAATAATCCATCAAACGTTTTGCAATATCTTCAACTTCTATATTTGCAGAAGCTTTAAACTCATGCATATCAAAAATTAATTCATGTGCTACAAAACCTTTACTACCTGTATATAATACTTTGTAATATGGTGCTAACCTTGCACGAATATAATTAGCATTCAAAATAGCAAAAACTGTTGCTTGTTGTAATCCTTTATCCCCCATCATCTTAACATATGCATGTGAAATAGGTAATATAGAGGCACTTCCAAATGGAGCGGATGAAACTGCACTAATTCCACTTTCAGCAGTATTAACTAAAACATGTTTTGGTAAAAATGGAGTTAAATGTTTAGCAACAACAATTGGTCCCATTCCCGGTCCACCACCACCATGAGGGATACTAAAAGTTTTGTGTAAGTTTAAGTGACAAACATCTGCACCAATAAAACCTGGACTGGTTAATCCAACTTGAGCATTCATATTTGCACCATCCATATAAACTAAACCACCATTTGTATGAATTATTTCACAAATTTCTTTTATGTTTTCTTCAAATACTCCATGTGTTGAAGGATATGTAACCATTAATGCCGCTAAGTTTTCTTTATTTTGTTCTGCTTTTTCTTTTAAATCGTTAATATCAATATTACCATTTTCATCACATTTAACTACAACAACTTTTCCACCAGCCATAACCGCACTTGCAGGATTTGTTCCATGTGCAGAAGCCGGAATTAAAAATATAGTTCTATTCCCTTCTCCATTATTGCAATGATATGACCTAATTACCATTAAACCTGTATATTCACCTTGTGCACCTGAATTTGGTTGAAGTGAAACAGCATCAAAACTGGTTAATCTACATAAAACTGTGTTTAATTCATTAAATAATTGTTGATAACCTTCTGCTTGTTCAATTGGTACAAAAGGATGAATATTAGCAAACTCTGCAAATGTAATTGGAAGCATTTCAGTTGCAGCATTTAATTTCATTGTGCATGAACCGAGTGGAATCATTGAAGTGGTTAATGACAAATCTCTTCTTTCAAGGTTTTTAATATATCTCATTAACTCTGTTTCTGAACGATACATTTTAAATAACGGATGAGTTAAATATGAGCTTTTTCTTGTTAATTCTTCTGGAATTGAAGAATAGTTAATGTTAATTGTAGATTTTTCAAGTGTACTATTTTTTACAGTTTCAAAAACACTTAAAATATCGTTAACATCACTTTCAAGAACTGTTTCATCCATAGATATTAAGATTGTATCGTCTTGATACCAGAAATTAATTTCTCTTTTTAGTGCTTCAGTTCTAATTTTTTCGATTAGTTCAAGGTTTTCTAATTTAACACATAAGGTATCAAAAAAGAATTTGTTGGTTTGATTAAAACCCAATTCAGTTAAACCGGAATTTAAATATTTAGCTAAATTATTAATTCTTTCGCCAATTTTCTTTAACCCTTCAGCACCATGATAGATGGCATAAAAACCAGCCATAATAGCTAATAATGCTTGTGCTGTACAAATATTACTTGTTGCCTTTTCACGTTTAATATGTTGTTCTCTTGTTTGTAAAGCCATTCTTAATGCTCTGTTGTTTTTATTATCAACAGAAACACCAATAATTCTACCTGGCATTGCACGCTTAAATTCTTCTTTAACTGCAAAATAAGCTGCATGAGGACCACCATATCCCACCGGAATACCAAAACGTTGTGTTGAACCTAACACAACATCAGCCCCTAATTCACCCGGAGGGGTTAACAAACAAAGACTTAACAAATCAGCAGCAACTGAACAAAAGATTCCTTTTTCAGCAGATAATTTAAACAAATTTGAATAATCAGAAACATCGCCTTTGAAATTAGGATATTGTACCAATATGGCATAAATGTCATCTTTTGGTTCAAACGATTTTAAGTCTCCAACAACCAAATTAATTCCTAATGGAACTGCTCTTGTTTTAAGTACATCAATTGTATGAGGAAAAACATCGTTTGATACCCAAAAAGTATGGGCTTCTTTTTTGGCAGCCTTTCGAGAAGAATGTAACATTATCATAGCTTCAGCAGCAGCAGTCCCTTCATCTAATAACGATGCGTTTGCAATCGGTAATGCGGTTAAGTCCGAAACCATTGTTTGGAAATTCAACAATGCTTCAAGTCTTCCTTGTGAAATTTCTGCTTGGTATGGTGTATACTGAGTATACCAACCGGGGTTTTCAAGCACATTTCTTCTTATTGCCGAAGGTACTATTGTAGAATAATACCCCATTCCTATATAAGAACGAAATAGTTTATTCTTTTTTGCAACATTTGTAATATAATTTAAATACTCAAACTCACTCATCCCCTCTGAATTATCGATTTGTTTATCATTCCTAATTTGAGCAGGAATAGTTTTTTCAACTAACTCATCTAAATTTTTTAAACCTAAAATACTAAGCATTGCTTCTACATCATCATTAATCGAGCCAATATGACGATTTACAAACTTATCTGTAATTTCAAGCTCTTTCATATACCATCTCTTTATGTTATAAAATTGATAAACAATTTAAATAGTTTATCTTTATTTTCTTAATTAATATTTTAAACTTACATTTTTATTTAAGCTTTCATCAGCTATACTTTTTTTATAATCGACAATTTTATTCATCAGTTTTTTGTTGTTAAGTGCAAGTATTTTAACTGCCAACAAACCAGCATTTTTCGATTGTCCAATACCAACCGTTGCAACCGGAACTCCACCTGGCATTTGAACAATTGATAATAATGAGTCCAATCCATTAAGAGTTTTACTTTGAACCGGAACGCCAATAACCGGAATGGGAGTAAAAGCAGCTGTCATTCCCGGTAAATGAGCGGCACCACCGGCACCTGCAATAATAATTTTTATGCCTCGTTCAGGAGCTGTCTTTGCATATTCTGCCATATAATCTGGAGTTCGATGAGCAGACACAATTTTTACTTCAAATTCAACACCAAACTCTTTACAAATATCAATAGCCCCTTGCATTGTAGGTAGATCGCTATCGCTACCCATTATTATTCCAACTACAGGTTTACTCATTTTGGTTTTCCTATTAAAATTGTTAAATAGTTATTAAAATTATATAGTAAAAGAAATAATTAAAATTGCCTATTTCTCGTTTATCAATTACTCACCTCGACTAACAAAACTAACTAAGAAAGTCAACCCTTTTTTGGGGAACTCACCCCTTAGTCCCCTCTCTTAAAAAAGAGAGGGGATATTTTCCATCTAATAAAAGTTCTCTTTCAATCTTTTGGATTTAATATAAATTATAACACTTTGTACTTTAATTAGAACCACTCTGTATATTCGCCTTCTCATTTTAAGAGAAGGCAATCTACTCAGCTGTATCTGCTTAGTTGAAGGATAAGTTCATCAATCAATATAAGATTTCAATTTGCCTTTTCATTATTTGCAAATTCACTAATTACTAGTAATACTTTATTAATATCGTGTATGATATCATCATTATTAAACCTAATCACTGTATAACCTAAACTGTTTAATATATGAGTTCTTTCTTTATCTTCTTCAATTTTTTGTTTATGAATACCACCATCTAACTCAATTACTAAATTTAGTTCTTTACTAAAGAAATCAGCAACAAAAAATGAATCTTTAGTCAAACCATTAAAGTAAATTGGAAATTGTCTATAAAATTTCAAGTTATTCAATTTCCTATTTCTTAAGTATTTCCATAACTTCACTTCTGCAGGAGTAGAATTGTGCCTCAATTCTCTACATGTTTCCTTTACAACTGTTATTAATTTAGCATTCTTAAAAACACTCATTTGTCCCTACTTGTTTGGAAACTCACCCCTTAATCCCCTCTCTTAAAAAAGAGAGGGGAAAATCATTGCCAATTGGCAATATTCTTCCCTATTTATCCTTCAAATATTACATGCATTAAATATAAATTGATGGACAAAATCTATATTCTCCCCTTCTCTTTTTAAGAGAAGGGGCTGGGGGATGAGTTCATAATTTCAATTAACAACAATCTTTTTTATTTAAATAGTTTGAATCTATATTTTTTACGAAATTATATGATTTTTAATTCAATTTATTACGGCAATCTACTCAATTTTTTCTATTGGGAATTCACCCCTTTTATCCCCCTTCTATTTTCAAGAGAAGGCGGGTGTGCTCAACGAAGTTTGTTGAGTCGAGAGATGAGTTCATAATTTCAAAAAACTAACTGTTTACAGTATTGCTAATTTCTCAATTTTTTCTGCTCTATTCAAAATATCTTCTAAATTATCACCTACAATAGTAATGTGCCCCATCTTTCGTCCTATTCTACTATCGGCTTTTCCATAAACATGCAAATGAACATCTTTATCAGCAAGTACTTCTTCGTAATTTTCTAAATTACCTAAACCATTTTTTTTGCCAAGCATATTTATCATAACAGCATAAGGCTTAACCATTTCAGTTGAACCAAGCGGTAAGTCCAAAACAGCACGTATATGATTTTCAAATTGTGAAGTTACACAAGCATCAATTGTATAATGGGCTGAGTTATGAGGACGTGGAGCAATTTCATTAACTAATACTTTATTATCTTCTGTTAAAAATAATTCAAGTGCAAAAATCCCATATCCATCAATTGAATCAACACATTTAATAGCAATTTGCTTTGCTTCTTCAATTAAAGACTTATCAATTTCTACTGGAGCAATTACTTTTTTGCAAATATTTTTTTCTTGAATAGTTTCAACAACTGGATAAGTTAAACTTTCAAAACTATTTTTAACAACAGAAACAGCAAGTTCTTTTGTAAAATTAACAAATTTTTCTGCATACAAATCATTGCAGCGAGGATAAAGTTTTTTATAACCTTCAATAAACTCTTCTTCATTTTTAACTACTGCATTTCCATAACCATCATAACCAAGTTTTTTTGATTTTAAAACAAAAGGAACCCCGAGAGCTTCCTTTATTTGTGTGTATTCGTCAATTGAGGTAACTTCCATAAAATCGGGCACCGCAATCCCTGCATTACGAAATACAGTTTTTTGAATAAATTTATCTTGAATTAATGAGATTGTTTTTGCAGAAGGAAGAACAGTTTTACCTAAATTCTCTAAAAAAGCTAATCTGTCTGGTTCTATAAATTCATTTTCCAAAGTAATAATATCACAGCTATTAGCAAAGTCTGTCATAATTTTATCATTATCAACCCAACCTTCAAAATCGTTTTTCGTCATCATACCGGTTGGAGAGTTTAAGTTTTTTTCTAAAATTGAAATATCAAAACCAAGTCTAAACGCACAGAAGGCAGACATTTTAGCAAGTTGTCCGCCACCTAAAATTCCAATTCGCCTATATTCTTTTTTCATACTATCCAAAATTTATTATAATCTTAAATTTAAGAATAATTATGAATATTATAAAGGTGGGAAGTAATAAAAAAAGCGAAGTAGAGAATAAAATACATAAGGTGTCTCAACTTCGCTTTGGTAGTCGCGTATATTCTAATATTTATTTTTTCTTAATTGAACCTACACCTGAAACTTTAGGGTTAATTGATTTTGGATTTCCATAATATACAACATTTCCAACTCCTGAAACAGTTGCATTAAGTGATTCATTTGCATACACTTCAGCATCAGCTGCACCACTAATATCAACAGAAACATTTTCAGCAATAAGATTTTTTGCATTTAGATTTGCTGCACCGGAAATACTAACTTGCAGATCATCGGTTTCACCCTCAACATAAACGGAACCGGCACCACTTAAATTTACAAAAAAATCATCATTTTTCAAACCATTTATAAATAAATCGTTAGCTCCTGATACAGAAACATCAATTAATTCTGGAGTTGTGATATAAATCACAATCTTTTTCTTTGGTCTGAGGTCTTTTTTTGAAGATATTTCAAGAGTATTTCCCTTTACAACAGTTTTTATATATTTTAATAAATTTCTGTCACTCTCAATTTTTAATTCTGTACTGTTCCCAATCTTTACTTTTACTAAAAATGCACCTGATAATTCCAATCTATCAAAAGAATCAAGTTCACGTTGCTCGCTTGCAAAATCACCGTTTCCTTTTATTCCGCTGAATCTGCAATTAGTAAACCCAAATACTACTAAAATTACTAACAGTAAATATTTAATCTTCATATATCACCAATTTTTATATTAAGACGCTTTAATTATTTAAATGTTTCATTTATATTTAATTAATATTTTTATATTTTAGCAACTACCAATTAGACTTAGAGATGTCTGAAAAGGTTGCATTGTTTTTCTTAAATTAAGAGGAAATTTTGAAGGATTCTGAAATAAATCACCTGCAAAATGAAGCGTTTGAACATCTCTGGCACGGCAGATATAGGATGGCTTTAAATTTAGCAAAAAAATTGTTTGAAGAAAGACCGGATGATAGTGATTCAGCAATAATTTATGCTTGGGCTTTACTTGAAAACGGACACCCTCTTAAAGCAATGGATTACATCAATTTAGCCGTAGACTTAAAGGGTGATTCAATTAAATCACATCTGTATCGTGGTTATTTACTTTCCAGAATGAGCATATATGAAGGTGCATTAGCCGATCTTAACAGTACTATTGCAAATCAAAAAGAAATGTTAGCCTGGACATATTTTAATACTGCAAGAACTTTAGCCGGATTAAAAAAGTATGACGAGGCTATAAAATCATTCGATCTTGCTTTAATGATTGATTCAGGTAAAAATCCAAATTGGAATACTCTACAAAAATTTTATTATACTGCCATTGAAATTAAAGATAATAATTCAAAACTTAAGCAAAAGTTTGCTGAAAGATTAATTTCTGAAGGGAACGATGCTATTAAACTAAAAGAATATTGGTTTGCATTATTAGCTGCAAAAACAATTTTATCAAACGAACAAATAAATCCTAAAATACAAGGTGATGCTGAACTTTTAGAACTTGAGGCATTAATCTCTTTGTATCAATATAAACCTGCTTGGGAAAAAGCGAAAATATTAAAGCCAAAATTCATTGGTGAAGCAAAATTTAAGAACATTTTTGCGGCTTTAGAAAAATTCAGAAAAACTGAATTTGATGTTGACGTTGATGATAATGAAACTATTGTTGAAGACACCAACCGTTCTTCAACTAAAATAATAAATGAAGAACCTTTAATAACAAGTAAAATTGAACAGAAACCAAAAGTTAATTTTGACAAAAAACCAATTTTCCATTTCCATAGCAATATCGAAGTTTTTTCCTTAAAACTTTTTGATGTGTTAGAAGAAGAGAAAAAAAAGGCAAGAATATTTTACAACAAATTTGATGTTTCAACTATTAGATATGTTGGGGCAGAAGTTATTTTTAACAACCTTCTTTTTGAAAAACAAGATAAAGTTTATCTTGGTATGGCTCAATGGTATTTAAATGATGTATTTATTGGAGAAAATAAATTTAATCTTCACGTTAAACGTGACTGGGATTCTGTAATTTTTGTTCAAACTTGGGGAAGTGAACAAAAAAGATTTTGGGGAATGGGACATGCTCGTGTTGAAATAATTATTGATAATCAAATTATTGCCGAGAAAGTATTTTTAATTGGTGATTCCCCTATTTACGATATTGAAGAAGAAGAATTAGTTGACCAAAAAGAAAAAGTAGAATCAACTAAACAAACACAACAAAGCGAAATTAAACAGCCCAATGAAAAACCAATTGAAAAAGAACCTGAACCCGAATTAAGTTTAGACGAACTTTTAGCTGAATTTGACAAATTAACTGGATTAGAAGCAGTAAAAACAGCCTTAAAGGATTTTACAGCATATCTTGAGTTTATAAATGCTCGTAAAAAACTTGGCTTAAAAGCCGCTGATGATTTATCAATTAATGCTCTGTTTTTAGGAAATCCCGGCACAGGCAAAACTACAGTTGCTCGTTTATTGGGGAAAATATTTAAGGCAATGGGTATATTACCAAGTGGTCATATAATTGAAGTTGATAGAACCGGACTTGTTGGGCAATATATTGGTGAGACTGCTCCAAAAACAGAAAAAGCAATTAATGACGCAATGGGTGGAGTATTATTTATTGATGAGGCTTATACTCTCTTCAAAAAAGGTGGAAGCGGACAAGATTTTGGACAAGAAGCTATTGATACTCTGTTAAAGCGTATGGAAGATTTGAAAGGCAAATTTGCAGTAATTGCCGCCGGATATACTGAGGAAATGGAAGACTTTTTGCTTTCTAATCCCGGATTAAAAAGTCGCTTTAATCATAAGTTTATGTTTGAAGATTACACTCCTGATGAATTAACAAAAATATTAACTGATAATCTTGCGAAAGAAGAATATGTAATTAATGATGATGCATTAGAATTAATTAAAAAACATTTTATTGACTTATATAGACTGCGTGATAAAACATTTGGAAATGCACGATTAGCTCGCAGATATTTTGAAGAAATGAAAATGACTTTAAGCAGACGATATGTTCAACTATCTGAAAATGAACGAACCAAAGAAGTAGTTACTACTATAACAATTGAAGATATTGAAGCTGTATTTGCTCAAGGGAAACAAAAAGATGTAGTTTTACCTATTAACGAAGAAGCCCTACAAGAAGAACTTGATAAATTAAATCAGCTAACTGGCTTATCACAAATTAAAAAAGAAGTTACCGATTTAATAAAACTTGCACGTTATTTCCAACAACAAGGTACTGATATTAAAAACAAGTTTTCAGACCATATTTTATTTTATGGAAATCCTGGAACAGGAAAAACAACTGTCGCACGTATAATTAGTAAAATATATTCTGCATTAGGCATATTACCAAAAGGACATTTAGTTGAAACTGATAGGCAAGGTTTAGTAGCTTCACACGTTGGAGGAACAAGCGAAAAAACAACAGACTTAATAAATAAATCTATTGGTGGCACTTTATTTATTGATGAAGCTTATACTCTTGTTCAAGGAGGCGACAATGATTTTGGGAAAGAGGCTATAAATACACTGTTGAAACGCATGGAAGATGATAAGGGACAATTTATTGTTATTGCAGCCGGTTATACAGAAGAGATGCAACAATTTTTAGCAAGCAATCCAGGTATGCAATCCCGTTTTACCAAAGTGTTTACTTTTGATGATTATTCGCCAGATGAAATGATTGAATTATTAAAAGTTCATGTTGCAAAGAAAGAAGTTACCATTAAAGATGATGTATACGAAAAAGCTTTACAACATTTTACCGAACTATATAGAAATAGGGATAAAAACTTTGGTAATGCAAGAATTGTTAGAAATTTTATTGATAAAGCATACCAAAATTATCTTTTAAGACAATCTGAATATTCTGAAGATTCCCCTGCTGAATCTGTTGAAAAAGATATGATTGTTGCTGACTTTTTTGAGACCGAAAATGCAGGTGAAAAGAAAAATTACGAAATAAAAATTAACCAGCCGGTTTTAGATAAACAATTAGAAGAACTTTACGCATTAAAAGGATTAGATAGCGTAAAACGTGGTGTTGATAAGCTAATAAGCAGTATTAAAGTTGCACAAATGCGTAAACAACGGGGTTTGGCAGTAATAGAAAGAAGTTTGCACTCAGTATTTATTGGTAATCCCGGAACAGGAAAAACTACTGTTGCAAGAATGATGAGCAAAATTTACAAAGAAATGGGTCTACTTGAAAAAGGACATCTTGTTGAAGTAGATAGAGCTGATTTAGTTGCAGGATATTCCGGTCAGACTGCAATAAAAACAGATAAGGTAATTCAGCAAGCTTTAGGTGGTACATTGTTTATAGATGAAGCTTATACCCTATCGCGTGGAAGCAGCGATTTTGGACAAGAAGCAATTGATACATTATTAAAAAGAATGGAAGATTATAAAGGACAATTTATTGTTATTGTTGCCGGTTATACTGAAGAGATGAAACATTTTGTAGAATCGAATCCGGGTTTGAAATCAAGATTCATAAATAATTTTGTTTTTGAGGATTACAACCCTCGCCAGTTATTAGAAATTTCAAACGATATTGCAGAATCAAACGGTTACAGACTTGATGAAGGAGCTTTACAACTATTACTTGAAACATTCAATAATCTATATGCTAAGCGTGATAAAAATTTCGGTAATGCTCGTACTGCTCGTAACATTCTGTATAAAGCTATTAGTAACCAAGAAGAACGCATAAGCAAATTATACAACTATAACGATGAAGATTTAATGATTATTACTTTTGAAGATGTGGATAATATTAGTGAAGCAGATTATTGAAAGGGATAATTATTAATTATTAATTATAAAATTATTAATTGAAAGACGGCTCCTTCGGGGAATCCGCATACGGCGGACTAAAAGAAATTGTTAATGGTGAATTGTGAATGGTAAAACCCAGAGACTTGAGGCTGGGGAAAGTGATTGGTGATTTGTAATTAGTGATTGTTAAAAATTGAAAAAACGAGGGTTCTATTTTAAGGCTGATACTTGAAACTAGAAACTTGTGACTGGTTGTTAACCGGGAACCGGTGTCATTATTCCCCTATCTTTCTAATCGACATTGCATTGATAAATTCAAAACCTCGTCTGAACTGGGATTATTGGGATTTCAATGATTTTTGAGATTGAAGATTAAACATTGCTGATAAAAACGAAATATGCCACAACCAGATATATTAGACGCAGAGTGTCGAAATATCAATAAAGCACAACAAATAAAAAAATAATAAGCCCCAGCGTGGGTGACATGTTCTTGTATTTGGTTATTCCACATATATTAAAGTATGTAAAGCAGTTCATTTTCTTGTATATCGAACTCATTTCAATTGTATAATTAAGAAAGGAATATGATAGTCAAAGAAGGGGAATTAGCACTCATGTCTACTAATTTTTCGGCAGTATTTTCTAGTAAGTCTTCTATAAAAGTACAAAGAACAATTGAAAAAAATAGTTCTTTTTATCAAATAAATAAATCTTATAAATTAGCTAATCATCAACTTTAAAATCCAAAAATATTTTGCCTAATATATTTTGTATTTCATTTATTGAAATATCGAGTATGCGAGACAATAATTCAAGTTTAGATTTTTTTATGGCATTGCTAATAACTGATTTAATATCTTTGCATTCAGATGAGGTATTGATTGCATTTACTGATTTTCCATATAAACTCTGACGTTCATTGTCATTATCTTCTTTTACGCTATAAAGGTATGTAATATAAGTTAAAATAAAGTTTTGAGAGTTGTAAAGATTTACTTCATAAACACCAGCTTTATGAATATTATTTGTTTGTAATTCATTAAGAAGTTCGTAAAAATCATTCAAGAAATCATATACATCGAAATTATATACGTCCAAAATTGAATCAGATTCTTTTTCAGCAGTTGTTGTACCTTTATTTTCAATCATAGGAATTACTACTTTAGAAAAAAGAATAGGAGGCAGAAAACCTTCCTCTATTCTCTTAAATATTATTAGTGCCAAACCCACCACTCTGTGTTTGAGTTTAACAGAATTCTTCTTTTTATCTTCTTCATAATTATTTAGTTCATGAAAAAATAAATCCCAAATACGAAAGAAACTAATATAACCTTGAATATTTTCAATTAAAATATTAATTCTATGTACAGAATTAATTTGGCTATAATTTTTAATTAATTCGCAAATTATAATTACTCCTTTATCAATTGTATATTCGATCAGTGAATTAAGTTGCATTTTATTTCCATTATAATATTCATCGGGAGTTTCCCTACTTGCAAAATCCAGATAAGGAAAAGCTAAGTTTTTAATCTTTTCAATTAGCCCATACAAATAACTATATGACATAGGATATTGTCTAATAATATGCTTACAAAAAACGAAGTAATTATAAATTAAAGATTTATTTTTTATTATATCATGTTGTGTGGAGTAAATCTTTTTTAAATTATAACGAATCTTTTGATGTAGTAATAAAATGTCTTCGTCTAATTCCACGCCTTCATAATAAGATAATCCGTCAAAAAATGTAAATATTAAACCCTTCAATAATTTATTGTAATATGTGTTATCAATTGGCTGATTCAGATTTAATAATAAATGATTAATTAAATCACCAAATTTTTCAAATAAATACAATTTGTTCAATTTTCCTGATTTATCTCGGATAAGCTGAATTAGTAAAATATAGTTTCTTGCGTTCGCTAAAAAACCATTATATTCTTCATCATAAGTAATAAAATTATTAATTTCTATTTTTAGATAATTTTCATCTATTACTCTATCTGAGAAATATTTTATTACAATTATCTCCTTCCCTTTTTCAACAACCTGATTTTCGCCAATTAAGATTTCAATCCCAATTTTATCATCATGATTTATAAAATTGTTTTTTATAGATTTTGCTATATTTTTAACCGAAATTTCTTTTATTAATCCAACATTTGTTGAATAAACTGAAATTGTCTTTATTCTTTTCCCATTTTTATCTTTTTTAGAAGACCAATTTTTACAGAAGAGATTACCTAAGTCTTTTTTTAGTTCGTCATTTAGAGTTATTAAATCACCATCTTTTGTATTATCTTTTGTATTATCTTTTGTAATGTAATCGCTTATATAATCCAGTATTAACAAAAACAATTGATCTCCCTGTAGCGTCTTTATTATCCAAAAACTATACTTTGTTAAGGAGAATATTGATAGTAGAAATAAAAAGATTTCTAAATATCCATTACTTGCAAAGTTCTTTCCGTTAGAAGTTAATTGGATAATACTGCAAATTGAAAAAACAACAATTATGGTTCCATTTATGCTTAAAAATCGTTGAGTATTTTTGTGCTTTATTATATATTGATAAATGATATCTCTTGGAATTCCACTGTCAATAAAAGAGAACTGTAAAAATGCAAAAAAGACAGTTGAAATAGTTGCATGCCCAACAAGTAATGTAATAGACCAATTATCCGTAATTATTTTATAATGAAAGATGTAATCAAGAACAAATAAGAAGAAAAAATAAGTTACTATTGTTAAAACAGACGAAGAAAAATATCCATATTTATGAAAAAATCCAGTTCTTTTATTCTGCATAAACACACCTTATTCGTCTTATTGTTCACTCCACCAGGAGAAATGCTGAAGACTTAATTATTTAACTACAAACTACCAGAATCTGTACTTCACCAATAATGCCAACTGTACCAGTAATGGTTATTATATATTGTGTAAATTATTAAATATTATAGTTTTATGCAAATAAAATAGATTGCCCAAAGAAAGTATTTTTTATTTATTAAATTACTTTTGCTTAGATTGTATGTTTTTGGGTGGCACTTCGCTGAAGTGCTGAGTGTTGTTCGGAGGTCACCAGTCCCGACGTAAAAACCACGTCGGGTTACAAACAGGTTTCTCTGCTGGAGAAATTAACCGATTATTAGCAATAGTGATTCGTAAAACCATTGAATGAACATTTATTCTTGCTATTATATATGGTGTTTTTCCTAAAACAAGAAAAACTGTAACTTTCATCTAATCAGTCCCGTTTACGGGACGAAATGTTAATAGCTTGGCTAAAAAAAATAAGCAAGCTCGCAGAGCGAGCGACATGTTCTTTTAATTTTTGATTAATAACAACTAAACAGACTTTCGACTAATAGTAAATATAAATAATGTTTTTCCGAAGGATAAATGAACAAACAATTTACAATTCACCATTTACAATTTACAATTATTCCCCTATTCTACTCCCCGCAATACTGCCGGGCCTCGTTACTCTACAGTTTCTGCAAAAGTTAAAATATAGCCATTAAGATCTTTACATGAAAATTCTTTTGTGCCATAAAAAGTATCGTGCATCTCTTTTAGAATTTCGCAATGGGCTTTCATTTTTTTGTAAACTTCATCAATATCATCAACATCAATATATAAAGCAAAAGAACCACCAATTACAGTTTCGCAAAGTTGTGGAAGTTCGCTAACAAAGCTTTCACGTTTTTGAAACATTAGTTCAATTCCATCGCGGCTTAAAATTGCAAAATCGTAACTGCCTGTATCGGGCATGCTGATAACCATTTTGAAATTGAGCATACTCTCATAAAATTCAACAGTTTTGTTAACATCTTTAACCATCAAGTTTGGTGTAAGTTTTGAAATCTGCATTTTTTTATTTCCTTTAAAATTTGGATAATCTAACACATACACTCCAATAATTACCCATGTCAATCCAACCAACATAAAGATAATTAACAGGAACATAATGCTTTTATAATTATTTTTCATTTATTACACTTGTATTTTTTATAATAATATCCTGATACTCGAGCTGCCATTTTTCGCGGAACTGATGTCTGTAAAAATACTAAAATTTTATTAAATATACCGTCTATTACAGAAGGTTTTTTACCAATTTTTTTTAACGCAGTACAAACAACATCGCTTGGCAACCTGAACCTTGCCCCCATATTAATTCCTGCATTTGTGTGAAAAGTAGTTTTTGTAGTACCCGGATTTACAGAAATCACATCAATATTATATTCTTTTAATTCATACCAAAGACCGCAAGCTAAATTTTCATCAAAAGATTTTGTAGCCGAATAAACGGCATTATAAGGAGAAGGTAAAAATGACAAAACAGACCCAATAAAAATTATTTTTCCTGTTCGATTTATTTTCATTTTATTACCAATCAAATTTGTTAAATGGATTGGAGCAACACAATTCAAATAAACCATATTTTCATAAATTTTTGAATCAGCAGCCAAAAATGCGGAATTTAATCCAAATCCGGCATTATTAATTAAAATTTCGATATTATAGTTTTTAATCTGTTCGAATAAAAAATTAATATTGTTAATATTTGTTAGATCGCAAGAAATAGTGGTAACTTTTACTTTATAAAGCTGTTCTATACTATTTTTAATTTCAGATAATAAATCAATACGGCGTGCAACCAAGATTAAATTAAAATTTAGTTCTGCCAACCTAAAGGCAAACTCTTTTCCAATTCCAGAAGAAGCACCGGTAATTAGTGCATATGAATCTGTAATTACTTGTTTTATCATATTTTATGCTTATTAATGAACTTTTTTAATAAATATTCAATTATATTTAATTATGATTATATCAAAAATTTTAATATTTTCACTTCTTGTATTTTTTTAATAAACCAAGCTACATAAAATGGAAGAAAAATGCTTATAAAAAGATCTAACAAAATTGCAATTCATTATAAAGACAAAAGTTACACTTACAATGAAACAGTACACAATATAAATAGGCTTGCAAAATTATACACAAAAGAAGCAGGAAAAGTGGCTGTATTTGCCGAAAACCGTCCGGAATGGGCATTTGCATTTTATTCAGCATGGAAAAATGATTGTATTGCAATAACAATTGATTATATGTCAACAGCGGATGAAGTTAATTATATACTTAACGATAGCAATCCGAGCATAGTTTTTTGTTCTTCTGAAACAAAAAAACTGTTAGACCAATTATTACCAAATCTGAATTATAGTCCTACCTTTATATCATTTGATGATATAAAAATTGATGAAATAGAAGCGGACGATTCAGAATTAGAAATTAAAGACGTAATGAAAACCGCGTTGATAATTTATACAAGTGGAACGACTTCATACCCAAAAGGAGTGATGTTATCATTTGATAACCTTATAGCCAATGCAGAAGCAGTTGTTGATGCCAAAATATATACTGAAAAAACACGAGTTATAGTATTATTACCTCTTCATCATGCTTTACCTTTAATGGGAACTTTAATAATTCCATTTACAGTTCAAGGTACGATTGCTTTTTCTCCATCATTAAATGCAGAAGATTTAATTGCTACTTTGAAACAGCATAAAATTACAATGCTTATCGGTGTTCCCCGTTTTTATTCTTTATTGAGAAGAAAGATTAAAGAAAAGATAAATCAAAAAGCTATAACAAAAGGAATTTTTGCTTTAGCAGAAAAAATCGATTCTATGAGTTTTTCAAGGAAAATCTTCAAAAAAGTTCATGATGGTTTTGGAGGACATTTAAACATTTTAGTATGTGGTGGTGCGGCATTAGACTATGAAGTTGAACGCGATTTTAGGACTTTAGGATTTGAAATTTTAGTTGGTTACGGAATGACTGAATGTGCCCCAATGATAAGTTTTCCGCGTATGGGAAAAGCTAAATTCGGTGCATCAGGTCAATCACTTTCGTGCAACGAAATTCGTGTTGTTGATAATGAAATTATTACACGCGGTAGAAATATTATGCAAGGTTATTATAATAAACCCGAAGAAACCGCCGAAATGATTAAGGATGGTTGGCTTTACACAGGAGATTTGGGACATTTAGATGAAGAAGGGCATGTATTTATTACCGGAAGAAAAAAAGAATTAATAATTTTATCAAATGGTAAAAACATTAGTCCGGTTGAAATTGAAGAAAAGATTGCTGGTGTTTCGGATGTTGTTTTGGAAAATGCAGTTTTTATGAAAGGCGATTCGTTACAAATAATTATTTATCCGGATCCACATAAAGTTGAAAAATTAAATGTACCCGATCTTAATGAATGGGTAAAATGGAATATAATAGATAAATATAACCAAAGTGCAGCTCACTATAAAAAAATAACAAGATTTTTTATTGTAAATAGTGAACTCCCCCGTACTCGTTTAGGCAAAATAAAACGTTATGAGTTAGATAATTTTTTGAATGTACCAGATATTAAAAAAGCAAAAGTTGAAGAACCAAAGTTTGCAGAATATATAGCAATAAGAGATTACTTAAAAGAATTAAAGTCGCAAGATGTATTCCCACACGACCACTTGGAAATTGATTTAGGACTTGATTCTCTTGATAAAGTTAGTTTCCAATTGTTTATCAAAAATTCATATGGCTTGGATTTAAGTACTGAGCAATTAACCAAATTTGAAAACTTAATTGTTCTTTCTGAATATATGCGGGATAACAAAGTTAAATCCGAATCCGAATCAGTAGACTGGAGTTCAATATTTAAACAAAGAATGGATTTAACTTTGCCTAAAAGCTGGTTTACTCATCAAATATTAAAAAGTTTTTCAAAATTATTATTAAAACTTTATTTTAGAGTAAAAGGCGAAGGAGTTGAAAATATACCCGATGGTCCTGTAATTATCGCCCCCAATCATCAAAGTTTTATAGATGGTTTGTTCGTTTCAATGTTTATGAAAACTAAACAATTAAAACAAACTTATTATTACGCAAAAGAAAAACATGTTAACAATCAAGTAGTTAAATTTATAGCAGCTAAACATAATGTAATTGTTATGGATTTAAACAATGACTTGATGTTATCATTGCAAAAATTAGCTGAAGTATTAAAGCGTGGTAAAAAGATCATGATTTTTCCTGAAGGAACTCGAACCAAAGATGGTGATCTTGGCAACTTTAAACGTGCTTTTGTAATTTTAGCACGTGAATTGAATGTTCCAATTGTTCCTGTTGCTATTTCCGGTGCTTATGATGCTTTACCTACAGGTTCTAAGTTTCCAAAACCATGGAAAAAGATTAAGGTACAGTTTATGAAACCTATTTATCCTGAAGGTCATACTTATGATAGCTTGAAGGATTCAGTTTACGAGACATTAAAGAAAGCGGTCAAAAAGTAATTGTAAATTGTAAATGGTGAATTGTAAATTTTTGAATGGGGATTTTATATCCCCTTTTTTTATACAACAAAATAGCTAAATTAAATCATTAACCCGTGAAAAGTTTTAATTAATTTATTATATTTAAAATTATTAATAGTTTTTGGTAATGTATGACTCAAGATATTAGATGGATTCAAAGATTTAACAATTTCGAAAAAGCTTTTAAACAATTAGAATCAGCTATTGATATTGCAAAATCACGTGAACTAACTAAACTTGAAAAACAAGGAGTAATTCATTGTTTTGAATATTCGCATGAACTTGCTTGGAAAGTACTAAAAGACTTTTTAACTGAAAAAGGGATTTCTGACTTAATTGGTTCTAAAGATAGTACCCGTGCTGCATTTAAGGCGGGAATAATTTCAGATGGCGAAATCTGGATGGAAATGATTAAAGCAAGGAATTTGACATCTCATACATATGACGAAGAATATGCAGAAAATGTTTATTCTGAAATTATTAATGATTTTTACATCACTTTGAATAATTTTGAAAAGAATTTTTCTGATTTAGCAATTAAGGCAGAAAATGAATGATTCATTTGGTTTAAGTAACTCAACTATAACTAAGATCAATTCTATTTTAAGAAATTATGCTTTAATCAAAAAAGCATCAATTTATGGATCTCGTGCAAAAGGAAATTATAAAGAAGGTTCAGATATTGATATTGTATTATTTGGCAGCGATATTTCTATTAAAGAATTGAGAAACATTTACGATGATCTTGATGAACTACTTTTACCATATACGTTTGATATCTCTGTTTATGAACATCTACAAAACGAAGAATTAAAAAACCATATAAATCGTGTTGGAATAGAGTTTTACCTCTCCCCCAACAAAAAATAACCAATTAATATTTTTAGATACACGATTCAAAAATAGCTTTCCCCTCCATTAGAATAACAACTTAATAATTAATTCAAAGGCTAAATTTATGTTATTATTTACCCACCAATTTGCTAAAATAGTGGATAATGGTTATTTTTGCTAAAGAACAAACATTTAGGAATAGATATTATGAAGAAGATGGTTTTAAGTCTGGTTATTTTAATACTAAGTTTTAGTTTGAAAAATAATTTAACAGCTCAAGAAAACAACTTAAAACAAGAAGAAACTATTTTTGTATATGGTGGAGATATTAATTTAAAATTTATTAAATATGTTGCAGAATTAACAAAAAAAGAAAACCCCAAATTGTGTTTTGTACCAACAGCTATTGGAGACCACCAAGATAACATCACCTTTTACGAAAAGATATGCGAAAGAATTGGTATAGAACCGAATGTGTTAAAAGTATGGGTAAGTTCATCGCCGGAGAATAAATCGTTTGAAGATATAATAATGAATTCCGATGCAATAGTTGTAGGCGGTGGAAATACATTAAATATGATGTCTATCTGGAAAGGACAAGGAATAGACACTATAATGCAAAAAGCTGTTAAAAAAGGGATTATATTATCAGGAGGAAGTGCTGGTTCGATATGCTGGTTTATGAATGGGATAAGTGACTCAAGACCGGTAAAATTAAGTTTGGTAGAAGGCTTAGGCTTATTGCCTTTCAGCAGCTGTCCGCATTATTCGCAAAAAGACAGAAAAGAGTTATATCACTCATTGCTATTTAATCACAAGATAAGTTCCGGTTATGGTTGCGATGAATTAGCAGGAATTTTATTTAAGGATGGGAAAGCCGTTGAGTTTTGGAACCAGAGTTATAATCATAATTCGTACTTTGTGGAATTAAACGGAGATACTGTAAAATCGACGAAATTAGAATCTAAACTTATGCTAAACAAAGAAGCAATAAGTGAAGCTGATATAACAGAATCCATAATAAAGTTAAAACTAAGTGATTTGGAAAAAGAGAATAACATTAATTCAATTACAGCTTATATAAATTTCAGACTGCATAAAGATGATATTTCTTCTGAAAAGTTAGAGAAAATAAAAAACACTTATATTGAATCTTGCATAAGTTACAATGATCAATTGATAGGGATTGTAACATCAGGAGATTATATAGGTTTAAATTATTTATACAACAATAATGGCACATGGGAATTTATGGGTGAAGATTATGGAGGAGAATGTGCTGCCGATGGAAAAATTGTGTTCAGAGAAAAAGCTAAAATAATTATAGAAAGAGCTAAAGAAAAATATTACAATCATTAGTAAATTGTATTTAGGAGAACTTAAGAGACAAAGTAACTTTAGAGAATTAAGTATTTTTAATCCCCGTAAAAGATTAATTACAATAGACTAATAATACAAAAATAATTAACAATTAATAATTAATAATTATAATTAGACCATTTCGCTTAACAATTCAGGGCGAGGAGATGGAATAACAACTTTATTAACTAATAAACCACGTTTACCAATTATATAAGCACCTGCATCAACTGCACTTGTAACAGCGGCAACTTCACCGGTTAATGTACAAAAAGCTTTACCACCTAATGCCATAGCAAGACGTATTTCAATTAATTGCACATTTGAGGCTTTAACAGCAGCATCGGCACCTTCAATTAAAGAAGCGACAGAAAATGCTTCTAAAATGCCAAGAGCGTCCAGTTTTTCAACTTTGTTATGTCCGGATATAGCAGGGAAAATATCGGGGTGAACATTCGGTATAACAAATGAATCAATAACCGCATAATCCAAGGTTGTAATTGCTGCTTCAACACTTGTTTGAACTGCAGCAACATCGCCACCAATTAAAACCATATATTTACCCGAACAGATTGAACGAGATAATATTAAAGTAACCTCTGATGTTTTTAACATTATATCAGCAGCCTGCATTCCGGCTGCAATACTTGACAATTCTATTAATCCAATTGAATTCATTCCCATTATTCCTTACCAAGGATTATATAATCATTTGTTATTTCTTTAACTTTACCATCAATAGAAGCATGAATATTAGCTCCTAATTTACCTTCTTCATTTTTGCCAACCAAATCCCCTTTTTTAACATAACTACCGGCATTAACAACTGAAGTTGAAGGGGCTCCGACATGTTGTTTTAATAGAATTTTAACTTCGGTAATATCTGGCTTTTCCATTGTGTATGGAGTTTTACCTTCATATTTTTCTATATCCAAACGTTTTAACAACTGTTTAATAGGGACTCTTCTTCCTTCTTTAACAGGATGAACTTTTACCGGCTTAATTTGTTCATGCTTAACATTAATCAAACGCATTTCTTCTTTACTTTGCACACAAGCTTCACGTGGATATAAATCCTCAGGACAAGCATATAAAGAACATAAGCCGCAAGCACAGCATAAATCGGCATATTCATTCCACACTTCTTTTCCGGAAGTTGTAAAAACCAAACTACGCATAACTTTATGAGGCTGAACATCATACCCCAATAAATAGCGAGGGCAAAACTCAGTACAATAACTGCATTGGTCACAAGCTGATTTACCAATTCTGAACATACTCTCTTTTGGTTTTACCATTCTATTGACTAAATAATGGTCTTTAGGAAGAATAATAATTCCGGCAGTAGTTTTGGTAACAACCTCTTCAACATCAAAAGTTAAACGCCCCATTAAAATTCCACTTACATAAATGGCATAATCATTAATGGTAGTTCCGCCTGCAAACTTTATTAGATCCTTAAACTTTGTACCAATTGGAGCAAAAAAAGAACATTTATTTTTAACAAGTCCGGTTACACTTAAAAATTTTTCTGTAACGGGAATTCCATTAACAGCGTTATGAATATTATAAAAAGTTTCTACATTATTAACAACACACCCTACGTTAAGAGGAATTCCATGAGGAGGAATTAATCGATTTGTTGCACTATAAACGAGTTCGTACTCATCACCGGCAGGATAATAATCCCCAAGTTGACACATTTCTATATTAGTTTCCAATTCTTTCTCTATATTGGAAACAGCTTTAACATTCTTCTCTTTTATTCCAAAATAACCTTTTTTAGCTCCAGTACTTTCAATCATATAATTCATACCGGCAACTACTTCTTTAGGGAAGTTAACCATCAATTCATAATCTTTATGAATAAGTGGTTCACACTCAGCACCATTGGCAATTACAAATTCAACTTTGGAATTAGCTTTAACATGTGTTGGAAAACCGGCACCACCGGCACCAACAACTCCAGCCTTATGTATTACACCGGAAAGATCCATATTATTCCTTCTTTTTAATTACCACTAATGTTTTATCATCTTGATATTTGCTATTGCTTGTAGAAAACTTTTGCACATCATCTAAAATTGCATAACAAATTTCGCGTGGTGTAAGATGCATACTTTTACGAATTATATTTTCTAATCTTTTTTCTTCGTATAATTCAAATTTTTCGTTTGCAGATTCAACTATTCCATCAGAATAAATAACAAGTACGTCACCAACAGAAAAATTGATACTATCAGTATCGTATTTTGAGTGAGGAGCAGGACCTAACAATGGACCAGTAGGCTCTAAATATGTTATCTCTTTTGTACTATCTTTAATAAAGATTGGCGGGTTGTGTCCCCCATTTGCGTATAAACATAATCCTTTTTTATCATTTGAAATTTCTGCATAAAACAATGATGTGAATCTATCATCGGCAAAAATTTTATTTATTAATTCATTCATTCGATAAAACAATGGCGATATTTTAATCTGAAATGTACTTGCCATTCTAACAGCACCGGAAATATACATTGCCTCTGCCGCTGCACTTAATCCTTTTGAAGCAGCGTCACCAACAGTTATTCCTAAACGCGATTCATCATCCCCAATGCGTAAATAGTCAAAAAAGTCCCCACCCAATATTTCTGCGGGTATCGTAACTCCAAACAATTCATATCCATAAAACGATAATTCATGTTCAGGTAATATACTTTTTTGTAGTTCTTTAGCTTTATCAAGATCTGCTATTAAGTTTTTACGGGAGTCAATTAATTTGCGTTCATTTATCTTTTGTGTTAATACCGTAGCAACAATATTAAGTGCATATCTTAAATCCTCATCAATGCTAACGCTATTTACAGCTAATATATATTTATAATATGATTTCCCATTAATTTTGCTTCGTTGGCCAATTCCTGAAGCAGAATACTTAAAAATACCTTTTTTAATAAGTACTTTGTTTGTTTCATTTGCTAAAACTGTTCTCTCAACACTAATAACATCAAATACAGGATACTCAATAATTTCAAGTAAAAAATCAGGATTTATTCGTTGTACATTTCCTGTTTGATACATCAAACTATAAGCTTTTCTTTCAACATCTAATTGCCAAATTCTTCCACCGGTGATATTAATTTCAGAATTTTTCAATAATTGTTCGGCTACTTCAATCAATAATTCTTTATCACTATCAAACCTTTTAGAAGCAACAGTCTCTAAAGTTCTATACAGTCTTTTCTGTTTCATTTATTTCAATAATAAAGTTTAAAAATAATTAACAAAAAATATAAATAAAATATTCAACAAATACTAAATAAATTAACTACTTATTAAAACCAAAAACGATATAAAACAATTAAAAAGCCGCTATCTAATTTAAAAAAATTAAATAACGGCTCTAAAATTAAAAGTGTAATTGAATTATTTAGAATAAAATTCAATTACTTTTTTTATTGCATTTTCCGAAGGAAGGTTAAAACTATCTGCTTCTAAGGTTTTCATTATACTATTAAATGTAGGACGAAAAACACCTTTGGCAATATAACCACCACCTTCAAAAGCACCA
>CAXXXM010000004.1:0-305768 GCA_963663265.2 Melioribacteraceae bacterium
ACCACCTTCAAAAGCACCAAGTATATTTTTATATTCTGGATCGTTTGGTGTAGGAATTGGAATCTCTTTATCTATCAAACTTTTCCATTTTGATTCAAAATCGACCAAAGTTGTTATATTAGCTTCCCAGGGTTCAACATCCAATGGATAAAAATCTTCATATGCAACATCACTTGTGTAATATTCATCAGCTAACCCTGCTAAAGCATGACCAAACTCGTGAACAAATATCTTTTCTGCTTTGGGATTTTTTCCGGCAATAGTTAAATAATAATTATATATACCGCCACCACCGTACTTTTCAGTATTTACCAAAACAACTACTTGTTCAAACGGAGCATTAGTGGCAACATCAATAACAGACTTATAATCCCCTGTCATTAAATAACGTTCACTATCAAAAGTATAAAACGTTGAATTAACGACTGTATTTTTCCAAATATTTTTACCGGGAATATCTGTACCGGTTTCTTTTGAAGCTGATTCAACTCCCCATATATTTATCTTATCCTTTAAATCCTTGAATGGTTCAAACTTAAAAAGATAATCAGCAAAAGTTTTACAATCCTTTTTAAAGCCATCCATCTCCTCAGCAGTATAGCCTTCGGCAATAAAAACTATATCAAGTTTTTCGTTTGGGTTGCCGGCATAATGGACTTTGAAATTTTCAAATTTTTGTTTTTGTTCTTTTTTAATAAAATAGTTATCAGGAGCAGAAACATATTCATATGCTTTAACAAAGTTATTCTTTTTATCACGAGAATAAATTTCAACTCTGAAAGTATCTTTGGGAAATGGAAATAACATTGATTCAATATAAGTTCTATCTGTCTTTTTAGCTTCATCAGTAGTTTGCCACTCACCAAAAAGCGTTGCAAAGCCTTTTGAATAAATAAGATTTTTTGTCTTAACGTCATAAACTCGGAATTGGTATTTTCCGAAATTTAAGTCATCAATTAAATTCACTTTTGAACCATACCATAAAGGTTGTTCTATCATTTCATCAAAGCCAAAAGTTTCAGTTTTAATATTACCACTATGGAAATAATCAAACCGAATAGCTTTTTCAGTAAAATATTTATCATATTCAACTTGTGCGTTAACCGCAAAGGAAACAAACATTACAAAAAGTAAAGCTTTAATTTTCATAATTAATCCTTTTATTATTTTATTTTTCTTGATCCTGGTTTAACAACTTCAAGACCTTGTTTACAAAGAGGGCATTCCTCAGGTAAATAGGAAACAACTTCTAACTGAACTGAACTAACTTGTGGCACACCAAACTGCACTTTACCATTGCTTCTATCCACAATCATTCCAACTCCAACCAACAAGGCACCACTATTCTTAACAATATCTATTAACTCAAAAACTGAGCCGCCGGTAGTAACTACATCTTCACATATTAGTACTCTTTCGCCTTCTAATAATGAAAATCCCCTTCTTAACGTAAGTTTTGAATCTTCACGTTCTGCGAAAATGGATCGTTTGTTTAATTGACGTGCCACCTCCTGCCCAACAATAATTCCACCTAATGCCGGCGACAAGACGGTATCAATTTCATAATCCTTAAAAAAAATCTGCAATAGTATTACATACAATTTCAGTTTTATCAGGATATTGTAATACTTTTGCACACTGAAAGTACTGGTTGCTGTGTCTGCCTGATGTTAACAAAAAATGCCCTTCCAATAGGGCACTTGTCTCAATAAAAATTTGATAATTTGACTGATTGTTCATTTACAATTAAATCCTATGTATTTGATTAATTAACTCAACATCTTTATCTGTAATCCCATTTACCTCGTGTGTAAATGTTTTAATAGTAACATACTTATAAGAGTGAAGCAAAATATCAGGATGGTGCATTAACTTTTCTGCAACCATCCCAACTTTTACAACAAAACTAAGTGCATCAAAAAAATTGATAAATGAGTATTTTTTTTTCCAAACAATTTCCAACAAAAACCCATCCTTGGTTTTTGTTGGTCAAATCAAAAATTTCGGAATCAGTAAGTTTTCTCATTTTAATAACACCTACTACAATTTTTCATCTGTATTAGTTGTTAAATCGATTGGCTTATTCTCCGCATCAATCTGTTCGTCTTCTTCATTAGAATATTCAAACAAAATAAACTTCATCACTTTCAGGTTTATGCTTTATTAGAATTTTTTGATCCTTCTTTAAATGTGCCAATCAATATTTCCTCAGCTAATGCATCTTCAACATATTTTTGAATTGCACGCTTTAATGGACGAGCTCCAAATTTTGGGTCAAAACCTTTATCAGCAATAAATTCCTCAGCAGATTCGTCTAAAACCAAGTCCATTTTATTTTCACGAATATTCTTTATTACTTCGTTTAATTCTATTTTTATTATTTTTTTTGATATCTTCTTTTTCCAAGTTTCTGAATACAATAGTATCATCAACCCTGTTTTAAAAATTCAGGATTAAATAATCTCTTCATTGCAATCTTCTACTGTACTTTTAAGACTTTCATATTTCCCTTTATTATCGTCAGAACCAAATCCAAACGTTCCGGTTGCTTTAATTTCTCGAGTACCAACGTTGGAGGTCATAATGATAATAGTATTTTTAAAATCGACTTTTCTACCTAAACTATCGGTTAACAAGCCATCATCAAGCACTTGCAATAAGATGTTAAAAACATCAGGATGTGCTTTTTCAATTTCATCAAGCAATACAACAGAATAAGGTTTACGTCTTACTTTTTCAGTCAATTGTCCCCCTTCTTCATAACCTACATATCCCGGAGGGGCACCTACTAAAAACGAACGATACAGAGTATTTCTCCATGTACTCACTCATATCAATTCTTACCAAAGATTCTTCAGAATCAAATAAGTATTTTGCAAGTACTTTAGCAAGTTCGGTTTTTACCAACACCTGTTGGACCCAAAAAGATAAACGAGCCTATTGGTCTATGAGGGTTTTTTAACCCTGCTCTTGCTCTTCTAATGGCTTTTGTAAGCTTTTTAACAGCTTCTTCTTGTCCAATTATTCTTGAAGATAAGAAATCTTCCATCTTCATTAGTTTTTCCGATTCAGCTTGAACAACACGAGTAACAGGAATTCCTGTCATCATAGAAACAACAACACCAATATCCTCCTCAGAAACGTCATAAACTAATTCACGAGTTTTAATATCCCAGTCATTTTTTGCTGTTTCAAGTTCATTCTGTAAAGTTCTTTCCTTATCTCTTAAGCGGGCAGCTTCTTCGTAATCTTGTTGTTTAACAACCAACAATTTTTGCTGCTTAACTTTTTCAAGTTCTTCTTCAAGCTTAACAATTTCTTCCGAAACAGTTAAATGAGCCATGTGAACTCTTGAACCTGCTTCATCTAAAACGTCAATTGCTTTATCAGGAAAATGTCTATCGGTGATATACCTGTCGCTCAATTTCACACAACTTAATATTGCTGATTCACTATATTTTACATGATGATGTTCTTCATATTTAAATTTAATGCTATTTAAAATTAAAATTGTTTCATCAACAGAAGGAGGATCAACCATTACCTTTTGGAAACGTCTATCTAATGCTCCATCAGTTTCAATAAATTTTCTGTATTCATCTAAAGTTGTTGCTCCAATACATTGTATATCTCCTCGTGCAAGTGCTGGTTTAAACATGTTTGAAGCATCCAAGGAACCAGAGGCACCACCGGCTCCAACAATAGTATGCAACTCATCAATAAACAGTATTACATCATCAGCTTTTTCAAGCTCATTCATCAATGCTTTCATTCTCTCTTCAAATTGACCTCTATATTTAGTTCCGGCTACTAATCCGGCTAAATCTAAAGTTACTACTCTTTTATCTTGAAGGATTCTTGGTACTTTTCTTTGCACTATTTTTAAAGCTAAACCCTCTGCAATAGCAGTTTTACCAACACCTGGTTCTCCTATTAATACTGGATTATTCTTTTTTCTACGACTTAATACTTGTGCAACACGTTCAATCTCTTTTTCTCTTCCAATCACAGGGTCAAGTTTGTCTTCAACTGCAAGCTTTGTTAAATCCCTTCCAAAATTATCCAATACCGGAGTTTTTGTCTTTTCAACTTTTTTTGCTGAACCACCCGAAGGAATCGGAATACTCTTTTCTGGAGTTTTATTACTCATCATATTAAATAACGAATCACGAGTATTTTCGTAATTAACATTAAATTGATGTAAAACTTGAGTTGCAACGTTCTCTTCATCACGTAACAATGAAAGAAGAACATGTTCTGTACCAATTATATCCGATTTATATAACTTTGCTTCATTTTGCGTAATTCGCAAAACTTTTTCTGCTTGCTTCGTTAAGGGAATATTTCCTATAGTTAACGTACCACCGGATATTTTTACCAAATCTTCAATTGCTTTTTTCAATTTTATTAAATCGCAGTCTAAACTTTTTAATATTTTAATAGCAACACCTTGTCCTTCCCTTATAATACCTAATAAAAGGTGCTCTGTTCCAATGTAATCATGACCTAATCGTAATGCTTCTTCACGACTTAATCTTATCACTTCCTGAACTCTTTCCGAAAAATTTCCGTCCATAATTTTACCTCTATTTTTCAATATCTAACATATAAATAGATAAATTTGTTTCATTTATACAAATTTACTAACATTTACCCTAAAAAAAAGTCCAAAACCATCATTATTCTTTGAAATTACCTAAAAACGTTATATTTTTAAGTTGAGATAATAAAGAATACACAAAAATATTATTTTTATGCACTAATATACCAAAAATTTTCTTGATTTTAATTAATATATTAAAGGAGCCTACATGGAAACTTTGCAAGGAGTATCTATTTTTATAATCTTCGGAGTAATATTATTCCTCTTTCTGTTTACATATTACGTACCAATCGGACTTTTCATAACTGCCTACTTCTCAGGAGTAAAAGTTAAAATTTTTAGAGATTTAGTTGGAATGAGACTTAGAAAAGTTCCACCAACAGTAATTATTCGTAGTAATATTACAGCAACCAAAGCCGGAATTGAAATTGATTTAGGAAAGTTAGAAGCTCATTATTTAGCCGGCGGAAACGTACACAATGTAGTAAACGCTTTAATTAGTGCAAACAAAGCTAATTTAGACTTATCATTTGAAAGAGCTGCTGCAATTGATTTAGCAGGAAGAGATGTTTTAGATGCGGTTAAAATGTCTGTATTACCCAAAGTAATTGAAACTCCTCTTGTTGCTGCTGTTGCTAAAGACGGCATCCAATTAAAGGCAGTTGCAAGAATAACAGTTAGAGCAAATTTAGATAGATTAGTTGGTGGTGCCGGTGAAGCTACAATTTTAGCACGTGTTGGAGAAGGTATTGTTTCAACAATCGGTTCATCAACATCACATAAACAAGTATTAGAAAATCCTGATAACATATCTAAAAGCGTTCTGGCTAAAGGATTAGATGCAGGTACTGCATTTGAAATTCTCTCAATAGACATTGCTGATGTTGATGTTGGTAATAACATTGGTGCTATTTTACAGGCTGACCAAGCTGAAGCTGACTTAAAAGTTGCAAGAGCAAAAGCTGAAGAAAGACGTGCTGCAGCAGTAGCTTTAGAACAAGAAATGGTTGCTGAAGTTGCTAAAATGCGTGCAAAAGTAGTTGAAGCAGAATCTGAAGTTCCTCATGCTATTGCAGAAGCATTTAGAACAGGAAATCTTGGAATAATGGACTATTATCAGTTAAGAAACGTTCAAGCTGATACTGATATGAGAAATTCAATCGCAAAACCGGAATCCGCAAAAGACAAGGATAAAAATGGATAACTTTTTTGAATACTTAATTGCAGTTATTTTTATAATCAGCTTTTTAAGTGAAATTTTTAAGAAGAAAAAAGGAGGAACTAAGGTTCCTCCAAAAACTTCAAACAATAATTCTACGGACGATTCAGTTCTTTTATCGGATCCTTTGGAAGAGTTATTAAAAGCCAAACGACAAAAGATAAAGAACAGACAACAAGCTGAACAACAGACTTATACTCAAACTAATGTAAAGTTAGATGATTATATCTACAACCCGGAAAAAGAGTTTAACGATAATCAATATGCTAATTATGAAAAGAGTAAAACAAAAGAAAGTTTAATTCAACATTATGAAAAAGCAATAAAAGTTGAAAAACTTATTGCTGTTAACAATAATACAATGAATGAGAATTCAGGATATTCCGAAAAAGAGATTTTGGATTACCAAAACAAGATAAACGAAACAAAAAAAGAATTGTTAAATCCTTCAAACTTAAAAGAGTTTTTTATTGTTTCAGAAATATTAGCTAAACCCATATCGCTCCGTAAGAAATGTCAAAGAATATTGTAATAAAAAAATTAAAAAACTTAGTTTCACTTGAAAATGTTCCAACTCATAAATCATTTGTAATTGATTATGAAAATGTACTAAACCCTGCTCAATACCAAGCTGTTTCTTCAATTGAAGGAGAATATCTTCTTATAGCCGGAGCTGGTACAGGTAAAACAAGAACTTTAGTTTATAGAGTAGCACGACTAATTGAATTGGGAATTGAACCCAAGAGTATTCTTCTGTTAACGTTTACACGTAAAGCAGCACAAGAAATGATGTCGCGTGCTTCTTTATTATTAGATGCAAGATGTTCTAAAATAAACGGGGGCACATTTCACTCATTCGCTAATAATACTCTTAGAAAACATGCTAAAGTTTTAGACTTTGATCCTTCTTTTACAATTTTAGATCAAGGCGATTCTGAAGATATTATCAATTTAATAAGAGCTGAACTAAAATTAAACCTGTCAGACAAAAGATTCCCCAAGAAAGAGACTATTTATAAAGTATTCAGTTTAAGTGTCAATACTGAAAAGTCAATTGAATCAATAATCCATTCAGATTACCCCCATTTTAAGGATCACATTCAAAGCTTACTTTTAATTTTTGAAAAATTTAATCAGTATAAAATTAAAAACAATCTTTTAGATTATGACGATTTATTAATTCAATTAAATCGTTTTCTTGAAATGGACAATGAATCATCAAAACAGTTTCTTAATTCAATCCAGTTTGTAATGGTGGACGAATATCAAGATACAAATCATATTCAAGCAAGAATTGTAAAAAATTTGTCTAAGTTTAATCGTAATGTTATGGTTGTTGGTGACGATTCACAATCAATCTATTCTTTTAGAGGAGCTGATATTTCAAATATTTTAGATTTTCCAAAAGTGTTCACCAATACCGAAATTATTAAGCTTGAAGAAAATTATCGAAGTACACAATCAATTTTGGATTTTACAAATTATATTATTAAACAATCATTTTACAAATTTGATAAATTATTATATACGAAAAAGACTGCCGGCAATTTGCCTGTAATAATTGCCGCAAAAGACGAAAACATGCAATCTCGATTTATTGTAGAACAAATTCTTGAACTTAGAGAAAGTGGTGTTGAATTAAATGACATAGCAGTTCTTTTTAGGTCTTCCTATTTTTCTTTTGATCTGGAACTTGAACTTGCAAAAGCTAATATACCTTTTGTTAAATTTGGCGGTATTAAGTTTATTGATACTGCACATGTAAAAGATGTATTAGCTTTTTTAAGAATTTCTGCTAACAATAAAGATTTTGTTAGTTGGTATAGAGTTTTATTATTACATGAAGGTATTGGTCCGAAAAAAGCCCAATCAATTATGAACGACGTAACATCTTTAAAGCTAAATATAAAAGTACATCCCGAAAAGTTGAATAATAAACATATAAATGATAAAATCCATTCGTTATTAAATCTGCTTCATACAATTTCTATTAAAAACTATTCACCAACAGAAAAAATTCAAGTTATTCTCACCTATTATACTCCAATATTTCAATCAAAATATGATGATTTTAATAAAAGGAAGAAAGATTTGGATATTTTGGTTTCAATTGCTGAAAGATATAGAAGTACTGAAAGTTTTTTAACAGATATGGCTTTAGAACCTCCACGCGATAGCGTGATGGATGTTGATGGTGAAAGTAAAGATGATGAAATTTTAACTTTATCTACAATTCATTCTGCAAAAGGATTAGAATGGAATTCTGTTTTTATCATTCATGCTTTAGAAGGGTTCTTCCCTTCTGCTCAAGCATTTGATAATGATGAACAATTAGAAGAAGAAAGAAGACTAATGTATGTTGCTTCTACAAGAGCAAAACATAATTTATACATCTCTTACCCCAACTATGTTTTTGATAGGTTTTCCGGTGTTTCTTTTTCCAAACCATCACGATTTATTAGTGATATTCAACAAAACTTAGTTGAAAATTGGATTATTTCTGAAGAATAATTCATTATTTTTTATAATAAATACATTTTTATGGCATTTTATACATTAATTATTGAAATTACTAAATTATTTATAAATTATTTAATGGTCTAATTATGAAAAGAATCTACATATTATTTTTATTCCTCTTTTCCTGTTCTTTATTTGCACAGTATTCTGCTGATGCATATTTGAAATCGAAAGGTGAAGTTTATTTTAAGTTCAAAGTTGAAAACATGTCCGATATTCAAACATTTACCAAAATAGTTTCAATTGATAATGTAAAAGGTAACGAAGTTTATGCTTATGCAAATCAAAAAGAATACGATACATTCTTAAAGTATCAGATTCCTATTGAAGTACTAAAACACCCTGGTGATGTTGGCAAAATAGCAATGAGCAATGATTACAAATTGATTAAAGGTAACTGGAATACATATCCAACCTATGATGCATATGTTCAAATGATGTACGCTTTTGAAGAAAATTATCCAGGTCTTTGTAAAATTATTGATGCCGGTAATACAGTTCAAGGCAGAAAAATTTTATTTGCCAAAATTAGTAAAAATGTAAATACTGAAGAAGCTGAGCCAAAGTTTATGTATACCGCCACTATGCATGGTGATGAAACAACAGGTTATGTTTTAATGCTTAGGCTTATTGATTCATTATTAACCACATACAATACTAATACAAGAGTTCATAATTTATTAGATAATTTTGAAATTTGGATCAATCCACTTGCTAACCCAGATGGGACATATCATGGTGGCAACAGCTCAGTAAACGGAGCAACTCGCTATAATGCAAATTATGTTGATTATAATAGAAATTTTCCTGACCCTGTTGATGGGCCACATCCTGATGGTGAAGCATGGCAGCCTGAAACTATTATTATGAAAGATTTGGCATTAAATAACGTTTTTGCAATGTCTGCAAACTTTCATGGTGGAGAAGAAGTAATCAACTATCCTTGGGATACATGGGCTCGTTTACATACCGATAACACTTGGATGAAATATGTTTCAAGAGAATTTGCAGATACAGTTCATGGACACGCTCCTTCATCTTATATGGATGGATATGACAATGGAATTACCAATGGTTATGATTGGTATAGAGTTGCAGGTGGAAGGCAAGATTTTTATACTTACTTTGGACATGGAAGAGAAATTACAATGGAAATTTCTTTGGTAAAATTACTTTCCCCTTCTTTGTTACCAAATCATTGGGAATATCTAAAAAGATCATTCTTAAATTATATTGAACAAGCTGGATATGGAATTCATGGTGTTGTAACTGATTCAATTACCGGTGCCCCAATTAAAGCCAAAATTGAAATAGTTGGACACGATTTAAATATTGATAGTTCATTTGTTTATTCAAGTAATAGAACCGGTTTTTATACTCGTTTAATTGCTCCTGGAACTTATACCGTAAAAGTTTCAGCTGGAAATTATTTTACAAAAACAATCTCTGGAATTTCTGTTACAAATAAACATACTACCATATTAAATATTCCTTTAATGACAACTAATCCAGTACCTGTTGAATTAATATCATTTACCGCTAATACATCAAACAATGGAATTACTCTTAATTGGTCAACTGCAACAGAAACAAATAACAAAGGTTTTGAAATATTAAGAAAATCACCTAATAGCGATTGGTTAAACGTTGCTTTTATTGAAGGTAACGGAACTACAACTGAATCTAATAATTACTCATATTCAGATAAAGTTTCTGAAAATGGTAAATATCAATATCAATTAAAACAAATTGATTATGATGGTACAGTAAATTATTCATCGGTTATTGAAGCTGATTTTGCTCCGGTTTTTGAATATCAATTAGTTGGAAATTACCCTAATCCATTCAACCCTTCAACTAACATTGTGTTTTCATTACCTGTTGCATCACAAGTAAATATTTCTCTGTATAATTTAATTGGACAGAAAGTTTGTGATGTTACAAATCAAATGTACAATGCCGGAAAAAATGAAATTAAATTTAATGCAGATAATTTGTCAGCAGGTATTTACATTTATAAAATGAATGCTCAAGGTACAAATAATACTCATTTTACATCAAGCCGTAAAATGATGTTATTAAAATAATTTTTAATTCTGAATTTTTAATTTTGAATTATTGTATGCCACTCAGAAAAACCTGAGTGGCTTTTTTGTTTTTGTAAATAATAATGAAACACACCTGTAATAATATTGGTTTATTTACGTAAAATGTTTTATCGGGCATTAATTCTGTTATTCATTACGCATAATAATTATGCTGTTAGCTAATATCTGCTTTTCGTCACTTGTCACCCTGTCACTCGTCACTTACTGATCGCAGAGCAATCACACGTCGGTAACCATGTAAAACAAAAAATACCCACAACTTCGGATGAAGTTGCACCTTAAAAGAGAAACTTGATACTTGATACTTGCGACTTGTTAATGGTAATTGATAGTTAAGCCGTAGAAAAAATGCATATCCAAATAAATCCCACGCCAGCGTGAGTGCCCTAGACTTTGAATTAAAGATTAAACATTTATTAAAAACAGAAGAGCCAATATTTAGATAACTGAGACCCAGAGGGTCGAAATGTCAATAGCAATTCGCAAAAAACAAATAACAAGCCCCAGCGGGGCGACATGTTCTTTTTGTTTTTTTACTCCCTAAAATTTATCTACATATTACATAAAACAAAACAATTTGAATTGATTAAATTTATCTTATTTTTTACTATTCACTATTAGCTGTTTACGGTATTTGTTTTTTGTTAATGTACCTTGTTACTTGTCCCTTTCTTATGTCACCGGTGCCCGGTTCTTGTTTTTTTCTGCGTTATGCTAACTACAAAAATGTCACCGGTGCCCGGTTAAAAATATTGGTAATAAAGCTTTACGCATTACGCTATTCACTATTAGCTGTTTACGGCACCTGCTTTTTGTCACATATCACCCCGTCACTCGTCACTTACTGATTGCAGAGCAATCACACGTCGGTAACCATGTAAAACATAAAATACCCACAACTTCGGATGAAGTCGCACCTTGAAAGAGATACTCGAGACTTGAAACTTGCTAATGGTAATTGATAGTTAAGCCATTCCGGCGGAATGGCTCTATTGGTAGAGTAATCCATAACAATAAATCTCCACTCCAGCGTGAGTGGGCCTAGTCTTTGAATTAAAGATTAAACATTTATTAAAAACAGAAGAGCCAATATTTAGATAACTGAGACCCAGAGGGTCGAAATGTCAATAGCAATTCGCAAAAAACAAATAACAAGCCCCAGCGGGGCGACATGTTCTTTTTGTTTTTTTACTCCCTAAAATTTATCTACATATTACATAAAACAAAACAATTTGAATTGATTAAATTTATCTTTTTTTACTATTCACTATTAGATGTTTACGGTATTTGTTTTTCGTTAATGTACCTTGTTACTTGTCCCTTTCTTATGTCACCGGTGCCCGGATTATTCCCCATGACTGAAGTCATGGGCAAGAGAATAAAACATTGCATAAAACCCCGTAATGAATTACGGGGACAGAGAGGCTTAATTCAATAGCATAAATAATTATTTCAAAAAAAAACAATCATATTCGTAATGATTGCGGAGCAATCACACATCGGTAACCAATCAAGGCAAACTATACCCACGACTTCAGAGAAGTCGAACCTTGAAAGACTTATTTAAAAATATAAAGCCGTTGAAATCATTTTCAACGGCTATTCAATCATTAAAAATTAAGAATTCATAATTAAGAATTATTCAATCATTCTACCCCTTAATCAATATGGTAATCTTCTAAATGCTTTTCAAGGTATTTATATTTTGGTGTTAACTCTCCCCTATGAACAATAAGAGCATTCTTGATAGAGTTGCCAAGTTTTAGGTTTTCAAAACTTTCGTCAAAATCAGCATCAACAATTTCCTTAATAAATGGGAATAAAGAATCACTAAATGTTTGGGATGCATCACGTGGCAATTCACATGGTAAATTATCAACAGCCATGTTTACTATTCCGTTTCCTTCATAACCCATAACAAACGAATCGTCATCAGGATTGTAAACATAAGCCGGTTCATGCGGGTATGTTGATTTATGAGTTATTTCAATTGCTCCATCAATATCGCAACTAATATCACTAATTAAATGAAGATTAGAAAAATCATGTTTTCGTAAATACTCTTTAGTTACTAAACGAGGATACTTTTCTTCCCAATAGATAGCATTAACCAATAGATTTATATATGGCAAATAATTTTCAAATTTTGATTTGTACTTTTGAGGATTATTGTAATAATCCAGTAATTCAAATTTATCATCTTCAGATATAGGTTCAACCATATCTTCTTCTTTGAAAACAACTTTATAGAAATAATTAACCTTTTTATCATTAATATTTTTAATTTCCTCAGGAGATACAACTTTATGAGGCAATAAATCAAATATTTCCTGTGCTCCTTTTGAAACATTCCCATATCCAGCGAAAGCAAAAACATTTGGAATATCGCAACAATCGAATCCATTATCTTTTAATTCATCACCAATTTCTTTGATTGCTATTTTAGCTTCTTCTAAATCTTTGTATTCAAATGCGGGTTTTACCTTAAGAAAGATAGTATCTTTACCATACGATTGTAGTCTTTTGCCATACCCATGTAAAGCGTCAATCATTCCGGCTAATCCGGCAAATCGCCCAAAAAAGACTAAACGCCTTCCGTTATCATCTTTAATGCATTCATAATCAATCAAATTTACTTTTAATTCCATCAAACGTTTTAATAATGGCATATTATATCTTTGTCCTTTTATTGTATGCGAAAAGAAAAGATATGTTTTGTTTTCCATTAATAAAGGAATAGGAATTTCTTTAACTGCAAAAATAGTATTACAATTACTTAAATCTTCATTAATTTCAGCACCACTTTCTAAATATTCCTCATGTGAATAAGCCCTTCGAGGAAATGGTTGGACAATTGTTTTAATTCCATATTTCTGATTAATCTCTTTTACAGCGTCAGGAATAACAGGTACTCGGATTTCCCATCGATTTTTGTCTTCACGTCTTAAACCAATTGATTTATTCATAGGCACCCTTAAATTTGATGATTAATATTGATTGTTTAATTTCGTTAAAAATGAAGTAAGTTACAACAAAAGATTTAAGATTTGAATAAAATTGTGTAAATTTAAATTAATTATTTAGCAAAATGGATTAATAAATGGGAAATCTGCACATAGTTGCGACACCAATCGGAAATTTGTCCGATATTACTTTTAGAGCTTTAGAAACATTAAAGAGCGTTGATTTTGTACTTTGCGAAGATACGCGTGTAACTTCAATTTTATTGAAAAAATATGAAATTGAAAAACCATTATATGTTTTAAATGCTGGAAACGAGGATAAAAAAGTTGACTTGTATTTAAATTACATAATGGATGGCAATGATGCAGCCCTGGTTTCCGATGCCGGAACTCCAACAATTTCCGATCCGGGTTGTAGAATAATAAACAAAGCAAAAAAAATGGGAATTAAAATAATTGGTATTCCTGGTGCAAGTGCGGCCATAACTGCATTAAGCATGAGCGGACTCCCCTCTGATTCATTTGTTTTTGAGGGTTTTTTACCACAGAAAAAAGGGAGACAAACAAAACTAAAACAACTTGCCATTGAAGAAAGAACAATTGTTTTTTACGAATCAATGTACAGAATTGAAAAGTTGTTAAATGAGCTGAACGAGTACATGCCTGAAAGACTGATAATAGTATTTAGAGAACTAACAAAAATGTTTGAAGAATATTGGGAAGGTACTCCTAAAGAGATTATTGATTCATTAAGTACAAAGGTAATTAAGGGTGAGTTTGTGGTTATTATTGCACCGATGAAGTGGAAACTACTGTAAAAAGGTTAAGTGTTAAAGTTTTAAGGGTAAATTGTTGTTAAAACTTTGAGTAAAGATCACTCAAAGTTTTTTTTGTTTGTATTATTAATAATATTTACTATAAAGCAATAGAACATGGTATAGTTTTTAGAACCCCTGCTTTAAGTTGTGCAGGATAAAAGTTTGGCATTTTTTCAATTAGAGTAAGAATATTTTTATACTTTTCATCTTTAAGTCTAATGATTTGATGCAGTTTAACTTTACCGTCTGCATAAATTATACAAGCAACATAAGCCAATTTGGTTTCTAAATCAGAATCAGCAGGAAAAAGAAGTTTTCTGTTTTCGCTTATTAGTTTTTTGAATGTTTGTATGCCTTGAGGAAAATGACACATTTCAAATACTCTCGACTCATCATTGTACAATGCTTCTTCGTCAGGATTAAATGGTTTTGCCCAATTGGAACCATCGGTTCGGAGCAGAACAATATTTTCAAATGTAATTTCTTTATTAACTATTCGAATGGTATCAACAACAGGTACAAAGTTTGGAGCCGTTACATTGACAAAATAGATCCCTGGTTTTAAGCTGTCAACTATTTTAGTACCTTTCCAAGTTAGTTTTTCACCATTTTCATAATTAGATAATTCCACATCAGCCGTAGTAATAGTAGAAAAGAAATTAAGTTTTCCATAATTTTCAGCAATGGAAGAGTCTTTTAACCGCAGGGTTTCATGGAAGATCAAATCTTTAACTACTGATTTATTTAATTCATTATTTTGTGCAAACATTGAAGAAGTAATAAGAAGAAATAATAAAATGCCTTTCATATACCTTTGTTCCATATGTGTAATAATTATTTTATAATATAGGAATATTTTCAATAATAATCCAAGCACAAATTTAACGCATAAAAAAATGCCACGAAAAATTCCATGGCACTTGATGTAAAAATTTCTATAAAAGTATTATTCCGAATCGTATTCTACCAATGAACGGACATCATATTTTGATAGTTTCTTGCGTCCATTAATAAAAGTTAAATCTATTAAAAATGAAATCTGCACAATTTCGGCTCCAAGTTTTTCAACTAATTTGCAAGCAGCCTCCATTGTTCCACCTGTTGCCAACAAATCATCGTGCATTAATATTTTATCACCTGCTGAAATAGCATCTTTATGAATTTCAATTGAATCCGAGCCATATTCCAAAAAGTAACTTTCGCTTATTGTAGCAGCAGGTAATTTCCCGGGTTTTCTGATTGGAACAAAACCGGCACCTAATTTAGCAGCCAAAGCACCACCCAATATAAATCCGCGTGATTCAATACCAACAACTTTTGTAATTCCCTTATCTTTTGCCATTTCATATAGTTGATTTAATGCTTCTTCTAATCCTTTAGGATCATTTAATAATGTTGTAATATCTCTAAAAACTATTCCCTTTTTGGGGAAGTCAGGAATACTTCTAATTAATTCTTTCAAGTCCATTTTCGCCTCTGTTAAATTTTCGCTGATTCTTTCTATTAATATAATTAATAAAACTATCTAAATCCATTGCATTAATAACTTCTTCTTTTTGTATTCCACCTTTACGGGCAATTTTAACTCCGTATTTAATAACACTTATTTCGGAAGTAGCATGTGCATCAGGGTCAATACTAAATTTACACCCTTTTTCTCGTGCATAATAAATGTAACGCCAATCCAAATCAAGTCTTGAAGGGGCTGAGTTTATTTCAATTGCTACATCGTTTGCTACACACGCATCCAAAATTTTGTAGATATCAAGTTCGTAAGCTTTTCTGCGTAATAATACCCTTCCGGAAACATGTCCTATTAAATCGGTATATGGATTTTCAATTGCTTTAATTATTCTACTTGTCATCTCTTCCTTTGTCATATCAAAACGAGAATGCACCGAAGCAATAACAAAATCTAAACTCTTTAATACTTCCTCATCATAATCTAAATTACCATCAGGTAAAATATCGCTCTCAATACTATGAAATAGATTATAACCTTTTTTCCTTAATTTAATTATTTCGTCGTGCTGTTGTAATATTCTATTTTCTGTTAAACCATTTGCATATACAGCAGTTTTGCTGTGGTCAGAAATAACTTGATAAATTAATCCTTGTTTTACAGCTTCTTCCACCATTTCTTCAGGAGTAGCAACTCCATCTGAAAATTGTGTGTGGAAATGAATTAATCCTTTAATATCATCTAATTGTAAATTGCTATTTACGGTTAATTTATCAAGATATTCTAAAGATTCAATTTCTCTAACTTCCGGATTAAGATAAAAAAGATTTTTTGACTTAAATAATTCATTCTCGTTTTTGAATTCATCAGGAACTACATTACCGATGTATTTTTCTAAAAATTCATCACTTCCAGTCTTTTGAAAACAAATAAAGTTATAATTTTCGGAATTATTTACAAGATAAAAGATAACTAAAATTCTTTTTTTATAATTACAAACCAACTCAGTATATAAATCACTCTTTATCTCTTCTACAAAATCAAAATTAGTTTTCAGATAATTAATAAAGGAATCATCATAATTATTAACAACATATTCCAATCTCGATATTACTTCCATATTCCTTGCAAACTCACCAACAACCGAAATGGATAAACCATTAAATAATGAAGTAATTTCGCCTAAAATATCTTCATTTATTCTATCAGCTCTGCCAAGCAATACTTTGTTTTTATCTCTTTTAATTCGATCAATTTCTTTAAGAGTATCTGCGGCAAACTTTTCACTTATACCCTTTACTGCTAAAATTTCCAAGCTTTTACAGCTTTGTTCAAGCTGATTAAGAGTCTCAATCTTTAAGGTATCGTAAATAGCTTTAAGTTTTTTAATTCCCAATCCTTTAATTTTAATAATTTCAAAAATTTCATTAGGAGCTTTTTCTAAAAGCACCTCATAAATTTTTGAAGTACCAGTATTTGCAAACTCAACAATAAATTCTTGTAGACCCTTTCCAATACCTTTAATATTTTTATAGGTCCCCGAGTTATACATTTCAAAAAACTTACCCTCAAAAGATTCAATAATTTCGGTTCCTTTTTGATAAGCTAAAATTTTAAATTTATTTTCATCGTTAAATTCTAAAAGATATGCAGTCTTTTTTAGTAACTCAATTAATCTTTCTTCATCCATAACAAATCCTTATAAAAATAATCTCAATTGAAAATATGTTAATAAAAACCCAAACAGAATACCCGCAATAATTTGAGCATAAGTATGCATTTTTAGTTTTAAACGAGCCCAAATTAAAATCGCAAGTATGGGAATAAAAACGTAAAACAATATAGAATTGAAATAATAAAAGATACTCATTGGAACAGTAATGCCAATCATATGGGCACTAATTTTCCAAAATTTGTTTATTAAAATTAGAAGAATAGTATTAACAATATATATAATCCAAAATGCTGAATAAGGTGCAGAGAAATTCATTAAATATGATATTACATAACCTATTGCACATAAAGCTATTCCAACTACATAAAGAGAAGTCCTTTCTTCCTTAACTGAAGCATCATAGTCTTGTACTTTCCCGGATTTCTTAAAATATATAAAAACAACAATCGGAATAACTAACGTTAAAAGAATTGCTAATGCAATAGGAATTATCTTTTGAGTTTCATAAATTAAAACAAACCAAATATACATAATAATAGTATTAGTGGGAGGCACAAACAGATAAGAGAAATATTTAGCAAAACTATTCATGCATATTATTCCTGAATATTATTAATTGGTTCATCTAATTTTTTAAGTTCTTCTAAAAATCCATATAAAACCGATTCAACACCGGCATAAGTTTCATGCTTCATAATTTCTTGTCTAACTTTTGAACTATTAGGTAACCCTTTTAAATAACCGGTATAATACTTCCTAAAAGGAATAACAGCTTTTCTTTCTTCTCTTAATTCCAATTCATAACGTAGATGTCTTAATGCAGTATCAACACGCAATTGTGGATCAACTACAGTTGTAACTTTACCTGTTTCCAATATTTCCTTTGATTCCTTAAATAACCAAGGATGATTAATGGCACCGCGTGCAATCATAATACCATCGGGATTATATTTTTGCATAACTTCCAAAGTATCTTGTGCGGTAAATATTCCCCCATTTACAATAACAGGAATAGAAACAACTTCTTTAATTTTGGGAATCCAGCTCCAATCAGGAGCTCCTGAATGTCCATCAACACGAGTTCTACAATGAACGGTTAAGGCTTTAACACCCACGTCTTCCAACCTTTTAGCAACTTCAAGAATGACTAAACTATTACTATCCCACCCAATACGTGTTTTAACAGTTACCGGAACATTAACAGCTTTTACAATTTCACCAGCCATTTTTTGCATATATTCAGGATCTTTAAGCAATCCCGCACCGGCTCCCCTATTACAAACTTTTTTAACCCAACATCCTGCATTTATATCAATTAAATCGGGATTTGCTGATTCCGCAAGAAGAGCGGCTTTTATCATTGAATCAATATTTTCCCCATATATTTGTATTCCAACAGGGCGTTCAAAATCTTCAAGCTTAAGTTTTTCTTGCGTTTTTTTGTTATTTCTAATAAGTCCTTCTGAATTCACAAATTCAGTATAAACAATATCAGCACCTAATTCCTTACATAATCTTCTAAAAGCAAGGTTAGTAACATCCTCCATAGGTGCTAATAATAAAGCATTATCGGCAATTATTTTATTATCTATATTTAACATAAATTATTTCTTATTAAATTGTTCTTTTAAAATTTTTAAGCATTTTATAACCGAGCAACAAGGCTAAAAAACTAATTATTGAGCCTGTTAAAAAAGGAGAACGAAACCCTATAAAATCGTAAGCAAAACCACCCCATAAAGGACCTAAAACACGTCCTAAAGCAGAAATTGATTGACTAAATCCAAGTACAGCCCCTTGATTATTTTCAGGTGCATATTTTGAAATCATAGTTACAACAACAGGTTGCAAAATACCATTACCAATTGATAATATAATAATTGCAATAGCCACACCGGTAAAATTAATACCATAAGGAATTAAGCCTAAACCTATTGTTAAGCATATCATTCCAAATATCAACAAATTGTAGTCTCTTACCCTATGCGATAGTTGCTTCATCAATCCTCCCTGAATAATTGCTCCAACTAATCCCATAATTACATATTGATAAACTATATCTTTATCAGTAAAATTATAAAATTTAGAACCAATTATCGGAAAAGTTCCATAAATATTAGCCATTGAAAAAACAAGCATAAAAAACATAAAAATTAATAAGCCTATTGTAGGATGTTTCATAGTTTCTTTAGCTAATTTTAAATCAATAAATTTAACTTTAAAGTCTACTTTTTCATCAGTTTTCTTTTTTGATTCCGGTAGAAAAAAGAAAGCAAAAATAAAAGCTATAAAAGAAAAACATGCACTCCCGTAACCGGCATACTCAAATCCGTATTGAGAAAGAAACCCACCAACCATTGGACCAAATAAAAACCCTAATCCAAAAGCGGCTCCAATCATTCCCATTCCTTTTGCTCTTTCTTCTTTTGTTGTGATATCCGCAATATAGGCTTGGGCAACACCAATATTACTTCCTCCAAAACCGGCTAATAATCTTGATAAAAATAACAACCAAAAGCTATGGGCAAATGTGAATAAAATATATGATGATGCTGTTATAAGCAGAGTACTTACAATAATTGGTCGTCTTCCTATTTTATCTGATAGTTTTCCTAAAACCGGATTAAATAAAAACTGTACTAATGAAAATATTGCAACTATCATTCCAATTTCAAAATCTGAAATTCCAAGTTGTTTGCTAGCAAAAATTGGTAATATTGGAATTAAAATTCCAAACCCAAGTAAATCAATAAAAACCGTAAGGAAAATTATTCCTGTTGAAGCTTTTTTATTCATAATATTAAAATCAATTCTTTTTTATTACTGTATGTTTTGAACTATATTTATTTAAAATTTTATACGAATCATCAAATGATTCTTTCATTTTCTGTTTATCATCGCTATTTAAAAATGGGTATTCTTCAAAAGCATTTGGGCTATAATTTGGTAATACTACATATGAAAGTTTTTCGTTATATATTCCTTTAAAAACCCAAGTCGGCATATATTCAACACCTCCCAAAAACACACTATTTTTGCTTTTAGCCAAAGTAAATTTTAGTATTACACCACTATCCGTGTATCTTCTGCGTTGATTTGAAATAAAATTACCTAATGAATAAGCTACAAATCCACTATCTAAATTATTTGTTCCCTTAAAATAGGCAATTGGCTCCAAAACATGAGGATGACTTCCAATAATTATATCTGCTCCATAACTTATAACTTTTTTAACAATTAACTTTTGGAAAGAATTTGGCTCTTGTTTATATTCATCACCAAAATGAAAATAGGTTAATATTATGTCTGGTGTTTGTGTTTTTGCTTTTGCAATATCATTTTTAACTAAATTTGTATCAATTAAATTTATTAAGTATTCATGTCCCTTTGGAATATTATTTCCATTAGTACCGTATGAATATGCTAATATAGCAAGCTTAACTCCTTTAACATCTACAATTCTAATCGAATCCCTATCCCTATTTGAATTAAAAGTACCTGTATAACCAAAGTTTAAGCTTTTAATACTATCAATAGTACTTAATACACCTCTTTTCCCTCTATCTAAAGAGTGATTGTTAGAAGTAATTAAAAAATCAATCCCCGCATTTTTTAATGCACAAAGATAATCAAAAGGAGTATTAAAAGCAGGATAACCTGTATATCTTTCTTTAGAACCGGCAGTTACAGTTTCTAAATTACCAATAGTAAAATCAGATTTATTAAAGTAGTCTTTTACATATGTGTAACACACTTCAAAATTGAAACTATCCTTAACTTCAGGAACAATAGCAGCTTCAAATTGAGGAGCATGACACATTAAATCTCCAATAAATGTAATTGATACAACGTCGAGCTTATCTTTTTTAATACTTTTGTTTTTGGTTGGCAAATTAAAAAACAGAAGTATTGAAAATAATAAGGCAAAAAATGTACTATTTAACATAAAAATTGGCATTTTACAATTCTACAATGTATTAATAAAAAACAGAATTCTAATTGATTAAATTCAAAAAAAAGTGACCTTCTTAAAAAATAAATGAGGCAGCCATAAAAGTAAAATATTTTACTTTAAAGCAGCCTCAATTTTATATAAACAACTAAACTAAATTATTCTTTATCGGATTTTTTTTGAGACTTAACGTCTTGGATATCATCTCGCATTTCTTTAGCTAAAACTTTTAATTGATTTAAACCTTTTCTCAACCTTGTTCCAGCCATACTATTCCCTTTTACATAAAACTTTTCAACATCTTCTTCAAGACTCTTAACCATATCAACAATTGCTGCGTATTTCTCACTCATAATATATCTCCAAATATTTAAGGGTTAATAATTATTTAATGTTTTCTAAAATTATTTCAGCTATATCTTTTACTTCAATATCCTCGTTTTTGTCAAGAGTCTTTAATCCATCAGAAAGCATTGTCATACAGAAAGGACATGCAGAAGCAATAGTATCTGCTCCTGTTTTAACAGCTTCAGCAGTTCTGTTAACATTTATTCTTTCTCCTTCAAGTTCTTCCAAAAACATTCTGCCACCGCCGGCTCCACAACATAAACCTCTATCCTTAGTCCTTTCCATTTCAACTAATTCAAGATTAGCTATTTTTTCAAGGTCTTTGCGTGGTTCATCATAAATATTATTATATCTACCAAGATAACAAGAATCATGATAAGTTACTTTGTGTTTTTCCGCATTATCTTTTAATTCAATTTTCTTCTCAACTAACAATTTATTAATTAATTCCGTATGGTGTATTAATTCATAATTGCCACCAAAATCAGGGAATTCATTCTTTAATGAATTATAACAATGCGGACAGGCTGTTACAATCTTTTTAACGTTATAATTATTTAATGTTTCAACATTTTCTTGAATTAACATCTGTGCAAGGTATTCGTTACCAAGTCTTCTTGCAGTATCACCATTACATTTTTCTTCTTCACCAAGTATTCTAAATTCAACTCCGGCTTTTTGCATAATTTTTGCAAATGCAACAGATACTTTTTGATAACGGGCATCATAAGAACCTGAACAACCAACCCAGAATAAATATTCAGCATTATTATCCTCAGCCATTGTTTTAATATCTAAACCTTCAGCCCACTTAGCTCTATCTTGAGGATTAAAAGCCCAAGGCGAAAAATTATTTTCCAAGTTTTTGAACAAAGCATTCATTTCATTTGGGAACTCAGATTCACTTAAAACTAAATTTCTTCTCATATCAACAATTGCATCTACATGTTCAATCATTACAGGGCATTCCTGAACACATGCACCACAAGTTGTACAAGCCCATAATTCTTCATCTTTAATGTAGTTATGAATTAAAGTTTTGCCTAAAATTTCTTCATTTTCAACTTTATTAATCAATAACGGAGCTTTTTCTTCGGTTCTATGTCTTATATCTTCAATAATTTTACGTGGTGATAAACTCTTACCCGTAATATTTGCAGGGCAGTTATCCACACATCTACCACATTCAGTACAAGAAAATCCATCAAGTAAATGTTTCCAATGGAATTGATCAACATCTGCAACTCCAAAAATATCAGTTTCTTCTTCCAAGTTTAGTTTTGATAAAGCAAGTTTTCTTTCTCCTACTTTTCCAAAATATACGTTTGGAATAGAAGTAATTACATGGAAATGTTTTGAATAAGGTAAAAAGTTCATGAAGGAAAATATAATTAAAATATGTCCCCACCAAAATACTTCGTACCAACAAGCAGCAGAGCCTGAATCAGCAGAATTATAAAAAAGTCCTGCCAATGCAGCAGATATTGGTCTATATTCATTTTCTGTAAAAACGAATCCATGTATAGCAAAATTGGTTATGTTTTGTCCAAACATAGTTACTACTACCAAAATAATTAAAGACAAAATTGCGGCAGCATCCAATTTGCCTTTGCTATCTACTTCTAACCTTTTAACTTTTAATACAAATCTTCTAAATAATGAAATTAATATTGCAATAAATACCAATACTCCAAATGCATCCTGAGTAAACGTAATTAAGCTAAAAAATGGTCCTAAAAAGCTTAACGAAAACGGTGTATAAAAACCTTGCAAAATAGATTCAAGAACAGCAAACACAAATAACATGAATCCCCAGAAAATCAAAAAGTGCAGAGTTCCCGCTACTTTGTAACGCAGCAACTTTGACTGCCCAAACGCAACGATCAAAACATTCTTAATTCTATCAGATACATTTTGGAAACGATCAATAAACATTGCTGTTTTTAACATTTTTATCTTATTTGATAAACTATAAGCTAAAAAGCCAAATGCACCTAAAAATACCACAATAAAAATAATATTCTTTAATTCCATTAATAACCTATTGTTGTGTTATAAAAGAGTAAGTTTCTTCTAACAATTTATTAAATTTGTCGTTTGAAATCGTAAACGGATGTTGAACATCAAATGTATGTCCCGCTTTATCAATTTTTACAAACTTTGAATAATCCTTATTAGTCCAATTATAAAGCTGCTCTCCTTCTTCAATTGGTACTGTTAAATCATTTGTTCCATGAGCAATTAATACAGGCTTATTCAATTTTTTTAATGCGTTTTCCATCGATAAAGAGCTGTCTTTATTATTTTCAATATCATCAAGCAGAGCTGCATTTAATCTCATCATCTGATGCGTACGCGTATTTTCAATTTCAATAAAACCGACTTTTTTCCATATTGCCTTTTGTCTATCGGTATATCTGTCAAGTTTTGCTATTGCAGCCCAAAGCACTAAATTTTCTACCAGAGCATTATTAGCACAAAAAGCAGATATAGCTCCTCCTCTACTATGACCAATTAGAGTTAATTTTGTATTGTTTGTTTCACCAAAAAATCCATTTCCATAGCTTTCAATAATTTTATTTAATTCAAATACTTCTCGTGTAAATGTATTTTTGGCAAATTTATCCATTTCACTAAGTTCATACGGATCTTCACCAACCCCATTCAACGAAAAATTAAAAGTAATTAAATAAATTCCTTTTTTTGCACAATATTCACTAAAATATGGAATAAACCCCCAATCCTTAAATCCTTTAAAACCATGTACAAAAACAGCATGATGTTTAAATTCTAAAGGTGAATTTCCATTTGTAGTAATTTTAATCTTTTCTAAATCTTCTAAAACAATTTCTAAGTTTTTCAAATTTCTTCTTATTTTTTTGAAATTATTGTTCAAAAATACACTTTTTTTTTGAATTTTAAATATAATATCTTTTTAATACAGGTTTGTTTTTAATTTATTTATCAATTTTCAAATTTGAATAAAATTTTAAGGAACATATTATGAATTTTGACTTTTCAGAAAATGACATAGAATTAAGAAACGCCGTTAAAACTTTTACTGATAAAGAGATACGCCCATTAGCAAAAAAAATTGATGAAGATGAAGAAATTCCTCGTGAACTTCTTACAAAAATCGGTGAAATGGGTTTATTAGGAACAGCATTTCCGGAAAAATATGGTGGAGGCGGTTATGGTGAAATCGGTTTTTGTATTGCCCAAGAAGAAGTAACAAGAGGTTGTGGCTCAACAGCAACTATGATTGGAGCACATCAATCAATTGGTACAAATGCTATTTACATTGGAGGCTCAGAAGAACTAAAACAAAAATACCTGCCCGATTTAACGAGTGGGAAAAAAATTGCTTCTTTTGCATTAACTGAACCTGGTGCCGGTTCTGATACTTTTAATTTAAGAACATCCGCCAAATTAGATGGAAATAAATGGATTTTAAATGGTGAAAAAATATGGATCACAAATGCCGGTATTGCCGATGTATTTTCCGTTTTTGCAAGAACTGATCATGGAATAAGCGGGTTTGTTGTTGAAAAAGATTTCCCCGGTTTATCAATTGGTGCTAAAGAAAAAAAGCTTGGAATTAGAGGAAGCGTGACTAATGCAGTCCATTTTGAAAATGTTGAAGTTCCAAAAGATAATTTAATCGGTGTTGATGGAAGAGGCTTTCTAATTGCAATGAGGGCTCTTGATGCCGGAAGATTGGGCGTTGGAGCCTGTTCTTTAGGTGCTTCTAAAGAAATGTTAAAACTTTCCGTTGAATATGCAAAAAATCGTTCGCAATTTGGTCAAAATATAATTAAATTCCAAGCAATTCAATTTATGATTTCAGAAATGACATCTAAAATTTACGCAATGGAAAGTATGCTATATCGAGCAGCAAAAAATTATCAAGATAATAAAGATATTTCTCAAGAAGCTGCTATTGTTAAATTGTTTTGTTCGGAAGCTGTTTCTGAAGTTGCTGATTTAGCATTACAAATTCACGGTGGAATGGGTTTTTCAAGAGAATTGCCTATTGAACGTTACTACCGCGATGCTCGTGTTTTAAGAATTTTTGAAGGGACGAGTGAAATTCAGAAAATAATTATTTCACGTAAAACTATCAAAAAAAATGGAGTAGTTGATTTTAATGAATAAAATTTTGGTTATTCCATCAATCGATATTCAAGGCAGAAAAACTGTTAGAGTTGTTCAAGGTATTCCTGAACTAAATGTTAAGGAATATGACAACGACCCGGTTGAAATGGCAATGCTTTGGCGTACAGAAAATTCTAAATGCCTACATATTGTCGATTTTGATGCAATTCATTCAAACAAACATCCAAATGATGAGATAATTAAAGAGATTTGCGATTCTGTTGTTATTCCCGTTGAATTGGGATGTGGAATTAAAGACTTGGATGATGCTAAACGTGCTTTTGATTTAGGAATATTCCGCTTAATTGTTGGCTCCCTTGCATTTCTTAATCCGGCAGAATTTGTTAAAATTTTAGAACTCTTTGGAAAACAAAAAATTGCAGCTGCTATCGATGTTGTTGACGGATATGTAATTGTTAGAGGCAGATCTTTATCAACAGGGATTACTCCTCTCGATTATGCTAAAAAACTTGAATCTTATGGTGTTGAAAGAATTATTGTTACCGATGTAAAACGTAATGGTATGTTGAGTGGTCCCAATCTTAATCTTTCTGAAACAATTGCAACAAAAACCAAATTAAAAGTTACTCACTCCGGTGGTGTTACCAACTACAACGATTTAAATGCTGTGCAAAATTTAATGAGTAAAGGTGTTGACTCTGTAATAATAGGTAGAGCTTTATACGAAAATAAATTCCCCTGCCAAAAAATTTGGAGGGTAGCTGAATCAGGTATATTTTATTAGGTGATTAATGGAAAATAATTTAATTATTAAAAGTAGTTTTTGGACTAATTTTTTCAAAACTCCTCAACAAAAAGATACTTTGAGCAAAGTATTTCTTTCAAGTCCCATTTTTTCTAAATTAAAACAAAAAGATATTGACACTATTATTAAATCGATGCATAGCCGTGTATATCAAGCTAATGAACTTGTCTTTATGCAAGGTGATCCCGGAATAGGATTATATTTTATTATTGAAGGTAAAGTAAACATTGTAACAACTATTTCCGATAATAAGCAGTATAAGTTAGTTGAATTAGAATCGGGTGATTTTTTTGGTGAATTAGCTCTTTTAAATGACGAAAAACGTACATCTTCTGCAATTGCTGCAACAGATACTAAAATTGCTGTTATTTTCAAGCCCGATTTAGATGAATTTATTAATACATATCCCTCAAAGGGTATTTTGATTTTACGTGGAATTAGCCAGGTAATTGCGACAAGACTAAAAAATATGAATGAGGATTTTTTTAATCTCTACCTCAATACTTATCAACAAAATAAGGAGAAAGGAAATGGAAATGATTAAGAAAATATTAGTACCAATTGATTTTTCAGATTTTTCTAAAAACGCACTCCGTTACGCAATTCAATTTGCTGAAAACTTTCAAGCTAAAGTCTATATTGTTTACGTAATTGAACCAATGGTTTACCCTTCTGATTTTAGCCTTGGTCAAGTTGCTATTCCTAACGTTGAATACGATATGCAAGATCGTGCAAAATCCGAATTGGAAAGCTTAATTAAAAACGAAATCCCTTCTTCATTGCAATCTGAAATAATTATTAGAGCAGGTAAACCTTTTGTTGAAATAATTGATGCCGCTGCTGAAAATGATATTGATTTAATAATTATTGCTACTCATGGATTGACAGGAGTTGAACATTTACTTTTTGGCAGTACTGCCGAAAAAGTTGTACGAAAAGCTCCCTGTCCTGTTCTTAGTATTAGAGAGCCAATTAAAGGTTTTAAATTTAAAGGTAATTAATTTATCTAACAAACCTTTTTTCTCTACGTCTAAATAGACAAACTTATTAATCATATTTTACTGGATAAAAAATGAAACATAGCTTATTGGTTATTTTTATTCTATTAGCTTTTTATTTAAATATTAATGCTCAATCACAGTTTCCTAATTTTTATTTTGGAAGCATATTTATTATGGGTCAAGAGTTGCAAATTGAACTTGATTTTACCACAGTAAATGATACGCTTTCGGGGAAAATTAATATTCCAATGCAAGCCATTAAAGGAATGAAATTAAAAAAATTATCCCTAACTGGAGAAAAACTTTATTTTGAAATTTTAGATCCTCCGCAGAATGGTGTTTTTGAAGGGACAATTTCAGGAGATTCAATAACAGGAAGTTTTCAACAAGTTGGTATTAGAGGAAGATTTTCTGTTAAAGTTGCTGAACGCCCAATTGAAGATACAACAAAAGAAATAAAGCCGTACATTGAAGAAGAAGTATCATTTACAAAGGGCGATATTAAAATTGCCGGTACTTTATCTTATCCTTCTAAAGAAGGTATTTTCCCTGCTGTTATTTTGATTACTGGAAGTGGTGCTCAAAATAGAGATGAAGAAATAGTTGGGTTTAAGCTTTTCGGAAAAATTGCAGATTATTTAACACGTAATGGAATTGTTGTTTTACGATGTGATGATAGAGGTGTTGGCAGCTCAACAGGGAATATCTCCGAATCTACAACTGAAGATTTTGCAAGCGATGCTTTAGCAGGTATTGAATTTCTAAAAACCAAACAGTTTGTTAACAAAGAAAAAATTGGCTTATTTGGTCATAGCGAAGGCGGAATTGTAGCTCCAATAGCTGCCGCACAATCTAATGATGTAAAATTTATTGTTTTAATGTCTGGTCCTGGAGTTTCTGGCGAAAAAATAATAAATTATCAAATTAAAAAAATTATGCAGGCTGAAGGTGCTCCGGATTCTGTTATTGAACGTGAATGTAATGCTAATAGTAGAATTATTTCTGCATTTAAGGCAAATATGCCCTCTGAAGAGTTTAAGAAAATTCTAAGAGAACAAGCAGAATTAGAAATTAGTAGATTATCTGATGAAGATAAAAAGAATCTAACTGATATTAATGCAATAATTGAAAGTACTACAGCTCAAAAACTCTTGCAAATGGATAATAACTGGTTTAGATTTTTTGTTAATTATGATCCCGGTCCAACCTTACAAAGTGTAAGTTGCCCTGTTTTAATTTTCTTTGGTGGAAAAGATACACAAGTTGCTCTTGAACAAAATCGTGAACCAATCGAAAACAATCTAAAATTGGGTGGTAACAATAAATTTGAGACTGTCGTTTTTCCTGATGCCAACCATTTATACCAAAATGCCAATACAGGTGGAATTAGTGAATATGCTAAACTTAAAAAAGAATTTGTACCGGGCTTTTTGGAAAAAATATCAAGTTGGATTCTTGAAAGATAGAATATCAATTCGTAATTTTTAAGTTTTAATTCTTAATTTTGAATTATTGTATAAAAACGTTGAGAAAAACACTCAACGTTTTTTGTTTTTTATACAAATAATTTTTTTTTGAAAATTATACTCAATGTAATGATGATTCAAAATATAACCATAATATTTCAGGGCGAATGTTGTTCTTGGTAGTCATGGTCGTAGGTGTTGCAAAACTCGAAAATCAAGTTCATGGGTGTCACGTTCGAGAGTGTTTCATAATTGAGGAATAATTCCTCGGCGGTCATGGTCTTACCATGACCGAATGTATTTACTATAAAAAGACCAGGATTTTTGATAAAAATTTGCTCACGGTTCGACCGATGATGCCCGAAAACGGATTATTTGAGTTTTGCATCATTTTCCACCATTACCGCCAAGAATAACATTCCCCAACTTTGCAACAACTTCGTCACTCGTTACTCGTCACTTTTTATTAAATTCAATTGACTGCTATACATAAATTAATTAACTTTTATGCAGTATTTAATAAAACTTGAAGAGTTTATGGAATCATTAGAAAAATACTTTGATAATTATCGAAAAGATATAATTGGTATTAACCACAAATTTATTACTCCTTTTGGCGAAAAGTCATTAATATATGCAGACTGGGTGGCAAGTGGCAGGTTATACTCCCCTATTGAAAAGCGACTGATAGAAGACTTTGCTCCGTTTGTTGGCAATACGCACTCAGAAACGAGTATTACAGGCACTTTAATGACCCATTCATATCACAAGGCACAATCTATCATAAAACAACACTGTAATGCTAACAGCAACGATGTAATTATTACCGCAGGGTTTGGAATGACAGCAGTTATTAATAAATTTCAAAGGCTGCTTGGTATGAAAATTTGCGAACAACTCAGCAAATACACAACCATTCCCAAAGAAGAAAGACCGGTTGTTTTTATTACTCATATGGAACATCATTCAAATCATACCTCATGGCTTGAATCAACAGCAGATGTTGAGGTTATTGAACCAAATCATGATGGATTAGTCGACATTGAACACTTTGCTCAATTATTAGAGAAATACAAAAGTAGGTTAATTAAGATTGGTGCTTTTACAGCGGCTTCAAATGTTACCGGAATTCAAACCGATTATTACAAACTATCTAAAATGATTCATCAGTATGGCGGCTTATGCTTTGTTGACTTTGCTGCATCAGCACCTTATGTTAAAATAGATATGCATCCTGAAGATCCCGAAGAAAAATTAGATGCCATATTTTTTTCTCCTCATAAATTTTTAGGTGGACCCGGAACTTCAGGCGTTTTGATATTTGATAAAAAATTGTACAATAGAAATATTCCCGATCATCCGGGTGGTGGGACTGTTGATTGGACCAACCCTTGGGGACAATATAAATATATTAATGATATAGAAGCTCGTGAAGACGGTGGTACTCCGGGCTTTTTACAAGCTATCCGTGCTTCATTATGTATTAAGCTAAAAGACGAAATGGGTATGGATAATATTTTGCAACGTGAACGTGAATTATTAAATATTGTAATTCCCGAACTAAGAAACATTCCAAAGCTGCATATACTTGCAAACAATATTGAAGAAAGAATCGGCATTATATCATTTTATGTTGAAGATATGCACTATAATCTAATATGCAAACTTCTAAACGATAGATTTGGAATCCAAATGCGAGGCGGTTGTTCTTGTGCAGGAACATATGGACACTATTTATTACATGTTGATCCTAATCGTTCCAAACGTATTACCGATAAAATCAATGCTGGTGATTTATCTGAAAAACCGGGTTGGGTAAGGTTATCATTACATCCTACTATGACAAATGATGAACTATATATAATTATTGATGCGTTAAATCAGATTATAAAGTTTGGTCATACATGGTCAAATGACTATGTATATTCACCTCATACAAATGAATTTTACCATTATAACGAACCTGATTTGGACACTACTTTTATTAAAAAATGGTTCCGATAATTAATCGGGACTATTTCATTTCAGCTACAACTATCCTCATCCCCTGAACTCGTTTAACCACAATTTTCACACCATGATTTATATATTCATTATCAGCAACTACATCATAACGGGTATCATTAATCATTGCAGTACCGGAAGGACGCAAATCAGTAATTGTAATCCCTTCAGTACCAACTAAGTGTAAATTGTCATTAAGCGAACTGGTATAATCCGACTTAGCATTAATACTATCATTAAGTATCAATTTGTTAAATATTGCCGTTTTGGGAAGGTATTTTAACAATATGGCAATCATAATACCTGCAACAACAAAAGTGGCTCCAAGCTGTATTATTGCTACTGAAACTAACGATGTATCAATAATTGGGAAATCTCCCAGCAAACCAAGAAATAAGCTTCCGATTATTAAAACAATCCCCACTATTCCAAAAATTCCAAAACCGGGTATTACGAAAATTTCAACTACCAGAGATATAATACCTATTATAAAAAGGAGTATCTCTAATCCTGATGCAATATCCAAAATATAACCGGATCCAAAAAATAACACCAATGCAATAATAGCAGCAGTACCGGGCAGACCCCAGCCGGGAGTTTTAATTTCCGTAAATAAACCTACTAAACCAATCATTATTAATAATGATGAAATAATTGGATTATTTAAGAAACGGACTATATCTTCTGCGGTATTACTCTTTTCTGTTACAACCTTTGCATTTTCAACTCCAAGAAATTTTATCAACTGGTATATTGTTGCAGCAGTAGTATCAGCAAAACCAACATTTAAAGCTTCTTCTGTTGTTAATGTAACTAATGTTGTACTATCATCAGCTAAATCAGCAACAACAATTCTTTCATCAACCATTGCTTGTGCTATATCGGTTCTTCTGCCTGTTTTTTCAGCAGTTGAACGCATTTCAGCTCGCATATAGGATTGATATTTTTCGGGAACCTTTGCTCCTTGGTTATCCACAACAGTAGTTGCACCAATTGAAGCCCCTTTAACCATTACTATTTTTGAACATGAAAGAGAAATTAAAGCTCCAGCCGAAATAGCTCGTTTATTAATGAATGCTACGGTAGGAATTTTACTATCTAAAATTGCATCTTTAATTTGGGTGGCAGCATCAACCCGCCCCCCAAATGTATTAATTTCAAAGATAATATATTTTGCAGATTTTTCTTCAGCTTCGCTTATGATTCTTTTTACATAAGGTGCTAAACCTAAATCAATTTCCTTATCTATTTTTGCAACATAAACTAAATTTTGCGGATATAGATAACCGCTTAGTAATAGCAGAAAGAATATTATCCTTTTCATAATAAACAGCTTATTTATTTGTGAAAGCGTAGTTTAATAATTTATAAGTTAATTTTGCAGTAGTAAAAGCTGATAACGGATACTTTTCATCCGGTGCTAATTCTACTACATCAAGACCTATAATATTACGATTTTTACCAATTAATGCAAATAGATTCATAATTTCATCCCACATCATCCCACCAGGTTCAGGAGTACCGGTAGCAGGCAAAAATGAAGGATCAAAACCATCAACATCAAAAGTAATATAAACGTTTTCATTTAAACCATCTAATACTTTTTGAATCCAATTTTCGTGTTTACCTAATCTTATATCACGAGCGTAAAAGGTTTTAATTCCATTTTCCTTTATAAATTTCGATTCTTCAATGCACTGAGCCCTAATACCAATTTGAGTAATATCTTTTGTAAGTTCTGCCACACGTGCCATCACCGATGCATGTGAATATTTTGAACCTTGATATGAATCTCTTAAATCAGAATGGGCATCAACCTGGATAATTGAAACATTATTAAAAGATTCCAAATGTGCTTTTATAGGTGCATAAGATATTGAATGCTCACCACCTAATGTAACCACAAACTTATCCTCTTTTATTAATTCTAATGTTGATTCATAAATTAAATTGAGTGCTTTTTTAGGGCTTAATTTCCCAAGTTTTAATGGAGGTAATGTGCACACCCCCTTATCAAAACATAGTTCTCTATCAAGTTCTTCATCATAAAACTCAACAAAATGTGATGCTTTAATAATTTCTTTTGGACCTTTTTTTGTTCCTTTACCATAGCTGACAGTTTTTTCAAACGGAGCAGATAAAATTACAATTTTAGAATCCTTAAAATTGGAATATTCTTTTTCTATTGCTAAAAAGTTTTCCTCAATTCCTAATTCTTTCATTTTTAATCCTTATAATTTTGATTATCTAAAATCATGTGACCCAATTTATCTCTTTTAGTAAAGAGATACTTTTTGTTTTTTTCAGTCGGTTCAATTTCAATTGGTACACGTTCTGTAATTTCTATACCATATCCTTTTAATCCTACAATTTTTTTAGGATTGTTGGTTAATAAACGGATTTTTTCAATTCCTAAATCGTGTAAAATTTGTGCACCAATTCCATAATCTCTTAAATCAGGCTTAAATCCAAGTTCTATATTTGCTTCAACTGTGTCTCTACCATTATCTTGTAAATGATAAGCCCTAATTTTGTTTGATAATCCTATGCCTCTTCCTTCTTGTCTCATATACAGTATTGCACCGCGTCCTTCTTTTTCAATTAATTCAACTGAATGAATCAACTGATCGTGGCAGTCGCAACGCAAAGAATGAAAAACATCTCCCGTTAAACATTCAGAATGAACTCGTACTAAAACAGGTTCCGGAGTAGAAATATCGCCTTTAATTAAAACTACATGTTCTTTTCCATCTTGTTTAGATTTATAAACCTGTAATACAAATTCACCTAATTGAGTTGGAAAATTTATTGCTTGAATTTTTTCAATAAACTTTTCATTTTTCATTCTGTATTTTATCAATTCAGTAACAGTCAGAATTTTCAAATCAAATTTATCAGCAATTAATTCAAGACTATCAAGGCGAGCCATTGAACCATCTTCATTTAATATTTCACACAAAACCCCAACAGGATTTAAACCCGCTAATTTACATAAATCGGTAACAGCTTCCGTGTGACCGGCACGTCTTAAAACACCTTCTTCGGCAGCTTTAAGTGGAAAAATGTGACCTGGTCTTGCAAAATCATCTGATTTAGCATTTTTATCAGCAAGTTTTTTAATAGTTACAGATCTATCCGAAGCAGATATTCCGGTTGTAGTACCTTCAACTGCATCCACAGTAACTGTAAACTGAGTTCCGTGCAAAGCTGTATTTGTATTTACCATTAAGTCCAACTGCAAACGTTCTAAATCCGAATTAATCATAGGGACACAAATCATTCCCCTTCCGTATTTAGCCATAAAGTTTACAATTTCTGGCGTAATAAATTCTGCGGCACAAACAAAGTCCCCTTCATTCTCTCTATCTTCCTCATCAACAACTATAAGTACCTTTCCAGCCTTAATTATCTCTAAAGCTTCTTCAACTCTACAAAACATTATTTTCCTTCTTTAACAACTGATGCAATTGCTGATCTTTCAATTTTAATTTTTACGTTATTTCCAACATCAATTAATGCAGTTTTTTCTTCTAAACCGGCAACAACTCCATGTACGCCACCGCTTGTAACAATTTTATCACCTTTTTGAATTGCTGATAATAAAGTTTCACGTTCTTTAGCACGTTTTTGCTGTGGTCTAATAATCATAAAATAAAATATTGCAAAAATGGCTCCAAACATTACTAATGTTGAAATTAAGTTTCCTCCACCGTTTGGGTCCTGTGCACCAAAAGCAAATAAATATGTCAATTTTCCTCCAAGTTTAGTTTTATATTATTCGATAGTTTTTTTATTATTGAATTCTTCCATTCGCTAAAATCGTTATCTAATATATGTTTTCTTGCTTCTCTAACCAAATTTAAATAAAAAGTTAAATTATGAATTGAGGCAAGTTCTAAAGCCAAAAGTTCCTTTGCCACAAACAAATGTCTTAAATAAGCCCGAGTAAAATTTCTACATGTGTAACAATTACACGTCTTGTCTATTGGCGAAAAGTCATTTTTATATATAGCATTTCGTATTGTTAAATAACCTTCCATTGTGAATAAATAAGCATTACGTGCATTTCGGGTTGGCATAACGCAGTCAAACATATCAACACCGCGCTCAATGCTTTCAAGAATGTTTTCAGGTCTTCCTACGCCCATTAAATAGCGTGGTTTTTCGTATGGCATGATATCAGTTGTAAAATCTACTATATCATACATAGTTTCCATCGGTTCACCAACAGCTAAACCACCAATAGCATAACCATTAAAATCTAAGTCAATCAATTCACGTGCACTCTGTTCACGTAAATCCTTAAATACGCTCCCTTGTATAATACCAAACAAGGCTTGTGAATGTCCATACAATGGTTTTGTTTTTTCAAATGCTTCTTTGTTTAAAATTGCCCAGTTAGAAGTTAAATCTTTCGATTTTTTTGCATATGCATAATCACAAGGGTATGGAGTACACTCATCCAAAACCATCATAATATCTGAGCCGATTGAGCGTTCAATTCCAATTACCTTTTCAGGAGTAAAAAAATGTTTGGAACCATCAAGATGAGATACAAACTCAACACCATCTTTTTTTAACTTTCGTAATTCATTTAAACTAAATATTTGAAAACCACCGCTATCTGTTAAAATTGGTTTATCCCAATTAATAAATTTATGTAAACCACCGGCTTCTTCCAATATTTGAGTGCCCGGACGTAAATAAAGATGGTAAGTATTTGATAAAATAATTTCTGCTTTTATTTCATCGTGCAACACACGTTGTGAAACAGCCTTTACAGTTCCTTGTGTACCAACAGGCATAAATATTGGTGTATTTATTACACCATGGTCAGTTTCTAAAACCCCTAATCGTGCTTTAGAATTTGTATCTTTATGTAATACATTAAATTTCAATATTATATCTATATTATTTCAAAACTTAAAGATAACTTTATTTCTGTAAATGTTCCACTTATTTTTAATAAACTTGTAACTTGAAACTTGAAACCAGAGACTTGAGACTTGAGACATGGATGTTTCATAATTATTTCTGGGCGGTCATGGTCTTACCATGTCCGAATAATTATACTGTAAAAACAGCGGCGTTCTTGATAAAAGTTTGTGTCACGGTTCAGACCGTGACACCCGAGTTCGGGGATTTAAGAGTTTTGCAACAACCACGAGATGTGGTTAATAATTAACTAAACATCAATTTATGTATAAAAACTGAAATATTTATAAATAATTAAGCCGTTGAAAGTTTTATCTTCAACGGCTATTCAATCATTAAAAATTAAGAATTCAAACTTAAAAATTAAATGAAAACGGCTATTCAATCTTTCAACCTTAAACCTTCAAATATTAACTCTTCAGAAAAGAAGTTTCATCACACAAGAAATTATTATTCCGTTGGTCCATTCCAGCTTTTAATTCCACCCTTTAGGTTGGTTACATTTTTAAATCCAAGTTTTACCATTTTATTCGCAGCGTTCATACTGCGAACTCCACTTCTACAATAAATGTAATAGTTTTTTTCTTTATTTAATTTTGAAACAACTTCAACAAAATCAGAAGAATAAATATCAATCAATCTGGACTTTGGTATATGTTGGCTTTGATATTCTTCATTTGTTCTTACATCAATTAAAACAGCTTCTTTATCGTTATTAAGAGCAGTTAAAAATTCATCCGAATTAAGCATCTTTATTTTATCGTTTTTACCGAACAGCATTGAAAATATACCGGGCATAATTTTTCCTAAATTATTTAAATTCTTTAACAATTGTAAAGTGAGAAAAGTTTTATATGGAATAAATTATTCTATTTCGTCAATTTCAGTAAACATTTTAACAAGAATAATTTTTGTTTGGTCAGCATTTAATATTTGAAACTTAAAATTATCAATTTTAATTACTTCGCCTCTATTAGGAATTCTAACTATATTCTGGATAATATAACCGGCAACGGTTTCGTAATCACCTTCCGGAATGTTTAATTCATATTTATCATTTAATAAATCAACTTCTGCTTTTCCACCCAAAACGTAAGTATTTTCAGAAACTTTTCTACATAATATATCTTCATCAAAATCAAATTCATCTTTAATTTCGCCAAGCACTTCTTCCAAAATATCTTCTACTGTAACAATTCCAGCAGTACCCCCAAATTCATCAATTACCACAGCAATGGAAACTCCTTTGGCAAGAAACTCATTCAGCATATCCAGGCTTTTTTTTGTTTCAGGAACAAAAATAATATCTCTAAGAATTTCTTTAATACTTTTAGGATTTTTAAACAAATCGTACGCAATTATAACGCCTTTAATATTGTCTAAAGTTTCCTCATAGACAGGTAACTTTGAATAACCAGACTCAACAAACAACTTATGTACTTCATCCATACCGCTTTGAATTTCTACACCAACAATATCAGTACGCGGTTTCATTGCTTCATAAACCCGTTGATTTCCAAAATCGATAACATTTTTTAAAATATTCGATTGTACTACATCAACAACACCCGCTTCAGAACTTTCATTGATTAAATTATGAATGTCATCCCGGTCAAATAAATGAACAATATTTTCATTATTTGCTGCCTTTGTATGTGTTATTAACGATGAAAACGAAGATAAGATTTTAACAAACGGATATATTAAAATAGACAAAAAGCGTATCGGAATTATTAGTACTAAAATTGCTTTATCTGCAAATTCTCGTGCAATATATTTTGGTATTAATTCACCAAAAATTAAAAGCATAACAGTTGATAATATTAGTACATAAAAATCATTTAATCCAAATAAATTTACTGCTAAATAAGCAAATAGGGAGGCAAATGTAATGTTTACTATATTGTTGAAAATTAATATTGTTGAATAAAAATCGCTTGGTTCTTTTATAAAATACTGAACTATACGAGCAGCAAAATTTTTCTTTCTTGCTCTAATTTCTATTTTAATTTTATTTGCTACAACGTAGGCTATTTCTGTGGACGAAAACAACGCACTAAAAAGTAATAATATTGCAAGTCCAATAATTTCCAAATACATTTAGTAAGTTTTTTCAATACCTATATTGTTAATAAAATGTACAAATAATTTGTTGTTTTCTTCAAAAACTAATTCGACATCAATCTTTTTGTCTACATCCAAATTTTCGATTAATTCCAATCCCTTTAATGTATTAAAAAGCATATTCCGTTTATTTAGGCTGCTCTCTTTTTCATTTTCATTTATTACAGGTTTAATATTGTAAACAACCAAAGTATCTTGATAAACTACTATTTTGCTTAATGATATCGATTTTAAATCATAGTCAGAAGACTTTTTTACAAGAATGTCTCCCGAAATTCTAAACAACGGAGATGAATTTTCTCCTGGCATATAGTTTACCCAGGCGTATACTTCGTTTACACTTATATTTACTCTCTTAGTCCCTTTTGTATCATGCTTAATAATACTATTCCCTGCACAAGCACAAAAAACTATACAAAAACATAATGTTAAGAATAATTTACGCATTTTTATTGAAGATAAATTAAATATACAACTACTAAAATATAACAAATAATATTTATAATCATACCAAAATCTTTAATAATAACATCAGTAGGATTTTCCCCCATTTTCTTATTATGCATCAAATATAAATATCTAAATACACCATAAACGACAAAAATAATAGTCACAACTAAATTTTCAGTATGAAAATTCTGAATAGTTCTTTCGGAAACAGTATAAAGAGCATAACAAACAATTAAACCCGTAGCTGAAATTGTTGTAAGTTGATCGAGATAATTAATTGAATAACTTTTTAATACTTTTCTTGTTTTATTTGTATCGGCAATTAATTCAAGTTCGCTTCTTCTTTTAATGACAGCTAAAAACATAGAAACAAATAAAGTTGATAAAATTAACCAATTAGAAATTAAAACTGAAATTACAAAAGCACCTGCTAAAACTCTTAATACAAATCCAGAGGCTAAACACAAAATATCTAAAACCACTATATGCTTTAATCTAATTGAGTAGGCAAAATTTAAAAGAACATATATTATAATAATAAACTGAAAATATATGTTAAAAAAAATAAATGTAGGAATTAAAAATAGAGCTAAACCCACTATAAGTATAATGGCGTTAGTTTTACTAATAGCTCCTGACGCAATGGGACGATTCATTTTTGTTGGATGAGCTTTATCAGCTTCATAGTCAACTAAATCATTAACAACATAAACTAAACTTGAAGCAATAGAAAATTGAAAAAATGCACCAAGTGCCGTAAAAAAATCAGCATCCAAAAATAGTTTTTTTGAAAATAATAATGGAACAAAAATAAATGAATTTTTTATCCATTGTGGCAACCGAACAAGTCTTATATAATCTTTAATCATTAAATACTTTACTCACTTAATATATGCCTAATCCTATTTATGAACTCAAATTAAAACTAAATATTACTATTATTTCTATTTCCAATTTTCTAATATCTAACTTCTATCTTCTATTTTCTATCTTCTATTAAGATGTTCTACCAAAGCGTTTATCAAATTCAGTTAAAGGAATTTTAATAACAATTGGTCTACCATGTGGACAAACATAAGGCATACTTGTTGCAAAAAGTTTGTCAACCAATTCCCGCATTTCAATTTCACCAAGTTTGTCACCGGCTTTAATTGCAGCTTTACAAGAAAAAGACTTTGCAACATTATCAATAACTTCCAAAATACCAAGTCGTTCGTTTGCTCTATATTCATCTATTATTTCTAACAAAATTTCTTTTTCCGAGCCGGGTTTAATTTCAAAAGGGACTCCTTGTATGGAAATTTTATTATCATTATAAAATTTAATTTCAAACCCAAGCCCATTTAATTGCTCACGTATTTCTAAAATCAGTTCATAATCCGCCGGTTCAAGTATTAGAGTTTGAGGAAATAACAATTGTTGAGAAAAAGGCAACTGCGAATTTATGGACTTTAATGCTTTTTCATATAATATTCTCTCATGAGCTACATGTTGGTCAATAATCATTAAACCACTTTTAATTTGCGAAAGGATGTATTTATTGTGTAACGAAACAATAAATGGAGAATAAGTATCATTTGTTTGAGTACCGGTTGTTGAAAAATCGAGCTGTTGATGATAAATCTCTTTTGGAGAATTATCAATAAATGGTTCACTAATGTTATTTGTAGACTGGGAATTTTTAATTTCACTATTTATTGAACCAAAAATTCTATCAATTTCTTCTTCACTAAAAATCCCGCCTTTTTTACTACTTCCGTCAGAATAACTTGGTGAGGTTCTTTCTTGATATCCGGGTCTATCTGAATAATCATTCCTTTGTGTAGGAACAAACTGGTTAAAATTTATAACTTCGTTTTCGTTTTTTGCATCAACAAACTTCATTGTTGGTACTAAATCATAACTTCCAATACATTTTTTAATAACTGCATGAACAAAAACATAAATATCTTTATCTTCATCAAATTTAACTTCAAGTTTAGAAGGATGAACATTTATATCTACTTTTGACGGGTCAATATCTAAAAACAGTACAAAAAATGGATAGTCACCTTTTTCCAAAATATTTTCAAATGCTGTAAAAACTGCATGATTTACAACTTTACTTACAACAAATCTTCTGTTAATAAAAAGGTATTGATCTGATTTACTCCGTTTTAAATATGTAGGTTTAGCTATATATCCTGATAAAGATATATAATCAGTTATTTCTTTAACTTCAATTAATGAATCAAGAATGTTATCAGTAAAAAGGAGCTTTAATCTTTCCCCCAACGACATTTTTGGCAAGTCAAAAACCAACTCATCATCGTTCCATAACTTAAACTCAATATTTGGATAACTCATTGAAATTTTTTTGAAAGTTTCAGTTATGTGTTTCAACTCTGTGGAGTTGCTCTTAAGAAAGTTTCTACGTGCCGGAGTATTATAAAACAGATTTTTAACAGAAATTGAAGTCCCTTGTGGATATGCTCCCTTTTCTAAAGTAACAGAACTATTTTCGCCTACGCGTAAAAATAATCCCAATTCATCGTTTGGAGTTTTAGTTTTAATCTCTAAAATACTTACCGCAGCAATTGAGCTTAAAGCCTCGCCTCTAAATCCAAAAGTCCTCAGTTCTTCAAGATCTTCATATGATTTAATTTTACTTGTTGCATGACGTTGAATGCTCAATAAAACATCATCTTCATTCATCCCTTCGCCGTTATCAATAACCTGAACCAATGTTTTGCCTGCATTTTTAATCACAACCTCAACTAAAGTCGCTCCCGCATCAATGGAGTTTTCCATTAATTCTTTTAATACAGATTCAGGTCTTTGAACAACTTCACCGGCAGCAATTTTATTAGCTATATAATCAGGTAATACATTAATTTTCATTTATTGTTTCTCTTAAAATATTCAACGTTAAATAATTCGTACTTTTCTGTTTTGTACAAATCCCATTTCTGCATGTCAATATTAGGGAAGTACTTATCCCCTTCATATTCCTTATTTATTCTTGAGATAATTAATTTATCGCATAAATTAATAGTTTTCTCAAAAACTTCTGCTCCACCAATTATAAAAACCTTTTTTGGCTTCTTTTTTTTGCAAAGCTGAAAAGCATAATCAATACTATTTACAACAGCATAACCATCAAAAGCAATAAATGGTTCTTTGCTATTAGATAACACATAATTAAATCTATCAACCAAAGGTTTTCCAATAGATAAAAAAGTGTTTTTTCCCATAATTACAGGAAAACCAACTGTTGTTTTCTTAAAAAACTGTAAATCTTCTTCTATTAACCAGGGAATTTTATCCCCATTTCCAATTATACTGTTTTTAGAAACAGCAGCAATAATAATTTTCTCCATATAGGAAATTCACAACCTTATAAAATTACAAATATAGCAATTAATATTTTATATTCAAGGTTATTGCCAAGGGAGTATAGTATTTAGTATTTCCATTTTATATTCAAACTCACCTCGTTCAATATTTCCCTTTAGTCCTTTTTCGTTATATTCCAACCAGCCAGCTTCTTTAGCAATTTCAACAGCACCATCTTTATCATTGTTTAATAACTTTGATATAATTTGAAGTTCAGTTTTGCTAAATGTTTTTGCTTCGCGTATATAATCATTAAAAGCTTCCCATACAATCGGGCACCATCTTTTTACTATTTCTGTTCCAATTATTGTAGCATACTCCCTAATTTCAAATTGAGCATGTCTATCCATTCGTAATTCTAAAAAGTGTAAAAGATTATGTAAATCTATTTTCCAATAAGCTTCAGTATAGGTTGATAGAGGCAAGTCTTTTCGAGCCTGCTCTCTTGCAACACCTAATTCAATTCTTTTATCATAAATATTACGTGCCAATTTATGAAGATCATTTTCATCATTTGTTAAAGTTTCACCAATACTTAAATCGACATTTCCTTCACTTCCTTGTTTATTCCATTTTGCCTGCATACGCCATTCTTCTTCAGTTGTAGTCTGCATACTATCAATTGCAATTGAATATCTTGTGGAATACTCATTTACACTTGCAGTACGGTGACGAATCCATTGCCTCCAGGTATCCATAGGAACTCGTATGTGTAATTTAATTTCACACATTTCAAGTGGTGAGGTGTGTCTATTTCGTAATAAATATCTAATTAATGATTTATCTTCATTTAGTTTTTTTGTCCCCTTTCCATAGGAAACTCTTGCAGCTTGTACAATTGATTCATCATTTCCCATATAATCAACTACTCTTATAAAACCGTCATTCAACACATTAAAAGGTTTTCCTAATATCTCATCAATTTCCAAAGATGATTTTCTTTCAATTTGTTCAAATTTATTTTCCATTGTGTTCCTTTAAAATTTTTTCCACTATAAATTTACAGATAATACTAATCCCTTTATCAATATTTTTTATGGATTGCGAAATATTGCTAAAATAATCTTCTAAGCAAAAATACTCAATTTTTTTAACATTTTTTAGTTCATTCTTTTTCCCGCTAATAACAAAAATTGCCCTTGTACTTTTTTCTTTAAAATAATCAACTACAACGAAAGCTCCTTTCCCTAATTTACTTTGAAAATCATAACTTCCTTCACCAGTAATAATATAATCGGGATTTTTATCTTTAATTTTCAGCTGCTCCAGAATAAAATCCTTAGATTCAACTATTTCAGCACTAAAAAATAATTGAAGCCCCGCTGCTAATCCTCCTCCGGCACCGCTCAATTTTTGCCAAGTTGTTTCACTTACATTCAATAAATTAAGTATATTAATAAATCCATCTTCAAAATGTTGTAAATCTTGTTCCTTTATCCCCTTTTGCAACCCAAAACAATAAGTAGCCCCCTCTTTACCTAAAAGAGAATTATTAACATCTGCAACCACTTTAATCTTATAACTTAAATCAGGTTTTGTCCATTCAATTTTTTCAATTCTTTTATAATCAAAAGGGATAACATTTACATTGTTCAAATTAATTAAAGTTTTGATATCAAAATACTTGCAAACACCAATACCAAAGTCGTTAGTTGAAGTCCCCCCTATTCCTAAAACAACCGTATTAAATAAATGATTATTTTTTTTATTATAATCATTTAGTTTTTCAAATAATTCTCCTATTCCATATGTCGTAAAACTGTAAGGATCTCTTTCATTTTCTTTGAGTAACTTAACACCAACAACATCCGCACTTTCAACATAACAAGTTTTCGATTTTATATCAATACCAACCGGAACTTCAATTTTTGAATCCCCAAATAAAGAAGCAACTAAAAAGCTAACTTCAGTCAGATTATAGTGATATTTACAGGTTTCTAAAAAACCATCTCCACCATCGGTAAGTGGGTATAACTGAATATCAATTGGATAATTAGAAGGTAAATAACTTAAAATATCATTTTTAATTAGTCTGCTAACCTCAACAGAACTAATACACTCTTTAAAGCTGTTTGGAGCTATTAAAATTGAATTCATTAAAACTAATTTTCTAATTCCTCAAATGCTGTTAATAGTTGTTTTTTAATTTCCAACAAATCACTTGAAATAACTTTTACTTCTCCAATAGCCGGCATAAAATTAATATCACCAATCCATCGGGGAACAATATGAAAATGTAAATGTTGGTCAATGCCGGCTCCGGCAGCCTTTCCCAAATTTGCTCCAACATTAAAGCCTTGTGGTTTCATAGCTATGCTTAATGCTTTTGTACACAATTTAATTAATTTCATTATTTCAATTTCTTCTTCATCAGTAAGTAATTGAATATCGCATAAATGCCTTTTGGGAATAACCATCAAATGACCACTATTGTATGGATATAAATTAAGCATAACAAAACAGTCTTTACCATTATATACTATTTGAGAATCATCTGTCTTATAGCTCTCAAAATCACAATTACAAAAAACACATCCCTCATTTTCTTTTTTATCTTTAAACGATTGAATGTATAAACTTCTCCAAGGCGAGTATAAATTGTCCATATATTTTCCCATACAAAAAAGGCGGTTATAAACCGCCTTTTTCAGTTTATTGATCTTCTTCTTTCGATTTCTTGTATTCTTCAATAATTTTTGCTTCAACATCTTTTGGTACTTCTTCATAATGTGAAAATTCACTATGATGAGAACCTTTACCGGAAGTTAAACTTCTTAATAATGTTGAATATTTATAAAGTTCTGATAATGGAACTAATGCTTTTATTACTTGGAAAGAACCAGCTGAATCCATACCAAGAATTTTACCGCGACGTGATGAAATATCACCCATAACGTCACCCATAAATTCTTCTGGAACTTTAATTGTAACAGTTTCAATTGGTTCCAAAATAACTGGTTTAGCATCTAAGAACCCTTTTTTGAATGCTTGAGAAGCAGCAATTTTGAAAGAAACTTCATCAGAATCAACATCATGGTACGAACCAAAATGTAAAGTAGCTCTAATATCAATTACTTTACTTCCGGTTAAAATACCTTTAACCATTATTTCTTTTAAGCCTTTTTCAACAGCAGGAATAAATCTGCCAGGAACAACACCACCAACAATGGCATCAACAAATTCAAATCCTTCTCCACGTGGTTTTGGTTCTAATTTTAAAACAACATGTCCATACTGACCGCGACCACCTGATTGTTTTTTATGCTTATATTCAGCGTTTTCACAAATTCCTTTGATTGTTTCACGATAAGGAATTCTTGGCTCAATTAAATCTACTTCTACTTTATATCTTTCTCTTAACATTTTTGTAGCTAATGCTAACTGTAATTCACCTTGACCGGAAATAATTGTTTGGCTTAATTCAGGATCAAATTGAACTGTTAATGTAGGATCTTCTTCATGAGCAGTATGTAAACCACTTGAAATTTTATCTTCATCCCCTTTTGCTTTTGGTTGAACAGCAGCTCTAATAACAGGTTCAGGGAAATTAATTTCAGGTAATACAACCATTAAATTTTTTGAGGTTATTGTGTTGTTTGTATGTGTATCTTTCAACTTAACAACTGCACCAATATCACCGGCAAATAATTTTGCAACGTCTTTTCTGTTCTTTCCATTAGTAACAGAAAGCTGACCCATACGTTCGGTTTTATTTCTTGATGTGTTTTCTAAATCTAAACCTACTGTAACACTACCGGAAAAAACCTTAAAGTATGATAATTCACCAACGTGTTGCGATGATAATGATTTAAATACGAATAAACATGTTTCACCTTTAGGGTCACATGGTAATTCAATTTCTTGATTTTTGTCTTTTAAAATTGCTTTCTTTGGACCTACTTCAGCAGGATTAGGGAAATATTTAACTGCAAAGTTCAAAAAGTTAACTAATCCAACGCCTTTTGAAGTAGAAGCGGCAAATGCTGGAATCAAACTGCGGGTTACAATAGCTTTTTTCAAACCTTTTGTAAAGCTTTCATCATCCAAAGTACCTTCTTCTAAGAATTTATCTAACAATTCTTCATCTGATTCAGCAATTTTTTCAATAAGAATGCTTCTTAATTCATCTGCTTTATCTTTTAAGTTTGCAGGAATATCCATTTCTGTATATTTCTTTGATGCTGCATCTTCAAATTTGTATAGTTTCATTGTAGTTAAATCAACTACGCCATTAACATTTGCACCTTCTGATTCAGGAAAAGTAACAACAGTAACATCATTACTCAGTTTATCTTTACATTTTTCTATTGTTTCTTCAAACTTTGAATGCTCATTATCAATTTTATTTATTAAAACTGCAGAAGCTAATTGATTTTCTTTTACTAACGCCCAGTTAGTTTCTGTTCCAACTTCAATACCTTCAGCACTTTTAATAACTGCAACTGCTGTATCAACAATGTGCAAACTGGAAATAACTTGTCCCACTAAATCGGCATAACCAGGTGCATCAATTACGTTAACTTTTGTATTGTTCCATTCAACATTTAATGGTGTAGCAACAATTGAAAATTGCTTTTCGATTTCGTTTGCTGTGTAATCGGAAGTAGTATTTCCTTCTTCAACCTTACCAATTCTATTAATTTCCCCTGTTAAATAAAGTAAGTATTCGGATATAGAAGTTTTTCCACTTCCGCCGTGTCCAATTAAAGCAATATTCCTTATTGCATCGGTTTGATATTCTTTCAATTTTCCTCCATCTCTATAATACTATCTATTATTAATTTTCTTTCAGTTTAGTTAGAAAAGCCATAACACCTTTTTGTATAGATGACAAATTCTTAATTAATTTGATTATTGGATTTGCTGGTTTAATATCACCTTTAAAGCTAATAAATGAGGCAACTCTATCTTTTACTGAGGTTGTAAAATTTTCAATTTGATACAGCTTCCTTTCTAAATCAGTAGTAAGAATATTTATCTTTTCAGTTGCCTCATCTAAATTTTCTAATACAGGCAAAGTCTTTTCTACTAACTTGTGAATATCTGACTGCATAATACTTATAGTTTCTGTAATTTTTCTTAAAGCCAAAATGCCGTAAAAACACAACACAGCCGCCATAATAATCAATAAAACCAAAGCATAACTTACAAGATCCATATTTTTTATGCTTCCTGTTCTGCTTTATATGTTTCTAAACCGGCTTTGACTGCATTTTTAATTTTTTCCGCTTCTTTTCCAATTTTCGATTTTCCATCTTCAACATAATCGCCAGCTTTTCCTTTTGCTTCAGAAAACATTTTTTCTGCTTCATTAGTAAGCTTTTCAACCTTATCTTTTACTTCTGCAACTAATTCTTCAGATTTCTTCTTCCCATCATTTATTAAAGTATTAGTTTTGTCTTTTGCATCTGCTAAAAAATCTTCGGCATCTTCTAAAAATTCTTGCGAGCGATGTTTAATATCGCCTCTTAATTCTTTGCCGGTCTTTGGAGCAAATAACAAAGCAATTATTGAACCAACTGCTGCACCGGTTAAAAAGCCAATAATTAAACCTTTTCCTAAACCATTATCATCCGACATATCAACCTCAACTTGTTTATTAATGTTATAGCAAAATACTAATAGATAATTCTAAAATCAAGCTATAACTGTCTTATTAAATTTATTAATTTCATTATTTATTTCATGTTTTTTACTATTTCTTTTCCAAATTCCGAGCATTTTACTTCTCTTGCTCCTTCTAACAAACGAGCAAAATCATATGTAACTACTTTGCTTTCTATGGTTAACTGCATTGCATCTTCAATTAGTTGTGCAGCTTCTTTCCAACCCAAATATTCAAGCATCATTACTCCACTTAAAATTACCGAACCGGGATTTACTTTATCCAAGCCTGCATACTTTGGTGCAGTTCCATGAGTTGCTTCAAATACTGCGTAATGATAACTTATATTTGCACCCGGGGCAATACCTAAACCACCAACTTGAGCAGCACATGCATCAGATAAATAATCCCCGTTTAAATTTGGGGTAGCTAAAACTTCATATTCTGACGGACGTAATAAAACTTGCTGGAACATACTATCAGCAATTCGATCTTTAATAACTATCTTTCCGGCTGGTTGAACACCATCATATTCTTTATATAATTCATCTTCAGTAATTGTCTGTTCAGCAAAATATGTTTTTGCGGTTTCGTATCCCCAATCCTTAAAACTGCCTTCAGTAAATTTCATTATGTTCCCTTTGTGAACCAATGTAACACTTTTTTTATTATTATCTATTGCGTATTGTATTGCTTTTTTTACCAACCTTTCAGAACCAAATTTACTCATTGGTTTTATTCCAATACCCGATTCAACAAGAATTTTTTTTCCAAAATTTGAATTAATAAATTCTATTAGTTTTACTGCTTCCTCTGAATTTGATTTAAATTCAATTCCTGCATAAACATCTTCAGTATTTTCTCTAAAAATTACAACGTCTAAATCTTCTGGTCTTTTTACAGGGCTGGGTGTTCCATTGTAATATTTAACAGGTCTAACACACGCAAACAGATCCAATATTTGTCGCAATGCTACATTTAGACTTCTTATACCTCCACCAACAGGAGTGGTTAACGGACCTTTAATTGCTACAATATACTCCTTAATCGCTTCTATTGTTTCATCAGGCAGCCAAGTATTATCGCCATAAACGTCAACAGCCTTTTCACCTGCATAAACTTCCATCCATGCAATTTTTCTCTTGCCTTTATACGCTTTTTCAACAGCTGCATCTAAAACTAATTTGGATGCCGCCCATATATCAGGACCAATTCCATCTCCTTCAATAAATGGAATTATTGGATTATCAGGTACTAATAACTTTTCGTTTACAACCTCTATTTTTTTTCCGTTAGTAGGAACTGTGATTTTGTTGAAGTTTTTCATTTTTACTCCTGTTTTTCTTCTTTAATTTCGCCATATTTTTTTTGATATCCAAACAAATGAACAATTCCCACCAACAAAGCAAACCATAAGGTAACTGTTCTGATAATAAATGTTGAAGCAAGAGCTGCCTCATTACTGAATCCGTTTTTTTGCTAACAAGAAAGTCAAAGAACCTTCTGTCACTCCTAAACCACCGGGGAGCATTGTTACCGACCCAATAATTGTTGAAAATGAATAAACAAATACTGGAAAAAGTAACGAAACAAATTCATCGAAATTGTATAGAGTAAAATAGAATCCTAAACATTCAAACATCCAAGCAACTAAGCTAAATAAAACCATCAAAACAAGCGGTTCAACTTTTAATAAGCTATAAGAACTTTCGTATGCGTCATGTAATTTGTTTAACTGCTTATTAATAAATTTAATTTTACCAAATAAATCAATAATTTTTAACGATGCTCTCTTATTACTCAATACAAGTACTAAAGTAATAAACACAGCACCGACAGTTAAAGTTGCACCTATACCATAATTATATGTAACGGCTCCAACTAAAGATAATAATACTAATGATAAAAAGTCTGTAACTCGTTCAACAAAAATAATTGGAGCTGTTTTACTAATTGGAATACCCGTATTCTTTTTTAACATATAAGATTTTAACACCTCTCCCATTTTACCTGGTGTTAAACTCATTGCTAAACCCGACATAAAAATTGAAAACGACAATTTAATGGGAATGTCAATCTTAAGCTTTTTTACATAATAATGCCATTTGAAAAAGCGGGATACATAATTTAGATAGGATAATAATAAAAGAAGTGGTAAAAATTTCCAATTGAATGATTTTAGTGTTTGCAGAAGAAAATTTATGTCAGTAAAAATTGATAAAGCAAGATATATTAAAACAGCAACCCCCAATACTATAAATAAATTCTTTTTTATCTTGCTAATCATCTAAGTCAATTTCCCTCAATTTTTTATAAAGTTTATGAAGTGGAAGTCCAACTACATTATAATAACATCCATTTATTTTTTCAATAAAAACGGCTCCATAATCATCTTGAATTCCGTAAGCTCCGGCTTTATCCATTGGACTACCTGAAGCTATATAAAGTAATATCTCTTCTTTTTCAAGCTTTCTAAAAGTTACCTGAGTAGTTTCATACTCAACAATCGTTTTATTGTTACGACTATTAAATATTGCAAATCCTGTATAAACTATATGAGTATTGCCACTCAATCTGCTTAAAATTGCTTCTGCATCTGCTTTATCGACCGGTTTACCAATAATCTCGTTATTTAAAACTACAATAGTATCAGCAGTTATAATTATACCTTCTTTAATTATACTTTTTGCAGCATTGAGTTTTTCAGTTGATAAACGTAATACAGTTGAAAGAGGACTTTCTCCAGGAATTAATGATTCATTAATATCAACAGAAAAGGTCTCAAAATTAAGATTTAGGATTTTTAAAAGTTGTTTCCTACGAGGTGATTGAGAGGCTAAATACAGGGGTAAATCGTGAAACATATATAATAGAACTCAATAAAAGAATAAAACTTAACTATCTAAATAATGCTTTAATACTACCCCAAGTTCTTTTGACACTTGAAACGCTACCATGTGTAACAGTAACTTCACTTGAATATGATTCTTTGCCATCATAATCAACTAATTTTAACCTGTAAATGTATACAGCCTCACTCGATTTGTAAGCACAATCATCAGTATATGTATAAGTAGAATTATTCCCTTTACAGTTAACGGTTGCTATTTCAATATAGCTGCTTACTGGTGTTTTGCGTTCAACAGTAAAATTTTTCAAACTTGTTTCTTGAGCTGTTTGCCAGTCAAGAACTATGCTGTCTCCATTGCTGCGTCCATGGAAATATGAAATGAACGCCCCTGCAAACATTACTGATATTTGCGTAATCAAAAATATTACTAAACCGGATATTATTATTTTTCTATTCATGGTGTTCAATATATCACTTATGGTAAAAAATGTCAAGTTTATTTTAAGTAAAATTTTTGAGTTTGTGATGTAGGATACAATTAGAATTTATAAGGAGTTGCGGTATTTAATAGCAAAGAGAGAATCCAAATTTTATAACATAATAAGCTAAAAGATTGATAACAGTTTATTAAAATTAATAGCATAAAGGAATTATGAAGAAGGGATACTGCAATTAAAATATAATATAAAAATCACTTCACAACCTTGATTTTAGAAATCGTTTAATATATATTGATTCCTGTTATTACAATATTTTGCAATAGCATAATTGTTAGGTTCCTTTTGGAAATAATAGGGAATCCGGTTTAAATCCGGAACTGCTCCCGCAACTGTAATTCTGTTCTACTTATGTAGAAAAAAGTTTTTATAAATATGTCACTGTCGCAAAACGATGGGAAGGCTTATAAAAACCGGAAAAGTCAGGAGACCTGCCTAATAAATTATTTGATAAAGCTTTCGGGATGTGAAGCTAAAGTCTAAAGAGAAATCACTATTCATTTTTCTTTTCTTTGTACTATACCTCGGAAGCATACTAAACCAAAATTTTAAATTAACAGAGGTTTAAGTCTATGCTTACACACAATTTAGGTTATCCCAGAATTGGAGACAACCGACAACTAAAGAAGGCCTGCGAAAGTTATTGGTCAGGCAAGATAACACAGGATGAGTTTGTAAATACTGGCAAACTTATCAGAAAATTCAACTGGCTTCTCCAAAAGGAGTTAGGAATTGATTTAATCCCCTCGAATGATTTTTCCTATTACGACCATATTCTTGATATGTCGCTTATGGTGGGCAACATTCCTAAAAGATACAACGGGCTAATGAACCATAAAGGGAATTTGTATGATCTTTATTTTGCTATGGCAAGAGGATATCAAAAGGATGGTTTTGATATACCGGCAATGGAGATGACTAAATGGTTTGATACGAATTATCATTATATTGTGCCGGAATTTGTAAAAGACCAAGAATTTCATCTTCTTTCTTCAAAAGTTATTTCAGAATATGCCGAAGCCAAATCAATAGGAATAACAACAACCCCCATAATAATAGGTCCAATCACCTATCTACTTTCTGGAAAGGAAAAAGAGCCGGGATTTCATAGGCTTGAATTATTAGATAGGTTGTTGCCTGTTTACATCGAAATAATAAAAGGACTAATTGGGTTAGGTGTAGAGTGGATTCAGTTTGATGAGCCTATTTTGGTAATGGAGTTAGATGAGAGTGAAAGAAAAGCCTTAGAAAAGTGTTATTCAACTCTGCACAAACAATTCCCAATGCTAAATGTTTTATTAGCAACATATTTTGGAAGTTTAGGTAAAAATAAAGATTTGGCTCTATCATTACCAATATCAGCATTGCATATTGATATTGTAAGAGCTCCCGAACAATTAAATGATATAATTACAAACATTCCTCCAAATTTAATACTTTCATTAGGAATTGTTGATGGAAGGAATGTATGGAAAAACGATTTTGATAAATCAATGTCAGCAATTAGTAAGGGAGTATCAAATTTGGGAAGTGATAGAATAATATTATCACCATCCTGTTCCCTATTGCACACACCATGTAATCTTGAATTAGAGACAAATAGTGATATACTTAAACCCCAAATTAAGCAATGGTTAGCTTTTGCGAAACAAAAATTAGAAGAATTATCAATATTAAAAGGGTTGGCAAACCCTAAAACTTTTAAAGAACATTTAAACGCTTTAACTGAAAACCAATTGATAAATGAAGGCAGAAAAATTTCGAAATTTATTCACAAAGAAAGTGTAACAAAAAGCTTAAAGAAGGTTAAAACATACGAATTTAAACGAAAAAGCAATTTTGCGGAACGACAAAAATTACAAAAGCAGATTTTTAATTTTCCTCTTTTCCCAACAACAACAATAGGTTCTTTCCCTCAAACTGAAGCCATAAGGAATCTTCGATTAAATCTTAAAAAGAAGAAAATTAGTTTGCAGGAATACGAAACACAAATTGAAGAACAGATTGATAATGTAATTAAATTGCAAGAAGATATAGGTTTAGATGTTCTTGTTCATGGCGAATATGAGCGAAACGATATGGTTGAATATTTTGGGGAGCAACTTGAAGGTTTTGCATTTACACAAAATGGATGGGTTCAAAGTTATGGAAGTCGATGTGTAAAACCTCCAATTATTTTTGGTGATGTTGAGCGACCAAAAAATATGACGAGCAGGTGGATAAAATATGCTCAATCTAAAACCGATAGAATGGTTAAAGGGATGCTTACAGGACCAATAACAATGCTTCAATGGTCATTTGTTAGAGATGACCAAGCAAGGGAAATTACAGCGATGCAGATTGCCATTGCAATTGGAAAAGAAGTTAAGGACTTGGAAAATGCAGGAATTCGAGTTATACAAATAGATGAACCAGCATTGCGAGAAGGTCTTCCATTAAAAAAAACTGAGTGGAAGGGATATTTGGATTGGGCAGTAAATGCCTTTAGAGTTACTTCCAGCGTTGTAAAAGATACCACTCAAATCCATACCCACATGTGTTATAGTGAGTTCAACGACATTATAGACGCAATTGCAAAACTTGATGCAGATGTAATAACAATTGAAACATCGCGATCTCAAATGGAACTTTTAGATGTTTTTGGTTTATTGAAGTACCCAAACGAAGTTGGCCCAGGTGTTTACGATATCCATTCTCCTCGCATACCTACGGTAGACGAAATTATATATTTATTAGAAAAAGCAATTACCGTACTCCCAAAAAGAAATATTTGGGTAAACCCTGACTGCGGTTTAAAGACAAGAAAACCGGAAGAAGCCGAGGCAGCTTTAAGGAATATGGTAAAAGCCAGCATATTATTACGTTCAAAATATGATTATGAATAACTCAGAAAATGGTAATTCAATACAATAGGCGTTTTCTGAATTAAAAAGTAGGATCGGGGTTCAAAGTTGAGAGAAAGCAATTATGCTCTCTCTCAATTAAATAAAAAGAACACAATTCAGCAATTGATAAAACACAATTAGTTACCTAACAATGCAACATTAAAAACAAATGTGATGATAATATTTTTTAACATTAAATTATGAATAGATTGGAGAAAATATGTTTGAAAAACATTCGGTTATAACCAAAGTGATAAAAAGGGATGGCGAAGTTGTTCACTTTGATTCGAACAAAATTTTAAGAGCAATTAATAAAGCAGCAGCTTCCGTAAATGAATTTGATGAAGAAACGGCTAAAAAATTAACGATAAAAACAATATGTATTTTACATCAAATGTTTAGCAATACTACTCCAACTGTTGAAAACATTCAAGATTGTGTTGAAGAAGTATTGTTATCATCACCTTTCAAAAAAACAGCCAAAGCATATATTTTATATAGAGAACAACACGCAAAATTAAGGGACTTTTCGTTAAAAAGCGATCTTGAATTAGTTGATGCATATTTGAATAAAATAGATTGGCTTGTTAATGAAAACAGCAATATGGCATATTCTCTACAAGGGCTAAATAATTATATTTCCTCCGAACTTAGCAAGGTTTATTGGTTAAATAAAATATACTCTAACGATATTAAAGAGAAACATTTATCCGGCGAATTACATATTCATGACTTAGGTTTATTAAGTGTATATTGTGTTGGATGGGATTTGTATGATTTACTGATAAACGGGTTTACCGGTGCCGAAGGGAAAGTTGAATCTAAGCCCGCCAAGCATTTTAGAAGTGTATTAGGTCAAGTAGTAAACTTTTTCTACACATTGCAAGGAGAATCAGCAGGGGCACAAGCTTTTTCTAATTTTGATACTTTATTAGCTCCGTTTATAAGATATGACAACCTATCATACCCAGAAGTAAAACAAGCTATGCAAGAATTTTTATTTAATGTAAATGTTCCAACACGTGTAGGATTTCAAACTCCATTTACTAATGTAACAATTGACTTGAATGTTCCATCTTATTACGCAGATAAAGCAGTAATAATTGGGGGCAAAATGATGAAAGAGACATATAAAGAGTTTCAGGAAGAGATGGATTTGTTTAATAAAGCGTTTTTAGAGTTAATGAAAGAAGGCGATGCAAAAGGGAGAGTTTTTACCTTTCCAATCCCCACGTACAATATAACTACTAATTTTGATTGGAATAATCCAAACTTAGAAATATTATGGGAAGTAACTGCAAAATATGGAATCCCCTACTTTGCAAATTTTATCAATTCAGAAATGCAACCAGAAGATGCTCGTAGTATGTGTTGCAGACTACGAATTGATAATAGAGAATTAAATAGACGGCGGGGGGCTATTTGGAGCATCCCCTTTGACCGGCTCAATAGGTGTGGTGACAATAAACTTACCACGCTTAGGATATTTAGCAAAAGACGAAACAGATTTTTTTTACCGGTTGAGTAACCTATTAGAAGTGGCAAAAGACAGTTTGATAATTAAGCGAAAAGTATTAGAGCGTTATACTGAAATGAACTTGTATCCCTATATGAAGTTTTACTTAAGAAACATAAAACAAAGGTTTGATGAATATTGGAAAAATCACTTTTCAACTATCGGAATTGTTGGTATGAATGAAGCATGCCTGAACTTATTAAATGAAAATATCGCATCCCAAAGAGGGTTAGATTTTGCAACGCGTGTTATGGACTTTATGCGAGACAAGTTGCTTAGCTTTCAGGATGAAACCGGCGATATTTATAATTTAGAAGCCACACCAGCCGAAGGAACTTCATATAGACTGGCTCTATTAGACAAACAAAAGTTTCCGAAAATTATATGTGCTAACGAAGAGAGTTACCTTGAAACGAATAAGCCATATTATACAAACTCAACTCAGCTTCCAGTTAATTATACAGAGGATATATTTGATTTATTAGATCTGCAAGACAACTTACAAACAAAATATACAGGTGGAACAGTTCAGCATCTATTTATAGGTGAACGAATTAATAATATAGAAGCAATAAAAAAACTTATTAAAGTTATATCACAAAACTACAAACTCCCATATTTTTCAATTACACCAACTTTTAGTGTTTGTCCTTCATGTGGATATTTAGATGGCGAGCATTTTTCTTGTCCCAAATGTGGTAAAAATAGCGAAGTTTATTCCAGAGTTGTTGGTTATCTACGCCCGGTTCAACAATGGAATGAAGGGAAAAAAGAAGAATATAAAATGCGGAAGACATTAACAGTATGCTAATAGGAGGTTTAAAAAAAGTTTCGCTAATTGATTATCCTGACGAGGTTTGTAGTGTTATATTTACTTTAGGATGTAATTTAAGGTGTATTTACTGCCACAATTCTCACTTAGTATTAGCCGATCGCTTAGAACAAGTAATTGACGAAAATACTATTTTTAAATATCTTAAACAACAATTGAACAGAATAGGTGCCATAGTAATAACCGGTGGAGAACCAACATTACAAAGCGACTTAATCGATTTTTGCGAGAAACTGAAAAAATTCAATTATAAAATTAAATTAGATACAAATGGGACTTCTCCAAAAATAATTGAAACACTTATAAAACGTCATTTAATTGATTATGTAGCCATGGATGTAAAAGCAAGTCACGAAAAGTATAACCAAATATGCAACACCAAGGTCAATTTTGAAAGCATAATTGAAACTATAAAAATACTAAACAAATCATCAATTAGAAAAGAGTTTAGATGTACTATTATAAAAGGATTTCATTCAGAAATTGATTTAATGGAAATTAGAAAAACAGTTAATAATAGAATCACACTTCAAAATTTTAGATATTGCGAAACAGTTATTTCAAATTCACTTAACCATGAAAACGAGTTTTCACAAATTGAATACCAAAAACTAAATAAAATTGCTACAAAATAGTTATCAGTTTGCTATAGCTGATAACACTCCTAATATCCTAAACAAGCTGCCCTAAAAGCAGCTTGTTTTTATTATAAACCGAATTCTATAAATTTTTAATATTTGATGCCATTTTTTGAAGAGATATTAATGTATTTGTTTCTTCTATTTCATTCATTTCTGTTTTCAGCTTATTAGAAGTAGCATTTAATATCTCTTCTACTAAAGGCAAAATTTCTTTCCCTTTTTCTGTTAAAAAGAGTTTTGAACTTCTATGATCTGTATCCACTTGTACAGCAAAAACATATTCAAGATGCATTAACTTTTTAATTGCTTTTGCAGTAGTACCTTTATCAATAGCCAAAAATTCACTCAAATATTTTTGAGTAGTACCTTCATTTTTGGCAATATGAATAAAAAACATATACTGTCCACTACCAAACCCAAATTTCTTAAATTCTCTTTCAAAACAAATTTGTGTGTGACGATGAATCATCGAAATGTAATAACCAAAATTTTCAATATGCATCAACTTCCCTTTCTTCAGTTAAGTAAAAATTTGTTTCATAACTATTTTTTAATAATATTAATAAAAGCAATGTTATTAAAGCACATCCAACCAATAATATGGACGTTGATATTAGAATGTTCCCTATTCCGGCTAAAGGTGAAACAATCCCTCCTATTAAAAACGACATAGCTCCATGGATTGATGATGCTGTGCCAGCATGTTCAGTATTATTTTGTAGGGCTAACGTTGTTGAAGAAGGATATATTATTCCGTTAAAAATAAACATTGAAAATAAAGACATTTCAAATAAAGCCAAAGGTAAGCTAAAAATCAAACTAAATACTGCAAATAAAGACATTACTACTAAACCGGTTACACCTATTCTCAATGCTTTTACTTGGTCACTAATTTTTCCGGAAATTATTGCTCCAACAACTAATGCAAATGCATTCATACCAAAAAATAGGCTAAATAAAAAAGGACTTAAACTATAATGGTTTTGAAAAATAAATGGAGAAGAAGCAATATAAGCGAACATTACACCCATTGCAAATGAGAAAATCAGAACATAAAGAACATAATCTCTATTTTTTAGTACGATTACAAAATTACCAAACGTTTTAAGCGGCGAGTTCTTTTTTCTTCTATTAATTGGTAAAGATTCTTCAAATTTTGTTACAAAAAGAAGAATCGAAATACCAAAAATCAATAAGAAAATAAATACACCCTGCCAAACTGAAAAGGATAATATCAAACCACCGATTATTGGAGCTAATGTGGGAGTAAAACCTACAATAGCTGAATTAATTGATAATGATTTAGATAAATCTTCACCTTTAAACGAATCTGTTAAAATCGCCCTTGATAAAACAACTCCACTCGAGGATGAAAGTCCTTGTAAAAGCCTTAATAATATAAAAATGGATATATTAGTAGAATATATTAACCCGAAAGAAGCCAAGATAAAGAGACACAAAGAAACCAATAAAGGAATTTTTCTACCAAACTTATCGCTTAGAGGACCAATAATCAATTGCCCAAGAGCAATACCAATCATTGTACTCATCAAGCTCATTTGAATATTAGATGCGTTTGTATTAAAGTAGTTCATAAGTTCCGGAAAACTGGGTAAATATGAATCTGTTATAAGTGCTGGAAAACCACCGAGAATACCTGTTAAAACAAGTATGAATGTTTTAGTATTTTTCATTTTATTCATTTTATTTCACTAATTAGTTGCAATTGCAACTATTAAAATAACAAAAATATTCAATTTTTCAGAATAGTTTATTTTTAAATGAGAAAATAAATTAGTTGATTTTAATAGAAGCAAGTATCTGAAAAAAGGTTTGATTTATGTAGGTTAGTGATAAATTATCGTAACAATAACGCTGTTTTATGTGTAATAAGTAAGCAATTTACACGAATAATTTATTTATATTAAAGCAAATATTTGTTTTCTATAAAGTAAATCCCGTAGCGATGAAATTATTGTAGCATAAAAAAACGAACAAATTAAAACCCCCAACGTGGGGTGACATTATTCTTAAAATAACAAAACCGCCGATGAAATTAATCACCAAGCGGTTCTTTAAATATTGTATGTATATTTGTTATACTATTTGGTTTGAACCAATTTAATTCTATTCATAGCTCTTTTTAACGAAGCCTCAGCACGGGCAGTATCTACTTTTTCCTTATTATTAATAGATAAACGTCCTTTAGCTCTATCCAAAGCTTTTTTAGCACGTTCAAAATCAATATCTTCAGGTTTTTCAAATGATTCAGCTAATAAAATAATTTTATTAGCTAAAACTTCAATAGTACCACCACTTGTTGCGTAACTTTTAGTTTCGTCGTTAATATCAACAATTTTAATAACTCCTACTTCAAAAGTACTCATAATTGGAGCATGGTTAAATAAAATTTGAAAGCTGCCCAAAGAACCTGGAACACTTAAAGATTTTATTTCGCCTTTAAATACTGATTTAGAAGGGGTAACAACCTCTAAATTAATCTCTTTCATATCAACTCATCATCTTTTTAGCTTTTTCAACAGCTTCTTCAATGGTGCCAACATACATAAAAGCTTGTTCTGGTAAATTATCATGCTTGCCATCAATAATTTCTTTAAAGCTTCTAATTGTATCTTCTAATTTAACATATTTACCTTTGTAACCGGTAAATTGTTCAGCAACATGGAATGGCTGGCTTAAGAAACGCTGCAATCTACGAGCACGACGAACAATAGTTTTATCACTTTCAGAAAGTTCATCCATACCAAGAATGTTAATAATATCTTGCAAGTCTTTATAACCCTGTAATATTTCTTTTACCAAACGAGCTGTTTGATAATGTTCATGACCTAACACACCTGGTTCAAGAATTTTTGATGTTGAATCCAAAGGATCAACTGCAGGGAAAATACCAAGCTCAGAAATTTGACGACTTAATACCGTTGTAGCATCCAAGTGACTGAAAGCAGTTGCCGGTGCCGGATCAGTTAAGTCATCTGCGGGTACGTAAATTGCTTGAACAGAAGTAATAGAGCCTTTATCTGTTGAAGTAATACGTTCTTGCAACTCGCCCATTTCACTTGCTAAGTTTGGTTGATAACCCACTGCTGATGGCATACGACCTAACAATGCAGATACTTCAGAACCTGCTTGTGTAAAACGGAAAATGTTATCTATAAATAATAATACATCTCTTTCTTCTTCATCACGGAAATATTCCGCTATTGCCAACCCTGTTAATCCTACTCTTAATCTTGCTCCGGGAGGTTCATTCATCTGACCAAAAACTAAGGCTGTTTTATTAATAACTCCCGATTCATTCATTTCTAACCAAAGGTCATTTCCTTCACGAGTTCTTTCTCCTACACCCGCAAATACCGAGTATCCACCATGCTGTTTGGCTATGTTATGAATCAATTCCATAATTACAACCGTTTTACCTACTCCGGCACCACCAAACAAACCGGTCTTTCCACCTTTTGAATATGGTTCAAGCAAATCTATTACTTTAATGCCTGTTTCAAACATTTCTTGACGAGTAGTTAAATTTGTAAATTTAGGAGCATGTCTATGGATCGGGTATCTTTTCTCTGCCTTAATAGGACCTAAACCATCTATTCCATTACCTATAACGTTAATTAAACGTCCTAAAGTACCAGGACCAACCGGAACTGTAATAGTTTCACCTGTATCAATCGCTTTCATTCCACGCACTAACCCATCTGTTGAATCCATTGCAACAGTTCTTACACGATTTTCACCTAAATGTTGTTGGACCTCAACTATCAACTCATCTTCTTTTCCTTCAATATTTACTCTTGGAATTTTTATAGCATTATAAATTTTAGGCAAATAACCTTCTTCGAAATCTATATCTACTACCGGACCAATTACCTGAACAACTATACCTTCGTTGCTTGCCATTTTACTCCTATAATGAAATAATTAAACATTTTTCAAAATTAATTATTAATAATTAAATTTTCAAACAAAATTAGTATGTTTATTTTAATAATACTAATTTTTTGCTTAAAATTTGATTTTTTGAACGTAATTGATATATATATACACCACTACTCAAATTACTTGCATTAAAATCACGAACATTCAAACCTGCTTTTGCTACTCCTTCATACAAATCAATTACTTTTTGACCTAATGAATTATATACAGTTAAACTGACTTGCTGATCAAACGGTACAAAAAACGAAATAGTTGTAACAGGATTAAATGGATTTGGATAATTTTGAATTAATTCAATTGAAGTAGGATATGTATAATCTTCATCTTCTACTGAAGACACTATTGGTACTACAAAATCAACAGTACCTCCTAAATCGTTGTATCTCTTCTTAAATTCTTGCATATATTTATTAGCAACAAATATGTTGTTAATAATCAAAGTGTTTTCATCGTTATCGTTATTTGCAGCAGCCGACCAATTATGACTTCCCGTTATTACTGTTGGAAGTGAAGTTGGAAAAGATGCATCAACCACACCATACTTATGATGAAGTGTGTTTTCTAAATTATATTGAAACATTTCCGCAATAGACTGAAGTTTTGAAAATTCAGACCCGCTAACATTTGCATCATTAATAATTCCGCGAATATCACTTAATCCGGAATTATATCGTGAGTTAATTGCATTATAAAGTTGGTCACTTGTAAATACTAATAAAGCAAAGTACATAGATGAATCCGCAGTTAAAAGTGCGTCTTTAATATGCAATTCTGTATTATCCGATGGGCTGAAATATAAACTAACAGGAACCCCATTTACATCAAATTCATGTGGTGTATTATCTGTTTTATAACTACCAAATTTTGCATTTGTACTATTTGGCTCATCAGAGTTACTTCCCCACATTTCTTCAAATTCAGTTGTATAAGCCAATGCTAAATTATTATCATTAATTTCAATAGCATTATTCCGCCAATTAATTTCAGTAGAAGTCCAATTAAATGAACCGGTCCAAACCCAATCGTTTGAAGCATTTAAATCACGAGCATCAAATATTGCAAATTTATTATGCATAATCCCATCTATTGCAGGGCGTTTACTTATCTTAACCCCGGCATTTGCTAATACCTGCATAGAACTCTGCATAGTTCTATTATCGTAAACTACTCTAACTTTAACACCTCTATTTTTTGCTGCTACTATTGCATTTGCAATTTCGTCCATTCCAAAAAAACTGTATAGTGCAATATCAATAGAATATTCAGCAGCATTAATTCTTGCTAAAATTTTAGCCTTAAAATCAACACTTCCTTCAGCTTCATTACCAGGAATTGCAACACTATTATCAACCGGACTATTAAAGTATACATTTATTTTACCACTTGAAATAGTTGATACAGTTGTAGTTACAGTCTGTAATGTACTTTCACTTACTCCATACTCATTACGAGAAAGCACTTTATAATAATACTTAGTATTTCGCTGTAAATTTATTAAAGATATAGTATGGTTAGTAGTTAATACTGGAGAAACAAAAGTACCCATTTCTAAAGCGGTTGTTTTACCATACATAATTTCGGTATTCCCCTCTCTAACAGTATTAAACGAAACAGTAATCGTTGTATCTGTAAGATTGGATATTGTTATTGGATATAGTATTTCAGGAACATTTAAGATTGTAATATCATCAATTGAACGAGGCATTAATTGATAACCGGAATTATATGGAGAACTTGTTTTATATTGCCCAACAATCCCTACAATATCTATTTTAGCTTGTGGAATAATTGTTCCAACAATTGAAGATACATCCGCATCAATTCGTAAATCTAAGTTATTTACAGAATCTGTAAGAGTATAAGTAGTATTACCGGTAAAATTTCCTGTTGAATTAACTTTTACATTTTTAATTGTAACAAGCCTTCCTTCAAATTCTTCAACCCCATTCCATATTTGATTTTTAATTTGCGGAATAGTAACATTAATTGGTTCAGTTGAATGACCGTTTGAATGTTTTGTAAAAGTGCCTGTTGAAAAATCAAACTGAGTTAATCCATTATAGTTTACTATGGTAGATGTTAGAGTAACTGAATCACCTATGGCAACAAAGTTTGTGAAACGAGATCCATAAACCGATATTCCGCCTGAACTATCTTGAACAAAAGCTGGTCCGCTTGTACCAAAATTTTTGGCAGCAGTTACAATTCCCGATACTGATAATGTTTGATTGACATAATTAGATACCCCGTTTGCATCGTTTGTATGAATTGTGCCAATCGGTATAGTTTGACTATTTATGTTAAAATAAAGGAAAAATACTATAACTGAAACAAATACTTTTTTATTCATTAACTAACCTAATTAATATCAGTAGATAAAACAAACCTTAAAATTCTGTTATTGTCAGTATCAACTACATATAAAGTTTTGTTAAAATACTCAACTGCATGAGGACTTTTAAACAATTCACTTCCACCAAAAGATTGCAATTCTTCACCAAAAGAATCGAATTTATATATACTGTCTCTTTCAGCATCTGCAACATAAATGTTATTTGAATTATCTAAAGCAATATCTTGAGGAGCTTTAAACTTATCAATATACATTAATGGAGCTGCATAAGGTTCAATTTTAGACCGATATCCTGTATAATCGCTTGATTCTACATACTGAAGCCATTGAACTCTAAAACTGTTATTACCAATTAAAGTAACCACTACATCACGAGAGTTATTATTAAATGATTTAATTGAACTAATCTTATTAGCAGATAATAAACCGGTTCCAAGTGGTTCTAACAAAGGAACTCTTCCAGTTAATGTATCTATTTTAGTACCATCATTTCTAATCTTTTTACTGAATACCAAAATTGAGTTATCAGGATCAATTAAACTTGTATTGTTAGGTCCGGTTCTGGAAACTAAGAAAGAATTATCGGCAAAAACACAAACACCCGTATACTCGCGGGCAGGTTTTGTAAAATCAAACGCAGTTTTTGGCAATAAAGTATCAATTGGAGCTATACCAATATTATGTTCCACATCAACTAAATGTAATTTAAATACGGCACTAAATACCGTACCTTGTGCATCTACCATTTGACCACAAACAAGCAAATTAAGTTGATAATCTTGTGCTAAGGCAACAGGATGTTTAATTTCTCTATATCCTAATACACGACCAGAAATATCAAGCATAACAATTCGGTCATTTTCAGTATCTGCTACATAGATAAAAGGTTCCCGACCAACTAACATATCTTGAGGTTTATTAAAACCATCCCAAACAGGATTTTGTTGAATATATAGTGTGTCACCAATATTATTTTGAATAACTTCACCTGTATCTACTTCCGAAATATCAAATTTATCTGCACAAGCAACAGCTATTATAATAAAAAACGTAAAAAGTAAAAATTTATTTATTAATTTCATAATAATTATATTCCTAAAATTAACGAAAATCGATGTACACTACCTAATCTCTCAAATCCGGCATAGGCATAATCAACAGTCACTTCTGCTATTGAAAGAGGTACTTTTACACCTGCACCAAAAGTAAAATCTTGTTCATCAACATTAATTTTGTACCCACCACGTAAATAGAGTATATCTTTCCATGCATACTCAGTTCCAATAGATACGTTTTCACTATTATCATTTGGGTGGTTTAACTGAATTGAAGATGTTACTCTATGTTCTTCAGTTTGATAAGGTTCAAATGCAAAACCTATTCTAAACATCGTTGGTGGTGAAAATGATTGCCATTCTGATTTTTCTCTTTTTCCAAAAAGAACAACTTCACCATCTGGACTTAACTCGTTACCAAAATTAGAGATTGTAACTGCAAAACGAGTAGTTCCTAAACCTGTCCAATAATAAGTACCTAAATCAATCATCACTCCACGCATTTTTAATTTGTCAAGTGTTTCTTCGATATATCTAATGGTACCACCAAAACTGAATTGTTCGGTCATTTTCCGAGAATAAGTTAAAGCAATTGCTAAATCACCAAATTTAAAAAATTCACCCGTTCCATATGGTTGAAGTTCAGTTGTAACTGCCATATCCTCTGTATGTAGAGCCGTAACAGATACTCCCACCGCATCCATAGGCGAGAAATGGTAAATTGCTCCAAAAAACTCATGCTTTATATCTACTACCCATTCATTATGGGAAAAAATAAATTGATCATTTTTGCATTGAGCAATACCAGCAGGATTCCAATATAAAGCAGAAGCATCATCAGAAACTGCAATAAAAGCATCACCCATAGCGGTAGCTCTACCACCAACACCTATTTTAAGAAATTGGGCTGTTGATATTCCTGCACGCTGCCCACCCAAAGTTGGGAATAATTGAGCAAAATTTGTGCATAGCGGTAATAATAGTAATATTATAAGTAGTTTTTTCATATTAGAATCTTAAACTTAGTCCGAATTTTATGTTACGTCTTGTTAAATATCTTGCTGGATTAAATGGATATGGATTTAATGGAGCTTGTAAATCAGGATATAACGGATCGTTCCATGTAGTAGGAGTTGGATCTCCATATTCATATGCTTCTCCAGTAACAGGATTTATTATTGCAGAGTTCTTAGTATCAAAAACATTGTTTACTTCAACAAAAAATGAGAATTTTAAACCGGCAAATTTGAAATATTTTTCAAAGTTCATATCAATATAGAACCAATTATCCCCTATTTCACCATATCTATTATCAATATCACTTGTATATTCAGGTCTGCCTTCTGCATCTACACTACCGGTTTTAATATATTGAGTATATCTTTTACCTGATTGGAAAAATGCTCTTACATACAAGTTATAATCATCTAAAATACCTTCTCCAAATCCAAATAAAGGTTTTCCTTTTTCAACATAAAAATTTAAGTTGATTGATGATGTAAGAGGTCTATCCCAAGACACGTATTCCTCTTTAACACTCTCATCAAGGTCACCCTTCAAGACTAATACACCTTCGTCAGCAGATGAACTTTTCCCTGTAACAATGGCATAAGAGAAACTAAACATACCCGAAAACCATTTCCCTATTCTCTTTTTGTATTCTACTTCAAGTCCACGTGAACGTGCATAATCTAAGTTGGCATATGTTACAAAGGATTGCGAAGCATAACGTGCTGACGAAATTACTGCACTTCTGGTTCTTACATAATCAAATATATCTTTGTAATATGCTGTTAAAGTTAAAACATCATCTTGCGAAAACTGTGTCTTTAATCCTAACTCATAAGCAACAGTTGTTTCTGGATTTAAATTTGGATTTCCAAATTTTTGGAATGATGACTGTGCACTTGTTGGACTTAACTTTGCATATACAAATTGAGGATTAGGCCATTTACTGAAGTGCCCATATGAAAAGAACAAAATCTGGTTATCTGTAACTGGGTGAGAAATACCCAAACGAGGACTTAATCTTGCCTTAAATCTTCTGTTACCAAACCAGCCATATGTATCATTTTTATATGCTTGTCTTGTTTCATCAGGAATTGTAATAACTTCTGGATTATCAACAGCATCATCAACATATTTACCGGGGAACCAATAATCTAATCTTAAACCAAAGTTTAATATCATACCACTAAAGTTGATATTATCTTGAGCATAAAATGAACCTTTAGCTGGATGAACTTTGTAAATATCATTATTTAGTCCTAATTGACCAATCCATGGTTTGTAAATGTCAATAACCTGCATTTCTTGGAAAATTGCATTAAAGCCGGCTTTGAATTTATTTTTTTCATCAAAAAACGATGTAATATCGCCTTTTACCGAAAATTCATTTATATAGTGGTCTCTCCAAGTAAAAGGATTGCCAACATCCCAAAAACCATCACCGGGAATTACACCAATAGTATCTCTTCCCAAATTATAATATTCAATCGGAAATGTTACAATATCTTTAGGCTCTTCATATTGATACCAATATTTACCATTTGCATCTGCTCGCAAAGTTGAGAAGAAATGGTTTAATTTAAATTCATAAAAAGTTTTTGAATTCAATGTATGAGTTAAACTCAAACTATTATATTTATTATTATGAGTAAAAGTATTAGCATTATCTAAAATATTTTGATATTCGTACTGATATCCTGGACTTGGCTCAACATATTCAAGATTAGACTGTAAAGATTGACTGTTTTGGTTAATGTTTACAGATTGGTTAAATGAATATTGTAATTTAATAGTTGAGCTAAGTTTATATGTAAGTTTAAATAACCAAAACCAACTGTTTTCAGAACGAGGTGCAAATTTTGAACCATGAAAGGTTGAAGAATATAATTGTGTAGCTGTTGCTTTATTATATCCTTGTGTAATACCGTCAGTTATGCCCATATAAAAGTTGGCAAAAAAGGTCAATTCACCAGGTATTTTTAAACCTAAAGCCGGAAGAAGGTATTTAGTAATAGGTTCAGGACCACTAAAATTACTCTCTAATACATCGGTATTAAATACATGATAAGAATCTTTAAATCCGAAATTATCTCTTTTATAAGAAATAGAACCGGAGTATTTTTCACCACCTTCTCTTGTTTTTACGTTTACAACACCACTTGTAGCATCACCATACTCAGCATTATAACCGCCGGTAATAACATCTACCTCTTCAATTGAACTTGAACTTAGCTGCAAACCAAAACCGGTTCCTGCTAATGGATCTTGAATAGAAACACCATCCAACAAGAAAGCGTTTTCATAACTTCTACCACCACGAATATGGATTGAATTATCAGATTTAACAACACCGGATTGTTGTGTTACTAAGTCATTAATATTTTCAATAACAGCAACTTCTATATCTTGTTTAGATATTGTTCTTTTACTTTGGGTTTCATCAACTTCAAGTAAAGGTTTTTCACCAACAACAACAATGTCTTGTTCCATCGTTAAAACTGTTTCACTCATATCAATATTTAGCTGAGTAGTTTTACCTGCTAAAATTTTAATCCCCGTATATTGCATGGTTTTATAACCAATTAAAGTTACTTCAACAGTATAGGTACCGGAAGTAATTTTATCAATACTATAACGTCCATTAAAATCTGAAGCAGCACCATAATATGTACCTTTCAACATTACGTTAACGCCGGGTAATACTTCTTTAGTAGAGGCATCTTTAACAATACCTTCTATTTTTCCCCTATCTTGTGCAGATAAACTCATCTGCATTAATAGAACTATTAACATTAAATAGATTTTTCTCATAAGCTATAGCCAAAATCGTCGAAGAAAACTTTATCTAATAATTGCTGAACTGAGCCAGCTTGACCATCACATAGATGTAAAGGCAACCCTATAAAGAATAAAGTTTTAGTTACATCCATAAATGCTATATTACCATTTATTTGTGTACTTGATAAATCATAAATTTTATATGCCGATGAAGCATTAGGAGCATATGTTCTTACCCATGTAATTGCAGCTGATGTTTTAAGTAAAGGATAATTTTGATTTTCAACAGCTAAAATTGAAGCATTTGCTTGCAAGAAACTCAATGGTTTTTTTTGACCTAAAGAATCGATAGGTAAAAAGTTTTGTATGTATGATTTTTCAAATGGGAAATTCTCAGTTGAATCTTGGAAAACCATTGAAAAAGCTATTTTACCGCCAGCTTGAATAAATTTTTGTGTTGTAATAGCAGCTAAATCCATTGAAGGGCTTGAATCAGTATACCAATAAACATATTTAAATAACTTCATGGTTTCCAAAAAAGTAATGCTTTGATATGGAAGTTTTACATTCTCCATATCCAATTCATCATATTTTGTTGCAATTGCTCCACTATGAATATTTGCAAACAAATTTGTATAGAAAGAAGATGCGGATGAACCACTTGTATAATCATCAATTACCAACAATCTGCCTTTTGGTTTTTTAATGAACCAACTTGAACCTTCTTCAGGTAAAGATATAAAACTCGATTTGGCACCGCTTATATCAACGGCTTGAACATATATATGGTTATTATCATCAAGTTTAATTCCGGATAGTTTTTCCGAAAATAAATTTGCTTCTAATCCATTAACCAAAATATCCATAACCGGATCAGCATTGTCAAAATTTGTACATCTTAGGGTAACTAATCGCGTTCCACCCTTCAATGTAATAAAATTGTTTGTGTCATTGAGTGCTATATTAATACCTATAATAGATTCGTCACCATCTAAGTCAGTAGCTTCCCAAGCTAAAGTCATAACAGGATAAGAGACAGTAGGTAAAACAGTTGTTTTTGTCCAAATAACAACCGGAGCAGTATTCTTAATTGGGAATTTTAATATTGCTGGAGTTGGATCAATATTTCCAAAATCGGTATACAATTCTCCAACATCATAAGAACCATTATTGTTGGCATCAACATAAGGTTCTCCCCCAATATCTACATTATTATAGTAAACGTGTTCATCATAAACACCATTTCCCATGTTATCAATTGATGCTACTTTAAACTGATAACTTGTATCAGCAGTACCAATTGGCAACGAGAATGTACTATCATTCTTGGTAGTAAAATTCCATTTCGTTTCTATCCCTTCCCACATGAAAATATAACCAATAACTAATCCATCAGGGTCATCACTCCACCAATGTATAGTAATTTTGCTTTTTTGTTGGTTTAAATCAGTTCCATCTTGGGGATATAAAAATAAAAAAGTATCTGGAGCTTTATCAGCTATCTTGTTATCTGTTATGCTTTCACTACAAGATATGAAAAAAGCTAAAGATATTAATAATAATAAGTAATATTTAATCATATTAACAAAAGACATTAATTAAGAAATAAGGGGAACTAACGTTCCCCGTTAAATTATTTCATTAAAACCATTTTTTTAACTGTATTAAAGTTATCTGCTTCTACTCTGTAGAAATAAACACCACTTGATAAATTAGCAGCATTAAACATAACTTTGTGGTTTCCACTATTCATATATGAATTAACCAAAGTGTTAACCTGTTGACCTAATGAATTATATACCTTAACTGAAACAAATCCGGCTTTTGGTATTGCAAATTCAATTGTTGTTGATGGGTTAAATGGATTTGGATAATTTTGTGCTACTGAATAAGTTTCAGGTACTGTTGCAACTTCGTCTTCAACACCTACAAAACCGTCAAAATCGGTATCTTTACGTGGAATTACTTTATAGTTGCTATATGAAAAATACATGATACCGGTAATTGATGTAAAAGTATCACCAGTATGAATTCTATGATCTGAATTTTCTTGTGAAGCATCCCAGAAATTATTATATGTATGAGTTCCTTCTTGTACTTCAATACGCGTTTGAATATTTGAAGCATCTGATACATATATTTCACCATAGTTATTTGATACTGGACCGCTATCACCGTCAGCATTATCATCAGTAACAGTTAAAGTTGAATATTTTACTAATACACCTTCATATGATTCAGCAGGCAAAGTACCACCTGTAACTGTTCCAATTGTTTGTGTTGAAATTTCTGTTGCTTCCGGTACTGCATTTCCTGTACTATTTACAACTACTTTTGATGCATCATCTAAACCTTTAATTTCTGTTACGTTGTAGTTTTCATAAACTGTACCTGTAACAGTAACATTATCGCCTCTTCTAAGAGTTAATACTTGTGTACCAAATAATTTTACACCACTCCATGGACCTGTACCATCTTGTATATAAACTTGGGGACCTGCTGAACTTCCGTCACCTTCTAAATCAGTTGTATCGGCTGTTACAGTCCCGCTAACTGTAACAACATAACCGTTATATCCACTATAACCACTTCCAAATGGGCTATATTGAACATCTTTTATTGTTAAAGGAGAATCTGTAACTTTATAGAAAAATAACCCTGTAACAAGATTAGAAGGATTTGTTGAAGTTGCATTATCATTATCTTTAGCTTCTACATAATAAGCAACTACTGAACCATTAGTTTGAGCTGGTATTATTCCACTATATATAGAATCACCAACTGTTGCATTCATATCAATAGATTGAAATGTAGTTTCATTTTCCAATCTGTAATAAACTTTGGCACTTGTAATAGTACCATCAGGGTCTTTAATTTTTGCAGTAACAGTTACTTGGTCGCTTGAAGTAACAACTGCTTTATCTCTTGTTAAGTTTGTTATTCTTGGAGGAATAATATCACCATATTTAATATCATCATAATAACAAGGATTAATAATAAACCAACCACCAGCTGAAATGTTATTACGTGATTCTAAATAACCACGAACATATTCTAATTTAGTACCGGCTAAAGGAGCAGCAGATGTATATCTCCATGATGAAGAACTACCAACAATTACAGAAGTACCATTTTCATCGAAAATTCTAAAAGAACCTGAATTAATGGCATTTGGATCAGAAGTAAAAACATTATGAACTTCTACATACATCTGTTCCCATTTTTCTGCTAAATATTGCGGGTTATATGTTCCCAATACTGCTAAGGAATCTAATGTAAGAACAATAGGTTTTGGTCTATCTTCAAATCCCAACATACCTTCACTTGTAAACTCTATTGCATTGAACTGAGTTGTAGTAAAATACTCCTTAACATAACCTTTAACTTTAATAACCATACCTGTATCTAATAAGTTAAAATCCGATGCATCTGAGCCTAAATATCTAACTAATAATCCACTATATTCTGGATCATTTGGATCTCTAAGTAACAAACCAGGTGCACCAACTCTCAAAATCTCGTTACTATCAGGACTTGCTCCATAACGTGGGGCAACAACAACAACACCTGAAACAATTACAGTATCACCTTCATACTGTGATACGTAATCATATGGTGAAGTTAATAATGAATCAGGGCTGATATATTGAATAGCTCTGATAGAAACTTCAGGATAAGTTTGAGCAAACATTTGCCCAAAGCAGAGTATCGCTAAAGCAGTAAATAATAATTTAAGTTTCATTTTGTTCCTATATTATTTTATTACTAAAAATTTTCCTGTTTTAATATCACCGGTTGCTTTATCTTTAACAGTAAATAGATATAAACCGGTAGCAATTGCTTGATCGTCATCTGTAACTAAATCCCAAGGATGTTCTCCTCCAGTCATAACTTGAGAACCATCTTTGGCATATACTTCAAACCATCTAACATCTGAACCATTACTTGTTGAAGTGTGGTCTATGCGTTTTACAATATCACCTGACAAAGTATATATTACTATTTCACAATCAGCAGGCAGATTATAAAAGTAAATCTTTCTCAATCTCTCAGAAGACCCATCCCAATATGCTTCACCATAATAAGGATTGGGATAAACACCAATTTTTACATTAGCATTGCTTGTTGGACGTGAACCGGGTATTACTCTTTCAGAATTAGATAATAAAGAAGACTCGAGACTTTCTAATTTATTTTCAGTATCCCCTTCATCAAACGCAGTAACAGCTAAAGCATACTGCCAACCATTTAATAAACTACTAATTTCAAATTTATAAAAATATTGGTTAGGATCATTTGGAAAAGTAACTGGTTCAGCCAATTCCACATATCCAAAACCGGTATTATAACCAATTGAATTGCCAATTGAGTCAAATTCTGCTATTTGAACTAATGAGTTACTCAAGTTTTGTGCTTCAGTAAGATCATAACCGGCATTTGTTCTGTATATTCTATATCCTTCAAAATCCTTTTTCCCACTTATTGGATCAATAGAATTTTCAGCTCTTTTATCCCAGTAAATTGTAATTTTTTGGTCTTCCGGTATCACTTTAACAAGAGGTGAAGTTGGAGGTGCCGGTAATATATAACGAGTAAGAACTCCATTAGCATCTAAATCCTCACCTGCATCTAATATTCCATTACCGTTTCTATCTTCACCATTATAAGCTCTAATAGCCCAAGAAGCATTAGCATATAAATTAGATTTTTGTAATTCAGTATCTAAACTTGCTAAATCAGAACCGTACTTTTTAGCTGCTACAATTGCAAAAGTTATGTTAATTGAATCACCAGGTGCAATAGTCTTAAAAGGACCGGCAGTTAGTAATAACGATCTATTACTTGCCAACTTTAAGGCAGCAGGGTCAATTCCTATACCATATCTGTTGTTACCGCCAAAATAACCTGCCATTTTTCTATAACGTTCAATATCAGTTGGAGGAGCAAAAAAGTTTGGGTTAGTTGTATTTCTATACTGCCATGATACAAAATTTATGCTATCAGCAATTGTACTGGCTCCTAAATATTGAATCCCGATATAACTATCAGTAAATCCTATATCACCGGTAGCATCAAATTCATACGCTATTTTTAACGAGTCATTATATCCATCACCGCTTTTATTAAAAAAAGACGAACCCGTTCTTGGAGAGGTTACATTTGTATTACGAACAACCGCATCTGTCCATAAACCTACAAAAACACTATCAATATATTTATTTGTAGTATTTTTGATCCAATAGTTCATAATTACAAAAAAATCTGCAAATGGATAGTTCCAAGCATATGATTCATGTCTTACTACAACACCTAAAGGTTCATGATCAGTAATCAATTCACCATTATTTAAGTATTTGTTTGTGTCAGAGTATTCCATGAAAAGGTCTTGATGAGAAATGGCTTGAGGACTGAAAAATTTTGAATCTAAAAGACTTGAGCGTTCATTAACTTTTGCTCCGGGTAGGTTGGTAAATTCTAATCCCCCACCTCTAACTGAAACAGAAGAAGCATCAACTACACCTGTTGATACCCAAGGACCAGTAATTCGACCGGCTCCTTCTGGGCTGTTGCTTTTGTAATAAGCACCAATCCATAAACCGCCATCATAAATGTGTTCAATACCACTTCCTAAAGGATATTCACATGATGGCTGATTGGGCCATTTTGAAAACCCATGCCCATAAGTTCCAAAGTTGGTTATCGTTATCCCAATATTACCAATATTAGTATATTTTGAATTATCATCATCCAAAGTTTTTTGAAGAGCATCCATCTGATTTTCTTGCGAAAATATTTGACTGCTCAGAAAAACTAACGATATCATTGCGAAAATTTTAAATTTCATACGCACAATATTTGATTTTACATTCTTTATTAAAAAGTTTAATTAACTCGACAATATACGAATTTTATTCTAAAATAAATATGATTTTTTTAGGTAATAAAATTATCAAATTGTTATTTAAAGTTCTGCTTAAAAAAACCGATTCAAATTAGTAAAGATAGCAAACCCCCTATAAGTGTAAATTTATAGAGGGTTTATAAAATTAACTAATTAATTCCATTCCTTTTTGAAGAGCTTGTTCATTGATTGGAATAAGATTATGATACCTTTCAGGCAATACTTTTTTCAAGCCTTCAAGTATATTTTTATATTCAATTATTGGCTTTTTCTTTAAGTATGCACCTAACATTATCATATTTAGAACTTTTGTATTATTCATTTTAGCAGCTTGATTACTTGCATCAATTGCATAAATTTTAATATCTGTTCGTGTAGGAGGATTAATAACATTTGTACTATCATAAATTAATAAACCATTCGGTTTAACTGCTTTTTCAAATTTATCAATAGAAGGCTGATTAAGTGCAATTACGGAATCAAATTTAGCTATAATTGGTGAGCTAATTTTAGTATCACTTACTATTGTTATACAATTTGCAGTACCACCTCTCATTTCAGGACCATATGAAGGCATCCAGCTAACTTCCTTTTTTTCCATCATACCGGCATAACATAAAATCATACCCATAGATAAAACACCTTGTCCGCCAAATCCGGCAATTACTATTTCTTCACTCATAATTATTTCTCCTTCATATTAGGAGTTTTCAAATCTCCAAGCGGATAATATGGAATCATGTTTTCTTCTAACCATTTGTTTGCTTTAACCGGAGTCATTTTCCAATTAGATGGACAATTTGTGATTATTTCTACAAAACAGGTTCCTTTATTAAGTTTTTGATATTCAAAGCCTTTTTTAATCGCTGCTTTTGCTTTTCTTACATTTGCAGGTTTATGTACAGATTGTCGTGTAACATAATAAGTACCGGGTAAGGCAGCAACCAAATCAGTAATTTTTAATGGATATCCCATTGTTGCAACATCTCTTCCAAACGGAGAAGTAGTAGATTTCATATTTGGTAAAGTAGTAGGAGCCATTTGACCACCGGTCATTCCATAAATTGCATTATTTATAAAAATAATCAAAATATTTTCACCCCTATTGCAGGTATGAATAGTTTCTCCAGTACCAATTGCTGCTAAATCTCCATCACCTTGGTAAGAAAAAACATATTTATCCGGTAGAACTCTTTTTATTCCTGTTGCAGATGCCGAGGCTCTTCCATGTGGTGCTTGTGTCATATCTATATTTAAATAATTATATGCAAATACTGAACAACCAACAGGGGCAACACCAACTGTTTCACTCTGTATTCCCATTTCCTGAATCACTTCTGCTAATATTCGATGTGCAACACCATGTCCACAACCTGGGCAGTAATGGAAAGGCACATCAGTTAGAGTTTCCGGTTTTTCATATACAATGTTTTCACTTGTACAGATGTTTTCAGCTTCATCTGTTTGGTTGAAATGTTCATCAGTCATCAACTTTTCGTTCATTTCAAACCTCCTAAAAATGTCTTTTCAAAGTGTTCTAAAATTTCTTCAGGTGTGGGAACAATACCTCCCATTCTACCATAAAACTCAACCGGAGTTTTACCGTTTACACCCAATTTAACATCCTCAACCATTTGTCCGGCATTCATTTCAACATCTAAAATTCCTTTTACCTTACCGGCTAATTCATTGATTATTTTATATGGGAACGGGAAAAGGCTTATTGGTCGTACTACACCAACTTTAATCCCCTTTTCGCGTGCTAATGATGCAGCTTTTGAACATATTCTTGCAACTAATCCATAAGCTGTTATTAAATAATCCGCATCTTCGCAGTCAATCAATTCATATCTTATTTCATTATGTTCTATTTGTTTATATTTCCTTTGTAAATGAAGATTAACTTCTTCCATTTTATCTGGCTGAATGTGCAAGGAAGTGATATAGTTTCTTTCTCTTGTAGTTGGTTTGCCAACTGTTGCCCAAGCTGGCACTTCAGTAGTACGTGGAATTGGTTCAAACAAATCAACCTTTTCCATCATTTGTCCTAAAGCTCCATCAGATAAAATCATAACCGGATTTCTATATTTAAAAGCCAAATCAAAAGATAATTTAACAAAATCCGATAATTCCTGTACAGTAGAAGGTGCAAGAACAATTAACTTGTAATCTCCATGTCCTCCTCCTTTAACAGCTTGAAAATAATCTCCTTGTGCCGGTTGGATTGTCCCTAATCCAGGACCACCTCTATTAACATTTACTAACAAGCAAGGGAGTTCTGCACATGCTATATATGAGATTCCCTCCATCATCAAACTCATACCCGGGCTTGATGAGGATGTCATTATTCTTTTACCGGTACCGGCGGCACCATAAACCATGTTAATGGATGCAATTTCACTTTCAGCTTGTAAAACAACCATCCCTGTTCTTTCATTGGCTTCTTTTGCCAAATATTCTAACACTTCGGATTGTGGAGTGATAGGATATCCAAAATAAGCATCACATCCTGCTCTTATGGCAGCTTCTGCTAATGCTTCATTTCCTTTCATCAATTTTAGTTCACTCATTCTTTCACCGTTATAGTTATATCATTGGTCACATTTGTTATTGTTGCAATTTTTTCTTTCGTTTTTTCAACCTGACGATACACTGTTATTGCACCTTCAGGACATACCATTGCACAGTTGGTGCAACCTGTACATGTATCTTCTACTTTTACAATATATAAATACCCTTTATTGTTAACTTTTTTTGCACTCTCTAATGCATCTTGTGGACACGCTTCAACACATAACTCACAACCTTTACACTTTTCAATATCAATAATGATATCGCCTTTAACTTTTGCCATAATTATTCCTCATATATTTTTATATTGAGTATTTTTACTTTTTGTCTGTCTCTTGTTTTCATTCAAACAGCTTGTAAACTAAATTAAGTAATTTTTATTTCTTTTCAAACTTTTTTTTGGATAAAGTTTTAATAATTAAAAATAATTTTTGCATTTATTTTATTTAGCTAAACTCATGTATCTATGAGGAATTATATGGGGATACTTCTTTTTGGATAACTATGTAGCGTATTGTATAGATATGCAGTATCTCGGCTTGTTTATGGAAGAATTTGCGTCACTCCAAAATTCTCCTTAAAATCAATTCTAAGAATTTTTATTAGGTAGAGAAATAATAAACTCAGTCCCTTTATTTTCTTCCGAAACAACATCAATTTTACCATTATGGTCTGATACTATTCCGTAAGTAATAGATAAACCTAAACCAGTCCCTTTTCCAACCTCTTTTGTTGTATAAAATGGTTCAAAAATGTGCGATTTTACCTCTTCATTCATTCCTGTACCGGTATCTTTAATTGAAACATAAACAAAGTTTTCGTCATTCCAGGTTCTGATAAATATTGTTCCTTTATCAAGTATTGAATCTTTAGCATTACTAAGGATATTTAGAAATACTTGGTTTAATTTACCCGGATAACACAAAATCATTGGAATCTGTCCAAAGTCCTTAACAACTTTAATTCTATTTTTTATAACATTTTTTAGCATTATTAGTGTTGATTCTAACCCCATATTGATATCGGCTAAAACCATTACACCCTCATCCATTCTACTAAAGTTCCTTAATCCCTTAACAATATCAGCGGTACGATTTGCACCTTCGTCCATCCCATTTAATAGACTTTCTATCTCACTTAATAAATATTTATAATCTATTTTGTTTTTAAATTTTTCTATTTCATCAAATTCTTGATTATAACATTTTGTTTTTATCAAATCATCATATTTATTTACTAAATTCAATATATCATTAATGTCATTACGTAAAGGAAGAATATTTGACATAACAAAATTTATTGGATTATTAATTTCATGGGCAATTCCTGCTGTTAATTGACCCAAAGAAGCTAATTTTTCCGATTGAATTAATTTGTTTTGAGTATATTTAAGATCAACAAAAGCCTTTTCTAAGTCTTTGTTTTTCTTCTCAATTTCAATTTTTTGATGTTCAAGCGACTCGGACTTTTGAGTTAATTCATTATTTTTTTCTTGCAATTCCGCCTGTTGTTTCAGTAAAGCAGCAGCTTGATCCTCAGTTCTTTTCTGATAATTACGTAACGATTCAGCCATTGTTAAAAATGTTTTAGATAATCTGCCTATCTCATCTTTACTTTTAATATCTAACCAAATATTTAAATTTCCTTTTGAAACAGCAACAGCAGCCCTATCTAACTGTTTTATTGGAATTGTAATTAAGCGTATCAATAAAAAGGTTAAAAATAACGAAATACCAAGAACAATAATAAAGGTCAGTCGAGTAAAGTTTTTGGTATCAGTAAAAGTTTTTTCAGCTCGTTTTGTTGCCTTAAAAGCATCTAACTTGCTCAAACTTACAAGCGAAACCAAATCGGCACTTGTTGCAGTATAAATTTCTTTTGCCTTTCCCATTATCAAGTCAATAGCTTCTTGCTTGTTGTTCTCTTTTGAGAGTTTAAAAATTAAAAAACTTATATCAACATATACTTCCCAATTATTAATAAATCCATCGTAAAATTTTTCTTCTTTTTTTGAATATATATCTTTTTTCTTGTATTTCTTTTTAAGTTTTTCATACTTATCAATGTTATCATTAATCTGATCAAGCAACAAACCCATTTCTTCTTCCAAAACACGCATTTTCATATTATCAAAAGTATAGGCATGCTCAAGCTGAAATGCTCTTAATTGAGATACGTTTAAATTTAGATCCGAAATTGTAACTGCCCGCTCTAACCAGTTATTGGAAATTTCCTCTATCTCTTTATTAAGAGAGCCTAAGTTGTATAAAGAAACACCATTCATACCAAAAAGTATAAAAAGAATTATTCCAAATGAAAGTCCTTGTTTAACTCCAAATTTAAGATCTTTAAAGAAAAGCATAATCACTTTTTAATAATTAACAAAGTTTTTACATTACCCCTAACCTTTGATAAACTTACAAAACCAATTGATCCAGACGTAGTTTCAATTTTACGAATCATCTCTTCTTCTGAGATTACCGATTCAGGAGGGTTTCCTTCACCTGATAACATCTTTTTCATCCAAATCGATTTCATTCGTGCTGTATTTTTGGCTATATATTCATAAAATTCTTCTTTTACATCTAACTTTGGTTTAATATCAAAAACAATTATCGGTTTTGAATTAGACCAATATTTGATATCCCCACTATAATAATCTAATAATTGAGCTTTAGTAACTTTATCAATTGGAACATTCTTATTGGCAATAACTGCAACTTGTGCGTTTAGTTTACCATAAAAAAACAATGTGACAAATAATAACAGTAAAATTTTTTTCATATTTTATATTTTTTTTAGAAAAACACCGATATTGCTGCCGAATAATAATAAGATAAAAATGAATCAGTTGGTGAATTTTTCACGTCAACGTCAACCCGAGCAAATTGCCCTTTTAACTTTATTCTGTCATTTATATCATAAACTAATCCAAAATTAGGAATAGTAATTGATACTTTTGTGCTATATCCAGCATAATCAGCTAATTCAATATCATAATTTTCTTGTGTTGAATGCAAACAGAAATACGAATAAAGCTCGTCTGTAATTCTATATCCTAAAGTAACATAAAAAAATTGTTTATCCATATCAATCAAGTTTTTTGCATTATACAAAACTTTTATATATTCAGCAGAAAAATTTACTTTTTTAAAATCCATTAAAATATCGGTACCAATTCTTACCCGCGGTATATTCTTTAATCCCGAAATTACTTGAAAATGAGCATCAATATTTTTCAAATCGACTATCTCATCATAAGTTGCAGAAAACCCAACTTTTACATCTTCATATCTAAGTCCAACCCTTCCACCAACAAGAAATATATTTGTTGTATCAATACCACTTTGCCCCGCTCGGGTTGCTTTTGTGCTGATATTTGGACTATTACCTAAATAAAATGCGTAATCAAATTTTGTATCTTCAATTGGTAAAAAGCCATACATTTGAAAAAATGCTCGACGAGGAATAAAATCTTCTAAATTTAGAAACTCATTAAAGGATGTTTCATAAGCCAAAGGTCTAATAATATAGGGTAATAATGGGGTTTTATTACTTATCTCATTTAGGTGATTAAAAGGAGGAACTTGTAAACCAATCTTTAAATTAAATCTTTTACTCAAATAATATTTAACCCAAACCTCATTTAAACTAATATCGCCCCAAGATTTTCCTGATGAATAATTGTTTAACAATTCAAAATCAACAAATGCCGACCAATTTTCTGATAAATCACGCTGCAAAAAAAGATTTAATTGTTGTACGCTAAAGGTCTTTTTATCTAATTGATCTCTAAAAAACTGCTGCATAAACGATACTTGGAAATACCCAAAAGCTTTAAAAGCGGACTCTTCAAATTGTGCAGGTGTATTAACATTTAGTATAATTAGAAAAATAATTATTAACCTTTTTTTCATTCCACAAGCCTCGTTCAATAAAATGTCAAGAATAAATATACATAATTTAATGTTAAAATAAAATTACATACTTTTTACAATTATTATTGCCACATACTAATTATATATAATTGTAAAAATAATTTATGTTGCTTTCTTACAACTAATAATATTATTTTTAAAGTAATAATTATTCAAATTTAATGAAAAAATTCTTTATTATACTTCCTTTCTTTGTTTTTTGTGCTTTAAGTTTCTTAAACAATCCTCAAAATAAAGAAACATCAAATACACATGATTTGGATCATTCGCAATATTCAAATGGTTTACTAAAAAAGTTTAGTAATAAAATAAATAGATTTTCCAAAAATAAAATAATTGCAATATTAGATACCTCTAAACATACAATTAATATTAAACATGAACTAAAATGGACTAACTACTCTTATTATCCAACAAATGAAATTTGGTTTAAGCTCGATTTAAACTCTCTGAAAAGTAATCAAACAGAATATGCACAAAAAAATTATTTAACTAAAGACCAAAGAACCTTTATTGATGATTTATCTATTATAATAGATGGAAAAAGGAAAGAAATAGAATTTTCCAATTACTATACAAGTACTCCCCTTGATAGTACTTCTGCAAAAATTCAATTAGATACCTTACTAAGTCATTTAAATACCGTAGTAATCAATTTGGAATATAAAATAAAAATACCTAAACCCACATTAGGATTAGGATATGTGGAAAATAGAAATTTCCATTTAATTACAGATTGGTTGATTAGACCCGCTGTTTATAAAAACGGGAAATGGTTCAATTACCCTACGCCTGCTTATTTAACATATTTTAATGAATTTGCCGATTTTGATGTTGAATTAATCATCCCAAAAGGATTTATTTGCGGTGCAAGTTCATCAGTAAAAAGTGTTGTTAATATTAAAGATGCCGTGTCATACCATTTTTATCAAGATGGAATGAATAATTTTGCTTGGTTTGCTGGACCTAACCTAACTAAAAAAGAAAATATCTATTATAGAAAAGACAAATCAAAAGTTAAAATCAATATTTTTGTTCAACCTGAAAAAGAACAATATATTGATAGATATATTAGTATAATAAAAAGCTCGTTAAATTATTTAGAAGATAAACTTGGTGACTATCCCTATAATTCCATAACTTTAGTTGATTTACCCAGAACTTATTCAGATATAAATAGTGATAATAAAAACTTAATTATTATTAAATCAAATTTGATATCTCCATCCGGCACACAACAACCGGAATATGATATTGCCCAGTCAATTGCTAAACAATATTTTAGTGGAGTTTTTTCCAACAATCAAATTACAGAGCCTTGGTTGACAAATGGGTTTACAAAATTTTTTGCTTCAAAAATTCTAAAACAGTATTATGGAAAAGGAAAAGCAAATTTTAAAATTATTTCTTACCTTCCAATATATGGATTAAACATTGTATCGTATAATGAAATTCCTATTATATATAGTTTAGGAAACTTTCCAATTGAACAATGGGAAAAAAATTTACAACAATATTATAATAATAAATCAATTGGGTCCATTAACAGTAATGTATTTGATTTTCCCAATATCACTTCCTATAAAGTGATGACTTCTCTAAAAGCTGAATTAATGCTATTATCTTTAGAAAAAATGATTGGTGAAGAATCGTTTTACAAAACACTAAAAAATTATTATCAAAAGTTTTCGTTCAAACATCCACAATCAATCGATTTATTTAATCAATTTAAGCTAAATACAAAAATAGACTTAAAATGGTTTGCTGAAAATACTATTAATAGTTCTACTTATTTTGATTACAAAATAAAATACATACAAAAAGTTAAAGCAGATGAATATGAAGTTATGGCTGAAAGACTTGGCGATGGAATATTTTACAACAAAATTGCGTTTTATACATCAAAAGATACTTTGTACGACAACTGGAATGACAATAAAAAATGGAAAATTTTTCGATTTAAAACAAAAAATGAAATTATTGGGGCAGAAATAGACCCGGATAGACATAATTATTTAGATATTAATTTTGCGAACAATTCATATTTAGTCAATCCAAATTATCTTATTACTTTCTCTCTAACTGTTAGATGGTTTTTTTGGATTCAAAATGCATTAATGATTTTAGGAAGTATTGTGTGAAAGTCACATTTAAAGATACATTTACTACAAGCATACGAACTGTTTTTTTTAATTTCAGATTTGTATTTTTATTATGGGGTGCAAGCTTTGCTGCCAGCTTTATAGTAAGCATGCCAATTTATTATATGATTACAGATCATTTAAGCAATTCATCTATGGGGAGTATCGTTTCAGATGAATTTACTATAAATTGGTACATGCAGTTTAGATATTTATATCAAAATAATATTGGTGAAATTCCTCTTATTTTGATAAGCACACTTGGTGCTTATTTATTAGTACAGTCCTTTTTTGCCGGTGGAATTATTGCTGTTTTTAATCTACCTGAAAAAACTCATTCAGTTGATTTTTTTTATGGTTGCGTTAAATATTGGTATAGATTTACAAAAATTATGTTGGTTTCATTGTTCTTTTTTGCAATTGCATTTTTAATAAACGATTTACTTGGCGATTTAATTAAATATATATTTATCAACTCAGAATCTGAATTAGCAGATTTAATTTTACGTTCACTTCGTTACATACTATTGATTTTTTTGATTGGAATCGTTACTATTATTTCTGATTATTCAAAAGTTTCCATAGCTGTTAGAGATAAAGATAAAATTATTAAAGAAATTTCTAATGCTGCTATATTTATTAAAAATAATTTTAGTATTACGTTTTTTACTTTTTTTGTAGTTGCTGTTATTGGAGCACTTGGAAGCATTATTTATAATGTAATTGCAAGCACAATCCCTCGTTCTCCTTTTTACTTTTTGATAATTTCGTTTGTTTTGCAACAAATGCTTATTATTTTTCGTTTTTTAGTAAGAATGTTGTTTTTTGCTACTGAAGTTTTTTTATTCAAAGATTTTAGTGCAGATACAATAATAATAGAAAATAATTAAACTTGAGGTACACATGGCTATTTTACCAATCACAATTTTTGGTGATAAAATTTTAAGAGAAAAAACAAAAGATTTTGAAATGATAGATGGAAATACAATAAAACTGATTCAAGATATGTTTGAAACTATGCGAACTGCTGATGGAATTGGTTTAGCCGCTAATCAAGTAGGAATTGACAAATCAATTTTTATTATCGATTTAAGTCCGGTTGAAGGTTTTGAAAAACTCAAACCAATGGTTTTTATTAATCCTAAGATTATTACAAGATCAGACGAATTAGTTAAATTGGAAGAAGGATGTTTAAGTATTCCAAATCTTAGAGCTTCAGTTGAACGCCCCGAAGCTTTAAAAATTCAATACCTTGATACTGACGAAAAGCTGCAAGAATTGGATGCCGATGGATATTTAGCACGTGTTATTCAACATGAATTTGACCACTTAATTGGTAAAGTATATACTGATAGAGTTGATCCTATTACTAAGAAAAAACTAAAGGATGATTTATTAAGAATTAGAAGACGTCAATTTGATGTTGATTATTTAACTGCGGAATAAAAGAATGAAAATTGTATTTTTTGCAACACCCGATTTTGCAGTTCCAGCATTAGAATCATTAATTAATAGTAAACATTCTGTTGTATCGGTTGTAACTAATACTGATAAAGAACAAGGAAGAGGAAAAAAGATTGCTTTTTCCCCTATTAAGGAATTTGCATTAAAGAATAATTTGAATGTTTTACAACCTGAAAGTTTTAAAGACCCAATTTTTATTGAACAACTAAAACAATTAGATGCTGATATTTTTATTGTTGTGGCTTTTAAAATTTTACCTAAAGAAGTTTATTCAATTCCTAAGCATGGCTCATTTAATCTACATGGATCTTTATTACCAAAGTACAGAGGTGCTGCCCCAATTCAATGGGCATTAATAAATGGTGATACAAAAACCGGATTAACTACATTTTTTCTTAAAGAGAAAGTTGACACAGGAAATATGATATTAAAAGAAGAAGTTAATATTGAGCCAGCAGATGATTTTGGTTCTTTACACGACAAAATGAGTTCTGTTGGAGCTCGTTTAATTTTAAATTCGCTTGATTTAATAGAAAGTGTACGTGTTCAGCAATACGAACAAGATGATTCAATAGCTACCCCTGCACCCAAAATAACCAAAGAAATATGTAAAATTGATTGGAATAAAGATGCAATTGATATTCATAATTTAGTACGTGGTGTTTCTCCTTATCCTGGGGCTTTTTTTGAACACAACAATAAAATCTTCAAAATTTTTAAGACAAAAGTTATTGAAAATAAAAATTTGGCTATAGGGGAAATATTAACAACTAAAAATGAAATATTTATAGGATGTAATAATTCAACTCTGCAAATATTGTTAATTCAACCCGAAGGAAGAAAACGTATGAATGCAGATGAATTTTTACGCGGTTATAAATTTTAATTAATATGCTTTTAAATACCATTTTTATAAAATGCCCTGAATGTAAAAAAATATTTCAAACAATTGAAATGTTATCCGGCAACACATTTGGGGCTCTATTTTATTCCGATGGATTTTTATTAGCTCCCATGTATAAAAACCAACAATTATTACTAAAATGTACTAACTGTTACAGTTTCTTTTGGCAAAATGATAATATAGTTGAGTTAAATAAATATGCCAATCATTTTGATGAGTACTATTATAATCTTTCAATGAACGATTATATTACATACCTTAATGAAAACAATAATATAACCGACCAACAAGAATTATATATTCGTAAAGAAATAAGATGGTTATATAACCATGACTTTAGAAATAAAAATGTGGAATTGAAACTTGATAGTTTCCAGATAGAAAACTTAAAAAAACTAATCAACCTATATGAAATATTATTAAATAAAGACGATTATTTAGTAAACAAAGCTGATATTTTGAGAAATTTAGGTCTATTTGATAAAGCGGAACAAACAATCAGCCGGATTAGTGATATTAAATCTGATTACACATTAAAAATATTAAATGCAATTAAGCAAAAAAATAATGCAATATTTGAACTGTAACTATTCTACTTTTAGTAATTTTTCAATAAAATCTTTTGAACCCTTTTTGATAACAAAACCATCTTTAATAAGCTTATCACTAAATTTAAGCGTTAAACTACTATCTTTAAACTCATAAATAGCATTTGGTGCAACCCAGTTCTCACTTCCACTTACAACCTTAAAAACCGCACTGTTTTCAGCTTGTTTAACATCTATTTTAAAAGTTCCTCTTTGAATAATTTTATCATTTAACGATATTACAAACGTATTCCCCTCAAATTTAATAAAAGGAAGATAATCAAAGTCAGTAATAGTTGAATCATAAGTTTGAAAAGATGTAATTTGCCAAATTCCATTAAATTTTTGATTCTCACCAAATTGTTTTGCAGATTCTTCAAATTTATTACAAGCAAAAAGAAGAAAAACAATACCAAATATGGTAAATAAGACAGCAGAAGATTTATTTATTTTCATTTTATACCAAATTTATTATTAAATAATTTAGCAATTTAATTGACTAATTTCAATGAAAAATTATTTAACCGATATTTGAAAACACGTGATTGGTAAATGGTGATTGGTGATTAGTGGTTTGGTAATTGGTGGTTGGTGATTTTGAATTGGTGTTGGTGTTTGGTAATGGTTTTAAAGCCATTCCAGCGGAATGGCTCTGGTTGTAAAAAAACGCACGCCCTAACATTCCCCACTCCAGCGGAGTAGGGCTAAATTATTTAATAATGTCTGAACGAGGATTTGGGGGGATTAAACAGATTTATGGGATTACAAATTATTGAATATTGTTTTACGTTATGTAATTAATAAGAATCATTAATATTGAAGTTCAATAATATGGGCAATTAACCGGGAACCGGTGACATATTTGTAGCACAACGAACCCCCACAAAACAATAAAACCGGGAACCGGTGACATAATTTTTCTAATTATGTAAAACATCTTCAAATAAAAGACACATCATATTTGAAACATTTTTGTGATTGGTGATTGGTGTTTGATGATTGGTGATTGAGCTAAAGCCATTCCGGCGGAATGGCTCTATTGGTAGAAATAAATTGCACACTCAAACATTCTTCACTCCGGCGTGAGTGGGTCGATATCGACAAAAAAAATAGACTATTGACAAATTTAAAAAAATATTGTAAATTTATAACGGCTTTAAGTTTCCCCGTGGAGCTAACTTAAAGAGACCCTAAAGCAGTGCACGGGAGCTGTTAAACGCTTTAGGTTTGTGGGAATGGGATAGCTTGCTACCCCATTCCCGTTTTAAACAAGATGGATTATCAAAATTATAATTAATACATTTCAGACAAACAAAAACCAATATTGATACGTAATGATTGCGGAGCAATCAAACGCCGGTAACCAGCAATCCCGAATAATCCCCACGACTTCGGAGGAAGTCGCACATAAACAACGTTGAGATTAAGCTTGTGTATAGTCCTGAAATAGGTTGACTTTTTTTATTAATTAAATATAAGAATACTCCAAATTAGAAGGAATAGTTATTTTATTAATTTTAGAATAATCTTTATAATAAGGCTTCCATTTTCTTTTAAGTTCTATGTTTAATTCATAAGCCATTTTTGGTGTATACATTTCCAAAGATCTGTGAGGTCTTTCGTTATTATAAAAATCAATTATCTTGGCTATTTTATTTTTAGCTTCTTTATAATTACTAAAACTGATTTGCTTTTCTTCTGTAAATTCTTCTTTTATAGTTTTATTTATTCTTTCTGCTACAGCATTTTCTAATGGATCTGAATGTTCTGTCATACTTATTGCAATATTATTTTTCTTTAGTAATTCGGTATATTGGTTTGAACAATACTGTATGCCTCTATCTGAGTGATGTATGCACTCTTTTATATCACTCATGTTCTTTAATGCCATTGTTAATGTCTTTATGGCTGATTTTGCCGATAAATCTGAACTTACATTGTAGCCAAGTATTTTCCTTGAAAACAAATCTGTTACTAAAAATAAATATGCAAAACTATCACTTTCTCGTAAATATAAATATGTTATATCACATACCAATACTTGATTTATTCTTGCTACTTTTAATTCTTTTATTAAGTTTGGATACTTGTGAAAATTATGATAACTGTTAGTTGTGCTTGTTTTTCTATGTTTGCTTTTTATTAGTAAGTTGTATTCTCTTAATAACTTAAAGAATTTATCCCTGCCAATTGATATTCCATGTCGCTTAAATTCAGGCTGTAGACAAGCAAATAAATTCCTTCCGCTTCCTTTTTTCCATAGTTTCCTTTTATTTAGGACAAGGTCAACTATCAAGCCTTCATTTAGGCTTTTTTTATCTTCTCGTTCCAGTTGTTTGTAATACGATTGTTTGCTATAGCCAAGTAATTTGGTTAAATCCTTTATTTTCAATTTTCCCTCTTTTAACGATTTAACTTTTTGGATCGTTTCGGTTCTGACTTTTTTTTTATAGCTAATCCGTATTCTTTTTCTGCTATTTCTATCATTGTTTCATATAGCATCGTTTTGGTTTTTTCGATTTCTAATGCTTTTTCTAATACTCTTATTTTTTCGTCTTTTGTTAGTTCTTCAAACCCATTTTCTACGATTGGACTCATTGGAATTACTGGCGTTGGTGGTTTATTAGGTGGATTATATTTGGGTGCTAAGTTAAATTTTCTCATCCATGTTAATATACTACTATTTCCTCCAATTCCATATATTTGCTGGGCTTCTGTTTTTGTGTATTTTCCTGAAAGAACTTCTCTTATTATTTCTTTCTTAAAATCATCTGAAAAATATTTTACTTTCTTTTCAGTTACTATTACTTTTTCTTCTCTTTTCATGTTTTGTCCTTGTTTTGGTTGACTTTTATTGTTTTTTGAGTCAACCTATTTCAGGACTATACACGCGGTGCATGGGGGTGTTCACTTGACCCGACGTAAAAACCACGTCGGGTTACAGCCATTTTTCTCCGCTGGAGAAATTACTGAAAAACAGAAACTTGAAACTGGTGACTTGTGATTGGTAATTGGTGCAAAAGACATTCCAGCCGAATGGCTCTGGTTGTAAAAAAAAAGGCACACCCTAATATTCCCCACTCCAGCGGAGTGGATCTGATTTTTGAAATAAAGATTAAACAAAACAGAAACAAGCGGAAAATGTATTATTAGATGCATGAGACCCATCGGGTCGAAACATCAATAGAAAAACTACACAAACAAATTAATAAGCCCCAGCGTGGGCGACACAGTTTCTAATAAACTCATCCTCCGGCTCGCGTTGCGAGCCATCTCCTTCTCTTTTTTCAAAAAGAAGGAGTGACGACTGTTAAAGCAATTTGTTATTATAAATTTGGTTGCATTTTTTTGTACCCATTATGTCACCGGTTCCCGGTTGAAAAACAGATTGGTGTTTGGTACCGCATAATTGTTGTAAAAAGCCATTCCAGCAAAATGGCTCTATTGGTAGAAAAAACCGCCCACGCATATATTCCCCACTCCAGCGTGAGTGGTGCTATATTTGTTACGTTGCATATATTATATATATCGTTTTATCTGCCATAGCGAATCCGCTGGATTCGCATTGGTGCGTGAGGTATTCACCACCCCGACGTAAAAACCACGTCGGCTACCATTAGTTTTCTCCTCCGGAGAAATTACTGAAAAACAGAAACTTGAAACTGGTGACTTGTGATTGGTAATTGGTGCAAAAGACATTCCAGCCGAATGGCTCTGGTTGTAAAAAAAAAGGCACACCCTAATATTCCCCACTCCAGCGGAGTGGATCTGATTTTTGAAATAAAGATTAAACAAAACAGAAACAAGCAGAAAATGTATTATTAGATACATGACAATAGAAAATCGCAAAAACGATTATTAATTATAACCAAAACAAAACCAGAGATACTTTTAAAAAAATAAAAGCCGTTGAAAGGTTTTATTTCAACGGCTACTCAATCATTAAAAATTAAAAACTAAGAATTAAAAATTATTAGAAAACGGTTATTCAATCATTAAAATTGAGACTTAAAAATCAGTTATTAACTATTTTTCGCTAATTTAAGATTCCCACAACAATGCCATACCCCCTTCTGAAGTTTCGCGATAAATATGGGGCAAATCTTTTCCGGTTTGTTTCATAGTTGCAACAATTTTATCAAAAGAAACCAAATGTCGGCCATCGGATAATAAGGAGAAAGTAGCAGTATTTAATGCTCTTTCAGCAGCAAAAGCATTTCTTTCAATACAAGGGACTTGAACCAATCCACCTATCGGGTCACAAGTTAAACCCAAATGGTGTTCAATCCCCATTTCGGCAGCATATTCAATTTGATAAGGAGTTCCACCTAACAATTGAGTAGCCGCACCACTTGCCATTGCACAAGCGGTTCCAATTTCACCTTGACAGCCAACTTCAGCCCCTGAAATTGAAGCATTATGTTTAACAATGTTTCCAATTAGTCCTGCCGTTGCCAATGCTTTAATAATTTTTTGGTCAGGGAAATCAAAACTTTCTTGTAATCTTTTTAACACAGCAGGTAAAACTCCACATGATCCACACGTAGGGGCAGTTACAATTACTCCACCGGCAGCATTTTCTTCTGCAACAGCAAGAGCATACGAAAACAATAAAGTCTTTTCTTTTAAAGAACCGGTATAATTTTTTGCTTTAACATGATAGGAAGATGCTTTTCGTTTAACATTTAATCCTCCAGGTAAAGTACCTTCGGAATCCAATCCCCTTTTTACTGATTCTTTCATTACATTCCAAACTTCGCCCAAGTAATCGTAAACTTCTTTCCCCTCTACAAATTCAACATATTCCCATAGGTTGTTTTTATTCTGTTTAACCCAGCCAAGTACTTCATGCATTGTATCAAGATTATATATATCTTCTGTGTCAATAGCAAAAGAATCATCAACAATTTTGCCTCCCCCAATACTATAAACTATCCATGAATTAATTAATCTGTTTTCCTTAAATGCTTCAAATTTCATCGCATTTGGATGAAGTGACAAAAATTCTGTCGGCTTCCAAAGAATAGAAATTTTTAAGGGAGCAAAAACTTCTTCAATTGCTCTATCAGTTAAGTGTCCTTTTCCGGTTGCCCCCAAGCTTCCATATAAAGTTACTGAATAAGTATCAGCACCAATACTCTTTTCCTTAAATATTGTTGCTGCACGTTTCGGTCCCATAGTATGACTGCTTGACGGACCATTGCCTATCCTAAAAATTTCTTTTATACTTTCCATTTAAATTTTTACCAGGTTTAATTTTTTATTAATGTAATAAAGAATAATGAATGAGAAAAAGGATACAAAAATTCCGGTAATAGGAGGAATAAATTCGATAAAAAAAGCAGCAAAAGCACCAATAATATAAGAAAGGATACCTATAAAATTAAACTTGGTTTTTAATGAAGAAAGTTCAGGATAATTAGTTTTTTTTGCAACATAAAAATCAGCCATAATTATTCCACCCAAAGGAGGGATAAAAGTACCCAACAATATCAGATAAGGAATCAACCATTCATACATTCCAAATAATGCAAGAACAATTCCTAATACTGCTCCAATAATTGTAATAATTCTTCTTTTTTCAGTCCTAAAGAAATTACAACCAGCAACAGAAAAATTATAGATTGTGTTATCTTGCGTAGTCCAGATATTTAGAAACAACATTATGAGACAAAAACTAAACAATCCTTGTAATTTAAGCACTTCCGATATTTCTGACTCTTTATAGACTAATGCACCGATTGCACCAACAAAAATCATGAGTCCATTACCAATAAAAAAAGCAGAAATACTTGCCCAAATGGCTGATTTAGAATTTTTGGCAAATCTTGTCCAATTGGTAGATTGTGTTCCCCCACTAACAAAAGTACCAAAAACAAGTGTTATTCCGGCACTAATTGAAAGTTGTTTAGAGGGTATTAAAGCAAGTACACCCCCTAACTCTTTCGATTTAATAAATGCAATTATTATACTCACAAAAATTAAAATAGTCATTAATGGAACTGCAATAATAGAAAGTTTTTCTAAGCCTTTATAGCCAATAAAAGCTGTAATACAAAAAATCAATCCAAATAAAATCATCAAATAGGGTGATGCCCACTCAGGAATATTTAACATCGTAACTGTAATTATAGATATAGTTGCAGTACCCCAAGCGTACCAGCAAATTTGAGTAAAACCAAGTAAAAAATCAGAAAGTTTACTACCATATTCTCCCAGGCTAAAGCGACTCATTAAAACTGTATTTAATCCGCTTTTATAGGCAATATTGCTTAAGGCGGCAACGTATAAACCAAGCAATACATTTCCTGCCAAAATAACAAAAATTAGATCGGGGAAAAATTTTAGTCCCAATCCAATACTTCCACCTGCCCACATAGTAGCAGAAAAGAATGTAAATCCTAAAAGTACAACAGATAAAGACCAAAAACCTTTTCTACTACTTAATGGTACTTCTGATAAAGGATAGTCTTCAAATTCATCAGTTTTTTTCTTTAATTCCATGCTATTTTATCTTAATTTTATCAAATTTAATTTTTTGTAACATTTTTTCCGCTTCTTTAAGGTTAGAAATACTCCAAGGGAGATCATTATATACAACACTTGATGCTTGTAAAAATAATTTCGTAGGATCAGTTATGTTTGTTTCTTCAGAAAAGTACCTATTAAACAATATGATAAAAGTAGCATTACGCTCAACACTATGTGCAGCAAAAGCTAAATAACCAGGGACTGCCCCATTATGTCCAAGAAAGCCTGCAACATCAAAGCAACCAAGACCGTATTTAAAGTCTAATTCAGGAACAAGAGTAACAAAGTTTTTTCTTGCTTGGTGGGTTTGAGCAGATAACAAAGTTCCTTCAGCTAAATTTTTAACCCAAACAGACAAATCTTCGACATTTGATACTATTGCACCTGCAGCCCAAACATAGGAAACATCATAAGTTTCAGAAACATCATAATTCCCAGTATTTTCAAAAAATGTACCATATCCATGGGCATAATCACCCCACAAATACCGTGAAGTAGGAAATGAAGTATTATTTAAGTTTAGTTTTTCAATAATTCTTCTTTTAATTTCAGCTTCTAAAGTATTTTTAGTTAATTTTTCAACAATTCTCCCAACAATTATAGTATTTGTGTTTGAATACTTATAACCGTTTCCGGGTTCAAAGTAGTAATCTAAATCTTTGGACATTTCAATTATTTGATCAGGAGCTAAATAAGAACTTGGATTAGCTAAAGCCCAAAGAATAAATGAATTTGATTCTATATAATCTGGAATACCACTTGTCATATTACACAACATTCCAATTGTAACTTTATCAGCTTTAGGATAATCAGGGTAAAATTTATTTAATGTATCATTAAGACTTACTAATCCCTCATCAACAAGTTGCAATAATGTAGTGACTGAAAATGTTTTTGAAATACTTCCGATACGAAATAAATTTGTGGATTTTAGGGGTTTTTGTGTTGTCCTTTCAGCAACACCAAATGCTTTTTCATAATGAATATTTTTATCCGGAATATCAATTAATACTGCTATACCTGGAATATCATAATTTGCAATTGAAGAATTAAATAATTGATCCAAATTAGAATAGACTTCTTTATTTTCATCGATGTTAGGATCAGAAACTGAATATTTTTCACATGATACAAATAAAAAAGCAAAAATAAGAGATGCGAGTATACTTTTCAACAATAGTTTTCCCATAAGTCACCATATTATTAATATTGAAAGTATAAAAGTAATATTCAAAGCCAAAAAATCAAAATTTAAATTTCTATAAGAAGACATTGTAACTTTTTTAGAAAAATCAATTGTAATAGACTTGACAGGTAAATAGTAATTTTATATATTTGTGGCGTAAAATATTAGCACTCTTGAATAATGAGTGCTAACAGAATTTTAACAACATAAAAGGAGAATTAAAATGTCTGATTTTAAAATTAAACCTTTGCATGACAGAGTTATTGTAAAACCAAGTGAAGCCGAAGAAAAAACAAAAGGCGGAATCATTTTACCTGATACAGCAAAAGAAAAACCTATTGAAGGTAAAGTTGTAGCTGTTGGTGGTGGAAAAACTGCTGAAGATGGAAAAGTAACTCCATTAACAGTAAAAGTAGGAGATGTAGTATTGTATGGTAAATACTCAGGTACAGAAATTCGCGTTGATCAAGATGATTATTTAATTATGCGCGAAAGTGATATTTTTGGTGTAGTTAATAAGTAATTAAATAAATTTTGGAGGAATTATAATGGCTGCAAAATTAGTTGAATATAGCAGTGAAGCAAGAAAAGGTTTATTGAATGGCGTTGATAAATTAGCAAACGCTGTTAAAGTAACTTTAGGACCAAAAGGTCGTAATGTAATTTTAGATAAAAAATTCGGTGCACCAACAGTAACAAAAGATGGTGTATCTGTTGCAAAAGAAATTGAATTAGCAGACCCTATTGAAAATATGGGTGCTCAAATGGTTCGCGAAGTAGCTTCAAAAACAAGTGACGTAGCCGGTGACGGAACAACTACAGCAACTGTATTAGCTCAAGCAATTTATCGTGAAGGATTAAAAAACGTTACCGCTGGTGCAAATCCTATGGATTTGAAACGTGGTATTGATATTGCAGTTGGAAAAGTTATTGAATATTTAAAATCAATCAGCAAAACAGTTGATGGTAGAGATGAAATTGCTCAAGTTGGTTCAATTTCCGCTAACAACGATTCTACTATTGGTCAGTTAATTGCTGATGCAATGGAAAAAGTAGGAAAAGATGGTGTTATTACAGTTGAAGAAGCAAAAGGTACAGAAACAAGCTTAGACTTTGTTGAAGGTATGCAATTTGACCGTGGTTACTTATCACCTTACTTTGTAACTGATTCAGAATCAATGGAAGCTGTTTTAGACGACCCTTACATCTTGATTCACGATAAAAAAATTAGTGCTATGAAAGACTTATTACCAATTTTGGAAAAAGTTGCTCAAGCTGGTAGATCTTTATTAATTATTGCTGAAGATTTAGAAGGTGAAGCATTAGCTACTTTAGTTGTTAACAAATTACGTGGTACTTTAAGAATTTGTGCAGTTAAAGCTCCTGGTTTTGGTGATAGAAGAAAAGCTATGTTAGAAGATATAGCAGTTTTAACAGCAGGTACAGTTATTGCTGAAGAAACAGGTTATAAATTAGAAAATGCTACTGTTCAATATTTAGGACGTGCGAAAAAAGTTGTTATTGATAAAGACAATACAACTATTGTTGAAGGTGCTGGAAGTGCTGATGATATTAAGAAGAGAGTAAATGAAATTAAATCTCAAATCGAAAAATCAACATCTGATTATGATAAAGAAAAATTACAAGAAAGATTAGCTAAACTTTCTGGTGGTGTTGCCGTTGTTAAAATTGGTGCTGCTACTGAAGTTGAAATGAAAGAAAAGAAAGCAAGAGTTGAAGACGCTTTACATGCAACCCGTGCTGCTGTTGAAGAAGGTATTGTTCCTGGTGGTGGTGTTGCTTTAGTTCGTGCAATCTCTGCTCTTGAAACATTAGAAGGTGAAAACTTAGATCAAACAACAGGTATTAAAATAATTAAGAAAGCTCTTGAAGAACCTTTAAAACAAATCGTTAATAATGCAGGTTTAGAAGGTGCTGTTGTTCTTAATAAAGTGATGGAAGGTACCGGTGATTATGGATTTAACGCAGGTAACGAAAAATATGAAAACTTAGTTAAATCTGGTGTTATCGATCCTACCAAAGTAACAAGAACCGCTTTAGAAAACGCTGCTTCTGTTTCTTCAATGTTAATTACAACCGAAGCTGTTGTTTATGAGAAAAAAGAAGAAGAAAAAGCTCCAGCTATGCCACCTAACATGGGCGGAATGGACGGAATGTACTAATAAATAATTATTAATGATTAATTATTATTTAATTGAAAAGTCGAGTATTTAATACTCGACTTTTTTTTAGTATCTAATTTATAAATGCAAAAAACATACACTTCCACTGGCTTTCTCTTCAAATAAAACAATTTACTTTTAATATTAAACGGTTTGCCATATTCATTCCTCAATTAATCCCCTATTCTTGCGATTATGGCAAAAAATTTTGACTTGTTAAACTTGAGGTAAAAATATAGCTTTACAAGCTAATTATTAAAAGGTGCCCTCCTAATTATTGTATGGGTTCCGCAAATTATGATAGGCAAAAAAAATATGAATTTTAAGGTATTAATAATTTTCCTAATGTCTCTTCAAGTGTTTTCTCAAGAAAATAAAACTCTCATTACTGGATTTGTAACGTCATCAGCAACCTTGTTGCCTATTAAAGATGTAAATGTAAAAATTGAAGGGACTTCACATGGTACAACCACAGATTCTAACGGTTTTTACTCAATACAAATCAATCCTGGTAACTATCTTCTATCTTTCAGTTGTGTCGGATTTGTAAACCATGAACAACTCATCAAACTTTATCCAAATAAAAACATAGAGATGAATATCTCTCTTGCTCCAAAAGTTTACGAAATTAAAGAAATAAGTATACAAGGGAACAAAACTTCTGAATCAATTACTGTTCAGGAAATAAAAGGAAATGATCTTATTAGAATGCCGAATCTTTATTCAGATGTTATACGTGGAGTAAAAATTCTTCCTGGTGTTACTTCAAATAACGAATTAACAAGTGCTTATAATGTACGAGGAGGCAATTTTGACGAAAATCTAATTTATTTAAACGGATATGAAATTTATAGACCCCTACTATCTGAGCAAGGAGTTGAAGAGAGTCAATCAATTGTAAACCAAAATATGGTAGGAGATTTAAGATTTTATAACGGTGCTTTTCCAGCCAAGTTTGATGATAAAATGTCATCGGTACTTGAAATCGGTTACAAGAAAAATTTTGATTCCACTATTCATGGAAATTTGGATGTAAATCTTTTAAATATGGGACTAACAATAAACAAACGAGTTGGTAATTTAAACCTTACAGGCGGTATTCGGTATGCAAATCCTGCTTCATTTGCAAATGTGCTACAAACAAGCGGGCAATACAGACCAAAATTTATCGATTTTCAGGTTTTTGCAACTTACGACTTTACAAAAACTTCAGGGATAGAAATATTTTATTTACAAGCATACAACAAATTTGACCTTACACCCGAAAACTGGGAAGGACAATTTCAGTTAAGCCGAGATGATATCCGACAAATAACACTTGAATATACAGGGAAACAATATTACAGCTTTCACAGAAATATTGCAGGAATTAAGTATTTTGGAAATATTACAGAAAAGGTAACTTTTAATACTGCCTTTTCATATTACTACAATAAAGAAACTGAGAACAAAAATTTATCGAACAATATTTTTTATTCTGAGGATGCATACAATCCCGGAGATAACCGAAAATATTTAAAAACCGCATATGAGTTCTCTGATAATAGACTAAATGTTAAGACTTTCGTAATAAATGCGGAAGCAGCCTATACAGTTGGAAATCATGTTATTAAAATAGGTGCAAAAGGTAAATTTTCTGAAATGAACAGCATCCTTAATGAAACTACCTATGAAATAGGACCGGATTCAATTTTAAATCCAAGTTATGTCACAATGTCAAATCAGGATGTTAATTTCAATTCAATTGCCGGATTTATAGAAGATAATTTTTCAATTACTCCAAATTTAAACGCCAACTTTGGAATCAGATTACTAAAATATTATTATAATAATGAAGTATTAATAAGTCCAAGATTAAATTTAGATTATTTACTTGATGAAAAAAACAAACTGAGTTTCGGTTGGGGATATTTTTATCAGCCTCCATATTATTATGAACTGCGTGATAAAGACCTAACAAAAATGAACCCACTTAAAGCCCAAAAAGCAGTACATTATATTTTAAGCTGGGAAAATAGGCTTAATCCGACTTCGGATTTTCTCGTAGAAGTTTACTATAAAAAACTTAATAATCTTATTCCTTATTATATAGACCAACTCAAACTCGTTTATTCTAACCAAAATAATTCAGATGGATATGCATATGGAGTTGATTTGCAATATCGAGGAGAATTAGTAAAAGGAATTACAAGTTGGATAGGATATAGTTATCTGGATACAAAAGAAAAAAGTATGACATACAACAGCGGATATCAAAGAAGGTTATTAGACCAGACCCATACAATTAGAATTTATTTACAAGACAGAGTAAAACGACGCAAGAATTTTCAATCACATGTAGTTTTTAATTTAGGTTCCGGTTTTTTGTACCATCCTCAAAAGACTATACAAGATCCCATAACAGGACTTTATACCATGACACCAGATTACAACATGGTTAGGAAATTCACCTTCTATTTTAGAGTAGATATGGGTTTAACATTTAGATTTCCTCTTGGAAAAGGTTATGAACTTACTGTAATTCCAGAAGTCTACAATGTTTTTAATAAATATAATATTGCTACATATTCATGGCATCATGTATTACCAGAAACAGAACAGCCAATTCCAATAGCACACGTATATTCAAAAAGATTTTTTAATATTGGTTTGAATTTAGAATTTTAGTAGAATAAAAAAGCCGTGAAAAACACGGCTTATATAGTAATTTTTATCTATTAAAAACCGATTGGAAGTAATTAATGGTAATTTTTAGCCCTTCTTCCCTTCCCACTTTTGGTTCCCAACCTAATATATCTTTTGCACGAGTAATATTCGGTTGTCTAACTTTTGGGTCATCTTCTGGTAAATCTTTGTAAATTATTTTACTTTTAGTACCAGTAATTTTAACAACTTCTTCAGCAAATTGTTTAATTGTAATTTCAGCAGGATTTCCAATATTAACAGGATTTACTTCATCAGACAATAACAGTCGATATATTCCTTCTACCAAATCACTTACATAACAAAAACTTCTTGTTTGAGAACCGTCACCAAAAACAGTAATATCTTCACCATTTAATGCTTGCGAAACAAACGCAGGCAAAGCACGTCCGTCATTTAATCGCATTCTTGGACCATAAGTATTAAATATTCTTACAATACGAGTTTCAACACCATGATATCTATGATAAGCCATTGTTATTGCTTCGGCAAATCTTTTTGCTTCATCATAAACACCTCTTGGACCAATCGGATTAACATTTCCCCAATATGATTCTTCCTGAGGATGTACTGCCGGATCACCATAGACTTCTGAAGTTGAAGCTATTAAAATTCTCGCCTTTTTCTCTTTAGCCAAACCTAATACTTTATGAGTACCTAACGACCCAACCTTGAGAGTTTGAATTGGAAGTTGCAAATAATCAATAGGGCTTGCTGGAGATGCAAAATGCAAAATATAATCTACTTCACCCGGAACATGGATATAATTAGTTATATCATGTTTAATAAACTTAAAATCTTCGTTTCCAAAAAGATGTTCAATATTTTTAATGTTTCCGGTTAATAAGTTATCAATACAAATAACTTTATATCCTTCAGCTATCATTCTATCACATAAATGAGAACCCAAAAATCCGGAACCGCCTGTAACCACAACTGTTTTTTTCATTTTTTATATAATTTTTTATTTTTAAATATTTCCACCAACGATAAAGATAAAAATGCAAAAAACGCAAAAGCAACTGTACTAAATAAAACTCTTGGACTTGATGATGATAATGGAACAATAGCCTCATCTAATACTTGCACATTTAAAGCGTCTTTATTTTCTTGAATTTTTTCCTTAAAATATTGTTTTTGTAAAAACAAATACACCTCATTATAAATCCTAACATCTCGCGTTAATACAGAATATTTTTGCACTATATCCGGAACATTATCGAATGCAGGAAGATAATCCATCTTGTCGCTTTCACCGGTCTCAAATTGTGAATATTTATTTTTTAATATTTCAAGTCTTTTGGATAGAGATTGATACGCTTGGCTTTCATTTGAAACGTTAAGCTTCATTGTGTTTAATTCAATTTCAGTAGTAACAATTTCGCTTTTTAATTTGGCTGCATTTTCAATAGCAGCAGTCAACTGCTCTGGAAGTGAAATAGCTTTAAATTTATTCTGAAATGTTTTTAAGGAATCTTCTGAAGAATCCATTTTCTTTTTTATATCAATTAATTGAAGTTCAACATATTCACGAGATCTTTTAGCCCTAATATTCATTTTTTCGTTATTTATTTTATTCAATTCTTCAATAAAACTGTTGGCAATTTTCGGTACTAAATGCCTTATTGAATCCTTAGCACTTGAAAACCGACCAAATAAAGGAGTTGATAGCTCAACCTTAAATGCAAGAATCCCCTCTTTAGATACATTTGAGGATGTTGTTTTTGTTAGAAAGGAAGCAACTTTATGAATATCTTTTTCTTTAAAATATTTTTGTAAATTACATTTTTTAACAACAGCTTCGCTAATTGAACGACTTTTTAATATTTCAGCATTTAACATTGCATTCCCTTTTGAACCACCCAAACCCAAATAACTGGATATATCTCCCCCCCCGCCTAACAAAGACGAAAGAGAACTATTATCCTCGTCAACTGGAGGAAGAATTGTAGTTTCAGCGGAAAATGTTAATGGATAAGCTACATAAATAGTTATAGCAAATATAACTGTAAGAATAATAGTTACTGTTAGTAATCTTTTAAAATTAAATAGAATTACGTGTAATATGTTATTAAAAGTCATAATTAATTCCTTGATGAAATAATTACAGCCACAATTGCAGTAATTAAAGCTGCAACTTGTCCAACAATTAACATCGAATCTTTGAAGACATCCCAAAACTTTGGAGATGGGGTTTCCTCTGGTATCCAGATTACATCACCCGGCTCTAACTTCTCAACATCATCAGCGTCTATCCATTCTTTTGTATTGTATTTAATAACTCTTACATCTCCTTCAACAGCACGCCATGAAAAACCACCGGCTAATTGAATATAATCATCAACCGAGTATCTTTTATTAAATTGAACATTTCCGGGGTTAACTACTTGACCAACTAATGTAATAAAATCTTTTTCTTCGGGGATATAAATTTCATCATTATTTCGTAAAATCAAATTTTCTTTTAAGTCATTTTCATTAAATAGTTTTTCAAAGTCAACAACCATCTTGCCTTTAAGTTCTCTGGAACGAGCTTTTAAATAATCATATTCATCATCGGTCATATCACCGCGTTGCATTTTAATTAATCTATCATATTCCGGATCTATTTCTGTATTCCCTTGAGTTCTAATAATGTATGCATCTTTTAGCGAAGCATGTTCTAAAAATCCCCCTACTTCATTTAATAATAGGCTCTTCAAATCCGTCTTAGATTTTTCAATTCTAAAATAACCAGGATATTTAACTCTGCCACTAACTTTAACATAGTTCTCTTGTAAAAATTCAGGTTTAGCTCGCACTAATACTCTATCACCCGGCTTTAGCTCTATTTTTGAATTTTCCAGCTCGCCATAATTGACATACTTAACTGAAGTATTTTTATAATCTTCTAAATAAGAAATTATCTCAATACTATCCTTTTTCGCACTAAAGACAAAACCGCCACTTAAAGATATTAGACCCTCTAAATTATCACCTTCAACATATTCATAACGACCGGGGTATTGAACACTACCATATATAGAAATAAGTTTGTCACTCTTGTTTATAATTACTCTATCACCCTCAGTAAGGAATGGATTTTGAGATAAATCACCGTTTCTAATAAATCTAATCAAATCGTATTTTTTAATTTGACCTGAGATTTTCATTATTGAAACATTCCGCAAATCAGAATCATCAAACAACCCATACGAAATATTTATTAATTCAAGAAGTCGAGTATTTCCAGTTACAATATAAGTATTTGGTTTTGCAACATTTCCGAGCAAAGTTACTTTAATTTTCTTAAAATCAACTAAGGTTACAGTAATTTTAACATTATTAAAAATACTTTTAATTTCCTTTTTAATCAATTCTTTAACTTCAAATAAAGTTTTACCGGAAACATAAATTAAACCAACTTGTTCAATTTTAATATAACCTTCAAAATTTACTACTGCCACTCCAGATAAAGAAGTTACCCCTTGTATATCAATCAATAATTTATCGCCAGGACCAACAAGATAACTATTTTGATCAATTACACCATCTGTTGCGGCTATATTTAATGAGACATTGGAAAGATTTTTTGAAGAATCAGAGAAGAAAAAATCAGTTCTATTTATATAGCTTGGCTTTATTTGAGCCAAGCTATAAGTAGTAAGAATTAAAACTAAGAAAAATAATGTTTTTTTCACTTTTATGTATTTTTAGTATTATTTTCAGTTATTTTTTTGGGAGAATTCGCAGATGGACGTGAATAATAATAATAATATTTATAATATGAGCCATAACCCGATTTATAGCTAAAGTTATTAAGAATAACCCCAACAAACGAACCCTTATCATGACTTAACAATTCAGTAGATTTAACCATCAAATCAGTTTCTGTTTGATTTGCAGATACAACTAATAAGGTAACATCAACTAATCTTGATAATATTTCCGAGTCAGTTACAGCAATTACCGGAGGAGAATCGACAAGAATAATATCAAACTCTTCTCTTACTTTTGCTAAGAAATCAACCATTAATTTTGAACTTAATAATTCCGACGGGTTAGGAGGAATTGTTCCTGCTGTTATATAATACAAGTTTTCAACTTCTGATTTTCTAACAATTTCATCATAACTTGCTTGACCAAAGAAATAATCTGTTAATCCAGGGAAACGTTTAACTTTAAATACGTTGTGCATTCTTGGTTTTCTTAAATCGCAATCAACTATCAAAGTCTTTTTGCCTGCGTTGGCAAAACTACCAGATAAGTTAACTGATACTGTAGTTTTTCCTTCTCGTGGTGTTGATGATGTAATCAATATGGTTTTGATTGAATTAGCATCAACTTTGGAAAACTGGATTCTGGTTCTTAATGCTCTAAAAGCTTCTGAAGGAATCGAATCCGGTCTTTTAGCTACAATAAATTCAAAATCATTCCCTTTAAGGTCAATACCTTCAATTAAAGGAACCCATGCTAAAACATTAATATTTTTTCTTTGGATGTCTTCAGGGGTTTTAACAGTATTATCAAAATAATTCTTCATAAATGCAAAACCGAATCCTAAACCAAGTCCAAGAATCAAGCCAACTGCAACAATCATCATTCTATTAGGTTTTGAAGGTTTATCTGCTCTTCTTGCCAAATCAACAATAAGAACATTACCAGGTGTTGATTGCTCATTTATCATTGCTTCTTGATACTTTTCTTCTACCAATTCATACAATTTTTCATACGCTGTTCTTTCTCTCTCTAAACGAGCATAGTCAATTGTTTGTTTTGGTAATTCATTAAATTCTCTTTCATATTGCTTAAAGATTATTTCCAACTGTTTAACCGAAGCTGAACTTGCTTGATATTTCAATTCTTCTTCAAGTATTTTTTTAGTAAGCTCTTTAATCTCATCCGGACTTGAAGCAAACAAACCGGATTTATAAACTGCAATTTTCTTATTTAATTTTTCTTTTAGATCTTTAATTCTATTGTTATAATCATTAACAAGTTTGGATTTATCTTTATCAATTGTACTATTTGCAATTGCTAAATCTCTCTGTGCTTCTAAACTTGCAATACTTTCTTGTAGGTTTTTTAAGTAAGGTTCAGCTGCAAAACTTTCCAAATAATCATTTAATCTTGGATCTTGTTTTTCAAGTTCGGACATTAATTCTTTTAGGTTTTTTTCAGAGATGGTTTGGTCAATTTTTGCTGCATTTAATTTAGCTTCAAAATCTGTCAACTGTTGAATAAGTGCTTGAGACTGTGCTGATAGTTCAACAATTCCCTTTTGCTCCTGAAAATCTTTTAATGTGTTTTCAGACTTATTCAACTCCTTCATCTTGTCATTACGTTGATTAGCCAAAAATTCTTTAACTGAAGTTAATTGTGCTCTATTAATCTGCAAATTAAATTGTTTATATGCATCTGCATATAAATTTGCAATTAACGAAGCTTCAAATGCTGAAGGAGATTCAACAGAAATCTCTACTATATCCAAACCTCTTTTCTGTTCGATAGTAACTTTTTGAGTTAAAGCTTCAACAATATCAGGAACTCTTTTAATTTTTACTGATTGATTTTCTGCAACTTTATAACTTTGATCTAAAAGCAAATAAAAACTATCTCTTTCGCCCAACTTGTTATAACTTTCAATAAGAGAGTTAGCTACTTTTTCTTTAATTGTATAACTTTTAAGTACTTCAATTTCATTAGCTATAAATCTATCACTTCCAAAATCTGAAAACTCAGGCATTAAAGGTGATTCAAGGATGTTTCCAGTTGGCTTTGCTATTTTCAAAACTGTTGTAGATTTATAAATATTAACAGCATTAACCGCATATAGAATTGAAATTAACAAAGCTGTTACCGATATTAACAATATTGGTAAAAGATTCAAACGAATCAAATTTAAATAATCTTTTAATGATGTATTTTCAAAATCTCTTGAATTTATATTATTCTCCAATTTTCCCTCTACTTAGTAAGTAAAATAGCTAATGAAATTAAGGCTGAAAATACTGATAATCCAATACCCAACCATTCTCTAAAAAAGTATTTGGGATATATAGGAACTACAAATATATCACCTGCCATCAATTTTGGCACTTTAATTGAATTACTCTTTAGATTCTTTTCCCACATTAAATCATTAAGATTAAATTTAATCATCTCACTAGTTGAATCGGCTGTCGTTCTATATAATCTCAATTCATCTAATTCTGCATCAGTTACAGGTCCCCCTGCATACGAAAGTAAATCGCTGACTGAAGACTCTTCAGGAATTATGTACTTTCCAGGATATTTAACACCACCCCAAATAGCAACTTTAATATTCACAGTACGTGGATCTGAATAATCAAAATAACCACCTTGCTGTCTATATTGGCTTTGAGGAGCAGCCCCCAATTCATAATCGTTTGTTTGAGCAAAAGAACTCGAAGCAAACATTATCAAAAAAAATACAAAAAGAAACTTAATTTTCAACATTTTAACCTTTTTTTGTTAAAAAAAAAACCTTCATTAATCAAATCTTATTGATATTTAAATTTATATTTTTCGTTGAAAAATATCCTCCTAAAATACCAAACAATAACCCAAATATTGGAATTAATATATTAATTAAAATAATCAATCTTGTAAAGTTAACAATGTTCAACAAATTAGTCAATAAAATCAACAAAAAATTGACAATTAATAGGCAAATTGTGCTGCAAATCATACCAATTAATATTCCATTTAAGTATATTGGAATTTTTATTGAACGCAATTTCGCTCCAACCAATTTCATTATATCGTACATATCGTTTTTTGAGTTATAAATCAATCTATTTGTAGCATAAACCAAGTAGACTGATATTAAACTTAAAGAAAAACTAATAATAAATAAGAAATACTTAAAAGAATCAATAAATTTAAACAGAGAGATTAAAAACTCATAATCGTAAACTATTTCATCAACACCGGCAATTTCTTTAATTGGTTTTATCCTTTCTTCAAGATTTTCGATATTAAATTCTTTTGCATTTAGATAAATCTGATAGCATTCCGGTAAAGGATTAACTTCAAGAACAGCATCAAGATTTTCGCCCGTTTCTTTAATAAAATTTGCTTTAGCTTGAGTTTTATTTATAAAGGAAACCTGTTTAATCCATTTTACTTCATTTAGAAAATTCTTAATATATTGCTTATCAGACAAGTTAACATTTTCATCAAGAAAAATATTAATTGTAATTTTTTCAATCAGCGAGTTGTTAAACTCGTATGAAAGATACAAAAAGCATATACTTGAAGTTGAAAGTAAAATAGCTAAAATCATTGAAAAAACGGTTAAAAATGAAGCACCTTTTTCTCTTTTTAATAATCTAAATGCCTCTTTAAAATAAAAACTGATCATTAATTATTTGACTCATCAATCCATTGAGAAATTTGCCATTTATTGAAACTATCTTTTCTTAAATAAAGATTTACTCTGCCTTCAACAAAAATTATATCAGTAGGATTAAAAGTTATGGTTAAATTAAATCCTCGGATAATATTAGTTGAATCTGAAGTCATAAAGATAATATTATTCCAGATTAAATCAAGACGTTGAGAATTTTGGAATAATCCGTTTGTAACCCTCATTTCTTCATCTCTTCCCCATGAAACATCAACGCCTCTATCATAATCTCTATAAGTAAACAAAAATTCATTTGAAAGCAATTGCCCGTAAATTGTACTATCTTTAAATGTATATGCATACTGTAAATTTTGAAATACACCATCTACCGAAGTACGATCACTTATCAGATTTTGAGAATCTGAACTGTTATTATCTAAGGCAGGTGCAAATGGATTGTCACATGCAGAAAAAGCAATTGCCAACAAAATTAATGCAAACAGTTTATTGATAATACCTCCCTTTCAATTCACTCCAGCTTTGTGAATTTTCAGTTCCAATATCAACCCAATCTGTAATTACCCATGTATTATTTTTATCAACTTTAACTGTGTATTGTGCATTTCCTTTATAAATTTCTTGAGCACCACTGCTTAATTTTACACTTATTGTATAATCATATTGATAAATAGCATAATCTGATTGAATATTACTATATTCGTTATAAAAGGTTAAATCAATGGTTTGATTATCATCAATAAGGTTCTTTAAATTATTAAAATACCTTCTTTCACAGTCTTTATTCCATTCTTTTAATATTGAATATCTATTTGCTGCACTTACAGCAGGAGTAAATGTAAATTCTGACTTAACTAAATTAGTATCAGCAAAACAGGATAAATAATTTTCCGTTACTTTTTGTTCTAAAGATGTTCTAAGATTGCTAAAAAGTATTTGAGGTGTTGTTGCCGGTAAAAGACTTGTTCTGGCAGCATCAGGTGATTCAGGATCACGAGTTGATAAAATATCACACCCAAATAATAAAATTAATAAAACAATATAATATTTAGCATTTTTCATTTATTAAGTATAGTATTAACCTTTCTGATTTTTCAATATTAAAATTTTCGCCATTATAATTACCATATTGATTTATTATACGATAACCTAATTTTTCAAAATTTTCCATTAATTGAAAATAAGAATAAAGTTTAACTGATTCAACATAAGATTTTTCCTCCAGTCCATTATTTAACGTAATAATCTTATTTACCCTTCCACCTGAAATATTTCTTGTTTCGGTAATTTTTATATTATCAACATATTTACTGTTGTTTAATACAAGATTTTTTATCAAGAATTGAGAGTTAAAATAATCAAATACAATTACTCCATTATTTTTTAAGTGATTTTTAACATCAGCAAAAAACTTAAAATTTTCCTTATCAGTTTCAAAGTACCCAAAAGAAGTGAATAAATTAAAAATAAAATCAAATTGCTGCTTAAATGCAGTATACCTAATATCCATATTAATAATATAGTTATTAACTATTTCGTTCTTAGCCACTTTTAATAGAGGTAAACTTAAATCAAAACCAAATGCATTAAACCCTTTCTTTTGCAAAAACGCCAAATGTCTGCCAGCTCCACATGCAGCATCAAGTATTTTTGAATATTTACCAATTTTCAAATCATTAATAATAAACTGCAAAAAGCTCTCTGCTTCCAAATTATTTCTATGTTTATACACTTTTAAGTAAAATTCGGAAGCAAACCAGTCTTTGAACCACTCAGTATGAGTCATTATATCTCTATTCTATTTAAAACAGCTCTACCAATAGTTGCATCGTCAGCAAATTCCAAATCGCTTCCCATTGGTAATCCGCGTGCAATTCTTGTAACTTTAATTTTTAATGGGTGAATTGTTTTTGCAATAAAAAGCGAAGTGGCTTCCCCTTCAGTATCAGGATTAAGGGCTAATATTATTTCTTTAACATTATCATCATGCAAACGTAAAAGTAATTCCTTTACTCTAATTTGCTCTGTACCAATTCCGGATAAAGGTGATAGAACACCACCCAGCACATGATAAACCCCATTGTACTCATTTGTCTTTTCAATAGCAATTAAATCATTAATATCCTCAACTACACAAATCAATGATTTATCCCTTTTCGAACTTGTACAAATTTCGCACTCTTCCTCAGTAGTAATGTTATAACATATCTTACAAAACTTAACATTTTCTTTCAGAGATAAAATCGAATTTGTTAGGTTTTCGACATATTTTTTATCACTTTTAAGAAGAAATAGAGCTAATCTTTGAGCAGTTTTTTTTCCAATACTTGGAAGTTTACTCAATTCTTCAATTGCAATCTGTAATGGTTCGGCAATAATCAAAATTAGAAACCCGGAATATTAAAACCTGGAGGAATTACACCTTTAGTAACACTTGCCAAATCATCTTCAGCCAATTTTCCTGCTGCTTCAAGGGCTTTATTTACGGCGGCAACAATTAAATCTTCTAACATTTCTTTGTCGCCGGAGTTCATTACTTCAGCTTCAACAGATATTGATACTAATTCCTTTTTCCCGTTTGCAATAGCTTTAACCATTCCACCACCACTTTCGGCAGATACTGTTTTATTAGCTAATTCATTTTGTACTTTTTCCATATCTGCTTGCAGCTTTTGTATCTGCTTCATCATTCCATTCATATTTCCTTTTAACATGAATACCTCCAATAATTTATCTATGAAAATTTAATATTAAATTGTATCTTTATGTTGTATATAAAAACATTTTAATTTAGAATATAAATTTAACAAAATTTAAATCACAAAGAAATTCTTTAAAAAAAATATTAAATTTGTAAGTTAAATAAATTTTTCTTTTACAATTTGGTTGGTTAATGATAACAAAATATGGTTATAGTACTTTAGGCATTGTTTCTATTCTTGTTTTTATTTTATTTATTGCAGCAATTTTTATTAACAATACATATGTAAAATACTCAATAATTTTATTGGGGATAATTCTTTTAGGATTTTCGCTGAATTTTTTCCGAGACCCCAACAGAATTACTCCCAAAGGTGAAAATTTAGTTATTTCACCTGCTGACGGTAAAGTATTAATAATTAAAGAAGTTATTCCGAGTGAATATATTACTGAAAAATGTATTCAAGTATCAATTTTTATGTCTCCATTAAATGTTCATGTTAATAGAATTCCAATTGACGGTAAGGTAGACTTTTTAAAGTATGTAAAAGGTGAATACTTAGTGGCTTACCATGATAAAGCAGATACACGAAACGAAAGGTCTTATATTGGTATAAATAGCAAATATGGAAAAGTTCTATTCACCCAAGTTGCCGGAATGGTTGCAAGAAGAATTATTACAGACTTAAAAGAAGAACAAACGGTAAAAAGTGGAGAAAGATTTGGGATGATTAAATTTGGAAGTAGAGTTGATGTATTTGTTCCTATTAATACCGATATTAAAGTTAAAGTTGGTGATGTAGTTACCGCAGGTGAAACAATTTTATTTGAGCTAAAAAAATGAAACAACTCCCCTTTTCTAAAGCAATAATTCCAAATTCATTTACTGCAATGAATATTATTTGCGGTTTTTTTTCTATCGTATATGCTTCTATGGGCATGTTCAAAACTGCTGCCATTTTTATTATTATTGCTTCAATTTTTGACGCTCTTGATGGTGTTATGGCTCGTTTCTTTAAAACTTCAAGCAGTTTTGGAGTTGAACTTGATTCTCTTTCCGATGTTGTTAGTTTTGGTGCTGCTCCCGGCTTTTTAATTTATAAAAGCTATTTGTTTCATTACGATTTTATTGGTATTGTTTTAAGTTCATTGGTTTTAGTTTTTGGTGCTTTTCGTTTAGCACGCTTTAATATTCAACTTGAAGATATTGAAACTAAACATGATTTTAAGGGATTGCCTATTCCCGTACAAGCAATTACTCTTTCTTCATTTATAATCAGCTTTTCTAAAAATGGAGAAATACAAACCCCGTATCATACATTTGTTATTCCATTAATTTTGCTTTTGTCTTATTTAATGGTTAGCAAAATTAGATATAATGCACTACCAAAATTAAAAAACAAATCCGTTCCTGAAAAAATAATTTATTTATCTATTCTTATTATTGGATTAATTTTACTTGTTGCTACTAATGGTAAAATTCTATTTTTTGTTTTTATTTCTTTGGTTTTGTTTGGAATTTTTAGAAGTTTTTATTATTTATTGATCAATAGTTTTTCACAAAAAAGCGAGCTGTAAATTGTATCAGGTAACTGTAATTGTAAAAAGAAGACCTAAAATCCTTGATCCTCAAGGTAAAGCTGTTGAACAAGGAGCAAAATTATTAGGGTTTAATAATATTTCTAATACACGTATTGGTAAGTATATTCAATTCATTATTAATACTGAAGATTATGACAAAGCCAAATCTGAAGTTGATGAATTTTGCAATAAATTACTTGCTAACTTAGTGATGGAAGATTACGAATATACATTGGAAAAAGTAAAATGAACCCTAAATTTGGTGTAGTTGTTTTTCCCGGTTCTAATTGCGACCATGATGCTTATCATAGCTTAAAAAAAATTTTAGGTTATGAAGCTGAATTTTTATGGCACAAAGACAAGGATTTGAAAAACTCAGACGTTATTATTCTCCCCGGTGGTTTTTCTTACGGCGATTATTTAAGAACGGGTGCTATTGCAAGCCTTTCTCCTATTATGCAGGAAGTTATTGAATTTGGTCAAAAAGGTGGAATAATTATTGGAATTTGCAATGGTTTTCAGATTTTGTTAGAAGCCGGTCTCCTTCCAGGTGTTCTTATTCAAAACAAATCATTAAAATTCATCTGTAAAGATGTTTACTTAAATGTGAAAAATAAGAATACTCTGTTTACAAATAGTGTTACTAAAGATGTTATTAAAGTACCTATTGCTCATGGTGATGGTAATTATTTTGCAGATGAAAATGTAATTACTGAATTGGTTAACAATAATCAGATTGTGTTTCAGTATTCTTCTGCAAATGGCGAAGTATCAGATGAGTTTAACCCCAATGGATCAATTCTTAATATTGCCGGTATAATTAATAAATCCGGAAACATTTTAGGCATGATGCCTCATCCCGAAAGATGCTGTGACCCGCTGTTTAATAATATTGATGGACAAGAAATATTTAGATCAATAGTTAATGGACTATTAAGTTAAAGGAGTTTAATATGTTTAATATAGGTTCAACTGAATTAATTCTTATTATTTTAGCCATTATTATCTTATTCGGAGCTAAAAAAATCCCCGAGTTAGCACAAGGTATTGGTAAAGGAATGAAAGAATTTAAAAAAGCTTTACGTGATGTTGAAGATGAAATTAAAACAACTGATACTGACAACAAAGATAAAAAGAGCTAAATTTTAGAGGATAATATTGAATTATAAGGATTATTCAGAAAAATTAGAACTGATTAAAGATAGAAAAATCTCACTCGTTCAAAATGTTTCTGATTTTATTAATAAAATTGAAGCTAAAAAAATCTTAAATGCATTTAACAGTATCAATTATGATGCCATTGAAAATGCAAAAATTATTGAAGAAAAGATTTTTACAGGAAAACATGGTAAATTAGCCGGCTTAGTAATTGCCGTTAAAGATAACATCCTTCAAAAAGATAAACTTAATACATGCTCTTCAAAAATGCTCAGTAATTACAAAGCTGTTTATAATGCTACTGTAATTAATAAGTTAGAAGCAGAAGATGCTATTCTTATTGGTAGAACCAATTGCGATGAATTTGCAATGGGTTCATCTAATGAAAATTCTTTTTTTGGACCCGTGTTAAATCCGCACAATAATGAATATGTAACAGGTGGTTCAAGTGGTGGTTCTGCTGCGGCAGTAGCCGCAAATTTATGCGACGCAGCTTTAGGTTCTGATACAGGTGGCTCAATTAGACAACCGGCATCATTTTGTGGAGTTTATGGAATCAAACCATCGTATGGATTAGTTTCAAGATTTGGATTAACTGCTTTTGCATCATCATTTGATTCAATTGGCTGTTTTTCAAACAATATTTCCGATTCTGCTCTTATTATGTCGGTAATTTCGGGTCACGACCCAAATGATTCAACTTCTGCAAAAATGGATATTAATGATTTTAAACCATCAACTAATAAAAAGAATTTTAAAATTGGTTTACCAAAAGAGTATTTTAAAGATGGTTTAGATGTTGAAGTAAAAAACAAAATTTCAAAATTAGTAGATAGCTTACAAAAAGAAGGTTATGCAATTGAAGATATTTCTTTACCACATACAGAATATAGTATTGCAGCCTATTACATTCTTACAACTGCTGAAGCCTCTTCAAACTTAGCTCGGTTTGATGGAGTTAGATACGGATATCGTTCCAAAAACTCCTCTTCTTTAAGTGACATGTATATTAATTCACGTTCAGAAGGTTTTGGAGAAGAGGTTAAACGTAGAATAATGTTAGGTACTTTTGTTCTTTCTACAGGTTATTATGATGCTTATTATAAAAAAGCTCAAAAAGTAAGAAATCTTATTAAAAATGATTTTTTAGATGCATTTAATAAAGTAGATTTAATTTTAACACCAACCTCCCCTACTACTGCATTTAAATTAGGTGAAAAATCTACTGATCCATTGGAAATGTACTTGAGTGATATTTATACAACATCTGCTAACTTGGCAGGTATTCCGGGGTTAAGCATTCCTATTGGATATAACTCGTTAAACCTACCTATCGGTATGCAGGTTTTAGCAAAACAATTTAATGAAAATGATTTATTTCAATTTGGCAAACAAATTGAAAATTTGATATATTTATAAAACTATAATTTCAATTCGGAGATAAGATGAGTATTCTTCTTAACGAAAAAACACGTGTATTAGTACAAGGAATTACAGGTGGTGAAGGTTCATTTCATACAAAACAAATGATTGAGTATGGAACAAACGTTGTTGCAGGTGTTACACCCGGCAAAGGCGGAACTATTCACGAAGGTGTTCCTGTATTTAATACCATAAAAGAAGCTGTTAAAGAAACTGCCGCAGATGCTGCTGCTATTTTTGTTCCCCCTGCATTTGCACCTGACGCTATTATGGAAGCTGCTGAAGCAGGCGTTAAATTAATTGTATGTATTACTGAAGGAATTCCAGCTGCCGACATGGTAAACGTATATAATTACATTAAAGGTAAAGATGTAAGATTAATTGGTCCTAACTGCCCCGGTATTATTTCACCGGGTAAAGCTAAAATTGGTATTATGCCCGGTTTTATCCATAATAAAGGTTCTATTGGTGTTGTATCACGTAGTGGAACTTTAACTTACGAAGCCGTAAAACAATTATCTGATTTAGGTATTGGTCAATCTTCTTGCGTTGGTATTGGTGGTGATCCTGTTATTGGGTCAAGATTTATTGACGTTATTAAATTATTTAATGAAGATCCTGATACTGAAGGTATCGTTATGATTGGTGAAATCGGCGGTACTGCTGAAGAAGAAGCTGCTGCTTATATTAAAGAATCTGTTAAAAAACCTGTTGTTGGTTTTATTGCAGGTCAAACTGCTCCTCCGGGAAGAAGAATGGGGCACGCCGGTGCAATTATTTCTGGTGGTAAAGGTACTGCTAAAGAAAAAATGGAATTCATGAGTAATTGTGGAATTCATGTTATTGAATCACCTGCTGAAATTGGTATTACAATGAAAAAAGCTTTAAATAAGTAAATGAGGTAAACGTGAACAATAGAACATTGGCTATACTTAAACCTGATTGTTTAATTAACAAAAACGAAGGAAAAGTAATTTCTAAAATTATTGATTCCGGCTTTAAAATTGTTGCTTTAAAAACTGTAAAACTAACAACCGATTCGGCTAAAGGTTTTTACGAAGTTCACAAAGATAAACCGTTTTTTGCTGATTTAGTTGCATATATGACTTCCGGTCCTTGTATTCCAATGGTTCTGGAAAATGAAAATGCTGTTGAAGCTTTCAGAAAACTAATTGGTGCTACCGATCCTGCTAAAGCTGAAGAAGGCACTATTAGAAAGATGTTTGCTAAAAGTATGCAGGAAAATACAGTTCACGGCTCAGATTCTGATGAAAATGCTTATAAAGAAATTTTACACTTTTTTAGTAGAAAAGAATTGTTAGAAATAACCGGATTTTAGTTTGCTAAAAAAATGGGAAAAAATTTCTGAAAAAACTATAATAAAAAATTCTCATTGGTCTTATAAAGTTGATAATTTTATTATAGATAATAATTTTAATGGGGAATACCATTACGTCCATTCACTTGGTTCTACAATGGTAATCCCCATAAATTCTTCCGGAAAAATTCTGCTTACAAATCAATACAGATATTTAAATGGTAAAGAAAGCTGGGAGTTCCCTTGTGGGTCAGTTTCAGAAAACTTAACAACACATGAAAATGCTATTAAAGAACTGCGTGAGGAATCCGGTTATTCTGCAAAATCAATAGAAAAAATTGGGGAATTTGCTCCATACACAGGGGCTTCCAACGAAATTTGTACTGTTTATCTTGCAAAAGAACTTTTCCCATCCCCTCTTCCTGCGGATGAAACTGAAGATTTTGAAATTGATTTTTTTACGATAGAAGAAATTGAAAAATTGGTAAATACCAATTTTATTTGGGATGGACTTACTCTTGCTGCTTGGTCATTAGTCAAAAATAGATTATAGGTGTATTATGTTTAGATTTTTATTCATTTTCGTTTTTCTTGTTTCAATAACTTGTGCAACTCCAAATTCCAATACTAAAGTTATTTCAGGTGCTGATTTATTAATCTCCGAAAATTTAGATATAATTAAGGGGAAAAACTTAGGTATCGTAACCAATCATACCGCTGTGTTAGCATCCGGTATTCACTTAGTAGATTCATTAGTAAACATCCCTCAAGTTAAGGTTACCGCCTTATTTGGACCGGAACATGGTATACGTGGTGATGCTCCCGACGGGCTTAAAGTAAGCGATGGTAAAGATAGTAAAACGGGTATTCCTGTTTATTCATTGTATGGAAAAATTAATAAACCAACTCCAGAAATGTTAAAAGATGTTGATGTATTAATTTTTGATATTCAAGATATTGGTGCTCGTTTTTATACTTTTATTTCTACTATGTATTATACTATTCAAGCTGCTGCTGAAAATAATATTCCGGTTATTATTTTGGATAGACCAAACCCTATTGGTGGAATTAAAGTTGGTGGTCCAAATAGAATTGATTCATTTAAGTCTTTTGTTGGTATTGCCCCAATTCCAATTATGCACGGAATGACTGTTGGTGAACTTGCAACAATGTTTAATGAAGAAGGATACCTTGAAAACAATGTAAAAGCCAACCTAAAAGTTATTAAAGTTAAAAATTGGGATAGAGAACAACTGTTTAACCAAACAGGTCTTAAATGGATAAATCCTTCTCCCAATATGATTAATTTAGAAGCTGCCGCTATTTATCCTGGATTATGTTTATTAGAAGGAACTAATATTTCTGAAGGACGAGGGACATATAAACCATTTTTAACTTTCGGAGCTCCATATATTGATTCTGAAAAATTAATCAAAAACTTAGAATCATATAAAATACCGGGAATTAAATTTGTTCCTGCAAAATATACGCCGGTTGAAATTCCTAACATGGCTTCAAAACCTAAATATGCCGAGTTGGAATGCAATGGTGTTGAATTAATTATTGATGTAAAAGCTGATTTCGACCCTGTTAAATTTGGGGTTATTGTTATTTATGAAATCCATAAATTATTCCCTGATAAATTTGAATTCCGTAAAAAGTCTATTGATAGACTTTATGGAAGTACTACCTTTTCTGAGTATATTACAAATAATAATACGCCTGATGAAATTTTTTCAACTTGGCAAAACGATTTAAGTAATTTTATTAAAATAAGAAATAAATATTTATTGTACTAAATTTGAGAGAAAAATGAAAAGACTTCTATTAATACTATTCATATCTATATTAGTTGTTTCTTGCGGCAAGTCATCAAACGAAAATGGACAGCCCGAAAAAGTTGATATTGGCAAAGAACCCGTTCAATTAGTTTATAAGTTTAATCGTGGTGATAAATTTACTTATAAAATGAAAACTGTTGCTTCACAAGGACAGTCCATGAAAACAGATACAACAATAACTTCTGAAATCAGTCAAGTAGTTGAATACGTTTTTGATTTTGATGTTGTTGATGTTGATGCCGAAAAAATAGCAGAATTTAATGTTACCATTAACGATGTTAAAGTTGAAGCCTCAGCTAATGGAAAAAAATTCTCATTTAAGGCAGGTCAAAAATTGCAAGGTGAAGAATTAAAAAACTTTTTTGAGTACCAAGCAATGCACCAAGTACCTTTTAGAATTAGAGTTAATAGTATTGGCGAAGTTGTTGAAGTTACCCGTACAAACAAAATTGTTGATAATATGTTAAGCCTTCAAGGAATAGCCGATTCAGTTTCTGCTCAAGAAAAACTCCAATTTCAAGGCAATTTAAATGAAGGTGCCATTAAACCACTTGTTCAACAATTTTTTAGAAGAGTACCCGAAAAGAAAGTACATGTTGATTCAACTTGGACATTTGATTACCCATCAAGCCTAATGGTTTACAAAATTGATAATAAAACCACATACAAAGTAACTGAATTTGAAAAAATTAACGATCAAGTGATTGCTAAAGTTAATTTAGACCTTCAAGTTAAATGGGAAGGCAAAAATAAAATGACTGATAGAGGCGTTAATTATACTTTTGGCGACCCTAAAATTTCAGGTCAAGGCGAACTTTTATTTAATGTTGATAGAGGCTTATTACAAAAATCCGATACTAACACTAAATTAGAAATTAACATTTTAATGGAAGCTAAACAACCACGCCCAATGACCGCTACCAGAAAAGACTTTACAATTAATACTAATAGTATTGAATTAGTAAAATAAATCAAACCTTAATTATTCAGCCTCCTTTTTAAAGAGGCTGAAAATTTTTATCCTTCTGTTAAACCATCACTTTATTTATTAACTCCTGATAAGAAGTAATTACATCATATTTAACATCGGTATTACCTAAAGCTTCAAAGTGTTTTTTTGCATAATCAATTAAAAGAGATTCCTTTCCCCTAAGCTGTAAAGAGGACATTGAGCCCTTTGTTTCTGCAATAAAATAAACATACTTAAATTTATCTGTATCAAATACTATTGCCCAATCGGGGTTATAGTTACCAACCGGTGTAGGTATTTTGAACCCTCCGGGTAATTTTGCATAAACAAGTATTTCACCACTTTCAAGTGCATTGGCAAAGGTTCGTTCATTTTCCGAATCTGTTTTAATGTAATCATATATATGCTTTTTTACTTCAAGGATATTTTTACTTAACGTTCCATTAAAATTATTTATTGTAAAAATATCGTCCTCGTATTCTTTATCTGTTTTAGAATATATAATATTATTAATTAAGGTTGTTGCCTTCTCTTCATTTATAAGTTTTGAAATCTCTTTAATAAAACTTTCAGGATTTGTTCTAAACATCTTAAATTTAGTTTCATTAATGCCTTTTAATATCTCTACTACGGTTTTACGGGTTAGTTTTGTTTCTTTTGTTATTTCCCCTATTAAATCATATTTAACTGAACCAAGTATTGAATCAGTTTTTTCAGAAATATTTCTTGTTCTAACCATACCCGTTCCATCTAATAAACTTTGCTTACTTATTTCGTCTGTTTGTTTACCTTCGGAAATAGTAACAATAATTTTTTTTACTTCTAACTTCTCATCAATAGAAGTTATACATTTATTTATCAATTCTTCACTATCAAAATCAACTTCATATACAGTTTTAACTTTAATTTTCTTCCATAATTCTTGAAACTCTTTTTTTGCAAAGTTGTCATTTGGCTTTAATATCTCTTCTTTAATATTATTTGCCTTTTCGTTATCCGCTGCCTTAAAGTTAGCAGTTGAGTATATACTTTGCAATAATTCAATTATTTCCCCCTTAAATTCATTAAATTTGGGAGATAATTGAAATTCTTTTTTTTCAACTGCATTTATAAAGTTTTCAGTAATTTTATAATCATCATCTAAATAACCTGCGTTTTTGCAGCAAACTATTAAATCCATTGAAGCAACAGTATCAAAGGTAAAAATATTTCCGGTACTATTTTTAAGTACTCGTCCATTGAGTATTTCCGGTTTAAGTTGTATTGGTCTATCTGACAATGTTTCTACAATTTCATTTTGTAGTCCTTTGGCAAATTCATCATACGATTCACTTGCAATTATTGATAATGTATTTATATCGAAAAATTCGTTTTCTAAAACAGAATAGTCCATTCTTTCGCCCTTATTATTTACGCATATTCGTAAACCTCTTCCTATTTCTTGTCTTTTGCTTATTGTGGATTGGCTATATTTAAGTGTACATATTTGAAATACATTTGGGTTATCCCATCCTTCGCGTAAAGCAGAGTGTGAAAAAATAAATCTTGTTGGTTCACTCAAACTTAACAATTTTTCTTTATTTTTCATAATCAAGTCATAAGCACTTTCGTCGTCACTTCCTTCCTCCGTTCTTTTTTCAACAGAGTTTACCATTCTTCCGTTTTTGTCAATTGAAAAATACCCTTTATGGATGTCTTCTGTTTTATGATTTGTTATATAGTTATAATAATTTTCATCCAAAAAGTTTAGGTTGTTTAATAATTGTCGATATTCTTCTTCAAATATTAACGCGTATTCACTTTTAATTTCGTTACTACTTTTATCATATTGCCTATATTTTGCAACTTCATCAATAAAAAATAATGATAAAACTTTAATCCCTTTGTTAAAAAGTTTTTGTTCTTTTTCTAAATGCGACTTAATAGTTTCGCGAATTTGTATCCTTCTAATATGTTCTTCATCAACATCACCCAGTACCTGTCCTACAAATATTTCAACCCCATTTGTAAAGGAAACACTATTTTTAAGTCCATTTATTTCTTTTACAACAAAACCCCTGTATTGTATTAATTCACCAGACATTTCAAATAAATTATCCCCCTCTGCAATTTTTCTTATAACCTTTTTTAAGCCTGTTTGTTGATTAACCTCAATTTCCATAAATGCAACAGGATATTTATTTGTACTTATTAATATCCTGTCTAAAAATAAATAACTGTTAGTTCCACTATTACCGGTTGATTCAATACCAATAACATTTATTTTTTTTACAAGTTTTTTATTATAAGCATCAATTGCATCAAGCCTATATATTTTATTATACTCTTTTTTATGTGTTGCAGAATAACGGATGTTAAACAACGGGTCAAATTCATGTAAAAGTGCTTCAGCTTTTTCACCAAACCTTTGAGGTTCATCCATAATAATTATTGGTCTTGTTCTTTTAATTATATCTATTGGCTTTTCTGATTGCAGACTGTCAAGCTCTTGAAAAATTTTACGCGATTCTTTGCTTTTAGTTGCAAATGCCTGATAGTTCATTATTATTACTTCAATATTGGAAGTGTTTGCAAAACTTTTTATATTAACTAAATTAGACTTTTTTTGTGTATTATAAATTGTAAAGCGTATTTTTTTACCATATATTTCTTGAAAATGATCGGCAGTAATTTCCAACGATTTATTAACACCTTCACGTATGGCAATAGAAGGCACCATTATTATAAATTTACTCCAGCCATAAACCTTATTAAGTTCAAACATTGTTTTTGTATAAACATAAGTTTTACCTGTACCAGTTTCCATTTCAATTGTTATATTAAATCCTTGTAATGGGCTGGTTGTATATTTACCTTCTATATTAGTAACAACTTTTAATCCTTGTTCTTTTTGAACCTCTTGTATATTTTTAAGAAACTCAATATCTGTTAAATGAATTGGATTGTTCGAAAATATATTCAAATCCGTTATTTCTTTACCAAATAATGGATCTTCAATTATTTTTCTGCCAACAAGCTCTTTACGTGCCCCTTTTGTTTGACCGGAAAAACACTTTACTAAAGCCATAGTTGCTTCGTGCTGATACAGTTGTTGTTTAAATTTTAGTATCATCTTAAATTACCTTTACAACTGTTTCAGGGGAAAGTCTCTTAAATCGTTCTTCAACATTAATTCTATCTTTATCATCCTTAAAGCTTGCGTCCTTAAAAACAACTTTGAAAGGTTTTAGTTCGGCTATTTCATCAATAATACCAAAATTAATAGTATCATCAAAACATGCAGCAAGTGCATTTGTTTGAACAAAAAATACATCATTGCCCAATATTTCTTTTTTCTCTATTGGTAACGATAATTCTAAACCAAGGTCAAGTATAACCTGCGTTAACAAATCTTCCGGTGTTCTATCTTCCTTTATATTGCTTGCAAAAAGATTGTTCTGCTCTGTTTCAGTTGGATGGTAATATACATCTACCATATTGCTTGTGTCTGTTTTATATACTCTAAAACCAATATCTAAATTATTAATATGTTCAATTTTTAATTCAATTTCTTTTTTTTTGTCTTCAAGTTCTTCATCGCCCATATAAGATGGCTGTTCCAATTGTTTGTTAATATATTCAAGTTCTTTATTATATTTTTCTAAATATTCCCCTTTATTTTTTTTACCTGCACGCCTAATCCGTTCTTTACCAATTGCTGTAATTGTATTATATCCGGATTTATAAGCTTCTGCATTTTCGTCTATCTTTTCCGGTAGTTGTACCATAATAAATTTACGGTGCCCACTGTCTTCAGCATTTAATTGCATAATTGCATGTGCAGTTGTTCCAGAACCCGAGAAGAAATCTAGTATAACACAATTATCATCTCGAATAGAGGCAATAAATTTTTCAATAAGCTTTACGGGTTTTGGAAAATCTAATATCCCTTTCGTTTCCATCAATATCCGTAACTCTTCTTCTCCGTCTTCATTCGAACCCCATCCATCTTCAAATAGATCATCTAAATTGAAATCTTTATATTTAGAATCTTTATTCTTGCCTAAACGTGGAAGTATATCTTTTAATGTTTTATATCTAGCATCTTTCACAATTCTACGTATATATAAATCTTGAGTAATGTAGAGTTCTTTTTTTTCGGCAAATACGTTTATAAGGGATTGCGAGTACCTCCAATTTCCCTCAATTACGAGTTCTTCCGTTAATATATTATCACATATAACAAGGTTAGAATGCAAAATTAAATCCATTGTGTTTACCGATATTTTACTTCCTTTAGGTAGAGTATAATTACTTTCCTTAAATTTACTTTCAATACCAGGAGGGATTGTTCTTATTTCTCTTTTATTTGATTCATTCACACATGGATATGTTTCGATTGAAGTATTAATTTCGCCAATAAGTCCTTTAAATTTTCCAATATCTTTGGAAAACACAAGTATATATTCCTTAATATTTGTAATTGTATTTGATAAAAAAGTACCTTTTTTTTTCTTCTCCCATACTAATTCAGTTATAAAATTATTTTCTCCAAAAATTTCATCACAAATCTTTTTCAAATTATGCACTTCATTATCATCAATACTTATAAAAGCAACCCCATCTTCTTTAAGTAAATCTCTTGCAATAACCAACCTTTCATACATCATACTTAACCAATCCGAATGAAAACGACCATTTGAATCAGTATTCTTAAATAACTTTCCACCATCTTCATCCAATACGCCAATTTCATCCTCATACTCCTCTTTTGCAACACTAAATTTATCCTTATAAATAAAATCATTACCGGTGTTGTAAGGCGGATCTATGTAAATCATTTTAACTTTACCAAGATAAGATTCCTGTAAAATTTTTAATACCTCAAAGTTATCCCCTTCAATATATAAATTTTCGGTTTTTTCAAAATCCACACTATCCTCAATTACAGGTCTAAGTGTTGTATATATTGGTGTATTAGCTTTTAACAAAGATGCTTTTTTACCGGGCCAATCAAGGTGGTATCTTTCGTTATCACCTTCAACTAAAACATTACTTAATTTTTGTTTAAGCAAGTCAAAATCAATCCCCTTAATAAGTTCACCATTTTCGTTTTTTATCTCTGTAATTACTTCTGGGAATATTTTAGAAATCTGTTCAACATTGTTATCAACTAAGTTAGGGGTTTGCATCTTAAGTTTTTGCATATAAAATCCTTTAATTCATTTTCCAAATGGCAGCGGCTTGTTTAGCTAAAAATAGTTGGAATTCATTTAATGAATTAATATTCCAGTCATCCTTTAGCAAATGTTTATTAGTTAACACATAACGACTTTTTTTATAAATCTCTTTTTTAGTTGCAAAAAGAGTATCTGAACATTTATTATTAAGTTTACTTTCAAGCAAGGTATAATTACCAATTCTGTAAATAAATTTGTGGGCATTATCGTTAAAATTTTTGTTCCACTCATTGCTAAAATTTTCGGGCAGTATATGCTCAATTGTAAAATTAGAATCGTTATAATCATTATCCGTTGCGGATAAATGATTTTCATTTTTAGTTAGTATGTATTTAACAATTTTTTTACTTTGCCCCGAAGAAGGAATTTCTTTAGTAGCAAAAATATTTATAAAATCATCATCACTAATATAAATTAAGTCAAGTTCTTTTTTAATGGTAAACAGCTCGTTTATTTCATTATTAAAAACTTTCAGGGCAATAGTGTTATAAATTCTTTCTTGTTCATTTGGATTTTTTCTTCCAATAACATTATATCTAAAAGAAATTTCGGTTACATAATTAAGGACAGAATGAAATAACTTTGGTAATTTTTCAAAAACTGAAAACAACAATGGAATTGGCTGCGAAACACCAAAAAGCTGAAGTTCTGATAAACTTCTTTGTATTTCAGTTTTTTTTGGATGGTCATTCCAAAACTCGTCATATGGGTTTTTTAGAGCATTAAAAAGATTAGCCTTTTCTTCAAGTTTGTCTAAAAGGTTAAATACATTCTCAGATGTTATAACTGTGTTTTTAATAGTCTTAAACAACTGTTCCTTTCTAACTAATTTCATTTGAGAATTTAAATAATATCGTAAAAAGGTTGGAAATGTTTTTAAGCCTATCAAATCAACAATTTTTGACCATCTTTCTTCAAGAATATCAATTTGTGAGTTTTGTTTTTCGGATATTGCAAAAATATAATTTTTAAGTAAATCCGTAGTTGTAAGTTCTACACCACGTGCATTTAAGGTTTCAAAAACAGTATACGCGCTAAGGTCATCATCAACAATAATTTGTATAAACACAATTCTGCGAGCAACAATATTTTCCAAAAAAGAACTTATTTTTTCTCCATTATCACCATTAAATTTTTCACTTAATCTTTTATAAAAGTATTTAAAAGCATCATATAAAAGTTTCTCGGAATCTCTAAGTTTAGAATAATTAACCGGTTCTTTTAATGTTAGTATCCTATCTTGAAAAAACAAATTATTATTTTTATTAAGTGTTAGTTTACTTTTATAATGAAGTTCCGATAAAGTCTTTTTACCAATAAAATCGCGTTGAATGTTTTCCACTCTTTCGCTATTTTTTTCTTTTTCAATGTTATTATTAATAAAATCTTTTAATACGTTTATTATTCCTATTACAAATATTGTTAGAGTAGTTAATCTTTGCTGCCCATCAACAACAATAAAATTATCATCATCGTTAGTAGTCTGCAAAACAATAGTACCCATATAGTGAGGTGTATTAGGGTTATTTTCCAAAAAAACAACATCATTCCAAAGATCTTCCCAATTCTCCTCTTTCCATGAGTAATCTCTTTGAAAAATGGGAATTTTATAAATTCTGCCATTTCCTAATAGTTCTTGTAGTGTAGATGTTTTTGTTTCCAACAAATTTTTCATTATTTTACCTCAACCATAAAGATAACTTTTTGTAATCACTTCCTTAAATTTAATAAAGTTTTATTTATTTCAACATTGTTTTTATTGGTTAAATCAAAAGTGGGGTTAGTAAAATTAGTTCGTTATAATGCACAAAATACATATTAAATTATTAATTTTTTATCTAAATAACATTATTTTAAAATATTATCTCACACTACCCCCCTAAAATATTCTGTAATAAACTTTTACCGGATTTACAACATAAGTCTAAGTTTATTCCAAAGTAGTTGTTCTGTATATCCAAAAGCGAAATTTTTTTATCTTCAATTATTGTGTTAAAACAAGTGTTATCGTTAGATAAAATGTAATTTGAACTTTTATACTTATATACGGGGCACAATTCATTAAATTCAGGGGAATTATTTTTTGTTTTTACAATATCATCTTTACTAATTTCGCAATCAATACTATTTGAATACGAATAAACATCCGAATGAAACAGCCCCATACCTGAAAACCCCTCTCCAACAAAATTAGAACACATTAAAAACATGCCATTATTTATTCCAATAATCTTTTTATTAATAATTTTTAGCACATTTGATATGTTCATTAATTGCATTTTGCGTAAGGCTTTTTTTTTATCAGAACAATCAGGTAGAATAATTATTTCAGATTTACAGATTAAAACCTCATCAGTTAAAAGTTTATAACTTAAACCCAGTTCATCTAAAATACAAGTTACTTCAGTAGTAAATTTATTATCATAATTAATAATGGAAATCATTTCTCAAACTCAAAAATTTAATCAAAAAAATCAGGGTCTTGTTCTTCTTTCATAGATAAGGGCTTTGCAGCATCAGTTGATGCACCAATTTTTAATGCCCAGCTTGTTTTATTTCTAATATCTTCATCGGTAATAAAATGAATATCAAGCAGCCCATCAGTTTTAAATCCTGTACGTAGATAATTAAACTCACTTAAGGCAATACTCCAGCCATCAAGCCAATATTTTAATTGATTGATTTTTTCTTTGTTATCATCAATATGAATTAACAAATTTATATCGCTGGAAGGTCCTGCTGATGCATTTTTAGAACTACCAAATATATAAAAACCTTTAACACCATATTTTTTGGAATCAATTTCTTGAGCAATTCTTTCAGCCATTTTATAACGCCATTTCCAATGGTCAATTGCAATTTTTTCAACTCTTTCCGTATAATGTTCTTCTTGACTAATTTCGGAACTTGGTTTAGCAAGCATTCCCATTGCCTGATCTAAATCTGAATTCATTAATAATTTTAACACCATTCCATCAGTTGTACTTGGTACATCTATTACCTTAATAACATCTTTTAAGAAATAGTATTCCGGAATAATATCTGACAAATGGTTATCCGATTCAACAAAAAACTTTTCGTTAAAAACAATACCGGGGTCATCGGGGTATAAAGGAATATATCTAATTGAGGCTTCAACCAAATCTTGGAAAAAATGGGTTCCAAATGATAAATCGGGTACATAATTCCCTTTTTTCTTTGCAATTTCAATTAATACAGCGGTATTATTAATATCACTATAAGTAATATTTACCCCTAATTTAATATCTCCACGGCTTCCCCACCTTCCCGGACCCATTAAAATAAACTGTCTTTTGGGGAGTAGTTTATTCAATTTGCTTATAGCTCTTCCAACTGCTAAAAGATCAGACCGATCAGGCAAATCATAATATTTGATTGGGTCTACATATACAATATGTGTAATATCATTAACCTTGCCATTTGAAATATATTTATCAGCAGTAAACAACAATCGATCTTTTGGAACATCGGCAGGGATAGGACTTGGAGCAGTATCTTTTGAATAACTTTGCGGACGGCATTGCAGCAAGTAAAAATCGGTACCATCACACGCAAATTCAATATCAACCGGTGTTTGAATTTTTGCTTCTAATAATCTTAATAAATCTTGAATTCTTTTTACAAAACTTGTATTGGATATTAAATTTTCAAATGTAAATACTAAATTATCGTTTTCAAAATCAACTTCAAATCCGATAGGATTTCTAATATAATTACCCTCCATAACAGAAACCAACCTATGAATTGCAGGATATTGCTCCCCTACTTCTTTTACCAAGTCCGAAAGTTCTTTTGTCTCAAATTCATTTGTTTCTAAATTTATAACATCAATTTTTGATGGTGAATATTTTACTTTTTCTTCTAACGATACATTCACAATTAAATTTGGTTGACCGGGTGCTAACAAAATTGGAAAATCATCCCCAATCCTATCAACTGCTCTTGTTCCTAACCCGGGTACTAACCGTACAAGACCATCCTCACGTCTAATCCTGGGTGACCATCTAAATTCATTTTTGCTAAAAGCAACTCCGGCAAAAGAAGGGAAAAAGTACTTACCAACCTTTTTGCCAACTACTTCTTGAATCATTATTCCCATTTCTTCATCAAAATCGATAAGGTGCCTTTCTGTACGATACTCAATTGGGTCGGGACTAAAAACAGAAGAATATACTTCGGCAATAGCATCCATCAAGGCTAAAAGCCTTTCTCTTTTTGTACCGCAGTTTGCTAAAAACAACGACTTGTATTTACCTGAAAATGCTGCTCCTATTTGGTCTTCCAATAAACTTGAACTTCTTACAACAATTGGCTTATCTCCAATATCATCTAAAGCAACCGATAAACCTTTAATTATTTCGGATGGAAATTCGGAATTTTTAAATACTTGAACAATATGAGGATATTCAATTCTTACTTCATCAATTTCTTTATACTTTTGTTCAATAACTTCTTCTAAGTTATTATATTGAATAAAATCAATCATGGCATCACTTGTAATATACCAAGTTTTTGGTGTTTTAATATCACCAAGTGTATCCATATTCATTCCATGTTTACTTATAATGTGCGAAGCTAAAAACAGCCCTGCACTTTTTCCACCTAATTTACCATGACTTTGAGGGGGGAATATTATTCTTTCAATTAAATCATAAAAATCGGATAAAGTTACAAATTCTTGTGCAATGCTGATGTAGCTCAATTGATCTGTAAAAAATCGTCTTAATAGAGAAACTCGTATTCCCTTATCGGCTGAAGCTGAAATTTCAAGTTTTTCGGAATTAAAATGATGATATTTTCTTAATGCATCACCAATTTCAGTTAATGATGAATCTAATCTTTCAACAGCTTTTACCAATGCACTTGATTTGTCTTCTTGAATCCATTTTTGGATTTTGTTCATTATTTCAGAATCACTCAAGTATGTTTGAGTAAGGCTAAGAACTCCCTCCATATATTCTTTACTATTAATAACTGTCTTCTTTAAGGGTTTGTTTTCATCAATCAAATTCCCATCTTTTGTCATTACCTGTGTATTAGAACTTTTCATTAATTGTTCAGCTTCTTCTATACCGCTCCAGCATAACTGATGTAACAACTTCCTTAAAATACTTCTAAATAATTTGGGATCTGTTTTTCTAAGCATATCCAAAATTATTCTCCACTCTGAACGAGTTTCATTAAATGTTCTGTTTTTTACAGAGTCTAAATCTCTAAAAACTGATTTTAGTTTTTTATGAAGAATAAAATACCCAATACGCTGAGCAATGGTTTTAATAAGTCTTCTTTCATCTTTAATAAAGGGTCCTTCATCGGCAAGTGGCATTTCTCTAAGATAATAAACTGTTATTTTACCTACTATACGCTCTTGAACAGCAATATCTTCTTGAATAAACCATTCAGTTAATTCAAACTCTTCGCTTTTAAATATTTTATCTTCGTACTGAATTATTGCTTCTGTAATTGCCGGATATTGCCAGCCTGATGAAAGACTTTTTACTACCATCCTTAAAGCATCATCAGTCTTAATTTCCGACTTATTTAAAATCTCTTCAATGTTAAATAGACAATTTAACTCTTTTGCCCTTTCTTTAAGCTCGGTGATTATTCCATCAATGTTTTGATTTATTTCAGAATTAGATTGTTGCTCCATCAGTTATAACCTTATGTTTAAAAATAAAAAACCGATTATATTAAATATCTTATTTTAATATTCAAAAAATCCAAAAATAAAACAAGTAAAATAATATAATCGGTCAAATAAAATACTTTATTTTAGATTAACAAATACTTACTATACCCAGCCTCTTTCTTTACAAGCTTGAGCAACTCTGCTAATTGAAATAACATATGCAGCATCTCTCATATAAAGATTGCGTTTTCTTGCTAATTCACTAACAGCTAAATAAGCTTTTGTCATCTTGGTATCTAATTTCTGTAATACTTCTTCTTTTTCCCAGAAGTAGTTCATGTTACATTGTACTTGCTCAAAGTAACTGCATGTTACACCACCGGCATTTGCTAAGAAATCAGGAACAATAAAAATTCCTCTTTCTTTAATCACTTTGTCAGCTTCAGGACGTGTAGGACCATTAGCACCTTCAGCAATCAATTTAACACGTTTAGAAATTTTATTAACGTTATCTTCTCTAATTTGGTTTTCAATTGCAGCAGGAATTAAAATATCAACTTCTTGTTCAATCCAAGCTTCAGCAGGTAATATTTCATAGCCTAATTCTTTTGCTTTTGATTTATCAATTCCACCAAATTTATCTGTAATAGATAATAATTGTTCGAGATTAATACCATCTAATTTTCTATAAGTATATGATAATTGATCTTTTTGATCCCAGCATGATACTGCAATTACTTTTCCACCTAATTCAGTATACAATTTAATTGCATATTGAGCAACGTTTCCAAAACCTTGAACGCTTGCAATTGTATCTTTAATATTTAATCCCAATTCTTTAATAGCTTCACGTACAGTATAAATAACACCATAACCTGTTGCTTCCGTTCTACCTAATGAACCACCCATTCCAACAGGTTTACCTGTAATTAAGCCGGGATATCTTGCACCTTGAATAGTTTCATATTCATCAAGCATCCATAACATGTGTTGACCATTTGTCATAACATCTGGTGCTGGTACATCGCGTAATGGACCAACATTATTTGATAATTGACGAATAAATCCACGACATATTCTTTCTTGTTCTTGCATACTTAAATTATGTGGGTCACAAACAACGCCACCTTTTCCACCACCTAATGGTATATCAACAACAGCACATTTCCATGTCATCCACATGGATAAAGCTCTTACTGTATCAACAGTTTCTTGTGGATGGAATCTTATTCCACCTTTGGATGGACCTCTTGCATCATTATGTTGTATTCTAAATCCTTGAAAAACTTTAACCTTACCATCATCCATACGTACAGGAATACTAAAATGATACTCTCTTAATGGATTTCTTAACAATTCACGTGTCCCCTCGTCCAACGAGAGTATTTCTGCTACATTATCAAACTGAGCTTGAGCCATCTCGAAGGGATTGAAATCTTTACTACTCATATCTTCTCCAAATAGATTTTGTTTATTTTTTGGATAAACTTTTTGTCGTTTTTTGTTTGTTATTTTGGGTTTATCCATTTTATTTAACAAGGAAAAAATATACAAACTTAAAACAAAGGTCAAGTTTTTTAAAATATAAATTTTTGGCTTTTCGCCAAAAAAGCTTGCAATTTAAGGAGATTTGAAGTATTTTATTTATCACAAATAAATAAACTTTCCTCACCACACAACCCATTATTTAAACTTGCATACATATGTAATTTAATGGAAATTTTTCCATTTTCTTCCAAAACCATTTTCGTATTATTACACCCGCTACGTACAATAACTATCCTTTTTTTTATTTTATGCGGTCATGGTAAAACCGAAGTTGTTGCAAAACTCGAAAATCCAGTCCTGGGGTGTCACGGTCCGAACCGTGACACAAACTTTTATCAAAAACACTGGCGTTTTTCCAGTATATTTATTCGGTCATGGTAAGACCATGACCGCCCAGAAATTATTCCTCAATTATGAAACATCCACGGTAAAACCATGACCGCCGAGAACAACATTCCACAAATATGCAACATACACAAGTAGAAGGTGTTACTAAATACAAAAACTTTGTCTGAACGAGGATTCATGGGATTTTATTGATTTTTGAGATTAATCTTTTATGAATTTTTCGTCACTTGTCACATCGTCACTCGTTACTTTTTTTGAATGCAGAGCATTCACATGTCGGTAACCACAAACCCTAATAAATCCCTACGCCTTCAGACGAAGTTTGTGTCGCACCTAACGGAGCTTTTTGTGAAGGGAGGCTTGTATTACTATTAATGTTCCAACCCTAACGGGTCTGGTTAGATGAAGAAATGAGAAATTTTGTTTTTTTATGCATTTTTATTTTTTAATATATCACATAAAGCGAAACAAGATTAGTGATTAAACATAAGACCCATCGGGTCGAAACATCAATAGAAAAATGTGATAAACAAAATATCAAGCCCCAGCGTGGGCGACACCTTTTTGGCAATTGGCGATTATTGATTAGTTTAAACAACCGAAAAAAAACGCATCACCAAGCAAATCCCTACTCCAGAGTGAGTGAGGACAAATTGTTTAATATTGTCTGAACGGGGATTTTGAGGGATTTTATTGATTTTTGGGATTAATCTTTTATGAATTTTTCGTCACTTGTCACATCGTCACTCGTTACTTTTTTTGAATGCAGAGCATTCACATGTCGGTAACCACAAATCCTAATAAATCCCTACGACTTCGGACGAAGTCGCACAAAATCAACAGTCATGGTAAAACACAGCCAAGAACAACACCTTATCTGTACGGGGGTTTGAGTGGAAATGGCAACTTTTCCTTTTTTTGCAATATTGCTGTATAATTATTAACTAACACTTATTTTAGTAAATTCATTTTTTTTACTAAATAATTTCCTTTTTGTATTAATTGGTAGTAATATACACCGCTTGCTAATTTGTATTTTTGAGAATCAAAATTAATCTTATAATTCCCTTTTTGTTTATACTCATTCACAAGAACTGCTGCTCGTTTGCCAAGCACATCGTAAATAATTAATTTGGTATCTCCGCTTTCGTTTAATGTATACTCTATAGTTGTACTTGGATTAAATGGATTTGGGTAATTTTGTGTTAATGAAAAATTAGTTGGCTGAGTATCCAAATTGTTTTTAACAGTTGTAGTAGTATCCCCGTTTTCATCGATAAGTAAATAAGAGATGTAAAGTGTTGGAGTATTACTACTATCAGGCTCGAAAGATACATCTCTATTAGAAGAAAATACCATTGTTTTGCCATCTTCTGATATCCATGGATAATATTCCGCACCTCTTTTAAGAGTATTATTTATATGAACAATTTTTGTGTCGATATTTAGCGAGTAAATATTGCCCCAAAAATTAGTAGTTGAATCCCAATAACATAAACTGATATCAAGGCTTGCTTCTCCATCAACACTATAATGCCCAAAATACATCTTTTTTAGATTTAGCGGTAGCGAAACCCCCATCATTTGGATGCCCCCTATATGATGATAATCTATTTTGTTTAATTTTATCCACTTGTTTGTAGAATCATTATATACAAATTCCTTTAAGTATCCTCCTGTTTCAACAAGAAATACATTTTTTTGATTAACTTCATACAAGTAACTTTCGCCCCATTCGGAATTTATTTCAGGACCCATATTAATAGCAGGTCCCCAATCATTTGTGAGCGTGTCTATTTCAGATTTCCAAATATCCCACCCCCATAACCACCCCAACCTGATACATATAATCTTTTCCCATCTCTACTAATTGAACACTCATGTGTAGCTGCTCCACCTGGGTTAATATATGAGTTTAATTTTATAGGATCACACCATTTATTATTATGTTTTATTGAGGTATAAACACCATCACCTAAATCAAAATACAGCGTGTCAAAGTTTTTAGTTAGTGAAGGTGATTCTACCCAATTATATGGGATGTCAAATACAGAATCCAGTTTAACAGGTTCGCTCCAAACTTCAGGGGCAAGCGGCCAATCCTGTGGAAACATTTGCACAACAAATAAAAACATAATTGTTATTAACAACATTAACTTTTTCATAATTATCCTGTTATTTTTTCATAACAAACCAAAATATTTGTCCACAACTATTTAAACAGAGGAAAATTTGGGATTATTTATTAAAGTAGTCTCAGGGTTTTCAATAAAAAGAGTAATTGTTAGTACAAAAAACATAAAAAATGTTTTTGAACTTATTGAGTAATATATTCTGACAAGTTTAATAATTCCCTCTAAATTGATAACAATAAAATATAATTTTAATAGAAACTAAATTTTAACTGTAATAATTATTAATCGGTGGGCTACCACAACTTTGCACCATGTCCCCGATTTTATTTACAAAATAACAAAACGAGTAATAGATTACAAGGAGTATTTTAAATGATTTATTTTTTTTATTATAATATAAAAAAATTTTCCCCTTTGTACCAGAATACAATCTCTGTAACTCCAATTTCTCCAAAAAACGAGTTTGCTTTTAAAATGAAAATGCCGCACAACGTTTTGTGTTGTGCAGCATTCATTAATTCAAAATTAAAAATTCAGAATTAAAAATTATTTGTATTATTTTATCAACATCATCTTCTTAACTTGAGAATTGATATTTCCAGTTACTATATCAGTAGCAATAATTCTATAGATATACATACCGGAAGATAAAAAGTTATTTTGAACATTAGTAGCACTAAAATCAACAGAATGGAATCCTGCACTCTTAGTTTCATTTACTAATGTAGCAACTTTTTCACCATTTACAGAATAAACTTCTAATTTCACATTACAATTTGAAGGAAGTGTAAAATTAATTGAAGTAGATGGGTTAAATGGATTAGGATAGTTTTGTTCTAAAACAAATTCTTTTGGAGTAACATTTTCAATACTGATAACATCACTAAATGAATATGTTCCATCATAATCAACTTGTTTTAATCTATAATAAATTGTGCCATTACTTAGTCCAACTATATCATCATTATATGAATATGAAGTCGGATCAGTAGTAGTACCAAAACCATTTTTAAAACCAATAACATTCCAATTACCATTTGATTCAGCAGATTTTCTCTGAATTTCAAATCCTTGGTTATTAGTTTCAGTTGCAGTATTCCAAGTCAAAAATACTTTTGTACCTGTTTTTGAAGCACTGAATGAAGTTAATTCAACAGGAACAACACTCCCCATTGTACTTCTTAAAATTAACCCTGCGGCACCAACAGCAATACCATTAGAAGCATCAGGATAAACTTTTAGAGCATTTACACCTGCAACAGCAGCCGGTAATCTATCTAAAGTCCAAGTTGTACCATAATCTGAAGAGTGAACAATACCATTTTGGAAAGTACCAACCCAAACATATGGAGTACCATCAACAAAGTCGGCCATATTACTTTGAGCAGTAACAGGGAAAGTTACATTCGTCCAGTTAGCACCACCATTAGTGGTTTTCATTACTAAACCATTTGTACCATCATTTACAACAGCAATACCATTTAATGGATCACTAAAAGCAATACCGTATGAATTAGCACTTGAACCGGTTGCTCCAGAAGTCCAAGGACCTTCAAAACCGGTAGTTGATTTGTAGATTTTAGTTTTATTTGTACCAAACCAAACATTTGTACCTATTCTATCATAAGCACCATTCCAACCGGCTTCTCCCGAAGCAGCAGCTAAAGAAGTAGCTAAAGACCAAGTTACACCATCATCAGTACTCTTTAATAATCTCCAAACACTACTTGTAGGATCACCTTGTGCATAAGCTAAAGTAGGACTGATATAGTCAAGAACATTTATAAAGCTTCCACTATTAGTTGAAACTTTAGTCCAAGTTGAACCACCATCGCTGGTTCTATAAATATTACCGGAACCATCACCTACTATGGCATGAGTAGAACTTCTACCGGAAATAGCATATAAATCAACATTGCCGGTAACATTAGTACATTTTGTCCAAGATAAACCACCATTATCGGTTTTTAAAACAACACCACCTTCTCCACAAATCCATGCATAATCTGCATCAACAATAGAGACATATGTTAAATCGGTTGTTACCGGAGAAGTAACTACTTCCCAATCATAAGCACTTAGCTGAGTACTTATTGTAAAGGTTGAATTGCTAACATCAGAAATAGAAGCATTAGAAACATCAGAAATTCTAATTAAACACAATCCTGAAGGTGTATTAGGAACAGTATATGCATAAGTTGAAGGTGTAGCTGGAACGCTTGCAACAACTGTTGACCATGAAGTACCATTATTTGTCGAAATTTCAATTTTAACGTTTGTTACGTTTTGGCTTGTCCAAGTAATATTTTGAGATGAACCAATTACCCAATGGTCACCACCATCAGGTGCAGTAACTAATATTGAAGTTGTAGCTTCATTATATGTTAATTCTCCAATCCATGTTCCCCAATTATTAGTGGAAGCAACGTATTCTGTTAAAACATATATTTTGTTACCATTGCTTGGATCAGTCCATGCACCATTATAATCACCCCAGCGATTTCTATCACCGCCAAAAGTTTTGTAATATGTGCCCAAACCGGCCTTAACGGGTTTGCTGCCTGTTAGTGTAGCAGAAGATGATGGCTTTGTTGTGTAAAAAGCACCGCAATATTCAGTAGTACTGCTTCTTGAATATGTAATAACAACATTATTGTTTTGATCAACAGCAATTGCCGGATATGAATGGAAATAAGTATCAGCACCCATTGCAACATCTGTAACAGTACTATTTGAAGTTAAATTAATTGCACAGTAACGAACTGAGGAGTATAAACCTCCGGTACCACTTTTTACAGCGTGTGCCAAGTGTAAAACACCATCTTTTACAACAGGTTCATTTCTTAAATTACAATCTCCACCATCAATAGTATTTGATGAACCTAACTGGCTTGCATCATTAGGATCAGAGTAAGCAGTAACCGGAACAGTTACGGCTGTTAAGGTTGGTGTAGTTAAAGGATTTGTTAATTTATAAACAACAAAATATGTTCCTGTTGAATAAGGAGAATTGTTTACAAGGTAATAATCGCTTGAATTATCATAATCACGTGTTGGTCTTAAGCCAAAAACGTTATTATTTGGAGATGGGGTTTTAATATCCCATAAATCTTTATAATTAACTGCACCGGCAGTATTTGCATATAACTCCGCTTTGTTAATTATACGTAATTTTGCATAGCTGAATGAACCGGCAAATGTAAATTGGTTAGATGTAATGTAGATACCATTTTCATCATATCCAACTCCTTGATAATCTGCCCAGTTTCCGGCACTTGTTGTTCCATTAACATGTGATGGAAATTTGTAGTTATACCAAACACCTGTTGGGTCTGAATCGTCTGATATAGATACTAAAAAATAAGATGTTGAAGTTCCTACATTCAGCCAAACCATAACCCATCTATCGGCATAATGATCGTACATCACTTTTGGATCAAATGGATCAGAATTGGATAAGGTGGATTGATACCATGTATTTGCTTCAATAGTTTTTATTACAGTTCCGCTTTTATCCAAAATTCTAAATCTGGAATTAACAACTGCAATAATGTGGTTTGGACCAACCGCTAAATATGGATCTGGAGGAATATACATTCCTTGGTCCGGAATTCCCTGAAAATTCTTTGTTAACACAAAGTCGCCGGCTTTTGGCTTTTCAGAACTGTTAATTAATGGATCAATATAATAATTTGAACCTTCTTCTCCTGTTGGTTTTATTACATTTTCAACATCTGGAAGGCGCATTCTTAAAAATTTGTTTTCGAACGGTTTAGGTCGAAAACCTGGACCTTGAATCACATCTTCAGTAAAACTGTTAGTATTTACAGTTACTCCTGAAGTTACTGATCCATTTGCAGGTCCTTGATAAATCTGTGCATCAAGCACAAGATTAAAAGCCAAGAAGAATAATACTATATAAGTAAATATTTTCATGCTTTCCCCATATTATTTAATAAGTTAATTATTTATTACGGTAAACTAAATCTACTATAATTAATTATTAAGATAATAAATTTATTGTTCCTTTGCTTAATAAAAAATTGGGCGAAACCTATTTTTTATAAAAAAAAGAGACTTAATAATTTAAGTCTCTCTAAAACTAAATGTATAAAAGATAAAATTAAGCAGGATTATTTTGGTCTAAAATAATAGCTTCTACTGGACATTGTGGAATGCATTGTGGTTCATCAAAAAAGCCTTTGCACTCTGTACATTTTTCTGGTACAACGTATGTATGATCATCATTTAATGCTGGATATTCTTTACCATTATAAGTATAAGGAGTTCCAGCTGAATAAATAGCTGTATTTGGGCAATCGGCTTCGCAAGCACCGCAAGCAATGCATTCATCGGTAATCATTACTGACATAATAAATCCTCTATAAAAAGTTGTTAAAATTGTTATAATATTAATTCAAACTGTATAGTAAATATAAATAATTTTTAAATAAAACTAAATAAAAAAACTTTTTTGTCTTTTTATTGAAGTTTTTCAAAATTTCAATTATTTACCGATTAATTTCTGCTCTTTACCGATTTTTTGTATCAATCATTTGCATATTTTGCAATATTTACATTGTAAAAATTACTAAAAAATGGAGATAAAATGAGTAACCGAGTAAATAATTCAAGTGCCGTATTTGGAATTATTCTTATAGTTCTTGGAGGGTTGTTTTTACTTGATAACTATGGTATAATGGATTTTACTATCCCAAATTTCGTTTTTAAGTGGCAGTCGTTGTTGATGATAATTGGAGCATTGCTTGTTATCTCTTCAAGAAATAGGAGTGCCGGAATTGTTTTACTTGTAATAGGTTTTTTGGGATATTTGCCTCAATTTTGGCCTATTTTGCTAATTTTGTTAGGTCTTTTTGTTATTTTGAAGCAAAACCATAGAACAAAAAAATATATTAATCATTTTGAGAATCTTAATAATACTTCAGAAAATTCCGAAGATTATATTAATGATATCGCAATATTTGGAGGCGGTAAAAAAATAATCCAGTCATCAAATTTTAAGGGTGGCAAAATTACTGCTATTTTTGGAGGTTCTGAAATTGATTTATATGATTCAACGTTAGCTGAGGGAGTTAACTATTTAGATATTGCAGCAATTTTTGGTGGCACTACATTATATATCCCAAAAGATTGGAAAGTCGAAATTGATTTAATCCCAATTTTTGGAGGATTTTCCGATAGCCGTCGTAAAGACCCAAATGCTGTTCCTAATACCACTAAAAAATTAATAATAAAAGGGTTAGTTCTATTTGGTGGTGGAGAAATAAAAGACTAAAATAGTTTGAATGGAGAATTTTATGAAAAACACACAAGCTCAAAAAAAATTAGGTTTTATACTTATAATTATTGGTATTCTTTTAACAGTACAAATCTTTTTTAAACCTTTTGACTTAGTATACAATACTTGGGGCACAATCTTAATGGTTGTTGGTATTATCTCTTTAGTTGTCTCAAAAAAAGTGTTCCCAGGTTTATTTATGTTTTATTTGGGCATTATTGTTATGTTAAGCGAAAATAATAATTTATCTGTTATTGATTATTTAATTGATACATGGCCTATTTTATTAGTCCTTTTTGGATTTTCAATTATCTTAAATGGATTTTTCAAAAAGGAAAAAAAGCATGAATGCGAATTTGAAGAAGTTAAAATAAATGGTGACACTCAAAACTTTATTGATGAATCAGCTATTTTGAATGCAAAAAAAATAGAAATTTCCGGCAATAATTTTAAGGGTGGAAAACTAACTGCATTATTAGGTGGAATGGATGTATTTTTAGATAACATTTCCTCTAATCAGCAAATAAAGTTGGAATGCAGCATTATTATGGGTGGAATTAAATTACATGTTCCTAATGATGTTAAAGTTAATTTATTGATAACTCCTATTTTTGGAGGAGTTGACGATAAAAGGAAAAAATTTGTCAATATTGATTCCGTGAATAAAGTTTTAACAATTCAAGGAACAATAATTTTTGGCGGTATTGAAATTAAAAATTAGAGAATTTTATGTTTAATCCTTACTTTAAAAATACTTATTGGTTCGTTGGATATTTAACAATTTGGATAATAATTATTTTTCTGCAATTTGTTTTATTAACTGTATCGGCTGATATTTCTATTGCTTATGCTTTAATTGATTCTGTTATTTTTAACAGCTTATTTGCTTTAATCGGTTTAAGTTTATGGTTTCCTGTAAAGTTCATTTCTTTTGAACATAACTCTCCTATCCGAATATTAATAAATCATACTGTAGGAGCATTAACTGTTTCTGCTATTTGGGTCGGTTTAGCATATTTTTGTGTTAGTTATTCAATTACTTTAACAAGAACTGAATCTAATTTTTTGTATTCCAGTCTATTTGTAAGATATATTATAGGGGTGTTATATTATATAATTATTGTTGCTGTTGATTATATTATCATTTATTATAATAATTTTAAAGATAAACTATTAAAGGAAGCCGAGTTAAAAAGACTTGTAAAAGAAGCTGAATTAAAATCGTTAAAATACCAGATAAATCCTCATTTTATATTTAACAGTCTTAATTCTATTAGTTCTTTAACAATTACAGATCCATCCAAAGCTCAAGAAATGACAATTAAACTATCCTCTTTTATTAGGTCAACTTTGTCAAAAACTGATACTCAACTGACAAAACTTTCTGAAGAACTAAAAAACGTTAAGCTTTATTTGGAAATTGAAAAAATTCGCTTTGAAGGAAAATTTCATTACCTTGAGAACGTTGATAAAACTTGTTGCGATTTATTTATACCAAATATGCTTTTACAACCTGTTTTTGAAAACGCTATTAAACATGGAGTTTATGAATCGTTAGATACAGTAGATATAATAACTAACTGTACAAAAGATGATGATTATATTAAAATTGTTGTTCAAAATAATTATGATAAAGATTCTGTACCAAGAAAAGGAGAAGGAATTGGGCTAAAAAACATTAAAAATAGACTCGAATTATTGTATAAACAAACTAATCTAATTACAATTAATAAAACTGATAGTTTATTTACTGTAACTATTTTTATTCCATTAAAGGTGAATTAATGAAAATAAAAACCATAATTATAGATGATGAAGTTTTAGCGAGAAATATTATAAAAACTTATCTAAATGATAATCCAGAATTTGAATTATTGGAAGAATGCAGTAACGGCTTTGACGGATTAAAAGCAATTCAACAACTTAACCCCGACTTAATATTTTTAGATATTCAAATGCCAAAAATATCGGGATTTGAGATGCTTGAACTTTTAACAAATCCCCCGCTAATAATATTTTCAACAGCTTTTGACGATTTTGCTCTTAAAGCTTTTGAGGTTAGTGCAGTAGATTATTTACTAAAACCTTATTCTAAGGAACGTTTTAACGAAGCATTAAAAAAGGTTGAATCTTTAATTAAATCTCAAAATAAAGAAAATAACCCCGTTACAAAACTTATAGAACATTTAGATAACAATGAATCTTTTATTAATAGAGTTGTAATTAAACAAAATAATAAAATAGTGATTGTTCCTACTGAAGATATAAATTATATAGAAGCAAACGATGATTATGTTACCATCAATACTTCAACAGGCTCATTTTTAAAAGAAAAAACCATGAAATATTTTGAACAACATTTGGATCCAAACGAGTTCATACGTATACATCGTTCATACATAGTTAAGTTAGCAGATATTAAACAAATTGAACTGCTTGAAAAAGAATCGTATCAAGTTTTTACACACAATAATAAAAAACTACCTGTTTCAAAAGCCGGTTATCAAAAATTGAAACAGTTTTTTTAAAATATGTTAAATAATTACTAAATTAATCCGATAATAGTGTCATGTTTAATTTATCGAGGGGTATATGAATTGGTTTAGTAATTTAGTTATTTCAAAAAAATTGATGTTATCTTATGCAATAATTTTAATTATTATATGCATAATTGGATACGATGGAGTAAAATCATTATCAACTTTAAACGATAACTCAAGCGAAATGTATTGGAGAGTTTCTCTCCCTTTAGAAGAAATTAATAAGATAACAAACTCATTCCAACAAGTTAGAGTATTAACTCACGAGCTAATCAAGGAAAAAGAATCAAACAAACAACAAGAAATACTTAGAAAAATTGAAGAAAACTTTTTACAGATCAATAACTACTCTAATGACTTAAAAGATCATTACAAATCTGCTGAAGGGCAAAAATTATTTGGTGACTTTTACAGTAAATTCAAATCTTTTGAATCAAATTTTAATGAAGTAAAAAGACTTACTTTTAACAACCAAGCAGAAGAAGCTGAAAACTACATGGTTAACAATGGCACTACTGAATTAGCTGATGAAACTTTAAAGCTAATTACCGATATGGCTAATTTTAAAAGCATGAGGGCTAAACAATTTTCAGAGCGAAATTCAGAAATATATCAATCATCTAAGCAATTTATGATTTTTCTGATAATTCTTTCAATTGGTTTGGGTATTTTCTTTGGTTATATTATCTCTAAAGCTATAAGTGTTCCTATTAATAAAACACTTGGTATTATTAACAAATTAGCTGCAGGTGAACTTAACCATAGACTTAATATTAATCAACAAGATGAAATTGGTAAAATGTCTTTAGCAATAGATCATTTTTGCGATAAATTGAACAAATTTTCTAATTCAATGTTAAAAGTCTCTGAGGGAGATTTATCTTTTAACGAAGAATTGTTAAGTAATCAAGACCAATTAACACCATCATTTAACAAAATAATTAATACTTTACGGTCGCTGATAGAAGAGACAAATAAGTTAACAAATGCTGCAACTGAAGGGAATTTAAACGAGCGAGCAGATACTTCGGGATATAAAGGCGGATATAAAGATTTATTAATAGGTATTAATCAAATGCTCGATAGTGTAATTTTACCTATTCAAGATAGCAACAGGTTGTTATCTATAATGAGTGAAGGCGATTTCAGAATTAAATTTGAGAAGCAGTATAAAGGACAACATCAATTAATTTTAGACAATATTAAAAATCTTAAAAATTCCCTATCTTATATAATAAATGAAGTAGTTGAATCCATCAATGCTACAGCAAGTGCAAGTAGCCAAATTTCGGCAAGCACCGAAGAAATGGCATCCGGAGCACACGAACAAAGTGCTCAAGCAAGTGAAGTAACTGGTGCTATTGCTCAAATGACACAAACTATCTTGGATACTACAAAAAATGCTAATAAAGCAGCTGAAACAGCAAAAAAAGCCGGTACAATTGCTAAAGAAGGTGGAAAAGTAGTTAGAGGAACTGTTGATGGAATGAAAAAAATTGCCGAAGTTGTAAATGAGGCATCAGTTACAGTAGAAAATTTAGGAAAAAGTAGTGATGAAATAGGTAATATTATTCAGGTTATTAATGATATTGCAGATCAAACTAATCTTTTGGCTTTAAATGCAGCTATTGAAGCCGCAAGAGCCGGTGAACAAGGAAGAGGTTTTGCTGTTGTAGCTGATGAAGTTAGAAAACTTGCCGAAAGAACATCCAAAGCCACTAAAGAAATTGCTGAAATGATTAAGCAAATTCAAAAAGAAACAGCAGATGCCGTTGTTTCTATGAAATTAGGAACAAGCGAAGTCGAAAAAGGCAGAACTCTTGCTGATAAAGCAGGCAAATCTTTGGAAGATATTATAACCGGCTCGTCTGAAGTAGTTGACATTGCCACTCAAGTAGCTGCCGCAAGTGAAGAACAATCTTCCGCTTCTGAAATTATTTCAACCAATATCGAAAGTATTAACAATGTATCTCAAGAATTTGCCAGTGGAATTCAACAAGTTGCAAGGGCTGCCGAAGACTTGAATAGATTAACTGATAACTTACAAAGCTTAATTAATCAATTCAAAATTGAACAAAGTTCACATCAAGAAAATAATAAAACTAAAAAATTGGCTTTTAGGAATTAAATAATTAAACCCTCAAAGAATTAAATCTTTGAGGGTTTAAACTTTTGATATATTTATTTTATAAAAATTACTGTATGTTTTTTAGAGCATTATAATTAGCTTCAATAGTTTTATCTAACATCGAATAAGTGTGGGCAGTTGAAACAAATAAAGCCTCGTACTGAGCCGGAGCCAAGTAAATTCCCTGCTCCAACATTTTATGAAAATATTTTCCATACAATTCTGTATTTGATGTAATTGCATCACTAAAATTTTCAACTTTTTTATCAGTAAAAAACATACACATCATTGAATTGACTTGATTTAATGAATAGTTTAAATTTAGCTTTTTTAAGTTTTCCTTAAAACCATTTACTAAATAATTACTTTTTTCTTCTAACTCGGTATAAATTTGTATATGTTCTTTAATATACATTAAAGATGCATATCCGGCGGACATTGCCATTGGATTTCCACTTAATGTTCCGGCTTGATAAATTGGTCCAACCGGAGCAAGGGCTTCCATTATCTCCCTTTTTCCACCAAATGCTCCAACAGGAAAACCCCCACCAATAATTTTTCCAAATGTGGTTAAATCCGGTTTAATTCCGTAATATTCCTGGGCACCACCCGGAGCAATTCTAAAACCGGTCATTACTTCATCAAATATTAAAACAATTTTTTCTTCGGAGCATATAGCTCTAAGCTCTTCAAGAAATTCTTTTTTTGCCGGCACAACACCCATATTGCCACCAATTGGCTCAATAATAACTGCCGCAATATTATCTTTATGTAAACGTACTAACTCCTTTATACTATTGATGTTATTGTATTCAGCCAATAAAGTATCTAATGCATTATTTGTTGTAACTCCCGGACTTGTAGGAACTCCGAGTGTTAATGCTCCAGAACCCGCTTTTATTAAAAAGTGATCAGCATGTCCATGATAACACCCTTCAAATTTAATAAACTTATCTCGCTTAGTATATCCTCTGGCTAAACGGATAGCACTCATTGTTGCTTCAGTACCGCTATTTACCATTCTAACCATCTCAACACTTGGTACAAGCTCGCTAATTAATTTTGCCATTTTAACTTCTAACTCAGTTGGAGCACCAAATGAAGTTCCGTTTGCCAACTGTTCCATTATAGCATATTTAATAAATTGAGGACTATGACCAAATAAATGTGGACCCCAGCTTCCAATGTAATCGATGTATTCATTACCATCTACATCATACATTAATGCTCCTGCTCCCTTTTGAATAAAGACAGGATCTCCTCCAACCGATTTAAATGCTCTAACCGGTGAATTTACTCCACCCGGTATATATTGTTTTGCCTCATTAAAAAGGCTTATACTTTTTGAAAAATTCATGTTAACTCTTATAATTAATTCTATTTAAGTACTTTGCTGTATCCTTTGCAAAATAAGTCAAAATCATATCAGCACCGGCACGTTTTATTGCTGTTAATGATTCAATCATGACCCTTTCTTCATCAATCCAATCCATTTTCCCTGCGGCTTTAATCATTGAATATTCTCCACTAACCTGATATGCTGCTGTTGGCATTTGATAACTTTGTTTAACCCTATATAAAACATCAAGATAAGCACCTGCAGGTTTAACCATTATTATATCAGCCCCCTCATCAATATCTAACTCAGCTTCCAACATAGCTTCATTTGTATTGGCAATATCCATTTGATGTGATCTTCTATCACCAAATTTTGGTGTCGATTCAGCAGCATCTCTAAAAGGCCCATAATAACCAGAAGCATATTTAACTGCATAACTCATTATTGGAATGTTTTGAAACCCATTTTCATCAAGGACTTTACGAATTTCATAAATCCTACCATCCATCATGTCAGAAGGGGCAATAATATCAGCTCCCGCTTTTGCATGCGATAAAGCCTCTTTAGCAAGCAAACTGTTAGTTTCATCATTTAGTATCTCATCACCTCTTAAAACTCCACAATGACCATGTGAAGTGTATTCACATAAGCATACATCGGTAATCACAACAAGATTTTTAACATTTTTCTTAATTGCTCTCACCGCTTGCTGAATTATTCCATTATCATCATAAGCTTCTGAACCCACTTCATCTTTGTGTTCAGGAATACCAAACAAAATAATTGCCGGTATGCCAAGTTCAACAAGTTCTTTACATTCTTCAACCAAAATATCAACAGACATTTGATATACATTTGGCATACTGCGAATTTCTTTTTTTACATTAGAACCATGTACCACAAACATTGGATAAATTAAGTCATCTTTAGATAAACTTGTTTCGCGTACCATATTTCTAATAATAGGATTCATCCTTAATCTACGCATTCTTTTAACAGGGAAAAATGCCATATAAACCTCTTTTAATTTTTTATATATTCAATAATTTTATTTGCAGTAATTTCAGAGTTCTTTACACAATCTCCAACAGATATTCCTCCTTTAAAATTACCACCAATAAAAAATCCTTTATTATTGCATTCAAATTTTTCAATTGCATTATCACATTCAATATGCCCTAAATCATATTGTGGTATGGCTTGTTCCCATACTTTGTATTCTTTAAAAATTGGATTTCCAGTAATTTTCATAATTTGTTGGAATTCCATAATTGCAGCATTTATTGAATTTTCAACATCACTTTGTAATAAATCTAAATGTCTTGCTCCGCCTATAAAAAGAGTAAACGATGCAGAATCGTTTGGAGCACGGTCTGTAAATATTACACTACTCCAAATTGCTCCCAAAAACTTTTTCTTTTCTACTGATGGGATTAAAAATCCAAAACCATCTAATGCTGCTCCTATATCTGTTTTTTTATATCCTAAGTAAAGTACTATAACAGGTGGATATATAACAACTTGCAATTTTTCAGCTAATTTATTGTCTATCTTATTTATTTTATTAACCAGTATATGAGCCGGAATTGTAGAAAGAACATTTTCAGCTTCAACAGTATGTAATGCTCCATCAAAAGAATAGTTAATTGAATATCCATGCTCCGATTTTTCTATTGATTCAACATTACTATTATATTTAATATCAACATTTAAATAAGTCGCAAGTGTTTCAGGAAAGGTTTGCATACCATTTTTAAATGAGAACATTTTAGCGTGTTGTTTGCTTTGTTCGGCTCGTTTTTTACGTTCTCTTGCTCCCAAAAACATACCTTTTACAAGCCCGCCATAAACTTCTTCCAACCTATAAAGTTTCGGAAAGGCTGATTTAACACTAAGCTTTTCCGGATTACCTGCAAAAACTCCGCTTACAAAAGGGTCTATTGCATAAGTTAAAAACTCTCTGCCAAGTCTTCTTGTAACAAATTCAGCAATACTCTGGTAATATCCGTCTTCTGATTTACCAATAAATGGTTCGGCAAATAACCGTAACTTCCCTTTTGTAGAAAATAATTTTGTTTTAAGAAAAGAATTTAAACCCATTGGTAAAGCTTGAAGTGTATCATTTTTTAATATATACCTTATATTCCCTTCTTCATTAGCATAAATCATTTCATCAGAAAGCCCAATTTCATTAACTATCTGCTTAATTAATGGAGTAGTTTCTAAACCACTATTAGGACCATAATCCACTAAAAAACCATTCTTTTTTTCACTAATCATCGCCCCACCGGCTTTGCTTCCGGCTTCAATAATACTTATTTCAAAACCGGCTTTTTTTAACCAGAAAGCAGTTGTTAATGCAGAAATTCCAGCACCTAAAACAGTAATTTTCTTTGATTTCATAATCACTTCAATTTATTTATAACATTATCAGCCAAACATTCAATAAACAACTCAGAACTATTCAATCCTTCCATAACAATATAATTTTCAATATTATTTTGTTCTGCAACATGCCTGTATTCAATATTTAATTCAAATAATGTTTCAACATGGTCAGAAACAAAGCTTATAGGCACAATTAGAAGATTTTTATCCCCTTTTTCAGCTAAGCTTTCAATCATTTTATCAGTAGAAGGTTCAATCCATTTTACAGGACCAACCTTGCTTTGATAACATAAAACATGTTTATGTGAATGATTTCGTTCTTCCATTACTAATTTAACAGTTTCTTGAATATGTGTATTGTATGGATCCCCCTTTTTAACTAAACTTACAGGAGTTCCATGAGCACTAAAAACAATTACCAATTCCTTCTGTTTTTCTTTGGGAAATCGACTAATTGTTTCATCAATTCTTTGATTAATTGCCTTCAAATATAGTTCATTATCATAAAAACTGCCAATAGTTAATAATTTTTTCTTTTCTCCATTGTAATGTTTATTCCATTCATTAAATGAAGAACCGGTTGTAGTAATTGAATAATGAGGGTATAAAGGTAGAAGTACTATTTTTTCATAATTCCCATTTTCAACTTTGCTGCATACTTCTTTTGTGAGTGGATGCCAATAACGCATAGCTGTAAAAACATCAGCATTTACACCCAATTTATTTAGTTTTTTTTCAAGAAGAATCCGTTGGAGTTCAGTATATTCATTAATTGGTGATTTTCCCCCTATCAATTCGTATTCTTTTTTTACTTTCGGTGCCCTTCTATTGGAAATAATTTTTGCAAAAAGTTTCTGTCCAAATGGTAGATTAAAAATATCCGGATCGCAGAATAAATTAAATAAAAATGGTTCAACTGCATCTAATGAGTCCGGTCCACCCAAATTAAATAAAACAACTGCTATTTTTTCCATATCTTCCTTTCTTTATACTGTTCTACTATATTTGCCTGAATCCTCTTTTCTTTCAATATAGCCATCAAAATTCATTGCAATATTTCTTATTAATAACCTCCCAATACCGGTTACAGTAAGTTTTCTATTTTCAATATATAATAATCCATCTTTAATCATATCGGATAAGTTTTCTAATCCATTTTTAAAATAATCTTCAAAATGAATATCAAACTGGCTATCAATAGAAGCGAAATTTAGCTCAAAATCGCACATTATTTTCATAATAACATACTTTCTAAGCATGTCATCATCATTTAATTGATAACCCTTTGCTACCGGCAAAGTTCCTTCGTTTATTGCATTAAAGTATTCTTTTTCAGTTTTTAAATTTTGTGAATAAGTTCGTTCTAACTGACTTATACTTGATATTCCAAATGCATATAAATCAGTACCGGCGTTAGTACTGTAACCTTGAAAATTTCTATACAATTTTTTTTCACTTAGAGCAATACTAAGCTCGTCATTTGGCTTTGCAAAATGGTCTAAGCCAATAAAGACATAACCTGCAGAAGTAAACTTTTCAATTGTCATTTTTAATATTTGTAGTTTTTGTTCCGGCGAAGGTAAATCTTCAGCTTTAATCAATCCCATATGTTTTTTAAACCATGGGAGATGAGCATAATTAAAAACAGCTATTCTATCAGGTGAGATGTTAATTACAGTATCAACTGTTTTTTCAAATGATTCAATTGTTTGAAAAGGAAGTCCATACATTAAATCAAGATTAATACTATGAAATCCTAATTCTCTCACCCAGCTAACCACTTCACGAGTTAAACTTTCTGGTTGAATACGATTAACGGCTCTTTGAACTTCTTCGTTAAAATCTTGAACACCCATACTTATTCTATTAAAGCCCCCATCACGTAAAGCTTTAAGATGTTCTTTAGTTAAACCCCTTGGGTCTATCTCACAACTTGCTTCAACAATTTCTTTAAATTTAAATGAATCTTTAATGTATCCAACTAAATCTTTAATTTCATCCGGTTCAAGGTGCGTTGGTGTTCCTCCCCCCCAATGTAATTGGGCTACTTCTCTGGTATTGGCAATTAATGGTCTAACCAAATCTATTTCATTTTTTAGATATTTTATATATTCTTTTATCCTATCTCTATTACGTGTTACCAACATATTGCAACCGCAAAAATAACAGAGAGTATCACAATAAGGAATATGGAAGTAAAGTGATAAGTCTCTTAATTCTTTTTGTGAGTTGGTTTTTATTATTTCATCCAAATAATTTTCGCTTGTAAAACCTTCATGAAACTGCGGTGCAGTTGGATATGATGTATAACGCGGACCCGGTTTATCGTATTTTTTTACTAAATCTAAATCTATTTCAAACATTACAACCTTCTTTTATTAGTGAAAGTTTTTACTTTCATTTTTAACAACTTGAACCAAATATTTTAATTTCTCAGGTTCAACATTTGGTAAAATTCCATGACCTAAATTAAATATATGTCCTTTTCCCTTACCATATGATTTTAATACACTTTTCGCTTCTTTTTCTATTTTTTCATAACTCCCAAACAATATGGTTGGATCCATATTCCCCTGTAATGCAACTTTATCCCCTATTTTAGCTCTAACTTTACACAAGTTCATTGTCCAATCCAAACCAAGTACATCAATACCGGTATCAGCCATTTTTTTAAGGTTATGATGCACTCCCTTAGCAAATAATATTATCGGTTCTTCATGCCTATTAATTTTTTGAATTATTCTTTCAATATATTGTAACGAGAATTCCTTAAAATCGTTGGAGGATAAAATTCCTCCCCATGTATCAAATATTTGCACAGCATGAACGCCACTTTTTATTTTTGCAGAAAGATAATCAGCAACAATATCAGCAAGAAGTCCTAATAATTTGTGAGCCGCCTCAGGTTGATTATACATAAATTCTTTTACCTTACTGAATGTTTTTGACCCACTCCCTTCAATCATATATGTAAACAAAGTAAAAGGTGAGCCGCTAAAACCTAAAAGGGGTACTCTTCCATCCAATTCTTTATTTACCAACGTTATTGCATCCATAACATATTTTAAGTCATTTGCCGGATCAATTCTTTTTAATTTATTTACATCTTCAACACTTTTAATTGGATTAGGAAAAACTGGACCTTTCCCTTCATTCATTATCAATTCCATCCCCATTGCTTCAGGAATTACAAGGATATCTGAGAACAAAATAGCAGCATCAACACCAATAATATCAACAGGTTGAATTGTTACCTCGGCGGCTAATTCAGGAGTTTTACACATAGTCAAAAAGTCGCTTTTTTCTCGTATTGCTCTATATTCAGGTAAATATCTGCCGGCTTGCCTCATTACCCAAATTGGAGTGCGTTCTGTTTTTTTCCTTTTTGCAGCTCGTAATACTAAGTCGTTTTTAAGTTTTTTCAAATTTTCTCCGGCATTGTTTTATAAAATTTATATATTTCATCAGCAAGACTTTTCATGTTAAATTCAGCAGGAATTATATCAACCTTAATCCCCTCTTTTTCAATCCTATTTTTTGTAATATCGCCAATAGCAGCAATTTTTATAGTCTCAAAATATTTTAATGGATTGGTAATTTTTATTATTTTTAGAAAATTTTCAAAAGTTGATGGACTGCTAAAAACAACAACATCAATTTTAATATTTTCAATATTTTTAAGATTTGCTTTTATTTCATCTTCAAATGGCAAACATGTATCATAAACAGGTATAAATAATACCGAAGCCCCTTTTGATTTTAAGAAATTGACAAGTTTAGGATTTGAGATTTTTGAACCGGGTATTAGTATTTTTTTGTCCAATAAATTTATTGTGGAAAATAAATCCATAAGTCCTTCTGAGCTATGGATTGAAGGAATTACAAAATCATTAAATCCAAATTTTCTACATAACTCGGCAGTTTTTTTTCCAACACATACTAAATTACTAAATCTTACTGTTTTGTAATTTTTGGCAAAAAAATGTTTAATGCTATTAGGTGATGTTAAAACTAAAAAATCATAATTTTCTGTAAATAATGAACTCTCAGAAATTTCAATAGGACAAATTTTAATTGTAGGGAGAACAAAAACATTAAATCCCAATAATTCCAAATAATTTACGTCTTCTTGTGCTTGCTCTTCAGTTCTACAAAGAAGAATATTTGTATTTTTAATAAAATCTACCAATTACCTATTTTCCTTAAAAATTTCATCAAGTATCTCCTTAGCGCCTGCATTTAATATTTCTAAAGCTAATTTAGCACCTAAAACTTCAGGAGAAGATTTTTTGCCTCTAATTCTTTTTCTAAAAGTAATACTTCCATCCAAAGAACCTACAAACCCATCCAATACTAATCCATTGGGTTGGATAGTTGCATAAGCAGCAATTGGTGCTTGACAACCTCCATTAAGTGCTTTTAGAAATTCTCTTTCTGCTCTAACTGCTAAAGCACAATCTTCATTGTGTAATACTTTAACAATTTCCGCAATACGGTTATCATTATCCCTAATTTCAATTCCCAATGCACCTTGGCCGGGAGCAGTAAGCATAAAATCTAATGGAATTACAGAAGATATATGTTTATTTAATTTTAATCGTTCAACTCCTGCACGTGCTAAAATAATTCCATCCCAGTCAGAATCTAAAAACTTTTGAATACGAGATGGTACATTACCCCTTAACTCAACAATATTTAAATCAGGTCTCAAATGCTTTAATTGACTTCTTCTACGTAAAGCACCAGTTGCTACTGTACCCCCCTCTTTAATATCAAAAATTGAGAAGCCTTTTTTTCTTCCAATAAACACATCTTCAACATCATGCCTTTTAGTAATTGCACCAATTTTAAGTCCTTCACTTAACGTCGTTTGCAAATCCTTTAAGCTGTGAACAGCTAAATCTATTTTACCATCTAACAGTTGTTGTTCAAGTTCTTTGGTAAATAAGCCTTTATCACCAATTTTCGATAAAGCAACATCAAGTATTTTATCCCCTTTTGTTTTAATAATCTTTATTTCAACTACTAAATTCTTGTGTAGTTTTTCCAGTTCTTTTTTTATGAAATCAGCCTGCCATAAAGCTAATTCACTTCCTCTTGTTCCTATTGTTACTTTTTCTTTAGTTTTCATAAAACCTTTTTAATCAATAGTCTGGTTATTGGAATTATTGTTTGGTAAATTAAAAATTTCTTGTAACAATACAATACTATTAGCCGTTTCTTCAAATTTAGCTCCATTTTCGGCTAATTGTTTTAGATTTACAGTTGGATTGTGTAACAAACGACCAATCATTCTTTTACTCATCTCTTCAATTTTCAAAAAGTCTTCGTCGGATACTTTATTTTTTATTTTTTCAATTTCATCTATTCTTATCTCTTCAAAAAATGCTCTTAAATTTTTAATAGTCGGAATTACATCTAAACTATTAAACCAATTAAAGAAATTAACCATTTCCTCCATAATAATTTCTTCAATAATTGGAATTTCACTTTCACGTTTTTTAATATTTTTATCAACAATAATTTTTAATGAATCAATATCGTTATAAAATACATTATCCAATTCTGAACTTTGAGGGTCAATATCTCGTGGAATAGCTATATCCATTAAGCAAACAGTAGCATTCCTTCTCTTTTTCATCATTAGTTTAATATCATCATAACTAAGTATAAAACCTTCAGAACTTGTTGCACTTATAACAATATCGTAATTATGCAAATTTTCTTTTAAATAACTAAATGAGAGTGAATCTCCATGAACTTTATCAGCTAAAGCATCGCTTTTACTCTTTGTTCTATTGCTTATTGTAATTTTTCCAATCCCTTTATCACGCAAGTGAATAGCAGCCAACTCTCCAGTTTCACCCGCACCAATAACAAGAGCACTTTTTTTATCTAAATTTGCAAATATTTTACTAATAACCTGAACTGCGGCGTAACTAATAGATACAGCACCTTCACTTATTAGTGTTTCTTTTATTGACCGTTTACCTACTCTAATAGAAGTATCAAGAAGTCGTTTGAACATTTTATTAATGAATTTCAAATCTTCCGAAATTTGAATAGCTTCTTTAACTTGACCCAAAATTTGGCTATCACCTAAAATCATCGAATCAATACCGCTTGCAACTCTGAAAAGATGTTTAACTGCACTACAAGAAAAATAGCTTACAAAATGTTCTTTTTTTATACCCGTAACAGTTTTATATTTTATTAAGGTTTCTTTTATTTGTTCATGAATAAGGAGGGAATCTTTTGGCAACCCAAATATTTCAGTTCTATTACATGTAGATAGAATTATTCCTTCGGCTAAATAGTTTTCCCTTAATAGAGTTATTAACTCAACAATTTCATCCTTATTAAGATGAAGAGCTTCTCTTAAATCTATTGGAGCAGTTTTATGATTAATAGATATAGCAATTAAATTCATAGTTAAATCAAGTCTCTTTCAATTCTCAATAAAAAGTATGAAAACTATTGGAGAGCAAGTTACTTAGTAATAAAGAAACCATTGCAGTAAGAAATCCAACAATTGAAAAAACAACTATTTTTCTACCATACCAATTAAGGAATGTTTTTAATATCAATCCAACACCATAAACCAACCAAACAACTGCTGTTGTAATTAATTTTGGGTCAGCGTAACTAAATTTTGGAAATGCTTGCGGAAGCCAAACAATACCAATTGTTATCGAAATTGTTAATAAGAAAAATCCAATAACCATTGCATAAAAACTTAGTTTTTCAAGTATTTCTAAATTTGGTAATCTGTTAAATATTAGTCCATACTTTTTAAATTTAATTGATTTATATAACATCAAAAAAAGGATTCCATGAACAGCAGAAATTGTAATTCCTGAATACCCTAATAATGCACTCATCACATGTAAACCTAATAATCTATCTCGTAATACTTCCTTAACATCAATTAAATCCTTTATGTAAAATGTGGATATAAATTGAAACAAAATTGCCAATAGAAGAATAAAAACCCCTGTTCCCCTAATATCAGTAATCAATTCAAGCAAAAAATAACTAAATGCTAATGAAAAAGCTAAAACAGTAAAAATTTCAAACTTGTTTGTTATTGGAGGGTGATTAAATTCGATTGTTCGGGCAAAAAGATAAAACACATGAATTACTAATGTTAAAAATAAAAAAAGTCTTTTTGAATTTTGCAATGGACTTTTTTCTTTTACAAAATCATATACATAGGCAATAAAAGTAATAAAGTAAAATATTGGTAAAACAAAATTTAGACCATGTATTGCTGAAATCATGCTTCCTCATTTTTCATATATATTAAATCAACTCTTAAAAATAACAATAAAAAATATAATTAAATAGTCTTAAAATATTAACAATAAAATGCGGATATTAGTGCCCACTTAATAAATTTAATTTAACATAATTTTCTGAGGGTAAAAATATGCCCATAAGAGACGTTAAAAAAACGTTGAACATTTACATTCAACGTTTTATCAATTACCATAACTTAAAACTTTTCCATATAAAAATTAAACTCTTTACTTTATTTTACCATTATCATTTTATTAGTTTTAACTAAATTGCCACATTTTAGTTCACACAGATAAACTCCGCTCGAGGTTAATATCCCTCTGCTGTTAGTACCATCCCACCTAACAACATAGTTGCCTGGTGTTAAGTTTTCATTTAGTATTTCTTTTATTAGTTCCCCGTTAATATTATATATTTTGATAGTGGTATTTTTTCCAATTTGATTAGCAGGAATAGTAAAATTGATTAATGTTGAAGCATTAAACGGATTAGGATAATTCTGAATAGTTAAATACGTTTCCGGTTGAGTTTTGCTGTTATCTTCTTCAACATCTGTAAATAAATTATTACCTTCACCCATAGTTTGACCACTTGAATTAGCTAAGTACGAGTTTACCCAATCAGGTCTCAATGCCATATTTAAGTACTGCTCTTTCCATTCAGTATCTGTTAAACGTAAAAAGCTTGAGGTACAATAATCATAAAAACTATAAACAGGACCAACAAAAGCAACAGTTTGATTATCAGCCAAAGTAACAGATGTAACTAACAAATCAACATTTCCTGTACCGGCATGTTTTACCCAGCCCACTATATTTCCTGATTCATCGGCTGGACTTGTATGGTAATCTGCTACAATATTATTGGGTTCAAACAATAAGACATCACTGGTTTCGACATAAAACATTTTGGGATACCATCCATCATATCCTGTTGAACAACCAGTTGATACCTGCCTCATCATCCTTTTGAGAAAATCTTTTTCCGTATTATTTAATTCTACATTTTGTAATTCTTTTTCAGCAATAATTGCTAAAGTATCACACGATTTTTTAAACCCTACCAAAAAGTCAACTACTTTCGTTTTAAGAGCATCATTTTGAAAAGATAATGATGAAAACCCAATAGCTCCTAACACTGCTACATTTGATAAATTTGTATAAAGGCTTGGAAATGGTTCTACATAACTATATGGGAAAGAACATATTGGCATTCCTGAGTAAGATTGTTTTGCATATAATAAATTATCATGTCGCAACTCTGCCCATGAACCTAATTGAGTATTCATTTTTTCCTGCCACCATGCAGCAGTCTGCATAAATGGAGGAAGGTTTTCTCTATTGCTCGGAGGATTTAGTTCTCTAATAGCATTTAACCACGAGTTATACATAGAAAGTTTCCAAAATTCTTCGCCATAAGAATCAACCATATATCTTAATGAAGCCAAATTTTGAGAATAATTATAAGTTTGAATTTCATTTTGTAAAAGTTGTAAAGCAGCATCATTACCAATTGCAAACAACACATCAAGCGGATTTGGAAGCATTCTTGTTACTTCCATACCGTTATATCTTATTTTATCATAAACAACATTTCCGGTAACATAAGAATCAATTACAAATCGTTGCCCAAATAACATAAATGCACTGGCAGGCTTAATTGAATCACCGGTTAAATTACTTGAAGTGAGCATTTGACTTAAAATCATCTGCCCTGCATACGATTTTTGAGCCAAAAAATTTTGATAATTTACATAATTTGAAGAATCCTGTAAATAAGCTGAATTTTCAAAATTTATCTCTTCTTGTAAATCAAACAAGTTTTGAATATTTACGTTATCTTGATAACCAACAAAAAATTGCAAAATGTTTTCAATAGTATAGTAATTGAGATAAGATTGATAATCATCTAAAAATTCAGCAAAAAGATTTGCTACAATCCCCTGCCTTTTAACATCTTCAAATGTAGGTACTTCTTGAACTCCCTCCGGAGCAATTAAATATAATTCCATTCTGCCAAACCAAATCATTGCCTTAAAATATTTACCCAATTCAGGATGTTCCATATCATCATAATGCCCTCTTACTTTAAATTGACTAAAATCAATTTTTCTTGGAACAGATGATAAAAATGGAATTTCCATTGGCATTTCGTTATTAATGTAACCAATAAATTCATTTACCACCGCCTCATTTGAAGAATAATATGGGCTCCAACTGTTATCAAGTAATTTAGCAGGTACACTTAAATAAAAGTCCAAGTCTTTTAATCTTTCAAGCATTTCATAATTTCCGGCATAACGTATTTCCAAATTTGGGAATTGAGCTTTAAATTTTGATAATAAACTTTGGTTTTCCAAAATTAATGAACCTAATTCCACATCCTTTAATATTTTATCATAGGAAAAATGGAATGCATGTAAAATTGCATCGGTTGAAATAAAAACCGGCAAATCTTTATGATATATATCAGCCATTTGAGTAATAAAATTTGTACCTGATAATCTTTGCGAAACCATAAAACCTTTAGTTCTAATTAAAGATTGTTCGTATTCAGTTAATGTATACTTTTGAACAATAGAATCTTTATAAAATGAACCATCCCATAAATTTGTTGAACTCTCTTTAAATACACCGGCAGAGTGCATATTGAGTAATGAACTGTAAGTTAAATTTTGATTGTTTTGATAAAAACTTTGATAGTCATCAAGGTTAAAATTTGTAACCTGAGAGAATAAATTAGTAGAAATTACACAACAAATTGTAAGAATCAATGTAAAAACTTTCATCAGCCTTGCTCCTCATTTAGATACTCCCTAAATATAATTCTAAAGAAAACTTATGTCAATACAATTTGCCAGTATATGAACAATTTAAAATGGAAAATGCCCACAAATCCGATAAAATGTGAGCATCATCACTAAAAAAAAAGTAAATCACTTAAACTTTAATAAAAATCTTTTTTGCATATAAAATCCACATTAATCCCAACCAAACTAAAACGTAAGACAATGCCCAGGCTAAAGAAGCATTTAATGGATCTAACCAGCTGGCATAAATTGTATTATATAAATATCCTTTTAATGAAATTTCTGTTCCATCAGCCTGCATCCAAGTATAAAGTACCATTGATTTTGCAACCATTCCGGACAAAAAGAATACAGCAATAGCATTCATTCCATAAACAATAAAAGGTTTAGTCCACCATGTAATTTTTTTAACATCAACAATCCAATAGATTGAAGCTAAAAATAACATAGCCAAACCTGCTGTATATAACACATACGAACTTGTCCACAAACTTTTATTAATAGGAAACCATCCACTCCAAACATAACCGGCAAGCATTGTTAAAGAACCATAAGTAAATAAAGTTGCTATTTTCGTTCCATCATCCATTTTTTTGCGTAGCCATTCACCTGTTAAAATACCAAGAATAGTTGTACCAAAAGCCGGAAAAGTACTTAATAAACCTTCAGGATCCCAAATTTTTGTAGATGCCCACATATGACCGGCTAAAAACAAATTATCAAACCAAGCTGCAAAATTTTTACCAGGAAATAAATTTGGATAACCAACTCCCGGAACCGGAATAAATGACATTATGAACCAATATACAATTAAAAAGGCAGCACCAATGTAAGTTAAGGTTTTTAGGTTAACTTTCAAGAATAATACTGATGTTACAAAATAAACAAGACCAATGCGTTGTAATACTCCTGGGAATCTCAAATTGACTAAATCAAATTTTGGAAAAGCAGCCATAAACAAGCCCAAAAATATTAAAATACCTGCCCTTCTTGCTATTCCAAGAATTAAATGTTTTTGATCTTCACCAGCAGCTTTCTTTTTAGCGAGTGCATAAGTAATTGCTACACCCACAATAAACAAAAAGAATGGGAATACTAAATCAGTAGGAGTACATCCATGCCAGCTTGCATGTTCTAATGGTGGATATATACTGCTCCAAGTACCCGGGTTATTAACCAGTATCATCCCCATAATTGTAATACCTCTAAAAATATCTAACGATAAAAGCCTTCCTGAAGTCTTTGTTTTCATAAATTATTCTCACATTATCTTAAAAATTCACTTACACTAAAGATTATTCTACAAATGTTAAAATATATAAAAGTTATAAAATTAAAAAGAATAAACTAAATAACTTATTTACCTTTCTTTAATAAATTTAAATTTTGTATTTTTACGCTTTCACTAAATTTGAGGATAAATGTCAGTTTTCAAACGTCTTTATGAATGGGTTCTGCATTGGGCAGAAACTCCCTATGGTGGTATTGCGTTATTTCTTTTGGCTTTTGCCGAATCATCTTTTTTTCCTATTCCTCCTGATGCTTTATTAATAGCCTTAGTACTTGGTGCAAGTAAAAAAGCTTTTAAATTTGCAACAAACTGTACAATTGCGTCTGTATTGGGTGCATTATTGGGCTACTCAATTGGTTATTTTATTTGGTGGAATGCAAATGGAGAATTTTCAAACGTTGCAATGTTCTTTTTTAATTCAGTTCCCGGATTTACTGAAAAATTATTTTATAATGTTAAGAGCATGTACGACGAATGGAATTTTTGGATTGTATTTACTGCCGGTTTTACTCCTATTCCTTATAAAGTATTTACTATTTCAGGTGGTGCATTTCAAATTAACTTAATTATGTTTATTATTGCTTCACTTATTAGTCGTGCAGGAAGATTCTTTTTAGTTGCTTTTCTAATTTGGAAATTTGGTCCTCAAATTAAGGGATTTATTGATAAATACTTCAATATTTTAGCAATTTCGTTTGCAGTTTTGCTGATTGGCGGCTTTGTTTTAATTAAGTACCTTATTTAATTGGTTTTTTATTAACTAAATTATTAGTTATATTAAGATTTTTATTAATATTTTGGGAATATTATATGGAAATTCAATTTATTGGTGCAGCTCAAACAGTAACAGGTTCAATGCATTTAGTAAAAGCAAATGGACATACATTTTTATTGGATAGTGGATTATATCAAGGTAAAAGAAAAGAAGCATTTGAATTGAACAGAACTTTTGACATGTTCGATCCTGCTGAAATTGAATTTATTATTTTATCTCACGCACACATAGACCACGCCGGAAATCTTCCTTCACTTGTAAGAAGAGGATTTACAGGAAATATTTATTCCACTTTTGCCACAATGGATTTATGTTCGGTAATGTTGTTAGATAGTGCCCATATTCAAGAAAAAGACGTTGAATTTGTAAACAAAAAAAGAAAAAAACAGGGTAAAAATCTGTTCGAAATTCTTTATGATGAAAATGATGTTCATCAAACTATGAGTCAATTTGTAGGCGTTAATTACCATAGAAAATTTGAAATTGTTGATGGTATCAACGTAACTTTTTTTGATGCCGGACACATTTTAGGATCTGCGGTTGTTTATTTAAGTATTAACGAGTTTGGTAAAAAAATTCAATTTGGTTATTCCGGCGATTTAGGCAGAAAAGATATGCCTATTATTAAGGATCCTGAAAAAATTCCTGATGTTGACTTTTTTATGTCCGAATCCACTTATGGTGGTCGTTTCCATGATTCTCCTACTAACAGCGAAAAAAGATTAGCAGAAATTATTACAAAAGCATATAACCAAAGCGGTAAAATTATTATTCCGGCTTTCAGCGTTGGTAGAACTCAAGAACTTGTTTATGCAATAAATAAAATTTTTAGAGAGAAAAAAGCTCCTAAATTACCTGTTTATGTTGATAGTCCCCTGTCTGTTAATGCAACTAATATTTTTAGACAACACCACGAGTGTTTTGATAATGAAATAGCTCAATTTATGACTCAAAACGACGACCCATTTGGATTTAATGAACTTAAATATATTTCTGAAGTTTCTGACTCTAAAAGGTTAAATGAAAGCCGTAAGCCGGGTATCATTATTTCAAGTTCCGGTATGTGCGAGGCAGGAAGAATTTTGCATCATCTATTAAACAATATTGAAAATCCTAATAACATTGTATTAATGGTAGGTTATGCTGCTGAAAATACTTTAGGACGTAAATTAATTGAAGGAAGCAAATTAGTTAAAATTTTTGGTGAAGAAAGACAAGTAAATGCTGAAATTATTGTAATGAACTCATTTTCTGCACATGCTGATAGTAATGAGCTTATGGAATATGTTACCCAGTTTGATAGAAGTAGATTACAAAACATATTTTTAGTTCATGGTGATAAAGACCAACAAGAAAAATACAAAGCACGTTTACTGGATGCCGGATTTCCTAAGGTAACTATACCGGAACGCGGCGATTGTTTTGTTTTATAGACATTTAGTACTAAATTGAAAAAGCTGATTAATGAGTAATATACTTAAGCTGTTATTTATAGTTTCTATTTTATCTGCCCAATTCTTATTTGGGCAGATAATTCCCCGTGACAGTTCTAATTTTACTCAATCTTACTTTCAAACCAATAAATTATCTAACTTATTTAATAAGCAATTAAACACATATTCATTAAATTCCGAGCTTATTTATTCTCTTAAAAAGAATAATTTCTTTTGGGGAATTAGAGAAACATTTTCTTCAACTGTCAATAAATCATCAACCAAAAACATAAAAGATGAACAGTCTTTATATTTAGTTTCTGATTATAGAATAAATCAATTTTTAGCTCCGGGAATATTATTAAAACATTCAATCTATTCCGATAATAGAAAAATTGATATAAACCAAGCCTCTTACTTTAACTCAATTATCTACTCAAAAATAATACCGGCGAACAGAATTCAAATTGTCCCCTATTTAGGATATTCATATAATAAGCAGTCCAAAGAAAATGACAAAGGATTATTGCTTGGACTTGAAGGATCTATAAACCGAATTCAACTTTCTGATATGAATATTTCCATGAATCTTAAATACGAAAATGAAGACATTAATCCTCGCCAAAACGAATTAAATTTTGCTAACTTAAGTTTAGAAAACGAGTTTGAAGATGGACTTAAAAATATTTTTTCGGTCTATTATTCATCTTTAAGAAGAGATTTTTATTTTGAAGCTGATTCTTTAACAACAAATCGTTATAATATTACTAATAATATTCAAACTCGTACTGAGGATAATTATTATATCCAGGAAAGGATTTACTATTATGCCCCAAATTCTAATTTTGGATTTGATTTTAGCGGTAAAATAACCTGGCGAGATATTGATAAAACAACAAGATATATCTATGTACAAAATGGCTCGCCAACTACACTTGACGCAAAAATAAACGAATTTAAAATGGAATTTTATTCTGCATTTGAATACAGAACTGACTCATATTTTAGTAATATAAGAATTAATTATTCCGAACAGGAAGAAAAACATTTACCCAAAAGAATTGATAACATAAGCGATTTTTTTTATAATAATCGCGAGGAATTGGAAAAACAACTAAACAATAAAGCAAAACAAATAACTGTATCTATTTCTAACAATTTATTGCTTTCTGAAAAAGATCAGTTATCTCTTAGTCTATTTCACCACAAACTAATTTATGATACACCAAGCGGTGAAAATTTTGACGATAGGGATGAGCTTTTATCAATGGTTCAAATATACTATCAAAGAAAACTAAGTCCTTTTTTCGATTTATTTATTAATTTAGAAGGAAATTTTAATAAAACCGTTTATATTTTTGCTGAAAGAAGTGCTAATAATAACACAAAAAGAGTATTAAAACTTTCATCCGGCGGTTATTATGTTACAAAAAATTTTGTTTCAACAAATAGTGCCGAAGTTTCTGCAAATTATATTGTCTATGATTTTGAAGAAATAAATCCTACTTATAAAAGCTACTCGTTTAGACAATTTATCTACCGAGACTCAACCGGAATTAAACTTGACAAAAAAATAGATTTAGTTTTTAACGGTTATCTTAAGTTAAGCGAACAAGGTGATTTTAACTGGGATAGTTTTTCGGGGACACCACAAAGATATTTAAAAGAAATTTTTGTTGAACCAAAACTTTATTATAATTTTAAAAATATTAAATTTGGAATTGGTCTTAGATTTTTTGAGTTATCAACATTTTTATATACATCAGGTACCGAAAAAACACTTGATACAAGATATAGAAGTATTGCACCACTAAGCGAGATTACTTACAGCTTACTTTCTAAGCTTTACTTAAAAGTAAATTGTTGGTATGAATTTATTAGAAACGAATATAACACTCTACGTAATCAAACTTACATGAATTTTGATTTAAGGTGGAAATTTTAATCATAAATAATTAATTTGCATTCTATAATATTTGCAAGTTATATTTTGCAGTAAAAAATAAAACTTTATTTTTTTTGGAGAAATAGATTTGAACTTAAAAGTATATCAAAAGTCAATTATAAGCGATCCAAACCTTATGCCCGAAGTTGAAGAGTTTTTGTTACTTGCTATAGATGAGTTAAATTTGTCAGAGGAACAATTAAATTATCTTACTCTATCTGTTGCAGAAGCTGCCTCTAACTGTATGGTTCATGGAAACAAATCGGATATCAACAAAAAAGTTGATATTAAGATAACAATAAGTGAAGACACCGTCCAAGTTAGTTTGAAAGATGAAGGTGAAGGGTTTAAATTAAACGAAGTTCCCGATCCAACTATCCCTGAAAATATTTTAAAAGATCACGGTCGTGGTATTCATATTATGAAAACCTTTTTGAGTGATTTAAAATATAATTTCACTAATACAGGAACGGAAGCTATACTTGAACTTAAATATAAATAGTATTTAAATTGGACTATCTCCATTTTATAAGTGTTTCATATTAAATTATTAAAATAGGAGCCAATATGGCAAGAAAAAAAATATCTTTGGTTGGCGGTGGACAAATAGGTGGTGTTTTAACCCAACTTATAGCTCAACGCGAATTAGGTGATGTAGTATTATTTGATATAGTACCCGAATTACCTCATGGTAAAATTTTAGATATCGCAGAAGCTTCAAGAGTTGATTCTTTTGATGTAAAAATGACTGGAACTAATGATTATAAAGATTTAGAAGGTTCAGACTTAGTTATTATTACTGCCGGTTTACCTCGTAAACCCGGAATGAGCCGTGATGATTTATTAGTAACTAATGCAAAAATTATGCAAACTGTTGCTGAAAATGTTAAAACCTATGCACCAAATGCTATTGTTATTATTATTAGTAATCCTTTGGATGCTATGGTTACTTTATTCCAGAAAATTAGTGGTTTCCCTTATGAAAGAGTTATTGGTCAAGCAGGCGTTCTTGATTCATCAAGATTTGCTACATTTATAGCTTGGGAATTAAATGTTTCTGTTAAAGATGTTAATGCTTTGGTTCTCGGTGGGCACGGAGATACTATGGTTCCATTAATTAGATACGCAAATGTTAACGGTTTGCCTGTTATGGAATTATTGGAAAGAAAATATGGCAGTAAAGAAAAAGCAAACGAAGTTATGGCTGCTATGGTTCAAAGAACCAAAATGGCAGGTGGCGAAGTTGTAAAATTATTGAAAACCGGTTCTGCTTTTTACTCACCTGCTTCTGCTGCTATTCAAATGGCTGAAGCTATTCTTAAAGATGAAAGAAGAGTTATTCCTACTTGTGCTTACTTAAATGGTGAATTTGGAGTAAATGGTTATTATGTTGGTGTTCCTGCTATTTTAGGTTCTAACGGTATTGAACAAGTTGTTGAAATTTCATTAAATGAAGAAGAACAAGCTGCTCTTGATAATTCAGTTAAAGCTGTAACTGAATTGGTTGCTGATATGGAAAGATTAAAATTATACTAATAAATAAATATTTCTTTTCAAAAGCCTCTAATTTTAATTAGAGGCTTTTTTTTTGATATTTTTATTATTCCCTCTTAATATGTGCCATATATCACAGGTTTTGTGTATTCCCCGTCACAATTTAAATTCTGTAACTATTGACATTACAATAATTTGCGTATATTTGAATCAGCTTTTTAATTTAGTGTTATGTACGTTTAAAACCCCCCCCGCCACAATAATCATTTGTTCAGGGTATGCAGGGTTAAACCTGCTGCCTTGAATAAATGATCTTAAAGAACACGTTAATAAAATCAATTCCATTAACTATTTATTATAATATTTACCTTTGAAACCATCTAAAAATTCTTTAAATTTAAGTTTATATTTTTTAGAGGTTTTATGCTGACGAGTATGACCGGTTTTGGTAAAAGTTTGGTTAAATTTAATGACTTAATAATTGAAACAGAAGTTAAAAGTTTAAATAGCCGTTATTTAGAATTAAGCTTTAAGATGCCTAAAAGCTTAACTCAAAAAGAATTTGAAATAAGAGAATTAGTTAAAAGTAAACTTTCACGTGGAAAAGTATTTGTTGCAATTTACATTTCAAGAGATTCAAGTTCTAAAACTAATTCCTTCATTGATACTGAAGGCTTAGAAAAAGCAGTAGGAATTCTAACTGAATTAAAACAAAAACTAAATATAAAAACTGCATTAAAAATTGAAAATCTAATTTCATTTCAAAATTTATACTTGACTGACACCACAATTGATGAAGAAAATGAATTTAAATATATTCAACAAGCTATTATAGAAGCTATTGAAGATATGAATTTAATGAGAAAAAAAGAAGGTTCAGAACTCGAAATAGATTTAAACAAAAGAGTTAATACTATTGAAGAAAGTTTAAATTTTGTTGAAAACTCTAATCCGGAATTTATTAAATTATATTTTGAAAAGTTAAAAGAACGTGCTAAACAGTTAGCAACTGATTTAATCGATAATCCTGATAGATTAAACATGGAATTAGCATTGATTTCCGAAAAGTACGATGTAACTGAAGAATGTGTAAGACTTCACAGTCACATTTCGCAATTTAGAGAAACAATGAAAAACGGAAACGAAGCCGGTAGACGACTTAACTTTTTGTGTCAAGAGATGAATAGAGAAGCAAACACTATTAACAGCAAATCAATTTCATCTGATATTACTTATAGTGGTATCACAATTAAAGATGAATTAGAAAAAATTCGTGAACAAATACAAAACATAGAGTAAAAGTTTGAAAGGTAATATTATTGTTATATCCGCACCAAGTGGAACCGGAAAAACCACTATTATTAAAAAGATAATGGAAATTATCCCCTGTCTTACCTTTTCTATTTCTGCTACAACCAGAGAAAGAAGATCTTTTGAAGTTGACGGTAAAGATTATTTTTTTATAAAAGAAGAAGATTTTAAAAGAAAAATTGAAAACAATGAATTTGTTGAATGGGAAAAGTTTTATGATTATTATTATGGAACTTTGAAATCATTTGTAAATATAAATTTAGAGAATTGCAAAAATTTAATCTTTGAAGTTGATGTTAAAGGAGCATTAAGTATAAAAAAATGCTATCCCGAAGCTGTTTCAATTTTTATTGAACCACCAAGCATTGACGTATTAAAGGAAAGATTAATTCAAAGAAATACTGAAACTGAAGAAGATTTCAAAAAAAGAATTGATAGAGCCGAAATGGAAATTCAATATAAAGATAAATTTGATTTTTCTGTTCAAAATATTAATTTAGAAAAAGCAATTGAAGAAGTAAAAGAAATTATATTAAATAAAATAAATGGAGTTAATGATGGAAATTCAACCTGTTGATCTCAGACAAATTGAAAAAAAAGCTGCTAATGTTTATGAATGTATAAACGTAGTGTCAAAAAGAGCTCGTCAGATTAATAATGACATCAAACTTGAATACCAAAGTCAAATTAAAACTATTGCAAGTTCAAATGATTCTAACGATGAAGAAGAAAAAGAAAATCCTGATCAATTGAGACTTTCATTAGAATTTGAAAAAAAATCAAAACCACATATTGAAGCAATTCAAGAATTTTTACGTGGTGAAGTAACTTATCGCTATAAAGATAATGAGTAAAAAACAGTCTAATTTGTTAATAGAAGCGTTAAAAACACAAAAAGAAATTTTTGGCGATGAACTTTATACAAAAATTGATATGAATATTAAAAATATTGCTGAAAATATCGAACCACCTGCTATTAATAAAGAACCTGAAGAAGCACCTGTTATAAGTATTAAACTTAGTAATGATTACAATGATAATGAAATAAAAAAACCGGAAATCAAGCTTTCCGGTTTTGATTTATCATTCCAAAATGCAAAAACTCTTGAAGAATTAGATTCGCAAATTAACTCCTGTACAAGATGTGCATTAGGAAATACAAGAACAAAATTTGTATTCGGAAAAGGAAATTCCAATGCCGACATTTTATTAGTTGGTGAAGCTCCCGGTGCCGAAGAAGATAAATCCGGAGAACCTTTTGTTGGTAGAGCCGGAAAACTACTTACTGACATTTTAAAAGCAATAGACATAAATAGAGAAGATGTTTTTATTGCTAACATACTAAAATGTAGACCCCCCAACAATAGAACTCCTGTTCCGGATGAAGTTGCAACTTGCATCCCCTACTTAAAAAAACAGATTGATTTAATTAAGCCTAAAGTAATTTTATGTTTGGGTGTTACTGCCGCAAATGGTCTATTAAATCAAAAAAATTCCTTAATTAAAATGCGTGGAAATGTATATGAATTTCACGGAGTTAAATTAATGGTTACATATCATCCCGCTGCACTTTTGCGTAATCCTAATTGGAAACGTGAATGTTGGGACGATGTACAAAAGTTTAAAAAATTATATCTTGAACTGATAAATAGTTAGGTTTTAAATGAACGAAGTTACTCATGCCGGTAGAATGCTTCCTGCGGTACCGGACGTTGAAGAATTGGTTTTAGGTGCTATGTTAATTGACACAAGTGCTCAATCAAATGCATTTGCTATTCTTCAAACCGAAGCCTTTTACGAAAAAAAACATCAAGTTGTATATGAAGCCATGATGCGTCTTAATAGAGGCGGCGAACCGGTTGATGTTGTTAGTGTTTACCAAGAATTATTAAAAATTGAGAATAAACCTGATGAAAATTGGCCTGCTTTTTTAGCGGGATTATCACAAAATATCTCCTCTGCTGCAAATGCCGAATACCATTGCAGACTTGTTTTGGAAAAGTGGATATTACGAAAAATTATTTCCATTTCGCATGATTTGGCTGCCAAAGCTTATGAACAAACTGAAGATGTTTTTGATTTATTAGATACGGCAGAAGGACAAATATTTAGCATTGCCGAAGCAGGATTAAAACAAGATGTTACATCTTTTAAAGATGCTGTTTCTCAAGCAATTGAATACATTGAATCAATACATTCAAAAAATATTTCCAGTTATGCTGTGCCATCAGGATTTTTTGAATTAGATAATTTATTAGGTGGTTTGCAAAATTCCGATTTTATTATTGTTGCAGCACGTCCTGCAATGGGTAAAACTGCCTTTGCACTTTCTTTAGCTCGCAACGCTGCTGTCGATCATAATGTTCCTATAGTTGTTTTCAGTCTTGAAATGGCTACAATGCAGCTTGCTACTCGTATTATTTCATCAGAAGCCAAAATCAACGCCCATAGTCTGCGTACAGGTAAATTTAAGGCTGAAGAGGGACAACGTATTAGTAGAACAGCCGACCGTTTAGCTAAAGCCCCTATTTACATTGATGATACGCCTGGACAATCAGTAATGGAAATACGTGCTAAATGCAGAAGATTAAAAGCCGATAAAAATATTGGCTTAATCATAATTGATTACTTACAACTTATGAGTGCTTCATCGCGCGTTGAAAGTCGTGAACGTGAAATTTCTATGATTTCTCGTTCATTAAAAGGATTGGCTAAAGAATTAAATGTTCCCGTTATTGCCTTATCCCAGTTAAACCGTGCTGTTGAAGATCAAAAAGATAAAAAACCAATGTTAAGCCACTTGCGTGAATCCGGTGCTATTGAACAAGATGCTGATATTGTTATGTTTTTATATAGACCTTCCGTTTACGGTATTACTCAATTTAGTGATGGTACTTCTACTGAAGGTTGTGCGGAAATTTTAGTTGCTAAACACCGTAACGGTCCTACCGGTGAAGTAAGAATGGCATTTATTTCTGAATACGCACGTTATGACAATTTGGATTTAATACATAGAGATATACCAAACAGAGATAATCAAAGTAATCACGAGGTTCCGTTTTGAAAAAGCTATTTGTTATTATGTTTTTATTTGTTGTTGTTAATTTTTTTGCACAAGAAATTTACACAACACAAGATTCCATTGTTTGCAGTAAAAAATTTGAATTAGCTGCAAAAGATAGTCTTAATAAATTGCCGATTGGAAAAGTTATTGAAGCTATTGGAAAATCTTTTATTGGTACTCCTTATGTTGCACATACATTGGAAAAAGGAGATACTGAACAATTAGTGATAAATTTAACCGGCTTAGACTGCACTACTTTTTTGGAAACTGTTTTAACCCTTAGTAGATGTATTAAGAAAAACAAAACTACATTTGAAGATTATAAAAACGAATTAAAGTTTATTAGATATAGAGATGGCAAATTAGATGGCTACCCTTCCCGCTTACATTATACAAGTGATTGGATTTTAAACAATCAAAAGAAAGGTGTTGTAAAAAGTATGGGGAAAGAAATTGGAGGTGTTTTATACAACAGTAAAGTATTTTTTATGTCAAAAAATCCTGATAAATACGAAATTTTATCAAAAAACCCACAGTTTTTACCTCAAATAACTGAAGCTGAAAATTACGTTAATTCTGCTGAAAAATACTATATCCCAAAAGATAAAATAACCTCAGTAGAAAAGAATATAAATACAGGTGATTTAGTAGGGATTACTACTACAATAGAAGGCATTGATATATCACATGTTGGAATAGCTGTTAAGGGTGATGATGGACATGTTTATTTTATGCACGCCCCAATGGTGGGAAAACATGTTACATTAACAACCGAACCTTTGAGCAACTATTTATCAAAAAATAGTAAAAGTACCGGAATATATATTACCCGCCCTTTAGAAGTTAAATAAAATATTTTTATAGATTTTACAACCCCTTTGTATTCATAACACAAAGGGGTTTTTTGTTTTAAAGAGAAATATGTTGTAATAAATTGTTTTAATAATTAAATTTATAACAAGATTTTAGGTCAATATGAATAATAATAATTACTCTGAATGGTTTTACCAATCAAACTACGATATTGATACAGCCAAAAGCATGTAATACTGGTAGATATATTTATTGTGTTTTTATGTGTCATTTAGCTTTAGAAAAAGCATTAAAAGGAATATTAATAAAACAAAAAAATATATTCCCTCCAAAGACTCACAATTTAGCTTTTCTAATCGAAAATATTGATCTTAAAATAAACGAAGAGGATAAGAAATTTTTATTTACTTTAAATAAAATCTATGTGCCTACAAGATATCCTGAAAGTTTATCTTTATTGATGGATGAATACAATAAAGATAGAACTAATAACATATTAAACACAGCTCAACGGATTCAATCATGGATAATCAAAAATTATTAAATATTGCCAATAAACTTAAAGATATTTTAGAAAATTCTGGAATACCTGTTGAGAATTTAGCTGTTTTCGGTTCAGTAATGCGAGGCTCTGATAATAGCGATAGTGACTTGGATATGATAGTAATATCCAAAGCTTTCGAAAATAAAAGTATCTTTCAACGTGCTGACATGCTTTATAAACCAGAAACCGAATTCATAAAAGCAATAAAATTACCTGTTGATATTTTAACCTATACTACTCAAGAATATTTGGAATCTATATCCAACAAACGAATTGAAAGCAGAATTATTTTATGAACTTCTGTTAATCATAATTGCATTTTACAAGTCATTTCCTATTTAATAAAGACATAAATATAAACTTTATTATTCAAAATCCTTTGTGTGAAGTAGTTACCTGTATAGCCCTGAAAAAGGTTGACTCAAAAAAAAAGCCCAACATTAAATGTTGGGCTAATTCAATAAATAAAAACTTTAATACTTAACTTTATTTATTGTTAATATCATTTGATACTATTTAAGCATCATCATTTTTTTAGTTTCGGTGAATTTAGGAGAATTAACTCTATAGAAGTATACTCCTGAAGGAACAACTTGTCCATATTCATTTCTACCATTCCAAGTGAATGTATGAGTACCTGAATTTAATGATTCATTGTTTACCAATGTCATTATTTTTTCACCAAGAACGTTAAAAATAGTTAAAGAAACGTTAGCAGTTTCAGGTAAACTAAATCTAATTTGAGTAGATGGGTTAAATGGATTTGGGAAGTTTTGATCAAGTGAATATGAATTAGGAATAGCTGAAATCTCTTCTTCTTCGTCTTCAACACCGGTAACAATATCTTTCTGTAAATCATCAACATAAATAGCACCGGTTTTTGCACCATTTTCTTGTTGTTTGATAACAATACTATGGAATAACTTGTCACCAGTTCCGGTAATATCGCTTGTATTAATATACTTAAGTTTCCAACCTGTCCAATCAATAGTATCAACTTTAACAATTGCATTAGAGCTTGAACTATAATAGAACCAGTATTCTAAAGTATTATAACTTAAATCACCATAAATCCACATCCCAACCTTTGAAGAAGTACTACTTCCAATATTAGGTTTTGTAGAATTATGTGCTCTACATACTCCACCACTATTTTCAGTAAAAGTATAAGATAATTTACCTGAATTAGTACCATTTACTTTTCTGTTAGTAACAATTGAAAAAGTAGTAGCATCCGGGTCAGTACCAACTGTACTGCCGCTATTATTTGGATCCCACCAACCACCTATTGCTTCAAATTCGTCTAAAACAGTACCTGATTGGTAAACTTCTGTATCAACAGTAAAGGTGATAGTTGTATCAACACCCAATTTTAATCCTTCTGTATCAGCAAGATTCTTTTTAAGATTAATATTGTAAGTTTCACCAGGTATTAATGGATTTTTAGGATCAAAAGTAATTTGACCAAGGGCATACGCTGTATTATCTACATATACGTTAACGCTTGTACCGGCAGAATTAGTAAATGAAATATTTCCCGCCATTGAATTTGAATTTATTGGAGCATCAAAAATAATTCTAACATTTACAGAAGTACTTACATCGTTATTTCCATGTTTTGGATAAACATCAACAAGATTCAACTTTGAACGAGTTTTAAACTTTGTAACATAGTTATTAGTTAATGGAACATCAAAAATAGTTTTTGCAGTATTATTTAATGTAACCGTAATTTCTGTACCAACTTGATAATTTTGAGAAGGTGTAAAGGTTAACCGTTTATCGTTATTAGCCCATGAATATGAACCATTAACATAAGGTTGAATTATTAATGCTGATTGTGTTGAAGTTCTGTCCATTTTAATATCAAAGTTAAACACAATTGGAGTGCGTAACCCAACATTTTGAGCACCATTTAATGGTGTAGCAGATACAACTTGAGGTGCATTAGGATTATGTAACAAAGTTAGACTTTTATCAGCAAAAGTAGTAGTATTGGCAGTAACAACAATTTCTGAAGAATCTGTTTTGAAGTATTCTGCTTCATAATAAACCTTGTAAGTACCCGGTGCTAAACTATCAAACAAAAAGAATCCATTATTTTTATCATCACCATAACAAACTCTATTACCCGGTTGTAAAGTAACTACTAAATTATTAACCGGTTTATATGCATCGTTAGTTCCTGGTAAAAAATAGTAACCTACTGTTTCACTTGGATCGCGAACAATACCCGCAATACTGCCATAAACAACAGGAGTTGCATTAAAGTATTGTACAAATGAGCGAGCAATTGCTAATGCTTCATGCTTTCTGTAATTACTATTCATTAATCTCCAAGATTCCGGAATATAATCATGGAAAGAACCTTCTGAAAGTGTTCCAGCCATTTGAAGTCCGCTTAAAACACCTAAACCAACTTGATATCCCCAATCATAAAAATCCCAATCTCCCCTATTATATTTGGCGGTTGTTCTATTAGTTGCGTAAATCCGGTCAGCCAAAATAGCTCCCATTACTTTTGAACCTGGAAAAACAGGTCCATTATCATACCCTCTAAAAAGCATCAAAGTATAATTAGACTTTCCTTGCCAACCATTGCTATGAATTGAATGGAAATAGTCTGCATTAAATTCATTTGCAATTTGTGAACGAGTTGATAAACCTAAATCGTCAGAATCAGAATTACCATTACGAGTAATTTTAACTGTTGCACCTAAATCAGTTAACATTGGTTTTAATAAATTAGCCTTTTCCCAGTTTGCGTCAGATTCCCAAAACCCTGTTTCAGGAACATATCTATCGTTTGCCGCATCATGTCCACCATGACCTGGATCTATACATATTCTTGTAGCTGTTGTAAATTGTGCATTTATGTTTGTTATAAAAATAATTGACACTAAAACAAATAATATTCTCTTCATCATAACCTCATTCAAAACTAACTTCTAAAATAAATACTTTACCATCAGTAGTAGCATAAGCTACTTTTTTACTATCACCTGAAACGTTTGGATACATTTCAATATCATCAACGGTATTTGTTAAATTATATGTTACTTTTCCATCAAAAGATGCAACCAAAATATCAGAAGCATAAACTTTTTCGCCATCATCTTTATCATTCATATAAACTACATAATTACCATTATCAGCAAATACAGCCGCATTAGCTTTGCCAATTTCGTACAAAGTATTGGTGTTAAAATCATTTACAAATGTTCCTTTACCGGCATAAGTAAACAACAACTTATTATCGGCACTTGTGGATATCCAAATATAATTACCGGGTCCAAAAGGTTGATACTCAATAACTTCATTATTTTTATAAATTTTAACAATATCATTTTCCATCATAGCAAAATTTGGAATAGAGCTATTTTCAATAGATTTCATTTCTTTCATGCTGAAACTTCTTGTTACATAAGCAGTTTTAACAATTAATGAATTACTTTCAGGCGATTTATAAAAATTCATAAATCTTTCTTTGTTAATTAATACAGTTTTTTTGGCAGAATTAATGTCATACTCAATTAAACTTGAATATCTTTTAATTCCTTCAAACTCATCTTCTTTATATAGAATTTTAGAACCATCTTCAGAAAAAACAGGTCTATAACCACTTCCCGGTTGTTCACTAATTGTAGTCATTTCATTAGAAGCAACATCAAAAAGAAATAAACCTTGATAATTATTTTTTGTTAATAAAACTTTTGATCCATCATAGTTCAAAGTTGGGGCAAACAACCCTTTCCCTTGTAGATCTACTAATTCTTTCTTGTCAATCACTCTTACATTTTGTGACCAGCCAATCGAAGATATAAACAACAATACAATTAAAAACCTTTTCATTCTTTTCACACTCCATTATTTATTTAAATGTAAGTTCAAAAATATATATTTTTTTTCTATTTATAAATAGAAAAAGAAAGTACTTTTTTATAAAACAAAAAAATATAACAATTTACAAACAAATTATTGCTCAACAGACGATTATTTAACAAAGTTATATTTAAAATAAAAAAAGCTGCCAAAGGCAGCTCAAAATACTTTACGGAACTGATTAAAAATTCAACGGATAAACAAAAGAGACTCTTGGCTCAATCCACTTTTGAGGCTCATAACCAATTATATTTTTATCACTATCACGTACCGGAGAGAATGTCCAGTTATAAACCATTGAAACAACTAAATAAGATGTTGGTTTATAGCCTAATTCAACAAACAAATAAGACCTATCATCTAATGTAAATAAATCTTTTTCATCTTCAATATTAATTTTGTCATAACCGGCACGAGCAATATAAGGCATGTCCTTTGGAGTAGCTTCCGCAGTAATATGTAAAGCACCTGATTTAGGCTCTTTATCCAATCTTTCATAACTTCCTAAAATACTAAACATATCAACAACATTAGCTTCTAACTCACCAAAAAAGCCATTGCTTGAAGATGAATTTAAGCCTTGTAATATTTGTACTTTGCTTCTAACTTGTCCATTTTTTGCATCATAATTAAAGCGTTCTGTTTCATACATAGCATTAAAATAAGAAGGTAAAAATTCATCACCATTAAATCTTCTTTCAAGTTTTGCAGAAAGAGTTACTAATCCTAAACCGTTAAGTGTTGCCATAATACCTGCGGTAGAACCACTTCCATAGTCAATAATTTTGGCAAAATCATAATATAAATTAACACTTATTAAGTCATTTTGTACAAGAGGAAGACCCAAATCAAAACCAAAAGCTGAAACAGCACCATCATCTACTGAAGCTTTAAATTCGTTATTGGTTGAATCAATACCACCTGCTAAAACACCTGCATACTTATTAAAGTCAGATACAAAAGTAACACCAACTTCTAAATTGCTAATAATTGGAATATCTTTAGCAGAAGTTAACTTTAATGGTCTTACATAACCACGAATACCAAAAACACCTGCTTGAGCAAAGTTACTGTAAATAGACTCAAATCCAAATTCATTAAAATCCATGTCAAATTGAGCACCAATTCTTCTTGCATCAAATGTAGGAGAATTGTTATACATGTACATAATACTACCATGACCAAGTGTAGTATAATCTAACGCACCTACTTTTAGATATACAGGGTCGTGTTTATGACCATAACGAGCATATTTAATTATACTTAAATAATCAGATACCTCATTATAATTTTCTTTTCTGAAATTTCCACTTGCATCTACAGCCAGGTTAAGATCTAATCCTAAACCAAAATTTGCAAATCCAAACTCAGGAGTTAAGTGTAAGCCGTAAAATGGTTGTCCATCAACCCAAGTTAAGCCTAAACCACCTTGCAATTCGCCTTCATTTGGTTTTAGATTTTTTTGAAATTGAGCATTAATTGTTATTACACTCAATAAAAATATTACTGCAAATATTTTTTTCATATTCTTTCCTGTTTTATTAAAAAAAACTTTAATCTTTAAAGTGCAACATAATAAATTTATTATTAATTCTATTTGATTAAAATCATTTTTTTTGAAATAGAATTTCTTAAATTACTCAATTTATAAAAATAAATTCCCGAAGAAAGGTTTTTCGAGTCAAATTTAACGGCATACCTCCCTTGTGAAAGAGTTTTATTTAACAATTCATAAATCTTTTTGCCACTTATATCATAAACTTCAAGAGTAACTTCTTCCGTTTCATTAAGTGTAAAAGAAATATTTGTTTGTCCATTAAATGGATTGGGATAGTTTTGGTCTAATTCAAAATTATACTTTTCAACAATTTCATCTTTTACATCGGTTACAACAATACCAACAATATCCGAATATTTACTCCCTCCATCAAGGTCTAATTGATGAAGACGATAATAATAATGTCCATTGCCGATTAAAGTTGTATCAAAAAACGAATAATACCAAGTATTATATGATGTTCCATGTCCTTCAACAAATCCTAATGTTTCATAATTAGTAAAATTTGTATCAGCCGATCTTTCAATATTCCAACCATAGTTTATTAATTCAGTAGCAGTAGCCCAATGTAAAACGACAGTATCATTCTGTAATTCAACATTAAAATAAATAAGCTCTACCGGTAAATGTGGATCGTCATTATTTCTAAAATTCAATTCAGCAAATATGTTTGTATTTGCCATAAAAATAAAACAAAGTACTATAAATAAATATTTCATCATAAGTGTTAAATTAATTATAAAATAAATCCTAAAAATGCATATATCACAGCAGTAATTGTTCCGGCTAAAATTGCATATGGTAATTGTGTTCTAACGTGGTCGATTAAATCGGAAGCACAAGCCATCGATGTAATTAAAGTAGTATCGGAAATCGGGGAACAGTTATCACCAAAAACTCCACCACCTAATGCCGCTGCAATAGTTAAAGACACGTCAGCTCCTAAGGCTTGAGCCATTGGAACACCAATTGGTATCATAATTGCAAATGTGCCCCAGCTTGTTCCAGTAGCAAAAGCCACAACACAACCAACAATAAAAATTATTAATGGAACTAAACTTGGAGTAAGCCATGCTTTTGTTAATCCTGCAATATAAATACCGGTCTTTAGCTCCTTACATACGCCTCCAATAGTAAACGCTAATAACATTAGTAATGCTAAAGGAATTAAAGCCGAAACACCATTAATTATAAGATCAATCGATTCTTGAATTTTAAATATATTCTGAACTCTAAATGAAACAATACTAATTAACAATGAAGTAATTACAGAAGTAAGTACAGATGTAGAGCCGGAACCTTGCCCAATGGCTTGAATAATTAACTGAAAAAAGCTTAATGATTCAGCATCTTTAACATTTGGAATACCTGTAATTACCAACATTATCGGCATCATTAAAACCATAATTGCAATTGGCATCAACATATTTATTGCCCTTGCTTGTACTCCATCCTTCTTTTGACAGGATAAAATGTCAGTTGAAAGAAGAGGTTTTGCATTATCATTCATTAATTTTCCTTCCAATCTGGTTCTATCTTCTGCTTTTTTCATTGGACCAAAATCTTTTTTACTTATTATAAAAAAGGCTACTAATGCAATAGCAATCATTGGATAAAAATTAAACGGAAAAGCACTTATTAATGTCTGAAATGGATTTTCAAAACCTTGTGTTGCTAACAATCCCATTATGTAAGCACCCCACGCATTTAATGGAATTAACACACAAATTGTCGGTGACATTGAATGAGCAATGTAAGCTAATTTTTCACGCGGAATTTTTAAATCATCGGTAATTGGTCTATAAATAGAGCCTACTGTTAAAATATTAATACTTGTTTCTACAAAAACTAAGGCACCGGTTAACATTGCCATCAACTGAACTAATATTCTACTTTTACCTGCATTCTTTTTTTCAAAATTAATAAGAAAAGAATGAACAATTTTAATAAACCCTTCTGTCCCACCGCTTTTTTGTACAAAAACAATTAACGCCCCAACCAAACAACTAAACATAATCGTTCTTGTATTTCCGGAATCCTTAAACACATCCACCAATGCTTGAATAGTATTAAAAGTACCCAATAGCGGATTCCCACCACTAAGTATAATCCACCCAACCCATATACCTAACAATAAAGAAATAAAAACCTGCTTAGTACGTATCGCTAATATTATTGCCAATGTTGGCGGTAATATTGACCAAAATCCATAACTTTCCATATTCATCCTATCAAATCGTTTTTAACATTATTGACTTTACAAAATAAGGAATTATATAACAAATTCTAAGAAAAATTAGTTATGTGAAATATTATTTGTAACTTTTTATGGTAAATAAAAAAGATGGTTAATTTTTAATATGGAACCATATGTTTAGGAATAAAATTGTTAATAAACTAACAACAAAAGTTGAAAGAGCAATAAACCATATATTTAAACCAGTTTTTACAGAGTTAAATAAAATCACATACGAAATCGGCAGGTTAAAAATAAATCCGGTTAACAAACCCGGTGCATAACGCCTTAAAGCAATAGTAGCAATTAAATGAGGGAAAAATACATTCAATGCCATCATACCGATAAAGCCAAGAACCATATAACGTAAAACAAGTATTTGTGGAAATAAGTATTCAGCAAAAAATAATAGGTAAGAAAAAAGTGTTAATACTATCAAAGCAGTACGAAAAATTTCCTTTTTAACCGGCTTATGAAATTTTTCAGCATATTTTGACCATTCGGGAAGCCAAATCCCCTCTTCAATATTATGAATAGTAAATCCAATCAAAAAAAGTAATTTTAACAAAGTTGAAATCCACATTAATTTATGTTACATCTTAAAAATAAAAAAAACGAAATAAATACTGAAGTTAATTTCACAACAAATTGAAAGCAACATGATTTATTTTAATAAATTCATTTTGTAATAGCAAAATAGAAATGTCACAATTGGACAAAATAGAAATGTCACTAAAAAAAGAAGAAAAGGGCTTAAACAAACAACTGCCGGCATCAACCTAAGTCACTCCTCTATCAATAGAAATGCAAACTCCCTGAATAAGAGAAATGACAAGTAAATAGTTTCCGGAAGTAAAAAAGATGCAAATCTGTTTAGGGATACGCATTAAAAACTATTTGGTTGATTCACAGGTTGCAAAGGAAAGGGGCGGGAATTTAGGGATAAACAAGATGTCTTATATTGAATATTTTCGTATTTTTTTTCATTTTAAAATATAAAAGCGGTCTAAAACTTAGACCGCATTAATCAGCGGAAAGGGTGGGATTCGAACCCACGGTACGCTTTTGACGTACACACACTTTCCAGGCGTGCCAGTTCAACCACTCCTGCACCTTTCCGTTATCAAGGTTACAAATATATTAATAAAATTAAAAAATAAAAAGCGATTTTTTTAGGGCAGAAAACATTTAATTATTGAATTAAGAAAATAATAATGTTATTTTACTATTCTTTTTTATGGAAAGGTGGCAGAGTGGTTGAATGCGGCGGTCTCGAAAACCGTTGTTCGGCATTGTCGAACCGGGGGTTCGAATCCCCCCCTTTCCGCACCAAATTAAAATCCCAAATTGTTTACTAACAGTTTGGGATTTTTTATTTTAAATTAAGTATAAATAAATTTTTGCAAATTAATGAACTTGATAAGTTAGTACTATTTGGCATTACTAACTAAACTAAAAGCTCTAAAATTCAATCTTTGATGAATTGTTTTTAAGTGAAGTTATATTAGATTTACCCCATAATTGCGAATATCTTCATTATCAATATTTGAATTGATAATTTCAACATGATCAAGTAAAAAAGGAGACTTAGAGTTGCTAATTTGTTGGATATTAAGTTCTTTAACAATGTACTTGCAAATATTATCAATTATTTCTATTTGATCGTTGAATGCCTGAGCATTATTTGCTAATAATAAGTTTTGTATTAATTGTGATATTCTAAGTCCTAAAATTGGTAGGTCGGAAAGGCTTTTATACATCCATTTATAGTATGGCATATATCTAAAATTTAATAAATGAACTAATGATATTGTAGCATAAAAAAAACACGAAGTGGCATAATGCAAAGGTATCGAACTATTTCTTTTTAAGCACCTTGGGATGTTATATTGCCCTTCTTTACCAATAGTTAAACATCTATTTGCAATTTTCTTTAAACGTACTTCATCCGGATAAAACGAAAGCAACTTTTTTCTATAAAAAGAAAATTCTCCAAATTCATCTTTAAACACTTTTCCATTGGTACAAGCAGCTAAATTGGTTTCAGGAATCCTCATCCATTCAAGCCAATCATAAGGAGGCTCATCTAATCCAATAAACTTTTTATAAAAAGTATTTATATCATGTACACCAACACGTTTACTCCCCTCTTCAGTAGTTCTTCTGGCTGGAATTCCGGCAAATTCTTTTGGTAACTGGTCATATTCATATTGTAAAAGTTCACCAATTTGTTCATAGTCAATATGATTAAGCCAAAGACAAAAACCGGGTCCCCAGTCATGATCATGTGATATTTCATCATCATATTGAAAGCAATCAGAACCCTCCCCAACTAATCCAACAGCAATTCTGCATTCAAAGTCAGGGAATTTTTCTTTCAGCATTGCCCTCCCGAAATAGTTGAAATAGCGTTCGGCTATTTGTAATCCTAACATTAGCAGCCCTTGCATTCATTCTTTTGCCAAAACAATTTATGGCGTTCTTTTGATTCCTTATCAGCAAGTGATTCATATCCCATTTTTTGGAATAAGTTATCATACTTAGCTTTTATGATGTTTCTACCGCTTGTTTTTATTGTTAATAAAAATTGATAGTATAATTTTAATGCTGATTCAGAATAAGTTTCAAGTTCACATTTTAAATACTTTTCAAAACCATCGTTATTGTTGCTATTAAATGTTAATGGATATTCAGCTTTTACTTTATCCATCATCTCTTTTTCAATTTGCACACATTCTTCAATAATTGGATCATCATTTAACGGAGGTATTTTATTCTCCATTCTTGCATATTTTTCGGTCATCAAATTTCTATTATCCAAGGTCGCTTGATTAACATTCATTAAAATTTCTTTTAGTAAATCATTCGGTAGAACTGAGTAGCTCATCCAACGCATTATTCGAAAAGTTTTTTCATTTTCTTGACAAGGATTTTGTTCAGAAGCATTTACACTACTAAACATTACCCACTCAAGATTTATGATATTATTTATTAGTCTTGTGTTTTCTAAATTAATTTCTTCCATGTTATTTCCAATAATAATGATTAAACAAAACTAAATTTGAAATAAGAATTCCATTCTTGCCCAATTAAATCCATCAGCTCCATCAAAGTAAAAGTTTCCGGGAGTAAAATTTTCCCAAACAATATGCCCTGTAACAGTATCCGAAATTTTGTAGCTTAATTTACTTGTAATTAATCCACCTCTATTTTTACCTGAACCACTTAAAAAAGTCGTTTTAGCTGTTTCTTGCATTGCAAATAATTGATAATAGTTTAAGTCCAGAGCAAAACCATTACCCAACTGGAATTTTGTTTGTAAATATATAGATAGCATATTACTCCAATAAGCTACACGCCCTTGATTTTCTTTCAATGAAGTATATATTAATGATTCACTCCATTTTGGCCATCTACTATATATTGGTTCCCATCCTTCATAGTTATCTGTACTTAAATCGTTTCCACTTAATAAAAATGTACCAATATTAATTAATTGAGGCAAATACGATTCTTTAATTTTGGGCAAAATTGTTAAATAAGCATAACCGGCATAAGCAGCACGATCGTAATCGCCATACGAACCGAATTGATAAGCGGCTTCTGCTGTAATATTAGTTTGTTCTGAAGTTGCAAGCTTTACTCTTGAACCGATTGTTAAGATATCTGATTTTGGGACTACTTTTGTGCCATCAAAATCTATGTGTTTCCAAATACCATAACCGTGTATTTCATTTTTCTCTAACTTCCCTATATAGTATAATGCAGCAGTTTTTTCAGATTGTTCAACCATTGCATATGAATCTTTCCCTTGGAAAGATGGGTCAATATCTTTCCCATTAATTACAGGTAAAAAATCCTCAGTCGGCTGGTAAGCAAAAAAACCGGTAAAAGTATTTTTGGCATCATATAACCAATCATAACGAATCGCATTAAAATAAGCCGAACGTGATCCATCCCCTGCATAACCATCAAAAACAGTAAATCCTTCGCCAAGCATAATATTTTGTCGTCCAACTGTTAAATTGCCAGGTAATAAAGTATTATTATGTAATTTAACATATAATTGTTCAATAAATATTTCATTTAGATGTAAATCTGCTGTTGAAGGAGTAAAATAATACCTAAATTCATTAGTTAGTTTTAAGTTAAATTCTAAATCACTATTAGGTTTATAATTCATTCCAAAAGAAGTTTTAATACGAGCAAAATTTTGGTTGCTTGTACCAGCATCATTAAGATCAATTGCATTATCCCACATTACCATACGAAATCTTTCAGAAAAGTTAAACTTTAGAGTCGACTCATTATTTTGTGAGAATAAATTTGTATTAAACAAAAAAACTATTAACAATAAAAAACTGATAAGATTTTTCATTTCCATTTCCTTGAAATAATTCCATCAAAAATTGTATATTTATTAAAATGGTGTTTCATAGCCAACAAAACAGGTAAGTCCTTCTTCTTCAATTATACTTTTAATTTTTTGCATCCTTTCTTTAGTTGGAGGCACTTGATCTTCGAACAAATACTTTTGACCAATTTGTCTGTATTTTGATTCTCCCAGTCTATGAAACGGTAAAATATTAATAACTTCAAGCCCTATTTCATTTACAAACTTTGCAGTTGCTCTAATATTACTTTCACTATCATTTATATTAGGAACAATTGGTATTCTTGGAACTATAAAGCCATCCCAATCTTCTTTTTCTGCCAAAGTCTTTATATTTTTTAAGATAAGTTCATTACCAACGCCCGTGATTTTTTTATGCTCGTTACTATCCATATGTTTTAGATCAGTAAAAACCCAATCTATATAATTCATAATATCCATATAATAATCAGTAGCAACACAAGAAGTTGTTTCAACAGCAACATGAATGTATGTTTTTTTGCATTCCTTAACTACCTGTTGAATAAACTCTTTTTGAAGCAATGGTTCGCCACCGCTGAACGTTACACCGCCTCTACTCCCCCAAAACTGACGATCTCTTTTAAAAATAGCCATTAAATCATCAACGGTATAATATTTACCATTTAATTCTTTTGCTTCATAAAGGCAAGCTTCAACACACTCAAATGTTGTACAAACATCACACAATTTTCTATTTTGAACAGCTTTTCCATCAACAACAGAAAGTGCATTATATGGACAAGCTGCTAAACATTTTCCACAATGTTTACACTTTGATTCTTTATGCATCATAATCTGTTTATGGAATAAACCTTCGGGATTACAACACCAAATACAATTTAGTGGACAACCCGAAAGAAATACTGTTGTTCTTGTACCTGGTCCATCATGAACAGAATGTCCTTGTATATCAAATATTAAACCTTTAGTTATTTTATTATCTTCCGATATATTTTTGTTTAGCGTTGTCAATTCTTCTTGAACTTTCATTAAAAAACCTATATAAATTAACAATAAATGAAATAATATATAAAAAACAGCCCTCCAATAAATTGGAGGGATAAGCTTGGAGAAAAGCTACTTTTCAGCTTTTACAGTTGTATATTTATATTCTTCAGAATATACTTCTTCTTTAGGTTTAATTGTTAATGGTAAAGTTGATGCTAACAAAATAGAAATAGCGAAAGAACCTAAAGCATAATAAATTGAATAGGTATATGTACCCGAAATATCTTTTAATAATCCACCAATAAATGATCCCATAAAAGGTCCAATCCCCATGACAATCAAAGTTGCCAAACCCCATATTTTACCAAGAGTTTTTCTTCCATACATAGCACCAGTATAACCAACAACTCCACCAGGAACAATTGCCCAATAAATGGCAAAAATAAAACATGCAACATAAGCCCATGTTACAGAAACACTTGAAGCCAATAAAAACAAACATGCAACAGCTCCAGTTAAAGGACCAATAATTAACATAATTTTTCTTCCTTTAGCCTCGTGGTTAACAATTTGTACAACTTTATCAGCAACAACGCCCATTATTGGCATACTAAAAATTCCAATCAAACCAATAACTGCATAAATACCAACAGCATCATCTCTTGTCCAACCAAGGTCAGATGTCCAATAACTTACTACTTGTGTCCAAATTAAGAACTCACCCATCATAGAAGTTAAAAAAGTTAAAATAGCAGCCCAAATAGGATAATGTGAGTATGCTTCTTTTGTTGTCCAATCATATTCTTGTTTTGCTTTACCGCCACTTGCAGGAAGTTCGCCAAATGCCTGAATACCATAAGCTTCGGGAGTTTTTTTTGCAAGAAATACAGCAAGAATTAAAGCGATAAACATAATAACAGCTAATAAAACCATAGCACCACGCCAAGCATCAGGTTCGCCACCTGCTAATGCTCCTTTAGTAACATAAGCAAGAACAAATTGAGCCATTGGTGCACCAGCAAATGCAATTCCCCACATTGTTGCATAAGTTTTTCCAACATACCATTTTCTTACTGAAACAGTAGAAGTGACCCATAACATACCAGTTGCAACTCCGGCAATCAAACCAAATGTAAACAAATATGCCAAGTGTGAATGAATCATACTTGTTAATAAAAATCCTAAGCCTCCAAGCACAGATGCAATTCCGTATACTGGTTTTGTTCCCCACTTATCTAATATCATTCCAGCAAAAAAAGCTGTAATTGCATAAAAAACCATCATGAGTGAATATCCTAATGTTACTTGAGCCTGCGACCAACCAAGTTCAACACTCATGGGTCCTTTTAAAATAGCAAATGTAGCGCGGTATCCAAATAAACAGAAAACAGCTAACCAAGATGCAGAAACAACCGACCATCCATAAATTTTAGCTTTATTATCCATCTCAATTTCCTATAAATTTAAATTAAATTAATGGGGATACTCTAAGTATCCCCATTACGAATTCGTTATTTTCATTTTCCTTTATACATGCCACAAGTAATTGCGACAAGATCAGGATAGGTAAAGAATTTCGGTTCATTCATTGAAGCTTCACAAATACCCATATGATCAGCACCAGCAGTAAAATTTGAGCAATTTTTGCATTTTGGCATCACTTCATAACTTGCCGGAGCTTCATTATCAGCAAGTACAATATTACCTGTAACATGGTCAATACCTTTTGTTACATCAATTGGGGTATAGTTTCTGGTGTCTTTATATAATAACCTTTCCATTATTCTAAACTCCTTTATACATGCCGCAAGTTACTGCAACAAGATCAGGATATGTAAAGAATTTTGGTTCGTTCATTGAAGCTTCACAAATACCCATATGATCAGCACCAGCAGTAAAATTTGAGCAATTTTTGCATTTTGGCATCACTTCATAACCTGCCGGAGCTTCATTATCAGCAAGTACAATATTGCCTGTAACATGGTCAATACCTTTTGTTACATCAATTGGGGTATAGTTTCTGGTGTCTTTATATAATAGTTTTTCCATTATCTTAAACTCCTTCATATTCTGTTCTTGCAATAAGTTCATCTTGTACTGATTTACCAATCTCTACCCAGTATTGTGTAAAGCCGGCAACACGTACCATTAAGTCTCTGTATTTTTCAGGATGTTCTTGAGCGTTCTTTAATACTTTTGAGTCTACAACATTATATTGAACGTGGAATCCACCTTTTCTCATATATGCTCTTGTAAGATCGAGCAATTTTTTTGTTCCTTCATTCCCTTTAATTGCTGTTGGGTGAATCTTAATATTCAACTGTGAATTTTGAGATTTTGAATGATCCCAAATAGATGCTGAATTTAATAAAGCAAATGGTCCATTTCTATCTGTGCCAGGGTATGCTGACATTGAAGCATCCGCAAATGTTGTTCCTGATAAACGTCCATCAGGTGTAGCTAATGTAGCTGACCCCATTGCACCATGAGTTGAAACAGAAATTTGACATGGATAAAGATTACGTGCATAAAGTGATTCATATTTTCTTGAATCTTCGCAGAAGAAGTTTTCCCAATCAAGTAAAATTTCATCAGCATATTTATCATCATTTCCATATTTTGGAGCTTGTAATACTTGGAAGTGTAATTTTTCCCATTGATCTGCAATTACACCTTCTTTCTTTTCTTGATCAGCAAGGGAGAAAGAGTTTACTTCACGTGCATCTTTAAATCCAAAATTATCAACAATAGCTTGTTTCATTGTATCAAGAGAAACAATTTTATCTTCAAAAACGATTTTCTTTAATGCTGCTAAAGAGTTAACCAAAGTAATTGTTCCTGCACTTTCAATGTTGAATGTACCATTGTATTTATAACCAAGTTCATTAATTAAGTGCCCAACTTCCAAACAATTTGGTTTTAACAAAGAGTTGAAAATAGACATATTATTTTTTCTCCAAACATCATGTTGAATATTGTTTGTCCAGTTAAGCACATCAACTGTTTTTTGCCAATATAATTTAAATTGTTCCCAAACATCTTCATATGTTTCAAGTTTACTATTATGTGGTTCATAAACTTTTTCTTTTGTTCTTGGGTCTACTCCGTTGAATAATACTAATTCAAGAACTTTAGGCATAGAAATGAAGTGAACACCAACACTTGTAGGTTGACCGGCACCGCCAGGTATCCAATATTCTTTACCATTAAGATGCAAAGGTTTCCAAGTACAAGCTGAAGTTTCAAGACATCCACCGATTGCCCAAGCACGAGAATCTTCAATGGTCATACCTTCTTCGGCATACTGATGGAACATAAACTCTTGAGCAATTCTATTATTCATGAATGCAGGATAACCGGCACCAACTTTAATAACTTCTGCTGCAAGCATTAAGAAATCTTCAGGAAGTTGTTCATCATATAATAAAGCAATTGTTGATTGTGGCATTGCATTGTTTGCACCTGCTTCAAGTATTAAATACTCTAAGCGATTAGCAGCGGATTTACCAAATTTATTTAAACCACCAACAGAAACTGTATTAAAAGTGTTACCGGAAAGAACACCACCTACTACACCGGCTGATGCAAAACAGTCAATAGATGTTTTTACAACCCTATCTAATTCTAATAATTCAAGAACTTCGTCTTCAGTTATTCTACCGGCTGCAATATCTTGTTCAAAGTATGGATAAAGAACTTGACCAATTCTTCCTGGCGACAAGCCGGAGATAGCATCTTCATTTAATACCCCAATGTGAACGGTTTCAATCATTTGAATAGCTTCTCGGAAAGTTCTTGGTGGATTATGTTCAATCCATTCAAGTATTTCTGCACTTTGTGCATAATCTTTTTTTAGATTTTCATCTTTTGTTACATTTATTAATCTACGGAGTTCTGTTGAATAGTTATTAATCCATTTTTGAACACCTTCAATAAATTGGATAACAGCTTCATAGTTATATAAACGGTTCATTCCAACCATTCCATCACCATCAGCTTTACCGGCAACTTTACCTTTCATTTCATTAGCCATTTTGAGAATGCCATCAAAACCTAATTCTAATGGATAATAATAATTAATAACTTCGCGACCTTGAGGAAGAGTAAAACCTGAATCGAACATACAGATAATACTTCTCATAATTTGTTCTTTGGTTTTGTATTCAGGAACCATTTTTTCGTATTTGTTTCCCAAATCGTCAACTGATTTTCCATACCACATCTTGGCTAATTTCAATAAAGCAGGAATTTCTTCTTGACGCATACCAAATTTGCCAGCAAGAGAAACTACTTTACCAAAACTTTTAGTTACGTTTCCACCACCAGTACCAAATTTTGAGTGTTCATCAACAGAAGCCGAACCTCTTTTTAATGCTTCTTGATAAAATTCATCTTCATGAGCCATATAAAAACCTTCTGATAACCAAGGCATTGGAAATGAGCCGCGGAAATAAGTAGTTTTATGCATTACTAATAGTTCGCCGGGATATATTGCCGGTGTTGAATGTGAAAAAGCAGCCTTTAACGCTTTTGCACGTCTTACTACTGGTATTTCATTATCAAGAGACATATATTCACGTGTATACCAATATGTAAACTCATTATTAGCTGATGATAAAGTATCCATAAAGATATTTTTTAATTTTTTAACCCTTTCGTGAGGTTCTCTTTTAACTTCTCGATCAATTAATTCGTCTGGGGCTTTGCCACCAGCTTGCAAATCCATCGAAATTCCGGCATTCGCCAAAACGTCCTTCAGTTTTTTTGCCATTTCAGTTTCTCCATAATTAATTAGTTAATTAATCCGATAAGATCGAATTTTTGCATAACTCTATATAACAAGAAGAGTGCCATACCTGTAACTCTTTTTTTTACAATACATTACAGCCGCATATTGCACAACCAATACACAATAGGCAAAAAACTGTATCCAAACGTGACACTTTACAAGCTCGATAACTATCCGAGAATTTGAATTTAAGGATTATTATTATTTATTATAAAAGAACTTTGCAAAATCAAAATAATTGTATATATTTGTGACACTGTCACGTTTGTAAACACTTTGGGAGCATCAATGACAAATTACATTTCTAATAATCTTGACGATATTGCTGAAAATAAAATATTTCTCAGGAAAATACTTGATTTGGCAGTAAAAGGTTTGATGGTTGTCAACTGTCAGGGCATAATAATCTACATAAATAAAAGCTTTGAGACAATGCACCATGTTACCTACGAAGAAGCTGTTGGAAAACATGTTACCGATGTTATTGAAAATACGAGGCTACATATAGTTGCCCAAACCGGAGTAGCTGAAAGAGATGAAGTTCAGATTATTCATGGTCATGAATATGTTGTTTCCAGAATGCCAATTACAGAAGGAGATAAATGCCTTGGTGCTATTGGTACTATCCGATTTGAGTATACAAATGAATTAAAACGACTTAATAATAAAGTCGAACAACTAAAAGATGAACTAAAAAAATCGAATAATAAAATCAATAAAAATCCATATACTAATTTCACTTTTGATGATATCATTGCTATTGATGAAACAAGTATTAAGATAAAAGAAATTGCTTTAAGAGCCACTTCCTCTGATTCTACTGTGCTTTTACTCGGTGAAAGTGGTGTTGGTAAAGAAGTTTACGCTCAAAGTATACACAATTTAAGTAAACGTAATAAAGGTCCATTTATAAGAATGAATTGTTCTGCTATTCAAGAAACATTATTTGAATCTGAACTATTTGGTTATGAAGAAGGAGCATTTACAGGGGCAAAAAAAGGAGGCAAAAAAGGAAAGTTTGAATTAGCTAATAATGGAACTATATTTTTGGATGAAATTGGAGATATGCCATTAAATGTTCAAAGCCGATTACTTAGAGTTTTACAGGAACGAGAAATTGATAAACTTGGGAGTGAACAAATAATTAAAATTGATGTCCGTTTAATTGCAGCAACTAATAAAAATCTTTCGGAACTTGTAAAAAAAGGAAGTTTTAGAAAAGATTTGTTTTACCGATTAAATGTAATTCCCATAAACATCCCCCCTTTAAGAGAACGAAAAGAAGATATTCCGGAACTAATCAAACTATTTTGGAAAAAATTGCAAGTAAAATTAGGTGTTTATCATAAAACTCTTAGTTTTGGTGCATTAAATGTTTTGGAAGATTACAACTGGCCCGGCAATGTTAGGGAGTTACTCAATATACTTGAACGAATTATGGCGGTTGTTCCAGCTAATGAAATTACTGCCGACCATATCTTAACAATTATTAAAGGACAGGATAGTGCTGAGCCAGTAATACACGCAAATATTCCCAATAATTTACCATCATTAATGCAATCCACCGAAAAGCGTGCAATTAGTGAAGCTTTAGTAATAACTAACAATAACCGTTTGAAAGCAGCAAAAATCTTAGGAATATCTCGAGCACTATTATACAAAAAAATGCACTATTACAATATGATAGACTAAGGCTTTTTAACGTTATATTTTAGTAGTGAAAATATTAAAAACACTAAGTATCTAATTTCTTTTCAATTTATATTATAAATTTTCTGCTCTATTTAATAAATATTACAATAATTAAGAGAATTTCATCTGATTTTTTTTGTTATCTTAAAATTTTTCTTGATATTAATATCTTGTTGTATTATTTTAGACCATAAAACAATTTAAAGAACATGGAAAACAAAGAAAAAGAAGTAGAAGTTATATCTCAACTAATTTGCAATTTAACAAAAAACTGCAATATTAAAGAAGATTTTTTTGCATCATCGTTTAACTTATCCCCTACTGAAGTTAGGGTGCTGCGTTTATTTAGCTTTTCTGATACATACAACATTAAAGAATTAAAAGAAAAACTTCATTTAACTTCAGGACGAATAACCCATGTGGTAAGTTCTTTAGAAACAAAGAAGTTATTAACACGCCATCAAGATGAAAACGATAAAAGAAATATTATTGTTTCATTGCTACCAAAAGCAACACCTTTAATTAACAACTTACAGCTAAGTTACAATAATCTTCACAAAAAAATATTACAAAGCGTTAATAAAGAAGAGCTTAATACTATTATTAATTCATTAACCACATTAGTTAATGTTTTTGAAAACTGGGTAATAGAAAAATAATTTTATACCCTAAAACAAATTAGATATTACAAATAAACTAATATACAATATGAAAAAAATAATCATTGCACTATCGGTTTTAGGTTTAATAATTGTTGTAGTATATGGTTCATTCATTCAAAACGAAGTTGACCCAACTACTTTAATGAATCTACAAGTCACCTATGCAAAAAAACATAAGCCAAAGGTTGATCATTCAAAGTTTGCCGCGTTACAACAGAAATTTACTAATCCCCATCAAGTTACATCACAATGTATTGTTTGCCATAACCAACGTGATAAAGAAGTAATGAATTCCAATCACTGGAATTGGGAACGAGAAGAGTATGTAGAAGGAAGAGGAATAGTATATCTTGGCAAAAAAAATGCAATAAATAATTTTTGTATTGGAACACAAGGTAACGAAGAGAGCTGCGGTAAATGCCACATAGGTTATGGTTTGGATAAATACGGTAAGAGCTATACTGATTCCACAAATGTGGATTGTTTGGTTTGCCATGATAACACCGAAACATACGCCAAAGCCAACGAAATGGGGGGTGCACCTGTTGCCACTTTAAATCTAAATAACATTGCTCAGAATGTTGGAAAACCAAAAAGAAGCAACTGTGGAGTTTGCCACTTTTTTGGTGGTGGTGGAAATAACGTAAAACATGGTGATTTAGACATGGCTATGTTTGAAACAACAAAAGATGTTGATGTACACATGGGAACTGATGGTGCCAACTTAGAATGTGTTGATTGCCACACAACAGAACATCATAATATTTCCGGAAAAGTTTACTCACTTTCCTCAATGAATAGAAATAGAAATAATTGCGAACAATGCCATACTGAAACCCCGCATAAAGATGACATTCTAAATGAACATACACTAAAAGTTGCTTGTCAAACTTGCCATATACCAACTTATGCAAAAGTTAACTCAACAAAATTAGCTTGGGATTGGTCGACTGCCGGCAAACTTAAAGACGGGAAACCTTATGAAGAAGATGATAGTTTAGGAAATCATACTTACCTATCTATAAAAGGCTCTTTTAAATGGGGAAGAAATATTAAACCTGATTACATTTGGTTTAATGGTACTGCCTCGCATTATTTGGAAGGTGATAAAATTGAAGACTCATCAAAAGCTTTAGTTCTTAATCAGCTTAATGGCTCTTATAATAACGAGGATTCTAAAATTGTTCCGGTTAAAATACATATTGCAAAACAACCATATGATCCAATTAATATGATTTTAATTCAACCTAAATTATATTCCAATAAACAAGGTGATGGTGCATTTTGGAAAGATTTTAATTGGTTGCAGGCCGCGAAAGTTGGAATGAATGATGTAGGCTTACCTTTTAGTGGTAAAATTTCTTTTATTGAAACTAAAATGTTTTGGCCCGTAAATCACATGGTTTCACCAAAAGAAAACTCAGTTGCATGTATTGAATGCCATACAAGAGATAATAGTAGATTGGCAGGATTAAATGACTTTTATATGCCGGGAAGAGATTTTTCCCCATTTGTAGAATTAGCAGGAAGACTACTAATTATCTTATCCATTATAGGAGTATTAATACATGGCAGCATTAGAATTTACTCAGCAAGAAAATTACGCAGAGGTGAAAAATGAGAACGAAAAGAGTATATGTTTATAAAGCATTTGAAAGATTTTGGCATTGGCTGCAAGCTGTTTTAATTTTCTTTTTAGCTTTTACCGGTTTTGAAATACATGGGTCCTATTCTTTTTTTGGATTTCAAAATGCAGTAATGTATCATAATATTGCCGCATACTTGCTAATAATATTAATAGTATTTGCAATATTTTGGCATTTTACAACCGGAGAGTGGAAACAATATTTACCCACCACAAAAAATATTCAAGCCCAATTAAATTATTACATCTTTGGAATTTTTTCTAAGGCACCTCACCCAACAAAAAAAACCGTGTTAAGTAAGCTTAATCCGTTACAAAAATTAACTTACTTTGGATTAAAAATTCTCGTTATCCCCGTCGTAGTTACTTCTGGTCTATTATACATGCTATATAGATATCCACAAAGACATGGGATTGAAGGATTAAATATTCAATCTTTAGAAATAATTGCAATTGTACACACAATTGGAGCTTTTTTATTGTTAGCTTTTATTGTTGTTCATCTTTATTTAATTACTACTGGTGAAACTGTAACATCAAATTTAAAAGCTATGTTAACAGGCTTTGAAGAATTGGAAGATGAAGACGAAACAACCGAATCAACAAATATAAAAGATTCTGAGACGAGGTAGAAATGGAACCTAAAAAATACATGAATCCGTACTTAGCGGGATTTTTATTGGGGCTATTGTTATTAGCTACAATATATATAACAGGAAGAGGCTTAGGAGCAAGTGGTGCAATTAAAAGCTTTACTGTTGCCGGAGTGGAAACTGTTGCACCAAACCATACTGAAAACACTAAGTTTTATTCCGAATACTCCAAAGAACACGAAGGAAGCCCATTAATGAATTGGTTAGTTTTTGAAGTAATTGGAGTTGTTATTGGTGCTTTTTTATCAGGTTTAATTTCTAATAGAACAACACTAAAGTTAGAATTTGGACCTCATTCAAAAGCAAAAATCCGAATTGCCGGAGCATTAATTGGAGGTTTATTATGGGGCTTTGGTTCTCAATTAGGGCGTGGATGTACAAGCGGAGCTGCTTTAAGTGGTATGGCTGTTCTTTCTACCGGTGGAATTTTAACTATGTTTGCCATATTTGCCGGAGCATATACTTTCGCTTATTTTTTTAGAAAATTTTGGATATAATAGGAGACTATAAAAATGGGACCTTTAGTACCTGATATAATCAGTACAAACTTAAATTTTATTGTTGCTCTTATTATTGGTATTCTCTTTGGAGCAATTTTAGAACAAGCCGGTTTTTCAACCTCCAAAAAATTAGTCGGTTTGTTTTATGGATACGATTTTACAGTATTACGTGTCTTTTTTACAGCCGGAACTGTTGCAATGATTGGCGTTTTAGCCCTTACACATTTTGGTTATTTAGATATGAATCTTGTTTATATTAATCCAACCTTTTTATGGTCAGCAATTGTTGGTGGATTAATAATGGGACTTGGTTTTGTGGTTGGAGGATTTTGCCCCGGAACAAGTGTTTGTGCTGCCGCAATTGGCAAAATTGATGCTATGATTTTTATTGCAGGAAGTGTACTTGGTGTATTAATTTTTGCAGAAGGTTATCCTCTATTTGAAGATTTATATAAAACATCAAATTTTGGTAATCCTCAAATTTTTGATACTCTGGGAATATCCCAAACACTTTTTGCTTTTTTATTAGCAATGGTTGCTCTTTTTGCTTTTTGGGGTGTTTCAATTGTTGAAAATACAGTTAATAAAGTTAAAGAACCAATTCTAAAAACAACTCCATATTATGTTGGACTTGCTGCAATTGGTTTATTTATTGCATTTTCGGCATTCTTTTTGCAAGATAGAAAAGATAGTATGTTAGACAAGGTAAACAACTTGGAATATGTTGATAATTACGAAATAAAAACAATGGATTCTGACGAACTTGCTTTTAGATTAATTGATGAAGATAAAAGAATTCAGATATTAGACTTTAGAACAATGGACGAGTTTACCAAATTTAAGCTGCCTCAGTCTACCCTATTTACAATTGACAACTTATTTGAAAAAGAACCAAATCAAATATTAAGATTCAAAAAGAAAATTAGAGTTGTAATTGCAAAAAACGAATTGGAAGCCAAAAAGATTGCAATTATTGCAACCGAATTAGGTTATAAGAATCTAAGAATTCTTAAAGGAGGTATAGAACAATTTAAGAACGATATTATTGATTTTAAATTACCCGAAACAATTACGTCCAAGCAAGCTGCCGATACTTATAGATTCCGAGCAAAAGCTTCTAAATTACTCCCTGAACTAATTGAAAAGAGTAAGAGTACCGGACCTGTTGAAAAAAAACAAAAACGAGTTATTGGTGGATGCTAAAAGTATTTACTACAAAAAATCCCCTTCAATTTTGGAGGGGATTTTTTGTTATACAAAATTATAAATATCTTATTTATTGCACCATTATTTAAGATAATGTAAATAATATAGCTAATACTATTCTTGTTCAAGCTGAATTAAATTAGACTGATATAGATAAAAAAAAGCACTAGGATTAGATTTTTTTAATTTATTTAATTTTGTATCCATTGGCAATTTAATTACCCAATCTTTCATATTGGTTTCTGTTGTATATTTTTTGATTATTTTAATCTTATTTTTTATTAGATATACTAAGTAGATTATTTGAGAAGCATTTAATATAGCTTTTTCGATGTGATATTTTTCAGAAAAAATAAAAGAACTTACCCTTTTAATACCATCACTCAATATTTTATATTGGCAATTCTCATTAAAATTTTTCCTCAAACAAATTGTAAATGCAGTATTAAGTATATCTTCAATAACATCATCATTTGTATTAGTCCTTTCTCAATAATTCAGTTCAACTTCCAAAAACGATTGGAAAACCGTAAAGATCGTTTTAATATCATCAATATATTCAAACAAACATCCAATGTCATAAAGTTGTTTAATAATCTCCATTCCCATTTCTTTACCCTGTTTTACATATGGAATTCCTGTAGTATTAGGAGCAAATGCTGTTATTTTGTCTGCAATAATATTATTAAAGTCAGGAGTTTTAACATAAGTTATTCCATTTTCATTAAAAACGAAATCACAAATGATTGGTGTTCTAATAATATTTTTGTATAGTACTTCTTCTTTTAATACATCTAATAAAACATGTGTTTCTTGATTTGTTATAGCCGATAAAAAATAAAATTTATAATGTTCTTTATCTATTTTTGAGGCTAAAATGCGTTCTTGTTTCACAAAACGAACAAATCCATTTTTCTTACATATTAATTCAAGTTTTTCGTCTAACTCAGTATTTTTATTTGGAATAATTATATCAATATCTATTGATAGTCTTCTTGCAGCCCCTAATAATAAAAAAACTGCAGTTCCACCTTTGAAGTAAAAATCTAATCATGATAATACAATACCTTCCAATAACACCAAAGCTCTTATTGCTTTTTCAACTAAAATTTTATCAGCATTATGTGTTAAGGCTGTTTTTTCAATCCATTCTTTTTCAAGGCACTTTTTATTTATCATATCTCAACGTTTTGTCAATTTTTCGATTTTACTGTCATTTTATTGTTTTTAAATAATTCTTCTGTTTGTACTCTTTTCCCTTTTCTACTCGCATATCTTAATAAACTACTTTCATTAATTGTAAAATTCGAGAAGACTTCTTTATAGATATTTAATATTTCGCTTTTTTGAAATGCAATAAACTCTTTGTCAAAAGCAATATCAATTAACCATTTTTCAATTTTGGGAATAATTATGCTATCTTTTAATTTTAACGGTGCAGATGTAACTAAAGGTCTAATAAATAAATAACCATTAAACTCACTTAGATCGTCATACATTCTTTCTCGTGTAACAACACTATACCCTTTCTCTTTTAATGCGAAAAAGACCGCATCAACTGCATCTATTTCAACATCAATAATTAATAAATTATAATTTATTAAATTGTTAGAAAACAAATTAATTACGGATAAATTCCAAACACATAATTTTAGATATGGAAACATATCGGTAATTAACTTATAAATAGAAATCATTTGTTTTTCTATTGGAAATTCAAACTCAATTGTTTTTCCATATTTATATTTGCCTCTGCCTATTTTATGAATTACCCCTCTTTTTAATAAAGAATTAATTCTCGAATAAACCGTCGCCTTAGGATTTTTTTGCATTTTTTCAAAAAAATCTGAAGTTGTTATTATCCCATTCTTTTGTGGGATATTTCCATAATTTTTAGATTTATTTTTTGTTTCCATTTTAACTCATTAAATTTATACAATAATAATAATTTGACAATAAATCAAGTTTACTGTCAAATTATTGAATTTTTGGTAGATGTAAAAAACATTATCAATTCAAAAAAAAAGTCCTTGTAGATACGAGGACTTTTTTTTATTCAATTAATTTTAATATCTTTAATTAATAAACTTAGTATAAAAAAACCTTAAATAAGTTATCAATTCTTCCTAATTCTAAAAATCCTCGTAATCTTAAAATTGAAATTTGTGTTAATTCCTGACCTGCACCAAGTAAAACAACTCCATCTTTATCAACAACATCAAGCCCCATTTTCATACCGGGTTTTAATTCACCCACACGCAAAAAATCATGTCCAAAATCTTTTTCTTTTGCTTTTTGTTCACTATGAAGTTTTAATTCAATTTCTTCTTCTTTCCTTTTTCTTTCTAAAAAGCTATCAAGTTCTATAGATTTACGTAATATTTTAGCGATAATAACAACTTCATCATTAGTGTTATCACTACTATCGGCAACATTACCCCCTTTAATAAATTGTTGAGAAATCGCTTCTGCAATTTCTTTAAAACGAGGAATATTTGTTAATAATGATTTTGCAATATTTGGATGATTTAAGTATAATTTATTTTCAGTAGGACTTAATATTGTTTCTTTTTCCAATTTTTCCAAAAGTTCTTGGGGTAAAGTAATAATTCCAATTTGAGAGAGTAGAGCAGCCAATTCAATTTTAAGAGATAATGCATCCGAATAATTTTTGCTCAATTTTTTAACAATGTCTCTAAGCCTAACTGATTTAGAAAAAGCCAACGGATTAGTTAATTCCAAAATCTCTACTAATAATTTAATAACTCCCCGTAAAGTTTGTTGAAGAAGTTCTTTTTCGCTAATTAGTAAATGGTAATAGTCAACCCCATCTTTAATTGCCCTTTCCAAATATTCGTTAGAAATTGGTTTCGTTAAAAATCGAAAAATGCTCCCCTCGTTAATTGCATCAATCGCAGCATTTACATCGGCAAAACCGGTTAACATAATACGAACAGTATTTGGAGAAATATTTTTTATTGATGACAAAAACTTAATTCCATCCATTTCAGGCATCCTAAAATCAGAGATAACAACTTCAAAAGGTTCACTTGCTGAAACCATTTTCAGGGCTTCATTTCCGTTTGTGGAAATAAATATTGTATATTTATTCCTAAATAGTCTTTTAAACCCATTTAAAATATTTATATCATCATCAACAAATAAAATCCTATTCATAACACCTCTATCTTATTAATAAATTAGACAGGAAGTAAAATCTTAAATTTTGTTCCTTTTTGATACTCCGACTCAACAGCAATTTTACCATTATGTTTATTTACAACTATATCGTGTGCAATAGATAGACCTTGTCCTGTTCCTTTGCCAACTTTTTTTGTAGTAAAAAACAAGTCGAATATTTTATTTAAGTAGTCCGATTTAATCCCAATCCCTGAATCTTCAATAACAATTTCAACAAAATTGTCTTTTAAGAAAGTACTTATTTTAATCCAACCCTTTTCTTTCTTTCCCATTTGTATTGCTTCTTCAATTGCATGAGCAGAATTAATTATCATGTTTAACAAAACTTGATTTATCTCATCAATTGTGCATAATATCTGTGGTAGATTTGGTTCTAATTCCAAGATTAAATCTGCGAAATATTTCCATTCATTTCTACAAATAGTTGAAGTAATTTCTATTGCCTCATTAATATTTGCATAAATTTTATCTTTTTGTCCCGGATGAGAAAAATCTTTCATCGCCTTAATAATTTTTATTACTCTATCTATGCCAATTTTCGATTGATTTAGTGCATTTAAGCTTTCTTCCTTAAAATAATCAAGGTCTAATTCCGTTCTTGCGTTTCTATACCATTCAACAATAGAAATAACATTATCATTTTCAATAAGTTTTGTTTCAAGTGAATTCATAAATTGTACAAATGTAGATAATGATTCCTTTAAAAAATTATTATTGTCATTTATATATTGCATTGGTGTATTTATTTCGTGGGCAATTCCGGCTGCCAATTGACCAATCGATTCCATCTTTTGCGATAAAGCAATACTCTTTTCTTCATTAAGGCTTTTAGTCATATCCAAAAAAGCATACACATAACCTGTTAACTCACCTTCATGATTTTGCATTTTATTAACACTAATGTTTATTATTTTTGGCAAGCCACTTTTAGTATTAATTTTAAAAGTATCGGAATTGCTTTCGGTTGGATTTATAAACTGATTAAATCTTTCCAGTTCTTGATTCAATTTATTTTCCCCATCCCTAAATAACATAGTTGCAAAATACCTAATATTTTTTCCAAGCAATTCAGATACTTCAAATCCCAAAATCTTTTCTGTTGAATTATTAACATTAAATATAGTTTCATTTTTGTTTACTGTAATAACACCATCAGAAATACTTTTTAGTATTACATCTAACTCTTCTTTTTCAGCTGCAATAATTTCATAATGTTTTTTTCTTCTAAGTGCATTAACTACAACATCACTAACAGTTAAAATTTGATCAAACTCATTAAACTGTACATTAATTTTTACTCCAACAGATTCTATTGCAATATATCCATTCAGCTCATTACTCATTAATACCGGTAAAAGAATTATCGATTTAGTATTATGCTGTTCCAAATTACTTTTAACAATTCTATAATTCAATAGATAGGTTTCATTATCATCCTTTAGTAACAAAACTTCTTTTTTGGATAGCTTTTTAAACATTTTCAAATTAGATAGTACTCTATAGTTTTCGATAAATGTGTTGCCTATTAAACTTTCATCTTTATACCAATAATTAATCAACTTAACCCTATTGCCTGTTTTAATAAATACTCCAATAAAAGAAGTTTCTAAAAACTCACCAAGCTTTTTAAGATTACTGTTAACCACATAATCAAATTTTTCAATTTCAATATTTACTAACGAGGCACTAATGCTTGCTATTAATCCTTCAAGAGCTACTCTTCTTTTAAGTTCGTTTTCTATTATGGTTCTACTTGTAATATTTCTAAAAATACTTAAAAACAGCGGGGATTGATTTTCCATCGACACTCTTGAGTGAGTAACTTCAAGCCATATCTCATTATTATTCCATAATACTTCTTTAGAAATTGAATGTTCTTTTACACCCCCCTTTACTATTCTTTCTTTATATAACCTTACTTTTTCTGTTGAATCATCCCGATAAATTATTGTAAATTGCTTCCCCACTAAACTTGTTTCGTCAAGACCTACAATTTTGCAAAATGCTTTGTTTGCCATTAAAATTATTCCTTCTTCATCTATTAATCGCATCCCATCAATAGAATTTTCCCAAATCGAACGGAATAATTTTTCGGATTTAATTACTTCAGCTTCACTTTTTTTGATGTTTTCCAAAGCAACACATTCACTTGTAATATCTTGTAGTACACCAATAAAGCCACCATACTCCCATTTATTATTAATATAGGGACTTTTGGTTAACGAAATATATTTTTTATTTTTATTCTCGGCATTAATTATTACATTTGAAGTAATTCTTTGTTTTTGGTTATGAATTTTCTCATCGTCATTCAAGAACAAAAGGTCGTCTTTATTAAAACAATCCACTTTGTTAAGAAATGAATATTTTGAAGAATTAATAAATTTTTCAAACTCCATATTACACCCAAGAAACTTTCCTTCGTTATCTTTATAATAAATTGGAGTTGGAACAGAATCTAAAATAATTTGGGCAATGTTATTATTCTCATGAAATTCGGATGTGTTATTAAACCCACAATTATTTAAGGAATTAATTGTTAAAATGTAATAATTATTCTTTGCACTTCTAATTTGAAATGTTGAATAACAACAAACTACTTCGTGCATAATATCATTAAAGGTTATAACTTTGGAAGTAAAACACCCTGAAGAATTTTCTTTTATTGTCTGAACTATTCTTTCTTTTTCTAATTCTTCAAAAAAATCAGTAATTGACAATTTATCTTTTATAATTTGCGATAAATTACACCAAATTTTTTCAACGTTTTTATTTGCATAAATAATCTGCAGCCCCTCATTAAGGACTAAAAAAGATAAGGGAAAATCTTTAAAGAATTCTACACTTAGAGATTGTAAATTGCCCATATTTATTTCCCCTTTATAAAAAATCAGATAGTTTGGATAGTAGATCACTTTTTATTATTGGCTTCATAATTACTCCATCCAAACCCGTCAATTTTAAATTTTCTATATCAGCAGGTATTTTATAGGCTGTTAATGCTACAATAGGTTTATCAACAAAAAGATTTTCATTCCTAAGATACTTTGTCAACATTAAGCCATCCATTGGCTGTTTTAAATTTATATCCATTAAAATAATATCAAATGAGTTGGTTTTTACTTTTTCAATAGCACTTTCAACATCTGTTGCACTATCAACTTCATAAATCCCTCGGCAAAAATGTTCTACTAACTTTATAGAATCTTGTAAGTCTTCTACATATAAGATTTTTTTCACAATTTCACCAATAATATTAATAATAATCATTATCGGTTGAAAATACTAAAATTTTAATTAAGTTTTAAATTATTTTATAGACTTTAGACAAGTTATTTTTGGAAGGAGATTTATTTGTGGGCTATATAATGGGAACAGCCCACAACTTCTCAGCTAATTTTCGCTTTCTATCTCAACAGTTTGGTCGTTGTGTTCTATACTAAATAAAAATTCTGCTTTAGGATTTTTCTGTTTAGCCATATTTAACGAAAACTCTGTTTCGGCAATATAAACAAGATTTTTATTCTTATCATAAAACAAATTATTAGAACGTAGACGCATTAATTCATCAATATCTTCTTCCGTATCATACTTTACCCAGCATGCTTTGTAAGAATGATATTGTACAAAATCGCAGCTCGCACCAAATTCATGCAACAAACGATATTTAATTACATCAAATTGAAGCTCACCTACAACACCAATAACTTTCCTATTTCCATAGCTATGTATAAATAATTGAGCTAAGCCTTCATCGGTAAGTTGGCTGATTCCTTTTTCTAATTGTTTGGTTTTAAAAGGGTCTGTATTTCTTAATTCTCTAAATATTTCAGGTGAAAAACGAGGAATACCCTTAAACATATATTTTGCCCCTTCAGTAAGTGTATCACCAATTTTAAAAATATTTGAGTCATATAAACCAATAACGTCACCAGGATAAGCATCCTCAATTGTATTTTTACTTTGAGCCATAAAACTTGCTGGATTAGGGAATTTAATATCTCTATTTAATCTAACATGATGATAAAATTTATTCCTTTCAAATTTACCGGAGCACACTCTTAAAAACGCAATTCTATCCCGATGTCGAGGGTCTAAATTTGCTTGAATTTTAAACACAAAACCACTAAACTCTTCTGTTGCTGGTTCCAATTCTCCATCTGTTGTTAATCGAGGTCGAGGGAATGGAGCAATATTTACAAAAGAATCCAATAATTCTTTAACCCCAAAGTTATTAAGAGCACTTCCAAAAAATACAGGAGAAAGAGAACCATTTAAATATGCTTTTTCATCATATTTATGATATACACCATCTATAAGTTCAATCTCTTCTTTTAATTTAACTGCATCTTGCCCAAATAAATCGATAAGCTCCGGGTCATCTAAACCATTAAATGTTTGAAACTCGTCTTCAACTTTTTGTTTATTTGAAATAAAAAAGTTAAAGGTATTTTGAAAAATATTATATACCCCTCTAAAACTAACACCCATACCAAGTGGCCAAGACATCGGTCGTGTATTTATATCTAACTTTGCTTCAATTTCATCCAATAATTCAATTGGTGGGCGGCCCTCTCTATCCAACTTGTTAATAAAAATTATAACCGGAGTGTTTCTCATACGACAAACATTCATCAATTTTTCAGTTTGCTCTTCAACTCCTTTTACACAGTCAATAACTAATATTACGCTGTCAACAGCGGTTAAAGTTCTGTATGTATCTTCAGCAAAATCTTTGTGACCGGGTGTATCAAGCAAATTAATTTTAAAACCGCCATAATTAAATGACAAAACAGAAGTTGCAACAGAAATACCCCTTTGTTTTTCAATTTCTAAAAAGTCTGAAGTTGCTGATTTTGTTATTTTATTAGACTTTACTGCTCCGGCAATATTTATTGCACCACTATATAATAATAACTTTTCAGTTAATGTTGTTTTACCTGCATCAGGGTGACTTATAATTGCAAAGGTTTTTCTTTTATTAATTTCGTTTAATATACTCATAGTCTTAATTGGGATTTTTGGCTGGAATTTTAGAAAACGCCAAGTTAAAAATTAAATAGCCTTAAATATACAAAATTTTTAAGTAAATTGGAATATGATGTTTGTTATTTAAAATAGTGGAACAGTTAAATTAAATAACTCTATATTCTCTTCATTTGCTAAATTTGGTAGTTTATCATCACCATGTAATTGATGAACATATTTAGCAATAAAAAATCCTATTGAAGCCCCTAAAAAGGTATCACTTAACCAATGTTTGTTATAAACTATTCGTGAAGTCATTGTTAAAGCAGCAGGAATCATTGCAATTACTTTAACTAAATTATCTTTACTATTTAATGCCAAAACAGTCGATAAAGCAACTGCCAAGGATGAATGACCTGAAGGCAGAGATAAACAACTATCACTACTAAAATAAAATGGATGGAAACTGTGTTTATGTTCATTTGTGTAAGGACGTGCTCTTCCAAAACCAATTTTTAGTACACCTGTTACAAATGCAGTATAAGTATACGATTGGATTATCTCAAATCCAATTCTTTGATTTAATTTATTCGTTTTAGCTGAACCATGAATTAAAAAAAGAGTACCGATTATTGGAGCCATATAAGGTTCTCCCCAATGCCGTCCTAATTCAAAATACGGGGTTCTATAATTAAAATTGCTTGCCAGCACCCTTGCACGGATAGGTTCATCTGCATATGTCAATCCAAAAGTTAAAGATGAAACTGCTCCCAAAACAATTAAATCTTTACCCTGCCAATGCAAAGGAGATTTAATAAACTCTTTTGTTTCATTGTAAAATTGAGTTCCATTATATACAAATCCTTGTCCATTTATAATATTTGTGAAAAAGATTATTACCAGTAAGTGCAAATAAAGTTTATTCAATCATTCCTCATTTGGATCTAACATATTTAATAATATCAGCTTTTTCAAGAGTTACTAACCCACCACAATTTGCTTGCTCAAATAACTGATTTATAATTGGAATAAAATTTTCAATTTTTTCTATCTCATCAACTATTTCAATAACCAAAGGCAAGTCTGATGAAATTGTTAACAATTTAGCCGAATGAATTGTGCTGTTATTTCCAAAACCCATTATGCCTTTAAACACAGTAGCACCTGCTAAATCATTTTTTCTTGCTTCAATAACGATCTTTTCATAAAGATTAACTGCGTTAACTTTATCGGAATCTCCAATAAAAATTCTGATTAGCTTTGCTTCTTTTGATATCTGCATAACTCACCTGAAAATTATGTAAGCTAAATATACTCCAATTAAACACAAAACTAAAGATAAAATTATATTAACTCCACCAAGTAAAAATTCAGAATTTCTAAACAAATTTATTGTTTCAAGTGAAAAAGTCGAAAATGTTGTAAAACCGCCACAAAAACCAACTCCAAGTAAAAATTTTAGATTAGGATCAATTAGTTTAGGTTCATCAAATCCAAATATTATAACACCTAAAAGAAAACTGCCTACTACATTTACAACTAATGTACCACTTGGGAAAAAAACCGGCAATATATTATTTACCAAAGATGAAACTAATAAACGTAAAACTCCTCCTAATCCCGCACCAATAAAAGTCAAAAAGTATTTCATCATAATAATAGAAAATTGTTTGTACAAAAATACAAATTAACTCGATAATAAAAAAAGCCCAAACTGAATAATCAATTTGAGCTTAAATCAACACTAATCAAATAGTTTATTTAATGCCAAAACTTAATGATAAAACAAAGTTTTGAGGTAAACCGGGTTCAATATATACAGGAGCCCCATTTACAAGATCAGGATTAATAAATGCAGAAGATACATATTTGGAATCAGTTAAATTATTAACTGTTAAGAAACCTTGAACACTTAAATGCTCCTTAATTAAATCAAATTCTTTTACTCCAATTGAAGCATTAATAATAATAAAATCAGGAACTTCAATTGTATTTGCATCATCAACAAAATATTTACCCATACCATTAAAAGTAAAACTAACAAACAATTCCTTTAAAAAATCGGGCGAATAGGATATAGTAGCCGAATAAAACATATCCGGTATACCTGCCGCTTTATTATCTTTGTAATCAACATATTTACCGGCTTTACCATAATGAACTGAATCAACCATATACTCATCATACTTGTTCTGTGAATAAGTTAAGGCTGCATTTAAGCTGACTCCATGTTTAAATTGCATATTTGCACCTAACTCAACACCCATTCTATGGGTTTTGCCTGCAGTAAAGTAAAATCTACCTCCTCTATAAGGTATTATATCATTTTTTACATCAATGTAATAAAGAGCAGCATCATAAGTTAATGATTGCAGCAAACGTTCTTTTCCAAAAAACAAAACTTGTTTAGTTCCAATTTCGTAAGTTGTAGAAACTATTGGTTCCAACAAGGGATTAATTGCATAAATAGTATCAAGCCCATAAGTACCTGCCGGATCAGTTTCATTACCTGCAGGAACTTCAACACCACCACCCAAATTTAAATAAATGCTATGCGTTGGAGAGAACATATAAGTTAAGCCTGCCTTTGGAGTAAAGTTTTCAAAAGCTTTATCTTGTAAACCTAAGCTGTTATCAATAAAACTTTCACTATAATAAGTCACTTTATCGTATCTACCACCAAACAGAACACTTAGTTTTTCATTAATTTTTAATTCGTTTTGAACAAAAGCACCAAAGTTATTGGCACCTTCACGCTTATTATCTTTTAATGTTGAACCTCTTCCGTTAGTGGATGAAAGACTATAAAATAATATAGCTCCATCTTGATATGCTTCATCTAAACCTACACTAAAGCTGTTAAATAAACTTTCATTTATTTGGTATTTATTTCTGTAAACAAAATTTCCACCAACATGGTATCTTGTAAAATCCCTGAATGTTCCACGTTCTGAACGTTGTAAATATTTTGGATTAACATAAGCCATCGATGAAATTTCGTGCATATTACCTATTTGATGGTCAAATGTAACTCCTATTCTTCCTAATCTGTTGTATCTTCTTTCATCTCTTTTCAAATAAGTAGAATTTGCCATCTTAGGGTCTTTTTCATATTCTGCCAAAGATAGAGGTCCTGGTATGTGGAACAAATTACTTGCTCCCATCATAAATACACCAAGTTTTGATACAGGTGTTAGTTGAGATACAAAACCTATATTCACTACTGTTCTTTTACTTGATGAGTGTTCTCTCCAACCATCGTATTCACTTTTAGAAATTGAACCAAACACTTTTCCATTTTCTAATTTTGAACCGGCATTTAATGTTATTTTATTAAACCCATCGCTGCCTGTAAATCCCTTTATGTTTATGAATGATTTTTCTAATGTAGGAATTGTAGAAATATTTACAATACCGCCGGCAGCATTGCCCCATAAAGCTGAAGCATTTGATCTTATAATTTCAATATTTTCGGCACCACTTAGTTCAATATGATCAAACGAAGTTCTTCCATCCGGTTCGGTTTCCGGCATTCCATCTATCATTACACGTATACCACGTGATGTACCCGAATTGGAACGATCGCCTGCTCCTCTTGCTCCAAAACCACGTATTACTATTCTTACATCTTGATTTCCTGCACGTGATTGTGTTAATACACCGGGGACTGTATTTAGTACTTCATCCAATCCATATCCTTTCGTAAACGATAATTGATTTTGATTTATTAAACTAACTGCATATGGTATTTCAATTATGTTTTCAGTATATCGAGTGGCTGTAACTGTAATTGGTTTATACTCAAATGATAATGTATCTATTTCTTTAATTGATTGAGCTTCTAATGTTACCGAACTAATTAAAATAACTATTAATAGTCCATATAATTTTTTCATATAAATCCCATAGAATTATTAAAAAATTCGTCAATAATAAAACTGCAAAAATAGCTTAAAGCATTAACCAATTTATAATATATTTTATGGTATTTAGTATATGGCCTTATATTAAATAATAGCTAAATTGGTTAAAAACTAATAATATTCTTAACTTTAGGCTAATTTTTGCAAAATAAATTCTATAACCGAACTGCATTCAGTTATGAATTAATATAAATCCGGGTTGTTCAAGCTTTCTTGGGAGGGGGTAGCGGAATATCCATAACGGTTTCAAGGGGGAAAGCGTCTAAACATAAATGCTTAGCACTTTTGTTATGGATACGTGGCATTTCAATTTTCTCTACTATTGTTGCATCATATTTTAATCTTGCTATTATACTTTTAATTGGTTTTTTATTTGTCTTTCCTGAATCATCAGAAAAAAAATGGGCTAAAAATGCTTTTTCCAGCTCATCTTCATTTTTATCGCTTATACATAAAAAATAGACAGTATCGTTTATTATGTTTGATTTAACAATATCATACATTTCGCCATGATATCTAAATTCGTGTTTTTCAACTAATTGAAAGCTGTCATCATTTCTTAAAAAAACACTCTTCGGTATTTTGATAATTAATAACAACTCAGAATTAGGAAGCCTTTTTATATCATCTTTGTTAAAATTAAAATTATTTATGCTTATATCTTTTGCCATTAAGCGTACTTTTCCTATCCCCTCTTTTTTGAATGTTTTATGCAGATTCCAATAGACAAAAATATATCCAAAAGAATAAAACAGCATAACTAAAGAAACGGTAACAGTGATAAGTCTTGAACGCAAAGTATTCTTTATTAATCTATTTTCCTTCATTTACACAAAAATAATTATTTAAATAATTAAAACATAGATAATTGTTTTTTGATTATATTAAATATGTGAATATTATAAGTTTTGGTCAAAAATTTGGAACCAAATAAGATTTTTATTGTATTTAATATATAAGTTTATATATCTTTGTTTAACTTAACTTAATTTTTTTGGAGGATTATCGCGAATTTATTACTTTATTAATTAATAACTATTAAGAAATAAAGGGGTATATATGCTCAGCCCAACAGAAAACAGTAGTAAAAATAATCCTTTAGCTGATTTAATTAGTGATGATATTTATGATTTATTAGAAAGCCGAGGATTAATTAACGAAAAATCGGTTCGCGATTATATAATCAGAAAAAAATTCAAGAATTTACGAGACGATAAGTTAAGTGCCTCAGAAGCAATCGATGCCCTAAGAAACGAATATCCCTATTTACAATTTGATACTATCAGAAAAATTGTATATCAAATAAATAAATAGTTTTTTATTTATTTAATATTCATTAAATTTGTAAGTTAATCGAAATTTTATGGGGATAGTCTCAAAATTCTTCTTGATTATCAAACAACTTATTGCTTTTTGAGACAGTCTCCTTTTATTTAATCAATTGGTATTGAATATGTCAAAAGTTAAAAGAACCTCTAAGGTAACAAAAACTAACTTTGTATCTCCTTTTTCTGATTATTGGACAAAAGGGAATTTAGTATTAACCATTTCAGCTGTTGTAATTATTACATTTGGATATATTTTGATGGCACAAGGTCCTTGGGATAACCCTGTATCGTTAACAATTTCTCCAATTGTGTTAGTTATTGCTTATGTTGTTGTTGTTCCTGCTGCTATTTTATTTTTAGGCAAGAAAAAAGAAACAAATCCAAAAGCAGAATAATTTATGTTTATTGCTAAAATTAAAGGAAATATAGTATCCACTCAAAAGGATAAATATTTAGTTTCTCAAAAACTCCTTTTAGTTCATGCAATTGATTTGGAAGGAAATTTTATTGGTGATAAAGACTTTATTGCTTTAGATTTAATAGATAGCGGTGTTGGTGATATAGTTTTAGTTGCACAAGAAGGTGATGCCGTACAACAAATATTAGGACACAAAAAGTCGCCCGCCAACACTATGATAATTGCTCATGTTGATGATATTGATGTTGCAATTTAATTTATGGAAAACGAAAAGGGCAGAATTGAGAATTTAGCAAAGCTTAGATTAATTCTTTCAGTTGAAGGAATTGGAATTGGCAAACTACTTAACCTATTTACAAAATTTAATTCTATTGACGATATATTTAAAGCATCTGTTACCTCATTAACTCATGTTGATAACATTAGCTTAGTCTTAGCAAATCGCATAATTAAAACTAAACAGAATTACCCCGCCTTTCTTGAACAGACTTTTGCAGAAGTAAACAAATTAAAAAGTTTAAATGGTGATTTTTTAACATTATGGGATAATGACTATCCAAAAATATTAAAAGAAATCTACTCTCCTCCTGTTTTACTTTATTATATTGGTAATTTAGACTTATTTAATACAGAGTGTATTGGAGTTGTTGGAACACGAATGCCTTCAGCTTATGGTAAAATGATTACTGAAAAAATAGTAAAAGAACTTGTAATTAATAACATTACTATTGTTAGCGGTTTAGCAAGAGGTATTGACTCAATTGCTCATAATACTACTATTGCAAATAATGGTAAAACAATTGCCGTAATTGGATCCGGCTTAGATGTAATTTATCCCCCAGAAAATAAAAAGATATTCAATCAAATTTGTCAAAGCGGTTTAGTATTATCAGAATATCCGCTTGGAACAAAACCGGATCCGCAAAATTTTCCCAAAAGGAATAGAATTATTTCAGGAATTTCAAAGGGTTCTTTGGTTATTGAAACAAAACTTAATGGTGGTGCTATGCAAACTGCCCACTTTGCTTTGGATCAGGGACGAGAAGTGTTTGCCGTACCAGGCAATATTATTTCTCCTCAAAGTGAAGGAACTAACCACTTAATTCAAAAAGGTGAAGCTAAATTAGTTTCAAATGCTGAAGATATTTTATGCGAACTAAATATTAAAAAATCTCCGTCTAAAATTACTTCTGCTGAAATACTTAATCTTAATATGTTTGAACAAAAAATATTTGATGTATTAAACCATATTCCAAAACATATTGATGAGATTTCAAACGAAACAACACTAAATATTTCCGATTGTTTAATTAATTTATTAGAACTCGAGTTTAAAGGGCTTATCAAACAACTTCCCGGCAAAGTTTTTATTAAAAATCTTTAATATTTTTATAGTTTTTTAATACCCCACTTGATATAAGTTAATATTTGTTGTAGTTTGTTTTTAACATGATTAATTAATTTTACAATAAGTAAATAAAAAATTTCCTAATAATTTTCTGGAGGTATTATGAGGAATATTGTTTTACTTTTTTTAGTAATAGCTTTAATTAAACTCACTTTCTTGTTTATCCCCCCATCAAATGGGTTTTGGACTATATTAAATACTATTGGAATAATAAGTATTTTTTATATAATTGGTTTAGTTTTTCATATTAAAAAAGAAGATTTAACAAAAGGATTTAAGTATTCTGTCTATCTTACATTTTTAATATTTACTATTTTTACTTTTATTACGTGGAAAAGTTATTATAGTTTAATTGCTTTACAAACTGAAAGTATAAAAACATCGCAAATAACTGCAAACGAAAGGACCTTAAAAGAATCCGCTTATTCAACATTTTTTAAAGTCTTGGATATTTATAATAATCAGAAGACAACAAAACTCAAAAATCTTCAAGCCTCTTTTGAAAGTTTAAATAATAGAGATAATATTGATAAGAAAAAGTTATCTACTTTTTTTAACAATTCCAAATTGATGATTTACATCACTCAAGTTAGAGAAAATGAAATTAATCTTATACTTCTCGATAAATCTAATGTAGGAAGGCTACCCGGTTTTAATAATTTTGGAAATGGGAAAGGCTTTCTTCAGTACCACGCAAAATTAACACTTGGAGGGATAAGTTATGAACGAGAAAACTGATAAAAATTTCAACTCCTCTGAGTTTATCAACAAAGTAGTCTTCATTTTATTACTACTTGCTGCCATAATTGCTTTGTTAGGAGATTTATTTTTTATTAAAGATTTTTCTGTTGAAGGGAAACAATTTTCAAATTTAAAATTATCAATGTTGGCATATCCTTGGATTACTGCCGGATCAATTAATTATTATCTTACTTTGTCAGGTATAACAGAAACTTTTACAGTTCTAAAATATTTATCACCGACTATTTCAATCCTCTTTTCTTCTATCGTTATTTTTATCATTGTCCCTTTTGCATTCGCATTTTCTGTATCCCCTGCTGTTAAAGCAATAAAACAAAGAACTAAAGGCACAATATTATTTAAAAATCTTGCTGTAATAAACTTTTTTATTAGTTCAATATTCATATTAATATTTTCTTTTTCATTAATAGCTCAATATATTTCAATAAACAACGTTTACGAACAGAACGATAAACTTACAAACGAGCAGATGGTCTTGGATTTAGGTTATAATGAAATTACTGATTTAACTTTAACTATACGTCAAAAATGGTTAATTGAACCTAAAAATGATGGTTTGTTAGGTGAAGAGAAGAAAAATTTTAATAGTTTTAAGCAAAAAATAGTGAATATATTAAACAATTCTAAATTTGAATACATAAATAATCTCTCAGCCGCTCAAATTTCCGATACATTAATTAAACTTACTGCTCAAGCAAAACTAAGTAGTAAAACTAAAACTTACATTGTTGAGATAAAACCTAATAAACATCAAATAATTTTAAAGTAAAATAATGCCCCTAAGCTTAGGACTTAGGGGCAGAGAGAGACATATTTTATTTTGTACTAAGGTTAAACATCAATTTTGGTTATAAAACTTTGCCATCATACTAAATGTGTAATTAAATGCTTCTGTCACTTTATCATCAAACGAACATTTTTCGTGAAAGATTTTTTCGTGAGAGTAATTAAAGTCGAAATCAATTATTTTTATATATTTTTCATCCACTCCTTGAAACATTTTTTTTATTCCTTTTGGACTAAATACGCTATCTTTTTCTAAACCAATAACAAATATTCTTTTATCTAATCCTTTTATCAATGAATTTCTTAAACTCGTATTTTTATCATTTGCAAGCATAGACTTAAAAATAATCCCAATATCTTCGTATTTTTTAAATAGGTCATTTAAATAGTTGTTTCTACTTAAACTTTTTTCAAAGTCTATTAAATAATACTCTTTTAATACTTTTGCCGCTTCAGTATCTAAAATTGCTTTTGAACAAGGATAGGTTTCTTCAATTACCGAACCTCCACAAATCATTAGCAATTTACTTGTATCAAAATAGTTTTTAGGATTAACCATAAATAATAGTTCACCTAAAAAAGCACCTGCTGAATAACCCAAAAAATCAATCTGTGCATTTTTGTCAATATACTTATTCTTTCCTTCTTTTATTTCATCAATAAGCTGGACAATATCAAACAAACTTTGAATTCCACTTAAGAAAAAACGTTCAGGTTCAAAATTAAGTCGGGTACTTAAAGCAGCATTAGCATAACTGGAAAACCTTAATTCAGGGATTAAATTCGCCCTTTCTTTTGAAACTTCAAACATCAAACGACTTGCACTCCATTCAACCGGAGCACGCTCCATATGAAAAGACATGGGGAATAGCAGAATGGATTTATTAGTTTCTTGTTGTAATCTAAAAGCCCAAGTTAAATACTTTTTCCAATCTCTTTCATTTAATCCATGCAAAAGGAAAATCAACCCTTTAGCAGGTTCCCCATCCTTTGGATGTAATATTCTATATGGAAATTCATTATTACAATCAAAATAGACCTGGTTCTCTTCTAATACCGGAAAGATATACTTTTGCGAATAGGAATTATTTTTAAGATAATACTTAAAAAGCATGTTTGTTAAATAATCGGAATTGTAAGGATTTACATAATAATGGTTAATATCCCCCTTTTTTGAAGAAAACTTATTTTCATAAAACAATATTTCTCCATACTTTCCCTCAATACTGGTATTATTACTAAAAGCATCTAAAAGGGTAAAATAATCAGTACAGTAACTCACTCAGATCTCTCTTTATTTTTTGTAATTATTGTATCAATTTCATTTCTTTTGTTTTTAAGCAATTTTTCCCAACGTTCAATACCCTGTTTTAGGTTACCCATTTTCTCAAAAAGTCGTGCAATTTCAAGCTGCATATCTTCGCTTTCTTTAGCAATCTTTTCTTTTGTAAACAATTCAGGTTGATTTTGAAAATGTAAAAAATCTCTAAAATAATCGGAAATTACTTTTATTTCATCTAATGTATAATTAAAGTTTTGCAAATCTAAAATTAAACTACAAAAGAAAACATAATTTTCCGCAAATAATCTAAATCCCCCTTCGCTTCGCATTTCCGGCTCAATTATCCCTTTATCTTCCCAATGTTTTATGGTTCTTGTCGAAATTTTTGCTCGCTCTGCAAGTTCACCTACTGTCAATAGTCTTTTTTTGGGTTTAGACAATTTCTCTTCGACAAGATTTTTAGGAAGTCCAACACTTTTAATAATCTTTTTTATTTCTGCATTAACATAACCCAAGTTTTTTAATTTAAGGATTAGCATACACTCCTTAAGAATTTCTTCGGTAAAATAAGGAGTATTATCATCTGTATATCCCGAAGGTTTAAATAACTTTTCTTTTTCCCAATCTAAAAGTGTCGGTTCGGGTATATTTAATTTTTCTGATAATTCATTCAACAAATAAAGATTAGCCATAAACTGTTCCTAAACGTTTACTCTTATTTTAAAATGTACGTTAACGTATACTAATATATAGTATTAATAAATTAAAAACAAGATAATTTGTAATCATAAAAACGAATTTGTGGAATTGAAAAAATTTTGGTATTTTTATCAAACTAAAAACACGAGGAAAAATGAAACCAACACGACTGTTATTTGCAATTACAATATTACTATTCACAACATTTGTATATAGCTGCAAAGACGAAAAAGAAACAACAATTACGAAAACAGAAGAGCATAAAACTACAAACACTACAGTGTGTACAGTTGATGGTTCGCATACATATAATGAGTATGTAGTAGTTAATAACTGCTGGGGTAAAACAACAATTACAAACTTTTTACAATGTATTTATGTAAAAACCGAAGATAGCAATTACGAATTTGGATTTAATTGGCAATGGCCCACTAACATAAACAACGATGTAAAAGCTTACCCTGAAATTATTTATGGTTGGAAACCTTGGAGTTCAAGCTCAACAACTACTAAACTACCAGTTAGTATTAGTGCCGGCAAAAAAATCATTGCATCATTCGATTCCATTAAAACCACATTTACAGGTGTTGGAAATACTTCTTTTGATATTTGGCTGACTTCATCAAACACTCCATCAACTACAAATATAACACGTGAATTAATGATTTGGACAAAAAACTTTGGACAATATCCTGCCGGTTCAAAAGTAACAACTACAACAATTGACGGAGTTACATATGACTTTTATAAAGGACAAATGGATTGGTCATATTATGCATTTGTAAAAACCAGCACAGCAGAAGTAAACACAATTAATATAGATAAGTTTATTTCATATTTAACAAGCCTAAACTTGGTTACTCCAACCGAGTACCTTGCTGCAGTTGAATTTGGAAACGAAATTGTAAGTGGTACAGGCAACACAAGTATAAAGAATTATAAAGTGACAGTAGAATAAAAATTATTATTTACCAATAAGGCATTAAAGCCTTATTGGTAATATTACAAAGGGAATTCCGAGTTGATATAACTTCTTTTAAACAGCAAAAACGATGTAGTTGTGTAGTCATTTTGTAAAATAAGTTTCTTTTGCAAGTACTACTTCCCCACCAAAAAAAATGACTCTTTTATTATAAATTAATCTATGTATTTATTTTATTATCCTCAGCAAATAGGAGCATTTTGATAAGGATTTAATCTTAATAAGATGAGTTAAACAAAAATAATATAATATTTGAAGAAAAAACATTGCTCTTTGTTTAAGAAATGAATATTTTCAAAAAGGATTTTTGATGCGAGTAAATGAGAGTTTGGTACTTTGGTTTTAAATTACAAGAAAAATAATTACAATAGATTTCAGTTGCATTTTGTTAAGGTATTGCTTAACTTTCGAGAGATGAATGAATAAAGAAGATAATTCGCTTATTGAAGAATTTGAGATTTCCGGCGACAAAAATAATGTTTATATTGCAATTGCCCCAAGCAGAAGAAATATAATTAAAATTCTCGATACATTATCTAAACAAGATTTAGCTAATTTTAAATCTTTACTTAGAATAATAAAAGATGAAGAAAGATATGAATCACCACGTATCAAATATAATTTTGGAAAATTCCATTTATCTGAATTAAGAATTGGTGAGCATAGATTTTTTTTTCTTCTGCGAAAAAAACAACTATGTAATTTACGATTATACCTTAAAAAAGAAAGATAAACTCAATTATGATGAGTATATGTTGATAAAGGAGCACGAAAATGAATACCGAGAAGAATTCAGAAATAAATTTTTACAATGCTGAAAACTTATTAAAAGAAGAAACAACAGAAGAAAAGAAATGGTTTGTTGTTAACAAATTTTATGGCGATTTGACTAAGGTTTTGAAAAAAAAGAATATTTCAAAAGCTGATTTAGCAAAAACACTTGATAAATCCCGTTCTGCAATTACTCAATTATTAAACGGTACACCGAATATAACTATAAATAAAATGGTTGAGCTTGCAGATGCGTGCGGAATGGAAATTAAAATTACCTTAGAAAATAAAAAAGTAGTAAATGAAACTTTAGTTAATGTATCGAATGAAGCAAGAATGGATATTAAAAACAATTTTAGTATGGTGTTTTCACCAAATATCAAAGTTTTTCAAGTAGTGGATCCAAAAACAAATATTTATAATTTAAGTGAATACAGCGGAGTAGCTTAATCATGCAAAAGGATAAAAAATTCAAATATGGATTATTGAATATTAATATTGAAAACTATTATGAAAATAGCATAAAAAAAAAACTGCTTCTGAATTTAATATTGATATTGATTCTGAAGAAGAGTATAGTAAGTTTCTAATTGATTCAGTTAAATTACATATAGAATCACAAATCAAGACAAGTATAAGTGGTGATTTAAAAGAGAATAAAACAATAGATTTAATTCTAAATATAGATTTTTCAATTTCAAAAAATGATGTTGAAAAGAATTTACTTGGAATTGGTACAAGGTTACGTTTTGAAGTGAATACTGGTGATGAAGAAAAAACAGTTATTCCCCTACCATTACTTGAAACTTTTGCAAGTATAACAATTTCAACTACACGTGGTTTACTTTTTGGAATGATCAAAAACAATTATAATAAGTACTTTATATTACCTTTGTTTACCCATGAAGAAGTAAGAAACATTTTTGGGCTCAATAAAGAATCAAATTCATAAAACTTAACAGCACCCCCGATAGGAATCGAACCTATGCACATGGCTCCGGAGGCCATTGCTCTATCCTCTGAGCTACGGGGGCGTAAGTATCTATTTCAAAATTTTATTCAAATTCTTTTGGAACGGCACAAATAAATACAAAATTTTTATCAGCAGCATTTTTGAACATGTGTTTTTCGTTTGGTTCAACTAAAGCAAATTCACCTTTACCAATCGGTTTTTCGTTACCGGCTTCATCAACTAAATAACCTTCACCTTCAATTATGTAATTTAAGTGTTCGTAGTTATGTGTATGATATGGTGTATTTCCACCAGGTTCAAGCGTAAATACACGTAATGAATACATAGGGGTTTTATCAGCTTGACCAATTGTTACTTGTTTATATGCGTTTACTGCTCCAGGAATTTCAACTTTTACTTTTTCTATATTTTCAACTTTATTAATTACCATAACTTCCTTGTAAATTTTAATTAAAACATTAATTTAATTCAAAATCTTATCAATTTCCATTTTATTCTTAATTAACCCTTGATGAAATTACTAATTAATCTATATATTTATTTAACAAAAAATATTTTTTATTGAACAATGTGTTTAACAATAAAACACTTTGATTTATAAAAAAAATGTACTAATTTATTTTAAACAATTACGTAATAATAAAAAGTAAATATGTTAATAAAAAGAGGTTATTCTACAAATCCGTTAGAACAAGAGGCTTTGGCTGAAGTCTACTCCCAAATCTATCAAGAGGATATTGGTGTAATTATTTTGTTTTGTTCTTCCAATTATAATATAGATAATTTATCCACACAAATAAAACAAGTAATGCATCAACATTTGGTTTTTGCCTGCACAACTGCCGGCGAAATTTGTTCTTCTGGCTACATCAATAACAGTATTACGGGTGTAAGCATTTCTTCAGATAAAACAAAATTCCATTTTATAGGGATCCCAAATATTTCCTCTTTTAACTTGGATAGAGCTGAAACAATTGCAACAGAATTTAAGAACAACAACAGTAATTTTTTACTTAATCCGGCTAAGTTTGTTGGTTTATTATTAATTGATGGATTATCAAAAGCCGAAGATAAATTTATCTATTCAATTAGTAAAAGCTTTTATCCAATGGAAATTATTGGTGGTTCAAGCGGTGATGATTTAAAGCTTGAAAATACATACGTGTATAATCAAGATAAATTTGTTACAAATTATGCTGCTTTATTGATAATTGAAACTGATATTCCCTATTTTACGTTTAAAATACATAATTTTATTCCAACTGAAAAACGTTTAGTTGTAACAGAATCTGATTACGACAAAAGAATTGTGTACGAATTGAATGCAGAAAAAGCTGCAATTGAGTATGCTGCCGCTTTAGGGGTTGAAGTTTCGCAATTAACAACGGATATTTTTGCTAAATATCCATTAATGGTTAAAGTTGGGAACGAATGGTATGTTAGAGCTTTAGTTAAAGCTAATCCTGATAATAGTTTATCTTTTTTATGCTCTATTTCTGAAGGGACAGTATTAACTATTGCCAATTCTGAAGATATTATTGATAATTTAGAATATGAATTTGAAAACTTGCATGCTTTATTAGGAAATGTTAGTCTAATTATTTCATTTGACTGTATATTACGGCGGATAGAATTAAACAGTAAAAATTTAATTAACAAAGCGAACAATACTTTATGTAGTGAACCTTTAGTAGGATTTAGTACTTATGGAGAGCAATGCAATTCTGTTCATGTTAATCACACAATGACAGGCATTGCATTTGGATTGTAACAGGTGAGAGTATATTGATATGTATGATGATAAATATATAATTGAATTAGAAAACAAAATTAAAATTCTTGAAAAGCAATTAAAGAAAGAAAAGAAAATCAATGAATCTTTGATTAAAAAAATTGAACAGGATTTTGAATTTAATATTAATTCCGCTTCTCTTTTTGAAACAAATATTCTTTTACGTCAAGCAGTACAAGAAAGAACTAACGAACTAAAACAGACAAATGAAAAACTAAAAGCAGAAATTGACGAAAGGACAAAAATTCAAAAAAGATTTCAAAGATTTTTTGAACATATCCCTGTACAAATTTGTGCTTTTGATTCTTCTTATAATTTGACATATGTAAATCCCGCACTTTGTAAATTTATGTACAAGAAACCCGAGGAATTAATTGGGCATAAATTTTTCGATTTTATAGAACTTCAAAGCAATAGAGAATATGCTTTAAACAGAATAAAAAGACTATCTCCAAGAAATCCTACAGAAACACACGAACAAGTATTTACCACGCCTTCCGGAGAAATTAAATGGCAAGGATGGACTAATATAGCTTTTTTTGATGAGAATGGAGAAATATTGGATTACTTAGCAGTGGGTATAGATATTACAGATAGAATTTTGTATGAAACCCAAATTATTACTGCAAAAGAGAATGCTGAAAAATCGGAAAAACTTAAATCTGAATTTTTAGCCCAGATATCTCACGAAATTCGATCCCCTATTTATGGCATATTAAGTTATATATCCCTAATTAACGAACATATACTAAATAATGAAACTGAAGAATACCTTGATGAAATTAATGAGAGTTTTTCTTCAATTAATAGTGCAGCTAATAGATTAGTTAGAACTATTGATTTAATTTTGAATATGTCTGCAATTCAAACAAATCTTTACAATGCAGAAATAAAAAAAACAAAATATAACGAAATTTTAGTATCAATCTATCACGAGTATAACTTAAAAGCATTGCAAAAGAATATAGTTTTCTCATTAAATTTCCAGACGGAGAATTTTTATTTATACATAGATGAATACAGTTTTACTCAAATTTTTGTTAACCTTGTAGATAATGCAATTAAATATACTGAAAAAGGGAAAGTATCCATTATTGTAAAAAACGAGGATGATTTATATCTTTCCATTGACGTTAAAGATACCGGAATAGGTATATCCGAAGATTTTCAAAAGAAATTATTCACCCCATTTTCGCAAGAAGAAGTTGGATATACAAGAAGATTTGATGGTAATGGTTTAGGTTTAGCTTTAGTTAAAAGTTATTGTGATGTAAATAACGCAAAAATAGTTGTTAATAGTAAAAAAGGAGAAGGTTCGAGTTTTAAAGTTTTATTTTTAAAATAGTTCGAACCTCCATAATATTTTTATTTTGCAAGTAATTGGTTGATTGCTTTAGCAGCTTTTCTTCCCTCACCCATTGCAAGAATTACAGTTGCAGCTCCTAAAACTATGTCCCCTCCGGCAAATACTCTATCCATTGATGTTTTTTGCGTTTCATCAACAACAATATTTCCCCATTTGCTTACGCTTAATTCCGGCGTTGTTTGGCTAATTAAAGGATTACTACTGTTTCCAATTGCTACTATAACAGTATCAACATCTAACACAAACTCACTATTTGGAATAACAACCGGTCTTCTTCTACCGGATGAATCAGGTTCACCAAGTTCATAACGCAAACACTCCATTCCAATTACTCTGCCATCTTCACCACCCAAAATACGTTTTGCATTTTGTAAAAATAAAAATTCCACACCTTCTTCTTTTGCATGCTCAACTTCTTCTTTACGTGCCGGCATTTCATTTTCTGTTCTTCTATAAACAACATACACGTTTTCGGCACCAAGTCTAACTGCCATACGTGCGGCATCCATAGCAACATTTCCCCCACCTAAAACAGCAACATTTTTGGATGAATAAATGGGAGTATCTGCTTTATCGCGTTCATATGCACGCATTAAATTTGCTCGTGTTAAGTACTCATTTGCCGAAAATACTCCAACAAAATTTTCCCCCTCAATTCCCATAAATAACGGTAACCCAGCCCCTGTACCAATAAATACAGCATCATAACCATCTTTATTCATCAAATCTGATAGTTTGCGTGTCCTACCCACAACAAAGTTAGTCTGAATTTTTACTCCCATTTCTTTTAATTTGTTTATTTCTTCATCAACAATACTATTGGGTAATCTAAATTCAGGAATTCCATAACGCATTACTCCACCTAATTTATGGAAAGCTTCAAATATAGTAACATCATGTCCTTCACGTCTAACATCAGCGGCTACTACTAATCCGGCCGGTCCACTACCAACAACAGCAACTTTTTTCCCCGTTTCAGGTTTAATTTCCGGTAAAATTGATTGACCCGATTCTCTTTCCCAATCAGCAACAAATCTTTCTAACCTTCCTATTGCAACTGATTTATCAACATCTTTTAAGCCCTTTCCTACATTACAATTTTTTTGACATTGAACTTCTTGAGGACAAACTCTCCCACAAATTGAAGGGAGCAAACTCGATTCCTTAATAATTTTTGCAGCTTCTAAAAAATTTCCTTCAGCTACTTTTCCTATAAATCCCGGGATATCAATTCCAACAGGACAATCCGCAACACAATTTTTTTTACTACATTGCAAACAACGCATAGCTTCAATTTGTGCTTGTTCGGCAGTAAAACCTAATGCTACTTCTTCCAAATTTATTCTACGTTTATCCGGATCTTGAACCAACATTGCTTGAGAAGGAATCTGCATTCTTTCCTTTGGTTTTAAGGTTGCTGCTTTATCTTTGTAAAAACTTAGTAGTTCTTTTGCTTCTTCTTTAATTTTATCAATATTATTCACCTGCATTTTTTCCTCTTGCTGCAATTTCACGTTCTAAATAGCAATTGTGTTTTTCTCGTTCAATTGATTTATATGAGTTAAGCCTATTAATCATACCATCAAAATCAACTAAATGACCATCAAACTCAGGACCATCAACACAAACAAATTTAACTTCGTTCCCCACATTTACTCTACATCCTCCACACATTCCCGTACCATCTACCATTATAGTATTTAACGATACTTCTGTATGTACACCATATGGTTTTGTAGTAAGCGAACAATACTTCATCATTAATGGTGGACCAATTGCAATTACAAAATTTGGTTTATCTTCCCTTTCGCAAATTTCTTTTAAGGGAACTGTAACCAAGTCTTTTCTTCCATACGAGCCATCATCGGTGCAAATTATTAATTCATCTGCAATATTTCTCATTTTTTCTTCAAGAATTAATAATTCCTTATTTCGAGCACCAATAATAATTATCACCTTATTACCTGCTGCTTTTAAGGCTTGGGCAATAGGATGTAAAGGAGCAACTCCAATACCACCACCGACACAAACTACGGTACCATAATTTTGAATATGCGTAGGTTTACCCAATGGACCTACCATACTTTCAATATAATCACCAACATTTAATTGAGAAAGTTCTTTTGTTGTTTTACCAACTACTTGATAGATAATTGTTATGGAACCTTCATTTTTATCAGCATCAGCAATGGTTAATGGAATTCTTTCACCATAATCATCATTTAACTGTAAAATAATAAACTGACCTGCTTCCCTTTCTTCGGCAATTAATGGAGCTTCAATTCTCATTAAAAAAACATCAGCTGAAAGTTGTTCTTTATATAATATTTTATTCATCATTATTCCAAAAAATTAAGCTATAAAAATACAAAATACTCCATTTATAAAACAGCCAATTTGATTGATATTGCAATTATTTTGAACTTTATTAAAGAAAAAAACCTTTCATAAATAAAAGATTATTGGAGGAACTATTGGTTATTGGAATACCAAAAGAAATTGCAAAGGGTGAAAACAGGGTTTCTATTGTTCCTGATGTAGCGGCAAAACTGATAAAAAAAGGCTTTTCCATAAACATTGAAAAAAACGCCGGATTAAATGCAGGGTATACAGATCAAAAGTATATTGATGCCGGTGTAAATGTAGTTGATAATGTTGAAAGTTTGTATCAGTCTGCTGATATTGTATTAAAAGTTCAACGCCCCTTATTTAACAGCGAAACACAAAAAAATGAAATCGACCTGCTAAAACCAGGCAGTTTACTAATTGCACTATCATACGTTTTACATTATCCTGAAATAGCAGAACAATGTGCCCAAAAGAAAATAAATTTTCTGTCGATGGATTTAATTCCACGTACAACATTAGCTCAAAAAATGGATGCTCTTAGTTCACAAGCTAATATTGCAGGCTACAAAAGTGTAATTCTTGCAGGCAACTATTTACGTAAAATATTCCCCTTATTAATGACAGCAGCCGGAACAATTCAGCCGGCAAAAGTAGTAATAATGGGGGCAGGAGTAGCCGGTTTACAAGCATTAGGCACAGCAAAACGTTTAGGAGCAATTGTTGAAGTTTCCGATGTGAGAGCTGCCGTTAAAGAAGAAGTAGAAAGTTTGGGCGGAAGATTTATTGAACTTGATTCTGATTCTAACATGCAGGATAGCGGCGGTTATGCAAAAGAAGCAAGTGAAGAATTTTTACAAAAACAAAAAGCCTTACTATTTAAGCATATTACAGAAGCTGATATTGTTATTACAACCGCATTAGTCCCCGGCAAAAAAGCACCAATATTGGTTACCGAAGAAATGGTTAAAAATATGCGACCCGGTTCTGTAGTTTTAGATATGGCAGTTGAATTTGGTGGAAATTGCGAAATTAGCGAATTAAATAAAACTATTGTAAAAAACAACGTTACTATTATTGGCGAATCAAATTTGCCTTCATTAGTTGCAACTCACTCAAGTGAAGTATATTCCAAAAATTTATTAAGCCTTCTTGAACATATTATTAAAGAAAACAAACTTTTCCCTAAAATAGATGATGAAATAGTTAAAGGAGCTTTAATTACTTACAATGGTGAAATAGTAAATAACCGAGTAAAAGATTTGTTAAATAAAAATTAGGATTTAAAATGCAGGATTCACAGCTTTTAATGGAAATATATGTTTTTGTGCTGGGTATTTTTGTAGGCTTTGAGCTTATTACAAAAGTACCTCCAACTTTACACACTCCATTAATGTCCGGCTCTAATGCAATATCTGGCATTACAATAGTTGGGGCATTATTAAGTGCAGGATTAGAACAATTTACAATCAGTACAATTTTTGGATTAATTGCAATTATATTTGCTACCATTAACGTAGTTGGTGGTTTTGTTGTTACTGATAGAATGTTAAAAATGTTTAAGAAAAAGTGAGATTAATATGAATATACTAACCATAGAAATTACATATTTAATTTCATCTATTTTATTCATATTTGGAATTAAACAATTAGGATCTCCTAAAACTGCAAGAAAAGGAAATACTTTATCTGCTATTGGAATGCTGCTGGCTATTGTAGCAACTCTTTTATACAAATCAATTGTTACATACGAATGGATAATAATTGGCTTAGTAGTTGGTTCATTAATTGGTTATATATTAGCAATTAAAATTCCAATGACAGGTATGCCTCAAATGGTAGGCTTACTTAATGGTTTTGGTGGAGCCGCTTCTACTTTAGTTGCTTTATCAGAGTACTATAAAATTCTTTTTAAACTCGGTGGAAAATCAGGTGGTGAATTAGAATTTACCATTGCCGGTTCAATTTCTATTGTATTAAGTTTATTAATTGGGGCAGTAACTTTTACAGGTTCACTTATCGCTTTTGGTAAACTTCAAGGAATTGTAACAGGAAAAGTAGTAAAATTTGCCGGGCAGCAGCTGCTTAATTTAGTATTATTACTTGCAATAATTACTTTTGGGATATTAATTGTTATTAATCCTAACTTTGCCGGTAATTATATTATTGCATTAACAATTGTTTCATTAATACTTGGAGTTTTACTGGTATTGCCTATTGGTGGTGCTGATATGCCGGTTGCAATATCATTGTTAAATTCTTATTCAGGCTTGGCAGCGGCTACAACAGGGTTTGTTTTAAGAAATAACGAGTTGATAATTGCCGGAGCATTGGTTGGAGCATCAGGAATTATACTAACGCAAATTATGTGTAAGGGAATGAATAGATCATTAATGAATGTTCTTTTAGGTGGTTGGGATTCTGCCGGTTCTTCAAGCAGTTCAAGTTCAACATCAGGCTCGCCTAAAGGTGATATTAAATCGGTTGACTCGGAAGAAGCTGCAATGATTTTTGATTCGGCAAGTTCTGTAATAATTGTCCCCGGTTACGGAATGGCAGTAGCTCAAGCTCAACATGCAATTCGCGATTTAGTTAACATATTAGAAAAGAAAAATATTAAAGTTCGATTTGCAATTCACCCTGTTGCAGGAAGAATGCCCGGACATATGAACGTTTTGCTTGCTGAGGCACAAATATCTTACGATAAACTTTATGCCTTAGAAGATATTAATGATGATTTCTCTAATACAGATGTAGTACTTATTATTGGGGCAAACGATGTTGTTAATCCTGCGGCACGACATGATCAGAATAGTCCAATTTTTGGAATGCCTATATTAAACGTTGATTACGCAAAAACAGTAATTATGAATAAACGCTCTATGAACCCTGGTTATGCCGGAATTGATAATGAATTATTCTTCTATCCAAATACCTTAATGTATTTTGGTGATGCAAAAGATGCAGTAACAAAACTTACAAATGAATTAAAAAACCTTTAAAAAGGGAAAAGATAATTTTTAATTCTTAGTTCTTAATTTTTAATTATTGATAAAACGTTGAGCAAAATACGCTCAACGTTTTAATTTTTTTGATTTTATTTATTACTCTTCCACTCTTTGATGTTAGCTGTTACATATTAACTATTTACTGCTTTTGTCACTTGTTTCTCGTCACTCGTCACACCGTCACTCGTTGCTTTAATGTGTCGCACCTAACGGAGCTTTATTATTTTTTGTTTTCATTTTACTATTGATGTTTCAACCCTAACGGGTCTGGTTAGATGAAAATTAGAGATATTTTGCTTTTTTACACATTTTTATATCTAAAAATATTATTTATAGAATAAATGTTGAATTATTTAAACAAATATTGCTTTTACTATTCACTATAACCTGTTACCTGTTTCCTGCTTTTGTCACGCATTACTTGTCACTTATTTGCTATTCACTATTAGCTGTTACATATAAACTATTTACTGCTTTTGTCACTTGTTTCTCGTCACTCGTCACTTTTTTTCTGTTACCTGCCTTTGTCACGCGTTACTTGTTACTTGTCACTTTTTTGCTTTTTGCTGCTTTTCGTCACTTGTCACACCGTCACTCGTCACTTTCTTGTGTCCCACCTAACGGAGCTTTATTATTTTTTGTTTTCATTTTACTATTAATGTTTCAACCCTAACGGGTCTGGTTAGATGAAGAAATGAGAGATTTTGTTTTTTTACTCATTTTTATTTTTCAATATATTAAATCAAGCGAAACAAGATTAATGATTAAACATAAGACCCGGCGGGTCGAAATATTAATAGTACCACAAAATAAAAAAGCAATGAAAGCTGGCGGAGCCAGCGACATGTTTTTGGTAATTGTTTAGCAAACTCATCCTCCGACTCAATAAACCCCATTGAGTACACCGCCTTCTCTTCAAACAAGAGAAGGAGTGACTACTTTTAAAACAATACGTAATTACAAATTTGGTTGCATAAATTAATCCCTCTTATGTCACCGGTTCCCGGTTATAAACCTGAAACTTGTGACTTGAGACTTGAAACTGGTTTATATTTGTCTGAACTGGGATTATTAGGATTAAACAGATTTTAGGGATTAATCTTTTGCAAATTTTTCGTCACATGTCACATCGTCACTCGTTACTTTTTTAGGTCACCGGTGCCCGGTTAAAAATAATCATAACATGGTGATTGGTAATTGGGTGAATAGTAATTGGTACAAAAGCATTCCAGCCGGAATGGCACTATTGGTAGAAAAATCCAAACAACAACACAAAATACCCACTCCAGAGCGAGTGGGGTTAATTTTGTTACATCGCCCATTAAAACATCTGTTGTTTTATTTCCCAGAGCGAATCCGCTGGATTCACCAAATGTGTATTGGGTTTTAGAACCGGGAACCGGTGATATATTTGTAGCCCGCCGATACCCCAACAAATCAAAAAAAACCATAACATTGTGATTGGTAGTTGGTGAATAGTGATTGGCACAAACCCATTCCAGCCGGAATGGCTCTATTGGTAGAAATATTCCATACAACACACAATCCCCACTCCAGAGTGAGTGAGGCTGCATTTGTAGCATTGCATATATAATATGTTTTATCTGCCAGAGCGAATCCGCTGGATTCACCAAATGTGTATTGGGTTTTAGAACCGGGAACCGGTGATATATTTGTAGCCCGCCGACACCCCAACAAAACAAAAAAAACCGGGCACCGGTGACATAATATTTCTCTATATGTAAAACAACTTCAAAAAAAACAAAAAAACCTGCCATGCGATATATAAGACCCATCGGGTCGAAACATCAATAGCAAATCGGAAACAAACAATAAATCAAGCCCCAGCGTGGGCGACACATTTTTTATGCTTGCTGGGGAACTCATCCCTCGACTCAATAAAGGCCATTGAGTACACCGCCTTCTCTTCAAACAAGAGAAGGAGTGACGACTGTTATGGTAATACGTTTTTATAAAATTGGTTGCATAAATTTGTCCCTCTTATGTCACCGGTGCCCGGTTAAGAACCTGAAACTTGTGACTTGAGACTTGAAACTGGGTTTATATTTGTCTGAACTGGGATTATTAGGATTAAACAGATTTTAGGGATTAATCTTTTGCAAATTTTTCGTCACATGTCACATCGTCACTCGTTACTTTTTTAAGTCACCGGTGCCCGGTTAAAAAAAACCATAACTTGGGGATTGGTAATTGGGTGAATAGTAATTGGTACAAAAGCATTCCAGCCGGAATGGCACTATTGGTAGAAAAAATCCAAACAACAACACACAATCCCCACTCCGGAGTGAGTGGGTATAATAATTGTTAACAAACCCAATTATTAATCTTGGTAAAGGTATGTTATTGGTTTTTCTTTTATTGTAGATAAAATTATTTTTAATAATCCATTTGGTGAGGCATAACCTATTACTATTTCATCAGCCAAATCCAATATATATTTATTCCGCTTTAGTGCCGTCTCTTTTGTTACACGTGTTACATTATTTTCAAATGGCGATATTATTAACAAACGCCCTTTATTAATATGGGGTAATAATTCAGGCTCAACCCTTTTTTTTAGTCCCCTTGCTAAAACCAAAATTATAGGCTGTGTACCTTTTAGCAAATACTTAAAAACATCTTTTTCTAATGGACTGTGGCAGCCACAAACAACACAAACACCGTTTTCGCGTTGTTCTATTGCCCAGTCATAACTTCTTAAAACAGAACCCGCAACAAATTTTTGACTGCAAAGAAACGCCTTCTTATTACTGCTTTTTAATTCTATGCTTCCTAAATAATTCATAAATTTACATAATTATTTTTATTCTTCATCCTCTTCCAAATCTTTCCCCATTCTATATTTTATATCATAATTTATTATGAAATCAAGTTCTTCTTCGGTGAAGTTGTAATATTTGGATAAAGTTAAATCTATTTCATCTATAATCAATTTGGATTTCTTTATGAAAAAATGTTGTTTTTCCATAGTAAAATTTCTCCCCTTTTTCGAATAGTTGCGTTTAATGTTATGACTATTTCTCAAATAATCTTCTTGTAATTGCTTTCCTAAATTAAATAATCTTTGCTTACCCAAATCGGTTAATGACTGAAGAAAGATAGGGAATTTAAAATCACGACTATTTATTACTTGGCAACTGGACCAAGTAATATAGTGTACAAAAAACAGAGACGAAGACAAAATTGAAATATCAATATATTTATCTAATTCATTTTGCGAGTAAATCTTCTTCATTTCCCCAGTTGATTGGAGTTCCCCGTTTTCAAGAAAAAAAGGTTCCTTTTCCAATATTTTAACCCAGTACTGAACAGCACGAAAATAATAAAAATACCATTCAGTTTCGTAATAACAAAATTGATTTTTTAACAGATTGGACTTAGAACTATTATCCATTTTTTTTAGTATTTCTTTAAATAGCTTATTAGGTATTTTGGGGATTGAACCTTCAATATAAATCTCAGTACATTCAGTATATGAGAGAGTTTGAAATAAGCTTGATCTAAATTCAGTATACCATTTCGAATATTTAGTAGTATATACTTTTGGAGATTCCATTTTAAATACTATAGATATTGCTAGTAGCATATCAGCACCTTCAAAAAGTTTTGATGGACGCCAAGAAAAATTACTAACCCACATTAAATTGTTTGTTAAAAAATATTTTTGTAAAACAGATAGTTTATCAGCAGATATGCTACTATTTGGTAAAATCATCCCAAATTTCCCATTTTCAATTCCCAAATCCAAAGCCCGTTCAGAACAAGCTGCATACAAGTTGCTACACTGAATTGTTTTATATCCAACTAATTTGTATTGAAAATTAGTTGGAGTATATACTACATAAGGTGGATTTCCAATTATAACATCAAAACCACCATGCAAATTAATTATTTCATAAAACTCAGCGTACCAATGAAAAGGTTTATGTGAAGAGAGCCACTCATCATATTTTAAATATGAATATCTTTTATCGTGTAATAAACGATTTAAACTATTATTTAGACTCATCAACTTTAAATTTAAGTCATTTTTTGCATCTTTAAATTCTAAATAATCAACACCGGCACCTAATTGTAATTCTTTATAGCGATTAAAAGCAGAAGAAACAATATCACACTCTTCAGTAATTTTATCAATATCTTTATTAAAATCAAGAGCAGTATTAATCGAAGCTATGATTTCCTCTTTTGAAACATATCCAATTAATGTATTACCTGAGCGAATATTAAAATCAATATCGGGTAAAGGTTCAAGCCCGGAATTAGGTTTAGAAGGATCTAAATCAACAGTAGAAACAAGTTTTAAGAACATACGCAGTTTTGCAATTTCAACTGCTTCTTTCATAATATCAACGCCATAAAGATTGCGTAAAATAATAGATTTATAAATAAAATATTTACGGTTGTTATGGATGCTATTATTAATTTTACTTAATATACCTTCAAAATATATATGTTTATGCGGGTTATTGTTTTCAACAAACTCACACATTCTATTAATGCAGGTTTCATATAAAGGTTCCAAAATATTAAGTGCCGCAAATAAAAAAGCACCCGATCCACAAGTTGGGTCTAAAATAGTAACTTTTTCAATAGCTTTGTAAAATTCGCGTATAAAATCGGAATCATCTGTATATTCCAAATAATCAAGAGTAAACTGAATAATATTTAAATTATAAGTAATAAAATCATTAATGGAAGAAATCTGACCGTATTCAATTTTTTCTTTTACTTCAAAATATCTATTTCTACGTTCAACAACTTCGCGCCAAATTTCGGTAGGCAGAGCAAATTCAACAGGTGCGGGTTTATTCCATTCTTTTCTAAGTTCCAATAAAATCGGTGGTTTATTTTCAACGTCTTTAACTAATCTATTTTGTATTTCAGGGTTAATTCCCTTTTTAATTTCTTCGGGCAATTCAAGGCTACACCCTTTTTTAACTGCATCGTAAATATATTTATCACCACTATTTTTAAGAAACTGCCAAAGTTCGTTTTCAAATTGAAAAGCGTTAGGATATTTACGTTTAACCTCATCAAACAAAAAGGGAATAATACAATTTTTGCCAATATACTCGGTAATATCTTCTTTAGTATAATAAGCCCCCATTTGGGCACGGTCGTTAATATATTTTTCAAAAATATATCCAATAACATCAGGGTTTACTTCGTTACCCGAAGCATTTTGTCGTGTATCCAAATGCCATTCATATTCATCAAAAAAGTTAAAAACAGATTCAAAAGCTTCATCAGCAATATCAATTGAAGAATAATCTTTCTCAATTTCGTGCTCATCAAATAAACCCCCATTCAAATATGGGACATTCCCTATTTCAGAAATAAGTGTAGTATTATCTCTATCACTTGCACCTAATCCTTTGTGGAATAAAACCAATAAAAAATTTTTATAAAAAGAATAAAATTGATCCGAACCATGATTAGTTTTACAATAATCAAGTTTATCTTTTAAATAATTCAGATTACTATCTAAAAATCCTTTTTTTTGAATAAAATAACAAAACATCAATCTATTAAGCATTAAAGAGGCATACCATTCAGTATTTGCAATATCATCAATACCCATAATAAATTTTTTAAAGGCAGTATGCTCTTTTTTAAATCTATCATAAAACTTTTTGGTAATTTTTTCACTATTTTGTAAAAAGTTATCAGCAACACGTTTAGTTACGTCAACAATTGTAATATTTTCTTCTTCGTCCAATTCAAAAAACAAACCGTTTGCTCTTACATATAACAACTGAGGGTCTTGGTTAGTATTATAAAAAGTTTCGTTGTATTTAGAGGCTTTACCGGGAATACGTGTAACTAACTGCCAAATTTGTTCAGTTTTATTATTATCAATAAAAATAATTATATGAAAACTTAAATATTTAAGAACTTGTAATTCAATTTTTTTTCTAATAGTTTTATCAGGAATTTTGCCATTTATATCCGGTTCGCATAACAATACTTTAAATCCATTTTTTTCAGCTACTGAGCGTAAAGAAAAAGAAGGTGTGGTAGTACCATCTTTAATAATAACACTTAAAGCGGCATTATCATTATTCCAACCCATTTCATTAAAAAGATTACTAAATCTAAATTCTTTTATGTAATTAGCAAATTCAGTTTTACTTAAACCCATAATTTATCCGTTATTAATTCCTAAAGAGCAAATAATTTGAGGCATTTTAATAAAATTATCCTCAGATTCATTTAAACACAATTTATTTTCTTCACTTAAAGATATAACAAGATTTGCAAGCTGCTCATCACTACAACCTGCTTTTAACTGCCTGTTTATGGAATCTTTAGCAGCTTCCATAATAGGAAAGCGTGCAATCTCATCAACAGCTTTTTTAAGCTGATCAGTAATAAAAAATGTTCCATCATTTTCATTAATATATCTATCAAGTCTCATATAAGTTTTGTAACGTATACCGGTTTTTTTACCAAGAGAACCTTGCGAAGAAATATCATTTTTTGAAGCATAATCTACTGCATCTTTTACTAACATGTGATGGTTAGCTAATTTATTAGATGGAAGAACGTCAAAACCGCACTGTGCAATTTTAAGGATGCTATATTGTGATTGAGTAATTATAGAGCCATCTTTATCAATGTAAGTTAAAATATCATTATCTTCGGCAGAACGAATATAAACAACAACACCTTCTTTTTCATAAATATTTCCAAAAGTTGAATAACTTACATTTGAAATATCAGGAACAATATTAGCTAATTTAGGATTTGCTTTAATTGCATTTAACCAAATTTGATAAGCGTAACTTGCCAAATCAACTTCAGCATCATCATCACTTTCATCTAAAATACCAGCTTTTTCATTATATAAATCGGTAATATTAATAGGATCCCCGTCAAAAAATGTTTCATCCGAGCCAATAACTTCAGCGTTTTGGCTAATTCTATTTCGTAATCGAGATCTAAGATTAATTATTTTATCAATTCCATCTTCCGGTAAAAACGAATAACACAAAATTTTATTAGAAATTTGACCAATACGGTCAACTCTTCCAGCACGTTGTATTAAACGGATTATAGCCCACGGCAAATCGTAATTAATAATTATGTGCGAATCCTGCAAATTTTGACCTTCACTAAGTACATCAGTAGCAATTAAAACCCTTAATTCATTATCACTATGCGGTTTGTTGTTACTGATAGGACTAAAAAGATGAGCTAAGCGAGTAGGATTTTCATTTGAACCTGTAACACATTCTATTTTTGTTAATCCCCTGCTTTTTAACTCGTTAGTAATGTAATAAGCCGTATCAGCAAATTGAGTAAAAACAATGGCTTTTTCGTCTTTATGCTTTTTATTTAAAAGTTTGTATAGAGCATTTAGTTTTCTATCATTTATTGGTGTCCAATCTGCCCCTAATTTAATTATAGCCAAAATAAGTTTGCTATCATTTTTTAACAAGCGGAGAATTTTATTATCAAAAAAATCTTTTCTAATCCAATCAAATTTATCTTTGTAAACAGCATTTGAAAACTTATCGTAAATTTCTTTTGCAGTAGATTTATAATCATCTTCAGTAATTAAAATATTTAATTTGAACTGATTCTCATCAATTCCATTATCTATATCATCATCATCTATAAAATCATCTAAGTTTTCAGAAAAATTTCTGCCAATAGGTAAAGGCAGATTATTTTCAATAGCATAAATGAAAATGTAATTTCTAAGCACATGCCTGCTTAAAGAAAGCAAAAAAGAGTAACCACTACTTTCTAATCGTTTAAACAAGTTAGTTCTACAAAAACCCATTAATCTTTTACCGGCATAACCTAAGTTTTCTATAATCAGTTTTTCTGCTGCCGTAGGAATAGTTGAAGTGTTTTTATTAATAAAATTGCCTAAACCATACCTTGGCAAATCAAGCTCATTTATTTTTGCAACAACCGAATCGTTATAAAACTGGGCATATTGATCACTTAAATCATTTTCGTTTAGAGGGAATTCAACCCTTAAAGGAATTCTATCAGGGAAAGCTTGTTTCATACCATTTTGAAAAGCCAAATACTTACGCCCATCATCACCATCAATAGAATAATTATTTTTAATAAAGCTGCGTGTTCTGCGTATTAAAAACAGCCGCATTAGTTCACGCCAATCGTCAGCATAATCACTTTTTTCAAATGCCCCAATACCTCTAATAAAAGTATCTCCATGATTTGCTTTAAACTTAATTTGACCACCTAACTGTTTAATATAGTGTTCTGGACTTATCCCCAGGTCACGGTCTGGTGAAATAAATAACTTTAATTGATTAGCCAAATCAATATAAGATTTATTATATGGTGTAGCGGATAATAAAACAACTTTGCTTTCATTAGCTTCAATATACTCCTTTATAGCCCTGTACCTACTGCCATTACTGTTTCTTAAATTATGACTTTCGTCAATAACAACTAATCTGTAACGCCTTAAAGAAGGTAAATCTTTTTGAACTTTACTTTGCGAAATAACTTTACCCCTCAACTGATATTTATGAAGATAACCTTCCCACATATCACATAAATTTTTAGGGCTTAATATAAGTGTTTCTAAAAATAGGTCTTCTTCCATAATTTTAGCAACTGCACAAGCTGTAATTGTTTTACCTAAACCAACAACATCACCAATCATTACACCGTTGCGTTTATGTAAATGATGGGCAGCAACCAAAACAGCCTTTTGTTGGAATTCTAACAATTCTTTGGCAAATACTCTTGGTAGTTTAAACTCATTTATACCTGCCCGTGCTTCCTGCGATAAATGATAAACCATTTTAAGATAAATGTGGTGCGGTGGAATTTGGACTTCTTTAGCCCAACTTTCATCAATTATTTCCGCTAACTTTACAGTAATATCTATACTTTTTCTATCATTCCATCTATCCTCATACCATTTTTGTAGTTTTTTTGCAGCATCTTGTTCGGTTACATCAACATTAAGTTCGCCCTGCATTTTTAAACCAGACATTGTTAAATTACTACTGCCTAAAAAACCAATTATCGGTGTATTAAAATCATCGCGATAAGCCAAATACAATTTTGCATGCAAACTTGTTCTAACATACAATTTAACTTTTAATCTACCTTCTTTTAGCTGCCTGCTTAAAATACGTAGATGTTTTTCATCGTCTTCAGATGGTGTACCAATAGTAAGTTGGTTTTTAAACTCTAAAGCTAACCTTTTTTTTATTTTATCAATTTCTTTATTATCAGGAATAAAATCTTCTGGAAGAGCATAATGTTCAATTAATAAATCTTGTGGAAGTTTTTGCATTCCAACTATAAGTCTGCAATATCTAACAGTACTTTTGTTATTTTCTATGTGTTGCTTTCCCGGTAGGTTGTCAACAGCTTCTGATAAGTGTTTCCAACCTTTTAGATTAAAATATCCAACACAAAAATCAGCATTTACAGCATTTTTAAGCGTATTTTTTAATCCATCAAATAAGTGATTTTCTATATTATCGTAAATTTCTGGCATATATAATTCCGTTAAAACAAAAACATTTTATTAAGAGATAAAATTTCGTCATCATCATTATCATCAGCCATGTCAAAGAGTGAATCCATATCCTTAGGCTTTTTTACTGGTTTTTGAGATTCCTCAAAAAATTTAGTAATTAAAGCAGAAGTTTTAATAATAAGATCGATATCAACATTTTTCAGGTCGTAAGGCTCTTTAATATAACCAGATAAATAACCTTCTGAATAAACACGAAGCCCCAATCTTTCAGCAATTAAATAAGCCACCGTTTCCGCTTCAATTTCAGCAACACTTTCACTAATTTCATGTCTATCTTCTAACTTAATAGTATGCTTTTTATCTTTTGTTATTTGTTTATAATTAAGTGCTTCAACACCTAAATGCCCAAGCAATAAGTGAGCCGCTTCATGGCATAAGCTGGTAAACTTTTCGGGCAGACTTGAGTTGATATTTAATGAAATAACAATTTGATTTTCGTCAACAATCCTTATAATTTTACCATAATCTCTAAATCTATAATCTTCATAATTAACCAGCACACCATAATTTTTTAGAATATCTACAAGTTTGTTATAAATAAGTTCATCTAATTCACCTTTTGTAGTAAAAATATCCTCAGACCATTCATTCAAGAAATCGTGGGGCGTAAGTTCGCCATAAGTATCGTAAAGATCATATACAAATAAAACAGGTCCCATTGGTGCCAATATAACGTAAGGGCGGGCATCATCTTTAATTTCCCTACCATAATTACGTTTCCATTGGCTCTGGGTTGTAAAAAACTCGGTTTTTTTATTTTGCATCATAACGAGGAAATTATTGTACTGGGAGTATTTTTTTAAACGTGCGGTAAATTTAATTAATTTACAAAACTCATCACTATTTTCAAAGTTAAGAGTTTTTAAATATAAGTCGCTAATTGTGTGTCTATCTGAATTGTTGTTCCTTTTTTTTGAAGTGGTTTCTTCTTCATCCCCAAATAAATTCATAACCTCTCCTTATCTAATTATTAAATAGTAAGCTAACTGATAATTATTACAAAAATAAAGGATTATATTATAAAAACAAACATATTTTGGGAATAAATATGAATTAATGAACAATTATTATATAACTAAGTTAAAATTGAGTTGTATTATCAGAAAAATTAAAGTTAAGGTTGAAAAAATAATTTTCAATTTTTAGTTCTTATTTTTATTCCCCACTGCTTTTCTTCTATTTCCTATTAGCTGTTTCCTGCTACCTGCTTTTGTCACTTGTCACTCGTTACTTGTCACTTTTTTGCTTTTTGCTGTTTTTAGTCACTTGTCACACCGTCACTCGTTACTTTAATGTGTCGCACCTAACGGAGCTTTATTATTTTTTGTTTTCATTTTACTATTGATGTTTCAACCCTAACGGGTCTGTTTAGATGAAAATTAGAGATATTTTGTTTTTTTACGCATTTTTATTTTTCAATATATTAAATAAAGCGAAACAAGATTAATGATTAAACATAAGACCCGGCGGGTCGAAATATTAATAGTACCACAAAATAAAAAAGCAATGAAAGCTGGCGGAGCCAGCGACATGTTTTTTGTAATTGGTTAGCAAACTCATCCCTCAACTCAATAAACCCCATTGAGTGACGACTGTTATGGTAATACGTAATTACAAATTTGGTTGCATAAATTAATCCCTCTTATGTCACCGGTGCTCGGTTAAAAACCTGAAACTTGTGACTTGAAACTTGAAACTGGGTTTATATTTGTCTGAACTGGGATTATTAGGATTAAACAGATTTTAGGGATTAATCTTTTGCAAATTTTTCGTCACATGTCACATCGTCACTCGTTACTTTTTTAGGTCACCGGTGCCCGGTTAAAAATAATCATAACATGGTGATTGGTAATTGGTGAATAGTGATTGGTACACATGCCATTCCAGCCGGAATGGCTCTGTTTGTAAAAAAAATACCCCACATATATATTCCCCACTCCAGCGGAGTGGGACTGTTTTGTTATTTGGATCAACCTTGTTTTAAAGATTAAAAACCAAGCTTTATTTAAAAATTGAAAGCCGTTGAAAGATTGTCCTTCAACGGCTATTCAATAATTAAAAATTCAAAATTAAGAATTGAGAATTAAATTTTTTCTAATCCATCAACAAAACTTCTTTAATGTGGGTCATTGCCCAATCAATTTCTTCTTTGGTAATTACCAAAGGAGGGGCAAAACGGATTACGTTATCATGTGTTTCTTTACACAATACACCTTTTTTCATAAGGGCTTCGCAGAATCTACGCGCACCTTTTGCTTCAGGGAATAATTCAACGCCAATAAATAAACCTTTTCCTCTAATTTCTTTAACGTGTTTAGAGTTAACTGCTGTTAATTGTTCTCTAAAGTAATTACCCATTTCAAATGAGTTTTCAACTAATTTTTCTTCAATTAAAACTCGTAATGCTTTGCGTGCAACAGCAGCTCCAAGCGGGTTACCACCAAATGTTGAACCGTGGTCACCAGGATTAAATACACCAAGTACTTCTTTTTGAGAAAGAACGGCAGATACAGGGTAACATCCACCGGATAATGCTTTACCAATAATTACTACATCAGGTGTGATGTCTTCATACATAAAAGCAAATAATTTTCCGCTTCTTCCTAATCCACTTTGAATTTCATCAGCAATAAAAAGCACATTATTTTTTTTGCATAAGTCAAAAGCAGCTTTTAAGTAACCGTCAGGAGGAACAACAACTCCGCCTTCACCTTGAATAGGTTCTACAATAAAAGCAACTGTGTTTTCGTTTATAGCTTTTTCTAAATCTTCTATATTACCGTAACCAACTGTTTTAAATCCTGGGGTAAAAGGACCAAATCCATCTTTATATTGTTCTTCAGTCGAAAAACTTACAATAGAAATAGTTCTACCGGCAAAATTATTTCTGCAAGTAATAATTTCACCACAATTTTCTTTAACACCTTTAACTTTATATCCCCATTTACGAGCAGCTTTAAGTGCTGTTTCAACTGCCTCAGCACCCGAATTCATTGGTAAAACCATTTCGTAACCAGTCAATTCGGATAGTTCCTTGTAAAAAAATGGGAGTTGGCTGTTTCTAAATGCTCTTGATGTTAATGTAATTTTTTCAGCCTGTTCTTTTAATGTTTTTACAATACGCGGATGACAATGACCTTGATTAACTGCAGAATATGCAGCTAAACAATCAAGATATTTTTTCCCTTCAATATCATAAACCCATACTCCTTGACCTCTGTCAATAACTACATCTAATGGATGATAATTGTGTGCTCCAAATTTTTCTTCGAGTTCAATAAAATCTTTAGTAAACATAACACTCTCAAGTTGTTTATAAAATTTTACGCTAAGTTAATAAATATTTATATAAGAACCGAATAAAAAAGATAAATACTTAATAATTGCACACCCTTAAATTTAATTTTTAATACAAACTAAATTTTCTTTAATAATTATAGAAGTCTGACTTTTATCTTGAGTAATTCCCTACTTTGTTTTAAATTGCAAAATCAATAAATATATTTAATTAAACGAATTACAAAGGTTAATATGAATAAAACTAAATATTTTGCAATTGTTATGCTATTGATAACAACATCAATTTTTGGCTGGGGTAGACACGGACATATAATAATAACAGGTCAAGCATTTGATTTATTAAAAACTAAAATGAATTTGACTGATTTATATAAAGATTCAGTTGTTGCCAAATCAAACGACCCTGATAAGAGAGTAAGAACTATTAAATATCAAGCTCCATGGCATTATATTGACATAGATTTTTACAAAGAGTATAATGAACTAAGAATGGTTGAAAATTATGATTCATTATTAACTTTGTATCCGGATAGCGTTATCAAAGCAAATGGTACATTGCCTTGGGTTATTGAAAGAACATTTAACAGCTTAATAACAGCATTTAAGAGTAATAACCTTGATTCTATATTGTTTTATTCAGCAGATTTAGCCCATTTTGTTGGGGATGCACACATGCCGCTGCATACTACAATCAATTATGATGGTCAATTGACCGACCAAAAAGGGATACACAGCAGATACGAATCCAAAATGGTTAATAAGTATTTGGAAGAAATAAAAGCCGGATTTTTTAATCAAGAAGTTAAGCCTATTGAAAACCCTCTTAATACAGCATTCTATTTAATTAACGGCTCTTTTTCACTAATAGATCAGATATTAACGGCAGATAAAAAAGCGAAAGAATTTGCTTATTCGTATGATACTGATATGTATATAAAGCTACTATGGAAACAAACTGAATATGTTACTTATATGCAAATGAATAGTGCAGCAAAATATGTAGCGTCATATATTTATACTGCATGGGAAAAAGCGGGAAGTCCAAAAATTAATACATTAATTAACTAATAATCAAACAGGAAAAATAATGACCAATGACAACAAAACAGCAACGCCTGAATTAACATGGAAATTTCCAAAAGAGTTTTGGCTTTCAAATGGAATGGAACTGCTTGAAAGAGCGGCATATTATGGTTTTTTTATTGTTTTAACATTATACCTAACCGATATAGTTAAATTTAATGATAAAGAAACAGGAATATTAGCCGGTATATTTTATGCTTTATTATATTTTTTACCTCCTTTTGTTGGTGCTGTTTCGGATAAAATTGGATTTAAAAAAGGATTAATTGTTGCTTTTGGTTTGTTAACAATAGGATATTTTTTTCTTGGCGTTTTTACATCTAAAATTGCAGTAATATTTGAATTAGGATTAGTTTTAATTGGTGGTTCATTCATTAAACCCCTAATTACCGGCACCGTTGCAAAAACAACAAACGAACAAAACAGAGCACGTGGATACTCATTGTTTTATTGGATTGTAAACATTGGAGCATTTTCAGGAAAAACATTTGTCCCTTTTATTAGACAAGGGATTGGTTTGGAATACGTAAATTTCTTTTCATCAGCAATGGCATTTATTTCGTTACTGTTTGCAATATTTTTATTTGACGAAAAGAATTTTCCAACCAAAAGTGACAAATCCATTAAAGATGTTTTCAATTCATTAATAAAAATATTTGCTACTCCCCGTTTAATAATACTTACTTTAATTGTTAGCGGATTTTGGACAATTCAAAGCCAACTATATGCAACAATGCCAAAATATGTTATACGTCTTTTAGGCGATGAAGCTAAACCTGAATGGCTTGCTAATGTTAATCCGTTAATTGTTGTGATTTTTGTAGTTTTAGTAACTCAATTAATGAAGAAAAAAAATGCAGTAACTTCAATGCTTGTTGGAATGATTTTGATGCCGTTTTCTGCTTTAGCAATGTCGTTTAGTCATGGATTAGAGAATATTTTAGGTGATTCAATCTCCATTTTTGGAATTATTGAAGCATACCCATTAACTGTTATGATGATTATTGGAATTGCAATTCAAGGCTTGGCAGAGTGTTTTATTTCTCCCCGCTTTCTTGAATATTTTTCATTTCAGGCACCAAAGGGTGAAGAAGGAATGTTTTTAGGTTTCAGCCATTTGCATAGTTTCTTTTCCGCATTAGCCGGCTTTATTTTATCAGGATTTTTATTGGATGCTTATTGCCCTGACCCAAAAACTTTACCTGTTGGTATTACTGAACTACAAAAAGCTGCATACTATCAAAATGCTCATTATATTTGGTACTACTTCTTTGTAATTGGTTTAGTAGCAGCTATTGCATTATTTATCTTCTGGTTAGTTACTAACCGAATTGATTCTAAAAAAGCTTAAAACTATTTATAAATAAACTTTTGAATAAAAGGTAAAGCATGGTTGCCGTTTTTATTAGCGGCAACTATTTTAATTTCGTGCTCCCCTTTTTTAATATTCTCATTAGTAATTAATAATAACCCTTCTTTAGAAGAAAAAGTAAACTCAATCTCTTTTTGATCTAAATATACCTCAATACTTTTTTGGTCTATACTACCATTATCTTCAAGCAAATATTTAAATTTCAGATTACCATTAGATAGTTTACTGCCATCTTCGATAAAAGTAATAGTCGGAATTCCTTGGCTTAAATATCTTCCAAAACCTCTAAATATTCCCCAAGCTTGAATATCATTAAACTCTTCAATATTCAAACGTTGTTGCTCGCTTGGATTTGTAAAAAAAGAACATTCTACTAAAATAGAAGGTATTTCAGTTCGTCTTAATACCGAAAATCCTTCTTTCGGATAAATGTTATAATCAGAATATGTACCATCAAACGAACCAAGTCCATTTGGATTACCCATTACATAAGCCAAATCTCGTTGAACATATTTAGCCATGTCTCTTTCGCAATGTTCAAATTCGTAATCTGTTTCGGTAGCATGATAAAATGTTGATGTAAAATTAGTCCAATATTCACTACTTGAACCAGGTGCATTATGATGTATACTAATAAAAAAATCAGCTCCGCTGTTATTAGCCAAAACAGAGCGATATTTTAAATCAACTGTGGAATCAGCTTCCCTACTCATTATAACAGTTGCCCCTGCAGCCTTAAAATAATTGCGTAAATATAATGCAACACGTAAATTTACATCAGCTTCAACAACCGAACCATCTTTAGATTTTCCTCTTCTATCACTACCGCCGTGCCCGGGGTCAATAAATATTGTTTTACCGATAAAATAAGGGGCAAATTTATTAATTTTTTCTAATTTTTTAACTTCATCTTTCCAATCAGGAGGTATTTCGTATTTTACACAATCACAATCTTTTGTTATATATACTTTTTTTTCTACTTCAACTATCTCTTTTTTTGTTTCAATCACTATTTCTTTTTGAGGAGCACATCCAACAATTAATACTACGGCAAATAAACATAATAAACATTTCTTCATTCTATACTCAATTTATTTTAGAAAACTCACATTTTTTATTAAATAAACAATTTTTGCAATTTTTAACGTTTGCTATGTAACTATTATTCCTAATATGTTCAATAGCATCAAATATTTCTTTTTCAGTTTCAGCTAATTCGCTAAATGGCAGATAATACTCATAATCGGTATCAGGTTCTTCTAAAAATATTAACTTAAGATAAACAGGTTTAGAACCACCAAAATAGGAGTAAGTAAGATAACCATAAAACTTTAATTGAGGCATATAATATTCAAGTTTTGAATTAAAATTTCCCTCTTCATTTCTATTTGTTTTGTAATCAATAACTAAAACTTTATCCTCATAAAAAATAATTTTATCAATAATACCATACAAAAAATTTTCGTTATGTAATTTGTAAATCTCATATTCATTATAATAATTATCAACTTCATTAATAGATTTGTAATTTTTAGAATTCATAAATTTGTGAAGAATAATTTCTGTTTTCTCTTTAATTATTTCAGCACTTTTATCATCCAAAAAATGCTTCTCAACTTGTGAACTAATATCGGATTTAAGATTACTTTCAATTATTCCATTTGATAATATTTTATGAGCAATAATACCAATAATTAAAGATTCGTTTTTTAGTTTTGAATCCTCATTAACATGATCGTAAATAGGTAAACTTTCATCAAACAAATCAATTAAACTATGATATGCATATTCATAATAATACTTATACGAAACCGGACAAAACTCAAAACTAATGAACTTAGAGGCTGTAAATAATTCATGTTTCGGCTTATCTTCAATTGCTGATATATCTACATTTAAATTTTCAATTTGAATATTCTCTTTTTTTATTTCATCATTAAGCAATTCTTCATTTTCAATTTTAATCTGTTTAATAATTGGAATTGAGTATTCTAAATTCTCTTTTGTAAACGATTCACCATTAATTAAAAAATCCAAATCCCCTTTTAGTCTAAAGTAATCTAATTGTAAATTGCAGCTTAATCCTGAAACAAGAAAACCCAAAAAGCTTTTATTAATCTCATCATACTTTTTAACGGTTCCTGATAAAATCAAGTTATTTATTCCTCGCGTAATTCCAACGTAAAACAATCTTTTATCTTCAGCAATTTGTTTCCTATAACTTATATAATTATAAATATCGCATAATTTAGTATTAACATAATCATCGGAATAGTTTTTTTTGTGAGGAACTTTAGTAAGAATACCAAACTCTCTATCAATAGTTAAATCTTTTGCCTTAATTGCCGGAAGTTTGAAATCTTCATTAAGTTTATATAAAATCACAGTATTAAATTCCAATCCTTTAGACTTATGCAAAGTCATAATTCTAACAGCATTTTCGTTATTACCAACTTGAGCTTGGCTTTCATCATTAAGCTCTTCAATATAAATACCCATATCTTTTATAAAATCAAAGGTGCTAAAAAAGGAACGTTCAAAAGCTCTAATAATAATAGTTACTAATTTTTCCAAATTAGCTATTTCTTGCATCGCATTCTCTGCCGAGGAGGCTATTCCCCAATACCCTGTATCTACCAAAAATCTTCTTACAATTTCAGAAATTTCTAAGTAATTATATTCAGATATATACGATTCAAGCTTAACACCTAAATCTTGCAACTCACTATTATTTTTAATGTAATTCTTAAATTTCTCATACACGCTATTTCCTTCTTCAAGTGAGATAAGAGTAATATCAAAATCGGAATAATTATAAAAAGGAGCTCTAAGCAGCCCAACAAATGCCAAGTCATTATTTGGGTTATGAATGAAAGATAAAAAATTATAAACATCTTGAACCATTTGTTTTTGATAGAACCCTGTACCACCAATTACTAAGTAAGGAATTTTATATTCAATAAACACATTTTCAAGTTCGTGAAAATGAGAACGCTCTCTACACAAAATTGCAAAATCCGAGTAAGATTTATTCTCTTTTCTATAAATTCTATTAATAATTTCTTTTGCTACCAAATAAGGTTCATCAATTTCATCTTCGCTAATTAGTATCTTAATGTCTCCCGTATCAATATCTTCACGGGCACAAATTAACTTACTGTAATTAACTTCATTATATTTAATATTATAATCTGAAAACAAATTGCCAAATAGAATATTTGTAAATAATGCAATTTTTGGTGATACTCTAAAACTATGGGTAAGTTCTAAATTGCTTGTTGAATTTTGATTAAAAATAAGTTTTTTTGTTCTATCAAATATTTCCAATTCAGCATCACGAAACATATAAATACTCTGTTTTTCATCACCAACAACAAAAAGATTATTCATTTTCAAATAATCCAACATGGGCATAAATATATTAAATTGGATTTCATTGGTATCTTGATATTCATCAATCATTATATACTTAAATCTTTCGGATAATGTTTTAACTACATCTTTGTTTTTTAATATGTTCATTGTTTTAAGCAACAAATCATCAAAATCTAAAAATCCATTTGTTTCCTTTTTCTTTTCAAATATTTTTAAGACAACATTAAAAATGAAAATTAGGTCTTTGGTAATATTTATTAGAATCAGTTCATCTTCATCATTAATCATGTCAGCAGAAATAATTTTGAATATTAAATTATTCTCGATATCAGAAACAATGGATTCAGCTCCATCTCGCAATTGTTTTGTTAAATAGCCATTTGTCTTTACAACTTTTGATGAAGTTAAGATTAGATTTTTAATTGACTTAATTTTATTCAGTTTTCTTTCTTTTTGTGAAAACCTCTTATAATCAGCAATTTCCGATTCAATTGCAGCAGCAATTTCTTTGTTTTTTGCTTTTGATAAAACTATATTATTAATATAATTAATGTTAGATACCAAATTATCAAGTTCTTCTTCAAAATATTCCTTAAAGATTAATTCAAAAAAGTTATTAGTTCTGTTTAGCAATTCATATTCCGAAGTTTCGGAATATTCTTTAACAACTCGTTCAATCTTATCTCTTTTTTTAATCATTTGAACTAATTGCTTAAACAAAATATTTTTTGAGCCAAAAAATCGAATTAATTTTTTTATTATTTCTTCATAATCATTATTTCTACCAATATTCTTGAATATTTCTTCGAGACTGAGATTGATAAGCTCATTAGTAATAATAGGATCTATGGGAATAAAACTTGCATCAATTTCCGCCTCAGGAGCAAACTCTTTTAAGAGAGTTGTACAAAATGAATGAATTGTCGAAATATTTGCAGATACCAATTCTCTTCTAATATGTTCTAACTTATATCTAACCTTATAATTTAATTCCTCATTTAGTCTATTATTGATTTCGTCAGAAATATCTTTATATAGTTTGTTAGCAGCTTTTTCAGTAAAAGTAATGGCAACAATATTATTTAAGGTAATCCCTTCATTTAATGCAATTTCAACAAATCTTTTTTTTAGCACAAAAGTTTTTCCCGAACCTGCATTTGCAGTAAGAGAAATATGTTTGTTAAAATCGATAGCTAATTGTTGTTGTTTGGTCAGATTTGGTGTCATTGATTATCGCGTTTAAGTATAATTTTAAAAATAGTTTCAGTTTTATCACTTTTTTCAAGTTCAATATTACTATTAAATGCATTAAGAATAGTTTTAGTCAAAAACAAGCCAATCCCCATTCCTTCTGATTTAGTTGTAAATTTATCTTCAAATATTTTGTTATGTATCGACTCTTCAATACCCCGTCCATTATCAATTACATATAAAATAGTATCATCAGAACTCTGTTCAACATTAAACTTAATTAAAGTTGCACCAGCTTCCTTTGAATTTTTTATTAAATTAATAAGAATTCTACGCAATTGTTCGGAATCGAATCTAAATTCTTCAATTACCGAACTACAATTAATCTCAAAAGCCAAATTATCGCCAGAATATAATTTAATAACTTCATTTAAAATATCTAAAAGAACAATTTTTTCAATTTTAGTAGAAGGAAATTTTGCAACTACCGAAAACTCGGAAGCAATGTTTTTAAGAATATCAATCTGTTTAATTACTGTGTTAATTACTTTTTCAAAAATGCTGCCAAATTGTGGAGATTTATCTTTGTATGCTTGCTCTAATAATTGGACTGATAATTTCATTGGAGTTAATGGATTTTTAATTTCATGAGCAACTTGTTTTGCCATCTCTCTCCAGGCAGCTTCTCTTTCTTTAACTGCTAATTCTTCTTGAGCCACTTTTAATTCACTTACCATCTGGTTAAAGCCATCAACTAACTCTGCTATTTCCCCTTTTTCATTTAGAATTAACTTTATATTTAAGTCGCCCTTTGCAACTTTTTTTGTAACTTCAGTTAATCTAATAATTGGATAAGATATCTTGTTAGTTAATAATACAATTAGTAAAATAATTACAATAACAGCAAAACCATAAGATCCAAAAATAAATAGGTCCATTTCAGCAGAATTTATGGATACATAGTTTGAATTAGTTAAATCGCTAAGTTCAAGTATATACTCTTCTCCGTTTAGCTCAATTTTTTTATAACTTGCTTTAATTGGGTAAGCATTTATTCTATATGTTACGTGTTGTTCCTCAGCATTTTGCAAAACCATCCTAAAATATACTTTATGATTAATAATTTTGGGAAGATTACCAAAATAATAGTAATCATAAAAAGTACTAAATTTAACTCTATCATTTTTGTATAATGTAAAGTTTAATCCTAAATCATTATTTGCCTTAATAATAATATCTCTTAAATTTCCTACTGAGTAGTAACTATACTTTTCAAGATAAAGAGAAATTTTATCAATATCTCTTGACATCGCAATTCTAAAATTATCATCAATTTTTAAAGTATTAACGTTTCTAAAAAAAACCGCCAAAATTAATAGAGGAACTAATGTAATAAATAAAAATATTGTTAAAATTCGAGCTTGATAATTAAATTTAATTTCTTTGTTTCGCAAATAAATGATTAAAAGATAAAAACTGAGCACTAACAAAATAATTGCTACATGAAATAGAAATATTCTTACAAAATCATACAAAAACCATGAATAGTTACTCTTTCTGTAACCAAATAAATAAGTCGACTTGCCAGACTCATCATGATGATTGTTTACATAAAACTCGTATTCTTCATCATTAATTTTCACATTAGTAAAATATTCTTTCTTTTTATTCTTTAAAATATCTTCTAACTCGGTAATAGTTGGATTAATATTTGATGAATTATTTATAATTCTATTGTTAAGCAGAGTTATAATTTCAAAATCTTTAATATTAACAATATTAGATTTATCAATATCATCTTTAATTATAATTTGAGGAATTGAAACCACATTATAACTAAATTTATTATACTTTACTGTTATTCCTAAATAGAATTTCCTTATAGAATCAACACATACAACACCCGAAATAATTTCATCAAAGCTGTTGGGGATTTTATCAATATCAATCTTACCATTATAAATTGAATCTTCAATAGCCCAGTTTTTACTATACCCGTATGGGAATGAAAAGTTTACTCCATCAATATAATTATGTAAACTATCTAAAAAATAAAACTCAGATATCAAATTTTCCGATTTAATTTGACTTTTATTCCATATTTCGAATGCTTCATTCTTAAAATCAATGTTTTCTTTTTTTTCTAAATAGTCTGTTTGGATGCTTTTTAGATTATTTTGAATTAAAAATTTTATCCAGCTTTGGTTAATGCGTGTGTATTCTAAATATGCTACTTTGGCAGAATGTTTTTCAGCATTTGAACTGATACTGCCCATTTTAATAATCATTATAAACGAAGCACATAAAGATAGATAAATGTAAAATGCAACCTTATTAAATGTAGTTTTATAAACATATCTACTCAAAAAATATAAAGAGGCGGTTAAAGCTGCATTTGTATATATATCTAATGAATTTCGCAATAATAAAGCATTTATTGAAAGCATCAGTATAAAAACAAATATCATTATCCATTTTGCATATGCTAAGGATTGTAAATAGTTTTTATATATCAATAATGATGTTATTAATATTGCTAAGAGTACATTAAAACCAAACAACAATATGTTAAATAACATAAAAAAGGATATAAAGTTTGGAATAACGTCAATAATTTTAAAGTATTTTATCCCACCGCCAACAAACAAACTGTCAACAAAATAATACAATGAAGTAATTTCAATCCACAAAAATAACAATAATAAAAATAAAACCAGTTTGCGTTTTTTAGTTGTAATGCTAAAATTATTTTTAACTACAAATCGTAATAAGATTATTAAATAAATCAAAACAAAAAATATAGTAATTCTTAATTCAAACGGAGATTTTAGAATACCGAATCCAAAATTAGTAGAGTAAATTGCAGGGTTTACTATATCTCCATTTAACAATGCAGCTGGAAACGAGATTAAGTTTAGTAAGTACCTAAAAGCAAATAGAAGAATGAATAATAAACAAAATTTATAAAAATCAGATTCAACATTATCAAGAGATTTAAATAACTTAATAGTAACAATTAAAAAAAAAGAAAAGAGAAGAAGCAATCGGATAAAATTAATTTTCTCAAAGAAATTATCAGCAGCTTTATTATAATTATTATTCACACTAAAAAAGATGTCATTATTAACCCTGTGTAATAACTTTAATTGAGTATTTGTAAGCTCATTATCAGAGATAACAAAAACTGAAGCATTTAGTTTATTCTTAGAATTAATTAATTTTGTAAATGTATTATTGTTTTCATCAATATAGTTTTTATCAAGAATTCTATAATACATAGCTGTAAACTTCTGTCCGTTTACATTAATTGAATCTACTTTAAATGAGTATAATATCGACTTATTTTTAATTATGGAAAACTTCCGTTTTGAATAATTTAAATTTCTAACAAAAGCAGTATCAGTAATGTTTTTCCAAGCAAACAATTGATTATTCGAATTATAAATCTCAAAATAAATACCCCATAAACTACTTGAAAGTCTATTTATTCTCTCAAAAATTATGTTATTAGTTAATTTGCCTTCAGATTCAGAGAAAAGGATAGTTTTAACAGCCGAAGTTTTTTTATTAAAGATATCAGTTTCATTATCTAAAAATTCAGAAAGGGTTTTTTTTATGGTGGTGATTTGGGCATTTGTATCAATAGAGCCATTAGTCGGAATAAATAGAGGAACTAAAAAGGTACCGCAATAAAGCAAGGCAATGATAAAAAAATAAACGTAAACCTTTTTAATATGAGGAAATGCTCTGGATATCATTTAACTAATTAATTATTAATTGCGAAATATACCACTTTTCCGAGATATTTTTAAAAGATAAATAAATATCAGAAGTGTACCTAACTCCATTGTAAATATATAAAATTTTTCCGGCAACATTAGTAATATTACCATCTAAATTAGTTGAATTAAGATCACATTCAGTAATTTTGTACTGCTCTAAATAATTTTCCATAATGTAATATATCCGGTTTTTAGTAAAATACCCAGTAGTACCATTATTTAAACTCAAGTAGCAGTTATCTTCAAATATGTTTAAAAATTTGCGAATCGAATTCTCTATAAGACCTTCTTTCACATTTTGAATCGATGCTTTTAAGTTATCATCTGCATATAAATGCGATGTTAAACTAATTATTAAAACAAAAACTGTAAAAACAATTACTGATAATTTTTTCATATTGAGGAAAAATTTTATTCTAAAATACATAATTTGAACCAAAAAACCATAATTAATTTCTAATAACTGATTTATTTTCACCATTTCTATCAAAGCTATTTATTACTCTTTTTAATTCCCTGTTCCCTTCGACTGTTTGGTAAGCCCAATCAAATACTATTCTTTCAGATGTAATATTTGAAACTCGAATTTTAGCAAAATGATTGTCCCAAGTCCATATCACATACGTATGTCCCACAAAAACTTCAGCATATTTAATATTTTCACCTTCATTCAAAGGAATGTATCCTGTAGTTGGAGCATATGAAATATCATAAATATCAATAGTCGCTCCCATATCTTGAATATCAGTATCGCTCCAAACATCTAAATATAATTTATTATTATACACTTCATAAAAGAAATCAGCATAATCGGAATCAAATCTGACATTCCGATTTAATGAAAAACTGTAACCGGCTCTATCAGGATAATTTTTATAATTGAATACGGTCTGATTAAATCCCTCCGGTCTTGGGGTATCAAATACTTCATCAAGCGATAATTCACTTTCGTTTCCATATCTATCAACAGCAGTTACTGCATAATAATAAGTAATTCCATTTTTTGCGTCATAATCAATAAAATAATTATTGTAGGTAAACCCTAAATACACATATGCTCCATCATAGGAAGAGCTATAATAAACATTGTAGTAATCAAGGTCTCGTTCTTTATTTTGATCCCACGATAAATCGACCCTATTATCACCTGTAACAGAATATAGATTTTTAGGAGCTGCCGGAGGAGTTGAATCATTATTGTTGCTTATATCCTCTGCGTCACAGCCAACTAAAAGAACCGATAATAATATGTATTTAATCCATTTCATGGTAATATCTCCATAATTTAATTAAAGAATTACAAATATTATACCATGCAAAAAGCGGCTAAAAATGAGGATAAAAAAGAAATAGTGTTCACAAATAGATACATATGTGAACACTAAATAAGCTAAAAAATTGTTTTACCGTTATAATAAAATTTATTATTGTTTATAACGCCGATGGCTTTTCCTGTAAGCAGTTTTTTGTTAAATGGAGAGTTTTTAGATTTTGACTTAAACTTACTAACTTCAACAGTCCAAATCATTTCAGTATCAAAGATAGTAAAGTTAGCTTTCTCCCCAACTTTAAATTTTGGTATTGGCAAATTCAATACTTTCCTTGGATTAATTGCCATTTTATTAACAATCTGATTTAAATCCAAAACCTTTTTATGTAGTAATTCACTAAATACAAGTCCTACGGATGTTTCGAGTCCAATTATTCCATTTGGAGCATAAATAAATTCAACTTCTTTTTCTTCAATTGAATGTGGAGCATGATCAGTAGCAATACAATCAATTGTACCATCTTTTAAACCTTCTAAGATAGCCTCTAAATCTTCTTTTGAGCGAAGGGGTGGGCTCATTTTATAATTAGTATCATAAGTTTTCAAGCTATCTTCAGTCAAGGAAAAATGGTGTGGAGTTACTTCAGATGTAACATTAACACCTCTTTTTTTTGCATTTCTAACCAATTCAACTGCATTTTTTGTACTAATATGGGCTATATGGAGTTTGCTTTTAGTATACTCTGCTAATAACAAATCTCTATTAACAATAATATCTTCCGAAACAGATGGTAATGCCGGAAGCCCTAACATTGTTGAAGTAGCACCTTCATTCATTGCACCTTCAGATAGCGAAGAATCCTCACAATGCTCTATAATGGGGATGTTGTACTCTTTTGAATACTCAAGAGCATTTCGCATCATCTTTGAAGTTTTAACAGCAACACCATCATCTGAAAGAGCTACAACACCTGCTTCAATTAATTCTAATATAGGAGATAGGCTTTCTCCCTTTCTTTCTTTAGTAACAGCTCCAATAGGATAAACATCAACCACCTGTCCTTTTCCCTTGTTTAATATAAACTCAACAACTTCAGCAGAATCAATTGCAGGGTCAGTATTTGGCATACATGCAATACCGGTAAATCCTCCATCCATAGCTGCTAAAGAGCCTGTCTTCACTGTTTCTTCATCTTCTCTACCCGGTTCTCTTAAATGAACATGCATATCAAAAAAGCCCGCACTAATTGTTTTACCGTCCATTTCAAACAATTGTGCTTCAGTTACATCTTCCTGATTTATTTCCCCAATTTTTTCAATAATACCATTATTTATCACGATACTATTTATTTCATCCAAATTTAATTCTGGGTCTATTATTCTAATATTTTTAAATATAATTTTCATTTATCACCTTTAATTCATTGTTCCTAATAAATATAAAACAGCCATCCTAATAGCCACACCATTAGTAACTTGCTGGAGTATTACTTGATATGGTCCATCCGCAACTTCAGAGGATAATTCAACTCCTCTATTAATTGGACCCGGATGTAACAGTAAAACATCTTTGTTTAATTTCTCCAATCGTTCTTTTGTAATTCCAAAATACTTATGATACTCACGCAAGGTCGGTAATCCACCACCGGCTTTTCGCTCTAATTGAATTCGTAAAACATTCAACACATCGTTTTCTTTTATTGCGTTATCTATATTTGTATAAACCTTAACACCAAGCTCTTCAATATTGCGAGGAATTAAAGTAGCAGGTCCACATACTGATACATTTGCTCCCATTGTCTGTAATCCATAAATATTTGATAAAGCTACTCTGCTATGGGCAATATCACCAACAATACAAACATTTAATCCTTCTATTTTACCTAATTTTTCACGGATTGAGTACATATCTAATAACGCTTGTGTTGGATGCTCATGCAAACCATCGCCTGCATTAATAATATTTGAATTAGATATTCTTGTTAAAAATTGAGGGACACCTGCAGACTCATGTCTAACCACAATCATATCAACCTTCATAGCTTCAATATTTTTAATTGTATCCTTAAATGTTTCCCCTTTTTTTGTACTACTTGTTGACGTACTAAAATTTACTATATCAGCCGATAACCTTTTTTCGGCTAATTCAAACGAAACTCGTGTTCTTGTTGAATTTTCGTAAAACAAATTGACAATAGTTTTACCTTGTAATGTGGGTACCCTCTTTATTGGACGTTCTAATACTTCTCTAAATGTAACGGCTGTATCCAAAATAAGTTGAATGTCTTCTTTTGGAACGCTATATAAACCTAATAAATGTTTGCTTGATAATGCCATAGTTTTAATTTATCCTTAATCTTTTGAAACATCAACTAAATAAACTGCATCTTCATCGTCAATTTCTTTCATTTTTACCCTAACTTCTTCATTAATTGAAGTAGGAATATTTAATCCGACAAAATCTGCTTTTATTGGTAACTCTCTATGCCCCCTATCAACTAAAACACATAATTTAACTGTTGATGGTCTTCCCAAATCCATAATAGCATTTAATGCTGATCGAACTGTTCTACCGGTATAAAGAACATCGTCAATTAAAATTATATCTTTTTCATTTACATCAAATGTAATATTGGTTACAGAAACTTCAGGCTGTTTTAATCTCGTTCTAAAATCATCTCTATAAAGCGTTACATCTAAAACACCATAACTTGGAGTAAAATTTTCAATAGAAATAATTTTATCCATAATCCGTTTTGCTAAATATTCCCCGCGTGTTCTCATCCCAATCAACACAATATTTTTTGAACCTTTGCTTTTTTCCAATATTTCATGGGCTAAACGGGTTACCGTTCTATTAAGCCCTGTTTCATCAATCTGCTTAGCTTTTATTTTCATAAACAAAAATACCCCATTGACTTACGTCTTTGGGGTCCTCCATATAAATTTTATATTTAATTTGCTTAACACCTTTTTTACCTCTCGGATAAATTTAAAGGACAAAAAAAAAGGGGTCAACAAGTGACCCCTTAAAAGTAAATTAGTTTATTACCTTAAATTCAATTCTTCTGTTCATTGCTCTTCCATCAGCAGTTTTATTATCTGCAATTGGATTCTTTTCGCCATAACCAACAGTTTTAATTCTGTCAGCTTTAACACCACGAGCAATCAAATAATTCTTTACAACATCAGCACGTCTTTCAGATAATTTCTGATTTGAACCTTCTGAGCCAATATTATCAGTATGACCTTGAACTTCAACTTTAATATCAGGATTTTGTAACATAACTAAAGCAGTATGGAACAAAATTGGATATGATTCAGCAGTAAATTTTGAACTGTTGTTATCAAAATTAACACCAACCAAAACCCAGCTATTATCAGTTGCATTATAACCATAAGCTGAATTATTTACTCCACCATTATCTTTAGCAGGTACTTCTTTTACTATTTCGCGTGGAATATATTTTTTAACAATGTTTTCAATTCTTTCGTAATCAACAGGATCATTTGGGTTATCTATTTTAATACCATCATATAATTGGCAAATTTTTGAAGGTTCGCCTTTTTCAAAGAAATAGTTAACGCCTAAATCAAAAGTTGCATATGAATCAAATTCGCCACCAATTAAACCACCACCGTTTCCAGCTCCATACGCACCATCAAATTTTGTATTAGCAACTGATGAAAAAGCTAATTCACCAATCAATGTCCAATTTTCATCAATTTTGTATTCAGCACCAACACCAAAGTTGATTGTATAATCCAATGTGTTATCACCAATTGCAACAGCATCAGGACCATCACTTGGAGAAAACATTACAGCACCTAAACCGGCAAGGAAGTAAGGTGAAACAACTTCACAGGGTGTTAGATAATACAACAAATTTAAATCGAGTGCAAAAGTTGAAGTTGAAGCAGTAATTTTTTTATTAGCTGCATTTGTGTAAAAACCTTCTAAATATAAATATTTTAAATCGCCTTTTACAGCAACATGTTCTGAAAAATATCTACTAACTGAAACATGTCCACCATAATTAATATTAGATGTCCATCCTAAATTGTGGCTAATATATTTAGGATATGTCACACCGAAACCAACTGACCATGCATCTTTTACTGCCTGTGCATTGATCGAGAAGGATAAAAACAAAATAAAAAAAGCTATAAGTGTACTTATTTTTCGCATTTCTGCCTCTCTTGATTATCAAATAAAACTTTATTTAAATAAAAAAAATTATCTTCTACAATTTGTGCATTAATTTAAATTAAAAATACTTAAATAGCAAATATTTATTGATGATAATTCAATATTGCCAGATTTTCAAAAGTTGTTTTTTTTATAGTAACAAATTTAATAAGAAAATATAGTAATTATCAACTCTTTTTGAAAAAAGTATTATTATTTTTTTATGAATTGAATTTATATATATTATTGTTTAAATAGCAAGTAAATTGTTGTGAATTATGCACAATTATCATGTTTTTATAAAAAATTAGGGATTTACTTATGAAATTTAAAAATGTACTTATTATTATGTTCAGTTTTTATAACTTAGCTTTTGGTCAGAATTGGTTAAAAGTTGATTCAATATTTTCTCCATTAGGGGTCGGAGTATCAACTTTTTCAAATCCTTTTTTATTTGATTATGATAACGATGGGTATAAGGATTTATTTTTAGGGACTTCTGAAATGGAAACAAAGTTTTACAGATGTAAATCAGGTTCTGTTCTTCCTTCTGCTTACAGCTCTGTAAATTTACTTCAACAAGTATATGCAAATGGATATCAAAACACAAACTCATACTATCCGGTTCTTGTTGATATTGACAATGATTCAAATTACGAATTAATTATTGGTGGATTTAATGGTTTAATTATGTATAAAAATCTCGGAACATACAATGACCCAAGTTGGATAAAAATAGATACGGCTTTTTCTGATGTAAATCCACATGTAGGTTCTGATGCAAAACCAGCATTTGTAGACATTGACAACGATGGTGATTTGGATCTCTTTATGGGTATTGGGGAATCCTTATTAGGAGGTCCAACAGCCGGAATATTAATGGGTTTTAGAAATACTGGAGATGCAAACAATCCACTTTATCAGTTGGATAATAATTTAACAAGTGGTATTAGTGATGCAGGAATAAATAACTTCCCTACCTTTGCTGATATTGATAACGATGGCGATTTCGATTTATTGATTGGCAGAGACTTGCAAACATTTCAATTTTATAAAAATACCGGAACCGATAAAACACCTACATGGACACCAAACTCCTCTGTATTTTCTGGAGTTGAAAGCACAACCTATTGGAAATCACCTCAATTAGTTGATTTAGATAATGATAATGATTTTGACTTATTATATGGAACTTCTGATGGAAATTTATACTACTATCAAAATGTAGGAACAATTTCGGCTCCAAGCTACATTTATAAAAGTGATTACTTCAAAATAATTAAAAACGATGGGAATGCAGCTTCAATGTCCATTGCAGATTTTGACAATGATGGTGATTATGATTTTGTTAGTGGCAGCTGGTTAAAAAAGTTCAATTACTATAAAAATAATGGAACCCCAATTGAACCTGTTTTTGCAAAATCTACTTCTTCTTTTACAGGCTTATCAACAACAAGTGCATATGCAAACCCAGAGTTTGTTGATTTAGATAATGATGGTGATTTTGACATTGTTTCAGGTATGCTTAATGGTAAGTTACAATGCTGGATAAACAACAATGGAGTTTTTCAAGCAAATACTACTACATTTGCAAATATTTTTGTTAGTGGATTCAGCAGTCCTGCTTTTGGAGACTTGGATAACGATGGAGATATGGATTTATTGTTAGCCTCCGAAGAAAGTTCTGAAACTGCTTTTTATGTAAACGACAATGGCACATTTACATTAGATAATTCATTTATGAGAAATGTTATTTTTGAAAGTTCTATTAACCCAACATTTTCGGATATAGATAACGATAATGATTTAGATTTAGTTTTTGGAAATAGCTGGGGTGAATATATTTATTACGAAAACATTGGTACTTCTTCAGCTCCTAATTGGGAATTAAATACTGAGATATTTAACGGTATTGAAGTAAACCAAAGGGCACATGTAGCTTTTGCTGATTTTGATGGAGATACTCGTAAAGACATGATATTAGCTGAGTATAATGGTACTTTTACTTACTATAAAAACTTATTTGCAGTTGTATCTGTTAATGATGAGACAGCTCCAATTATTCCAACAGATATTTACATTTCTAACTACCCAAATCCGTTTAATCCAAGTACAACTTTTGAATTCAGCATAACTGAATACAGTTATGTAAGATTAACTATTTATAACACAATTGGACAACAGATTTGCACTTTAACCGATCAGCCATATCAAGCCGGAATTAATAAAATTCATTTTAATTCAAATCAATTTAATCTATCATCAGGGGTTTATTTATACAGATTTGAAAGTAATGCAATTAATGGAAAAGGAAATAACCAAATTATGTCAGGTAAAATCATTTTAATGAAGTAAATCATCTATTCCCCAGCCGAAACAATCCGGCTGGGGAACTAAAATTTATTCTTCGCTATTTTCCTGCATAAATTGATAATTTCTTTTTATATGTGCATCCGGACTTCCCGGAACATCTTTTACATTTATAATATCAGTAATTATTCCTCCTCCGCAAGTGCCATCATAAACACGTGGATTTCCATCATTATAAATTGAATCATAACAAAAATCAATATAAATAACATTTCCATTTGCTGGCTTCTTAAATTCTTCCATTGGAAGTTCTAAGGATTCATAGATATCATGCATAAAAATAGCCCATATTGGCATTGCCGCACGACCACCCTGTCCATAACTACCTGTAAAAGTAATTCTTCTATCATCAAATCCTACCCACACACCGGCAGCTATTTGTGGAGTAAAACCCATAAACCATGCATCAGCATAATCTTGAGTTGTACCGGTTTTACCACCGGCAGGTCTTCTAAAGTTAAAGCGGGATCTTGCTCCAGCAGCTGTTCCTTCATTAATTACAGTTCCAAGCATATCGGTAATTATGTAGGCTGTTTCCTCACTTATTGCTTCATTGGAAGCGGTATTAAACGCTTCTAATAAAATACCTGATTTATCTTCAATTTTTAGTATTGAAATCGGTTCAATATGAATCCCTTTGTTGGCAATAGTTTGATATACATTTAATAGTTCCAAAGGTGAAACTTCACCAGTTCCTAAAGATATAGCAGGTACTAAATCAAGTGTACTCTTTATTCCCATTGCCTTCGCATTTTTACCCACTTCTTTTAGATCAACATACCCCTCATAAATCAATCGAGCCGAAATAATGTTTTTCGATTTTTTTAGTGCTTCACGTAAAGTAGTATAACCACCGGTATCCCCTTCAAAATTCCTTGGACTCCAGCCTTTGTAGGAGAATGGAGCATTTAGTATTGGATAAGCTGGGTAAAGCCCATTATTTATTGCGGTTAAATAAATTATTGGCTTGAAAGATGAACCCGGCTGTCTCTTAATTTGAGTTGTATGATTTAAACCTAAACCGGCATTGTTTTCTCTTCCCCCAATCATTGCTCTAATTTCGCCTGTTTTCACATCCATTGCCACAAAACCAACTTCTATGTTGGTAGCAATTCTTTTTACTTCTGCAATAAAACTTGGATTAGTTTTAAGATTTGCCAATACTCTCTGTTTTTCATTATTATTCTTTGCTTTCTTATATTCCGGAGTTTCTTTAGCAAATTTAACTATTAAACTACTTAACAAATCCTTATATCTATCCCAATTCCAAAATTTATTAAAATCCTGTTGAAATGGATTAAGGTGCTTTTCAACAGCAGAATTAGCAATTTTCTGCATTCGACTATCAAGCGTTGTATATATTGAAAGTCCATCTTCATACAAATCTAAACCACGTGCTTGAGTCCATTTTTCCATCTGCTGTCTAATATATTCAACAAAATGAGGAGAAACATCGCTTTTAAACTTACTTTTAACTTTCTCAATATTTACTTTTATTGGCAATAGTCTATATTCTTTATATTTACGTTCAGTTATAAATTCTGTTTCATATAATCTCGAAATAATCAAATTTCTACGTTGTAAAGCATTATTATATTTTCTAACAGGATCGTAATGAACAGATGATTTTAATAATCCAATTAATACTGCTGCTTCGGGAACATTTAACTCTTTAGCTGTTTTATTAAAGTATAATTTTGCAGCCATTTCAATACCATATGCACCATTTCCAAAATATGATTGGTTTAAATACATCTCTAAGATTTCATTTTTAGTATATTTCTTCTCTATTTGAACAGCAGTAATCCACTCTCTTACCTTTCTAACAACCGTTTCAAAAGAAGATTCATTTTTATCCTTCAAACTATAAATATTTTTTGCAAGCTGTTGAGTGATAGTACTTGCCCCCTGCCTGCTGCCAAGCATAGTTTTTACCATTGCTTTAATAAAACGATCTACATCAACACCCCAATGTTTGTAAAATTTAACATCTTCAGTTGCAATTAAGGCGTTCACCACACTTTTATTAATTTCTTTGATATTAACCTTAACTCTGTTTTCTCTAAAGAATTGTCCTATTAATTCCCCATCGATACTATATACATTGCTTGCAAGCATTGGTTTTGGGTTTTCAAGTTCTTCAACAGGAGGAAGCCCTTGAATAACATAATAAAGAAACCAAACAAACAAAACAAGAAATACAGCACCTGTTAAAGTTATTATATAACGCCATTTACTTATTTTGTTTTTACTTATTTGTTTTGCCATTGTCTTACCAATTTATTATATCAAACTTATTGTCTTTATATATTCCGTAACATGGTTGTTCTAACCATGAACCTAAATTAATGTAATAACCATTATTGTATTTAGTCAGTTCTCTTTTGTGCGAATGCCCAAATATAACAAAATCAAATCCATTATCAATTTTCAATTTTGCTGCTTCCAATAATCCATCAATTTCTCCATAATTTTTCCCATTTGTAAAATCCCTGCTCTTTTTACTTGTATTTTTGGCAATCCAGATACCAAAATCAGGATGTATTAATGAATACAATGTTTGAATAAATTTATTTCTTAAAACAAATTTTAATATTTTGTATCCAAGGTCATTTTTAACTAAACCATCACCATGCCCTAAAAAAAACTTTTTATTACTTATTAGAACTTCAATTTCTGTTTTAAATACTTCAACACCTAAATAATCATGAAAAAAACTCTTATGTAAAAAATCATGATTCCCAATCAAATACTTAATAACAACACTATTATCTGTTAATTCTTTAATTTTTGTAAAAAGTCGGAAATTCCCTTTTTGTATAACCTGTTCATACTCAAACCAATAGTCAAAAAGATCACCTAATATATATAATGTGGTTCCTGAAATGTTAATACTATCTAAAAAATTCAAAAGCTTTTCTTCCTTTATTACCTCTTCTTCTTTTGAACTTAATCCTAAATGAATATCAGATATAAAATAAGTGCTATTTTTCACAGTCAACTTGAAAATAATTAAATTTTAATTATACAATTATTTTAGATAAAATTAAATATAATTCTATTATTATAACAATACTTAGCGTTTATAAAGACTTAATAATAACCGGTTATTTGGATCAAATCTTAACTTATCAACATTTTTGGACTTTGATAATAACAATGTAGTATCTTTCGAGCTTATGTAAAAACTACATATATCATCTTTTTTTTCATCAGTATCAAACATAACTTCAAGCGGGAAATAATATTCATAACCATTTTGCTTGAAGTGAATTTTTGTACCTTCAGATGAAACAGAAAGCGAATATTCCAGACTAATTTTCCCCTTCCCTTTGTATACCCATTGTTCAAAAAATTTGCTAAGATTTTTCTTTGAAATACTTTCACATACTAACTTAAAATCCTCTGTTGAGGCATTTTTATATTTAAATTTTTCATAATACGTTTTCAAAGAAAGAAAAAACAATTTATCCCCCAATTCATTTCTTAACATATGTAAAATCCATGCTCCCTTATTATAAACAAGCCTATCGAACAAACTGCATGTAGGATTATATAACGTGCTTTCAGTAAATTCACCTTTTAATGAATTCATCTTTTTTACCAAACCATCTTTACCAATTACATTTTCATAATAAAGTGCCTCGGAATAAGTCGCAAAGCCTTCATTAAGCCAAATATCTTTCCAATCCTTTAAACCAATAGCATTCCCCCACCATTGATGAGCTAATTCATGAACGTATATTGATTCATTTGATTGAGGAGCTTTTACTAAACCTCTCCCCATACCTGTAATCGTTTGATGTTCCATTGCCCCCATTTTCCAAGTAATTTCAGCCAATCCATATTTCTCATTAATAAATGGATAAGTACCAAATAACTTAGAAAATATCTGAATCCCTCTTTTATGTGGTTGAAAATCCAAGAACTCCTCAATTGAACTTTCATCTAAAAAATAATATACAAGCCGAGTAGTATCATTATTTTCATCAACAACATAATCCTCAAAAAATTTATAATCACCGGAATAAATTGCAAATAGATAGGTTGATAACTCATTTAATGTTTTATAAGTATAACTAATTTTATTTTCTCTAATTACAGAAGACTCAAAAAGCCCATTAGAAATTGACACATATTTTTTATCATTTGTAATCGTGGTTTCAAACAAAGCCTTATCATCAGGTTTATCATTACAAGGGAACCAAGTTGAAGCAAATATTGGTTCACTTAAAGAGTATATCAAATCTAAATTATTAATCTTATCAAAAACAAACGAACCAAAGCCTTTTGGTTTTGGTTTCCCTTTATAAGTGACTTTAATAATAAAATTATTGTTTTCAGAATAATTATTGATTACTAAATAATTATTTTTATATACGTATTTTGCTGGGTTATTATTAAAATAAACTTTTGATATAGTAAAACCATCAACAAAGTTTAAAATAACCTCAGAAATTTTAGTTTTTAGAGAACCATTAATAACTACATCTGCTTGAATTTCTTGAGATTTGGGAAATAATTCAATATTTATTGAATATTTTTTAACATCAATTTGATTTTGTTCATTTTTTATGTAATTTAAAAAAGAAGAATCTATTCTAATATCTAATGTTATTTCTTTTTTACTAAGAAAATTGATAACATTATGTAATTTTGAAAAAAAATTATTTTGCTTTAGTAAAAAAATACTAATCAAAACAAATACTGTTAATGAAAAAATATAATAATAATTTTTCTTGACTTTCATATAACTTATAGGTAAATAATTATACTTAATTGATATTTTTGAGTATTAAATAATTCCATATACAAAATAATAAATTTATGAATATTTAGCGAGGGAAAATGCAATTTACAGGTTCGTCATTATTACGTGATACTTTGACTCTTATATTAGCCGGTGGACAAGGTGAAAGGTTACTTCCCTTAACCAAGCTTAGAACCAAACCATCTGTACCGTTTGGTGGTAAGTATAGAATAATTGACTTTGCGTTATCAAATTGTTTAAACTCTGGCTTAAGAAAAATCTACGTATTAACACAGTACAAGTCTGATTCCCTTAATCAACATTTGTACGAAGCATGGAGCATTTTTAATCCTGAACTGGGCGAGTTTATTTACTCAGTTCCTCCACAACAGAAAGTAAGCAATAATTGGTATTTAGGTACAGCTAACGCCATTTTCCAAAACTTAAACTTTTTGGAAGCCGGTAAATACAAATGGGTTTTAATCCTTTCCGGTGATCATATTTATAAAATGGACTATTTGAAAATGTTGCAAAATCATGTTGATAAAAAAGCCGATTTGTCAATAGCATCCATGAATGTGCCAACCGATATTGCCAATCGATTTGGCGTAATAGAAATTGATGAAAATTATAAAGTGTTATCATTTTTAGAAAAACCGGCTAATCCTCCTGTTATTCCGGATAGACCGGGTGAGTCTTTTGTGAATATGGGTATTTATATTTTTAATGTTCAAACTCTTCATAATATTCTAAAACATATGGAATCCGAAGGGATTGAAAACAACGATTTTGGAAAAGATGTAATTCCATATATGATTAAAAATGGTTACGAAGTTGTTGCTTATAAATTTCAGGATGAAAATAAAAAAGAACAACCTTACTGGGTTGATGTTGGCACAATTGATAGTTATTATGCTGCAAGCATGGATTTAATTAGTGTACATCCAGATTTTAATTTGTATGACAGTAATTGGCCATTAAGGACAAAACAATTACAGTATCCACCTGCAAAAACTCTTTCTCATGAAGGAGAACGTGTTGGTAGAGTGCTTAATTCATTAATTTCTGATGGTACTATTGTATCCGGCGGTTTGGTTGAAAGATCAATACTTGGTTTTAATGTTAGAATTAACAGTTATGCTTATGTTACCGATTCCATTATTATGGATAATGTAACCATTAACCGACATGCACGCATTAGAAGAGCCATTATTGATAAAAACGTTGTAATCCCTGAACATGCTGAAATTGGCTTTGACAGCGATACCGATAGAAAACGTTTTACTGTTTCCGAAACAGGTATTGTTGTAATACCTAAGAATTACGTATTTTAGTTTTATTTTTAATAATTGATAAAAGCCGGATTATTTCCGGCTTTTTTGTTTTTAAATAAAAAAATGCCGTAAAACGTTTTTTGTTGAGTGGCATTCAATAATTCAAAATTAAAAATTTAGAATTAAAAATTAATAGTAAACGGCTATTCAATAATTCAACCTTTAACCTTCATAACTTAACACCCCACTTCCAAATTGTCTGAACCATGATTATTATAATTATTGCGTTTTAGGAATAAACAACAAATAAAAGCGAAACATGATATGTGATTAAACACAAGACCCAGCAGTTCGAAATATCAATAGCAAACGTAAAAACAAAATATTATGCCCCAGCATGGGCGACAGGTCATTTAAAACGAGACAAATGACGAAAAGCAGTTAATAGTAAAAAAAATAGCCGTTGAAAGTTTTTCCTTCAACGGCTATTCAATAATTCAAAATTAAAAATTTAGAATTAAAAATTATTTGATACTATTTGATAAGCATCATTTTCTTTGTTGCTGAGAAATTACCTGCTTCTATTTTGAAGAAATACATTCCAGATGCATTATTTGAAGCATTCCAAACTGCACTATGTGTACCTGCTTCCATTGTGCCATTAACTAAAGTAGCAACTTCTTTACCAATTGTATTGTAAATAGTAATTTTTACATTTGATGCAGTAGGTAAAGCAAATTTAATTGTTGTGCTTGGGTTAAATGGGTTTGGATAGTTTTGTGATAATGAGAATTCAGTTGGAACGCCAACACTAACTTCAATAGCGTTTGAATAACTGAATGATCCATCAAAATCAACTTGTTTTAATCTGTAATAATATTTACCTGAATTTACTGTATTATCTGTATAAGAATAAACTTTTCTTTCTGTAGTTGTACCGTTACCATTAACAAATGCAATTTTTGTAAAGTTAACATTATCAGCACTTCTTTCAACTGAGAAACCTGAGTTGTTAGTTTCAGTTGCAGTAGCCCAATCTAACATAACTGAACCATCTAATTGACGAGCTGCAAAAGCTGTTAATTCAACTGGAACGTTAGCACCTGATACTTCAATTAAATCTAAAAATAATGCTGCACCATCATTATAGTTATCAGCAACTGCTTCTTGGAAAGCAAGATAAATGTTTTGATTAGCATAAGCAGCTAAACTAATTGAATAACTAAACCAACCTGTATCAGCAGCAGCATAAGTAATTGCTTGTAGATTAGTAAAACTTGCCATTTGGTTATCTGTTGTAGAAACTTTAATGTTTAATGCATCAAGATATTGTCCAAATTTTCTTACTTGGAAAGTTAAAGTTGCATTAGCAGCTATAGAAGTTATTTGAGGAGTTACAATCCATTGGTCATTAGATGTTGCACCACCTGTATTCCAAGTACAAAAAGCCATTTTGCTACCACCTAAACCATTAGGAGTAGGAATAACTGTACCGCCAGTCCAACCAGATATAGGAGTTGTTCCAATTGTTTGTTGGTTCCAACCAGTTCCACCATCAGGAGAATATAAAGTCCATCCAGCAGGAGGAAATGCACCTTCAAACGACTCATATAAAGAAGATAATTGTTCTTCTAATGGTGCTCCATAAACAACTCCACTATTACCATTAATAGGTTTTTGAGTAAAATCTTTTTGCTGAGCATTGATAAAAGATGCCAACATAATAAATGCAGTAAAAACGTACAAAGCTTGTTTCATAAAGCTCTCCTTTTTAGTTTTTATTTAGTGTAATTGAAAATAATAAATCTGAACAAATAAAGCAAATATTTTTACAATATTCAAGCATTTAATTGTTTTTGTATAAATATTCACTTTTTTTAAATTAAATATTATCCAATAATAAAAAATTATTTGAAATATTATTGGATTTTAAATTGCAGTTTTTTAATTCATATGTACATAAATTACTGTAAAAACAATTAAGGCAAAAAGGATTTTTTGGTCTGCAAATATTCCTTCCATGCAAAATTAAATTCGTATGAAACTGATGAGCAATATTTATTTTAGGGAAATTATCATTTAGTATATAAAACGATTCAACAGGATTTTTGGTATTAACTATACCCAATCTATTCACCAATCTATGAACATGAGTGTCAACTGGGCAAACATTTCTTTCCAAAGCAAACAGTAAAACACAAGAGGCAGTTTTAATCCCTATTCCCTTTTGACTTGTCAACAACTCCATTATTTCATTATTACTCATATTAGAAAGGAAATCTAAACTAACATGTCCGTTTTTAGTAGAAAGAAAATTTAAGAAAGAAACAATAGCATTTGCCTTTTGATTTGTCAATCCAGCCACTTTAATCAAATCTTTAACTTCTCCAATACCCACGTTTAGTAACTCATTCCAGTTAGAAAACCTATTTATTAAATTTAAATAAGCACTATACGAGTTATTATCATTAGTATTTTGCGAAAGTATTGTTGCTATTAATAAATCTAAGGGATCAGGAGCAGTTTCAGCCTTATTTGGTATTCCATACATTTCTACTAATAAGCTATTGATTTTTAAAATCTTTTGAGTTATTAAATTTTCCATAAAACAAATATTTAAAATAAAAATGCCCTTATAAAACTATAAGGGCACAAAAAAGAATTCAATAAATTAGAATGATAAACTTACATCAAAAAATTGAACATTATCAAGTCTACCATAGTCAGCATAACCATAGTTTATGGTAACTTTAAAATTATCATTTACACTATATCTAAGACCACCACCTAATGTTAAACCTTCTTCGCTATTATCTTTGAATAAAGATTTATAACCAACTCTAACAAAGAACATTTCATCATAGGCAAATTCCATACCCATGTTTAAGTATTCACTATTGTCATTTGGATGAACAGCATCTACAGCACCTGTAGCTCTGATAAATCTTGTATTAACAATATCCATAGCTAAACCAATACGGAATGTTAATGGTAATGGATATGAATCCATATCATAAACAGCAGGTATATTATTAGGACCTGTATCGCTATTTTCGTTAGGATCAGTATTAAATTGGATATCTCTACCATCTAACTGCATATCAGAACCAAAGTTACTAATAGCAGCACCAATAGTTAAATCATTAAAAGGAGTACGATATAAAGTACCAATATCAATACCAAATCCTGAAGCAGCCATATCCCATATTGCTTCACGAATATACTTAAAATGAGCACCAATTGAGAATCTATCGGTTAACATTCTTGAATAACCAATACCAATTGCAATTGAACCGGCATCCCATACTCTACCATCACCTTCAGGGAAAGTTTCAGTTCTCACTTTATCTTCAGGAACAGAAAGAGAAGTAAATGTTGCAAAAAGAACACCCATTTCATCTAAATTAATTGCACCCGCAGCAAAATCGTAACTAATATCTGCAAACCAGTTTGCATGATTAAATGCAACTTCTGCAGATGTTTTCATTGCAGCAATGCCGGCAGGGTTATAATATACAGAATAAATATCGCCACCAATACCGGTATAAGCACCACCCATACCTATAGAGCGAGCACCGGCACCAAGTTTCAAAAATTGTCCTGAGGTTGTACCAACTTGGGTAGTACCATCAAATTTTTGAGCATTAGTATTAACACTCAAAGCAATGGTCAACATCAAGAGCATACTAAATATTTTTTTATACATAAAATTTCTCCAACTTTTTTTCGCTACTTCGTCTCTAATTATTTAATTACCGCAATTCTACCGATTGTTTCACCAATTCCAGGTGCATCAACATGATATATATATATACCATAAGCTATTTTTTGACCTTCAGATGATAACAAGTCCCATGTAGCTATACTTGATAAATCATCTTTTTCAATAACTTTAACTAAGTCACCTGCAATAGTAAATATTCTTATAGAACATTTAGTAGGAAGATTTCTAAATTGAAGAGCTCTTTCTCCTCGTTTACTACTTGTTGTTCCAGGTTCTTCAAATAAACTATACGCAACATATGGATTTGGTACAACATATATTTTGTTCAAGTCTGGATTTGACGCTGTTTTATCAAATTTTGCAGCAGTTGTAGTAAATGTATATTTATCACCGGCAACAAATGGTTTAGTTGTAGCAACTGTATAAATATCACCTGCTTTAGGGGTTTTAACTGTAACTCCACTATCAGGTAATGTAAAAGTAATAAAATAAGATGTCTTTGAACCGGTTGCTCCGGTAGGTCTTACTATAATACCTTCTCCCCAGTCCCATCTATCATTATTTTTCTTTGACGGAATAGATTCGTTTATTAATACTTCACCAATTCTATTTTCAGTAACATTCCATATTTTAAATGGACATTTTATGTCTTTATGACCGTTACCACTCAAAGGAGCTTGGTAACTGGTATCAACATTAGCCCAAGAACCATCTGCTAATGTATCAGTACCAGTCCATCTAATTTCCCAAGTAGCTCTATAATCAACTTTTGGGTTACCAAAGTTACCATTAACGTTTAATGCAACTGAATCTTTAACTGTAACGTCAGCTCCATCATTAAATTTGCAATTTTTAGTATCTATACCCAAAACATGTTTTTGTACAAATACTTTCATACCGTCAAATGCTGGGTTAGAATCTTCCATATTTACCATAGTAGATTTGTAAACAGGGAAATATCTATAATAAATAGTATATTTTTCACCAGCAGGTAAAGAATTAAACGATGAACCTTTAATTCTACCATCAACCGTATTTACATAATATTTGCTGGCATCAACAATACTACCACCGGCATCTTTTAATACAATACTTTCCGGTTTTATATTTGTGTGAGAAATAGCTATATAAACTGTATCATTTGATACTATTGTTTCAGTTACACCAGTTGAATCGGTAACATAATATTCAGTTGGACTAGTAAAATCAATTGAATATAATTTATCATCAGGAACAGCTAAATCGTTTAATACTTTAACATATACAGTACCGGTTGAAGAAACTCCGGTTGCAGGTTGAGGATTTCCACCAACACCGGCATCTGCATCAATTACACCAAGTCCAAGAGGATTTGGAGTAACAACGCCTGTATTAACTTCATATTTTAATACACCAGTAATAGCATCTTTTCTAATTATTGCTTTGTTTTCAGTAGGAGCAAGTTCGTTTCCTGGTTCAAGTGAACCATTATCATAAGCAACTACTGCATAATAATATGTAACACCATTTGTTACTGATGAATCTACAAATTCATGTTTTAATCCTCTTGTATCAGTAGGATCGCCAACATAATATTTAACACCTAATCCCGGCATTTCTACAGGATGATATCCACTTGGATATGTAGCAGCATCAATTGGTAAATGCCATTGTGCACTTTCACCTGTCTCAGGGTTAACAAAAGCAGGTGCTAAAGTAGGATTTCCTCTTGCATCTGTAATTGTATAAATATCACTAAATGTATAATCTCTACTTCTAAATACTTTATAACCTAAGAAATCCTTCAATCCTGTTAAAGGGTCAATTGATTCTTCGGCTTTTGTATCCCAATACAAAGTTACTTTTCCATCGCCTGGAACAACTGTTAAAGTTGGTTTTGTTGGTGGTTGTGCAAATCTATAATCTGCTTCAAGAATTTTTGTAGAAGTAGAAGCATTTAAAATTAAATCTGCCATGTCATTACCAAAAAGGATACACATAGAAAATCTTTGTGTTTCTCCAGGAGCCATAGCTAATGGTCCAGTACCAAAGTTAAATACGTTATCTCCAGCAGTTAATAATAAATTTTGACCGGCTGTATCAACTTGACCAGCAGATAACCAATCCCACATCAGAGGATCGTTTCTTGGTACGTTTGGATCTGAGTTTGTATACAGAGCAGCATTAAAGCTTGTTAAACCTATTTGGTCAGATTCTGAAATATCTCTTGCACCAAAGTTTGGTTCTGAACCAGCCCATTTATATCCAGGTGTTGGTTCGTCAACTAAAGGTTCACCTATATCGTATTTTCCATTTTTTTCACCGTTTATATCAGGTTCATCTAAAAAGTATGCTTGAGAAGGTTTTCCATCACCTTCACCATAATCGGCACCCGGATAGTTTGGAGAATCAGGACCGATACCATCAATACCAATATCATCTTTATCAGGATTCCAATCACCGTCTTCATCTCCCTGCCAACGAGCTTTTGGGGCACCAAATACAGCAGTGTATTGTGCAAGGTCAGAAATTCCTGAAAATATATTATCACCATCTAAGAAAACACCACATGAATTATCAGGAGATTCATCTGTCAAACCATCGTAATCGTTATCAATTCCATCGGTTGCTCTTGAAGGAGATTCAAGAAATTTCCAACCGAAATAACCGGTTTTTTTATTGTTTGTACCGGTCATATCAATATCCCATGCATAAACCATATTACGGGCACGTTGTGGAAATGATACTGATGATTGTAAAGAAAAGCCCGATGCATCAACAAATCCCGCACGGTCATCACCATAATCAGAAGCACCACCTACGTGAGGATCGCCATGCATTCCAAAGTATGCTTCAGGAATGGTTTTTCCACTTGCATTTGTAATTGAGTAAACTAAAAACAAAATGTCTTCTGCCAAAGCATTGTTAAACTGAATTACGCGAACCTGCATATCCAAACCAAGTCCTCTCTTTGTCGAATCGTCCGAGAAAGGATAATAAGGAAATTCTCTATTTGAATAATCATCAAGAACAAAAAATACTTCTTCATCCGGAGCAGTTGCCTGATCACCCAAAAAAGCGGGCCATATATATTTACCGGCACCAGCTGAATACCATAAATTTGGCCAAGAATCTGGTTTACCATCGCCATCAGTATCTTCAGCATTTAATGTAGCAATAGCATCTTGTGTTGTATCAACATATCCGGCTTTTGGCAACCATCCCCATTTTTCCGTTAAATCGGGTGAATAATCACCTTGAGTTGTAAGTACAAAAGAATCATCTACTATTTGTAATAAGTGACCATCATCTGATGTTACTTGTCCAGCTGCTAATGGTCCAAATTCAAATCCATAACCTAATCCATTCCACACTAAATCTGCAGTTCCGCCTAATGTATTAGGCTTACAAATTGAACCGTAGTTGTAAATAACAGTAGTAATTTTATTACCATTAATTATGGACTGCTTGATATAACGCGAACTTCCTAAAGTTTTGAATATTTTAGGAGTAAAACTATCGCCAAATATTCTAACCATATCTTCTTCAGAAAGCTTTTTAATATCAACATTTCCATCCTTATCATAAGTAATCTGAGCATTAACAACAGAAAAACTTAACATTAAGAATAAAAACAATATTAAATTTCTTAATTTCATAATTTATATTCTCCGTTCAGTTTCAATTAATTAAATAAAATAGAGAATCCTACACGAACTTCTCTTGGTTTGTTTAAATTTGATGGACGATTATAATAATAGTTATCAACATCGCTCATACTAATTAAACCAGGATCTCCTTTTTCAATTCTACTTCTCAATTCATTAAATTGATATGAATTTAATGTTTCTTCTACGTTAGTTTGTGCTCTACCACTACTTGCATATACGTAAACTTCATTTTTGAGATCCAACAAGTTTTCAACTTGCAAAAATAGAGAATATTTGAAAGTTCCAATTGAAAAGAATTTTTCAAATTTGAAATCAAGACTCCACTGCATTGGTCTTCTTGCAGAATTTTGATTATATGTAATTGCAGATAATTGTGATGGTAAACTTGGAGTATATGGAGTACCCATCTGAATATTTGCAATTAAACCGAGTGTCCAGTTATCCGGCTCAATTAAATTTACAGTAGCATTAATAATATGAGGTCTATCAAAATCTAACGGAACCAAATAGGTTTCAGTCATTTTTCCAGAAGCTTCACTAAAGAATAAATCTTCGGAAGGTTCTGTTCTGCTGCCTTCAGCAACTTGGAAAGTATAATCTAAACTTGCTTGGAATAAACTTTGAGGTGATCTTCTTTTGAATAAAGAAATTGTAACACCACGTACGTTTGAATAAGCTAAGTTTGTTAATACACTATATTCTCTTCCTTGAGTTGTAAAAACTGTTTGTGTATAAATATAATCTGATACGTCTTTATAAAAACCTGTTACTTCTAATTTTAAATCTTCACCTAAAACTTGGTTTAAACCTAATTCGTATTGAACAGCTTGCTGTGGTTTTACATCCGGGTTACCAAAACTTGGAGTTGAACCGGCATTGGCAACATAAAAATTAGGATTTTTAAATAATGAACTTAATGAACCGTTTTGGTAAAAATGTCCATAAGAAAATCTAATTAAACCTTTTTCTGTAATAGGATAAGAAATACTAATTCGTGGTGAAATCATGTGTTTAATTGTAGCTTTCTTAATATTGCTGGTCATACTTCCTTGAACCTCAGTTTGAAGTTCTGTTGATAAGTTATCATTATAGTATGCATTAGGATTAAAATATTCGTATCTAATACCTGCATTCAATATTAATGAAGAAGCCAATTCAATTTTATCTCTTAAATAAACAGCAAATGAGCTTGGTTTTCTTGTGTATTTAGTATATAATGAAGGGCTTGTTGGAACTCTTCTTACTAATACAGTTGAAGGATCTAATAAATAAGCTGTACTTAATGAACCAAAGCCATCAGTTGCGGTTGGATCTAATCTACCAATTTCAACGCTATATGATTCAACATTCAAATTAAAGAAACGTCCTTCAAATCCAAATTTAACTTCATGAGTTTCCCATAACTGAGCAACTAAATCACCCTTGATACCCATTGTTTCTGTACTTCTTGAAAATCTATAATTATCTGTACCACCTGTTAAAAATGTAGTAGTACTTAAATTTCTTTGATATGCTGTTGGCAAATATCTTGTATCTTCTGGATTTTCATACAAATAATATTGACCTCTATTAAATGTATAAGAACCTTTAATAGTATAGAATAAGTTTTGACCAACGGTATGAGTAAACTCAACAGCGTTATGTTGAGAATTTGAATAAGTTGTACCTACACCATATGGATTGTATCTTGATTCCAATGCAGAAAAATTACCACCACCTTTACTTTCACCTTTATCAAAAACAAACTCATACTTAAGTTTTAATAATGGTGTAAAGTTATAACTAATATTACCTTGCAAGTTTAAATTCCAGTTATTATTTAAGGAAACAACGGAATTATCACCGGTTGGTAAACCATTACTTGTATTTAAATAAGGATTAAAATAATACGCGTCTGAAGAGTTCCCCTTTCTTGAATCGCCTGATGGAAATTCATTTGGAGATAAATAAGCATCAGTTGGTGAATATTTATTAATACCATAAATATAACCTTTACTGTTTTCATATACTCCGGAGAGAAAGAACTTCATTTCTTTGGCTGTAAATGGCACATAACCACCAACAGTACCTTCCAATCGAGTTCTATTCAATGGATCAATATCATCAATATTATAGAAATCGTCAGTACGATTAGAAACATAATCACCCATGTAACCACGTAAACTGAAAGTATATTTTTCACCACCTTCTTTAGTTACGTAGTTAACTACTCCTGAAAGAGCATTTCCATATTCAGCACTAAAAGTTCCTGTTGAAACCGAAACTTCTTGTACTGCATTTGTAGCAATACCAACTGATCTTGAGTTTCCGTATGGATCGTTTACAGACACACCATTAATAGTATATGCTACTTCGTTTGCATAACCACCACGAAAGTGTAATCCTCCATCGTTACCAACTGCTACACCCGCTTGCAATTTAATAATATCCGAAATTTGGTCAACCGGTAACTCTCCAATTGTTTCAGATGTTATTGCAACCGTGGGGTTGGTTAAATCTTGACGAATCAATGGGTTTCTTTCCCCTTGTACTACAACTGCAGGTAAATCAATTGATCCTGAGGATAATTGAAAATCCAATCTTGTCGTAAAATCAACATTTACTCTGACATCTTTAAAAGTACTCTTTTGATAACCTATTAAAGAAGCCGTTACATTATAAACACCGGGTGGAACGTTTAATATGGTAAATATACCATTTAAATCCGTTGCAGCACCCATCGACGTACCCAAAACAACAACGTTTACGAATGGTAAAGGTTCACCGGTATCTTTGTCTTCGATTTTCCCAGTAATTTTACCCGAACTCGCAAAAACGTTGCCGCTAAGTACCAAACATAAGATAAGAACATAAAATCTTAGCAGAGTCAGTCTCATACTAATTACCTCAGATAAGTTGATAGATTTTGAACTAAATATAAAAAAAATTATTTTAGCACTTAAAATAGTACAGTTTATTATTTTAGTCAATTAAATACTTTTTTATTATTTATTTTTTTGGAGTAAAAATGTCAACACTAATGGTCAGCGTATCAGGAATTAGAGGTATTATCGGTAGTGGTTTAGAACCGGAAATTCTTGTTAAATATACCTCAGCTTTTGCAGATTTTTGTGGAAAAGGACCAATTGTTGTAGGCAGAGATGGACGTATTACAGGTGATATGGTTAAAAATGTTGTGTTTGGAACTCTTATGGCTAAAGGGAATGATGTTATTGATTTAGGTATTACGCCTACTCCGACTGTTCTTTATAATGTATTAAAATATAAGGCTTTAGGCGGTATTTCTCTTTCTGCAAGCCACAACCCCAACGAGTGGAATGCTCTTAAACTAATTAACAAAAACGGTGAATTCATGTCTATTCAGCAAAACAAGGAAATGCTCAGCTTAATTTCTGATTCACCTCAAAATTATAATTCATGGAATTCTTTAGGGAGAATAATTAATGCACCAGAGGGGCTATTAAACCATTCTCAGGACGTATTGTCCTTAAACTTTTTAGATTTAAATGCAATAAAAAAAAGAAAATTTAAAATTCTTTTAGACTGTGTAAATGGTGCCGGTTCTTATATAATGCCTAAATTTTTAAGGGATTTTGGGTGTGAAGTAATTGAAATGAATTGTGACAAAACAGGCGTTTTCCCCCGTTTGGCTGAACCTATTCCTCAAAACTTAACCGATACTATGGCGGCAGTAGTAAAAAACAATGCCGATTTAGGTATTGTTGTTGACCCTGATGTTGATCGTTTAGTTTTAATAAATGAAAAAGGTGAACCCTTTGTTGAGGAATATACAATTGCTCAAGCAGTTAAGTTTATTCTAAGTAAACAAAAAGGAAATGTTGTTGTTAATTTATCTACTACTCGTGCAGTCGATGATATTGCCAATAGTTTTAATTGCAATGTCTTTAAATCTCCCGTTGGTGAAGCTAATGTTGTTTCAAAGATGAGAGAAGTAAACGCTGTTATTGGTGGAGAAGGAAGTGGTGGTGTTATTTATCCAAAACTTGTTTTTGGGCGCGACGCTTTAACGGGAACCGCTATCACTCTCCAACACTTATTAGAATTTGGTGGAACTCTAAGCGAACTTAAATCTTCCCTTCCTCAATACTTTATTACAAAAGAGAAAATGGAGTTGGGGAATGTTAATCCCGATATTATTCTTAATGACTTGATTGATAAATACAGCACAAATAATATTAATACAGAAGATGGTTTAAGAATCGATTTTGAAGACCACTGGGTACATTTTAGAAAATCAAATACAGAACCAATTATTAGATGTATTGTTGAGGCTCGCTCGCAAAACAACGCAGATTATTTATTAAATCAATACTTTAGCAATATCAAATTAATGTTAAAATAGTATGTTTATATCCCCATGTCTTTAAGATATGGGGATTATTTTTGCCATTACCAGTATTACTTTATTCCTTTTTCTTTCCCCATCTTATCTAATGCAGCCTTTTTCTTTTATTAAACAGATTTAACAGGGCTTTATCATATGGTTCATTTGTATCAATCAAGTTATAATCAATCCCATATTTTGCACATTCAGTTTTTAAAAGATTATTATACTCACTAAAAGCAGTTTGATAACTCTTTTGAATTTGAGATGATTGGGTTGTAATTTCTTCGCCTGTTTCCATATCCACAAAAATTGCATCACGTCCATAATTAAAATCTTTTTCAGTCTTATCAATTATTTGAAAAACAATTACTTCATTTTTTTTATAATGAAAATGTTTAAGTGCAGAGATTACTGACTCTGGGGAATCAAATAAATCAGAGATTATAATTACCAGTCCCCTTTTTTTAATTTTTTCAGCTACTGAATTTAAACAAATTGAAGTGTTGGTTTTACCACTTAACTTTTGATCAGTAATAGTTTTTAACAGTAAATTCAAATATGTTTTAACTGATTTGGGAACTATATAATTTTCAATTTTATCCGAGTATAATACTAAGCCAACAGCATCACGCTGTTTGTTCAAAAGATAAATTAAACTTGCAGCCAAAGTATTAGCGTATTCACTTTTAGTTATTAGACCTGAATGTTTGAAGTCCATTGACTTACTTACATCAAGCACAATATGTGCTGTTAAATTAGTTTCTTCTTCAAACTGTTTTATAAAATATCTATCTGTTTTTGCATATAACTTCCAGTCAATGTTTTTGATTGGATCACCCTGCATATACGACCTATGCTGACTAAACTCAGCACTAAATCCATGATAAGGGCTTTTATGCAATCCCACCATAAAACCTTCAACAACCGTTTTTGCTTTTAATTCAAGCGAATTTAATTTTGAAATAAAAACAGGATCTAAATACTTTTTAAAATCGTTTTCTGCCAATTATTTTTCTAAGTTATTCTTTTTTAATTTTTCCAATATTTGTTCCGGTGTCATCCCTAAATTATCTAATTCATATTTAACTGAAACTGCTAATTCATGATTGGGATATTTTTGTAAAAATTCTTTATACTTATTCTTAGCAGAATCAAGATTTTGTAATTCATTTGCAAATAGAAATCCGGTCATAAATAATGCACTTGGAGAATTATTTGATTTAGGAAATTCATTATACAATTGGGTATAATATTTTATTGCATTGTTTAGATTTTTTTCAATGCTATTAGCTTTTATTGTCTTACTTTGATAAATTTTTCCCAATTCAAATAATACAAACTCTTTATGTTTGGAGTCAGGAAATTCATTTAAAAATTCTTCGAAATGCTTGACTGCCTCGATATTTTTGTTTGCTTCAACTAATTTTTTACCCGATTTGTACATTTCATCTTCATTTCTACCACTACATCCCAAAATAGCAATTCCCAATATAATTAGCAATAACTGTTTCATAACTCCTCATTTTCAATTAATTGATGTACAAAGTTACACTTTTTTATTGGATTAATAAAACAAATTTATTTTATAGATATTCATTAAAAGGAATACTTATTCGGGAATAGAAATAATTAACTAATCTAAGACGGGTTTTAATGAAAGCGAATTTCCTTTTGCAGTTGATATTTTTAACCCCATTAGTTCAATACGCGAAGTTATAGTTTCAGTATTTTCCAACATTTCTTTAATTTTTGCGGGTTGAAGTAATATTTTCTTATTAATATCTTTTGCAAAGTTAGGAACAATAATATTTGCACCTATTTTTAATGCTCCTTCTCTTCCATTAAACTCAAGTTCATCTAATGCATTGCAAGCAGCAATTGAAACTTGTTTTAAAAGAATTCGTGCAACTGCAATTGTTTTATAAACTAAGGCAATTTCCACTTTGGGTTTATTCTGGAATGGTGTAAACGGATGCGGAATAAATGGAGTAAATGCAGCCATATCAATATTTAGTTCCAAACACAATAATAAATCATCTGCAATATCTTCAATAGTTTGATGAGGAATGCCAATTATACTCCCTGTTCCTACTTTATAACCAAGCCTATTCAAATACTTTAAGTGATTTATTTTATCAAACAAATTTTTCTTTTTATGATAAAGTGAATAAAGTGCACTATTTGAAGTATGAAATTGTAAAAAATAATCATCTGCACCAGCAATTTTCCATGCTCTATACTCATCAAGCGACCTTTGACCTATATCAAGTATAACCCTCATATCGGAATTTTGCTTAATTGAATAGATAATATAAGCAATCATATCTGTATCATAGTAACTATCTTCACCCGATTGTAGATAAATTGTTCTAAATCCCATATTTGAGATTTTTTTTGCAATATCAATAATTTCATCAGCATCTAATCTAAAACGGCTTACAGCAAAATTATCCTCGCGTAACTCACAATACGAACAATTTTCCTCACAATAATTGGAAAACTCAATAACAGAACGAATGTGTATTTCATTACCACAGTATTCTTCTCTAAGCATATTTGCGGCATTAAATAATACTTCAAGTTCTTTTTGATCCTTTATCGTTAATAGCTGAATTATATCATTGCGATTAAGATTGGATTTGGATAGTATTTCTTTTGTTGTTAATCTCATAAAGAATTTAAATATGATCTAATTTTTATATACAACAACTATACCAGAAAATATTTCCGCTATTTTATTAAAATATCCTCAAAAATTGCATTTTTAAAGATATTTCTCCTTCTTTTTTATTATAACATAATTTTTTTTCTTAATATTTAGAAAATTGCCTGGATAACTAATAATAGTTTTACTTTATTAATGCCTATTAAGTAAAATTAAATTTAATTATATTTAAACTTAAACTTTTTGGAGGTTAGTTATATGTTTAGTGTTGAAACTTATAAAAGTAGAAGAAACGAACTAAAAAAACTTGTTAAATCGGGTGTTATTTTATTACCGGGGAACAATTCTTCACCATGCAACTATACTGCAAACACTTATAGATTTAGACAAGACAGTTCTTTTTTATACTATTTTGGATTAGATTTTGAAAATTTATTCGCTGTAATTGACATTGATAAAGATGAGGAAATATTGTTTGGCGACGACCAATCTCTTGACGATTTAGTTTGGACTGGACCTGAACCTTCTACCTTAGATAAAGCGGCAATGTGTGGAGTTAGTAAAGTTCTCCCCTCTAATCAGTTAAAAAAATATATCAGTAAACTATTTAAAGAAGGTTCAATATTTCATTATCTGCCTCAATATAGAATTGAAAATATTGTCAAGTTAAATGAACTTTTAACACTAAATTATGATTTAATTAATAAACATACATCTAAAGATTTAACTGTTGCAGTTATTAAACAGAGGTCTATTAAGAGTAATGAAGAAGTGACTGAAATTGAAAAGGCTATTGAAGTTAGTTACGACATGAATCTTTATGCAATGCTTAATACAAAACCCGGAATAATTGAAAGAGATGTATATTCATTTGTTGAAGCTATTAGTTATGCAAAAGGAAAAGGGACTTCGTTTGCCGCAATTTTTTCTGTGCATGGCGAACAACTTCATAATCCATTTTACGAAAACATAATGCAGGATGGACAACTGGCTTTACTTGATAGTGGTGCTGAATCTATGTTACATTATGCAAGTGATATAACCAGAACTTTTCCGGTAAATGGAAAGTATACTGATTTTCAGAAAGATATTTACAACATTGTTCTTAACACAAACTTAGAAGCAATAAAAAACAGTAAACCAGGTGTTCCATATAGAGATATTCATTTTGCTGCCGCAAAAAATATTGTTGAAGGATTAAAATCTATTGGATTAATGAAAGGTGATTCTGATGAAATTATTCAACAGGGTGCACACGCTATGTTCTTCCCTCATGGACTTGGACATATGTTAGGACTTGATGTTCACGACATGGAAGCTTTGGGTGAATCATTAGTTGGTTATAATGATGATGTTCAACGCAGCCAACAATTTGGATTAAAATATTTAAGGTTGGCTCGCCCATTAGAAGCAGGGTTTGTAATGACTGTTGAACCGGGGATTTACTTTATCCCTCAATTGGTAAATACTTGGGAAAAAGAAAAAAAGTTTGTTGATTTTATAAACTATAATGAAGTAAAAAAACACTTGGATTTTGGTGGTGTTAGAATTGAAGACGATATTGTTATTACCGAAACAGGTTCTCGTGTTTTAGGAAAACCAATCCCTAAAACAATTGAAGAAGTAGAAGCAGTTTGTGCGAATAGAAAATAAATAATTTAAAATATAAAATTTGGATTTGTAAAAATGTTGAAAGGAGCTTATTTATCTTTATATAATGAATTAGAAAAATTCATTCCAAATGATCAATTGATTTATGATGAATTACGTAAGTTGGCTTATGGAACCGATGCGGGATTTTATAGGTTGATCCCTAACTTAGTGGTTAAAGTACAAAATGAAGATGAAGCACAAAAAGTAATAATACTCTGTAACAAATTTAATTTACCAATCACATTTAGAGCTGCAGGAACTTCCCTTTCCGGGCAAGCTATTTCGGATTCTGTTCTTTTAGTTTTAGGTGACGAGTGGAATAAATACGAAATTCTTGAAAATGGGGACAAAATAAAACTACAACCAGGAGTTATTGGTGCTTATGCAAATTTATATTTAGCTCCTTACAATAAAAAATTAGGACCGGATCCCGCTTCCATAAACTCAGCAAAATTAGGTGGTATTGCAGGAAATAATGCAAGTGGTATGACAAGTGGAACTGCAAAAAATATTTATAATACCTTAGTTGGTATGAAAATAGTTTTTAATGATGGGACCTTGTTAGATACTACTGATGAACAATCTAAAGAAAGTTTTTATAGAAAAAGAAAAGATATTGTTGATAAGGTTAAGGCTCTTTCTGAAAAAATAAAAGACAATCCTAAAGTTGCCGAAAGAATTAAAAAGAAATATGAAATGAAAAACACATGCGGATACGGTGTTAATTCTCTTGTTGATTTTGACGACCCTTTCCAAATGATTTCGCATTTAATGATAGGTTCGGAAGGTACACTTGGGTTTATTAGTGAACTTACATTAAAAACTGTACCAGAACTTCCAAACAAAGGCACATCTTTAATTATATTTAAAGATACAAAAACTGCCTGCATGGCTATCCCAATATTTAAAAACTTACCGGTTGATGCCGCAGAAATTATGGATAGAGCTGCATTAAAAGCTGCCGAAGATAAACCCGGAATGCCAGAATGCGTTAAAACTTTAGGGACTGAAGCCGCTGCTTTGTTGGTTGAAACTTCTGCTTTAGATAAAGAAACTTTACAAAAACAAATTGAAGATATTACAAAATCAATTGAACATTTACCAAAAGAAGTACCTGTTCAATTTACTACCGATAAAAAAGAATACAAAAAATTGTGGGATATTCGCAAAGGTTTATTCCCTACTGTTTGTGCTGCCCGTAAAATTGGTACAACAGTAATTATTGAAGACGTAAATCTACCATATGATAGACTTGCTGAATCTGTTACTGATTTACAGGCATTATTTGAAAAACACAACTATAATGACTGCATAATTTGGGGTCATGCAATTGCCGGTAATGTTCACTTTGTATTTTCACAAGATTTTAGTACTGAAAGTGAAGTTGTACGTTATAAAAACTTTATGGAAGATATAACCAAATTAGTTGTTGAAAAATACGACGGTTCATTAAAAGCTGAACATGGAACCGGTAGAAATATGGCTCCTTTTGTTGAATATGAATGGGGTTCTGACATTTATTCAATAATGGAAGAAGTTAAATCAATTTTTGATTCTGAAAATATTTTCAACCCTGGTGTTATTTTAAATAAAGATAAAAACATATATCTTAAAAATTTAAAACCAATGCCTATTGCTGATCCTATTGTTGACAAATGTATTGAATGTGGTTTCTGTGAAGTTAATTGTCCAGCAAAAAACTTAACTTTAACACCACGACAAAGAATAGTTTCGTGGCGAGAAATTCATAGGCTGAAAAATACTGGAGAAGATCCTGATAGACTTACAACTTTTATAAATTCTTTCGATTATTTTGGAAATCAAACTTGTGCCGCTGATGGTTTATGTGCTACATCTTGTCCCGTTGATATTAATACTGGAAATCTAATTAAACAACTTAGATTGACAGAATCAACAGGAACCGGAAATAGTATTGCTCAAGTCCTGGCTAACAAGATGGATATGGTTACTGTTGGAGCTAAAGTTGGATTAAACTTTGTACATGCTGCCCATTCTGTTTTGGGAACTTCGTTAATGACAAATATCAGTAATTTAATGTTTAAAGGAAGTGGTAAACGAATACCTTTGTGGAATAAATATATGCCAAAAGGTGCTGATAAAATTGAAATAACAAAAAACAGACCGGAAACAGATTTAAAAGTTGTTTATTTCCCAAGTTGTATTAGTCGCAGTATGGGTATCGCCAAAGGTGATGATGAAACTGAATCCCAGACAACAGTTATGACCCGATTATTAGAAAAAGCCGGTTATACTATTATTTATCCTAATAATCTAAATAATTTATGCTGCGGAATGCCTTTTGCAAGTAAAGGATTCAAACATCAAGGAGATCAAAAAGCCGATGAATTACTTACTGAGTTAAATGCCGCAAGTGAAAACGGTAAATATCCTGTTTTGTTTGATACCAGTCCTTGTTTATATAGAATTAAAGAATATGTAGCATTAAAGAAAAACACAGAATGTAAAATTTATGAACCTGTTGAATTTATACATGATTTATTACAAGATAAATTAGTATTTAATAAAGAAGATAAAACAATTACAATTCATGTAACATGCAGCTCAAAAAAAATGGGATTGGACGACAAATTTAAAGCTGTTGCAAGTTTATGTGCAGAAAAAGTAATCGTTCCTACCGAAGTTGGTTGCTGCGGTTTTGCCGGAGACAGAGGCTTTAGTTATCCTGAATTAAATGAATCCGCATTAAAAAATTTAAAACCATCATTAACACACGATTGTCACGAAGGTTATTCAAATAGCCGTACCTGCGAAATTGGTTTATCTGTCCATTCCGGAATTTATTACAAATCTATTATATATTTAGTAGATAAGTGTACGATTACTAAAGCTTAAATACACTCACCCCTTACACCCCTCTTTAGCAAGCTAAAGAGGGGGAAGAAATTCAATAATCTTCAGGGAATAAAAATCAATTAAACGAAATAAATTTAGCCCCGTAGGTGGCGACACATCTACATTCTTTTTTGTGCGAATCCGCCGGATTCGTTTATAGTTGGTGTATCGCCTGCCCCGACGTAAAAAGCACGTCGGGTTAACAACGTGCGATTGCTCGGCAATCAATAATTAATAAATTTTTCGTGTCGCACCTAACGGAGCTTGATTTATGGGCGTTTCTATTTTACTATTGTTGTTCCAACCCTAACGGGTTTGATTAGATGAAGTCGTAAATAATTTCGTTTTTTATACACTTTTTAATTTTATTACATGCTATAAAAAACAAGTTGTTTTAATTGATTAAACGTATCATAGCGTCACGGTACGACCGATGACGCCCGAGATCGGATTTCTTGAGTTTCGCACTCATCACTTTCTTTTTTGTCACTTGTCACACCGTCACGCGTTACTCGTCACCTTCCTTCCGTCACTTGTCACTCGTTACTCGTCACATTCCTTCCGTCACTTGGCACACCGTCACGCGTTACTTTTTCCCATCATTTTTCGTGTCGCTCCTAACGGAGCTTCGTCTGGAGGGAGGTGTGCATTACTATTGATGTTTCGACCCTAAAGGGTCTGGTTAGATGAAGATACAAATCGTTTTTGGTTTAGTAGCAAAAAATTATGTTTCAAATTACAGTACAAAAAACAGAAACATGATAATAGATTAAACCCAAATCCCGTTAGGGATGAAAGATCAATAGATAATTCATGCAAAAAACGAGTTAAGTCCCGTAGGCGACGACACATTTACCTACATTTTTTGTGCGAATCCGCCGGATTCGTTTATTGTTGGTGTATCGCCTGCCCCGACGTAAAAAGCACGTCGGGTTAACGACTTGCAATTGCTCGGCAATCGATAATTAATAAAAATTTCGTGTCGCTCCTAACGGAGCTTGATTTTTGGGCATTTCTATTTTACTATTGAGGTTCCAACCCTAATGGGTTTGATTAGATGAAGTCGTAAATAATTTCGTTTTTTATACACTTTTTAATTTCATTACATGCTATAAAAAACAAGTTATTTTAATTGATTAAACGTATCATAGCGTCACGGTACGACCGATGACGCCCGAGATCGGATTTCTTGAGTTTCGCACTCATCACTTTCTTTTTTGTCACTTGTCACACCGTCACGCTTTACTTTTTCCCATCATTTTTCGTGTCGCTCCTAACGGAGCTTCGTCTGGCGGAAGGTGTGCATTACTATTGATGTTTCGACCCTAAAGGGTCTGGTTAGATGAAAACACGAATCGTTTTGTTTTAGTGAAAATTCATTTTAACAAAAAATTATGTTTCAAATTACCGTCATCAAAATAAAAATTGTAACATGATAATAGATTAAACCCAAATCCCTTTAGGGATGAAACATCAATAGTATGTATAGTCCTGAAATAGGTTGACTCAAAAAACAATAAAAGTCAACCAAAACAAGGACAAAACATGAAAAGAGAAGAAAAAGTAATAGTAACTGAAAAGAAAGTAAAATATTTTTCAGATGATTTTAAGAAAGAAATAATAAGAGAAGTTCTTTCAGGAAAATACACAAAAACAGAAGCCCAGCAAATATATGGAATTGGAGGAAATAGTAGTATATTAACATGGATGAGAAAATTTAACTTAGCACCCAAATATAATCCACCTAATAAACCACCAACGCCAGTAATTCCAATGAGTCCAATCGTAGAAAATGGGTTTGAAGAACTAACAAAAGACGAAAAAATAAGAGTATTAGAAAAAGCATTAGAAATCGAAAAAACCAAAACGATGCTATATGAAACAATGATAGAAATAGCAGAAAAAGAATACGGATTAGCTATAAAAAAAAAGTCAGAACCGAAACGATCCAAAAAGTTAAATCGTTAAAAGAGGGAAAATTGAAAATAAAGGATTTAACCAAATTACTTGGCTATAGCAAACAATCGTATTACAAACAACTGGAACGAGAAGATAAAAAAAGCCTAAATGAAGGCTTGATAGTTGACCTTGTCCTAAATAAAAGGAAACTATGGAAAAAAGGAAGCGGAAGGAATTTATTTGCTTGTCTACAGCCTGAATTTAAGCGACATGGAATATCAATTGGCAGGGATAAATTCTTTAAGTTATTAAGAGAATACAACTTACTAATAAAAAGCAAACATAGAAAAACAAGCACAACTAACAGTTATCATAATTTTCACAAGTATCCAAACTTAATAAAAGAATTAAAAGTAGCAAGAATAAATCAAGTATTGGTATGTGATATAACATATTTATATTTACGAGAAAGTGATAGTTTTGCATATTTATTTTTAGTAACAGATTTGTTTTCAAGGAAAATACTTGGCTACAATGTAAGTTCAGATTTATCGGCAAAATCAGCCATAAAGACATTAACAATGGCATTAAAGAACATGAGTGATATAAAAGAGTGCATACATCACTCAGATAGAGGCATACAGTATTGTTCAAACCAATATACCGAATTACTAAAGAAAAATAATATTGCAATAAGTATGACAGAACATTCAGATCCATTAGAAAATGCTGTAGCAGAAAGAATAAATAAAACTATAAAAGAAGAATTTACAGAAGAAAAGCAAATCAGTTTTAGTAATTATAAAGAAGCTAAAAATAAAATAGCCAAGATAATTGATTTTTATAATAACGAAAGACCTCACAGATCTTTGGAAATGTATACACCAAAAATGGCTTATGAATTAAACATAGAACTTAAAAGAAAATGGAAGCCTTATTATAAAGATTATTCTAAAATTAATAAAATAACTATTCCTTCTAATTTGGAGTATTCTTATATTTAATTAATAAAAAAAGTCAACCTATTTCAGGACTATACAGTAAGTAGCGAAAAAACTATATTTAGCCCCGTAGGTGGCGACACATTTACCTACATTTTTTGTGCGAATCCTCTGGATTCGTGTTTTTGGCGTGTATCGCCTACCCCGACGTAAAAAGCACGTCGGGTTAACGACCTTTGACTTCCCTGAAGTCAAAAACTCATTTTGAAATATTGCTATACTTTTTAATAAATTATTAATTTCACGAACAGTAGATTAAATGTTTGATTGCAGAGCAATCACATGTCGGTAACCAGATAAACAAATATTCCCCACGACTTCAGAGAAGTCGCACAAAACCTAATGAGACACAAAAACATTTTGTTATCTTATATCTGTAATCTAACTTCTAATTTCTATCTTCTACTTACTTTTCAAACTTAATAAACAAGCTATCTTCGCTTTCCATTAGTTGTTCAAGGGTGAGGTCTTTTAGAACATTATCTATGGCGGTTTGTATTATCCGCCATAGAGATCTAACAGAACATTCAATTGAGTTGTTGCAAATATCGTTTGTACCGGCATGAGTGTTACAAAAAGAATCATCAAATAATCGACCGCCAACAAAATCCAACACTTCAGCAATTTTAATTTGCTCAGCTTTTTTAGCCAAAGTATAACCACCTATTGAACCTCGTTCACTGGTTAAAAAACCCCCTATTCTTAATACACGCAAAAGTTTTGCCGTATTATGTGGGGTAATTCCTTCAGCTTTACTTAGTTCTGGAATAGTTAAACTTAATCCAAGTTTTTGGAACTTTGCTATTCTTAATAATAGTCTTATTGAGTATTCTTCTTGTGCACTAAATTTCATAATATTATATCAATTTAATGGAATGGTTGAACCACAAACTTTTGCACTTACAAGTTTATCATATTTTTCTTTTGGAATTGAAGGACCTTGCTTTGTACAGAATTCTTCAAATGCTTGATTAAGTACTTCCGCAATTTGTTCTGATTCGTGCCCTTCGATGTTCAATCTATTAAGTGCAAAAACAAGCTCTCCATTTTTGAACAAAAATACCGCTGGAGATGAAGGAACAACTTTAGATAGATAGTTAGTTCTTAAATAATCAATTGCATCTCTATCTTGTCCTGCAAATACAGTATATAAATTATCCGGAATTATTTTGTTTTGTAGTGCTAAAGTAACTCCAGGTCTTGCACTCCCCGCTGCACAACCACAAACTGAATTCACAAATAATAAAGCGGTTTTATCCTTACTTTGTTTCATAGCATTTTCAACTGCTTCTGCTGTTGTTAATTCTTCAAAACCAACATAAGTAATTTCATCACGCATTGGTTGTACAGTATCTATATCATACAATGGTTGTTTTTTTATATTAAACATAACACTAACCTTTCAATAATTTGTAGTTTATAATTTAGAGCATAATAAGATATTAAATCCTATTTATAAATAAAGCACTCCAAAAATCAGAGTGTTAACCTATTAATAAAATCCAAGTATTAGTTTAGCTTCGTCTGTCATCATATCCTTATCCCAAGGTGGATTCCAAACTAATTCAACATAAACATCTTTTACATCCTTAATAACTTTAATACGTTGTTTCACTTCACCGGGCAACGTACCAGCAACAGGGCAGCCAGGAGATGTTAATGTCATTTTTATGTAAACATTAGCTTCATCATCAATTTTAATTTGATAAATAAGCCCAAGTTCATAAATATCAACAGGAATTTCAGGATCAAAACATTCTTTTAATCCTTTAATAATTTCTTGTTCTAAAAATCCTTTATCTATCATGTTTTCCTCTTAAGAAAGCATATTTTTAATTTTTTTCAAACTTTTAATAAAAATGTCAATTTCTTCTAAAGTATTATAAAATGCAAAAGAAGCACGGGCAGTAGCTGGAACATTAAAACGTTTCATAATAGGCTGTGTACAATGATGCCCTGTTCTTATAGCAATTCCATCCCCATCAATTAAAGTACCGATATCATATGGATGAATACCATCAATTACAAAAGAAATTACCGAACATTTATTTTTAGCTGTACCAATAATTCTTAACCCATCAATTTCTAAAATTCTTTCTGTTGCGTAGTGTAACAATTTTTGTTCGTGAGCAATTAATTCTTCTTGTTCAAACTGATCCAAATAATTAATAGCTGCACCTAACCCAATTCCACCAACAATATTAGGCGTTCCGGCTTCAAACTTATGAGGTAAATCATCGTATGTCGATTTTTCAAAAGTTACTGTTCTAATCATATCCCCTCCTCCTTGGTATGGAGGAAGTTCAGATAAATACTTTGTTTTTCCGTACAATACGCCTATTCCTGTTGGTCCAAACAATTTATGCCCACTAAAAACATAAAAATCGCAATCAAGTTCTTGCACATCAACTCTTTGATGAGGTATTGCTTGTGAACCATCTATTAATACAGGGATATTATATTTATGAGCAATTTCCACAATCTTTTTTACCGGATTAATTGTACCAAGTGCATTGGATGTATGTACAACCGAAATAAGTTTAGTTTTTTCAGAAATTAAATTTTCAAGTTCATCAACCATTAACTCACCTTCATCTGTAATGGGAATAACTTTTAATTTAACGTTCTTTTTTTCATTTATTAATTGCCAAGGAACAATGTTTGCATGGTGTTCCATATTGGTAACAATTATTTCATCATTTTCTTTAAGCCAACCGGCACGACACATGCTTGTAGCAACCAAATTAATGGCTTCAGTAGCCCCTTTTACAAAAATAATTTCAGAGGCACTCATAACATTCAAAAACTCCTTAATTTTTAAACGAGCTTTTTCATAAGAATCCGTTGCTAATTCGCTTAAAAAATGAAGTCCTCTATGTATGTTGGCATTTTCATAAGTGTAATAATGTGTAATTGCATCAATTACCTGTTGAGGCTTTTGAGTAGTTGCAGCATTATCAAGATAAATTAATGGTTTTCCGCTATTGACGGTTCGTTTTAATATTGGAAAATCATCTCTTACAGAATGAACTTCAAAAATCCTTTTTTGCAATTCTACATTATTGGTTTCTACAATACTCATAATTATATTTCAACTTTTTGTAAATGTTCAAAAATTTTATGATTTAATAAATCTCTAAGTTCATCTATTTTAACGTTTTCAATAACATCGGCGGCAAATGCTCTAATTAACATTGACTTTGCAGTATCTTCACCTATTCCTCTTGTTTTTATGTAAAACAAGGCATTAGAATCTAACTGACCAACAGTTGCACCGTGTGAACATTTTACGTCATCAGCAAAAATTTCAAGCTGAGGTTTTGTATCAATTTTTGCCTCTTTTGAAAGAAGAACGGTTTTATTTGACTGATATGCATTAGTTTTTTGGGCATCTTTATCAACTAAAATTTTTCCGGCAAATACACCATGCGATTTGTCATCCAAAATACTTTTATATAATTCATTACTCATACAGTTCGGTTTTGCATGTTCTACAAAAGTGTGGTTATCAATATGCTCTTCACCTTTTCCTAATGATAAACCATAAAAATGAGTTTCAATATTTTCACCTTGTAAAGAAGAACTTAAATCATTTCGAGTTATTTTTCCACCAAATGTAAAAGTATAGTTACTGTAATTACTATTTTTTAATTGATAAACTACTGTATTTTCTATATGAAATGAACTTTCATTTTCATCTTGTACTGTATAAACATTAACTCTTGCATCACTATCTAAAAAGACCTCTGTTAAAGCATTCATTAAATAGCTATTTTCACTTATTCCTTTATAATTTACAACAATGCTTATTTCACTATTGGAATCTGCAAAAATTAAATTACGGGGGACTGACATTACTTTGCTTTCTTTATTGCCTGTTACGTGTAATATCTGAACAGGTATTTCCAAAACCTTATTTTTAGGAATATATACAAAAAGTCCGTCGTTAGCATAAACATTGTTTATGGTATTAAAAAGACTTTTATCTTTTAATATATTGTTTAAATGAACTTCTACCAATTTTTTGTTTTCTTTTAGTGCAGAACTCAAATTTTTAATTATTATACCATCTGGTACTTTAGATAAATCTGAAAACTTTTCTTCAAAAATTCCATTTACAAAAACAAGTTTTATCGATTCGGTACTTTTTAGTAAAAAGTTATTGGATAAATCATCAAAAATTTCAATGGTTTTATTTAAAGTAGCCGGAATAAAATTTTCCTTTACAATTTCATTTAAGTTAGTGTATTTCCATTTTTCAGTTTTTAGCGTTGGAAAGTCAGAAGATTTTAATTCTTCATAATACTCTTTTTTTGCTTCTCCAAAAAAAGTTTCAGATAATCCATTTAAGTTATTATAATAAGTATCAAAATTTTCTACTAAGTATTCTTTAAGACCTTTATTTAAGGAATTTTCCATTATTATATTCCTCCTTAAGCTTTTGCTTCTTCAACTAAATCGATATCGTCTTTTATCCAGTCGTATCCTTTCTCTTCAAGTTCTAATGCAAGTTCTTTAGTTCCGGATTTTATAATTCTTCCTTTATAAAGAACATGAACAAAATCAGGAATAATATAACTTAATAAACGTTGGTAGTGTGTAACAAGGATAACTGCATTATTAGGATTTTTAAATACATTCACCCCACTTGAAACTACTTTTAGTGCATCAATATCTAATCCTGAATCAGTTTCATCTAATAAAGCTAATTTGGGGTTAAGCATTAAAAGTTGTAAAATTTCATTACGTTTTTTCTCGCCACCGGAAAAACCTTGATTAACAGCACGACTTAAAAGCTTTTCATCCATACCAAGAATTGAAGCTTTTTCTTTCATTAAATCCAAAAACTGTTTTGGAGTTAATTCAGTTAAATTATTGTATTTTCTAATTTCATCAATAGCAGTTTTCAAAAAAGTGGCATTGCTAATACCAGGAATTTCAACAGGATACTGAAAAGCTAAAAATACGCCTTCGCGGGCTCTATCTTCAATACTTAAATCTAAAAGGTTTTTACCTTCTAAAATAACTTCACCTTCTGTAACTTCATAATTTTCGCTTCCGGCTAAAACGTTAGCTAATGTACTTTTTCCACTTCCATTAGGACCCATAATAGCATGCACTTCGCCGGCATTAACTGTTAAATTAATTCCACGTAAAATTTCTTTTCCTTCAATATTTGCATGTAAATTTTTTATCTGTAACATTTATTTTATCCTCTTAATTTCAAATTAATAATTAACCTACGCTACCTTCTAAACTTATTGCAAGCAGCTTCTGTGCTTCAACTGCAAATTCCATAGGTAATTCGTTAAATACTTCTTTACAAAAACCATTAACAATTAAATTAACAGCATCTTCTGTTGATATTCCTCTTTGGTTCAAGTAGAATATTTGATCGTCGCTAACTTTAGAAGTAGTGGCTTCGTGTTCTACAACTGAAGAATTATTATCAACTTCTATATATGGGAAAGTATGTGCACCACATTTATCACCCATTAACATGCTATCACATTGTGAAAAGTTTCTCGCACCTGTGGCATTTTTAGCAACTTTTACTAAACCTCTGTACGAATTATTGCTTCTTCCGGCAGAAATTCCTTTTGATACAATTGTGCTTCTTGTATTTTTGCCAATATGTATCATTTTTGTACCTGTATCTGCTTGCTGATAATTATTTGTAACCGCAACCGAATAAAACTCACCGACTGAATTATCCCCTTGTAAAATACAAGCTGGATATTTCCATGTTACAGCCGAGCCTGTTTCTACTTGTGTCCAAGATACTTTAGAATTTTTTCCTCTACAAGCAGCACGCTTAGTAACAAAGTTAAAAATACCACCTTTCCCCTCTTTATCTCCGGGGTACCAGTTTTGAACTGTTGAATACTTTATTTCTGCATCGTCCAAAATCACCAATTCTACTACTGCGGCATGCAACTGATTGTTATCGCGAATTGGAGCAGTACATCCTTCAAGATAACTAACATAAGAATTATCTTCGGCAATAATTAATGTTCTTTCAAACTGCCCAGTTTCTTGATTATTAATTCTAAAATATGTAGATAATTCCATTGGGCATCTTACTCCTTTTGGAATATATACAAAAGAACCATCACTAAAAACAGCTGAATTTAATGCAGCATAAAAGTTGTCAGTATATGGCACAACCGAACCAAGATATTTTTTTATAAGCTCAGGATGATCTTTTATTGCATCTGATATTGCACAAAATATAATCCCTTGTTCTGCTAACGACTCCTTAAATGTTGTTGTAACTGAAACAGAATCAAAAACCGCATCAACAGCTACACCAGCTAATTTTTTCTGTTCTTCAAGTGGAATACCTAATTTTTCAAATGTTTTTATTAATTCCGGATCAACTTCATCCAAACTATTTAATGTTGGTTTCGTTTTTGGTGCTGAATAATAAACAATATCTTGAAAATCTACTTTTGGATAGGTTACATTAGGCCAGGTCGGCTCTTCCATTTTTAACCAATAATTATAAGCTTTTAATCTCCATTCAGTCATCCATTCAGGTTCGTTCTTTTTTTTAGAAATAAACCTAACTGTATCTTCATTTAATCCCTTAGGTATAGTATCACTTTCTATTTCAGTTGAAAATCCCCATTTATATTCGCTTTGGGTTAAGTCTTCAACCACTTTCATTTCATCACTCATTTATACTCCAATTTAGCTTCTTTTTAATCTGGAAAAAAAAGTCAAGATTCATATCAAAAAAATAACTCTTTTTAATTTTAAAACCTAATTATATTAAAATTGGTTCCTTAAAAGAGTTAAAAATTATACTTCTCTTTGTCTTAAAACTTCATATAACAAAACACCTGCCGAAACTGAAACATTTAAAGAATCAATTTTACCAAGCATAGGTATTTTTATTAATGTATCACAATTATCTGCAACAAGTTTGTGTATCCCCTTCCCTTCATTACCTAAAACAATTGCAACGGGACTTTTATAATCTAATGAAGAATAATTCTGCGATCTTTTATCAAGCATACTTCCAAAAATCCAATATCCATCATTTTTTAAGTCTTTAATTAAATTATTTATATTAGAAACATTACAAATTTTTAAGTGAAAAACAGCACCAGCAGAAGTTTTTTCAACAGTTTCATTAATTTTTGCAGAATTATGAACTGTAATAAAAACTCCATCAACTCCACATCCTTCAGCTGTTCTTAAAATTGCACCCAAATTATGAGGGTCCTGAATTGAATCCAATATTAAAACCAAAGGATATTTTTTTGACTTGGCTGTATTAATTATTTCGTTGTAATTACTGTAATTCAATTCGGTTTGAATGGCATAAACACCTTGAGAATTTACCTTACCCAAAGCAGCTTCCATTTTTATCGGTGCAATTGTGCTAACACTAATTCCTTTTTTCTTTGCCAGCTTTTGAATTTCATCAATTCCCTGTCCTTTTGCTCCAAAAGCTATATAAATTGACTGAATATTAACATCTGCTTTTAATGCTTCAAGAACGGGAATTCGGCCGTAAATTTTACCCATTTTAATTATCCAAAAACGAAAATTCTTCTTCTGATACTTTAAACTTACAAAACAACCTATTATTCTCCTTTTCAGGCAGGAATTCTTTTATTAAAGTAATCTTTTTTTCTACATTATTAAAGTTATAAATTGCCGAATTAATACTTCCATCTTGTTTAACTACATTTATTGTAATATCACCAATTAAATCTTCAAACAACGTATCCTTACGTGCCGGCTGTACTTTAGGTGCATAATTTGGTTTTGCTTGCAAACCCATTATAACAAGATATAATTGTTCTTTATCTTTAACTGTTTCAACAGTTAATTCATAAGTAAAAGCAGTAAACTCTACAACTGTTTCAATTGCCAAAGAAATATATTGTTTATTAACTAAATCATCATAATAAAACAAAGCCTTACAAATATATTCTACCTTATCCGGCTTTGGTTGAGGAATAGCATCAATTGCTGCTTGTGCTTTCTTATTTCTTGTCTTTGGTATTTTTGGTATCGAATCTGGACGCTTTAATGGCAATTTACACTCGCAAAAAGTTTTCAATATTACTTATACTATCAATGGATATATTTTGTTGCTCACTATTTGACATATTTTTTAATACTACCATTTCATTTTTATATTCATCACCACCAACAAACAAAACATATTTTGCATTAAGTTTATTTGCTTCTCGCATTTGTGCTTTAATACTACGAGTTAAATAATCGACTTCAACATTTAAACCTTTTCTTCTAAATTCTGAAGCATATTTGTAAACTAATGACTTTAAATCAGCATCTAATCTAACTATATATATGTCTACTGATTCTTGTTCTAAACTTAAAATCCCTTCATTTTCACAAGCAAGAAGAAGTCGTTCTATTCCGGAAGCAAAACCTACGCCCGGAGTTGGTTTCCCTCCAAGCTGTTCAATCAATAAATCGTACCTTCCACCACCACACAAAGCACTTTGTGAGCCAATACTTCCACTTACAATTTCAAATGTTGTATTTGTGTAATAATCTAATCCCCTAACTAAAGTTGGATCAATTTCAAATGGAATGTTTGCATTTGTTAAATAAGTTTTAACTTCTTCAAACTGATTTAAACTTTTTTCATCAAGATAATCAATTAGCAAAGGAGCGTCTTTCATTATTTGTTTATCTTGTTCTTCTTTACTATCAAATAAGCGTAATATATTTGTTTCATATCTTTTTTTGCTTTCTTCAGAAAGTTTCTCTTTTTTATCTGCTAAATAATTACGCAAAATGTTTTTGTAATTCTCCCTTGATTCAGGAATGCCAAGCGAGTTAATTTTTACTACCAAGTTTTTTAAACCAATTGTATTAAAAATATCATAAGCAATCAAAATCATTTCAGCATCCAAAGTTGGATCGTCACTTCCAAGTGCTTCAACTCCAAACTGGTGAAACTGTCTAAATCTCCCTGCTTGAGGTCTTTCCTGCCTAAACATTGGACTAATATAATATAATTTATTTAAATTTTGCTTTTTATCTAACGAGTGTTCAATAAAGGCTCTTACTACCGAAGCAGTCATTTCTGGTTTTAACGTTACACTTAATTCACTTCTATCTAAAAAAGTGTACATCTCTTTACTTACAATATCGGTTGCTTCCCCAATACCTCTGCAAAACAAACCTGTTTCTTCAAACATAGGAGTACGTATCTCCTTATAATTGAAGTTCTTCATTACTTTTCTTACTAAGTTTTCTATATAATACCACTTATTTATATCTTCAGGTAAAATATCTTTTGTACCGGTTATTGCTTTAATCATATTGTTCTATATTTCCAAGTATTTTTCTTCTTCATTAAAAAATATATTATAGATTTCTTCAGCTGTTTTAGCTTTAAGTAAATCATCTCTAAAATCTTCTTTATTCATCATCCGTGATATGCGACTGAGTAGTTTTATATGAGGTGCAACATAGTTTTCTTTTCCAACCAAAAGAAAAACTAAATGAACTGGTTGTTCATCCAATGCTTCGTATTCAACATTGTTAAAAGTTTTACCAAAAACGGCAATCATATCTTCAACTGCATTTGTTTTTGCATGCGGAATTGCAAATCCTTTACCAACTCCAGTAGACATTATTTTTTCTCTGTCAAATACAGCTTGGCGTAACTCTTCCAAATTATTAACCCTGGCATCCCCTTGCAGTAAATCTATTAATTCATTGATTACTTCAAGTTTTGTAACTCCTTTTAACTCAGGAATTATCATTTTTTCGCTTAAGATACTTGTTACTTTCATATTGGTTTAAGTTTAATTTTTTGATACTTAAAGGTAACAAAGGTTTTCATTTTAAGCAATTAAAACAGAATTTTTGAGCCGAAAAAAAGTCAATTAAATAGTTTATTTTGGTTGACTTGCATTAGCGGAAAGAGTATTTTCCATATTATTGTTTAAATTCTAAAATTGAGAGGATTTATGGATATTCAAAACAAAGTTGTGTTAGTATTAGGAGCTTGGGGCTTGGTTGGTAACGCAGTAACTAAAAAAATTATGTCCCATAAGCCTAAAAAAATTATTGTAACTTCATTAAAAAAATCAGAAGCTGAAGAGTACATTGAAACTTTAAAAAAAGAGTTTCCTAATTTACCGGATGATTATTTTGTACCATGGTGGGGTAATATTTTTGTTCGTAACGAATTTAAAGATGAAGATCGCTTTGCAATTCTGGCGGACCCGGAACGTAGAAAAGTTTTAATGCATGATATTATGGATGAGATGACTCCAGATGTTTTGCACGAATCATCAATTTATAAGCTATTAAAAGAATACAAACCGGATATCATTGTTGATTGTATTAACTCCGCAACAGGTATTGCTTATCAAGATATTTATACTACCTACCGAACTATTAAAACAACTATTGAAAAAAAGAAACCTATTGAAGACTTAGTTGCAGAAACTGAAAAAATGCTCTGTACTCTTTATATTCCTCAATTAATACGCCATATCCAACTTTTGTATAATTCAATGAATGAAGCAAAAACCGAAATTTATGTAAAAATCGGTACAAGCGGTACCGGTGGAATGGGACTTAACATTCCATATACACATAGCGAAGAAAAACCGTCACGTGTTCTTTTAAGCAAGTCTTCTATTGCCGGTGCTCATACAATGCTGTTATTCTTAATGGGTAGAACTCCTGAGGGTGCAATTACAAAAGAAATTAAACCAACTGCGGCAATTGCCTGGAAAAAAATTACATTTGGTGAAATAAAAAAACGCGGTAAACCAATTGAACTTGCTGAAGTTTCTTTGGAACAAGCCGTAGCTTTAACCGACAAATTGAAGTTAAAATTAGATACCCCGTTCCCAACTTCCGGTAATACTCTTAAATCTGTATTTATTGATACCGGAGAAAATGGCACGTTTTCACGAGGTGAATTTGAAGCTATTTCTACTCAAGGACAAATGGAATACGTCACTCCGGAAGAAATTGCAGAAGATGTAATTTATGAAATTTTAGGCGGTAACACAGGGCATGACATTATAAATGCTTTAGATAACGCTACTCTTGAACCAAGTTTCCGTGCCGGTTTTATGCAGCATTATGCAGTTGATAAATTAGAAGAATTGGAAGAAATACATGGTCAAGAAAGTGTTGCATTTGAGCTATTAGGACCGCCAAGACTTTCTAAACTTTTGTTTGAACTTCAATTATTAAAATTAGTTTGCAAAACTATGCCAAATATAGTTAATGCAAATGCTGAAAAATTATCAAACGATTGTTACGAATTAATTAAAAACAACTCAAAATTAAGAAGTGAAATTATTTCAATTGGCATTCCAATATTACTGCCTGACGGGCAAAACTTGTTACGTGGTAACGAAATGAAAATTCCACCATTTAGAGGTGAAGACGAATTAGAAATTACTCCGGCTAATATTGATTTGTGGAGCAAGGATGGCTGGTGCGATTTACGTCCTTCTAATATGATTAAGTGGCAAAAAAGAATTGAAAAATTAATGCAAGCTGCTGAAAGCATACCGGAGCACGATACAAGTTCGTCTTTCGTGAGAACTAAAAAGTATTGGAAAAATTTTGAAAAAATAGATATAGGTAAAGTTGTTGGTTGGCTATTTATTAATGAGGAGCAAGGGCTTAGAATGAAGTCATAAATGTTTTGATTTACTAACCAAAATCAATCATGCTCCCCTTTTAGTTTATACTTTGAGGGGAGTTTTTTTTATTAATTGCAAATTTCAAATGGTTAATTGTAACTTATTATAATATAATTAGATAACAGATGTTAGATAATAGATTTTAGATATTAGAAAAAACTTTTTTTTAATCAAAACCTTTGTTTAGTAGCACAGTAACAATTATATTCTGTATAATTCAAATAGTTTATAATGCTTAAACTATGCCACCACACTATTTTAGCATTCTGATTACAGAGCAATCACATGTCGTTAACCACGGTACTCAACTAATCCCAATGACTTCGGATAACGTCGAATGTCCCATATTAACCATAAAAAAAAAGCCGCTCAACGTTTTGTTGTTGAGCGGCTTACATTAATTCAAAATTAAAATTCAGAATTAAAAATTATTTGAATTATTTCATCAAAATCATTTTGTTTGTTTTGTTAAATTTACCGGCTTCCAAAGTGTAGAAATAAATTCCACTTGCAACTTTTTGACCGTAATTATTTGTACCATTCCAAACCATTTGATATTGACCGGCTTGAAGTTCACTATTAACTAATGTTGTAACTTCTTTACCTAATACATCATATATTTTTAATTTAACTGTTGTATTTTCAGCAATTGAATACTTAATAATTGTACTTGGATTAAATGGATTAGGATAGTTCTGTTGTAATTCAAATGAATAGTTCAATGAATTAGTTTCATCTTCAACAGCTAAGTAAGGGTTATTATTTCTATATAATCTACCATCACTTGTACCTGCATAAAGCATATTACCTTCAACCATTACAGAACTTATATTAAAGCCTTCCATACCAAGTGTCTGCCATCCGTCTTTAGTAACTGGAGGTAATACATAAACACCGCCATTCCAAGCACTTGCAACTACTATTCCATTATCAATTGATACAGAATAGATAAATGCAGCATTAACACTTGTAACTTTAAGGAACGAAGCACCATCAGGTGAATAATATAAACCGGCACCATAAGTAGCAGCGTAGATTTCATCAGCAGCGTTAATAGCTATTGACCAAATATGAGCATAGCTAATATCCATCTTTGTCCAGCTATCAGCATTATCAGATGATTTATAAATACCGCCACCAAAAGTTCCAACAAATAAATCACCTAAGCTATTAATTGCCAAAGTATTTACTGCTGTAAAATCTAAACCTTCATTTTTAAGTGTCCAATCAACACCGTTATTAACTGATTTAGCAACACCTTCACCCCAAATTCCTGCAAACATTGCAGTATTGGTTAATAACAAAGCTCTAACATCTTTACCTGCTAAAGCAAATGAAGCCCATGTTGCACCGTTATCGGTTGAAGCATAAATTCCATTTTCAGTAGCTGCAAAAATATCACCGGCAGCATTAACTTTTAATGACCAGATATAACCTACTGTCATACCTTCATTAATACGTGTCCAGTTAATACCTTCATCTTCTGAACGATAAATTTTGCCACCAAATGTACCGGCAATTAAGTCATTATTAATATCTCTTGTAATAACCCACATAATTTCGTTTGTTCCAAATCCACCAACATACTCCCAATTAGCATTTGAACCACTACCAACAGTTAAATTAGGATTAATTGAAAGAGAAACAATTGCATAATCGTCTTCTGTTGTTATTCCATTCCCTGGTTCAGAGTCAGGATCTAATTGATCAGCACTAGTAATTTCAGCAATGTTGTTTAATTCTGTAACACCCGGAATATTACCAATAAATTTACATAAATTAAATTGACCTTTACCAACAACTGATTTTGCTATAAACTGTCCGTTTATTACACCATCAACAAAATTAACATCAGCTTTTGGAGCTAAAATGCTTCCAACTACATCAATATTGTTTATTACTAAATTTGTAGCTTCATAGAAGTTATATAAAGTATTTACTTTTGAAGCACCATATAAATCTAAACCACCATTCAATTCAATGTTATCACCACTAATATTAACAATAACTGTTGAACCGGATGGAACATTTATTACTATACCAGTTGAATTTGTTACATCAGCACCGGAAATGTCAAATACGTTAATTACCGGACTGCTACCGTTCAATGTTAAAGTACTCCATTCTAATGAGTCTGTACCGTTAACAGGATAGGTTGCTAAAGAAGCGGATAACCCTAATAAATGGGCTTCAGCAGCAGCAAAATCTATAACTGAATCTTGTCTTACTGTACCATCAACACTTACATAATCTACTGGTAAGTTTGAATTTAAACCATAAACTACATTACCATTGTAAACTCTACCAGTTAAATAAGTTAAATTCCTTCCGGCAATCAAAACATCATCAAAATTATTCTGTATAGGTAATTGATCACCTACACTATAATTTTTTAAGAATATATCTTTGCCAGCAGCCATTTTTCCTTGAGTATCTGATGAAGGTTGATTAATATCTTCAAATACAAATACGTTAAAATCGGAAGCAACACCTAAATCAATTGGAGTTGTAAATACATTTGTTACGTTTACTTTAACTGACATTGTTAAAGTAGCAGAACTTCCATTTGTTAAAGAACCAACTGTCCAAACTCCTGTTGTTTCATTATAAGTTCCTTTTGAAGCAACTACTGATTGTATTTCAAATGCAGCATCTACTAAATCGGTAACTTCAATACCTGTTGCAGGTGTAGGTCCATCGTTTGTTACAGTAATGGTAAATGTAATTACATCACCATTAGTAGGATTACTGTTACTTGTAACCTTATTTAATTTCAAGTCAGTTCTTTCCAACCATTTAACGTTGGCTTTAAACTGTCTTATTGCTGAAGCAGGAGTAGCTAAAACTAATTTTTGATATTGATTAGGACTAACTGAGTGTACATATCTTGTACCTTGTGGAACAACCACTTGTGCAAAAGCAGTAACATCAGCACTATTAACTGAACCTTGAGTTAAAGTAAATTCAAAATAACCTTGTGCATTTGTAACACCGGTTGTAGCACTTAAAACACCCGAAGTTGTTGTTAATGTTACAGGCACATTTGGTAAAACGTTACCTACTTCATCATATGCATATACTTTTAATGTTGCATTTTGGCTAACAAAAATTTCTTGTGAAGCCGGAGTTACAACTAAAGTAGCAACCGGAGTAACACCACCAGCATTTGCTTCCGCATCAGCAATAATTTGTAACGCTCTATCTTTAATTGCACTTTTATTTACAGTATTTGCATCTAAACCGTCTGCAAAATGCCATAAAGCAACTTGAACTGACGCAGCTTCATTTGTTTCAGAAAGTGATCCAGCGTAAGGCAGTGATTTATAAGGATAATAATTATTTAAAATATAGGTTATTTCTGAAGGAGTATTTCCAGCATCTATATAAGTATGAGGTTGACCTGAAGTATAGAATGCTAAATTATGACTAATATCAATACAGTAAAATTTTATATTGCCTACTGAATTGATCTCACCTTTAAAAGTACCTGCACTTGTACTCATTGAATTGTTTGTATAAGGGTTCTTAAAAGAAATATTTACAACCTTATCCGTGCTTAAAACTTTTGCTACGGCACTATTTTCGCCATATATTGCACCGGAATTAAAATAACTTGCCGGCAATACGTTTTTTCCTTTAACTTCACTCGAATCTACAACAGCATAAATATTCATTGATGTTAAACAGAAAAAGAGTAAAAGAAGTAAACTAAGTTGTTTTTTAAGCATTTAAATCCTCGTTTTATTTGTTTTTATAAAATAATCAAAATTAGTGCCACTACTATTTAATTAAAATCCACACATAATTAAGCAATATTTATTTTCGTAATGTCTCATTTTGAGATATCGTACTAAAATAATACACCTTAGTATTATAATCGAAAAAAAAATTTTAAAATTTATATAAATTAAAACTTGTTTGTAATTTTGTTTGTTAAAATAGTTAAAAAAAGGAAATTTATGAAACTTGATATATTAATTTTTACAGCTCATCCTGACGATGCCGAAATTTCTATTGGAGGCTCTATTGCCAAGTTCACATCTCAAGGATTTAAAGTTGGAATTGTTGATTTAACTCAAGGTGAAATGGGCACAAGAGGAACTAAAGAAACAAGAAAACTTGAAGCTGAAAAAGCATCACAAATATTAGGTATTCAATATAGAAACAACTTAAACATTCCTGATGGTGGAGTTAAAGTTAAAAACGAGTATACTACTTTATTAATAGAAGAGATTAGAAAAACAGAACCAAAAATTATTTTTGCACCATATTTTAACGATAGACACCCTGATCATATTGGTGCCGGCTTATTGGCAAAAGATGCTTACTTTTTTTCCGGTCTACAAAAAATTGAGACTTATGAAAATGGTGTTAAACAAATTCCATATAGACCCCAAAAACTATTCTATTATATGATGACCTATGAGTTTACACCTTCAGTTATAAATGATATTAGTGATTTTTTTGTAACAAAAATGAATTCAATATATGCTTATGACACTCAATTCCACAACCCCAATAGCCAAGAGCCTGAAACATTTATAAGTCAACCTGGATTTTTATCGTTTATTGAAGCAAAAGCTAAACACTTTGGGTTTATGATAGGTAAAAACTATGGTGAACCATTCTATTGTGAAGAAGCTATAAATTTTGACTTTTCTTCCTTGATTAAAATAAACTAATTATTTAATATATTATCTGTTCTAAATTTGACTATTCTCTCATAAAATTTTAATTTAACTTCGGTTCTAAATATTATTTATTAATTTTAGAACGAGAGTATTTTTTTTTGATATTGATATATTTTTATGAGGAAAATTGAATGATAACTTTTTTGATTTCGGTTGCGTTATTAGTTGGAAGTTATTTTACTTATGGCAAGTATTGCGAAAAAGTATTTGGTGTTGATGAAAACAGATTACCTCCTTCAACTCGATTAAAAGATGGAGTTGATTATGTACCAATGAAGTGGTACAAAATATTTCTTATTCAATTCTTAAATATTGCCGGATTAGGTCCAATATTTGGTGCTATTGCCGGTGCAATGTGGGGACCGGTTGCTTTTTTATGGATAGTTTTAGGATGTATTTTTGCAGGAGCAATGCATGATTTTTTTGCAGGGATGTTATCATTAAGGTATGATGGAGTAAGCCTTCCTGAAATTGTAGGTAAATACTTAGGTAATTTTAGTAAACATTTAGTAAACTTAGTAACTTTGGTATTATTGATTTTAGTAGGTGCTGTTTTTATAATGGGTCCCGCTAAAATATTAACAATGATAACACCTGACTGGATGAATTATTCCTTTTGGGTTATTATTATTTTTGCATATTATATAGCTGCAACTCTTCTTCCAATTGATAAAGTAATTGGTAAAATCTATCCGTTTTTTGGTGTTGCTTTACTTATTATGGCACTTGGTATTTCTATTAGTATGATAATTAATGGAGTTAAAATCCCGGAATTAACTATTTCTAATCTTACAAATATGCATGCTAATTCAGAAAGCTTCCCTATTTTCCCCATGTTATTTATTACAGTAGCTTGTGGTGCCATTAGTGGATTCCATGCAACTCAATCTCCTATGATGGCTCGTTGTTTAACTGGCGAAAAATATGGACGTAGAGTTTTTTATGGTGCTATGCTTTCTGAAGGGATTGTTGCTTTAATTTGGGCTGCAGTTGCTATGGGTTTTTTTGGAAGCGTTGGCGAATTAAATTCTGTTATGGCTGAACACAATGGGAATGCTGCTTATATTGTTAGTGTTATTTCAAATAGTTTGCTTGGAAAAATTGGTGGGGCATTAGCAATTATTGGAGTTGTTGCTTGTCCTATTACAACCGGTGATACTGCATTTAGAGGAGCTCGTTTAACTTTAGCTGATTTTCTTAACTACAACCAAACTAAAATTAAAAATAGACTTATAATTGCTGTTCCTATGTTTGTAATTGCTTTTGTTTTAACTCAAGTAAGTTTTGATGTTATTTGGAGATATTTTGCGTGGATAAATCAATCTTTAGGTGCTATTACTCTTTGGGCTATTACTGTCTATTTATTTAAAGAAAATAAAAACTTCTGGATTGCTTTAATACCGGCAGTTTTTATGTCAGCTGTAACGTTTAACTACATATTAGTTGCCCCGGAAGGTTTTGGTTTATCTTTATACACTTCGTTTATGATCTTCTGTATTATATTTGTTGTTTCAGCAACTTATATTTATATCAAGAACAAATCAAATAAAAAAGCTGCTTAATAAATTGAGCTTGTTTAAATAGAGTTAAACAAGCTCTCCCCTTTTACTTATTTGAAACATTTTAACAATTTAAAATGTTTACTCCTTAAAACATTGGATATTAAAATGGAAAATATTACTATTGACATTGAAGGTATGAGCTGCATGCACTGCGTAAAAGCAGTTGAAATGGAGTTTAAGAACTTGAATTTAGGTTCATATAAGGTAGAGATTGGAAAAGCTGAAGTTGAATACAACCCAAATGTAGTGAATAAGTCAAAAATTTATGCAGCTATTGAAGAAGCCGGATTTAAAGTAAAAGAATAAAATGAATGATGTCTCGTTTCCAGTAAAAGGGATGACTTGTGCAGCATGTGTTGCACGTGTTGAAAAAGTATTAAAAAAGATTGACGGTATTGAAGAGATTTCTGTCAATCTTGCTAATGAAAAAGCTTATTTTAAAGTTAAAGATAATAGTTCAATAGTTAAAGCCGCTGAACTACTTAACGAATATGGGTATAAATTAGAGATTGAAGAAAAAAACCAACCGAATATTAAAGATAACGATAACATTGAATTTGATTTATTAAAAAGAGATTTTATATTTTCATTATCCTTAGCTCTCCCCATTTTTATTGTGAGCATGAGTGTTGATTTATTCTTTTCGAACACTATTACCGACCAATCAAAAGATATTATAAATAAATTGCTATTCATATTTACCACTCCAATAATGTTCATTCCGGCAAAAAGATTTTTTATTGCTTTTTGGAATAATCTTAAACACTTTTCTGCCGATATGAATACATTAATTGCAGTTGGAACCGGAGCTGCTTATGGATATAGTGTATTGGCAATATTATTTCCCCAGCTGACTACTGTTCATCATGGAGTGCCTCATGTATATTTTGAAACAGCAGCGGTAATTGTTACGCTAATATTATTTGGAAGAGTTCTTGAAAGTAATGCAAAAGCAAAAACTAAAGACACAATAAAAAAGCTATTGGAACTTAAACCAAAAACAGCAACTATATTAGTTAATGATAAAGAAATAAAAACCGATATAACAGACTTAAAAACCGGAGATATTGTTGTTATAAAACCGGGTGAAAAAATTGCAGCCGATGGAATTATTGTAAGTGGTTCATCCTCTGTTGATGAAAGCATGATAACAGGTGAAAGTATTCCCATTGAAAAAAATATTGGTAGTAAAGTTATTGGCGGTACAATCAATACAACCGGAACAATCAACTTTAAAATTACTACAATTGGGGATAATTCCATTCTGGGCAAAATTATTAAGTTAGTTGAGGCCGCTCAAGGTTCAAAAGCCCCTATACAAAAACTTGCCGATAAAATTGCCTCTGTTTTTGTTCCAATCGTTGTTGGAATTTCTTTGATTACATTTTTTGTATGGTTTTTGATCGGCGGCGATAATGCTTTTAATATTGCCTTAGTAAATTTTGTAAGCGTATTAATAATTGCTTGTCCTTGTGCTTTGGGATTAGCAACACCAACTGCAATTATGGTTGGAACAGGTAAAGGAGCTGCTTATGGAATTCTTATTAAAAACGGTGAAGTATTAGAAATTACCAACAAGGTTAATACAATAGTTTTAGATAAAACCGGCACCATAACCGAAGGGAATCCAAAAGTTGTTAACTTTGAATGGAATGAACTTGGTAAAGTAGAAATATTAAAACTTGTCGGTTCAATTGAAAAGAAATCGGAACACCCATTGGCAAAAGCAATTGTAAACTATTGCAAAACTGAAAATGTTGAATTTGTACAACCTAATAACTTTGAAAGCAAAACTGGTTTCGGTTTGATGGGAAACATAGAAGATAAAAACATATTAATTGGGAATGAACGATTATTAAATGAGTATAATATAGAGATAGTTGAGTTTGCCGAAAATATTAGATGTTATTCTGAAGAAGGAAAAACAGTAATACTTGCAGCAATAAACAATAAACTTAGTGCAGTTTTTGCATTGCAAGATGAAGAAAAACATTCATCATTAGATGCAATAAACATGTTCAACCGAATGGGTTTAACCACCTATATGATTACCGGAGATAATAAACGAAGTGCAAAGTATTTAGCAGATAAATTACATATCAATAATTTTATTGCTGAAGCTCTCCCCTCCGATAAAGTAGATTTAATCTCAAAACTTCAGAAAGAAGGAAAACTTGTTGCAATGGTTGGTGATGGAATTAATGATGCCCCCGCATTAGCCAAGGCAGATATTGGAATTGCCATAGGTTCTGGAACTGATATTGCGGTTGAATCTGCAGATATTGTATTAGTAAATAGCGATTTAAATAATGTAGTTAAAGCCATCAGTTTATCTAAAAAAGTTATTGCTACAATTAAACAAAATTTATTCTGGGCATTTGTTTATAATATAATTGGGATTCCCCTTGCCGCATTAGGAATGTTAAACCCAATGCTTGGAGCTTTGGCAATGTCGCTTAGTTCTGTATCAGTAATTTCAAATTCGCTGAGATTGAGAAGAGAAAAGATTTAATTGTTAATTATCAATTATTAATTATTTAATTTGCCAACTGCGGGTAATTAAGAAAGATAATGGTAATTGGTAATTGATAATTGGTGATGGGTAATTGGTGATGGGTAATTGGTGATGGGTATTTGATAATTGGTATTTGGTATTGGTATAAACACCATTCCGGCAGGAATGGCTCTATTGGTAGAAAATCATAACAACAACACACATTCCCCACTCCAGAGTGAGTGGTCTATATTATTAAATATTGTCTGAACGAGGATTTGGAGGGATTTAACAGATTTATGGGATTACAAATTATTGAATATTTTTTTTACGTTATTTAATTCAGAAGAATAATTAATAATTGAAGTTCAATAATATGGACAGTTAACCGGGAACCGGTGACATTATTGTAGCAAAACGATCCCCCACAAAACAAAAACCGGGAACCGGTGACATAATTTTTCTCTTTATGTAAAACTATTTCAAAAATAAACGAAACAATCTGTAATGCGAAATATAATACCCAAAGGGTCGAAACATCAATAGAAAACTCCGAAACAACATTATATCAAGCCCCAGCGTGGGCGACACTATTTTTGGTAATTGTTTAGCAAACTCATCCCTCGACTCAATAAGCCCCATTGAGTACACCGCCTTCTCTTGAAAATAGAAGGAGTGACGACTGTTATGGTAATACGTTTTTATAAAATTGGTTGCATAAATTTGTCCCTCTTATGTCACCGGTTCCCGGTTCTTTCATATTTGTTTGTTATGCGTGCTACAAAAATGTCACCGGTTCCCGGTTAAAACATAAAAACATGTAATATGTTTATTTTTCCCAGTTTCAAGTCTCCAGTCTCAAGTCTCTGCTTTTCGTCACTCGTCACATTTTTTTGATTGCAGAGCAATCACATGTCGTTAACCACAATCACTAACAAATCCCCACTACTTCGGCTGAAGTCGCACAATTTTTTGTCAACTGTAAAAAAACAGGAACTCTATACTGGCAACTCGTTACAAAGCATTCTATGTGTCGCTCCTAACGGAGCTTTATTTAGTGAGGGGATTTATATTACTATTGTTGTTTCGACCCTAAAGGGTCTGGTTAGATGAAGACACGAGTGATTTCGTTTTTGTTAACATTTTCTATTTCTAAAAATACAATATATAGCATAAATGTTAAATTATTTATACAAATCCGTTAGCTATTATCTGTTTACTATTACCTGCTTTTAGTCACTCGTCACTCGTTACTTTTTTTGATGAAATATCTTTTGTTTGTCAAATACCAATTACATAATATAAAACAAAAAATTCTATAACGATTAAACATCAATCCCTTTAGGGATGAAACATCAATAGAAAATTGAAAACAAACATAATTAAGCCCCGTAGGTGGCGACACATTCTTTACAGAGTAACATGTAACTTGTGACAAGTGACTAAAAACCAAAAGCTTGAGACTGGTATTTCGTGATTCGTAATTGCTGAATAGTGATTGGTATAAAAGCCATTCCGGCAGGAATGGCTCTATTGGTAGAATAATCCAAACACAAACACACATCTTCCCCACTCCAGAGTGAGTGGTCTATATTATTAAATATTGTCTGAACGAGGATTTGGAGGGATTTAACAGATTTATGGGATTACAAATTATTGAATATTTTTTCACGTTATTTAATTCAGAAGAATCATTAATAATTGAAGTTCAATAATATGGGCAGTTAACCGGGAACCGGTGACATTATTGTAGCAAAACGATCCCCCACAAAACAAAAACCGGGAACCGGTGACATAATTTTTCTCTTTATGTGAACCTATTTCAAAAATAAACGAAACAATCTGTAATGCGAAATATAATACCCAAAGGGTCGAAACATCAATAGGAAACACATAAAAAACAATATATAGTCCTTTCTTTTATTTCTTTTATATTGAGACCTTTAAGCGATTTTGATTTAATTAATTTGTTTATGTGTTGTCTACAATTTCAGCATTTGGGGCGTTTGTTTTAACAGATTCTATACCTTTATCCCTTGCAGATGTAGATGAATACATTTCACTGGTTCCAATAATTTTATTATTGCCTGCTTTTAAATTAAAATATGGACTTCCATCATTAGCAATTAGTCTTTCGTAATTCCAGTCGTAAGGAGAGTTAGTTTTTACAGATGATATACCATTTTTGGCTCCACCAAGATCGGTATACATTTCGCTATTCAGAATTATTTCACCGTTTGAAGCTTTAAGATGAAAATAGTATGGTTGGGATGCAGATGAATTTTTGAATATTTCAAATTTGCCTGCCATTGTTCCTCCGATTTGCTTAAAGGTCTCATTTATAAAATAGAGTTACAAACCGTAGTTGAAAATGGCAAATTATAAATAATATTAATATTTAACAAATAAGAATGAATAAATAATTACTGAAGATTACGTAAATTTTTATTATTTTGTACTCGTGGTAAAAATAATAGAAAAAGAGCAAGATTTTATTTAAATTTACAATAGTTAAAGGGTATAGAACCTTTATTATTTTATAATTTTATGAGCAAATATGTTTGAACAAATTTTTAAGAATATAGATGATATTCTACACAAAGATGCAGGATGCAGCAGCGAGCTTGATTATGTTGAACAGACTTCATGGATATTGTTTCTTAAGTATCTTGATGATTTAGAAGCCGATAGAAAAATTAAAGCTGAGTTAACAAGAAATAGTTATACTCCAATTATTGACGATGAATATAAATGGAATAAATGGGCAGCTCCAAAAGATGAAACCGGTAAAATTGATAAAAAGGCTTTAACAGGCGATGATTTAGTAGATTTTGTAAATATTAATTTATTCGGCTATTTAAAAAAGTTTAAGGTGTCCGCAAGCAGTGCCGATACAATTGAATATAAAATTGGAGAAATATTTAGCGAGTTAAAAAACCGAATACAAAGCGGTTATAATTTACGCGGCGTAATTGAATTAATTGATAATTTAAAATTCAGGACTCAAGTTGAAAAAGACGAAATGAGTCATTTGTATGAATCAAAAATTCAAAACATGGGGAATGCAGGGAGAAACGGAGGCGAATACTACACTCCCCGACCTTTAATCAAAACCATTGTTAAAGTTGTTGCTCCTAAAATTGGAGATAAAATATACGACGGGGCTGTAGGAAGTGCGGGCTTTTTATGCGAAGCTTATGAATATTTAAAAACTTCTAAAAAGCTTACAACAACCGATTTGGTTACATTACAAAAAAACACATTTTACGGAAAAGAAAAAAAAATCGTTGGCTTATATTATCGGCATAATGAATATGATTCTGCATGGAATTGAAGCGCCAAATATTATTCATACCAACACATTAACAGAAAACATAAGCGATATTCAAGAAAAGGATAGGTTTAATGTTGTATTAGCCAATCCCCCATTTGGCGGTAAAGAAAGAGCCGAAGTTCAACAAAACTTCCCTATTAAATCCGGGGAGACTGCATTTTTATTTTTACAACATTTTATAAAAATATTAAAAGCAGGCGGTAAAGCAGGTATTGTTATTAAAAACACTTTTTTAAGCAACAGCGACAATGCCTCAATAAGTTTACGCAAAAGTTTAGTTGAGAACTGCAATCTGCATACCGTACTTGATTTACCCGGAGGAGTGTTTACGGGCGCCGGAGTAAAAACAGTTGTTTTGTTTTTTCAAAAAGGAGAACCGACAGAAAAGATTTGGTACTACCAATTAAATTTAGATAGGAATTTAGGGAAAACCAATCCCCTCAATGAACAAGACTTAGCCGAATTTGTAGAATTACAAAAGACAAAAGCGAACAGTAACAACTCGTGGTCAATAAATATAAAAGATGTAGATGAAGACAGTTTTGATTTATCGGTTAAAAATCCGAATAAAAATAACGAAGAAAAGTTAAGGTCCCCCATTGAGATTTTAGACGAAATGAAAAAAACTTTCCGAAGAGAACAAATCAATTCTTGAAAATTTGGAAAAATTAATTAAGGGTGATTTGAGCTTATGAGTTTTGAGCGAAAGT